>NZ_CP146980.1:0-2914446 GCF_045291185.1 Methanolobus sp. ZRKC2 | reverse complement strand
GCTGCACGAAAACCCTGTACTCAGGCGAGTAATACCTAGCACCATAGTACATCAAATCAGTGTCAGCATCATTCTCCTGTCCTGTGAAACCGTACTTCTCCAGACCGCCGGACTGTACCTGGCCGTATGGATAATACTCGGTGCGCTCAACCTCAAGACCGCTTTCATCGATAAGTAGAGTGGTGCTGCCGAGGTGATCGGAGAGATACCACTCCATGTCTCCGGCTGTTTCCTTTGCTATGCGCTCGTCGTCGCGGAAGAAGTAGCTGGTGGCATTGCCGTTGTCCACTTCATAGAACTTATTGACGTAGTAGGTGAACTCACCGGCAGAGTTCTGTTTCTTGACTCTCTTGCCGTCGGCATCGTACCAGTATTTCTCTAC
Source organism: Methanolobus sp. ZRKC2 (assembly GCF_045291185.1). Taxonomy (NCBI): domain Archaea; kingdom Methanobacteriati; phylum Methanobacteriota; class Methanomicrobia; order Methanosarcinales; family Methanosarcinaceae; genus Methanolobus; species Methanolobus sp. ZRKC2. Next base: position 2,914,064 of record NZ_CP146980.1, on the reverse strand, counting down.
AAGGGAACTGTTACCAGAGTAGCGGACCTCGCTTAGCTGGTTAGCATCGTTGTAGACGTAGCTGAAATCCTCATCCTCAATCAGGTTTCCGTTGGCATCATATTCGAGGTCGTTTCCATTGTAACTCACAGGAGCGTGGAACGGAGTCTGGTTGTACTCGTAAGTGGATATTGTGACACTGTTCTCGTCCACCTGCTGTATACAGCCGTACTGGTCGTAGGTGAAATCACGCTGGTAGGTCGGCACACTGTTGACCGACATGTCTGCGCTGGTCAGCCTGTCAAGGTCGTCGTATCCGTATGTCTTCACGGAATTCAGGACATTGTCTTCGATCTCAAGGATATTGCCTACGTTATCGAAGTTGTAGTTAAGGTCCTGAAGACTATCGGTGTATATCCTGTCCAGCAGCAGTTTTTCGGTGTCGTAGGTATAGCTCGTAACCACACCGTTGGAAAGCTCTTTGGTAGTGATCTGGTTCCTTGCGTTGTAGTCAAGGTTGTCAACCACACCTTCCACACTCTCCAAAAGTGTCTGCGCGTTGTAGGTCAGGTTGACGTTTTCACCATTCGGATAGGTGATCATTGTCGGCCTGTCCATACTGTCGTACTCATAGGATGTGGTGTAGGGAGTACTATCAAGCGTGACAGTCTCATCCTCTACACGATAACGCAGGTCGTAGTCATAAGCTGACGAAACGTTACCTCTGGTTACCTGTGAAAGCGTGCCGTTGAACTCAAGATCGTAGGTAAAGCTGACGTCCTCATCGTTAGGATAATCAATTGCTGTGACCCTGTTCAGGTCATCGTAGGTCAGGATTGTGGAAACTCCCCTGGCATCGGTCTGGTTAATGAGATTGCCATTGAGGTCGTATTCATATGTCCAGTGGCCCATGTCAAGGTCGGTCATGGATATTTTACGGCCTATGGAGTCGTAGGTGAAGTAGATGTGGTTGTTGGTATGGTTGTTGGTATTGTTGTTGATATTGTTATCGGAAATAGTATAGGTTGGCTCATCTGCTGCGTATTTGCGAACAAATACATAATCTACAAGCGTTTTCGAATCTGAAGAGTATTGATCACCACTGAAATACAACTTATTTGTCCCAGTTAAAGACAAGGTTTTACTTTCTAATAGATCTTCATCTCTATACATCTCTACAGTATCACCGGTGCTAACCATTTCATACTTGCAATATGCCGTATTCAAGTTTTCAAATGTATAACCAGCATTGCTACCATCATTGTAGGAAAATACACAATTATTCTCTGGTGATGGTCTTGCATAAAGAGAAACACCATATAAACCACTATGTGGCGCAAGACTACAAGCTTCATCACCAAAGGCAATTAAGCATGAATGTTTTCCAGTTCCAGGTTTACTATATGCAGTAATAATATACTGATCTAGGACAATTTCATCGTTTGTATATATGGCGTAAAATGTATTATGAGCACTTGCAAAGTCTATTGTGGCAACACTATCAGACAAGGTACAGGCACCATTTGAGGGTTGATACTCAGACCATTTAGATGTGTCCAGTGAAGTACCATCAAAATCATCAAAGAACTCGAAGACATCATCTCCATTCTCTGCAGATGAAATTATAGAGTTGCCATAGTACATCTTTATAGCAGTACCATTTGTTCCATCGATCACAGGAACCTTGACCCAAACCTTGGCAGAAATACCATTAGTTTTTTCTTCGATCCAGTAAGGAAGTAAAGTTTCGTTTTCATCAGTGAACCTGAGATCATCGAAATCAGATTGCATTTCAGATTCGTAAGCAATATCAAAACTCATCTGGTAATCTGTTAGAGTTCCGTCTGAAGATGGAGATAGGCTGATGGTTTGGTTATTGCTGAAACTTGATGAATCAAAAATAGTTGAATCAGGAACAATAGTCACACCAGGTTCATTTGCTACATATTTACGAACAAATACATAATCTACAAGCGTTTTCGAGTCCGAAGAGTATTGATCACCACTGAAATACAACTTATTTGTCCCAGTTAAAGACAAAGTTTTACTTTCTAATAGATTTCCATCTCTATACATCTCTACAGTATCACCGGTATTAACCATTTCATACTTGCAATATGCCATATTCAAGTTTTCAAATGTATAACCAGCATTGCTACCATCATTGTAAGAAAATACACAATTATTCTCTGGTGATGGTCTTGCGTAAAGAGAAACACCATATAAACCACTATGTGGTGCGAGACTACAAGTTTCATCACCAAAAGCGATTAAGCATGAATGTTTTCCAGTTCCAGGTTTACTATATGCAGTAATAATATACTGATCTAGGACAATTTCATCGTTTGTATATATGGCATAAAATGTATTATGAGCACTTGCAAAGTCTATTGTGGCAACACTATCAGATAAGGTACAGGCACCATTTGAGGGTTGATACTCAGACCATTTAGACGTGTCCAGTGAAGTATCATCAAAATCATCAAAGAACTCGAAGACATCTTCACCGTTCTCTGCAGATGAAATTATAGAGTTGCCATAGTACATCCTGATAGTAGTACCATTTGTTCCATCAATCACAGGAATCTTGACCCAAACCTTGGCAGAAATACCATTAGTTTTTTCCTCAATCCAATAAGGAAGCAAAGTTTCGTTTTCATCAGTGAACCTTAGATCATCAAAATCAGATTGCATTCCAGCTTCATAACCTATATCAAAACTCATCTGGTAGTCTGTTAGAGTTCCATCGGCGGACGGAGAGATGATGATAGTTTGGTTATTGCTGAAATCGGATTCAGAAATCATTCCAGGTTGGAAATTATCCATTTTAGTAATGTATAGACTTTCTTCGATTGAACTAATGTTCAAATCTGCAGATAGTATTGCAATCTGATAATCAGTAAGTGTTTCAGATGCACCATTAGTTACAATAACTTTGTACCACCCACCCATATCTTCAACTACTACTGTTGGCTCTATTGATGCATATTTTCTTATAGTGATATCATCAAAAGCTGCTCTAGCAGCGCCCGAATAAAGACTGTCAAAATGGTTTCCTAGTTTTATGTCACTACAGCTATTGTTGAAGTTAAATGAGATATCATACCACTGGTCACAAGCTCCTGACGAACCTTCACAAGGATTATCGTTGTACATCAATGTATCATCGATCCATACTTCTGCATGGAATTTTCCAGAATAGTCAGGATAACCTGGATTAAGTCTTGATTCAAATACATACGTATTTTGAGGAAGATTTACATTTTGTTTACATCTAACATAACAATTCACATATCCTAAATCACTCCCAACTCCAGTTACTTCAAGTACCCTTGAACTAAAATCATAACTATTTCTGCTAGAAACTGCTTTTATTGAGGTTTCACCATTATATCCACTGTAAGAATCTACACTCCAGTTTCCAGGATCAGTGGTACCTTCTGTGTATGATTGCGCATTTTCAAAGAAATCAAAGACATCATTACCATTTGGTGCATAGCCGTTCTCCTTCTGAACAGCATAGACCTCTGTTTCAGAAGGCAACAGTTCATCAACTTTAACAAAGGTCCTGTCACCACTATCAACACCTTCAATCCAGTATGATGATGAATTGTCATCTGAATAGTAAGAATCAATCATGCCAATAGAAAGACTATCATTTGTTGATTTTATGTCCAAATCTTCAGAGGGTAGAGCTACCTGATAATCTGTAAGTTCTTCATCGCCATTGTTAGTGACAAAAATCTTATACCAGCCACCCATGTCTTCAACTACTATTGTTGGCTCAATTGTTGCATGTTTCCTTATTACAATATCATCAAAAGCTGCACGCACAGCACCTGAATAAAGACTGTCAAAATGGTTTCCTAGTTTTATGTCACTACAGCTATTGTTGAAGTTAAATGAGATATCATACCACTGGTCACAAGCTCCTGATGAACCCTCACAAGGATTATCGTTGTACATCAATGTATCATCAATCCATACTTCTGCATGACATTTTCCAGAGTAGTCAGGATAACCTGGATTAAGTCTTGATTCAAATATATAACTATTTTGAGGAAGATTGATGTTTTGTTTACATCTAACATAACAGTTCACATATCCTAAACCACTCCCAACTCCAGTTACTTCAAGTACCCTTGAACCAAAATCATAACTATTTCTGCTAGAAACTGCTTTTATTGAGGTCTCACCATTATATCCACTGTAAGAATCTACACTCCAGTTTCCAGGATCAGTGGTACCTTCTGTGTATGATTGCGCATTTTCAAAGAAATCAAAGACATCATTACCATTTGGTGCATAGCCGTTCTCCTTCTGAACAGCATAGATCTCTGTTTCAGAAGGCAACAGTTCATTAACTTTAACAAAGGTCCTGTCACCACTTTCAACACCTTCAATCCAGTAGGATAATGCATCTTCGTCATCTATAAAGTAGGGTGATTCATTTTCGCACACATTACAAGGTTCTGAGACAATCCCAATAAGATTATTCATTGCATCATAACTATAGGAAGTTACGTAAGTTTCACCCTCATTGAACTCATAGACACTTACAATATTTCCGAAAATATCATTTGTCAGTGTTTTGGCAATACCATTCTGGTTTGTGATCGTGGTGTTATCAAGATCGTAGTTGTAGGTTAGAGTAGTGCTATCCGTGTTCGTGATTACGGTTGGCCTCCCAATGGGATCGTATTCATAGGTTATGGATAAAGCTGCCCGATTGAAGTAATGTGGGACTTCAGTACTTTCTACTAGACCCAGTTCATTGTAAGTGGTGTTCTGGGTAATCCAGTTCTTTTCACCTTCATAGTATGTTTGGACAGGCTGGCTGAAACCATCATATGCAGTAAAGGAGTCAAAAGCGGATTCCGAAGGATATATAGTAGGAATTGTATAAGTTGGCTCGGAGAATGCATACTGGCGTACAAAGAAATTTTTAACCTTGAATATACCATCCATTTTATCCGTTGTAAAGTGTGCCAGACGAAGTGTTCCATTTGTGTTTTCAAAATCCCCGGGAACATTAAATTTCTCAGTTCCATCTGCATAAAATGCTACATTAGAGTCCCCAAATTTGAAGACCATACTTGTCCAAGTGTGTGATGGAAACATAGCTTCGTTGGTATTAGAATATATAGTTTCAGGAGTACCTGAAGTGAAATATCTGACAAGTGTATTAGTTGGATCTGTCTGTTGATTGGAATCATAGTGCCATCCATCAGTTACACCCTTAGAATATTGTGAACCTGAATACCCAGTGCCATAATAGAGGTTAGCATACGGGTAACCATTAGCTGTCGGGTAATCAATAGCTGGCGCGTAATAATAATCGGCATTCACAACAATTGGTCCGTTAAAACTAACTGTAGACTCAAGGACATTGCCTTTATTTCTAATGGCACTATATGGAATTGTAGAAGTATAAACGCCATCAGAAACAGATATCGAAGAACTAAAAGAAACAGTTTTAATCCATTTATTTGAATCTATGGTATTACCTGGGAAAGTATCTGAAAATAACATCACATCATTGATGTTTGATTTAGAACTTGCTGTCAAGTTGCCATAGTACATCTTGACAATTGCACCATTTGTTCCATCAATCTTCGGCACCTTCAGCCATACCTTTGAAGAAATTGAATTGTTTTTTTCCTCAATCCAATAAGGAATTAAAAACCCATCCTCATCTGTAAAACGAAGGTCATCAAAATCTGATTGCATTTCAGGTTCGTAGTTGATATCGAAACTCATCTGATAATCAGTAAGAGTTCCATCAGCTGACGGAGCTATTATGATGATTTTTTTATTGCTGAAAATTGTATTATTTACTAGATAATTGCCAACTCCACTGGTATATACATCTTCCTCGACATTGTTTTCCTTTATTCTGGTTAGGACCATTTCAGGTGCTATACCGTCTTGATAATAAATATATTCAATTGATGGGGAACTAACATTATTGTAAGGTTTTATAACTTTCGTTATCCTGTGCAGGTCATCATAGCTGTATTCTGTCGAGACACCGTTGCTGTCTGTAGTTTTAGTAATCCTGCCAGCATCATTATATTCATAAAACTTTTTTTGTCCAATGCTATTTTCAAGAGAAACGGGATATATGTAATTTCCGTCATACACTATGTTTTCTGAAGAGCCTTTGGCATCAGTGACCTGAACGATATTGCCGTAATTATCATAATCATACAAAATGGTCGGGTTATTTCCCATATTATTCCATGAAACTATTTTTGTGAGCTGACCCTTGTTTATGTTACTGTAATCGCTCGAACCGTCATAATAATACCATGCTTCACTTATGTTCACATGATTTGAATCTTCCAACCATTCATGAGTTTTCTTACCTATGATCCATGAATCCTCTTTATTAGCATATTCGTAGTTGAGATATTTTTCATCACCAATAATATCAGTATCACCATGATCTGTTACGGAAAGAGGATTTCCGTAATCATCATATTCCCCATACTCAACTAAAGAAGACCAGCCTGCTGAACTGTCTGGACTTTGTGCAAGCCCGTCAAACTGCGTTATGGATTCCGAGTTCAATAAAATAAGGTTGACATCAGGATATGTCTGTTGACCAGTATAATTCATTTCCGACAAGCTGTAAATATTTCCGTTCTTGTCCCATACTTCAGTTTGACTCTCAATGCCCTTCAATACATCATCTTGATGGAAAAAGTGTTTACTAATGGAATAATCATTTTCAACAGTAACCTCACCAAATCCTCTGAATTCGATTTCTTCAGGGGGATTGAAATACTGCATTCCGTTTTTGTAAGTGTAGTCTGTTGTGGAAACTACATTCCCAGTATCTGAAATACCGTTATTTCTGATCAACTGGCTTGTAACCCACATGCTCAAAGGCAAATCTGCAATACTATCGTCACCAGTATTATCAAATTTTGTTGAAGGCACATAATTTACAACTGTGCTTGCACCGGTTGAGTGGTGGATTTCACTCAATAAATATGGAGTTTTGTAGTTTACAGATGAGGGATTTGCATCCCTGTTAGTGTTAATCCATGTACCAGAAAGGTCACGGTTTGCGTCTTCATATTTTTGAATAAAATCGTCTAAACCATCTCCATTAAAATCTGCAATGATTACACCCCTGCCAGTACCTGATCTTGAAAACACAGTAGGTGGGTTAAACACACTGCTTCCTTGCCATCCATTTCCCGTATTTAACCATGTGGTCCTGTCTTGATCACCATCTGTATCTTCATATCCTCTAAGCATGTCAACTAACCCGTCTCCGTTAACGTCTGCAAACCTAATCCCTGTATCCCTTCCACGATATGAGATTACTTGAGGATTCCATGTATTGGTACTTTGCCAACCATTTCCTGTGTTTAACCACGTGTTAAAGTAATCATTATCTGTATTTTCATACCCCCACAGCATGTCAACTAATCCATCTCCATTGACATCAGCAAACCTAACTCCTTTATCCATCCCCCTATATGATATTGTCACTGGAGGATTCCAAGTACTGGTACTTTGCCACCCACTTCCTGTGTTTAGCCATGTATTGAAGTACGTATTATCCGAGTTTTCATATCCCCTAAGCATGTCAACTAATCCATCGCCATTGAGATCAGCAAACCTAACTCCTTCATCAATTCCATTGTCTGATATTATTACTGGAGGATTCCAAGTACTGGTACTTTGCCACCCACTTCCTGTGTTTAGCCATGTGTTAAAGTACTCACGACCATTTCCATCTTCATATCCCCTAAGCATGTCAACTAATCCGTCTCCATTGAGATCAGCAAGCCTAACTCCTTCATCAATTCCATTGTCTGATATTATTACTGGAGGATTCCAAGTACTGGTACTTTGCCACCCATTTCCTGTGTTTAGCCATGTGTTAAAGTACTCACGACCACTTCCATCTTCATATCCCCTAAGCATGTCAACTAATCCGTCTCCATTGACATCCGCAGCTCTGATCCCTTTATCTGATCCTGAATAGGATACTAATGCAGGCGGATTCCAGGTACTGGTACTTCCCCAACCACCTGTTGCACTGTAATCAAACTCGGTAGATGGAAAAGATTCATTGTTGACCCCGAATTTTGTAATTTTCGCTAAAAAAGATTTGGAATTTTCATTTTGGTACTCAAACTCATAATTCCATAAAAGAGTTCCATTATTCTTGATTTTGATACTAGAAATCAAGCTTTTTTCAATAATTTTGCTACCGTATTCATACAGAGTAAAAGCGTTTGGTTTATCAATAAATTCAAAATCAATAATTGAAAGACCATCGTTATAAGTAATGTTATCAAGATAAATACTACCAAGTTCCCCGGTTCTTGGATTTTCTATGTAATTGTACTGAAGCTGATTTCCATTTACATCCTCAACAAGGTCCAGCCACCATTTACTCACATAGTTTCGGCTTGCAACAGAATTTCTTTGTTCTGAAACATCATTATAGCCAAAACGATACTCTGTTCCATCTGATGCCTTAACTATCCAATAGTCACCAAATGAGTTGGTGTTTGTAATACCTTTGGTAATATGCAGGAAACTTTCAGTTTCGGTGTGGTAAGAATCATCATCCGCTACATAAACTAGTTCATAGGTTGAGCCATCTAAAATAAGGTAAAATTTATCGTCAATGGTGTTTTCAGTAGTATAGTTGGTATCTCTATATATGCAGTTAGCGTTTAGCGACCAACCCATACCTAGCGAACCATAGGTACCTTTTGAACCGATACTACTGGAATAAGTAAGGGAAACCTCTGGTTCCAGTCCTGCCTTTCCTCTTACAGTTTCAATAGGATAGGTATAAACAAATGAGCCGGTGAATAAGCTGGTATCAAAACCATCATTATTGTTTTCAATTTTTGGATTTAGAAGATTTGTAGCACCTTCAACTATTTTTTCTGGATCTTCAATAGGTTCAGAAACTGAAGACATGATTTCAATTTGGGATGTTTCCAATTCACTGTCAGCAATATTTATTATATTTTCAGACTTTGGATCTTTTTCAGTTTCCTCTTCTTTATCCACAAAGTCTACATCATTATTTTCATTTGAGCCAGAATCCAATTGTGTATTCTCAGCATTCACATCTTGTTCTGTTTCTGTATTTTCAAAACAATATGCATTTGGTGCAAGCAAGATAATAATCATGAAAATTGCAAGTAATTTTTTTATCTGGACCGAAATATTTTGTAGCATAAGCATCAACCTTTGAATTAAATTAGAGAGTAATACGCATATTTAATATTTTCTACTAAAAATAAAAAATAATAAATAATATATAATTAAATATATACAAATAGCTATGAAAATGTTAACAGGTTACATAAAAAAAGCCATAAAAAATACTACTGCTTCGTTCGGACTGCTTTTCACTTGTAAAACGTAACACATTTATGGATAAAAAGTGCAAGCTTTAAAAGATAAAGGAGGAACTTGCAAAATGCCACTTTTATACCTTGTATCCTGTCGCATTTTTGAAGATGAGCTGGTTCACATATTCGAAGAGGAAGATGCGAACACCAGCTTAATTCTAATCGAAAATGAAAACATTGAAGGACTTGAGAAGAAACTCAAAGAGACAGCCATAGAATATCAAAAAACCTCACTTCAGGATCTGCCTTCAAAAGCAAGTTTTGAAAATGAGTACGCAGTGATTGTCAATATTCTTGAGTTTGCACTGGACGCTGATCCTCAACTACTGAAAGAGAAGGTCTACCGCACCATTGAAGAAAACGGTGAACTGTTTGATGGTATTCTGGTCTTTTATGGACTGTGTGGCAACGTGCTCGGCTCACTGGAAAAAGATTTCAGTTACCTGGGAGTCCCAGTAAGGATACTCAGGGACATTCATGGCAATATTGTAGATGATTGTATCTGTGCTGCCTTTGGGAACAGGGAGGCTTATGTTGAAGCCATGAAAGGTGAAAATAAAGGTGAAGGGACATACTTCCTTACTCCGATGCAGGCAGCTAACTGGAGAGAAATGCTTGTTCTTGCAAAACTGGCTCCAGACCCTGATAATACTGAAATGATGAAAATGGTCTTTGATTACTCTGGCTACAAAAACGTCGGAAAAGTGGACACCGGCTTATATTATGAAAAAGAATTCCACGAAATTGTGGACGAATTTGCTACCCTCTTCGATCTTGAAAAAAAGCTGTTCACAGGTTGCACGAAAATAGTCGATGAGAACTATCATTCTATCAAGAAAGATATCATTCAGAAAAATAAACGATAGGGAAAATATTGGTGGACTGGTCGGGAATTGAACCCGAGGCCTCTACCATGCCAAGGTAGCGATCTTCCCCTGATCTACCAGCCCAGTATTTTAGCACATAGAAACATTATCTCAAATAAAGCTGTCGCTACAAAAAAGCATTCTTGCACAGACATTGTAAAAAACATTTAAGCAGAAGATGAGAGTGAGCGAAATATTAAAGTATCTGTATGCGTATTTGGAGTGTCGCGTGATGAAGAACATCATCAACGAACATCATAATCGCATTGGGCCCGTAGCTTAGCTAGGTGGAGCGCACGGCTGATAACCGTGAGGTCCTGAGTTCGAATCTCAGCGGGCCCATAAGCATACATGACTTTTCTGACAATCATTTTCATGACTTCTTTTTAATCCTACTTCAAATTTTATCAAGGAAAGCTTATGAAAATCAGCTCTGTCAAGAACTGACTTCAATAAAACAACTAACCAAGTGTCAGGGAAGTATTTATTTTGTGCATAGGTAAGTTGCCATAAACCCATTCTGGTAATGAGCCTCTTCTATACTAAAACCTGCTTTTTCGATTAATCCTTCCATTATCCAGTCAAAAGTCGAGAATTCTTCCCTGATATGAACAACTATTTCCTCACCAATGTCATCTTTTGCATTTTCAGGAATGTTTTCCAGGACTTCGGAGAAAAAAGAATCATAGTCATCAACTTCTGAAGTGTAGACAACGTCCCTGAGGAAAAATTTTCCATTTTCTTTCAACATAGATCGGATGCGCTTTAATGCAACAAGTTTCCAGAAATCAGGCAGGTGATGTAGCACAAGCTGGCTCACGACTGCATCGAAGGGCGAACCTTCATGTTCAAACGTCAGGAAACCTCCTTTCACAAAGCTTACGTTATCCCTGTTTACGGATCTGGCTTTTTCCTGTGCGAACCCAAGCATTCCCGGAGAAACATCAAGAGCAAGGACATGCCTGCAATGTTTTGAAAGCTCAATTGAGAATTCACCCGTACCACATCCGATTTCAAGGATCCTGTCCCCCGGCTGAAGATCAATCAACCTGCGCATGGTATTTGCTTCATTACCTATATCCCGTATCTTCATCATTTTTTGATCATACCTCAGGATTTCCTCTTCTTTTGTATAATCAGTTCCACACTGCGCTAATTCATCATAATACCATTCGGGTAATTCTTTCATTGTCAATCTCCTTCTGCATTCTTAGAAGGCATTTGTTTTCGTTCGGTCTTATTTATTGCCATAGTAACAATGTATAAATCCAATATCTTTCAGCGTGGAGAGATATGAGTTCAAAAGTTAAACATTATCTTTGCTGAATTGTTATTTTCCGGAGAAAAACATATCAGGACTAAAGATGCATCACATGACCCTATATATTCAGAAATATATTGTAAAAAATAGATGTTGCGGACTCACTGTTTTATTATAATATGGATTAATATATTATCAGTACTTATAATAGTTGATTGGTTGCGGTGTCTAGAACACACCAGCATCCTCCACAAGTTAGCAACAAATGCTACACAATGTTAATTCAAGAACAAATCTTGATTATCAATTCATATTAAAATTTACTTTCAAATCATTGGTGATATTACATGAGAGAGAAAAGACCCCGCAATATGAGTGAAAAGGAGTATGAGATTGTTGAACTGCTCAGGAAACTGGATATGAACAGACCTGTTGCATTGACACTTGCATCCCTGTCATGTGGGGATGAGATAACATCCCGGGACATCGAGTACATTTCGAACCTAAGGCAGCCTGAAGTCAGTATTGCCATGAGATATCTCAAGGAAAATGACTGGGTAGAAATACGTGAAGAAAAGAAAACAGAGGGAAAAGGCAGGCCTGTCAAATTATACAGGTTGATAACCCCCCTTGAAGAGATCGTACGCAGTATCGAACAAAGGGTAATATTGGAAAGCAGATCAGTGCTTGAGAACATAGAGAAGCTAAAAAGACTTGCTTGAACTTAACACCAATATCACCAATTTGTAACACGTACCTAAACTTTTCTATTTTTTTACTCATCAACAACTGTTTTAATCGAAGATTTTATAACTGCCTATTTAGTCTTCCATACTTGCAATGTAAGAAACGGAGATATTTTTTTGAGCACTATTAGTGAAAAAATCTTTAGCCGTGCGGCAGGAACTGAAGAAGTTAAAGCAAATGAGTTCGTGATAGCAAATGTAGACTACGCTATGGCCCACGACGGGACCAGTATACTTGCCGTTAGATCTTTCCGGGAAATGGATATAGAAAAAGTCTGGAATCCAGACAGGATTGTAATTCCTTTTGACCACCTCACTCCCGCCAATACAGACACAACCGCAGCCCTTCAGAACGATATTCGCGGATGGATAAAAGAACAGGGTATCAAGAATTTCTACGATGTCGGAGAAGGCATATGCCACCAGTTGTTACCTGAAAAAGGGTTTACCTTGCCCGGAAAACTCGTCGTTGGAGCAGATTCGCATACATGCACCTACGGAGCCTTTGGCGCATTTGGCACGGGAGTCGGAGCCACCGACATGTCAGAGATCTTCGCAAGCGGAAAACTCTGGTTCAGGGTTCCTGAAAGCATAAAGATAATTGCAGAAGGAAAATTGAACAAACATGTGTATTCCAAAGACCTGACACTAAAAATCATCGGAACCCTTGGAGTCGCTGGTGCCACCTACAAAGCTGCCGAATTTTACGGAAATACCATCGAAGACCTTTCCATGTCCGGCAGGATGACGCTATGCAATATGGCAATCGAGATGGGAGCAAAGGCAGGTATCGTGCCACCTGACAAGAAGACTTTCGATTATCTGAAAGGCCGTTCAGTTGAAGAATATGAGCCAGTGTATGCAGATGAAGATGCATCCTATGCAGAACAGTACCACTTTGATGCAGGTGAGCTGGAACCACAGGTGTCCTGCCCTCACAACGTCGATAATGTTCGAAACATATCCGACATACCTACTACCAGGATCGATCAGGCATTCATAGGGACATGTACCAATGGCAGGCTTGAAGACCTTGAAGCAGCCGCTGACATCCTCAGGGGAGAGAAAGTAGCTGTAAGGACAATAGTAGTACCCGCCTCAAGGGAAGTATTGCTTGAAGCTGTAAGAAAAGGAATCATTGAAACATTACTTGAAGCAGGTGCAACCATTGGTTCCCCGGGATGCGGTCCGTGTCTTGGAGGACATATGGGAGTCATCGGGAAAGGTGAAGTATGCATATCAACAGCTAACCGGAACTTCAAGGGCAGAATGGGCACAGGAGGCCATATTTACCTTGCTTCACCGGCAACTGCTGCTGCATCTGCAATAACCGGAGAAATAACCAACCCGGCAGATATTTAGAGTTTCAGCCAGTATTTCAGTAAAAGAACTAATGGAGTCAGGTGAACAAATGACAACAGACATAGACAAAGGAAAACTGACACATCTGCTTGGACACTGGATAGAGCATAATCACAGCCACAGCAAAAGCTTCAAAGAGTGGGCAGCTAAAGTAAAGGAAGCAGGCTATGACGAATTGGCCGAAGATATACTGCTTGCAGAAAAGAAAATGGATGAATGCTCTGAAGTCCTTGAACAGGCCAGAAGCAAGTTATAATCCAAATTTTAATTTTTGAGGCTTTGAAACCAACTATAAATTTGAATTTTGAGTTGGCTCCTGCCTCAGAATCCTCTTTTTATCGGCCAAGTTCTGCATGCGCCCTGGCAAGATGTCCGGCTGCCTGTGCACCTACGAGTGATATCTCACCGGCCAGCACTGCTGAGGCTACTATTTCTGCAAACTTCCTGGAGTTAGTGCCCGGAGGAGTACCCGAGCCTTTCACGCCCAGAAGATTCAGGCAGTCAGTCTGCGGACCAAGAGCTGTACCACCTCCCACAGTACCTACAGGTAGGGCCGGGAGGGTTACCGAGCAATAAAGATCCCCATACTTTGTGAGTTCCATTGTTGTAATAGCTGTACTGCCTTCAACCACATGAGCCGCATCCTGGCCACAGGCGATGAACATTGCCGCGATTATGTTCGCAGCGTGGGCATTGTATCCCAGGGCACCGGAGCGTGCAGAGCCAAGGAGATTTTTCCTGTAATTGACCTCCACCATTGTCTCAGGATTGCACTTGAGACGCTTGCTGACAATCTCTCCGGGTATTGTGACATCCGCAACAACAGTCTTTCCCCTTCCTAGGATAGTATTAATTGCAGCCGGCTTCTTATCAATGCACATATTACCCGAAAGGGATACAGGTATGGCACCAAACTCATCCTCGATCAGTGTTGTCAACGTATCGGTTGCAATAGTCACCATGTTCATGCCCATTGCATCCTTGGTATCATATGAAAAACGCAGATAAACAGTGTTTCCGGTAACATAAGGTTCGACATCAAGAAGTATTCCAAACCTTGTGGTTTCAGAGGCCTTTTCTTTCATCTGGGCAAATATATCAGGTCTTTTTACCCATTCTGCAAACTCCTTTGCCTTAACCACATTATCCAGCTTGAAGACCGGAGCCCTTGTCATCTGGTCCTGGAAAATGCGTACGTCTGTCCCTTCCGAATTAGTGATTACCGAGCAGCCACGATTCACACTGGCAACCAATGCACCTTCGGTAGTGGCAAGCGGCAGATAGTAAAGTCCTTTTGCAAATTCACCTTTCACATTAAGAGGACCTGCAACACCAAGTGGTATCTGGACAGCGCCTATCATGTTCTCAATATTGCGTTTTGTTACTTCATCCACATTCAAGGAATGATCCTGTATATTTTCAAAAGATGTACCTGAAGATGCTTCCACAGCATGCCGCCTTATCCTTACAGCTGTTTCCTTATCTGTCAGCGAGTCCAGGCGGTGGAACGAAATATCCCCTTTGATCACCTTGTCAAGCAGCTCTTTTTCATCCCTGTTCAAATCATCTGTTAATGTCATATTGATCTCCAAAAACAAATCGAGTATAATAGCAAATATTATAGCTTGCAACACATTCCCTTATCAGTACGAGATGTTATGTACAATAATACAAATAGTTCACGCCTTTGCAAAGGTTACTGTTTTCATTTGTCAGAAAGTATTTTTACCATGATTACTAAATAAATACGTGCGTTTTTATATTAGGATAACATAATAAACTATGCTCAAGAAATTGAGGGACAGACCAAAAGGTTACCATAAGCTTTGTGGCATTTACGCGTAGCCTTTTATTCAAAGAATACAGTTATTAAATTTGGGAATTAAGCCAATATCTACTGAGATTTTCGTAGGTGGTATAGTGTCAGATGCAGATTTATCAGAGAGAATAGGGACAGGGATACCTGGACTGGATGAAATGCTTCGCGGGGGATTCTTTGCAGGCACTGCGAATGTAGTTTCCGGAGACTCCGGTACAGGTAAGACAATTTTCGGAACACAATTTCTCGTTGAAGGAGTAAAGAACGGCGAGAATGTCATGTGTATCATCACTTCCGAAGAATCAAAATCAATTGTAAGGGAAATGAAGACATCTTTTGACTGGGACCTTGAAGAGTATGTCAAGGAAGGAAAGCTCACTTTTGTCGACATTACTGACCCCAGCCTCCGCCTTCAGAAAAGTGTTGAAATAGCACCATCAGAACTTATCAAGAGTTTTAAGAAGCTTGTAGAAAGCAAGATTGAGGAAGCAAAACCAACACGTATTTTCATAGATTCTATCGAGGCACTCTTTCTGGCCATTGAATCCAACTACAAGCTCAGGACACTTATTGACGATGTTTTCAGCGTATTCCGTAAACATGAGGTTACATCAGTCATCACCGTAGGAGCAATGTATGGCCTTGACGAAATGGTTGAATACGGAGCGGATTCTGTTATAAAACTTGGACGCATAGTTGCAGGAAACAATCTTCAGAGATCTATTTATGTTATGAAGATGAGAGGTTCCGGCACAATCAATGAAGTACGTGTCCTTAATATATCGGATAATGGCATGTCCGTTCTGGCACAATCCCCATACCTTGAATAAAAAAGTGGCATTAATGTGCCACCCATCATTTTTTGTCAGGAACTAAACCAGGGATAAGGAAATCTTTGGTTA
Organism: Methanolobus sp. ZRKC2; assembly: GCF_045291185.1. Taxonomy (NCBI): domain Archaea; kingdom Methanobacteriati; phylum Methanobacteriota; class Methanomicrobia; order Methanosarcinales; family Methanosarcinaceae; genus Methanolobus; species Methanolobus sp. ZRKC2. The sequence continues at coordinate 2,897,731 of NZ_CP146980.1, read as the reverse complement.
GAACCTGAACCAGTCATCATCTTCGGTGTTATTTTCATCGGTGACATCTATTTCTGGCACAGACCCACCTTTCACTGAAGAAATGGCATCGGAAAAATCCTTCAGGTATTTTTTTTGATTAAGACTGCCATATACGAATTTCTTGTCAAGCTGCAGATTTTCCTGTATGGTTTCTTCCTTTGGAACAAGCACTACCTCAACATCAGTCATTTCAAGCGCTTTTTCCATTGCTTTCCTGAAATCCCCGATGCAATAGGCTATTCGATGCTTATAATTGTCCCGGGTCTTTTCGAGATAAGTTGCCAGACGCTCACTTTCCATCTTAATAAAATCACGTTTTACCGTTGCCACACTACATTTTCCCATTATGAACTGATAATCCATGAAAGGATATTCCGTGTCTAACTCCCTGGGAGTTACCCCACATGTCCCGAAAACAACTATGTGTACATCTTCGGGTTTCAGGATACTAAAAATCAACCTGTCGAATATCTTATGCGAAGGGCTTTCATGATACGGTTTCTTCTTGGAACAGGGAACAAAGATACACACATCCCTATGAGGAGCTTCGTATTCATTGAGCACCCATTCATTGGCACGTATCATGTCAGGGTGATAGATCAGGTCAGCAGTATCCAAAGGCTTATCGGAACGTTCATTCTCAGGTATTATGGGAGTCAAGAAGAGGAGTATTCCGGCAAACTATATATATAATTGACGCAAACAATATACGGTTTTGCACGAAACATACAATGGCGCAGTCCATTAGCTTTTCGTATAAATAACCGATTTTTCAGAGAGGATGGAGAATGGCAAGTTCAATTCCTGAAATGTTAAGAGCCGACTGCAAATGCGAAGATATGGCCAAATGTGTTCTTGGCCTGAAAGAACTTGACATAAGTACCTACAAAAAACTTCTTGAAAACGGACCTATGACAGCAGAGCAGTTGGGAGACTTACTTGAAAGAGAAAGAAGCACAGCTTATCGCTCCCTGCAGAATCTGATCTCAGCAGGACTGGTATACAGGGAAACAAAATCCATTGATATCGGAGGTTACTACTACGAGTATGTCGCCATCGAGCCCCAGAAAGTAAAACTAATGATAAAAAGGACCGTTGACGAATGGTACCATAAAATGAATGCCCTTATCGAGAATTTCGATAATGAGCTCATGAGATAAAACTGCCTTTGTGTCCCACATCCTGAGCTTGCAAATTATTTTCGATCATTGACGACAAGGCAGTTTGCTATGATGTCGTGCAATCCCTGTTTCTTTTCGGTGAAACCGATCATCAGATAACCGATAAAGAAGATCAGCTCCGAGAGTATCTTTGCAAAATACCTGAGTGTCGCTCTCCAGAAAGATATGCGGTTTAATTCCATATCAGTAACTTTTATACTCAAAAGCTGTTTGCCGAATGTTGCCTGATAAGACGAACTTTCCATTATAGCAAAATAGAGCCAGCGAATGAGCAAATAGAATGCTATGATGAAAAAAAGCAGAGTTGAAAAGAATGTTGGTATAAAGCCTTCACTTGCAAAGATGCCGACAACACTGCCGGTAATGCCTCCGAAAACCGCACCCAGAAAAACAGCAGCAATACCTCCGACCACAATAACAATTATATTGTCAACAATAGCAGCAAAAAACCTCTTCCAGAAACCTGCATACTCAGGAGTATTCTCCACATAAGCTCCGCAATTGCTGCAATGCGTAACATCATCGGGATTGGATGTATCGCAATTCTGGCAGTACACGTAATCACTCCTGTATTAGTTTATATGAATCAGGCTATTTAAGTGATTGCAGTTGTTTCAGAAATTCTGAAAAACAGCATCTACAAGGAACTTTGTTAATTGTAAGCTACGTGAAAAGTAAAAGTAATTATTTTTCCAAAAGATAGTTATGTCCCATGCTTCACTAACAAATTGACTGACGACGACAGACCTATATATTTCAATATCAGAGTAGAAGAGGGGAGATCGATAGTCCTTCAGGATTGAGTATTCACATGATCCGTGAGGGTGTTGTTGAAATGTATAGGATAAATTTTTGTTTTCACATCGTGAGATGGAATCATATTCACGGATACCACCATCCAGTCATTTCGGCATTTGATTACAATAGCTTATCCAATGGGACTTCCACCCGGATCACAATGAGAAATGAGGGGATATAATTGGTGGAAAAAAGGTCCATCATAGAAGAACTTGGCGAGGATGAATTGCTCCTGCCAGGACTTGTAAATGCGGCACTCATAGCAAATGACAGGATAAAATATTACTTTACCTTACTGCAAACAGCAAAAGCAAAGGCTGAAAATCCCGCTTCGGAATTTTCTGACCTGATGGTTGAAAGAATTACCGCCGGTGAAAAGGATGCATCGTTGGACAATGTGATCTCGTCATCCATTAAGCTTGATGACGGGAGATTCGTAATCCCCCAGTCGGACAGGATTGTCAACTCTATCTACGATTATGTAACAGAAATGATCCTTCCCTTTACTATTGCAGGCAAAAGTGAAGAAAAAGAGTTCAATAGGAGATTCAAAAAATTATCCACATACGTTCCTGAAGCGGAAACCGAATCTATTGGTGGCAAAGAAATATCCGGAATAACATCAGGAGACCGGGAACATAGCGACAGCATCCATATACTTGTGATGGACATCCACAAAGCTCTGAACAGGTTACAACAAGAGATAGCCGGAGAGATTATAGATGGTGCAAGTACGTACATGCTGAACAAAACCGACAAAAAACTCGTGAAAGCCTTTATGAAAGGACTTAACCGGACAGCACCCCTGAAGTTCGGCCACCCCGGTCTCGGGACAACGGCTACCCGAAGCAGCAGTAAATTGCTGATACAGAACGATATTGGGGAAACGGATGCACATGTGATGGTAATCGAGGTCCAGGGAATGAATGTCTCTATAACCTATACTGATGTTCACATGCCCAGATTGTTGTTCTTCCAGAGCCTCTTCGAAAACTACGGAGTCAAATGGGAAGATACGCTCTCAAAAAGTGGGGAAGAGAAATTCGAAGATAAGATATTCCATCTTTGCGTGGGAAAATACTCTGCCACGGACACGAACAAACTCGAAGGATTACTGGAACATCTCGGATCACGCATAGTTTTTCTTATAGACTGGAATAAAGCACGTAAACAACTGCGCAATTTTATGCGTAACAGGGATTGTATCCGTGTACTCAAATGGGCTGCCGACAATGAAAGAGGACACAGGGGTTTCCTGGTCCTGGGTGGAGCGCAACTCGTTTTCGAATCTCTGGAAATTGCATCAAAAATACCTATGCGATATGGTGAACCTTTGCACCAGGTCATAGGAAGAGAAAAAACTATGGAATTCTTCAGATGGGTTCTGGAGAAGTCCGCAACCGGCCTACTTGAAAAACAAACCCATCTGTTTATACAGGACGAAATCAAAGCGGAACTTCTCAGGTATTTCCATTCTGCACACGAGGACCTTATGGATCTCTGTTCCGAGCACGCATCCCTTATGGTTGAAATGGCCACCACAGTCCATGAATCCCTTTTGTATATCGAGTATGGGGCAGATGCCGACCTTATCAAAAGAAACGCCATAAGAGCAAAGAAATGGGAAAAGGATGCTGACGAACTGGTTAGCAGGGTCAGATCACTGTCTCGCAGGATAGAGGTGGCAGAGTTCTTCACAGGTCTTATAATAGTCGCCGATGATGTGGTCGATTACCTCGAAGAAGCAGCTTTTATGACTACTTTTGCAACCAGCGCTTTAAAATCAAAAAATATCCGTGCTTCCCTGTACACTATGGCCGAGATAGTCTTAAAAGGATGTCAGGCGTTCCTGAAAGCTCTCTATGCCTCACAGTACGTTACGCGCAGTTTTAACCAGGAAGAGATGCAGAATTTCCTGAAATCCGTGAACCTGATCTTCGATATAGAAGAAGAATGCGACGATGCTCTGCGCATGGCAAGGACCACTATACTGAAAGAAAGTACCGACTTCAGGGAAGCATATGTTGCTATGGAAATAGCCACTAACATTGAAGAGTCCACAAATTCACTGATGAAAGCAGCTTTTACAATAAGAGATAATATTTTCGAAAGTCTCAATCTGTGGGGAATGAGATAATGCAGGACAATACAGGACGTATGGTCAGGTTCGGCCATGAATACCGTACAGAGGCACCTGTGGAAAGTTTCGGCAAAAAAGCATCGATACTTGCCGAGATGTCTTCGTTGGGAATACCGATACCTCCGGGATTTGTGCTGAACGTTTCGGTATGTGAGGATTATTTCAGGAATTCACGGCAGTTGAGCCCGGATGTTCCGCAGTTACTAAGGAATGGTATATCGTTCCTTGAAAAAACTACGGGTCTTTCTTTCGGAAATGAGCGGAAACCACTGCTTGTATCCGTAAGATCCGGCTCAGCAATCTCAATGCCCGGTGCTATGGAAACCGTCCTCAATGTAGGACTAAATAACGATACTGTCAAGGGCCTGATAGCCCAGACAGGAAATCCGCGCTTTGCATGGGATTCATACCGCAGGTTGCTTGAAAGTTTTGGAAAGACAGTTTTTTCACACAACCCCGAACATTATTCTGATCCGCTTGGAGAAATTATGGAAAAAGAAGGTCTGTCTGAAGAAAGCGAACTTGACTTTGTTTCAATGAAATATCTGTCCAGGGACTACGAGCACATTTTCCATAATCTCAGCGGAAGAAAATTCCCGGAAGATAGTTATGAACAACTTGAACTTGCAGTTGCTGCAGTTCTGGAATCTTGGATGGGACCAAAGGCTCAGGAATATCGTAAGATAGAAACTAATGTAAAAGCCAGAGGAACAGCAGTAACAATCCAGGCAATGGTCTTCGGTAACAGAGGAATGCATTCCGGATCAGGAATCGCTTTTACGCGTAATCCCTGGTCGGGGGAGAATAAGTTCTTGACAGATTTCAAATTCGGAGTGCAGGGAGAAGATGTTGTTTCAGGTTATCAGGGAAGTACAACAAAAATTAATATGATAGAAGTGCTGCCCGACGTATACGCAGATCTTGTTAAATTCGGGAAGCTTCTTGAAGGACACTACCGGAACATGCAGGATATAGAATTCACAGTTCAGGAAGGAAAGCTATACATCCTGCAGAGCAGAAATGGTAAAAGAGCACCTTTTGCCGCTCTCAGGATAGCTGTGGATATGTATGAAGAAAGATTACTCGATCCGGAGAGTGCACTGGATCAGTTGGATGGAATTGACCTGGATGCCATAATAACGCAGGAAATAATCTCAAAGGATATGGCAATCGGAAAGGGCGATTCTGCATCGACGGGAATTACAAGCGGAATGATTGTCCTTTCAAATGATAAGGCAGAAAATCTCTCAGACGAAGGTATGCTGATATTTGTAAGAGATATGCCCTCCCCTGAAGATATAAAGGGGATAAAGGCATCCAACGGATACCTGACAGCCAGGGGAGCAAGAACTTCACATGCTGCTGTTGTTGCACGCCAGATGGGAAAAGTATGCATTGTTAACTGCACTGACCTGCACATAAATTCTAATTCCGAAAAATGCTGCATAGGCAAAAAAGAATTCATCGAGGGAGATATAATCAGCATTGACGGGAATTCCGGTTATGTTTACGAAGGAGAAGTAGAAGTAAGAACGGAAAAACCGTTGGAACTTCTTTCTAGGATAGAGGAATGGAAAAGGTTGTCCGGAAGAACATAGCATAATACGGGACATAAAAGATATGAAGGGTGTGAAGAGAAAGGAAGCATACTCCGGCGAAGCATACAAATGCAGCAGGCATCATAATACCAATAGAAAGCATATTTCATACTTTTTCTTACTGGTAATACACATGGATCCAAAAGAAAACTTTTAGCATAAGATTTTATCAAAATAAATAACATATCCAGCTATGCTGCCATATTTGCATTCAAGAATCAGACAAAATTTATGGCAAAAAATATCCAAACATACGCACTACAATATATTAAATGATATAATCAATTAAATATGTCTATTTCATTCATAATGTCTCAAAATACCATTTGAAGAGCGACGCTTGAACGAAAAGGATGCCGAAAAAGGCATCATTGTTGAAAGCAGGCAAAAACGCAATTATTTATCCGTTCAATCAATAGAACACTTGAACTCTTTTCCTGAAACTATCACAAGATAGTAGGTTGCTGCAAGAGTTACAATGAGAACACCCATTCCTACAAGGAACATTGGATCAGTCTCCTTTATGTCAATTATTAGTATTTTTCTAACTACTGCAGTAAGACCAACCAGTATGATGACATCAACATTCATTATTGATTCCTCCAGTACCATCTTAATCGTTTCAAGTAACTCTATTCCGATTATCACAATGAAGAAAAGGCCAAAGATATCAAGTATTCGATCAACATCAAGCAAGAATACAGGAGGTGTTACTAAATCGTACAGAATAATCCAACCGATCTCAACGGTAGCGCTCAGGATCACCAATACCATCATCAGTATAACAACCCAAACAATGAGACGTTGGAAACTATTGATGTGCTTCATTAATGTCATAGTAACAGAAACCTTCGTTTTAAATTTGGGATTTAACTTCAATCAATATCAGTGAACTATTCAGAGTAAACAAAGTTGTTCTTACTTAAAAAACTGTGGGTTTGAAACAGACTCATTGCTTCCTAATCCCTAATAGTTTAAACTATAGAGATTCCACAGAAAAGGAAGTTACTGAACCTGCAAAAGCAAAGGATAAAAAAAGTATACTCCTGGCGTAGGGATCAATCAAGAAAAAGAATCGTCACAGGAAATAATAACTCATCGTTAAATGAAAAAGATGACAACACGTTTTCCTTTTGTCCTCACTGCGGCAACAGATTCAATTTTCCGAACACATCCGCTTTCTGTCCGTTCTGTGGTCAAAAACTGACCGGATATGCAAGTTCAAAAAAATATAAACTATAAGACTCCTCCAAAATTCAATCTTAAATTCTATCACTGATATATTTTCATTACCCGGTGATAATTATTTATATAGCATGATTAATTATAAGAGAGATGATGGAAAGCTTCAATAAAATGTCACAGGCACTTCTTATCATTGCCGTGCTGACAGCTGTGCTTGCTTACGCACTATATCCTTACATCAATGCTTTTTTCGGAGCTTTCATACTCTACGTGTTATTCAGGCCAATGTATAGGGCACTTACATCCCACCTGAAGATCAGAGGCAGTATAGCAGCAATAGCAGTAATATGTTCGACAGTAATAATAATCCTCATCCCACTTTATGTACTCCTGACGATTGTTATCTTTGAAGCTCAGAACATTATAATGAACATTGATACGATTACGGCCTACATGGAATCTATTAATACTTACATCACCAATGTAAACCGTGATCTTCTACCAGTCGAACTGAATCTACAGGAAAAAATGCTTGAACTTGTAGCAAATGTTGCAAACTACTTCAGCGTACTTGTTCTCAATGCTATTCAGAGTGTAGGCAAAAGAATTATTGAATTCGTTATAATGTACTTTTTGCTCTTCTATCTGCTGATAGGAGAAAATTCAAGTTTCGCAAGAGATCTGCAAAGAGCTATTCCCTTCAATGAAGAGAATACCATGAAGCTTTTGAACGAATTCAAATCTCTTGTAAAGACCACACTGATAAGCACAGGCGTTATTGCAATCGTACAGGGAGGATTGCTGGCACTGACATTTACGATTCTGGATATTGAAGGCGCGATTCTCTGGGGTTTCATCACTGCTATCCTCTCATTCCTGCCAGTTGTAGGTCCACCTCTTATCTGGATACCTGCGGCCATATTCCAGTTTTTACAGCAGGATTATATTGGTGCAGCAGGAGTACTTATCGCAGGATTCGTATTAAGTTCAGTAGATAATTTCATCCGTCCCGCCATACAGGAAAAAGTAGGAAAAATACATCCACTGGTATCTCTCATAGGAGTAATCATTGGCCTGAACCTTTTCGGGCTTCTGGGTATTATTATAGGACCACTGTTACTGTCATACATTGTACTGATGGCAAGAATGTTTAATGAGGAATACTTGGCTCCAAAGCTTAACGTATCCCTCGAATATAAAGATGAGATTGTTGAAGAAAAGCCAAGTGTTAATTCCTGTGTAGAGTAAAGAATATTTTGTTTTCTTTTTTGTTTTTTGCCTGAAAGACAGCAGTTATATTGTGTCAATGTATCATTACAGTAGGCAATGCTATCTGAAGACGACATTGATGAACAGGGAAGTTCGGGGAAGAACATAAATTTCTGCAGCCTAGCAGAAGATACGGCTTCTTCCCGAAGAAGAGACATCCTGATTGCAGGACTCCTAGTACTATTCATAGTTGCGTGGTCTGTTTTCCTCCTATACTATCCACCTGAAGAGATAGTAGGGTTTTTAGGCCTGAACAATACCTACCTGGCCGTATTCCTGCTGGCAACCATCGGTGGAGTGTCCGCATTCACTTCAACATCTTTTTATACGGCGCTTGTAACGATCTCCCTGGGAGGAGTTAACACAATATACCTTGCTTTTTTTGCAAGCGTGGGACTCACATTGGGAGATACTGTATTCTACATTGTCGGGAAAAAAGGAAAGAACTGTATGGGTCAGAAATATGGAAAATACATAGACAAGTTATTAAGGTTTGTAGAAAAGGTTAGTGATAAGACAATTATAATGCTGATATTCCTTTATTCGTTAACACCACTTCCCAGTGACATACTTGCAATCGTACTTGCAATCTTTGGATTTCCCCTGAAAAAAATGATCCCTCCACTATTTATAGGAAACTTTGCACTCACCCTGATTCTTGCAGAGCTTGCAATATACGGATATCAACTGTTTTGATAATTAGAAAATACAATGACTGAAAGTTATAGCCATTAATTATTCTTTAAAATCGGAATCATAAAAGTGAAGTTGCTTCCCTTGCCAAGTTCACTTTCTACAGTTATGTTACCTCCATGAAGTTCGACGAACTGCTTCACAAGAGAAAGACCAAGACCCGTTCCGCTATGATGCCGGGACAAATCTGAATTTATCTGACTAAAAGGATTAAACAGCTTTTTCTGATCCTCTGAAGATATACCTATGCCCGTATCGATAACTGATACTTGCAGCATATTATCCTTTTCACATGCCCTGATCTTTACCAGCCCGTTTTCCGAGGTGAATTTCATAGCGTTACTGACAAGGTTGTAAAGTATTTGCTTGAAACGTACTTCATCAGCACATACTGACATGTTTTCTTTCTCAAGGGAAATTTCCAGAGATATGTTTTTCTTTTTTGCGACAGGAGATACGATATTTCCAACATTTCCAAGAACCTCGCTTACCTTGAAATTCTCGTAATTCAACTCCATCCTTCCGGATTCCACCTTCGAAAGGTCCAGTATGTCGTTGATGAGTTCCAGAAGATGCTTTCCACTTGCTGAGATATGATAAAGGGACCTATCCTGTTTATCGTTAAGCTCTCCGAAGATACATTCCAATAGCATGTCGGAATAGCCAATTATCGCGTTAAGAGGAGTCCTGAGTTCATGGCTCATGTTTGCAAGGAATTCACTCTTTGTCCTACTTTCCATCTCAGCAGTCATTTTTGCATTGAGTAATGCTTCCTCCGCATTCTTTTGAGCAGAGATATCCTGGAAGTTCTCCAGTATGTACATTTTTCCATTAATAGTGATCTTTTTGGCGTTCTTCAAAATAGGATTTTTCCTACCATCCTTACATTTGATAGCCGTATCCATGCTCTGGAAGCCATGCTGACCTCCCACCCACACAGGACACGCCTTTGAAAGTGAGCCTTTGGGACACAGAATATCACACGGCTGTCCCACAAGTTCTTCTCTAGTGAATCCCGTTATCTCAGAAGTGCGATGATTCACATCCTCGATGATATAATCGGTCCCGATGATCAGGGTTCCACCGGGCATATTATCATAGAGAGTTTGCAACCTTTCCTCACTTTCCTTTAGTGTGATCTCCGCCTTTTTGTTTTCTGTGGTGTCATGGATATTGTATATCACCTTGGAATCTTCACTAGCATCAATGTAAGAGGTTGAAACAAGAACGTGCCGTAGCTCTTTTGAACCTCCGGGCAGCATACGTGTAAATTCCCCCTCCCTCTTGGAAATACCTGTACCGGCCATTATAGTTTCTATTGCAGTACTTTTGAAAATACACTTCCCGCATTCTTCATTGGTACCACATCTACTTCCCTTGAATGAATTAATACAGGAAAATGCTTCTCCTGCCCTCAAACCGATCATATCGTCTTTATTTTTTCCCGTAACGTCAGCACATGCACTGTTTATATTTTCGACGATACCGATTTTGTTGACCAGTAACATTGGCGTAGGTGCAAGGTTGAAAATTGAATGTAACATGTTTTTTTGTTTTTGCAGCTCAATTTCAGCCTTTTTACGTTCAGCAATATTGCGGGAAATCCCCAGGAAAAATTTGAAATTCTTCTTGTCATCGAAAACAGGGTTTATATTCAGTTCAGTCCATACTGTTGAACCATCCTTACAAGGCTGCTCTACTTCGATTATGCATGGAGTATTTGGCAATATGCCTTTTTTAAAGTTGTTGAAAAAAGTCTCAAGTATGCTATTCATGAGTTCAAGCGACTCGGGAGTTAGTTTCTTTTCCAGAGGCAGATGGATCACTTCTTCAGGAGTATAGCCTCTTAGTTTTTCAACAGAAGGGCTGAGGTAAAGAAACTCTCTTTTTTCATTTAATAACCATATGACATCGTTAGCATTCTCGGCCAAAAGGCGGAATCTTTCTTCACTTTCCCTTAAAGCATTTTCCACACTTTTGATTTCGGTAACATCAGTAAAGAAAGTGACAAAATGTCCATTCTCAGGAGAATACGCATGGATATCGTAGTAGCGGCCAAGTTCGGGAATATGTTTCGAAAAACATGCAGTTTCACCTTCAAGGGAGACCTTCCCATAAATATCAATAAGGTTAGTATCCTTCTCAATGCCCGGGAGCACTTCTGTAACTCTTCTACCGATTATTTTCTTTCTATCAAGCCCGGTGAAGAACTCAAAAGAATCGTTCACTTCAAGGAAAATGTAGTCTATTGGTCTGCCATTGTCATCTGTCACGATCTCATGCCTGGCAAAACCATATAAAGGATTATTAATAGTGCTGGAATACCTGAATTTCTCTTTTTGCAGATCAGCTTGAATTTTTTTGATTTCAAAGAGTTTATTAATTGTATGACAGAGCTCAGCTTCACTAAAAGGCTTTTTCAGGTATTCTGCCAGTTTCAGTTTACCCAGTTTATCGAAAAATGCTTCATCAAGACATGAGCTTGTAAAAATCAAAGGAGTTTGTTCTTCTTCAAGCAAAACCACAAGCCTGGTAAAAAGTTCATTGTGGCATTCATTCAGGGAACAGCAAATAATATCCGGTTCTTGGGTAGCAATGGCTCTTCCTATGTTCTCTTCAGAGGATAATACAGACACCGAGTGCCCCATACCTTCAAGCTTCTTCCTGAAAACACTGCCGTTTTCACTGCATTCGAAAAGTAATACATTCAACATTATATTTTTTCCAACCAAGCCCTAGAATAATACTAGAGTTAATAGCACTACTGAGTATATACACTAATGCATATAATAATATGTTGATATATTAATGATATATTATTTCTATAAAAGTTACAAATCATTTAAATTAGAGAGATTGTCATCTAAGACGATCAAAAAGAAAAAAGATATCAGTTGCTTAATAAAAATTCAGAAAAGAAGGAGCCTGCATACAGGCAATAACAGACAGCAACAGAAAGGATTACAGCCCATCCACGAATGCTTCTATCCTTGCAAGTGCCTCTTCGATATCCTCTTTAGAGGTTGCGTAGGAGCAGCGTAAAAATCCGTCACCAGCTTCGCCAAACACATTGCCCGGAATCGTAACTACTTTTTGCTCGAAGAGAAGACGCTCTGCAAACTCTTCGGAATTTAAGCCAGTGTTTTTGACACTTGGAAATGCGTAAAAAGCACCTTTGGGTTCGAAACAGTCAAGACCGATCTTGTTCAATCCGCTGACTATAAGGTGCCGCCGCCTGTCATAGTCACGCACCATCTTTTCCATTTCGGAATTGCCATTGCGCAGGGCTTCTATGGCCCCGACCTGAGCGATAATAGGTGCACATAGCATGCAGTATTGGTGGATAAGCATCATAGCAGAGATAATCTCAGGAGGAGCCAGAGCAAACGCCAGTCTAAAACCAGTCATTGCATACGCCTTAGAAAAACCATTCAACAATATGGTCCTTTCACGCATTCCATCCAGAGAAGCAAAACAGGTGTGTCCACCGTTATAAGTAAGGCAGTCATAGACCTCATCGGATATCACCATGATGTCATGTTCCGCAACTACATCAGCTATGGCCTCAAGGTCTTTTCGCCCCATGGTAGCACCTGTAGGATTATTAGGATAATTAAGAATCAAAGCCTTGGTCCTATCTGTGATTACCGCTTCAAGATCCTCAGGCAGTAGTTTGAAATTGTTCTCAATACCTGTCATTACCGGAACAGGCACTCCTCCCGCAAACATCACTGATGGCACGTAAGCAACATAGGAAGGCTGGGGTACAATGATCTCATCACCAGGATTTGTAATAGCACGGATTGCAACATCAAGGGCTTCACTAACACCGGAAGTCACAAGTACTTCAGAATCGGGATTGTAAGATACGCCATATTTTCCAGAGAAGAATCTTGAGATCTCCTCGCGAAGTTCCAGAAGACCATAGTTAGAAGTATACGATGTCTCTCCACATTCCAGGGAATGTATACATGCTTCACGAATATGCCAGGGAGTGACAAAATCCGGCTCGCCCACACCAAGGGATATCGCATCATCTATTTCAGAAGCAAGATCAAAATAGCGACGTATACCTGAAGGAGGTACCTTTCCCGTTACATCTGCAATGAATTTGGAAGGACGGCATGTTTTTCTCATACATCATACATCCTGCAGTTACAAGTTTCAAGCAGTTAAGGAGTGACAGGTAAACGAGTAACGCTTTCCTGTTCATGAAGGATCACTCCATCCTCCTTGTAGGTCTTGAGGACAAAGTGCGTTGTAGTATGCTGCACCTGATCAAGAGTGGAGATCTTTTCCGCAACAAAGAAAGCAACTTCTTTCATAGTCCTGCCAGACACAGTAAGTGATAGGTCATACTGACCTGAAAGCAGCCTTACAGACCGAACTTCAGGGAACTTGTAGAGACGCTCCACAAGAGCCTGATACCCGACACTGCGCTCAAGACTTACCTTCAGTTCGATAATGGCATATACATTCTCATCGCCTGCAAGGTCCCAATCGATAACGGTCTTATACTTCCTAATGATGCCGTTTTTTTCCATTTCCCCAATGATCCTGCTGACTTCTTCAACAGAAACACCGACAAGGGCTGCAATCTTCTCATGAGTAATCTTCGCATCCGCCTCAAGACATTCCAGAATGTGACGCGTTTTCATATCCATAATAAAGCAACCCTCCATAGAAAAATAAAAAAATAATAAAGTTTGAATTTATTCAATCAATACTGCGTTCACTACACCATCCTGACCGGGACGGCTTGTGATTTTGGCATCACCAAGAGCGGTCTTTACAATTGAACCTTTGGTGAGTATGTTACGCCTGACATAGTGCTCATTTGCAGCATTATCAACAACAGTCTCAATTGTTGATTGCTGGGTCTTCCCCTGTGCGTCAGTAACGTTCACGACGTTGCACTGCAAAAGCCTGACTTTTCTGTTACCGCCTGTTGTGGAAATGTTCTTCCTCTTGGTCTCGTTTACGAGTGTGTCAGCAGACTCACGACCTAACTCGTATTTTCTCTTACCACGTGCTGCCTTGATTTTGGCACCTGTATATGTCCTTCTGGATCTGCCTTGCCATTTCATGATATATCCTCTTAATTAGTGTGAAAAGTGAACTTGATTATGTTCTTAATCAAATATGCCTTATGGACGTACCTTTAATAATAAGATTCTATATGAACTTTTCGAATGACTTCACGACGGCCCTATGCTAAATAACACTAGCAGAGTTAGGAAACAGACCAATATTGCTGCACGCACTCATACATCCAAAGTAATTGATAAATATTTCAATTACTTAATAGAACACATGCTTCGTGTAATTTTTCTCGGGACAGCCGGATCCCTGCCAACAACCAACCGCAACACCTCAGCAACAATGGTCAACATTGAGGGTGAACTTATGCTCTTTGACTGCGGAGAGGGAACACAGCAACAGATGATGCGGGCAAAAACAGGAATGAAGGCACTGTCCTCAATATTCATATCCCATTTCCATGCCGACCATATACTTGGCATACCGGGACTAATACAGACGATGTCATTCCACGGAAGGACAGAACCTCTCAGAATATACGGACCGCACTGGGTACATGAATTTGTAAGAATCCTGAGTGCACTTGGATACTATAAATTGCGTTTTGACATCGAAGGCATTGACCTTGAACCCGGAGATATTGTCAAAAGGGACGGATATTCAATACACGCAATAGGAACAGAACACAGTGTACCAAGTCTTGGTTATGCCCTTACAGAAGAAAAACGCACCGGGAAATTCAACCGTGAGAAGGCAATAGAGCTTGGCGTTCCTCCCGGACCACTTTTCTCCAGGCTTCACAGAGGCGAAGCTGTTGAAATTGACGGCAGGACAATACTGCCCGAAGAAGTAGTGGGACAGGCACGTCCCGGAAGGAAGATAGTCTACAGCGGAGACACGCGACCATGCAAAGGCATAATGGAAGCCAGCAAGGATGCGGATCTGCTCATCCATGACGGTACCCTGGCAAAGGACCAGCAGGATTGGGCCATTGAATCAATGCATACGACCGCTGAAGAAGCTGCACAGCTTGCAAAGGAAGCAAATGTACGAAATCTTATACTGACACACATCAGCTCCAGGTATTCAGATGACGTTACACCACTACTTGAAGAAGCAAAAGCAGTCTTTGAAAATGTCAGTGTTGCCGAAGATATGATGGAAGTTGAAGTGGTGCATCGGGATAAAAAGTAAGTTGTTAAAGACAAATAAATTCAAGAACAGGATTTCAAAGGAAAGTCCAGTCGAGCCTCCTGTCGTCAGCATCGTAAAGAGAAACTTCCGTATTTATATCTTCCATTCCAATTGGAAGCTTTTTAATACCTATGTACAGGATGTCACCTGGACCATAGTTGAAATCTTCAGGTTTGACTTTTCCGAAATATACGCGCCCTCCGGACCTGGTTTCTTCAACAACAACTCCTTTCCACATAAGAGAGTCAATTACATTGACGACAACACACTCAAACCTATCAGATTCGTTTACCTCAGACATAGCTCATCGATATATTCGTCAGATTTAAAAAGATAATCCTTAAATGTACAACCTGTCAGGATTTGATGCCCCGGAGACATTCTTCAATTTCTTGACAGAAGCATGCAGATCATCCTGGGATACATTATCCCTGTCCTCGATGATCACACTATGCAGTGCTGTTTTGAGAACCTTACCAACAAGATCTCTTCCTGAAAGCCCTTCTGTCATCTCTGCAATCACTTTCAGATCAACATCTTTTACCGGAATCGGGAAGGTATTTACGTTAGACTCAAGAATTGCAAGACGCTCCTTTTCATCAGGCAAGGAGAACTCAATCTCTTCCTCGAACCTGCTTCTTACAGCCGCATCTATTGTATCGTTCCGGTTGGTAGCTCCTATCGTGCATACGCCCGGACGTTCGACTATCCCGTCCATTTCTGTAAGCAAGGCATTAACTATCTCAGCCACGTCACCACGCAGTTCCTGATGCCTCCTGTCCAGGGCAATAGCATCCAGTTCATCAATGAAGATAATGCATGGAGCCATTTCCTGTGCGCGCTCATAGAGCTGATGTATCTGTCGGGCACCTTCACCTACAAATTCCCCTATCAGTTCAGTAGCTTTGACCGGGAGGATCGGCACATGAGTCTTGTTTGCAAGAGCTTTGGCAAACATGGTCTTACCTGTTCCCGAAGGTCCGAAAAACAGAACATTTCTTGGAGCCCAGCGACCAAACATTTCAGGCTGTTCCAGAAAACGCTCTATCAGTTTGCACTTGCGCCTCGCAGTATGCTGCCCAACCACATCATCAAAAGAGATGTCACTGGTAAACTCAACTGCAGGAGCACTACTGACAACCGGATCCTTAACTATTATTTTGGTCTTAAGACCAATAACAGATTCCAGAGGATACACTTCATTAATGCTGTAAGCAAAATCCGGATACATCCGCCTGTCAAAAAGGTACTCACCCTCGCGGGCAACAAACCCATTCCACTGTTCCCGTGCATAATGCTCGAAAACACCCGGATTCTCAATCTCCGGGTACTCTTCCAGAACGCTGGTCATAGGATACCCTGCAGGCTCAAGAACAAGAAACTCGGCAGTACTTTCAACAGGGCTCTTACTCAAGTCCCTGCCTACTTTAGTATTAACTTTTTGTACAGTCCTTACTATGAATATCATTCCTTTCAGGTGTGTTAATTCCTAGAATGAATTGAGCAATATTAAACTTAGCCCTTAATTATGCAAAAGATACTTTTAAAAATATACTAGTTGAAAATATATAAATATATTGACTATTAATATAATTATTCAAACATGGACACATCTGAAGCTGAGCAATCTGAAAAGGGAAGACAGATGAAGATCCCGAATCTTGCCAACAGTGTATTCCTTCTAATAGTATGCGTTTTCGGCATAATTATAATATCACCACTTATAGTGACTGACAAAACGGATATGATCATCCTGAGTTCATTCCTGATAGCCGTGACATTTGCAACGATAATATATGCTAGTTCCCGCATTGACAAGATGAATCTGGAACTGGAGGGCAAAATCAATGAGCTTAACCTCGAAAAAGCGGAAGTAGAGAATCTGGTGGAAAAAAATTCAAAAATTGAGAACGCACTTTCTTCCCTTATCTCTTTGTTCATCGCTCCCAAAGATGTTGACATGGCCATTAAAGAGGCACTGCAGAGGACGGGGCAATTCTGCAATTGTGAATGTAACTATCTCATACTAATTGGCAAGGATGAAAACTCACTTCATATGACATGTTGCTGGAGCCAGGAGAATTCCAGAGACAGGAAAACAATGTTTGAGAACCTGAACATATCCAGTTTCCCCTGGCTTGCTGAAAGGTTACATGAAAAACAAATACTGTCGATTTCAGAACTTTGCTCTCTGCCCAATCAGGCAACGAAGGAAAAAAATATTATGATTTCCCGCGGAGTTGAGTCACTACTCATCGTGCCCGTAGATCTTGATGAGAAGACAATAGGATTCATAGGAATCGAGAATTCAGATATTTCTGATGGATTCAGTGATGAATGGGAGCAAACACTGAAGATACTCTCAGAGCTCCTCGGAATGGCCGTTCAGCACAAGTTTTTCTTGAATGACTTAAGCCTTTTCAAGAGCCTGATAGATGAGTCCAACGACTTTATTTTTGTGATCGAGCCTGGAAAGGGCACTATTATTGACGTAAACGAAACAGCCTGCCATGAACTGGGATATTCCAGGGACGAGTTCATGAAAATGTCAGGCGATGAAGTTGAAAAAATCTTTGGAGGCCGTTTCTGGGAAAAATACATACAGGACATATGCGGTGACAGATTCCTTGATATTGACAAAACAATGATCAGAAAAGAAGGTTCATCTATCCCTGTTGAGATAAACGTCACTTTCACCGATCATGAGAATAACAGCTATGCACTGGCAATAGTACGTGACGTCACAAAACGCAAGGAAATTGAGGAAAATCTCAAAAAGACCCAGGAGAGAGTAGAACTTGCACTCAAAGGTGCGGACCTTGGCATGTGGGACTGGAACCTCAAGACGAATGAACTCATCTACAATGAAAGATGGGCAGAGATGCTTGACTACGAGGCACGTGAGATAAAGCCAAAAATCGCATCATGGATGGACCTTATACACCCAGAGGATATACCAGCTGTAAAAAATAACATCAATCTCCACCTGGAAGATAAGACACCGTTTTTCGAATCAGAGTTCAGGATGCAGAACAAAAACAAAAGCTGGCAGTGGATACTTACCCGTGGAAAGGTAGTTGAGTGGACAAACATTAATGAACCATTCAGACTTGCCGGCACTACCATGGACACCAGTGAAAGAAAGAAATTCGAAGAGGAACTTCGCCATTCCAACGAGCTTAAAGATCTTTTCACAGATATCATGCGTCATGATCTCCTAAATCCTGCAGGCAATGTCAAAGGATTTACGGATCTGCTTCTTGAACTTGAGGATAACGAAAAAAACAAAAAACTGCTCAACAACATAAAACGCAATAATGATAAGCTGATCGAAATGATCGAGATTGCTGCCAAGTTCGCCAAACTCGAATCTGTTGAAGATATCCGGCTTGAAAGAATGGACATAGGTGCAATACTCAGGAATGTCATCGAACAGTTCGAACACAAACTTGAAGATAAGCAGATGACACTTGAACTGAGAGCAAAAGGAACCTACCATTCCATGCTCAATCCTATTATAGAAGAGATTTTCGTTAATTTCATTTCCAACGCAATCAAATATAGTCCTGAAGGAACGCCAATAATAGTCGATGTAGTTGACACTAACTACCACTGGAAAGTAGAGGTTGCTGATTTTGGAGAAGGAATACCTGATGATGATAAGCCCCTTGTATTCGACCGTTTCAAAAGGGTCAATAAAAGAGGTGTCAAAGGAACAGGACTTGGACTTGCGATTGTTAAAAGGATAGCTGAAATCGTAGGTGGAGAGGTTGGTGTTGAAGACAATCCCGAGGGACAGGGAAGCAAATTCTGGGTAAAGCTTAAGAAATATTCAGGCGACACGTTCTACAATGAGCCTGAAAACATATCGCAGGAAGAGACTTTGCCTCCAACATCTTTAAGGCAGATGCCTCCCATCAGACCATAATTCTGATGACTATAAAGAGGCGTTTGAATGGAATTAGATGAGCTCACTATTACAAGGGCTATAGTTGAGGAATATTCGAAGGTCTTCCTTGACTATACGGATGTTGATGTCGCACTTGTAGGCGGAGGACCTGCAAACCTGGTTGCTGCCAAATACCTGGCAGATGCCGGAGTAAAAACCATAATCTTCGAAAAGAAGCTCTCTATAGGAGGAGGAATGTGGGCCGGGGGAATGATGTTCCCACGCATTGTTGTGCAGGAAGAAGCCAGGCATCTCCTTGATGATTTCAATATCAACTATCATGAGTATGAAAAGGGTTACTACGTTGCAAGCTCCATAGAGTCAGTGGGAAGGCTCATTACCGGTGCAACTGCAGCAGGGGCAGAAATTTTCAATCTTATAGATGTGGAAGATGTGATGATACGTGAGAATGATGCGGTTTGCGGCCTGGTCATCAACTGGGGACCAGTGTCCATGAACAGGCTTCACGTCGATCCCCTTGCAATCCGTGCAAAAGTCGTCATTGACGGTACTGGACATGATGCAGCCATCTGCAGCACAGTACAGCGAAAGGTACCCGGTGCACAATTGGGAGATCTTGGAGTTGTAGGTGAGAAGCCAATGTGGGCAGATGTCGGTGAACGTATTCTCATGGAGACCACAAAGGAAGTTTATCCCGGACTCATTGTCACTGGAATGGCGGCAAATGCTGTTGCAGGTGCCCCAAGGATGGGACCTATATTCGGTGGCATGATGCTTTCCGGAAAAAAGGCTGCTGAAATTGCTATTGAAAAACTCGGAAGATAAGAATAGTATCAGAATCTTCCTTCCATTGCACTTTTTACCTTTTTCCAAAGGAAAAGTTTATGTAAGAAACGGACATCTATAGGGTGCTTTCAAGCAACGCACCTCCTTCAAGCCGGGGTAGGGTAGCGGTTATCCTGTAGCCCTGTGGAGGCTACGATCCGAGTTCGATTCTCGGTCCCGGCCCCATTACACTATTTTTTATACAACTTTGTATTCCAGAACTTTTTCTTTCAACTTTCAGAACAGAAGTAAATACTTATGCTGAAATTATTGGAACAAGTCACGAAAAGAACAAAATACTTATTGAGTCAACCCTCTGTAAAAAAATCGAAAAGAGTAACCCCACTCCCTCATTCGCAAGGGGTGGTACAGGCCTTGCAAATGAAGATTCCATAATAACAGACAAATAAATTTGCCTTCATACTACTACAGTTTTCTACTATTTAACTGTATATACAATGAAAAGATTACTGTACAAAGCCTACAAACTGTTGTATTGATTACTGGAATTCATTGATTTTCAACTGTCTTCGATGACACATCTTTTCGCCGGGAATATCAACCGGATAAGCTCCCGTAAGACAGCCAAGACAAAGATCATCCCTGTCAATTCCAATGGAATCCACCAGGCCTTCGATGCTGAGATAGCCAAGAGAATCCGCATTGATAACAGCTTCCACACCCTTTATGGTCTTGTGAGCTGCGATAAGTTCATCTCTGGAAGCCATATCTATGCCCAGATAGCAGGGAGCAACTATTGGAGGACTGCCTATTCTGGCATGGACTTCCCTGGCACCTGCATTCTTTATCATATCAATTATACGCCTTGAGGTCGTACCCCTTACAACGCTGTCATCAATCAGGATAATACGCTTATCCTTGATGTTCTCGTTAATGGTATTCATCTTAAGGCGAACTGCAGTCTCACGCATAGCCTGGCCGGGAAGAATGAAAGTCCGACCTATATAGCGGTTTTTCATGAGACTTTCTTCATAATCGATATTTGATTCACGGGAATAACCAATCGCAGAAGTAATCCCGGAGTCAGGAACAGGAGATACCATATCCGCATCCACAGGATACTCTTTTGCAAGTCTTTCACCTATCCGTTCCCTTACCTTATAGACAAGTTTGCCATCTATGATAGAATCAGGACGTGCAAAGTACACATATTCAAAAACGCAATGTGCAGAGTTGACTTCACGGAAAAGCTGGTGTGACTCCATCTCACCATCGCGGAAAATCACAAGCTCACCAGGATTAACATCCCTGAGCAATTTACCGTTGAGAGTATCAATAGCCACACTTTCCGAAGCAACAACATATCCCGAATCGATGGTTCCCAGGCACAAGGGCTTGAAACCAAAAGGATCCCTTACGGCCATCAGTGTATCATCTATGAGGATAGTCAGTGAATACGAACCATTCAGTTGCTTCATAACATGACGGATTGCTTCTACAGGTCCGTACTTAAGAAGTTCCTTTACAAGAAGATGTGCTATAACTTCAGTATCCGAGCTTGCAACGAAAAGATGACCTTCTGATCCTAGTTTCTTTCGAAGGTCAGGGCCATTGACAAGATTGCCATTATGGGCTATCGCAACACTACCGCTCTTGTATTTTACAATGAAAGGTTGGCAGTTCTCAATTCTGGAATCACCGGATGTGGAATAGCGTACGTGACCTATGCCCACCTTACCTTTCAATTCAAGAAGGTCATTTTTTTTATAAACCTCGGGCACAAGTCCCATGCTCTTGATAGTATGGGGCTCACTGCCGTCATGAACAGTAATACCCGAAGATTCCTGCCCACGATGCTGCAATGCATACAGGGCGTAATACATCTGAAGTGCAGCAGGCACCGGCTGTGATTCGTCGCCGTGTTTTACCACACCCACGACACCGCATTCTTCACGCATTTTGATCCCGGGCGTGTAAAAAAGAAGAAGAAGCAGTTAGTATTTGCACTTTGCCTGCCACTGGTAACTTCTCATGCGAGGTGTCTTCCCAAAACCACAGGAAGTGCACTGTTTTGTATGAATGTTAAGTGAGACACTACCGCAACGCCTACACTTTGCATGTGTGCGTTTTTGCCTTTTACCCATTGAGGGAGTACCTTTTGACATCTATTATCACCTTTTGAGTTGAATTAGTTGAATTTATAAGTATGATAGCATACCGGTTGGAATGACATCTGATATGGCTATTAGTTCTTATATGTTACGTTCGTCTCAGGGGGAAACGTAGACTATGTTATCGCCTCTGATAACAACACTACCCAACTTCCTTACAATATCTCCTTCTTTCAGTTCTTCCGCTTCGTCAAGTACAAGGTTCATATGAACATCGTAACCCTGAAGTTTGCCTCTAAATTCCCTTGCACCTTTCAATCTCACGATCACAGGAGTGTTCAAAGCATTGTTCAATATATCAAGAGGTCTATTTCCCATATTACTTGCCCTCAGTAAATAAATCTGAATAACTAAATTCCACGTATCTTATTTGTCTGCGTACATATACGTCTTGTGATGCTCCAATGTTGCGAATACAGTATATAAAACTATCGAAAGGAGAGCTTTTTAAGAAAAGGTGAGGACTACCTTTCCATTTCGTACGACCAACTACTATTTAAGTTACAAGTCTTTTAGCCTGCACAATCACAAAATAAACTGTATGGTAAGTTAAGTAAAGGGAGAATCCATATGACGAAGACAACTGTTGTAATGACTATCGCAGGATCAGATTCAGGAGGAGGTGCAGGAATAGGAGCAGACATAAAAACCATCTCTTCTTTGGGACTGCACGGAACATGTGCCATTACTTCAGTTACATCACAAAATACCCAGGGTGTTCTAAGTGCTTTTGACCTTCCTGTGGAGGTTATCAAAAACCAGATAGATGCCGTGTGCACTGACATGAACATCGAATGGGCAAAGTCAGGCATGTTGTCTTCTCCTGATATCACCGCAACTGTATCTGAAATGATCAGCAAATACAAAATAAAACTGGTCGTGGACCCTGTAATGGCTGCGGAGGCCGGTGGAGACCTGCTCAAAAAGGATGCCATATCCACACTAAAAGAAAAACTGCTTCCCAGAAGTTACGTCGTCACACCCAATATCAATGAAGCTGTGGCATTATCCGGCATGGAAATCACAAATATAGAAGAAGCAAAAAAAGCAGCCAAAGTAATTGCTGAGACCGGAGTCAGAGCAGTCATTGTCACCGGAGGACATCTTGAAGCATCAGATGTTATTTATGAAAGTGCAAATGAAGAGTTTACAGTTATCCCCGGAGATTTCGTCAAAGGCGGGACCCATGGATCAGGTTGCACATATTCGTCTGCACTCACATGTTTCCTTGCACAGGGAATGAATCTGCCGGAAGCTGCCATGAATGCAAAATATTTCGTAGTTAATGCCATCCGGGGCAGCCAGGATATAGGAAAAGGAGTAGGACCCGTAAATCCGCTGGCAGGATTATTGTCAGACGCCAGGAGCTATGCAGTACTGGAAGATCTAAAAGATGCAACCAGAATCATCTGCACCTCAGAGAATTTCGGTAAGATCATTCCGGAAGTCGGAACAAACATTGCAATGGCTTTACCTGATGCATCAGATACATTCGATATTGCTGCAGTCGAAGGAAGGATAATCAGACTTAAAGGCGTACCAAGAGTCGTCGGAAACATTGATTTTGGAGCAAGCAGTCATGTTGCACGCATAATACTTGCCACAATGAAACACAACCCACAAATCAGGGCTGCAGTTAATGTGAAGTATTCGGAAAGTCTTGTCAGGATATGCAAAGAAATGGATCTTCGCATATCATCCTTTGACAGGTCGGAAGAGCCTGAAAAAACCCACACAATGGACTGGGGCACATCAAATGCGATTAAAGAGTATGGAAGTGTCCCTGACATCATATTTGACAAAGGCGGACCCGGCAAGGAGCCCATGATAAGGATTCTTGGCAAGAGTGCAAAAGAAGTTGCCATGATTGCCGTTGACATATCCGAGAAATATATCATTGAGAAAAACTGAGCACAAGAAAATCAACAGGCAATTGAAGAAAAAATTATCTCTTGAACACCTGTTGTATTAAAGAGTGAGCCATAATGGAAAACAAAACATTCAAAGATCTCAGCATCTCCAGAGAAACATTGAGAGGCATTAAAGAGCTGGGATATCTGGAACCAACGGAAGTCCAGAGCAAAGCCATCCCGCTGATAATGGAAGGTAAGGATATAATAGCCCAGGCAAAGACCGGTACAGGGAAGACGGCTGCCTTTGGAATACCACTCGCAGAACTCATAGACAATAATGCAAAACTGACACAGGCAATGGTACTCTGCCCGACAAGAGAGCTGGCAAACCAGGTTGCGGACGAGCTTGCGGGTATCTCGAAGTGCAAGAAAGGACTGAACATAACAGCTATCTACGGAGGGCGTTCCATGGGACAGCAGACACAGGATCTTGAAAATGGCGTCCAGATAGTTGTCGGGACTCCAGGAAGGATCATTGACCACATAGAACGCAAACATGTAAAGATGGACAATGTTGAGATCATGATCCTTGATGAGGCTGATGAAATGCTGAAGATGGGATTTCGGGAATCTATTGAAAAGATACTTGAAATATCTCCCCGGGAAAGACAGACTCTCCTTTTTTCAGCAACAATGCCAAAACCTATACTTCGTATCACTGATGAATACATGCAGAATCCCGAGCACATAAAAGTTACCGGCAAAGAAATGACCGTTCCCGAAGTGAAGCAGTACTACCTTGAGATGAAGGAAAACATGAAGGTAGAGGCATTGCACCGTCTGCTTGAAGTCGAAAATATCAAATTGGCTCTTGTTTTCTGTAACACGATAAAACAGGTGGACAGACTATATATAAAACTTAGATCACGAGGACACGCCGTAGAAACTCTGCACGGAGATATCAAGCAGAAGCACCGGGAGAAGACCATTGGTAATCTGAAGGATGAGAATATTAACATCATTATTGCTACAGATGTTGCAGCAAGAGGTCTTGACATCGATAATATCGAAGCGGTTGTGAACTATGATCTTCCACAGGAAATTGAGACATACATCCACAGGATCGGCAGGACTGCACGAGCGGGAAGGCCCGGGAATGCTTACTCTTTCGTAGCTAAGGGCGAGATCGGAAAGCTGACAGCCATACAAAGGCATACAAAAACAAAGATCATCCCAAGAGAGATGCCTTCCATAAAGGATGTGGAAAGAGTAAAGGAAACACAAGTAGCTGATAATATAAGAATGAGCATTAGATCAGGTAATCTTGACAAATACGACGCATGGGTCGAAAAACTAGCAGGTGAAGGGCATAGTTACAGGGAAATTGCTGCATCTCTTGCAAAAATGATACTCAAGGAAGGGAAAAAAAGAACCTGAGATAAAAGGAGACATTTAACATGAAAGATTTTGTTATAATAGGCCATAAGGCGCTGACTACAGGTGATTTTTCCTTGAACGACCTGCCAGGTTCTGCCGGGCGCATGGATATACTTTGCAGATGCATCAACTCCGCACTGTTCCTTTCACACGGGATGAGGCGAGACATAAATGTGCATCTTGTATTGCTTGGAGAACCTGATCCAGGCAAAATCATTCGTTTCAACGGAGAGGAACTCAGGTACCTCAACCCTGACGAAAGAAGTAGTGGCTCACTGATAAAAAAAGCACTTGAGAAAGACGCAACTGATTTTGAAACACGCTCTACTCCCGGAGTCTGGATTCGCCGTGGAGGACTTGAAAAGCTAATAAAAGAGTTCAGTGAGAACAAGAGGAAGATGTACTACCTCCGTGAAGACGGAGAGGACGTCAGAGCTGTAACAGACCTTGAAGACGATGCTGTGTTCGTACTCGGGGATCATATGGGAGTCACAGAGGAAGAGGAAGACATCATTAACAATGATAACTCAGAAACATTATCTATCGGACCCCTGTCACTCCATTCAGATCATTGCATAACGATTATCCTGAACGAACTGGACAGGTTTGAGCAACCCAAAAAGGATTAATTACAGATCAACCATTTCGTGGCAATCATTCATAATCCAGATAATATAGTAAGTGATCAAATGACCATACTTGAAACTGCAAAAAAAATTATTAATGAAGGTCCTATTTGTGATAACTGCATGGGAAGGCAGTTTGCAAAGTTATCTACAGGCCTGACAAATGTGGAAAGAGGACAGGCCGTAAAGCTTGCCCTTGCCATGGAAGGTGACTTCCTTTTCAAGGAAAAGGGAGAGGACGACGTCCTGAAAAAACTTGCACCAAGCAGTCTTTTCGCAAGAAAGAGTCTTGGAGTTGCAGGAGACGATGAAAAATGCTGGGTATGCCTGGGATTATACGATAATCTTTACATATGGGCAGAACGTGCCATTGAAGCCATAAGAGATATCGAGTACTCAACTTTCCTTGTGGGAACAAAAGTCAGCGGACTGCTTGCAGAGAACGAGGAAATACTCTGGAGTGAATGCGGAATCACACATGCAGAACAGTTCAAGACTGAGATGAACAGGGAAGTTGGCAAGCTCATCGCCGCACGTAACGAAAAAGAGGTAGAGTTTGACAAACCTGATGTTCTGGTCACCCTTGACCTTTCCGGCGAGAAGGTCGAACTCCAAGTACGCTCACTCTACATTCAGGGCAGGTACAGAAAACTCGTGAGAGGTATTCCTCAGACTCGATGGCCATGCAGGACATGTGGCGGGAAGGGATGTGAAAGATGCGACTTCACAGGCAGGCAATACCCTGAATCAGTTGATGAGATAATCCGGGAAGAAGTCGTGAATATGTGTGACGCAGATGATACGACATTCCATGGAGCCGGAAGGGAAGACATTGACGCACTTATGCTTGGTAGCGGAAGACCTTTCGTGGTGGAAGCCCTTAATCCATCCATACGTTCCATCGATGTTGCCGAACTTGAGAAAAAGATAAATTCTTTTGCCAATGGAAAAGTAGAGGTGGAAGGCCTGAAGATAGTGGGGAAAGAAGTAATCGAGACTTTGAAGACTTCTCAGGCGGATAAAGTTTATAAGTTAAAAGTTACATTCAGTGAGCCTGTTTCCAAGGAAAAACTTATATCTGCCATCAACAGTCTAGTCGGAGCTGAGATATCACAGAGGACGCCTCAACGTGTATCCCACAGGAGAGCGGATCTTATCCGAAAGAGGTTTGTTCATGACATGCAACTTCTGGAACTGACAGATGAGTATGCTATTATACAGGTACACTGTGACGGCGGATTATATGTTAAGGAACTCACGTCCGGCGATGAAGAAAGAACTCAGCCAAGCCTTACCGGGATACTTGGCATACAGGCAAAGGTTACTGAACTTGATGTCATAAATGTTGACATCTAAGTATCTGCCGGTTCATAGACAGGTTCCGGAAATATTAAGCTAATCAAACTAACAAATTAGTTACCTATACAAAATAAAATTCAATAGAATCTTGTTGATCAACGGAGGAAAAATTATGCCAACATCACACGGAGAAAAAAGCTGTACACGTTATAAATTGAAGAAGAGCGTAAGGGAAAGAGGACTTTCACCTGTTAGCAAAGCCATTCAGGAGTTCGATGAAGGACAGATGGTACACATTGACATCGACCCAAGTGTACAGAAGGGAATGCCACATGCCAGGTTCCAGGGAAAAACCGGAAAGGTTCTCGGCCAGCGCGGACGTGCATACCTGCTCCAGATCAGGGACGGGAATGCTACAAAAGAAATCATCTCCCTTCCACAGCATCTGAAATTACAGAAAAATAACTGAAACAGGATATTTCAGATTTACATCTGAAATTTTCTGTAACGTTAGATATATCTCTATTGCCAGCAATGGAGATAATATCAGGCATTTTTAATAATGTCAGACGAGAGAACATAACTTAATTTTCCAAAGAGTGTATACCAATGATTGTGAAGGAAATTCTGAGCGAAGATATGTTGACTCTCCCTGAAGTGAAGGGAGTTTTGCACGATATTATGGAAGAGCGTTTGAATAACGAAGAAGAACTGGGATATGAGTTACGTAAGGCCATAAACCATGCGGAAATGTTCTCAAAGTCATCACCGGAAAAATCAAGGGAACTTGTGAACAAGCTTCTGGTACTTGAAAAAATGAAGCCTGAGATCGCCATCAGAATAGCAGATATAATGCCGCAGACAAGAGATGAACTCAGATCCCTCTATGCAAAGGAGAGGTTCACCCTATCTGATGAGGAACTTGACCAAATGCTTGATATGGTCGAAGAGGCAATGGATTAGGTTTATATCATATACATTCTTTTTTAAGAGCAAGAGCAATTTACCATAGCAGTGGGTATGCCGGAGGGAAAATATGACAACTAGGGGAAAGCCACCTGAGAGAGAAGAATACACATGGGTTCTAGACTATCTCCCGTATGGAAGCACTGACGACAAGCGGCCATCCTACCAGAAAAAGCCAGTTGTGCAGGCAGTCGGCGAAAAGAATTTCGTTTTAATGGAGCTTGTACCTAAGGAAGGCAAGATTCCCGACATACAATCCCGAGTATACATTGGTGAAGGAGACAGGGATGAGATCGACCATGTAAAACACAGAATCTCATACAATAATCTCAGCCACGGCGCTCAGATAGAACTCCCATTCATTCTTGAAATGAATATTATGCATGATGAAGAAAGGTTTGTCAAATTCTTCAACGATGCACACCCAATAACCAACAGGCTTCACATGCTGGAGCTACTACCAGGCATTGGGAAGAAACTGATGTGGGCTATCATTGATGAAAGGAAGAAAGGCCCATTCAGCAGCCTTGAGGAACTTCACGAGAGGGTTGGAGGAGTACATTCTCCTCAAAAAATAATTGCTAACCGCATAATTGAAGAACTCAAGGAAGATAACATAAAATACAGATTGTTCACCCTTCCTCCCAGACGCCCGAAACATTAAAAGGTGTTCTTTTCTTGGTCAGGGATATTCTCAGAAAATACGGCATCCGTGGAGGAAACCACGACCAACATTTTTTAGTGGATGAACGTATGCTTGACAGGATAGTCGAAGCAGCAGACATCCAGCCGGATGAGGTTGTTCTGGAGATAGGAGCTGGTATAGGCAATCTTACTGAAAGATTAATGCCACGTGCAAAAAAAGTGATTGCTATCGAGCGCGACACGAATCTTGTCGATGTCCTAGTGAACCGCTTTGGAGAAACTGAAAAGCTGGAAATCATACATGCCAATGTTCTTGATGTTGATTTCCCGAAGTTCGACAAAGTAGTATCAAACCTACCATACTCGATCTCCTCAGAAATCACTTTCAAACTCTTCAAATACAAATTCAACCTGGGAATCCTGATGTACCAATATGAATTCGCAGAACGCATGGTAGCCCGAGCAAACTCCAAAGATTACAGCAGGCTTTCGGTGAACACACACTATTTTGCGGATGCATCTATCATTATGAAAGTTCCAAGAGGAGCTTTTTCACCACCTCCCGAAGTGCTTTCCGCTGTGGTGGAAGTCGTGCCCCGACCTTCACCTTTTGAAGTTTTTGACGAGAAATATTTCCTTGACTTTGTTACTGCGGTCTTCGGGCAGAGACGTAAGAAAATGAGAAATTCCATAATCAGGAACAAACAATTACTCGGAATTCCTGACATAAAAGAGTTCATTAACGAGCTTCCACAGGAAATGCTTGGAAAACGACCCGAGAATCTTGAACCTGCCGAATTTGCATATCTTGCAAACCTGATGTACAAACATAAACAAGACATCTGAATATGGTTACTATCAACTACAGGAATGCAGAAATAAAGCTGGCAGAAAACGTATACGAGCCAGCAGAAGATTCTTTTTTACTCGCAGATGCTGCGCTTGAAGTTTGCACGGATGGCATGAATATACTGGAGATAGGAACAGGAACAGGTTTTGTGACCGCCGTCTTGCAGGCTAACATGAATGTCGAACTTACTGCAACAGAGATTAATCCCTATGCAGCTACCTGTGCAAAATCCAATGGCATACCAGTCATAAGAACAGACATGTTTAATGGCATAAAAACAAACAAACTCTTTGATATTATAATATTCAATCCGCCATATCTGCCAACATCCGATGAAGAGAAGGTTCCCGGATGGTTAAACTATGCCTTTGATGGGGGAGAAAATGGCCGTGAAGCAATCATTCGTTTCTTTGAGGAAACCAGTGGTTATCTCAAAGAAGATGGAACTATTCTGCTTTTGATATCTTCACTTACAGGCATAAGTGAGGTTACAGAGCTTATGTCAGAATACGGTTTTGAGCCAGAGATTATTGCGAGTACGAAATGTTCTTTTGAAGAACTTGTCGTCATAGAAGGAAAGCACGGATAATACAATCTAAGTAAAAAAAATGGAAATGGCCTGGCCATCCCTCACATGAATCCATCAATCAACTCATTTACAATCCCGGCTTTTGTTTCGCTCCTGATGAGAGGACCGGATTTAAGCATACTAAAACCGTCCTCAAAAACAGGCCGGTCATTAACATAGAATACGCCAAGAGGTATCCTATCACCCCATTCAAGAGATTTCTCAAAGGCTTTTACCGCGTCATTTGACGGGTATTCATCTACTTCCAGTTTGTAGACCCTTTTCGAGTACCATTTGAATGTATTCAGATGGTTAAAGGTGACACATGGTTGAAGTATATCCACAAGGGAAAAACCTTTGTGCTCTATAGCTTTCTTGATCAATTCACTAAGATGCTTTATGTCGCCTGCAAAACCTCTGGCCACAAAAGAGCAGTTCTGTGAAATTGCCAGAGAGAGAGGATTGAACCGGCTGTTAAAGACACCTTCCCGATTGATTTTAGTTGTCATACCTTTTTCAGTAGTTGGAGATGCCTGTCCTTTGGTAAGACCGTATATCTGATTGTCATGGACAAGCAGGGTGATATCCGGATTCCTTCGGATCGCATGTATAAAGTGATTACCACCTTCACCATAGCAGTCACCATCCCCTGCAATTGCCATGACTGTCAGCTCATGGTTTACTACTTTCGCACCTGTAGCCGGGGGAAGAGTACGGCCATGCAGTCCATTGAATAAGTTGCAGTTCAAATAATGAGGGAGTTTCCCGGACTGACCAATTCCGGAAACAAGTAACATCTCATCAGGAGATTTATCCATTTCCACTAAAGCTTTTTTCAGGGCTTTGAGTATTCCAAAATCACCACAACCCGGACACCATGCTGTCTCAAAATTTCCGTAGTCATCAATGCTTACCATTTACACCATCCCCTTCTGCTTAAGATCATCAATTATTGACTGCGGACTGAAAGGCAGGCCATCATACCTGAGAACCTTCTCAGATATCTCGATCCCGGTTTCGATCCCGAGTAGGCGGGCAAACTGGCCCGTGATGTTGTTCTCAACACAGACCCTTTTATTGAATCTCGAAAGTATATTTCGCGTGCGCTCTACCGGAAGAGGATAGATACGACTGAAATGTACCAGATTTACAGAACCACCCTTATCATTAAGTGTATCCACAACTTCAGCTAAGGGTCCGTAAGTAGACCCCCATCCGATCAGAGTTAGATCAGCATCCTCCGGTCCGTAAACTTCGGGAGGTTGCATCCCATCTGCAAGAAGTTCCAGTTTATTCATTCTCTTGCAGGTCATGTCAATTCTGTTCCCCTGGGACTCATCTATATGTCCGAACTCATTATGTTCATCGCTATCTGCACAAACAAGTACTCCTTTCTGTCCGGGAAGTGCACGGGGTGAAATCCCGGTAGAAGTTAATTCATACCGTTTGTATTCTTCTTCCAAGTCCCGTATATCTTCGTCAGACAGCAGATGCCGATCAATTGAAACTTTTGAAGGGTCAAATCTTTCACATGTGAAAAGAGAATCCGCAAGATACTGATCACTCATGACGATTACAGGTATCTGATACTGATCTGCAATATTGAAAGCCTCTGCAGTCATGTAAAAGCACTCTTCAGGAGTACCCGGGGCAAGAATACATCGCGGGAACTCGCCCTGTGCTGCATGAAGCGCAAACAAGAGATCACCTTGCTCTGTCATTGTAGGGAGACCTGTCGCAGGTCCCGGACGTTGTGCAAGGAAGATTACCACAGGGGTTTCTGTGGCTCCTGCAAGGCCAAGAGCTTCCACCATCAAAGAAAATCCGCCACCTGATGTTGTAACCATTGAGCGTGCACCTGTAAAGGAAGCACCTAAGGCCATATTAAGCGCAGATATCTCATCCTCCGCTTGTTCAACAACCACAGCTAATTTGTCGGATTTTCCTGCAATGTAATTCATTACCCCGGTTGATGGGGTCATCGGGTATGCAGATAGAAAATGCAGACCTGCGGCAAGAGCTCCTAATGCCACAGCATCGTTTCCCGCAATGAGCATCTTGTTCTCATGCTTTTCAGGCTCTTCAATACTGAATTTGCAACCCTGCGGATAGTTATCCTTTGCGTAATCATAACCCATTCGTGCAGCCTTGATGTTAGTATCAATTATTTCCTGGCCTTTCTTTTTAAATATAGAAGAAAGCACCCCTGCCAGTACATCGAAATCCAGACACATCAAGCCCATTGCTGCTCCGACAGCAACAGAGTTGGCATATAGCTTATTGCCACCGGTGTCCTTTGCAATCTTCAACAAGGGAACATGGAAAAGTGAGTCATGCTCTTTGTCAAACTGAACGACATCCCTGTCAACTATCACAACCCCATCAGACATCCCATCAATGTATTTCTCTATGGAATCCCTGTCAAGAGCTATCAATATGTCAACTTCCTCATCCATTGCACTTACAGGTTCATTGCTGATCCGTATCTGAAAAGTGTTATGCCCACCTCTTATTCTCGACAAATAATACTGGGTTCCGAAAACGAAAAAACCGCATTTCATTAAAGTTTTTGAAAGTACGCTGCCAATGGTATCCAAACCCTGGCCTGCTGCCCCACCTATTTTGATATTAAGATCTACTGTAATTGAAATCCCCTCCAGGTCCTTAAGCATGATATGTAGACATATTCACCGGAAAACATCGAAACCGGCAGATAATCAAAGGACTTTACTACCACACATATGTGGATTATTCGAGTTATGGCCTTATATTTTTAACTATCCTCCCGGGAAGTAGCAATATTGATGAAATAATAAATATTTTAAAAATAGGATATATTTATATAAGATATAATGTATTATAATCAGTAATTAGAAAACAAGCTCAAGTGTGATAAAAATGGAAAGGATGCCAACAGGTATTGAGAACTTGGATAAGAAGATTGCAGGCGGATATCCTAAAGGTAAAGGTATACTTGTAACCGGCGTTCCAGGAGCAGGGAAGACCATTTTCGGACTTCATTTTCTGCATAAATCCTGTATGGACGGGAAAAAGTGTATCATGGTTGCAACAGAAGAAACACCTGAAGACCTCATGTCACAGGCATCCATGTTGGGACTCGGACTTGATTCGTTCATAGAAAAAGGGAATCTGCAAATCAAACCTGTGATTGAATTCAGAGCTGGTGGTATTGCGCGAGATGCAAGACTGACAGAAGATTTTAGTGATACTGAAATAGAGATCATAGAAGAAACAGGACTTGACAGGTACATCAGACCCGATCAAACTGGTTTTAATATAGAAGAAATTGATCTCATTGACATTGTAAGGCTCATTCCGGAAGATACCGAAGTTGCTGTTATCGATAATATCGGAGTGCTGGCTTTCGGGCTGACAGCAAAGGAATTCAGGGACAAGTTTGACACTTTGAATCGCCTGCTTGCACAGCAAAAAACTACCACCCTGTATGTAATGGATGAAGCTGCATATGAGATGACACATAAAATAGCGGATTATTCCACATATGGTGCAGTAAAATTATTTGTTAAAGAGAATCCTTATACAGGAAATAACGAACGTTTCTTAAGCATACCCAAAATGCGCAGCACAAAAATTGGTCTTGATGTAAGTGTTTTTGATATAACTTCAGCAGGCATAAAACTCAAGGGTTCAAAAGGTAAGCTTGTAGAAATATGAAATAATAGCAAATTATTAACCATAGCTATTTCTTTTTTGTCTTTATGCTAGTATATCGGAAGTTCTCATTTTAAAGATCTAGGTGTCAAATTTTTTGCAACATGCTAATTGAATATAGCGATAATTATAAGAATAATTAAAAATTATCTAGTTATATAAAAATCAAAATTATAAATATTGTATTATCGGAGATTAAAAGGAGTTGTTAGAATTTCAAGCGAGGAGAAAGCAAAAATACTCATTGTTGATGATGAAATAATGAATATAGAATTGCTCCGGGCGTACTTGGAAGACAGTTATGAGGTAACCGCTGCTACCAATGGTCATGAAGCACTTGAAATTATCCAGGGGGAAAAGCCTGATATTATCCTGCTTGACGTAATGATGCCTGATATGAATGGGTATCAGGTATGCGAACACCTCAAGCAGAATCCTGAAACACAATTCATCCCCGTCATAATGGTGACAGCTCTTTCAGGAAGGAATGACTGGATATCCGGAATCGAGGCTGGTGCGGATGAGTTTTTAACAAAACCCGTTAACAAACTTGAACTTCTCACAAGGATAAATTCCTTACTCAAACTTAAGACCCTGCACTTCGACCTACTCGCCGAGAGGGACAAGCTTGAGCTTCAAAACCGCATACGCTCCGTGCTTACCCAGATAATTCCAGCTCTCCTGAAAACATTACCACCGGAACAAAAAAACATTGTCATTCATCAGATGATAGACATGGTAGTTGAAGCCATATTTGAAAGCTCCAATGATGAAATCAATTTTGTCGGATATGAATGCGTAGGCGAACTATGCTGCCAGATAATCAACCAGCTTGGAGCAAACTTTGAAGTTGAGAATATCGGTGAAGAAAAAAGTTTTACCCTTAAAGGAAATACATGCCCCTGGGGTAAAGAAGAAGCCCGGTCCAACCCCATACTCTGCACGCTTTCAAGAGGAATATTCTCAAGGATAATTAGCATGAAAGACGAGGACATGGAAATTGATGTCCTCGAGACCATGGGCAATGGAGACGAGCACTGCCTTTTCGAACTAATAAAGCTGGATTAAGGGATCAGGTCAAGTATCCTGATTGCAAGATAAGCTGCGTTGGCACCGTTATCTATTCCAACACTTGCAACAGGTACTCCCGGAGGCATCTGCGCTGTTGAAAGCAGGGCATCAAGACCCATCATTTTTGCACTCACAGGCACCCCGATCACAGGTTTCTTGGTCTTGGAAGCAATAACTCCGGGCAGAGCAGCCGACAGACCGGCAATAGCAATATAGACCTTCGAATCGCTCTGAGAAACGTATTCTTCAAGCTTGTCAGGATTACGATGCGCAGATATCACCTGTACATCATAAGAATAGTCACTGTTATCCAGTACACCAGTCACCCTATTAGCAATAGCCCTGTCTGACTCCGAGCCCATTATAACTGCAATGTCTACCATTTAATATCTCCTATGGAAGGTTTCCTTCACCACTCAATTCATGTTGACGTTCAATGCTCATACGTATAAGTATCTCAAAAATCTCTTTTACCGATGAAGTATCAAGGTTTTTCTCGGTGGCGGCATCAACAGCACGTCCAAGGACAACATGGTTCTGTCCCTTATCAGTAATCTGCATGCCTTCCTTCTGTTTTGATTCAAGAACTTTTTCTGCAAGATCGACCCTTTTGTGAATCAACTCAATAATTTCATGATCTATCTTTTCAATTTCCGCACGTACTTCTTTTATAGTGGTCATGTATCTCGCCGTTTAAAGTTTGCTTGCGCCCCTATTATTAATCTTCGTATTTATCAGAGTTCCGCTTACACCACATTCTTCCCATGCCTTCCTGAGAGAACATCCAGACTGCTTGTCAACAAGAGCAACATAAGAAGGACCAGTACCCGACAAAGTGACACCTTTAACACCAAGCTCAAGTGCACGCATCAGGAACTCCGTATCAAATCCAAGAGCATTGCAGTAAAGAAAACCGTTAAGCGTCATTGCCTTTTCATATTCATCTTCAAGGGAAAGACTGTAGGCGATATCCACCCAGGGAGCTATCAGTCTCGATCTTTCTACATTGGTAGAAGAACTAAAGGATTTTATGTCGGGTGCGAAAATCAATACTTCAGATTCCCTTTTTGTTCTTTTGACAAGTTTTAACTCCCGATTATCAGTAACAACAAGACCTCCGAAAAAAGAGGCACATGCATCATCAAAGGCACCGGTTATAGTAACACCTGAGTCCTTAGCTGCCTGCACACCAAGGCGAACGACCTCAAGAGGCTCCATTTCCTCACCGATGGCAGCCAGTGTTGCCAGTACTGTTGCATTGGCAGCCGCACTACTGCTTTTCAGGCCACTTGCAAGCGGGACATCACTCCGGGTTCTGACAGTACCTCCCATCTCCAGTCCAAAATGTTCCAGCACATACTCCACAGATTTCACTATAAGATTTGTATCAGCGTCAGGAACTCCTTCTATACTTCCTTTGATAGTGGACCCGTTTTTGGAAAGTTCCACATCTGCATACGTTTTTAGGTCTATACCAAATGCTGCACCTTTCCATGTAGCTATTGCATTGATAACAGTACCTGCACCCAGTGCATGGGCACTTCCTTCCAGAGTCATACCATCACACCATTTTTAACAATAATATTTGAGAGTTATAGCACACATATCCAAGATCCGTTTCTTGAAAGCTATATTCGTTTTTCTGAAATTATCCGCTCTCTTCCATACTCTCTTTGTAATGCAACATACATGGCAATATGCTATTTAAACATTCAGAAATATATGGGTGGATTATTTTAAGCAAATTGCGTAAATCGTGACCATTGAAACAATTAAGCAACATTTTATAACTTATGCAACTGAGTATAAAAAACAACTGCAGTTTTTTACGCCTTTGCATCCCTGAATCATTGCATTGATAGTATTATATGATAGAATTCTAAAGAACCATTTTTAGATACATTTATTAAAGAATACGAGAAAACAATTTGTAGAACAGGCAAAGCCTGTTCGGACAGATTATTAAGGGGGAGTAAGTTTATGGTAGCTGCTACTAATGCATGCAGTGTCCTGAAAAAAGGGCAGCGTTTTGCATGTGGAGAATGCGGGATCACTTTTGAAGTCGTCAGTGAGTGCAATGCTGGCTGCGCAGACGAGTGCGAAATAACACTCAAATGCTGTGGAAAAGAGATGAAACTAACTGAAGGTTAAGCCCGGGTTTGATCTTTTATTTTTTTTGGAGAACACTTTAATATAAGTGTTAGTTTCCTTTGCTTGTCAACCTATTCTTAAGTTCGCTATAGGACTTTTCATATGCGTCAAGAACATAAGGACTTAAGAGACCTTCATTTATCCCGTCCACGGTACAATTGCACATATCCCTGTCCTGTACCTTATCTTCATCACAGATCAAAGTCATCAGTTGGAACTTTGATTTTTTAAAATCTGAGAGAACATCTGCAAATGCGTCATTTTGGACACCATACAAAAGAAGGATACCACCGGAGATCTTACCATAGAACTTGATCTTCTCATAAGTCTCTTTTTTTATCTTTGATTTGTCGTTGTGCAAGGAAACACTTTGCAGATCCACAATTACATTAAGTCCTTTTCTTTCCTTCAGATCCATAGGTAACATATCAGGAGACAGCTCCTCATATTTGGCTCCAAGGTCATGAAGTTGCTTTACAATGTCTGATTTTTTTTCACTCATTATGATAAGGGATTCTATATCCCCATCTTTTCCAAGCAACTGTGATATCTCTTTTACAAAAATCTCACAGCCGATTATGCTCATCAATGGCATGTACCTTACTCCCGTAGCACTTGTTTCGAGTCTGGACAGATGCATAGACAGAGCAGTTTTTGGCAAAAAGGCCTGTGACAGTAAAATAAAGCCACCTACCAGAAGTCCGGGGCAAACTCAATGGCTTGCTTATCAGGTAGTGTATATCAGGACATTTCTGTTCATTATCCATCTGATACTGTCCCATAGGAAATGGGGGTTCAGGTAGTATATATAATCTCCGAAAAGTTTCTGTTCCCGAAATTAACACCAGTGAGCACACCATGCTCTATATAAGTACAGTGAATCACTAACAGGTACAAACGATACTTTTATAACAAATACGCGTCACTATATTTACAATTCTCTGAGATATACAATTCAAGAGAAGTAAAACCAGTTATTCGATAATTTGGAATTGAATTGCGGTAAACCTGATAGTTCTTATATTCAGTAATAATCGAGTTTACCTTAAAAGGCGTATTCATGCCACAAAAGAAAGAAAAAGTGCTCAATTATGGAACGTTCTACGGATTGCATATAGAGTGGAGTTTTGTCTAAGTGCTCACGTAACGTATCCGTCAACAGCAACGACCTAAAAAAGCATTTAAATGTTACAGGCAGGATTACGGAGAGATCAGATGAACGAAGTAGTGTTTGGAGAAAAAGACGACAAACAACTGATATATTTACCTGAGAAATGTATCGGTTGTGGAACGTGTACCATGGCATGTCCAAAAAGCTCCCTGGTCATCGGTTCAGTAGGAGCCGTTGCAAGGGGCCTTATAGACAAGGATTTCCTTGAGAATCAGTCAGAACTCTGCATTGTATGCGGAATCTGTGCAAAGACATGCCCCACTGGCGCACTCGAAATGAGACAGGCTGGAAAGTCTGTAAATGACAACAGCTACATCAGTGTTGCTCTTAAAGACACAACCGTCAATGACAATTGTGTACATTGTGGTCTCTGTGAGCAGGTGTGCCCACAGGGCTGCATTGAGGTTAAACAGTGGCTTGCAGATGACGGAAGCTCAAGTGTCGATGGTGAAACTATCATCGATAACGAGTGCTGTATTCACTGCAGCTGGTGTATGTCAGTCTGTCCTGTAGATGCAATTACAGTGGAAAAACCATTCGAAGGAACCTGGTTCAGGGATGAGAAAACCTGTACCGCCTGTAGGACCTGTGTAGACACATGTCCATGTAATGCTCTTTTCAACCCTGACTGGGAAGCCGGCCAGAGAGTCGACAAGGTTGCACAGCGTTCTGATGCATGCATATACTGTGGTGCCTGTGATATGTGCTGCCCGGTAGATGCAATAACAGTTACCAAGACAGCTATTATTCCTGAAGTTGAAAAGAGAGGACTCCTTGAGAAGAAACTTCTCAATGTTGAAATGCCAAGACCTACACTTACCTCAGTACTGGAAACCGACGAGGAAGCTTGCCTTGGATGTGGAAACTGTGTAATCGTATGCCCGGTTAACGCAACTGACGATGAAGTAGGAGCAGGTTACCTCAATGAAGTCGACGGTAAAAAACTCCTTGAAGTCAGGAATGGTACCGTCAAGGTAGTAGACCAGGAAATCTGTGGTTCTGACGGAGCTTGTGCCATGATATGCCCTGTAGATGCTATCAAACTCACGAGGAGGGAGTTATAATATGGCTGGAACAATTGCAATTAAAAACGGATATGTGTTCGATCCCCTCAACGAAGTCAACGGGGAAAAGATGGACATTTTCATAAAGAACGGTAAAGTCGTAACCGAACTTTCAGCCTCCGAACTGAAAGATGCAAAGGAAATCGATGCAACCGGCAAGACCGTTATGCCTGGTGGTGTGGACTCACACTCACACGTAGCAGGAGCAAAGGTCAACGTAGGTAGGATGATGAGGCCTGAGGACCACTACAAGTTCTACCAGAAGAAAACACCTATCACACACTCAGGATGTGGATACAGTGTTCCTTCAGTCTACCTTGGTGGTTACGAGTATTCCAAGATGGGATACACAACCGTATTCGAGGCAGCAGTCCCACCAATGGAAGCACGTCACACCCATGAGGAAATGCGCTCAACCCCA
The DNA here is from genome assembly GCF_045291185.1 of Methanolobus sp. ZRKC2. Classification (NCBI taxonomy): domain Archaea; kingdom Methanobacteriati; phylum Methanobacteriota; class Methanomicrobia; order Methanosarcinales; family Methanosarcinaceae; genus Methanolobus; species Methanolobus sp. ZRKC2. The sequence goes on along the minus strand of NZ_CP146980.1, from coordinate 2,857,930 downwards.
ATGTTGGACATGGGCGGATACCTTGTACTGGGTAACAACTGGTTCCTTATGAGATACCTTAAGGAAGGAGACATCGAAAAGGCTGCAGCATACATTGCCTGGATGATGAAGACCCACAAGACCTACGGTATTAAATGTGTCAACCCTGCCGGTGTAGAGAACTGGGGATGGGGAGAAAACATAGGTGCTCTGGACCAGGCGAACATCCACTTCGAGGTCACACCGGAAGAAATCATCAAAGGACTCGCCGAACTCAACGAAATGCTTGGCTTCCCGATGCCGGTACACCTGCACGCAAACAATCTCGGACACCCAGGGTGCTGGGAGATCACGAGAGACTCACTTAAGATTCCAAAAGCCGTCAAGGCAAGACCAAATACCAATGTCGAATGGGCAGAAACTAAGATGAAGCCACAGAGGCATGAGTCTGTTTACCTTACACACTGCCAGTTCAACGCATTCGGCGGAACATCCTGGAGAGACTTTGAATCCGGAGTAAAAGGAATCACCGACTACGTGAACAGCCACGACCACGTTGTCATGGACAGCGGATGTGTCCCATTCGGTGATGCAACAGTCATGACCGGTGACGGTCCTGCAATCCACGATCTCTACATGCTTACCGGACACAAGTGGTCCAACACCGATGTAGAGTGTGAATGTGGTTCAGGAGTACTGCCATTCGAATACCTGAAAAACAACCCTGTACACAGTGTACAGTGGGCAATGGGTCTTGAAGTACTGCTCTATGTGAAGGATGCATGGAAGAGTATCATGACAACCGACAGCCCTAACGGTGGACCATTCATAAAATACCCACAGGTCATCGCATGGCTTATGTCAAACAAAGCAAGACAGGATACCTTTGCAGAATGTCACAAGTGGGCAACGGACAGGTCCGAACTCGCTGCTGAGACAAGAGAAATGGATCTCAATGAAATAGCCATTGTCACCCGTGCAAACGCTGCAAGGACTATTGGTCTCTCACACAGCAAGGGTACCCTTGCCGTAGGTGCAGACGGAGATGTAGCGATATACGATATCGATCCTAAGGCACTCGAAGTTAACGATTACGAGAGCATCATAAGAGGCTTTGAGAACGCAGCATACACCGTAAAAGGTGGACAGGTCGTATCCCAGAAAGGTGAGATCGTTGCAGTCCCTGAGAAGAAGACCTACTATACTGACATAGCTATCAGTGCTGACAACGAGAAGAACATGCTCGACGATGTCAAGGATTGGTTCAAGTACTACACTATCGGATTCAACAACTATCCGACACCTAACAAGTACCTTGCAAACCCAACTCCGATCAAGATAGATGCAGAGGTGTAATTATATGGCAGAAGTAACTCTTAAACCAACAGGAAATTTTGACCTGACAGTTGAAGCTGAAGTGGTCACACCTGACAACTTTGCCGGCAAAAGTGCAGAAGAGATCGGACAGTTGCTTGTCTGGCAGGGACCGGTGCAGTATCCTCTTTCTAACTATTTCGAAGTAAAGGGAGACGGTGCAGCTTCCGCTGAAGAAACAACTATTGTAATCGATGGCGATGCATCAAGGGTCAAGCGTATCGGTGAAGGCATGACTGCCGGAAAAATCCTTGTCAAAGGTTCAACCAGCATGCATGTCGGAGCAGAGATGAAGGGCGGCGAAATCATTGTCGAAGGTGACACTGATTCATGGGCCGGAATGGAAATGGAAGGCGGCCTGCTTCACATAAAAGGAAGCACAAAAGATCACCTCGGTTCCGCATACAGAGGCAGCTGGAAAGGTATGACCGGCGGACGCATAGTCGTAGACGGAGATGCTGTTAACCAGGTTGGCGGCGGAATGAGCGGAGGAGAGATCGTTATCAGCGGCAACGTAAAACACTTCTGCGGAATCCGAATTAACAACGGCCTTATCGTTGTAAAAGGAAATGCTCACAGGACAGTTGGAGCAGAAATGACCGGTGGTACTATCGTTATTGGTGGAACAATCGAACAGTTCACTCCGGGATTCGAGCTGGAAGACATTGAGTCAGACCTCAAGTTCGATGATATCGAGTGCGCCGGAGAATACAAGAAGTTCACAGGAGACTATGCTATCCCACAGAAGGGGAAAGGCACATTGTATGTTTCCTGTATGAACAATGAGTGTCTGTGAGGTGATATTCATGCAAGCATTACTCAATACAGGAAGTACTATCGAAGAAGGCAAGCTTGCCAAAGGCGGTAACAAGTACTCCGAAGAATACACAAAGGAATGTGCTGTCTGCTGGATGTGCGCAGAGGACTATGCAGTTCTCGGATTCCCTGAAAAGGTTTCTGTAACATCCAGGGATGGAAAGCACACGGTAGCAGTTTATCCGAAGGTGACCGAGGCAATGAGATCCGGTCAGGTATTCATACCAAGGTCTATCTGGGCCAATGTGGTTGTTGAACCTGACACATTCTCCACAGGTTCACCACGTTACAAGGGAAGCCCCGTTATTGTTGAACCTACCGATGAAGAGGTACTCAACGCCGAGGAAATTGTCTTGAAGCTATACATGGGAGGTGAATAAAATGGTCTACAAGAACATTATCTGCCCTGTTTGCGGAGGATCATGTGACGACGTCCAGATAGATCTGGATTCTGAGAATCGTACAATTGATGTCCAGAACGCATGTAAAATGGGTAACGCCAAGTTCCAGGAAGTTGTGAGCTCCCACAGGATACTTAAACCAACTATCAGGGAAAACGGCAAGGTCAAGGACGTCAGTTGGGAAGAAGCACTTGAGATGGCAGCAGACATACTTGTTGACTCAAAGCGCCCACTATTCTTCCTTGGAAGTGAGACATCATGTGAAGCCCAGGAAGTAGGAATGCACATCGCTGAATATCTTGGCGGTGCAGCCGACTCTAACGCAACTATCTGCCACGGACCAACCGTTATGGGAATCCAAGAATCAGGTATGGTAGGAGCTACAGCCGGTCAAGCAAAGAACAGAGCTGACATGATCGTCTATTGGGGTGTCAATGCACTGGAATCCATGCCAAGACACATGTCAAAGTATGGTGTTTTCCCAAGAGGTTACTGGACCAAGAGAGGAAGGTTCGACAGGACTCTCGTCACAGCCGACCCAAGGAGAACTCCCACAGCTGTCGCATCAGATCTGCACCTGCAGCTCAACCCAAACACTGACTACGAACTGCTCAGTGCCCTGTTTACCATCCTCAATGGCAAGGAACCACATCCATCCGTTGAAGAGATAACCGGAATACCAATCTCCGTGATGAAGCAGACCATTGAGATGATGAAGGAAGCAAACTTCGTAGCTATTTACGTAGGACTTGGTGTCTCATCATCATACGGCAAACACAGAAACATTGAGATCGCACTGAACTTCGTCAAAGAGATGAACAATTACACCAAGTGTAATATAGGTGCTCTCAGAGGTCACTGTAATGTGGCAGGATTCAACCAGCTTGCTTCCTACCTCTATGGTTACCCATTCGGTCTTGACTTCATGAAGGGATACCCAAGGTACAACCCTGGAGAGACAACCTGTGTGGACCTGCTCAGGGAGAAGGATGTTGACGCAGCATTTGTTATGTCCGCTGACCTTGTGAACCACATTCCTGCAGACTGTGCAAAATATCTCGCAGACATACCGATGGTCTGTCTTGATATCGCACCATGTCCCACAACAACAGCTTCAGAGGTTGTTATTCCTGGTGTAATTGATGCTATGGAATGTGACGGTACGTTCTACAGGCTCGACAATGTGCCTGTACACTTCGAACCATTCACAGATTCTCCATTTTCTGAAACAAAGAGCAATGAGGACACCCTCAAGCAGCTCTTTGCCAAGGTAAAGGCCAAGAAGGAAGCATGAGTGAGAACTGGTACTCAGAAAAGAACAGGAAAACTGAGGTCTTCCGAAAAGATGAGGAAAACATTTCCTCTCCCTTTTATGTTCCGCTGAAGTGCCTGGAGATCACTGAGAACAATAAACAACACATCAATGTGGACGTTATCATCGAGGAAAGGTTCGACCTTTTCGTGAATAACGTTCATATAACCACTTTTTTTGCAAGTCCGATGGAACTCAGAGAGCTTGCACTGGGATTTCTTGTCTGCGAGGGATTCATAGAACCTGATGTGAAAGTGGACTCCATCAGCGTAGAAGAGAAATCTATTTTCTGCGAGATCGACATCAATACTACGGAACTGGAAGAACTCACACATCTTGAGAGATGCGGTACCACATCATACAATAAAGACAACGTCAAAAAGGTTAATTCCAATACAGGATTTAGCACCGACGCCATTATCCATGCAGTAGGCCAGCTAAAAGAAGTAGGAAGAATCTGGCACCGCACCGGAGGAGCACACACATCCATCATCTGTAATAATCAGGGAGAAGTACTTTTCTTTTGTGAGGACGTGGGAAGGGCATGCTCGATGGACAAGGTTGTTGGCAAAGCTCTGATGAACGGCATAGACCTTTCCGGATGCGCTCTGGTAACTACGGGCCGGCTTGCCTCTACAATGGTCTCAAAAGCAGTTAACGCCGGATTCCCACTTGTCGCAAGCAAGGGAGCCACCGTGCGTGAAGCAGTGGAGCTTGCACAGGAGGCAGGGATTACACTGGTTGCTTTTGTGAGAGGGAGAAAATTGTATGTATATACCGGGGAAGAGAGGATAAACTAAACACTCTGACAAGTTAATCCTGTCAAAGAAATAGTCACCCTTAACGCCGAAAACAAAACCATTATATCACATAACCTCCCTAGTACACCCGCATTAAGTAACACAAATGCAATTAAGAATAATACTATCATTTTGAAAGAAGGTAACATTATGAGTGAAAAAATTGGAATTTTGGCTATTGGGCACGGCAGCAGATTACCATACAACAACCAGGTTGTAACAGAGATCGCAAACATGATTGCAGAGTCTCACCCTGAATATATAGTTAAAGCAGGATTCATGGAGAACAGCGAACCTACAGTTGAAGAAGCACTCATGTCCTTCGAAGGCACAGGAGTAACAACAATCGCTGCTGCACCAGTCTTCCTCGCATCAGGCATACACATCACAAAGGACATTCCTGCAATTCTCAAACTGGATGCTGAGACAAACGAGGGTGAACTCGAACTTGATGGAAACAAAGTCAGGATCGTCTACGCAAAGCCTCTGGGAAGTGACAGTCTCATTGCAGACCTTATCTTCAAGAGAGCACAGGAAGTTCTCTAAGACTGTGTCATAGACACAGTATTCTTTTTTCATCAGTAAATCGTTTTTTCAAAATCTTCATTTAATCTTATAATTAGCGATCTTTTTTGTACTTTTGAAAGATACTTCATCAAAGTAAAGTCTTAAAACTAATCATGGACAGAGTTCAACAATCCATGTTTTAGGCTATTAGATATCAAAGTATTTTGCATCAGTTGTAAAATAGATGGTTTTTCAGTTCTAAACATGCACTTCTTGAAAAGAGATATATACTTTATTGCTAATGATATTCCAGAAGGAAGAGCACATTATGAGCGAAAAAATTGGAATCTTAACTATTGGGCACGGCAGCAAATTACCATACAATAACCAGGTAGTCACTGAGATCGCTAATATGATCTCAAAAAAGTATCCGGAATATGTTATCAAAGTAGGCTTTGTAGAGCACAGTGAACCTACTGTTGAAGAAGCACTCATGTCCTTTGAAGGAACTGGTGTAACAAAAATAGCTGCAACACCCATATTCCTTGCATCCGGAGTACATCTCACCGAGGATATTCCAGAGATGCTTAAGCTAGATCCTGAAACCAACGAAGGTGAGATCGAATTTGAAGGACAAAAAGTAAAGATTGTCTATGCCAAACCTCTTGGAAGCGACAGACTCATTGCAAATCTCATTTTTAACAGAGTACAGGAAGCACTCTAAGTCTGTGTTACTTACACAGAACTCTTTTTTGTTTTTATTAGGATTCAGACAACAATACCGAGCTGACCTGATCTTGCACTGACCGCATTTTCTATAATATCTGCAAGATTATCACGCTCAATGTCAGTTACAGCTGCAAATACAGTTATTTTACTATCTTCATGAGCTCTGGTGCTGACATACTCTATCTCCGGTTGGTCCTGGTAGGAGGTCACACTGACTTTAAATGCTACAGATTCTGTGTGGAGAAGCATTTTCAGGTGTCCCAGGAACCGGGGATTCAACTTCATTATACTTTTTTTAATCGACTCTATCAGCTCCAGAACTATGTGAGTTACCTGATTCAGATCAGAAAAATCACTAATAGAATAGGAATCGGCATAACTGCTTACATTGAAGTGATTAAACTCATCCGCTTCAGGAGTACATGAATCGGCATGTACTTTTTTGTTTGTTTTTGTAGTTTCATCATTCATTCCTGAAAGATGTGGAGCATCTTTCAAGCTTCTGAGAAGTGAATCTGCAAAGCTGATGAATGAACCATCATCCCATTTCAATGACAAAGAGTGAAGTGTGGCATGAGGATTTATTTCTTTTATAGCTGTTTCAAATTCAGACAATTGATGTGTGCTTAGCAGGTCTTTTTTGTTAAGCAAAACAATATCTGCATTTTCTATCTGCTTTGTGATCGCTTCCCCCGAGTGCTGCATCAGATCTTCGAATTTACATCCATCAATCACCCCTATAACAGGACCCATACTTACTTCTGGACCAAAATCCATTTTCTCAATCTGCTCTTTCACCCTTAGCGGAAATGCAACGCCTGTCGGTTCAATAAGGAGGATATCAGGATCGTATTGTGCCTGTACCAGTGCTATATTTCCTTCCAGTGCATATTTCAGAGTGCAACAGATACAACCTCGTAGCATTTCTTTTGATTCCAGCCCGTTTTCACTGATAACCTGGCCGTCAACACCCACATCACCAATGTCATTAACAAGCACTGAAACACTCAATCCATTTTCTTGAAGGTATTTTCCTATTCTGATAACAGAAGTTGTTTTTCCACTGCCTAGAAAACCACCGATGATTACTATTTTCATGCACGTCTCCTCACTGAACAATTAAAACTGCTTACAAATCAAAGCAAGCAGTTATCATCTCCTGTACCGCAAACTGTCATGTCATGGTCATAGATATCATCCATAGCATCATTTTCTTCATGCAGATGTCCGTGCCCATGGTCCTCATGGTGATCATCGTCATGATCGTGGTGATGGTCGTGATCATGAGAGTCATGCAGACGTTGTGTTGTCATATTCCTGCTGGCAAATACATTTTCAACATTTTCATCCACAAGATGCACGAGACTATCCTCCCCTATCCCGGAAATCGCTGTCAAAATCTTAAACCGGGGCCCTGAATGGACAGCCGTCTGTATAATGTTCACTGCCGGACTTTCGGAATGTGAAGTTATGCTTATTTTTACAGTTTCTACTGAAGTCTCCAAGAACATTTTTATGTGTCCTACAAATTCAGGACTGAATTCAATAATTTCCGATTTGACATTTTCAGCAATTTCTATTGCAATTTCTCTTGCAGTCCCGGCATCAATGTCATCTTCCAGTATCCTGTAATCGTTTGCATATGAAGCAAGGCCTGAACTTTCACTATCATAGTGTGTATGATGGTGGTCAGCATGGTTATGGTGGCCATCGTGGTCATGTCCGGCTTCCTGATGAATTGTCTCCCCTGCCTTCATATGTTCTGTAGAAACTTCTTTATCTGTAACTTCATGTTTAACGGTTTCCGGAGCAATCACCCTCATCAATTCAATGAAACCTTCATCCTTCGCATTTGAAGACATTTTGATGACTTTTGCTTTTGGATTTAACTGCTGCACGGACTCTTCAAGAATTGGTACCCTTATAGAGTCTATCAAATCTGTTTTATTAATGGCCAGAATTTCCGCATCCTCTATCTGCCTTAATGCATATACCTTGACCGATTTCATAATGTCCTTAAACCGACTGCCGTCTATAAGAGTAACAAGAGGTGCAACCTTCACCTTGTCCCCAAAGTTCATCAGTTCAAGTTCCCTTTTGATAAGATTGGGAAAAGCAATTCCGGATGGTTCCACGAGAATAAAATCAGGATTATATGAGTTGTAAAGTTCTGTAAGTGTCGTTTTCATATTGAGTTTCAGTGTGCAGCAGATACATCCATTTGTTATCTCTTTTGTATCAAGTCCGTATTTTGATATCAGATCACCGTCAATACCTACTTCACCGACTTCATTCACTATTATCGCAACTGTGTTGCCTCTTTCAGCCAATTCTTTGCCTATGTTGATTACTGTTGTTGTCTTTCCGCTTCCTAAAAAGCCACCAATGACTATTGCATCCATCTCACCTACCTCCTTAAATGCAATTAAAAGTTAATTTCAACTTATACCATATAAACTTAACTACAAAGTTGGAGAATATCCAAAAAAAGCCTTGTAAATACAAAATCAAGTTGTAATCAGCCATTATTTAATTGATTTATCATTTATGAGCATAGAAAATACCCCTTATAAAATATATATTTTACAATGTCCTCAAATGGATTTGAATAAAAAACAAAGTCTAATGAACAACTCACTTGAAAATTTAAAAATAGAAGAAGTAACTATTTTTGCACTAATACCAACTATTAAGTTGGAAGGCTCAAGGGAAGTAAATGAAAGAGAACTCAAGTTTGACAGACACAAGGTCAAAATCGTTTATGTCAAACCCCTTGAAAGCGACAGGCTCATTGCAAATCTCATTTTTAATAGATTTACAGGAAGTCCTCTAAGTCTGTGTTACTTACTCAGCACTCTTTTTTGTTTTTTTACCTGGCACTCACTGCTAAAAGAGACCATTCCGACCATGAGACATTCTCATCAGAAGCCTCAATTCTGATATTCAAAAAAGCAAAAATCTTTGCCTTATTATTTTCTAAATGTTTTAAATAGAGTGACGTTGTGGTACACTATTTAAAAATTCATCATCTAGTTTTTCAATTGCATCATCTATTACTTTAATAGCTTTGTTCCTATCCCTTGGAAGCAATGCGTCAAAAGTAACTGTATTTATGGCATGTATACCTAAATAAGATACATTTTCAACTTCTATTAGTTCAATGAATTTTTTCTGTTCCTCAAGAACTTCCAATTCAGTTGCCAGTACAAATTTTCCATTTTCAACATCTTTTGCTAGCTGGCTATCACCGAAAGCTCCCATCGTAGTTACTGCTACAGCCGAAGGCTTTGTTGCATTGATCAATTTTGCTGTATCAATTGCATTTTGAATACCTTTTCCTCTGCCTGCTCCACCAAATATGAAAATACCAATATGCCTCATTCCAGCTTTGTTTAATCGTTCTAATTGCTCATATGAATCTTTTAAAGCAAAACCTTTATTCATGTAATTAAGAACTTCTTCATCTCCTGTTTCGAGTCCTACCCACAAGTCGTTTATTCTCAGATCACGTAGCTCACGAAGTTCTTCGTCTGTTTTACTTTTGATATTATTAACAGAAGCGTACATTGTAATAACTTCAACATCAGGTAAATATTTTATAATTAATTCTGCTATTGGCTTTAAGCGACTTGCAGATAATACAAATGCATCTCCATTTACCAGGAATACTCTTTTAGCATCCCCATGAAGCTTTCTTGCTTCCTGCAAATCCTTTTCGACCTGTTCAATAGACTCTGCAGCAAATTGAACATCTTTATACATTGTACAATAAGTACACCTGTTATGAGCACATCCCACTGTAACTTGGAGCAGTAAACTACCTGCTTCATAAGGAGGTCTATAAACTGGTCCTGTATACTTCATTTTACTTTCTACCTCAATTTCATGAATAAAACACAGAAAATACTAATTGCACAATCGGATTAACTAACCAGATCATTAGTTATGCTGATAAGCCTGGCAATTTCCGTTTCACTATAAGCATCTGAGTGCGCCATTCCAAAAGTCCCTTTATCATTGTCAAAATACTTCCCAGTAATCCCATTGTACTCTTCTGAAATTGACAAAGCATACAAAATATTTGCACCCTTATCAGCCGGAGACCAAAAGTTTCCGAAAACTTCTTTTACCATTTTTGTTCCAAGTAATGAGCCTGGATTTACTGCGACTACAGCTATATCTTTTAATTTTTTGGCTAAATAGAAACTCCACATAGTCAATGCCAATTTACTTTGTGCATAGGCTTCTCCTTCAGATAGCTCCTCTTTTCCTGATAGTGCTTTATACGATATCGAAGACTGTGCAGCCGAACTTAAATTTATAATGCGGGATTCTGCTCCTTTTTTTAATAGAGGTATTAACTTGTTAGTCAGTAAATACGGAGCTAGATAGTTTACTACAAAACGCACATCCAAGCCATCTTTATTACGAGATGGAGAACTGCTATAAACCCCTGCATTATTAATCAGTACATCAATTTTTGATATTTCTTTTTTGATTTGTTCAGCCATTTGTTTTACTGAATCTAAATCCGAAAAATCCGCTACAAATCCTTTTACTTTTTCATTTTTTGTTGTCGTTTTTATTTCAGAAACTACTCCACGAACTTTTTCCGGATTTCTTCCATGAATATAAATTGTATGTCCCTCTTTTGCTAGCTTTATAGCAGTAAGTTTTCCAATTCCATCCGTACTTCCTGTTATTAATATGGTCTTTTTCATTCTTTACTCCCCCTATGTAGCCTTTATTAGCCATGTCTTTTAAGCAATACGAATACAATGAATTGCTCCATATTTTTCTAAGAGAATCACGTAACTTCAAACGATTCGATATTTGCTTTCGCTATACCTCTACAAAACGCATTATGTCGTCAACATCTTTTCTTGGAGTTGGTGCCGGATGTTCTTCTTCATAGCCATAAACAACAAGTGCAGATACTGTTTTTTCTTCTGGCAATCCTACGATTTCAGAAATTGATTCATCACTAATGGCTCCCATTATACAGGTTCCAACACCCTTAGCATGTGCTGCTAAACAAAATGTTTGGCATGCAATGCCAGCATCAAAAACTTCCCAAACATTAGCTTTTGAAGTGATGTAATCACCTCCATCTAATTTGCCACTCTTACCTTTGACAAAGCTCAATATTGCAACACCTTGTGCTTCTTTCAATGTATTTATGTTATAAACAAATCCATTAACACCATCATTTGCAAGTTTTTTTATAGTTTTTTTATCATCAACCAATGTATACCTCGCTACCTGGAAATTTCCCCATGAAGGTGCCCATCGACTAATCGAAACAATTTCCTTCATAGTCTCCCTGTCTACTTTTTCATTTTTAAATTTACGAACGCTTCTGCGTTCTTTAATCATTGTAATTGCGTCCATTGCCTCTTTCTTCCTGTTTTATTTGTTCATGTTTGTGATTTTTTAAGCAAATCGCTTTTTAATCAATGCAAATTCAATGAACCATCTTGTGTACTATTAAAACACACTTAGTGTTACATATACCACATACAGACATTTTATGTAGTAGCTAACAAAAAGTATAGTTATACGAAATCCATGATAATCGATGAGAAGCTGATCAATATCAGAAACAACAAGGAATATCAATCTCCATAGAAGCAACTCTTGAAGTAATTAGTAGAAAGTAGAAGCCCCTAATCATCTAGTAGTTGAGATAATACGCTACAACAAACTGCAACAAAGAAACAATCACAATGTTTGCCCATCTATAAAGAGTGAAATGTTTGGACAAAAATACAAAAAGATAGTATATAGCATAATATTTTATGCCATTTTTTTATCGCAAATCCAAATTGATTTGGTTAACTGCATTAAAGCATTTCTATATAAAAAAACAGAAATTCAGTACATACAGCAGTACTGAATTACATAACTGAAATATTGCTTATCAGCAGGCGTAAGTACCAAACATGGACTTAGCAGATTCTACCATATCAGCCAGCATGCCAACAGGAATGCTCATTATCATTTCCTCTTCCTGTATCTCAGTGTATTTTCTGCTTCCACTGCAACCAACGGTTACTCCGGCCTCACCGGTAAGATATGGATAAGCAACTCCATCTGCACAGATACTCTGCTTACCCGCAAAGCCTGCGTTTATACGACCTCCTGATTTGTGAAGCAACGCCTGTGATAATTCCATTACCTTCTTGGGATTAGTAATGATGAGAATCACGTCAGGCATGAAGGTAGCTTTCTCAAGAGGGGAATAAACAACAGCCTTGATAGAAGTTGCAGGGACCATAGGTACCTTGTCCATAGTTGTCTTTGCAGAATCAAGGGTCTTGAAGTGGTTCAGGTTGTAGTAAACTTCACCAGACTTAAGTTTTGGATTCATTTCCATCAGACCCATTACAGCAGCCCCGCCCTTGCACTTCTGGTCATCAAGCAAAGCGTAGAACTGCGTACCCAGCCTTCTTACATTGTCTACCATCTGGCAATGCCTCGTATTTTCATCTATATGAGGAATTCCTTCAGGAATTTCCTCATCGGCCTTAACAAGACGTACAGCAACCGGAGAAGTATCGATTTTAAGTACGTCTATGAGTTCTTTCCCTAATTTCTGAATTTCTTCGTTGTTCACTGTGATAACTCCTGTAAAAAAGATCAGTTTCTCGGATGTGCAAATATTATGCACAACTGCTATATCAAACTTACCATTGAATAATTAGTAAAAAAGCATGATACTGCGCCACTATAAATTAACAGGCGTTAACATATGACAGATAATCATAAAGAAAAATAAAAGTAGATTATGTAATATTTCTTTTAGTATAAAAGACCGGGATTCTCAGAAGTTCTTTATTTTGTTTAAAATTTTGTTTAAAAAAAAGAGAAAGGAAGATATGAATTGCTTTTCATTAGTCCAAAGAAAACCTTAAATTCTCCAATGCTCTGCAGTGGACAGGCCGGAAACCTCGGAACCTATGTTCGGAGTGTCCATGACGCAACCAAAGGAGCATTGGAAGAAAGCTTCACTTAGATTCTTTTCTGCTATTCAACAATTTCCTGCCACCTGCAAATACAAGTCCAAGAACGAGGATACCTCCACCAATCATTGCAAAGCCTGCCATGTCGGAACCTGAGGAACCTGCAGGAACCGTCTCTACCTGGATCTTAATGGTGTCAGAAATCTGGCTGTGTCCGTCACTGTCCTCATACTTGATCTCACTATTAATTGCATATGGTTTGGATACTGCTGCTTCATCCACTTTCAGCTTGAATGCCGCTTCAGAAGTCTCACCCGGTGAAAGAGATCCGATAAACGACTGGTCATCCGTAGTACTGAAAGGATCATCGGCACTTATCCTCACAGTTGCATCTTTAACAGCCTCTTCACCGACATTTTTGTAAACAACGTACAACAAACCTTCCTTACCGGCTTCAAGTTGACCGGTTACATTTACTATTTCGAAGTCCGCTTCCTCTTCAACGACAATAGAGATTTGCTGCATCTGCTGACCGACAGCATACCACAATCCGACATCCATATTAGTGATACCGAGATCGGTTTCATTGTCACCATCGACCTGCACGTTTTCCTGGTAACCATAGTACATCAGCAGGTCCAGAGGATATTCCCCTGCAGGGGCATTCTTTGACACTTCTATGTTGAATTTTACAGGATTGTCCAGCTGCTGGCCACTGGCAAGAGTACCTGCTTCCTGAGGACCTGATTTTACTCTTATATAGGGAGTGCTTGAATTCATCATTGCAACAATACCGATTGCAGTAGTCCTTTGCGCCTCATAACCCATTTCTGCCTGCTGCAATTTCTGCTCAAGATCAGTCAGGAAATCATCATCTTCCTCAGATTCAAAACCTGTAACGACGCCCTTATTCATAAGATCGACATTAATGGTTACCTCATCACCGCGGGAAAACTCATTATCCCCCACAAGTGTTGCCTGTACATCCGGACCACCGTATACTGTATAGTAGTTCTCATCAAAATTGAAAAAATCGGGGAGTTCCAGATCCATTGTAGTCATTTCCTGAGCATATGCCTGTGAAGCAAACAACATCAGGAAAAGCATTGAAGCGATCGGGACTAAACGGGCCATGTTTTTGATCATTTTCATATCTTTCCCTCTTCATTATTTTTAGTTTTGTTATTGCCATTATTTCTTAAATTATTTCTTATACTCTTGATTACCAGCACCAATCCCATAACCAGAATTCCGGCCAGTGCAAGCCCTGTAACGTTCATCTGCCTGACAGGCACCTTGAGATCAATATTAACCTTCATGTTATCTGAGAAAGCAATTTCCCCGTCTTCATCAGTATACCTGACCTCACTGTCGATACCATACATCTTTTCCACTGCACCGCCCTCGGCACTGATGGAATAAGAGACAGTTTTGCTCTCACCGGGCTGAAGAGTCCCCAGACTCTTTACGGAACTTTCCGTGCTCAGAGGTTTCATAACAATGATTCTTGCCACAGCATCGTTTGCAGGTAACTCCCCGGTATTGGTATATGTTACATCGATTACACTGCTCTGACCTGCGGTGAGTCCCCCCGAAACGTCACTTACCGTAAAATCCGATTCACTTTCCACGACAACCGGAATGCTCATAGTTGTATTGACATTTGTATAGTATGTTGCATGGTCTGTGGATAGTCCCAGTTGCGCAATCTCAGTAGTTGTCATTCGAACATCGCTCTGATACTCATAGTCTACAGGCAATTCCAGAAGATAAGTGCCTGCAGGCGCATTATCCGAAATGGTAACTGTAAATGTCAGGGAATTGTCCGGCAATTCTCCCGGAGCGATCTTGTCCAGTGTCTGGCTGCTGGTTGTCGGGTCCACTTCAATAAATTCAGTGCCTGAGATCAGACTTGCCTTTACCCCATAAGCTGTGGTTCTCTGTGACTCGTATTCCAGTTCTGTTAATGATAGCTGCTGAAGTGCTCTTGAGTCATCCACATCCTTAACGGACTTAGCACCATACAGGACGCCCCTGTTTGACAGGACAACATTTAACTGAGCGGTCTCACCTCTGCTGAATTCGGCGTCACCGAGCACTGATGCAAAAAGTGCTGGCTCCCCATAGGCATCGTAATAATTTTCGGTGTATTCATAGCCCGGAGGAATGTAGTCCTTTGCAACTGCTGATGGCATATACATGGCAAGCAAAGCTGCGACAAGGATACAGACAGATAAGGAAATGAAAAACATCTTTGTTTTAGTACTCTTTTTGATAGGGAGTTTCATGTAATATTTGCCTCCGGTATCTTTTCATTTGAATTAAGCGGAGAGTTCACCGCTCTTTCTTGCAATTTCTTTTTTTGTTTCCTGCTCTCACGACGCTTATCTAGAAGTACGATTACTGCAGGGAAGACGATAAACGTAGCTAGCAAGGCGAGTATCACATCTATAACTGTGATCATACCAAAGCTGCTTGTGATCATAAAAGGTGAAGCTATCAGTGCGGAAAAACCGAATACCGTAGTCAGACCCGAAGTAAATATTGCCTTTCCAATCTTTACACTGGCTTCCTGCATAGCCTCTTCAGGTGTTGCGCCCCTGTCCTTCTCCTCAAAGTACCTTTCCATCATAAGGACTGCATATTCGGAACCTACACCAAGGATAAGCGCACCCAGTGTTGCCGTCATCGGGTTATATTCCATTCCCGAATAGTACATGATACCACCTGACCAGCCAACAACCATTGCCATGGTTATGACAGGTGTCAGGGCCTTGAGGTAATCGCGGTAGATAACAAGAAGACCAAAGAAGACCAGCACGATACCAAACAGTGTCATTTGTGTCCTGCCGGATGTCAGGGCGGCTATCACTTCTACAAAGACCATTGAACCTCCGGTGATAGTTGCAGTAGTACCCGGCGGAGGAGCCATCCAGGCAATATCTTCCTCGACCACATCGCTCAGGGCTTCAATGCCCTCCAACCCAAGCTCACCCATGGCATTACCGATATTGAGATTAAGCATTGTCATGGAATTTCCATGCATGAATCTCTCTTTAGTAGTATCAGGTATCTGAGCATAAATTGCTTCTATATCTGCCTCATTGTCAGGAATGGTTCCCCCATTCAGGCTCTTAACCACATCGACAATGCTGCTGGAATCATATACATGACTCCTTCCATCCACTTCATGTTGGGCGAACTCATCCATCCATTCAAGCAATTCAGGATCAGCATTATCCTCGGTTTTTATGATAATGTTAAGCTCATCCTCACCACCCAGAATATCACTCATATGTTCCAAATTGATAAGTCCGGGCATATCCTGTGGTACAAAGGTTTGAGTGTCGGTACTTATCGGAACCATTGTATCCACGTAGATACCACCGAGGCAGAAGATACCTGCAACTCCAAGTATAATGAGAGGATGACGCATGGAAATGGTAGCTGTCTTTCCGATAACCCTGTCCAGAAGATCAGGATCTTTCTCAGGATCAGCCACAACTTTTTTCTTTGACACAGATTTGGGTTTCAGTTTCCTGATGAAACTGTTTTTTCCCAGTCTGTCAAGGCCATAAATGACTGTCACTCCTACAAAAAGGGAGGAAAGGAAGCACATAACTATACCTATCATCAGAAGTTTCCCGAAATCCTGTATCATAGGTACAGACGACGTGAAAAGAGAGAAGAAACCAAGAGCCGTTATTATCACTGCTATGAGAACTGCCGGACCGGTATGTTTGATAGTGTCTATAACTGCTTCTTCAGAAGACTCACCTTTTTCAAGTTCTTCTTCAATGCGGTTGTGGAACTGGATAGCATAATCTATCCCAAGACCAATCAACACGGGGAAAGCAGCCATCGAGACCATTGTCATGGGAATTCCCAGGAACCCCATTGCACCGAACGTGTAAATAATTCCGAGAAGAACAATTGGAAGAGGCAAAAGTCTCCAGCGCACATGCCTGAACACAAGATAGAGAACTATCACCATGAGCACAACAGAAAGCATTAGCAAAAGACTCATACTTGTCATCATTTGCTCATTCATATCGATGTTGAATGCGGGCTGTCCTGTCACAATCAGGTTATAGTCCGCAGGGAAGCCTGCCAGCTCTACAGACTTCTCGGTTTCCCTCAAAATGTCCTCCTGCGTTGCTTCAGAAGCTGACCCGGCAAATACCACGGACACTACTGCATGAGTTTCATCTGGCATAAAGACCTCAGGGACACTTGACTCAATAATACTATCAAGCACAGCCCTGTCATCGGGTATCTCACTCCTCCCTGTCATCTCATAGTTAGTTTCCTTAATGACAGATGACGCGGAAGTTACCTCCAGCACGTTCGGGATGTTCTCTGCGGATTGCTGCAGTCGATCCATTGCCTTTAGGACTTCAGGCTGGGTTACATCACTTCCCTCCACCATCACAACAATAGACTCGGTACTGAACAGGTTCATGAAAAGATGATCGTAGTCCTGGTAAAGTTTTGAATCCTTATCCACAAAGGTATCCGTACCTGATGCCATCTCTATCAGAGAGGCACCCTGAAAGGAGATAATCATCAACAATAATGCAATAATTATGATAGGGATGGAATTACCCTCAATGAAAATTCCAAGTTTTTCAAAATTGTTTTTTATGATAGACACTCCTTATTCATGATTTGATAAATAAAACCTTTCTTTGGTTGTTTTAATCGTAATATTCGTATTTAAGGATTTTACCCCGAAAACAACTGAACAGAGGTGAAAACAGAAAAACGAGAGGAAATGCGAGACTGTTTTGTACAAAAGCATGACTTTCATCTCTGCTAAGTAATGCCGAGAATCTTCAGATACTCCCTGACCATACACATTCCTTGCAAGTAAATTATAATTAAGACGGACCCGACTATTAATAGTCATGCAGGACAATTTATACACAATCTTATATTTAACTTTTTGGATATGTTGCCTGTTTTGGAGTCTATTGAAGTGTAATCAAAAGAATTAGAGACATCTCCGATAGAGATGCCTCATTTCTTGGGGTGGTTGGGTGGTGGTACAAACTACACGGCAAAAGCCTTGCCGTAGGTACACAATTAATAATCAGAGTATTAATACATAAACCTTTCCATATATCGCAATGTTTGAATGTACAGAATCCAATAAGACGAGAAATAGCAATCTGAATTGCAGTTTAAAACAGTAATGAGCTATTAATAGCCATACAAAGATTAGAAAAGATTTAAAGATTTTACTCCTAAAAAAACTACTTCCAAGTTTCGTGATATAGTTTTCCAGAACTGGTTTTGAATTTTGCTTTGCAAAACTTTTATCTAAAACATCTGCTTAGTTGTTTTAGATCAAGCAACATGAAGTCAACTCCAATAATAAGAGGAGAAATAAAAACATGGATAATGAGAGACTACTAAAAGACCTGGGACTTACAAAATATGAATCATCTGCCTATGCTACACTGATTAAAGAAGGAATTATAGGTGCACAGGAACTCTCACGCATATCAGGGATACCTGTAGGAAAAATATACGAAGTACTTTCAAACCTCAACAACATGGGCCTGGTTGAATCCCAGAAATCACGACCCAGAAAATACAGGGCTGTAAAACCCAAGGTTGCACTTAACAATCTGTATAATAAAAAAGAAGAGGAAACAAAACACGAGCTTGAAAAGTTCAAATTGAAGGTAGCGGAAATTGAGGAAAAGTTTGCAGATATCACCACTCCTGACCACACGGAGGTCAAATTCTGGTCTACCGTGCTTGGCTATGAAGATATAATGAGAAATATCAAAAACACCCTGGATGAAACCGAAAAAGAAATTCTTCAGGTTCACTCGGGAAAGAAAAAAGATCATATTAAACAGCATAAATGCTTTGATCCGACTGTGATTCTTCCACTTGTTGCCGACGAGTTCGCAGAAGTTGCAAAAAAAGGAGTAAATGTGAAGATGATAGTTCCGGGAGAATTAGCCTCTAATGCATTTAATATATTTAAGGAAAGGTTTGGGAGTATAGAAGACGATGCTACAAGAAAAAAAATTGCCCAACATTTAGAAATTAAAATTCTTGAATGTGACTACGAATTTGCTATTATTGACAATTACCTCACCTTTATTCCGATTCCTGACCCGCTTGAGCCCAACATCATTTTCGGCGAAGTTAAAATGTATGACAAGGATTATGCAAAGAAGCTAAAGACAAAATTCAACGAACTCTGGGCTAAAGGAGAAAAAACCAATTTTACATGAAAACAATCTGACGAAGCAGAAGTCAATTCCAACAAATAAAGAAAAAATAAGAAAAGGATAGCCAGTAAAGTAGCCATCCCGCGTAGAATTTTCTTCTTGCTATATATTTATCCTATACGTGACTCCACATACTTATTGTGTAGTTTCCTTTATTTCAACAAGAATATCCTTTCCGTCAGAGTCCACTGTCACTGTTGAACCTTCCGGTACTTTACCCGCAACAATGAGCTTGGCGATCTTAGTTTCCACTTCATGCTGAATAACCCTGTTAAGAGGTCTTGCACCGAAGGTTTCACTGTAGCCTGCCTTACCCAGATAAGTCTTTGCTGCGTCGGTAATCACAAGATGGATACGCTTCTCCTTCAGTCTTACCTCAAGATCCTTTACTTTCAGTTCGACTATCTGTGACAGCTCATCGGGCTTGAGTGCATGGAAAATAACGACCTCATCAATACGGTTAAGGAATTCCGGCCTGAAATACTTGCCAAGTTCCTCCATTGCCCGTATTTGGAGTTCAGGATAACTCAGTTCTTTTTTCGCCTGCGGTTCGGGATAACCTTGTTCCGGCCTGTAAGTACCGTTGCTTGCACCAAGCATCTCTGTCAGGTCACCTGCAAAGATGTTGGAGGTCATGATAATAAGGGTGTTCTTAAAGTCAACAGTACGACCCTTGGAGTCTGTCAGTCTTCCGTCATCCAGTATCTGAAGCATGATATTAAAGACATCAGGATGGGCCTTTTCAATCTCATCAAACAGTACAACAGAGTAAGGTCTTCTTCTTACCGCTTCTGTAAGCTGGCCTCCCTCCTCATGGCCAATATAACCCGGAGGAGCACCTATCATACGGGCTACGGTATGCTTTTCCATGTACTCGGACATGTCAATGCGCACCATGTTATCCTCGCTGTCAAAAAGCTCAGCTGCAAGTGCCTTGACAAGCTCAGTCTTACCGACACCGGTCGGACCCAGGAAGATGAAACTACCAATAGGTTTACGGGGGTCCTTTATGCCTGCATAGTTACGTATGACTGCATCCGCCACAGCCTCGACGGCCTCATCCTGGCCGATTATGTACTCGTGAAGATTCTCAGCAAAATGCACCAGCTTTTCACGCTGGCCTTCCATAAGCCTTGTTACCGGGATATGAGTCCATTCACTTACTACCTCTGCAACATCTTCCTCGCCTACTTCTTCATTGAGGAGCATATCAGCCTGAACATCCTTGAGTCGCTCTTCCTCCTCTGCATATTCACGTTGGAGAGGTATAAGAGTACCATATTTGAGCTTTGAAGCAAGTTCGAGATTGTTATCATTTTCGGCAAGGTCCAGCTGCACTTTGGTCTCCTCAATCTGTTGCTTGAGGGAACCGAGCTTTGAGATAGTCTCCTTCTCAGTATTCCATCTGGCCCTGAGGGCATCGGATTCAGCCCTGATATCCGCAAGCTCCTTTTCCAGCATTTCGAGCCTTTCCTTGGAAGCTTCGTCCTTTTCTTTTTTCAGGGCTTCACGTTCAATCTCTAGTTGCATGATCTTACGATCGGCTTCATCAAGTTCCGCAGGTTTACTGTCAATAGCAGTTCTTTTCTTCGCTGCTGCCTCATCCACAAGGTCAATGGCCTTGTCAGGAAGGAACCTGTCACTTATATAGCGATCACTCATAACAGCAGCTGCCACAAGAGCTGAGTCCTTCAGACGGACACCATGGTGTACCTCATATTTCTCCTTCAGTCCACGCAGTATGGATATGGTATCCTCAACAGTTGGCTCTTCCACAAGCACCGGGAGGAAACGACGTTCAAGAGCTGCATCTTTCTCGATATACTTGCGGTACTCGTCAACAGTAGTAGCACCTATACAGTGCAGTTCGCCACGGGCAAGCATGGGCTTTAGCAGGTTCCCTGCATCCATAGCACCTTCTGTTGCACCTGCACCAACAATAGTATGAATTTCATCAATGAACAGAATTATCTGACCCTCTGAATCTGCAACTTCTTTCAGGACAGCCTTCAGCCGTTCCTCGAACTCACCGCGGAACTTGGCACCAGCAACCAGTGCACCCATATCCAGAGCAATAATCCTTTTGTCTTTCATGGCCTCTGGGACATCCCTTTTTGCCACACGCTGGGCAAGCCCCTCAACAATAGCAGTTTTACCCACACCGGCCTCACCTATGAGCACAGGGTTGTTCTTTCTGCGGCGTGACAGTATCTCCACTGAATGCCTGATCTCCTGATCCCTGCCTATCACAGGATCAAGTTTTCCCTGGGAAGCAAGTTCTGTGAAATCAATACCGTACTTCTTGAGTGGTTCCATAGTTTCTTCAGGATTTTCCGAGGTAACTCTTCTGTTGCCCCTAATCTGTTTGATCGCCTGTTTGAGGCGGTCCTTTGTCACACCCTCACTGGCAAGTATCCTGCTGCTTTCGCAGCTCCTCTCATCAATAATAGCCAACAATAGATGCTCAACACTGACGTACTCGTCCTGCATCTTATTGGCTTCCCTCATGGCTGTGTCAAGTACCCTCCGCAGGGTCTGGGTCATGTAAACCTGCTCACCACCGGGGCCGGATACCTGTGGCAGCCCTTCAAGATAAAGTTCGACTTTTTGGATGACATCTCCCACAGATACATCCATGTTCTGGAGCAGGGTTGGTACAAGACCCCCATTCTGCTCGAGCAATGCAAGGAAAAGATGTTCACAGTCAATCTGCTGATTCCTGTATCTTGCAGCAATAGTCGTAGAGCCCTGGATTGCCTCCTGGGCTTTTTGTGTAAAATTATTTAGATCCATATTCTAACCTACCACGATTATACGAAGACTTACCCCTCTGTAATTTTGGTCAAGGAACTATTAATTCTTTTTTAATACCCTACTGCATAAACATAAAGCAATGATCCAGTACTGATTCTAATACTTTCGACCCCACTTTACCATTCAGGACCTCATATGCTACTCCCATATGCTATGAGTTTTCGAGAATGCTTATTTTCTTCACCAGCTATACACATTGAACTGATACTAATATTAAATACGGACAAAACCTCCTATTTTATAGAATAAATGAAAAAGAAAGCGATCATATTATGATCGCTGGCGTCTGATCGTCTTTCTCATCGTCAAAATCAGTCACAAGTGCTTCTGTGGTCAGAACCATGCCTGCAATGGATGCAGCATTCTGAAGTCCGCTCCTTACAACTTTTGTGGGGTCGATGACACCTGCCTCAAAGAGATCCTCGAAAGCATCGGTTTTTGCATTGTAGCCATATTGCTCATTGCCCTCAGTCCTTATTTTCGCCACTACCTCTGCACCCTCACGACCTGCATTAATGGCAATCTGCCTCACAGGTTCTTCAAGCGCACGCTTTACGATGTTCAGGCCGATATTCCGGTCTCCCTGAAGCTCCATATTTTCAAGCACTGACACTGCATGGAAGAGTGTCACACCGCCTCCTGCGATAACTCCTTCCTCTACTGCAGCCTTTGTGGCATTGAGTGCATCGTCGATCCTCATCTTCTTTTCTTTCACCTCGGTCTCTGTTGCCGCACCCACTTTGATCACGGCTACACCGCCACCGAGTTTTGCAAGACGTTTCTTGAGTTCCTTCTTCTTAAACTCTGCTTCTGTCATCTCGACCTGAGATTCGATAAGGTCCATTCTCTTTTCAATTTCTGCCTTGTCACCCTTGCCTTCTACTACAGTGGTCTTGTTCTTGTCAATATTGACTTTGCGGGCGTGTCCAAGCATGTCCTCGGTGAACTCCTCGAGTTTCATACCTCTGTCCTCGCTGATCACCTGACCACCAGTGAGTATTGCAATATCCTCCAGCATTTCCTTTTGCTCGTCTCCGAAACCAGGTGCCTTTACCGCACATACCTTAAGGGAACCACGGATGATGTTAAGTATCAATGCTGCCTCTGCATCGCCTTCAATGTCCTGGGCGATCATAACAAGAGGCCTTCCTTCCTTTGCCACCTTCTCCAGTACAGGGATGATCTGGTTCATGGTGCTGATCTTCCTGTCAGTAATAAGCAGGTATGGGTCCTCGAACTCACAGGTCATCTTCTCATGGTCAGTTGCCATATATGGAGACACAAAGCCGCGCTCGAATTGCATACCTTCCACGACCTCAAGGGAGGTTTCCATGGTCTTGGAGTTCTCGACTGTGATAACACCATTGTAGCCTACCCTCTCCATTGCATCCGCGATGAGATTACCGATCTCCTCATCATTGTTTGCTGAAATAGTAGCTACCTGGATAATCTTGTGCTTGTCCTTGACATCCCTGCTCTTATCCTTCAGGTGCGCAACAACCTCTTCAGTTGCCTTCTCAATACCCCTTTTAACCTCAATGGGGTTTGCACCTGATGTGATATTCCTTAATCCTTCGGTAATAATAGACTGTGCAAGCAGGGTTGCAGTTGTTGTTCCGTCACCTGTGTTGTCCTGGGTCTTTGAAGCAACTTCCTTGACCAGCTTTGCACCCATATTCTCGAACTTGTCCACAAGCTCGATCTCTTTTGCAATTGTCACACCGTCATTGGTGACTACCGGACTGTTTGCCTTATCAAGTACCACATTACGGCCCTTTGGACCCAGTGTTATCTTAACGGTATTGGCTACCTTGTCAACCCCACTCAATAAAGCTTTGCGCGCATCAACGTCAAACATAATCTGTTTAGCCATCTTGATTACCTCTTATTTGCAGTATAATTGGTTATTTTTTATTCTTCCACTGCAGCTAAAATATCTTTGAAATCGATGAACAGGTGTTTTTCCCCGTCAACATCTATCTCATCACTCTTGTAGCCCCCGTAGATCACATGATCTCCGGCTTTAAGTGGAAGTGCCTTGCCATCCTCAAAAGTACCCACTCCAACAACGATACCTTCTTTTTTCTCTTCCTGTGCAGAGTCAGGAATGAATATACCACTTTCTGTGGTCTCTGCCTTTTTGACAGCTTTTATTAACACTCTTTCTCCGATTGGCCTTATAATCATACAAATCATCCTCTGGATTT
This sequence comes from Methanolobus sp. ZRKC2, assembly GCF_045291185.1. Taxonomy (NCBI): domain Archaea; kingdom Methanobacteriati; phylum Methanobacteriota; class Methanomicrobia; order Methanosarcinales; family Methanosarcinaceae; genus Methanolobus; species Methanolobus sp. ZRKC2. The sequence goes on along the minus strand of NZ_CP146980.1, from coordinate 2,833,778 downwards.
TGCCCGGCAACACACCGGATCACAGACAACTATATCGTTAAACGAACATATAAACTTTTTGTACAAAATCTGGTTTTTTGCACTTTTATCGACATCATTTCGATAAATAATGCAAACATTTATATGCAATCCAAAAGATAGACACAAATCATGTCACAGCAGATATTACTTATCAAACTGGAAAAACCGCGGGAAAAAAAACTGGACCAGGATATCCACTGGCTGTGCAATAGTTTTGGATTGTCATCTGGAAGAGATACTGAAAACCTTGCTACAAAGATCGTTATTGACCTGCTGGAACAGATTTCCGATAATGAAGAGAAAGTGTCATCAGAAAAGATAGCAGAAAGCCTGGAAATTAACCCTTCAAGAGTCAATCACCATGTACGCAATCTCATCAACTCAGGACTGCTTTACAGGGAAAGGAGAAAACTCTGCTTGCGGGGAGGAAGTCTCAAGGCCGCAGTCCAGGAAATGAGAAAAGACTCCGAGCGCATGTTCAATGAGCTCGAAGAGATTGCCGAAGAGATCGATCGCCAGATGGGATTGAAGAACCGGTAAGCAACTGCAGCTATGAAAATTTATTCTTCGATTTTATCATTTATCATGAACCCAGAAATCACCATCTATTGTGAATTCTTTTTTCCATATAGGCACTTCTTCCTTTAATCTTTCAAGAGAATCTATCAGGGTCTTGAAAAGCTCTTTCCTGTGACCTGCAGCAACAACTATGTAGACTATGTCCTCACCCGCTTTGATCAGACCCGTCCTGTGATGCATAAGGACGTCTATAATACCCTCTCTTTGCTTCATTTCAGTGCATATTCTCTCCATTGCACTCTCGGCAACATCAGAATATTTCTCAAATTCAAGGGCCTTTGTATGAGTATCACCAGTGACCTGACGAACGATACCCGTAAAGGTAGCAATGCCACCTGAAAACTTTATATCAGGATTGCTTTTGATTTTCTTTACAAGGAAGCCCAAAGTTACCCAATCTTCCTGTTTAAGAACGAGGTTCACTAGTTCCCCGATGTTCCAGTCATCCTTTTCGGGAAGTTTTGCTACCACATTACTTAGATCTTCTTTCTCTCCTGCATCTCCCAGGACAATCTTTGGCAACTCGCTACTCTTTGCACCTTCCACGATGGCAAAGTCCATACCCATATCAGCCAGGGAATCAAGTGCTTCCTCAAGAGTAGGGTTCCGCTTGATGGTTACAAGCTCATTTTCGGTTATTGCAACAACACCAGCAGCTCCTGCTTCGAAATGTTTTCCCGTGTCAGTATATTCAGGATTGAAGCGGTGATGGAACATCATCTTGACAGTACCCACCGATCCTTTTTCAGAAAGTGCTTCTACAAGACGAGTGACCAACGTCGTCTTACCGGTTTTCTTGTAGCCTGCAACACAAATAACTTTCATAAAAATGGGTTATGCTTATTCATTCTATAAGTATACGACGAGCATTTTAGTCAGAATTAAATTGTAGCATGAAGAAAATTATATTAGCATTCTTCGAATAATTTATAAATGTAAAAATTGTTCTAAGCCACATGAGTGAATATAAAATATGTATCCGTGCAATGCCCGAAGATGAGCGTCCCAGGGAAAGATTGCTTAAATTCGGACCGGAAGCACTTTCAAATGCGGAACTTCTGGCCATCATATTGCGTACAGGATCGCGGAAAGAGAATGTGATCAACATGTGCAGCCGTATTTTCTCTGAGTACAGTCTTAAGCAATTGAGCCAGGCAAACATAAAACAACTGATGCAGATTCATGGTATCGGTGCCGCAAAGGCTGCACAGATAGCAGCAGTCTTCGAGCTTGCCCGCAAACTGGAAGGGTTCACGGATAAACCAAAGCGTAAGATCAGAAATCCTGCAGACGTGTACTCATTGCTCTACCCGAAAATGAGAGAGCAGAAAAAAGAAAAACTTGTGGCATTGTTTCTTGATACAAAGAATCAGGTAATTCGGGATGAAGTAATCTCAATCGGCACCCTGAATGCGAATATCGTGCATCCCAGAGAAGTATTCAAAGCAGCACTCATGGAGTCATGTGCCTCTGTCATACTCTCACATAATCATCCTTCAGGAGATCCCACACCGAGCATAGAAGACATTACAGTGACAGAGAAATTAGTAGAGGGTGGGAAATTACTGGGCATAGATGTACTGGATCATGTCGTTATAGGAGATGGTGGGTATGTGAGTCTTAAGGACGAAGGATACGTGAAATGAAGGAAACGACAGTCACGGATGATAATCCTGTGACTGAATTTATGTTGATAACACTTTGATATCAGCAAATCACATCATACGACAACCATCCACTACAATGGTTTCTCCGCTGACATAATCTCCAAGATCAGAACTCAAAAACAGTATCACTTTTGCAACATCCTCCGGAGTACCAATTCTTCCGAGAGCAATATTGGACAGCATTTTTTCCCGGACTTCAGTCTTGACATCTTTTATAAGGTCAGTCTCAATAAGACCGGGTGCTACAGCGTTCACTGTTATCCCGTACATCCCCATTTCCTTTGCCACGGATCTTGTAAATCCAAGAACTGCAGCTTTGCTCGCAGAATACACAGCCAGCCCGGCATCCCCATCAATCCCTGCTGTAGACGACAGGTTGATAATCCTCCCATGTCCCTGTTTTCTCATCATGTTCGCTGCATGCCTAGTGCACAGGAACATTCCTTTCAGATTAATACCCAGGGTATGATCGAACAATTCTGTGTTTGAGAGCAAAAAAAGACTGTTTTTCATAATTCCGGCATTATTAACCAGCACATCGAGCTTTGAATGTTTCTCCTTTATGTCTTTGAACATCAACCTCACATCATCTTCGGATGAGACATCGGCTTTAATCATTGAAGCATGAAACCCCTTTTTGTGAATCATATCCACAAGTTCGGCTGCCTGATCCTTACTTTTATTGTAGTTGATGATCACATGTGCATTGTTCTCTGCTGCCAGCAGGGCGGTAGCTCTCCCGATCCCCCTGCTTGCCCCGGTTACCAGCACAACTTTGCCCGAAAGCATTTTCAGTTGTCACCATTCAGGGAAAATACCGGTGCGACAGCACGTATATACTCAGTACTATCCTTGACATTGGCAATATGCTTATGAGCTTTGGTTATTTTCTCTTCAGACAAACCGGTGTTCTCCCTGATAATATCCAAAGGCAGTTGGTGCTCCTGGGAATAAAGTAATTGATCCATTATCTGGATGGGCATACGCCAGTAGAAGTCCTGGTCAGAGGTGTAATGACTCCATGTATCAGCGCTTGGAGGCCTCTGTATTATTTCCTCGTTGACATTGAGATAATTTGCCAGAGCATAGACCTGAGTCTTATAGCAATCCGCCAGAGGCTCAATATCTACGCCACCATCCCCATATTTAACGAATTGGCCCAGAACCATTTCGGTCTTATTGGTCGTACCACAGACAGCATAGTTCATTTTCTCAGCTTGCATATACTGAATTATCATCCTAGACCTTTGTTTGACATTTTGTAGCCCGATCAGTTCCAGATAATCGCTTGCTTTCAGCCTGTGCTGTGAAACCACTTCATCATCCTTAACCAGTTTTATGTAAGGAACAGTTACTAATCCCTGATCCAGAAAATCAGGCAGTACAAGTGATGTTTTATGAATCTCCGGATCATATTCCGGACAGGTTCGCTTTATGACCTCTTCCTTTTTCTCATATATATCAAGAGATTCCAGAATGGGAGATATAGGCATCTCCTCATATGGCACATCCAGGCTTTCACACATTTCTGCTCCAAGAGCCCTGCTGGAAGGAGCGGATTCTTTCTCAGGGAGAAGTAGACCATACACATTTTCCTTCCCCAGTTCCTGCACGGCAAGTGTAAGGGTCACTGCTGAATCAACACCTCCCGATACTCCCAAAAGCACTCCTTTCTTCTTGAAATCAACAACATTCTGTTTTATGAATCCCCTGAGATCCATAGATAATTTCTCTGTGTTTTTGTTAAGTTCTTCCAAAATTTGCATTACATTACTCCCCTAAATTTATTCCACTTTTAAGTTCAGTCTATTCGCAGCATCCAATATCATAGGCTGAGATAATTCCTGATTGAGTTTCTTCAATCCTTCTTCCCGGGACATATCACCGCTTCGGACAATTCCTGCTATGTCAAAAGCGTAAGCATGTATCCCATATTTTTGCAGATGATTGTAACAGGCAAATGAGTTCAATGTACAATTGGTCGAATTACTGTCATTGATGCCGGGAGGATTCCAGCCAAGTTCAACCAGTTTCTCCATAATCCTGCCTTCATTGTAATCCCACAGGCACAAAGGATGAATGATCTTCGGAGCAGTATTGTCTATGTTTTCAACTACTTCCTTTTTCATGATGAATAACTCATCCTTATCGTCAACACCAATATCCTGAAGCTGTTTCTCAAAAAGATCCCGTGACCAATTTATAAAACTGGAAGACAGATCAACAATTGGATTAGGGGTTTGCCCAGGTGTAAATGCAAACACGATAAAAGGTGCTTTGTGAACAACTGACATTTCGATAAGTTTCTGCTTTATGATGCCAATACAGGTATTGCATATGTCACTGGCCCTGTATTTGGCAACCTTGGGAAACATATCATAGGACTGGGCAGCCTTGCGAAATGTATCGTACAGTATCTCATCATCCATGGTCAGTTTGAAATAGTCAGATCCTGAAATCTCACACATCTTCTTTGCATTCTCAATTGCATTATCAGATATGAAGCCGTTATCGAACTGAACAGCCAGTACATTCAGGAAAGGATATTTCTTTTTGAGCTCATATAGAGTGTAAGAAGAATCTTTGCCACCGGAAAGAGCAAAAATCGCGTCATATTTCCCTTTGCCGCTTTCTTCTTGAAGTAACGTTTCCATCCGGGTAAGATAGCCATACTTTTCATCTGGAGAAAGAGGTTTATATGTCTCACAAAACTGACACATTCCGCTATCTTCATTAATACTTATACCTGGAATGTCCGAGTCCAGAATACATTTTTTACATACTGTTCTTGACATTTTGGTAACCTTCTATAATAGATCGATTTGATATTTTCCCGTTCTCGCTCAATGGTAACTGATCGATGCATAGTACTTCTAAAGGACATAGGTAACCAGGCAGATTCTCTCTGCAGAATGAAAAAATGGAATCTACATCCGTACCGCTACCGGGCATAACCATGAGACTTATTGCATTTCCCAGAAGTTCGTGGGAAACCGGAACAACAAAAACCCCGGAAACATCATTGTTGTCCTTTATATATTTTTCAAGTTCTCTTGGATTAACACGGTGATCACCTATCTTAATAATATCATCTTTGCGCCCCAATAATCTGAAATAGCCATTGGGTAACTTCTGCGCAAGATCTCCTGTGTACATCCAGCCGTTTATGATCTTTTTCTCCGTGGCAAACTCATCATCCAGATAACCCAGCATGATATTGTCACCCCTGGCAACCAGTTCACCTCTGTTATCCGGTTCAACCGACCGGCCACCTGAATCGAATACGTCCAGTGTAACACCGGGGATAGCTTTTCCTATCGTATCAACGAACTCGTCAACATCCTCCGAAGGCAGGTAGGCAAGCCTGGCAGTAGCTTCGGTCTGACCATACATTGGCATTACCCTGACATCAGGATTGGAATTTTTTAAATTCTCCACAATAGTAGCATCAATAGCCCCACCTGCCGTCGCAGCAAGCCTTATGTTCGTGAAAGCATCCCTGAACTTTTCCGGATATCTCAATAGCAGACGATAGGTACTTGGGACACCATAAAACATGGATATCCCGGATTCCATCATACTGAAAACAGAGCCCATAAAATTCATGGACCCCAAACATATGGAGCCTCCGGCCACCAAATGAGAATTGATTATGGAATTACCATAAGCATGGTGCGGAGATATTACCATTGCAGCTTTATCTGCAGGCGATATTCCGAGTATGTTTATTATAGACTCCGCATTTGCGACCATGTTCCTGTCACTTAACATAACACCTTTTGGGGTGCCAGTCGTACCGGAAGTATATAGTACCAGTCGAAGATGCGGATTGTTGTTTTCTTTTATAACCTCTTTTCGTAAAATATTTACGGAGTTATCTTCAGAAACAATTATCACTGTTCCAAAACGATCGAAAAAAGCCTCACTGAGCCTTGAATACTGCGCATCTGTCACGATAATGTTATTGATATTGGCAGTATCAAGAATTCTTTCCAGACTGAACATTGCCAGTTCAATTGGCAAGGGTATTGCAATGTTATCCGACTTATAAACGGCCATAAGCATTTCTATATACTGTATGCCAGGTTCTGCCAGAACAGCAAATCTGCAATTCCCAAATTCCATCATTGGTGAGGCAATTCTTTTTATTTCCTCATCAAGACAATCGTAGGAAATAGTGTTTTTGCCTTCTTCTAAAGCAATTTGATGAGGGTTTTTTATTGCATTTTCTGCTATAAAGGAATCGATTCTCATGATCTCTCTTTTTTCAGCTTGACGATCAGATCGGTAATTCCCTGCAATGAGTCTAAATTATCCGGAGTTAACATATCCTCCGGGATTTCTATCGAATATCTCTCACTTATGTGATCAAGAAGTCCTAGCAAACCAATTGAATCTATGATCCCGGCCTTCGTGAGAGAGTCATGGTCAGTAAACTGAGTGTCACTATCCATGAAAGATTGGCCTTTTAAAAAGTCAATTATATCTTCCCTTATTTGTTCCATGTGCTATACGCACCCCCTTTTGAGATAGAGTATACTACTCATACAACTGTTAAGTTATACAGACAGATCTACTCCCGGAACAGTCAATGTGTTTACTAATATATAAGAATTATCGGAGCATAGAGAAATAATTGTTCTTTGCAATTATATTATGGATACCATATACATCAGAATGAATACGCTGGCAGATTTTGAACCGTCCACGTCAGAAATTTTACCGAGCTACCACATCACTCAGGAATTATTTTCTCGAAATAGTTTATACTAACAGTATACTTGCCTGAACTGGTTACAACAGCAAGCAGATATCTGTTGTTTATAAAATAACCAGAATAAAAAATGTCGTTGGTGTCCAATGATTTACCGAGATATGAAATGATATTCCTGTTCGAATACTTGCAATACGCTTCTTTCAAAGTCCATGTTGTTAGTAAATTGAGATCGGTTGCATATCTGCCATCATATGAGGTTTCTGTTTTTAGGTATTTTGAAGCTTTTTTAAGAGACAGAGACCTCCTTATCTCAGCATCAATACCTACCTCTGTTTTTGAGATGGCCAGGAAAGACATATTTTCAGTATATGAAATACAGATATTCAGTTCATCATGGTTGCGGACATGGAGTCGTCCGTATTTGTCTTTGTAAAGAGATACATCAAAAACAGACTGCTTATCAAGGAGAATACACAGGATGTGTTTCAGGACAAAACGAGAAACTTTGAATCTTTTCCTGAAGTATTCGGTTTTCAAGCTTTCCAGATGCTCTTTTTCAACGTCTTCAAGATGACCGGCATCCAATGTGCTATAATCCTTAAGGTCTGCTATAAAGACAAGAATATCATTCTGTTTCCATAAATGTGATACATGCTCCAGGGAAACATGAGATGATACGTTCAAAGTTACTAATTCCATTATATTCTCTTAGTTCTTTGGAATAACTTGAATATAAAAAGTAATGTTTGAATCAGAAAAGTGTCGGAATACTGGATTATTCAGTCCTTTTCATTACTATGAGAAACTGTTTTCATAATTAACTCATTTTTAAAGTATAAATACTACTTCTTACAATTACTGTTTGGGGAAGAGAGATAGAGTTCGGGAAACTCTGTTCTCAATAGTGGAAGCTTGTTGACCACACAGTCATCACAAACAATTAACGAAAGGAATAGAGATTACTATCGCAAGGCTCCAATGCATTGTTCTCTCTGCGTATAATCATTTGTGCATGGAGATATTCCAGAAAAATGTGGTTCAAACATAGCTGCATAGAGAAGAATTAAATGTAGTCAGGAATAAATTCATAGTTGGTGGGGAATTTAATATTAGAGATTGTATATTGTCAATTGACTTGAGAAAAGCCAGGAAAATTAATTTTGGACCTTGTCCGGTGTATTCTGAATCTGTAAAAAGTATAGAGGCTGCTTGTTACTGATATTCACCTTTGAATTATATGCTGAGAATTCTACTCGAATTAGTAATAAATAGGTGTCTCTATTGAAAAGTAAAATCTATTTTAAGCCCGGTTTTTTGAATTCATTTCCTCGGAAATATTGGTGTATAAATGACTTTTATAGAATACAATATCGGAATATGTTCATGGTGCTTTGATGAAATCCAATGATTATCTTTATCGAAAAATCAGGTCATCAATGGGAACAGCCAAACTGGAAGAACAGGACTTTGCTTCCCTGATCAGGGCAATAGTAGGTCGTTTTTTCCAGATGTTTGCTTCATACCTGCCCATGACTCCGAGCATGAGGGTAAAATGCCAGAGAATCAGGGGAGTTAATATTGGAGAAAATGTGTTTGTTGGCTTTGAAGTTTATATGGATCCCGTGCATCCGCAAATGATAACCATAGAAGACGATGTCGCAATTAGCGGAAGAAATTCAATTTTAGTCCATACTTCTCCTCCTTCATATTTCAGGGAGTCTCATCCCCGAATGTCAAAACTCTTTGCAAAAACATCACCGGTAACAATAAAAAGAGGAGCCTGGATCGCTATAGATGTTGTAATACTACCCGGAGTCACCATTGGAGAAAACTCAATCGTTACAGCTGGATCGGTTGTAAGTAAAGACATTCCTCCAAATTGTATTGCACGAGGCAATCCGGCTGAAGTAGTACTTCGATTAGACAAATAAGCCAATTTCAAAGTTATAAATACTATTTCACATAATAATACTGTGGGGACTAAAGGGAGAAGTTCCCGGGATAATGCTTGGGATTTAACAGCTGAATAATGCCTGATAATGGCATTAAACTGAATCATACTGACAGATCAAGGAACTTAAAGGGGGATGTTCCGAAGATGATACTGAATATTGTTAAGTTGGATAGAATGGAGTGGAAAAATGAGTGGGAATCCAAAGAGCTCCTGTCGGAGACTCTGAAAAGTATTGTTGGAAAGGGAGGACTGGGATGAAGATTGCAATCATCCTTGGAACCCGCCCTGAGATAATTAAGATGAGCCCACTCATCAGGGAATGCGAGAAACTTGGTATTGACTATTATATACTGCACACAGGCCAGCATTACAGTTTCGAGATGGATAAAGTCTTCTTTGATGATTTGAAGCTACCTGTACCGAAATATAATCTTGATGTAGGCTCAGGTTTACATGGTGAACAAACTGCAAAGATGATCTCAGGTATCGAGGAGATACTAATTCATGATACTCCCGATGTGGTACTTGTCCAGGGTGATACCAACACCGTACTTGCCGGAGCACTTGCAGCATCCAAGATGCATATTAAAGTAGGCCATGTGGAAGCCGGCCTGAGAAGCTTTGACCGGAACATGCCTGAAGAGATAAACAGGGTCATTGCAGATCATATTTCTGACTACTTGTTTGCACCTACTGAAAACTCAAAGAAGTATCTTCTTGATGAAGGAATTCCCGGGAAAAAAATCTTTGTCACAGGCAATACTGTCGTTGATGCTGTTTATCAGAACCTGGAAATCTCAAAGCAGACCAGAAAAACCCTGTCCAGTTTAAACCTTAAAAATGGCGAATATTTCCTGACAACTGTTCACAGGGCGGAGAATACGGATAAAAAAGAACGCCTTTCAAGCATACTCAAAGGATTTGAACAAATATACCAGGCATTTAAGCTGCCGATCATTTTCCCTGCTCATCCGAGAACTGTAAAGATGACAAACGAATTCGGCCTGGAAATCCCCGAAGGTACAAAAGTGATTGATCCTGTCGGATATTTGGACTTCCTGCAGCTTGAAGGTAGTGCAAAGCTGATACTCACTGACAGCGGAGGTTTGCAGGAAGAAGGATGTATCCTCGGTGTACCCTGCATTACTCTAAGGGACAATACTGAAAGACCTGAAACGGTTGACGTGGGAGCTAATACCATAGCCGGAGTTAATGGCAATATAGCACAGCTTGCAAAGAAAATGACAGCTTCCGGAGTAAAATGGGATAATCCCTATGGCAATGGAAACACGGCTGCACTGACAATTAACAAAATCCTTGCTTGACAAATATACAGATATAAGATACAGTAGCTGGTACTATGACTAAATTATGTGTTCTGGGATTGGGCTATATCGGCCTCCCGACTGCACTCCTGTTTGCAAACAACGGAATCGATGTTGTTGGAGTGGACATCAACGAAAGAGTTGTGAATACCCTTAAAGAATGCAGGATGCCTTTTGAAGAAAAAGGATTCCAGGAACTTCTGGATGGGGCATATGAGAAGAAAAGCTTCAAGGCAAGCACAAAAATTGAGGATGCTGACATTTTTCTTGTAGCCGTTCCCACTCCATTTGACGCGGAACTCCGCATGGCGGACCTGAAATATGTAGTCTCAGCCTGCGAGATGATAGCTCCGCACCTGAAGAAAGACAATCTTGTGATTGTTGAATCCACTATTCCCCCAAAGACATGTGAAAAAAGGGTCAAAAGAATACTGGAAAAATCCAAGTTGAAAGCGTCCCAGGACTTTTACATCTCACACTGTCCGGAACGTGCCATCCCTGGAAATACTCTTCACGAAATGGTCAATAACGACAGGGTTATCGGAGGGCTTGATGAAACAGCCACTGAGCTCACACGAGACCTATATTCCAGCTTTGTCAAAGGTAACCTGTATCTTACAACCAGTACTTCGGCAGAAATGATCAAGCTCATGGAGAACACCTACCGTGATGTGAATATTGCCCTTGCAAACGAGCTTTCGATGCTGGCGGAAGAATATAGCATTAACATCTGGGAAGCTATAGATATCGCAAATAAACACCCCAGGGTTGACATCCACAGACCCGGGCCCGGAGTAGGCGGACATTGCATAGCCATAGATCCCTGGTTCCTCACTGAAAACGTAAATGACAGTAGCCTGATAACATTAGCCCGTAACATAAATGATTCAATGCCCATCCATGTTTTGAAAAAGGTAAAGGAACTTGTCAACGGTATCGAAAATCCTGTAATCACCGTGTTTGGCGTGGCTTATAAAGGAGATATAGCTGATACCAGGGCAACCCCTGCACTGAAATTCATCAAGCTGGCTGAGAAGGAAGGATACACAGTTAAAATCTATGATCCTTTCGTGAAAGACTTCGATTATCCAATCCTGAGTCTGGAAGAGGCTGTGGATGGAAGCGATTGTATAGTAGTGTTAACGGACCACTCGGAGTTTCGGGAAATGGAACCTGATATATTATATCATACGATGAAAAATCCGAATGTTGTGGATTCAAAGAATATCCTGTCAGTTCAGGAAAGAAGTAATTCAAAACTAATTTGATTTGAATGGGTGACATTTGATGTTAATTCAAGATTATTCTTTAAAGTTGAGTTCTCAAACTGATTTAATGACCTACCATCCTATTTCCAGAAGAAATGGCCTGAGTTCTTCCTTTTCAATGTTTCCTATTATTCTAAATACATTGTTTTAGAGATAGGTAAACGGGTGGTGCATACTCTGCAAATATATTGTTGCAGATGAAAATTATGGGATTGGGATATTTATTTTCAAATATCAAAATCTGAAATTTCTATGCTACGATCACAGAAAATAAAGATGAAACTATTGATTTGATGGGGAAGTATTCTGGTGATTAACTATAATGAGTTTGATTTTACACTTGACAAGTTCCAAGAGCTATGCTTTTCATTAGAAAAAAATGACTATTCTTCGATTACACTGGCTGAATACATGAAGGAAGACATGTTGCCTGAAAAATACATAATGATGCGGCATGATATTGACAGGAATCCCTCAAAGGCAGTGGAAACTGCAAAAATTGAGCAGGAATTCGACATAAAAGCAACTTACTATTTTAGAACAGTTAATGATAACCTGTTTTGTCCGGAAATTATAACCGAAATTAGTGATATGGGGCACGAAGTCGGATATCATTATGAGGTTCTAAATGAGTGTAATGGAAATCACGAAGATGCAGTAAAACTTTTCAAACGCAATTTGAAGAAATTTGAAGATTTATGCGATGTTAAAACTGTCTGTATGCACGGGCAACCTTTGTCGAAATATGATAATCGGGATATATGGAAAAAGTACGATTACAAAGACTTTGGAATTCTCGGGGAAGCTTACTTGTCAGTTGATGAGTCTATCAATTATTTATGTGATACCGGCAGGAGCTGGAATTTTGATCACTGTTTGAGAGACTTTATTCCCAATAAAACAGAAAATATTCGCATTCATTCGACTGATGATCTTATTGGATTGGTCGAAAGAGGCGATGTCAACAATTTCTATCTTTTGACTCATCCGGAAAGATGGTCATCAAACAGTTTTGAATGGCTATTTTTTTACTCAAAAGACATAGCAGTTAATATGGGAAAGAAATTTTTGCGGATGGCAAGGACATGGTAGAAATCACGGAAAATGCTACGGAAAAAGCATGGCATAAATTCTTACATGTATGCAATGATGCAACTATTTACCATACTCCCGAATGGAAAAAGTTCCTGGAAAAAACGTTTAATTATGAATCAAAATATCTGTTTGCAAAGGACGAATGTGGGAACATTGTAGGATTATTGGCCTTATTCTATGTCAGAAGTAAATTTGTGGGTAATAAGCTTTGCACAATGCCATTTTCCCATAGCAGTAGCTATATAGGTTCGGAAAATACGAAAAAACTTCTGCTGGATGAGGGAATAAAACTGTGTCACAAATTAAATGCAGGTTATTTTGAAATAAGAGACAAAGTAAACCATGAAAAATTCCAGTTTCAAAATTCATTTTGCATACATACAATTGAACTATCTTCGAATACTAACGAAATCTGGAGAAAAATCAGCAGAGGTGCCAGGAATTCGACTAAAAAACCAATAAAGCACGGTGTTGATGTTTATTCTACAAGGAAAGTTGAAGATTTAAAAGATTTTTATGAGTTAAACCGCATTACTAAAAAAAAGATTGGCGTTCCATGTCATCCGTGGAAATTTTTTAAAAATATGTTTGAATTGCTAAGTGAATATGTTAATCTTTATATTGTAAAATATAAGAATAAAACAATTGCAGGAGGAGTTTTTGAATATTTTAAAGACACCGTTACTTTCGGGTATGCAGCTCACAACCCCAGTTATCTGAAATTGCGTCCTAATAATTTGTTAGTCTGGAAAAGTATTGAAGATGCCTGTGTAAATAATTTTAAGAATTACAGCTTTGGGCGTACATCATACGACAACAAAGGACTGATGGCTTTCAAAGAAAGATGGGGAGCTGTAGAGACTGAATTATATTATAGCTACTATCCGAAAATTCCAAATTCATTAATAGCTGACCGTGGCAAAATTCAATATAGAGTGGGAACAAAAATTTTCAGGGATATGCCCGCCAGCGTTTACAAACCATGTAGTGATATGCTTTTTCGACACTTATATTAAAAATTTATAACTCAAAAATATTAGAGGATAAATGACTGATAATAACAAATCTGACAGGGAAAAAAAGCACAATATTTGCATGATCGCATACAGATCTTTACCTAAAAGTATTAACAGGATTAAAATAGCCAGTTCCTTGCAAAGTAATGGATATGATGTGGATTTTATAGGCCTGAAAGAAGGAGATCAACCTAAAGAAGAGAAGGTAAACGGCATAAACATCATAAAAGTAGCAAACGAATTAAAAACAAACAATTTTTTCATAGTCTCTATGAATCATTTAATATTCAGTATTAATGCTTTTTTTAGAATTTGCCTGATGTACAGATCAAAAAAATACTCTTTTTTCCATGTACATAATCCACCGGATTACCTGATCTTAATAGCCATTCCCTTTAAACTGGTTTTTGGCTCAAAAATCATTCTGGACTTACATGATATGTTTCCAGAAGCTGTGGAAAGTAATTTGCAATTCAAAGGAAATGGAGTCCTAGTGCGGGTAGCAAAAGCAATTGAAAGATTTGCAATTAGTTTTTCAGATGCAATCATAGCTACAAATTCCTACGATAAGCAGATTATTTCAGCCAGGAATAACTTTGATCCGGACAAAATATTTGTTGTGATGAACACGCCAAACTTAAAACAATACCCTATAGAAACCGCAATGAAAAAAGATTTCGGGTATGATAATAAATTCATCGTCCTGTTTGAAGGAACTATATGGAAAAGAAGAGGAATTCAAACTATAATAGATTCCGTTGATCTGTTAAAAGATACAATTCCGATTCACTTAATGATTGTTGGCGACGGTCCGTCCATACAATATTTGAAGGATATTGTAGCTGAAAAAGATCTCGGTAATTTTATCAAATTTACCGGCTGGGTTGACATAAAAGATCTCTCAAGATACATTTCAATATCAGATGTTTGCGTAATTCCCTTCTTAAAAACAAAAGTCAATGAAAGAGGAGTACCGAATAAACTATTTGAGTATACCATCCATGAAAAACCAGTTATTGCATCCAGGTTGAAGGGAATGGCTTTAACTTTTTCTGACAAGGAAATACTGTTTTTCGAACCGGGAAACCCGGACGACTTGGCAAAAAAAATACTCTGGTGTTTTGAGAATCCGGAAGAAACCGGGAAGATGACCACTAGCTCCAAGCAAAGATATGAAGAAGACTATTCATGGGACAAAATGGAAAATTCATTACACAAATGCTATGGAAGTGCGAACTGAACGCACTTTCTTCTATTGCTTGTGAAGTCCGGGGTATTTCAGAATCATCTTACAGAATTGGATGATTTATGCAATGTTGATAGCAAAATATATATTGTTAAATTTAGAATTTACGATGGGGTCGAAAGCATGGGTACTTTAAAAGATAATGATTTTATGTGGGAATCAGGAAAATCCCTTGGATGTTGGGAAAATCATGATACCTTGAATACTGAATTAGTTTACGTAATTTGTACGGATCAAAACATATCTCATCCTGGTATTGAAAATTTTAGTACAGGTCGGATGTGATTAAATATGGATCCAGCCACTTCCGGGGACTTATCTAATAAGAATTTACTTGTTATTACCCCATCATACCCTAATAAGGACAATACGTATATCACAGAGCTTTTTGTCAAAAACCAACTTGAGCCGCTTAAAAATTATTTCAATACGATCCACGTTATTGCTCCCGTACTGTTTAGCTTCAAAAGAATGAGCAAGGACAAATTATGTGAAAATTATGATTCAGACAACATCAAAGTTTATTATCCAAGATGCTACTATATTCCGATTTTTTACTTCAGCCAAATATTAATCGACAACCGTCTTAGAGTTGTTGAAAACCTGATCAAAAATGAAAACATCAACTTTGATTTGATTCATGCACATTTTACCTGGCCATCTTCCTATATAGGCACTAAACTGAAGGAAAAATATGACCGGCCGCTTGTCGTAACAATACATGAAAATTCAGAGTGGTTCGATAAAGAGCTAAGTATGAATCATCCTTTGATTAATGATTCATGGAAAAACGCAGATGCTTTGTTGAGAGTAAACAAAAAAGATATCCCGGTATTAAAGCAGTTTAATGAAAACGTCTTTTCCACTTTAAATGGGTATTCTTCTCAATTCAAAAAGATGGAGAAAGAAAAATGCAGGGAACAATTAAATCTGCCATCAGATAGCAAAATCATATTTAGTTTAGGATGGTTGATAGAAAGAAAAGGCTTTAATTTCCTCATAGATGCTATGAAGATAATTAAGGAAGAAAGAAATGACGTTTTCTGTTTCATAGGCGGATCCGTACCTGCAGAAGATGAGTTCAATAATAAAACCCGGGCAAAACTGGAAAAACAGATTAACGATTTAAATTTACAAGACCATGTGAAGCTGATAGGACTTGTTCCTGACGAGTCACTGCCATTATGGATGAATGCTTGTGATCTTTTTGTACTACCGAGCCTGAGTGAAAGTTTCGGGGTAGTTCAGGTAGAAGCTATGGCTTGTGGAAAACCGGTTGTTGCCACCCGCAATGGTGGAAGCGAAGAAATTTTAATCTCTGATGATTACGGTCTGCTGGTTGAACCTGCTAATCCGCAGGATTTGGCAGAGAAGATTGTAATAGCCCTGAATAAAGAGTGGGATAGTGGGAATATTTTGAATTATAGCCAGCAGTATCAATGGGAAAACATAGCTGAACAAATTCAGGAAATTTATAGTACTGTATTGTGCAAATAACTAATGTACTATGAATGTCAAAAATTAGTTAAGGTCATGAAGAATTGATGCTGCAGAATAATTTTGCATTTGACCAAAAAAAGTGATCAAACTTATTTAGTGGGGAAATAATGATCATTAGAATTAAAAAGCCACTTAAGGATAATATAATCAATAATTTAGCTTCGATTCTTCCATTTCTGATTATTTTTGCTATTTCAGGTGGTGTCCTGGCATCATCTGTTCTCAATCGATTTGATTTACTTTTGAGAGGATCAATAGTAGCAATTCCGGGAATATTTGCCGCAATTACTTTACATTTTGTATATGGCAGCTTAAACGAAAGAGAAGAGTATGAGTATAGTTTAGTTAAGCTAAAAGAAAAAAGCTGCATTAAACTATTTATCATTTTTTATTTATTCAGTATAGTCAGTCTAGCTATTTCCCCTACTCGATCTTTGTTATATTTTGGAATTATATTATTATTGTACGCTGTTATTTTTATCCAGATTTTCACCAAATCAAGCAATCATCATATAATTTTATTTGAAATTTTCCTGACACTATTGAATTTGATATATGGTGTTACTTTAAAATATCCATTATACTTCGGTGGAACTGATATATTGGGACATATGTTTTTGTCAGAAGTCACTTTTCTGTCAGGCCGTACAATCCCCATAGATTTGGACGGAGCTTATGCGAATTTTCCATTATTCCATATTTTAATATCTGAGGTTTCACATTTTCTTGGCTCCAATATCCAGTTTTCTTATTTTTTAGTAACAGCACCAATATTTGCAATTTCTATATTTTTTATATATTTCATGATGTTTAGTATATCAGGTGACAGGAGAGTTTCTTTATTATCAGCTTTGATTTTTTCTTCTTTTGGTGTTACTATTTATTCCGGAATGTATGTGGTGACACGCACCATGGCATTCATTGGTTTTGCAGCATTACTGTATCTAATGTACAACAGGCATAGCGAAAAATCATCTCTTTTCAAAATATTATGCCTTTTATTCGGGATGTTTATTATATTAGTTCATCAGGTTTCTATAACACAAATTATTCTCGTCTTTTTCTTCATTTTATTTGTCGAAATAGCCCTGGAAAAATTAATGCCGGGACAAAAAAAGTATATAAGCCAGACATATATTCTGCTTCTTCTGGTAAGCTTTATTGCTTATTGGATTTTTGTGAGCCATGTTTTTACTGAAGCATTGGTGACAAGCTACTTTGATTCTACAAATTATCAGTCCCTGTCAATGAAATCAACCATAAAGGCAGGTAACCAATGGTCTTTCATTTTAAACAGTATAGATTATACAGTAATCACTTTTTTAGCACTTGTGGGAATCGGAGGAACGTTGTTTGGACATAAGAAAAATTACTTGCAGGTATTTGCTTTAGTTTCTTTGTTGATACTACCGCTATACATTCCTACTCCGCTTCAACTTTTCTGGAACACAATGACATTCTTCAGGTTTGACAGGTTAATGTTACTTGTGAGTCCTTTTATGGCCATTATGATGGCTCTGGGTATAATTTACTTGATGAGGCTTTTCCAATACAAAAAAATTAATAAGAATTATTTTTATATATTTTCACTTTTACTTCTGTCAATACTTATTATTTTCTCAATAATATCAACATCTCCTGAACCCAATTACGGTGTAGACTCGGAGAGAAGATACTTTACTGCCACGGAAATGGCTAGCTTTAACTATGTTTTGAATTTCGTACCATATGATTCTCCGGTACATTCGGATTATTTTGCCAGGAGATACATTCCTTTCCAAAAGTTCAGCCAGACCGAAGCTCTGGGACTTCCCTATTATAACGGAACCTTCCGGACTTATCTTGACGTGCACAATCTTGATAGAACCGATGGCTATATAATTTGGCGTAACAAAGCTTTCTTTGAGTCGGGGTTAAGAGTGGGAAATGGAAAAATGGTTGACATCAGATCAGATAATCAATCAGAATGGAATAGTGTGAAAGCAGAGTTTGAGAAAAAGAATAAACTTTACTCAAATTCCGATGCAGAGATATTTCGTTAAAATTCTTGTTTAGTTAGGGGTTATTATTAATTTTAATTGAAGGGGTAATATGGCTAAAATTTGTATGTTAGTTACAAATCCTTGCGTGGATGATGCAAGAGTCTTAAAAGAGGCTACTTCACTCTCCGAAGGTGGACACGAGTTAGTAATCTGGGGAATAGCAGATGATGAAACACCGGCGTTCCAGCAGAATAATGGTTTTTCCATAAAGAGAATAAGCAGACAAATGAAACAGAATACTTTGCTGGGTAAACTGGCATATTCTTCAAAGTTCATATATCATTCTGCTAAAGAAAAGGCAGATGTTTACCATGCACACGACCTGAGTACCCTATTAGAGTGCTACATTGCTTCAAAATTGAACAAATCAAAAGTAATATATGATTCTCATGAATTATACATCAGAGATTTTAATAATAAAAATAATTACAAGAATTTATATTTTTATTTAGAACATTTTCTTATTAGAAAAGTTAATCTGGTAATTACGGTCAACAATCTAATATCCAAAGAATTACAGCAGCGATACAAGCTTGAAAATGTTCCATCTGTAATCATGAATTGCCCCTCATTAAGTAATTCTGAGGAGTGCAATAGGAATGACGAGTTGGACTCTAAATATGATGGAAAAAATGTTATTGTTTTTCAGGGAGTAATAAGAGAAGGTCTGGGTTTAAGGAATCTCATCAGATCTGTTGCTTACCTGAGTGATGATTACAATTTACTTATGATAGGCGATGGACCCATCCTTGATGAACTCATTGACCTGTCCAAAGAACTGTCCTTAGATGATAAAGTTCATTTTACAGGAAAAATTCCTCATGAAAAATTGCTTTCATATACAAAAAATGCTCATCTGGGAGTAATTTATCCGGAGAAATATAATTTAAGCCATTATTACATGGCTCCAAACAAATTTTTTGAATATATCCATTCCAACATACCGGTATTAGTCCCGAATTATCCGTTTTTGAAAGAAAATGTATTAAAATATAAAATTGGCTTGCTGGCTGACAATGAAAATCCGGAAGATTTCGCTAAACATATCACACAGTTTTTCAGCAACAGAGAAAAGTATGACGAAATGAAGCGGAATACTGAAGTTGCTAAAAATAATTTGAACTGGGAAAATGAAGAAAGGAAATTGTTGGAATTATACAGCAAATTGTGAGTGGTTTTTACAATTTTTTCCAACCATAGGAATGTAAATTAAACAGCGTCTTTTGAATTAAAGGTACCAGCAAATGAGTCAATCGGGGGGAAAAACAAATGATATTTCAACACATGAAAAAAAGAGTAAAAGCTTTGCATCTGATGTTTTAACACTTGTCGGCGGAACAACTTTTGCTCAGATACTCATTCTATTGGCGGCTCCTATACTTACCAGGCTTTACGGACCGGATGATTTTGGAGTGTGGGCTTTGTTCATTTCCATTACCGGAATTATAGGAGTTATTGTCTGTCTGAGATATGAGCTTGCAATAATGCTACCGGAGTCAGATGAAGATGCTATAAACCTTCTGGCCCTTAGCCTTGCCATTGTTCTGCTGGTATCAATAATAATGGTTCCATTATTGTACATATTCAAGGATTCCCTTGTGTCACTTCTCAATTCTCCTCAACTTGGAGACTATGTATGGCTGATACCTCCATTCATTTTTATTAGTGGGGTTTTTCTTGCATTAAATTACTGGAATTCCCGAACAAAAAACTTCAAAAGATTATCTTTTGCCCGTGTTTCCAGCTCACTCTCATCAACAGGAACCCAGATTGGTGCCGGAATTGGAGGATATACCTCAGGAATTGGCTTGATAGCCGGAAGTTTTGTTGGAAACTTCATTTCTACGGCCGTTCTTGGAGGACAGATATGGAAAGATGATCACAAACTGTTTAAAATATACACTCATCCCAGGAAAATGATTAGCGGTCTTAAAAGATACCGGAAATTTCCCCTTATTGATAGCTGGTCTGCTCTTCTAAATTCACTGTCATGGCAACTTCCAGCCTTTATACTCGCCTTCTTTTTCTCCCCTGCTGTTGTAGGGTTCTACTCGCTGGGATTCCGTCTGCTTCAAATGCCTATGAACTTTGTGGGTAAATCACTTTCACAAGTGTTCTTCCAGAGAGCTTCAATTGCCAAGTCTGAGAATAACCTGAATTTGCTTGTTGAAAACGTATTCAGAATTCTAGTGGTAGTGGGAATGTTTCCTATTCTCACTGTTACGATTGTTGGAAGTGATATTTTCAGCGTTGTCTTTGGACAGGATTGGGCCGAAGCAGGAGTTTATGCACAGATCCTCAGTATATGGGCTTTTACGTGGTTCATCTCTTCCCCGTTAAGTTCAATCTATGTAGTACTGGAAGAACAAAAGTTTGGTCTGAAATTCAATATTGTTAATTTTACAACCCGAATATTGGCCCTTTCAATTGGAGGCTATTTAGGAAACGCAAGAATAGCATTGTTCCTTTTTGCCGTATCGGGTATTCTGGTATATGGATATTTATGCCTGAAGATGATGCATTACGCAGAAGTAAAAATGTCAAGAGTAGCAAGGATAGTTGTTTCTAACTTCCTATACTTCATCCCTGCAGGAACTATCCTGATAATTTTGAAAATATTCGAAGTAAACCAGTTTGTTATTGTTGGCGTATCCGGTCTGCTTGTTCTTGCTTATTATAGTTATATTCTTTTAATAGATAAGCAGTTAAACCTGAAAAGTTATTTTGTTAACTGAAGCTCTTAAGAGCTTTTTGTCTGCTTTTCGAACTTTGCTTTGAAGATTGGACCATTATGCAGTCTCAATAGAAGAGTCATATATACTAACAGGAGAAGTCTTCAGGCTATCCTCAAATCTGAAAGATACTTTTGGTATTCAATATCAAATGTAAATTTATTTCGTCAGTGAAATCTGGAAAGATTTTGTGTAGATTGGATTTTAACCCAATGAAATACTGATGCTATTACAATTCACAAAACTATAATCGTAATACATAGCCATAATGTTACATAAGTGTATACTAGATTATATATATTACCTAATCTGTATTGTAGACTTGATGACTGATAAAACTAAAAATATATTTAAATGGTCATCTTTAAGATGGTCCTTGATTAGGAAAAACGTACTAATTGGGTTACTTGTACTATTCTGTATTAATGTTCCTCCTGCCCAGGCTATCCCCTCATCAGTACCGTCCACATCCGTAGCCACAGATGGTAGTGGCGACTACAATTGTGACGGAATAGCTGACCAGGTAGAAATTAATGCAGCTCTGCAATATGCCAAGAACAATGATTTGAATACGGTATACCTGAAATCGGGAACATACATCATAGACAATAGTATTGAAGTTCCGGATGGAATGACACTGGCAGGTGATCCGGATGCAACTGTAAAACTAATTGAAAACTGGGATGTCACACGTTCCGATATGTTCACACCAATGATTACAGGAACAACTGTAGTTACCGGGAAATATAAAGGTGGGTCTGATATTACAATTAGCGGATTTACATTAGATGGCAGCAAATTCGATCAAGATGTAATATTAGCAATGAAGGAAATTGACTCATTCCCTGGTATCCAGTTTTACTATTCAGACCATATTACGATCGAAGATATGGTAATTAAGGAAATACCAGGAGATGGTATCAGAATTAGTAATGGACGGGGAGAAAAAGAGAATGGTTATCACAAAATCCTGAATAACACAATTTACGATACCGGACACGATGATGTTTTTCTGATGTACGGGAATCATGATCTTATTGACGGTAACACACTCTCCCGAATTTCGCATGATTGTGGCATCAGGCTAGATGATTCTTCAAATGTGGCAGTTACAAACAACACCATATGGGCAGACAAGGATGCACTCTATGGACTTTCCGGCATATACCTGTTAAAACATGAAAATGACGCTGATTCGTATAATGTTACAATTGCCTATAATACGATATATGACACCCGGGAAATGGGTATCGTACTAGCCATGTATGCCGATAACATGCCAGTTACAAGTGCAAGAGACGTACATATCCATCACAATACAATATACGGAGCAGGCACCAATTACAGGGAAGGGTATTCATATGGAGGAGGTATCTGGCTGGATGGATGGGACAATACGATTATTGAAAATAATGTAATCGACGGTAGCCAGGGCGATGGTATTGCGTATGCTCAAAGGCTTCCCGGTCTTAATGATGCAGCTACATATACAACAATTGTCAGAAACAATGTTATAACAAACACTGTTGATTCTCCTCTCCAAAATGGAGATGGTTACGGTATCAACAACCGTCTTGGTAGCAATTACAGGTTTGTTCTTGAAAATAATGTTGTGTGGAACAATGAGAATGGTAACTATAACAATGTCAATTCTCATGACACTGACATTAATGCAGACCCAATGTTTGCTGATCCATCAAACCATGATTACCACCTGAAAAGTGCTGAAGGACGGTGGTCTGATGGAAAGTGGGTAACTGATACGGTTACAAGTCCACTCATCGACGCAGGAAATACGGTTTCGGATTACAGCAATGAGCCAGAACCAAAAGGTGACAGAATTAACATTGGCCGATATGGTAACACAGCCGAAGCCTCCAAAAGTGCTTCGGACAAGTCATCTTTAATGCAGGATAACCGGGAACCAATAATCACTCACTTCAAGCCTTTAGACGATGTAGTGCTTGAAAAAGGAAATACTGTTAATATCAGTGTGGAAGCAGTCGATGCTGAAAATGATCAGCTCAATTACACAATTTCCATCGACGGCTCACAGGTCAGCACCTCCACAAATTATGAGTGGATCCTGGACTCTGTATCAACAGGTTCACACACCATTGAGGTTACGGTGAGCGACGGAGTTAATACCGTCACAAGTTCCCATAATGTTTCGGTATCCGATCCGTAACAGGAATAGAACAATAATTGCATAGTTTCCCAGGGTTCTGATAAGAGCAATCAGAACCCGGGATAAAACCGAGTACTAATAGAGTGGTGTTCTCGGCTCAACATCTGAAATATTTTGTGGCCTGGAAACTGAAAATAGGCTAACTTGATTCTCAGTGTTGCAGCTTTTAACGATGATAATCTTATTTTTTATGTAGCATGCTTGCTGCAAACCAGACCAGTAATTAGGTTCAGAAATCTATCGTTTTTCAGACTGGTTTCAGGTTTTCCCTATTTATTTTTACCTGCATGAAAGACCTTCATGCTAGCCTGATCAGAAGACCAGTCACATAGACTGGAACACATTTCAGCATTTTTAATCAATGTAACAAAAAAATTATAATTATAGATAAAACCTTGACCCAAAAAACACTAAGCACAGCATGTTTTATGAACATAAAATCATGATACGTGTACATTAAACTTATTAAGTTATATACTACGTTATATATATTATGAGCTCCATACGGTGGAGCTTGGTGACTAAATAAAACAAAAATAGTTATCAGTAAGGTGGTCTTTAATGACAAAAAACGTACTAATAGGGTTATTAGTGCTACTATGCATTGGTATCCCTTTTGCCCAGGGTATCCCCTCATCAGCGTCAGCTATATCTGTGGCCACAGATGGCAATGGCGACTACAATTGTGACGGGATAGCTGACCAAGTGCAAATTAATGCAGCATTGAAATACGCAAAAAACAATAATTTAGATACAGTATACTTGAAATCCGGAACTTATACTATAGATGATAGTATTGAAATTCCGGATGGAATGACACTGACAGGCGATTCAGATACAACTGTGAAACTAATTGAAGATTGGGATGTCACACGTTCCGATATGTTCACACCAATGATTACAGGAACAACTGTAGTCACCGGGAACTATAAAGGAGGATCAGACATTACAATTAGCGGATTTACATTAGACGGAAGCAAATTCGATCAAGATGTAATATCAGCAATGAAAGAAGTAGATTCTTTCCCTGGTATCCAGTTCTATTATTCAGACCATATTACGATCGAAAATATGGTAATTAAGGAAATACCGGGAGATGGTATCAGAATTAGTAACGGACGAGGAAAAACCGCAAATGGTTATCACAAAATCCTGAATAACGTAATTTATGATACCGGACATGATGATGTTTTCATAATGTATGGAAATTATGATGTCATTGACGGTAACACACTTTCCCGCATTTCACATGATTGTGGGATCAGACTTGATGATTCTGCAAATGTGTTAGTTACGAACAACGTAATAAAAGCAGATAAAAACGCACTTTACGGACTTTCCGGAATATATCTCTTGAAGCATGAGAATGACGCTGATTCGTATAATGTGACGATTGCCTATAATACAATATACGACACCCGCGAAATGGGTATTGTATTAGCCATAGGCCAAGGCGCTAATTACATGCCAGCTACAAGTGCAAGAGACATACATATCCATCACAATACCATCTATGGTGCTGGTACCAATTACCGATCATATCCGTACGGAGGAGGAATATGGCTGGATGGATGGGACAATACAATCATTGAAAACAACGTAATTGACGGCTGTATGGGAGAAGGAATAGCATACGGAAGCAGATTCTCAAATACTCAAAATGCCGTATATACGACAATTGTGAGGAATAACATCATCACAAATACCCTCGATTCTCCAGTCATACCCAATGACGGTTTCGGAATCAATAACCGGCTTGGTAGCAACTACAGGTTTGTCCTGGAAAACAACGTTGTCTGGAACAATGAAAATGGGAACTACAATAATGTTGGTTCACATGATACTGATATCAACGCAGACCCACTATTCGCGGATTCAGCAAACCGTGATTATCACCTCAAGAGTGTTGCAGGACGATGGTCTGACAACCGCTGGGTAACTGACACAGCATCAAGTCCGGCAATCGATGCAGGAAAAACAGTATCGGATTACAGTAGCGAACCAGAACCAAACGGAAACAGGGTTAACATTGGCCGGTACGGTAACACTGCCGAGGCATCCAGAAGTGGCTCGGAGAAACCAGAAGAACCTACAGAAGCTGTTGTTTACGATAACCGATTACGTGAAGGATCTCCTGATGCCGTACTTGCAGAAAGCAGATACGTGGACATAGGACACCTTAGTGGTGTAGGTCGCTACAGAGATGTCATGTGGTTTGACCTGAGTGAGTACAAAGATACCGATACGATTAAAAGTGCAACTCTTTCTCTGTATTGGTACTATCCTACAAATTCAAGAGACAGTGATACAATCATAGAAATCTACAGGCCAGCTGAATGGGATCCGGCTTATGTGAGCTGGAACAACAGGGAAAAGAGTACACCCTGGAACAATGCAGGTGGAGACTGGTTCGATAAGAACGGCGTGGCTCAGGGTTCCGAACCCTACGCATCAATAACTTTCAGTGCCAGTGACCTGCCTGATAATCGATATTATGAATTGGATGTCACAGAGCTTGTACAGGACTATGTAAATGGTGAATACGATAACACCGGTTTCTTCCTGAAAGCACGGGATGAAAACAACAATTACATAGCTTTCTATAGTTCAGAATGGAGCAACCAGGATCAGAAGCCACAGCTAAATATTGACAATACAGCAACAAGCAATACAGCACCTGAATATGATGAAATTCCTGCAATTTCAGTATCCGAGGAAAATACAATCAGTTTCACGGTCAATGCAATAGATGCTGATGGAGATGAACTTAGCTACTCATGCACATCTATGCCTGAGGGTGCTACATTCAATGAAGACACTGCAACCTTCAGCTGGACACCGGAAGAGGGAAGTGCAGGCAATTACGAAGCAGTCTTTGCAGTTACAGATGGAGATCTGAGCGATTCTATCGCAGTAAGCATAACTGTCAGCCCACTTAACCGTGCACCAATAATAAATCTCTTCAAACCTGTAGATGCAGAAGTGTTTGAAGAAGGAAGCACTGTAAACATTAATGTGGGAGCAATAGATGCTGAAAACGATCCTCTCAGCTATACAATTGCAATCGATGGCTCACAGGTCAGCACTTCCACAACCTATGAATGGTATCTTGACTACTCATCCGCAGGTTCACACACCATTGAGGTTACGGTGAGCGACGGAGTTAGTACTGTTACCAGCTCGCATACTGTTTCAGTTACTGACCTTCATCCAAGATGGGACGTGAATGAAGATGGGATTGTAAATATTACTGACATCACCCTGATATGTCAGGATAGCGATCCTGCAACAACATTCCATCCAAGATGCGATGTCAACCAGGACGGAGTCGTGGATATCCAAGATGTCTCTATTGTGGTAAGCCACTTCGGTGAAACAGTAAATTAAGGCGCATATCCTGCGCCACTTTTTTATTTCATTTTTATTAATATATATTCACTTAGAAGATAACATAATAAACGGTTTATACCTTCAAATGCCTATTTACTAACATGCCATATTCGGTTGCACACGTGATGTTCTTTTTGTTCTGCACCAGTGTAATTGTGGTCCATACAATTCTTGGGGTTTTCTTTCGCAGGGAATTTCCACAGAGGAATTACATGCACATCCTATTGATTCTGTTTGTGGGAGGTTCTGGTGCTCTGTCGCCGGACCTTGCTGCGCATAGTATATTCCCGGGTAATTCAATGGAATTTTCCAGCATTAGTCCCGTTTCAATGTTTTTCTTATTTCCATCGGCATCAGTCATATCAGTATCCACCGATGGGAGCGGTGACTACAATTGTGACGGGATAGCTGACCAGGCGGAAATTAATGCAGCCTTACAATATGCCAAGAGTAATAATTTGAATACGGTTCACCTGGAATCGGGAACCTACACTATAGATGATAGTATTGAAATTCCGGATGATATGACACTTTCAGGTGATTCGGATGCAACTGTGAAACTAATTGAAAACTGGGATGTCACACGCTCTGATATGTTTACCCCGATGATTACAGGAACAACTGTAGTCACCGAGAACTATAAAGGTGGGTCTGACATTACAATCAGCGGATTCACTTTAGATGGTGATAGATTTAATCAAAGTGCAATATCAGCAATGAAAGAAATTGATTCTTTTCCTGGAATTCAATTCTACTATTCAGACCATATTACGATCGAAGATATGGTAATTAAGGATATGCCGGGAGATGGTATCAGAATCAATAACGGACGAGGAGAAAAAGCGAATGGCTACAATAAAATTCTGTATAACACGATTTATGATACCGGTCACGACGATATTTTTCTAATGTATGGAAATTATGATCTTATTGATGGAAACACAATTTCCCATGTTGCACATGATTGTGGGATCAGGCTTGATAATTCTGCAAATACGATGGTCACAAATAACATTATATGGACAGATAATGAGGGTCTTTCCGGCATATACCTGCTAAAGCATGAAAATGATGCTGATTCATACAATATCACAATTGCTTATAATACAATTTATGATACCAGAGAAATGGGTATCTTATTAGCGATGTATGCTGATGATATGCCAGTTACAAGTGCAAGAGATGTACATATCCATCACAACACGATTTATGGTACCGGTACGGAGTATGCCACAGGAAACCCATATGGGGGAGGTATCTGGTTGGATGGATGGAATAATACAATCATCGAAAATAATGTAATTGACGGTAGTCGGGGAGACGGTATCGCATATGCCCAAAGACTCCCAGGTCTTAATAATACTGCTACCTATACGACTTTTGTAAGGGATAACATCATAATGAATACCATTGATTCTCCTTTCCAAAGCGATGGTGGTTACGGAATTAACAACTATCTTGGTGAAAATTATACTTTTGTTCTGGAAAGCAATGTCATATGGAATAATGAAAACGGGAACTATAACAATGTTAGTTCGCATGACACTGACATTAATAGAAATCCACTCTCAGCGGATACATTTGACTATGTTCGCTATAAGATAGCCTTATGGTGGCGGCATTTAGTCGGAGAATGACACAGTTATTGAGAACAATTGATAGTAATATGGAAGATGGCTTAACGTATCCAAAGATTTCTTTAGCTTAATAATACACATAACAGTTCTAAAAATAACATTCAAAAAAGTACAGTTGACTTTCCAATAGTAACAGGTCCACTCACCAATATCAGGCATCTGACATCTTTTTCTACAAGTGTTTTTATTAATATATATTTACCTTTGAGATAATACAATAAATGGTTTATAGCTTCAATTCTTTATCTATTAGCATGCCTTACCCGATTGCACATGTTATGTTCTTTGTGTTTTGCATCTGTGCAGTGATGGTCTATGCACTCCTTGGAGCTTTTTTCCGCAAAGAACTTGCATATAGAAATTACAAAAATATTCTGTTGTTGTTGTTTGCAGGAGCCGGCGGTGCGCTATTGCCGGATATCATGGCTGCATACGGAATCATAACAGGTGGTTCTATGCAGCACTGTACTATTGGTCCGGTCTCAACACATTCTATACTGTTTGGTGTTTCTGCAGTCCTGTTTGGAATACTTGTTGGATATGTAGCATACAGAGATTCTGGAAAAGCTGCATACATGGGGATATTTTCCGGATCGGCTTTCCTTTCACACCTGTTGCTGGATGACATCGCAGGATACGAAATGGACTATTTATATCCATTTTTCAGGCCTATCAGTATGTTTTCTTATGTAGATTCGCAATTTGCCAGGACCGACCTTCTTCAGTATATGCTGGCATCCTATGTGGCGATAATGTCTATCTTCATTGTAATAATGCTGGCATTGTTTGCATTGAGTCATCTTGGTTTTGAGTTCAGGTATAAATCAGACGAGTAATATTATCCGTACTTTTGCCGAAAATATTGATTTATGGTTAATTTTATAATCAGAATGTATTAATCAGTAAGAACTTAATGAATGAACACATAAACAGCGTTAAGTGTAATCATGCTTACAGGTATAGTAACACCAACTGGTACATTGAGCTCTATATCTACAGGGATTCTGTCAATTATTACACCTGTTGATTTTCCGGATTACGGATTGCTGGCTGTCATTGCATTAATCCTGCTGCTATCTGTACGAGAAGTAGTATCAGTATCCACTAAGTGGAGCAAGTCCCTTGAATGTACATTTAACATGGCCATTATTCCACTGCTTGTAGCTTTTGTGGCAATCGTTGTTTTTAAGCTGGCAGAAATGAAATGATCTTTTAATGCTGAAATACTGCTCTGGATTCTTTGTTTTACATGAAGCAGTTATTCATTTTTATACATGTTTCAGAATAGTTACTGAGTTTGGACTAAAGCCCTGATTCTGACAACATAGTTGCAAACAAAACATTTAAGGTGTAAACCGGCAATTAGCCACACGAATGAAAGAGATTGAACTTAAAGATCCATACACCATTCCTTATAGGGGAATATATGCAGTATGTGATAAAAACAATGAATATGCGGAGATTATCGAACATACGAATTGCTACGGCGGTGCAGCCTGGTCTAAGTTCCATTATTCACATTCACCACTTATTCTTAATACAAGGTCAATCGGGAACATGATACGCTATCATGTGAAAACCGGGACATCGGCTCTTGACCTAAAACCCTCCAGATCAGCCGCAGGCATTGAGTCAGTTCTGGTTTGCGATGATGAAGTTCACATAACCTATGCAGGGCTTGGTGGCGGAGGAGTCGGTGCAACCAAATGCCGTGCCTTTGCCGAAGGTGTACTGCGTTACGAGTGCACCGAGTCCGGAGGAGGACGTGCTGCAAAGGGTACAATCGTAGTCCCCAGAAGAGAAAGGATACTGATCGGAATAGATGATACCGATACAAAGGAAAAGGGAGCTACATGGTCCCTCACACACAATATCGCAAAAGAACTCGATTGCCTGGAATCTGTTTACTTATCCCATACCCTGGTACAACTCTATCCGGTGGCAGCTAAAACACAGAACTGTGTTTCCACAGTACTTGAGTTCGGGTGCGTGGACAAAGAAGCAAAAAAAGAACTGCTGGAAAGCATCAGAGCAGCGCTTCTTAAATACAGTGTATCAAAGGAGACAGGAATGGTTGTTCTTTCGGACTTTGAAGCAAAAGATGTCTACGGATACAGCAAAGAATGTCGCTCTGGTGAGCTTACGAAAGATTATGCAATGCAGTATGCAGAGGAACACGGTGTCGAGGTATGGATGGATGGCAATGGAGTTATAGGTGCACTTGCATCGCTGGCATGGTTCGCAAGGCCTGATGAATCTATCTGTCTGGAAGCTGAAATCGAACAGATGAAAATATGAACGATAATCCTGAAATTACCGGACTTGAAGCATTATACTTTGCAGCCATTGATTCTGATGTAGAGCTTATCACCGCAGTTGCCGGGTTTCCAATTACTGCTGTTGCCGAGAAATTCATCCGGGAAAAGGGAACAGGGAAACACAGGATTCACTGGATCACGAATGAGAAATCTGCCCTTGAGACTGCATTAGGTGCATCGGTGACAGGACAAAGGTCACTGGTGCTGGTTAAACATGTAGGAATGAACGTACTTGCAGACCCTCTCATGACATCCGTCCTACATACCACGGGTGCAGGTCTTGTGATCTTTGCAGGAGATGATCCTGCGGCTACTGCATCACAGAATGAGCAAGATTCCCGATGGTACGGAAAAATTTCCGAACTTACAGTTTTCGACCCTGCGACTCCCGAAGATGCATACAAATGTGTGAAAAGGGCATTCGAACTATCTGAAGAAGCAAAAGTACCGGTTATTGTAAGAGTAACTGACAGGATTCAAAAAAGTGAGAGCTCGTTCGAGAGAAAGATAAAAAAGAACGGCTCTGTTGTCAAAAATGAATTTGACAGATCCATCTGGAAATTTACAATGCATGGGAAGCATCAGCGTTTCCATCAAAGATCATATCCACTTCTGGTCAGTGAGTCCGAAACCAGCCCGTTGAACAGGACAACAGGGACAGGCAAAGATATAGGTGTTATCTCATCGGGTTACCCTTCAGCAGTTGTTGACGAGCTCATTTCCTCAAATCCCGAATTTTCAGGAACATCAAATCTCACACTCAATGTGGTATCACCATTTCCCTTTGAGATGGTGAGAAAGTTCCTTCGCAACTACAGGCATGTACTTGTTATAGAAGAAAGTGAGGATTTTATTGAATCCCACTTGAGAATACTCGGAAATATAAGAGGGAAAGCCAGTGGACACGTGCCTGTAGGACTTGTAGGCAAAGAGCATATAGAGTTCGCACTCAAAAACATTGACAAGGACACTGTTACGAAGTACACCGATATCCAGACGATCAAGGCAAGAGGTCCACGCTCTGTATGTGACAGATGCCCATACATGTCACTTTACAATGTCCTGCGGGAACTTGACGTGATGGTTGCAGGAGATATGGGATGTTCCATACGTACCGCACCTGAGCCACTTGGTGCAGTTGATACCGGGTTCGCCCTTGGCGGTGCCATATCCACAGCCTGCGGATTTAAGAATAAGGGAATTGCAGTCATAGGAGACTTCGGACTTGCCCATTCAGGCATTGTAGGACTTATAAATGCCGTCAACTGCAATTTTGATGTTCTTGTTATCGTACTTGACAATAAAGTAGCAGCCATGACCGGAGGACAGGAAACGCCTGAAATCTTGGAAATGGTACGTACACTCGTTCCTGATATGACTATTTTTGACATTGATGAAAGCCTTAGTGTTAAAGGCATGCAGGGTACACGAGATGAACTTGAAGAAAAGATCAGTTCAAGGCTGATGTCCAAAGGCGTATCGGTGCTCTATGTAAAAGGAAAGTGTATCCTCTATTGAATTTTAGAAAAGAATCAAAAATCTAATTTTTATTAGAATTTCGGTTTTTGCCGTTATTTATATCCCGGCGTACAAGTACGAGGTAATAGGTATCTTGAATTTAAAATAGCTAAAAATTTGATAAATATTCTCTTAACCATTACTATTAACAGTTTGAAAATGAATAAAAAATAAAGTAGGCAGACTTGAAACTATTCTTATTTATGATATTAGTTTAGCAATAACTCTCTATTTCCGAAAAAATCTTCTTGTAAAGATTTAAGTAATCTTCATTAGGAGTCATATTATATTCTGACTTTAATGTATAGCACTCATTGAATGGTTTGCCTTTTGGTGAATCCAGCAATCGGTCTTTATATTTTGAATATATCTTGTTCACGACAGCGTTTGCATCTTCCATTGCAAGATGGGTTGCCATATGAGCAATTTCACCCATAAATCTAGATTCTAGGCCTGAAGATTGGTCTATCGACGCTCCACGACCACCAACAGGACCTATGAGAATATCCCTTCCACTTACAGTGTCACCAATTGCTTGGGCAGCCGTTTCATAGAACATCATATCAGTACAAGATCCAGCCCTGTTAAAGTAGTGTCTGGCTGTGTAGTATTGCATATTTCTAGAAATGGCAATTGAAGCCATATTAGAAGCCCAGATAATCTCTTTTGCTGAAGATGAATTTGTGCTTGCATGAACAGAACCTGACACATGGAAATTTGCTCCGGTGAGCATTTTGGATTGTATAGTCTCAGCCACATCAACTATAGCAAGTCCTTCTGCTGATCCTATACTATTCCCACCTAATACTGCAGATTGACTTGAAAAAAACTTGTTCCCATGTGTAAGGTGGAATATTGACTTGTTGAATGTTTCAAAGTCAGTTTTAATCTCGCTTAACTGATATACTTCCTGAGGATCATTCCTTGAATACATTTCATCAGATGATACAAGCATATAAGAAGGAGAACTTGTTGGCGTGCAGGGTCCTAATAATGCAAGGCCTTCCCTTGAAGCTACTTTTGTAGAGAGCCTTTCAAGTCTGGCTTCCTTTAATGTAGAAAGCAATCCAAAGGGACTGTTGCCCTGGACGTAATCGCCGCCCATAGTCTCCATTGCACCACCATAGACACCCTGTATTAAAGGTTCGTATGCTGAACTTAGGTGTATTTCCAGGAAGTATTTCTCAGATACTGTACCACCCATTGGACCACCTATGATAACTGGTGGTTCTGAATCCATGGTATACCGGTTTGGAACAGACACAACTTCGTTGAATCTTCCAATTTCCAGCGTTTTTGGAACTTTTATTGAACTTAAAATTTCATCCTCATCCAGTTTTATGACTCTACCCGTATCAATACAATAGATACCTACTTTGAGTAAAAGATCCAGAGCTGCTTCAAAAACCGAATCTGCAAATTCTACCTCAGAAGGAACAAATTCATCCTCGTCGTAAGTTATGCCATGAGAAGAAACAAGTTTCTGGGATTGCCTGAAAACTTCCAAATCATGCTTTTGCTCATCTTTTTTTTCACCATTCACTGCCCTTCTCAAATAGCTGTGGATATCCGCCATGTTAAGTCACCTTTAAGGACTATACTGCTCCATCAAATAGAGGCTGTTTAAGCAATTTATCTTTTATTATAAATCACCAAATTGATCAACTGTAAACTACAATCAAAATCAATTATTGAATGGATTTCATATTGTCAGACCATAATATGTTAGTCTCTGTAGTTAAGAAAGTGTTTTCAACAAAAGAAAGCTACAGATCCTTATTTAGTCCAAACCACTTGTAAACCTTTAAATAATCCTTTCACCTACAGAATTACAGTCGGTCAGGCATTGGATGATTCTATGAAAAGCAACATATTCGGAGCAGGTAACATGAAAATATTCAGAGATAGATCAGTACTATCTCCAAAATATTTGCCTGAAATCCTAGTTGCCAGAGACCAGCAAATAGAAAATATTGCTAATGTATTAAGACCTGTGCTTTCTAATGGTGAACCGAAAAATGCGTTCATATATGGAAAAACCGGTTCTGGAAAAACTGCTGTTGTCAGGTATGTACTCAGATTATTGAAAGAGGTGACAAGAAAAGAATTCAGGAATGTAAATACCATCATCTTGAATTGCAAACAGGTTAACAGCACGAGTCATATCATTTTTGAAATCATTAAGAGTATTGATCAAGATATTGATATTCCAAGAAGTGGTCTTTCTATAGGAGAATATTACACTATACTCTGGAAAGTAATTAATAAAAATCAGTCAATAATAATAACAGTCTTTGATGAAATTGACCAGCTAAAAGATCATAATATTCTCTACAATTTAAGTAGAGCAAGTGAAAACATGAACATCGAAAATGGTCTTTATATTGGTATCATAGGCATATCAAATGACCTTTTCTTTTCAGAAAAATTGGACCCCCGAGTCACCTCATCCCTTAATAAAAGAGACTTCGTATTTCCACCTTATAACATTGAGCAAATTTCCCAGATTTTAAATGATCGTACAGAGCTTGCTTTTAAGGAAGGAGTCATTGATAAAGAAGTTGTTAACCAATGCTCAAAAATTGCATCTCAGGAAGATGGTGATGCACGTAAAGCATTAGCATTACTGGACATTGCAGGCGAGATTGCAGAAAGAAATAACCAGGAAAGAATAACAAAAAAACATGTTCTACTTGCTCATGAAGAATTGAACAAGGATTGTTTTTTTGAGCTCGTGGGAAGTCTTCCTATCCAATCAAAATTAATGCTCCTCAGCATAGTTCAACTAATTGAAGAGCTAAATGATAGAATTACTACTGGTCAAGTCGAAGTAAGATACAAGGAACTAGCTGACCGCAATAACCTAAGAATTCTTGGTCGTTCGAGTGTCTCCAGAATCATCGCGGAATTTGACATGCTGGGAATAATTAATGCACCTGTAAGAAGTAAAGGACGTTTTGGAAAAACCCGCTTGATCTCGATAGATGAGAAACTGGATAAATTTAAAGAAGCACTTTATTCAGATCACAGGTTAATAAAAGATTGAAGTAATGGGCAGCTTTTTTATTCCTTATTGGCTGCATCAGTTTATATTCCACCTGCATCAATACCCATACTGTATTGCACTATTACAACCTTCAATTTGTTGTTTTTTTTGAATGATAATTCCATTACATTTTAAATCCAGAAAATCGGATATTACTGAAACTATGCTATTGTCAAATTGGTGAAATTCCAGGCATCCTTTTTAATAAATGGGAAAAGGAATTTGATGATATGTAATTTCATCAATCGCCTCTTTTTTCAGGAATTATGTTTTCTTCGACTGTTTTTCCATAAGGGCAGATAAGATTACATATAGTACATTCCATGAAACCTCTGTCTGTTATACGACGTATGTACTTCTCGTGTTGGGAAGAAACTTCCTTATCGAATTCATGAGAAACTACACATTTGTCGTAGATTAGTTTCTTTCCGGGTTCTACTCCCTGAGATGGGCCTGGAATGATTGCCTGATATGGGCAGCTTTTTACACACAATGATTTTTCCTGACATAATGGCTGTTCTGCACACAAGTCTCTTGTGAATGGCTCATCCGGCTCAAGTTCTGCATCAGTTAGTACTGTCATCCATCGGACCCTTGGACCATATTCCGGAGTTATTACCTGAGTATTGTGACCTATAAATCCCAATCCTGCAAGAGTTGCAGCTATCTTTTCCTGAACTGTATGAGTTGGTATGGCCTTGTATCCTTTGTCCTTTAACCATGAAACCAGGCGCCATCCTCGGGTTTCTGTAACCTCGTAATACATGTTGTAGTAGTCTGCTTCTCCACCGGAAAAATCACCGGTACTTACAGATGATATAGCAGCATTCAGACCCTCATCCCAGAGGACAAAACCCATAACAAATGCAGACTTGGCTTCCGGCATGACTTCAGATGGTCTCATAAGCCCTCTTCCATCCGGAAACTCAGCCTCTTCCAATTTTTTGATGTCAGAAACACCAAATAGCTGGAAACCCACTTCAAAGGCTTTTTCTTGAATCTCTTCTTTTAATGTCATATTTTTCTCTCCATCACAAAAATAGGAACCTCTTTAAAACGATCCCATTTTTGCCATAATTAAAATAGATATCAGTAGCTATAAAAATCTTTCCATGTATAATAAGTATACACCTTTTTTGACATGGAACTTTTTTGTTTATCACGAGAAACTCACTTTAATCCACAGATAGCAGTTGAGAAAAAATTCATTGACAAGTGAAGAAGGCACAGGAATTCATCAATGAAAAATCAATCTATGATTTCATCCTGAATCTAACACCTGAGAAAAAACGCCAAATTACAAGGCTGGGCACCTGTAACTGTTGGAAGTGCTCATTACCTCAACATAATGGAACAGGCTAAGAATGAATACCTGAGGATCATGGGAAAGTTTTCGATATGATTCATATATGATATTCACTGTTTGTCAATTCTGGAACACCTGGATCAGTTGGAACGTTTCTCATGTATACTCTATAGTGCAGTGCATGCATGTCATCCCTCTACGGTTATTGCGGTTATCATGACGATCACATCTCTTGATCTTCTATTTTTGTGACCTTGCGTGCAGTTTGTCTTATCTCTTCACTACTTGTTTTCTCGGGATCGTATGTCACCGTGACCTCAAGGTCTGCAAGGCTGATATCCATTCCAGATACTCCGTCCATTGCAGAAAGGGCTGTTGTGATGGCTGTCTGGCAATGTCCGCACATCATCTTTTTTGTCTTTATCTTAACCTTGTTCATGGCAGGCTCCGCATGTCCCTTACCTCTGTCTCTGAGATATATGCAACGCTAAACAAGTTTACGCTCGATTTTTAAGAAGTTCGAATTGCACTGATTACTCCTGTTAGTCCTAAACCTTCAATTCCTAAGGAATCAACGGGACTTATTCTTCCAAGTCCTGCTTTGATTCTAAGTCTAACAAGGGGAAAAACTCTTTTATCCAATTACATCTTCTTACAAGATCACTCAAGTTTTTCTACCCCACAATTTAGAATAAGTTCTCTCATTTGTTCGTTCTTCATTTTGTATATCCTGCTCCCCTCCCTTTTTCAAAATCAACAATGTTAGCTTTATAAATTACTTTTAAAGTTCAAGATATAGTTGTCTGATCTTTTTCTTGAAGAATACAAGAGACACTATGAGATTATGGCAGTTCCTCACCGAATAAAAACATACTTGTTTGAAGTTTAAAGTTTTAAACAAATCATTTAATGTTTCAAACAAAAAACCTGCTTTGGGTTCACAGATTAACAGGAATACCAAGTATTTCTCGGCTGCCATCGGCAATGTCCCTGGCTATCTCCGCGCATCCGATAGCAGCACTCCACCTGTCCAGCGTATGGCAATCCATATCAAGATGGGCTTTTATTTTCTCTGCTACGCGAGGCATCTCAACTACGGAACCCTCGAGTATGATTTCACCCACGGAACCATAATCTTTCATCAGAACTTGCATGCAGGATATTTCCATTGCAGCAAATAGCGCTATGGTATCCAGTGCAAAGATAGCGTCAGGATTTTCCTCTCTGGCAGCTTTCAGTAATTCCTGCCTGTCGGAGAAGGGAGTATGCTTGAGGACACCTGCGTTTGTAAAGGCTTCATTTGCACTAAGTTTACCGACATCCACGTCCCTTAAGGCCTGTACGTCAAGAGGACCATGACTCAGGCCCGGAGCAAAAATACAGGCATCAATAGCACCGATAACTTTACTGTTTGCAACTCCAAGGGTCACGGTATTGGAACTGATATCAGAAAGGACAAAATCTGTAAAACCCATACATAGTGCATGATATGCAATACCTATTTTCTCAGGACTTGTTGAATGAGAGAAAACGTTCAGTCGAGGGTCTGTCTGGCTTCTGTCATGTATCCCGGGGATCACAACGGCAGGAATTCCCGAACCCTTTATTGCATCGAACACACGACTTCCACCGCCGGTTTTCTTGCCAGCTCCTTCAATACTCCTGACACCCCGGTTCTCAACATTATTCATGTGCTCAATAGACGTTATGCCATCTCCCATGGAATAGGTTATAGCTATCATCTCAATCTCATTTCTGGTCACACCGAACTTTTCCTCGATAAGGGAGATGACCTGGGATTCACTCATAGGAGCAACGTCTTGCCGGGGAACTTCCAGTTTCCCAACTGCAGATTTTTCCGGGTCAACAGATGCAAAACGCATTGCTGTAGTACCGTGATCTATTCCGATGAACATGATGAGCACTCTGTTATTTGGTCAGTCTACTATGAGCATTGAATTGATTTCTTCCATTACACGCTCACCTTCAAGGGCGTTCCCGACAGTCGTAACAATTCTGAGTTCCTGTGAAGAAGTACCATGCGAAATGAGCATTCGGAGGTTTCCCCTGTCATCCGGGCGAAGTACTTTTGCGGATAAGAGACCTCCTGAACTTCCCTTCCCTTTGACAGTAATTACCGAAGGGATTATTTTCTTGACCTCTGGATGCTGGCTTACCAGTGCTACAAGCTTTTTTCCCTGGCGATTTCCAATGATGGTCGTGTGAGAGCCACCAAGCTTGCTCTTTGGTTTACTGGGTCCGTCTACAGGCTTACCGGCATTCATTTGAGTGAGTAAACAGTAATAAATATAAAATATTGATGGTTGGTCGGTCAAAAAAGGAAAGGATTATCCGGAAAGATCATATTTTATATCTGCTGGATATCCACCATGTCGATGAGTTTGACACCGGAATTCTTCAGGACAGTAATGGCAGTTTCGATGTTATTGACCCTGAGGATCAGCAGTGCTTTTTCCGTCTTTGTGACAAAAGCATAGGCATAATCTATGTTAATATCCTTCTCGCCCAGGACATCTGCTATCTTGCCCAAACCCCCGGGTACATCTTCCATCTCAATACCCAGGACACTTGTTTCAGATACTGTGAAACCCGCATCATGCAGCACAGTATGTGCAAAGTCCGGCCTATCCACAACCATCCTTATAATACCGAAATCACCGGCTTCAGCTATGGTAAAGGCCCTAATATTAATATCTTCCTTCTGGAAATTGCTGGCGATATTAGCAAGCCTTCCGGGCTTGTTCTCAGCGAAAAGGGATATCTGTTTGATAATCTTGTCTTCCATGAAACCACCTGATAATAAAATTATATCCTATGTAATATTATAGCTTCCTGTTATCTATTACTTTCTTAGCCTTACCCATGGAACGAGGAATAGTTCCGCTTTCTACCAGTTCCACTTTAACTGCGATGTTCAGGACACCTTTAAGGGCAGATGAGACTTTCTTCTCCAGAGTAATAATGTCATTTACCTTATCGCTGAAGGCTTCATCCGTCATCTCAATCTGGACTTTCATAGTATCAAGTTCGTTCACCCTGTCCACAACTATCATGAAATGCTCGCCGACTTCAGGAATATTCATGAGCACAGATTCGATCTGACCGGGGAAGACATTGATACCGCGAACTATGAGCATATCATCAGCACGACCAAGGACACGCATGATACGTGGATGAGTCCTTCCACATTTGCATGGCTCTTTGTTGATAACGGTAATGTCACCGATCCTGTATCTTATAAGAGGAAGAGCTTCCTTGAACAGTGTGGTAATTACAAGTTCACCCCTTTCACCTTCCTTCAATTGTTCTCCGGTCTCAGGGTCAATTACCTCAATAAGAAACTGGTCAGCCCAGATGTGAATACCATCCTGATACTGGCATTCCGTAAAAAGGGGGCCACTGAGTTCTGAAGTGCCATATATATCATAGGCTTTTATTCCGGTTGCCTGCTCGATTCTTGTCCTCATCTCCTCGGACCAGGGCTCCGCACCGAAAATGCCCACACGCAGGCCAGTATCCTTTTCTATGTCAACATTTGCCTTGTTTGCAACCTCGTTCATGAAAAGGAAATATGAAGGAGTACAGGCGATTACTGTTGAGTTGAGATCCTGAATTAATTCAATCTGCCTTTCAGTGTTACCTGAACTTGTAGGAAGCACGGTCGCACCAATTTCTTCCGCACCATAATGGGCCCCGAGTCCACCTGTAAACAGACCATATCCATAGCCCACCTGTATAATGTCACCTCTTCCGACACCTATAGAGGTCATAGCCCTTGCAAGTGAAGTAGTCCATCCGTCGATATCGTTCCTGGTATAGCCCACAACTGTTGGTTTCCCTGTTGTCCCGGATGAGACATGGAAACGTACAAGCTGTTCGTTAGGAACGCAGAACATCCCGGTGGGATAGGTATCCCTGAGGTCACTCTTATATGTGAATGGTAATTTTTTCAGATCGTCAAGTGTTTTAATGTCCCCGGGACTTACACCTGCATCATCGAAGCGCTTCTTGTAGAAATCCGAATGCTGGTAAACATAGTCCACCAGGTGTTTCAACTTCTTCTCCTGTATTTTTTCCAGCTCTTCAACCGGCATACGTTCAATCAACGGGTTCCAGTACTCTATCATTTTTTCACCTCTTTTCGGTTTATTCCGATTCTTCCTGTAAGACCTCACAGATAGAAGGATTCGGTTTTCCCTGGAGAACACTACGAATCCTGTTTCTGCATTCCTCAATTATAACATCTATATCCGCTACTACATCAATTCCGGCAGCACCTGCATGACCTCCTCCGGTACCCTGATAATTGGAGCTTATATCCTCCATTATCTTTCCAAGGTTCACGCCGGAATTCACGGCATCACGCTTTGCCCTTCCACTGACCCTTACATTCCTGTCACGTGATGTGCCTATCAAAGCGACATCAGCTCCTATATTCAGGAACATAGAGGATGCTGCACCTCCGAATGAATTTACGTGAGAATCAACTAGCAGCCAGTCATCAATACGCTCGATATTGGCCCTTGTAGCACACTTTAACATGGCTATACGCATGGATATATCCTGAGGGGTTGAAGCCATCATTTCCAGAACTTCAGCATATTCCACTCCACTTGCTTCTATAATATCCGATACAGCCCTGAAGGTATCTGACGTTGCATGTTTGAAATGGCCGGTGTCTGTTATAATACCTGTGAGAAGACCAAGTGCTGTTCTGCGCATTATGGGAGCACCCATTATACGGAGAATATCGAACACCATCTCTGCAGTGGATGTAGCATGGCGATGAAGGTAGAATTCCGCATTATCGATAAGTGCGGTAGTCGCATGATGATCGATAACGCAATACTTACTCAATTTAATATCGTTCAATTGTGAACTGGTAGATGTGTCAACTACCAGTGTGATATCATATTGTGACGGATCGGGATTATCCTCCACATTTATATTAAGCTTATCAATAAGAAGCGAGGCAACGCGGTTACAACCGTCCACTAGTCCGATAGTTCCGCCTAGTGCCTCGGACAGTGCAAAAGCACTGCTCACAGCATCTGGATCTGCATTACGATGACACAAGTAAAGAATATTTGAATAATCCAGAAGTCTATTGTAAAACTCCAGTTCTTCAACTTGCATGGAAACCTCTGATTATCAGAAAGGAAGATAATCCGAGTAATGTTAGCAGTAAGGAAAAAGGCTTTATTCTGCCTGATTCCCCATTGCCTGTTCAATTTGTTCCTGAAGTTGTGTAAAACGCTTGGAGATACGCTCTTCCTGTCTGGAGATAGATTGAAGTCTCAGGGAAAGCGTTTCTACCTTTTCCTTCATCTTGCCAACAGTTTCCTCTTTATTGGCCTTGACCTGCAACTCACCGACAGTTCTGTATATCACTGCATCCTCAGGGAGCTTCTCAAGCTCTTCGAGAGCCACTTCGGATTCCTTCTGCAAGGATTCCATCTGAGCTTTCTGCATTGCAAGTGACTGTGCCTGCTGCTGTACTTGCTGCAATTGTGCCAGTTGGTTCTGTATCTGCGGGGGTATTTGTGTACTCATTTGGTTTCACCTGGCATACCAATAAACTTAAAGTGATTTTAATGTTTCCATAAAGAATACAATGTTAAAACAGCTAGTCCAGCTTTGTTTTTCACCAAAAGAGAACTTGAATATATTATGTACTATCCGTAAGGACAGCTACTTCATAAGCTACCTGTATCAATCTTAACCAGGTGTTCAGAGTAGACCTCATAGATACGAGATCATCAGCTTCTACAGTAAGATACAGATACGAGCCATCAACCTTAAATTCGATTCTGGACCTGTCGGTCACCTGTGTTTCGATTTCAGGCTTAAGTGACAAGTATATTGAACAGGCAGCATCGGTCTCAAAAACAGATTGGCTTATCAACTGCAATCGGTACCACCATCAAATATCCTGTAACTTCTGATCTTCAAGGTAAAAAGAGTAGTTTCATCTTCATTAAAATCGATCCGATCATCTGAAATAACCATTTTCAGAGGATAGGAGGGGTTTTCACTACTATCCGGGAGAAACAAATTTGAAAATAACGAAGCAATCTCCCCTTCCCCAACTATAAATGGTTCTGCTTGCCCGGACCGGGGATAAGGTTTTTCAGATGCAGATAACGAAAGATATAAAGAGAGAACACAGTAACCTTCCGGATCGTACATGCTTATACTGCCGGGGTTTCCGTGGTATTCACCCACGATCATGAGGGAGGAACCATCTGCCTGGTCCAGAACCTCACCCATGCCCATCTTTCCGCGATTAAAATAATCACAGTTAAGAAAAGATGCCAGCAGCTTACATAGAGTACGCGTGCCGGCTGATGGTTTGCGAGAAGAAGTTATTTGCATCTACTTCTTACATTGCTTTGATGCGTTTGATGGATGTCGGACGCTCTTTCACAAGTATCCTGTGCCCACAGTA
This sequence comes from Methanolobus sp. ZRKC2, assembly GCF_045291185.1. Lineage (NCBI taxonomy): Archaea > Methanobacteriati > Methanobacteriota > Methanomicrobia > Methanosarcinales > Methanosarcinaceae > Methanolobus > Methanolobus sp. ZRKC2. The sequence goes on along the minus strand of NZ_CP146980.1, from coordinate 2,790,744 downwards.
AGGGCAGCGAATACCTGTGTACTCGTAGTCGATCTCAACATTTCTTTTGCATCTTGTGCATTTGTAATCCATGCTCACCTTACTCTATCTTTTCAGTGGCTTTCCTGACGGAACGTGCAACTGTCTTACCCACACTGGTCTGTGGAAGATAGGTTCCGCCTGCAAATGTATAGTCACACTTGCTGCATCTCCAGATACCTGTACAGACTCTGCTTACTGTAGGACGGGCACATTTTGCGCATACATGGGGCATACGCATTTTTTCTTCCAGATCCGCTACCAGCTTACGGTCTCTTCTACCATATCGTACACCAAACCGGCCTGCTGATCTGGATACGCGTCCTTTTCTTGTATATTTTTTACCCATGAATCTAATCTCCTTGAATCAAATGTGAATTTACGATATTAACGTGATTAATCCCGGATATTTGAGAGATGAACCTCACGCAGTTGGGCTGCTTTCTCGCATGACATTTCCACAGCCTTCAACAACTGTTCTTCCGTCAATGCTCCGTCACCGCTCTTTTGCATTCCTGAGATCGAACCATCCTGATTTGAAACAATAGTGATTTTGGTATCACATACAGTTTCTTCATCAAGTCCCGGATCAACCATCAGCGAGCCACCGATATTTATAACTGTAACTGACAAGGGCATATCCTTGATAGGCATAGCCATATCCTCACCTTTTCCTGCACGTTCCATAGGAATGGTTGTGGTAAGTAAGGCTGCGATAGCGCCCAAGGAAGAAGCGTCCTGAATGTTTCCGGAATTATTGAGAACATGGATATCGATGAATACTATCCATACTTCTTCTCCCTCCGTAATACACAACTTACTTAAATCAATTGCGCCTGACTCACGGACACCACGGTCGGTAACACGGGCCATTTCAATAGCATTCTCTCTTGGCGGACCTGCCTCAAAGTCCGGAGAAGCTATGGGATTCAGCTCAAGACTGGTGATAATGACTCCCTCACCAGGAGAATCAGGGAACGGAGCTCCTGCCTGAAGTTTCACACCTGCAAGAACCTCTGTTTCTCCAATCTTTACCCATGCAGATCCTTCAGCTTTATCGATGACATTTGTTTTTACTTCAATATCCCTTATCTCATCAAAGGAACGACCATCAGCACGGTTTCCCTTGAGCATAAGGTTATAAATATAATCTCTTTTCAGTACAGACATCACTTCATTGCTCACGGACATCACTTCCCTCGGCAACTTCTTCTTCGTCAGTAGTTTCCTCTTCGACTAGATCAACGAACTCTTCTTCTATATCTTCCGGAACTTCTTCTTCCTCTTCAGCCTCTGAAACATCCGATTCTTCAATGGACTCTTCCTCAGTCTCGGATTCTTCTTCTTCCTCTTCTTCTGCTTCAGATTCTAATTCCTCGGAAAGAGCATCCGATTCTTCGGAACTTTCTGCCTCAGATTCCTCAACCTCGCATTCGACCATGGCTTCAACATCGAGTTCTTCATCAATATCATCCGGCACTTCAATTGCGACATCGTCAGCAAACTTGTTCTTCAAAGCCTCTTTCTGCACTTCGAAGATCTGACGGCAACCTTCCTTACACATTTCAACAGCTTGCTTAAACTCTTCCTGAGTAAGATCTCCATCCATCTGAAGAAGTGTGATCTCTCCATCCTCGGTCATCGCTATCGGAAGATCTGCCTGACCATAATTGTCTTCAGGCTTGTTCAGATCAAGTACCAGTTTCCCGTCGACTTTTCCGGCTGCACAGGCAGCCACAAGACCTTTCATAGGAATTCCGGCATCTGCAAGGGCAATTGAAGCTGCATTGATAGCAGCAGTCCTTGTACCAGCATCTGCCTGAAGTACCTCTGCAAAGACATCGATCACTGCACTCGGATAAAGCTGTGTCATTACAACAGGTTCGAATGCCTCACGACTTACTTTTGATATCTCGATACTCCTTCTGCTGGGACCGGGACGTATGCGGTCCTCAACGGAAAAAGCTGCCATATTATATCTATACCTTATCAGAGCGGAATCAGCTTTCTGCAGTCTTCTTGGATGAAGTTCTCTGGGACCGTAAACCGCCGCCAATATCTTATTGTTTCCCCATTCCAGATAACAGGAGCCATCCGCACGGGAAAGCACTCCTATCTTAATCGTCATCGGTCTTATTTCATTAATTTGCCTGCCATCGAGGCGTAAACCATTCTCATCAATGAATTTTTCAGGTTTATCATTCATACTAATTCTCCAATATTCACGCAATTGGCCGCTCACTTTTACAAAAAAGATTTTCCGGGTTAATCATCCGTTTCTTCCAGAAGTGCATCCACTTTTCTATAGGTATCCTCAGGAATCCCGCCTTCATCTTCTTCTACTTCTTCGGCATCGGCAAGATTTTCCTCAGTATCAACGTCAACATCTTCCCCGTTTCTCAGGAAACGGCAAACCCTGTCTGTCAATCCCGTTGTATGTGACTGTTGCATTATCATGTCTATAGCTTCGGTAAGACGATCCATATCAGCGTCTTTTCCCTTTATCCATATCCTTCCGTTCTGACCTACAAAAATCTCACAGTTGGTTTCCTTTTTAAGCATTGAGACCATCGAACCGCCATGTCCTATGACCCGGGGAACCTTTGCAGGGACAACATTGATTATTCTGCCTACATTGAGCGGTTTCAAACCTCTCTCGCGCATTGACAGTTCCACTTTCATAGACGGATTTACGTCTTTTACACGCAGAAGTGCAGAGTCACCAGCGCCCATAATTCCTGGCATCTTGTCAGACTCCACTCTTTTAGGGTACTCCGAGACATGCAGCAGGCCATCGTAAGGAGAGCCTATGTCAAATATCCAGTTTGAAGGAGTTACCTCGATCACAGTACCGATTACAAAATCCTTGCTTGAAGGAATGTATTTTCCTGAGAACGGAATCACAGATAGCTTATTTCTTGCATTCTTGATCCCGTATAAAAGAGAATAGACTTTTCCATCCTTCACATAAGTACCAGGTCCCGATTCTGCCTTGTTCTCAGACAAAAGCTGGCCCGGAAGTACAATTTCTCGCTCCATTATCCATCCTCATAATAATTTAGATTCAGCATCTCCTTTAGTCAGGTGATTTACCAGACCATAGAAATCGTTCTGAAGACCTGCCGGCATCCTCACAACAGCAACCCAGGATCCATCGTTTTGCCACTCATTCTTCAGGAGAGTTGCAAACTTAGAAACATCTCCATAGGATTTGGCAGCATACTCCGCAGGTATCTTTACCGCTACATCGACCTCCTCAAACCTGATAGGAATGATAGGACGGATGGCCTTCATGACGATATTTACCTGCTCATCCACGCCCTTGAAAAGATCTATGTGGACCTTTGCCTCCTCCATAGCCTTCTCGATTCTAGCCCGTGGGTGAGGTGTCTTTGTCTGAGGATTAATAGCATTCTGCACTATCACAGTTACAACCTGCCGGGTTTTTTCTTCAAGCAGGAGTTTTCGCTGTTCTGTAGTTAACTGGAGTTCCCCATGTTCTATGATCTGACTGGCAACTTCCATAACATCAGAAGTGCTAAAGGTATTCTCAATATCGGACTCAGCTGCATGGTCCCCTTGATGAGCATCAGAGAATACGGATTCAACAGCGAGTATATCTTCCATTTTGACATCTTCGCCTCTCTTCAACGCAAACGCTCCGTCCGGATCTACAAGAACCTCGAACTGGTTCTTCCCTTTCTTGAGCCTTGCGATCACAGCTTCATCAAGTGACACCATTTATCTTCACCCCTTATTTTAATCCTTGATTCTTTTTATTCCTCGGCCCCTTCTTCGGAGCTTTCGGTATTTTCTTCTTCGTCAGCAAACTCGTCTTTTAGTTCTTCCTGGATACGGGTCACGTATGTTTCAACCTCATCCTCCGAAAGCTTTCTGAACTGCCTTTCCTCAAGGGTAACAAGACCTACTTCGAGGGTAGCTGCATTGAGTTTACCTTCAGTGGATCTGTAAAGCGCCTTCATGCCAAGCATGATAGCAGCGTCCATATCCATATCGTCGCTGTAGTCAGTCTCGAATATCTCCATAAAAGAGCTTCTTCCTGCACCTATTGCAGTTGCCTTGTATTCAAGAAGTGCACCGCTTGGATCTGTTTCGAACAAACGAGGCCTTGAATCATCGACTCCTGCAATCAGAAGAGCAGTACCATAAGGACGGGCACCGCCATATTGGGTGTAGCTCTGTTTATGATCGCAAATCTTCTTTGCAAGTACTTCTACTCCCACCTGCTCATCATAAGATACTTTGTTAATCTGGGCTTCTACTCTTGCCCTGTCTACCAGTGCGCGGGCATCTGCAACCAGACCGGATGTAGCAGCACCGATGTGATCATCTATCTGGAATATCTTCTCGATGGATTCTGCTTCTATCAATCTGCTTGTTATCCTTTTATCGACAAGAAGGACTACTCCGTCCTTGGATTTCACACCCGCTGCAGTCGTACCCCTCTTAACGGCCTCCCTGGCATACTCTACTTGAAAAAGACGCCCATCGGGACTGAAAACAGTAATTGCACGATCATAACCCATTTGTGGTGTCATTTGCATCTTAATTTCATCTCCTGTATCAAAATAGTAAACAGTAACTTGTAGTCTTACTAACTGAAATATGCATTCTACTCATTTATATGTGACTGTTCTTCCGGGTTAAATACATCCACACCCGCTAAATACTTTTTTGTCGCACCCCGGACAGTTCCGGAGATACCGAGCACATGACATAGGGCCCTGGTACCCTTCACATCCGCAATAGTTGCAAGCACTGCACGCGTATTATCAGTTCTTTCGGGAGAACAGCGAATAATTCCCCTGGAATCTTCAAAGGCAAGTAATCTGATAGCGCACTCACTTGCACCGACATCACCAAGAAGTGATCCGGCAGCTGAAAACAATTCTCTAATCAGGTCTTCCCTTCTGACAGGAGCCTCAGAAATAAGTTCGAAGGCCAGATATCTTTTTTTGGCACGTAACGTCGGAGGGAGAATCTTCATTTGAGATCATCCCCTTCCGGACCTTCGTCAATCATTTCAGTTCTGATTACCTGCACACCTTCACCAACATACCCACTGGGAGGGCGATTTCTGGAAATGATCGATTGAGGATTCGTTGTAAGACCTGATATCGCTTCCTCGCGAGACATACCAAATAAAGCTGCCAGTGCAACCATTTCCCTGGGAGCACGCATATCATAACATGATCTGGGACTGGTCGTCAGCAGGAAGGGAACATCATATTTTCTTACAAGCTGCAGGTTCTTCCGAAAATTGCTGAGTGCATATACCCTCCGACCTCCCTTGAGTTTTATAAGCTCACCAAGATCGAAACAAATCGCAACCTTATTCGCACTTGCAGCTTTTGCCAGTACATGATTGAATCCACTTTCCTGGCCAATATTAATATGTGTCAGAAGGTCTACCTTAGGATTTTCCACAGCAGCCCGATTAATACCCTCACTACCACCACATACTGCGATGATATCTACCTTGCTACGACATTTTTCAATTATACTGTGCATCTTCGAGGCTTTTTGAATCCTTATTTCAGCGCCTGAAAACAACTCGATACCAGCAAGGTTAGCAGGAACATTTAAAATTTCAGAAGAATCAGGACATGTAATCGCAATTCCACTGTAACCCAGGTGTTTTGCAATAGCAACTAGTTCTTCGACCTTATCGCCGTCTCCGGTAACTGGACAAACATTAAGGTCATAAAATCCGGATTCAGCCAAACAATTCCTCCACGATACCGCCTGCCTTTAACCGGTTCTTAGGATAAGTTGCAATCTTCACCCTGGCTGCAATAGCATCTGAGGATGACGTCAGTTTTACACGTCCCTCAAAAGCTGCCTGTTTATCGAATCTCATATAGAATACCTGCTCATCATCAAGACGATCCGGCATCTCCGAGCGAAGTAGCTCCACATCCTCATCAGACATATTCTGCCTGATAAATAAGGCAAGAGCCTTTGAATCCTGTTTGCGTGAAACCTGTGCACTGAAGATCCTTATTGGATTGCCATAGTGGCCTTCCGCATCAATGATTTCCACAGCATCATCGATATCTGATTCTTCTTTTTTGCCTGCGGAATTAAGTAAAAAGAAATCCAGGGCTTTTCTTACCCTGGAGAAGTCTTCAGTTGAGTGTGAGATCACACGCAAGTCGATATAATGAATCACTTGCCCTTGTTTTGATGTGACCTGATGCTTGGTCGGGTCTTCTCAGTACCGGTACCACGTGTCATCATACCTCTGCCCTTGCGGCCTGCACTGGTCTTACCACGTGGAGCACGTCCCTTGTGGGAACTGTTGCATATCCAGTTGAGATTCTTGTCACTCTTAATAACAGGATGGTTAGGATCTACGAGGATAACTTCGTACCACTTGAGTTTACCGTCTTCTCCTACCCAGTAGGAGTTCAGTACTTCCATGTTGGGGAACTTTCTTCCTGCACGCTCTTCAGCGATCCTCTGGATGCTCTTGCCTGCTGTGATCTTGTTCTTACCCATGTTGTGTGTACGTCTTCCGCGCATGTACCTGGACTTTCTGAGGCCACCCCTGCGTACCTGTACGCGGGCAACAACTATACCCTGCTTTGCCTTGTAGCCAAGTGAGCGGGCACGGTCGATACGAGTAGGACGTCTGATTTTTGTAACAGATCCTTCCTTTCTCCATTCCTGAAGTCTTTCCCATCTAAGTTCACTGACGTAAGTATCGCCAGGGTTCTTCCATGCATCTTTGATATATCCGTAAAATGATTTGGACAATATATTCACCTTGTTTCATCTTCTTGTTTCACGGTTCAGCTTTTTATTAAAGCCACATTCCCACGGGACAGATCCCGACAATGAAACAGGACTAGTACCAACCTGATATGATTTAAACTTTTTTGCCCATCAAAAAACAAGGCCATTTTCATATGTGACTTGAAATCGAATGCAATGAACAAAATAGGAGTTAATTATCCCACAGGCATAACTCGTACACTACTTTTTACTTTAGTTGCATTCATCGGCCTGTTGATGACAGTCTTAGTAAGGATGGATTGCCTGCAATATGAGAAACATGTCCAGTAAAAACAGCCAGGAGAAAAAGTGACACCTCAAAACAGGAATGATGGGAAGGATATCATTCCAATCTATGACAATTCATTCTTCGAATATGCTCAGGTCCTCACCGGAACATATGACCCCGGTTATATTACCGTCGCCATCTTTGAGCAGAGAGTCATACCAGCGAACCAAAATTTCACTACCATCTTTGCACTCCACCACTAGTTCGGAATATTCAGGCAGGCTGGAGCCGACCACAGCAGCCTCAAGATAAGCCCTTACATCAGACCTCATATCCTCTTTAATTAGAGTATTTACGAAATCCTGACCAATCAACTCAAATTCTTCATACCCGAGAGATTGGTTGCCTTTTTTATTTACCAGATTAATCTTCAACTGCGTATCTATTACAATAGCAATGAAACCGGCTTCATCGAAATAGTTTATTGCATCATTCCTTTCAGCCAGCATCTTGTCCTGAAGGTGTTTTATGCGTAGCAGTGACTTTACCCTTGTAACAAGCTCCAGCCGGTTCACAGGTTTACCAAGGAACTCATCTGCTCCTACCTCAATACCTTTTATACGGTCATCCTTGCCAGACAATGCAGTAACCATTATCACAGGAAGGAATTGAGTTTCAACGGAAGTTTTCAGGATTCTGCAGACTTCATACCCATTCATGTCAGGCATCATCACATCAAGAAGGACTAGATCAGGTTTGTCAGCTTTCACCCTTTCAAGTGCTTCTCCACCATTATAAGCATTTATAACCTCATAATCCGATTTCAGATAGAGCCCCATTAGTTCTACTATGGCCTGTTCATCATCAACTATGAGTACTTTGTCCCTTTTCTGCATGCACCATACTCCATTTTACTGCACATTTCAGATTAATAAATGCGTCTCAATATAAATATGATGGTTATTCAATCATTCCTGCATTTACTTTCCTGACAAAAACATATGTCCTATACTAGATATTAGGACTGTCAGCATATAAAATTTTAGGCAAATGATAACAATAAGTCTGAATAAAGAAACAAAATGGGGCTGGTGAGATTTGAACTCACGATCGACGGGTCTCTCCGAACTGCTGCAAAACACAGCATTTTTCTTTAAGAGCCTTTATCAGTGCTCCAACGGTTCCTCACAGGCCAATCCCGTCGGATAAGCCTCAGTAGACCCGTTGTTCATCATTTATCCGCTGGAGCCCGTCGCCATGCCGGACTAGGCCACAGCCCCTTAAATTCAGGCAGTATCCCCTGAATAAATCTTATCTGTGATATATTTGGCGGTACCTAGGTACCAAGTATGGCTTACACCGAGACTGCCAGATCAGCATTTTTCACATTTCACACGGTCAAGACTTCCAAGTTTGCACAGCTCAGAACAGAGTCCCTCTATTTCCGAGCGTATATCCTCCCGGGATTTACCGTACATGAGGGCAAGGTACATGGCACCTCCGGCACCCACACCTTCCTTTACAAAACCAAGTTCATACTGTCTAAGGCCCTCTGAGCAGGACTCACCAAAGCACGGGTCCACACCATAGCACCTAGCACCCAACTGTTTGGCTATGTCCCCGAAATTAGCAGACCCATCACTTGAAACATAGCTTGTAGTCACAATCATGATATTATCCGTCGGATAACCCAGATGCTTGATAACAGCGTAGATAGATTCCATCTGAGTCCCGCCAGCGAGTATCAAACGCGTATCTCCAAGACCTGCAGCGATTCCTGCAACTGCAACCATCATCGGATCACCCACACAACTGATAGCCTTGAACGGGTCATTGCGAAGTGAACCAAATGTTATATCCGAGGATTTCAAAGCAGCTTCAACTACATCTCTTTTAAGCGAAAGAGGATTTGAAGATGAGCTGCTGCTCACATTCCCATCATAGCCGAGTGATTGCAATACGGCGTTGGCAGTTGTTGTGCCAGCCGGTATACTCTCACCAATCATTATGAAGTCATGTTTTTCAGCAAGTTCCTGCCCTAGCTTGAATGCGTTATTGAAAGCAGTCTCAACATCCCTGACTGCAACAGGACCGCGAATATCCTCACCTGGTTTGCCACCTATATCTACAAGAGGAACCTCTTTTGAAGGCAGGACTCTCAGACCGGCATTCACCGTTATGTGAGGTACACCTGTTAACTGCAGAGCAGCCCTTGTAATGAGTGCAGGGGTGGGCGTGTCATAGGGAGGAGTCATTGGCAGGATAGGAATATCGATGATTGTACCTTTGTACAAAACCTCCGCATCTCCCGCAGGAGTATAGTCTGTAAGTTTTGCGGTTTTTCCTGCTGCGGAAAGGCCCTCTACATAGGCAGTTGCAGTGTTGGCAAGAACACATACGAACAACGGCCTTTCAGGCAAACTGGCATTTTCGGGGGATAGGGAGTCCATAATTATCAACGTACCTATTTTCGAGGGTGTATATGTTATTTTCCAGACAGAGTATGCGAAGAATCAATAGGTTCTCGCAACATACACCATTGTACCTGCATCCGCACCGCACACGACGCATTTACCCTGACAGCATTCCTGTGAAGTAGGTATACCCAGGATGCCCGCACCGACCTCATCTTCCAATTTGAGTCCGCAGTCTTTTTCGCCACACCAGAATACTTTAGCAATACCTGTTGTAATGTTCTTCTTGACCTCGTCAAGACTCATGCAATCAAGTATGCGCCTGTCAACTTCCTGCTTTGCTTTCTCATAAAGACTGTCCTGTATAACAGAGAACATGGAAAGGACCTCGTCCTCAATATTATCAAGAGATACCTGCTGCTTTTCTCCAGTGTCGCGGCGCGCCAGCATAGCTGCATTGTTCTTAAGGTCCCTTGGGCCGATTTCCAATCTTACGGGAACACCTTTCATTTCCCATTTGTAGTATTTGGCACCCGGACGGTTGTCACTTGCATCCAGCTTGACACGTATGCCTACAGCTTCCAGTTTCTCCTTTACTTCTTCGCAGGCCTGCAGAACATCTTCAGCTTTCTTGAAGACAATAGGAATAATCACAACCTGCACAGGAGCTACTTCCGGCGGCATCACAAGTCCCTTTTCATCTCCATGTATAGAAATTAATGCTGCAACTGAGCGCTCAGAGACACCATAGCAGGTCTGATGGACATAGACCTGTTCACCTTCAGAGTCCTCATACTGGATATCAAAAGTCTTGGCAAAATTGTCCCCCAGATGGTGGGCAGTACCGACCTGAAGAGTCTTGCCATCCGGCATGAGTGCATCGGTAGCTATTGTATAGTCCGCTCCAGGGAACTTATCCCAGTCAGGCCTCTTTGAAGGAAGAACAGGAATAGCAAGCTTGCGATAGAATTCCGTGTAGAGCCTGATAGCCTCATCAACCTGGGCTGCCGCATCTTCCCAGGTGGCATGGACAGTATGCGCCTCCTTGAAAGAAGTGATCTCACGTAGCCGGATGAGAGGACGTGTATGCTTGGTCTCGTACCTGAAAGTATTGACTATCTGGTACAGCTTGAGAGGCAGGTCGGCATGAGAGCGAACCCACAACTTGTACATCGGATAAATAGCAGTTTCACTTGTCGGGCGCAGTGCAAGTTTAACGTCAAGTGGGGAGACGCCTCCGTGAGTTACCCAGTACACTTCATCCTCAAAACCTTTGATATGCTCAGCCTCTTTCATGAACTCATTTTCCGGGATTAAAAGAGGAAAAAGTGTCTCCTGGTGATCTTTGTCAAGCAGTTTTCTCATAATATCATAAACGTTTCGCCTGAGGTTGAAACCAAATGGATACCATACATACAATCCCTTAACAGGATAACGGACATCCATTATTTCGCCTTTCTGCAGGATGTCATTATACCATTCGCTGAAACTTTCCTTTGAAGGAAGTGCAGCCTCTTTCTCTTGTTCTGCCATGTAGTCACCTATTATGATCACTTGATTTTGGCTACATAAACAAGTACATTGCTTATAGGCATTTCCTTCGGAACTTCAAAGAGAAAATGCCTGCAGCATAGGCCAATAGAAAATGTGTAAAAGTTATTCCTGCTTATCCTCTTTCAGGCACAAAAACCAGGTCCCACATTTTTTGAGCTTCTCCGAGCTGTTCATCAGCTCCTTTGCTTCATCCCATGTGGGTGGATTGGGAACGATCACATCCTCACCCGGATGCCAGCCCTCGGGAGTGAAGACATGCTCACGATCTGATTTCTGTATAGCCATAAGCAGCCTTTTAATTTCATCCAGGTTCCTGCCATTGGAAAACGGATAGTACAGCATCGCACGTATTTTTGCCTGCGGGTCAATGATGAATGTTGCGCGGACCGTTTCAGTACTGAATTCCTGCAATCTTAATTTTCCCCCGGAACGCTCAAATCTCTCAAGCACTTCTTCAGGAGTATAATGAGAGTGAGGATGAATCATACCATACTTTCTTGCAACTTCCAGACTCAGATCCTCAATTATGGGGAACATTACATCAACATTTTTTAACCCCTTATATTCCACCTTTTCCCGGATAGCTTCAAGCCAGGCTATATGAGACTGATTACTGTCTACTGAAAGCCCCAGAAGCTCGGTATTAAGTTCAGCAAATTCTTTCTTCATGGTCGCAAACCTTATGAACTCTGTTGTACAGACGGGAGTGAAATCACCGGGATGGCTGAAAAATATAAGCCACTTCCCCTTATAATCGTCCGGGAAATCGATCACACCCAAAGTAGTCTTGGCTCTGAAAGAAGGTGCATCGTCCCCTATCAGGGGTATTTTTACCTGATGGCGATCTTCCTCTTGCAAATCTGAGTCCTCCCACAGTTCATTAAAATTAATACCATTTTGGTATCAGATTGCAAGCTATTTAAGGTTTCGGAGCCTTGCTGAAAACTGCTTCCGAATATCAAAAAAGATATTGAAAAAACTAAAAGAAGTATGAGAAAAGGAAAAAGCTTCAATTGGTGACAGAATGATCAGAATCACATGCATCGACTTCCATATCGGAAGAAGATGTGTCGAAAACAATCATTCCAGTCTTGAGCTCGGAGGCTTCCTGCGGTGTCAGTTCCCTGGAAAAGGCCTTATCAGATATGATAGCACTATTCCCCAGAGGATCTTCCATAATCACAGTAAGCTCTTTTTTACCTTCCATAGCATCCCTGAGAGCCTGCTGGATTTCAAGTCCTTTAGAATATTTCTCTTCATCAGCGTCTTCTTTTGACCATTTGGTAGCAGTGATCACCACATTGAGTATCCTGTCCAGTACACCTTCAATGTTTGTAACGTAAGACTCGGATATCGAGCCAGGCTCCACATCAATACCCAACTCAGGTATACGTATAGTTCCAGAGGTGGAACGAACAACTCTGCTGTGGAGGTCTTCAGAATTTTCGATCTTTAGCTCATATCTCACCGGATCGCGCTGAGCCAGGATAATAGTATCGGCAAATCTAAAACTGCAGTCACACCTTGCGGTAATATGCATTACCTCGCCAAAATAAGGAATATCATCACCCTGCCAGTTGATGATCAATTCTTCATGACAAAGCGGACAGGAAGTGGCAGTTACAAAATTATGGCAGGAGCTTTCTTCACTCAATATCTTCCACCAAGAATCTTTGATCTGTCGATCTTTATGCCGGATGGTGTTACGAGCACCTGGTCATCTTTAATTCCTGCAATGTCGCCGTGAACATCAACTACTACATCCTTAAGATCCTTTAATGCACGGTCAAGCAGGAGTTTATCCGCCTTAATGTTTGAGATGTCGATCATTACAATATTACCGTCGTATATCTCTCTTTTTAGTGCGGTCAGCTCATTCAGATTGGTCAGCTCAGCCACCCGAATATAGGTCTCTGCAGGCTCTTCATCAAGCACTTCTTCATACTTGGTAAGATCGAGTTCCGTATATTCATCCTCAACAGTTGTGGTTTTGGCACTGCCACCAAATATCTTATTCATGATCTTTGCCATAATGCGCCCTCATGTATTCAAAAACATTGATGCTTATTAATAATATCGATACTACTTAAATTGTTACTGGACAGATGCTTCAGACTGTTGCTTTTAATTATATTTCCTGTCATTGTATATTAATCATTTCTTTCAGATGTCAAGGTTCCATAACTTGTCACCTACGTAATGGACAGACTTTATCGCCTTTCCGGAACTCGCTTTCATCTGGGGACCAGGAATCAAAGCAGTACCTACAGCAAGGGGTTTACCATGTGTTTCCTCTGTAATTATAACCGGGTCACCGGCTCCAATATCATCATCCGCAGATACTATACCGGGACACATTACATCAGCACCATTGACGACAAAGCGCACGGCTCCGGCATCCACTACAACAACATTCTTCTTCAGGCCAAGCTGGAGTACTCCCTTCACAGTCGGAAAATAAACATCTCCTGTCTTGAAAAGAAGCACGTCTCCTTCTATCATCACAATAGGAATATCATCAGCAATCGCCGTTTCAAATTTCCTGTCAGAGAACGTATCAACGACATCACCAAATGAGGATTTTAGTTCCTTCAGTAGCTTAATCTTATCTGATTTCCTGATCTGAACCCTGGATTTCACTTTCAACTGATCACCTGAAATAGAATAGTGTAACTGAATTTGATTATGATGGGGTGACTCTTAAAGGTTGCGCGGATTGATGTATGCTTATACAACCATCCGGCCACCTCCACTTAATGCATCATCTTACAATTACAACAGGAACTCCACTGACATCAAGAACATCCACTGATCTTCCTGCTGAAACAACTTCTTTCTCGATTTCCACATAGTCGGGCTCAAGCTCGATAAGTTCGCCGTCAACTGTAATGGTGATCTTACCGTTTGATACCTCATCTGCAATCTTTTTGGGATTTTCATCCAGCAGGGCATTGATGATAGATTTTGCCTTTCCCCTGAAAAGAGGACCGATCTTTCCCATACTAGGCTTTACGCTTACTGGCACATGTTCAAAATCCGGTTCACCTTCTATCATTTCGATAGGCGAATTTGTTACACCCGTCAGGTCGCTTGTGTCCGTGGTAATACCATATATCTCTATCTTCTCAAGAGGCTTATTCAATGCCATACCATTCTCAGATTTGTACCTTCTGACACTGCTTGCAACCTCTTTGATGAACTCACCGGAACTTTCAATGTCCGGGTCAATCAATTCCTCCCTGGCAGAAGGCCATGATTTAACATGCACACTTCCCTCACCTAACCTTGAGAACATCTCCTCGGAGAAGAAAGGGGCAAAGGGAGCAAGTAGCTTTGAAAGAGAATCAATAGTAACAAAGAGAGTGTACTTTGCAGCCATTTTTGCTTCTTCGTCATCGCCGTAAAGACGGGACTTAACAATCTCAATGTAGTTGTCTGCAAGGACATCCCATGTGAAGCCGCGTATTGCCTTAAAAGCTTCGTCGAACTGATATGCATCCATGCTGTCAGTTACTGACTTTATCAACCTGTGAAGATGGCTCAGAAGCCACCTGTCGATTACTTTCAGATCTTCTGTGTCCATTTCAGTATGCTCATAGTCCTCCAGATGAGACATTGAGAACCTATAGATACTCCATGTTTTGGTGAAGAACCTTGATGCTGAAACGACATCCTTCCACCTGAACATAACGTCGGAACCTGGGGAACCGCCTATTGCTGCCCACTGCCTGAACGCATCGGCACTGTAATCCTTAATTACTTCCTCGGGAGAAATGACATTACCCAAGGACTTGCTCATCTTATGGCCGTCCTCACCCAGGACCATACCATTAACAAGAATCGAATCCCACGGCCTTTTTCCCGTAATTGCCATGGAACGTAATATGGTATAGAATGCCCACGTACGAATGATATCATGACCCTGCGGACGCAATTGGGTCGGAAGCCTCATATCATGATCCGAGAGCCAGCCGGATACATGCAGTGCAGTAATGGAGGAATCCATCCAGGTGTCCAGTACATCTTCCTCGGCTTCGAATTCGGTGCAGCCACAGCTACAGGCTTCAGGAGGCTGTTCCATTGTCGGGTCTATAGGCATCCATTCTTCCTTTGCCACCAGCACCTCACCACATTCCTTACAATACCATACAGGGATAGGGGTAGCGAACAGCCTCTGGCGAGAGATGCACCAGTCCCATTCCATTGTTCCGATCCAGTTTTCCAGCCTTACTTTCATGTATTGTGGAAGCCATTTGATCTCATCCGCGGCCTTTGCAACAGCATCGGTATCAATTTTAACAAACCACTGACGCTCGGAAAGTATCTCGATGGGTGTATCACAGCGCCAGCACATGCCCACGTTCTGGTCAAGGGTCTTTTGTTCGAAAAGATAGCCCTCTGTCCTGAGATCTTCAATTATAGCATTCTTACATTCAGGAATTGTCATTCCCTTGTACTTTCCTGCAATGGAAGTCATAAGACCGTTCTTATCAATTGCCTTACGAAGAGGAAGTTCATGCTCCATCCACCAGCGGACATCCTGCTTGTCACCGAAGGTACAGATCATGACCACACCGGTACCAAATGCAGGATCAACGTCCTTATCAGCAATTACCGGGACATCATGTCCGAAAATAGGGACCTTTACATTACCTCCCACATGTTCGTTGTAGCGCTCGTCCTCAGGGTTGATGGCAACAGCCACACATGCAGCAAGAAGTTCCGGTCTTGTGGTAGCGATCTTAAGTGTATCAAAATTCAGGAAATTAAGCTTAGTATCCCTTGCCTCATATTCAACCTCTGCAAAGGCAATAGCAGTTTCACATCGTGGGCACCAGTTGACCGGATGTTCTGCCTGATACACACGACCCATGTCATACATTTTCCTGAAAGACCTCTGGGTCTTGGAATAGTATGCCGGTTCCATAGTGACAAATTCATTACTCCAGTCAGTAGAGAAACCGAGGTTCAGCATTGTTTCCCTCATTTTCTCGATATTGTCATGAGTAAGTTCCCGGCACATCTGCCTGAATTCTTCTCGTGGGACTTCGTTCTTGGTTATGCCATGAATCTCCTCCACCTTTACCTCGGTGGGAAGACCGTGACAGTCCCAGCCCTGGGGAAACATAACATTGTATCCACACATTCTCTTATAGCGTGCGACAAAATCAATGTAACACCAGTTAAGTGAGTTTCCAATATGGAAATTGCCGGTTGGATATGGAGGAGGGGTGTCAATAATGTATTGGGGCCTGGTACCTTCATTCCAGTCGAAATGATACATCGACATATCCCATGCTTTTTTCCATTTTGGCTCAATCTCATGGGGAATATATTCTTTGGGAACCGTCATTAGAACTCTCCGATAAATATTATATTGTGATAGTATTTTTTATCTTACAGTGGTCTAAGATTATTTAAACATATGGTTGCATGCTAGCAATCATTTAGCTAGCAGGATACCAAGAGTAGGAGATATGAAGTTGAAATTTACTCACTTTGGAATGTTCCGGAATTTTCTGTTTATTCTCCGGAAAGTTCTTCGAAAAAACAGAGTAAATTTCACCTGAGCCGATCAAATGCCTGCATGAAAGAGAGGGGCAGGCGGTACAGCATTTAACCACTCCTGAGGACTTTACATCCCGGAGGAGTCAATAGCAAGCAATTGGTGTACGAATGAAGCATGCTGAATTGGATGGCAAACAGATACTGACATTTAAGCTATGATAGCCCTGCCCCTGACAGGCATTATGCCCATGTTTTGGGTTTTACACAATTCTATATTAACTTTACGAACCCGACACTAAATAATCGATTACATACGAAGAATTAGAACTTCTACAATAAAGTCAGATACCGAAAACACTTTATGCAAATCTATCCAAGTGTAGGAAGGGGTATTCAGGACTTAGGTCGTAGAAAATACTGGAAATATATACATTCCACCATCATACGATTTGTTTCCGGAAAAGAAATGAAAACTATTGCTTAAACCCTTACAGATAGCAAGCAATAAAATTATAGAATGATTTACCACCAGTTGTAGTTTCAGAGGAGTTATAGAGATGTTAAGCAAAAAAATGACCGAAGCTTTGAATGAACAGATCAATAAGGAGATGTATTCGGCATATCTTTACATGTCAATGTCCGCCCACTGCACTAATGTCGGACTGGACGGTTTTGCAAACTGGTTCATGGTACAATACCAGGAAGAAATGACACATGCAATGAAGATATACGATTACCTTAATGAACAGGGAGAAAAGGTAAGGCTCGAAGCTATCGAGAAACCACCATCAGAATTCGGAACTATCCTTGACATGTTCGAAGCTACCCTTGGGCATGAACAATTTATCACAAAATCAATCCACGGACTTGTAGACCTTGCTAACGAGGAAAAAGATTACGCTACCCAGATTTTCCTCCAGTGGTTCGTAACCGAGCAGATAGAAGAGGAAGCCAATGATAACGAGATCATAGCAAAGTTGAAAATGGTAGGCAATGAAGGTAACGGTCTTTTCATGCTCGACAGGGACATGGCAGCAAGAAAATTCGCCGAACCTTCTGGAGAATAATAGATTTTTAAAGAGGTAAGAAGATGAATTTCGGAGAAATACTCAAAGGAAAAGAAGTAGAGGGAAAAGAGAAACATGTTCCTGAAATAGAGATAATCAGGGGACACGGGCAGGCAAAGGCTGACTTTGTACGTGTGATCGTGGGAAAAGAAGTACCACACCCCAATACCGTTGAACATCACATAGAGTGGGTAGAACTCTATGGTATTACAAAGGAAGGTAGAACTGTTGATTTCGGAAGGATGAACTTCGAACCTGTTCACACCGATCCCATCGCAACTTTCCATGTGAACAATATCGATGATTTCAAGGCATTCTGTGCACTTGAATACTGCAACATACACGGCGTATGGCAAAACTGTATTGAAGTTTAAACAGGCTCTTTTTAATATGGCACGATTTTTGCCATATCTCTTTTATAGGTGGACATACCAGTATTAATATAATATACCATACATAAAATAAAAACATCAACTGGAAGGTGAACTAAATGCTGGTACAGCTCGCCATGAAGCTAACATTGCTTGCTATTATAGCCGGTACACTGACATATGTATATCTCAGTTACATGGCACCATTTATGTGATACTTAAAAAAGGAGATAACGAATAAAGAATTATTCGCTTTCAAAGTAGCCGATCTCTTCATCGGTCAGGTAACATGCAGGGTCATCGGCCCATACGTTATCATGCACAGCTTCTGCTCGCACACGGAAGTTACCATTGCAGACATCGAACCATTTACATTTTGCACATCTGTCAGCATTGGCCTTGATGAGAGGTTTACGATCTTTAAGGCCTGCCATAAGCGGATCAGACATATCAGTCCATATCTCACTGAACTTGCGCTCCTTAATGTTGCCAAAGCTGTAATGTCTCCAGAACTGGTCAGGATGGACGGAACCATCCCATGAAACACACCCTATGCCTATACCAGTGGAGTTACCACGGTTCATCTGGAGCAGTTCAAGGACCTCTGCCGCACGTTCCGGATCCTCTTCTAAAAGACGCAAATAGATATACGGGCCATCACAATGGTTGTCAACTGTGAGAACCTCAACCTTTTTACCCCTGGCATGAAGCTGTCCTGTTCTTTCCAGTAACATATCAACTGTCTTCCGTGATTCTTCCAGGGAAAGATCCTCATTCCTCATTTCGGAACCCCTGCCCGAGTAAACCAGATGATAGAAACATATTCGGGGAATATTTTCTTCTTCGAGCAAGTCGAAGATAGCAGGAATATCATTTACATTGTGACGGTTAATCGTGAAACGAAGTCCGACCTTGATGCCTGCGGCCTGGCAATTGCGCACTCCCTGCAAAGCTTTGTCAAAAGATCCTTCCAGGCCCCTGAACTTATCATTAGTTTCCCTCATACCATCCAGGGATATTCCCACATACGAAAGACCGATTTCTTTGAGCTCACGGGCTTTTTGCTCCGTGATCATTGTGCCGTTTGTGGAAATGACAGCACGGATGCCTTTTGAAGTTGCGTATGCAGCAAGTTCAGGAAGGTCCTTGCGCATTAAGGGTTCCCCTCCTGAGAAAAGAATAACAGGGGTACCGAATTCAGCAAGATCGTCTATGAGCTCCTTTCCCTGCTCAGTTGTCAGCTCATTCTTATACTCAATGTCTTTTGAATGAGCATAACAGTGAACGCAGCGCAGGTTACAACGCTGGGTCACATTCCATACGACAACAGGTTTCTTATCTTTGGAGAACTGGAGCAGATGGGAAGGAAGCCTTTTTGAATCACGCCCGTAGCGCAATGCATCAGAAGGCTCTACGGTTCTGCAATATAATTTTGAAATACCTATCATGATGAGTGCTCCCTGAATTGAAATAACAAAAATGATTATGGTAAGTGGTATGCGACCACCTATATGGTAATACTATATTATATCTGTGGTACACACCCAAAGCTTTGAAGGAAAGACATTCAGGGCTTATTGATATATCTTAAGAAACGTTCAGGAAAGTTGTTCCTGAACCTTTTTCAATACTTCCTTAAAAGTAAACTTATCGGGAATAACGGATACATTGACACCATAAACTTCAAGGGTCTTAGCAGTCGGACCACCTATTGCAGCAACTATGGAGTTATTCAATTCAAGGACTGCTTTTTCCCCTAAGCCACGTAATTCGGCGTGTTCAATGAAGTTGCGGACCATCATTGAACTTGTGAATGCGAAGACAGGTATCTCACCATTCACCGTAGCATCTATGAGCCAGTCCTGTTCATCTCCTTCGGGTTTTTCCAATGTATAGACATTTGTCTCATGTACCGTAGCACCACATTTACGCAGACCTTCTATTAGCAGGGTCGAGCCATAGAAGCTTCTGGCTGTATCTATTGTCTTACCGGATGCGTCGGCACACAGGTAATCGACAATACCTTCGGAACTGTAGACACCAGGCATTCCCATGACGACTAAACCCAGGTTTTCAAGGGCTTTACGGGTGGTAGGACCTATAGCTACTAAATTTGTGGAATTGAGGGCTGCTATGAATTTCTCCCTTGATTCAGAAGGAATCTTCTTCAGGGTGAAATCTATACCGTTGGCGCTTGTGAAAATTACATAATCCGACTTGCCTGAAAGCACCCTTTCAACAAAACCGTCAAAACCTTCATCCTTCATTTCTGTTATCTCGACCATAGGCACCATGACCGCTTCAAAACCCATAGATTCGGCCAGCTCTTTTGATTCCTTCATGTACCTTTCAGGCCTCATGATCGCAACTTTTGGCTTAACGGATGTTTCACTCATAAGCATACCTCACTCAAAATCCGGCAATATCTGCTCACCGAGTTCTTCCTGGAGCTTCACAACATCACCGATAACTGTAATTGCAGGTGCCTTGACACCTCTTTCCTTTGCAAGGATTGCAATGTTCTCAAGTGTTCCAACGGTAACTCTCTGGTCAGGACGTGTACCCCTCTCTACAAGTGCAACCGGAGTCTTGGGATCCTTACCGTGTTTAATGAGTTCACCCACATTTCTTCCAAGCATCTTGACACCCATGAATATTACAAGAGTACCTTCAAACCTGGCAAGAGTTTCCCAGTCCAGGGCGCTTTCATCTTTAGTGGGATCCTCATGACCGGTAACGAAAGTCACCATAGAGGCATGATCCCTGTGAGTTATAGGTATACCGGCATATGCAGGCACAGCTATCGCAGAGGTGATACCAGGCACAACTTCGAACTCTATTCCTGCATTGATGAGTTCCTGTGCTTCCTCACCTCCACGACCGAACATATATGGATCTCCTCCTTTAAGACGAACAACACTCTTTCCTTCCTTTGCCTTTTCAATTATGAGGGCATTGATCTCATCCTGCCTTAAAGTGTGATCACCGGAATGCTTTCCGGCATCAATCTTCTCTGTTCCAGCCGGGATTGAGTCGATTATTACCTTTCCCGGAAGCTGGTCATAGACCACAACATCAACAGTGTCAATCAACCTACGGGCTTTCAGTGTCATAAGCTCGGGGTCCCCGGGACCTGAACCAACCAGATATACTTTTCCATATTGGGTCATGTTAGCGAAATCCTGTCTGTCTTACTTTGGTTCTAATGAACGTGTCAACTTATAAATTCATTGTTCCGAACAAATCTTAATGACATAGGTACCTTTTATGTTCTTTGACAACATTATTAATGACGACATAGAAAAGCCATGTTCTCTGGGACCGGGGGAGTAGGATAATGGACTTTTATCAAGAAAAGATTACAACGATACATAATTTTTACAGCGATAACGAGAGAATGTTACAGCACCTGCATGATCTATCTTTTATCAGGCCTGCTGTTGTGGTAATACCAATGTTATATGAGGAAATCGAGAATCCACCTCTAACTCATATTATAAGTGAACTGAACAAGTGCACATATATCAAAAAAGTTGTTGTCGCTCTTGCTGCGGATGACGTAGATCATTATAAGAAAACTGTGGACTTTTTTGAACAACTTGAGCTTGACCACATGATCGTGTGGTGCAACGGACCGCGTATTACTACAATAATCAGCGGAATGAAGGAAAATGAACTCGACATCACAGGATTCAGTGGAAAGGGAAAAGATGCCTGGATAGCAATAGGGATAGCAAGCCTGTATGCATATGCAATAGTGCTTCACGATGCCGATATTGTAACATATAACAAGGATTTCCCTGCAAAAATGCTTTATCCGATAATGAATCCCCAACTTAATTTTTATTTCAACAAAGGATATTATGCCAGAATTAAACTTAATGAAAAGACAATGCATGGACGTGTGTATCGCCTTTTCGTCCGCCCTCTCTTGGACACACTTGTGAAAGACGTACGCCACGAGTCAGATGTGCTTGAATATCTTCAGGCTTTCAGGTATACACTTTCGGGAGAATTTGCCTTTACAAGGGACCTCGCACTCAACATCCGGGTACCTTCAGACTGGGGTCTTGAAGTTGGTTTGCTTGCGGAAATATACAGGAACACAACCCTGAAAAAGATATGCCAGACAGACCTGGGCTTCTATGATCACAAACACAAGGAATTGGGAAATAGCCCTTCAGAGGGACTTGGAAAAATGGTAAACGATATCATGGTAACTTTTTTGCGTATTGTTAATGAAACTACCGGCACTAACGTCTCGGAGACATTTCTCAAGGGAATACAGGTAAAATACAGACGATCCGCACAGGACCTGATAAGACAATACAATGCAGATGCCATATGTAACGGACTGCATTATAGCAGGCATCAGGAAGAAAAGTATGTTGACACGTTTGCTGAAATATTCATGAAAGCCGGGGCCCAGTACTTAAAAGACCCCTCAGGCGCTCTTCTCCCGGACTGGGAACGCGCACTTTCTGCAATCCCGGACCTGCGCGAGCAGCTTAGAGATGCAGTTCATGCTGACCTGAATGAAATAAAATCAGAACATACTTGATGAATCTAAAATAATTAATGCAAAATAATAGTTGTATCGTATCAAACGATACTTCACTATATTCAGGCAGAGCAAAGTTATTTCTTACTCAGTATGTAAAAGAGCATGTCTCTGTTCAGTTTCCCCTCACGTTCTAGTTTATTGACTATATCCTCATCAGACATACCTTCGGATTTGAGCTCTTTGATCTTATCAAGAAGCGCCGGAGATACGCTGTAGTACTCGTTGATATCTTTCCTGTGACCCCATACGTCCCCTTCAATGAGTTTAATATTCTGCATTTCCAGAAACATTTCTATTGATTTGGAAACCGTACGACGATACGAGCTTGGTATCTGTATCACTTCAACTTTAGGACAGGTCTGTACCAAGGAAAAAATATCTTTGTTTGATGGTCTGAAAGCAAGATGGATTACCTTTTCACCTGGATTTAAATTTGGTATTTCCTCTCGCGAACTTACAACTCTGATCTTCATGAAACTCCCTCACATTCAGTTCTTCAAATGAAGAACTTACTAAATTAGTGTATGTGCTTACCTATTAAATAATTATCGATTTACTAAACAAAAAAAAAAGATTGTTAGTTCCTGAACCTAGTTCTTATTGATTCGGCATGTGCCATGAGGCCTTCCTCCTCTGCTATTGAAATAACAGGGTCTTTCAAGGTCAGGAGACCTTCTTTGCTTATCTTCTGTATACTTGAGCACTTGAGGAAGTGAAGAATATTAAGCCCGGAGTATATTTTGGCGTAGCCCGCCGTGGGAAGAACATGATTTGTCCCTGAAGCATAGTCTCCTACAGGAACCGGGGCATAATTGCCCACAAATATCGATCCTGCGTTATCTATATCATTGAGAACCAAATCAGAGTCAAAGACCATGATCTCAAGGTGCTCAGCTGCAAAATCGTTAGAAAATTCAATACAACTTTCCATAGAGTCGGCTATCAGCACCGCAGCGTTTTTCAGGGAAGCATTTACGATCTCAGATCTCACAGCCCGGGAAGCCTGCTCCAGTACTTCCTTATGGACCTTGTCAGCAAGTTCTTCAGAAGTAGTCACAAGTACGGAGACAGCATTTGGATCGTGCTCTGCCTGCGCGATAATATCCGATGCCGCCATTGCAGCATCAGCCGAGTCATCAGCAATAATAAGAACTTCACTGGGACCTGCAGGGAAATCGATTTCGGCCTTGTCACGAACCTGCATTTTTGCTGCAGTGACATAGACATTTCCCGGACCGACGATCTTGGACACGGAGCATACACTGTCAGTGCCATACGCCATTGCAGCAACAGCCTGCACGCCACCGATCTTATAAACATGGTCCGCACCTGCAATCCTGGCTGCTGCAAGGGTAAGCGGATTTACCTTCCCGTCAGGTCCGGGAGGAGTACACATTACTACTTTTTTCACACCGGCAACCTTTGCAGGAACAATTGTCATAAGAGCCGTGGAAGGGTAGGATGCCCTTCCCCCTGGAACGTATGCACCTACACTTTCAAGGGGAGTGAACTTTTGCCCAAGCTCAATCCCGGGGGAAACCTCCGTGAACCAAATTTTTTCGGGCATCTGTGCCTGGTGGAATTTCCGTATATTTTCAGCAGCAAATTCAAGATGCCTGATCAAAGAAGCATCAACACTGCTGATTGCTTCATCAATCTCATTCCGGGAAACCTCAATAGCTGTAATATCCGCCCTATCGAATTTCTTAGTATAACTTCGCAGAGCATCATCACCATTCTTTCTCACATCCTTGATAATGTTAGCTACGGTTTCCCCTACATCCGCAAGTTCCCCACCACGGTTAATCAGTTTGTCCTTCTCTTCCCCGCTTAATTCCGATAATCTTTTGTAAAGCATGATAATCCCTTATGTATAATTCAATTCAGGTCTAATTGCTATTTTGCGTCTGTTGCAGACTATACCGGTTCATCATATATAGATTATTCAAAAGAGCTCGTTTTCAAAAGGTTCATTTTTCAAAATCACTGAACGTGCTCTGTTCGTTCCCGAGAAGTGAATCCATCGTTCTTGAATTTGCTCCCTTCGATGTTTCTGAGCCAATATTTATATGCATACCGATCTCCCTTAGCAGTTTCTCCGCAGTCTTTGCACCTATGAGATTGCCAAGAACAACAGGATCGGCTTTTTTGATATCTGCGACGGTCCTGAGACCACTATCATAGAGCCTGCGGGCACGCACACGACCTATACCACGTATTCCTACAAGTTCCATGAGTTCAGGACGTGAGCCGTAGTGTATCCGCTTCTCAATCATACCTGCCATATCCGCAGCAGAGTTCTCCCGGACTCTGGCGAGACGCGAGAGTGAATGCATTAGCCATTCGGAAAGTTCGGCAAAGGCATGGATGTCTCCTTCACCCACATTGAAACTCTTGCTTATGTCATCCATGGATCTCTCATTTATCCAGTCCAGCACAAGAAGAGCTGTCTTTACCTCACCCAGGAACCACTCATATTCGGTATCTTTGAACTGATTTGGTACTTCTACGAACTCTTCTGCGTGCAACTGAACAAAATCATTTATAAGTTCGTAGTCACCCGATCTGAGATAGAGCTGCCGCATGTCGGGTGTTTTACAGATAAGATGCAGCAACGTAAGTTCGTTCGCGTCCTTTTTTTTATCCAGTCCTTCAATTATGATTGCTGCTGAAAGTGGATCAATGTAAAGCATGGAAACTAGTTTCCCAAGCGTTGTTGCTGTAAGTTGCTCATCTCCCTCAAGCATATCATGAGCCTTCAAAAAATCAAGACAATCATCAATAACTTCTATCAGGCCCCAGGTGTCATTTTGGTGGGCAAAGAATGTAGCTTCGATAAATTCCATTAGTCCGTCACGAGTTGTCGCAAAACCGTTCACAATAGTCGAGAGAACATGAGTCCTCAGGGCGTTTTCAGCACCAAGTTTTGACCATATGTCCTCTGCACCTGCATCAATGTAATTGTCGAAAAGCTGTTCCATCTCACCATATGACTTCGCAACGAGAACAGACTCACCGTAGGGGTCCAGATGGGGACGACCAGCCCTGCCTGCCATCTGCTTGTATTCAAGGACAGGAATAGGCTGCATTCCAAAGTTAGAGTCAAAACGCTTATAGCTCCTGATAATTACTCGTCTTGCAGGAAGATTGAGTCCTGCTGCCAGGGTAGGTGTACTACATATAACCTTTATTTTGTTCGCGCGGAAACCATCTTCCACAAGCTTGCGATGTGCAGAGTTCAGTCCTGCATGGTGGAATGCAGTCCCACTCCTGATGCACTGGGCCAGAACTTTTGA
This sequence comes from Methanolobus sp. ZRKC2, assembly GCF_045291185.1. NCBI lineage: Archaea > Methanobacteriati > Methanobacteriota > Methanomicrobia > Methanosarcinales > Methanosarcinaceae > Methanolobus > Methanolobus sp. ZRKC2. Next base: position 2,764,925 of record NZ_CP146980.1, on the reverse strand, counting down.
AGCCTCAGTCTCGCCGGCTTCAAGAACCTGTTCAACAATCATGTCAAGTTCATTGCGATTCGGCCTGTCCAGAATTTCTGAAACCTTGGCACCTGCCCGTCTGGCAAACCCGACACTGTTTTTGCGACTGCTCTCAAAAACAAGGCACTGCCCTCCTTCCTCGAGCGTATCAAGGATGATGTTGATAGCATCATCTTTAGTAGCACTTTCAATCTCTTTCTGAGAACTCCTGAAATTGATATTACCACCATAATAGACACCTTCCCTGAGGTCCGTAGGCCTCCACTCACTGAGCACAAGTCCCGCCTTAAGCCAGTCAGCTACTTCATAGGCATTTCCAATGGTCGCCGACAGTGCGATTATCTGGCAACCGGGGTTAAGCTTCATAAGCTTTGTGAGAGTCACTTCAAGGGTTGGCCCCCTGTTTGCAGAGTCAAGCAGATGTACTTCGTCAACGACAATAGTGGTAATCTCTTCCATCCAGGAAGTGCTATTACGTAGCAAAGAATCTGTCTTCTCGGAGGTGGCAACAATTATGTCATTGGAACCAAGCCACTCGTCTCTTGACTCAAAATCGCCGGTGGATATGCCAACCCTTACACCACCATCCTTCAAGCCTATGGATGAAAATTCCCTGAAACGTTCGAACTTCTCTGATGCAAGTGCCCTCAGAGGCACTATGTACAATGCTTTGCCACCCTTTGAGATAGCTTTGAGCATGGCAAGCTCTGCAAGCAGTGTCTTCCCCGATGCCGTGGGTATTGCAGCAAGGATATTCTTGTCTTCAAGCAAGCCTTTTTCAATAGCTTCTGCCTGGGGAGGATACAGGCTCTCAATTCCGGAATCCAGGTAGAATTGCATGATCTTTTCAGGGATATTAAGGGACCTTATTTCCATGATATCAGGATAAAAGGCCAAAATGTCTAATAAACCTTGGGTGAAACTCAAAAGTTATAGCTCAATCTTTCTGATGAAATAGATTATTTGTTTAGAGAAGTAACTTCATTAGATGTCATCTGCTCCGTATAACAATCATATTTTCATAGGGGTAGAATGCTTTTGTAATCTCTAACAAAAATTACTTTCACCCAACTTACTATGAGTTTTTATAGGCGTATGACAGAAAAGAGTTTGAAGTTAAAAGTTGGTGATAAGTTTGGAAATTTTAAACGAACCAGAGATAACGGAAATAGAAGAAAAAAATGTAGCATGTGTTTCATTCGTCGGCAACTATATGGGAAATGCTGAAGTCTTTGAAGGCCTGTTTGGCAAACTTATGGGTTGGGCAGGTCCGAAAAACCTGATGGGACCGAATACTCTTTTGATGTCTGCTTACTATGACGACCCAGGCGTTACACCTCCTGAAGAACTTAAGCTGGATGTGTGTATGACCATTGATGATGATATTGAAGTTGAAGGAGAGGTACAAAAGAAAACACTTCCCGGAGGAAAGTACGTAATAATGCGTGCAGAACTGACAGGATCAGAAGAGTATGCTCCGGCTTGGGAAAAAGTTGTTGAGTGGTTGATGCAAAATGACCTTGAAATTGATATGTCCAGAGCAAGCTATGAGATATATTTGAACTCACCTGAAGAACATCCCAAAAAGCATCATATTCTTGACATATGTATGCCTGTCAAATGAATAGGGGTCACAGAATAATTATTTCTGTAAGTATTAACACGCTTTTTTAGGAGAGTAGCTTGAACATTGCTTTTTGAAAAAGCAAAAAGAGCAGACAGCTGCTCTCCTCAATCCAGATCCTTTACCCCTGACACATAATCATAGATAAAAGCCGCAATCAGGGCACCGGCAATAGGACCGATTACATATATAGGATACTGCCACCAGAGGTTTAAACCACCGAGCACAGACTCCGCCAAGTACGGGCCAAAAGTACGTGCCGGGTTAAGTGAAGAACCCGTTATGTTGCCAACAACTATGACATCTGCGGCGACCACCAGACCAATTGCAAGCCCGGCAAAACCTCCGGGTGCTCTTTTATCCACAGCACTTCCCATTATGGTCAGCATAAGGAAAAAAGTTGCAACCGCTTCACATAAAATTGCCTGGGTATAACTCACACCTGCAAACATAGCTGTCGCGCCAAGACCTGTTGCTACTGCCCGGGAACCTAGTATAGCAACTATAGTAAATGACGCAAGGCTGGCACCGATAAGCTGGGCGACAATATAAACGAGCATATCCATCGCAGGAAATCTTCCCGTAGCCCACAAGGCAATACTTACTGCCGGATTAATATGAGTTCCCGATATATGCCCGAAAGCATAGATCATTGCCGCAACAGCAATCGCAAATGCCATACCTATTGCAAACCAGGCACTAATATCTATGCCTACATAAAAAGAGTTCCCAGGCAACATATCCGACCCCTCTATCAGCAAGACAGTCGTGACTACGGACCCTGTACCCAGGAATACCAGCACGAAAGTTCCTATGAGTTCGGCAGTTGCCCTCTTGAGCAAACTGATCTCTGACATAATCCACCTCCAAAAAACCGGGATGTGCCTGAAGCAGGCACATCTTAGATTAAACTGCCTCCGACCAGTTACAGTATTCGCACTTGTAGTCGAAGTAGTTGGCAGAACAGAACTTGCACACACGTGCCGGTGAATGAGCCTCTTCCTTGTGCAATGCGATTATGTTCGTCATCATGGTTGCAGTCACAGGCTCACTTGTAAGCAGGCATGGGAAATCAGACAGGCGCATCAATGCTGAGAACCTGACAGTGATAGCACATGCAGGGTAAGTATAACGCTGCGGATTGTTCAGCACCTCACTCTTCTCTATCGGGCTCAGGTCAATTGGTATACCCTGTACAATTCCACCTGCTCCCCTTGGCTTGTGGTCGATGATACGCTCACCTTTCTCGATCAGGTCAATGAAATCAACATTGTGAAGCTCAGCAGCAGCACCTCTTCTTGGATTCATTAGAACCAGGTTATGGAACCTTTTTACAAGCAGGTCCAGAACCATCATAGTTGTGAAGCCATCCATCCACAATATCTTGGTCGTTGCCGCGGCCGTTGCATCCGTCGCAATGGTCAGGGGGGAGTACTCATCCTTGAACTTACCCTTGGCATTCTCCATGGTTTTATCAAGGACATCAGAAACGACGTTTATGACCTCCATGACAACATCATCTTTTGTCATATTGAACATGGACTGAGAGATATGGTGGGCTACATCCCCTACACCATACGCAGGGACCGTTACAATGTTCCCGTAGAATACATCCGCATCCATTGCATTCTTAACAGTTTTCTTCATCTTCTGCTTATACTGGTCCATATACTTCCTGACGTCAAACGAACTATGTCCCGCCTCTTCCATTAGTTTAAACTGGGCATCTATCGGCGTATCATAGACCATCTTGAGCATTTCAATCTCTTCCTTAACGGCTTCAGATGCAGTCTTACCGTCCTCAATTGCCATCTGGAACTTTGCACCCACACCATAGGAAGTGTTCATTCCCCAGGATTTAGAAGCAAGTATTGCTCTTTTGTGATCCACAGGGATATCCATGTTCTGTAGTATCCTGTTGACCACATTGCTCGTGCTGCCCGGAACGAATGCGAAATCCACAACACAGGTAGGACCATAAAAACCAGCATATCTCCTGATAGATTCTTTTCCGATGAGTGCTTCGGACTTTCCGATTTCCTCCACGAACTTCTCAACTGATGACCTGAAGGAAGGATCCTCATCGTACAGGATCTCCAAAATAGGAGGCGTCTGATAGTGTTCTACGAACGGGTCATCTTCCGGTCGCACGGTGTCAGTTAATCCTGTGAGAACATCAAAATGAGTATTAACAGAATCAATATGAAGGTCAAAAACCTCTTTACTCTGTTCACCTTCGGGCTTCATCCTGTTAACGGCATCGACATACGGCTGGGCATCTTTTACCTTAAAAGAAGTACCTCTTTTATTGTTTATTGTGCTAACAACTGCCTTCTGGGCATTTACGGCTTCTGTAGCCATTTTATCATATATTTCTTTCATAGCGACCCCTTATTTTGTTGGTAGCTGCCAAAAAACAAAGGAAGTAGACCTAGAAACATTCAGAATCATAATCTATTCAAACCACAGAAACTATGGTTATGGCTATGGAACATGAACCCCAAAACATGCCCTTCCTCCAACACAGATTTTGGTAACCCCAAAATTTATATGAGTTATATGCTAATAAAGCTAACGAAATTTTACTTTTCTTTAAATAGAACATTATCCGATCGGCATCCGAAATCAAGACATAATGGTCGGATTCATAAACTACGGCATATTAATTCTGAAAGGTTATATGGGCCTGAACGAATATAACAACTGAACTAAATAATCGGACATAGGTCAAATGGGGTTATTCCTGTGCCACTACAAGTTTTCCATATCAAATAAATGACATATTCGCCCTGAAGGAGATGAAAGAATGAGATACATCGTATTCACCGACCTTGACGGTACTCTGATAGACCATGATACTTACTCCTATGAAGCTGCAAAGCCGGCAATTGAAGAACTAAAAGAAAAGGGAATACCACTTATTTTCTGTACAAGCAAGACCCGTGCGGAGATAGAAGTGTATGTCCGGGAACTTGGGTCGACACACCCTTTCATATCCGAGAATGGCGGGGCTATCTTCATCCCGGAAGGTTATTTCAGCGTAGATTACCCGGTCTCCAAAACCGAAGATGGTTACGATGTTATCGAACTGGGAACAGCATACAGTAAACTCAGAGATATTCTTGTGGAAATCCGTACCAAAGAAAAAATGGATATTATCGGCTTCGGAGATATGGACGATGAGGGCGTTAGTGAAGATACCGGTCTTGATATAGAATCAGCAAGACTCGCAAAGATGCGTGAGTATGATGAAGCTTTCAGATTAAACGGTGATGAAAATACTGCAAACCGACTTAAGGAAAAAATACAGGAAAAGGGTTTGAATTATACCAGGGGAGGAAGATATTGGCATATCCTTGGAGACAACGACAAGGGAAAAGCGGTGAATATCCTTACCGGCCTGTATAGAAAAAAATATGGTGACATCAAAACCATAGGACTCGGAGACAGCCTGAACGATCTTCCTATGCTTCGGTCCGTGGATATATCAGTGCTCGTGCAAAAGCAGAACGGTGAACATGATCCTAATATTAAAGACCAGAATATAATGAGGATCAGTGGCATCGGGCCGGTGGGATGGAACATGGCTGTAAAGCAGATCGTTTCATCAGACGTGTAACAGTATGGCTGGAACAGGACTTATTCCCATATTTGTTTTATAAGTTCATGTCTTTTCAGATCAATATATTGGCTCATCCTGCCTAGCAGCGAAGGCTGCTTCCTTGGCAGAAGAAGATAAGTTTCCTCACCAAAATGAGCAAATTCATAGCGTATGTGCCTTTTTGCGGAATACCTGTGTCCTTTTATAAATCTTGGAATTTCAAAAAGCATGTACCTGAAGATAACACTGAAAGAGCCTTCCTTGAGGAGTCTCCTGTTTGAATTATAATACAATATTTTATTGAGCCTGATTCGGATAATTACAGTTATAACTGAAGCCAGAAGTAAACTTTATACTAACAAAAACGAATATTATCTATATAATAGGGTTTTACTATTGTTTGTAAGTCACAGCATGCCTATAATGGAAAACTGATAGACTTAAAGGCCAAGTAGAAGGGGGTAATAGCATAATAAGACTGGAAAATATGCTGCCACAAGCATTTTTGGTAGGGATTATAAAGATGGTTGACAGGGACGGACCACTGGAAACCATAAGATGGTTGCAGGATATAGGAGAAGAACTTGCAATCCTTGAAGGTCCGGGTTTCGAAGGTGCAAGAGAAGATAACATCAATTATTTGCCAATTTGTCCTTTTGGAAGTGAGATAACAGAGTTCCTCGAGATATACAAGTCACCGACTCAATTCGATGATGTCATCAACAAAATGTATGAGCTGAAAAAGGATTCAGACAATCCCTGGGACTATCCTGCCCTTATCCATGTATTGGGAATACTGCAACATAGCTACAGCAGGAAAAGGGCAGAACTTGCAGGAGCGGAGATATACAACCTTGGTTCAAAATCCCAAAGTGGCAACTTAGTAAAATATAATGAAGAAGCCATCAAAAAGACGGGGATGACGAAAGAGGAAGTTAGAAAAGTCCTTGATAAAGCATTCTATGTATACAAGATAGAATATCCGGAAAAGGAGTGAGGCACTTGAATCGAATAGAAGCGGAAAAACTGTACGAAAACAGCATCCACATACTCAAAACCAATCAACATGAAAACGGCGGTTTCTATGCAAGTCCTCCTGGTACTCGCTACCCTTTCATCTATCCCAGGGACCATTCCATAGCAATACTTGGCTGCACTCATGCAGGATTGCTGAATGAGGCCAGAAGAGGACTCGAATTCGTACTCAGTTCCCAGAAACCACTGGGAGAGTTCTCACAAAGATACGATATCGATGGCAACGATGCAAGTTACAAGGATCTTCAGATTGATGGAAACGGGCTTGTGCTCTTTGTTCTTGGAAAATACTTTGAAGCTACAGGCGGCTCATTCTTTGAGGAAATGGCAGACAAGGAGTTTGTGATGCGATACTGGGAAACAATTGAGAAGGCCGTGCACTTCATACTCCTAAACAAGAATGACGAAGTAGACCTTATCCATACTATTAACAGTATCCATGAATATCCAGCCTATGAACACGGTTTTGAAATATATGCTAATTGTGCGTGTTGTGCCGGGATATATGCAGCTGTCAAGATGGGGAAAGCACTGGGTAAAGATGTCTCCGAATGGGAAAAGGAGGCGGATACTATAAAAAATTCCATACTTACACGGCTTTTCAGCCCCAGAAGACGCTCTTTTATCAAGTGTATTCGCGTGAAGGATAAAAACAGCAAACCCATCGGATATGACCCTTTTGCATCTACGGTGCTTGATATTGATGCTGCGGAGTATGCTCCGGCCTACTTTGGGCTTATAAAAGATAGTGATGTTAAGACAATCACTACTGTAAAAAGGATACATAAGCACCTGTGGGACAACGAGATCGGAGGACTTAACAGATATCCTGAATACTGGGGGCGCAATAACGGAGGCTATGGGCCCTGGTGCCACTTTACATGTGAACTTGCGAACCACTACATCGAGACCGATGATCGCGAGATGGCAGAGATGTATCTGGACTGGGTTGTTGATATGGCACACAACTACACTTTACCGGAACATATCTCGACCATTGAGAGATTTGAATTATGGCTTGAGGATTACACCAATGCCAAAATACTCAGGGACAGCAAGGTCAAGCTGATCGAGTCAGTCAGATCACATCCTATGTGGAAAGGCGGCCTGGCCTATGTTACAATACCTCTTATATGGCCACATGCAGAATTCGTAATATCCTATAAGAAATACAGGGACAAATTCTACTAATTGAAAAACTGAAGACAAAAAAGGAGTTACGTGGCATGAAAAGATGCCACGATGGTTTATATCCTGCAAGCTTAGCTTATCAGTCGTTACTTAGCTCACCTGAGAAATACTTGTCATATGAACCCATATCGAAGTGACCATGACCGCTGAGGTTGAAAAGGATAGTCTTTTCTTCTCCTGTCTGCTTGCACTTAAGGGCTTCATCAATAGTGCATTTGATGGCGTGTGATGACTCAGGAGCAGGGGCTATTCCCTCGCTGCGTGCGAAGGTGACTGCTGCATCGAATACTTCGACCTGATGGTAGGAGGTTGCTTCCATGATACTATCTGCAACGAGCTTGCTCACAATCGGTGAAGCTCCATGATACCTGAGGCCGCCTGCATGGATGGCTGGTGGTATGAACTCTGATCCCAGGGTGTACATCTTGAGTAGAGGTGTCATCTGTGCCATGTCACCGAAGTCATACTTGAACTCCCCGGATGTCAAGGTAGGACATGCGGAAGGTTCCACAGCTATGAACCTTGTGTTAGTTTTACCTGCAATGTTGTCTCGGATGTAAGGCAGAGTCACACCGGCAAGATTGCTTCCACCGCCACAACATCCGATAACGATGTCAGGGTAGTCCTCGGTCTTATTGAACTGTGCCTGGCTCTCAAGGCCAACCACTGTCTGATGGAGGCTGGTGTGGTTTAAGACACTGCCAAGCGCGTATTTGGTGTTATCATTAAGGGCTGCTTCCTCAATAGCCTCACTTATAGCAATACCCAGACTGCCTGTTGTTTCGGGATACATGTCGAGGATTTTTCTTCCGAACTGTGTTTCGGTGCTCGGGGATGGAACTACATTTGCTCCCCAGAGGTTAATAAGTGACTTGCGGTATGGCTTCTGGTAGAAGCTTGAACGTACCATGTAAACCTTACACTCGATATCAAAATAATTACAGGAAAGCGACAGGGCACTGCCCCACTGGCCTGCACCGGTCTCAGTTGTGATCCTTTCGGTACCTTCCTTCATGTTATAGTATGCCTGCGCAATTGCAGTGTTTGGCTTGTGGCTTCCGGCAGGACTTACACTTTCGTTTTTGTAGTAAATCTTTGCAGGTGTTCCCAGCGCCTTTTCAAGCCTGTAGGCCCTGTGTAAAGGTGATGGTCTCCAGAGGCTGTATATCTCCATGATCTCCTTAGGAATATCAATATACCTCTCAGAGCTTATTTCCTGATTTATGAGCTCCTTTGCAAATATAGGCTCAAGATCCTTGGGATTCATTGGCTCATTAGTTGCCGGGTTCAGCGGAGGTTCTACCGGAAGGTCGGCAAGGATGTTATACCACTGTTTAGGCATTTCGTTTTCATCGAGCAATATTTTTGTGTGATCCATAATTATACCTCTGTAAAAAAACAAAGTCAATGATGTATAACTCAGTACATTGGACGGGGTATTTAATAGTTTTGATTTTCAGGATTAACTGGACTTGAGCATTCATAGCGGAAAAAACAATTTTTATCCGTGGCTTATTCTCAAAAAAAGTTGGTTTGAATCGTGTAAATAATATGAGAAAAAACACTGCATTTGCGTATTAATTATGCAAAAGAATTTTTTCGTATTGAAAATAGAGAAAAATGAAGGCATTTTTCGATTTATTCTTTTGAGTTCAGTTTTTCTGCAATCTTCCCACCCAGTTCTTTTGCTGCTTTGACAGCTTCAGGCTGATCCTCAAATCTGCTTATTCCAACGGACTCTTTAGTTGCATCGGGACCGAACATCATCTTAATGCCAGTCATGTCGCAGTCATCTCCATATTTACATTTCACACAGGGAACATTTCCAAGGGTCTTGACAGAACCCATTATTTCCATTCCCTCCTCCATCATGTAGTATGTGATTGCATTGATACCGTTCTCAAGTGCAGGAGGAAGCATGTCACATTTTTCGGGGATTGCGGATGTGATTATTATTCCACCGGGCTTTCCCTGCATAAATCCGTATCTGTGCCGAAGAGGGTAAAGCCTTTCAATGAATGCCTTTGTACGTGAATCAAGAGAGGAATATGGTGTAAAGCCTGCAACAATAAGGGCATCTGCTTCCTTAGCTTTTTCTGCCAAGGCAATGCCATCGTCTTTAATTACACAGACATTTGTACTTACGCATCCCAGGCAGGCTTTGCAGGGAGCAACGGTATAATCAAACAATTTGACATATTCGTAATCCATACCTGTTGCTTCAAGTGCTGCCTTAAGAGCCCGATCCGTGTTGCTGTCTTTGACTGGGGAGCCCGATACTCCTAGAACTTTCATAATTATCCACTCCTATAAATTATCAGCTTGTAAGCAGTTTAAGTCTTGTGCTTAAAAGGGTGTGAGTATCACAACCCTGCTCTTTCAACGAGGATGTCAGCAATCTGCTTTGCACTTTCAATTGGGAAGTCTTCTGCTGTAAGAAGTTTTCCTGCCTCCCCTGCAGTTATTTCGACATCTCCGGACTTACATGTGGTGTCTGCACCTGCAGGAAATGCTGCAAGTAAATCTTCAGGTGTGTTAATAGGGAATGTCGCATCTGCAAGTCCGCCAACGATCTGTGAATGGATATCTTCTTTTACGCTCATATTGTTGTCTCCTTTGAGGGTTTCATATATGGCTGCCTGTCTTCCGGAAGATAGAACCACAATAGATAATAGAACAGTCATTCATATATACTTAAGCGGCACTGAATTGTACTTAATACATTGGAGTAACCTGTATAACTCTTAGAGTTTTGCTGGAAACCTTTTTTCATCCCGAAAAACTCTCGAAGATTAGAGATAATCCAGCAATATAAAAGAATGAATCAAAAAAAATTTAGCAATGATGACTGATTGTTATCATTAATACTTTTTACCAGCCAAGAAACGCAGTTTACTATAATTTGTAAGGTTATCGGAATGTAGTAACTACTGAACAGTGCCCTAAATCCTTTTTAAGATGCAAAGTAATTTTCATACAGGCAGTCATGTAATTATTGTATTTTATGCGTTAAGTCAAATTAATTGGTGAAAAGGAGTTTAAAATATGAAAATACTTGGAATATCAGGAAGCCCAAGAACAGAGGCGCGTTCAGGTTCTATAAAAGTTGTGGAAAAAATTCTGGAGAACACTGGATGTGAATATGAACTTATTTCACTGCATGGTAAGAATATAGGTGGCTGTATCGGATGTATGGCATGTGCTGATGACAATATATGTAAAGTAGACGATGACCTGAAAACCATGCGTGATAAAATTGTTGAAGCTGATGCTTATGTTCTGAGTGGTGTCAACTATTTCAACACATTGAACGCAGTGATGCATTCTTTCCTTGAAAGATGGTATCAATTCAGGCATAGAGAAGCTGATATCCTCTGGGGAAAACTTGCTGTTACTGTGAGTCTTGGAGGTATGAACCCTTCACCACCTACTGAGGTTCTAAATACATTCTGTTTAGCTAACATGATAAAAGTTATAGATAATGTTGAAGGAATAGGTGCTTTTGGGTGCTGCTATTGCGGATACGGTGAAACCTGCAAGGTAGGAGGACACTATAATGTATATGGACCTGACTCTCCAATCACTCCGGAAACCATTCCTGATGTTACGAAGGATGAAAAGGTGATGCTTGCAGCTGAGCAGGCAGGAAAAAAGCTTGGTGAACAGTTGCGCTCTGCTGATTACAGCCGTCAGAAAACTGCATTTGAAGTTATGGAAGCTATGAAAGCTCATCACGAAAAACAATAATTAATAAGTTTTTCCGGAATATTGATTATTCACATCGGTTTTTCATAGTTGATGTGAATAATCAACATTGAATCATATCATGAAAGCTAGTCAAGGACTATAGATAGTCTCTGAATAGACTAATACTTTTAAAATTTAAGATGAAGAATTGAACTATAATATTCTTCAATATTCTTCCCGTATCTCCAATCTTTTCCTTACACAGGCATTCAAGTAAATAGCTTATCTGCTCCAGTATTTTTTTATGTAATGAACAGTATCCCTGGAAAAAACCATTTTCTTAATCCGAATGAAAAATATTAATCATGAAGATACTTCACATAGGCAGGATAGGACTTGACTATATGCAATCTAGAAAGAAGAACTGGCTATAAACATAGGACCAAAGATAAAACTAATCGAAAATCTAAAATAGGCTACCTTATACTATCCAAGCAAAACTCATAATGTAGCATAATTTACCAGAATCCATATTATCAGGTTGATCCATAATGAAAATCAGCAAACCACGAGGTACCCGTGATTTCCTCCCGGAAGATACTAAAAAAAGAAGATATGTAGAAAACATATTACGTCAAGTCGTCAAAAACTGGGGATTCTCGGAGATAATCACCCCAACTTTCGAGACACTGGAACTTTTTACATTAAAATCCGGGGAAGGTATTGTAGGAGAACTTTACAATTTTACCGACAAGGGAGACAGGGAGATGACCCTGCGCCCGGAACTCACAGCTCCTGTAATGAGGATGTACGTCAATGAGATGCAGGCAAGCCAGCGACCTCTTAAGCTCTTCTACTTTGAGAACTGCTTCAGGTATGAGCGTCCTCAGAAGGGACGGTTCAGAGAATTCTGGCAGTTTGGCGTTGAGTTGATAGGCAGCAACAAGGCAGATGCGGATGCAGAAGTAATTGCCCTTGCAAGCGAGATGCTCAAGGCAGTAGGCATCAAAGGCAGCCTGCACGTAAACCACCTTGGAGTTATCAGGAAACTCCTCAGCGTGTTGGAAACAGAACAGCAAAGCAGGATAATGAGACTCGTTGATAAGAAGGATGATACCGGACTTGTGGACTATCTGGAAGAAATCGATGCACCGGGACATCTGCGTCTCGAACTGATGGAGCTTATATCGCTCACGGGAAGTGAGGCCATCGAGAAGGCACGCCAGTTGATAGGTGATATACCCGAGCTCGATCAGTATCAGGAACTGCTGGATCTTCTGGATGCATATGGAGTTGATTATGTCATAGACTTTGGCATTGCAAGGGGTCTGGACTACTATACGGGCATGGTCTTTGAAATATATGCCGAGGGCCTCGGAGCACAAAACCAGGTATGTGGAGGCGGTTCTTACCAGCTCATCAAGCTATTTGGCGGAGGGGACGTACCATCCACAGGTTTCGGATTAGGTTTTGACAGGATAATGGAAATATGCGAGATAGAGCCGGATTACGAAAAACCGGTCGTTATCATAGCCAAAGATTCCACCCGCCTAGAAGCTGTAAGAGCAGCCACAAAGCTGCGACCACACATGCCGGTATACGTCGACCTTATGAAACGCAATTTCAAGGCACAGCTATCCTATGCAAACCATATAGGCGCCCATTATGTCGTAATCATCGGTGAAAATGAAGTTGAAGCCGGGAAGGTTACCCTCAAAAACATGGACAGCGGTGATCAGGAGCTCCTGAAGCTCGAAGAAGTTATAGAAAGACTAGGCAATTGATTTGGCAGTGGAAATATAATCCACTTCCTGTGCCAATAAGCGCTTTTCAGTTCTTCCGCAATGAAGCTACTCTTCAATCACAACATATATATTTGATAATGCTTTTTGTAGAGAACACTTCGCCAATTATAGAACTGACTGCCGTATGACAAAGGGTTCTCCTGTTCGTTCAAACAGCCTGGAAGAGTACGGTCAACTACAAACTAACTAAATCATATCAAATATCATAATTATTGGAGGAATTGCATGGCAAAGATGCACACCCGGAAGAAGGGACAAGCCGGGTCTACAAGACCACTTCGTACTGAACCACCTGTATGGTCCACTATGAGTGAAGAAGAAGTAACAAATGTTGTTGTTGAAATGTGGAAGCAGGGTATAAGCACCAGTGAAATCGGAATGACACTCAGGGACAAATATGGGGTACCTGACGTCAAACTGGTTACCGGTAAGAAAATCACCGGAATCCTGAAAGAGAAAGATGAAGCACCTGCATTACCTGAAGACCTTTACAACCTTCTTGTAAAGGCAATCGGAATCAGGAAACACATAAAGGACAACCATAAGGACGTCCACAACAAGCGTTCTCTCCAGAACACTGAATCCAAGATCAGAAGGCTTGTCAAGTATTACCAGTCAACAAAAGTACTTCCTGCAGACTGGAAATACAAACCAGAGACAGCCGAAATGCTGCTCACAAGATAAACAAGATTCCCAGGGAATCTGCAAGGGCCTGGTCACCGGACCAAAGCCCATCTTTTTTTATTATTCTGATATTATAAAGGGATAAGTAATCTGTTTTTACAAAAAATGTTTTCCTGCCGTAGCAAGGTAAGGTATAAATTGTTATAAAGAGCATAGTATATTCCATGAAAGCTATCGTTCTTGCAGCCGGGGAAGGGAGAAGGTGCCGGCCGCTAACACTTACAAGGTCAAAGGTAATGCTCCCTGTGGCAAATAAACCTATTCTGGAACATGTCATAAATGCTCTTGCCAAAAACGAAATCAAGGACATAATACTGATAGTGGGATACGAAAAAGAACGTATTATGGACTATTTTGAGGATGGGGTCAATTTCGGTGTAAAGATTAATTATATAGAGCAAAAAGCCCAGATAGGCACTGCTCATGCAATACTTCAGGCTCGCGAATCGATAGATGCTGACGAGGAGGCATTTTTAGTTGTGAACGGGGATAATATCATAGAACCCGAGACCATCAGTGACCTTATAAAGGGTGCAGATGGCGATGCAACTGTCCTTGCATGCAAGAAAGAAAACGTAACCGGTTACGGTGTCATTGTTGCCGAGGGCCAGCATGTCAAAAAGATAGTCGAAAAACCCCAGTCAATGGTGAGTCATCTCATCAATACCGGTACATATCTTTTCAAGCCACAAGTATTCGATATAATAGAAAGAACACCGCTTTCAACATGGGGAGAATATGCTATTACCGACACCCTGCAGCTAATGATAGATGAAGGGATGAATGTCACAATGACAAACACCTTTTCCGACTGGCTGGATGCAGCTTTTTCATGGGACCTCCTGAAGTCAAACCCGGTAGTCCTTGGGGAGTTCGAAACTGACATTAAAAAAGGGACAGTTGAAGAAGGCGCTGTTATCAAAGGAAGTGTTGCTATCGGCAGTAACACGACCATACGTTCGGGATGTTACATAGTGGGTCCTGTTATAATCGGTGACAACTGCGACATAGGTCCTAATACAGTCATACTTCCTTCTACAAGCATAGGAAATAATGTATCCATTGCTTCTTTCACCAGCATACAGAACAGTATTATCATGAACGATGGTCGTATAGGCACACATTCTACGATTTCCAACTCGATAATCGGAAGTAATACATCTATAGGGTCACATTTTATTACTGAAGAAAAAGAAAAGATGATGATAGAGGTTGAAGGAGGCCTATATTTTGCCGATAAACTGGGAACGATCATCGGCGATGACACCGAGGTTGGCAGCAGTGTGCTTGTAAAAGCAGGGACAATGATCTCTCCCAATTGTAGGGTCAATTCAGGCAAAACTATATCAGAGGCGCTTCCGGTAAATTCAATAGTCATTTGAGGTGAGGGGATATGTGTGGAATAGTAGGGTACGTAGGCAAAGAATCGGCTACACCCATCTTAGTAGAGTCACTGAAAAGACTTGAGTATAGAGGATATGATTCTGCGGGAATCACAGTTTTTAATGGATCACTTGAAACTTTCAAAACCGTTGGAAAAATTGCAGATCTTGAAGATATTCTTCCTGAAGAAACAATAGCAAATGTAGGAATCGGCCATACCAGGTGGGCAACCCACGGGAAACCGGAAACCAGAAACGCCCATCCGCATATGTCATCCTGCATCTCGGTTGTACATAACGGTATCATAGAGAACTATCTACAGATCAAGGAAATGCTCATCGGACTTGGATATATCTTTGAATCGGATACGGATACCGAGGTTATCGCACATCTGCTTAACTACAAGATGCAAAGCGAAACAAAAAGACCGGACCTTCTGACAGCAGTTCGCGAGACCATAAGAGAACTCGAAGGTTCTTATGCAATAGCGGCATTGTGCTCCGACGAACCGGAGTGTCTGGTTTTTGCCCGTAAGGATAGTCCCCTTGTACTTGGAATTGGTGAGGATGGATACTATGCAGCTTCAGATGTAACTGCTTTCCTAAAATATACCAAAGATGTAGTTTATATTGACGACAACGAAATAGGTTCCATTCGTCCTGATTGCATCGAAGTGTTTGATCTTAAAGGGAACTTGTTGACAAAAGAAACTCATACCATCGAATGGGATCTGGAAGCCGCTGAAAAGGCAGGATATGAGCATTTCATGTTGAAAGAGATACATGAACTGTACCTGACACCTGAACAGATTAAACACCTGCGAAGGGCAACAATAATTGCCTGTGGCACCTCCTGGAATGCAGGGATACTGGGAAAATACCTTTTTGAAAAACTTACCGGCATCCATACTGATATTGAAACTGCCTCTGAATTCAGGTATGGTAACCCTGTCCTTTGCGGAGAAGAACTAACGATTGCTATTACACAGTCAGGAGAGACTGCTGATACACTTGCAGCAGTCAGGAGCTCTAAGTCATACGGATGCAGAAACATTGCTATCACCAATGTCGTTGGAAGCACGATTACAAGGGAATCAGACAGTGTTGTCTATACCCGTGCAGGCCCTGAAATCGGAGTCGCCGCGACAAAGACATTTACGGCACAGCTTATTACACTCTACATGCTTGCCATTCACCTGGGAAGAGCAAGAGGAGTGATTTCTGCTGAAGAAGCGAAGAATCTGATAGTGAATATAAAGCGTCTTCCCGGACAGATACAAAAAATTCTGAACCGGAAAGAAGAGATCCGGGAGTGTGCCGAACAGTTTGCTGACATGAAAGATTATTTCTTTATCGGACGCTACCTTAACTTCCCCATAGCTCTTGAGGGGGCACTGAAACTTAAAGAGATATCCTATATACATGCCGAAGGATATGCAGCAGGAGAACTCAAGCACGGACCTCTTGCACTGCTCACGGAAGAAACACCGGTTGTGGCCATTGCAACAATGGGTCACACCTATGACAAAATACTCAGCAATATCAAGGAAGTTAAGGCCCGGAATTCAACTGTAATAGCTGTGGCAAATGAAGATGATACTGAGATAGAGAAGTATGTTGATGTGGTACTAAGGATTCCACCGTCACATGAGATGACTTCACCTGTACTTTCTTCTGTGGTGCTTCAACTGCTTGCATATTATACTGCACTTGCAAAAGATTGTTCCATTGATAAACCCAGAAACCTTGCAAAGAGTGTTACGGTGGAATGAGCCCATTACTGACAAATGAGTAAAAGAGGGATTAAATGAAATTATTCGGTTCATCAGGCATAAGAGGAGTGGCAAACAGGGATATTACTGTGGACTTAGCCCTCAAAGTAGGTCTGGCACTTGGAAAATTGAAGAAAACTGCTGTCATCGGCAGGGATCCAAGGGTTACAGGCGAGATGATAGAGCATGCAGTTATCTCAGGACTTGTCTCCTCCGGCTGTGACGTAGTCCGTGTCGGCCTTGTAACAACACCCACCCTGGCGTACGCAACAAGAGACTACGATTGCGGTGTTATGATAACAGCATCCCATAACCCGGCAGAGTATGCAGGAATAAAGTTGTGGAACCCCGACGGAATGGCTTTTGATTCAAAGCAGCAGGAAGAAATTGAATCTATAATCGAGGATGAGGATTTCCTGGCTGTGAAATGGGACAAAGTCGGCGATATAACATCCTATCACAACGCCGTAAGGGATCACACGGATATGATACTCAAGAATACGGGAAGATCGTCCATGAGAGTCATACTTGATTGTGGATGTGGAGCAGGAGGTACGATTACTCCATTTTTACTCAGAGAAATGGGATGTGAAGTCATTACGCTCAACTCACAGTTGGACGGGCATTTTCCTGCCAGGAATCCAGAACCCAATGAGAAGAATCTCGGGATGCTGATGAAAGTAGTTAGAGAACTTGATGCCAGCTTGGGTATAGCACACGATGGAGACGCTGACAGAATGATGGCAATCGATGAAAAAGGTAACTTCGTAACAGGTGACGAATTGCTGGCTATTTTTGCATCCTATGAGTGCAAAGGCAAATCAAAGATTGCCGTACCCGTCGACACATCCATGATCGTGGATGATGCCTTGCCGGATGCTGAGATCATCAGGACGAGAGTAGGAGATGTCTATGTGGCTGAAGAAATGAAACGCCACGGTACAAATTTTGGTGGTGAACCATCTGGAAGCTGGATCTTCCCGAGGATATCTTATTGCCCGGACGGGATCTACGCCGCCGCAAGGCTCGTAGACATAGTAAAAGAGACTCCGCTTTCCGAACTGACAGGAAACTTACCCAGGTATCCGACACTACGGGGCACGCTTAAATGTGATGATTCATTGAAGGAAGAACTGATGGGAGCAGTAAAACAAAAACTGGAGCCCATGGGAACAGTTTCGGATATTGATGGCATAAGGGTGGAAATGGATGACGGATGGGTACTTGTCCGCCCGTCAGGAACTGAGCCCAAGATACGCATCACAACCCAGGCAAGGGAAAATGTTGAAGGATTATATGAAATGGCAGAAAACATTGTGAAGGAGTGCTTCAAATGAAAGCCGTCATCCTTGCTGCTGGCGAAGGCACAAGAATGCGCCCGCTTACTCTATCAAAACCAAAAGTGATGCTCCCGATTGCCAACAAACCCATGATAGAGCACACAATCAATGCTGCAGTGGATGCCGGAATAAAAGAGTTTGTTCTTATTACCGGATATCATGAGGATGCACTGAAAGATTATTTCGGGGATGGAAAAGAACGTGGAATTAGCATTGATTACGTTCACCAGAAAAAACAAATGGGTACTGCCGATGCAATTGGTTGCGCTAAAGGGCATGTTTGTGACATTTTTGTTGTGCTCAATGGCGACATGCTGATAAGTTCAGAACATATAAGGCAGTTGATATCTTCGGAGAAAGATGCTGTTATAACGGTCAAGGAAGTTGACGAGCCATCCCATTTCGGAGTTATAGAAACCAATGGTGAAAGGGTCACGAAGATAATCGAGAAACCTGAAAAACCTCCCAGCAACCTTGCAAATGCAGGCATTTACCTCTTTAAGGAATCTATTTTTGATCTCATAGATAAAACTGAATTATCACCCAGGGGAGAGCTGGAAATAACAGACTCGCTTCAGATGATGATAGATGCCGGAAGCAATATTGGCTATCAACTGCTTGAAAGTGAATGGATCGACATCGGAAGACCTTGGGACTTGCTTGAAGCCAATAAGGTGTTGCTGGAAGGGATGAAGGGAGAGTTGAAAGGTACCGTAGAGCCTCATGCGACTCTCCATGGAGAAGTCTATGTAGGCAAGGACACAATTATCCGCAACGGAGCCTACATTGTCGGACCGGTGGTAATCGGCGACAACTGTGATATAGGTCCTAACTGCTTTATCCGTTCGTCTACGGCTATAGGCAACAATGTCCATATTGGTAATGCAGTCGAAGTGAAGAACAGTATAATTATGGATGGCACCAAGATAGGACATCTCAGCTACCTTGGCGACAGTGTAATCGGCCTGAACTGCAATTTCGGTGCCGGTACAAAGGTGGCCAACCTGCGCCATGATGGCAGGAATATCAGATGTCTTGTGAAAGGCAAGATAGTAGATTCCGGCAGGAGAAAACTGGGTGTTATCATGGGTGACGACGTACATACAGGCATCAATACAAGTATAAACGTTGGCACTGTTATGGAAGCCGGAACTTCCAGCCTTCCGGGAGAAGTCGTTACGCTGAAAAGAAAAACTAATTAAAGCACTTTATCCTTTTTCCATTATCGAGTGATATAATTGAACTTCAATGTCGAGATCCAAAAACTTAAAGATCTGGCACGTCAGGCAGCTGATGTCATAGAAGAACATGACTATGTCAGGATCATATCCCATAACGATGCTGACGGACTCACATCAGCAGCAATCATGTGCCGTGCACTTATGAAAAAAGGAATCCGTTTTCATACTACAATAGTATCACGACTGGACGACAGTGTAGTTGATACTGTAATCGAAAGTTCTGCGGAGCAAGACCTTGTAATCTTCTGTGATATGGGAAGCGGACAATCTGATATGATATCAAGAATAAGCCAGGAAATAGTAATTCTTGACCATCATATACCAGTAGGTGATTCGTCTGCAAAGGTGACCGTCAATCCCCATCTTGTAGGAATTGACGGAGCTATGCACCTTTCTGCCTCCGGTACAACTTATCTGGTTGCAAAAGCACTCGATGCAGGTAACACGGACCTTGCCGGTCTTGCAATTGTAGGTGCTGTGGGTGATAAACAACTGATGAATACCGTCAACAATACTATTCTGGAAGAGGCAGAGGATGCAGGCGTGATATCCGTACGCAAGGGCTTGAAGATGGGAGACGGAGATATTGCCGATATTCTTGAATACACACCAGAACCGTACCTGGATATTACAGGCAATAGGGAAAAAATCAATGAGTTCCTTGGCATTCTTGACCTTAAGGGTAACATCAGCGAGCTTTCAGCCGATGAAATGAAGAAACTCACATCAGCCATTGCTTTAAAACTTGCAAAAAAGGCGAGTTCTGAGGCTATAGATGCTTCGATTGGAGACGTATACTACCTCAACAAAGAACTTGTGAGCAATGTCTATGACATGGTTGCAATTCTCAACACCTGTGGTCGTATGGAAAAGGCAGGAATGGCACTCTCAATCTGTATGAATAACAGGGAAGATCTGGAAGAAGCACAAAATATGGCTGTTGAATACCAGCGATCCATAGTAGAAAACATAAACAAAGCCCTTGATAAGCTGCAGATAGGAAATAATATCGGCTACCTGATAACCCAGGATATGGAATCCACAGGTATGGTCGCAAGTACTATGGTACGCTACATCAATCCTGATATGCCTTTCATAGCTGTCAATCAGGTAGAGGACATTGTCAAGGTCTCAGCAAGGGGCACACGTGCACTGGTCTCAAACGGCCTGGACCTTGCCTTTGCTTTACGTGAAGCCTCTAAATCAGTTGGCGGTGACGGAGGGGGGCATAACGTAGCAGCTGGAGCATCCATCCCGCAGGGAACTGAGGAAGAGTTCGTCAGTAAGGTTGATGAGATAGTAGGCTCCCAGATTGAAGTCAATAAAGAGGATTAAGCTTCATGAAAATCAGGACAACAGTTGAGTTCAGGGATAAGGACGCTCATCTTATTGCAGAAAAAGTTGCAAGATCACTTGCACCGGACAACCTTACCAGTATGGACACCGAAATATCAAAAAAAAGTGCGAAGATCCACATCACTACAGAAAAAATCACTTCACTCATAGCAACCCTTGATGATCTGCTCATGAATGCAAAGGTCGCAGAAGAGGTGCTTGAGGAACTGGATGAATAGTTGCAAAACTATTCCCAGAGATGCCTGTTTTTATCTATCAGTTCTTTTTGCTCATCAATCCTTAACCGTTTGTAAATCAGTGCTGCAGGATGATATATTTTGAGCACAATGATCCCGGTTTCTTCGGAAATTTCAGAAATACCCCATTCCAGTGTTTTACCGTTGCAAAACGCTTTTTCAGCAGTATTGCCAAGCAGGATTATTACTTTTGGGTCCAGAAGTCGTATCTGAGCCAGGAGAAATGCCTTACAGGCATTAATCTCGTTTTTCAAGGGATTTCGATTTTTGGGAGGACGGCACTTTATTGTATTTATGACAGCATAGCCATTCTCTGAAAGGCCCATGTATTCGATCATCTCATCAAGATTCTTTCCGGCCCTCCCGCAAAAAGGAATGCCTGTTTCATCTTCATTCTTACCGGGTGCCTCACCTATAAAAACGACCTTCGGGTTGTCGGAACCTTTGCCTATGACCTTATTCGTAACAGTCTCATGAAGCACGCAGCCTTTACAGGCTTGTATTTCATTTTTGACAAGTTCGAATCCACCTTCAACAAGCTCCAGAACCCTGGAAGAATCCATTGTCAATTCATTTTTGCCCATATTATCAATCTGCCTGAAAGTCTTCCATGAAGCGTATCTGTTCTGAGATGAAAGAGTTGTAATGAGAAGCTATACCAAATTCATGTGCTTTTTTGACAATTGCACCATTCATGAAATCTATTTCTGTCTTCCTGCCTGATGAGATATCCTGAAGCATGGATGAGTGATGCCCAGCAGTATTTGGAAGCTGGATGTCATGCAGGTGTTTCAGGTATTCTTTTGCGCTTTTCCATGGCAAAGATACCGAGTCAGCCTCTGCCACCATAAAAGCTTCCGTTACAATATTCTCTATGACACTCCATGCATGAGCATTATTGAGCCTTCCATAAGGAACACCCATCACGGCACCAAGTGGATTGAGGGCACAATTGTAAAGAACCTTGGACCAGATGGAACTCCTGATATTATCTGTAGCCTCCGCTTTCATGCCAGCTTCCTTTAATAGTGTGACCAGTTCCATTACATTCTCATCAAGACCTGAAGGGAACCTTCCAAGGTTCATCGGACCACTTTCGACTGAAACATGGACCTGTGCATTCCCTTTCCACTCAAAGCCCGTAATAATGGTGCCACCAATTACATGATCCGTGTACTCTGAAATGATCTCTTCATTACCAAGGCCGTTTTGCATACTGATAACCTCACGACCCTTCAGCAAATCAGAGAACTGGTTACAGATATCCCTAGTACCTGTCGATTTGCAAGTAATGAATACATAATCAGGATTCATGTCTTCAGGAACAGCTTCCGAGCAACTGAAACTGTATGTACCTTCGCTCCACATCCCGGACATCATGAAACCATGAGAAATAATCCGGTCTGCATGTCGTTTTCGGGATACTGCATGTATATTGCATACAGTAGAGAGCTTTGCGGCTATGGAAAGACCGACAGCTCCCGCACCCAGTATTAGAACATTCATGAAATTCCCTCGATTTTTTGATAAATACTGAGTTTTTCTATTAAATAGTAACTATTGGGAAACAAAATGAGCTATCGAACAGGAGATGATGGAGAATTATCAGGAAAAGTAAGAAATGATTAAAACGTTAGATTCTCAAAAAGTACACATTGATAGTTTCAAAAATATTAAATGGTGCCTTAAGGCACCATAAATTGTTCTTATTCTATTGTTGCCGTACCTGATGGAACAGAACTCAAATTCAGTTCCATCGGATAGTTGACATGATCCATTGCTCCTTCCGGAATTTCACCAATGAGAGGTTTGATCTGGAAAGGTGAGCTGCCCGTTGGATCTGTGCCGTTTATATCAGGCTCAATTGATATCACTGCCAGACTTTCACCATCAGCAAGATCCAGTGGGAAAACGACCCCTTCAGGTGCATTTACAAGGAAATCTTCTCCAGGGAATGGAGGAGCAGGTTCCGGACCACTATAGCCATCAAAGAAATCTGCTTCATCAACAGCTACAAATTTTCCTGAGGAAATCGGTTGGCCCTGATTTATAACCCAGCCCTCGTATACCCATCCTTCAGGCAGATCCGGCAATTCAAGACCTGCTGTAGGAGGTTCCGGAAGCTCTAAGAACCAAATACCACTTGTTTCATTGGTATCGGCACCATCGGTAGGTGTTGCAAGGATGTAAGTTCCGTTAGCCTCTGAGAGGTTAAGTGGGAATTCCAGATCTGCAGTTCCGTTCTCAACTTCACCTTCCAGTATTACGATGCCACTTGGCTCTGCATCAGTGTCATTTCCTGCTTCTATGGTAACTACTACCATTTCTGCAGAACTTATGTTCTCAGCAACAGAGAATGAAAGCTCATCACTTTCATTTGACTCTATATTGAACGTACCGGTACTGATCTTCTCTTCCCCGATTATAGCCCAGCCTTCGTAAACACCTTCTTCAAGTGGCTCCAGGCCTTCAAAATTAAATGTTATGACCGAATCAGAAGCATTTGATTCAGCACATTGGACAACGGGTAAAGAAATCAGAACTATACCAAGCAATAAAATTGTCTTATGTACTATATTCATATTTCTCCCTTTCATAGTATACACGGGCACTGTGCCCATGCTTTCAATACGGGATTTTCCATGAGATACCGCCATTTGCGATACCAAATACTTTCTGCTTTGCTAAATCCGATTGAACCAATACTGAAACATGTTGACATTGTACCACCCTTCATCAAGTTTCATGTAAGCAATCCCACTAAAACATTATTGGCCGACATACATATAGATTCCGAAGCAATGAGTAGCTAATAAAATCTGGTATTTCGGATACAAATTTGGTACATGTGCCGATAAAGTGCTGCTACAATCACCGACAATAGAAGTTCTTAATTATCAAAAGATACATCATGCATAAAGTAACCCGACAAAGAAAACTATTCACTATAACAACGGATTGCTGCTTACTTATCCACATCACAATCATATCACAATGTAAGGAACGGAATTACAATGGATTCAAAAAAAAGAGCTGAATGTTGCCCTTCAGATGAACCACCCAGAAATGGGGATGCAATAGATTTCAAATTCAAGCTGGAATGTTCACTGAAGACAAGTGCCGATGCAACAAAAGCGGTAGATGTTATCGGTGAATACATCGATGAGGCTAACAAAACCATACTCACAAAGGGAGCACCTGAGGGACAGGGAGCAAAAGTCACTGCATGGAAAGTTGAGGGAGACAGGATAAGCCTTACTATAGAATCCGGCAGGCATGTGCGTGTGCATGATGCACTACTTCGTATGAGAAAGCCACTTGCCGGAAAACTTGGAAAAGGATTCAAGATAGGAATCCGTGGAATAGAGGTTGACTCGTACTCAATTGAAGTACCATCTGAAAATGAACTTCCTCAGATGAAAATACCATATGTTACAAAGATGGGATACGAAGACGGAGTTGTCAGGCTTGAACTCGATGTTGATGAAGCTGCAATGTCAAACCGTGTACCTGACAGGATACTTTCCCTGATGGAAGACAAGATCGAACAGCATTCATACGGAGGAAAGACCGAGCACTGGCACATCCTCTGGCAAAGCGAGAAAAAGGAGCATAAGTTCACCGAAGACCCTACTAAGGCAATGATGGAGGCCGGATGGCTTAAAAGAGGTGCCAGCAGAGGACAGTGGATTCATGGTCCGCAGTCCACAAGGATGTTCAGAACCTTTGAAAAGATAGTGCTTGAAGAGCTGCTTGAACCACTGGGATACAGGGAGATGATATTCCCTAAACTTGTTCCATGGGAAGTCTGGCAGAAATCAGGACATGCAAAAGGTGTCTATCCGGAGATATATTACGTATGCCCTCCTAAGACGCGTGACCCTGAGTTCTGGGAAGAGGTCATTGACCACTACAAGGTAACCCATGAGGTCCCTACATCACTAATCAAGGATAAGATCGGAGACCCGATCGGCGGAATGTGCTATGCTCAGTGTCCACCCTTCTGGACATATCTTCAGGGCGAGACTGTTCCAACCGATGAGTTCCCGATTAAGGTATTTGACAGATCAGGAACCTCACACAGGTATGAGAGTGGAGGAATTCACGGCATGGAACGTGTGGACGAGTTCCACAGGATAGAAATCCTGTGGGTAGGTAACAAAGACCAGGTCCTTGAGACTGCTTCAAGGCTGCATGACAAGTACATGCATATCTTCAATGAGATACTCGACCTGGAATGGAGAAAGGCATGGGTCACACCATGGTTCATGGCACAGGAAGGACTTACCGGAGTTTCCGAACAGACTGAAACCGGTACTACCGACTATGAAGCTGTACTGCCATACCGTGGCGAGGATGGAGAATGGCTGGAATTCCAGAACGTCAGCGTAAACGGTAACAAATACCCGTCTGGATTCAATGTCAAGTGCCAGTCCGGTGAGGAACTCTGGTCCGGATGTTCAGGAGTGGGACTTGAGAGATGGGCATCAGCATTCTTTGCACAGAAGGGACTGGACCCTGAGAACTGGCCTGAGGAATTCAGGAAAAGAGCAGGAGAAATCCCCGAGGGAATCAGGTTCCTTTGAACCTGCTTTAGTACTATATCATTATAAGGAATCCTCAAATAATAAAGCAGGATTCCTTAATCAATTTCTATCACTACTTTTCCCTTTACACTGCTGTCACGCTGGTATTTCAAAGCCTCTCTGGCCTTATCCAGAGGAAACGCCCTGTCAATATTAACTGTGATTAATCCCTTATCGTAAAGTTCTGCCAGACTTTTCAGGTCTTCACTGTTGATCTTTGTAAGCTGTCCCAGAGCAGTTACCTTATATTTTTCCATTAGTTCAGTATCAGGCTGCTCAAGCATTGAGACAATTATACCTCCTATCTTCAGTACCTGGAATGACCTTCTGTAAGTATCACCACCAACAGTGTCAAAAACAGCATCATAATCCTGTAGTCGGTCCTCAAATCTCTCGTTCCTATAATCGATAATTTCATCAGCTCCAAGTTTCTTGAGGTATTCTGTTTTGTCCTTCCTGGCAGTCGTTGCCACATACGCACCAAGATATTTTGCAATCTGGATCGCAATTGAACCAATACCTCCTGAGCCACCGTGTATGAGAATCTTCTGGCCTTTTTTCAGATCCATTTTGTTGGAAATCGCATCCCACGCACTCACAGCCACAAGAGGCAATGCAGCAGCTTCCATATTGTTTGCTTTTTCAGGTTTTTTGGATATCAGTTTTTCATTGGTGACTAAATATTCTGCAAAGGCTCCCGATCCACCTGCAAGGATGATACCACTACCATATACGTCATCACCTTTCTCATATTGAGTTACTCCTTCACCTACGTCTGTAACCGTACCGGTGAAATCTCCTCCAAGAGTCTGAGGAAAACTAAGCTTTTTCCACTGACTCATATAGCCCTCACTCATTTTCCAATCAATGGGGTTTACACTTGCTGTATGTACCTTCACAAGAACCTTTCCGGGAGCAAGCTCCGGCACTTTAGCGTCCTGTATTATCTCTATCACATCTTTTCCATATTCGTTAATCTGAGCAGCTTTCATTATCACTCCCTCCAAATTAAGATCTAAAGTCATTTGCTGCTAACATGTAACAAATCCACATAAATTTAGAAAAAAATAAGTGATTGAACCTTAAATGTTGTTATGAACAAATTGTACTAATAAGGAAAATTATAGGAGGTTCAATGACAGAATATTTGATAACCTGAGCCAGAAAGATTTGCAACTCTATTTACAAATGGACCTTACTACATATCCAGCTTTACTCTTCGGATGGTATCGATGAAGCTCTTTGTTTCTCTTTTCACATCATCACTGCAAACTACTGCAGAGATAGCTACAAGGCTGTCGGCACCACCCCGGACAACACTTGTGCAGTTTTCTTTATTGATGCCACCGATCGCAACAACTGGAATATTTACAGAATTCTTCACAAACCTTATACTTTCAGGGCCGATACCATCTCCAGCATCCTTCTTAGTAGCAGTATCAAATATCGGGCCTAGTCCCACATAGTCAGCACCGCTTCTTTCGGCATCAAGGGCCTCTTCAACATTGCTGACCGAAAGTCCGATAATCTTATCCGGTCCCATAAGCTGCCTTGCCATATCAATTGACATATCATCCTGCCCGATATGTACGCCATCAGCATCTACTGCCAGAGCGACATCTACCCGATCATTTACCAGAAAAATTGCCTCATTACCGCACAGAGTCTTAATCTGTGCAGCTTCAAGGATCATGTCCTTTGTACTCCCGGACTTCTCTCTATACTGGACAATCCTGCATCCTGCTGCAACTGCATTCTCCACATCAGAGAGAGTTCCTTTTTTCGAAAGACCTGAATCTGTCACTAGGTAGAAATCGATAACTTCCAGCAGTGATCCTTTGTGATTCATTATTAACATCCCTGAATAGTCCGATCAGAACTCTTCAACATTTAGCATGGACAAAGCTTTTTCATCTGAAAGGGTGAATACCTCATCATAGAAATGCATCTTGAAAGTTCCGGGACCCATCGCCTTTTCAGATGCAAGTTCCCCGGATATTCCATAATAGCACAGAGCATCCTTTGCTGCATCACAATAATCTGTGTTGACCGCGGCGAAAGAGCCAATAACCGATGCAGCCATGCACCCGGTTCCTACAACTGAACCCATTGAATCATGACCATTCTTTACAACAAAGGTTTTCTTCCCATCACTGATGATGTCTTCCTTACCTGTCATAACAACAACACATGACCTTGAGTTTGCAAAATCGCTTGCAACTTTCTTCGGGTCGGCATCAATTGCAGTTGCTTCAACTCCCCTGGTTTGTGCATTTTCACCTGCCAGTTTTGCGATTTCGGAATAGTTTCCTTTGATTATGTCAATATGTGCTGAATCAAGTATCTTTGCAGCCATCTCATCCCTGAATTTTGTTGCTCCAACACCGACAGCATCCAGTACCACAGGTATGTCATTTTCGTTTGCAGCGGTAGCCGAGATAATCATTACATCAACAAGCTCGGTTGTAAGTGTACCGATGTTAAGTACAAGCGCAGACGCAATACCCGTCATGTCTGCGGCTTCCTCTGGAGCATGAGCCATTACCGGAAGTGCACCAAATGCTCTTGTCATATTCGCGCAATCGTATATCGTTACCCAGTTAGTAATGTGATGTACCAGTGGTTTTGTTTCCCTGATTGTTTTTAGGGTATCCTTCATTTTAATCCTCTCCGGATCAGACGTAATATTTTATCATTTTTTACTTCGGATTCTCAAGAAAGTGAGAAATTCTATTTAAGTCTGATTGCCTTCACAATTGTGAATGTGCTTTTATAGAGCCTATGAATTAAATATATTTTGTATGGACCAATCAGTTTTAAGTTGCAGAAATCATACCGACATATTTTTCATCTTGTATCTGTTACTATGATTGATTCTGGTTTCCAAACAACGCATCAGGCTCATCTGTTATTTGGAATTTGCTTTTTGTACTTAGTTCGCGATTTGCTGACCTAACCGATTTGTTTATATATGGATATGACTTGTATAGAAAGCCAATCTAGTGCACATATCATTCATATTCATATCACGATAGCCAGTTGAACATTTAAACTGATCATTTAATAATCACATATTACATAGAATCACATTCATTCGGAGGAATTTCTTGGCAAAGAAAGCACAGAGAAAGTTAGACAAGTGGAAGTCAAAAACATGGTATAATGTAGAAACACCTGAATTCATCAGCAGGACAAATATCGGAGTGACCCCTGCAGAAGAACCAGAGCAGCTTATCGGCCGTGTTGTAGAGACAACTGTTGGCGAAATCGCAAACGATTTTACCAAGCACAACACAAAGCTTAAGCTCGAAGTCAGTGAAGTCAATGGTGATGTTGCCAACACCAGATTCATTGGTCACGAGATCACAACCGATTACCTGCGTTCCATTGTCAAGCGCCAGACCTCAAGAATTGACACAAATCTCGACGTGACAACAAAGGATGGTTACCTTATCAGAGTCAAGCCTATATGCTTCACTGTTAAGAGAGCAAGAACAAGCCAGATAAAGGCTATAAGGGAAGTCATGGACAGGATTGTAAGGGAACGTGCTGCAGAGCTTAACTTCGAGCAGTTCATCGAAGAAGCCATCATGGGCAAGCTTTCCGCAAACATCTACAGGAATGCAAAGTTCATCTACCCGCTTAGAAGGGTGGAGATCAGGAAGACAGAAGTTAAAGCTCTTCCTGTAGCTGCTTAATTTTTAACTTGATTTTTCGAGGTATCACTTCAAGTGATACCTAAAATTATATTTTTTCCTGATAAGCTTCGTTATTGACTTTATAGCTGGTCCTGAAGAATCTTGCCTTCACAAAGCTAAATTTCAGTATTTTTGCCCTTGCTTTCATATTCTTTTCGGATCATCTTTGCCATTTCTATGTTCGCATCTACTACAAACGAACCTATGTATCCACAGTATTTGCAATGATAGAGACCTTCAACTCCCCCTAACTCATAATACAGGTCAGAGCTCCCGCATACGGGACAGACCTGCATGGTCCCTTCCGGGTTATCATCATCTTCTGAAATGAGCTTATCGATATCATCCATGTTGTCAGAATCAGGATCTCCCATGTTTACCTTCCTCCTGCTGAAATTTTAGATCGGCAGAATACTATATGATATTATGATACCATAAAACATATCAAACTATCTGAAATTTCCATTCTGATCTCTGCAGGCAAATTTCTGCGGATAGGGACAGAGAAAAGTTTGTTCTGATATGTATTCCACATTGAACTGCAGTGACCAGGACAATATTCTTTCTTTCAGTTCGAGCAGGACAGAACTATCCTCACGATATCCCTGTAATTTCTGCAAAAAAATGAATTTTTCCTGAGCTCCAAGGTACCTTGAAATATATCCAAAAGAGTGCAGCATAGCATTGATGGTTGAGCCGGTTTCCGCCGGTTTTGACAGTATTTGTAACAATAGGTCCAGATATTCTCCGAAGACCATCTCAACCGGCCGCTTCTCCCTGTTTGCAACTACATTACCCATCGATAACATTAGTTGTTTATCATATGCCATTAGCAAAAGCTTGTTCCGGGTGTGGTATTCGATCAGTGAATGCATACTCATCAGGGACGATGCTTCCCTGAAAGATGAAAGGGTAAATACCACAGTCAGAAAATGATCCCTGATGAGAAGATCATTTACCTGTACTTCATCAACCGCTGGCAGATGAGGATATTTATTGAAAACAGCATCCGCAAAGAAACCATTTTCCTCTGAATTCAGCCAGTTTTTCCCCTCCGCATTAGGATATACTTTAGTAGTGCCCATTCCACAGGAAGGGGATCTGGACTTCAGGATAAAACCGTCAAAATCATCAAGTTCTTCAAGATAGGAATCTGCAAATCGTTCCATTTTCTGCGTCAGTTCAATTCCTGTTGCCGGCTGTACAAGTCGCTTCTTCCCGTCAAGGACAATACGTATGGGATCCCTTGGAACACCAAGCCCGATCTCGCATTCGGGACAGACGCAAATAAAATCCACAAAAGGTTTCATGGATTCAACAAAGGAACTGGGTATCACCTGCCCGTCATAGCGGCAGGAAGCAAAACCCAGGCATTTGCTTACTACTATGATAGGACGGGGAAACTTGGACAATTTGATGGCCTCTGCGGAATGTCATTGATAAGAGCTCTTGACTGCGATGCAAGTATCAATAGAAATTAATTGAAATGTCAGAATGACTTTTTATTCCCGCTCGGACCTCTCATGTATTTCCCGAATTCTGAGTCAACAAGCTTCATTCCATTGAACACGGGTCCGTCCTTGCATACCCTGAGACCTTCCTTATCCATGCAACAGGCTCCACATACACCAATACCGCATTTGAAGTACCTGTGAAGACTTAACTCGGTTTTCTCCAGGGAACCCTGTTCATCGAGGATTTTGGCAACGAATTTCATCATCATTTCCGGACCGCAGGTATATATCCTGTCAAAGCCGGAAGTATCAGTTTCCGCGAGTATGTCTGTCACAAACCCGCAGCGATGCGCAGAACCGTCATCTGTTGTAATACTAAGTCCGCCACACGATATGAGCCTGTCAACAAACAAAAGCTCATCAGCATTTCGTGCTCCAAGTATTGTACTTACACACGCACCCCTTGATATGGCTTCTTCCGCAAGCAGAGAGACTGCTGCAGTTCCAACACCACCTGCAACAATGAGGATATTCTCATCAGGCTCAGGAAGTGTGAACCCTGTTCCAAAGGGGCCACGTATACCAAGATGATCTCCTTCCTGAAGCTCAAACATCTTTTCAGTTGCGTCTCCAACTTTCTGTACAGTAACGGCATTCTTATAGGACATGGTCATGGGAATCTCATCTGTGCCTCTTATCCAGACCATGACAAACTGTCCGGGAAGTGCCTTTTCAAAACTTTTGTCAAAGAAGAAGGTCTTTGTCGAAGGCGATTCCTGAACTATCTTTGTTATCGTAACGTCAACGGGATACATCAGCTCCTCCTGTGGGCAAGCCCTGTGATGTCTTCGACACTCCAGCCCTTTTCCAAAAGGAAACTGTCAATTCCATCTGCAACATTCCTGAAAACATCTACTCCGTCATAGACTGCTGAACCAATCTGCACAGCAGACGCACCTGCCATCATCATCTCCACGGCATCTTCCCAGTTTGAAACGCCCCCCACACCAACAATCGGTACATCGAGGGCTGCGTAAAGATCATAAACACATTTGATTGCAACCGGATTCACAGCCTTTCCGGAAAGACCACCGAACCTGTTGCCAAGTACCGGATAACCACTATGAATGTCTATTGCCATGCCACGGACAGTGTTAATTGCGACGATGGCATCTGCTCCACCTCTCTGCGCAGCTTCACCAATACTGACAATATCCGTCACGTTGGGTGTAAGCTTTACCCATACAGGCAGATCAGTCACATCACAGACAGCAGCAGTCACTTCCTCAACCGCACATGCATCACATCCAATAGATGCACCGTAACCCTGCGCATGCGGACAGCTCACATTGAGCTCAAAAGCATCCGGCTTAGAATCTGCCAGTCCTTCAGCAACCATTGCGAACTCTTCAGCATTACCTCCGAATATGCTGGCAATCACAGGAACACCTGCACCCTGTTTGGCTATTGCAAGTTCTCCTGAAAAATCAGGATACGAAGGATTGGGAAGTCCCATTGCATTCAGGAAGCCGCATCCAAGGTCTACCATGCTTGGATTTTTATGACCTTCCTTTGGCTGAGGGCCAATGGACTTTGTAACAACTGCACCTGCCCCTTCTTTACCAACGCGTGCGAGGGAAGCACCGGTCGTACCCATAATCCCTGCTGCAAGTATTGTCGGGTTCCTGAGTCTAATACCTGTTATCTCTATCATAGTATCCTGTAATTTCAAAGCAGTTTACTGGAAAGCTGGCAAACCGCCAGTTCGACAAGTTCTTTCCCGCCCATGTCTACAAGCTCCATTGCAAGCTCCCGGGCATGTTCCTCATAGTTATCCAGAGGGATAATCTCATCAATGCGCACTTCTTCTGAGCCGTCCAGTGCAAGCACCTCTGCAAGAACCCGCAGTTCATCATCATTCACAAACTCCGTAAAAGAGCCGATTGGTGCTGTACAACCTCCTTCCACATCTGCCACAACAATGCGCTCAATAGTAGTCTCGATGCGGGTCTTCCGGTGATCAAGCATTGAGGTAGCCTCTTCAGCTTCCGTACCTGCAAGAGTGACAACTGCTATGGTCCCCTGGTTTGCTGACGGGCAAAAATGATCCTGGTGAAGTCTTTCCACATCCATTTCCCAGCCCATACGTTGCAGGCCGGCCTCCGCCAGTAATATACCATCATAGAGACCTTCATTTAGTTTTCTTATGCGGGTATTGATATTTCCACGCAGGTCCTGAACCTCAAGATCGGGACGATGCCGTAATATCTGTGCACGCCTGCGCATAGAGGTTGTCCCTATAACAGACATTTCAGGTAGTTCATCCAATCTTGAACCATCAACTGTCAGTAGCACATCGAAAGGAGAATCCCTCTTAAGGACCGCTGAAGTTGTGAGTTCTTCTGGCCTGATAGTCGGAAGATCTTTCATGGAATGAACTGCTATGTCCACTTCGCCTTCAAACATCCTATCATCGAGTTCCCGGACAAAGGCACCGACTCCTTCCACTTCATGAAGGGGACGATCTGTAAAAGTATCACCTGACGTTTTGATAATTTTCCTGGTAGTGCTTACACCTCTCTCCGACATCATTCGTTCGATAGTCGTAGCCTGTGCGAGTGCAAGATCACTTCCACGGGTTCCTATTATCATGAATATACTCCATCATTTAAGATTGGCTTCGTATGCAGCCAGGGTCTTTTCGATATCCTCATCAATATGTGCAGTGGAGAGGAAGTTCGTCTCGAACTGTGATGGTGGCAAGAAAACACCGCTGTCCAGCATCTTGAAGAAGAAATTCAGATATCCTTCCTTATCGCATTTGAGCACATCCTGATAGTTAAGAGGCCTGTCGCCAAAGAATATCTTGAACATTGAAGAGATTCCCGACACCGTATAATCCAGACCCAGGTCCGCAACTACATCCGATAATCCAGATCTGAGCTTATCTCCGGCAAAACTGAGCTTTTTATGCACGTCCTCTTTCTCAAGAACATCCAGAACTGTAAGCCCTGCTGCAACAGATGCCGGGCTTCCGCTGTAAGTACCTGCCTGGTACACGCTTCCTGACGGTGCAATCATCTCAATAATCTCTTTCTTACCACCGAATATTCCAATCGGAAGACCACCACCTATGATCTTTCCAAGAGTGGTCATGTCAGGAGTAACACCGTAGTATTCCTGTGCACCTCCCATGGACAACCTGAAACCTGTGATAACCTCGTCAAAAATGAGGACAACATCGTTTTCCTCAGTAACCTTGCGTACTTCCTGCAGGTAATCCTTTTCGGGAAGAACAGGACCGATATTTCCCATTACCGGTTCAAGAATAAAGGCAGCCAGATCATCACTGTACTTCTCCATGAGAGTTGTCAGTGCTTCGATATCAT
This sequence comes from Methanolobus sp. ZRKC2, assembly GCF_045291185.1. Lineage (NCBI taxonomy): Archaea > Methanobacteriati > Methanobacteriota > Methanomicrobia > Methanosarcinales > Methanosarcinaceae > Methanolobus > Methanolobus sp. ZRKC2. Next base: position 2,730,823 of record NZ_CP146980.1, on the reverse strand, counting down.
TGAAAGGTACCTGAAGTGTGTGCTTTGTGAAATCTTCAGGGATTCCAAGGGAATCCGGTTTTCCAAGGGTTGTAGCTCCCGAGCCTGCCTTAACAAGAACTGCATCGTGTGCCCCGTGGAAACCACCTTCTATTTTAATGAACTTGTTCTTGCCGGTGAATCCCCTTGCTGCCCTGAGAGCACTCATGGTAGCCTCAGTACCTGTGGATACAAAACGGAGCATATCAATGCTCGGATATATTCCGGCTATCCTGTCTGCAAGATTTACCTCAAGTTCTGTAGGAGTGCCGTATAGCCAGCCTTTATCAAGCTGGGAGATAACGGCCTCTTTGACCTTCGGATTCGCATGGCCCAGAATATTAGGACCGTATGCGAGACAATAATCAATATACTCATTACCGTCTATATCCGTAATTTTCGATCCGCTGGCTGATTGTGTATAGAACGGATAGGGTTTGATAGCCCTCACCGGACTGCTTACTCCCCCTGGAAGGAGAGTTCTTGCTTTTTGATATAATTCTCTGGACTTATCTAGGGACATAAGATCACCATATAATCATTTTAGCATCCTTGCCATATCTTTTGCAAAATAGGTCAGTATCATGTCCGCACCGGCGCGCTTCATGGAAAGCAGTGACTCATAAATCGCCTGTTTTTCATCGAGCCAGCCATTTTGTGCGGCTGCCTTTATCATTGAAAATTCACCACTGACGTTGTATGCAGCGGTTGGTATTTCGAATTCGGTCTTGAGACGGTATAATATATCTAAATACGAAAGTGCCGGTTTAACCATGATTATGTCAGCACCCTCTTCGATATCAAGGGCCGCCTCCATAAGTGCTTCATCTGAGTTTGCAGGATCCATCTGGTGAGTGGACCTGTCACCAAAGCAGCATCCTGATCCGGCTGCATCCCTGAAAGGACCGTAGAATGAGGAAGAGTATTTTGCGGCATAGGACATAATAGGAATATTGTGGAATTTATTGTCATCAAGTTCACTGCGAATTGCAGATATCATGCCATCCATCATTCCTGACGGTGCCACCATGTCAGCACCCGCCTTTGCATGGCTTACTGCTGTCTTCCCAAGTAAGGGCAATGTTGGATCGTTCATTATCTCTTCGGTGTCACTATTCACTATCCCGCAGTGTCCGTGACTGGTATACTCACAAAGGCAGACATCGGTAATTACAAGCATATCCTTGCCGAGTTCACTCTTAATTTCACGTATGGCACGCTGTACAACATCGTCGTCTCCCCAGGCAGAGCTTCCCTGTTCATCCTTTGTTTCCGGTATACCAAAAAGTAATATGGCAGGAATACCAAGATCAGCAGCTTCTTTTGCCTCATCTGCAATTTTCTCAACCGGTAGATTGTAAATGCCAGGCATTGATGCTACCTCCTGCGGATTGTCTATTGTCTCATTAGCAAATACCGGATAAATCAGGTCATCAGCAGACAATGAAGTCTCACGCACCAGGTTCTTAATCTTGCCACTTCTCAACCTTCTCATTCTACGCTCGGGGAACATTTTACCAGCTCATTCTTTTCTTTTATGTTGGATTTGTTTACGATAAATACTCTGGCAACAGATTCAAGCAGTTCATCATCACCTATTTCCGCTGCATACCTAAGTATCTTGGTAGGTTCCGCCAGCATTTTATTAATGATTGAATGCGAAAGGTCCTCTATAATCTGCTTCTCGATATCGCCAATTGTATGGTAAGCACTTAATTTCGTGAGAGCCTTTTCTTTTTCATTTACACGAAGCTTATATGACTGTGCATATAACTCAGAAACAAGGTGGTCTGCTCTCTGACGCTTGTACTGCTTTGTCAAGAGGTTAAACTCTTCATCGATGATCGTTTGTGCTTTTTTAGCTTCCTCTATCCTGAGCTCCAGATTTTTCTCATTGATAACACGCAGATTGTCAATATTATATAGTGTCACATGAGGAATATCTACAATGGAAGGCTCGATATCTCTGGGATTTGCAATATCTATCAGAAGAAGTTCTTTCTCCCTCGACTGCATTGCCTGGAGTAGCTGATCATGTTTCAAAACAAAATGTGGTGCTCCGGTAGCAGTTATGACTACGTCGGCCTTCTTAAGGTTCTCATCGATCTGATCGAAATGGACAGCATGTCCACCCATCTCATCAGCAAGCTGTTTTGCGGTTGAATACGTCCTGTTCGCAATGTACATTAATTCGATATCCCTGTGGGAAAGAGCCCTGGTTACAAGGGTTCCCATCTCACCGGTTCCGATTACAAGTACCATTTTATTCTTCAGGTCACCGACTGTATCCTCTGCAAGGTCCACTGATGCTGATGCAATAGACAGGGCACCTCTGTTGATCTCTGTTTCGGTCCTTACCCTTTTACCGACCTGTATAGCCTTACTGAATGCAGTATCAAGCATCCTTCCAGTGGTACCGAGGTTTCTGGCTATCTGGTACAGCTCCTTTATCTGGCCCAGTATCTGGTCCTCACCTATTATCATGGATTCAAGACCGGAAGATAACCTTAACAAATGCATTACAGATTCTTCATGATCATAGAAATCGAATATGTTGGAAGATAAGCCCATTTCCTTTGCAAAATGGAACAGCACACTGCTTCCCTTGGGAGAAACAACATACATCTCGATGCGGTTACATGTCTTGAGTACTGCACATTCACACACAAGCTCGTTTGCATATAGTTCCCGGAGAATATAATCCAGGTCACCATCCCATACATCTTCCATCTCTTCCACGCTTGCTTTGGAATGTGTGATTACCATACTGGAGATCTCAGTCATCGGGACACCTCACGGTTTGTTCCTAAAAATGCTGTTAACGTATTATAATAGAGCATGCTATCGGACTTTCTTGTTTATTTTCTCAGTAACTATACCTTGTGCTATTTTAAACCCTTTGTCATAGGATTCACCAAGTGCGGACCAGACTTCTTCGCTATCAAGAACTTGCCATAACAACTCTTTCCTGTCCCGTTGGTCAGGCACATTTTCTTTCAGATATCCACGCAGGTTTTCCTGGACCTTTATCATATCCGCAAATTCAGGAGTTATTAAATTTTCGATATTCTGTCGGACAAACCTGGAAAAAGCAGGGCTCGAACCGGCTGTGGATATGCTTATAGTAAGATCACCCCTTTTTACCACCGAAGGAACAGTGACATCACCAATGGCGTCAACCTGGTTAGTAAGTATGTTCTTTTTTCTTGCTGCTGCAACTATCCGCTCATTGATGTTACGCTGGTTCGTGGCAGGGATCACAAGGAATGCACCATCTACAAAATCGTCTATTTCTTCATCTGACAACTTTCCCACATCTGCTGTTACCAGATGAACATTGTCCTTTTCAGAAATGTCCCGGATTGCCGGAGTAAAGCTCCTGCTTATTACTATGACATCAGCATACCGAGAAAATGACAGGGCTTTTCTTTCCCCAACAGAACCGCCACCAAAAATAACAATTTTTCTGCCGGTCATGTCTATAAGCAGTGGTAGGAAAGGATTCTCTGGTGCCATGCGAAATACTCCTCTTCTGATTCCCTTGCCTTTCACTGTAAATTAGTTAAACATTGCGACTAAACTACAGGCGAACGCCGGTCTTCTTGAATTCACGTTCACTGAACAAAAGCCTGTAATCTTTAATCCCGGTTGCCTGCGAGATCCTTGCAGCTATCTCTTCACAATCTTCTCTTGTGTAGGAATGGACCATAGTGAAAAGATTGTATTCCCATCCGGGACGACGGGGCCTTTCGTAACAGTGAGTTACCTCATCAAAGGCTGCCATGATGCTGCCAATCTCCTCAACCTGTTCATCCGGAACATTCCAGATGCACATGGCATTTGCAACAATTCCTATATCCCTGTGCCCGATTGATGCACCAAAACGACGGATGATACCTTTTTCCTGCATCTTCTTGATCCTGCTTACCACCTCATCCTCAGTCAGGCCAAGCTGGTCTGCAATATCCCTGAACGGAGAAGGAGTTAAAGGAATACCATTCTGTGTGAATCTTATTATCGCTTCTTCAATCTCGTCCACATTCTCACCTTATGTTGAACCTGACACCGATCTTGAACAGTCTTTTTGTAGGCAAGTTGATGAATTTCAGGCCTGTTTTCTCCTTAAGCTCATCAAGTATCTCTTTTATCCTTTCTTCTCTTGCAGCGGAAAGAGTAAACCAGACATTGAACTTGTCAGGACGAAGGTAGTTGTGTGAGACCTCCGGATAATCATTTATGTAGGCAGCAACTTCATCGATCATTTCATCCGGCACATTTACAGCTACGAGAGTGCTTGTTCCCCCGATACTATTACGGTTTATTACCGGTCCGATTTTCCTGACTGCTCCTTCATCATGTAACCTTTCAAGGCGCATGATCACTTCTTCTTCACTAATGCCTAACTTTTCCCCTAGTTTTTTGAACGGATGAGCATCAAGCGGAAAATCAAACTGTATAGTATTAAGTATCGTTTTATCAGTATCGTCAAGATCTATCATTTAAAATCACTGTTTTTCAGGTACGTATATGCAATAGGGCTCCTCTGCAAGATAATCCCCGGTTGCAGCATAGGCACGTGCACGGCAGCCTCCGCATACTTTATTGTATTCACAATCACCGCATTTGCCCTTGAGTTTGCAGACATCCCTCAGGTCATTGAATACCTTTGAGTTCTCCCATATATCCTTGAAGGATTGTTCTTTAATGCTTCCTGCAAGTGCAGGCAAGTATCCGCAAGGGTAGACTTCTCCTATACTGGATACGAAGCAAAATCCGGTACCACCCAGGCACCCTTTTGTCATTGCCTCATAACCATGGGTCTTAACGGTAACCTCGATACCTTCTTTTCTTGCCCTCTGGCGCATTATCCTGAAATAATGAGGTGCACAGGTTGCCTTCAACTGTATTTTTGCCTTTTTCTGCTCATCATAGAACCAATTAAGGACCCTTTCGTATTCAACTGAGGGGATTTCCTCGTTTTCGAGTTCTTTGCCTCTTCCTGTGGGCACCAGCAGGAAAATATGCAAGGCTTCGGCCCCTATCTCAGTTGCCATCTCAAGAATAGCAGGTATCTCCCGAAGATTGCGTTTTGTAATTGTTGTATTTATCTGAAAACCGATGCCTGCCTTTTTAATAGCATCAATGCCTTTCATGGCACCTTCAAAAGCTCCCGGCATGCACCTGAAATCGTCATGTGTCTGGGGACTTGAGCCATCAAGGCTTATACTTATCCGCCTGACGCCTACATCCCGGAGTTTTTCAGCTACTTCCTGAGTTACAAGCGTTCCGTTGGTTGCGAGAGCAACGTGGAGGCCTTTTCCGGTTGCATACTCTGCCAGTTCATAAATATCATCCCTTACAAGGGGTTCACCACCACTGAGTATCAGTATAGGATTTCCCATTTCAGCGATCTCATCGATGAACTGCATTGCTTCTTTCGTAGTAAGTTCACCGGTCGGCTTTTCAAAAGTCGATGCCCCGCGGCAGTGTCTACAGGAAAGGTTACATCCTGCAGTTGTTTCCCACGCTATTAGTCTTGGAGCTTTTACCATATTCATCAATTGTATTTTTTGAAGTCAGAGCTTCATTTACTATATATAGGATGGCACTATACTAGTGCACACCCGTATTAATAATTAGTCATTAGTACGTGACACATTAGCCTAAAACGGATTACAGATATATGGTTACAGCGCCTATTGGCCAACAGGGAACCGGGCTTTCAACAAGAGGTGAATATAATAAACGCCTTAGAGCTTGCATTTGTATATACGTGGATCATACTAATAGTATACTCCATTCATCTGACACGTGTCCGCCGATCTCTGGAAAAGGAGATCAAGAGGCTAAGAGGATGATCGATATTAACTGAAGGTGCTTGAGTGGACAGGAAACAGAAGACTGTTCTTGCAATATTTTTTATATTTTTTGTCGGAGCCATAGGGCTCTGGAACGTAGACCTTTCTCAGGGATATCCAATGATATCGGAACTGAGGGAAAACCCCGACAAATATGTGGGTAATGATGTCAATACGATGGGAGTTATCAAGAATGGTACTCTTGACATCTCAACAGAAGGTATTTCATTCTCACTGATAGATATGGAAGATGAGAAATTCGAGATAGAAGTTGAGTATAAGGGAGCACTGCCTGCAAACCTGGAAGAGGGAAAAGGTATTAGTATTAGTGGCGAGATGGTCTCGCACGACAGGATAGAAGCTAATAAGATAGTGATGGGCTGCCCTTCAAAGTATACTGAATGATAAGGCTCGAAAAACTATGACAGAAATAGAGAATCTTGAAGAATACCAGATAATAAAGGCTTCAATGGACGAGCTTGTCGCTTCAATGGACGACGGTTCGAACATGAAAAAGATGATGCTGCATATTTGTAGTTCCGGTGGGAAAAGTATTCGTCCCATTATACTTATGCTGTGCACCGAAATATGTGAAGCTGATTCGAGAAAGAGCATCAATGCAGCTCTTGCCATCGAATTGATACATTCAGCATCCCTTATACATGATGATGTTCTGGACGACGGGGTTTTACGCAGAGGAGTTGAATCAGCCCACAAAAAGTACGGAATTCCGGCAGCTATACTCTGCGGCGATTTCCTTATATCAAAGGCAATTTCCCTCATATCTTCATACGGTACTGACTCAGTACTTGAATTCGGAAGGGCAGGAATGTACATGGCAGAAGGAGAAACTATTGACATTTCCAGTGCCGACAATGAATTCAGGAAAAAGAATTATTTTGATTGTATCTCAAAGAAAACGGCGTCCTTGTTTGCTGCAAGTGCAGCCATAGGTGCCTATGTTGCAGGAGCTGACAGAGACCTTGCACTCAAACTAAGGGATTTTGGCGAATGCGTAGGCAATGCATACCAGATAGTAGATGACCTGCTTGAGTATCTTGACAGACTCGAGGACAAGCAGTCAACATATGAATCAGTTACATTGCCGTTGATCCTGCGTCGAAGCCTGGGACACGAGGAAACCATAAGGGCTACCGTTGAAGAGGTCAACTTCTATGTGACCAGGGCAAAAAAAATACTTGATGAGTTCAGTCCCTCGGATGCTAAAGATAAACTACTGATGATTACGGACCTTATCACCCTTGACATGTTACCCGCAAACATCCTTGAAGCAAATTGTCCAAATAAGTCTTAATTCTCAATTACCAGGTGTGTCCATGAAAGTCTATGATAAATCTGTTTTAAAAGTGAATGCAAGCACAGTAGATGGGAAAGTCGTACTCGACACGGAAGGACCACTCTCCCCGGTTGCAAAACCGATAATAAAGCGTATAAACAATATTTTCCAGGAAGAAAAGCCCATATCTTCCGACGAAAAGAATATCATTTTTTCAACATGGGTACCCCCTATGCCAAGTGAGGCTTTTAATCGCATGATTAGTTCACAGGTTGCCTCAATACTCAAAAAAAGGATTCCTGACCAGTTCTCCATAGGCATAACCGGAAAATGCCCTTATGATTGTATCCACTGTGGGGCTGACGGCATAGCTGCAGACCCCGAGCTCAGCTTTGATGAGATCAATAGCACAATCGAACAGGCTCTTGATCTGGGCAGCTACTATATCTCATTTGACGGCGGAGAAACAATGCTGCGTAAGGACCTTGCAGAAATGGTTGCCAGGGTTGATAAGGAACGGGCAATTGCAACCTGCTTTACATCAGGTTTTGCCCTGAATGAAGAACGTGCCAGAAAACTTAAGGAAGCGGGGCTTTTTGCAGTGCATATGAGTCTTGACAGTCCTGACGAGAAAGAGCATGACAGGGTAAGAGGAAGAGAAGGTGCTTTCAGGAATACCGTGAACGGAGCAAAATTTGCTATGGATGCAGGTATACTTGCAGATCTGTTCGTGGTTATGTCGCCACATAATATAGATGACCTTGAGGGATTCTACCAGTTTGCATGGGACATGGGCATGCCGGAGATGTCAATATATGAGATAGTTGCCGTAGGCCGCTGGCTGGAGCACGAAGATGAGGTCATCAGTGATAAGGATGTTAAACGTCTTGGAGATTTCCAGAAAAAAATCAATAAAAAGCCTGAAGGGCCGAGGGTAACTGCCCTTCCTTACTTCATGGGTCCTGACCAGTTCGGCTGCTTTGCAGGAAGGCGCTGGATGCACACAACTGCCGGAGGTGACGTGCTTCCATGTGCATATACACCGCTTTCTTTCGGGAATGTTCGTGAGGAGAAACTATCCACCATATGGGAGCGCATGGGCAGGCATGAGGCTTACAAGTGCTCGGCAGAATATTGCATGATGCGTAACCCGGAGTTCAGGAAAAAATATATCCATACCATCCCGGATGGAGAACAGCTTCCCTACAGGTCTGACCTTCTTATGAAACTGTAGAAATACCTGATAAGTTAAATTAGTTCTATCTTTGGTCAGATAATCGTTCATTTTCTATATAGTAACAGGACGAATGTTTCCTGTTACATCTTATTTTAAGTTGATGGCGGACATTAGTGGACAATATCACAAAAAATCATTATCAATCAGATGATTGAGAACTACGAAACCTTTATATGTGATTTAGCAGTAGAAGGAGTGCATTACTCAGGATTTATAATAATTAATCACTACATGAGGATTAGCATGGCCAAAGACAAAATCTTATCTGAAATTAAAGATGCAGAAGGCAATGCACGAAAAATGGTTGAGGCCGGTGTTAAAAACAAACACGACCGAATCACCAGTGCACGTGCAGAGGCCAGGGAAATAATAAAGCAAGCCGAAGCCGATGCACAAAAAGCAGCACAGAGTGCAATGAAGTCTGCTGAAGAGTCCATCGCTTCAGAAAAGAAAACAATCACAGAGGATGGTGAAAAAGAAGCCTCGGTGGTTGCCGAAAAAGCATCTTCAAATGTGGATAAAGCGGTCGATAATCTGATAACAGAGTTTGAGAGGGCAATCCATGCTTAAGGCAAAACAGATGACTCGTGCCGTAATTGTTGGCCACAAAAGTATACTTGAAGAAACGGTCAATTCTCTGCACAAGACAAATCTGTTCCAGATCGAAGATTATATTGAAGACGACTCTGACCTCAAAATTGGAAAACCCTTTGGAAACATAAGTGAGATATCAAAGAAACTCATTAAGATCAGATCTATTGGCAGCCTGCTCGGTGTAAAAGATACCGAATCTCAAAAACAGGCATCAGATTCACTATTTGTCGATCTTGACAACAAGCTTAATACACTTGATTCTGAAGTGAATGCACTTGCAGAGAAAAAAAGCGGACTGGAAGCAGAACTTAAAGAAACCGAATCTCTTAAGAAAGAATTACTTCCTTTTGCCAATATTGATCTTAGCCTTGATCTGTATCATGGCTACGAGAATCTAGCTGTTTTTGCAGGATATGTGCAGGAAAACGTGGAATCTGCTATTTCAAAGATCACATCTTCTTATGAACTCTATTACGATCCAAAAGCGGGCGTAACAGTTCTTTTCGTTGCAAAGGAAAAGGCAGAAGAAGTATCCGATACCTTGGCAAAAGCACTGTTCAAGGAACTCAGGGTTCCTGATGTCAGTGGTGTGCCAGCTACTATACTTGCAGATATCGAGAGAAAGGAAGCTGACATAGGAAAGAGAATTGAAGCTACAGATGTTGAGATTGAATCACTCAACCATAAGTATGCGGATTTCATCCTCGCAAGCAACGAACTTCTTTCTATCGAGACCCAGAAATCAGAAGCACCTCTCAGAATTGCTACTACTGAGAGTACATTCGTAATTGAGGGCTGGGTTCCTTCAGAGAATTATAATCAACTTGAACAGACTGTCAATTCAGCAACTGACGGACGTGCATTCATATCAAGTCAGGAAATGACAAAAGAAGACGAACAGAAAGTTCCGATAGAGTATGACAACCCAAAGGTATCAGCTCCATTCGAGGAAATAATGGACCTGTATGCCCGTCCCAGATACAAGGAGATCGACCCGACTACTCTTATATTTATTTCATTCCCGCTCTTTTACGGAATGATTCTGGGAGATATTGGTTATGCATTAATACTTCTGACACTTGCATTTGCAATTAAGAAATTTGTATCTTCAGATGCAGTTAAGCCTTTGATGAATATTCTTATTTACTGTCAGATATCCACATTTCTCTTCGGAATACTGTACGGTGAGTTTCTGGGATTCCCGCTTGCAAGCGTGCATACGGATCACGGAGTCGTAGCCGGACTCATACCTGGCTTTGAGACGGTCGAACTGTTCGCATCACCCATAGGCGGAGAAATTGTTACCTACCCTATACACAGAACCCATCTTGTAATGACCCTGATTGTTGTAACCGCTCTTATTGGTGTAATCCACATCAACATCGGTTATATGTTGGGTTTCATTAATGAAAACAAAAAACATGGTTTTATGGCAGCTCTACTCGAAAAGGGTAGCTGGATAGTTGTGGAACTCGGTATTCTTCTTGCAGCATTAGGCTATGTGGGAATGCTCCCGATAGCAGTGGGAATAATTGTATTCCTGATAGGATTTATAATGCTTGTCAAAGGAGAAGGTATTAAAGGACCTATCGAATTACCGGCACTTCTCAGTAACTCTCTTTCATATACTCGTTTAATAGCTGTCGGATTGTCATCCATCTACATTGCATCAACTGTCAACCTGATCGCCTTTGAAATGATCTGGCAGCCAGGCACTGCAATAGGTGTGGCGACTATCTTTGCAATTGTTGTGTTCCTTTTCGGACACGCTCTTAACACTGTCCTGAGTATTATTGCCCCCGGATTACACTCACTCAGGTTGCAGTATGTAGAATTCTTCGGAAAGTTCTACGAAGGTGGGGGAAGAAAGTACAATCCATTTGGATATATTAGAAAATACACGGAGGAAAAATAAAATGTCAGACCCAGTAACAGCAACAACCACAATGATGGACCCAGCAGGATTAAAAGCAATCGGAGCAGGACTCGCAGTAGGACTTACAGGACTTGCATCCGGTATCGCCGAAAAGGACATCGGTAGTGCAGCAATCGGTGCAATGGCAGAAAACGAGAGTCTGTTCGGTAAAGGTTTGATCCTTACTGTAATTCCAGAAACAATCGTAATCTTCGGTCTTGTAGTTGCACTGTTGATCAGCTAAATTTATTTAAGAGCACCTCTTGCTCTTAAATTTATTAAAGGTGTGTGAGCATGGGACTTGAAACTGTTGTTAAAGATATCATGGATGCCGCACAGGCAGAAGTAGCTCAGTTAGATAGCGAAGCGGATGCTGAGGTTTCTCAAATAATAGATGAAGCAAAGCAGAGTGCTAAGAAGATAATGGGCGAAAGTCTTGCAAAGGCAGAGGATGATATCAAAAAGATCAGGCAGCAAGAAATATCCAGTGCAAATCTTGAAGTAAAGCGCACACTGCTCAATGCACGCAAGGAAGTACTCGAGAAAGTATATACCCAGGCTGAGGAATCCATAACTGCATTTTCCCCTGAAAAGAATAAAGAACTTCTCAAATCCTTAATTGAGAAATATGAAGCATCTGGAAAGAAAATCTATTCCAATGCAGGCTCAGAGGAAATTGTCAAGGAACTAAGTTCATTGGAATATGCGGGCAACATTGAATGTCTCGGTGGCGTTATCATTGAGAACGAAGATGGGACCGTAAGACTGGACTATACATACGATGTCATTCTGAAAAGCGTGAACGAGCAGTTGTTGAGGCAAACATCTGATATCTTATTCGGGTGATTTCTAAATGCAGCTGTTGCAGAAATATAAGCGTGGAAATTCCAGAACACAATCCAAGGGTCATTCCAACTACGCATACACTACTGCACGTGTTCGTGCAATGAAGAGTAAGATTTTGCCAAAGGAGACCTATCCCCGACTAATGAATATGGGTATTGATGAGATCACAAGATTCATTGGAGAGACGGAATATAAAGAGGATGTTGATGAGCTGGCAAGACAATACGAAGGTGCAGATCTTATAGAACATGCCCTGAACAGGAATCTCGCCGTGACCTTCACAAAGTTGATTAACATCTCTGAGGGTGAGGTAAATTACCTTGTCGCAGAAGAACTCAAAAAGTATGATATCTGGAATATCAAAACAATTCTTCGAGGGAAATATTGCAAAGCTTCGACAGAAGAAATTCTGGAAGCCATTGTTGCAGCAGGTAGTTTGAGCTACACATTCCTTTCTGAGCTGGCAACAAAGGACAATTATGAGGATGTAATCTCAGAACTTGAGAACACCGAATACAACGCAATATTGAAGGATTACAACGGCACCAATCTTTCAGAGATTGAGAATCAGCTTGATAAAATGTACTATGCAGGGCTTTTTACTGCAACTGAAGGTTCAAAGTCCAAAGACCGCAAATTATTTGCCAAGTTTACAAGGACAGGCATTGATATAAAGAACCTCACTACGCTCTTCCGTATGAAGAAGGCAGGGATCACTGATCCTGAGATGATGTATCTGATGATCGATGGTGGACTCAAGCTGAAACTCAAGGACATCGAAAGGCTAATACCACTCTCTTTTGAAGATTTCATCTCTGAACTAGAGAAATACCCTTACTGGGAAGAAATCTCCGATGTAGTGAGCCCGGACATGCAATCTTTGATAGATGTCGAATCAAGGCTGAAAAAACACAGACTTAAATCTGCAGCAAGCTTTTCACATGTTTATCCACTCTCTATAGTACCAATCATGGACTACATGCTAAGCAAACAGAATGAGGTAAACAACCTGCGGATAATAATACGTGGAAAAGCCGCCAACCTCAGTGATGAAGTTATCAGGGAACAGTTGGTGATTTGATGGAACTTGCAGTAGTCGGAAACGGCGAGTTTGTAACAGGATTCAGACTTGCTGGTGTTAAAAAAATATTTGACGTTGTCGATGGCGAACTTGAATCTACTGTAGAGAAAATACTTGAGGATCGAGAAGTCGGTATTCTTGTTATGCACGGTGATGATCTAAATAAACTACCGGAAATTTTGAGAAACACTATCAATGAATCTGTTGAACCAACTGTTGTGACTCTCGGAGGTAGTGGTCAGAGTTCGAACTTAAGGGAAAAAATAAAACAATCGGTAGGTGTTGATCTGTGGAAATGAAAGGTGAAATTTATCGGGTGGCCGGGCCTGTTGTCACAATTACAGGTATTAAACCAAAAATGTATGATGTAGTGCATGTAGGTCACGAAGGTTTAATGGGCGAAGTTATTAGAATTGAAGGTGAAAAAGCCACTGTTCAGGTATACGAGGATACATCCGGCATCAAGCCAGGTGAGCCTGTTGTGAACACTGGAATGTCACTTTCAGTAGAACTCGGCCCAGGATTATTAGAAAGTATTTATGATGGTATTCAGAGACCTCTGAAAGTACTCCAGGAAAAGATGGGAGACTTCATTGACAGAGGTGTTACTGCAAACGGTCTTGACCGTGACAAGGTATGGGATTTCAAGCCAACTGTAACCAGTGGCGATTCCATAGAAGGCGGTCAGACAATTGGTGTTGTACAGGAAACAGAGAACATTGAACATAAGATCATGGTTCCTCCAACAGTTTCCGGTACAGTTGAAGAAATAAAGTCAGGTAAGTTCAAAGTAGACGAAACTGTATGTGTACTTACAGACGGCACAGAGCTTTCCATGATGCAGAAGTGGCCTGTAAGAATGCCACGTCCTGTTGACAAGAAGTTCATCCCAAGAAAACCTCTTATTACAGGTCAGAGAATTCTTGACGGTCTTTTCCCGGTTGCAAAGGGCGGTACAGCAGCTATCCCTGGTCCATTCGGTTCAGGAAAGACAGTTACCCAGCAGCAGCTTGCAAAATGGAGTGACACTGACATTGTAGTTTATATCGGATGTGGAGAACGTGGAAACGAGATGGCTGATGTACTGAACGAGTTCCCTGAACTCCAGGACCCAAAGACCGGTCGTCCACTCATGGAACGTACAGTTCTTATAGCAAACACATCCAACATGCCTGTAGCTGCCCGTGAAGCATCTGTTTACACAGGTATCACAATTGCAGAATACTACCGTGACATGGGATACGATGTATCACTTATGGCTGACTCTTCATCCAGATGGGCAGAAGCAATGAGAGAAATTTCCTCAAGGCTTGAAGAAATGCCTGGTGAAGAAGGTTATCCTGCATATCTCTCTGCAAGGCTCTCTGAATTCTATGAGCGTGCAGGTGCAGTAAAATCACTTGCAGCGGAAGAGGGTTCAATCACAGTTATCGGTGCAGTATCACCACCTGGTGGTGACTTCTCAGAGCCTGTTACACAGAACACACTACGTATCGTAAAAGTATTCTGGGCACTGGATGCAAAGCTTGCACAGAGAAGGCACTTCCCATCCATAGACTGGCTTACAAGTTACAGTCTGTACACACAGGGTCTTTCTGACTGGTTCGCAGAGAACGTTGCACCTGACTGGGTACCACTCAGGGACAATGCAATGGATCTTCTCCAGCAGGAATCAGAACTTCAAGAAATCGTACAGCTTGTCGGTTCCGATGCACTTCCGGAAGACCAGCAACTGGTTCTTGAAATCTGCCGTATGCTCAGGGAATACTTCCTTCAGCAGAATGCGTTCCACCCTGTTGACACATACTGTCCGTTCGATAAGCAGTACAAATTATTGAAAGCAATCTCCAAGTACAGTGACATGGCACAGGCAGCACTGGAATCCGGCATACCAATGAAGGATATCCTTTCCGTCGAGTCCAAGGACGAACTTGCCAAGGTCAAATTCGAAGAGGACTTCGATAGTGCACTGAATGTTGTCATGGAAAAGATGGACAAGGAATTTGCAGCACTTGGAGGCAACTAAGATGACCAAGGAATATAAGACGATCACAGAAATCTCCGGACCATTAATGTTCCTCGAAAAGACCGAGCCGGTAGGTTATGGTGAACTTGTTAACATCAACCTTCCAGACGGCACGACAAAAAGAGGACAGGTCCTTGATACATCCGCTGACGTTGTAGCGGTTCAGGTATTCGAAGGAACTGGCGGACTGAATGAGGAATCCGGTGTAGTGTTCACCGGAGAAACCATCAAACTGCCTGTTTCAAAGGACATGCTCGGACGTATCCTTTCCGGTTCAGGAGAACCATTGGATGGCGGACCACGTATTGTTCCTGAAGACAGGATCGATGTAAATGGTGCATCAATGAACCCATATTCAAGGATGCCACCAGAGGACTTCATCCAGACAGGAATCTCAACTATTGACGGAACAAACACCCTTGTCCGTGGACAGAAGCTTCCTATCTTCTCAGGTTCAGGTCTTCCACACAACGAGATCGCTCTTCAGATTGCACGTCAGGCAAAGGTTCCAGGTTCCACTGAGGATTTCGCAGTAGTATTCGCTGCAATGGGTATCACAAACGAAGAAGCCCAGTACTTCATGGAAGACTTCGAGAAGACCGGTGCTCTTGAGAGAGCTGTGGTTTTCCTTAACCTTGCAGACGACCCCGCTGTAGAACGTATCATCACTCCAAGGATGGCTCTTACGGCTGCAGAGTACCTTGCATACGAACACGACATGCACGTACTTGTTATCCTTACTGACATCACGAACTACTGTGAAGCACTCCGTCAGATGGGTGCAGCTCGTGAAGAAGTACCAGGTAGACGTGGTTATCCGGGTTACATGTACACTGACCTTGCATCACTCTACGAACGTGCAGGTGTTATCAAGGGAAGGAAAGGATCAGTTACCCAGTTCTCAATCCTTACCATGCCTGGTGACGATATCACTCACCCGATCCCAGATCTGTCAGGATATATCACAGAAGGCCAAATCGTAGTTTCCAGGGAACTTCACATGAAGGGTATCTACCCTCCAATCAATGTGCTCCCATCCCTGTCACGTCTGATGAACTCAGGTATTGGTGAAGGAAAGACAAGGGAAGATCACAAGGCAGTATCTGACCAAATGTATGCAGGATATGCAGAAGGTCGTGACCTCAGGGGTCTTGTAGCTATTGTAGGTAAGGAAGCATTGTCCGAAAGAGATCAGAGGATACTTGAATTCGCTGACCTATTTGAAGACAGGTTCGTCCGTCAGGGAAGAGATGAAGACAGGTCAATTGAAGACACTCTTACAGTTGGCTGGGATATCCTCTCCGAACTTCCTGAAGCCCTGCTTACCAGGATCGATAACAAGTATATCGACAAATACCACCCTGCTCGCAAGAGCAACTAAATAAAAAGGTGATCCAACATGGGCGTGAAAGATGTAAAACCAACTCGTTCAGAGCTTATTGAGATTAAAAAGAAGATCAAGCTCTCTCAGAGTGGCCACAAGCTGCTCAAAATGAAGAGAGACGGTCTTATCCTTGAGTTCTTTGAGATCCTCAGCAAAGCAAAGGATGTCAGAACTGAGCTGGATGCCGCCTATGAAGATGCTTCCCGGATGATAGGTATTGCAAATGCTGTTGACGGTACTATTACCGTCAAATCCACAGCTTTTGCACTTCAGAGCAAGCCAGAGATAGAACTGGAAAGCCGTAACATCATGGGTGTTGTCGTTCCGAAGATCGAGTCATCCAGTGTCAAGAAGTCCATAAATGAACGTGGATATGGTATTCTTGGTACCAGCGCATACACCGATGAGGCTGCAGATGCTTATGAGCTTCTTGTAGAGAAGATTATCCTTGCTGCAGAGATTGAGACAACCATGAAAAAGCTTCTTGATGATATCGAGAAGACAAAAAGGCGTGTCAATGCTCTTGAGTTCAAGGTGATACCAGAACTTCAGGAATCAATGGTCTTCATACGGCTCCGTCTCGAAGAGATGGAAAGGGAAAACACCTTCAGATTGAAGAGGATTAAGGGATAATCCTCTGATACTCTTTTTTATGAATTCCGATCCTGATGATCGACCAAATATGGTAGATCGTTTTATTATAAAGTTAACACAACCCGAGAACCTTGCAAGGATTCTCAGGTGGGCATGGCTTATTTCCTTATTGATGCTCGTATTGGGCTACATCATAATCTATACGAAGATAGCACACTTGCTACCTTTTTGACGCTTTTAGGACCTTTAATGAGTCAAGTACTTTCTGCGCATGCCCTTTAGTTCTGACTTTGTCCCATGTTGCGGTGACCTTTCCTTCCGGATCGATCAGATAAGTGCTCCTTACAGTCCCCATATATTCCTTGCCATAATTCATTTTCATTCTCCATACACCATAGAGCTGATGTATATCGATACTCTCATCTGAGAGCAGAGTGATTCCAAGATCCTTCTTTTCGATGAACTTACGATGTGATTCCACACTGTCTTTACTCACTCCCAGTATTACTGCACCTTCGGACTCAAACTCTTCTTTTAGTGCTGTGAAATCCTGTGCTTCCCTTGTGCATCCCGAAGTATTGTCCCGGGGATAAAAATAAAGAACAATCCATTTGTCCCTGTAATCTTTCAGACACTGCTCTTTTTCATTATGGTCAAAAAGGCAGAATTCCGGTGCTTCCTGTCCCTCAGGTATTAATGTATCCATGGTCTAATCTCCAGGAAACAATATGATCTATTCTTAAAAAATCTTGGGTTGGTATGCAGTTAGAATTGGGGCAGAGTTGTAAGTTTAATTCGTATAGGACCAACCCAATATATAGAATGATCTTGTGATATATAAAGATGAGTTCTATATTGTATATACCTCTATAATATGGTGTAATTATTCAAAATAAAGGTAATGTTCATTACTTTGTAGGTTGTTTACTATTCTAGCCGGAAAAAGATAATAGAGGGTAGGAAAACGGATGGAAATCATCAGAATGGAGAATGTCTCTGTCAAAGAGGAATCTAAAGACAAGCTTATTTTTTCTGACCTTGCCTTATCTGTAAACAAAGGTGAAAAAGTGCTCATCAAGGGCAGATCAGGCATTGGTAAGACTACAATCTTCAGGCTAATTCTGGGTTTTACTGAACACAGTTCAGGAGATATCTACTTTGAAGGGAGGAAAGTTGATTCTGCTCTTGTCTGGGACATACGAAAAAGAGTTGCCCACATTTCACAGGACAGCGATATAGGAGAAGGTCCTGTGATGGAGTTGTTTGAAGAGGTCTTTTCCTATAGTGCCAACAAGGATAAATTCAACCGAAGTGATCTGAACGCTCTGCTTTCGGAATTTTCACTCAAGGAAGATATTCTCACCAAGAAGTTCGAAAATCTTTCAGGAGGAGAAAAACAACGCATTGCAATTATCATTTCCCTGATGACAAAAAAGGACATCTTCTTACTTGATGAGATAACATCTGACCTTGATGCGGCCTTAAAGGAAAAGATAGTTGACTTTTTCCTGTCACATAGTGAATGGACGGTCCTTGCTATATCCCATGACAGGGAGTGGGAACGTGAAGGCGTAACGGTGATCGAATTCTCAAGAGTTATCTGTAAAGGAGAGGACTGAATATGTCAGCCATTGATATTTCCGTAATGGGGCTATTGTTCTGTTTCATGCTCCTGCTCATCCCCATATTTATAAGCTATTACCTTAGACTGCAACTGGCAGGCCCAACGCTGGAAAGTGCCTTCAGGATGACAGTACAGCTAGCTCTGGTAGGTTTCTTCCTGACATTTGTCTTTGAGCTGAACAGTGCAATCCTGAACCTCACCTGGGTGATAGTAATGGTGATCGCTGCTTCACACTCTGTCCTGAAGAATGCCGAACTAAAGCTTCAGTCATTGATCACACCACTTGCAGTCTCATTCCTGATAACTAACCTAGGGATACTGTTGTACTTCAACAGTTTAATTTTAGACCTGGAAAACGTCTTTGATGCAAGATATTTTATACCTATAGGCGGCATGGTGCTTGGCAATTCCCTGAGGGCCAATATTGTGGGTATCAATGATTTCTGTGACCAGATACAGAGAAACGAGAACAGGTACCTTTCAAAATTATCCCTTGGCGCCGAAAAACATGAAGCTCTCCTGCCATACATAAGGAAGAGTATCAGAAACGCGCTCAAGCCAACACTCGCAAACATGGCGACTATAGGCATAGTTTTCCTGCCAGGCATGATGACAGGTCAGATTCTCGGAGGTTCCAGCCCGCTAGTTGCAGTCGAATACCAGATTGCCATTATGATAGCCATCTATGTTACGACAGTCATGAACGTGGTACTGGGCATACTCATATTGATGCTCCGGGGTTTTGACGAATACGGTATGTTCAAAAAGGATATGTTCAAAGTTTAATGAATCTACTTCTGTTTTTAGTCAAAATTAGTAGATGAGAATCAGGAGTATCCCGGCAAGGACTATACCCAGGAATAGTACCAAAAGCATGTACAGAACAACTTTCACGTCTTCATCCATGTATGTAAGTTCTGATTTTTCTCATAATTAAGCTTATGTCCTGAAAAAGAATATCAGTTAATATTGCCTGCTATGTTCAAACCTACGACCCCAATAATTATAAAAATGAGGGACAGCACTTTCAGCGAAGTGATCGGCTCATTGAACACTGTAATCCCTATTGTTGAGATTAGTGCGACTCCAAGTCCTGCCCATATAGCATAGGCAACACTCACTTCCAGCTTTTTCAAAGCAATGGTAAATGCTACAAAACTGATGCCATAGAACACGAATATCAGCACCGATGGAACTATCTTTGAAAAACCTTCAGATAATTTCATACATGTGGTTCCGCATATCTCGAAAAAGATTGCCAGTGCAAGAAATGTATAGCTCATTTTTCTACTTGAAATTATAAGACATGTTCACTATGCTATAGATGCAGGATTATATTTAAGCTTCTGGAAAACATGTATCAACTTCACATAATTTTTTCTCTGCTTTGCAGCGTTAGCTTATAATATCTTCAGTTTTCAATTTCTTTTTAAAAAATAGGAGCTAAAAAATGCCAGTACTGGGATTTATTGCCTGCAGGATGTTTGAGGACGAGATCGTTCATATTATAGAAGATGATCCTGCAATTGAAAGGGTTATCGTTGTGGATAACGAGGATTGTTCGGGACTTGTCGAGAAACTTGATGTTGCCGGATGCAGCCATGAAATAGTCCCGTTCCAGGCCATTTCTCAAAAGTTCGAAGAGAATGATGATAGTTTTACCATAATTGTCTTCATGCTTGAACTTGCCCTTCATGCCGATCCTGACAACCTGAAAGAAACGGTTTACAATAAAACGGAAGAAATTTCACAGTACTCTGATGGTATTCTCCTGTTCTATGGTTTATGCGGCAATGTGCTTGGAAAGGTTGAAGAGGACTTCCGGTCCAGCCCATGCGAAGTGCATATCCTGAAAGAGGACAACGGAGAAGTAGTAGATGACTGTATCGGAGCAGTACTGGGAGGCAGGGCTGCATACCTCGAAAGACTAACGGGTTCTAAAGGTGTCGGGACATTTTTCATGACACCCATGTGGGCTGCCCATTGGAGGGAGATGGTTGTCTCAGCAGGAATGACACCCGATCCTGACGATATAGAACTCTCAAAGTTCGTTTTCGATTATGCAGGCTACAAGAATGTTGCAAGGCTTGATACTGGCCTGCACTATGAGAAGAATTTTGACTCAATGGTAGAAGAGTTCGCAAAACTCTTTGATTTCAACGTAATTGAGATGAAAGCCAGCCCGGACCTGATAGACCTATGTTACAGAAAATTGTGCAAAGATATTACAGGCTGAGAAGCCTCATTGGAAATGAATAAAAAAGAAGATAAATATAGCAGGAGCAGGCTATTGAAGAGCTTGTTTTGTTATTCATCAACCTTTTTTACTTCAGGTCCAGATCAATGCGATCACTTTCATTGCAATATGTAGTGATCCCCTGATCACTTCCACTCCAGGGTTTCAGTCAAGTATCATATCCCTGCATACTGGTTTTTTGTTTAAAATTTATGATTTTTCTTTGAAGTTAATAACATACACATTTAACAATCTGCAGACCCATAACTAACTAGAATAATAGGATTTGGGTTAATACAATGCTGAAGCGACACTACAAAGCGCTACTCCTGTTTTTCTTCCTGCTCTACATCATATTTTCAGGATGTATCACGAAGGACTCTGTTGAAACCGAAGAAAGCACAAGTAGCTTTAACGCCAGTCCCGGAACTGTCGTATACGTCCTGAACACAAACGGACCTGTCAGGATCAATAGCTGGGATGGTAGTACCGTAGAAATTACGGTACAAAAGAAAGCATATGTTGGTGGAAAAGAAGAGCTGGAGAAGATAGACATAGTTGTCACTGAAAGCAACCAAAAAGCCATAATTGAAACTACTTATCCCCTATATGGAAGCGAAAGCGTGACAGTTGACATGGAACTCAAAGTCCCTAAAGGTGTCGTTGTCAAAATCATGGAAACGATTAGAAATGATGCGGACATAGCAACTTGAATTTCTTTTCCTTATTCATCCTTCTCTGTCCTTACCTGAACTATTTTAGCTGATCCTGCTTTTAGGTCTCTCTTAATAACTAATTTTACTTTTACCATCAGACTTATAAAACTTAAAGAGAATATTACATCGGGGTTATCTTATGGGAGCATATGAAGAAACTATAAAAGATATCCGTGATACTATCGGTATTTTGCCCAGCTTTATGAAAGAACTGCCAGAAGACAAGTTAGTGGAAGATTGGCACATCTGGAAATATGAAGAGCCGGAAATGAGATTAAACAAATAAAGAACTGATGTTCAGAGGCCTCCAGATTTGATTGTAATGATGAGGCCTTGCCATTTTTTCAACATAGTTGATACTTTTGTTCTGAACCTTTGTTTGGATATGTGAATCGGCTGTAGAAAATATCAGCCATAACGTATTCACTGCCCTGCGACTGGTATTGAGTCCTTCAAAAAATATTCAAATAATTCTTTTCCCCATTTAACTGCATCAGGGCTATGGCATATGATATGAGTTGGATCGCTTTCCCCACTGATTTTAAGCAAGTGCATGAGGATACAATGATCATTATAGGTATACATTAGAAAGTCTATTTTCTTGGGATACACAAACAATTTAATCAGGTCGTTCTCAACCAGTTTTTGATAATGCTCATATCTATCAGTTCGTAGTTTATCGAAAGCTTCCTCAGTAATTATTAAATGTACATTTATATCGTTGTCTGTCAGTTCCGAGAATAAAGCGGGAAAATCGGGATGAAAATACGTAGTTACTTTATAAATGGATTCGGATCTTTTTGAATGTTCCAGAAACTCTTTGTTGAGTTCAAACATTTCACTAAGAGGAGGTTTTACTGTTCTGAAATTATCAAGCAGATCCATTTTTGCCAAAAGGTGATCCGGGATAAAATCAAGTTTATGGGTTCCCCAGTAATCAATATCATTATCGAGAACACTCATAGTATCTAATAAAGGAACCATAGCATCAACAACCAGCTCCCCAATTGGTGTCAATTTATAGATGTCATTGGAACCAGTAACAAGAGAATGATCTTCTAATACTCTTATCTGAGGGAGTAAAGCCTGCCTCGTTGTATTCAGATGCCTGAGTATCAATCTCATTTCCTCCGGGCCTTCTTTCAAAAACAGAAGTGTGTTCTTCCTTTTATCAGAACGAAATATAACATCAAGAAGTGGCTTAGTCATGTGTAAAATCTCCCATCCTACAAGAATTCAATAATATAACTTAAAATTTAATTTGCGAAAGTACTTTAATCACACAATATATAATTCGCACGGTTAACAATATGAAATCAGACTGGAAATCTGCAAACAGTTTCCAAATATGTTTTGTAAAAGAAGATAGACATCAGACGGATAGAAAATATTAAATTTCTTTCAAAAATTAAACAGGAAGAAATTAATCTTCTTCCAAATTATTCACATTTATTCTTTTAGATTTACAGGCAACTGTATCTCACTCATCAGTTCATCCTCGGGCACATCGTCAGGATTGTTCAGATAAAGAGCCCTGGAAGGGCCTGCAAGTTCCATACCCTGCTCATCCATATATTCGAAAAGGTATGTGTAGGCAGTGCCAACTTCATGGTATGGTCCCCTGTGAATAGCGCTGACTGCCTTGATAGCAGGCAGTGTTTCCACGTTGACGGAGAAATCATCTACGCACACATTTCCCGAAACAGGAATAGCCACCTCTATATCCGCACCTGTTTCCATATATTCTTCATCATGGCAGATGAACATACAGGGGCCAGTCAATTTGATGTTATTCCTTGGATTATTCGAGTCCTCTACGAAAGCGAACAGTTCCCCAATTAGCTTTCCGATGGTCACTTCATAGCTTCCAAGCTCACGCTTGCTGATTACTCTCATTTCCGGTACTTCCTTTATTGTAGGTTCTGATACTGACATACTAAACAACTCCAGTGTATCTGTTTGTTTGAGCAATATCTGCTGTATCTTTGCAAGCCTCCGGATCTCTTGCTCGTTCTGTGCAGATCTGTTTTGCATCATCTCCCCTATGAGCTCCCGGTCTCCACAATCTTCAGCATTCAACAGGGTTGCGATCTCATCAAGCCTGAACCCCATCCATGAAAGAGTACGGATCTTGACCCCTCTTTCAATCTGAGGATAGGTATAGCATCGATAACCCGTAAATGTGTCTTTTGCTGCAGGCACAAGAAGGCCTTTTCTATCATAGAAACGCAGAGCCTTCTGTGTAAGTTGCGTCATGAGGGAGAATTTGCCAATTGGTATTCGATCGAACTTCATTTTGCTCAAAATATAATCAAATCGTAAGTATATAATGTGATTTTTTCTCCCACGGGGCAAAGTTCCAAAAGGAAGTTAACTTACTCACAATGATCATCAGTAGTCATTGCTTCTGCAGAACCCTCGAAAAATTTCCTTAACTTGTGTAACTTATCCGGTTTCCCGAGTAATATGCACATGTCGTTTGAAAGCAGTTGCGTATCAGCAGTAGGATTTGGAATTATTTCCTCTCCTCTGCGTATTGCAAGCAAAGTTACTCCAAACCGGTTTCTCAGATCCAGGTCCTTGAGAGTGTTACCATGAACACTACAGCCGTCCTCCAGTCTGCAGGAAAAAAACTCGACTCCAGGAAGTTCGTTTTCAAGATTGAAGCTGCTTTCCTTAACCTCCAGGGAGGATTTTCGCAGCATGCAATAGCCATTAGCACGCAGTTCCCGGGTGAACCTGTCGATCTCATCTTCAGGAACAAGATACTTCTTAAGCAGGCGTACAAATATCTCCACTGAGGTTTCATATTCCTCAGGTATCACTTCATCGGCACCCATCTTCTGCAACTCTTTCATCTCTTTGAGGTAACGTGTCCTTGCAAGGATGTAGATGTCAGGGTTTATTCGTTTTGCAACTTCAACAATCTTCCTCGTTGCAATATAATCCGATATACCTACTACAAGTATACGGGCGGAACTTATGTTTGCGGATTCCAGCACCACCTCATGGGTCGCATCCCCGTAAAGTATCTTTTCACCACGTTTCTTTTCACGGCGCACAGTCTCAGGGTTAGTCTCTATGACCATATAGGGAATCCCTGCGGTCCTTGCGGCATTCGATACGGTCTTGCCGTTGAACCCATATCCAATAACAATCATATGGTCGGATATTTTCTCTTCTTCCTCCGGTACCTGCGTCAGGCTCTTTGAGTAAATACCATTGACCAATATTCTGTTAGAGGTTCTTTTCAGTATATTGTCAGCCACATTATGCGACGATGTTATCACAAACGGAGTAGCTGCCATGGTAAGTATGGAAACTGCCAGGAATATCTGGTAGAGTTCTCCGTTAATCAATCCAACGCCAATTCCGAAGCCCGCAAGTACGAAAGAGAACTCTCCTACCTGGGAAAGTCCCATACCTGTAATTAGTGATGTTCTGAACGGATAACCAAGCAAGAAAGTAACAGCACCTACTGTCAGTGATTTTAAGATAGTCACAAAACCTGCCAAAGCAAAAAGCAGTGCAAAGTTGGAAGTAAAGAAATTGATATCCAGCAGCATCCCAATTGACACAAAGAAGAAACTCATAAAAATGTCCTTAAAAGGCATTATGTTACCGATTGCCTGATGACTATACTCAGACTCGGAAATTATGAGACCTGCAAGGAAAGCCCCGAGTGCCAATGAAAGACCTGCATTGGAAGTAAGCCATGCCGTTGCAAGGGCTATGAAAATGATGCTGACAAGGAATAACTCTTTGTTCCTAGTCTTTACTATCTGGAACAACAACGCAGGCATGATCCATCGTGCACTTATAACTACAAGTACGATGATTCCCAGACCTTTCAGAAGGAATGCAGCCGCGCCACCTTCGGAATCACCCGGCACTCCTGCAAGTATGGGTGTCAGGAGTATCATAGGTACGATAATAATATCCTGAAAGATCAGAATTCCAAGAGAGGTCTTTCCGTAGGGTGTATACATTTCTCCCTTCTCCTGCAGCAGCTTAAGTACGATGGCAGTACTGCTCAGCGAGACAAGAAAGCCCATGAAAAGAGATGTACCAGGACTAAGCTCCAGATACCTGCATATGTAGTAAACAAGTGCAGTGGTAATGACTACCTGCAACCCTCCGCCCAAGAGTACTGCTCTTTTAATGTCCCATAGATCCTTAATAGACATCTCGATACCGATCGTGAAAAGCAGGAAGATTATTCCTATTTCCGCAAGAGCTTCAACTTCTTCTATTCCTGTTATGATACCAAGCCCGTGAGGTCCCGCAAGTATACCTGTAACAAGGAATCCCAGCACAGGAGAAAGCCTCAGGCGGTGGAATACCAGAAGTATGATGATAGACAGACCAAAAATAATCCCAATATCAGTAAGCAACGTTAATTCCATAGTTCAACCGTTTGCGCAATTTATATCCTTTTAATGAGTAATTTAGGTCTGTATCATATAAAATAACCGGGTAAAAAAAGAGAAGAAAATGGATTCAGATACCGGATATTCAGTATTACAGTCTTAAGATTTTTTCTTCAGACAAATGAAGAAACACCAACATGAATGCATTTTACTGATAATGGACGAGAAATCTGGTTTTTGAACAATGTACATCTACCTGCTTTTCCAGAGTTTTGATAGAAATGTTGCGTTTCCAAGACCTGTGATGATCAGACTATGTATATCGTATCCTGCACTAATATCAAACTCTTCTTTTACCTCTTATAGCCTGCATTGATCGCTTTTTCAAGGAAAGGAGCATTTAGAAGTAACTACATAGTTTTTAGCACATACTTCAGAGTTATTGTAGTATACGAAACATATGAGTATACAAGAATAACTTTCAAGTACCATCCAGAAACCTTTTCAGAGAGGATGTCATATTTAAGAACATGGAAGAAACACAAGACTTTGAATCCGAATTCTCGGAAATAAAATCAAAACTGTTTGATATTCATAATGACATGAAATCATTTATAGAACAGGCAAACCAGCAGCATATGGATACCGTCCTGCAACATCTGAAAAATGATTATAACAACACTATCGCAAACCACCTTTCAGAAGAAATAAGAACAGGTCTCTCAAAGAACATGGTCCGCAAATGCGAAAGAAGAGAAGAATGCGCTTCTGACTTTACCAGCCTGTTAGAAAGTAATACGAAAATGATCAGGCAGAATACGGTTTCCGAAAAATCTATTGCAGCCAATCGGAAAAAGCTGGAAGAGGTTAAAAATATACTCCCGTATAAAAAGTGCAGTACTTGTTATTCGGAACTAACGGACCTCTTCTCCAAACAGGTAAACCTGATGCATTCAATGAACATATACGATGAGAATCAAAAACATGGAAAGGACATGGGCTCACTACCGATACAGACCATTGTTGATGACATACTTGAGCCTGTTTGCCATCGAACACGTATGGAAATCCTCAGGGCAGTATATTCGGAAACAAAGACATTTTCCTCACTTTCCGAACTTACCGGACTCCGAGGAGGAAATCTTCTGTTCCATCTGCAGAAACTCTCAGATTCAGGGCTTATAATGCAAAGGCATGAAAGAGGAGATTACATGATAACAGCATGTGGTTTCAGAATAATGGAAGGTATTAGTAAAATATATGGTTCATTGAATCCGAACGATGAAGAAGAAAAATGCAAAAGTGAAGTCACAGAGTTTTCCTCATATCCAAATATGCCCGCATAGACGTTTTTGTTATTTCTTTAAGTGAGCATATAATAGATAGTGAAAATAATCAAACGGGATTTTTCATATCTTGCCAGTGGACTCGGCGGGATTTGAACCCGCGGCCTTTACGTTGCGAACGTAACGATCTCCCCCTGATCTACGAGCCCAAAAATAAAATTAAAAAGAAAAGAATACAAAAAGAAAAAAGATAACGGTTATACAGGTCTTCCGACTTCTGTTACCATTACACTTTCGACGCCTTCGACTGCTGCAAAGGCTTCCTCGACCTTTTCGGTACCGCCTTCGATGTCACCTACTAAGATAACCATCATGAGTGCCTTCAGGCCAAAAGCAATTGGTTCTTCCTTGGATGTTCCGAAAGTTGCACCCTCAGGCAAGGCTGCAATAAGCCTTTCCTTAAGATCTGCAAGGTCGGTATCCACATCTACTGGCATTACTTTGATTGTTGCTGCTACTTCTCCCATCCGATTCACCTCAGGGTCCCACGAAGCCACATTTCGGGCAGGTATATGGATTACTCTGCTGTCTGCAGCTTACGCACCTTCCAAGTTCTCTGCCACAACTTGGGCATGGGAAGCGCACAAATCCGGACTCTACTAACCTTTTGCCGCATGCGGTACACTTTTCGACTTTATTTGCCATCTAAATTCTCCTTTAAGCGTGATGTCTGATCAATATAATACTGAAAAATTCAGCATGTCGATGATTTGAGTACATACGCAGTATGTAATTTAAATATTCCCCTTGATGTGAGTTCCCACTACATCTTTCTCGATAACAGCATCAACAACCCTTTCAGGATGTTTGCCATTAACTATGACACAGTCCATCCGGTATTTCTTCAAAAACAGAGGTAGTGTAGCATCCATGCAAGTAGGTCCCATATTAAGCACTTCATCCACTGTCATCCATGTCTGCACCACATCCTCCGCATACACCCCATCTACATCCGTAACCTTAATGAATCTGGCATCAAGCTTTCTGGCTATCCACGCGGCTATAGTATCTGATGTAACATCCCATGAGTGAGGAAGCTTGTCTGTTTCCCTAAGCATCCTGTAAGGGAGTAGCATCGTAACTCCAACGGGTAATTTCTCGATAGAATCCGTAGAACCGATCCCAGTTTTGTCCAGCACATAGTAAGCGTATTGTTCCATGGCAAGGATTGCCATCCAGTGGGCAGCATCATCTCCGATTTCATATTTTTCACTGGCTGAACGGACTTCATTCGCAAACGATCCGCCTCCTGGAACAATAAGTATTGAGAAAGCATCCTGAGCTTTAGTTACTCCAAAGTTCTCTGACAGCGACCTGACAACTGCCGCTGCATCTTCCATCAGGCTTCCACCTAATTTTACAACCACCCTTTTCATCATATATTCCCTGTTAAACCTATGCCAGTCTTTCTTTTAAAATATCTGCCTCAAACATCCTTGCAGCCGCATAGGCAGGGAAAACCTTCGAGATATCATAACCCCACTTTTGGGCAACAGAGATACATTCAAAGCCAAGCCTCTTTGCAGCTTCCCTGATAAGGAACTCACCTATGCCTGCTGATACTATCCTGTCAAGTTTATTCCGCTCTGCAACCTGTGAAATAGCGTCTGCCAGCACACTGATCTGTTTGTCCCGTACCTGCTCTGCGATGTGGTATATATCGTCATGGGAAACTTCCGTGAGGTCGGCACACACAACCCTTGCCAGCCTTCGCATGGCATCAATCTTGCTTTTACCTGCACCATCGGCAGTTTCACAGGTGTATATTTCCTCTTCAATATCTTCCAGTACAAGGTAGGCATCAGCAGTGGTTGCAAAAAGTTCTGAGGATACGCGACATTCACCGGCAGTCATATCAAGACTTTCAAGCAGGTATGCAAGATTTGTTCTCAGCACACCTGAGTACACAAGCTCACTGCGAACCAGCCGCGAAAAGTCAGAAATGCCGGCTACATGTTTCCCGTTCCTAATAGGAATTATATCACTGGTTGTACTACCCATATCCACAAAGATACAATCGCCGATTTCCGTACCAATAAGATTAGCAGATGCAGCCCAGTTGGCTGCGGCAAGCTTACGCAGGTCTTCCGACCCATTGTGGAACTGTCCTTCACTGTCTACATACCTGATATCACAATCAAAGGCATTGTCCACCGATTCCATTATAAAACTTATACCCGCTTCCTTGTCTTCAAAGCAGTCTGCAAGTTCACCGGTCATCACAACACTCACCCCGTCAGGTTTGTGTTCTTCAGCTATCTCCTCCAAAGCTACCGGAAGCCTAGTATCCTTCCACAAAGGTATATAATGTAATTCAATTATTTCACCATCAGCAGAAGCAAGCTTTGTGTTTGCACCGCCGATATCAATTCCAATTATTTTCATACAATGTCCTCAAAGTCATTTTTTGTGAATGAGAATTCTCCTTCAAGGTCAACAGCTTCCGGAAGTTCACCGGAAATATTCTGTAGGAGAAGTTGTCCGATCTCGGCCTTCATTGTCCTGGAAAGCCCGAAAATAGCAGTCGTCGGTCGTGGGTTCACATCCACCACATAATTCTCTTCACCACGAACTATATCGATTCCAATGAAACCGTTACAATTCAATGCTCTTGCAGTATCGGCTGCAACAGCAAATAGTTCGTTTTCATAATCCGTCCTGTAAGGTACCATGTTCCCATGATAGCTTACCTGTGAATCCGGTTTAATAGTATCAATTTCAATGAATTGTTTATTCACACTCAAAGGAAGTATCTTCTTCCCACTTATAAGGCTTACACTCAGATGCTCACCTTTGATGAATTCACTTGCAAAACACTCTTCTTCAACATCATTACAGGAAGATAACCTCACTCCTTCGGATGCACATCCGAACCTGGGTTTAATAATACATAGACCTTCATATTCCCCGGTTATCATACGGGGCACATTTATTGAACTTGATTGCAGCGTTCGGGTGCACTCCAGTTTATCGGCACACTCCCTGACGGACTGTGGCGAGCAGCCAAGGTTCGTCGTATTATCCTCAATTATCTCCGAAAAATCCGCAAGCATTTCATCAGGTCCTATTACAAGACCTGCATCACACCGAGCAGCTTCTTTTTCAAGAACGATTTCAAAATCTTCAATGCAAGAGTCAATTGCTTTTCCTGTTTTAAGCTTTGGTCCGGAAGACAGATACGATACCTTATGACCCAGCCTGGAAAAGCTTTCAACAAGTGTGTTGAGCATAGCTGCACCTTCCAGCATAAGAGTTCCCTCAAGTCCTGCTCCGAAAGCATACTCTGCAAGAAGAATTTTCATGCTGGAATGCAAGTTCATTATTTGATATATCACTTGCTGTTACTATAATCAATTATGAGATATTCAATTAAAAAATATTACATATATCTTCTAAGCAAGGGAAACTGCTTTGAAATCAGAATTATTCTCTAATTCCATCACCAGACCAATACAAAATACACTATTAAATATATAGCTGCAACATATAAATTAAAAATAAATATATACTATCAAGTGAATTAGAAAACTGGGATGAATATGGAATTCAATGCTGACAATCCATTTGTACAGGCACTTGCAGTATCCACCACACTTGCAATTTTCATGATTGGTGTGGCAATGGGTATCATGAGACTGGCATCCACCGGATCACCGTCTGTTCCTTTGCCTGCTATATTGCTAATATTCGCAGTAATCTTCATTGCAGGATCAGTCTATTTTGAAAATCGTGGTGCAGATTATCTGGGATCCATGATAGGAGGAGCAGTAGCTTCTTTTGTTGCAACCTTTTCAGCAACTGCTTTTTTTACAGGTATCAAGTATGCCATGGAAGGTGGCATCAGCGTACTTGGATGGGAACAAATCATATCAGCCCTTGCTGTCTGCATGGTTGCAAGTATGCTCATAATCCGCACTTTACAGCATAAGCTCCAGTCTGCTTATTAGTATTGTTTCGTATATTGATAGAATCAATAATATCGATAATTTTCTCTTTAATCGCATTTTTTGCAAAAACCTTCCTAAGATGCGGAAAGTATTTATAGAACTTCAAACAATGATTAGTTCGATACACTCAATCATACGTTAAGCTCTGGAGACATTGAGATGGAGAAAGGACCTGATAATAGTGGTGATCTAAGTTCGGAAACAGCTGATTCCACAAAAGGCGGTGAAAGTTCTCAAGAAGATGAGGCTTCACAACTTAGGGAAAAACTGATACGACTCACTGCAGAATTTGATAATTTCAGGAAAAGAAGTATTCGCGAAAAGGAAGAATACCGCAAGTTCGCAGTTGAACAGATAATCACAGAATTACTTGAAGTTTATGACAACTTTGAGCGGGCAATAGAATCTGCAAAACAGACCGACGATGTTGAATCTGTAGTAAAAGGTGTGGATATGGTTTTCAAGCAGTTCACCTCGATCCTTGAGAAAGAAGGACTCCAAAGGATCGAATGTAAGGGGATGGAATTTGATCCTAACCTGCATGATGCAATAATGCATGTTGAACACACCGAGCAAGAAGAAGGCACTGTCGTTGATGTTTGCAAACCCGGTTACTATCTGCACACAAAAGTGATAAGACCGGCAATGGTTGCAGTCGCGAAAAAGCCCGATAATGACTAAAGAAAGAACTCTTCAATGCAAGAGTGCTGTCAAATAAAAGAAGAACATATTAGTACATATCAATTAATGAAGAGGTAAAGACTATGGGAAAGATTTTGGGAATTGACCTTGGAACGACAAATTCATGCATGGCAGTTATCGAAGGTGGGGAGCCTACTATAATCCCGAATGCCGAAGGAGGAAGGACAACACCTTCAGTTGTTGCATTTTCCAAAAAGGGAGAAAAACTCGTAGGACAGGTTGCCAAAAGGCAGCTCATTACAAATCCGGACAACAGTGTAAGTTCAATTAAAAGACACATTGGCGAAGGCGATTACAAAGTAAGCCTTAATGGAAAGGATTACACTCCACAAGAAGTATCAGCAATGATCCTGCGCAAGCTAAAGGACGATGCTGAAGCATATCTTGGTGAGACCATTACCGAGGCAGTTATCACAGTTCCTGCATACTTCGATGACTCACAGAGACAGGCAACAAAGGATGCAGGTTCAATTGCAGGTTTCAACGTAAGAAGAATCATCAACGAACCAACAGCAGCATCTCTTGCATACGGAATTGACAAGGAAGCAGGCGATCACAAGATCATGGTGTATGACCTTGGAGGAGGTACATTTGATGTATCCGTCCTGGAACTCGGAGAAGGTGTATTCGAAGTTCTTTCTACAAGCGGTGATACCCACCTTGGTGGAGATGATTTCGACCAGAGGATCGTGGACCATATAGTAAATGAGTTCAAGAAAGAAGAGGGTATTGATCTTTCCAATGACAAGGCTGCAATGCAGCGTTTGAAGGATGCGGCAGAGAAAGCAAAGATCGAACTCTCCAGCACCACATCCACGAACGTGAACCTGCCATTTATCACTGCTGATTCTAACGGACAGCCCAAACATATCGACATGGATATTACAAGGGCACAATTCGAGAAAATGGTCAGTGACCTGCTGGACAAGACACTTGTATCCGTCAACCGTGCACTTGAGGATGCAAAACTCAAACCGGGAGATCTTGAAAAGGTATTGCTGATCGGTGGTTCCACCAGGATACCTGCAGTAGTAGAACTTGTCCGCAAGGCAACAGGCAAAGACCCTTACAAGAACATCAACCCTGATGAAGCAGTAGCTATCGGCGCTGCCGTACAGGCAGGAGTTCTCAGCGGGGATGTCCACGACGTACTTCTGCTCGATGTAACACCACTTACTCTTGGTATTGAGACCCTTGGAGGGGTTGCAACACCTCTCATCGAAAGGAACACGACGATACCCACAAGGAAGAGCCAGATATTCTCAACAGCGGCTGACAGCCAACCATCTGTGGAAATCCATGTATTGCAGGGTGAAAGAGGCATTGCATCAGCCAACAAGACCCTTGGAAACTTCATGCTTGATGGTATTCCACCTGCACCAAGAGGCGTACCACAGATTGAAGTTACCTTCGACATAGATGCCAATGGTATCCTTCATGTTACTGCAAAAGACCTTGGTACCGGTAAGGAGCAGTCAATATCCATCCAGAAACCAGGAGGACTTACCGACGAGGAAATCGACAAGATGGTCAAGGATGCGGAACTCCATGCGGAGGAAGACAAAAAGCGCAAGGAAGATGTAGAAGTCAGAAATGCAGCTGAATCTCTCATAAACGCTACGGAGAAAACCCTTCAGGAAGCAGGAGACATTGCAACTGACGAGCAGAAATCAAAGGTTCAAAGTGCCACAGAGGACCTGAAAAAGGCTATGGAAGGCGATGATATCGAAGATATCAAATCCAAGACAGAAGCACTCCAGACCGCAATGTACGATATATCTGCTGCAATGTACCAGAAAGCCCAGGAAGAGGCTGCTTCAGCTGCCTCTGCAGAAGAAGGTGCAACATCTTCAGAAGGTTCCGATGACGAGACCATCGTAGATGCTGACTATGAAGTAGTCGACGATGAGAAGTAAGTACTGCTGAAGAAAACTACAAGTAAGATACTGTAATTGTGACAGTATCTTACATTGATATTTTATTTAGCAGAGGAAAATCACAGGAATCATACATGACCACGACACGCGATTATTATGAAATACTCGGTGTATCGAAAGATGCAACAGAAGCTGAAATCAAAAAGGAATACCGCAAACTTGCAATGAAGTATCATCCGGACAAGAACAAGGAGCCGGATGCGGAAGAAAAGTTCAAGGAAATATCCGAAGCATATGCAGTCCTTTCTGATACCGAGAAAAGAGAACAGTACGATCGTTTCGGTCATGCTGGTATTGATAGTCGCTACACCCAGGAAGATATTTTCAGAGGCGCTGATTTCAGAGGTTTCGAAGATCTTGAAGACATCCTTGGAGGTATTTTCGGAGGTGCATTCGGCGGGTTTGGTGGATTCGGAGGATTTGGCGGCAGACAACAGCGCCGTGGACCTGTGAGAGGGTCCGACCTGCGATATGATATGACCATTACGCTGGAGCAGGCTGCGAAAGGGACTGAAACAACTATCAATGTTCCCAGAGCAGAGAGATGTGATGTGTGTGGTGGAACAGGTGCGAAACCAGGCACAAGTCCGAAGACATGTTCCAATTGCCATGGATCTGGACAGGTAACACATGCACGTGACACACCTTTCGGACGCTTTATGTCGACTACAACCTGCAATGTATGCCACGGAACCGGTGAGGAAATCGAAGAGCCGTGTCCGGCATGCAGAGGTACCGGCAAGCAGAAAAAGGTACGTAAGATATCGGTAAAGACTCCAAAAGGTGCGGATAACGGAATGCGCCTGAAGATCAGCGGAGAGGGAGAAGATGGTAGCCCTGGTGCTCCTCCCGGCGACCTCTATGTAGTCATTCATGTTGAACCTCACAAGCTGTTCGAGCGAGCAGGTGACGATATACTCTTTGAGTTACCTGTCAACTTTTCACAGGCAGCTCTTGGAGCTGATGTGATGGTGCCTACCCTGCACGGCAAGGTCAAAATGAGCATTAAACTCGGTACCCAGACACATTCTATACTCCGTCTGAAGGGCAAGGGAATGCCATACCTGCACGGACGTGGGCAGGGAGACCAGCTTGTAAGGGTTATTGTAAAAACACCCACAAAACTTACGGACGAGCAGAAAGAACTACTTAAGAAATTGAATCTGCCAAATGAAGGAGAAACTGCAAAGCACAGCAAAGGTGGAAAAGGTATATTCGACAAAGTCAAAGAAGCCTTTGATTAAAGCCAATTCTTCCACATACTAAAATCTTTTTTTACTTCTTTTTTAAGATATACAGTAAGGTTTAAAAACCAATACCGGATATATGGCGTGTTCGTTCTCTATCAACTATATACGTCTTATGAAGGAATAACATGAAGATTGTGATCATCGGAGCCGGTGAAGTCGGTTACCATATTGCAAAGGCACTTCACCAGGCAAATGATGTCGTTGTCATCGACCAAAGTGAAGAAGCATGTGAACGTGCCGATGAACTTGATGTTCAGGTAATACAAGGCAATGGTGCCAATGTTTCTATACTCAGCAGGGCCCTTGAAGGCACTGACCTGCTTGTAGCCGTTACCGGATCAGATGAGGCAAACATTGTTGCCTGCATGGCAGCAAAACTCATCGCAAAGAACAAGAATCGCTTAAACACCGTCGCAAGGGTAAGTAACCCGGATTATATTGACAAACCGGTTGCAAAACGCACACAGATCGGCATAGATACAATGATATGCCCTGAACTTACACTCGCCTCAGAAGTTGCGGAGATACTTGCAATTCCTTATGCCATCGGAGCAGAATATTTTGCCGAGGGTAAAGTAGAGATGATGGAATTTGCCGTGTCGCAAGAAAGTGAACTTGTCGGGAAAGAGCTTCAGAATTTAAATATGGCCAATTGCTGCATAGTAAGTGCACTTTTCAGGGATGCTGAAGTCATCATTCCTCATGGTAAGGACAGAATACAGGAAAACGACCATATTGTCGTTATTGGGAAACCGGCTGCTATGAAAGAAGTCCGCGACATGTTAGGTGAAAAGGTAGGCAGACGCAGTAAGGTTATGATTATAGGAGGAGGAATCGTAGGTTTCTATCTTGCAAAACTCGTATCCAAAGGCGAGTTTGATCTTAAGGTTATCGAAGCTGACAAGGAACGTTCATCCCAAATCGCAGATGAGCTTCCCAATGTGCTTGTGCTCAACGGTGACGGCACTGATATAAATCTTCTCAAAGAGGAAGGTGTCGGGGAGATGGACGTTGTCATAGCAGTTACCAACAGCGACGAGAAAAACTTACTCTGTGCACTTATAGCAAAGCAGCTTGGAGGAAAAAAAGTAATAGCCAGAGCTGATCGCTCGGATTACGTCTCCCTCTTCGAGATGGTCGGCGTGGACAGTGCAGTAAGCCCCAGACAGGCAACAGTTAACGAAGTCCTGAAACTGACTATGGGCCAGGGGATCGAAACTGTTGCAACCATCGAAGGTGAAAAAGCAGAAATCATCGAGTATACCGCTTCCAAGAAATCAAAAATTGTGGGAAAACCTCTTAAGAGTGTCAAATTCCCTTCAGGAGCCATTGTCAGCATGGTTGTCCATAAAGGAAATACCATTGTCCCTCGTGGTGATTACATCATAGAGGAAGAAGACAGGGTAGTAGTATTTGCCCTGAAGTCTGCAAATACTGAAGTAGAAAAACTGTTCAAGTAATTCCCCATCAGGAGCGTCCTACGTGAATTATGAGATCATTCTAAATGTGCTGGGAAATCTTCTCAGGTTCCTCGGGCTTGTAATGATCATTCCACTCCTTGTAGCTTATTATTACGGCGATTCATTATTACCATTTGCAGTTGCTATCGCCATCACAGGCGCTATGGGTATTTTGCTCTCACATCGCTATGGAGCTGAAGGTGATTGGAAGATAAGAGAAGGATTTGCCATAGTTGCCTTTGGATGGTTTACTGCTGCTCTTTTTGGGTCTATCCCTTTCATGCTTGATGGCATAAGTCCTTTAAATGCTCTTTTTGAATCGATGTCCGGGTTCACGACAACCGGAGCGACCATTCTTCAGGATATTGAAAGTCATTCCAGAAGCATACTTTTCTGGCGTAGTATGACCCAGTGGATCGGGGGAATGGGTATTATTATGCTTTTCATTGCGATTCTTCCGAAACTGGGTGTTGCCGGAAGACAACTTTTCCGTGCCGAAACCCCGGGACCTACAGAAGATAAGATCAAGCCAAGGATCAGAGGAACAGCCAGAATTCTGTGGACGGTCTACGTAGTGATATCCATTATCCAGACAGTCTTGCTAATGATTGCAGGCATGGATCTCTACGATGCAGTAACGCATACATTCACTACAATGTCTACCGGCGGATTTTCTCCTTATTCACAGGGTATTGCAGTATTCAATAACCCTTTTATCGAAGTAATAATAGTTGTTTTTATGTTCATTGCAGGAGCAAACTTCGCCCTCCACTACAGAACCCTGTACACAGATCGCTACAGTCTCGTGAATGACAATGAATTCAAATTTTACACAGTCATAATTCTGGCTGCAACCAGCCTCTTAACTTTCTCCCTGTGGAACGATATGGGTGAAAACATCTTTACTTCTTTCAGATATGCACTGTTCCAGGTAGTTTCGATTACCACGACAACCGGTTATGCTACTACTGACTTCAACATGTGGACCGATTCCGCAAGGATCGTATTGCTTGCAGTGATGTTCATTGGCGGATGCGCCGGCTCCACAGCAGGAGGAATAAAGGTTGTCAGGTTCCTGCTACTCCTGAAGTACTCACAGAATGCTCTTTTCAAATCCATTCATCCCAAAGCTGTGAAACCAATCAAATTCAACAACAAGGCAGTGCCTGAGGATGTCATGCAGGCAATTGTATCCTTTGTAGTAATCTACATAATGATATTTGCAGTATCCACCGCACTACTCTCTCTTATGGGAATGGAGCTGATAAGTTCTATTACTGCATCCATCGCCACGCTGGGAAACATAGGCCCGGGATTCAATGCCGTAGGCCCTCTGTCCAATTTTGATGTAGTCCCGGACCTTGGGAAACTATTACTGATTGCGAATATGTGGATTGGAAGGCTTGAAGTATTTACAGTAATAGTGATGCTGACACCGGAATTCTGGAAACGGTGAAATTTAAGATATAATGCGGCTTTCTTGCAGTCCCAAGTATGTAACCTACATGCTGTCGAGTGGATTTTCTATTGAAAAGTATCCTTTTCCCCTTATCAAGCTGCAAAAAACGCTTTCTGAGCTTTTTGCTAAAAAGCATGTACTTTAGCAGGTTCAACATCATAAATGCGATATTTGTAACTCCACCTATAGCTTTTATTGTTGCAATACTGTCACCTGCATTCTGAAATGGCCTGCGTTTATGCAGGTTCACATCTGTAAAACCTGCACGCTCAAAATAAGATTGCCATTCTTCAGGCGTATTTATCCTGAAAGGTAAGCCTGTCACTTCCGTGAAAATGTTTTCAGCCTCATTGATCTTTATTTTCAGGTCAGGGTCCATGACAGCATCCATGTACAACTCATTGATACCTGCATAACCACCCGGCTTTAAAACACGTATGAATTCACTGAAAGCCTTATCCTTGTCGAGAAACTGGGAAACAAACTCTGTTATCACAACATCAAAAGAAGCCTTCCTGAAGGGAAGTTTGTATGCATCACCTGTTATGAACAAAGTCAGTTCTTCGACGTCTTCATTTATTGCCCTCTGACGTGCCTTTTCTACAGAGACACGGGCAATATCCACTCCGACTACAAAGCAGCCTGTTTTCTTTGCAAGATGACAGGCACTGAATCCACTTCCGCATCCCACCATCAGGACTTTGCTGTTTTTTCCGATGCTGCAGAACCCGGCAAGTTCCTCTGTTGAACGGGGACCGCCAATATGGAAAAAAGGAACTCCCATATAGCTCATAAAATCATAATATTCCATCTTCTCAAGATCAGAAATTGACAGCTTTTTTTTGTCCATGTTATTTTCCGTTAGAAGTCATTTAAATTATCTTGACATATACAAATAAAAAAGCTTGCGCTAATCAAAAGAGCGGAATAATAAAAAACAGGAAAAAGTGATTACAAAATCACTTTATCAGCGTTCAAAATCAAGTTCATATTTGACAACGTTCTTGAACAGAACTCTCAAATCCCATAGAAGTTTCTTGTTGGCCTTGAACAGGGCATACAAAAGGTCAATCAAGCTCATAGTCGAGAAATTGACTCCTTCCAGGGAATGTGCCAGATTGTTAAGATCCTTATCAGTGAATTTGATGAATACATTTTTAACAATAAGACTGTTATCAATTTCAAGTCCTACTGTTGAACGCCATTTTTCCTCGTATTCATTGAGCCTCTCAACGGAGACGTCATCAGCAGAAATTGCTTCATAGGCCACCTCACCGGCAATCTTGCCTGCTTCCATGGCATTGATGATTCCTCCACCGGTGACAGGATCAGATTGTCTTGCAGCATCACCTACAAGCATCAGGCCGTTAGCCGTGGTCTTTTCGATAGTGCCCCTTACAGGCACTCCACCGGCATCCATTTCAAGGATTTGTGCATCCGGGAACTTATCTTTTACGAAATCATCCAGATACTCAACAGCAGTCTTTTCCCCGGATTTGCTTCCCAGAATACCTATTCCTACATTTGCCAGATCCTGACCCTTGGGGAAAATCCAGACATAACCTGCGGGTGCCACCTCATTACCAAGATAGAAATAACAGTAATCCTGATCTATACCCGTTCCACTCATAAGGTACTGGGCACAGGTCTCAATATCCACGGGTTTAAGTGCTGTATCTATACCTGCCCATCGGCCTATCTTTGACTCAACCCCGTCGGCACCTACCACAATCTTACACCTGACTTCACGTTCCTGTCCCTGGTGCATGATCCTGACGCCTTTTACGTAGTCATCTTCTATGATAAGCCCTGCTGCCCTTGTCTTCACAAAGACTTCAGCACCTGCTTTTGCACTCTCATACACCAGTGCCCTGTCGAACAGCTTACGCTCAAGGACATAGCCGACTTCTCCACCTGCTACTTCCTCTGCCATCTCAATCATCGTGCCATCAGGAGAGAAAATGCGTGAACCTTTTACATCAGCGCATATCCAGCGGCTGTCCGGATTGATATGTTTCCTCAACCAGACCTTGCTTACTCCTTCTGCACACCTGACAGGGTCTCCGACCTCCTGCCTCTTCTCTATTAAAAGAGTACTCAGACCTTTTTTTGCTGCTGTTTTAGCTGTTATCGATCCGGCAGGGCCTGCTCCGACAACTATTACATCATAATAGTCTTTCATTTTTCCACCTCTATGGCTCCTAACGGGCAGACCTTTGCGCAAATCCCGCAACTTGTACAGCTATCATCTACTTCGATCCAAGTTTCGACCAACTCAAGCGCACCGGCAGGGCACACACCTACGCATGCACCGCAGTATCCGCATTTAAACTTGTTCACTTTAATGGTCACCAATATCACCTGTATTAACGTAATTTTTTAGAAAATAATCTTTAAAAAGATATATCTTTATTCCCTGTCACAAAACGGAAATCGCACAGGATTACCCATACAATGGGAGTGATAATAAGTTTTTTGTATCACTTACATAAACTAAGTCTAACCCTTGCCTTTCCATTTTCCTCCATGCCAAACTTCCTGTCGATATAAACCTTTGACAAACCACGTCCATGGAGCATGATTTCCACCAGATCAGGAGGTTCGTCTATATCAGTGCTGAGCAGGAAGGAATCGTAGACATGAATTGATTGCTTCATTTCATCTGCTATCCTGCAATGATTGAGGAAACTGGAATCATAGTATTTGACATAGAACTTGTCAGGATTCCTGATGAAAAGAACATTTGTCCCTCCTCCCTTTCCAGGGACTATGACCAGATCTTTTTCGATTGCAATGATTTCCCTTATGTGACAGGAAGTTACAAGGGGCAAATCGGCCATTATGATGAGAGTAGGTTCACTGACAGTATCAAGATATGTATTAATAGCCTCATTTAGATCGTGTTCGCTGAAGACGATATTGACATCAAGATCGTCAGGGACTCCGTTGCTTGGAGTCGTTAGTACATCTATCTTATTAATACCGGCATCCTGGAGGCTTTCGACAACGTCCCTGAGCATAAGCTCTACAAAGTGTTCTCGCTCCTGAAGTGTCAGCGCAGGAGAGAGACGGGATTTTGCACGTTGTCTCTTATATGGAATAACCGCTCTCATCTGCATTCTCCATCAGTCGTTTTCTGTATATCAGGGGCTAATCCTGACCCGGTATATCCACAGTAAGATTTCTTAATCATATTATCAGGATGCAATCTGTATCCTCAAGCAATTTCCATATTCACTTTTTCCATATCCACAGCATCTAAAAATTGGCTGTAGACAGTATTTCTCTGTCGTGGTTCCCTTCCTGAGGCACGGATAAACCATTCAAGCTCCTGTGCGGACATAAATTCTCCATTTGTCGCACCCGCTGACCTGGATATCTTTTCTTCCATCAGCGTTCCTCCCAGATCGTTAGCACCACAGTGAAGAGCTACCTGGGAAAGTTTTTTGCCGAGCTTCACCCAGCTTGACTGGATATTGTTCACGTGAGTATTAAGTATTATTCTTGAAAGAGCATACATCCGAAGGTCTTCAGTGCCAGAAGTTATGTATTTTCCACTCCTTAGCATCTCCTCACCAATATGGTTGTTGTAAGGCATGAATGGCAGAGGCACGAATTCTGTGAATCCACCTGTATTCTTTTGTATATCCCTGATAAGCAGTATGTGATCGATCCTTTCTTCAATGGTTTCGATGTGGCCGTACATCATTGTTGCAGTTGTGTGAATTCCTATACGATGTGCTTTCGTTATTACGTCGACCCATTCATCAGTTTTTAATTTCTTGGAACATATGATTTCCCTCACCCTGTCAGAAAGGATCTCCGCAGCGGTTCCGGGCATGGAGCCAAGACCCGCCCTTTTAAGCTCCGTAAGCGCTTCGTTAACAGAAACGTCACTCTGTCTTGCAGCATGGTAAACTTCCATGGGTGAGAACGCATGGGTACTGATATGGGGAAATTCCTCTTTCACTGACTCAATTATATGTAGATAGAAATTCAGGTCAGCATCCGCCAACAGGCCTCCCTGTATACAAACTTCGGTTGCACCGAGTCTGTCAGCCTCTTTCACTTTCTGAAGTATCTGCTCGGTACTGAGAACATAGCCTTCGGAGTTGTGCTTAAAAGCACAGAATCCGCAATTTCCGATGCATTTATTGGTAAAATTGATATTGCGGTTGATGATATACGTAACAGTATCTCCCACTGACTCATATCGCAACCTGTCTGCAAGCCCGAATAACTCAAAAGGATGGACCTGAAGCAGGGAAAAAGCGTCCTCTTTTGTGGTCTTTCCAGCAAGAGCATTCTCGATAATGTCATCAGTAATAGTAGGTTTCATTTCGTTCTCCAGTGGATAAATTATGTGTCCGGTAAAAACTGTTTTTCCATACGCAACTACATGAATTCAAACTTTTCTGTAACCTTTTTCATCGGATAAGGACAGAATCAGATCTTTTATCAGGTCGCTATACCATCCTTTCTTTACATATTCAGGATATATTGGCAACCTTTCTTTAAGTGGGATACCTCTTACCATTTGCTGAAGCTGTTCAATGCTGGGCCAGCAGGCTTCGGGATTGATCCAGTCTACGGTGACGGGAGATATGCCACCAAGGTCCTTGGCACCGCACTGTACAAGAACGTAAGGGTCAACAAGGTTGGGTGCAACCTGTATCGCAATGTCTTCAGGAAGTATTTCCCTGGCGATAAGCACGGTTTGCATCATTTCCTCATCTGTCGGAGGGGGACAATCCGCCATGGGTGTATCCGGCTTGGGTGTAAAGTTCTGGATTATTACTTCCTGAATGTGACCGTGCTCTTCATGCAGTTCAGCTATCATTTGCAATGAATTAATCCTGTCGTCCAGTGTTTCCCCGATACCTATAAGCAATCCTGTAGTAAAGGGAATTTTTAATTCACCTGCATACCTTATCGTCTTTATTCTGCCGGAAGGTTCCTTGCCCGGGCTGGAAACATGTGCATCAAGATTGGCAGTGGTTTCAAGCATCAGCCCCATACTTGCATTTAACGGTTTCAGGGTCTCAAGTTCCGTGTAGTTCAGAACACCTGCATTTGTATGTGGAAGGAGGCCAATATCTATTGCACTTTTGCAAAGTTCTGCCAGATATTCCACCGTTGAAGCATAACCCATATCCGAGAGCCATTGTTTGTATTCAGGAAATTCTTCACCGTACTCTCCAAGAGTAAACAAAACCTCGGTACACCCTGCATCTTTACCGCTTTTGAGTATCGGAAGTATCTCGTCCAGGGTCATTAATTTTGCTTCAGAGTCATCAGGACTACGTCTGAAAGTACAATATTCACAGTTATTCCTACATACATTGGTCACGGGTATGAACACGTTGCGGCAAAATGTGACATATTCAGGCATCTTCAATTCCATAGATACAATAACAAATACATAAGTTTAATTGAAGGCTGGTGCATACGGAGCACAATTTAAATTTTCACTCACCAAGTTACCATAAGTAACTATGTATATTTACGATTTCTACAAAACAATTTTTTGCTTTTTTGAGCAATCGCTATGAATAGTTCAAAACATAATCATATTGGGATAATCTAAATTATCATGCTATTAAAAAAATAGCCCAAAAAGAAACATAGATTAACATAGCAAGTTCAGTTAATGCATCAAATTAAACGACGTTTAGGTTAAGTAAGAAACGTGGCATATTACCCGATGCGGGTTGGGAATAAAAAACAAAGTAGGAGTGGATCATAAAGAGATATGGGGGTATCTCGGATTCACAAGTAAAGAGGTGCCATAAGGTGTCTAACGGCACCTCTATACTTTTCATTGGAAACAGGAAATCCCACAATCAACTAGCTATTTCTAATGGACGGAACTGCTTAAGAAGTAAAAACATAAGGAAATGTCAGATGATATTTTTGCAAAGGTTATTCGCAATATTGTGTAGATGCAGTCCCTATTCATCATTCATATGAAGACAGGGTACAGAAGATGAGGTAATAATATTGGTTTTTCTTTGAGCTTATATTGCATTTGCAACTGTTATTATTTACAGACAAAAATAAAAATAAACTGATTCGTCAGCTTTTGAAAATAATGCTTATTGCAAGATATATATACACGAACATACATTTCAATGTAGCGGTAAAAACAATGCATGGATTAACAAAACGCAGTACTCTGTATCGTATGATAATCGGCATTTTTATGGTCATATTGGTTACATTTGTGTATAGTAATTTCGTATTTGCTATTGAATACGATGAAAATTATTCCATCAGTATGAAACCCAAAGTGCTTTCATATAAGGCATCCGGAGAACCTGTCAAACTAATAGATAATGAATCCGCCCATGATCCCACATGGGATGAGCTTATGCTTTTCCTGAAAGAAGATGATACTGACAGGATACTGTATCAGAACACTAGCTTTGATTGTGTGGATTTTGCAGAAAGGTTGCATAACAATGCTGAAAA
The DNA here is from genome assembly GCF_045291185.1 of Methanolobus sp. ZRKC2. Taxonomy (NCBI): domain Archaea; kingdom Methanobacteriati; phylum Methanobacteriota; class Methanomicrobia; order Methanosarcinales; family Methanosarcinaceae; genus Methanolobus; species Methanolobus sp. ZRKC2. The sequence continues at coordinate 2,686,455 of NZ_CP146980.1, read as the reverse complement.
AGCAGGTATTCGTGCCGCATATGTTTCAGTAGAGTTTCATGACCTTCCGAAGGGACATGCAATAAATGCCTTCCAGACAAGCGATAAAGGTCTTACCTTTATTGACAGTACGGGTGCACAATACCCTCTCGGAGAACTGGATAGTTTTGACAAGATTGCCTATATAGAACAGGATAAAGATTACGGAATAGTCTCCATATACTATACGGATACACCATACTATGAGTTCTATGAACTGAGAAAAGACAATCCACAATTGAGAGGTTTTTTCAAAAGTATAGGAGTAGTCAAAAGTGCACAAGTACATTGGGAGTACTAGTGAAATAAAAGACACTATTATTGGTAAGATCCAAAAGATTTAAATTGAAATAGTTAGAATTTTCATTTAAATTTTTCCAGATGTTAGTTACAAGAAATCTTTGTGAAGGACGTGATTCCATAAGTATTTCCCTTATTGATACGCTTGTGAACTCGGAGAAGAGAAAGAATCTGCTGCTTTTGCTTAAAGACGGACCCAAGGACATGGAGACACTCCTGACATCGCTGAATACAAAGCGAACAGCACTGCTTCCACAGATAAAGATTATGGAGGAGAAGCAGCTCCTAATAAAAGATGATGATATCTGTGAACTGACCATAATTGGCAACATGCTGGCAGAAAAAATTGAACCTGTGCTGAATATCCTGGATTTCTTCGATGAACAAAATGATTACTGGGGAACGCATAACCTCGATGTGATCCCACCTCATTTGCTTAAGAGAATCAGTGAAATAGGGACCTATACTATGTTTGAAACACCGTTGTCAGAAATGTTTGAAATCAACAAAGCGTTTGAAGAAGGATTTCGAAGGTCCACATATGTAGCTATATTTGCAACTGTTTTATATCCCACTACCTTGGAATTGATAAAGGAGAAAGAAATAGATGTAGAATACATCACTACTCCTGAAGTAATAGAGAAAATAAGAACAAAACAGTATGAACAGTTCAGTGAATTGATTGAAAGCGACCATATCAAATTCTTCCAATATAATAAAGAAATAAATTTTCCAGCCTTTGCACTGATTGATGATGGGTTTTTCCTAATCATGCCAAGAAAAGACAGAAACTTTGAAAATATAGTTCTCATGGCCAACAGTCCAGGTGCACTTGCATGGGGAAGAGAACTATTTGAATATTATCAAAATGACTCCACTCTCATAAATAGTCTGGAACATCCTGACAACTCTTAAGATAGAGATTCTTTTTCAAGGTGTACAAAACTTGGAACTTTAAGGAAGAAAACCTAAGAAGAATATGTACATTGATACAGATATTTAAAAATAGATCACTCTATAAAAAAGCCATTGTTACTTCTGGTAAAATATTTTTGCTTGAAGGACGCGAAAGCATCTCTTTAATCTTCAAGCAGATACTTTTTCACACCTTTCCACAGATAGCTTTTCGCCAGATCCTCAACAGGAGCAAGTTCAACACCTTCCATTCTCTTTTCAAGAGCATTCAGATCATATCCTTCTTTCAATATGGTGAATTTTAATGTTCCCGCTTCAAGAGCTTTATTGGGACATCCATAGATGCATTTCAGACATAGCAAGCATTCTACGCCAAACATTGGTCTGTTATTCAGCATACTGATATTGTTTGCCGGGCAGCTCCTCTTGCACCAGCCACATGCGTTGCAGTTATTATTTACCTGAATATTCTCCCCAAAAGCCTTAGCTCCTCTTTTTTCAAATTCCCCGACCCTGGAGAAAACACGATCGATGAACTTGGGAGTGGTTCTGTGCACGACCCCCCTCATTAGATCATCGGTAATGCACTTGACTTTTGATGGCAAGACCCTAAGTAGCCTGATAGCCAATCTATCATCAGTTTTGACAAAACAGTTCGAAGGCATTACAAGCATTTTCTCATAGACGACGCTGTAACCTTTCTTTTCCAGTCTGTGTATAGAGTTTAAGCGACATGCTGTATTTGGTGACAACTCACCTCCTCCGGAAACAGAAATTACCGCAGCCGAAATCGACTTTTCATAGAGTGTCCTGTCGATCCAGTTGTATACAATCTCCGGAGCATTGAATGCATGTACGGGAAACAAGAGTAGCAATAAGTCCTCATTATCTTCAGAGAGGGGGAATCCTGCCCTTATCTCAGACATTAAGACAGACACACCACGTCCTGCCAGTTCTCTTTCAAAAGCAGTAGCAACCCTGGAAGTGCTTCCAGTGCCTGAAAAGTAGGCGATCCGGACTTTGCTGAAGTTTGGGTTTTCCATGATATTTTTTCCTTGCGGATTAAAGAGTAATTGTTAACCTGCTTATAGAAAGGTAGCATGCTGAGTAAAAAAACTTTTCATAGAATGCCATCACGTAGACCAGATTTAAGTTCATTCTAACTAAAATTAAGATCTTTCCGAAATATGTATATATTAGAATTCAAAACAATACTATTGTATACAAATGAATACACAACAATAACTATAGCAAATATTAGTACAAAGAGCAGTATGAAGATAAAATAAAACTACACAAGTAAACGGAGAAGCAAAACATGGGAAAAACAAGGACATTATGCATATCTTTTTTGATGCTTTCAATGCTCCTGATTCAGCCACTGGCAGCAGCAACTTCCACTGCCAGCGAGGCTAAGCAGGAGTGGTTTGATGCTAAAGAAAAAAGCTCTGAAACTCAGGAAGCCCACCGTGAAGCAAAGGTAGCATGGGCCTCGGATAAGACAAACGAAAACAAACAGGCAGTTATCGACACAGGAAAGGATGCGCTACATGCTGCTCTTGATGAGGCACAGGCCTGGCTTATATGGAAAGACTTGGAGACAGAGGAAAATCCCGAAATCCCTGATGAACTCAAAGAGACCATTCATGAGGATGTCGAGGCGAACTTGCAGACAATTGAAGAACTGAGAGAAGATGTGGATGCAATTCATAATGAGCTGGACATGGGCATAGTATATCTTAAGATGGCTGGAAAATACATCGAACTGCTCACCGATGTTGCAAGAAACTCAGGAAACATTTGGGTGCATATAGCCAATACAAAAGCCGACACCGTTGAAGAGTACGAAGTGACACTAAGGAAAGCTGCAGAAAGCATAGAAGAAAATGAAATTATCATCGAGAAACTTGACTTGGCCAAAACCGAACTTGAGAATGCTCGTGAGAACATTGATAACGCAGAAGCTGAATACGATCAGGTAGCTCTTCCAGGCACTCCATTAGTGAAATTTTCCAATGGTAACAACTACCTTAGAATTGCAAGAGGTAATCTTATCAGCGCCCACGGACACCTGAACCAGGCCTATAACCTGATGGTAACCGGAGGCGAATAAAATGAAAAAGAACATAATTTCATGCCTGCTGATACTATCCCTGTTCCTGGGGGCCTGCGGCTGTGCCGAAAGAGAACAAACGTCTGACGACAATGATACAAATTTACCAGATGCGCCTGATATACCTACCTCTACAGAGGTAGAACCGTTGGAAAATCCTGAAAATAATTCTGAAGAAGTTGATTCCATATCCCAGGAAGATCTTGACAGATTGAAAGCGGATCTCGAAGGAATGGAATTTGATGATCTTAGCGGATTTTCAGAATGATCAGAAAATCTCCTTTTATTTTTTTATCTAGAAAGCAAAGTTAGCTTGATCAATTCAACCTTTTTATTGTAATCATTGATAGAATAAAAATAATACTTTCACCTCGCACGCAAAAAGAATATAAATCATAATTATAATTCGAGTGCTTAAAAATATGTTTCGAGGCACTCAGATGAAAAAACTAACAGGTCCCATGCATGAAGAAGGTCTGGAAATGATCAACAGGTACAGCCATTTATTAAAATCAGAAGAAAATAGAAAGACATCTGATCAGCAGAAGATCAATGGACTTGTAACCAGAATGGCCGGAATTCTTAATATGTGAAAATGAATGATTGTGGATGTGCTGAAAGAATTTTCTGCAAATGGAAGAACATTAAGCATTTACTTTTTAAATCAAAGCGTTTCCAAGAGCTTTAAAACAGCCCTTCATAGAGCTCTGTGGACTCTTCAGTGATTAAAATTGCTTTTCCTCCTGCCCTCTCAGAGACATAATTAAGAGGGACATTTATTAATTTTTAAACAATTTTCAATTAACATAGTGTCAGCTCTCATCCTAAATGGAAGGTACTCTAAAATAGAAAGTGCTGCCCACATCAGGCCTGGATTCAAATTCGATGTCACCGCCCAACAGTTGTGCGAGACCTTTTGATATTGACATACCAAGACCTGTACCCTCGTACTGCCTTGAGGAACTATCATCTACCTGCTTGAAGCGTCCGAAAACACAATCAAATTTATCCTCCGGGATACCAATGCCTGTATCCATCACATAGAATTCCAGAATATCCCCTTCAAGTATTCTGTATCCAAACTCCACCGAACCTTCCTGCGTAAACTTCATAGCGTTACCCAGAAGATTGGTAAGTATCTGGCGTATCATTTGTTCATCCGAGTGAATAACAGGACTATTATCAAGACTATCCGGACCAGGATTGAGTATAAGATCCACAGACGGTTTCTTTAGATCAAACTGCGGTTTGAACACTGAATACAAATCCTGGAGCATTTTCATGACGTTGATTTCACGATTATCAACCACTACTTTACCGGCTTCTATGCTTGAAATATCCAGAATATCATTTATCAGACCCAACAACTGTTTTCCACTTGTATTGATGATATCTGCATATCTCAGTTTCTTTTCAGCAGAGATATTAGGCATTTGCATCATCTCGGAAAAGCCCAGTATACCGTTGAGAGGAGTACGTAGTTCATGACTCATATTGGCAATAAATACGGACTTCAACCTGTCAGCATCCTCGGCTTTTTCTTTTGCAGCCAGTAACTCAGCTTGGGTACCTTTGAGTTTTCTTTCATTGGCCAGAAGAAATGAAACCAGCAAAAGCAGAAAAATAATTGTCATTGAAGTTAGCAGTATCTCTTCTTTGTACAATTTATAGAAACTTTGATCGCAGTTGACAAGAATGCTATCTTCCGGAAGTTCATCCAGGGATATTGAGAAACGTTTCAGTTGTTCGCAATCGAACATAAATTCATGATATTCACTACCCAGTACAGGAATATTTGCAGGATCCTCTCCATCAAGTACCCTTACACCAAGTTCACCGGCAAGCTTTCCTTCGTTATAGGCACTCGTCAGCTTACCTCCCACAATTCCATTCTCTAGATAGAAGTCCCATGATGAATAGACTGGTACTTTTGCATTTGTTGCAACTATCTCAATGGATTCTATCATTGTTACTTCCTGGCCTGCTTTATCCCTGTTGAATAAAAGCAAAAATATAACCGTATCATCAGAAACAGAGGCAACCGTTTCCTGCATTTGGTATGCAGTTACGTCTTCAAGATAATCGATCTGTAATGTATTATTATAAGGTGCAAATTCCTGCCTTGCCTGCTCTGTGACAATCCGGGATGTATGTGTATTGTGATCGCTTATTACGAGAAGATTTTTTGTTTCAGGATGAACCCTCAAGATGAAATCAAGAGTCTCGGAGGGTTCAATCAATTCGATAACACCGGTTGTTCTGGGCCTGTTTTCATGCCACTCAGGATCGTAGTCATTGGCCCCACAGAATACAACAGGAATATGAAAAGGGAATATCTCGGTTCCTACGTCTGAGCACAAGAAATCTATTGCATGATTATCAGATACTATTATGAGATCAAACTGTTCAAAATCTGCATATTTGTACCTGTAGACTTCAGAAAGGCTGGCTATGTATTCCGGTGAAGAATGCCTTTTTGCGTCCATATATTCGAAATAGATTTCAGAATCCCGGTACTCGCTGTTTTTCAGAACATCCATGATTCCATTTGTTATATCAGCTGACCATTCATAGTTAGGATAATAGGAATGAAGTATGAGTATAGTTGCTGGCTCATCGTCGTACTCATTTGATAGTTCGAAATTGCTATATCCATTAGCAGAAACAAGGATTATTTTTCCAAATAAAAGACTTAATGCAAAGAGTAGCATTAGGAAAAGACGGGCGTTTTTCATTAATTTCATGTGATCGGGAACCTTATTGTCCAAGCAGTTAATCCATATGGTACACATTTTAATTTTAAAATGAATAGTATATAAATATATTGAAAAATAAAACCAGTTTAACTGTTACAAACTATATGATGAGTCATACCACCTATTGACAAGCATTTTCAAAAATGGACTATACACACGTTGCAACATTTGAACATGTCACCAAATATTTATTGAGAACATAACATACTATCCGCTAAACAGAAAAGCCAGTCATATTAGGCAATCAATGAATTTTGCATATACTAATTACTATGCAGATGCTTAAACATTGATTTGAGAGGAATTAAAATGAATAATCCAAAATTCATGCTTGGCATCTTTTTCACAACTACCCTCCTCCTGGCGGCTGCCGGTTGTGTAATGCCACAAGAGTCATCCGTTTGTGGAACGGAAGAACAGGTAGTGGAAGAAAACAAAGCCAATCTGTCCTCGCAGGAAGAGTATACGACATCCCAGGTCAATGCAGCTATTAACCTGATGGAGGAGAAAGGAGAACTGGCATTTCCTGAATTAAGGGAAAACGACAGTGAGTGGTTCCATAACGATTCCTATATATTCGTCTGGAAGACAGACGGAGTACGGGTTGTCTATCCACCTGACGTGAGCGACGAAGGCCAGAATATGAGTGATCTGGAGGATTTCAACGGCAAGCCTATAGGCAGGCTCTTTATCGATACGGCCTTGAGTGAAGAAGGTGAAGGATGGGTCGATTACTACTGGCCAAAACCCGGCGAGACAGAGCCCTCCCTGAAGCACACATACATCAAAAGGGCTTCCATAGGCAATGAGACATACCTTGTTGGATCGGGCTACTACATAGAATAATAAATGGGCATAACAAAAAGTAATGACAGCTTCCGGCTCAACTGTATAGAACAACTGCCATATTGCTTACAGTTGCAAGGAGACCAATACCGGTTACTGCATACCTTGTGATGTTCCAGTAATAGCGGCCTGCATTCCTGTACACGTGATATAACACAAACATGAAACCTATTTTCAGAGGTATCAATGCAGTATAACCGTACATACTGAAAATCCGGGACAACACAGGATTTCCTTCATAGAACATACCAGTCTGCAATGCATAAAGAGTTGTTAACGTATCTCCTACAACATACAAAAGCAGTACCGGTTTGATATCCTCTAAAAAAGACATTTCAAACCCCCTGCTTTGGGATGCCTGAAGTACATATCTGACAAGCAAGCTCGTCTATAGCATATTTCATATTCGTACACCACTTGAATTTAAGTCAACTACCTAATCGCAGTATAACGTCAGAAATGATTTAAAACTTTCGACATAATTTTATAGTGTCATGAAGATAAAAAATGTGATATAATTAGGAAAGGGAAAAAAGTAAATTTAAAAGTTGTATGAGACTCTCTGCTGAAGGTCATGGAAATTACAAATTGGGTGTATTTTGAGAGCCGATCTTCTGGATGACCAATATACATAAAATATATAAATATTAATATATTAAATGTTGATAAAGAAGATGGAGATTATTTTATGCAAATTTTTATTGATTAATACATTTGCATAAAGGAATAATATTTTTTTAAAAGAGGTGCTTTTGTGCTGAATAACATACCTATTTCCAAGAAACTGATTTTGATATTAACGCTGATGTTTTTTGTTTCGATCGCAACATTTGGTTCAATAAAATATTTTCAATCTGCACAAGAGGCAGATGGAGCAATTATTGATGCAGCCGGAAGAGATAGGATGTTGTCTCAGCGAGCTGGATTTTACGCGGAACAGGTTATCTTTGGAGCAATAAAAGGAGAAGATGTTACAGAAAAGAAAGAAACATTAAAAGATATAATTGATTTACATGACAAATCTTTTTATGCTTTAAAGGATGGTGGTGTTGCGCCAGGAATAGCAAATGATAAAATCCTACCTCCAACAAATGATGAAATAATGCCTATTGTTCTGAATACTGAGGAACTCTGGATTGAGTACAAAAAGAATGGATATATAATAGTCAATGAACCAACCCTTATAGATGGGGAAGTAAATCCTGCAGTATCCGATGCAATGGAATTTATTGAAATAAATGGCCCTGAAATGCTCAGAAGAAATAATGAAATGGTCAAAGCATATGTCCAGATGAATCAAAATAAACAAGCAAGCCTAAATAATGCATTGGTCATTCTACTGGCAATATCATTGATAATTGTAGCTTTTGGATATTTTTTAGCGCAGTCAATTGTATGGTCCATAACAAAACCGATTTCAAATCTACTTGATGCTACCATTAGAGTTGCCGATGGAGACCTTACGGTTGAGGTCACAAGTGACTCCAAAGATGAGATAGGTCAGTTAGCCGGAGCAGTGAATTCCATGGTCTCAAATCTGCGTTATCTTGTGGGAGAAGTCCAGCAAGGTGCTTCAAAGGTTGCAGCTACCTCTGAAGAGATGGCTGCATCATCCGAAGAGATGACCGCAGCATCAACCCAAATTGCAGATACCGTCGGAGAAATCTCCAAGGGCTCGCAAAATCAGTCCTTTAAGAATCAAGAAGTTTCACGCACAATGAACGATATGACTAGGACAGTACAAGAGGTTGCAATCAACGCACTGAAGGCTGCTGAGAATACAGGTACTACCAATAATCAAATACAGCAACTTGGCAATAATTCGCAAGATTTGCTGATCAAGATGGACAGTATTAAGACAGTTGTAGGTGACTCAGCAGAAGTCATCAAGGAGCTGGATGAAAAATCCAAGCAAATCGGTGAGATCGTCACCTTGATTACCAACATTGCAGACCAGACAAATCTGCTTGCACTCAATGCAGCAATCGAGGCTGCCCGTGCAGGTGAGCACGGCCGTGGGTTTGCCGTAGTTGCGGATGAAGTCAGAAAACTTGCCGAGGATTCAGGTCATGCTGCCCAGCAAATAGCTGACCTTATCCATGAAATACAGGAAGGTACCCTGAATGCTGTGAACTCTATGGATCGTGGTACTGAGGAAGTTAACGAAGGTGCTCTATCACTTAACGAAACAGCCAGTGAGATACAACAAATCGTTGCATGCGGTGAAGAACTCACCAAGATGGTGCAGGAGATTGCGGCAGCTGCGGAAGAGCAGTCCGCATCTATTGAAGAAGTTACAGCTTCCGTAGAGGAGGTATCTGCAATATCTGAACAGTCTGCTGCCGGTACTCAAGAAGCCTCTGCTGCTGTAGAACAACAAACAGCATCAATGCAGGAACTTGCAAATTCAGCACAGGACCTTTCACAGATGGCAGATAACTTACAGGATGCAGTATCACACTTCAAGTTAGATTCTAATGAAGGATGATAGCGTGAAAATGGAATAAGAAGGGGTTTTAAAGAAACCTCATCTACACTTAACACTATGTTAAGTCGTTCATATGTTGCCTTATATCAATGTCATCATAAACTGCATCTGCCAATATTTCCTTTGGCCTTGTTCTTGGCTTCTGCAAGCCTTTATCCTAATATCTTCTATAACTTCAATGAAATGTTCTCATCTTGCATATCTCTTAGCAAAAGAACCGTCTTGGAAAATTAATATTCAGATTTTAATAACCGTGTTTCCCCATCAATTCTGCATCTATATGTTTAACGCCTTAAACTATCAGTATCCAGTCTAATTTTTGCCTCCTGATGTGACTCTCCTTAAATTCTAATTCTTTTAATTTGATGAGGAAATCCCATAATTATAGACATGATGTCTATGGAAAATTAGAAATCAATTCATCTAAGCTAATAGCTTACTTTTTATGTAGTCAAAGTATTCTTATATTATCAAGTAAATTTATGTAGACGGTTTATTATGGATATCGAAATACGTCGTGGGTATGAAGTTCTTCCTGACAATGACGTTAGGTTTGGAATAAGAATCACCAACAACACAGACGCAGTCATAACTGACATTCAAGTCATACTCGATTATAACGAATCATTACTCAAGTTGGAAGATGGGAAAGTTCACAAACTTGATAGTATACCACCTACCGTCCCACGCACTGTAAAATATATTCTTAAACCTCTTGGCTGTGTTCATAAAGAGTTTGTTGAAGCTACTATAACATATCGTGATCACAGGTGGGAAAAACACGTTATCACAATGAAACCCAAGGAAATACATTGCGTATGTCCATTCTTACGACCAAAACCAATTACTAAAACAAATTTCTTTGAGCTATCAAATTCTGGTCACTCGGTTGAAACAGGCATCAATTTCCAAGGAGTCAATGCCTCGCAATTGAAATTATTCCTCATGCAGAGCTGTGCAAATCGCCTGCACAAAGTGGATGAGTATTCAATTGATGACGGCGAAGTCATTTACTTTTCAAGTGAATCAGTAGGCGAGAAGGCATACTACCTACTCACAGTTCTCATTAAAGAGCAAGAAGGCTTCACACAGGTCATGCAAAGGGCTGTTTCCGACAAAACTCATGGAATACATGGTTTCCTCAATGAAATCGTGTCAGAACTCAAGCACATGGTCAAGACTGTAGACTCCGCAAAGGAAATCGGAGTCATCAAACATGAACATGTCATTAACATTATCGATTCTGTTGTTCAACGTAGCTCATTCTCAATCGGTAATAGCTCATCTGCCCTAGATGCAAAAGACAGTGTGATGCAAAGAAGCAAAATAGAATCAGAATCTTCACCCATTAACATTCATGACAGCGTTGTTCAACACACAGCCATCAATACCAATTTAAATAAGAGAAATAATGAAGAAATAGCTCTTATTGCCCATGAAAATCATGAGCAAGTGGACGAACTTCACAAAGAAGAGGGGACAGAATCGGCGAAACAAAGTGATAAAAGAAAGTTGTTAATTCCAATATTAGCACTCATTTTACTTGGTATTTTATGGTTTGGTTTTTCAGGAAGCACTGACAATCACGATACTATTCATGTTCAGGAACCAGTCATTTCAAGTGAAGTCTTAGCAGCTGACAAACCTGAAAATTTGTATATCAATAATGATGATTCAATTGATGATATTTCTAAAAATATTAATTTGACTAATTCGACTAATGGAAATGATAGTCAAATTGCCAATATAACTCATGATACAGTTAATGAAAATTACACCGACCATATAATAACTGAAACCATTACCAATAAAGTAATTCCAAAAGTAGGAACAAAGACATACAATAATTCTATTGGTATGGAATTCGTTCAAATTCCTGAGGGCAAGTTCAAAATGGGTTCGAATGATGGACCTGATGATGAACAACCTATTCATGAAGTGACTATGGGGAAAGCTTTCTACATTGGCAAGTATGAAGTCACTCAAGAGCAATGGTTTGCAGTTATGGAGAATAACCCTTCTCGATTTATAGGAGATAATAATCCAGTGGAAGGAATTTCATGGAATGATGCCCAAGATTTTATTGTTGCACTAAATGAAATTGAAGGGACAGATAAATACCGTTTACCATCAGAAGCTGAATGGGAATATGCATGTAGAGCAGGAACTAGTACTAAATACTTTTTTGGAGATAGTATATCCGGTTTAAATAAATATTCATGGTATTCTTCAAACTCAGAAACAAAAACACAGCCAGTAGGACAAAAAATGTGCAATTTGTGGGGGCTATATGATATGCATGGTAATGTCCATGAATGGGTTCAGGACAACTACCACCCAATCTATAAGTTTAGTCCAGTTGACGGGAGCTCATGGGAAGATTATAGCGATTATGGTAGGGTTATTCGTGGAGGAAGTTGGAATGATAAAGCTGCTAATTGCCGCTCAACTAGCCGTTTCTATTACCATCCACAGCTTGATGGTAGCAACAACATAGGTTTTCGTGTAGTTATGGACATTTAGTGCTAGCACAGCACTATCATCTAAGAACCTAGACTTCTCCCATCCATTTTTTCTATTGCATCTTCCTTATATGCTAAATCAAAAAGGAATTTGAATTTTAGATAAGTAGAGCCTCGGGCGGGATTTGAACCCGCGACCTCGTCCTTACCAAGGACGCGCTATACCCCTAAGCCACCGAGGCACAGAATGAGTAGTGGGGTGCTTCCCCATAATATGCAGAATCAATTAATAATGTTTCGGTCGGAAAACAGGAGCTTATAAAAGGTTATAGCTCCCAGCGGGAATCCACCGGGAATCGCTCGTTTATCCACATCAGGACACCATTGTGGTGCACGATCCGATAGGATCGGGAGAGTACAGTATCCATCCCGAAAAGAGGTTCATGATCGATAAGCTCAATATTCTCAAAGTCCCTGCGTGTCTCGATATTGTGATCACGCAGAATCTTTCCTATCGGGATATCGGCCCTCATCATGTCATTGCGCACGCCTTCTGGCATTTTTTCAATGGGGGACAGGGAGCGGGCATATACGTAAGGAATATCATCTGCCGTTAATGTGACAACACGATCATTAATATCCGCGCCTACCTTAACATCAAAAATCCCTGCCATCCTCTCATCTGCCGGAATGATATGCTGGTATTCGGTCACAACCGCAGTTTCGTGTTTGGTCATGATCTCCAGCAGGAAGGTCACCGAGCCGTCAGTTCCTGCACATACTCTCAGACATGTGGGGATATCAAAGCTCTTCAGTTTTTCAATAAAATTCATGTTAGTAATTTTCCAAAGCTGGCACAACGGGCCAAGGGGATTTATTTGGAAACTTCCTTCTTTGCTTGCTTCAGACGCTCCTTAGCAGTGTAACCTGTAGCACTATAAAGGAAATCCCTGAAACGCTTATTTGAATCCAGAATAAGCTCATCATCAGTTACGGAAGCATCGGAGACCGTATCAACAGCCAGTTTCTTACCTTCGATCCATACAGTCAGGCTGGAAAGAACACCATAAGAAACAACAAACTTTTCACCTTCTTTCTCGATGTCACTCGGAAAAGCATCATTCAGGCATTCGTATATCCTATCCATATCAGGTTTAAAACCACGCTTTAACTTGTATTCCTGCATTTCAATCAGACCTATATAATAGACTTAATAGGAATAAATTTACCGGTAGTCTGCGAAGAAGAAATTGTTCTTAAAGTCAGTATCTAATGCCTTCAAACAAGACAAATATATCAGAATCTGAATTTTCCTCTGTCCAGACACTTCGATCCCATTGTAACTAACCTTTTCCACTCATCAATTGTACCAAAAAACTTCAATTCTAACAATAATTCGATTAATCTCTCCACCAATCAAAAATCAGCGGTTTCCAATGAATTCAAGCTAAGGAAAACTTCCAGACCCGATATCCCTTCCAGCAACAGCATCCCGGACCGTATGGAGTGCATACAGAAGATGCAGCAGACCTGTTTTAAAAAAAATGATACTAAATGCATTAGAATTCATTTTGAAAGACTTTAAATGATAAACAACACATATAATTACTTGTAAGTTCACCAATCTTTTCGATGCAGACATTGTGAAACAAATCATTCAAGCATAGGTCACGTGTCTGAATATGAATTGCTGCAGTGAAATTGCCGGGGAAAGAAAGGGAGTTGACTTAGTTTGGTTGACACAGTTGATATGCTGGTATTCTGGGCTGTCATTCTTGCACGTTTCTTTATACCTCTGGCCATTCCGAAATATCCTCTTCCGGCTATTGTAGCATCTTTGGTCCTTGACGGCGTAGACCAGACAATCTTCCAGCAGTTCACCTCCCTTCCACTGGAAGGGTATCAGGGATATGACAAGGCCCTTGACATTTATTATCTGGCCATCACCTATCTTTCCACATTGCGCAACTGGACAAACCAGTATGCTTTCAAGTGGAGTCGTTTCCTCTTCTACTATCGGTTGCTTGGTGTAGCACTTTTTGAACTGACACAATTGCGCCTATTGCTACTTATATTCCCGAACGTTTTCGAATACTTCTTCATATTCTATGAAGTCGTCCGGTTGAAGTGGAAACCCACAATACTGACAAAAAAGCAAATAATAGCTTCAGTAGCATTTATCTGGATATTCATAAAACTTCCACAGGAATACTGGATACACATAGCCCAGATAGACACAACAGACATGATAAAGGCAAACCCCTGGACCATACTAATCCTGGTAGGATGGTCAGCAGTTGTTATAATTGGCGTATGGTTAATACTCAAAGGGATGCCAAAACCGCAAAAAGGATTTTCGATTGCTGCCGATCCCATCCCATCTAATATTGTCAATTATGGGATATATTATTCCAAAGATACAAGAAGACCTATTTTTAACCGCGAACTTTTCGAAAAGGTCTTACTCGTCTCACTCCTGAGCATAATCTTTGCTCAGGTGCTTCCTGGCGTGCAGGCTACAAATGCCCAGATAGCCATAGCAGTAACGTTTGTCATCATAGTAAATACCGCATTAAGTCATTGGTTTGCCAGGCGTGGGACACACTGGGAATCCATAATCAGGGAATTTGCCATAATGTCTGTTGTGAATTCCGGAATAATCATTGTTTACGACTTATTCATAGCTCCCAGATATGAAAGTTCGATAAGCGTGGGAGTCACCCTATTCTTCATCCTGCTTCTTACGCTGAATGTAGTCTTGTACGACAGATATCGTCCGATATACGTCAGGCGTTTTGGAAAAGAAGCCCAGGAGACAGATTGAATTCACTACTTCAGCACCGTTTTTCCCTTGTCTCCTACAAGACGTACCATTGGCACTTTCGGAAGCACTATTTCCCCGAGTTCACTGAGCTCACTCCATGATGGAGTAGGTTTCTCATGTCCCTTAAACGGCAGATCAAAATCAGGATTACTCATGAACTGATAAAGCATTACTTCAGAAGCACCTTCAAGATCAGGCAGGATATGTTGCATCGTATTAACATTTACATATTCGGGAATCACCCTTATCCAGATCCTGAGCCACTTATGCCGTGCAATCTCCAGGGACTGGCGCAGCAGGCCAACATATTTTTTAGTGCGTTTTTCAGACATTCCTGTCAATTCCATAATAGCAGGGATGTCATCAAGTGGAGCCTTGATCTCAAGCACAAAACCCTCAACAAAGGGAAGCGTTTTCTCCAGCACATCAGGCTTCATTCCATTGGACTTCAGGATCACCTTTTTACCTGCACCGCTTAGTTCTTCAATCAATTGCAAAAGATCTTTCTGCAGAGTTGGCTCCGCACCACCAAGATAAACATTTTGTGTTGTAGATTTTTTTGCAAATTCCACGATATCCTCAACGGACCATTCCTTCATTGGCTGATGTATATGGACACAGTAAGGGCATTTCATATTACATCCTGCAAATTCCACGCGTATCTGCCCCTTGGCATCCGACAGGTCTATCAGTCTCATTCAAATCCTTCCCAGACATATTACAATTGCATTAAAGATATCACTATCTATTAATTTCAATTTTGAATTCCTTTATGCCACACGAATAACCAGGAAACGATTTTATTCCGGATTTCCAGGAATCAGTTTCCAGCAGCGATTACTATTTATCCGGCGCTGACTATCAACCCTAAACATAAGGTGATCAAATTGGTAAAAAGATTACAACTAGAGGATCTGGAAGAAAGCAAATCCCGGGAAAAGATCGATGAAGAGGAAATAGAAGGCCTCTATGACCTTATAATACCACCCGGAACTCCTTCATATATCATTTATGATCTGGTGGAGGAGTTCGACCTCGATCCTATTGGAAGAAAGATAAACGTCAATATAGTAGAATGTGATGAAAGAGAAGTTATCGTACTACGCGGAACTCTTGAAGTAGTACAGGCAGCAGAAAAATTCCTCAAAGAAGAGTTAGAAGCATGGGTTCAGAGCGAATGACAAAAACTCCATACTTCAATTGACTTTTATTTATCGATATCAGAATTCCAGAATTAGACATCAATTCCTGTTATTCCGTCATTCAGGAAATCAAAGACCGTTGCCCTGCCACTGTCATCATAGATATCCAGTTTACGGGACTCTTCGATCTTTCCGATAACCGCGGCAACGATGCCGGTCTTTTCGAACACTTCAATACATTCGGCAGCTTTTTCCTCTTTTACCGTCAGTATATAGCCCGTAGCAGGATATATCTTAAGCCATTGCTCAAAGTCTACATTATCAGGCCTTGGTATCTTCCTGATATCAACGGATGCTCCTACTTTGCTTACCTCACAAAGCATGCCCAGCGTACCGATAGTTCCGGGGTTGCTTATATCTTTTCCCGCAGTCACGAGCCTTTTCTCGCCAAGCTCCTGCATGACCATGAACCTTTCACGCACAACAGCCGACTCCTTGAATGATGTAGTATCCCAACTATAAGGTGAGTTCTTTCCGACCCTTCCGTCCATATCATAAGCTGCAATGACAACATCACCCGGACTTGCTGTATCGCTCCTGATAACGCTGTCTTTTTTGGCTATACCAATTATCGAAACCGCAAGAGAATTGTAAGGTGTGTCAGGGTGCATGTGCCCTCCGACCATGGGTACTCCGAACTTCTTGATACCGTCCCTGATTCCTTTCATTACCTCTTCGGTAGAACTATGATCATCGGAAGACATGACATTCACCATTGCAAGAGGCCTTCCACCCATAGCTGAGATATCATTCACATTGACAACCACGGATGTATAACCGGTCCACCATGGACTTTTGTTGACTATCTTGCCCCATATGGCATCTGCCGCGAAAAGTATAACATCATCGGTCCCAATATCGATTACCGCTGCATCATCCCCGAAATCCACAATTGCATCACTATACTCAGGACGTACAGTTTCAAAGATACGAACGATATCTGATATCGGTTTTTTACGAGTTACACCTTCAAAAGTCCTGATGCTTTCCGCAAGCTCTTCAATATACAAAAAAACACCTGCACAATAATGATATGATTAATAGATAGTTTTACGACACAAGCAGAGTGGATTTCAGTGAAAAGGCCTAAGCCTCCTCATCTGACTTCTTTTTCATGTCAAGTTTAATGATATTTCTGCGCTCTTCACTCATCTGTGAGAGATCCTTTCCGATCAGGCCGAAAGCATCGGACCTGCACTGGCGACAGTGTCTCATCTGCTGCACATAAGGTGCACATGAATCCTGAACAGCTTTACATTCTGCAGGAGAAGGTGCCTCCATATCAGCAAACATCGCCTGGCAGATAAGCGGCATCACATTCATGATAAAAACACCAAGCTCGTTGATCTTCTTTGCAACCTCAATTATGTGTCTGTCATTGATACCCGGAACAAGCACAGTATTTACCTTGACGACAAGACCTGCATCGACTGCAAGCCTTATACCTTCCAGCTGGTTCTTTATCAGGATCTCAGCCGCCTCAGTACCCCGGTAAATCTTTCCCTTGTAGGAAACATGACTTATCAGCTGAGCCTCAATCTCAGGATCGATAGCATTCATTGTTACCGTTAGCGTAGTAACTCCCGTTCTCAGAATATCAGGCATTCTCTCAGGCAACACCAGTCCGTTAGTACTCAGGCAAAGTGTTGCATCAGGAAACTCATTTTTGATTAGTTCCAGAGTTTCAAAAGTCTCATCGTTTGCAAGAGGATCACCGGGACCCGCAACGCCTACTACCTTGATAAAAGGGTACTCTTTGAGTACCTGCCTTGTCTTATCAAGAGCATCCTCAGGAGTCAGCACTTCACTGGTCACACCGGGCCTGCTTTCATTAACGCAGTCAAACTTACGGTCACAATAATTACACTGAATATTGCATTTCGGAGCAACTGCCAGGTGGATTCTCCCAAACTTATGCTGGGCTTCTTTGGAATAACAGGGATGTTGTGCTATCACTCTCTTGATATCCGCGTCCCTGGAAATTTCTATTTCACATGTACCTGATTCCTTATTTTCCATATTTACAGCTCCTTGGCAGCTCCTGTAAATTCAGATCAAGTTAAGCATAAACCCATTGATAAAGTTTTGTGTTTGCAATACAGGAAGACAATAAATTATGGGCAGATTTCACACCATTTACCCTGTCCTTCCCATATTTTGAGGGAAATTGAGAAATCAAGCCTTGAAGAAAGACGCGCGTGAACATGTTCACACAGGTTTTCTACACTTGGGTACTCCAGTATCTCATTCAGCAGGACATGGTCATACTCTTTCAGAACTTCCTTTACTACTTTTTTAATCTCGTAGAAGTCCATTACCATTCCACTCTCTTTCTTTTCTCCCGCGATAACGACCTCAACCTTGTAGGTATGGCCGTGAACTACTCCGCAGGTAGCATGCTCCGGAAGATAATGGGCACTGTCAATATAATCTATTATTCCGAGTCTCATTTTCATTATAGGCACCCCCACATCCTGTGGGTCTGTGGTATTATTTTCGTGTCAACGCAATTGAGAAGCTTCTCCTGGAGATCGAGCAGATATCCAGGCATTGGTAAACTGTCAACCTGTGAAACAGGTTGCAACACCAGGCATGAAATATAGCCAGAGATCGCCCCAACGACGCCTTCAATGTCATCCGCATCAGTATCCTTCGTAACTACGATCTTGCAAAAACAATCCCTGTCTTTTGTATTTTTTAATACACGAAAACATTCAATGGTTCTCTCAATGTGGTGTTCATAATCCTCCATTGAAGATGGAGGTAGCATCTTAACATCACCAGATACATAGGATAGTTTGTCCCTGACTTTCTTTGCTAGATGTGGCAAGGTCATATTAGATTCAAGATACAACGGGCTTGATAGGTTCAGCTTGGATATGAAATCCGCATGCAACAAAGGTTCTCCACCGGTTAATGATACCGAATGTATCTTATCAAAGGAACCCACCATCTCTTCAACAGCACTCGTGGACAGAGGATTTTCCATATAACTAAAGGAACCCGACCCTGACATTTCCTCAAATCTACAGTTCTCCGGTACCTCAATAGGCGTATCACAGTAGTGACAACTGAGATTACAACCTGCAAAGCGCACGAATGCCTGCCTGGAACCAACGTAAGGGCCTTCCCCCTGTACAGAACAAAAGACTTCACTTACCGGAGCAGACATCATATCACATCCAGAGGCCTGGATTTGCGAAGGTCTTTTTCGATATCATTTATCTCATTGAAATAGACATTTGCTATTGCATTCATCAGGATACCGATCTCATCTCCTTTAATTCCGATTTCATCCAGACTGCCATAATAATCATGGACTACATTTATCCCGAAATGAATCTTCTGAGACACTGCAGAAGTGCTGGCAATAGACACTGTGAGTTTGTTACCATTTATGAAAAGGTCATCACCCCTTCTTTCTATCTCAGATAATCGGGATGAAAGAATCTCTTTGACGATTGCCGTGAAAAGCCTCTGCCTTGCATATACCAATTTCAGGTCGGTAGAGTCGAAGTGTTCGATGATAAAATGAAGCATGTCCGTAGAGAATATGATATCACCCTGCTTTTTATCCTCAAGGTCTATCATATGTTCTATTTTTACATCACATGCTCCTCTGAAAGCTATTATAGAATCCGCCTGTACATCAGCCAAATTATAGGCCCATAGGGAAGATATCTGGCTTCCGTCATAATCAATTAATTCATTAAGAATAATGCATTCCATATTATCACAAAACCAGATTATTCAGGTGTTATTCCAAGCCTCACCAATAGTGGATCGGACACTCCCATCTCAGCAAAGGCACGTTTCCTTCTGACACAACTTTCACATATACCACAAGGCACATCTTCTCCATGATAACAGCTCCAGCTGAACTCAAGCGGAGCATTGGTCTCAATTGCCTTTGAAACAATTTCCTTTTTGTTCATTCCGATAAGAGGAGACATTACCTTTACCTTATTCAAGGTGGAATAAGAAAGAGAATCATCAATTGCATCGATGAATTCCCGGGAATTGTCAGGAAAGGTTACAGCTTCTTCTTTATTGAAACCCACAATTACATTTTCAAGCCCCATACTCTCAGCAAAGCTTGCGGCAATATTTATCATCACACCATTGCGATTAGGCACCCAGACATTCTTTGCTGATTCAATAGTTATGGAAGGATCTGCACCCTTTGATATCTTTTCCAGGGACATTGCAGGAACCTCATTTGAGGTGTTGACAAGAGAAGTAGCAGTAATACCGGCGAGCCATTCAAGATTCACTACTCTAAGTTCGAATCCTAAATGCTCACTTATCTTCTTTGCACATTCGATCTCACGGCTGGCTGAACGCTGGCCATAATCAAAAACCAGTGCCAATTTGATCTCAGTATGCTCCCTTGCAACTGATATAGAAGTAACAGAGTCGAGACCGCTGCTTAAAAGGGCTATTGAAGTAGTAATATGAATCCTCCATAATATGATTGATAAATATCAATGATAACAATGATAATCCTTCAGTAATACTGGGAGAATATAGTTTTACTATAAGTAAGCATCGGTGTATAGATTAAGTATTACATAAATATATTAAATATAAAATATATAATGGAGAATAAATGAAAAGGAGGACTTTGGTTGCCAGCTATCAAAGACAGGGAAGTTCTTATTTCCTTGATACAGAAAATGTATTGGGTAGAGTCGGAAATGGAGCAGATGAACACCTGGGAAGCACGCATTGAAATGATGGATGAAAATCTTGAAGCCCTTGAAGTGCTGTCACACGATTCAGACAGGCATGGATCAATAGTAGAAAAATGGCTCAAAAAAGCTAACCTTGAAGTCCCGGAAACTACTCCAAAAGGTCTTCCAAAACACATCTTTAATTTTGATGGGCTATCAGCACCGGAGATTTTCAACCAGATAGTAAAATATGAAATTCTTGCCATGAATGCCTATAAGGACATGAAGAATGCAGATCCTGATGTCATCAATGTACTTTTCGAGAATGAAAATGACAGAAAAGAGTTCCTTGAAGATCTGGAACAACTCATAAAAGACGAGGAAAAACACACAAGCATCTGCAAAAAGCAGATTGGCGGGTTCATGAAAGTAAATTTTTGAACCGTTATTTAACGGTTCAAATGAAGTTTTTTATTTTCGCCTGAAGACAAAAGCCAGACCTACAATTGCAAGCATCGGGAGTGCGATTGTAGGGAATTCAGGAATTTCCTGTGCTTGTTCACCGTTTCCGTCATCGGAGACACTTTTGTTTCCGTCATCGAAGACACTTTTGTTTCCGTCATCGAAGACACTTTTGTTTCCGTCATCGGGGACATCACTTTTTTCGTCACCAGGCCCCGAAGAAGAACTACTACTTCTCGTAGGAGCTGAAGAGCCACCACTCATCCCCAGAGAAGGCGTTGTTTCCGGTTCATCTGCAGTAGATTCCAGAGGTTTTTCTTCAACGGGAATTTCTTTCGGTTCAGAAGCAGGAGCATCAGAGGATGAAACATAATTTTCACCGGCATCCCCTTCAGAAATTGGTTCATCCTGACCACCTGTACCAGCCATCAAACCGCTCAGCAAAAGAACGGATGCAAACATTATTAACGATATAAAGATTAAGCGTCTATCCATTTTGTACCACCTGGAGTAAAGTTTTTCATTTCTGAACAGTTATTCTAAATTATATTACTGAAGTTGTTAGAGCTGCGCATTATATATACTTTATTCTAATTTTTTAAATGATGATTATAATGATGATGATTCAGTGATGCCTGCAATATAAAATGCATGGATAAAAGATCACATATAAATAACAAGATATCTACAGTAAAAATGGGGTGGAATTAATTTTGAAACAAAAAAAAGCTTCCGGCTTTTGTGAAGTTACCAATCATAAGAATGCTGCGACTGAGCAGAAGGTTAACAGGCAGGTGACAGATTGAAGGAAAACAGAGCTAATCCGAAAAGAAGAAAAGCCAATCGGCTAGTTCTGGAAAAGAGTCCCTATCTACTCCAGCACGCATATAACCCTGTGGACTGGTACCCCTGGGGAGAAGAAGCTTTTACGAAAGCAAAGGCAGAGAACAAACCTGTCTTTCTTTCAATCGGGTACTCGACCTGTCACTGGTGTCATGTCATGGAAAAAGAATCCTTTGAGAATGAGGAAGTTGCACACCTGATGAATGAAACTTTTGTTTCTGTCAAAGTTGACAGGGAAGAAAGACCGGATATCGACAGCATATATATGTCAGTATGTCAGGCACTCACAGGACGTGGCGGGTGGCCACTTACTATAATTATGACACCTGAAAAAAAGCCCTTCCTTGCAACAACATACATTCCAAAAGAGAGCAGATTCGGTTCCACCGGTATACTAGATCTCATACCTATGGTAAAGGATATGTGGTTCCAGAAGCAGGGAGAACTTGTATCCAATGCAGAGGAAATAGTCACCGCTGTCGGCGAAGCATCCCTGAAAACGGGAAATAATGTCCTGAACAAAAATATCTTTGATAAGGCTTTCACACAACTCCGGGATAACTTTGATAAAACTAAAGGAGGCTTTGGCAATGCTCCTAAATTCCCCACACCCCACCATCTGACATTCCTGCTTCGCTACTGGAAAAGAACAGGTAAGCATGATGCACTTGCAATGGTTGACAAAACGCTTCAGGAAATGCGACGTGGTGGAATATATGATCACATAGGGTTTGGTTTTCACCGATATTCAACTGATGCTCACTGGATTGTCCCTCATTTTGAGAAGATGCTCTATGACCAGGCACTGCTTACCATTGCTTTTACTGAAGCATACCAGGCTATTCACAAACCTGAATATGAAGAAGTTGTCCGCGAGATATTAAACTATGTGAGCAGAGACATGCTTTCACCTGAGGGAGGTTTCTATTCGGCCGAGGATGCTGACAGTGAAGGAGAGGAAGGAAAGTTCTACGTCTGGACAGAAGATGAACTTGATAGCCTACTAGACGAAAACGAAACCGGGTTAATAAAACAAATGTTCAATACCAGCCCCACAGGAAATTTCAAAGACGAATCCAGCGGAAGACAGACAGGTGCCAATATTTTTTATCAGGAAAAAGACCTCGAAAATATAGCTGCAGGTAACGGCAAAGATAGTGACCGACTGAAAGCCGAATATGAAAGTATCAGAGCGAAATTATTCGAGCATCGTGAGAAACGCATTCATCCAGCTAAAGATGACAAAATATTGACAGATTGGAATGGCCTGATGATAGTAGCGCTCTGTAAAGCATCCAGGGCATTCAAAGACACGACATTTGCTGAATTAGCCTGCAAGGCAGCCGATTTCATTCTTCTGGAAATGGATAAGGAAAACAGGCTTTTTCACAGGTACCGGGAAGGCGAAACTGCCATTGAGGGATTCCTGGAAGATTATGCATATTTTACATGGGGTCTCATTGAACTCTACCAGACTACGTTCAAAATAGAGTACCTGAAGCATGCATTAAGGCTCAATAGACATCTGGCAGAACATTTCCAGGATGAGGAATATGGAGGATTTTTCCATACTTCAGATTACTCCGAATCCCTGCTGTTCCGCAACAAGGAAGTATATGACGGAGCCACTCCCTCCGGGAACTCGGTCTGTGCTCTCAATTTCCTGCAACTAGGACGTATTACAGCCAGCACTGAACTTGAAAATATGGCCAATAGGATATTCGACGCTTTCTCAAATCAGGTCACGAAGATGCCTATTGGATATACACAGTTGCTTTGTGCATTGGATTTTGCCATCGGACCTTCCCGGGAAATTGTTGTGGTAGGAGAATCCGGAAATGAAAAAACAAAGGAAATTATATCCTGCATAGACCAGGAGTTCCTTCCCAACAAAGTAGTAATTTTCAAACCTGCCGAAGAAAGTATGGAGATAGAAGATGTCGCAGGGTATGTCAGCGATATGATAATGAAAGATGGAAAAACAACAGCCTATATTTGTGAGAATCACAACTGTAACTTGCCTGCCAATAATGTGGAAGAAATATGTAGGTTATTGAAAACCGATCGCTAAAAAATCAATCACAAATGCTACATCCGGGATAGGCCGAAGAATGAAGACAGAAAAATATTATCGCCCCGATATCGAGACAATGGATAGAGGGGAGCTCGATTCCCTTGTGGAAGAGCGTATAAGGTACACTGTTGACTATGCAGCCAAAAGCTCGATGTTCTACAAAAAATGGTTCCGCGATAATAATATCAAACCATCAGACATCAAATCACATGAAGATCTGCTGAACCTCCCCATTATATCCGGAAAGACCATACGCGAAAATCAGCCACCTGAGATCAACAATTTTGGATTCAGATCAGTTGATTGGAAAAGCATATTCACAATACATGAGACCAGCGGGACCAGTGGTATTCCAAAATCATTTTTCCTGACATGGGAAGACTGGGAGCGTTACGCCGAGAAGTATGCACGTAGTTTTGTATCCCAGGGGTTCGGCCCAGGGGACAGAGTAGTGATATGCGCATCCTATGGCATGAATGTAGGTGCAAATACGATGACACTTGCGGCCAGATATATTGGAATGACAATAATCCCTATCGGCAAGTGCACTTTTCCTCCCAGGGTTATGGAATCCTACAGACCGACATCCATAGTAGGAAGTGTTTTCAAACTGATACACCTGGCTAAAAGGATGAAGGAGCAAGGCATGGAACCCTCCGAATCAAGTATCGAAAGACTTGTGATCGGAGGAGAAGGTTTCCCGGAGGAATCCCGTGAATACGTATCGGAACTGTGGGGTTGCGACGTATTCAATACATACGGCAGCACTGAAGGCACCATGTGCGGAGAATGTTCCCAAATTGACGGATTACACGTTCCTGAGGACCTTGTACATCTGGATGTCTATGATCCCCACATGAAGAATTTCGTAAAGGATGGCGAATGCGGAAGAATCGTGCTGACAACACTCCTGCCAGTGGGTGCTAAGTGTGGGACTTTACTTCTCAACTACGACACAGAAGATACGACAGTGGTCAAAACAAGTGAAAAATGTGCCTGTGGAAGGACACATATGAAAATATTGAATCCGCAGAGAGAAGCAGAGACTTTCTGGATAGCAGAGACACCCTTCAACCGCGTAGATATTGAAAAAGGAGTGTTTCAGAGAGAAAACATGGAATATCTCACCGGCGAGTATGAAGCTTTCCTGTATGGAGGAAGAGACGGGGAAGAGACCACTTTGAGAGTCAGCGTGGAATGTGAAGATACAGGCAGGTGCGATAGAAGTATTGTTGAAGAAAACTTCCTGAGATCATTCTTCAGGTTCAAAAGCGGACTTGAAGATGCCTATATTCAGGGGAAACTCAATGTCCTTTTCAATTATATGGGACCCGGGGAACTTGAACTGTATAAGATTAAAGGCAGGCCAAAAAGGATAGTGGACCGAAGGTAGTTTTCATATCAGCCTGATTCCCTGCCAGACATAAAGGTATATCATCACACCACCGATAAATGTAAGTATCCAGATTACAAGGGTGATCTTCATCCATCTGTAAGGATTACCCAGAAACATCATTCTTCCAGATAAAGCCAGCCTTATGTATATGACAAGCAGGAAAACTGAAATCCCTGCAAGGTGATGTAACCACAAGAGTACCACCAAAAATGTGCTTCCAAAGTTATACTCCAGGAAAGATGCCATTTCAGCAGACATGAAAATAAGGACGGATATCAGTTGCAATATAACTGCAAGACTTATGATTTTGCAGTGTTTTCCGGATTGCCCCTTTGAAATCAGGCTAACTCCGAACAGAACCATCAGAAGTAACAGAAATTGAATAATAAGGCTTAAAAAACCCATATCTACTATAGATGTCATTGGCCACACCTCCCAAGACTACACCACGAGATTTGCAATAAAGCAAAACATCTCATAAAGAGAAGGACCAGAACCATATAAAACAATTTTGGCCAATCCGGATCAGAAATTCCCTTTGTAGACTTTCAAACCGCTGTCGGACACAGTCAATATCCAAGGTTCCATGCTATGGGAAGCTGCACGCATTTTTCTAATACGCATATATCTGTTTGCAACGTTGCCTTTCAGATGCAATCCAAGTTCGATTATCCCATCGGCAAGATATC
This sequence comes from Methanolobus sp. ZRKC2, assembly GCF_045291185.1. NCBI lineage: Archaea > Methanobacteriati > Methanobacteriota > Methanomicrobia > Methanosarcinales > Methanosarcinaceae > Methanolobus > Methanolobus sp. ZRKC2. The sequence goes on along the minus strand of NZ_CP146980.1, from coordinate 2,660,394 downwards.
CCTCAGCACCGGTTGAAGAATCATTAATATCTGAAGCTTTGCCTTCCTCAAGTATTAAAAAAGTAGTAAGGTTCTCACGCCTGAATGATTCCAGCATCCTGTACATTCTTTTACGTAATTCCCTTGGTTCGATATCAAGCAACGAATAGAGCGCTCCGAGAGAATCAATAGCAAGGCACGTACACTTTTCACCAGTGTTCCTCTTGAACTCCAGGATATTCTGCTCAAGAAGATTCAACAGATCGTCGGGAAAATCACCATACATGACCCTGTAATCACTGAAATCGGATATGTGGAGCTTTTTTGACAGGTTGATTCCCATGCTCTGCATGTTCTTGAGGTGGTTTTCTTCACTCTGCTCAAGTGTTATATACAAACCATACTCATCCACATTATTGAGATAATTTGATAAAACCTGGAAGGTAAAACCTGATTTCAGAGTACCTGCAGCTCCGGTCACAAGAACAACACTGTTCCTGGGAATGTCCGTTTCAAAAGCCTCGTTCAAGCCATGTATTGTGTCTACGAATCTCATGTTCTCTGTCCGTGCGTATCAGGTAAGTATAATACTTGTCTTAATTAAAGACTTTGTTTTGATGACAATGAACCTAATCACTCTTTTTCAATACCTTCATCCATCTTTTCAGCAAGTGGAATTCTTTTTTATCAATTGCCTCGGGATCAATCAGAAGTATCATTATTGAGTTAGAAGCCATCAGTGTATCATTGGTTTGTTCCATCAGTTTAACAACGGATATGAAGTCATTGTCCAGAAGCAGATATTCCAGACCATCCATTAATATGACCCCGTCATCAACCTTATTAATGAAATCAGATATCGTCGGATGTATCCTGAAGAGCTCCGTGGGATCTATAGTTTGTTGAACCTGACTTCTGTTCTTGCTGAGCCAAACGAATGGTGTTTTAGAAAGACCGTACTGTACACGGATATTCTCAGGATTGTTTCGTGTAATGCACAAACCCGGCTTTCCCCTTTTGACCAGGTGGGAAAAGATAGAATAACCCTCCCCGTTGTCTGAACAGTCAACAAGGTACATGAAGCCGGAATCCAGTTCAGATTCATCTTCCTGGAAAGATTCCTGAATGTCCTCTGTAAGAGGTGTAATGAAAAGTCCGCGCAACTCAGATCTGTCCTGCAACGTAACAATCAGGTTGTTGTCACCACTGTTACCCATCACAAGGGATGTTGACACATTCATAGGGACTCTTTCACCAGCCCCATTAGTGAAAACGATCTCAATGTCCTTTGCGTCCATGAACTGCGAAAGATCTTTTTCATCTACAAGAGACGAGATAGGTTTTCCCAGAAGCTCGTTGACATCCATACCCAGAAGTTCAGTTGCGTTATTATTGACTGTCAAAATGTTCCCGTTGCTGTCCAGAGAAAGCATTGCAATTGGAGAAGCTTTCAAAAGGTTATCAAGATACTCATTTGCCCTTTTGATTTTTTCCTCTGCCTCTTTCCTCTCCGTCACATCAGTACCTGAGATCAATATTCCGTTCACCTGTCCATTGTTGATCATCGGAACGATGTTATTCCAGCCAATTATCCTTTCCTCATCATTTCGGGTGATCACAGGACTCTCGAAGTAACCCCCAGGAACAGTATCTCCTTCCAGGAACTTACTGAACATGTCCACGAAGGACTGACGTGCAGAAGCAGGAAGATAATTGTCACACCAATCAGTACCTGTTATCTCATCTTCCGTGTAGCCCAGAATTTCATACCCCTTTTTACTCATGAGCTTGACGTTGCCTCTTTCATCCAGTACAACAAGTACAACAGCCGCAAGGTCCAGGTAAAGCTTTGCCTGATCACGTTCGTTTATAAGATCGTCGTGCAATTGCTTTATCCGGAGAAGAGAACTGACTCTTGTATTGATCTCAATCCTGTCAAGGGGTTTTGTCAAAAAATCATCGGCACCTGCCTTGATTCCGACAATCCGATCCTCAACACCTGACAGGGCGGTTACCATCACAATAGGTATGAACCTGGTCTTTTCGGAGCTTTTGAGTATTTCGCATACTTTATAGCCTGTTATATCAGGCATCATTATATCAAGAAGAATTATGTCAGGATGATGTTCCTCAACCCTGTCAAGAGCCTCTTTTCCCCCGTAAGCGGTGATAACATCGTATTCACTTGCCAGGTAGGCCTCAAGAAGTTTGACATTTACCGGCTCATCATCGACAATGAGAACCTTTCCTTTTTTCTCATCTTCCATTATATGATCACTCATTCGGCAAGACTACATTATCCATTGCATAGTCCAGCATTCCCTTAAATTGTAACATATATAATTAAAGCATATAAATATTAGTAGATAACTATTAAGCTCTTCTATAAGGAGAGTAAATTTCAAACCTTCAGTGATAGAGATATACGATTATACCTGAAGATAATGCCGGAAAGACTACATGAAGCAAAACCGGCTGTATGCGGAGATGTGGAAGACAAAATGCCTGATTTGGATAAGGAATTGATAGCGGCTGCAGAAGAGATACGTTATCTGCTTGGGAGAGGATATCCTAAAAATAGCGCTATCAGGTTTGTATGCGATCACCATCTCCTAAAAGAAGAGCAAAGATTCATTCTCTCAAGAAATATCCTTGCACCAGCCATTGCATCAGATCGCCGGAACAAGAGACTTATATGCACTGATCTTAAAAGCCGGCATGTTGTAATTGATGGATACAATGTGCTCATAACCCTGGAAAATTACCTGAAAGGCGAAGACATGTGGACGGGAGATGATGGCTTTATCAGGGACAACAGAGGAGTTTTCAGTGCCCATGTCAATGATGAAACAACTTGCAAAGCATTGAACCTGATGATAGAAATGCTAGTGGTTCATAAAGTGGGATCAGTCATTGTATTTTTAGACAGGCAGATGAGCAAGAGCGGAGAACTTGCTACCTTCATCAGGCAAAAAATGGAAGAAGTCCCTATAAAAGGAGATGTGTTCACATCAGGGAATGTCGACAACGAAATTAAAAGAGTATCAGGAAATTCAATAGTAGCAACTGCAGATGGAGTTATCATTGATGCGGTAGAAAATGTTATAGATATACCTGCCTGTGTAATTGCTGAAAGAGAGGATCAGTTATTTCTTCATTCATTGAGACCTGATATTGATCATACCATTGAAGGAAAAATAGAAGTATGAAAAAACTTGGAATCGCCGTAACCGACCCGGATGACTGGACTGCAAAATCATTTGTTGAAAGTGCTAAGAGAAAAGGCATTGAAGTCTGTGCAATTGACCTGCGAGAGGCAAAGGCAGATATTAATGATCATCTGTCATACAATACAGGGAGCATGGACCTGAAAGAGCTTGATGCACTCATTGTCCGTGACATGGGTACTGGAAAAAATGATTCTGTTACTTTTCGCTTTGACATCCTCCGACAACTTGAGACAGAAGGCACAGCTGTGATTAATCCATCTTCTGCAATCCAGAATGCTGCAAACAAGTATCACTGTTCATACCTGTTCTCCAGGGCAGGAATACCCATTCCCGAAACAAGGGTCGTTCAGGATCCAAAAACTGCCATGAAAACACTTGAATATTTTCAGGACACAGTGCTCAAGCCCGTTTTCGGCTACAAGGGAATCGGGATATCCAGGATAAAGGATGGAAAAATCATCAAACCGGATGGGACCAATGGAGGAGGGGGTGTGGAAGAACTGGTTAAATCGGTGCTTGAAGAGAAAGGGATGATATTCATACAGGAATTCGTTGAAAGCTCCGGCCGTGACATACGAGCGTTTGTAATTGACGGTGAAGTAGTCGGCTCAATATATCGTCAGGCTGCTGAAGGCTGGTGGTTGAGTAACCTCAGCCAGGGAGGAAGCCCTGCAAAATGCATACTTAGTGATGAACAGGAAGAAATGTGCATCAAAGCAGCAGAAGCCGTAGGTACTGTCTTTGCAGGTGTTGATATCATAGAAGGACCGGAAGGATCCAGGGTTCTGGAGATCAATGCAACGCCATCAGGAGCTGGAATTTACAGTGCATGGAACATCGATGTAACCGAACGTATTATAGAATCCATTCTTAAATTGACGTGAATGCCGAGTGTAAAATATAAAATACCTGGAAAACGATGGTATATCAAATGAGTGAATATAAACAATGCATAATTGTCAGGGATGACCTGAAGTTATCAAAAGGAAAACTTGCAGTCCAGGTTGCTCATGCAGCAGTATCTGCTTCTGAATGGGCTGACCGGTCAACTCTGGAAAAATGGAAAGAAGGCGGTCAGAAAAAAGTAGTTTTGCGTGTGGCAAATACCCGGGAACTGTTCGAGCTCAAGGAAATAGCAAGAAGGCAGGACATCGCCACGGCACTTATCCAGGATGCAGGACTCACCGAAGTTAAACCCGGAACAGTAACAGTCCTTGGAATCGGACCTGCAAAGGAAGAAGAACTTGACAAAATAACCGGCAACCTTAAACTCCTTTAACCAAAACAGAAAAAAATTAATAAAACATATCAGGGACAAATATGAAACAACTGCAAAAACAGTATATCCTACCCATAGCTTTTTTCCTGATATTGGGTTCTCTTCTGGCTTCGGGATGTGTTTCTGAACCCGCACAGAGCATAAGGGAACTACTGTCACCTTCTTCAACTACACTTGCACAGGCAGAATCTACTTACGAATTAGATCCCTTAAGAATAACCGTTCCTGTTACACCCTCACAGGCACCTTATACCCTGGAAAACAAACCATCCGGAGATGCATCTTTTGCACCGGGTTTTGAATTATCAAGCAGTTATTATTACTATGCAGGCTTTTACGAGGGTACTGAGGGAGTTACCAGCATATACATAAAAAACCTTGGTGAAAACACTGTCTTTGTCTATGATTTCGGGCTTTTGGAGACAGGTAATGATATGTGGCACGGCCAGGACACAAGCATTACAATCCTGCCAGGTGAAGAAAAAATAATAGGTCATATATCATTCAATATTCCTGAAAATACAGAAGAGATGGCGCTGAAGTCAGGAGTATCAATGATGGTGGAGACATCATCTGGAAAGTGGCACGATTACCAAAGACAGTATTTTGATGAGTTCACAGTAGATGTGGAACAGCAACCAGAGATGGAGGAAACTCCCTATGTTAACAATCCGGCGAATATTTTTAAGCTGGTAAATGAGAAGATAACTCCATATGACATAGAAGTCAGGAAAATGGCTGCAGTGTCCGCAAAAAAACATCCAGGGCAATATAATATCTACCAGTTATGTTCCCTTTTCGATGACACCAGGGACAACATCCAGTACATCAGTGATCCGAGAGGCAGGGACCTATGGTCCGAGCCCCGTGATACACTTCGGGTCGGAGCAGGTGATTGTGATGACTATGCAATCCTGCTTGCATCACTTGTCGAATCCATCGGAGGAACCTCCAGAATATATATGACGGATACACATGCTTTTGCCGCCGTATATGCAGGAGATGCAGACAACATAGAAAATGTCATAGAAGCCATCCAGCATTATTACGGACCTGTACCTGTCTACTATACAAGTGATGAACACGGTTGTTGGCTTATGATGGACCCGACTTCAAGTGTGTACGTAGGAGGACTTCCCGGAGGAACAGCACCTGTTGACGGAAGCTGGACCTTTTTGAATACTTCACAGGTAACAGTGATAGATATCGCACCCCAGTATGAGGAATAGGATCATGGATATACCCAGCGTGGAAAAACAGATTGGAATTGATCTTTACTGCACTTCGGTTCCTGGTCTCGGAGGCCAGCTCCGGCAGGAAATTGATGACTTTATAGTTAAAGAGATAAGCAACCGTGAGGAAGGAGATTCGGGCAAACAGCTCATAGTCGAACTCATTAAACGCAACTGGGACATGCATCATCTGGTAAGGGATATGTCCCGGAAGCTTGGAATCAGCCAGAAACGCATCAGTTTTGCAGGAACTAAAGATAAGAGAGCAAAGACTACACAGAAAATCAGTATCTACGACATTGATGAAAAGGATATTGAGAATTTCTACCTGAAAGATGTGGAACTGAGAGTGCTCGGAAGGTCTAAAAGGTCTTTGGAGCTTGGAGATCTTTTCGGGAATGAATTCATAATTACAATCAGGAACATCGACCATAACCCTGAGGAACTGGAGCAGATGCTTACAACCGTTACGGAAGAGATAAAGGCTTATGGAGGAGTTCCCAACTTTTTCGGAATACAGAGATTTGGAGCCATCAGGCCTGTAACACATCTTGTAGGGGAACAGATCCTCAAAGGTAATTTTGAAAAAGCAGCACTTATCTATATTGCAAAATCATTTCCGGATGAACCTGACGATGTAAATAAAGTGCGTGATACCGTCTGGAAAAACAGGGATTTCATAGAAGGACTGAAGATATACCCCCTGCGTCTCAGATACGAAAGAGCAATGATGCACTACCTTGTCGAGAATCCCGGCGACTTTAAGGGTTGCTTTGGGGTTCTTGCGAGGAACATAAGCAAGATGTTCGTTCATGCATACCAGTCATACAATTTCAACAGGATTATTTGCCAGCGAATTGAGAAGGGATTACCTCTGGATGTTGCAGTACCCGGAGACATCGTATGTTTCAAGAATAAAGAGGGACTTCCTGATGTTACAAAAACACAGCATGTAACTGAAGAGAATGTCGACGGGATGAATAACCTCGTCAGGAGAAAAAGAGCTTTTGTGACCGCTCCGCTGATAGGTTACGATACTGAATTAGCATCCAGAGAGCCGGGAAGCATTGAGGATGATGTTTTTTCTGAAACAAACATGCCAGTTGAAAGTTTCAAAGTACCGGAAATCCCTGATATGGCTTCAAGGGGACTCCGCAGGGAGATACTGATCCACTGCGAACCATCTTTCCAGGTGGATGAAGACGAGCTTAATCCCGGAAAAAGCAAAGCTACCCTGAATTTCACTCTTCCGAAAGGATGCTATGCAACAACGGTTCTCAGGGAATATATGAAAGTGGAACCGCTTAAAATGAGTTAGGGACATTTTTGTCCCCAATTTTAATTCTTAATTCTTACTCAGCTTTCACATATCATTGACTGTATGAACGCCTTGAACGGCGGGGAAGGGCGTCCTGGCCTGGACTTAAACTCCGGATGGAACTGGGATCCGAAGAAAAACTTTTTACCGGGTATCTCTGCAATTTCCATTCTGTTTCTGTTCTTTCCAGAAAAGACCATGCCTTTTGCTTCTATCCTGTCAATGAAATTGGGATTTACCTCATATCTGTGCCTGTGACGTTCTATTATCTTGGAGCATCCGTATATATTCTCGGCAAGTGAACCTGATTTCAGGTCCGCTTCGTAATCACCAAGACGCATGGTTGCTCCCATGTCGACAACATTCTCCTGTTCCGGAAGCAGGTCTATTACAGGATAAGGCGTATCCTCATCGAATTCAGTGCTGTTGGCATTCCCCAGACCTGCTACATTCCTGGCAAATTCAATAACCGACAGCTGCATACCAAGACAGAGTCCAAGGTAAGGGATATCGTTCTCACGGGCATATCTGATAGCCATTATTTTCCCTTCAGTACCCCTTTCGCCAAACCCTCCAGGTACAAGTATTCCATCGTACTCTGAAAGTGTTTCAATGGAAGAAGGATCTTCCTCGAAGGACTCGGCATTGATCCAGCTAGTAGTGAAATTTACTCCGCAATCGATGCATGCGTGTTTGATGGAAGCACTAATACTAAGATAGGAATCCTCAAGATGTGTATATTTACCAACAATCCCGATTTTAACCACGCTTTTAAGATTGTTCATCCTCTCAACCATTTCAGACCAGGAGCAATCAAGTGTATCTGAACTCATGTTCATAAGCTTCATGAGGTAACTGGTCAGACCCTCCTTTTCCATCATGAGAGGTACTTCGTATATGTCATTTGCATCGTGGGCACTTATCACTGCTTCCTCGGGAACATCGCAGAAAAGAGCTATCTTGGAGATAGTGCTGTCAAGTAATGGTTCCTTGCATCTTGTAACTATCACATTCGGAGTCAGGCCGAGTTCCCTCAGTTCCTTTACTGAATGCTGGGTAGGCTTTGTTTTCTGGTCTCCCTGTGGATCCAATGGTACAAGAGTTACATGAACAAAAGCAAGGTCTCCCTTGGGTTCTTCCCTGTGCATCTGCCTGACAGCTTCCAGGAAAGGCATACTTTCGATATCACCGACTGTTCCGCCAACTTCTACCAGGCAGATATCAGCGCCGCTCTTTGCAGCAACTTTCTTTATGCGTCTCTTGATTTCGTTAGTGATATGAGGGATAATCTGGACAGTTTTTCCAAGATACTCACCCCTGCGCTCTTTTGATATCACTGACTGGTATACCTTTCCGGTTGTCAGGTTGTGTTCCCGGGTCAGTTCCGTATCCAGGAAACGCTCATAGTTTCCAAGGTCAAGGTCGACTTCCCCTCCGTCTTTGAGCACGAAAACCTCACCGTGCTGGAAGGGACTCATGGTACCTGCATCAATGTTAATATAAGGATCTATCTTGATGGCTGTGACCTTATAGCCTTTGTTCTTCAGGTTACGTCCGATAGAAGCGGTGGTAATTCCCTTACCCAATCCGCTCATTACTCCGCCTGTTACAATAATATATTTCATATGATGCCTCTGCCTTGAATTTTTACTTGAATATTGGAAGTTTGATCAGTAGGAAAGCCATGAAAGAAGTTAAAAGAATCGAGTAAAATACAGCCTGGTAAAATCCGAAAAATGGTCCGAAATCAATTGAAACAAAAATAATTGCCAGCAATGTAGCACACATGACCATTACAAGGGCTGCTACCAAATAAAGGGACTTTGAAGATGCTGCATTAAATGTTGAGACCAGCATCTGCATTGATATATCCGGCAGATGGAAACTCCGCTTATTCCTGCGGGTGACATCCGGGGAAGAACTCTTTTTCTGATCTTTGTTTGGTAGGGACAACGAACTGTCCACATCTACCGAAAAGTTTGTTTCATCGGGACCCGGCACACCAATGTTAAGGTTAAAGCTTGCCTTTTTCGAGCCATAACCCACCGTCACAAAGACCTGGCCTGTTGTATACAGCCTTCCTGCATAGGATATCCTGGCTATCAGCGGTATATATTCTTCGTGCCTCACATAGGGATTATCTTCAAGAATAGTTATATTCTCAAATAAAGAATCGCTAACTGACAAACTTACATGTGTAGGAGCACCGTAATTTATCATCACAAGCTCAAAACTGCGTTCCTCACCGGGAGATAAAGGTATTTCAACAGTATCGTCCTCGAACTCTATAGAGTTAACTCCAAGCCTGTTGATATGTACCTGTTGCAATTAGATGTCCTCACTGGTTTATTCCCTGAGATCGGGAGGGAGCATGTTAGGAATGCCCTCTTCAATAGGATAATATTCATCACAAACGGAACAATAAAGAGTCCCTGAAATAACCTCTTTTTCATCTTCCTTCTCAATGTTCAGGACAAGGTCGCCTTTACAGATAGGGCATGCAAGAATTTTCATCAGGTCCTTTTTCATCTCGATCACTACTTATCAATAGATTAACAAAATATAAGTTTTTGCTATTATATTTAACGTAGTAATTAATTGAGTTCCTCCCTAACATTTTGTGAACGGAAGCAATGTTATGGGAACCATATTTCAAATGTCATTATTCTAAGACAAGCTTAATTTAGGTGTTTACCCGTAATCATATCCTATGTTCTCCCTTCTGGCCGATGTCCTTGATTTTGCAGTTCCCGTACTCATAGTGATATTCATTGGCCTTTTCGGAACAGGAATTCTCATCGAAATGGGCTTTATGCAAAGACTGTCACGCTTTGCAAGTCCTGTTTTCAAACACACGAATCTGCCTGATGCCTGTGCTTCATCGTTCATTGTAGCTATGGGATCAACTGTCGCTGCTAACAGCATGGTGGTCAATTTCAGGGACGGAGGATGTATTGATGACAGGGAGACAATGCTTTGCGCAGTATTCAACAGTACACCAGCATACATCAGGGAAATACTCACTTACCAGATACCTATTGTCCTTCCTGCACTGGGCGCGGTAGTAGGCGGATTTTATGTGATGGTGTTCATACTGACTGCAATTGTCAAGATCAGTACTGTGATAATCCTCAGCAAACTTCTACTCAGGAAGAATCATTGTGTCTTCGAGGAAACTTTTACTGAAAAAAAGGTAACCTTGAAGGAGGCAACCAGGAAATCCCTGAAAAGAAATAAAAGATTGTTCACCAAAATTGTTGTGATATATCTTGCAATGACGACACTGGTATTCTATCTCAGGGACATAGGTGCGTTTGAGTCTTTCAATGTACTACCGCTTGCCGAAGTTTTCGGAATTCCGGCTGAAAGTATAGTACCCCTGACGACTTACGTTGCAAGTCCTATTCTTGGGATATCTTTGCTGGGACCAATGATAAGCAGTAACAGCATATCTTATCATCAGGCAATGGTAGTTCTTATGCTTGGAAGTATGTTCATGCTCCCGTTTTTTAGTTTCAGGACTCTTCTCCCAAGGTACGTATCCATCTTCGGACCACGCATAGGCGTAAGAATCGTGGCCTTTTCTACAGGGATAAGTATGCTGGTCAGGTTCTGCATACTGGTAGTTCTTCTTTTTATTGTCAGGTGAACAAATATCAGCTTAGCCAGTTTAGCAGTTTATCAGTTCACCGCATATATGAGAAAAGTAATATATATGAAAATTTATATATTATTACTGAATGGTTTATTAGATATACGCTTAGATAAAACTGTACTGTGTGTTTTTGTAGATTTTACACTGAATTGGACATTCAGGAAACAAACAGACAGTCGGCATAATTAAGCTATCCATTTATGGAAACTAAACAATAAATTAATATATTATATTATCATCTATATAATTACGTGGGAATAGAAACCACGTGACAATTACTTGTTGTGCATTTGTTACACACAGAAATAAAGGGAGATACAAAAAAAATGGCAAAAGTAATGATTGTGGACGACGCTGCTTTTATGCGCATGGTCATCAAAGATATCCTGAAAAAGAACGGTCATGAAGTCGTGGCAGAATGTGTTGACGGATTAGATGCTGTTCAGAAGTACCCTGAGGCAAACCCCGAATTGGTATTTATGGACATAGTTATGCCAAATATGGAAGGTATCGACGCACTTAAGAAAATAATGGAAATGGACCCCGGAGCAAAAGTAGTCATGTGTTCATCTATTGGACAGCAGTCCGTAGTGACGGATGCACTGAAAAGCGGTGCCCAGGATTTCATAGTGAAACCATTCGACGCTACGAAAGTACTGGAAGTTATTGGAAAAGTAATGTAAATGACCATTAATGTTCTTGTTGTCGATGACTCGGCTTTAATGCGCAAAGTTATCTCTGACATTCTCACAGAGGATGATGAATTCAAAGTAATAGCAACCGCAAGGAATGGGCTTGACGCCGTAGAAAAGGTGGAAAGATTCAGACCTGATGTAGTCACCCTTGATGTAGAGATGCCCAAACTGGACGGATTACATGCACTGGGATACATCATGAGTGAATGTCCGACCCCGGTAGTAATGCTAACAGCCATCGACTCGAAGTCTGCCGAAAGAACATTGAATGCATTTGAATACGGAGCAGTTGACTTTATCCAGAAGCCTTCCGGAAATATCAGTCTTAACATAGCAGATATAGCCAGTAGTATTCGCCTTAAAGTAAAAATGGCATCGAAGGTAGATCTCAAGAAACTGGAATTTATGGAGGAGCAGGTCAACAAATCCAAGGAGAACAGTGGGAGCAAAAGGGAGAAAAGGCCTTTGAATAAGCTGAAAAATGCTAAACGGAAGCCATTATCCAGACAGAAGATACTTGCAATCGCTTCCTCCACAGGCGGACCACGTGCGCTTGAACAGGTCGTACCAAATCTTCCAGAAGACCTGAATGTACCTGTTGTTATTGTACAGCACATGCCAGCCGGTTTTACAGCTTCACTGGCTCAAAGGCTGGATTCACAATCAAAGCTTAAGGTATGTGAAGCAAAGGACGGAGATGTGGTCAGGAATGGAATTGTTTACCTGGCACCTGGCAACTACCATATGGAAATAGTCCAGAAAAATATCAATGGAAGGAACGAGGAAGTAATTTCCCTGAACCAGAAACCTCGTGAACAGGGAGTAAGACCCTGCGCGAATATCCTTTTCAAGTCACTTGTGCCAATATACGGACAGAATATCCTGGCTGTAATCCTAACCGGAATGGGAGCTGACGGAGCAGATGGTGCAGAAGAGATTAAAAACGCAGGCGGGAGAACAATAACCGAGGATGAGAAGTCCTGTGTTGTTTACGGAATGCCAAAATCCGTAGTTAAGCGAGGTCTCTCGGATAGTGTTGTAGCCCTGGAAAAGATATCAGATGAAATAGTCATGATGCTAAAATAGTCGGGTGATTTGGGAATGTTAATTTTTAAAACAGTGATCGAAGTAATAGGGGCATGATTTTACATGGATATGTCAGAGTATAAAGATATATTTAAAGCGGAGTCCGAAGAACACCTGCAGCAGTTGAATGAATCACTGCTCGGACTTGAACAGAATCCCAAGGAAATGGAATTTATCAATACTATGTTCCGTTCCGCACATACATTGAAAGGTATGTCGGCAACAATGGGATTTGGCACGATAGCCGAGTTGACCCATGAAATGGAAAACCTTATGGACATGGTCCGCAAATGCCAGGTCGCTGTTAACGACTCACTAATTGACATACTCTTTGAGTGTCTTGACACCCTTGAAGCACTTGTGGAAAGTGTTGACAGCGAGGAAGAGGTCAATATATCTCATCTTCAGGCCACCCTTACACAGGCTATGGAAGGTACAATTTGTGCTGCGGAGAATATTACTGAGGTAGTAAACGACCTGACAACCATTGATGAACCGGGGCTGTCTCCGATAGAGGAGATAGCAGTACCTGAAATTGATTTTTCTGCTGATGAAAGTGCTTCCATCGAAAATGCAAAACAAGATGGTTCCAACGTTTCTTCTCTGAAGGTCACACTTGACGAATCATGTGTATTAAAATCCGCAAGATCAACGCTTGTTCTAATTAATATCTCAAAGATCGGACAGATCATCAAATGCATGCCCAGTGAAACCGATCTTGAAGATGAGAAATTCGACAGGGATTTCACTGTAATCTATTCCTCAAAAGAGAGCAACGAAAATGTTGCAGAAATGATAGGGAAGGTTGCAGAAGTGAAGAGCATAGAGATAACATCTCTGTACACCTGCAACACTGAAGATAGCGAACAATCATTAGAGGAAAAGGAAAACAGTAGCCAATCAGAGCAAAGTAGTTCTGCTGTCAAACGGTCTGATACCGTAAAGAGCATCCAGAGTGTCAGAGTGAACATTGAACGCCTGGACAATCTGATGAACCTTGTGGGAGAGCTTATAATCAACAAGATAAGGCTCAACCAGCTTGCTTCTGATCTTAACGCAAAACATCTGGATGAATCACTTGCTAACCTTGACCGCCTTACCAATGAGATACAGACCGAGGTCATGGAAGCCAGGATGGTACCCATCGACCAGGTATTCAGCAGGTTCCCACGGATGGTAAGGGACCTTGCAAAATCGGAAGGTAAGCAAATCAACCTTGTTATAGAAGGTAAAGAAATCGAACTTGACAGAACGGTTCTTGACGAAATAGGAGATCCACTGGTTCATCTCTTGCGTAACGCTGTGGACCATGGAATTGAACCCACAGAGGAACGTATCAAACTCGGAAAACCTGAAGCAGGATTTGTCGGACTTTCTGCATCAAGACAAAGAAACAGTGTCCTTATAGAAGTAGAGGATGACGGAAAAGGCATGGACCCGGCAAATCTCAGGGATGTTGCTGTAAACAAGGGCATATTAAGCCGTGAAGAGGTGGACAAGTTATCCGATGCTGAAGCTCTTAACCTGATATTCTATCCGGGATTCAGCGGTGCACAGGTAATTACTGATGTCTCCGGCAGGGGAGTCGGTATGGATGCCGTCAAAACCAAGATTGAAGCCCTGGGAGGAAGTGTCAAGGTCAGTTCAGTACCTGGGCAGGGAAGTTCCATCAAATTACAACTTCCACTTACAGTCGCGATTATCCAGTCACTGATGGTTACGGTTATGGATGAAACCTATGCGATCCCCCTTGCCAATGTCGTAAGGGACGTGGGTATCAAAGCAAAAGACATCAAAACCATCGAAGGAAAAGAAGTCATCATGCTGCGTGGAGAAGTACTGCCTCTGTTAAGGCTCCACGATATTCTTGACTCACCGGACGAGATAGAGGAAAAAGAGAATCTAATAGTTGTCGTCGTTGAGAGAATGGGAACAAATATTGGATTCGTAGTAGACCAGCTTCTCGGACAACAGGAAGTAATAATAAAAACACTTGATAATAAACTTTTGAAAGATACTAAAGGATTCGCAGGCGCTACCATCCTGGGAGATGGAAACGTTGCGCTTATCCTTGACATTGCAACATTGATATAATCACAATGAGGGTAAAAAATGGCTGAAATGGACGAAATGGCAAAAGGAGCATTCCAGGAAGCAGGGAATATTGGAATGGGTCATCTGGCGACCTCTCTCTCAAAAATGGTTAGCAGAGAGGTAAAGATAGACATTCCCAGTGTGGAAATGCTCTCACTGGAGGATATAATCACCAATGCATCCGATGGAAAACAAAAAAGTGTAGTAGGAATTCACCTTCAACTGTCAGGTGATGTAACCGGAGGGACATTGATCTTATTACCGAAATTCTCAGCACTTTCGTTTTCCGATCTTCTCATGAAGAAACCTATCGGAACTACAACAAAAATAGAAGAGATGCAGGTACGTAAGCTACGGGAGATGGGAGTGCGCCTTTGCAGTTCCTACATGCGCGTAGTCAACGAATTCCTGGGCCTGAACCTGAAAGTAGGTGAGCCGACAATGGAAGTGAATATGGAAGGGGTGGCTGATTTCATACAGCAGGAAATAGGAGAACTTGCCGATGATTTCATAGTTGTCAAAGGGGAATGTTTTATTCCTTCCACAAATTCCAGAAACGAGTTCAATATGTTGTTTGAGCCGGAAGCCAGTGATGTAATCATGGCTGCTGTGATGAAAAAGATGATGGGATGATATGAGTGAGTGCCACCCACTTTGCCCTGGACATAGGAACCAGGACTGTCGTGGGGCTCATTGTAGGAGAAGAAGAGCCTCTGGAAATAAAAGCAGCATGCATACTTGAGCATAACGAACGTAGTATGTATGACGGGCAGATCCATGATGTAGACAGGGTCGCAGAGGTTGTCAGAAAAGTAAAGAACGAACTCGAAAAACAAGTAAATTATGAACTTACCGGGGTCTCTGTCGCAGTTGCCGGCCGGGCCCTGAGAACATCTAAAGTAAAAGTATCCATCGACCTGCCCTACAGGGAAATCACTGAAAAGGACATTTCCGAACTTGAATTTGAAGCAGTTGCCAGGGCCGGAAGTGAACTGGACTGTGATGAGAGATTCAACTGTGTAGGATATTCGATTGTGGGATATGAACTTGAGGGACAGAAGATCTCCAGTTTGGAGGGACACACAGGTAGCTCTATATCAATAGAACTACTTGCGACGTTCCTGCCGGAAACAGTGGTGAACAGTATGTTTGCAGTGCTCGACAGATGCGGCCTTGAAGCGGAAAATGTAACCCTGGAACCCATCGCAGCGCTGAATATCGCAATCCCCAGGGATACACGCAAAATCAACCTTGCACTGGTTGACATCGGTGCGGGAACATCTGATATTGCAGTCACAAGTGACGGAACTGTTGTAGGCTATGGCATGGTTCCGGAAGCAGGTGACGAAATAACTGATTTTATTTGTGATCATTATCTTCTTGACTTTAAAAAAGGAGAAGAAATCAAGCAACAGCTCCTGACAGAAGACAAGATAGAGATACAGGACATCTTTGGAGTGACTACAGAGATACAGACATCAGAAGTCATTTCTGTTATTGCGGAAGAGGTTGACAAACTGGCCTTCCACATTTCCGAAGAGATAGTTTCAATTAACGGGAAAGTACCCAGAGCAGTTGTGCTTGTAGGTGGCGGATCCCAGACAGCTACACTCAGGGAGCGGCTTTCTGACCATCTTGGTATACCAGTGCAGCGCATAGGTTCACGACTTCCCGGGATGATAGAAGAACTGAAAGACAGCACCGGGAAGGTTAATGGCGCAGAAATGATAACCCCGCTGGGTATTGCCCTTACAGCCATTCGAAATAGTGGAATTGACTTTGTTGAAGTTTCAGTGAATGACAACAATGTACACCTGATGGACCTCAATGGTCTTTCCGTAATGGATGCGTTGGTAGCTACCCATGTGAAAAAAATGTATCCCCGTCCGGGTCTTGCACTTACATTGAAGGTCAATTCCGGATTCATGACCATAGAAGGAGATTCGGGCAAGCATGCCAGCATTATGGTTGACGGAAAGAAAGCAAGTCTTGGTGATGTAATTTCCAGTGGTTCGAAGATTGAATTCAATCCCCCGGTTGACGGAAAGGATGCCAGTATAACAGCACAGCAACTGGCTGCCCGGGCAGGAATACCAATTGACGTTGATATCACAATTAATAGCAAGCAGGTAAGACAGGCACCTTTTATCCAGGTGAACGGAAAGAGAACCGCATTAAACGATGCAATACCTGACAGAGCGGAAGTCACTATCACACCTGCAACACTGAAAGAAGTATTGCATGCCTGGACAGATAGTGATCCTGATGAGAAATTACAGATAACTTTGAACAAGAAAGCCAGGGTTCTCAATAAAAAAGAATACGTTGTCAAACTTAACGGAATTCCTGTCGATCCCAAAGATTTCTCTGACACAATTATCAAAGACGAAGATGTTTTACAGATAAGCAAAAAAGACATAAAATGGACGTATGCCGATATAATAGACCCGCCGCAGGCCGGAAAAAATATCAGTGTAATGCTGAACAATGAGAAAGTGACCTTTGAAGGAACTGACAGTTTCATTAGGGTCAACGGAAAGAAAGTACTGCCTTCTGAAAGAATCTTCGACGGAGATAATATAATTCTGGAGGAAGGGAGCGAAACAAATCCGATACTTTCAGATCTTTTCGAATTTATGGATATCAGGCGAGAGGAGCTTGTCGGCAAAAGCATTAGCCTGTTTGTAAATAATTGTCAATCTCGTTTTACCACACCACTGAAAGATGGAGACAAAGTAACGATAGAATTCCTGGAGGTTTGAATAATGCTTAAAACTGCAGAAAGAAAAACAGCAAAGGAGGATGCAGATTTTGCATTGCTCAAGAGTATAATAAAAACTAAGCTTGGTTTCAACTGTGAATACTACAAAGACTCCCACTTCAGAAGAAGGATCGATGTCAGACTAAGAGCAACCGGCTCAAGTAATTTCGGAGATTATGTCCAGGTTCTGAAGAATGATCCCAACGAGTACGATGTTCTTCTGGAAACCCTGACAGTTAATGTTACAAATTTTTTCAGGAATTCAGAGGTCTATGATATTATCGAGGAGGAAGTGTTCCCGGCTGTTATAAAGTCAAAGAGCACCGGCCTGAATAAATCCATTAAAATATGGAGTGCAGGCTGCTCGATAGGTGTCGAAGCTTATTCCATTGCAATGTTATTCCACCATATTCTGGGAAATAGCATCAAGAGATACAATATCACCATAACAGGTACTGATATTGATAAAGCCAGCCTCCAGCATGCCCAGCAAGGAGTCTACAACGAGACTGAAATGAAGGATGTAAGGCCTGCTTTCATAGACAAGTATTTTGTCAAGGAAGGAAAGCAGTATCATGTCAAAGATGAACTGAAAAAAATGACACATTTTAAGTCCCACGATATGATATCAGGGCCGAAGATGGGTGGATTTGATATCATCTTTTGCAGGAATGTTACGATCTATTTTGAAAAGGAATTACAAGAGAAGCTCTACATGAACTTCTACAATGGTCTGAATGAGAACGGGTTCTTTGTAATGGGTAAGACTGAAACCTTAATCGGACCATCAAAAGACCTTTTCAAATCTTTCAATGCGAAGGAGAGAATATACGCCAAATGACACGGAATCTCCAGTCACCTGGAAAGACTTCTGATTTAGAAATGAGGGAATAAAATGCGGATGGAAGAACTTGATGAAATGCAAGCCAGTGCATTAAAGGAAATTGTCAATATTGGCGTTGGCAATGCTGTTACATCGCTTTCTAAAATGGTTGGAAAAGAAATTAAGATAGAGGTCCCTGAGCTCAAGATCGAAAAGATAGAAAAGATTCCCGAAATCGCAGGAGGTGCCGATACTGTAGCTTCAGGAGTGATAATGCATGTTGAAGGAGACGTAAACGGCTACATCATGATGCTGCTTTCGAAGGAAACAGCTGAGGCCATATGCAGTACCATCAGTGGTGAAGAAAATATCGATATATTAACCGAAATGAACCAATCACTGATAGAAGAGGTCGGACATATCCTTGCAGGTTCTTACGTGAGCTCCCTATCCGAGTTCCTTGGACTGGACCTCAAGATATCACCACCCATGCAGACGTTTGATATGCTGGGTGCAATCATGGATCACATGCTTATCGAGATGAGCAGGAATGTGGAAAGCACGCTTCTTTTTGACACATTCTTTACACTGGAAGGAAACAGGATGGAGGGTATTTTACTCACTTTATTCGATCCTGTATCAATGAATAAGATACTGAACAAAATTGCAGAAATGGTCTGAAGAGGAGGTTTCCAAATGAACATAGTACTTGACAAATTTTATTATGATGCACTGAACGAAGTAGGCAATATCGGAATGGGAAATGCTACTACGGCTCTTTCCCAGCTTGTTGGAAAATCAGTCAATGTCAGTGGATCTGCATTCACATTACTTGGTTTGAATGATATCTCCAAAGATTCCGAGTACAAAAAGCTTGGAGCTATTGTAAAAGTAGTAGGAGACCTCAATGGCGGTTTCCTGCTCATGCTGAATCAGAATCACTCAGAATCTCTTTCAGAAATGATGCTTGAGCAACGTGATCATGATGACGATGAGTATATGCGAAGGTCAGTCGTGGTCGAAGTCGCGAATATCCTTGCAGGGACATATTACAATGCTCTTTCCAAATTCCTGGACCTGTCAATAATTCCTTCGATTCCGATAATTTCAGAAGGAAGTCCTGATGAATTGCTGAAAAAATGCAGTAAGCATTTCAATGGTAAAATAGAGCATGTCATGGGACTAACTACCCTTTTCGAGATAGAATCTGAAGACCGGTACCAGAGTCTGAGTGGTGATATGTACATGCTTATGGACTCAGCTTCAATGAAAACTATACTTGACAGAATAGACACGATGCGTACCTGAATAGTATGATGATAGTTGGAATGGCAGACAGCGCAGTAGCAAAAAAACCTGTAAAAATCACAACCCTGGGCCTGGGTTCATGCGTAGGCATTGCTATGTATGACAGAGGAACCTGTATTGGTGGCATGGTACACATTATGCTTCCCAGTGTTGAGAACGCAAGGTCAAAGGATAACGTTGCCAAGTTTGCCGACACAGGAATACCCCATCTCCTGGATTGCATGCTGTCGGAAGGTGCCAGTAAAAGTGCTATCAAGGCAAAAATAGCAGGTGGGGCAAGAATGTTTTCCTTCAGTTCGAATGCACAACTGAACATAGGAGAACGCAATGTCATTGCAACAAAGGAAATCCTGAAAAAATTAAGGATACCGATAATTGCAGAAGACACTGGTGAGAACTATGGACGTACAATTGTACTTGATACGGAAAATGGCGATCTTACAGTGAAAAGTGCACTCAAGGGTGAAAAAACATATTAATTCAGATATTTCGATTTGAACAGGAAAAAAATCAAAAAGGCTAAGGTGGCAGCAAGATGTTAACTTCGGACACTACACTGATCTACATATACATATTATTCATTTCGGTTTCACTTTCAACCGGAATAGCAGCTATATACTTCTGGGTGAGAGTCCATCTTGAGACCCAGAAAGGATCAATCGCATGGCTGCTCCTGGCACTTACTGCCGTATTCCTTATTACAACATCCATTTTCTCGTCACTGGCCGTCAGTAATTCTGACCCCCTAATAACAGAAACCATTCTTATATTCATGGGATTCTGGGGTGCAGTATATACTACAATCTTTGCTGCTGCAGGATTTATTATGTTTAATGCATTCAGGACAATTCCCCGGGAAAAACTGGCAGATTTTCTTCTTGAAGGCATGGTCTTCCAGAAAAGCCAGATCTTAAAATCTGCCTGTGGAAAGAACTGTTCAGTATGCGAAAAATACTCCAGTGAAGAATGCAAGGGCTGCATCTCAAAGAACAAGGATACAGATGCCGATTGTCCGATTTATGAATGTGTTGTTGAAAAAGGGATGACATCCTGTATTGACTGTGACAGCAACGAAGACTGCGAGACCTACAACTGTGAGATAGTTCAGTGTCCTTTGAATAGTGAACCAGGAACCCTTACCGAATTTGAACATACAGCCAACATGTTCAAACGATCAACACTTCTGGAATACACTCCCCATGCAAGATATGAGGATGCAGTAATTGAAATTTGCCTGAGGCTTTATGGAGAAATGGTGAATACCGTCCTTGTATCTACCCAGCCACGTACATCCCTTTACAAGGAAAAGCTGGGCGATCTCATTGATGTCGGAGCCATGAAATTCATTGAGATATCCGGAACTGCAAAAAGTCTCAGTGAAGAAAATGGAATAATAAAATTACCTGTCAATGAACTTGATAAGTTCTTCGACCTCACATCCAAATTGCCGACTGGATGTGCCGTTATATTCGAACCGGTCACCCAGCTCATAGTCTCCGAAGGAGAAGAAAAGACATATGAGTTTGTGTCCGGCATGGCTGAAAAATTCGATTCAAATGAACTGATACTGATAGGGCTCATGAATACTACAGCCCATGAAGAAAGAACAGTTTCAAGATTTGAAGGTCTTTTCCTTAACCTTGCAGAGATGGCCAGTAGCCGGATACGTATTGTGAAAGGTGGAAAAGAAGAGTATATTCGTTTCTTCGCCGGAGAGAAGTTCTACATGGAAGAAGCTGAAGAAACCGGGAAAGCATAGATCAAAAAAAGTATACCAAGGTAGGAAAAATGGAAAGCCTAAATAGCCTGGAGATAGACGCCCTGAAGGAGATCGGAAGCATCGGGATGGGGAATGCTACTACAGCACTCTCTAAACTGGTGGAGAGAAATGTTCAGCTTAATCTCTCGGATGCCAGGATGTTCAATTTACAAAATACTGTCAGCTCGATTCCTGATTCCATCACTATGACAGGTGTCATTGTAAATATAGGAGGCGAGATAAGGGGCGCAGCGGTGCTTTTGTTCGAGTTCAACAACTCGGTTCTCTTGAGCAACCTGATGCTTGACAGCAGTGGCATCACAGGTGACCCTACTATGAACGAATCCGCACTTTCCGAACTTGGCAATATCTTTACCGGGTCTTACATGAATGCCATGTCTTCCTTCCTTGACCTTGGAATATACCAATCCCAGCCAATCGTTACCATCGGACCTATACAGGAAATATTTGAAACAGCGATCACACGAATCGGTACTAAGGCCGGGGGACTGCTGAACATTGAAACTATGTTTATGGTACACAATGCCGGAGACTCTACAGGACTTAACACGGTATACGGAGATATGTTCCTGCTTCTGGAACCTGCTTCCACAGAAAAGCTCCGTGACTCCATAAGGAAAATGTTAGCTTGAAAAACTATTGATATTCAATTAAATGGTTGACTTAAAATGAAAAATATATGGATTCAACATCTTGAGAAACAAGCATCCGAAGAAAGTACACAAGATTCTTCATTTGTGAAGATGTTGCATTCACTGGCGAGACTGGATGATGAGTATGAAATGAAATCAGTAATAAAATCTCCCGGTGGCAATAACAGGCAGTATAGCCTGAAAACCATCCAGGAGGAACTTGCTTTTGATGATCCGGTCCATGAGGATATTGGAACCTTGAATGAAGCTGCCTCCGTTGAATGCAAAGCTACAGAAATGACGACGGAAATTTGCAGATGGACTGCAAAAAGCCAGCGAGGATACGAGATGGGTATAGACTCCTTTGAGGATGACCATGTTCGCTTGTTACAATTACAGAACGGACAACTTATGCTAATGTATAATGTTGCCGGAGAGGATGACTTTGAGGTCGAAGTGAGCTCTGCTGAGGAAGCTGACGAACTGATAATAGAAGACAATCTGACAACATCGGAATTGTATCCTGAGAATCCGGAACTGCAATGGCATAAAAAATAAGCTCATTTTAATATAAACAATTGAATTCAATGGTAAAGAATAAAAACTATCAGTGCAATTAATATATAAATAAAGTATTTAAGGCGCAAAGGTGCGAGATGAATAAAGGAGACCCGTAACAATGATGGACATCGCAATATATTCACTTGTTGACGATATGGTCAGCAAAGCAGGAACGGAGGGTGTTGTAGAATACTGGCTCCGTGTTGGTGAAAGCTATGCGGAAAGGATGGGAAAGGAAGCTTATGTTGGCTGGCCTGCCTTTAACGTAGCAATGAAAGAAGGTAGAACCTCACTCACCGTTGAAGGTGAAGTGAACGTATTGACAGACCTGGCAATTATAGACAAGGACGGAGATGTTATTGGTTATGTCTATGCACTTAAAACCTGTCCTATGGCCCCTACTATGAGAAGATACATTTCCAGGATAGGTCCGATTCCGGATTCAGACACCGATGTTGCCGACAGTTACAATAATCGTATCAGGGACTCTGCAGTCTCTAATTACTGCATCACACACCAGAAGTTCAGGGAAGTTGCAGCTAACAATATTACTGTTGCAAAACAGGCACTCGAATGTCTCCAGCTTGCTAATAAAGGAATGACAGGGGACGTGAAGATGGTGCCTGAAAACCTTTCAAGAATAAACGTGGACGAACGTCATATAAAAAGCATACTTCGTAGTGCATCTTGTGTTTTTGCTTTGATCGTGAAAGGCAAAAGTGCAGGTGAGGAAATAATCGAATAATGGTGATAATATGGCAGAAAACATCGAATCAAATCCTTTTGTTGACGTTTCTGTATTCCTCTTCTTCGAGGATATTTCTGACAAACAGGGAGTAGAAGGCTTTACCAATTATATGGTTGGACAGGCCCAGTCCCTTGCTAAATCCGTTCCAGAGGAAGAATATGAGACATGGGACGATTTTGCAAGTGCAGTTGGCAGCGGAGAATCCGTATTTTCCTCCTTTGAGAGAATTGAACAGATTAGTAAGTGCGGATTCGTAACTAAAATATGTCCGTTCTCAAAGGCTATCAGGGAATACATAAAAAGGATAGGCAATTTCAATCCCGTACACATTGAAGCCACAGACCATTTCAATCATACCATACAGCCTTCAGCCGCCCACAGTGCATGCATGATGCACCAGACTTACAGGAAAGAGGTTGCAAAGAGAATAACAGTCGGGGGAAAACCTCTTCAGTACGCGCAGATAGGTGCAAAAGCATATACGGGCGAAATTGCACTCCCTCCAGAATCATGGAAGAAGGTTCTTCTGGAAAAGGCAGGCATTTCCGAAACTCAGGGTTTTATGGAAATGCGTGAAAACAGTTGTCTTTACCTCCTGTATGTTGAAGATTAAAACCATTTGCCTATAGTTAAAAAGTAACTTGGGCAAGGATTATAATACCTAAGGTTTTATTCTTCGTAATGGACCCCCTTATTATTTTTTCTGTTGCTCTTGTATTGATTCTCATCCTTACTGCACGGTTGAGAATCCATCCATTTCTGAGTTTAATACTAGTTTCCGTATTTGTCGGACTCCTTATTGGTGACCTGGAAAGAACACTTGTAGCTATATCGCAGGGAATGGGACGTGTATTCGGGCAATTTGCAATTGTGATCACCGCAGGTAGTATAATAGGTCTGATACTCCACAGAACAGGTGGAACCACATTGATTGCAGATGATATCATCAAGATATCAAAAAGACCTCTGCTAGCACTCAATATTCTCGGGTTCGTATTTGCAGTGCCGTTGATGTGCTGCATCCTTGCATATGTGATTTTCATTCCTGTTGCCAAGGACCTAAGTGCCAGGCTGGGAATATCGAGAGCAGTTAGTGCTACTGCATTGGGACTGGGAACATTGGCATCCTTTAACCTGGTATATCCTTCACCAGTTGTTCATCCCGCTATGATCGAACTGGATATCCTGAGACCTGAAGTGATTGTAACGGGACTTGCTATTGCAATTATAGTTTCTTTAATAGGATACTGGTATGCTGTTAAATTCTGCGATTTCGGAGAAAACACTAGTTACTCAAGTGAAGAGGTTGATCTAAACAAAGAAGAGCAGGAAAAAGTATTACCTGGCAGAGTTGCTTCCTATTCTCCCCTTGTTATCCCAATAATACTTATTCTCCTGGATGTTTTCACAGCAATTCCATTATTTGATTTAATAGGCGATCCTGACGTTGCACTTCTGATAGGAGTTATACTTGCGATACTGCTCACTGTAAGGACTTTTGATTTTTCAGAAGTAAGAGCATGGATTGAAAAAGGAATACGGAGAAGTGGAATCGTACTACTTGATATGTGCGGAGGAGGTGCACTTGGTGCGACTCTTGCCCTTACCGGAGCAGGAGAAGCCCTGGGAGATCTGTTAATTAGCACAAGTATGCCGGCATTACTAATCCCTTTCCTTGTTACAGCAGCTATCCAGACAGTACAGGGTTCAAGGGTAGTAACAATGCTTGTTGCACCTTCGCTTATCATACCGGTCTTACCGGAGCTTGGACTACCTGCGGAAATCGTACTCTTTTCAATGGCTTCAGGAACGTTACTAATATCTCACTTCAATGATCCTTTTTTCTGGATTTTCGGAGACCTTGCGGAAATGGAAACAACTGAAATACTGAGGACCTATACTGCAGGAGGTATTATAATGGGGATCAGCAGTCTTGCACTCACAGGTTTGATTTATCTTGTATTTTATTGACACATGGACAGGTTTGTCAGGAAGCTAAAAAGCCTGAAACTCTTTACTGGATTAAGCAAAAGAAAATAGTCGGTCGCTTGACTTCGAAAATAACTTACTTTATTTTTTAACATCGAAATCAATTCAGTTAAGTTTATAAGAGCAAAAGCCAATTTATTGCTAATGAGTCCTCTACTCATTTTCCTTATAGCACTGTGTTTTGTGTTGGTGCTCACGGCGCGGCTGAGGGTTCATCCATTTATCAGTTTGATAGCAGGGTCAGTTTTGGTGGGGTTCCTTGCGGGTGAAATCGATGCCACTTTAGACACAATAACCGCAGGTATGAGCAGCATATTCTCACAATATGCAATAGTAGTTACTTCTGGAAGTATCATAGGAGTGATACTTCACAAAACCGGTGCAACCGCACTTATAGCTGAGGATATCACAAAACTGTTCAAGAGACCTATACTGGCAATAGGTTTGCTTGGATTTGTTTTTGCCGTTCCGATGATGTGCCTGATACTGGCATTCATAATCTTCCTTCCAGTCGCTAAAGACCTTAGTGATAAGCACGGTTTTCCAAAAGGGCTTACTGAAGTTGCTCTCGCACTGGCAACTATGGCATCTTTTAGCCTGTTATATCCTTCACCTGGTATCTACGCCTTTGTCAACGAAATGGGAACGGAAACTACAGTACCAAGAGTTCTGCTCATAGGAGCCACCATTGCAACCATAGTATTTTTAGTAGGTTACCTGTATGCCAGCAGGTATTATCATTTCAGTCCTCATGATGATTGTTGCGAGAATATGGTAAAGCAGGAAAGTGAGACAAAGATACTCACATACCGGACTGCGAGTTACATACCAATCATGGTTCCAATCATATTGATACTTTTTCGCCTTCTTACGAATATTCCGTTGGTGGAACTCATCGGCCATGAAAGCATAGCCCTTTTTTCAGGTGCTGTACTTGCAATGGCTCTCCCAACAAGGAATTTTCCATCAGCCGATATCAGGGCATGGGTAGAGAAAGGAATACGAAGAAGTGGACTGGTCCTACTTGACATTTGTGGAGGAGGAGCACTGGGAGCCACACTTGCAATGGCAGGAGTTGGAGAAGCACTCGGAAACGCCCTGCTTGAATCAAGTATGCCCGCCCTTTTAATACCTTTTCTTATTGCTGCAGCTGTGCAAACGGTACAGGGTTCAAGGATGGTAACATTATTCATTGCTTCTGCACTGGTTATACCCATTATGCCGGAACTGGGACTGCCTGTGGAAATAGTACTTTTTTCCATGGCATCCGGGACCTTCCTGATATCACACTTCAACGATCCTTATTTCTGGATTCTGGCTGATTTTGCAGAGATGGAAACCCCTGAAGTATTGAAAACATACACAGTGGGAGGCGCAGTTATGGGAATTGTCAGCTTGCTTGTCACTGGAATGATATACTTTGTCTTTTACTGATTGAAACAGAGAGGAAGGAGCAACTTTTCCAAATAAAAAAGAAACTTGAATGCTTGTTAATGGCTTGTCCCATTATCAAGTAAAACAGGAGTCGTTCGGAATATCCGATCGACCTCAAAATAATTGTATAAAAAATATGTATCTAAATATTTATTTTTCTGATTTTCCTTTAGGGGACTTGAGTGTCCTGCCTTCTTCCTTGATGCCACCAAGGTCCTCAATGCTTCTACCTTCTTCCTTGATACCACCGAGGTCCTCCAGGGTCTTACCACCGGCCTCTTCAAGTGATGTATCCCAGGTTCTCTTGCTTTCCCCAAGTACCTCAGTGCCCTCATAGGGACACTCATAGCCGTAATAGCCATACACACATGCTGCATAATCCATTTGAGCCTCGCCGGAAATACCCGGCCATTTGTCCTTATCAAAACCAGGAGCTGCTTTTAATCTCTCTTTATCAACATTAAGGACAAATACATCCTCACCTGGTTTTTTCTTCAGTGCTTCAATAGGAACACCGAACAGTTTGTTCGCAACACCCACGAAACCGCCAAAAGATATCACGACATAAGCAATGGAATCATTAGTTATGTCGAGTACGACATCACTTATGCTTCCAAGGTCTTCACCCTTTTCGTTTACTATCTTGTCTCCCTTCAAAGAGCTGGCAGACATTATATCCGGAACATCCACTGTTATCACTCCCACTTAATGTTCAATATGAGGCGACACATTTGTCTTCCCCTGATAGATATGAGGTTTACATTTATTTAAGCATTACGAACTTAGAGCCCTGTAGAAATTTTGATTGGATGCAATTATCAAATCATCAATTCCAATCTCACGTGAAAATATGTAATGATGCAGGTAATCCAAAATACAGAGATGACATCCTCATTTCATTTTTTAATACTTGGGTTAATAGAATAATAACACTAAACACATTGATCGTGTTATGGTCGCAAACATTTATTCTATCAAAAAATTTCGGCATCTTCAAGAATATCTATTACTTTCATATGTAGATTTAATTCAAGTACTTACTTATACTACTGCTCAGATAGTTATGAGTGATTCCTAAAAGGGAGGGAGTGAAAATATGCGAAGCAATGCAACCGCTGTCCAGGAAGCTCTGGAAGGCATGGATTATCCAAAAATGAAAAAAGATATTCTGAGCTATGCTAAGAAACATCATGCTTCAGAGAATATAATCTCAGATCTTCTGGACATTCCTGACAAAGAATACAAAAGTTCGGCAGATATCAGACAAGTTTTTCTTGAAAGTGAAAGGATAAAAGAAGACTATGAGAAAATAGACAAGGACATTGAAAGCTGGAAAAAACAGTAGTTTTTAAAAATGGAGATATATCTTCAGAAAGTGAGTTTGTGACCTTGTTGGATTAAAAAAGAAAAAAAGGTTGATTGGTTAATACCAATCAATTTCAATGATGTTCGTGCTCGCTTTCAGCTTTTTCCTTTTCCCAATGCTCAGAAGCTGTTTCGATTGAATCAAGGCATCTGCCGCAAAGCCGAACCGTGTCCTCCTCCGCACCTTTGGAAAATGATGGCCTGCTTATTGTTACGGGATAGAGAGGTTCCATACCGCCACACAGGTCGCATTTACCGGTGACTCCGAGTGAAGATGATTCTGCCTTTTCAGCGCGTGCTTTCTTTGCAGCATTCAGGCATCCTTCACAAAGTCCCTGCCACATTCCATGAGGATAGGAGTGAGCATACTTTGGCTTGAAGACCTGCACCGGAACAACTGTGGGTATAGCGACTCCACACAGATTGCAATCTGCCATATTACATACCTCCGGGGATCAATACTTTTGCTGCTTCCATTGCCCAGTAGACAAACGGCTCGGACCAGAAACCAATCACAAGAACACCAATCACAGCTATTACAAGAGCGATTGTGTATGGAAGAGGCTCTGATACCTTGTCGGCATCTGTTGGCAGGAAGTACATGTATTTCACAATCTTTGCGTAATAGTATAGTGACAGTGCACTGTTAAGTATTGCGATAACAGCAAGCCATACAAATCCTGACTGTATGGTTGATGAGAACAGTACGAACTTGCTCATGTAACCTGCTGTGAGAGGTATACCGGCCAATGCAAACACAAAGATAGTCATGGAGAGTGCTGTGATTGGCATCCTCCTTCCAAGACCCCTGAAGTTGTCCAGATGGTCTGGGTCCTCAGCATCCTTGTTTTCGGACAGTACCATATACACTACCGCCGCGGTTGCTATGAAAGCTCCTGCCTTCATGAAGCCATGCGATAGTGCGTAGAGTATGCCACCACCAAGTGCCATAGGTGTGAGCACCACAAATGCCATTGAGATATAACCTGCCTGTGCAAGGGATGAATATGCAAGCATCCTCTTAACACTGGTCTGGGACAGTGCAACCACATTACCGTAGGTCATTGTCACGACTGCAAGAATAGCGAAGGCTATCTGCCATTCAGCCTGCAATGCGATCAGGGCAACGATAAATACCTTGAATGCAGCAACAATACCCATTTTCTTGGAACCTGCAGCGAGCAGGGATGAGACCACTGATGGTGAACCCTGGTATGTATCAGGTGCCCACATATGGAATGGCACAAGAGCAATCTTGAAACCAAATCCTGCTAGCAGAAGAATTACTGCAACAAGTCCGATCGGGTTTGTTACAAGGTCTCCTGCAGCTGCTGCAATTGCGGGAATGCTGGTTGTACCGGTCATTCCGTAGATGAAGCTTATACCAAAGAGCAGAAGGGCTGCCGAAAGGGAACCGATCATAAAGTACTTCATTGAAGCTTCAAGCGACTTCTGGTTGGTCTTCTCGAATCCGGCAAGTGCATAGGTTGCAAGACTTGCAAGCTCAAATGCGACGAAGAGGACCATGATGTCATTTGCAGATGCTACGAACATCATACCGATGGTAGCGAAAATTGCCAGGGAGAAGAATTCTTCTGTATGATTGTTGCCTTCTGTATACTTGATGGATGCAATCGCAAAAAGCAGTGCAACCACAAGGAAGACTATCTTGAAGAACTGGGACAATGCATCGATGGATATCGTGTCATTGAACATTGTCGCTTCGGTTCCGAGGCTGGTAACTGTCAGTACCAGCGCAATAAGGATACCCAGACTTGCAAGGTATCCAAGCATCTTCTTTGCACCAACTGGCAGGAAGAGGCCTATAAGCAATACAGCCAGGCCTGTTATAGCAAGTGTAAGTTCAGGAGCCAGTAACATCAGATCCATGAATTACACCCCCATAGCAGCCATGAGGCTGGTTATCTGTTCTGAATTTGTCAACATCATATCTAGCACCGGGCTTGGATTAAGTCCGAAGTACAGTATGAGTATTGCAATGATTCCCATTGACAATGTCTGATAACCATTGATATCAACAATTGTACCGAGTTTTTCATTGAATACACCGAACATTGCCCTCTGCAGAGCCCACAAGTGGTATGCTGCGGTTATCACGATTGCAAGCAATGCGATTATCACATAAGCCGGCAGGTTCACAAAGGAGCCTGCAAGGACAGATACCTCTGCAACAAAACCGCTGAGACCTGGCAGACCAAGGGATGCCATGAAGGTCAACACCATGATGACTGCCAGTTTTGGCATCTTCTGTGCAAGCCCTCCAAGGTCATTGATTATCCTTGTACCTGCAACCGTGTTAATGACACCGCTGGCCATAAACATAACACTCATGATCAAACCGTGTGAGAACTGCTGGAACATCGCTCCTGATATAGAAAGTGAAACCAGGCCAGCTGCACCAAGAAGTACGTATCCCATGTGACTTACACTGGAATAAGCAATCATTCTCTTGAGGTCTCTCTGTGCGAGCGCAAGGAATGCACCGTATATTATACTGATTGCACCAAGTGCTGCCATTATAGTTATCATCAGATTAGTTGATGCTGTGAATGGGAGCAGTGGGAGCATTATCTTGAAGATACCGTATCCACCGATCTTGAGCATTACAAAGAGCACACTGCCTGCGGTAGGTGCCTCGGTATACGCATCGGGTTGCCATGAATGGAATGGGAATACAGGGATCTTCACGATAAAACCGAACAGCAATGCAAGGAAGATGAGATCCTTCAACGTACCGGATTCAATGAACTGGAACTGGGACAGCAGAGTTGGAATATCCAGGGTTGGTGTTCCTGTCATGTCCCAGGCTGCGAAGTACAGTCCGAAGATTCCGAGCAGCATTACAAGAGATGCTACGTGGGTGTAGATGAAGAATTTGATTGCTGCGTGGTGTTTGTTGGGTCCACCCCAGATGCTCACCATAAAGAAGAGCGGTATGAGGGTCAGTTCCCAGAATATGTAGAACAGGAAGAAGTCCAGTGCTGCAAATACACCAATGACCGCACCCTCTGTTGCCAGAATGAGTGCATAGAACTTGTTTGGTGACTTCCTGTCGTCGTTCCATGTGAAGAGTATCAGGAATGGAAGTACGATTGCATTGAGAAGTATCAATGGCATTCCGATTCCGTCAACACCAAGATGATAGTTTATACCGAGGGATGGTACCCACTGGTACAATTCTTCAAATTGGGTATTTGCTGTCGTACTGTCGAAGTTGAAGTACATATACAGTGTAAGTATCAGTACTGCAACTGTGGTTACAAGGGCTATTGCTCTTGCCTGTTCTTTTGTTTTTGTAAGTAAAGTAAGTGCTGCGAATATCAGAGGTATCAGCACGATCAAAGATAATATCGGCAACATCAGAGTACCTCCAGAATCACTTTGATAAGGACTATCAGCAGACCTACTCCTGCCACCACATAGGTTGCATAGGTCTGTATCACTCCAGTCTGGAACTGACGCAGTGAATCTCCTGCCTCGAGTGTGAAGTCGCTTATCCAGTTAACAGTCCAGTCAAATCCGGTATCTATCGCACGGCCTGCACATGCAAGGCCTTCATAGATGACCTTTACAGAGAAGAAATCCGTGTAGATCGCATTCTGGTAGTATCTGTTGTAAAGAAGCTTGTATATCGGATTATTCCTTGAAACAAGGTTATCCATGTTAACTATCTTCATTCCGTATATCAGGTAAGCAACCACAAGACCTGCGACTGCAACTATCACTGGCATCCAGAGAATGAGCAGTGGCTCATGGTGCGCTCCGTGGGAGAGGTGATATCCTCCCATCTCTGCAAGTGCCGGGATGTCCATATGCACGAAGTCGTTAACAAAGGTCTCACTGACGAATTCGTAGAAGGTAGTTCTGGTAAGACCACCAAAGAACAATGCGAACAATGCAAGGATTGAGAGCGGGATAGTCATTGATATAGGTGACTCATGTCCTCCGTAATCCGTACGTGGCTTGCCGAAGAATGTCATGAAGACCAGCCTGAATATGTACAGGGAAGTCAGCAATGCTGCAACGATAGAGAACAGGTATGGCAACCACATTCCACTTCCCTCAGCAAAGAGGTATGCACTCTCGATAATAGGATCCTTACTGAAGAAACCACTGAAACCAATGATTGTACCAGGTATACCGAACCCTGCAAGTGAAAATGCTGCAATGATCATTGTTGCTGCCGTTATCGGCATGACCTTGGCCACACCTCCGAGCTGCCTCATATCATGAGTACCTACTGCATGGATAACGCTACCGGCACACAGGAAAAGAAGAGCCTTGAAGAATGCGTGGTTGATCAGGTGGAAGAGTGAAATACCGACTGCTTCTGCGCCTATCGCAGCTCCGACACCAAGACCGAGCATCATGTAACCGAGCTGGCTGATAGTGGAGTATGCAAGTACACGCTTCAAGTCATTCATTACTATACCCATGGTCGCTGCGAAAATCGCTGTGAAAGCACCGAGGTATGCAACTACCAGCAGGGAGCTTGGTGCTGCTATGAACATCGGGAACGTCCTTGCAACCAGATAGACACCGGCTGTAACCATTGTTGCTGCGTGGATGAGAGCTGAAACGGTCGTAGGACCTTCCATTGCATCAGGAAGCCACACATGAAGCGGGAACTGACCTGATTTACCTACCGCACCACCGAAGAAGAGCAGTGTTATGATAGTAATGTGACTCACTTCCATTCCGAGGATGTTTACATGCATTGCTGCAATTTCCGGAATTTGAGCGAATATCTCATCGAACCTGAGTACGTAGACACCATCGGGAACTGTGCCACCGTAGATCTTGAAGAGATCTGCGAAGAGTATGACAATACCTGCAAGGAACATCACGTCACCGACCCTGGTTGTCAGGAACGCCTTCTTTGCCGCACTGGCAGCGGAAGGCTTCTGGTACCAGAAACCGATAAGCAGGTATGAACATACACCTACAAGTTCCCAGCAGATAAAGAGCTGCAGTATGTTGTCTGAAAGAATCAGACCCAGCATTGAAGCTGTAAACAATGCAGTCTCTGCAAAGTATCTGGAAGGTGCTTTGTCATGTGACATGTAGCCTGTCGAATATATGTGGATAAGCAGACTGACAAATGTCACCATTGAGAGCATTACAGCTGCAAGCGGATCGATAAGAATACCGATATTAAACATCGCAAACCAGCTGTAAGACTGATTAATAACTTCTTCAGGATTCTGAAGCAGGTTTATTGTTATGAGCAGGGATATCACACAAGATGTCGCGATCGCTGCTATAGGAATTATCGCACCGCCGGTAGGCAGTTTCTTCCCGAGGAAGAAGGTCAGCACAAAGGCAAGTGCGGGTAATAGTGGTATTAAGAATGCTAAATCTTCAACTGCCATTTTTACCACCTCAATACGTTAAACGCGTCAAGATTGATAGTGTCCTTCATCCTGAAGATTGCCATGAGTATCGCAAATCCGATTGCAGCCTCACATGCTGCCAATGCTATGGAATACATAGCAAATACCTGACCGGTAAGGTCTGCATTGTAGCTTGAGAATGCAACAAGATTGAGATTTGCAGCATTAAGCATAAGCTCGACACTCATCAGCATGCGGATACCACTGCGTTGAGTCATGAACCCATAGAGACCTATGGAGAAGATGATAACAGCAAGTCCTATGTATAGTTCAACCGGAATCATTGCTTACCATCTCCTTTTGCCATGTAAATAGCACCCATCAGTGAGGACAACAGTACGATCGAAAGAATCTCGAAGGGTACCACGAAATCAGTGAATATCAGTACTCCGATTCCCTCTATGTTACTCTGGTCGGCAAGGTTCTGTGGGAGTTGGTCAACAGATGGCCAGCTTGAAAAGAACACTGATACCAGGACAACAGCCAGGAACAGGAATGCTACTATCATTCCCATTATACGTGGCCTGAAGAAGTTGTATACCGATGTTAGAACTTTCATCGGGGTAAATGAAATTGAAACCTCGTCATTCAACATCTGAACCAAACTCCTTCTTTGTAAGCATAACTGCGAACAGGATCAGTACTCCTATTGCACCGACATATACCAGTACCTGGACAACACCAAGGAACTGTGCATTGAGCAGTATATAGAAAGCTGCAATAACAAACATTGCAACTACCAGCGCGATTGCCGCCCTTACTACATCTTTAGAGGTCACTACAAAGAGTGAGAACACTATCGATACGAGTGCCAGAATCGCAAAAATGATTAATTCGATTATTGTGCCTATTGAGGTGTCCATCTGCTCACCTCCTCTCCTGCTTCTTCTTCAGCATTAATGTCAACTTCTCTCGCCAGCATATCAGGCGTAAAGAGAAGGTCCTTGTGGTTCCAGCGAATGACACCTGTCAGATACACCTTTGTGCTTGACAATGCCTCTTTAGGACACTGGTCGATACAAAGACCACAGAAAAGACAGTGGCCGACATCTATTGCAGGGAACCACCTCTGCTTGTTACTGTCAGGACCTATGCGTGCCCTGACTATCTTGATAGCATTGTTGGGACATGTGTTGGCACATATTCCACAACCTATGCATTTACTTTTATCAAGTTTCTGTAAGCCCCTGAACCTGTCTGAAAGCTTTGTAGGAACTTCCGGACACATTCTCGTAACAGGAGGGCCGAAATAAATGTTCTTAACGGCTTTAATTACATTTTTGATAACCATCTATTCACACCCCCAGCAAACCCAGTCCGATTACCCATCCGAGGTTAAGGAGGGATAAGGGCAGAAGTCTCTTCCAGCTAAGGTCAACCACCTGGTCGATCCTGAACCTTGGGACAGCCCACCTGACCATGATAATTCCAAGAATTACCAGTGCTACCTTCAAAAGGAAGAAAGCTGTCGGGAGTATCAGACCAAGTACAGGGTTAGCAGTCAAAGCTGCAGGCAGGTTCCAGCCACCTAGGAACAACAATGTAAGGAGCATTGAGCCAAGTATCAGGTGAATATATTCTGCGAAGAAACAGTAACCGAATCTCATACTTGTGTATTCGGTCATCCATCCGGCAATGAGCTCTTCCTCGGACTCATTCTGGTCAAAGGGAAGACGACCCATGTCTGCCATAAGAGCAATGAAGAACACAATGAATCCCAGTGGTTGCTTGATTATAAACCAGAGAGGACTTTGTGCTTCTGCGATCTCTACAATATTCAGTGAACCTGCCATTACAGCAACACTTACGATACAGATACCGAGTGGAACCTCGTATCCGATCATACGTGCAAAGTTCCTGAAAGCACCAAGAACAGAGTATTTATTGTTCGCACTGTATGCGACCATGAAAATACCGATTATAGAAATAGCCGACATGGCTTCAATGTAGAGGATACTGATATCCATTTCTGTTGCCACTATCGGGTAACTCACACCATCTATTATTACTGCACCGAAGGGAATTGCCACCAGCATGAGGAAAACAGATGCCAGGAGGACAATAGGTGCGGAGACAAACAACAGTTTATCGGCATTTTTCGGGATAATATCTTCTTTCGTGAACAGCTTGATAGCATCGGCAACGAGCTGGAGTAATCCGTGAGGACCTACCCTCATAGGACCATATCTCTGCTGGATATCTGCAGAGAGTTTACGCTCAAACCATATGACTACACATGCACCTGTGAAGACGACACCCATGAGACACAGACCAATAATAGCTCTTACTAAAGGATTGAAAAGAATTTCCGGTAATTCCATAATAATCACCTGTCAACCTCACTGGTACATGTGTCCATACTTCCGGCAATCGCTACAATATCTGCAACCTTGACACCTTTGAGAAGTGGTGGCAATGTCTGCAATGTAGGGTATACCGGTCCTCTGACCTTCACACGGTAGGGTTTGTCCGATCCATCGGATACCATATAGAATCCCATTTCTCCTCTTGGGTCCTCCACACGATGGAAAACCTCTCCTGCGGGGATTCTCATGACCGGTGATCTCTTGCCATACGGAGTATCCTCCGGGAAGAGTGGTCCTGATGGCATCTGGTCAAGGCACTGTTCAATGATGTACATGCTTTCACGCATCTCATCCAGACGTACCTGGATTCTGGCGTAGACATCGCCGGCTGTCTCTGTGCATACCTTGAAATCAAGGTCATCGTAAACAAGATAAGGTTCATCCTTACGTATGTCAAAAGGAACTCCTGTTGCCCTGAGTGGTGGTCCAGACACTCCGAGATCCTTTGCTACATCTGCTGTGAGTACACCTATATCTTCAGTTCTTGCCTTGTAGATCTCGTCGGTACTATACAGCTCTTCATAATTATCAACAGCCTTCCTCAGGTTTCCAAAGACGTACTTTACATCGTCCTTAAAGCCCTCTGGAAGATCATCCTTTACACCACCAAAACGCAGGTAACTGTGTGTGATACGTGCTCCTGTAACGGAGTCAATAAGTGACATCACATCTTCCCTGTCCTTGATGGTATACATAAACATACTCACGAATCCAATAAAGGACGCATACTCCCCCATACCAAGTATGTGGCTCTGTAATCTGGAAAGCTCTTCCATGATCACACGGATGTACTGGGCTCTTTCAGGAACTTCTATGCCTGCAAGTTTCTCAACACAGCCAACGTATGCCTCTTCATTGGTCATCGCTGCAAGATAACAAATCCTATCCACGATGGTAATACCCTGAAGATATGTCTTGTTTTCAAGGATCTTTTCAATACCCTTGTGGATAAAACCCATTTCTACCTCAGAGTCCACAACGGTCTCACCCCTCAACTTCGCATTCAGCCTGAATGGGCCTGGCAGCATGGGATGTTGTGGGCCAAGGTGCACAATCATTTCAGAAGGTCCAACTTTTTCATCCATAATTAAACCTCACACCAAATTCCTGGCAGTCTTGTTGGGGAAGCCTTCGTAATCCTTACGAAGTGGCCACTCACCGAGCATCTCTGTTGGAAGAACAAGAGGTCTAAGGTCAGGGTGGTTAAGATACTTCACACCAAACAGTTCGTACGTTTCTCTTTCGTACCAGTTCGCATTCCAGTATACAGGTACTACGGATTCAATCTCCGGGTTATCCCTTGGAAGGAGAGCCTTCATGGTGAGTACAACCGGGTGTTCGTAAGAACCTATTATATATATTACTTCGATCTCGTTCCTGTCCGGATAGTCAACTCCGAATTCACAACAAAGGTGTCCGAAAGACAGGTCTTCCTTGAGGTAGCGGCATACTTCCACTACGTTTTCAGGCTTCACTTTGGCAATAATCCTGATGTCTGATTCGATACCTGTATCAAATATGTCATCAGGGAACTTGCCGGTGAGTGAAGCAATAATAGAATTAGCATCCATTGATTCACCTCAATAATCAGTACCCTTATCCTTCTTTGCTTCAATTTTCTTCTGAAGCTCAACAAATCCCTGGATCAGGGCTTCACATCTTGGAGGACATCCCGGAACAAAAACATCTACAGGGAATATCTCATCGACATTCTGGTGGGTACTGTATGACTCATAGAAAGGTCCGCCACTGATCGCGCAATCTCCAAAACATATGACCCACTTTGGTGCAGGCATCTGGTCCCAGACTCTTTTCAGGGCTGGCAGGTATTTCTTTGTCACATACCCACTGATGATCATTACATCAGCATGTCTTGGGGAGTTACGTGGAATAATACCGAAACGATCAGTATCATAGTGTGCCATACCTGTGGCAAGGAGTTCCACACCACAGCAACCCATTGCGTTTACCATGAACCACAATGAATTTTTCCTACCCCAATTGAGGACGTCCTGAACTTTGGTCTTTTTGAGGAAGTCGGCGAGGGCATTCGAGTCGGTGAGTGCTACACCCGGAACGTCATCGTATCTTACGACTTCAGGTTCAATTTGCTCTACATCATCCATTTAAGAGCCTCCTTCTTCAACAGGTAGACGTAGCCGAACAATACAACAAAAATAAAGACCAACATTTCGACGGTTGCTATCTCGGTAATTCCATGCCCTTGGAAAATAGTAGCCCATGGATAAAGGAACAGGACTTCTATATCAAAGAGAACAAAAGCAATGGCATAAAGATAATACTCGACATTGAACTGTATCCTCGCATCTCCTATAGGGAGAGAACCAGCTTCGTATGTCTGATATTTTGCTGCGGATTTACTCCTCGGACTCAACATTTTTACAAGAAACATTGTCAGGGGAGGCATCACTAATGCCACAACAAGAATGATTGCAACCGGTATGTAACTAAATATTATGTTACTGATATCGATTATTTCTGACATAACAATTCTCCTGAGAGTTATTACGTAGACTTATTATATGTATAAAACACCTTCCGTGCAGTTTTTCATATAAATAAATCTACAATTTTATGAAACAAATCATATCTTTTGATATATTTTTCAATAGACTGAGTTGGATATTAGTTGATATTAATTCATTATATTTAAATTGTAGCAATTAAGGCATTAGAACTCAGAAATTCAGGTTTGAATAATGAATACATAAAAAAATTAAATTATGACTTCTCCAGAAGATTAAAACTTGATTCAAAAGCATAACAAGAATTTGAAAAACACCTGAGAATAAATTTCTATAGCTGAAACATTGCTACTTCTTATAGTGGGTAAGATCCCGGGAAGCACCCGGAATCTTTAAAATCCACTCCTTGTTATGTGCCTGGGTACCACCTTTAGGCCAAGCACTACCTGCAATGCAGGTAGAATCAATATGCATGCATGATACTTAAATTTAATCTTTAACTGTAAATTTTGAATTTAACAATAGATTATTTAGTTAATTAATACAATAACATCCATACATGAAAGAAGCAAAACACTACACTCACATAGTACTCGTAGGAATCTCCGCAGAAAAAATGATAGCCAGTCTCAGGCAATTCCCGGTACACAAGATCGTAACTGTGACCCATTGTGGAGATGAAAACAAAACTGACATACAAAATTCAATTAAAAAGCTCACACAAACATTCGAAAGCCTTGAATTCGAAAAACATAACATAGAGACTGAAAACATTCTGACTGCGTCTATGCAGCTGTTAGATATTATCAAACAAGAAACCCGAGATGATACTGTAGTAAAAGTAAACATTTCATGCGGATTGAGAAACATTGGGGTTTCTGCTTACATTGCTGCTTTCGTAAGTGGTATTTCGATCTACAGCGACATACCTGAACACGAAGATGAAGACACATACATACTAAAAGGTATATTGGACCTTCCTCCTATTCCCATAAAAGATCTAAGCAGAGAACAGATGGACATTCTTGAAAAGCTTGAAGACGGAGTCGATTCCATGGATATACTTATATCACGTATGAAACCGAACCACGTAAAAAATAGCAACAAGCTCGGACGTGAGCGATCAAGGTTAAGCCATCATATAAAGAATCTGAAAAATGACAGGCTTGTAGAAACCGAAAAATGCAACCGATGTCTTGTGATAAGAAGAAGTGAACTCGGCGAGATATATTTCAAAGGAAAAAAGATAAAGGACATGCAGTCACAAAAAAATAAGAAGTGATCTGGACCCGGCTTCTGATAACACTTCACGAGTGTTGCCGAATCAGACCTGCTTTGGCGAATAATATTTCTTTATTACCGTATCACATTCAGAACATGAGACCACAAGCCAGTCCCCATGATTGTACTGAGCATACTTCTCAAAAATGGAAGAGCCACATGTGGGGCAAACATAGTATTCCTTGAAGTAATAATGATAGAACTGTGGTGTACCCTCAAGCCAGTCCAACACCTTCTGCATATGCTCGAAATAACGCTGTTTAGATGGGTGATTATTGTTCTTTTCAATAGCCTCTGAAATACGATTACCGACGTCCTCGGTATGCTGATGTGATTTCTGTGTAATCTTTTTGTAGTCCGAAATGTACTTGGTTGTACTGTTGAGATATCTTAGGTAACCTTCGTGTGCCTTGGGAATATTCCTGCGGATGGTACGTACGAAGTATTCACCCATGACATCTTCCATGATGTCCACACATACAGTACATATATTGTACCCTTCGTAATGCTTGAAGTCTTGCAGATCTCCACAAATTTTGCAGGTTTCCATAAGTTTATCCTCTCCCTTGAATTACCTAGAGATTTTTCGGGGTAAGAGCCTCACGGGTAAACATTATGGGGAAAATATTCAGCACCGCAAGCAGGTCACCTTCCCTAACCCTGCCATTTTCCTGGCCCAGCAGATAAGCATACTTGATTATACGCTCACTATCTACAGGCTTCGCCCCGCCTTTAGCTCCCACCTTGATCAATGAAACCATCGCGTGGTGCGTGAAGGTACATGGAATTGCCACCATATCAGGCTCCACGGAAATTTCTTTTACATTGACCCTTTTGAACTCACCTGCACGAATCTCAAGGTCTTCCTCGGAGATTACCATTTCCCATTTGGCACGGGTGGCTATGGTGAACTCATAAGGTGCTGCCTTAACCTTTTTGGAAACCAGTTCGCCATTGTCCCTTGATACAACCTGGATCAATTCTTTTCTCATTTCATCACCAAAAATGTAACTATCATGTTAGTATAAATAGGTTTTGAGCAATTATCACGAATAATCATGATATCTAAGAAATAAGAGGTTTTTTATGTATCGAAAGGCTCTTTTCTTTATGGCACTTCGTTGTCAGAATACTATCTGATTTTTTAATGCCTTTCATATTACTAATAGGAACAAGAACATTTTTTTTCAGGGAATGAACATCGAAGGTCTGA
This sequence comes from Methanolobus sp. ZRKC2, assembly GCF_045291185.1. Classification (NCBI taxonomy): domain Archaea; kingdom Methanobacteriati; phylum Methanobacteriota; class Methanomicrobia; order Methanosarcinales; family Methanosarcinaceae; genus Methanolobus; species Methanolobus sp. ZRKC2. Next base: position 2,619,665 of record NZ_CP146980.1, on the reverse strand, counting down.
ACTTTTAAAAGCAGGTCATAAGGCTCCAGAAGTTCATAGATTTCCAGAATATCATCAATGCCGTTTAATTGCTCGATAACACTTGCACTTGTGTTTGGCTCAAGAGTAATCCCAATGAAAGTCGTGATATTGAACCCGACAACACCAGGATCGACCTTTATGGTGAACTCTTTTATTATACCGGAGGAGTGCATTTTCTCGATCCTCTTGTGCACCGTGGAAGTAGCTACCCCTAATTCGTTAGCTATAACAGTGCTATGCTTCCTGCAGTTGTCGGAAAGATGTTCCAATATGGCAATATCGACCTCATCCATGTGAATACTAATAATCAAAGTTAATAATATATTTTTCTATTTTCCTCGTTTTAAGAATATTTTTTGATACGAATTAACAGATAAATCTGAAACAGGTAGAAATAGCGGAAAACTAATTTTGCTGAATTTGAAACAGCAATTTCATAACAATAACTCTAATCCGGACAATAATCCTTTTATTGTTAGTCCTTTTATAATAAAGAAAGTCCGGTGAGGTTACATGAAAATTAATGATCATTGTGTTGGATGCGGACAATGTGCCGCATTTTGCAAATTTGATGCCATTGTGGTAAAGGGCAGGGCAAGCATGAACGATAGTTGTACAGAGTGCGGCATTTGTGCGGCATATTGCCCATTAAAAGCGATAGAGGTGTGAAATGAAGGCAATAATAATCGGTTCCGGGCTGGGAGGACTTCTAAGCGCAGCCAAGCTTTCAAATTCCGGGTACGAAGTAGAGGTATTTGAACGTCTTCCATTAATCGGTGGAAGATTCACGAACATACCTTTCAAGGGTTTCCAGCTATCAACAGGTGCACTGCACATGATACCGCATGGGCCTTCCGGACCACTTGCAAGACTGTTAGCAGACATAGGTGCAGAAGTAAGCATCGTGCGTAAAAAACCAACAGCAGTTATCAGGATACCCAGGAAAAGAGGAGATACCAGCTACAAATTCGGACATAAGGACCTCCTGTTTGAGGATTTCAAGGTACCTTTCTCCCTGACAAACCGTATCAAACTTGCTTTCTACATAATAACTACAAGGAAGAATCCTCCAAAGGAAGGTTCCTTTGCAGAATGGTGTGCAAAACATATTGAACAGGACTGGACTCACAGGATATCCAATTCTTTCTTCGGCTGGGCACTCAGTCTAAGATCCTCAGACGTACCTGTGGAAGAAGCATTTGAGATAATTGAAAATCTCTACAGATACGGAGGTGCAGGCATACCTGTCGGAGGATGCAAAGCAATCACGGATGCACTTACCGATATTGTACTTGAAAACGGAGGAGCCATACACACATCTGCAGAGGTCACGAAGATAATTACGGAAAACGGGAAAGTGACAGGCGTAGTAGCTAACGGACAGGAATACAGTTCAGACCTCGTTATAAGTGACATCGGACACTCAATAACTGCAAATCTGCTGAATATTGAATCAGAAAGTCTGGAAATCCAGAATTATATCAATCAAGCAAAAGAACTGAAATCTTCTGCCGGCATCAAGATTTGCCTTTCTTCGGACAAACCACTCATAGGGCATGGCGGAGTACTGCTTACACCATACGCACAGAGGATCAACGGAATTAACGAAGTAACCAATATCGATCCAAATCTTGCACCCGCCGGAAAACACCTCACAATGTCACACCAGTGTGTCCGTTGGGAAGACCTGGACAAACTTGAAGAAGAAATCGAACTCGGGATTCAGGACCTCGAGGATATTTTCACAGGGAAAGAATATGAAGTGCTCCTCATCCAGTCATACTCCAATGACTGGCCTGTAAACAGGTCATCCTCAGGCACAGATCTGACAAACAGTACACCAATTGAAAAACTTTTTGTGGTGGGTGACGGAGCAAAGGGCAAAGGAGGCATTGAAGTAGAAGGTATTGCCCTTGGTGTGGAGCAAACCATTGAAGAAATACTGGGGCATTGATGCTCCAGCTTTTTAACTCATTCTTTTTTTACCCAGGAGTTTTATCATTTCCCTTCCGAACGCAGAAAGGTCATGAGGGCCTCTGGAAGTAACCAGGTTTCCGTCGACCACAACTTTCTCATCATAAACCTGTGCACCGGCGGCTTTCAGGTCATCAATAATTCCAGGCCAGCTTGTAGCTTTTCGTCCTTTTATAACTCCCGCAGAAATCAGCACCTGAGGACCATGACAGATTGCTGCAACAGGCTTATTCTCCCTGAAAAAATACCTTGTGATAGACAGTGCATGATCATCAAGACGCATTTTCTCAGGACCCTTGCCACCTGAAATTATCAGAAGACCATAATCTGAAGGATCTACATCAGCAAAAGTTACATCAACGTCTGCGGAATAGCCATGTTTTCCTTTAATTTTTCCTTTTTTCATAGATGCTATCCGCACATCTACTTCTTCCTCTTTCAACCTGTGGAAAGGATAGAAAAGTTCCAGATCTTCAAAGCCATCTGCTCCGAATAACAATGCTTTCAAAATACCATCTCCCATACTTGTATAGAAGTAATCGGATCAGATAGAACATGTAGATTATGCCTGTACCGAAAACACAGGCAACTGTACGGCATCCACTCAGAAATTATCGTTGCGAGCTCATTGTTTCAGAACAATAGTCCTTATTAGTATTTATACAGTCTTTACTAATTTTTATTAGGACAAATGTGTCTTAAGTAAGCCCTCCTTTCATAGATGCTTTGCAGTTGAAACATAATACCCGAACTCTACCGGGTACACAAAGCTGCAAGGCGTCTATACAGTACGGTAACTCCACTGCGCTTTCTCTTAATCAGGGTTTTGGGAGATGACCACAGCCACAGCTTCTTCCAAGGAAAGCTGATATCCTGTGCTTGAGGTCATGGACTTCCTCGTGAGACATAGTCGCAAGAAGATCACGATGCTCGCTTTCAACATGCTCGAACATTGTTTTTTCAACTTCTTCCATATCGTATCCCATAGCCATGTAACCACAATCGCTGATGCCTACATCGCTACATTTAACCATTCTAACCTTCATTATATTTGCTCCGTTCCATAGCTACAAAATTCAATGAAAGTAGTAGGATATAAACTTAGTTTTTTAGTTTCTTATCTCGGAAATAGACCGACAAAAACCTGATTCGAGTACTTCGTCTGGAAGGTTGGAATCATAATTTTTACCTCTCGATTGTGAATACGATTGAAATGTTCATAACACCGGCATAGCAACCTTGGCCTGGCCCATGCAATCCTGCATAATCAACAGGAATTTTTCAGGAATTACTTGCACGTTTGCTGGTTCGTCATGTATCGTTTATACTGGACCATCTACGCCGTAATTTGTCTGTAAAAAGTAAGGATTAGAGTTTCCTAATATGATTTAAAGCAATGTAATAATCTTTTTTATGGGTTTAGAGGAGACACGAGAGGGTTCTGACATGGATTATAAGTTGACAGGTACCGGAATAGTCATCCTGCTTCTGATAGCAAGCATTGCAAGTATGGGCTGTGAATCAAGAAGAGAACAGATAGAGGCCATACAAGACACGGATATCTCAGTCAGTGATATCGAAATAAACGAAGTCAGTTCGGATATCATCGACCTGAATATCACCCTGGACATATTCAATCCTAATGATGTTACTGCCAGGCTTGAGAGAATGAATTACACTATCTATGCAAACAATGTGCGCCTGGGAAGCGGAAGCTTTGAAGAACCTGTCGAAATACCTCCCAATGAAGGAAGAAGGACATCGACAAATTTTGTCGGGCAACCGACATCAGTACCTGCCGCAGTCATAAACGCTTTGTTGAAAGGTGAAGTCGTGTGGAGTGTTGAAGGAACGGTGTTTTTTGACACACCCCTAGGAACATTAGAACAATCGTTCTCCGGAAATTTTTCTGAATCGGAGGATACCGCAGAATCAGAGAATGCCACAGAATCAGAGAATACAACGGAATCAGAAAACACTTCGGAATCAGAAGAAACTTCTGATAACGTAGTAGAGGATGATGGTGGAATTTACTGAACATGAAAGAAAATAGGCATTCTTCGTAGAACTAAAGGAGTAATTTCAAATGAATTCCAATATAAGCGCTTGCATGGTTGTCATTTTGCTTCTCTTGGCAAGCTTTGCAGGCCTGGGCTGTACGTCCACAGATGAACAAAACGAAGAAAACCAAACACAAGAAGTAGATATTGAAGAAAATGTTCAGGCTTTGAGAGATACAAATGTTACATTTGAAGATATTACGATCAATGAGATCAGTACTGATCAGATTGACCTGACAATCACGGTTTCCATCTTTAATCCTAACGATGTCACAGTAGAGCTTGAAAGAATGGAGTATGACATCTATGCAAATGATGTGCGTATCGCAAGTGGAAGCTTTGAAGAGCCACTCGAAATACCGCCAAATGAAGAAGTAACAACATCAACGACCGTTGTTGCACCGATATCAACAGTTCCTTCAGCAATCCTCGGCATTCTAACAGAGGGAGAAGCAAACTGGTCGATAGAAGGAACGATGTACTTCAATACACCTGATGGAACAGTGGAGCAAACATTTTCCAGAGAGATTGAGAGAGAAGGAAGAACATGAATTTTTTCAAGACAAGCAAAAATGGATCGGGAGCCAGTATAAATCTCCCATCCTATTACAAACCAGGTCTGGACGGCATTTCAATTATGGACCTAATAGCAAGTTTGTTCGGATATGGAAAACCATCTTACGTACTGATATAAGAATTGAAAGGGGGGCATTGACATAGAGGAATTCGATAGACCGCTTGGAGTCACAATACTTGCCATCATAGCAGGTATTATGGCAGTAGTCGAAATCCTGACAGCCCTCAATTGGCTGGGTCTTCTTCCCTGGTTAGGACCCGGACCCTCTGTCCGTACATTCAACCTCTGGTATGCTTTCCTGTATGCACTGCTGGCCTGGGTATATATCTGGCTGGCACAAATGCTGTGGAAGGTAGATGCCTCCGCCTGGATATTCCTGGCTGTAATAACAATATTCAACCTGATGGTTGGATTCGTGGCAATAATAGCTGCCGGCATACCAACAACAGACCTGACAACCCTCTCCCTGATATTTAACGGCCTGGTACTCATCTACATAATGCTTCCAAGTACGAGGGACGCATTTGGAAAAGTATGGGTACACGGAAACTGAAAAGAAACGGTGCAATCAGCCATATACTACCTCACAATCCAGACAAATCCGACCAGGCTGCATCAGAAAACGGGTAATGGATATTGAAGATTTTTGTTCATGGCATTCAATCAAAAGGAAGTGAAATGTATATGGAAGAAAGACCGATAGGTGTAACAATCCTGGCAATACTGGCTGGGCTCTTGTGTTTGATAAATATAATTATAACTCTCCGGTTTCTTGGCTTTTTCCCCTTTATAGGGCCTGTTGATGTTCGTATATTCAATCTATGGTACGCGCTACTCTACGGCCTGCTGGCTTATATATGGTTCTGGGTAGCCAAAATGCTCTGGGAAGTGGATCCACAGGGATGGATGTTTCTGCTTTTTGTCTCGATCCTGAGTCTTAGCTTTGATTTTGTTGTACTAATCACAGGTGGTTCCTGGTATGATGTAAATGCTTCAATTATACTGAGTGCATTGATCCTTATTTATGTCATGCTGCCCGGAACCAGGGAAGCTTTCGGAACAGATTGAAATGTATATTTCCGAGGCGGGACACGAAACTGTAAGAAAACCGAACTTCAATCGGCTTACATTTTCTTTCCGCCAACCTATTTATCCTGCCCTTACAATAGTTTAGCAGGGATCATGAAGGTAGATAACTTAAAATCCATGCTGGTGTTCAGTGCAAGAGAAGAAGCTGCTTTCAACCGGTTTGATCTTCCACGGGACGCTTTCTATCCTATGCTGCTCTCCCTGAAGATCGGCGGAGCATGGAGCTACTCTGCAGAACACCTTAAAAGTATCTCTGTTATGAAGGTCTACACTGCCTATGATGAAAACACGAAGACAGGCAATACAATCGAAGAGATTTATCTGCTTATAGACCCTGAAGTTGTAGCCAAAGAAGGACACGTAGACCGCCTGGAAAAATGCGGCAACAAAGCAGAGAGAGTATTACTTACCAGACCTCATTCTATAGCCCTCAGGGCAAGGAAAATCCTGATCGCAAAGGTAAGTACCGAAAAGAGAAAAATATTTCTTCGAGAGATCACTGAGAAAGTTGTTATGTTCACCGGTCCTTCTGCCTACTATGCGGCTCATGAGATGGAACATCTGGAGAATACCGAGGTTGAGGGATTACCAATGTGGTCTTTTGAATACGTGCTTCAGGAAGATGAAAAGGTTCAGCATAAATTTCAGCATAAATAGTGGGCCAAAAGCAGATTTCAATTGAACATGCGCTCAAAATTAAGGAAAAACATATTTTTAAAAATTACAGCAAAGTAATTATTTATATACCATTATATAAGTATTTATAACAATCGTGCCTTTTTGCCGATTCAGATCATTATTCAGAATATGACCGAGGTTACTGAAGCAAGGTGTTATTATGGGAATGATGGACGAAGTCAAAACAAAAAAGAAACTTAAAGCTGCTGAAACCTGGTTCAAGATGGCTGAGAATGCCAAGACCGAGGAAAAACAGATCGAATATTACACCAAATCTCTGGATGCTAACCCTTATAACGCCGAGGCATGGTTCAGAATGGGAAGGGCCATGGAGAAAATCGGACACTTCAACGATGCACAAAAAAGTTTTGACCATGCCATAGAAATTGATCCTGATTATCAGGGCCTGATCGGACGAAAAACAAATTCTGTCGAATCCTCTGAGTTTTCTGGTGAGACGAATGATTTTCCCGAGTTGTCGGAAGTCGAGGATACATATCAGACAGCAGAAACAGATGATGAATGGATAACTGAGAATCCTGAAAGTGAAAATACCGGTTTCAATCCTCCAATTGGTGATGAATCAATTTTCTCAGGTATCGGATCAAATAATGAGGAAGAAGTAGCTCACGATACATTTTCTTCTGCCGTAGCAGCACCAGATGACGATAATCTTTCAAAAAACATGGTTCATGAAGCAGAACAGGAAATGACTTTCACTACGACCTCCGGAATGGAAGAAGAAGCTGTTGCACCGGTTTCCGGCAACGAAACAGCTTTCAGGAGCGTTAACACCTCTGATCCGGTCAGCTCATATGTATCTGATGTAAAGGAAGAAGCAAGTTTACCGAAGAGTGAAGAGATGGAAATTCCTGCAAAGAAATCAAAACCTGATAGATTGTATACTGAAAGTGCGACAGTTTCTGAAACAGGTGTATCTGGTGGTATCAACATCGTAGACATAAGAATTCCTTTGAATGAAACCCTCAGGTTCTGGTTGATTGGCATCGTTGCAATAATCATAGCATTCAAAATACTGGAATTTATCTGATAGAATAATTGCATAGTATGGGATGAGCCAGTGTCTGCAAACCAGTAACAGACAATGGCGACTCTTTTCTGGAGAATTTAATTAATTTAATTGTTAGCCTGCTTACTAGAAAATTTATATTAGACTATACTGGAAGTAGTGTAGACAAAATAAAAAGTTGAGTTTGCCTAGTTCAAGCAAACAGTTTTTTCTTCAAGCTCATCAAAAAAAACATCCACTTCATACTGGAACTTGTCGCGTTCACGCAGTCCGTGCAATGCTTTGTGATATTCGTGCATATATTCCATATTTTCCCTCCTACATCTGTCAAAGAAGACCATTTTTCCTGATATTCGATTGTTCATAGAGAGAGCATAATTCTCTCTAATGTACCACTATAGATTTTCAAATATAAATAGATAATTTCAATAATAAATAGTTATACCTAATAGTAAATAGTTACAATTCCGCATTTTTATATACCCTTACAACAATATAATTGATGCAAAGGATAACATCCTGTGTACGGCTGAAAACAAGAACGAATATCAGTACGAGAGACATGGATCTAATTACCTTTGACGGCTCATGCAGTCCGAATCCGGGAGGCTGTATGGGAGTGGGTTGGGTAGTTACACTACAGAACAACTCACATTCAATACTCGGAAACGACCGCCTTGACAAAAAAAATAGCAACAGCGCTCTTTTTGCAGAATATCTGGCACTTAAAAAAGGCATGCTCGAATACGTAAATGCCGATGGCCAGGGACCTCTGACTGTAATCGGGGACAGTCAGACGGTAATTTACCAGATGCGAGGTATCTATCCTATAGAGAACCATGAAATACGAACCATATATGAAGATATAAGCTCTATAATCAGGCAATACGAATTAGACATATATTTTCGATGGGTTCCGAGAATACAGAACCAGAAGGCTGACAGATTGTCTAAATCAAAGCAAAAAGTCCATATGGAATACCCCAATGACAGGAAATGCATCATAGACATTGATATCGCACCCGTATCAAACAATCTCAGGCGCAAGATATCATCAATGAACTCAACTCCTTTCCCTACAGTAAAAATGTTAAAAAGGCTGCATCCCGGCTCCAAGGATCTTTTTTCCGAAATGGAGCTTCCAGAACTTCGAGAGATGGCCGGGAAGTACGCTGCAGAAAAAGCTGCAAATGAATTCCCTGGTAAAACGGACAGGAGCAAGTATTTCCAAGCCCAGTCACTGAGATGGATGCTTCGGGGGCTGGCAGTGGATCTCTCCATACACAAAGTAAGGTTCGATTCCGAAAACAAGAACAACTCTAAAAAGAGTAGAAAGAAAAAAAAGAACCAGAAAAATACAAATGCTTCAAAATCTGCAGGTGGCAGATCCAAGTATTATCTTAACAGGCGGAGTTTTGCATTTTAATCCCCTGAAATTCTTTTTTTAAAGGAATTGTTTGCAGGATAAATGTTCACGGAGAAAAGAACATCTATCCTTATCTAGAATGAAAGCAAAGAGTTCTGTGATGTTTGGTCGGTTCAAGTATTCTGATGAAGTTTTTTATGGAGAGGTCAGTAATGGGATTGTCAGTTCCCGTGAAAATGATGGAAAAACCTACGAAATAGAAGAAGTGGAAATCCTTCCTCCCAGTATTCCCACAAAGATCGTATGTGTGGGTCTGAATTACCATGACCATGCAGTTGAACTTAACATGAAAGTCCCCGAAGAACCCATTATTTTTCTTAAGCCCCCCTCTGCCCTGATTGGACATGGAGGAAAGATAATCCATCCAAAATACAGCCAGAGAGTAGACTATGAAGCCGAACTTGCAATAATTATAGGTAAAAAATGCAAGAGTATAAGTTATGAACGGGCTTACGATGTAATTGCCGGATTCACATGTTTCAATGATATCACGGCCAGGGATCTCCAGAACAAGGATGGCCAGTGGACAAGATCCAAGAGTTTTGACAGCTTTGCACCAGTGGGACCTTTCATAGTTCCGGCAGAAGATTTTGAAGCAGATAATGCATCCATAAGTACACGAGTCAACGGAGAAATAAGGCAGGATTCAAATACTTCTAATCTTATCTTCGATGTACCTTATCTCATTGAATTCATATCCGGGATAATGACACTGGAAGTAGGCGACATAATAGCAACAGGCACCCCTCCCGGAGTAGGTGAGCTCAATCCGGGCGATCTTGTGGAAGTTGAAATAGAGGGAATTGGAATTTTAGGAAACGAGGTTGTATAATGCTTTTCGATCAGATTAACAAGGAACTTGAACTTGCAGAACGTCATTTAATGGTCCTGAAGGTTGTAGTTAAACGTGGTCCTATCGGAATACTGAAGCTCGCAGAGGAAACAGGCATGCCTACCCATAAGGTACGTTATTCTCTTCGTGTCCTTGAACAGGAACAATTGATCAAACCTTCATCACATGGTGCCGTCGCCGGCGATTCTGTGGAACAATTCGTATCTGATTTTGAAATAGATATTTGCGATGTAATCTCCAAGGCAGCCCACATCAGGGAAATTGGCAAGCCTTTGTGAGCACAGGTTTAAGTCAGGTTCTTACAATTCACCTAGTGTATTGTGATCAGGAAACAAATTAGAATTTATCTTAATTGATATTCCATTTTTTCGGAGAATACAGATGACTTTAACCGAGGATGACAAAAAAACAGTGGAGAAATATGCTCTCCAGAATGCAGTAAAATACGGACAGGCCCCTCAGATCGGAGCTGTTATGGGCCGTGTTATGGGAGAATGTCCCCACCTGCGTTCCAAAGCAAAGGAAGTAACTCCCTTTATTCAGGAAATACTTGGCGAAGTTTCAAAAGAAACACCAGAACAATGGCAAGCCAGGCTTGAAAAAATAGCCCCGGAACTTATTGAGGAATTATGTACCAAAAAAGAACCTGATAAGGGCTTGAAAGACCTGGATGTTGAAGAAGGCCAGCAGGTTGTAATGCGTTTTGCTCCAAACCCCAACGGTCCGCCAACACTTGGAAGTACCCGCGGTATTGTTGTGAACTCCGAGTACGTAAAGAAATACGGTGGCAAGTTCATTATACGCTTTGATGACACAGATCCACAGACAAAACGCCCGATGCTTGAAGCCTACGACTGGTACATTGATGACTGCAAATGGCTTGGGGCCGACCCTGATGAGGTAGTTATTGCCTCTGACAGAATTCCCATATACTATGACTATGCCAGAAAGCTCATAGAAATGGGACATGCATATGTCTGTTTCTGCGATGGTGCCGACTTCAAGAAATTCAAAGATGCAAAACAGGCCTGCCCTCACAGGGACACAAGCCCCGAAGAGAACCTTAAACATTGGGAAAAAATGCTTTCTGGAGATTACGAGGAAAAATCTGCGGTCCTGCGCATCAAGACTGATATCCGGCACAAAGATCCCGCACTAAGGGATTTTGGTGCATTCAGGATCGTCAAGACTCCTCACCCCAGACCGGATGTTGCAGATAAGTATTGCGTCTGGCCATTACTGGATTTCGAAGGTGCCATTGAGGACCACGAGCTCGGTATGACTCATATAATAAGGGGCAAGGACCTGATGGACAGTGAAAAGCGCCAGAGCTACATATATGGCTATCTGGGATGGACATATCCAAAAACCACCCACTGGGGCCGTGTGAAGATACATGAGTTCGGAAAATTCAGTACCAGTGGTCTGCGCAATGCTATTGAGGAAGGAGAGTATTCCGGCTGGGACGATCCGCGCCTTCCAACCCTGCGTGCCCTGAGAAGACGTGGCATAATGCCCGAAGCTATCCGCAAATTCATGATCGATATGGGTGTTGGAGAGACAGACATCAGCATCAGTCTCGATACACTTTATGCCGAGAACCGTAAGATCATCGATCAGAAGGCAAACAGGTATTTCTTCGTATGGAACCCGGTAAGCATTGAGATTACAGGTACAGAGCCCCGCACTGTGACCCCACCACTTCATCCAACTGAGAAACGCGGAAACCGTGAGATAAGTGTTGGTTCGGAACTGTGCATATGCAAAGACGACGCGGATAAGCTTTCCATTGGTTCAAAGATAAGATTGAAAGATCTCTACAACATTGAGATCACCTCCCTTGAACCTCTGCAGGCAAGTTACCTTGATGATTCCATTGAAACTGTCAAGAAAGAAAAAATGAGAATCATCCACTGGGCTCCGGTGGATGGAGTACCTGTAACAGTACTCTCACCTGATGGCACGTTCCAGGGTACAGGCGAAAGGCAGATAGCTACAGAGCTTGACAATGTAGTCCAGTTTGAGAGATTTGGGTTCTGCCGTATAGATGATGTGGACAAAGAAATTGTAGCTTACTATACGCATAAATAGAAGGGAATCTGAAAAATTCCCTCTTCTTTTTGACTTAAAAGAAAATGAACTGGTTCTAAAAAACTCGACATTAGAACGATTTTCCAATATCATGAATATGCTTTTGAACAGCGGCCATATCCACTGAACTTATAGCTATTGAAATCAATAAAAAAAATTTCCATAAAGCAGTGAATTGGAAAAATTCAAAGATATTGTCGAGTCAGCCTGTACATTCCTGAACCATTATCTTTGAAGCCATCCCCTTCCCAAGAGCATAACTGCATCCGTTCAACTCAACGATAAGAGAACCCATATTGTCTCTTTTGATCTTAAGGAAAGAATTCTCTATAAAGCCCATGGAAATAAGGCGATCCATCAGTGAGCGACCTGCATTAATAGAAACGATCTTGATAACTTTACCTTCCGGCATCATCGCCAATGGCATAATCGGAGCCATTACTTCACCTCTTATTTTAAACGCAAATATTGTTTTTCCACGGTTCTGTCATTTTAGCCTACTTCATCCAGATAGTAGGAATGCCTAATAATACTTGATAACTCGATATAGTGTTTAATAGTATATATGTATTCCTGAGTACGAACAAAAATTGACTAGAAAACAAATTCACTTGATTTAGTAACAGAAAGAATTTAAAGAATAGTTCGTATCCATAACCCATGCCAAAGGACATGAAGAAAGTATCTGCTCCGGAACTTGTGATGGGAGTACGGAATATGGCTTCCCTGACAGCATGCAAGGATCATGCTGATGCTGTCTATTTCTCTCTTGACAGGCTGAGTCTGAGATCCCGGGCACAGGAGATTACATCCGAAAACCTGGGAGAATTCGTTGAGAATATACACAAATACGGGCTAAAAGGATACATGGCAGTAAATTCTGTTATCTACCCGAATGAACTTTTGGAACTCAGTGATGTAATGGAGACCGCAGCATCTGCAGGAGTAGATGCTGTGATTGTATGGGATCCTGCGGCAATAATGAAAGCAGCCGCAAATGACCTTAAGATACATATATCCACCCAGGCAAACGTCTCAAACCAGGAAACAGTCAGGTTCTACGAGTCAATGGGAGCGAGTAGGGTAGTGCTTGCAAGGGAACTGAGCCTGGAACAGATAAGGGACATCAGAGAAGATACTGACTTAGAGCTTGAAGCCTTTGTACATGGCGCCATGTGCCAGGCAGTATCCGGCAGGTGTTATCTTTCAGCATACTTGTTGGGAAAATCCGGCAACTGTGGAGAATGCAGCCAGCCTTGCAGATGGGAATGGTCACTGCACTCTGATAGCGGCAAAAAAGTGGACATCGAGGGAAAGTACCTCATCAGTGCAAAGGATCTCTGTATGATAGAACATATACCCGAGTTGGCCAGGGCAGGCATCAATTCTTTTAAGGTGGAAGGAAGACTGCGCAATCCCGGATATACATCTTCTGTTTCAAGATGCTATCGTAAAGCTATTGATGATTACATTAAAGGTACATATACATTTGAAACCGCAAATTTCATGAAAAAAGAAATGAGTTTGCAATACAATCGCGGATTTTCCACCGGCTTTTACTTTGGATACCCCGGACCTGAAGGACTTGCCTGCGACCACGATATGAACGCTTCTCCTGTTAAGAGACAGGCTGTGGGGGTAGTAGACAATTTCTTCCCGAAGAATAATGCTGCAGCAGTGAAGCTTCTGGAACAGGGACTCAAAGTAGGAGATAATATCATAATAGAAGGCAACACCACATATATCGAGCAAGAAGTATCTTCCCTGATAGTTGACGGAGAAAAGGTCCTTTCCGCAGAAAAAGGACAAGAACCCGGGCTTGCTGTGATTGATAAAGTCAGGAAGAATGACCGTGTGTTCAGGATAGAAAGAAAATTCCTTGACTGACAACATAGTATTTGTGTAAAAAAACATGTTTCCGGCACTTTCAGAATAAGAGCAGAAGTGTGTAAACCAATTGCACCAGCGATATTATGAGTGTCGAAACCAGGATTAGTATGGATATTGTACTCCTGAATTCATCCCTTCCTTTTAACAAGAAGAACGTATGTGCCGTAAAAGCAAAGATACCACTGACTGAAACAAGCAATGAGATCAGCAGTCCATAATAGTTTTGCTGGTACACTAATACCAAGCCATATAGTACTATGAAAAGAACCGGAAAGTGAATAAGCAGGAATGTGTTTATGCCCCCAGGAATCCTGAACAGTTTCCACTCTTCCCAGTATGCGGAATCAATCTCATGATTTATGAGAAAAATTGAATTTAGCAGATATATCCAGAATAATGTTTCATTCATAGTCCATTTTTTAGTTCAGTGTCCATGACATTTATATTAACTGATAAGTGAATTGTAAGTTTTGCAATATATTCTATTGATAAATATATATTTCTGATAGACAATGCTTATATTAAACTGAAACTATAGAAGTCATCGGGACCCGATGTGGGTTTGAAAAACAGATTAATCGTCAAGAAACCTTCTTCTTAAAAGCAGGTTTCATAAGGACCGGGAAAATAATGGATACTCAAAGCTCAATAAATAAGCATGTTTTTGACAAGGCCAGATGTGCGGTCATTGATATCAACGACACAGAAGCTATAGAAGCAGCCCAGGAAGCCCTTGATATGGGAATTGATCCTGTCGATGTTATCGAACAGGGATTCGTAGAGGGAATGAGAACTATGGGTGACAGGTTCGAGGAAGGGAAATTGTCCCTTGTCCAGATACTTGCCGCCTCAAAGACAATGAACGTAGGTATAGAAATATTGAAGACAAAAGTTATTGCCACCAATGAGAACACGGGTTTTTTCGGTAACCTTGTTGTTAATTATTAGCTTTGAAGTGGCGCATAGATTTAAAAACGGTTTAACCGATTTCCCTTTTTCTGAAACTTTTATTTATGGATTTTAGGTACCTTACAGGGTTGGCCGGACATTTTATAAAAAGTGCTTATCGTTGTACGAAGAACCTGAACTTTCTCCACCTGTCAGGTCAATAGTAGCATTGACAAGTATTTGATGACTCAGAGGCATTGTAAGGAAAATGCCAATGAAATAGACAGATAAATTCAGTGCCATAGGCCATTGTAGAAACAATCCTGCATAATATGGAAGCACACCTGCCAATGCAATACAAGCAATTATGATGCACAGGATCGTGCTCGCAACAAAATTCTCCTTTACCAGCCCAATACTTTCTGTTAGAGCTTCTGTGATCCTGTATTCTTTGATTACTAACAAGGGAAGGACGAATAGTATGAAAATTCCAGGAATTGAAATAATGCAGGCTACGACAATAGAAATCAGGATCATTAATGCAATAATGGATGTTTTCGGCAAGATCGTGCCAATTGACGTAAGTAATACAATAATGGAGATTCCCAGAACCAGATAAATCACTGCCCATACAACCAGGAATAACACAGCCACAGCTAATATAAAAAGACTATAAACCCAGCTTCTTACAAAATTGCCGGAACGGAAGCCATCGAATACATCACTGGCATTAACCTTCTCTTGATTAGCTCCCTTTACAAGCATCAGAACAAATCCGTAGAGCAAAGGAGGGCCTGTGATTACCAGCATCGAACCAAAAGCAAGAACCAGCGTTGCTAATCCATAGGCTACAATATTGCTAAGAACATTGTTGAATGAATTTTTAAACAGTCGGCAATATTCCATAATATTCCTTCATTTTAATATATAATATAAAGATAATATAGCATATTAAAAGTTATTGATAAGTAGTCCCATATAAATCACGATTTTTCGCAATTTTCAAATCAGCAATTCAGCTCACCTTCAAAAACGTAAAGAAAGAAAGAACCAAGAATACCTCTTCTTTATGTATTTACTTCTTAATTTTTTCATCGACTACATTACAATAATGCGAAAAAAGTATTTTTTGATGCTCTCAAAAACAGGTTTTCTACAAACTCAAATGAGCAGCACTAAAATATAGATCGGCAACAGAAAATCTTTACATCATCATCATAAGTATTAGGATATCGCTATGCAGAGACACTTATTTATACTGGTGAAGAGACTTTTGCTTAAGTCAGGCCAATAATAGATCCAAAGTATATTATCTTTACTGTAATACAAAATAAGTCTGAAATTGCAGTGTGGTCTGAAAAGGAGTATGAGTTAACAGGGGGACTGTGTCATTATTCGAAGAATTGACCTGCCGTTTATGGTCAAAATGCTCTGCATAATGCTGATTTTATGCAATGTAGTAGCAACAGGCGATATAGGAAGATTGTCTGCTAACCCGGAGAATCAAAATGCTGCCAGAATAACCTTGCCTGTGCCTTACTACGACCAGGGAGACACCAGCTGGTGTATTTATGCCTGCTTTTCAATGATGCTA
This sequence comes from Methanolobus sp. ZRKC2, assembly GCF_045291185.1. Classification (NCBI taxonomy): domain Archaea; kingdom Methanobacteriati; phylum Methanobacteriota; class Methanomicrobia; order Methanosarcinales; family Methanosarcinaceae; genus Methanolobus; species Methanolobus sp. ZRKC2. Next base: position 2,603,494 of record NZ_CP146980.1, on the reverse strand, counting down.
AATTACAATAACAGACAGGTGGAGCCATGGGAAATAGCTTCATACTTCAATTCAGGACATAACGAAACTTTCGAAGGACAGTATGATTTTTTTGATAATTCACTAGAAGATTATTTCATGGAAAACTGGTCAGTCAAAACAAAAAGAACACTGTGGGGATACAATATTGGCAATTTCGATGTGGATAATTTCAATTCTATGATAAGGAACAATGTAGACAGAAGACAACCTGTTTTGCTGGCTTTCCAGTATCCGAATTCAGAAGGGACAAAAGAAGGGCATGCCGTTATCGCAGTTGGTTATGATGAAGAGTACATATACCTGACAGATCCAAGTGGTGCCATAACAGAAGACTTCTTTAAAACCGGAGAGGAACATATTGCAGCACCGGTCACATGGCATGATTTCAACGAAAAGCTTGTCAGAAATATAACGCCCACAAACATGGCATTTACAATAGAGATTATGGAGGATGCACCTGAAAGTAGTCCTGAAGGATCTATATATCTCATAGATAATAGTGACAACAACTATAGTTATGTGTGCTTCACAGATCGTTTCAATGCTAACGATGTCGGACTTTTGCGTTTCGATGGCAAACATGATAACGGATACCACTTCGTTCGGAAAGGAGAGATATCCGTCGAGAGAAAAACATCTGTCAGAGATGCCATGTCCCTGTACTTTACGGTTGCAAATCCCACCCCTGAACAGAAGAACTACACAGTTGTCAGTAAAGCAATAAACAAAAATTCAGGAAATACTGTAGAAGGTTTCTTTTTCTCTACAGATGTAAACGTGGAAAGCCGTGAAACCATCTCAAAAGGAATTAATTACTCGAATCAACTTGAAAAAATCTCGGATGACGATTATTGTTTCGTATTGACATTGCTTGACGAGAATAAGCAGGAAATAGACTCTTTATCGATAGAATTATACATACCCTCATACTGACCGGATGGTAACTGCAGTATATATCTTATTCTTGAAATACATAGCTTTTAATCCAAAGAATAGCTGGAAGGACAGGCAATTTTAGAAAAATAAACATCAGAGATTACCCATGATAGGCTACATAGCAGGAACGTTAACTACTATTGCTTTTGTGTTCCACCACAGGAATGATGCTGTGGCTGTTCCACGGAGTATCGATAAACGATTTTGCACTCATCATCGCCAATAGCATCTCAGTCACACTGGCATCTATTCTCCTTTTTTACAAAATAAAGAAGGATTATTTTAGTGATGAAAGAAGCAACTTTCCGAAGACAATACATGATGAAGAGGCAAATATTTCATGAAAATATCCAGCATGTCAGAAAGCAAAACACACCGAATGTTAGCGACGCCTATTTATATTAAACTTAAAAAATAAAATCAATAGATTATTTACTACCCCTTTATTTCCACTGGAAAATATATAGAACTCGTGCTAATCAAACAATGGAGATGATTTAATCATATAATGCACAGTCCTATATCACACCCATGCATTGCAAAACCTCATACATTTTTCAATATATTTAAGGTATAATTTCTTCTGGCATTAAATTAAACTCTGATGTGAAATTCATCCAAGATATTTTTAAATATAATAAATTTAGTTCTCTAATTTGTAGATCAAAGCGCTAAAAGGCACCTGATCTTTAATGGGGGGTTAAGATATGAATAATCAATGGAGTGAAACGAATACGATAGCAACTGTAGTTGCACTAAAGAAGTCATTTTATGATGTAGAATATTAAATACCGGAGAACTATGGGGGGATACAATTGTATTGGGTAAGATTTTGGGAAGATGAAAATAATAAGATACTGAGAGAAGTACCGGTACATGCAAATAATAAGAGCGAGGCAGCTGACGCATTTAAACATGATTTTCCATACATAAGAAACTTTGAGTTGATCTCACCTTAAAAGCAAACAACAAAAAATTGATTCATATCATTTCCCATTATTTTTCAAAACCGGTTTCCTTTGTTGGATCGGATAAAAATGTAGGACATGTGTAATCTTTTATGGAACATTCCTCGAACTCGAATTCAAGATTTGCATGTCTGACATCATATTTTTTAAGTTTCTGTTTCAGTATTTTCTTTAAGTTTTCTACTTCAGCCATATCCTTTTCAAGAGTAAATATGTGAGCGTTCAGAGCATTCACCTGCGAGCTCAGACTCCATAGATGCACATGGTGCACACCTTCCACACCTTCAGTGTTTTCTATATCGGATATCACATCTTCTACGTTGATATCCTTCGGGACGAACTCCAGCAATATCCGAAGACTTTCCCTGATTACAGGAATTGAAGTCAACATTATGAAAAGAGCTATTATTACACTAAGGACAGGATCAACTATTACCTGCCCGGTGAAATATATCCAGAGAGACGCAACAATAACGGCAACTGAGGATAGGGTATCCGTGAGAACATGTAAGAACGCACTTTGAACGTTCAGATCATGGCTTCCACGTAGCATCAGGGCTACATAAACGTTCACTACCAGACCCATCAATGCAACAATAAGCATTAGTCCACTCTCAACCGACCTGGGTGCGAGGAACCTTTGATATGCTTCCGCTATCACCCATAATCCAATTCCTATTAGTAAAAAACCATTTATCAAAGCAGCAAATATCTCCACCCTATGATAACCAAAAGTTCGAGTAATGGTTGGTTCTAAACTCCTTGAAATTTTGATTGCACCAAAGGATACTATTAGCGAAAACACATCCCTTAACATGTGTCCTGCATCACTTAATAAAGACAAAGATCCTGATAAGAACCCTCCGGCCACTTCCACGATGAAAAATCCAAAGATCAGCAGAATTGCAAATTTTAATGAACGCTCAATATCCACATATTCCACCACCATTAGATATCAGGGAAGTTTACTATATACTCTTTGGATACCGTGTAAATCATACTGCTTATCTTAAAAGCTACAAATAGGTCATTTGCAGTATCATAGAACTTGACAAGAGCAAAATCCACCATATTGTTCCATTTCAATCTCTTTTTCGTCCGGATCACATGCAATTTGGGAGAGGTTTCTTTACTTATACAAAAAACAGATTGCAGGGCCACATGTGACTTGATTGGATAAAAAGACTTATAACATACGATTAACATACACCTTCGTGCGGGAGTAAACTAATGCAAAGAGCATTATGAATATTTGTAATACTGACAAGTGTGCTTTGATCATCGAATATGCTAGTCCCGAAAGTAGCGATGAGATATAATATAGATAGAAATTCACGCTATCAGTATAAAGAAGGGGGTTAATTTGTGAGAAAGCAATTGATAATATTGTTCGCAGTACTGCTAGCTGTATTCCTTGCTATTGGATGTACATCTACAGATACTCAGGACCAACCAACTGAGAATCAAACAACTGAAGACCAAACTAGTGAAGAAGACATGGTGGAAGAGGATAATGAGTCCATGGATGATGAAGAAAACATGACAGAAGATAATGAATCCATGGATGATGAAGAAAACATGACGGAAGATAATGAATCCATGGATGATGAAGAAAACATGACGGAAGATAATGAATCCATGGATGATGAAGAAAATATGACAGTAGATAATGAGTCCGTGGATGATGAAGAGATGATGGTCAACGATACACTGGAAGGTGAAGAAGTTACCATCACTGAAGACGGCTTTGATCCTTTTGATGTCCAGATCACCGTTGGCGACACTGTTACCTGGACAAATGAAGACGATAGAGCACACACTATTAATGATGATGAAGGTGTCTTCAACTCAGGAGAACTTCAGTCCGGTGAATCATACAGCTATACATTTGAGGAAGCAGGAACATTTACATACGGATCTGAAGAAGACACGTCCTTTGAAGGTATGGTAACTGTAGTCACCTCCACCGGAGAAACAGATACTGGAGAAGATAACACAAGTGAGGATGTGGTAGTAGTACCATCAGACGCATAAGATAATCATTAATGTGCTCTGAATGATGGTTGCAAGGAGAATGGCAGCTTTCTACAAGTGCTCCCTGCCTCCTTACTTTTCATCATTTTCAGATACCGGTAATATATACTATTTTACTAGATATTAAAGAAAAAAAAGAGATTTCAGCCATCGTTTCCGATAGCATCAACCGGACAGCTTGCTAGTGCTTCGTCACACATTTCTTTTTCTGAATCGTTTTCCGGCTGCTTGTGAACATAGGCATGTGTGCCATCGTCAGTCATTTTGAAATTTTTAGGAGCAGTATCCACGCACAGCTCACATCCTATACATTCCTCGTCAACATAATATGGACCAAAGGAACTCTCAGGAACTTTGTTAGTATTATCAGCTATATTTAACCCCCCATATACGATATAATAAGATTGTATATTCTGCACAAATAAGTCATTTTCGATAACAATAGTACTTGTTAAAAACATAATCAAGCATATTGTACCCTTGTAATCTTTTTTCACCATTGGATATGCTTTTCAAGAAGAGTAGATGGCATTCTTTACTTGTATCAAAAATTAAAATAGGAAACCATATACGGCATACTTGAGTAAAAAGACTTATAACATACGATTAACATACACTTTAGATACGGGGGTAAACTAATGCGGAGAGCATTGTTAACATTCGCAGTACTGATAGGTATGTTTTTGACCATCGGATGCACAAATCCCGAAAGCGACGATACAATAGAAGATGACGACGAACCGGGAGTGGAGGATGATGATCTTGGATTTGAAGAATCTTTTGAGGCAGTAGCCGAAAATTCGGATGATATTCCAAGTGTTCAGGGAACCGGGAACATGGTCATCTGAACAAATTCATACATCTTTGCAGTGACAAAATCACTGTGAAAGTTAGCAGCAACATAAAAATCAGTACTATAAGGGGGTTAATTTATGAGAAAGCAACTGATAATACTGTTCGCAGTGCTGTTGGCTGTATTCCTGGCTATTGGATGTACAACAACAGATACTGAGGATCAACCGACAGAGCCAACTACAGAACCGACAACCGAAGAAGACATTGAAGAAGATGTCTCAGACGCCGAACAAGACATAGAAGAGGATGCCTCAGAAGCTGAAGAAGACATAGAAGAAGGTGCTTCAGAAACTGAAGAAGACATAGAAGAGGATGCCTCAGAGACTGAAGAAGATATAGACGAAGGTGCCACAGATGTCGAAGAAGGCATAGAAGATGAGGAAGAAGACATTGAAGAAGATACCACGGATGCCGAAGAGGATGTAGAAGGTGAAGACGAAGAAATGGATGATGAAAACGAAACCATGGATGACGAAGAAATGATGGATAACGAAACCGATGGAGAAGATGAAACTCAAGTAGTACCTGCAGATTCATAAGCAATTTGTGCAAGTAATGGGAACATTTTTCCTCTGGTTTTAGACTTCAGGCTAAAAACGATTCAATTTTTTAGGCCATTGTTCAGTTCGAGAATAAGACTGTATTAAATAGCGATATCCCATAGCAGAAGGTTTGGAATCAGCCAAGATTTTTATGCCAATTATGGGGAGGTAGAGATAGAACTCAATATCAAAAAGCAGCAATCCAGTGTTGCTGATACATATTAAATAAATTATTGATTTTTCGGATTCACTTTTAAACTATAAGACACATATATCAGATATAGACAAAAACGTCTGTAATCCATATCGGGGAGGAGTTATATGGGTATAGAAGATTTAATGAAGGAAATCACAGACGAGAATGAAAGTATAATAAATTCAAAAACCTTGCTCGGAGAACCTTTTACATGGGCAGGGAAAACAGTAATGCCTGTAATTAAAATGTCTGCAGGGTACGGAAGCGCTGGCGGAGAACGTAAAAAAGAAACGAGCCATGGCTTTGCAGGTGGCGGATACACGGGTGTCAATATGGAACCCATAGCTTTTGTAGTCATAGCAGACGAAGATGTCCGGTTGCTAAGCATAACAGGGAAACATAGGTACAGCAGCGTAATAGACCTAATCCCTGAAGTAGCAAGTAAGCTTCCTGAAGCCATGGAGAGAGCCAGAGAAGCAAGCAACGAAATTGCTGAAAAGGTCAAAATCAAGTCAGAGGAAGCAGGCAAAAAAATCAAAGAAAAAAGAGAGGCAATGAAGGAAGAAGCCGAACTTGAAGAAGCAGAAGAGCTCACAGAGGTTGCAGAAGAAGAAACAGAGGGTAATTGGGAAGGATCGTCAAAGTAACTCAAGATAAAAAAACTTACCCATATTTCCACTACAGAAATTTAACAGGTTATAGTTCCATGGCATTCAGTGGTTCCTCCACTGAAAGCCTGTGTTGTACGAAGGACTTATTCTCTTTTTTCTTAGGCATTATGCCAGATTCTTATGGCAACTCAAGTGTATAGCAGCCTTCTTACCACTAGCTAGAACCTGCCTTAATATCACAGGGATAATAGGTTTATTATGATCTGCACAACCGCAGAATCTGTGATTAATTCAGATTTTTTGCTTCTGAAACCAAGTATTCACAGATACATAAAAACAAAAGCATAATGTAATAAAGTTTACAATGGACGAAAAACTGTCAAATATTCGTTAACTCCTGAACCAATAAATCATACTGTTTTTCAAGTTCTGGCAGGATCAGGGCTATTTCATCCAATCGGTTTTCCTTCCCCGCTTTATCCAACTCAGCAGCAACAGTGCTCAGAGCCATTCCTCCGATACTAGCTGATGAACCTTTTATCCTGTGTGCATACCAGCTTACTTTGTCAGTTTTTCCGTTCTCTATGCATTCTCTAAGAGATTTTACCTGTTTTGGAGTATCCTCAAGGAAAATTGAAATTAATCGCCTGGCAAGACTCTCATCATCCATTACCCTCTCAAGAAGTGCTGATTTATCAAATATCTGCATGTCTGCCAGATTAACTGGTTCTTCTACTAGTAAAGTATCCCTTCCTTTATCTTTTTTCAAAATATTCTGCCATTTGATCATTAATTCCATGAGTGAATTTAATGAAACAGGCTTAGCTATATAATCATCCATACCGGCTTGAAGGCAGCGTTCTTTATCTCCTTTCATTGCATGTGCAGTCATTGCAATGATGGGGATCTCATGATCAAGAACAAAAGATTGTGAATCCCGTATATGCTCTGTAGCCACAAATCCATCCATTTCCGGCATCTGCACATCCATGAAAACCATATCATATGGTAACATCTCCAGTGCTTTTATAGCCTCTTCCCCGTTTGCCACAGTGTCAACACGACAGCCTATTTTTTGCAGCATGCCTCGAGCTACCTTCTGATTGACTATATTGTCTTCAGCAAGTAATATCCTCAAATTCTTATGATATGAGACTGAAGTTGAAAGAGTTTTCAAATGTTTCTGCAAGTTCTGTCGTTTTTCTTCCATCCCCAATACACCGGACAACACATCAAGTAGTTCCTGATGTCTTACAGGCTTGGTAAGATGGGCTTCAAAGTACCTCTCTTTGACATTTTGCGGGTTGAGGTTTTGGCCCAAGGAACTTAGCAACAACAAAGCAGTATCCTTAATTCTTTCATCTGATTTGATTATCTTTGCCACAGATTCCCCATCCATGCCAGGCATTTGCATGTCCAGAATAACTACCTCGAACGGTTCATTATCTTCCTGTGCACGGTACAAGGCCTGTAATGCCATCGACCCATTCCCTACATCTCTAACTTTTGCACCCCATGAAGATAACTGCTTGTAAAGTATCTCACGATTTGTGGCATTATCATCAACTACAAGGATGCGAGCATCATAAATTTCTGCAGAGGCAACGTCCCTGTGACCAGTATTCGACTGCTTGACAAATTTAATCTTAAACCAGAACTCTGAACCTTTGTTCTCTACACTTTCCACACCAATCTCACCATCCATCATTTCCACAAGCTGTTTTGAGATGGCAAGACCAAGTCCTGTGCCTCCAAACCTTCTTGTAGTTGATGTATCTACCTGGTAAAACTTGCCAAAGAGAAGATTTTTTTTATCTTTCGGGATGCCAACACCGGTATCACGGACAGAGAAACGTAAGAGTACTTCGGAATCAGTTTCAGACTCAAGACTCACATGTACTACAACTTCGCCCTTATGTGTGAATTTGACTGCATTACCAGCCAGGTTCATCAGTACCTGCTGCAAACGTCCCGGATCGCCCGTGACATAGGCAGGTACATCCGGCGAAGCTGCACAGATAAATTCCAGTTCTTTCTCATGAGCCTTGCTGGAAAGCATAGCAGCAAAATCATCAATCAGATTATGCAGATTGAAATCCACCGTTTCAAGTTCTAGCTTACCAGCTTCGATTTTTGAAAAGTCCAGAATATCATTGAGAATCGAAAGCAAGGATTCCCCGCTAAGTTGTACAGTTTCTGCATAATGCCGTTGCTCACCGGTTAGTTGGGTATCGAGAAGCAAACCAGTCATACCGATAACTCCATTCATGGGAGTTCGGATCTCATGAGACATATTAGCAAGAAACTCTGACTTGGCTTTGTTTGCAGCTTCAGCATCCAGTTTTGCATTTCTGATTTCTGTTATGTCTACTCCGTATTCCACAACACCCATTGTATTGCCTGAATCGTCTTTTATGGGAGAAACAAAAATCTGAAATGCCTTCCCGGTTCTTATTTCACGTATATCAGCAGGGGTTGTTGTTTCAATTATTGTTCTCCCCGTTGAGAGAGCCTCCCCTATTTTGCACCAGGGACAGGGAGATTCCCTTTGCATGAATACTTCGTAACATTTTTTCCCAAGGAGGTCATTAGAAGAAGCACAATTTGCCATTTTTAACCTGAAATCAGCATTATTATGGGCAATGATATTATATTCAGTATCTACTACATTAAGGGTTCCGGGAATCAAATTGATTATGGATTGGAGTAATGTCCTGTTCTCCCGGAGTTCCTGATCTGCTTTTTTGCGCTCAGTGATGTTTGACAGGAAGAGTGAAAGCCCGACGACATTTCCTTTGTCGTCCTTGAGAGGACTGTAAACATTCTCATACCATTGCCTGTTGAGTGAAGAATCCCCATATTCTTCAATCATTGTGAAAGCTTCACCTGCAAGTACACGATCAAAGTTTGCTTTTGCCTTTTCCCGGTCTACAGGGTCTTTTATATAGCTAAGCATATTGACACCAACCTCGATACTGGCATTCCATATATGCTCCATTGTAGCTTCATGGTTTTTGTTGAAAGCAAGATACCTGTATTCCTTATCAAGAGCGAATATTACAACGTTTTCAGGGCTTTCGATTATCCCCTGAACAAAATTATACGCCTGCCTGTATCTTTCTTCATTTTGTTGGAGTGCGTCTTCAGCTTCTTTTCTGGCAGTAATATCCAAAATTGTTCCCTGATAATGAGTAATCTCACCATTATCATTTCTTTTAATAACCGTACGGTCATCTATCCACCTGACATTTCCATCAGCGGTGAGAATACGATATTCCTGGGAAAAATCACCTATTCCCTTTTCTGAATATGTTTGAACTTCCAAAGCAACTCTTTCCATGTCATCGGGATAGATAATATTTTCAAAAATAACGTTCATTGACAGAAAATCATCTGGAGAATAACCGAACTGTGAGACGTTCTCAGAAACATATTCAACGGGCCATCCGTCTTCGGCTTTCCACAAAAAAACAACTACAGGACTATAATTTAGAATTTGCTCTAAAAGGCTATCATACCGACTATGATGGGGGTTTGCAGAATTTTTTTCACCACAATTCATTCCGGATTTCACCTCTGAGAACTGATTGTGTAACAGTTACAATGAATCGTGGAAAATATATATACTTACTGATAGCGGATGTCTCCCCGGGAAATATCTAGCTTGCAACCAGGAGAATATACATGCTAAAAGGAGAGAGGGAATGGTTGAAGAAACTGCCGAAGATATGATGATGTATGGAAATAGTCATACTGGAAAATATTTAAAAGAAAAGTTACAGAAAGAAAAATGCTACCTGAGGAAGTGTGCGATATGATTGAAATGGCAGATTTATCCATAGAAAGACCAATTGGAAGCCATAGTAATAACCATATTCTGGAATTAATTAAAAGCGAGTTTGCGGATTGTAATTACGACCTAATCTCTTTACCAATTAAATGCCAATACTGGAAAAAAGGAATCTCATCAATAGGACAAGGTGACATCAGGCATGAGCTCTTAACAAGCCCATTTTCAAGAAATTATAACGGAAAGGGAAGACTAATCGTTTGTTCAAAAATCCTGGATTTGGAAAACAGTGAAATTGAAAATAATATTCTTGTGTTAAAAGATGAGATTACACAGATTCCACTGATGCCTAAAGATTTCCCATTCTATTTCCCGGATGAGAATAAGAAATTCTATGAATTGGTAGAGAAATCAAATCCAGCTTGTATTTTAACTCTTACAGGAAAACACCAGATGTCAGGCCTTGACCCGTATCCTTTCTTTGAAGATGGAAATTTCAGTATCCCATCCTGCTATGCGTCAAATGAATTGGATTTAGACAAACTTGACCTTACAAAAGATATTGAAATTACCATTGATTCAAGTGTTGAAGAGCGAGAGACAGAACAATTGATTTTGCAGAAGAGAGGCACATCAGATGAAACCATAATTATCTGTGCACACATGGATACCAAGTATGGGACAGACGGCGCCCTGGATAATGCAAGTGGACTATATACCCTGTTGCAGATCGCTAAGAGGCTGGAAGACGTAAAAACAAGATCTAATATCCATATCGTGCCTTTCAATGGGGAAGAGTACTTCGGCGTAAGCGGCCAATTGAAATATCTTGACTATTTGAAGGATAACGAAAAAAAAGTCAAATTAGTTATAAACATTGATTCTCCCGGATATCGTGACTCAAAGAATGCACTGTCATTTTACAATATTGAAGAGGATAGAGTCAATGATAATTTAAGTGGCATAAATGATGATGTAGTGAAGGGAATGGATTGGTATGCAGGAGATCATGCAATATTTGCTTTTCAGGGCATCCCCTGTATTGCAGCAACCTCAAGCAACCTGTTTGAAGAAGCGATAAATGTAACTCATACTTCAAAAGATGTCTTAGCAAATGTGGATACTAGTTTGCTTAATCGCTTGTCTGGAGACTTAATTGGTATTCTTCTGAAACTGGATTGGGAATAAAATTTTCAGATATTTTTTTCAACACAAACAATTTACAAAGACAGATATAAAGTCTTTATATGTATGCATACAAGGAATTTAACTATGTCAAAAAATGTATCTTAAGAGCGGACCTTTATCAAGCAGTTGGTGAGTTAGCTGCAGATCGAAGAGTTAGAGAACTCGCACCAATTACCGCTTTTGACAGAAGCAAATTTTTTTTGTTAACTCTGCTAGGTATCGACTGGATTACGCTGAACCTGACATTGAGCTGGTGTTTACTGATCCTGCGTGACTGTGGCTGCCTGCAGATATAGTGACGCACCAGCATTTTTTGGAGTGATGCTTTTCGAAGAAATACAGCACGGTCAATGTTTGAATAGGACTAATCTGCAACTTAGAAATGCAAGGCTTTTACGCACTTGCCGACTTGACGCTGGGAGGGGTCGCACCTAAGAGACAAGCGAGCGTGAATTTTCAAAATGTGCCTATCCTCAGGATACTTGTCACTTTACTCTTTTTCTTGTTTTTTGGAGTAATTAGTGAGCTTCTGAGTCTGTTTGCATGACATATTTATTATATACTGTTAATTTAAATTAGAGGAATATTTTAATATTTTTATCAAAATCTTATCGAAAAAATAATAGTATTGTAAAACATACTGTGCAAAAGAATGAAGTTGATTATTGTAGAAAAAGATGTATGAAAAATATTACATTCATATGTGACAATCTTTCAAAAAATCGGTACAATCAAGGGATAAGATATGAGCGAAAAAAAAATAAATAATTATGAATTTAATTTACTTGCAGATGAAATTGTTGATATCGATTTTTTTGAAGATAAAACTCATGAAAATGTAGCTGAGACACTATACAAATTAATTAAAAAAAGTGATAGTGGCTTTACAATTGGAATAGAGGGATCATGGGGTTCAGGAAAGTCAACAGTCGTTTCAATCTTAAAAAGAAAAATGGAAAAAGAGCCTGAATTGTTCCACTATTTTTATTTTGACGCATGGGCGCATGAAGGTGACCATTTACGAAGGATATTTTTGGAATCTTTTATTTCTCAATTAAATACAGGATCACAAAAGCTTAAAGATTTAGAAAAAGAAATTTCAAATCGCAAGCGTAAGACGGAAACAACTACAAAACAACATGGAACAAATCTCGGAAAATTGCTCGCATTTTCGGTTCTATTTGTGCCTTTGGGTGCAGGTCTTGTTTCTGGAGCCGATATTCTACAATTATCTTTGTATTGGAACGGAAACCCACAATGGTTTTTTTTGATTGGAACTTTCTTGTCGCTCATGCCATTGTGGGTACTTGCATTAAATGCGTTCCATTTAAAAAAACGTGATGAATATACATGGAGAGAGATTTTCAAGGGCAAATGGAAAGATATGCTTAAGTCAGATAACTGGGTTTTTTTAGAAAGCAATAGTGAAATCACTACTACACAAGAAATATCTGAAGAAGAAGAGCGTTCTTCCGTGGAATTTGAGAAATATTTTAGAGATATATTATCTGAAGTTTTTCGCAATAAGAAATCTAGCAAACTGCTAATTGTTGTTGACAATCTTGATCGTATTGATGCAGAAGATTCATTGAAAATTTGGTCAACCCTACAAACCTTTCTTCAACAGAGAAACCCTTCAAAATCAGGTTGCCAGTTCTACGAGAATATTTGGATTATTGTTCCTTATGATATGTATGGACTTTCTAAGCTCTGGGATAATGGGAAATATTTAGAAGCTGATTCCATAGAACCTAAATTGGGGTCTTGTGCAAAATCGTTTTTCGATAAATGTTTTCAAATTCGTGTTGAAGTTCCTGAACCAATCTTTACGGGATGGGAAAATTTCACAAAAGATATGCTGAATAAAGCGTTTGAAGGTTGGGAGGATAACGAAAAAAAAGAAGTATTAGAAATATTGAAATTGACACGTCAAAATCTTGGTGATACTCCAACCCCTCGTCAAATTAAAAACTACATCAATCAGGTAGGAATACTTAAGTTGCATGTCGGCAAAGAAATCCCTATAAAAAGCGTTGCATATTATTCAATATATAAATATATAAAAGGTTCTTCGACAGGATCAATCAAAAATGATTTGATAAAAAATGTCTTACCTTTACCTAAACATAAAGACTTTTTACCACCGGAATGTAGTAAACATCTAGCAGGGATTATTTTTGGAGTTAAGCCGGAAAAAGGGAACCAACTACTTCTTGAACCGGAAATTGAAAAAGCTTTGTTAAGTGCAGATGGTAGGGAATTGAAACATATAGCAGAAGTCCACCAAGATGGATTTTGGTCAGTATTTGATTATCATATAAACAATATACTTGTAACAAGTGATTCGTTTAATTATTCAAAAGCAGTTTATGATGGCTTATGGGAAAAGTATGAATCTGAATGTGACAGGTTTAGATTGAAAATAAAGGAATCTTTTGCAAAAGAAATACCATCTCTTCCTGAAGATGGAAAGATTGAAGACTATTTGCCCATCATAAAAATGAATTCGGACAGCATTTTTCTTGAAAAAATATGGAATGTTGTTATAGTAACCTTAGAATCAAAAATTAAAGGAGAGGAAGATTTTAATTTCGAAGATAATGTAAAGTTCCTGAAAAATATTGTTGAAAGCCTAGGAGATACTCCAAAATCATATACATCTTCAAAAATTGGCATTGAGCAGTGGATTAAGTGGGCCAAAGCAGCGAATTTAGAGGAAATACCTGCATATCTATGGATGACGCCTACCCAACTTATAGTTGAAGAGGTTAAAACAGCTGAGGGTACAGTACTGTCTGGAACAAAAGAACTTTTATCATATTGTATTCACTCAGGAATTACTGGTTGGGAAGAAGTTGCTACTGCATGTCAAAATCACCTATCAAAAAATAATGGTTCAGTAAATGATCAAAGTTCGAAGGAAATACCTGAGATTTTGCTATTACTTACTATACATGATCAAGCTTCTCACAAAGTAATTGAACGAATTCTTCGGAGTGGCCAATTCCATAATTTTGTTCAAACGCAACAAAATAATGAAGTAAATATCTATTCAGCTTTTCTAATGGCATATTTCTTTAAAAACGGACTGCATGATATTGATATTCCAAATGTTGTGAATTCGATGGATGGGGTGCAATTAATGCGGACTATTTGGTTGACAAATAATGAACCTAATGCAATCGAAATGCTAATACTTCTAAAAAAATATAATAAGCTTGATCTCGTATGGGACATGGCTGAAAACAAAAAAAATCAACTTGTTATTGGAATTATACATTTTGCTCTTGAGGATAATATTTTAGAATTGTTCAATTGTCCTGGTGCACTAACGAAGTTGCAAACTGTTATAGAAATGATAACAGACATTGATATGCAGGACAGATTAGTAACGCAATTCATTGAAAATTCGGATGTAGAAAAGGAGATTAAAACCACTTCTAACTTAGACGTTTTTAAGTATGCTGAAGCACTTAATTCAATTTTGAGAAAATCAAAAGACAATGATATTGTTCGTATCCTTACAATACCTATGAAAAAAATAGATCAGAAAGGGTGGGATACGTGTTTTATTGATAATAAAAACCCAATACTACTAGCTCTAGAAATAAAAAATAAAAAATCGGACTTTTCACTTGAAAATGCTTATTTAGGTACAATTTTTGGATTTGCTCAACGGTGGAGTAAAGATGAAAACAGGGTGGATGATTGGCATAAAGAAAAATGGATTGATCTTGTGAATCTACTAGGAGAAAGTTTTCAAAAGCGTTACAAAGATAAAATCACTAAATTGTTGTTAGATAATGATTTTGTTGTTACAAAAGAGTTCTGTGAATATAATCATGGTTTTTTTGACTATCAGACTTTGTTCAATAGTGAAAAGACAAAACTACAAACTTCATTTGCAGAAGCAGTTGAAAGCAATGGTAATTTTGATTGTTTAGAAATATTGGATATAATCCTGAATATTGATAAATCTAGAGATTTTATTCCAGATAGTTACATCTCTGATGCCGAATCAGAACCACTTATGAATCTTTATGAAGCCCAAGAAGATGATAACAAAAAAGATATTCTAAAACGACTTGCTCATAAATTCAATATTGAAATCATAGAACAAAAATCGGAATCTCAAGAAGAAATAGAGTAAACATCAGTAAGGCTTTAGCAGATTGAGTTTTCCTTGATAACAACATGCATAAAAATGGTGCGGGAGGTGCGATTCGAACGCACGAACTCCTACGAGACAGGGTCCTAAGCCCTGCGCCTTTGGCCAGGCTGGGCAACCCCCGCATTTTCGAACAGCACTGTAAACGGATTTGTTATTTATTAATATTACGCGCTCTACAGATAATTCAGGATATATTTGTGATTAAAAAATGATAATTTCTGGATCATCAACGATGGAAAATCAGTCCTTTATGATCCAGAACTTTATAGAAGCGCACTTTCAGGAAATCAGTTATCACAAAAGCTACTAGAGAGTAGACCCACACGAAAATGGCCAATTCCCAGCCTATTGGAGTTATGTAGAGACCATATACCACAATCAGGGTTGCAAATAGCTTTGTTGCGACAGCAGACCATAAGAGAAGCCCTCCAGGCTTTATGGACCAGAAAGGTCCCCTTGTGCGAGCCAGGAAAATCGTCAGGTGACCGGCTACGGCCAGCTTGAGGAAAATAAACGATTGGATCTCACCCTGGCTAAGGCTGAGCACAGTCTCTCCCAGATAGAGAATTAGGAAAGAAAAGAATACACTTATGAATCCCAGAAAAGTAGCCATGGTTATGATACTTCTCATATTCCATTTATCGGGAAAAGGAGAAGGTTTCACATTATCATATGCAATAGCCATTATGGGACCATCATTAAGTAGTGCCAGCAACACAATCATGAAGGCTGTTATTGGGTATAAATTGAAAACCACGATAGAGAGAGCGATAAAGAACACTATGTTTACAGTTTCTGAAACACGGTAGACAGAGTAGCTTTTCATTCTCTGGAATATTATCCTGCTCTCACGAACAGCATCCACAATAACCGAAAGACCGGGTTTGGTAAAAACGATATCTGCTGCAGATTTAGCTGCATCCGTAGCACCTGCAACAGCAATACCGGCATTCGCTTTTTTAAGGGCAGGAGCATCATTTACCCCATCACCCGTCATACCAACAATGTGATCGTTATTCTGCAACAGCTCTACAATATGGTACTTATGTTCCGGGAACACCTGTGCAAAACCATCAGCATTCTCAACAATACTCATTGCTTTATTGTCAGACATATGAAGTATTTTTGAAGCTGCAATGATATGTTTTCCCAGATTAACCTGACCCGCAATCTCCTTTGCAATGGCAATGTGATCACCGGTAACCATCTTGATCTTTACTCCCAGGGACTGGGCTTTCTTGATGGTTTCAGCAGAGTCATCATACGGAGGATCATACAGAGCCAGTATACCAAGCATCCTCCAGGTCCCATTCTCATCCGTGCCTGCAACTCCGAGTGCTCTATGTCCTTCAGATGCGAATTTTTCCACAACGGTATTCAATTCATCGCTAATAGCATCTTTATTGGAGGACATCTCAAGTATAACCTGAGGCGCTCCCTTTGCAAACTGGAAGTGTTTGCCATTACTATCTTCTACTGTGACCTGGGCACGTTTTATAACCGGATCAAAAGGCTTGAATTCAAGAACTTTGTATTTTGAACTCCTTCCTCCGACGTCCTCCATACCTTTAACCCCGGATATTATCGCAGTATCTATTGGATCATGGTCTTCTTTCCTCGAGGCCAGCAGGCCACCAAGATATACATCAGTATCCGAAAAATCCCCGAAAGACACAACATCGGCAAGTGTCAGCTTATTCTGGGTAATAGTACCGGTCTTATCAGAACACAGCACATCCATACCTGCCATTTCCTCTATAGCAACCGGTTTGCTTACGATAGCCTCCTTCTTGGAAAGATCAGTAGCTCCCACTGCCATTGATACGGACAATACGGCAGGCAGTGCAGCGGGAATAGCTGCAACCGTCAAAACAAGTGCAAATTGGAGAGTTGTCAGCATACTCTCCTGACGGTAAAGAGCCACCATGAAAATAAGAACAATTGCAAAAACTGCAAGGACTATAAGGTAATCCCCTATTTTCATAACGGCTTTCTGGAAATGGCTTACAGTCTTGGCTTCTGCCACCAGACGTGTTGTTTTGCCAAAGTAAGTATCCATGCCTGTCGAAACAACAAGAGCATTCATCTCACCTTTCTGGATTATCGACCCGGAGTATGCTACATCCGAAACGTGTTTCTCCACAGGTAGAGACTCGCCGGTTAATGCAGACTCATCAATCTGCAAATAATCGCCTTTTATCAACTTGACATCAGCAGGAACGATATCCCCAAGACGCAAACGCACAATATCCCCCGGAACCAGTTCACGTGCAGGTGATTCTGTCCACTTGTCATCACGCTTAACCCTAGCATTTAGGGCCATTCGCTTTTTCAAAAGTTCGATGGCATTGTCAGCCTTATTTTCCTGCCAGAAACCCACAACAGCATTAATTAATAGAAGCACGAATATGATGATCAGGTCATCCCAGCTCTGTATAATTGCAGAAAGAATTATAGCAATTTCTATCATCCAGGGAATGGGACCCCAGAAATAACCAAGGAACCTTCGAAGAGGACTTACCTTTTTCTCGACGATCTCATTATAACCATATTTTTGAATTCTCTCCTGAGCTTCGGAAGCAGTAAGACCATCAGGGGATGAAGAGAGTTTATCCATTACCTCATCTACCGAAGTTTCACTGCCGAATTTCTCTTTCTTACCCTGGTCTTTACTACTCATGTCCCCAGCATCATCTGCCATAAAGCAACACCCACACTCACACAATACAAACTGCCAATTCCGTACAAGTAAAGTTTTTCCTCCAGCATTAAATGCCTTTGGAAATGAAATTACTAAAGCAAAATCACTTTCAGTTATTCATGAAAATTGTCCGGGAACCTCCATAAGTAATTAGCATCTATCGTTTAGAACCTGTACAGTAGTACTGTCAGAATACTATAATCATACTTACAGGCACACATTTATCCAAAAGATAAAACAAGGCAGGAAGAACACTTTTCCATAGCTTCCATAGCCTTATATAACAGGAAAATGGAACTGTGGTCGATTATTCACTACCATGGATAAAATGAACTAAAAATGAAGGCATTATCATTAAGATAAGCAGCAAAATTCCTACGTACAGCCAGCAAAGGCATGATTTATTAATTGAAGACAACTGGATGCAACTTAAAGAGCCTCAAAATCTTGTGACCTCAATAGTTGTTTCACTGCCCCTGATGGCCCTCAATACACTACTGGCAATTGCCGTGTTCGGTTTGTTCCGGCCAATGGTGCTCTCAGATCTTGGCATCAGCCAGGAAGGATTCCAGATAACCATCAATCTGCAGATAATTGCAGGTTTAATTGTGCTTTTGCTGGTACATGAACTGCTGCATTTAATATTTGTACCGCATTTTGCATCTTCAGAGAAGACATGCGTTGGCATGACCCTTATGGGAGGATACGTTTATTCAGAAGAAGAGATCCCAAAATGGAGATATCTACTGATTACAATAATGCCTTTTGTAGTTATTTCATTAATAGTGCCGCCCATACTTGGAATTCTTAGCTTGTTGTCCCCTTTGGTGCTGATCCTGATAATTATAAACTCCATGGCATCTTCAGTGGATATACTGACATTCATAACGATAGTAACACAGGTGCCCAATGGATCATACCTGACAAGCAACGGTTTAAGGACCTACTGGAAAAAATGAAATAATCCTCCACGCAATTATAAAAATATCACACAGACCTGAATATCACAAGAGACCTTGCCCTTTCAAGAGAATGATCCACCATTGGTTGACGGTATCCCGTATCATCGGGCAATTCGGTCTTTTCAAGGGCATGGATGATTTTTGGGTTAACTCCTGCAAGTTCAGGTACCCATTTCTTGATGTATTCGCATTGAGGATCATACTTTCTTTGCTGCAGCCAGGGATTGAATATACGGAAGAAAGGTTGTGAATCTGCCCCTGTGGAAGCTGCCCATTGCCAGTTTCCGTTGTTCACACAGGGATCATAATCCACCAGTTTGCTCGCAAAATATCTTTCTCCCCAGCGCCAGTCAAGATGAAGATCTTTAACCAAAAATGATGCAACAATCATTCTCACGCGGTTATGCATATAGCCGGTGGAATTGAGTTCCCTCATACCGGCATCAACAATAGGAAAACCTGTATTACCCGAACACCATTCTCCAAAAGCCGGCATGTTGTAGTCCCAGGATATCTTCTCAAATTTCTCTTTGAAGGCACACTTGAACACATATGGATAATGATATGCGATGTAGGTGAAGAAATCACGCCAGTAAAGTTCCCTTATCAGGGAATGTCCGGCGCCCAGTTCATCTTTCACAATATGATAGAACTCCCTGATAGAAATAGTTCCCAGTTTATTATGTGCCGAAAGTCCAGTAGTTCCGTTAACTGACGGATAATCCCTTTCATAATCGTAATCCTTAAACCGCGAAATATTCTCCAGTACCTTCAGGGCGTTATACCTTCCCCCATGAGTGAATATACAGTCATTCCGTACATTCAGCAATCTATCAATATCAGTAATTTCTTCCAGACCAAGGTCTTCGGTATAAAAATTGCTTTCCACCATCGTGGAAGGCACAGGAACTAAATTGGCAGAAGCTGCATGGTAAAACTGAGAAAAAACAGAATAAGGTTTTCCTTTCTGCGTGAATACAGTAGCAGGCTCATTCAGAAGGCAATCATGGAATTGCAGCAGCCTGACATTCATATTATTACATACATTCCTGATTGACTCGTCTCTTTGTCTGCTAAAAGGAGTGTAATCCTCATTCAGAAAAACAGCATCTATTCCAATTTCATCCGCGAGCATGCCAATGACATCTTCCGGCATACCTGAAAACATATACAAACGTCCACCTTTACTCTCCAGCTGGCTCCTGAGATCTTCAAGGGATTCCAGCAGGAACTGAAAAGCATTGTCATTGAAGTTCTCCCTCTCAGGATTCGCAAGTCGCGG
Source organism: Methanolobus sp. ZRKC2 (assembly GCF_045291185.1). NCBI lineage: Archaea > Methanobacteriati > Methanobacteriota > Methanomicrobia > Methanosarcinales > Methanosarcinaceae > Methanolobus > Methanolobus sp. ZRKC2. Next base: position 2,583,237 of record NZ_CP146980.1, on the reverse strand, counting down.
ATCGAATATAAAGCATGGTATGACTTTTTGCGAAGAATCTATTGCTTTCATAAGAGCAGTATTATCCTCAATACGTAGGTCCCGCCTGAAAACAAAAAGTGATCTTCGAAATTCCGACATCATTGTACCTCAATTGCAACCTCGTTTCTCATCAGCACAGAAGGGATCCAGGGAGGATCATATCTCATCAGAAAATAGTCTCCTTTGGTTTTGATACCATGCTCATCGAGTACCCTGTCAAGCTCTGCCCTGTGTTCCTCATAACTTGAATCACTGACATATCCTGAAAAAGTTATCGTTGCAACTTTCCGTGGAGGTAACCTGGAAGTACCAATATTACTATTTTCCGGCACAGGTATGTCTTTTGAATTGTATTCTTCAGGAAGCACAAAGGACATGTTCACAGCACCTTTTCCCTGGTCAGAAAACACAGGTGCCGTCATACTGATTTCGACATTCTCATTGTTATTGCCTGATATATAGCTTGCAAGTGCCGAAAAAGCAGAGTTTGTACCATCAGATGTAATTGTAATTAGCGCAAGATCGCCGTACTGCCTTATTTCTACATCGTCCTCCAGCTCTTCCAAAATAACATAATCCACCTTCTCTGAACTCATCGATACCATTACTCCCGCAAGGAACCAGATTACAATTAATACGCCTACAATGGCCAGGATTCCAAAAATAACCTCCTTCCTCTCCATAATAATAAAACGCATTTGGAGCTTAAAGGTGTTTAGATTTCACTTAATTCCGAAATAAAACTGCATCTATATAGTCCAAATGCAAAATAAGCTTTTAAAAATATTTATATATATTATGCTCGTTTCCATACACATGATCGAAGCTTTGATCTTTGACGTTGATGGCGTACTTGTGGACTCCATGCACCTGCACGCACATGCATGGAAAACAGCCTTTGCTGAAGCAGGGATTGATTTTGACGAGAGGGAAATATATGGCATGGAAGGAGCCAACGATAAAGGTATTGTCGAAATGGTAACTAAAAGTCTGGACAAAGAGATAGATGACGGGATTTTCAACTCTGTCCCGGCCAGAAAACATGAGCTTTTCAATGTCGACGATGTGAAGGTATTCGATGGCATGGACACCTGCCTCCAAAATCTTAAAAATGATTTACTCCTTGCCGTTGTTTCAGGTTCTGACCGGAGTGCCGTGGAAAAAATGATGGGCAGATTTTTTCCGGATACTTTCAACGTAATGGTCAGCGGAAGTGATGGTATCCAGGGAAAACCCAATCCCGATCCATACAATAAAGCCGTTGAAGAACTCGGAGTACGCAAAGAAAATTGCATTGTTGTGGAAAACGCACCACTGGGGGTTGAAGCTGCAAAGAGTGCCGGGCTTTTCTGTATAGGTTTACCGACCTATGTGGACAGCACACAGCTGGAGCATGCCAACCTGGTTCTGAAGAACCATGAGGAACTTATAGCCTATCTGAAGGAAACGTTGGAGTAACTTCCAGATTGCATTTTTTGCTGGTTTCGGTACAAATGCTCTCCAGCAATTTCCTGACAGATGCAGGACCATAGAGAGATTCAGCCTGTTTTCTCAACTCTGCGGTATTTTCTCCGAATTTGCCTTCAAAGACTACCTCGCATATCATTGAAAGCAATTCTTGAGCTGAAACTGAATAATCAAGCCTCCTGCCATATCCCCTGTTATCCACAACCTGAGCATTATTCTCCTGTTCATTATGACCCTGGTCCGGGAATGAGAAAAGCGGTAATCCGAAACTCAGTGTTTCCATAAGAGTGCCATGTCCCCCTGCAGAGATTACGAGGTCGCTTGCTTTGTAGTACGGGAAAGGATCGGCTATGAAACTGCAGATGTTCACGTTTTCAGGTATTTCCCCCAATTCGCCAATATCCAGACTGGGACCTGCTATAAGAGTATAGTTTATGCGATGATCCATCTTTGCGGCTACCAGGATTTTATCAAATATTTCTCGCCTGTAGCCGAAACCTCCGATTGTGCACAACACATGCGGACTGGCCATATCGGGTGCTTCCACCTCGCTGAACCTTTTTCTGACAAGTGGACCGCTAAATGTCATCTTTTTTCGGATATCCTGAGGAAATGCAAGGTTGCGAGCACATACAGTATAAGGCTCCGGAAAATCCGGGACTACTATACGATCAACTGTGTGGTAGATGAAATGATAGAATCTCCTGACAAAAATACCAAGAACCCCGACTGCCGAACCTTTGCTCTGAAAGAATTCCTCCATGTTAGACTGGTTAACGATCATGCAGGTACCAATTTTCTTTAACCTGGCAGCCAGTATACCAAGATAATAACCATCAGACACTATGATATCCGGATCTTTTTCTCTGACAAGCCTGAACACCGAGAGAATATTGCGCAGAGACATGCTTTTGATTGTGTGCCTTATGGAAGCTTCAAGATTCAGAGAACCTTCTTTGCCCACGAGTTTTAGCTCCTGCGGAATCTCACAGACAGTGTATCCTGATTTTTCAATCAGTTCCTTTGAGTAGCCGTAGGCTCCGAAATGTACAGTGTGACCTGCAGACATTAGCTCCCTGCCAAGAGTAATACTTCTGCCGGTGTGGCCAAGGCCTTCACCACATGTGAAAAGAATAACATCCATGATTTTTTCCGCCATTTATCTTATATGTTCATGTCGCATATATTCCTATGAGGGGTAGATTAAGATAACACTAAATAATATATTTCTCTTTAGAATGTATATATATTAGAGATAACTATATTATATAGAGATTAAATATTTATCTGGCACTTTTTTATATATCACATGAAGCTCGGAGTACTATAACAATCTGAAAAGCGTGATAACCTTGTTCCAGAGACCAGACATCAGCAAACAGAAGATTATTTCCTCTGAAAGGACAGCCAAACTTTTAGAAAACGGGTGGCACAGGGCAGACCTGCACGTACATACCTGCTGTTCCTACGATGTCCCTCCTGCAAGGTCAATGCATCCTGAAAATCTCTTCAACAAAGGGAAATCGAGAGGGCTTGATTTCATAACTTTTACAGACCATGATACTGTAAAGGCCTATGACCTGATGGGATGGAACAGAAATGATCTTACAACAGGTGTAGAGCTCTCCATTAACGACCAGGAAAATGTTGGCCACACAGTACATATCAATGTTTTTGAGTTTGATAAGCAACAATACAAGGAATTCAACCAGCTGGCAAGAAAAGAGAACAATATCTACAGCCTGATAGATTATTTCAAGAGCAATGATCTCCCTTACATGTACAATCACCCATTCTGGTTCCAGCTGGGAGACAGGCCTAATATCCTTGCAGTACCTGAACTTGCAAAGAACTTCCCGGTTATAGAGTATAATATGCAGGATCTGAAACAGAAAAACCTGTTTTCAATGGTCCTTGCACAACGCTATGGGAAGGGAATGGTAGTCACAACTGATAGCCACACAGGAAGCATCGGAAAAGTTCATACCATTGCAAAGGGAGACGATTTCCGCGAATATTTCACCAATATCAGTAAAGGCCGCTCTTATATGGTAATAGACGAACCTATATGGAAACACCTGACAGGAGAGATGAGTGCCTGGATCGAACTGGTATTCAGCATGGAGAAGGATATACGCGAAGAGATGGGATTTACTACCGGCGTGGGAAAGATAGACAGAATTGTGGATCTCCTAGACAAATACGGACTTAACCATCACCACAGATTCAACAGTGCGGCAATGAACGCGATGCAACTGGTATCAAGATCAGGATTGCCGGTTTTCCTTTATATGCTTTCAAAACAGCCCCAGGTTTCCAGGATCGGTAAAATGGTTAATGTCTGAGATATTGATATCCAAATCAGGAAACTCTTTTTTTATTTTCTATGATTCACTGCCTGTTAAGAATTTCTCCCATAAGATCACTGTCATGGAGTATCTTGAAACTTACCAGGCCACCTATGAGGAGGTTTATGTAGAAAGTAAAAGCCCTCCATATGATAACGAGAACACCAAGCATATAGGCAGGTACAAATGTGGAGAACAGGGTTGTAGCCCCGAATTCTGCTATACCGCTTGAGCCGGGAGTTGCCGGTACGATCAGGAGAATGAACAACAGTACCTGGGTCGCAAAAGCATACAGGAAGAAAGGTTGTGAGCCCAGACCCAGTAAGAGAACAGGGATCAGTGAGAATTCCAGTACCCAGAATAGAACGGTTAATAACATTCCATAGAATAAACCACTCCTACCTTCATTTATGAAAGTGTAACTGCATTCATTAAAGTGCCCGATCTCCTTTTCTACCCGTTGGGGCAGATTTTTTACCAGTTCGCTTTTACCGGTGATCCTGACAAAAAGACCGGAAAACATGTGAATGATATTTACCAGTTTCCCCGGTCTCTTGACGGAATACATCAGCAAGAGTATTACGCCAAGTATAGTCACAACTCCTGCCAGCAGAAGGATATCGATTCCTGGATTGTTCATCCTTCCACGCAGGAAATATACTGCTATCGGAGCAGCTATCAATATTACTATAGCATCAAGCAATCTTTCAGTTACAACTACCGAAGTTGCTTTTCCCAGGGGCATGTACCTTTTACTGAGAAGATGCACCCTCAATGGCTCGCCTCCGGCTGATGACGGAGTGATCGAGGCAAGGAAGACACTTGATGAAACTATCTCCAGCGAATCGATAAATTTTACATTATATCCAAGGGCCTTTGACATAGAGCTGGTTCGAAGTCCCCATACTACGAAGGAAAGTAAGTGTAACAACAGAGCGGCAAATATGTACTCCATTTTCATCCCGAGGATTATATCCAGGGTCTGCTGATCCCAGACAAACACGAATATAATGAGAACGGAAATGAAACTTATCCCAAGAGTTAGTGTTAATAATTTTGATAACTGTTTCATCTGCAGCCTTCGCAATTAAATTGTCTGATAAACTAAGCATTTGTATAGACTGCCGGGTTTTATAATAAATTGATGGTATTGGGCATTTAGAGAAGTCAGGAAGATATTTTATGAGAAACTGGAAAAAATGCAAATACATCAATCAACTTTTTAAAAAATAAAGCATATTATCATGCTCATGAAGTTTTCTGCCATAAAGGCAAAAAGGTGCTATAGATGAAAGTAATGATATTTGTCTGCGGAGAGGGCCTTGGACACACTAGCAGGTGTATCTCCCTGGCACGGGAGCTGACATCTGCAGGTCACACTGTACACTTCGGAGCCTATGGGTATTCTGCAGATTTCATCGAAAGTAAAGGTTACTTAGTCCACAGGATACCTTCGGAAGTCACGCTTGTAGGTAAAGCAGGTACCCTGAACCTTAAGAGATCGATACTTGCAACTTTCAAGAGAGGACAATTCCTGAGCATTATCAAAATCACAAGGCTGCTTAAAAGAATTAAACCTGATGCTGTAATCTCGGACAGCTACTACATAGGTGTCATGAGTGCAAAGGCCAGGAGTATACCCACTCACCTGATTATCAACCAGTCAAGCATGGAACAGTTCTTCATGCAAGAGGGAATTTCAAGCAGGATTGTCGGAGAGCTTGTTAAGAAGTTTTACAGTGGAATATTCAAGAGAATTGACGGCATCATCATCCCGGATTTTCCCATTCCCCACACCATATGTCGCAGAAACCTTGAATTTGAGAAAGATATCCTGGATAAAGTTCTCTACAGCGGCCCCCTAATAGGAAAGGAATACGAAGAGGTTGATGAGTTGGACCTTAAAAAACCGCATATTCTTTCCACGCTTGGAGGTTTTGGCTACAGAGAACCGATCTTCAGGAAGGTAATACAAGCAGCAGAGATGGACAAAGAGATTAACTACACACTACTCTCCGGCCCGAATGTAGACCCTTCCATCTTTGAATCCCTGCCAAAGAATGTAAAGGTGCTCGAATTCATTGACGACCAGTTCCCATACCTTAAGTCATCGAACATTGTAATTGCTCCCGGCGGACACAGTACTATGATGGAAGCTTTCAGCTTCGGTGTACCTATGATTACTTTTCCTGACATGAACCACACCGAGCAACAGAATAATTCATGGGCGGTGGAGGAGGATGGCCTCGGGAAAAAGCTGGATTACTCTACATCTCCCGAAAAGATACTTTCAACCATACAGGAAATTCTCCAAGACAGCAAATACAGGGACAATACTTTTGAATTGAAAACGGCAGCAAAAGAGCTTAACGGACCTACAGCCATATGTAAGATGCTTGAATCGGAACTGAGAGATAATGAGAGAGATGAAGGGAAGAAGAGAACGAAAATTGCTGCGATTGGCAGGTTACGAAAGAAGATTTCTGTAAAGAAGAGTTATTGAGAACACAAATTAAAGATGATATCAGAAGTTTCAGAAGGCACGCCAGCCATTCTGCAACTCCTGATTTTTTGGTGGTACAATATCGAAGTCAGATTCTTTTATCCAATATAATATGTAACCTGGACTGACATTGAAACTGTGGTCTCACCTACCTCGATTGGAGTGGAAGCTGCTTCGTCCATTTCTGCTTTATCCATGTTCCTTGCATAGTATATTACAGGATCATCATCATCACTTATGGATGCTGTCTGCACACCTGTAACCTCAACACCCAGACTGTCGGCGAGGTCATTGGCCTTTGATGATGCATCAGTTGTGGCTTCATCCAGAAGATCTTCTCGAAGCTGCTCCTGCATTTCATCGGACACTGAGAAGGAGATGCCTCCGATCTGGTTAGCTCCTGCATCTGTAGACCTGTCGATGATATCGCCCAGGTTGTCAAGTTCAGTGGTTGTGACCTGCACACTGTTGGATGCCGAGTAACCGGTGATCATTCTTTCTCCCTCATAGTTGTAGACCGGATACACGGAAACATAGGATGTCTGTATTTCCCTATCCTCCAGACCCATTGCCTTGAGTTCTTCTATGACGGCACTCATGAGAGCTGCATTCTCATCAGATGCCACCTTTGCAGTATCGGATTCCACAACTACACCTATGCTTAAGGTGGCTGTATCCGGGACGACTTTCTGTTCAGCGTACCCACTCATGGTAATTGTATCTTCTACATTCGTTCCTAACCCATTCTGCGAGATGGCGAATATCGTCAGCGACATCACCACCAGGACTATTGATAGTGCAATTATAGCTAAATAGGATTTATCGTTTTTATTTTCCTGTGACATTTTCACATGCTCCTTTTTAGGTGCTTTGTTAACCGACAATTATGCCAGGTTATTGTAGTTAACAGAAGTACCTGCACATATTAAAGAATTGTTTAAACTTTAAGTTGAGTTGTAGTTATATATGGCGCAGCATATTGATAAGAAATAATAGAGGAGTGAAGTGAATTTATGAGGATAGAGAATGAATGGCAATTAACTACTGCATCTCCTGAAAGACTAGCCTGGAAGCACAAAGAAAATACTAAAAGTAAAGGAAGTGAATACGATTCTACAGATTCGTTTTTTTACTAATACAAACAATAAGAGAAGCCACTAAATACACCCATACTAAGTAGACTGCAATTGTAAATAGTATGAATGGAACATTAGTACTTTTAAAAGCCAAATATTCTACATATTTTTCTGTACCAAGCATTCGCGAGACAATAATCGTGGAAAACACACGTATGAATGTGGGGATGAGATACAAGCTCACAACCAAAATTATGAAACTATAAATTTTTTGTTTTGTAGGTCTAATAAATGTGATAATATCCATAACAAGCGTAATGTCTAGAAATTATTAAAATGTTTTTGAGTTTCATGGAAAAAGGTAGCGATAAGAATCTAAACCACCAATTTGAGAACGAAATTGGTCAAGACTTATGAACCATTTTTCAATGTATTCGGGTGAGAATACCTCCAAATAAAGAAAATCTAAAAAAAGTAGATAGCTAGATGAATCGCTTCAGAGCCTATCTTCAATTATTTTAGCAATTCTGATTGCTTCATCTAAATCTTTGCCCTTTTCATCCATAACATTTACAGTTACCAATTCATTATTAGAGGTCATGAATATTAGGTCGGTATGCGAAATATCTGATAGGTTGGCATATGAAATATCTGATTCTTCAGAGGGGGAACTACATGAATAGAAGCCATTAGTACCAATGTTGCAAGTATCAGTATCATATTCTGCCCCCTGCAGCTGTACATCCTGCTCTTCCATCGCAGTTTTAAATATTTCAATCCACTCATATCCTCGTTTAAACATGAATTCCAGTCCTTCATCCGAATCGAATTTTTCGATTTCAACCGACACCGCACGCCCGGATTTATCAATCCAATAAGATTTCTCTCCAACATTGCGAGTAACCAACGGTAAAGCGTCTGTATATTTGCTCCCGCGGGATGAATTATAAGTGTAAATATCACTTTTAGGAGCTGCATAGAAGAAATAATCGTCTAAAGTAAGTCCCGGTACATCACTAGGTTTAATTATCAAATCAGGAGCCGGATAGGATTCCGAATCTGTTTCTGAAGAAAATGAAGCTTCTGAAATACCTTCATCTTCGCTACTGACACAACCTGAAAAGAGTAAGCAAGCTATTAAAATAAAAATCATCAATATATTTTTTGTATCAATCAACTCTTCGACCTTCTAGAATTTATTTATGATTCATAAATTTATTATCATATGTATTTTTCGTTTTTATTTGAAATCTCAGGTTTTTCAGCTTCACTCTATGAAAAAAAGCAGATACTGAGAACATCAAACAGTAAGAAGAAATCATCCAGTTATGTTGACTAATAGAAAGCAATAAAATAATTTTGACTCTGTAGAAAAACTATTGATATCATCATCTATCATCTAAACTCTGCAAAATAATCACTATTCGGAGAAAATATAAAAATTTTATTGAATCATATAAGCAGTTTGATAGAATGACCATAAAGTAATTATAAAGTGACCTTTACTGTGTCAAAAACAATTAATAAACAATAAATATTAAGAATGAGTAGGCATAAATTATGAGAAGTAAGAAAGTATTAATAATTTTGTTGATTTTGTTATCTGCATTTTTTACAACAGGTTGTGTGGACGAACAGACTGACCAAGGAGAAATTGCAGAAACACATGTTCAAGGAGAAAAGGAACTGCAGGATCCTACTTTGATGGAAGAAAATTTATCTGTTTCTCAACTGCAAACAAGCAATTTTGATGCAGCTGCAACTCCTGTTCGTGTATCACTGGAAGAAGCGCAGGACAAGGTAAGTTTTGAGGTAAGTTATCCTTCATATATTCCTGAAGATTATAATTTCATCCATGCATCTATTTATAAAAGCGTTGATAAAACAGCTTCAGAGGGTGTTTTGGAAAGTGTTGGTCTATTGTACAAGAACAACACTGGTTTTATAAGTATCAGTGAAAAGAGTTATCATAATGATTCTTTCAAGTATCAGGCAACTGACGATGATGAAACTGTCAATATCAATGGACATGAAGCCACATACATAGAATTTTCACAGGGTCATGCTTTGATATGGGATGTAGACGACATCCAGATATGTATTTATGCTATGACTAGCAAAGAAGAAATTTTGAGGATGGCTAAATCCATAAAATGACCTGTATGGTCCCATTTTTTCTTTTTTTGTTTTTTTATATTTTAAAATGCTACATATACCAAAATAAGAATGCCTGAAAAAATTATTAACCTTGCACCATATCCTCCATTTTCCCTCCCCATACAGGTATTTGTTTTTGTTAGTATGGCATATAATATCAATAGAACACTCACAATTAAAGGAATGAGTGATAAGATTTTGCCTACAATTTTTTCTTCAGTAAGTCAACCCTGAGCCATTTTATGTATATCTTCTGAATCCATGCTCTCTGTATTTATGTGGTGGATTTTCAAGTATACAAATTTCTATATAGTAGGTAGAAAGTACATTTATTTATGAAATCTATGCAAATAATGCTAATGTTTATGTTCTTAATTCTGATAAGTTCAGGATGCACAGAAAAAGAAGAATTCACAATATCAGATAATGCAACTATAATATCCATGAAATATGTGGTCACCTCGCCAACTGACATGGAAATGCAGGAACTGATAATTAATTCAACTTCTATGAATCTCAGCATATATAGTCCTGACAATGAACTCAAAGCACGTTATGTCACTCCAATGATCAAGTACCAGTGGAAACAGCCTCCTTATATGCTGAAAGGAAAGCCCTTCCTTGAGATGACGTCCTCTTCCAAAGCGCAGAAAATCCGACCAGATGCTTCAGATTCTGGTACTCTGGAAGTTACTGTGCTGCAGGATGGTAGTATACACAAATTAACCATTGATTCAGATTCTTCTGAATATCAAGTTGAAGATTTGTATGAGATTGAAAATTATATGGATTCTTTGAGACAACTCGCATTTGAACCCACATTTGATGAAGCACAGGAAATTGTTGAGCAATGGATCATTTCGATGCCAACTTACAGTTTTGATGGTTCAAACCTCACATTGGAAGAACATATTCGCGAAGATACACTGCCTTCTACACACCTGCTGATTTACACATTCACCAGCAGTCATGAAGGCTATGGTGACCGCTCAGATGAAATTTTAACTGAAGCAACCACTAACCACACAATAAGAGTTACCTTTAGCCAGCGTGAAATCAGAAAAGCCATAATTGATGGATCATGGGATGAGATCAATCAAGAAACAGTATAAAGTAACCTTATACTTGGCGTGAACTCTCAGCAATAACAATTCAAGAAAAGGTTAGAAAAGTGCGCCGACCGGGATTGGGAGCCTTCATAATTATGATGACATCCCGCACCTATCGGCCATATCACCCAATGATGAACATTAGGTGTTTACTCTTCCTGTTGTCATGAAACGCTAGCGGGCGGACAAAATAGAAAACCCGGTTCACGTTTCAGACTTGACCAATTAGCCGTTGGCACAGGTCAAGTAATCACATATTGTGTTTACAAAGATAAAAGGGTTTTTATACCTAAAATACATTATTAAGAATGTTGAGTTTAGCCGACTCGACTAAAATATTATAGGACAAAATAAAATGAACTCGAATAGTATTAGCTTAAGCTATATCAACATAGCTAGCATAGTAGTTGAAAACAAATCATTCTTTCCGGGCAGGTGTTCTGCATGAAAACCAGCACAGTACATCCACACGGTAAGGATGATAAATATTGTCGTTCTGTGATTCCTCAGCCGGTTTGTAAGGAGGTTGGGTTGAAAATCGGAAGTACTCTTTCTTGGTCTGCACTTGACAATCAAACCCTTATCGCAAAGGTGGTGCAGTAATGGCAGATACTAAACCAGAAGATAAGCAAAATGAATCCGGTGTTCCTAATGCTTTGCCGGAAACAGCATACTTGCGCTTGCCTTCAACTGATTTTTCCCTTTCTCCTGATAATGAAAAAGATGGCAGGAAATATGAAGGTTCTGTTAGTCTCAAAGTTTCCAATACTGGCGACTTCAGAAAGGACTATTTCAGAATTCCTTATATTGACATGAAGAAGATTATTGACTTCTGCCGTGAGAATAAGGATCTTTTCAATAAGCAGCTAAAACAGGAACGTGAAAAGTTACAGGTAGGGGATCTTTAACCCCGCCTTTTCTGAGGTGTTATTATGTCCGATAGCTGCAAGCATGGACTTTCAGAAGCAAGACTCACGGAACTTGTCACCCTGCGCCGCCATTGTGTTCTATATCGGGACGAATCCGATGATGTAACAGATTATAGAAAATGGCAAGGAAAGATAGACAAAATAGACGCAGAATTCAAAGCTAACGGGGTGCTACCATGACCAGCACTCTTAAAAGGTGTCCTGACTGCGGACAGCCTGTTAGAGTTTTTCCTTCAGATGACTTCACAGAGTGCGACAATAAGTTATGTGGTGAATCTTTCCGGGTTGTTCGTGATGGGGACGACATTAAACTCCTTCATCTCTACTACAAGAAACGTCCAGATAATGAAACCCGTTTAGACATGTTCGCCCAGGGGTTGCTTACATGATCGAAGAAATAGGTGGTCTTGTGTGCCTTGGGATGATGTTTCTTTCTATGATAATTGGTAATCGTCTTGTGAGGTGTGGACTGTGACCGAGCTTAAACTAGGAGATATCCAAGAAGTATACTTTAAAACGTTCGACATGGAACGCATATGCATAGACAAGGTATTTTTCCTTGTTTATGATGAGAATTACTCCCAGGGTGATCATCGTTTTGATTCTGAACTAAGAGACAAATTTATACATTATGTGAAACGGTCCCGCATCGGAAAAGGTCGTTTTGAGCAAGTTTTACGGAAAGAAAACGAAGGTCAATATTCATCCTGGGAACTCCAATTAAGAGGGCCTCGCGTAATGCGTTTTCATGTCAACATTATACATTTTTTGCAGGAAAGGCATAACATAAGGCCTGAGAGTGTCATATACGATGATAATTTTATGCCAATCGATGTAAAGCTTACCGCTCAGGATTATGTAGCAGCTTTTCGGGAATTCGTATGGGACGCAATGCAACTTTATAAGCGAGTGGTAAAAAAGCATTGGGGTGTTGACCTAGAAAAGATAAGATACAAAATATCCGAAATTGAAATACCTTTCGAGGTCTATCCGGCTAGTGTTGAGGACATCGCTGATAACTTGTATGCAAAAGGTCTTGCATTTTCAAAATATAACACCCAGAGCGGCACAATCTACCTACAGGATGTCAAAACCGACAACATGATTAAAGTTACCCGGAAGTACGACAAAATATCTAAAGTCGATGATGCAGACTTAAACCCGGTCCTGCGTCGTGATATTCTCTATATGAATAAAATAAATAGCGGAAGGAATGACCACAAAATACAGATAAAAATCTATCAGAAAACATTCGGACTCTGCAGGATAGAATTCACAGTATTCTCAAAAGATGCAGATTCAATCTTTGAATTCAGGCGAGAAGATGAACAGATAACAGAAGACTTAATTCTATTCGTTCATCACGGCCTGAAAGAAAACGGCGTTTTAGCAGATCGCTATGATAAATCGCTTGACGATGTTATCAAATTCGTTTCAAAAGCATTCAAAGAACCTGAAGATCTGATATACTCCCTGCGTGGATGTGATATTTTCGAAACTTGCAGGGCTAACAGATCATCACGGCAAAGGCTGGTTAAAAAAGGAATCCTGCTTAAGAAATATGACAGTGACGGGCAACAGCAAAGAGGTGTTTATATTGTCAATCCTCTTGTACGTGATTTTTTGAACATGTATAAACCGAAAGGTAACGAACACTTTGTAAAAGGGGGTTTATTCCCTGATCTCTAAAGGTGGTAATGTGATTGAAAAGATACTTCGATATTTTTTAGTTATCAATGCTCCTTTTGCAATGTTGGATTTATTATTTTTAAATAGACTAAAAGATGTTGGATTCTTAACCGATATCGAAAGGCAGATAATAGTATATTCTGGGTTGTATCTTGGAATCCTGCTTTCTATTTTCATAGCATGGGCAATACTGAACGAAAATGCAGAAAATAATGCCAAATAGAGGAAAATGATTTGGTATTTGCTAGACAAAGTTAAATATCAAAATATTCATATATTTTGACTGTTTACTAATTCCAATTCATAAAAATGGTCCCAGAAGAAAATCGTTACAATACAGTATTCTAGCAAGCGATACAAACCTGGAATACCAGGATAAAATCATGAAAACAATGTCACAATGCTTCCATAACCACAAAAATAGTGCTCACGCATTAAAATCAAGGTCAGCTATTCTGAAAATCTCAATGCTATTGCTGTTTTGCCTGTTCCTTAGCGTACCGGCATCGGCAGCTACTTATTCTGGTGGCAGCGGTACACTTGCCGACCCATATCAGCTATCAACTGACAGTGATATTGATATGCTTTCCGTCACTTCTGCTGATTGGGACAAGAACTTCACACTGACACAGAACATTACACTAGTTGGCAATCACAGCTCAATTGGCAATTCAATTACCAAGTTCACAGGTGACTTTAACGGAAGTGGATTTGCAGTGAAGAACCTGACTGTTTTTCAAACCACTGAATATGCCGGATTCTTTGGTTATACAGATTTCGGTGCTAATATCCATGACCTTGGAGTAGAGACAAGCCCGGATGGTGTTGTATCAATAAGCAGCAATGTTGGCGTGCTGGTCGGAAAGAATTATGGCACTGTGAACAACAGTTATGCTGCTGGTAATGCCTCAGGTGGAGAATTTGTCGGCGTGTTGGTTGGAATTAATAATGGCATTGTGAGCAACAGTTATGCTACTGGTACTGCCGCAGGTAGTAGTTATGTCGGCGGTCTGATTGGACAGAATGATGGCACTGTGAACAAAAGTTATGCTACTGGTGATGCCTCAGGCGTATCCAATTATGTCGGAGGTTTGATCGGATATAATTTTATTAGTGGCACTGTGAACAACAGTTATGCTACTGGTGATGCCTCAGGTCTTAGTAATATCGGCGGTCTGGTCGGATATAATTTTAAGACTGTGAGCAACAGTTATGCTACAGGCAGTGTTACCGGAAGTGGTAATTATGTCGGCAGTCTGGTCGGAAAGAATGATGACACTGTGAGCAACAGTTTTGCCACTGGTACTGCCACAGGTAGTAGTTATGTCGGCGGTCTGGTCGGACGGAATGATGACACTGTGAGCAACAGTTTTGCCACTGGTACTGCCACAGGTAGTAGTTATGTCGGCGGTCTGGTCGGAATTAATTATGGCATTGTGAGCAACAGTTATTATTCCGGCATTCCGGACAACAGTATTGGAACTACGTCTTCATATGTCAATTTCACCAGTTTTGCATTCATTTCCGGAAGTTCAGGGCTTAACTGGAACGCAAGCGGCAACAATATCATAACAGCCAATGATCCGGGTTTTGTATGGAAAATCGTAGATGGATATACTCATCCGTTCTTCCAGTACCAGGATATACCTTCACCACTTGCACCATATGTAGAATCCATATCAGTGAGCAATGGTATCAATAACAGCGACGGTAGTGCGTCATTTAAGCTCAACGTTACAGGGTGTAGCTTTAACATCACGGACACTGTGTTTGTAAACCTGACAATGGAAGGCCAGACCCCGATAAACGGAACAATTGACAGTATCACCTATACTACCATCAATACTACATTCAACCTGACACAGGCTATTGCAGGTGACTGGTCACTATATGTCATCAATCCTGACAGCCAGAACTCAACAGCGAAGACTTTTACAATCGAATCATCTTTCATTCCGGGAATTCCAGAAACATTCACAAATACAACAGGTAAGTTCTGGGTGAATCATAGCTGGAATGCAGGCACAGGGGATATAGCTGATTTCTATAACGTAAGCTATGATATAGGCTGGCAAAATGATACGATAAAAAGTTTCAATCATACCGGACTTGCTGCTCATGCATGGTCCAATATAACGGTCTACGCATACAATTCCACTGATTCCATATTGTCGGCAGGAGTCAGTAACAACATTCAGATCCCGAACAATGCTGTCACTATTCTCAATGTAACGGATATTACAGTATGTGAAGGAGAAACTATCAGCTTTGACATCAATTCCACGGATGCAGACGGTGATACGCCGCAATTTGACTGTAACAGGAGTTCCCTGTTCGACAATTTCAATACCAGCAATGGCGAGGGTTCATGGGTCACAGACCTCAATGATGCGGGAATTTACTACATTGAATTCAATGTAAGTGACGGTTATGGTTCGGTAGATTCTCAGGTAATGAACATCACAGTAAACAATGTCATCATTCCGGGAATTCCAGAAACATTCACAAATACAACAGGTAAGTTCTGGGTGAATCATAGCTGGAATGCAGGCACAGGGAATATAGCTGATTTCTATAACGTAAGCCATGATATAGGCTGGCAAAATGATACGATAAAAAGTTTCAATCATACCGGACTTGCTGCTCATGCATGGTCCAATATAACGGTCTACGCATACAATTCCACTGATTCCACATTGTCGGCAGGAGTCAGTAACAACGTTCAGATCCCGAACAATGCTGTCACTATTCTCAATGTAACGGATATTATGGTATGTGAAGGAGAAACTATCAGTTTTGACATCAACTCCACGGATGCAGACGGAGATACGCCGCAATTTGACTGTAACAGGAGTTTCCTGTTCGACAGTTTCAATACCAGCAACGGCGACGGTTCATGGGTCACAGACCTCACTGATGCGGGAACTTACTACATTGAATTCAATGTAAGTGACGGTTATGGTTCGGTCGATTCTCAGGTAATGAACATTACAGTAAACAATGTCGTAACTCCGGTTGCCAATTTCAGTGCGAGCGTAACTTCAGGAACAGCACCTCTGACGGTCACTTTCACAGACAACTCCAGCAACAACCCGACAGCCTGGTCCTGGGACTTTGGGGACGGTGCAAATTCCAGCCAGCAAAGCCCGGTTCACACTTTCAATGCTGCTGGGACCTATAACGTAAGCCTGAATGCAAGCAACTTTGCCGGAAGCAACCTTAGCAGTAACATGACCATCACCGTTACAACAGCACCAAGTTCCAAATCATCAGGTTCCGGCGGTGGTGGTGGAAGCTCCGAAAAACTACACATCAGTGAATCGGATGAACCTGGAAAGGGTGCTGGTGAAGGCAATACGGAAGAAAAAAGCACAAAGCATGTTGAGTCAGTGAGCTTTGAAGCTGGTTCCAACGGCAAAACCCTGACTGATGTTACTGTATGGTCCAGTGAAGAAACCGGATATCTCAGCGTCGGTGCAGGCACTAAAGCTATAAGTGAGTCAGGTGGATCTGTTAACAACATCAGGATAGTAGATATCCTGCCTGCTACTGTTCCGGCAGCAACGGACGTTCCTGAGATGGAAGGTGCAATGGCTTTGCAGGCCTATGAATGTACACCTGACGGTACAACATTCTACCCGGCGATCAGCCTGACATTTGCACTGAGCGAGCAAGAATGGGAGCAATACGGAGAAAGTGCAAGGGTAGGCTGGTACAATGATGATACCGGCGAATGGGAAATAATGCAAGGAACTGCAGATGCCGTTTCAAGAACTATTACCATTAAGGTATCGCACTTCAGCACTTATGCTCTCTTCGGTGATGATACCGGAGAGGCTGCGACCGGGGCAACGGAGAAAACAAGTATTCAGAGCAGTATGTCCATGTCCTGGCTCTGGATAGTTTTACTTCTGGTAATTGTCGGAGGAACGGGGTACTATGTTACACAGGTAAAGAAAAAGGAATAATGTCGTATAGATACGGCATTTTTTTACTTTTTTATTTTGTGTGTTTTAGCTTATTGTATGTTTATTTCGATATTTACGGGGATATAAATTTATCATATATCGCCAAATAAAGGAAGGAAATCATAAAAAGGTTGGGAAATTAACCTTTCAGTCCAATCTCTCCCTTAGACAATATGTACCCGATTGCAGCACCTAAGAACCCTACAAGCGCTTGCCCTTCAACAATTCCCTGATAGGCAAGAACCGAAGCAAGACTGATGACAAGTGCAGCAAGAGCATAACTCCCAAGTACAGTATAGGTTCTTTCTCTTGCTCCACGGCTTCCCCAATTCTCGATAAGTCTGTGAACTTCGTCCCATTTGAAATTGTCAATTGCAGATTGCCAGTTCACTGTAGGGGCGATTTCCTGATTTACTTCTCCTATTTTCCCATTCTCATCGACATAATAAGATCCATGAGGAATCAAATTGTAATTTCCTTCTTCATCGATATAATATGCTCCCGGTGTAACTTGTTTCTGTGATTCTGTCATCATTATTCCTTCATATATTTTTATAATTTTAAGATTAATTTGTATACATAGTATAAATATATAATATCCATCTTCTCTTTTTCTTATTTTCTCGATCATTTCAACAGCTAAAAGATATTTTCTTATAGTTACACACACTGCCAATTAAAGGAAATCTTCCTTTTTATAGCTTCCAAGAACATACTGAAAAACGGTTGTTTCTTTATATACTAAAATCAATTTTTTCGATGTCTGGTAATGGCCTTGGAAGAAATCTTCCTATTAGTTTTACTAATCGGAAATTATATGTTTGCCTAAACCGGACAATAAGAATTTTGCAAGATCTTGCTGCAGCTGGAGATCATCAGCTCAGGCCTACAAAACAAAACCATAACAATCGATACATAATAAATAAAATTATGAACTAAAAACTATTTTTGATACTGTACAAAAAGGCAAATTAAGTATTTCCCATCAGTATGTGAGTCTCGGTCGGTCGCTGGCTTCACGCCATTGTCTGAGCAAACGGGTAATATTGGTTCGCCGAAGGGTAGCCCGCAGGGCCGGACCTTTATTGCCCGGTTGTGAGTGCGTGAATAAAAGCCAGTGTCCGACCATCACATACAGGAAATGCTATTGTCTTGCTGATCAGGGATAACTTAGCCCCCGGCATCATTCCCCCCTTTCCCATCAGGCTTAGATCGAGAGAGGGAAGCTGGCTTCATTTTGCCTGAAGAACTGCCCGGCGTGCGAGCCTACCTGGCCGCCGTCGGGCTTCCGGCCCTCTCCCCTCGGGGCTATTAGTAGATAGTACCTCTGTGTGCACACATTTGATGCACAAACTCTTAGCATATCGGTTTTTCGTTCTACCATTCTTTTATAATGTTGGAAAATGCTTATATATAATTACAGTTTGTAAAAATATTTATTAGGAATATTGTGCTTAAATCCGCTACAATACGTTTGTGCACTTTATACCATCATTGCATAGCGGTTTTGTTTTAAGAACATTGTTCTTAATGTACTTATTATACTTATTTACAAAGTTATATATGTCTACATGCTTATATACTTCTTCATGAGAACCCTTAACCTCAAAAGGTCGCATTGCGCTTCACTATCCCTTTTTTCGTTAGTCGGTTCTCTCGTACCACGTTGGAGAGCCATATTTTTTATTTCCCTGGCTCTCCTAATCTTTGTTTCTTCTGCTTCTGCTGCTCTTGAAGAAGTGCATACGGAAATTCGAACAACTGATAGTGGTCCTTTAATAGATTTTACAGGCTCACATTGGAATTGGCGTTTAGATTATGTTCGATCTTCTGACCTTCCAGATCCCGGACAAGAATACGTATTTTACAAATCTTATGTTGTAGAGAACATGGAATATTTTACGCGGGATAGTCAATATGGATGGTTGTATAATGGCTATTATTACAAGATTCCTAACGCTGTTGCCGGTGAAACGTTATATGTAGATTCTTATTATGCTAAGGTGGGTTCAGAATATAATACTTGGTCGGTAAAGCTTGTATTTTTCAGAGGTACTCCTGAACCTGATTCTACTCTTTATTTTGATGGTTCTGCATCTAATCAGAATTCGTATATTAATGATACGTATGTACCGTTGGGAGTTACAAAAGATGGAATCTTAGATTACGAAATTGGCTCATATGATTCTGAAAAATTATATTTTGTTAATTGTACTTCAGGCGGGTATTCTTATCAGGAGGATTGCAAAGACGGTAATAGTTTTGATGATTCAATGACCAGCCGCCTGGGTAGAATGGCCTATTTGCCCTATGTTGATGGTTCAGAGAGTTACACCTTTACACTATGGGAAGTTGACGGTGTAGATAAGAGTGACATTCCTTGGTATCTGTTTTTTGTAGAGCCTCTTTCGTGGCTTATTAGTCATTATACAAGTTCTACACCTACTTATACAGAGCTTGATTCCATTACTATTAATCTGCATGCGGTTGAAAGTATACCACCTGATGAGTTACCCGATGAGTTACCGGATGATGATCCAGCACCTGAACCTGAGCCTATTGATCCAATACCCAAACCTGAGCCTATAGAAATTCCTGACTATACCACTAACGAAAGCTTAAGCGGTAATTATACTGAAAATTTTACGGATTCAGCAGGTGAAATTATAGGTACTGTTTCTAATGGAACATCCGGCACTATTGGTTTTTTGCTCTCTCCGGTGCGTTCCTTGACTACATATGTCAATTATGCTAATGCTACTCTAGCCGATTCTTATAACTCTGCAAATAGCAGTAAACCTATTTTGCTTGCGATTGTTCCTCCTGTTGTCTCTGCTATTCCGGTAAAAGTACAGAAATATATTACTTTTGTCTTGGTCCTGAAACTTGTATTAATCCTTTTGAGGTGGAAATAATGGCTCTTGACCTCCTTTTACAAAGTTTTTTGAACCTTATCTTGTATGCTATTCTTTCAGTTATTGATTTTATCTTTGGAGGAATCCATGAAATTATAATGCAGATATGGACAGCTTTTGCTGAACTGTACCAAGCATTTTATGGCCTGATTATGTCTGTAGTCGGCCTGTTTACTGATTTCTTGGGTGCTCTCTTGCCTTCCGCATGGTTTGCTCTAATGCTTATCACAATGCTGGTTGTTTTTGTTCTCCGTGTGTATCATTTCCTGAAAGATGTTTCAATAGCGGGGTTCAAAATATGAGCGATTTTATTATTTTAATTCAGTTCATTGCTTCCGTTGTTGGGGCCGCATTTGATGCTTTTGATACTGTTTTTATGGATGGGTACACCTTTTTAGATATCTTTTTGGCATTGGCTTATTTTGGTTCTATCTTGTGGTTCTATGAGGAACTTACCGATATACGAGGAGGTCGGAACGATTAATCTTAATTATACCGAAGCTGCCCTTTTCTTTAACGCCTCTTCTGCTGGTTCTACTTATTGGCACAACGAGGATTTGGTTATACTTCTCTTGATAATAATTGCACTTTGTCAGGTTTTCCAACTTGTATTAGTTCTCTGGAAGTGGGTTTTAAATGATTAGTCTTGGCCTTGGTCCTTATCTTGATAATCAGTTTGCTTGTCTGCCTCTGAGCACTCAGATTTTTTTAGCTTCTGTTATTGTTCTTGGTGGCTTTGTCGGCTGCTTCTGGTTATCTGTCTATGTCTTGGTAACTGAAGTATTTCACATTCCTTTTAGAAAGTTCTTAGATGATCTTTGCGGAGTTGATTCTGAATGACTGATGTTTACACTCAAATAGTAACAATTGTAGGACCACCTCAAAATGACGTGCAGGCAACGGTTGTTTATTTCGTGGCCTGTGTTGTTGGTCTTTTGATTGTGTTCTTAGTTCCGTACGTTATGAAACTCATAGCTTCAACAGGCCGATAAGTGGCCATTGACTGAGTGGAGGTGAAAAAATAGATGGGTCTGACAGAAGATTTAGCAAATATGACTGAGATTGTAGGTTTCGGCTTTGACACTTTGGGAAGTGCAATGTCTAGTTTCACCGTGTATCCTATGAACATCTTTGTAGGGTTCACTATTGTTGGTATATCTTGGAAGATGGTTGCAAAATACATCATCAAGAGGAAGTGACCAAAGGAATAAGTCCGGGGCAAATTTCAGGCTTGCCTGATCTATGCCCTAGACGCAAACTATAGAGGTCTTTTATGTCAGTTGAAATTATCGGAGCTCCCCCAAGGAAAGGGAAGACTTATTGGGCTACTCGGAAAGCGTTGAAATCTATGGAGAAAAAACACAATAAACGCTTGGAAAACCAAAAAGCACGTTTGAAGAATCCAGATATTCCGGTTTATACTGGTCAGGTATTCACTAATTATCCAGTGTTTCATCCTACTCTCGGATATACTAAAGTGTGGGAGGAAGGTTTTGAAGAAATGCCTATTTTTGATTCAGATATCTATATTGATGAATCGCACAGGTATTATAATTCTAGAAAAATCAAGAATTTTACAAGTGAAATGCATGATTTTTTTGCATGGTCTGGGCAGCGTGGTAATAATGTTGTACTGATTACGCATGACCCGGGGCGTGTTGATACAATTATCCGTGAGATATGTGAATGCTTCCGGTTTGCTCGTAACTGGTCCTTATTTGGTCGGCCTATCATCTTTTTCATTGATTCTTATTTATCTGAAGATGAGTATAAGCAGCGTCATACAGGAACTCGTTATTCTATGGACTGGTTCTTATTCTCAAAAAAAGTTGCAAAGTCCTATGATACTCATTTCTTCCGTAATGAGCCAGAGGAAAAGCCATATTATAAGGATTGGATGGAACGTTATGGTTTAAAAGAGCCACAAATGACTACAATCCGGGATTATTTAAAAAAGTGTCTTTTTAGGGTTAAGTCCTACTGGACCTAACCCGGCTTGAGGCCTAAGCCCAAAAAGAATAGATCAAGAAAGAAAGACGCAGTTAATATTTGACCTGCATCAATAAACAAGGAGTGGCGGCGAGCATCTAAAATACTCTTCTTTTACTAGTTCCATATCTATATCAAGATAAAAGCCGCTCCATACCTCTTTTTTAATAGTGTGTCCGAGCAAGGTTTGAATATGTTCTCCTTTCATTCCTTTTCTACGAAGATATGTTGTAACAAATCCTCTAAAACAATGTGTTGACATTTTCTTTTCAAGCGGTGCGTCTGGATCAGGATCGTGAAAGCCGATATTTTCAGCATGATATTGTATGAATTCGTTGATATCATCTTTATGGATTCTGCCGCCGTGTTCCGTAATGAAAAGGTAAGGGCTTTTACATTTTCCTATTTCTACCCGGCTTTCTCTCCAAGATAAATATTCCTTGAGAACGAATTCGAGTTCAAGATCAATAAAACGGATAATGTTTTTAGCTCTCTTTTTTCGTTCAATAATTATTATTTTATTCTTAAGGTCGATATCTTCCGGTTTCAGGAGTAATAGTTCTTCCCTGCGAATCCCGGTTTTTGCAAATACCATCACTATTGTTAGTTCGAGTATGAGTTCCAACCTTTTTATCAATTCACGCACATTTTCAAGTTTTGGAACCTGCCTTCTTTCTGAAGGTTCTACGTTGTCCAGATATCTTTTACGAAACCCGGTTATCGGGTTAGTATCAACTATTTTTTTATAAATCAGAAATTCATAGAAAGACGACAGACCAGAAAATATATTTTTTAAAGTTGACCCACTGAGATCTCTTAACATTAAGTATTCCAGATATTCTTCTAATTCTTCTGTGTCTACTTCACCGGGTTCCGGGAAATATTCTAAAAATGCCTTTACGTTTTGACTATATCCCTGAATAGTTCTTTTTGCTCTTCTACGAATAGTTAAATCTCGTTCAAAATTTTGTAATAACTCCACTATTACCACCGTTTTTTAGAAGTGGCATATATAGTTTTGTATCAACTATTTAAAAATATTCTATATAGTGTCTATAAATCACATAGAAAAATGAATCAAGTGATACTGTTTAATTTTTATATTAACAGTAATAAGGAAAAAGGGTGATATGCGCCGACCGGGATTCGAACCCGGGTTTAAGGCTTGGAAGGCCTCAGTCATAGCCACTAGACCATCAGCGCAAGATTGCAACTCATACAAGCGTTTTTCAAATATAACGTTTTCGCCTGGTGCTGAATAACAGCAAATAAGTATATTTTGGATCATGCATATCTGAATCCTACAATCAAATACAGAGGACAAAATTGATCGATGCAGCTATTCATACCGAAAAAATAACAAAGAAATACGATGGAGTGACGGCTGTCGACAGTGTTGACATTACTGTGGAAAAAGGGGAACTCTTCGGGTTGCTTGGACCCAACGGGGCAGGGAAGTCAACACTCATAGGCATGCTTTCCACAATGTTAAGACCCACTTCAGGCAACGCACAGGTCTGGGACTACGACATAAAGAGAGATGCCACAAAGGTACGCAAATCAATTGGTGTGGTATTTCAGGATACCACCCTTGACCAGAAGCTCACCGGGAGGGAGAACCTGGACCTTCACGGAAGACTCTATGGCTTGCCAAAAAAATCACGCCACCAACGCATTGATGAAGTGCTGGAGCTTGTAGAGCTATCCGAATGGGCTGATGAGATCGTGCAGAAATACTCCGGCGGAATGATGCGCCGCCTTGAGATTGCCAGGGGATTGATGCATCATCCCAATGTATTGTTCATGGACGAGCCCACACTGGGACTCGATCCACAGACAAGGAACCACATATGGGATTACATAAAAGAACTCAACCGGGAAAAGAATATCACCATCATACTCACGACCCATTACATGGAAGAAGCAGACAGGCTCTGCAACCGCCTGGCCATCATCGATCACGGGAAAATAATCACCAGCGGAACACCTATGGAATTAAAGTCATCACTTGGCGGAGATATCCTTAACCTTGAGTTTACCACAAATGAAGATACTGCAAAGCTTATTGAACACTATTCAGCAAACACACTTGCAGGCAGTATTTCCGCATCTGGAAATACAGTACAGATCACCACCGCCGAGGGAGAGCGGACGATACCCGATGTGCTGAAAGTTACATCACAGATTGGCCTCGATATCCAGTCAGTTAGCCTGCACAAACCAACCCTTGATGATGTTTTCCTGCATTACACAGGAAAAGGAATACGGGACTCAGATACCGACGCAGGAAAAATAAAAACTATGAGAAGGAGAAGACACGCAGGAAAATGAGGAAAGAAACTACATCGTGTAGTTTTCACGCAACTCTTTTATCCTATCCCTCAGTTCCGCAGCCCTCTCGAATTCCAGATTCTTGGCTGCAAGATGCATTTCCGCCTCAAGGTCAATAACCATATCCGAAAGTTCCGTTGTGGACAGGTCTTCTGCTATTGACATTATCTCCGAAACCCCCTCATACTCTTTAGATTCCACAAGCTCTTTTTGCAGTGCTTTCTGAATAGTCTGCGGAATGATATCGTGTTCACGGTTGAAATCTATCTGGAGTTTTCGACGCCTGTTAGTCTCCTTCATAGCGCGCTCCATTGAACCGGTGATGTTATCAGCATATAGCATCACACGACCCTCGGAATTCCTGGAAGCACGCCCGATGGTTTGGATCAGGGAACGCTCTGAACGCAGGAACCCCTCCTTGTCCGCATCAAGTATGGCCACAAATGCGACTTCAGGAATATCCAGCCCTTCCCTCAGCAGGTTAATACCCACAAGTACATCGAATTCACCTTTTCGAAGATCCCTGACAATCTCCGCACGCTCGAGAGTATCTATATCAGAATGCATATATCGCACCTTGACACCCATTTCCACCAGGTAGTCAGTCAGATCCTCAGCCATTCTCTTTGTAAGGGTTGTTACCAGGGTACGGAAACCTTCAGCAGTCACTTTTCTTATCTCACCGATCAGGTCATCTACCTGGTTCTCTATTGGCCTCACCGTAACCTCGGGATCTACAAGGCCAGTAGGCCGGATGATCTGCTCCACCACAGCACGGCTCTTTTTTAGCTCATACTCTGCAGGAGTGGCAGACACGTAGAGAACATTGTTTAACTGCCTTTCGAATTCATCATAGCGAAGTGGACGGTTGTCATATGCGGATGGAAGGCGGAACCCATAGGATACAAGTGAGTCCTTCCTCGCATGGTCACCGTTGTGCATGCCCCTTATCTGGGGAATGGTCACATGGGACTCATCGATAACAACCAGATAGTCGTCCGGGAAGAAATTAAGTAATGAAGACGGCGGGGCACCTGGTTTACGACCATCAAAGTGACGGGAATAATTCTCTATACCACTGCAATAGCCTAGTTCCCTTATCATTTCTATGTCGAACCTTGTACGCTGTTCAAGCCGTTGTGCCTCAAGAAGTTTGTCTTCCGACCTTAAGCGAGCCAGCTGTTCCTCGAGTTCGGCCTCAATGGACTTCAGCGCCTCTTCGATATACTCTTCCGGCATAACGAAGTGCTTTGCAGGATATATCATAGTACTCTCTCCGGGAGCTAGCTCATGAATAACCTTTCCTGACACAGGATCAAAGTAGGTCATTCTGTCTATCTCGTCGCCGAACAATTCTATCCGTATGCCCCGGAGTTCCTGAGCAGGATAGACTTCTATAGTATCTCCCCTTGAGCGGAATTTTCCCTTACTGAACTCAACATCGTTGCGTTCATACTGTATATTGATGAGGGACTCAAAAAGTGATCTTTTGTCTATCTCTTCCCCCACTGTCAGAATAACTGACATCTTACGCCATTCATCAGGAGAACCAAGGTTATAGATGCAGGATACACTTGAAACAACTATGACATCCTTGCGCTCAAGCAAAGACCTGGTGGCAGAAAGGCGTAAACGGTCAATCTCTTCATTTATTGAGGAGTCCTTTTCTATATATGTATCACTTGTCGGGATATAAGCCTCAGGCTGATAGTAATCATAATAACTCACGAAATACTCAACTGCATTTTCCGGGAAGAATTCACGAAACTCAGAGAAAAGCTGTGCTGCAAGAGTCTTGTTATGTGCAATCACAAGTGTGGGCTTCTGTATGTTCTGGATGACGTTTGCAACTGTGAATGTCTTACCAGAACCGGTTACACCCAGCAGAGTCTGATGTTTCTTATTCTTTTGGAATCCACCTGAGAGCTGTTCTATAGCTTTTGGCTGGTCACCCCGTGGTTCATAATCAGATACAAGTTTGAACGGACGCATCATTTGTAGTATTGAACTGAACCTGTATAAACGTATTCACAATGGCTACGCATGCCTATTACAAATTTGTGAACAACAAAAAACAATTTAACAGGATCACAGCTTAACCACAGAATACTCACCTGAAAACAATGAAATAAATAACCATAAGAGCTATTGCCAGGATGATCAGGGTTTGTGCACTCTTATTGTCGGAACCAAAGATTATCGGGATAGGACCTATCATAATTAGTCCACTACCTTTCACCTCGGCTCCCGAGGATTCATCATTCTCCCTGTTTCCGAGCATTGAACCCATACTACCGAGTATGATAAAAAGAAATCCAAGCATGATTAAGAGCATGCCTACGGAGATAAGCAATGCAGACATTATGACATCCTCCTTGCGAACAGGAGATAAGCGATTGCTATAATAACACCTGCCCACAGCATTGAAGTTGTGATCTCAGGAGAAGAACCAAAAGCTATTGGTATCGGACCGATGAGAAGGACACCTCCGAATTCTCCGTCAGACCCACCTGAGGAAGATAACATACCCAGGAATACAAGGATAAAACCAAGGACAATGAGTAAAATGCCAATACGAATAGCATTCTGAGAAGAACTCATGGTTAAGAAAAGGATTTGTGGGATTTATACCCTGTGATGGAATTGATGCGGAACATTTACCCTGGTATCAGGATAGGATGGTTCCATTTCATCTGCAATGTACCTGTATTCACGCTGGGTTCTGTTACCACGGCGGTCAAGAAGTTTTTTCTGGAACATCCTTGAGAGATATGTAGATACAGTGCTCTGTTTTATTGGACCGTATATTCTTTCATATTGCTGCTGGATGTCCTGTGAAGAAAACCAGACTCTTGGATACTCATATTTAAGAAAGAGTTCAAGCCTCTCATTAATAGTAAGGGAAGAATCATTGATTCGTTCCCTCAAAGTGGTGGTACGGACAGGAGCTATGTGAGCATCCTGCCGGGCATTCATTACTTCTGGTACAGTCGGCTGAACCTGTTGGTTGTGGAGTGGTGGTGGTTGGGCTATAGAGGAGTTTTGCTGAGCCGACTGACCATGGAAGTAATATGGTGCTGCCGCAGGGGGCAGATAATAATTATTTGGCTGGAAAGCCTGTTGTGATTGCAACTGCTGGTAGAACTGCGGAGGAACTTGCTGTTGTAAAGGCAATTGCTGTTCCTGAACCGGATTCACAGTTTGTGAATATGGCATCACAGGTTGTTGTATAGCAGTTGGAACGTTACCGGAAGAAGTATTAGATGAGTTAATAGACGAAGGTTCGGTGTATATTTTGTTCTCGTCCTCTAGAGAGTCTATGAATGCAAGGATGCACCGTTTCCAGTGCTTCCCGCCGAATTCGACACTCGTGCTTTCAGCGCCATCTTCATCGATGATCTCAAGCCGAACCTTCATCCTATTTGCCTCTTTTGCAGATCCATTCATCCCCTCAGATTTGTGGATTCACATACCATTTATCCCCTCAGATAATGGTTGCTCGTTTAATCTTGATCCGTTGATATGTGATCACTTCCGGAACACAATGTTTCCGTGTGACCTACAATTACTTAAATGGAAGTAATAATATATAAATATTCCGTTTGATATCAGTATGCATTTGTTTTTAGACAGAATAAAGCCCTATTATCCCTTTTTTCTTGATTTAAAGAGATTAAGACAGCCATACTATCCTTCCACTAATTCATTAAGTGAAATTAATGGTAGATAAATTTTTCTTTTTTGTCCTGTTATGAACTCAATTTTTAATTATCACAATTAAATACAGCATTAAAGTCTTTAATTACAAAATAACACCTTAAAATGAATTTATTCGTCAAAAAAAGCTGAAATACAGAAAAAATTCCTGTTTTTTGTGAAACTAAAAAAGAAACGGAAAGGAGCTAAAAACTTTCCACCAGAGAAGGCAAGGCTTCCCTGAAATGCTTGCAGTTGATTTATATGACATGATGCCCATAGTATGCCCTTATGTCAAACAGTAGTGCTGAGTCGCCGGTTGACACTGAAAACCCAAAAATGGGGACTCCTATGGAGTCAGAAGATACTGAAAAAAAAGACGTTGATTCACTGCTTCAGGAAATCGAAGTACTGAAGGTGAGCAATGAGAATATGCGGGCAAAATTACTTGAAGCGAGCATGCTGGCCAATAGTTACCTTGAAGAGGCCAATAAGCTCAAAAAACAGATTGAGCAGTTGACAAGGCCCCCACTTTTCATTGCCAGTGTAATGGAAGTAGAAAATGACATGGCAGTCATAAGACAACACGGGAACAACCAGGAAGTTGTCACAAAGATCCCTGCCAATTTCCATGGCGAGATACAGCCAGGAATGAGAGTCTGTGTAAATGCTGCATTCTCCATAATATCCATTATCAGCAGGGCAGCCGATGTGCGCGCACAGGTCATGGAACTAATCAATTCACCTGGCGTGGACTATGATATGATAGGAGGACTTGACGATGTCCTCAAGGAAGTCATTGAATCCGTAGAGTTACCACTTACCGAGCCTGAGCTTTTTGAGAAGATAGGTATAGAGCCACCAACAGGAGTTCTGCTTTACGGTGCACCAGGAACTGGAAAAACACTTATTGCAAAGGCCGTTGCATCCCGCGCGCAGGCAACTTTCATCCGCATGTCAGGCTCAGACCTGATTCAGAAGTTCGTGGGTGAAGGTGCGCGCCTTGTTAAAGATGTATTCCAGATGGCCAGGGACAAAGCTCCATCGATATTATTCATTGACGAGATCGATGCTGTGGGAGGCATGCGTACACATGATGGCACCACAGGTTCTGCAGAAGTCAACAGGACAATGCTCCAGTTGCTTGCGGAGATGGATGGTTTTGACGCAACAAGAGATGTCAAAATTATTGCTGCAACCAACAGGATAGATCTGCTGGACCCTGCATTGCTCCGCCCGGGACGCTTTGACCGTGTGATCGAAGTGCCAATCCCCGACGAGAAGGGACGTACGGAGATCATGAAGATACACACCCGCAAGATGAATCTTGATACGGATGTTGACTTCGAAAAACTCTCAAGAATAACCGATGGCCTGAGCGGTGCTGATCTCAAGATCATCACCAAGGAAGCCGGCATGTTTGTCCTGAGAAGACGTGGCGACAAGATAAGAATGAAAGACTTCATGGATGCCTACGAAAAAGTAGTCACCGAAGAAGAGACAAATATTCCTCACGGTATGTTTGCATAAAGCAAATGTACCCACATTTTTCCAAACGAAAGGTTAATATGCATTAAATGACTTTCAAGATGCTGTTAAGCCAAATCAAATTGCTCCGATAGTGTAGCACGGCCAATCATGCAGGACTCTCACTCCTGCGACTGGGGTTCGAATCCCCATCGGAGCATTCTTCTATTACTCTTAATTTTTGTTTTGAAATTTAATCTTTTAACTGAGTTGCCGCACTTTTTTCCTGAAAAATATAAGAGCCGTACCAATAGTAGCACAAATAAAAAAAAAGAATCATGGACAGGTCGGACATTCCTCAACAGTCCAATCCATCCACTGGGCAGAACGTAACTCTTTTGCGGTTTCCAGGTCTACCCCATAGACCTGTTGGTAGAATTCCAGTAACCATTCATCAAGCTCCACATCCTCAAATAACTCAGGATATGTACCTGTTGCTATCACCATTACATCAATAGGATACTCTAATCTTTTTGCACAATTACAGGGCGACCATGGGAGTGCCACTACCTTTCGATTCTTTATGGCATCCATCTCCTGAAGATTTTGATAATAAGGTGCTTCATAGAGTTCAAGAGGCGGATGATAGCCGGATGCAGTACAGAGCACAATAACATCAGGATTGAGTGCCAGCAAATGCTCGGAACTTACTGTCTTGAAATATCCTTCTTCCTGGAAAGCATTGTTAGCATCCACAATGTCCTGAATAAAGAAAGACTCGATCGTATCAAGACCAAAGACCTGCCCGGCTCCACCGTTTCCACGTGCCTTGGGAGAGGCACCGAATATCAATACTTCAGGCTTATCCTCATCCTGCACATCCTGTGTTTTCTCACTTACAAACTTCACCTGTTCCTCCAGGTAATCAGCAATAATTCCTGTTTCATTCTCTTTACCAAAGACCTGGCCAATGATATTGATTTCATCAGATATTGTAGACATATCAGGAGAATCATAACAATTCGGACTGTGAAGTACAATAAGAGGAATTCCCAGGGATTCTATTGTCTCGATACTCTTCCGGGTAGTCTCATCTTCAACATATCGGAGAGAGCAACTGCCTGCACGAACAATCACAACATCCGGTTCAAGACTTGCAAGAGTCTCATAATTGATTGCGGAACCGGAAGATACAAACAAAGGCAGATCCATTATCCAGGGATTTAAGTATGTCACCGGATTCATGCCATCCTCATAAACATATGTTTCCCCGCCAACTGTTTCATACGTGTAATTAAAATTACGCTGAAGACAGCTGGAGCCGACTCCTACAAGAGTATCCTGAACTCCGATAGCTGCCATGACGCCTTCGACAAAACCATCACTAACCGTAGCAACCCTCTCAATATCCGCCGGCACCTGGACAACAACCCCACGACTGTCAACAACAGTCCTGTATTGTTGTTCAACTGCAATAGAGCTATCATTTCCATTTTCAGTGCATCCGACACCTAGCAAGAAGCTTAGCAAAACAACAAGCACCAAAAAATAATGTACATTGATTTTCATCATTACTTCTCCATTTAAAAGGCTAAAAGATTTAATCTCCGGAAAACTACCTCACTCTTGCAGAAACACTTCTGGGAAGCACCATTCTTATCCCATCAAAAGACCTGACAGCACACATATCCTGATAAACATCATTAAGAATATCTTCAGTAATCACACGATCAGGAGGACCCTGGCTGATTATCCCGTTCCGGTTCATAACTACAACCTTATCACAAAACCATGAAACATGGTTCGGATCATGGCTGCATGCAAGAATTGTGATCCCCTGCTCGCTTATTTTACGCATAAGGTCCCATATACCCATCTGGTTGCGGAAATCAAGTGCGGAGGTGGGTTCATCCAGAAAAATAATACGCGTTTCCTGAGCTATGGCCCTGGCAATAAGTACCATTTGCCGTTGTCCTCCTGACAATTGATTATAAGGCTGCTCTGCAAGATGAGAAATCTCCAGTAATTCCAAAGCATCCCATGCTTTCTTCTTATCCACCTGCCTGATACCAAAAAAAGCACCTAAATGCGGAGTTCTTCCCATCAGAACTACTTCTTTAACAAGATATGGGAACGGGGGTTTGTGCTCCTGGGGAACATAGGCTACTATCTTTGCCATATCCTCAATCCTGCAATCACCGATATCAACACCATCCATAACAACCGAGCCTTTAGAATATTTCAGAAATTTCATACAACATTTGAATAGTGTGGTCTTTCCACACCCATTCGGCCCGAAAAGTCCGCAAAGCTGGCCTTCTTCAACATTGAACGATATGTCATGCAGAATGGTGGTGGACCCATAGTTAAAATGAATATTCTTTACCTGAAGAATATGATCACCCCAGCAGAGATCTTCCTTTGTTCCGTAACAGATAGCAAAGGTATGGGGCCCCGAGTATCGAAGTAATAATCCCCACCGGGATTTCAGAAGTCGTAAGTGTTCTTGCCATTGTATCGCATACGATCAGATAGATGCTTCCGAGCATAGCTGCAGAAGGTATTACAAATCTGTTATCAGGCCCTACTGTCATTCTTGCCGCATGTGGCATCATAAGACCTACCCATGCAACAATCCCAACAACTGAAACTGCAATTGCCGTAACAAGAGTAGCAATAGAGATGATAATAAATTTTGATCTTTCAGGATTTACACCCAATGCTTTTGCTTCTTCATCTCCCATAGAGAGGATATTCAATTTCCATGCATACATCCACATTATCAGGAAAGAGACAAACACTATTGGCACTGTAATCATAACATCATTCCAGGTAGCGTAATAGAAGCCACCCATAAGCCAAAATACAATCTCACGCAGTGCCGAATCATCAGCGGTGTATTTTAGAAGAGAGACTAATGCCGAGAATATCGACCCGATTATTATGCCGCCGAGTATCAGAGTTACTACCGGAGTCTGACCTCGTGTTCTTGCCAGCATATATGCAGCCAATACGGCAATCGATCCAAAAATGAATGCAGCCACCTGTACAGAACTGAAAATTTCAGGATAAACGATCCCCAATGCTGCACCAAATGCAGCACCTGAAGAAACACCAAGAATATATGGCTCAACCAAAGGATTCTTGAAACAACCCTGGAAGACGGCACCGGATGTTGCAAGAGCAGCTCCGACAGCGATGGCCAGCAGGACTCTCGGGAGACGAATATTCCATATTATAGTATTATGCAGCTTGCTGACTCCGGAAATATCCTGATATGGATTGATGTTTGCAAATATGGTTGCATAAACATTTGTAAAAGAGACATCATAAGCTCCCATTAACATTGCAAGCACTGCACAAAGAACCAGAGATAAAAAGAAGATGAAAAGAATACCATATTTACGAGTATCAGAAAAAGCTTCAAGATTTACTTTATATTCATCTTTCAATTGAAAGCCTTTTCTGAAAACTTCAAGCATTTTTCTCCTCCTTAAAAGTTAGGCATGTATTGCTAAACTGCAATAAATTAGTCTTTTAATTTCACTAAAAAAGATACTATTGACTCTATTTCCGGAGAGTTTACATTGAATTCATTCCCAAGCAAACCTGCTCTGAAAACAGATTCCATAATAGGAAGAGTCGCAAGAACACGATTTTGAGGAACTTGCTCAAAAAGAATAGTTTTACTTCCCCCTTCAACCCTGTTCAGCACAAAATATAGTTCTTTTCCGGCAGCATTCGCAAGATTGCTTATCTTCTCTGACAGACGTATAGATTCATAAGATGGGTCAATAACCATGAACAGTGCATCGCAGCCTTCCTCTACACCCCTGCCAAAATGCTCGACACCAGCTTCAGTATCGACAAGAACAAAATCATTACTTGCAGTGTCAATATTCTTCAGTAAATGTTTTGAAAGAGCACCCATAGGACAGGCACAACCCTCACCAAAATCATGGATTTTCCCTACTGACATGAGTGATAAGTTTCCATTTCTGGAGACATATTCTCTGGGAATATCGGCTATTTCCCACCTGCTTTCAAAAAACTGAACCTCTTCCCCTGATGAAAAACTATTCATCATCTTTTCAGCAAGCTCATTTTTTCCGCCGAAATAATTAAGGAAATCCTGCGGCAATTCCATTCCTAACTGCCGGTGAAGTCCGAAGTTGGATTCGTCATTGTCTACAACAAGGACATTATATCCCCCTCGGACCATGGCTTGTGCAAGTAAGGCTGTTAATGTACTTTTTCCACATCCACCTTTACCACATAAAAGTATTTTCAAAATATCACCACTTTATTTATTTTTAAGCGGACCCTTACATGTGCGGACCCACTTCATTTGACAAGCTGGTAACTTACCCATATGAACATACTCCTGGAGAATGCCATAGCACTATTTCCAATAAAGCATCGTTTTTATTGCTATTTTATCAGTTTTTTGTGTTACCAGCGACAATAGCACAGAAGATATTATGATATAAAAAGATATTCATAACAATTAGTATTACTAAACCATAATATCTTAATATTACATGCTCATTACATACTTGACATTATGATTTGAAGAAAGGTCAGGCAAAATTAAAAAAAAGCAAGATAATTGCCATCCTGTGCATACCGATAATCTTAGCCAAATTCGTTTCCAACCGCATAAAAGAATGGAACCATAGATCACCCAGAAAGCATGTGAAGTTCTGATAGCAGCACAGAATTGCATGGATTTTGGAGTTGCCAGACCTACCCCCAAGGACAAGAAAGTATCAAGAACAATTTAAGGAAGATGAATATGGAATTGCAAGATATAGACTGGAACGATGTCTGGACAGAACAGATGAAAAAGCACAGGGCAAGTGAGAAAAAAGAATGTGCCTCAATCTGGGAAGATAAAGAGAATGCAAGAAAATTCTGGGACATTTCACAAAGAGACGGACAGAAGAGAGCAAGAAAAACAATTGAAACACTGAACATCACACCAGAATCAAAGGTACTTGACATCGGTGCAGGACCTGGATCACTTGCAATTCCACTCTCCCAAAAAGTCAGTCATGTGACAGCCATAGAACCATCTACAGGCATGACCGAGGTTTTGCAGGAGAAAATAGAGGAGTACGGATGCGACAACATCAACATTGTCAGGAAAAAGTGGGAAGATATCGATACTGAAAAAGACCTTGATGGCCCCTATGACATCATCATTGCATCTTTTTCATTAGGGATGGATGACATCCGCAAAGCAATCGAGGATATGGAATCAGTGTCATCAGGCCATGTCTACCTTTACTGGTTTGCGGGAGATACCACATGGGAAAAGCTATCTCGAGAAGTATGGTACCGACTACATGGAACAGACTATATTCCCAACCCGAGATGCGATGTTCTCTACAATATTCTTTACCAGATGGGAATTTACCCCAACATGCAGACATTCAAACTTGAATATACCGAAAGTTATCAATCTATAGAAGAAGCAGTGAATAGTCTTTCAAACCATTTCTCATTGACCACTGAAGATCAAAAGGCAACATTTGCAGATTATCTAGAGAATAAGCTTGAAAAAGATAAGGGAGCCTTCAAATATCAAGCCAGCTCAACCAGAGTAAAGATCTGGTGGAAAACAAAAGATATCAACAACAAGTGAATGTTCTTGGAATGGGTTCCAGCTGTTGTCTAGAAAAAATTCAGCGATCGTTAGAAACATCCAGCACGCTGGATGTCTGTGTTACTATTTTACCTACAACGTCCCGGACTTTATCCCTTCCTTTGACTTTGATCCTGATTTCAGCAAACTCAGCATAAAGACCAGACCTTTCCTTGTAAAGCTGATAGAGGCCTTTGTCCTTCAAACCTACAACTCCCCGCTTATCAAGGTTAGAAAGCCTATTTTTAATTATACCAAAGGGCACGTCCAAAAAAACAATAATCGACTGGTTTTGCAAAAAATGCATGGCTTTTTCGGAATAGATCACACTACCACCCGTAGAGATGATGCAATTGTCCTGCAACTCAAGTAAAAGTATGCACTCCTCTTCTACATCAATAAGAGCAGTATCACCTTTCTCATCTATCAGCTCCTGAAGAGCTGAGCCTGAATATTCCTGAATGAGAGCATCAGTATCGATAAAGCAATACCCCAGATGACTGGCAAGTGCATTTCCCACGGAGCTCTTGCCCGCACCGGGCATACCGATAAGAGTTATAATCATACTGCCATCCGTTCAGCTTTTACATTTCTCTGTTGTCCGTAGCTTTGTCCCAAAAACAAATAATCTCAATTTGTCAATGCCTGTATTGGCGCAGGTATCCTGCCGCCCCTTGCAATGAAGTTCTCTGAGCTAAAACCGTTCACTGGCATCACAGGTGCGGTACCCAGCAGGCCACCGAATTCCACCATGTCACCTATAGTCTTCCCAGGAGCAGGGATGATTCGCACGGCAGTTGTTTTCTTGTTGATCATTCCAATAGCCATTTCATCTGCAATGATAGCGGATATAGTTGGTGCAGGTGTATCACCAGGAACTGCAATCATGTCCAGACCCACCGAGCATACGCTGGTCATTGCCTCCAGCTTATCAAGACTGAGTGAACCTCTTCTGACCGCCCTGATCATACCTTCATCCTCACTAACAGGAATGAAGGCACCGCTCAGGCCTCCAACGGACGAGGAAGCCATTGCACCTCCCTTCTTCACTGCATCATTCAATAGGGCCAATGCAGCAGTAGTGCCGTGGGTACCGCAACTCTCCAGACCCATTGCCTCAAGTATCGCAGCAACACTGTCACCTATAGCAGGAGTAGGAGCAAGAGACAGGTCAAGCACGCCGAATTTAGCATCCAG
The DNA here is from genome assembly GCF_045291185.1 of Methanolobus sp. ZRKC2. Classification (NCBI taxonomy): domain Archaea; kingdom Methanobacteriati; phylum Methanobacteriota; class Methanomicrobia; order Methanosarcinales; family Methanosarcinaceae; genus Methanolobus; species Methanolobus sp. ZRKC2. Next base: position 2,546,728 of record NZ_CP146980.1, on the reverse strand, counting down.
GCGCTTAGCGACCTCTTTCCCAATGATTTCACCCATGCGGGTTATCTTGAAAGCCGTTTTCTTGATACATTCAGATATGTCACCAAGTGAAGGGTCTTCCAATGCTCTTACTGCCGAGTTAACCACACCAGGACCACTCACACCTACATTGATAGTACACTCCGGCTCGCCTATTCCATGAAATGCACCTGCCATGAAGGGATTATCATCAGGAGCGTTTGCAAAAACCACAAGTTTTGCACAGCCTATGCCCCCTTCCTCACAGGTTAACTGTGCTGTTTCCCTGATAATCTTTCCCATGAGTGCCACAGCATCCATATTTATTCCGGCTTTGGTTGTTGCCACATTGATTGACGAGCATACCTTCTTTGTTCCCGAAAGTGCAGCAGGAATAGAGTTGATAAGCTTCAGATCGCCAGATGTCATGCCCTTCTGAACAAGAGCACTGAATCCTCCAATGAAATCCACCCCTACATCCTCTGCAGCTTTGTCAAGTGTCCGGGCTACCGAGGTCAGGTCCGAAACATTACAGCTTTCTGCAACAACTGCAATAGGAGTAACTGAGATTCTTTTATTGGTAATAGGAATTCCATAGAGGCTTTGCACTTCATCTGTGGTTTTCACAAGGTCACGTGCGTATGTGGTGATTTTGTTATAGATATTCTCGTTAAGGATATCTATGTCAGGGTTGCTGCAGTCGCGCAAACTGATACCCATTGTCACGGTCCTGATATCAAGATTCTCATTGGACACCATTTTGATAGTTTCAAGAATCTCTTCCGGATGAATAATCACTGAAAAATCCCCCTTCAGATCCTGTGCATGAAACGAAAAGTATCTTCATGCTGAACCTTTGCTTCGACACCAAGTTCACGACCTGTCTCAGACATGGCTTTCTGGAAGGACACAAGGTCAAAGTTCTCCTCTTTTACTTCCGCAAGCATAATCATCGTAAACAGGTCTTCCATGATGGTCTGGCTGATATCTACAATATTAACGTTGAAATCCGCCATCACCCGGCTAACGTCTGCAACAATACCAACTTTATCGATACCAATGACTGTTATTATGAAACGACTGGGAACCATGATCTATCCTTCTAGATTACAAACAATTAGAGTACTTGCATGTATAATAGATTAAGTTGTATTTCTGGTTTTGCTAGCATATGGGCACTCATCTCCATAGTCAGCCTAAAAACATAGATGCAACAAAACAAAGAGCAAAAGCTCAATTGCAGTATGAGCATAAATATAAAAACAAACATATTTCAAGAAATATTAGTATCTTTACTAGAAAGCCTCAGATCAAATGTCACATTGTATAAAAATTTTTTAGAATATAATAAGATTAATATAAAATAAAATTCATATATGGGACGAGGCATTAAGCTCACGCATCATTATCAATAAGTATTTATAGAAATGATATTATTATTATAATGATGATGATTGAGCAGCAGTGCTCATCAAATGATTCAAAGTCGAACACTCAGGCGAAACAATGGTGAAAATTGTACATGCACAAACCGTACTCACAGAGGATGAATTGGCGGCCCTTAAGAAGAAATGCAATGAGTCGTCTACAAAAGAAGCTTTGAGTATAGCGGTGCAACATTATCTCGAGTGCGAATATACCGACCTCGACGATAAAATGTGGACAAAGAAACTTGAAAAAGTTGTCCAGAAAAAAAAGCAAAAGAAAGTGTAGACTTTTGAATGAGAGAGGAACAGAACATGAGTAAAGCAAACCAATTCCTTAAGGAAGAAGATGCAGTATCCCCGGTCATCGGCGTTATCCTGATGGTCGCAATCACTGTCATCCTTGCTGCAGTTATAGCAGCATTCGTATTCGGCATGGGACCACCAGAACAGGCGCCACAGGCAAGTCTGAGATCAAGCGCTACTGAATCAACTGGTTCCACCCAAGTAAACATTGTTATGCTTGAACATCAAGGCGGAGATGAAATCGTACTTAGTTCAACAAACACCAAATTCCTCATTGATGGAAATGAAGTGACCTATGCACAAGTTGACGAAAGATTCACTGCGGGAGAACGCCTCTATATAGGAAAGAAAGGCGCAGGTAACGATTTCTACGTTGCAAACATAACAAATGACAACACCAACTTCACTTCAGCAATTGGAAGTACTGGCGATATTGTAGAAGTAAACATTATCGATGTTTCAAGCCAGCAGATGATCGCTGACATGGATGTCAGGTTCTAAACACATATTTAATGACGCATCTTGCGTCACTTTTTTCTTCTTTTTTTATATCAAAAATTAAAAAAGTATATATACTTTCCAGAAGACCGTTATATAACCATTTAAAGGATGTGGTTTATAATGGATTATGAAAGTTTATTGAAAAGTTCTTGGAATTTCCAGAAAGACAATATCGTTACTTATGCAGTAGCTACGATAATTGCATTTATTGGCATGATATTTATTGTAACAATTGCTCCCCTTGCATATGGCTTAACATATATGGGCGTTAAAGGAGCAAGAAACGAGCCTATTGAAATAAATGATGTTTTTGAGGGCTTCAGAGATGGAAACTTCATTCGAAGCTGGATCTATATGTTAATATACATAATTGTCTTGGCAATAGCCGGAGCAATACATTCAATCCTGAGTACGATAGTAGGGATACTGTTTATTTTCGGATTACCCCTGCTTGTTATCAAAGGATACAGTGGTATTGATGCCATCCAGGAAACTTTCGAGACAGTGAAGGAGAATCCTGTCGAAAGTCTGGTTCTTTACGTAATAATATTAGTCCTCAATGTAATCGGTGTAATAGCATTACTGATAGGCTTGCTGATAACAGCACCCCTCAGCCAGATATTACTCGCAGGCGTGACTCTCGAGTTGACAGGGGAAGACCTGCAAAGTTCCGAGACCTACGTAACAGAAACAGCATGATTGTGGTCTTGCAACCAGATTCCTTGTAAAAGGCAGAACAATTTTGTGAACCAGTAGGTTCACATGTTTTTCTTTAAATATAATCTTCTTCTTTTGCAAATAACCTGAAAATTTAATCAAATGCCGTATATCTCATTACCTTTCTTGACCTTCTCAATGTCACGATCGATCACTGAAAGCTTGTTCTTGTCTACCTTCATCCCTGCAAGGCTCTCAATGAACCAGATAGATTTGACATGATCATCAGGAGTTAGTTTCCAGTCAGGTTTCTCCATATAGAAATCGATGCCTTCTGCATAATGCATCAACTCCACCCTGACATCTTCAGTAAGCCATCCCAGATCCTCATAGTAGGATAATATATCAGGAAGATTATTTCTCCCCACAAGTCCCATCAGGAACTCAAGCCATTCCATACAGAGCTTCATATTAGTAGAATTCTTCATTATATTGGAAAGGTGTACATTCTGGCCAAATCCTTTATAGCTGCGTGCTCCTATTTTTTTGAGTTCCGAATCAAGGTATTCAGTAACCGAATCCAGGTTTTTCTCAAATTTATCCTGCCAAAGTTCACAACTTTCCTTAAACTCACCGAGACCTGAAGACGTAGCCCCGAGTTCATCAACCAGGGAACTGACAGATCGTGCAAGCTCAAGTGAAGTTGACCTTGATTCTTCCTGGATCTTTTCAATAACAGATAAACGGGATTCAATCGGATCAAGCATTTCCAGTCTACTTTCAAACTGCAAAAACCTTGAATCATTCTCCTGAGCAGATTCATGCATCTGCACCAGCAAGGCAGTATAAGAATTCACAAGCTCCGATACGCTTTCCTCGATTCTTGTAAGGCTTGATCTGATATCCTCATTGTCAGACTGAACACTGACCAGCGCATTCTCAAGACCAGAAACCTTACCTTCAAGAGCATCTACCTTCCCGTCAAGAGAATCAACTTTAGTGCCAGTACTAGCCAAAAGTCCTTCACTGTTTTCTATAGTTGATAGCAGTGGTCCAAAACCGGACACATTCTCCGACAAATCTGAAACATTACCTTCAACATCTTCAAAACGGGAAAGCATTTCTTCAAGTTCGGATCTTAGACATTGGATATCAGATGACATTTGTCCTACCTGAGCAAGTTCATCCTCTGAAATTGTTGCTGCTTGAGAGGTAACATCCGGACATGCCAGATCATCTGACATCTTGCAATCATCTGAGAGAACACCAATATCATTTAGTGATAAACTGCTCATTGGAGATATGGAATTTACTTCTTTTTCCTGAGGATCCACAGGAATTACTTCAGATATATCATCTCTTTGATCAGGAGATAGAACTTCTGAATTTTCAAAATTCTCAAGAGCAGAAAAGTCAATTTTTTGTTCCTCTTTTAGTTCCATCAGGGGCTCTGTTACAGGAGTGATTGTCCTAATTTCCTGAGAGACAGATTGTTCAATTGTTTCATCAAAAGGAGATACAACATTAATTTCATTTTTGACATCATCTTTTGGTTCGGGAATCGCCGGCCCTACAGGTGGAAAAACCTGCTCAGCAGCCGGAGGTTCAGCTTGAGGGACAGGCATATTGAAAGAGGAAGCTTCATCGAAAGGTGAAGAGTTATTTTGCTCTTCAGCAATATCAACGCCACCAGTCAACCCATCCATCCTTTCAATCAGGCTTTGCCCTCTGGTCAAGCCGGTTAACAGTGATTTGACTTTTTCACTTACACCATTAAAACTCCCGATAATATTACCAACTTTGACAGAAGAACCAATCGAGCCAATTAAACCGGGAGATGCAGAATGTGCAGCTGAAGATGAATCTTGCCCTGAAAAAGGGTTACCTGTATTAGAAGGAAAATCAGGGAAAGGATTAGCAGACTGTTGTAAAGAACCGGAAAAAGGATCATCAGATATAGGAGCAGAGCCAGGGAAAGGATCCGCAGAAGGTGGAACAGAATCCGAAAAAGGATTTTCTGAATCCTTGGCAAGATAAGATTTAGTATCTTCGGATGTTCCAACGGAAGATAAAAATGGATCATTTTCCGATGGATTAAGATTCTGATTAGGGTTTGTCGATACTGGAGAAGGATCTGAAAAAGAATTGGAAGAGGGAGCCACATAATCAGGCAACGGGCCGTTAAAGTTGGGCATCGGGTCGGAAAAAGGATTTTCCGATAGAGGAGCCTGGCCAGGAGGAGTTTCTGGAGAAAAAGGTGTTTCAGAGAATGAATTTTTCAAATCAGGCTCTTTTTCCTGCAGGGAAACCTCCTGAGGAGAAAACAACTTCTGAATCTGATCCCCGGAAATAGGATTTTGTTCCGGGAAGGGATTGACAGGTGCAGCATTTTCCTCGATGCTAGGAGCTTCAGGTGAGAATGCAGGTGATTCTTCAGGGACATTCACATAAGCAGGTTCGGGCATTTTCTTATGAAGTTCACTCTTAGTAGGCACAGAAACCTCTTCACCCGGAAGCACAGGAACAAAAAGAGGAGGAGGAGATTTCTTGGCCTCTTTCTTAGGAGCAGAAAGATCTTTCTGGGGCACAGTCTCAGCCCCAGGTAATCCAAAGCTAATCTCATCAAGGCTAAAAGAAGGAGGAACAGAGCTTTCCACATCCTCATTTCCTTCTTCAACTGTGCTGCTAGCCTGCATGAAAGGAGGCAAGTTGCCCGGCGGTTGAATAGGCGTTTCAACTACAGTCGGAGAATTATCAAAAACAGGGTCTGAAGAAGGCAGGTTTTCTAACGTGGCCTCCTCCATTGGAGAGCTGGCAAATGCATTAGCAAGTATATCAGGAATAGATTGCTCACTTTTTTTTTCCGCGGAAACTGAGTTATCAGGACCGGATTTTTCCTCATTAGATGATTCCTTACTGGAATCTTTTTTTACTTCCCAGGGAAACTCACTCATGAAAACCAACTACAACAAGGAAAGATAATAGATACAAAATAATTATATAGCTCATTTTTATATAAAATTTGCTATCGAACATCAAAGAAGGAATGCAGAACAAGAATTAATCATGAAAATCTCTTCAATCTGGAATTGGTATCAATCAAAAAAGAGAGTAGGCGCACGGGAATTATTGAGGGAATGGACGAGAGATAAAGGATGAAATTTGTGCTAAAATTCATTTGTTGTGAGTTTGTGCGCCTAGATGTGGATTTGGAATAATAATATATAAATTTTATGAACGACTTTTGAAAGCATATAAAATGATGACGCTATGATGTAGTTCACTTTAGAATGTTACATATCAACTTATGCGTATGGTAACATATGAATAGATGTCAATCACACAATAATCAGACAAAAAAGATAAAAAGAAAAGAATAGGAAGAGAAACATCTGCTTTCAGTCAAATGATCATACTTTTGATATCCTCGCATTAGCTACTGAATAGCGGACCATACTTTCAATATCAACTTTTTCTTCTTCAAGTGGCAGGGAATCAAACTTAGCTTTGACTTCAGGATGTTCAGGAACTGCTGTGCAGCCACCTGCCTGCACTATAGAAATATCAAAAGTACCTATTCTTTTAGCAATGTCAATGATCTCATTTTTATCAAGACCTATCAGTGGATGGTAGAGCGGAGCACAGATCCCATAAGTCTCAGCATACATATTAGCCGCAGTCTGGGAAGCTACCTGTCCGAGAGATGAACCTGTAACTATGCCGGAGGCATTTTCTGTCTTCATGATCTCAAATGCTATCCGGTACATTGTACGCTTACAGAGTACACACGTCTTTCCACGTTCGCATTTATCGATAAAAGCACCCAAGTTGGAGCCGTTTGGAACTTCATATACTTTAAATGGGTGCCCAGGACACCATTTTTGAAGTTGCTTAATACATTCCATTGTCCTCTGTCTCGCACGTTCATCATTGAACGGTTCATTATTGCAGTACACGGGAATGATTTCCACGCCTCTTTTCATCAAAAGCCAGGTCGCAACCGGAGAATCAATTCCACCTGATACAAGGGAAATCATCTTCCCCTGAGTACCAATAGGTAATCCACCAACACCCTGCACTATTTCCGTAAATACATATGCATGATTCTGGCGCATTTCCACAAATACTTCCCTGGAAGGATTTGTCAGATCAACCGAAGGACTCATACCCCTGGATTCAAGCATTTCCCATACATCATCCCCACATTTTATTGCGAGTTCACGGGATGAAAAATCATGGTTCCCTGTTCGCTTTGCCCGTATGGCAAAAGATTCACCTTCATGAACGAAACCATCCGCCATACTTGCACACATCTTTGCTGCAGATTCGAGCGTCGGATCGGTAGTTTGGGCCGGAGAAGCAGAGACAACTCCGAAAACATCCGCTGCTGCCTGCGCTGCACGAATATCTGAAGTATGGACAAATACCCTTCCCCATTCACGGCTTATTCCCGAATAAGATACTCCGTTTTGCTTGAGCATTGCTTCGATATTGCTCATCAATATTTTTTCATACCAGTTTCTAACACCGGTGCTCTTTAGTGCCAGTTCACCATACCTGACAATGATTACATCGAACATCGCTTTACCATTCCACACATATTAGTTAAACATAATTAAGAAGGACTTTTTTGTCGCTAAATTAAAACAGAGCAAATTCTGAAAAATAATCAACCTTCACCTTCTTATACTGAAATCTCTGAACTCACCGGAAGCAGAAGACCAACTGACATCAACATCTTCAACTGAGGCATAAGAAGGACCTTTTTCCAGCAATCCTATCAACTTTTCAATATCAGCACGCTTACCCTCTGCAACCACTTCCACTCTGCCGTCCGGAAGGTTCCTGGCAAAACCTACAAGTCCAATATCAGTAGCATTATCCACAGTAAACTTACGATAATAGACTCCCTGTACTCTCCCGGAAACAAGGACAGTTGCAGAGACTTGTGCCTCTGCATTTGTATTCCGCATACAGATTAATTTGCCTGTGAATTATAAGAACTTTGGCCTTGTGGAAAGGAGCTTTGCAAGAGGCAATCCCCTGTATGGCATCCCTTCAATTTCTGACTGAACCCTGGCATTGAGTTCTTCAGCAGTCATTTCAACTTTCTTCGGTTTATTGGGTTGTGATTCGGATCTGACAGTTACATTGATGTTGCCGGTCTCGACTTCCTTGTCACCCACAACAACAACATATGGAACCCATTCACGTCCTGCCTCACGGACCTTCTTACCAACTGTGTCCTCACGGTCATCGATATCAACACGGCAATCGAGCTGTTCCGCAACCTGCAATGCAAAATCCATATGCTTATCGGAAATAGGGATAACTCTTACCTGAGTAGGAGACAGCCAAAGAGGAAGTATTGGTACTCCACCATTTTCAGCCTTCATAGCCTCCTTCTCAAGCAAGCCATAGATACAACGCTCAATGGCCCCGCTTGGGGAACAGTGAAGTATCACCGGTCTCTTTGCAGTTCCATCAGTATCAATATAATTGATATCATACCTTTCGGCGTTTTCCACATCAATCTGAACAGTTGAAAGGGCACTTGCTTTTGCAAGAGCATCCACGAAGTTAAACTCGAACTTGAGGACGAAATAGAAGAACCTGGTATCCCACATCTCTACAAGCACCGGTTTGTCAACGGTTTTCGCGAGATTTGTGATGAAATCCCTGTTCTCATTATAGAAATCCCTGGTGAACCTTATAGCCACCTCGAAGTCATCGACCTTAATGCCTACTTTATCAAGAAGCCCAATACACATATTGTACTGAGAATCAAACTGTGCCACCGCCTGTTCCATATCAGTACAAAGACTGTGCATATCCGGCATTGTAAATGCACGCAGACGCCTGAGACCCACGAGCTCACCACGTTGTTCCTTGCGGAAACTGTAGCGAGTCATCTCGATCATCTTCATTGGCAGATTCTTGTAGGAAATGGTCATGTCATGATTCATGAGGAACTGGCCGAAACATGCAGCGAACCTCAGGAACATGTTCCTTTTGTCAGATTCTATGGAATACTGGCGTGCAGGGAACCTGTCGAGGTACTTTTTCAGCGTTGGGTGCTCCATATCATACATCAGAGGAGTCTCGACCTCCATAGCCCCTACTTTATAGGACTCATCCAGAACATAGCCCTCCAGCAATGATTTGATCAGCCTGCCTTTTGGATAATAGCGCATATTACCTGAATCCGAGCCAGGCTCATAGTCAGCTATCTCGAGCCTGCGCATGAGCTCCACGTGCGGAGGTGCCCTTTCCACTGCTCTCTGCTTTGATATTTCATAGTTGACAAACTTCTGCAGGTTCTCATGCCCTGTGAAATCAAAATCATCGGTATTATGAAGTTCTCCATCAGGAGTGAGGATGTGCCAGTAGGATTTGGCCGTACTTTCGGCTTTTAATGCCTCTGAAACTACCTCTTCCTTTTCTTCTGCAACAACTACTGCCTCACCGCAACTAACTGACTTTCCCTCCGGCACTATTGAGCGGGAAAGTTCGGACAGCGGATGTCCTTTACAGCTTATTTTGAAAGCTTTGTACCATCCAAAAGGCGCCCTCTTAACATTAAATTCTCCTGAGAGTTCCTTTTCCACAGCTTTGAGAACAGAGACAGCAACTTTCGGAGAGGAAAGATCAGAGCTCAGGTGCGCATATGGATAAACCATTATATTCTCTGCTTTAACCTGTGCAGCCACACCTTTGATTTCAGCTATAGCCTTACTTATTACCTCATCTGTTGCGGATTCGTCGGCCTTCTCGACTGCGATAAAAGCTGTCAAAGCCTCATCAAGTCTTCCAGACTTGAACGACTCCTCTATTTTTTCTGCAACGGGGGTACTTTTTTTAACTTCGTATTCGATGTAATCGGAATGAATTAACAGCAATTGCATGAGTTCACCTTTCAGATAAATGCTAACTAAAATCAGGCCATTCCATATTAACCTTTTCAGTTTTTAGCAATCGAACCACTTGGATGAAAAGAAATTCTCAGTCCGAAACCTCATTTTCAGATAAAGAGGAACTATCTTCAGAAAAAAGAGAGACTTCGGATTCCTCATCAACATATACGCGATATGCGGCAATTATGGCACCAAGGAGTATAGGGGCTGCAAAGAAACCCGCAATACCACCTACAAAAGCTCCTCCGAGGAAAGCAAGAAGAATCAAAAGCGGATGAACATGTGATTTCACACTGGCAAGGTATGGCCGCAGGAAAAGTTCAGGAGGCACATATATAACGATAGATGCCACTACAAAAAACACAACAGCACTTTCAGGACCTTGCTCAATATAACGATATAGAGAAAGAGCAAGCAGGATCATGTAACCTGCAAACATGGGAATAACTGAAGCTATGAAAATAAGAGCTGAGAGTGCGAGAATGTTTGAAAAACCGAATGCATAGAAAACAACAAGTGAAAGAATACTAACTATCAGTGCGGCAGATGCATTTCCTATAAAAATTCCCTGAAGTATAATATCAAGATGATGGAAATACCTGTTAACTGAACCTTTACTTTTTTCCGGCACTATGTTGAGCAAGGCAGAGTAAAACTTATGACCATCGGCAAGCAGGAAATAACATACGAAAATAGCTATGATCAGATTGAGACCGAACATCATTAGATTTCTTGCATAGGAAAAAATGCCCGAGTTCCCAATTATCGGAAGGAAAGAAGTTGAAAAGTTCCATACCAACTGCTGCACATCATCGCTATACTTAGCAGGTATGTCTATTGCCCTGAAATAATCGAATAAAACGTTTATGACATCAGCCTGATTCTCAATGATCCAGGCAACCTGGCGAACTATCTCGAACAGGCCGGATCCGATTATGAAAACAACCGGAACGACAATACACATAGTAGCTACAAAGGCACCTATACGGGGGAACCTGTTCAGTTTCATAAATATAGGCCTGGAGATATACGCAAACACAAGCCCTAGGACTAAGCCGTCAGCCAGGGGCAGGAATATGAATATCTGCACAACCAGAAGCAATAGAAGAAAAGCTCCCACAGCTATCTTCCATTTAGAGTCAAGTATACGGGAAACGCCGTCCTGTTGAATTGAAACCATTTACATCCTTCAGAAATTTAATAAATAACAGTCGCGTTTATATAATTACCTCAGCCTATTAATAACCCACCGTATAAAAGTGAAATATGCACATTCACGGGTTATCAAAATTTACCTGAATACTTCAAAATTACGCAGGAGTCCGTGCACCTGCCACATCCAATACATTTCTCATTCACCAGAATGCCATTTCCCGCATCCAGGACGATTGCCCCACAAGGACAGGCATTGATACAAATACCACACTCGGTACACCTGTGATTCCGATCCAGTTGTTTTGAAACATCTTCAAAAAGCTGTTCTGCCTTTTCCTTATTTTCCGAATTTACCACCATACTTCCTGATGAGAATATTTTCACTGTAGAGGAATCCTTACTAACAAACAAAAGCCCAAGTTCTTCCGAGAAACTAGGCTTTCCCAGGATATTAATGACATTAGATGTCTTCTTCATCGAGAGACCACTTATTGCTCCCTCTATGGTATAGCCACCTGCCTTACATGGAGAAATACCTGAAGTTACTTTGATACTGAAAGGGGACAACTGCTCCTTAAAAGAGCTGGAAATCCCCATTTCTTCGCAAAACTTTAACATTTTAGGAGGAAGCTCTTTCCAGCGCCATAAACCATGACCAACGAATTGTTCAGGGGTGCCGGTCTTTTTTGCCCATTCAAAGAGGAAAAAGTTCCAGGTTTCATACAGTTCAGGGTGCAGGTCCTTCAATCGTTCATATTCCGCAGAAAGCGCTGCAGGGCACAGGTAGCAGCCTACCCTTTCAAAGCCCATATCATAAAGAGGATTGTACTGTAGTCCTCGCCAGTAAATGTACAACCAGACCTCAATTGCCCTCCAGTCCCTTATCGGGAATATGTTCAACTGACCCGGCACAAAAGTATTCTTTTCACTTGCAGCAATCTTTGCCCTGTTAAATGATTCGTACTTCCTCTTGCCATCTATTGTCAGGCAGACAGGAGCAATTTCAAGACATTGCTCAATGGCTTCGTTGGCAGGAGACAATTTACAGATTTTACAGCACCATCTGAAGTCCTTAGCAGGAGGACCGAAGGCTTCCACATTATCCCAGAAACCAGTGGATGCTTTTTTCTCAATTAACCGAATATTATTATCCCTGCAATATTCATGAACAAAATCCACTGTCTCTGGGAACTCAATACCCGTGTTAAGGAAAAATGCCCCTACATCCCGGCTCCTGAGAGCACTTCCGGCCAGATCCAGAACTACAAGGCTGTCTTTTCCACCACTGAAAGAAACATTAACAGGAAGATCTTTGTATTGTTTCTGGTTTGCAATGCCCTTGATAGTATTCATGGCATTCTTTCCCAGGGTTCGAAGATGTTTTATGTTAGCAGCTACAACGTCATCCATGTTCGGGACTTCAGGATTCAGAAAAACTTCCCGAGAGTCCACCTTCCGTACCTTGATCACAGAGGCTCTGCAATCCTGGAGATTCTCAGCATTGCAATATGCAATACCATAGCCTGTAAGATTTCCCGAGTCAATCAGAACATAATCGCCGTTTTTGATATCTGCAGACACATCCTCAATCATGTCTGAACCAAGTTTTTTCCCGTTAAGGTGCCTGTTGCTTTTCTTAAGCACGACAAGCTTTTTGGTGCAATTTCGGAGAAGGACTTTCGCACCCTGCACCATTGGTTCAAAAACATAATCCATTGAACGTATTTCAAATCTGAGTATTCCAAAAAACAGGCCATCTACAATGACTTCATCAGTCTTGTCATCTCCTGGAATTTTATTCAGCAGCACAATTCGCTCATTAAGAGGATCACAACCAAATAACTTAATCAGTTGTTCATGAAGTATCTGCCTTTCATAAGGAGAACAAAACCTCACATCAGCCGGTTGAGATAATATGATTCGCAGTCCGTCCTTACCGCAGGTGCAGCATTTGGCTTCAACAAGAGGAACATTGCATCCCCTGCACCAGAAAATAAAGTTTTTTTCGTGATCTGCATACCGTGAATTAGATTTTCTGGCCTTACGTTCCGTCGCTTTAGTACCAGAGGATTTACCTTTTTTACCGGCATGCTGCCGATAGGATCTATTTTGACTCATCGGATGTATCAGTTACTCCTTCGCTTAAGGATTACTTAAATCGTTAAAAAAGAACGTCAGTCCGACAAAAACGCCGAACATGATTTAGTCAGTAGTTAACTCCGGAACTATTTCTTCCCGAGATAATCATTTATGGTTTTTGCTGCGATCTTACCGGCACCCATTGCACTAATAACAGTTGCAGCACCGGTTACTGCATCTCCACCTGCGCAGACATTGTCCAGAGAAGTCTTCCCGGAATCATCTACAACTATCGTGCCACGGGAATCGACCTCCAGTCCCTTTGAACCGGAAAGTATCATCGGATTAGGTGAAGTCCCGATTGCAATGATAACAATATCCGCATCGAGGACATACTCAGACCCTTCTACGGGTACAGGGCTTCTGCGTCCGGATGCGTCGGGTTCTCCGAGCTCCATCCTGATACATTCAACACCTTTGACTGTCATGTTCTCGCCTTCAAGTATACGAACAGGATTGGTAAGGAATCTAAAAACGATTCCTTCTTCCTTAGCATTCTCTATTTCCTCTTTCCTTGCAGGGAGCTCTTCTTCACCACGGCGGTAGACAATACTTACCTCTTCCGCACCAAGGCGAAGCGCACTGCGGGCCGCATCCATGGCAACGTTGCCTCCGCCTACCACAATCACGCGCTTTCCTCTCTTGATGGGAGTATCATAGTCAGGGAAGCGATAGGCTTTCATCAGGTTAACTCTTGTAAGAAACTCATTTGCCGAGTAGACACCGTTGAGGTTCTCACCTTCGATTCCCATGAACTTCGGCAGGCCTGCACCAGTTCCGAGGAAAACCGCATCAAACTCTTCCTTTAATTCATCAAGAGTTTTTATCTTACCGATGACATAATCTACCTTGACATCAACACCAAGTTGCTTTATGTAGTCAACTTCATCCCTTACAATTGCCTTTGGAAGCCTGAACTCCGGTATACCGTAGGTAAGGACTCCTCCTGTATCATGAAGAGATTCAAATATAGTAACCGCATGACCTGCTTTAGCAAGATCGGCTGCAGCCGTTAGGCCTGCAGGACCTGCACCTATGACAGCAACGTTTTTTCCACTTGGCTCGGCCTTTACAGGAGGTTCCACACCCTCCTTCCTTTCATGATCGGCACAGAAACGTTCCAGTCGGCCTATTGCAACAGGTTCACCTTTGTTTGCAAGTACACAGTATTGTTCACACTGCACCTCCTGGGGACAAACCCTGCCACAGACAGCAGCCAGGGAATTCGTCAGCTTAATCGTAGCAATTGCTTCATCAAAATTGCCGTCTTTTACCTGAGCAATAAAACCGGGAATATCAATATTCACCGGACATCCTTCTACACATTTGGGGTTCTTGCACTCCAGGCAGCGTGCTGCCTCAGCAAGCGCCTGCTCTTCAGTATAACCCAGTGCAACTTCTTCAAAATTGCAAACCCTTTCCTTAGGGTCCTGATGAGGCATTGCCTGTCTTGCTGCCATCAGTTACCACTCCTGCAGGTGCACTCATGATTCTCAAGACACTCGGACTCCTCACTGCGATATAGCGCAAGCCTGCTCATCAGCAGATTAAAGTCAACCTTGTGAGCATCGAATTCTGGCCCGTCCACGCAGGCAAACTTTGTCTCACCGTCAACGGAAACTCTGCAACCACCACACATACCAGTACCGTCAATCATTATCGGATTGAGGCTGACAATTGTTTCCACACCATAAGGAGCTGTCATACCTGCTGCTACTTTCATCAGGATAGGGGGACCGATGACAACGATTCTTGCAACCCTCTCGCCACTGTCAAGTATATTTTTCACGACATCGGTCACAAAACCATGATGTCCTTTGGAACCATCATCAGTAGCTACATAAAATTCATCGCTTTCAGCCTGCATTTCATCTTCAAGCATAAGAAGGTCTTTATTCCTTGCACCAATAACTGATATTACTTTATTACCTGCTTCACGATAAGCTTTAGCCTGCGGATATACCGGAGCTATGCCTACGCCACCACCCACAAGAATGACTGTACCAAGTTTTCTTACATCGGCAGGTGTTCCGAGAGGGCCCACAAAATCCTGTAGTTCATCCCCAGTTACCATCTTTGCCAATTGCTTTGTTGTCTTTCCCATTTCCTGGAAAATAATAGTAACATATCCTTCCTCTGCATCGAAGTCTGCAATTGTCAGAGGTATCCGTTCACTGGTCTCATCAATGCGTATAATAATGAACTGACCAGCCTTTGCAGCCTTTGCAACATCCGGTGCCAGTACTTTCATCTGATGAACCTGGGGAGCTATCTGTTTTTTTTCGAGAATTTTGTATGACATGAGATCACGTTATGAACTTAGAGTAATTCAAGATAGAAATCTGTGCATATGATTAGGTTTCTAGTACTTAATACTTAAGTAAAGGTGAGATAGACATTAGTCATGATTTGTCTTTTAGGTAAGAAAAGACAGATTGAATGATGAGGCATATAGCTGATCAAAAACATATGTTTCTTTGTTTCTGCCGGCAGCATGCAAGAGATAAATAATCTAATAAACATTTCAGAACCAAGGAAATATGCTCTGTGTAATTTACTTAAATGTCGGTATGCTTATTTATATCAAGTGAGCAATTTGCATGTAAGTTAAAATGGAGGAATGTGCATAAAATCGATGATTCTTGCAGGTGGATCGGGAACCCGTCTCTGGCCACTTAGCCGGGAACTTTACCCAAAACAGTTTTTGAAGATAAAGGACAAGTCCCTTTTCCAGGATACAGTATCAAGATGCCTGCAAGTCTCAGACATATCGGAGATATATGTCGTCACAAACGAAATGCACAAATATTTTGTGATCGGGCAGGTGGAAGAGCTTGGTTATCAAATACCTCTGGAAAATCTTCTCCTTGAACCTGAAGGAAAGAACACGCTTCCTGCAATTTGTTACGGAATGAGAGAAATTGAAAAAACTCATGGAGATTCAGTAGTAGGTGTCTTCTCTTCAGACCATGTACTGGACAGCCATGCTATGAAAACAATATCAAGTGCTCAAGCACTTACATCCGGTTATCTTGTGACCTTTGGGATAGTGCCAGTATACCCCCATACAGGCTACGGGTACATTAAGCCCGGTGACGAGATAGACATCGGAAAGCAAGTCATGGAGTTTAGGGAAAAGCCCTGCTATGAGGATGCTGAAAGGTTCATCTCTGAAGGATGTCTCTGGAATAGCGGAATGTTCCTTTTGGATACCAGTGTTTTTCTGAGTGAAGTGCAGGAACTGGCTCCTGATGTATGGGGTGCTTTTGAGAATTCGGAGAGTATTCAGGAAGCATTCAAGAAAATGCCCAATATTTCCATAGATTATGGAATTATGGAGAAATCAACGAAGGTAGCTGTTGTCGAACTTGGATGCAAATGGAGTGATCTTGGGAACTTCGATGCACTTTATTCTGAATCGGAAAAAGACACAACGAACAGTTGCGCGATTTCCTGTGAGGACATATTTGTTGACTCTGAGAATAACTTCGTATATTCAAAGGATAACAAGCTGGTTTCACTGATAGACATAAACGATATGGTAGTTGTCGATACAACAGATGCTCTGCTGGTATGTCCTCGAGAGAGCAGCGAGAAGGTAAAAAATGTCGTCAATATCCTCAAAAAAAGAAATGATGACAGAATCAATATCCATGAAACCGTCTATCGTCCATGGGGTTCATACTCATTATTAGAGAACTCTGAAAGACATAAGATAAAGAATATATCGGTCCTCCCAGGCAAAAAACTAAGCTTGCAACTCCATCACCACAGAAGCGAGCACTGGGTCGTTGTCAAGGGGATGGCACGTGTGGAGAATGATGGTGAAAAATACTTCTTGAGACAGGGAGAAAGTACATTCATCAGGGCAGGTGTGAAGCACAGGCTTTCAAATCCCGGGAAGTTCCCCCTTGAGATCATTGAGGTGCAACTGGGCGAATATGTGGAAGAGGATGATATTGTCAGGTTTGATGATGAGTATGGAAGAGTTAAATAAATACATTTCCATGTTTGTATAAATATCATTCAATAATAATCGGTACCAATTATGATTTAGGATAAAAAATATTTATCACAAATATAAGCAGGAAAAAAGAAAATGCCTAAAATAGCTCTTATCACAGGAATTACAGGACAAGATGGTGCTTACCTCGCAGAATTCCTATTGAACAAAGAATACATTGTACACGGTATTAAGCGGAGGTCTTCATCTTTTAATACTGCACGTATAGACCATCTTTATAAAGATCCACATGAAAGAAATGTAAATTTCTTCATGCATTACGGTGACTTAACCGATTCTACTAATCTGATAAGGATTATACAAGAAGTTCAACCTGATGAGATATACAACCTTGCCGCTCAGAGCCACGTTCAGGTCTCATTCGAAACACCTGAATACACCGCAAATTCTGATGCACTTGGAACACTACGAATTTTAGAAGCCATACGCATTCTTGGTATGGAGAAAAAGACAAAATTCTATCAGGCTTCAACAAGTGAACTCTATGGCAAGGTTCAGGAAATACCTCAAAGTGAAACAACTCCATTCTACCCAAGAAGCCCCTATGCTGCAGCAAAGTTATATGCATATTGGATCACAGTGAACTATCGTGAGGCGTATAACATGTACGCTTGCAATGGTATTCTTTTCAATCATGAATCTCCGATTCGAGGAGAGACTTTTGTAACTAGAAAAATCACAATGGCTGTGGCCAATATCAAAAAAGGACTTCAAGACAAATTATATCTAGGTAATCTTGATGCTAAGAGGGACTGGGGATTTGCAGGAGATTATGTGCAAGCCATGTGGTTGATGCTGCAGCAGGATGAGCCGGATGATTATGTGATCGCTACAGGTGAAACACATTCTGTGAGGGAGTTTGTGGAGCTTGCTTTCAGAGAAGTTGGAATTGAGATTGAGTGGAAAGGTGAAGGCGTGGATGAGGTTGGTATGAACAGTGCGAACGGAAAAGTTTTGATTGAGGTTGATCCGCGCTATTACAGGCCAACTGAGGTGGAGCTTCTTATTGGAGACCCTAACAAAGCTAAAGAGAAGTTGGGATGGGAAGCAAAAGTTGGACTTAAGGAATTGGTAAATATGATGATCATGGAAGATTTAGGTAAACTATGACAACCTCACTTTACAAGATACTTAATTAATTAAAAATATCTTGCATATATGATGTGTATTAACGATAGCACATAATCATGTCCAAATTTAAAACTTTTATTTCCCGGATAATGAGTATAAATCCGATTCAACGTCAGAGTATCGTGTCGTTTATCTGGCAAATCATACTTACATTTATTGGTTTTTTTAGTACGATGTACTTTGCGCATACAGTTGGAGCAGGCATTTTGGGAGGATACTTCCTGTTTCTTGCATATTTAAGTATTATCGGATTGGTTACTGATGGTGGTTTAGGAGGAGCAGCAGTCAAACGCATCAGCGAAGGAGAAGAACAAGACACTTATTTTAGTGCATATATTGTTCTGCGCATTTTATTCGTAACATTAGTTATGCTGGCACTGATTTCATTTCGCAGTTACTTTATAGACCTTAACGAATCAGGAACCTTTGCTTGGTTATTGATAGCATTAGTTGTGTCAATTCTACATGGAGCAGTTTCAAACGGCACTGTAGGATGCGGAAAAGTAGGCATAAATGCAACTGCAAATTTCATTAATAATATATCACGGATTCTTATTCAGGTAGTTGCTGTTTTTCTTGGCTACGGGGTTGCTGGACTGGCCGGCGGCTTTGTTTTGGGAAACATCGTTGGTTCTATAGTACAGATGCATTTTTTTGATCTGCATTTCACGCGTTTTGGGTGGAGACATCTAAAAAGTTTATCTTCGTTTTCATTATGGTCATTTCTCATCTCAGGGGGAAGCTTAGTATTCATGAATTCCGATTCAGTGATGATTGGATATTTTCTGAAAAATGCCGATGTGGGCGTATATAGAGTAATATTCCAGTTTACAGCACTTGCAGCATTTACAACAACTGCGCTTCGCTCTTCATTATGGCCGAAGGTTAGCAGATGGGATAAAATTGGAGAAACAAGGCTTATAGAAGAGTCACTTTCCCGCGCATTAACATATTCACTTATATTAGCACTACCATTGTTCATGGGTGGAGCTTTGCTGGGAGATAAACTACTCTATTTTTTCTATGGTGCAGACTTTGTTAACTATGAAACGCTCATGATTTTATTTGGAGTGCAAATTATAAATGTTTTTCAGTATTTTTTCACCACATTTTTAAGCGCAATGAATCGATTAAAAGAATTATTTAAGATCACAATTGTGGCGGTTGCAGCTAATGTTGTACTAAATGCAACTTTAATTCCTATAATAGGTATTCAAGGAGCTGCGATTGCTACCCTTGTGACAATGAGCTTGAATGCTTTTCTGGCAAGACGTGTTCTAGCTAATATTATCACACTTCGATTAGAACACAGCAATTTGCTAAATATTTTTAAAGCTACTATTGTTATGGGGATGATTGTTGGCGCATACCGTTTGATTGTACCATTGTCCAATGTTTGGCTAACATTGGGAGCAGTCGTAATTGGGGGAGCAGTTTATGGATTGTCAATATTGAAGTTGGATAGGAAGATTTATGAAGATTTAAAAGGAATTGTGATTCAGATGAATCTGCCATGGCCAGACTGGTTGTAGTCTTAAAAAGAAGTTAGATATATAGAGGATATATTTTAAAATATAAAGTTTTGGCCATATCTTAACATGCATATACTAATGAACAAAAGGAATGATTCAATTGATTAACATCGCTCAAATTGGTGTAGGCTATTGGGGACCAAATATCCTCCGAAATCTAATTTCAAATGACGATTGTACGGTAAAAACCGTAGTTGAACTTTCAGCAGAGAGACAAGAATTTGTTACTTCTCTTTACCCAACTGTTGATGTAACAGATGATGTTGAATCCGTATTCAAAGACTCTCAAATTGATGCAGTCGTCATTGCTACTCCAGTAGCAACTCATTTTGACCTTACCACTAGAGCTCTTGAATCTGGAAAACATGTTTTTGTGGAAAAACCAATGGCAAAGACACCAGAAGAAGTTGAAGAGATTGGTATTCTTGCTAAAAAGAACAATCTTGTAGCCATGGTGGGTCATACTTTCTTGTATAATGCTGCCGTTCGTTACCTCAAAAAATTGATTGATTCTGGAGAATTAGGAGAGATTCGTTACATATACAGCCAACGCCTGAATCTGGGGCGTATACGTCCGGATGTGGATGCTTTATGGAACTTTGCTCCACATGATGTGAGTATTATACAATATTTACTTGGAGACCCTACACCTTTATCTACTAAAAAGCAGGGTATGGACTATGTACAAAAAGGAATTGATGATGTAGTGTTTTTAAATATAATCTATCCCAATAAAGTCATGGCACACATACATGTTAGCTGGTTGGATCCGCATAAAGTGAGAAAAATAACAGTTGTAGGATCAAAGAAGATGGTAATTTATGATGATATTGCAGATAATAAAATTGCCATTTATGATAAAGGTATAGACCGCATGGCCATATTGGGGGAAAATATGGACTTTGATAGTTCCAGCATAGTTCAATTCAACCATCGATCCGGGGATGTTCATTTGCCCAAGGTACAATTTGAAGAACCACTGAAAATAGAGATGGAACACTTTATTGATTGTATTTTAACTGGAAATGAGTGCTTGACAGGAGCCGAGCATGCGCATAAAGTAGTAACAATTTTGGCGAAGGAATTATGATACCATGGATGAAATAATTGTGCTTGTGACAAGTGCTGGCGTTTCATCTGCAATAAATATTATAAAGTCATTAAAACTACAAAACGAATTCAAAATATCAATAATAGCTACTGATCTTGATGAGCTTGCACCAGGATTACATCTTGCAGATCATTCATATATATCCCCTCCAATTTCAAAAACTGAAGAATACTTGAATTTCATATACGAAATTTGCGAAAAACACAATGTAAGTGTACTATATCCTTGTTATTCCAAGGAACTGGCAATAATATCCAGAGCCAAAGATGATTTCAATCGATTGGGAGTTAAAGTGCTATTATCATCCCCAGATGTTATTGATTTATGTAACGATAAAATGAGCGCTTCTATGAAAGTTGAAGAATTGGGGATACCTGTCCCAAAAATCATATTAAATCCAAATAAATTCAACTTGCCTCTTTTTTCTAAGCCATTGGAAGGAAGCAGCAGTGAAGGTGCTACTTATGTGGACAATTATCTAAAACTGCATTATTTGCTTAATTCAACTGAAAAAAGAATTTATCAAGAATATGTAAGTGGAGATGAATATACAATTGATGTATTATGTAGTAATGACTCAGATGTCCTTTTTTCAGGCCCACGAAAGAGAATCTCAACAAAATCGGGTCAATCTGTCAAAGGTATTACGATAAATAATGATAGATTGGATGATTATGTCAATAGTATTTGCAAGTCTTTCGGAGTGGTTGGTGTTTGCAACATTCAATTTATTGAAAGAGAAGAAGAGTTCTATTTCATAGAAATAAATCCAAGGTATGCTGCTGGTGGACTCATGCTGACAGTTAAAGCTGGAGCAAACCTCCCACTTGCAGCACTAAAGTTAATGCTGGGATTTAATATCGACAAATCAGAACTTGTACACAAACCAAATATTGCAATGACAAGGTATTGGGAAGAAATAATAGTTGAGGATTTACATGAAGATTAAAGAATCTAAAGTTTTTGTAACAGGCGGAGCAGGGTTTATCGGGTCACACATCGTTGAAGAACTAGTTGCCTTAGGTGCAGAAGTTACAGTTTATGATGATTTCTCATTTGGTAAGTTAGATAATTTAGCCCATATAAAAAACGAGATAAATATTGTGGAAGGAAGCATTCTTGATTTTGAATTACTTAAAAATGAAATGAAAGAGCACGATGTTGTATCTCACCAAGCAGCCCAATTAGAAATATTTCTAGGAGCAGATAATCCAATTCAAGATTTGAATATTAATACAATTGGAACATTGAATGTTTTAAAAGCCGCCAAGGTAAATGAAGTGAGAAAAGTAATTAATGCATCTTCGGCTTGTATTTATGGACAAACTATATCAAGAACTGCCGAGGATTATTTACCAATGCCTAATTGGGAATATGGGGTTAGCAAACTTGCTGCGGAGAGATATGGAACCATCTACAGCAAGTATAAAAACTTAGGTGTTGTTAATTTAAGATATGCAATAGCTTATGGTGAAAGAGAATGGTACAGAAGAGTCTTAACAATTTTCATCAAGCGTGCTATTCAAAATAAACCACTTGTTGTCTTTGGTGATGGGAAGCAAATAAGAGATTTTGTTTATGTCAAAGATGTCGTAAAACTGCATAATCTTTGCATAGAAAACGAAGCTGCTAATGGACAATCATATAATGTCGGAACAGGCACTTCTACTACAATTATCGATTTGGCTAACTTAGTTGCGGATGTCGCAGAAGACGTTTTAGAATATAGGCCTACTATTATTTTTGAGGAGACTAAGGAGGGAGACTATTCTAAGTTAGTTCCAGATAAAAAACGCAATACTGCAGAACTTAATGTTATGCTTTTAGATATCGAAAAGGCGTATAAAGAACTGGGATGGAAACCAAAGACAGCACTTGAGCAAGGTATTAGAAATGAGATGATATGGGCAGTTAACAACTTAGAATACTGGAATAAAATACATTATACTACAGGGTAAAAAAATGATGTTCTTTTTCGACCTTGATGGACCTATATTAGATGTTTCCGAAAAGTATTACCAAGCATATTCATATAGTTTGCAGGAATTGAATTGCACAGCTCTGCCTAAGGATGATTATTGGAAGTTTAAACGTCTAAGAGTTCCTGATTACGAAATATTGTCTAAAACTGATTCTGAACACTTACTTGCAGAATATAAAACCCGACGCAATGAACTTATAGAAAAAAAAGAAATGCTTGCCTATGATTGTGTGTGGACTGAATTGAGGAAAACATATGATTCATTATTCAATGAATTTCCAGCCATTCTCGTAACCTTGCGTACTGAGCCTGAAATGGTCAATTGGCAATTAAGAGATTTAAATATTGATACATGGTTCAAATCTATAATCTCACGTCCATCGACAGGAATTTCAAAAGATAGATGGAAAATAAAAGTCGATGCAATAAAAGCACTCGACCTATCAAAAAGTATTGATATACAAGAATGTGTATTTGTCGGTGATACTGAAACTGATATAGTTGCTGGCAAACAATTGGGAATGAAAACTGTAGGAGTAACATTTGGTATCCGTGATAAAAAATTATTGTCCCCATTGAAACCAGAGATTTTAGTAGATAATCCATCTGATTTAGCAGTTCACTTAAAGGAGACATATCTGTGAATACTCACTCAATTTCTGAAACAGAGAATCTTGATAGTATATATAAATTTTACAGCGAAGAAGTCGGCTTTGAAAATATTTTGCTGCGATATAAAGTTCAATCAATTAAACCACATTTGAAAGGCAAGGCATTGCTGGATGTAGGCTGTGGAGTTGGATTTTTGTGCAGGGCATTCTCTAAGTATTTTGATTGTGTGACCGGAATTGACGGATCCCCTAAAAAAATTCAAAAGGCCAAGGAAATTAATGCATTACCTAACATAAACTATATTCAGAATCTGTTTGAAGACTTCAATCCAGAAGACAAATTTGATACAATTATTGTGACAAATGTCCTCGAACATATTGAAACTGTGGATGATTTTTTAGGAAAAGTTAAAAGTATGCTCGCATCCGAAGGAAGAATCATTATTACGGTACCGAATGCCAAAGGATTGCACAAAAGAATCGGAAAGCATCTGGGAATGATTACCGATTTTTATGAACTCACTGAGGCTGATATAGAAAAAGGTCATCAACGAATTTATGATAGAGATAAACTTGTTGCTGATTTAGAGTCAGCATCTTTTTGTGTTTCATCGGTAGAGGGTATTCTGCTCAAGCCATTATCCCATAGGCAAATGGAATCATGGGATATAGAAATATGCGACGCACTTTACGAAATTGGAAAAGACTTGCCAGATTATTGTTCAAGTATAATGGCCATTTGCGAAAAAAAGTTATGATTGTGAGTTGAAAAATTATGATTGTACCATTTGTTGACCTAAAGAGGCAATACCTATCTATCAAGCCTGAAATAAACAACGCCATAGAATCTGTCATTGAAGATACAGCTTTTGTCAGAGGAAAGTATGTTACAGATTTCGAAAATGCTTATGCTGAAAAATACGGTGTAAACCATTGTATAAGTGTTGCAAATGGTACAGATGCAATCTACATAACCTTGAAGGCGCTTGGAATAGGATTAGGTGATGAAGTAATCACTGTTGCTAATAGCTGGATATCAACTTCTGAGACAATCACACAAGCAGGTGCAAAAGTTGTCTTTGTTGATATTGAACCTGATTATTTCACAATTGATGTTTCAAAAATTGAAGAAAAGATTACATCTAAAACAAAAGCCATAATTCTCGTTCACCTCTATGGGCAACCTGCAGAAATTGATACTATCAAAGATATTTGTGACAAACATAGTTTTTATCTAATAGAAGATTGTGCTCAGGCACACTTTGCATCCTACAAAAATCAGAAAGTCGGGACATTTGGTATAGCTGGTACATTCAGTTTCTACCCCGGAAAAAATCTAGGAGCATATGGCGACGCAGGTGCAATTATCACGAATAATGGGGAGCTTGCAGACAAAATGCGAATGTTTGCAAACCATGGGTCCCTAAAAAAGCATAAACACCAAATAGAAGGGATAAACAGCAGGATGGATGGGTTGCAGGCTGCAATTCTTTCTGTGAAATTACCTTATATAGATGAATGGAATGAAAAAAGATATCATAATGCACTTTTATATAATGAACTATTGTCCGACGTTGAAGAAATAACTGTTCCAAAAATAAGACCCAACGCCACTCATATTTTTCATGTTTATTCAATTCGTACAAACAAAAGAGATAAACTGCAGACCTATCTTGAAGGAAATGGAATTTCCACCGCAATTCACTACCCTGTAGCCCTACCATTTATGCAGGCTTATAAGTATTTAGGTCATCATTCAGAAGATTTTCCCGTAGCATATCAGTATCAAAATGAGATTTTGTCTTTGCCTATGTACCCTGAATTGTCCACCACATCTGTGTATTATGTAGTTGATAAGATCAAGGAGTTTTTTAAGCAATGAAAGTTTTAATGCTGTGGAAATATTATCCACAATATCTTTCATATTTTTATGAAAAATATCCATATGTTGTCGATTTGCCATTCCAAGAACATCGAAATGCGATGCTGAATGACCATTTCGGCTGGCCCGGAGACTTGAGCAGATACATGAATAATCAGGGGATTGAAACCGAATTTATCATTGTGAATGCAGAATCCATGCAAAAACAATGGGCTAGAGAAAACAATTTTGAGTCTTACTCAGATAGTGGGTGGGAAAAAGAAATTGCAATGGAACAAATCAAAAGATTCAAACCAGATATTCTCTGGATTACTGCAATTTTTGATTATTTCGGGGATTTCATAAAAGATGCTTCAGCTCATTGTAAAAAGGTAATAACGTGGGTAAGTTGTGCTACACCCGATAATTTGGATTTATCGGGATTGGAAGTTTTGGTTACCAGCCATCCAGAGATGCTAAAAGACAAACAACATCTGTTCAACGAGGTAGTTGTTGTAAAACCTGGATTTGATTCAGAGATATTAAAAAAGATTGGAAATGTTGAAAAGAAATACGATGTCACGTTTGTTGGAAGTATTACAGCAAATCATCTAAAGCGCGCAGAAACATTAGCTTATCTTATAGAAAACGGGATTGACCTAAAATTTTTTGGAAACGTAGGTGAAACACCAAAAATCAGAAAAGATGAAATAATAAAGCAAGTAGGGAAATATGTTTCCAGTTTACAGAATATTCGTAAAGGAATTCATATTTTTAGAGATACATATCTGCAAACAAGTCAGAAACATAATGATTACCAACGTCATATTGAAACTATAAAAAAAGTGTATCAAGGCCCGGTATTTGGCATGAAAATGTACCGGACTCTTGCAGCCTCGCACATAACATTAAATATACATATTGATGTAGCAGGTGACCATGCAGGAAACATGAGAATGTTTGAAACTACAGGCGTTGGAACATGTTTATTAACAGAGTATTCTGAAAATATAAATGATTTGTTTGAACCCGGAAAAGAGGTTCTCACTTATATTTCGAAAGAAGATCTGTTAAGTAGTATCAAAAAATCTCTTGAGTTTGATGAATGCATTGAAAGCGTGGCCAAAGCTGGACAAGAAAAGACTCTAAATGATCATTCAATTGAAAGAATGTTCACAGAACTAGAATGCGTTTTTGACATTGAATAGGAATTTGAAAGAGTACAAGTTTAATCAAAAATAACAGTCGAGTAGGTTGAATAATGAATTCGGCATCTGATTACAAAAAATCAAACTTGGGCCAGCCTTCATTGCTAATATATATCCCTTCTTTCAACCGCTTTGAATTATTACTTAAAAAGATCAAAGTGCTGTCACCACAAGTCGATGGTGTGCGAACAAGATTAGTAATCAGTGATAATTGCTCAACTGATAACCGTTATTTAGAATTGAATGATTTCGTGGATAGTTCTAAAGTAGATACAATACGTCGAAACAGCAATAAAGGAATTGCTGGAAATATCCTTCATGCTTTTGATGAAAAGTTTGGAGATTTTGTTTGGATACTATCAGATGATGATGATGTTTTTCCAGATTCTGTTGAGAAAATTACAGACTCTCTTGATTATGATTGTGATCTTATATATCTCCGTTCAAATATAAAAGGTGAAAAAAATATAAAAAGCATTGATAGCGTGACAACTAAAAAAGAATTTTTTACTTTGTTTTCAGGACTTTCAATGACAGGGTTAATCTCATCAAATGTATATAATAAATCAAAAATCAATGAAAGTACCCACATAGGATACTTATTTTGCAGTAATCTTTTCCCACACACTGCTATGTTTTTAAATCAGATATCAGACCAAAACAGTATATTGATAAAAATAATAGATGATGTTGTAAAATGGCATTTTGGAGAGATTACATATAGCTCATCCTATTTCAGAGCATGGGTTTCATATTTAGATCTTGTAGAAATTGTTGAAGAGAAATATAGATACAAATTCATCAAAAAGTTTCTTTTCGATTGGGCATATACCCATTATATTCCAGTATGCTACAATTCGAATAACTTACTGAAATATATATATTATTCATTGAAATATCCTAAATCTTTCATTTGGTTCAGTTATTTTTTATTGACTTATCCCCTTTACTGGATTATGCGTAAATTAAAAATATTTACAGCAGGTATTTTAAAAACAATATTAAAAAAAAATCAATATGATATACTTAAAGACTGGATGAAACAATAACATTAAAAATAATCAAAGTTATCCTAAACTATATTGGATGATGCCCTATGATCAACAATGTGTGCCAAATATGTTCTAAAAAGACAGAACTATTTTATGAAGACATCTATGATGACCGATATGGCTTTCCTCAAACATATTCTTTACTGAAATGTGACTCATGTGGGCATGCAATTGTATCCCCAGAACTAACTCCAAAAGAAATATCCACATTATATACAGAATATTATCCACGAAAAGAAATGCCTGCTGAAATGAACACAAAAACAATAATTGCATCAAAACGTAAAATTTTCCTTGAAGGAAAAGGAACATCTTGTCATTACAGTGTACCTTCAAAATCACGTTGCTTGGATATTGGATGTGGTTTCGGAGAATCATTATTCTATTTAAAACATAATCAGTGTGAAGCCTACGGTATCGAAGCTGACGAAAATGTGTTGAAAATGGCCGAAAAATATGATTTGAACATAAGAGTGGGACTTTTTAAATCTTCTGATTATTCTACTGAAAATTTTGATTGTGTCACAATGTCACAAGTACTTGAGCACATGATAAACCCGGTTGAAACAATAAAAGATGTCCATGACATTTTGAAACCAAATGGTCATCTGATTTTTAGTGTCCCCAATTCTGAATCAATCATGGCCAAAATTTTCAAGCGAAAATGGATTAATTGGCACATACCGTATCATCAGCAACATTTTACAAAAGACAGCATAACAATGTTGGCTCATAAATGTGGATTTGAAATAGAATCCATAAAAATAATAACGCCTACATCTTGGATAATATATCAAATTAATCATTTATTATATTATCCAGAACAGAAAAAAGCTTCAGTTTTTTGGTCACACCTATATAGAAATAACTTAGGATTGAGATTAATATTCACAACTACAAGTATAATAGACCGATTAAAACTAATGGCACCAATCGCAAGACTCTTGGACTTCTTCAAAATAGGAGAAAGTTATGTTGTTGTGTTCCGAAAATCATAAAGTTAATCTTGATAGAGCTGAAATCTATTAATGATGAGAAATTATTGAATAAGGGTATGGGAAACACAGATATAAGTGTTCATAATGTCTCCAGAGTGGTTATATTCCTAGGAAAATACTAAATCTTGAAATTGAACAATTTAATTTTGAAATTTAGAAGTTGGTTTAAGAAAATAATCTAAATCTAACCTCATAAAAAGAATTGATGTGTAATAAATGCAAAATCAACCATTGATTTGGATTGTGGTACCTGTATTTGAAAGAGAAGATGATATTTCAAAGTTAGTGGAACAATTGAGACAGCAAACGTATGAAAATTACAATTTAATCATAGTTGACCACGGGAAAAAGAAGATCCCACAAATTCCAGATAACAACATAGAAATAGTGTTCGCATCTCCAGACCTATGGTGGTCGGGTGCTATTAACAAAGGTATAAGGCATGTATTAGAAAACAAAAACGTCAGTCCACAAACACCTATTTTGGTGATTAATGATGATGTTACTATTGATAAAAATTATTTATCTAATTTGATTTCAGATTGGAATCATAATGAAAATGTAATGATCGGGTCATTATGTGTTGATTCCAACAGCTCAAAGGTACTATATGCAAATATTATTTTAAACAAGCTCATTGCAAAATTTGAGTATGCTAACACGTTTAGTAATGTTGAAGATCTGAAAGATTGTCTGCTTCCAAGTGATCTGTTGGCTGGAAGGGGTACTTTGATCCCTGCAAAAATATTTATGGACATTGGCCTTTATGATGAAAAAGTACTTCCACATTACTGGGCAGATTATGAATTGATATATCGTTCTAAAAAAAGAGGCTATAATGCTTTTGTTTCTGGTAACTCAATTGTATATACAGGAATAAATATGCCAAATAAATTGAATAGAGATAATTTATTAAATTCTTTATTATCAGCTTTATTTGGAAGGAGATCGTCTTCTAATTTGAAAGATTTATTTCATTTTTCATTTTTAAATTTTAATTTAATCTATGGTACCTATTTCTTTTTCATCAACTCTTTACGCAACATTGGCTATGTATTATTAAAATGATATATATATATATAATAGAAGTTTTCTATTATGATATTAATATATATCTATACGAATGCATGTGGTGAATTATGAACGTGAGAAAATTAATCTTGAAAGTAAAGTTAAATTCGTTTCCTCCTAACAATATCAAATTAATAATAGGAAGTGGAAG
The DNA here is from genome assembly GCF_045291185.1 of Methanolobus sp. ZRKC2. Lineage (NCBI taxonomy): Archaea > Methanobacteriati > Methanobacteriota > Methanomicrobia > Methanosarcinales > Methanosarcinaceae > Methanolobus > Methanolobus sp. ZRKC2. The sequence goes on along the minus strand of NZ_CP146980.1, from coordinate 2,516,904 downwards.
AAGAAAATATAGTGGCTGGATATCTACTGATAAAAAAAATCTGAATATTATGTCTGGCGACGATTGGGCATATTACTTCAATAAGAATTCCGTTGATAATATCTTATCAGAACACGTTTTTGAACATTTCACCGAAAAGGAATGTTTAAAAATATTTAATTATTGCCATACATATTTAAAAGAGGGAGGATGTTTGAGGATAGCTGTTCCTGATGGTTACAATCCAAATATTGACTATATTGAATATGTGAAACCAGGCGGGTACGGTTGTGGAAGTGATGATCACAAATTGTTATATAATTATGAAACATTAAGTAATTTGTTAAATGAAGTGGGGTTTAAAGCCGAATTGATAGAATATTGGGACGAAAATGGACGATTTAATTTTGTAAAGTTGACTGATGATCGAGGGCATATTCACCGATCAAAAGACAATGATCCTAGAAACAAAAATGGGGATTTGAATTATACCTCTTTGATAATTGATGCCATAAAATAAATTCTCTTCTTTTTGGAGTCTTCTTTATTCCTTCCAACGATTTAAGCCTTCAAAGGAAATTTGTTCTAATTACTGTTTCAATTTGCTTTTATTAGAAAATAAGAAAAGGATTTATTTTTAGTTAAATTTTTAAAGCGTCAATTGATCAAGAATAACATACAATGATTAACAGGAAATCACAATGAATCATACTCCAATAGCCTTATTTATATATAACCGACCAGAACATTCTAGAAAGACTCTTGAAAGTTTAGTAAATAATTCAGAGTTTGCGGACAGTTCACTTTACATCTTTTGCGATGGAGCAAAAAGTGAAAAAGACATAGATTCCGTTCAAGCTACTCGTGAATTGATTCACTCCTATGAACTTGAAAACGCAAAAATCATCGAAAGCAAACACAATAAAGGCCTGGCACAATCACTTGTTGATGGAATAAATTATATATTCCGGGAACATGACCGAATAGTTGTCCTTGAAGACGATTGTGTTTCATCTTCTGATTTCATTCATTTCATGAACACATGTCTTTCTAACTATGAATCAAATGAAAGAGTTATGAACGTTAGTGCATATTGCCCTCCAATAGAAATACCTGAGGACTATCCTTACGATATATTTTTTTCTTATCGCTTTTCATCATGGGGATGGGGTACCTGGAAAAGGGCCTGGAAAAATTATTCCAGAGACCCACATATGTTGGATATTATAGAAGATTCAAGTGTGATAAAGAAGAAAATAGACAGAGCAGGCTTAGACCTATACCCCATGCTGAAAAGGCAAGTCAATGGTAAACTGAACTCATGGGCTGTTTTTTGGGCTGTTAACATAATAATGAATGACGGACTGTCTATTAGTCCTGTAAGATCTCGAATAACAAATATAGGCCATGATGGTAGTGGAACTCATTGTCGTACTGATGAAAAATATAATGTACAAATCCAGAATCAAAAACCACGTAAAATATCTTTTCCAGAAAGTATCATACCCCATGAAAGAATCGTAAAAGAATACTACAATTTTCATACAGGAACTTTGTTTAAGCAAATGTTATACCACTCTTATCACACCTACTTCAAAGTGATAAATTCCCTTACCAAATATATTTAATTTAAGAAAGCTATTATTGTAGCATCTAGATAAGTATAAAAAATCAACTTCAAACCAATTTCGGACAGAATTATTGGAATGTAGTTAGATATGTTATAATAAACATCAACAAAAGCGATTAAAATGAAAGTTGTAATTCTCTGCGGCGGTCTTGGAACCCGATTAAAAGAAGAAACTGAGTATCGACCAAAACCGATGGTAAAAATCGGCACAAAGCCCATTCTCTGGCATATAATGAAACGATACAGCTATTACGGATACAAAGATTTTGTCTTATGCCTTGGCTACAAAGGCGAGATGATTAAAGAGTACTTTTACAATTACGAGATTCTCAACAATGATTTTACTCTTGAACTCGGAAGACACAATAAAGTCGATATCCATGATTCTCATGATGAAGTTGGTTGGAAAGTCACATTAGCAAATACTGGAGAAAAAACTCTAAAAGGTGGGCGGCTAAAGAAGATTGAACATTATGTCGATTCTGACCTCTTCATGGTTACTTATGGAGATGGAGTCGCAGATATTGACATCAATGATTTAGTTGATTTTCACAAAAATCATGGGAAAGTAGCTACATTAACAGGCGTCATGCCTCCATCTCGTTTTGGGACGTTATCAGTGCAGAAGGATAGAGTAATTGAATTTAGCGAAAAGCCTCAGACCACAGAAGGACTGATAAATGGTGGTTTTTTTGTATTCAATAGGAAACTATTCGATTATTTAACTACTGACGACTCATGTGACCTTGAGATTGGGGTATTGGACAGATTGGCTGAGGAAGGCCAGCTGATGGTATACAAACATTCAAGAAATTGGGTGTGCATGGATACAATAAGAGATATGGAATACCTGAATGGATTGTGGTCGTCTGGAAAAGCATTTTGGGATAATTTCGAGTAATTGATAGATTATGGCCAAATTCGCCCCCTATGATCTTACTGACAGGACTATATTTCTAACAGGAGCTACAGGATTTATTGGATCCCATTTATTAAAGCGCTTAATAAAAGAGGGATGCGATGTCCATATAGCTATCAGACAAAATAGTTCTTTGTGGAGAATCAGAGAATTCAAGAGTAATTTCACCATTCATAAAATTGATTTGAGCGACTTTGATGCCTTAAATTCAATAATTCAACAAATCAAACCCGAAATAATATTTAATCTTGCAGCATATGGGGTCGATTATCGCCAACAGGATATGCAGCAAATTATCAACACAAATATAATTAATAGTGCCAATTTGTTTGAAGCTTTTCTTGCAAACAATGGACATCGATTTATTCATACTGGAAGTTGTTTTGAGTACGGCCAAAAAAACAAGCCAATTTCTGAATATGATTGCCTTGATCCAACAAGTGTGTACGGAGCAACTAAAGCTAGTTCAGTGTACTTATTATCAAACATGGCTAAAGGTATGCAATCTGAAAAACTAATAACCCTACGTCCATTCGGAGTTTTCGGTGAATACGAAGGTTTGCATAGATTTGTCCCTCAAGCAATAGATAAATTAAAAAATGGACATCCTATGCAAATGACACCCGGTGAACAAATAAGAGATTACATTTACATCGATGATTTAATTGATGCATACATACTAGCCTCTACTGTTCCACTGACTAATAAAACAGAAATAATAAACATTGGTTCCGGTAAAGGAATTACAATGAAAAAATTTGCATTCATGATCTCAAACCATCTTGGAGCTAGTGATGGGTTACTGCAATTTGGAGCTCTGCCATATAGACCTAATGAAATGATGTATTTAGTGGCAAATGTTAACAAGGCAAAATCTTTGTTGGGATGGGAGCCTAAAACATCGATTGAAAAAGGACTTGAACATACTATTAATTGGTATAATCAAAATCTGCCAGATTTAAATCATTATCTTAAATGATTACAGGAATTTTTAACATGAATTTTTCTTGGAAACATCGAAACGTTTTTGTCACCGGATGCACTGGTTTGCTCGGGTCATGGCTAACTAAATATCTAATTGATGAAGGTGCCAATGTAGTTGGACTTGTAAGAGACACTGTCCCAAAATCGATTTTGTGGAGCAATACTGGAGATTTCAAAGACATTTCCAATAAATTAAATGTAGTACACGGTGACCTTGAAGACTTAAATAAACTGGAAAGGATCATAAATGAATATGAAATAGAAACCGTATTCCATTTGGGTGCACAAACAATTGTAAAAGTAGCCAACCAGAATCCTTTATCAACTTTCCAATCAAATATTATTGGAACCTATAATATCTTAGAAGCATGTAGAAGTGTTGGTTTGCCAAAAGCTATAATTGTGGCTTCATCTGATAAAGCATATGGAGACCAAAAAACATTGCCATACGACGAAAATACTCCTTTGCAGGGCCAACATCCATATGATGTATCAAAAAGTTGTGCTGATCTGATAGCTACCACATACTACAATACATATGACCTCCCAGTTTGCATAACAAGATGTGGTAATTTTTATGGCCCAGGTGATTTAAATTTTAATCGAATCGTACCAGGGACTATAAGATCAGTACTAAATGGCGAAAGACCGGTTATCAGAAGCGATGGGACAAATATTCGAGATTATTTCTATATAAAAGATGGTGCACTTGCTTATATGCTTCTTGCTGAAAAAATGCTGGAATCTGAGGGTGCACTTGATGGTGAAGCATTCAATTTCAGTAATGAACTTCAAATCACTGTCATGGAATTAGTAAATCAAATACTTAAAGTTATGAAACATCCTGATCTTGAGCCTTTGGTTCTTAATCAAGCAAATAATGAAATTAAGCACCAATATTTATCAGCAAAAAAAGCAAGAAAATTGTTGAACTGGACTCCTAAATATTCACTAGATGAAGCACTTGTTGGAACAATTGAATGGTATGAACAGTTCTTCAATGGACAATGAAAGTTGCTTTTATCCATTAATTAACAAGAACAATAGAGGGTAATGACATGGACGAAAAAAGCCTGAGGGATGATATCTTCCAAAAAGTAAAGGATTTATATTTGTTAAGGAAGGAGGAACAAAGTGATTTCGTTCCCGGTGAATCATACATTCCTTATTCAGGTCGAGTATATGATGAAAAAGAGATAGTATCCCTTGTTGATTCTGCACTTGATTTCTGGCTCACATCAGGCAGGTTTGCTAAACAATTTGAAAACGAATTTGCTGATTTCCTAGGAGTAAAACATTGCCTATTGACAAATTCCGGATCTTCAGCAAATCTTCTGGCAATTTCTGCATTGACATCACCAAAACTTGAAGAAAAACGTTTGAAACCTGGTGATGAGGTTATCACTGTGGCAGCAGCATTTCCTACAACAGTTAACCCAATTATTCAAAATAATCTAATTCCTGTGTTTGTAGATGTGAATATAGGAACCTACAACATTCAAGCGGATAAGATAGAAGATGCCATCTCAGATAAAACCAGAGCAATTTTTATTGCGCATACACTTGGGAATCCATTTGACCTAAATAAAGTGATGGAAATAGCAAAAAAGTACAATCTTTGGGTAATAGAAGACAACTGTGATGCACTCGGTTCCAAATATAATGACCAATGCACTGGCACTTTTGGACATATCGCCACATTTAGTTTTTATCCACCTCATCACATGACCATGGGCGAAGGTGGAGCGCTGGTCACTAATGACACTCAGCTTAAGAAACTAATAGAATCATTCAGAGACTGGGGACGGGACTGCTGGTGTGAATCAGGATGCGACAACAGTTGCAAAAAACGTTTTAGCTGGCAGTTAGGTAATCTACCTTTTGGATATGATCACAAATACATATATTCACATATTGGTTACAATCTAAAAATAACAGATATGCAAGCTGCGATAGGAGTTGAGCAGCTTAAGAAATTACCATCCTTCATTGAAACAAGAAAAAATAATTATAGAACACTTTATGAAGGATTGTCAAAATTTGAAGATTATTTCATTTTGCCAAAAACAGAACCTGAAGCTGAACCGAGTTGGTTTGGGTTTATGTTGACGGTTCGTGAAAACGCTGGGTTCAACAGAGAGGAAATAGTAAATTACTTAGAAAGAAGCAAAATAGCAACTAGAATGTTGTTCGCAGGAAACATTATTAAACAACCCTGTTTTGAAGGTGTCAAATATCGAATTTGTGGAAATCTTGCACATACTGATCAAATTATGGATAATACTTTTTGGATTGGCTTGTATCCTGGCTTAACTGACAAACATTTGAAGTTCATGATTGAAAAAATTCAAGATTTCATTCGTTCTCTAAAATTATAATAGCCATTTACCCAGCAGGAAGTATAATGCGACACAAGGACAAAGATTACATAGTTGCAGGGATTCCTCCAAGTAGATTAGGCGTTGGTAGATTAATGGCATACCTTGTAGAACAAAATCAAAATAATTTTTGTATAATTTATCCAAACATAAAGTATCCAGAATCTGATTTAGAGACTCTAATTCGAAGAGTTTCATATCTAGAAGTATTTAAACAAAGTTTTAACTATGCATATTCAAAAATAATTAATCATTTCCACTTCAAAAATAAAATTGGTTCATTAAAAAGTAGAAATGTTATATTGGTTCATCCTCAAACAATTGGATTGGAAAATGTAACTAAGATAGTTGAGAACAACAACGTTTTTATCTACTTAATGGATTGTAGTTTTTTTTGCGTTAAATCATATAATCATATCGAAAAATCATTTCAACCTTGCTCCTTATGTATAGGCGGAAATTATGAATTCGCAAAACTAAATAACTGCAAACCATTTCCCGAAAAATATAAATTAAGCACTAACGTCCATTTTTTAAAAATGCTTCAAAAATCATCAAGCAAAATAACTTTCTTGGTTCAAAATTATTCACAAGGTGATTTAGTAAAGAAGCACTTCGGAGAAAAGACTAGAGTTTTGAAAATTGGTATGTTTGCTAGTGATTTTATCGAAAATTCTAAAAATTTAAAAAATAAGAGAGAAATTGACGAGAAATATAATTTTGACTTTGTATATCATGGGGCCGTTAGTGAAGCGAAGGGATTACTTTATACACTCAATATTGCATCTAAATTAAATCAATTTTCATTTTTGATTCCAGCGCCCTATGAAAAATGCAAGAAAATTATTGATGTGCAATCGTTTGAAAATGGACTCGAAAATGTAACTTTTTTAGATATGCGTTGGGAAACAGGATTGAAAGAATACATCACAAATTCAAAAGTAATTTTATGCCCATCTTTATGGTCTGCCTCTATAGAAGGAGCTGTCATAAAATCTTTTATTTTCAATGGTGTAGTAGCTTTAGTACCTGCAAAATACTCATTTGCTAATGATTTACCTGAAAGTATTTATTGCAAACTAGATGATAATTCTTTAGATAGAGCAGCTGAAAAATTAAAAGAATTGATTGAAAACGAAGTATATAGAAATTGTGTGCAGACCAATGCTCAAAATTGGATTTATTCATTCTTGGATGATAACAAACATATTATAGAAAAGTTGAAAGTCGCTTGTGCGAAAGAAACATATGAAGAATGAATTTCAACGGAAAATAAATGAGAACAAATTTACTTTTAAAATAGGAGATTTACAATGAAACTGTCATCCAATATCTACATCGCAGGCCATAGAGGCATGGTAGGCTCAGCCATAAAAAAAATATTGGAATCAAAAGGTTATTCAAATTTAACATACCGCACTCACAACGAACTTGATCTAACAGATCAGCGGGAAGTAGACAGTTTCTTTGAAGAGGAAAAACCAGAATATGTTTTCCTTGCTGCAGCAAAAGTCGGTGGGATACTTGCAAACAGCACATATCCTGCAGATTTTATCTACCAGAACCTTATGATAGAGGCAAATGTAATTCATGCTGCCTACAAATACGGCACTAAAAAACTTCTCTTCCTAGGTTCATCTTGCATCTACCCAAAATTCGCTCCACAGCCCATGAAAGAAGAATACCTCCTCACTGGGGAACTTGAAGAAACAAACGAAGCATATGCAATAGCCAAGATTGCTGGCATCAGATTATGTAAGCATTACAACCAACAGTACGGAACCAACTTTATGTCTGTGATGCCAACAAACCTCTACGGCCCAAATGATAATTTTGATCTGCAAACTTCCCATGTTCTCCCCGCATTGATTCGTAAGTTTCACGAAGCAAAGATAAATTCTAAACAAAATGTTATAATTTGGGGTACAGGATCACCAAGACGTGAATTCCTTCATGTGAATGATATGGCAGCTGCCTGTATTTACCTGATGGAAAAGTATGATGCATTCAACATCGATGAATTCATTAATATAGGAGTTGGTGAAGATATCACAATCAAAGAACTCGCAGAAATTATAGGAGATATCATTGGATATGAAGGTGAAATTGTTTATGATACATCTAAACCTGATGGCACTCCCCAGAAACTACTGGACGTAAGCCGTTTGAATGAGCTTGGATGGAGGTTCAGCATATCGCTTAGAGAAGGAATAGCACAGACCTATGAATGGTATTTAAGTACAAAATAATATAATACTCAGCCATCAATAGATTTGTCCTTTTTCAGAAATCTTATCGTAGGTAATCGCAATGATCTCACAACCTTTCATCTCTGTTGTAATAGCCGTGTATAATGGTGCAAAGACCTTGCAGCGCTGCATTGATAGCGTATCTGAGCAGTCATATAAAAATAAGGAAATAATCATCATTGATGGAGGCTCTACAGATGGTACTATTGAGATTTTAAAGGCTAACGATGAAAAAATTGCTTACTGGAAATCAGAGCCTGATAACGGAATTTATAATGCATGGAATAAGGCATTAGATAAGATAAGCGGAGAGTGGATATACTTTTTAGGATCAGACGACTATCTATGGAAAAATACAGTGTTCCAAGAAATAGCACCGCATCTAAGCGAAGCAAATTCTCAAGAAATACAACTGGTCTACGGGCAGGTAGCACGAGTTACAAAAGATGGAGATATTGCTTGTGTTGATGGACACTCATGGGACCATACATGGCAAGGAATGATTTTAGACGGAGTATGTACTTTCACACATCAGGGAATGTTTCACCATAAAAATCTTTTTGAAACTTACGGAAATTTTGATGAATCCTTCAAAATAGTAGGAGACTATGAATTACTGATAAGAGCTTTCAAAGAAGGAGGAGATGCTATTTTCACAGAAGGCATAATCGTTGCAGGAATGCAAACAGGCGGAGTAACTGCGAACTGTACAAAACTTGTCAAAGAAACTGCAGAAGCACGAAAAAGCAACCAACTAAAAGTTATTACACTTCCCTGGATCATTTCCTACGCATGGGCTCTGTGTTATCCTTGTTTAAATTACGTTATAGGCGATAAAAATACCAGATACTTAGTGAATTCTGGAAAGATCTTTGTTACAAATCTTTCTTACAAAAAAAACCAGATTTTAAAATAAGAACAATCAGGATTTTATTTGTATAAATTATTAACTTTTTTGGCTATTTATCATTCGAATTAACAAGATATCATATTATTCTAATCAGAAGGGATTGTAGCAAGTAAAAATATTTGCATCCAACAATTCGAAAAAATGTAATTTATTTCGAGAATATATATATTGTATGCGAGTTATTAGATGGAAATAAGGGATAAATTAGCAAATTCATTCTGCCATAATTGTTAGATCAAATTTCTCAATAAGAGTTTATATCGGATTAATAAACGTACTTTCGGATTTAAAAATTGAAAATGATAATACATGCAAAATATCCTATGATTTGTTTAAGTGACATTGGAAGTATTCAATATGCATTAAATATGAGTGAAGCACATGACTGATGAAAACAACAAAAGTAAAATAATTAATTCACTACCTTATATTCTCGGATTGATTATCTCATTCTTGATTGCATTTTATATCAGAACTATTCCAAAAGCAAGCGTATTCCTATCAAACGGATTCGTGCGTTTTGGTGGGAACGATCCATGGTATCATTTAAGAAATGTTGAATCCATTTTGCACAATTTCCCAAACATGTTATGGTTTGATGCATATACCCAGTACCCTAATGGAACTCACCAGATATTTGCACCACTTTTTGATATGTTTCTATCATCGATTATATGGGTATTAGGACTAGGTAACCCTGATACATATCTGATTTACACAATTAGTGCATACTATCCTGTGTTTCTGGGTGCACTTGTAGTTATCCCAACATACTTTGCTGCCAAATGGTTGTTTGACCGCAGAGTAGGGTTACTTGCAGCTTTGCTTATCGCAATAGCTCCAGGACAATTTCTCTCAAGATCTATTATTGGATTCAACGATCACCACATAGCTGAAACACTCCTTACAACTATAATTGCCATGTTCATGATAATGGCGCTGAAAATTGCCCGTGAAAATCCCATTACCTTTGAATATATCAAGAATAAAAACTTTGATGCAATAAAACCAGTCCTTCCATATTTCATACTTACCGGAGTAGCACTTGGAGCGTATTCACTTGCATGGTACGGAGCTATATTTTTCAGTTTCATACTCGGAGTCTACATAACTGTGCAGCACATTATTGACCATATGCACAAAAGGCCAACCGAATATTTAGCGGTTGGTGGCGTCATTATCTTTGGAATAACCTTATTCATGGTACTAATGACACCTAACATATCATCAAGATCCATTTTATTAAAAGGTCTCTTAGCAGGTATCGTGGCATTTCCCATCTTCAGTTTGTTATCTATAGAACTCAATAAGAGAAAACTCAAAGGATATTACTATCCCCTTTCAATATCAGCGTTATCCATTATAGTAATAGGACTAGCAAAAGCATTCTTACCATCAATATATGTCCTCATAGCCAGTTTGGCAAGTTACTTCACCCGTACTGGCGGAGGTGTTACAATCGCAGAAGCTTCCCCCCTTCTCTCCGTTGGTGGACAGTTTTCCCTCCAGCCTCTCTGGTACAACTTTGGAGCAATAGGATATATCTCCTTCATTGCACTTGCGATACTTATCTACAAAGCATTCACCCAGAAGAATACAGCTGACCACACTTTTCTGCTGGTCTGGACTCTCATGATAATCTGGGCCATGCTGCAACAGAACCGTTTCGCATACTATTACTCGGTGAATGCCGCTATCCTCAGTGCATGGATAGGTATTAAGGCTCTTGATTACACGGGGTGGCAAACTTTAGTGGATTCAATCAAGTCAAGGACATTCAGTGCAAGAAAAATAAAACTCGCTCATGTACTTTCAGCCGCCTTCATCATACTTATCCTAATATACCCATCCTACAGTCTTGCAATGCAACAGACCCAGGGAACAGGAGGACCTAACGGCTACTGGATAGAAGCAACCACTTGGCTGAGATATAATACACCGGACCCTGGATTGGATTACTATGAGAGCTACGAGAAACCTGCAGCAGGTGAGACTTACCAATACCCTGAAAAGGCATACGGTGTGATGTCATGGTGGGACTACGGACACTGGATAGAGGTGATAGGACACAGAATACCAAATGCCAACCCGTTCCAGCAAGGCGTAGGCGGCCGTAGAAACAGCATCGAAGAAGAAAACAAACCCGGTGCATCCACCTTCTTCACAGCGCAATCTGAGGAAGGAGCAACAGAAGTACTTGAGGCCATCCATCCAGATCCCAACAAAGCAGGCGCACGCTATGTAGTTTCTGACGTTGAAATGGCTACCGGGAAATTCTATGCAATGGCAGCTTGGACTCTAGACACAAAAGACTACTATGTATCTGTGCAAACTGATGCAGGATACCAGAACGTTCCTGGAGAGAGATATTTCAATTCAATGGAAGCAAGATTACACATCTTTGATGGCAATGGTCTTGAACAATACCGTATGGTACATGAATCGCCTGCAGGAAACACCCAAGAGCCAGGATATAAGAATGTCTATAATGTGCTCTATGGAGGTAGCCTTCCAATGATAAACACCGGCTACGTTAAGATCTTCGAATACGTAGAAGGTGCACAAATAACCGGGACAGCTCCATCAGGAGAAACTGTAACGCTTACCAACACAATCAAGACAAATCAGGGACGGACTTTCGACTACTCCCAGTCTGCCACATCCAATGGTAGTTACTCCTTCACGGTGCCTTATTCCACAGAGGGACCCATAGAAGGGGAGACGCAGTTCGATACCATGCCAACCGGCCCATATACCATCAGTTATGGTAACACGACACAGGAAGTAAGCGTTGCTGAGCTTGATGTACTGGAAGGAAATGTGATAGAGATTTAATCTATCACATTATTTTCTTATGAATTACACTTTCAATCTTTTCATTTTTAGTATTATAACACACCCCGCTATCTAGAAATAGCATTATGTAGAACCTAGGTCAAAGTGAGAACATGGAAAGCATAATCAAAGGAAAAGCATGGGTATTCGGGAATGACATTGACACGGATGTCATAATACCCGGGAAATACCTCCGCACAACAGATATGCAGGTATTTGCGGACCATGCCATGGAAGGTATCGACCCGGATTTCTCTAAAAAAGTGCAAAAAGGAGATATCATCGTTGCAGGAGAAAACTTCGGATGCGGCTCATCCAGGGAACAGGCTCCCCTTGCACTGAAACATGCAGGAGTGTCCTGTGTAGTTGCAAAATACTTTGCCAGAATATTCTTTAGGAATGCTATAAACGTCGGACTTCCCCTGATAGAAGTGGATGTGGAGTGTCAGGAAGGAGACGAAATTGAGGTTGGGCTTCTGGAAGGTACTGTGAAAGTAAACGGAAAGACTCTCAAAGGTAACAAACTTCCGGATTTCCTGTTGGAGATGCTCACAAACGGCGGGCTTGTGGCACACAGGAAAGCATTGCAAAAAAAAGAGAATATTTAATTCGGCAGTTATGATCTTTCCTGATGAATACAAATATGTTGGGATGACAAAAGGCATTCCTGAAGACTTTGACGATAAACGTATCTATTTCCTCACAAAATATCTTATCGTTGAAGACAATGAAGCTGACGAAACCTGCTATTCCATATACAGTGTTACAAGCAGCGGAGATCAGCTTCTAAGGGATGTTAGCACTCTTGAAAAAATAGCCTGTGGAGAAGAGATTATCAGATATGATAAAGACCTGAATATCAAGGACCGTCTTCTTCTTATTGAAACAGCGCACAACTTATGCAAAGGAAACATTAACACGGTAATATTCACAGGTATCGATAAGCACGTCACCTTTGTTCATAAACCAGATCTTTCAAAGGTGCTTGATATAGAGATTGTTGATATAGTGCCTCCTGAGCCCTCATGGCTTGCAAGTGTTGTCAGGAGAATCGAGAAAAGTGGTATATTCGGAGACCTGACGATCAGGTTCTCAGAGAACCTTACAGACCTTCGGCAGTTCGAAGGGGAAGACACTGTTTTCCCCTGTTCATCCTCCGGACTGAAAGGGAAATGCCTTGACTGCGATGTTATTACAAAAGAAGGATCACTGCTTGTGGGGTGTGAGATATCCAGAAGCCTGTTCGAGTCGAGGTTCCCAGGGCTGGACTATTCATTTGTCAATATCTGCCCATTCAAATCGGATGTCTTCAAGCCTTCAAAGCCTTTTATCACCAGATGCTGCCGTTCGGAAAAATCAGGCATAGTGATAATCAATGGCATAAAGGGGGCTGTGGTTCACTGGGGTGCGTCGGAATTCTACGTTGCAAATACGATATGGGAATTAGTCAGGGAATTACGTAAACAGGACTTATCCTGAGGTAAGAATATGAAGCTCGCAATTGTTGAAGGAGATGGCGTCGGGAAGGAAGTAATTCCGGCTGCTGTCAAGGTATTGGATGCTCTAGAAATGGATATTGAAAAGATTCCCGTAGAGCTGGGATACGGTAAATGGCAACGCACAGGTTCAGCTATCACTGCCCAGGATATTGATATAATGAAAAGTTGTGACTGCATACTTTTCGGAGCCATAACGACCCCTCCTGATCCAAACTACAAAAGCGTACTGCTTACCATTCGCAAAGAACTCGACATGTATGCAAACATCCGCCCCATAAGACCTTTACCCGGAGTTCATGGAATACTTGGCAGGAGCAATTTCAATTTTGTCATTGTACGTGAGAACACTGAAGGACTGTACTCAGGAATCGAAGAAATTGGAGAAAATGCTTCGTATACTAAAAGAGTCATTACCAAAGAAGGATCACGTAGAATAGCGGAATATGCCTGCAAACTTGCAAAGAGCAGACAGAACGAACTTATTATCGTACACAAGTCCAATGTAATAAAATCGGACAGACTGTTTCTTGATGTATGCCGCGAAACTGCGTCTGCACACGGAGTTGAATACCAGGACGAGTTAGTGGACTCTATGGCCTATAAATTGATGGTTTCACCTGAAAAGTACGATGTGATAGTAACAACAAACCTTTTCGGAGACATCCTGAGCGACATGTCAGGAGCACTTGTAGGCGGTCTTGGCCTTCTCCCAAGTGCAAACATAGGTACAAAACATGCTTTTTTCGAACCTGTCCACGGAAGTGCACCTGACATTGCAGGAGAAGGTATCGCAAATCCCATCGCAGCCATACTGAGCCTCAAGATGCTTCTTGAATGGCATGGCGATATGGTGCAGGCATTACTTGTTGAAGAGGCTCTGGACTCTGTCCTCAACATGGGCATAATGACGCCGGATCTTGGTGAATCCTTCACAACGGAAGAAGTAGCTGATTCTATTGTTGAGCATATAAGAAAAAAACTTGGAAAATAACCCAGTGATGCAAATCAGCCAGGAAAACTTCCCCTCCGATTATTAAAATTCAGGTATATACCTCTTCTTTCTTGGTCAACTGATTCCAAGTAATGACGATACCGCTGCCATAGTTACCACGGCACTTAAACCTGATATCCATACCATGACCACAAAATCGATTGTTGCACTCAGCATATGGCCACCATCAACGACCCGTATGAGGATTGCAGACATCAGTGAATGACCTATCATTATTGCAAGAACCATGTTTGCAAGGGTTTCCATGCTTCCTATATTTGTATAAAGTACCATTCCCATAGACATTCCGGGCGGCATATCAACAGCCGTGAACATGTCCTGCATCAGTCCAACCACACCCAGGGAAATATACATTGTAAAACCGATACCACCTGTCAGCCCGTAGAGAACACCTACCAGGCTGCTTGCCGACTGGCTCCTTTTCTTCCTGAGAGTCACGATTCTATGAAAATTAGTTGCGATTATGTCCCCTATGACTTCAGGTTTTCCACCGAGATTTGTCGCCTCCACGAACATCACACTAAATCGCTGGATAAGATTACTTCCCGTATTGGCGGAGAATATCTCCCAGGAAGTTATTTTATCTATTCTGGTTACCAGCATCTTGTAAAGATTGTTCACATCCTTTGTCAGGGGACCGAAGTCATGGGCTCTCAAAGCTCTCAGTGCCTCGTCTATCACACCACCCCTTGCACCGGCAGAACTTCCCAGGGAACGGATGAAAGCAGGGAAATTTTCATCTTTTCGCCTTATACTTTTTTCGATCTTCCTGGAAACGTATCCTGTGTAAACGAGAGGAGTTAAAACCATTGCAACAGCTATCGACGTTTCTATCCTGCCATAGAAAGAAACAACGATAGCTACAGCAATGCAGCCTGCTATAGAAATGGGAATTGAGCGATACAATGTGAGTTTCTCATTCGTAACTATTCTGGACCTGCTCCATGCAGGATCCTTAGGAATCTTATTCTTGGTGAAGATTACCATAACAAGATCAGTAACAAGGAAGACCACTACTACAATTCCCATGAGAAGTTCTGCATTCATCCCCGTGATAACAGGCATTATTACCGCAAAAGAAGCCATGAAGATAAGTGACATCACCATAGATACGAACAGTTCTTTGATGACCTCAACCGCATAAAGAGCACCATTGTACATGGCCTCATATTCATTCATTACAACGTTCTGCTCTGCAAAAAGAAAAGTTTTCACATCTTCTCCTGACTGAAGTGCGTGGGCGAACCTATCAAGGAAATCCTCAAAAATGATTGAAGGGGTTCTTTTAGAAATGAACCTGCACCCGTCTGCAAGACTGAGGTTCCAGACAGTCACAAGGTCATATATCTTCTTGGTCTCTTCCGCAAGTTCCTGGTAATCCTCATTTTCCGATACAATACGGACAATATCAAGCCTTGGAGTCTCAGCCGTTGCAATAGAACCCATCTGAGTGATGTAGTAGTGCATATTGTTGTCAATGCGAGCAGCCTTTGCACCAAGAATCGACAAAGGGTAGGAAAAAGCAAAGATGATGCATACTACAGTAACAAGAGCAGGGATGTATTTCGTAGGTCCTGTAAAGAGAGTGGGGAGAGCAAAATACATCAATACAGCAAACAGAATACCAAATACAATAATAGGTAAGGCAAACTTTTCCACATAGGCTTTTGGTTCCATGCCAAGATTCTTGAATGCCTTCTCATAACTCATGAAGCTCACCTTATACAGAGAAAGGAAGACCATCAACACCGTGTTTATAGAAGTTCACGATAATTTCAAGTACTTCATAATAGTCATCAATGCCTCTTGACCGCATTTCTTCCAGTATCCTTGCCCTGAGGAAAAGATCCTGGTATATCATCCTCTTATCTTCATACCCAAGTTTTGTGGCTATCTTATCCTCAAGTATGTAACTGTTATTCAGACCACGAAATTTATGCTTATCAGTATCCGGTTCCCATTGGAAAACGGCCCTGGTTGCAACACCACCGATTTCCTCATAATAGCCCTCTATTTCCTCAATTGCAAGGGCACGCCTGAGAAACTTACCCTTACGGTAGACGGCTGAAAGTATCATTGCAATGTTCAAATTGTCAATAAAAGTTACAGGCACATTGATCGGGTCTGCTGTGAGACGCTGGATCATCTTCGAAACAGCAGATGCGTGGAACGTTGCAAGTACGGGGTGACCTGTCTGCATACCCTGGAAAGCCACGTTACCTTCAGCTCCTCGAATTTCACCTACGATAATGTAGTTTGGCCTGGAACGAAGAGCAGCTTTAAGCAGGGCAAAGGTATCTACCCTTGATTCGGGTGGACCTTCCTCACGGGTGATCAACTGCTGCCACACCGGCTGAGGAGGCTGGACCTCGGCTGTATCTTCTGCGGAGAATATCTTTGCCTTGGGGTTGACAAAGGCAAGACACGCATTAAGCATTGTAGTCTTTCCACTTGCAGTTTCACCACTGAAGAATATACTCATACCATTTTCAAGACACATCCACATATAAGCTGCCATTTCCGCATTCAATGCACCCCAGTTTATAAGCTGGATAATACTCACCGGAACCTCACTGAACTTACGCATGGTAAAGCTGCTACCACGCTTACTGACATCTATACTGTAGATGATATTGATACGAGACCCATCGGGGAGTGCACCGTCAGCAATTGGCCTTGCATCACTCACAGGACGACCGATACGCTCACTCATACTCCTTAGCCAGTTGTCAAGCCCCTGTTCATCCCCAAAAGTAAGATCGGTTTTTACCGTATCGAATATCTTGTGAACAATAAAGACATTGTCCACTCCGATACTGCTGATATCTTCAAGATAAGGATCCCTGATAATGGGCTCGATGGGGCCGGAACCGATAATGTTCCTTTCAATATGATAGAGTATTTTATTATACTCCTTCTGAGTCATAGGAACCTGCTTCTGGACCGGCATCAATTTCTGGAGTACATTGAATTTTCCCTGATCTTCAGAATCCAGGTCTCCGCCTTCACCTATATCAATCGATCCGTTCAGGAGTTTAGTAATAAGGTCCTTGAGCTCAGATTCCGATTCCGGTACAGATTCCCTTGCAGATTTTTCAAGTATAATGCTAAGGACAGCATCATATTTTTTCTTTTCAAGATCATTCAATGTTGGTTCGATACCATAGTAACGTACTTCACCAAGTTCCTCACCACCATAAAGATGAATGAATACCGGGTCTCCTACTGGTAGAATAATATTGACATAGTCTTTACTGAGGTCCTTGGAAAGACTTACCACAAAAGTTGGTTCATCCTCACCATTCTCCTGCATGAACTTTTTGACATATTCACCAAGGTGCGGATTTCTCTGTATCGCTTTCTCAAATTCCTGATCCATTCAATCGCCTTCTTCATCATTATGATACAGAAGCTATCTCTACAACAAGACCTACCTTGGGCTCGATCCTGAAACCGACCATCTGGCCCACAGGACCTTTTGCGCCCGTGAATTTATTGACAACGATAGTACGCTTTACTTCGCTTCCCAGAGGCCTTGATTTAAGAGTTATGTAAACATCACAGGATGACCTGAACATCGCAGCTATGTCCTCGCTAAGCTGATTAGGCTCGATGGTAAGGATGATGACCTTACCCATACCGTTCAGTTTTTTAAAAAAGGAGATCAGATCAAGACTTTTTTCGGTGTTTGCACTGTACTTTATGAGCGATGAGATCGTATCTATAATGATCACATTCTTTTCGAATAACTCTTCAGCAGCCATCAGCCTCTCGAGAAAATCGAAACGGGATTTTGCTGCCTGCACAAGAGGTATAACGGGGATATACAGCAGATTACCATTTAGCAAAAAAGGAGCAATCGGGTAATCCATGGAATACATCTGATTGATGAATCCCTTTGTGGTCATTTGTGTGGAAACGAACGTTACACTGACTTCGTTTTCGTTAAGACCATATGCTAGGCGCTGAGTGATAGAACTTTTTCCACCTCCACTTCCGCCTTCTATAACTACAAGGGAACCTCCGGGAAAACCTCCTCCAAGCTTTGCATTGAGTTCATCCCTTGGTATTTCGAATGAATTGATCTTTGACATTTTCCTCCGTTATGTTATAAAGTTCATGCCACCGGATTTGCCATTCTCCGCCGCAATAACTACGCGATGATCCCCCGCCTCAAGAGGATCAGGGGTTGTGGTCACATTGACCAGCAGAACATCCCCCGGACGCCATACGACATCACCATCAGGCAAATCAACATCCATGTCGGTGGATTCTATCAGGATACCATCTACAAGGACAGTAATGAATTCCGGAGCAAGCTCTGTTTTACCGGTGTTTTTTGCATAGAAGGTATAATAGTGCCCGGTTGCATCATACGGAATGATATAGGGGTCATTAACAATCGTTATATCCGTCCTGATTTGTTCGGAAAGCAATTTGCTGTTGACAGAAGAAGATGAGACCATGGACTGTATGTCGGCAGAAAGTACAGTAACAACTCCCATTGCAATTATTATGGCTGCTATGAAGAATATCATGTGAGTTACAGCCGTCTCTGCTTTTTCACATCCGAAAAACGGATGTTGTGGGTAAAGATGTTCATCCCTCATACTTTGTTACCGTCTGGTCTGATATTGCCAATATAATCGGATTTATTATATATTGTCAATAGTATATAAATTTGACACCAGCCGATTATGAATATATCAAACTACATAAGTACCGTAGTCAGCAATACCGTTCTCGGTTACGACTTTTACACGATGGGTTCCCGTACCTGTTAAATTAGATACGGTGAGATTGCGTGTTTCTTCCGGAACCCATGTAACTGCGGTATCGGAAAAAGAATATTCTTTAAGGCTCCCGTCAATGAGAACATTGAGATCATCAAAGCGGAGAGTTTCGCTGCCCGTATTCGTCATAGTGACAGTAAGATCATAGGTCCCGTTGAAGACACCTGCAACCGAATTATCAATTTCAAGGTCCGTGTTCAGGCGTTTACTCTGCATCTGATGTTGCTCAGCAGACGCATCAGCAGCTATATCGGAGGAGGTTGTCAGAATTGTGTACGAGAGAGTACCTACAATGACAGCTGAAATAAAGAAGATAGTAACAACAACCGAGACCTCAAATCCCATAAAGTTCCTCCAAACCGTGTTTCACTTTTGACATTTCCCGGTCTATGGAACTAAGCATGTTGCGATCGATCTTGCGTCCACATAATCGCTCAACAAAAAGCAGGGATTTTGTATGATCTTCCGGAAGAAGACGCCAGGTAGGTTTCTCAACATAATAATCTATTCCGCGGGCATATGCCATTACCTCGGCCCTTACATCCTCACTTATCCATCCAATATCCACATAATAATCAAGTGCATCCATAAGGTTATTCCTGCCTACGCGTTCCATCAGGAATTCTATCCAGTTTAGCAACACAACAACACTTGTGGGATCGGTTCTTATGTTTTCCAGGCGGACCATTGGAATTAGTTCTTTAGGATTCTTTTGGGTGCCTTCATTCTCTTCAGGATCTGCAATTATTTCCTCAGACTCCCCTGCAGCATTCGATACGGATGATTTTGAAGATACCGGGACACCTTCTCTTTCAATCTCATCGACCCTTAAGGAAATGGAACTTGTTGTCTCCGCGAGTTCAAGGATATTCTGGTCGATGAGTTCGTTCTTGTTCGTGAGTTCCTCTGTCTTTAATGTCAATTGCTCTATGCTCTCATGAAGCATAGACATGGCATCTGCAAATGCGGTCAGTTTGGATTCCACATCCTGCATCTTGGAGTCAATTTCACCGGAGATACCAGGCAGGTTCAATTTGTGGTCAACAGAATCCAGATCATTCTTGAAAACAACCAGCAGATCGCTAATTTCGGTAATCCTTTTCTCAGCTTTCTCAAATCGTTCTATTGTAGCCCTGGAAGCTACATCATCACCTACAAAAGGATTTACCTGATTGGATACGATCTCATACAGTGAAAGCAATTCAAGCACACTCTGGTCTATCTTCTCCACGGTCTTCTTGATCTCTTCATTCTCACGTTGCACCATACTCAAGGTCACGTCAGCTTTGGAAACCTTCGTCTCTATATCCTTGATCTTTTTAGTATTTGACTCGATAGCTTCCTTGTTCTCTGAAGAACTGGATTGATCAGATGCTCCCGGCAAACCTGGGCCTCCCATGCCAGGAGGAGCACCAGCAGGAGAAGCTCCATCAGGCATTCCCGGAGGATTCATACCAGGAGGACCTGCAGAAGGAGAGGGAGCTTGCAAACCCGGAGGCATGCCTGAAGACAGATCCGGAACAGAGTTAAGATCGGGAACTCCATCCAGGAAAGGAGGTTCACCTGAACCAAACGGAGAGCTTCCTCCCTTCTTTTTTCCTTTTTTACCAAGGATACCGGAAGTTGCCTTCTTTATTTTATCGCTTAAGCCGGGCATGGTTTCACATAACAGAATCG
The DNA here is from genome assembly GCF_045291185.1 of Methanolobus sp. ZRKC2. Lineage (NCBI taxonomy): Archaea > Methanobacteriati > Methanobacteriota > Methanomicrobia > Methanosarcinales > Methanosarcinaceae > Methanolobus > Methanolobus sp. ZRKC2. The sequence goes on along the minus strand of NZ_CP146980.1, from coordinate 2,496,039 downwards.
AGTTTGTTAGATATATCTATAGCTAGTTGAATATATGTTCAATATTATATAAGAATATTGAATGAAATTGTTTTGCATATTTCAAGGATGCTAAGGTGGATTTAAATCATTTGACAGACCATTGTTTCGAAGATAAAAGTGACACGCAAGAAAAAATTTGAACATCGGGTATTTTCCGACAAGGACGGAGTAAGATTTGCAACCCCTGAAGAGGTTGCCAGATACAGGGCTAAGCGCTTAAAATGTAATACCATTGCAGACATTAGTTGTGGAATCGGTGGACAGACTATTTATTTTGCAAAAGAATGCGAACAAGTCTATGCAGTAGAAATAGATCCCAAAAAAATAGCATATGCCAGGAAAAACTGCGCGCAGCTTGGAATTGAAAATGTGGAATTCATCTGCGGGGATGCACTTTCTCCTGAAACTATCGACAACTTGCCCCAGCTTGATGTAGTATTCTCAGATCCGGCAAGACCAGCAAGTGAGAAGATGCGCGAAATAAAAAACATGCAGCCATCGATTCCTGAAGTAATTGCAGCCTATGGCACAAAAACATATAATTTTGCCTTTGAGGCACCCCCAAAACTGACACCCGAAAGAGTTCCTTTTGACTGCGAAAGGGAATATCTGTCCCTCGAAGGTAAAATGAATCGTTTAAACCTGTACTTCGGAGACCTGAAGAAGTGTGAGGTCTCAGCCATAGCCCTGCCTTCAGGAGCCAGAATCGAATCAAAGAATAAGATGCCAGATATCCGGAGAAGCAAAGAACCGGCATTGTATGCCTATGAGCCGGAAGAATCCGTAGAAAGAGCAGGACTCCTTGCACAACTGGCGGAAGAAATTAGGAAACAGGCATCAGATACCAGCATATTCCAGGTCGACAAGAAACGTATTTTTCTAACATCTGCGGAACAAATAGACCACTGTTTGTTCAAGAACAGTTATAAAGTACTGGATACTTTAACTTTTGACATTCCGTCGATAAATGATTACCTTAAAAAACACGATTTTGGAGAGATATTATTGAGAGCTGCGGTGGATCCAAAAGAATACTGGAATATCCGCAACCGGCTAGAAGAAGGCATCAAAGGAAACAAAAAAGCACATCTTTTCCTTAAAGATGAAGTTGCCATATTATGTGAGGCATTATGAGATTACTAGTCGTTTAATTCCAGCAGGGATTTTGTCCTTTTTATTAATTCTTTTCTGCTGAAGGGTTTTGTAATATAGTCATCGGCTTTGATAACATGCAAACCCAGCATTTTATCGAATTCCTGGCTTTTTACAGTCAGCATGGCAACAGGAAGCCCGGGATTACTTTCCTTTATTTTATGGAAGGTTTCCCATCCATTCATATCAGGCATCATGATATCAAGCAGGACAGCATCAGGAAGATCTTCCTTTATGAACTCAAGACACTCAAAGCCGCTGCTTGCGCCCATGACATCGATGCCCTCGGATTCAAGAATAAGTTTCACAAGGTCTATGGTATCTGGCTCATCATCTACGACCATGACTTTGGGACACATTTTTTTTAACTCCTGGAAAAGAATAATCTTTTTAGAACAGAATATAATATACTCTTTAATTATATAATTAATCCTCTTCTGACCAGCCAAGCCTCCTCATGACCATCTTAATCCGGGCTTTGACTTCCCTTTTATCAAAAGGCTTTGATATGTAGTCATCTATACCAAGCTCCATACCTTTTACCTTATCTTCTACTGCCGTTTTTGCAGATATCATTATAACAGGGATGTCACTGGCCGTTTTGCTTTTCTTGAGTTGTTCAACAACCTCATAACCATCCATATCCGGCATCATGATATCAAGCAGTATCAAATCCGGTTGTTCCTTAAGTGTAGCATCTATTGCCTGCTCACCATTGTAGGCAACCAGGAATTCGTAGGGCTCACTTATAAGAGATAATTTTAGGAGTTCCGGAATATCAGGTTCATCATCCACAATCAATATTTTCAGCTTTTCATGTCGGATTTTCTTTCTTGAATATTCTAGTTTGATTGACCCCTCTTCTACAGTATAAAGGAAGTCAAAGTCCTTCAATCCAACCTGGGTATGTACCTCACCGATGTTGGTAGTTTCAAGCACCACATCAAAAAAGGATTTTATCAGCATTTCCGTATCATTAGAGAGTATATCCTTCAGAAGAATAGAAACTATGCCACCCTCCTTTTCCCGGATCTTTTTCTCGATGAACTGCATGAAGTTCTCAACGACCTGCAGGGTGTCAGTGGCGATGACATTCATGTTGTCAATTACAAGCAGGGATTGTGGATTCTTTTCAAATAAGTTGGCTACATGTGATGCTATCTTTGTGTAATCTGCAGGAGAGCTGCAATAAAATGTATTTTTCTGTGGCGGCTTTCCCGGTACTTCGATGTCTATAAACCATAGACGATCCATAAACTCAGTGTTATCAAATCCGAAGTCTTCGAACTTATTCAGCACTTTATCTCTTGAAGAATTCAGACATAACCAGACAACATTCCTGCCGGTATTGTTCTTAAGTATATCATGTACATGAAAATAGACTAAACGCTCAACAAAACTATCAACTGGAGCAAAGAACAATGAACTTTTACTTGACAGTTCATTCCTAAGTGTCGCCAGAATTTCAGAAGTCCGATCTTCCATTATCCCTTACCTTTATATTGTTTTATCAATATTGGTTTTATTTTCTTATTAATGTTTGGGATGTATTATATAAAAAAAATGAAGCATTATTTGATCGGAGTGAGCCGGACCTGCGGATAGCCGGAGTCGAAATCCATTTGAGCAACATACAATCCGGTTTTCGGAACAATACCATACATTACCAAAGTCTTGTCAACGTTCTCAAACTTCCAGTGAGTTGTGGCCATGTGCGCTACAGAATCAGTGATCTTCTGACCGTGTTTTGCAACTGCAAGAACAACATTGTCAGTAGTTTTGGTTACTGACGCCATTTGGCCTATAATAGAACCTATGTTTTCCCAGCCATAGTTGTATTCCATACTATCCAGCCCGATATAATCAAGAAGAGGAGAACCATGTTGACGCATCATCTCATTCTTTGACTGATAGAACACATCCATATCCTTATAGACATTACCCGAAAATGCTGCTATATAGGGAGGAATACGTCCCTTAAGGTCACGTATCTCAAAACCCTTGAACTGTCCGGGAAAAACATGTTCTGTAGTGAAGGGAGAGATGAGTCTTTTCTCGGTTTCAACACTAGTACCCTCAGTAGGAATACTCAGCATCCCCCTACCCAGGTTCAAATGATTGATAAATGTAGGAAGCAAGAGACTGTAAAAGGAATCACCCACACCGCTTGTGATCTCAAAAAGGTTGAAACTGCCTTTCTGGTACCCTCCAGTAAGAATATTATCAAAATCAGGACTTCCTGTGGATATTTTACTCTCAATCGGATCAGGAACAGGATCAGGAACTGCAGTCGCTTGAGGATAAGAAACCCCGAAGGGTTCAAAGCTTGTAAAGCTACCTCCTTCCAGCGTAAAAACATATCTTGACTGAGACATACCGACTCCCCGGAGCTTGTGTAACTGAACCTTGCGTATGTCAGCATCTGATATCTCAGAAACTTCCAGAGACACTACTCCATCGACAAGGTAATCAAGAGAAGTGACCTCAGTCTGTTCGGTGATAAGTACAAGATCTGCATTCACCTTCCTGGAAAAATCAGAAAGGAGACGTTCAAGTTCGAACTTGTTATCTTCCCACTGGGAGGATCTTGTTGTCGCAATACTCAGAGAATCTATGGAGTCCACTACTATCATGGGTTTTGAATCGCCCGATTCCCAGATGACTTTGATTCTGGAAGCTAGCATTCTGAGGAAATCTTCATTATTGCTGAAATCCCCTTCAATCCACGGGAACTTACCATAAGATGAGGATTTGTCTATCCGGGGAGAAATGTAAATGCAATTTCCTTCCGGACAGAGCTCATTCAGTATTCCGAATATGAAAGTAGTTTTACCGGTACCTGGTTTGCCTTTAACGAGCAGGGACTTCCCAAACTGGGAAGAAAAGAACTGCCCGATCTCCCCTGGAATCATAATTCACCTCTTAAGCAGCCTTTAGCTGTTCCTTTAACAAAGATACACCGCATTCCAGTGAGTCGTTGACTTTCAACGGATCGACTCCACCGCCACGAGCCATATTCGGACGACCGCCACCACCGCCGCCAACTACTTTTGACATTTCCCTGACGATAGAACCTGCATCTGCACCGGCTTTCAAGGCGTCATCGCCTGCGGCGGCAACGATCTTGACACCTTCCGCATCACTTGCAAGTATGGCAACGACATCTTTGTTCTGTGTAAGCTCACCTGCGACCTTCACCAGTTCTTCTACGTCTGCATTGGGTATCAAACTCGCAATCACACGGACACCATCGACATCAAGGGCATCGCTGACCATTCCTGCAACACGTACATGTGCCAGTTCATCTTTGAGCCTTTCGTTTTCTTTCTTGAATTCTTTCCATTCACCGAAGAAACGCTCGATGGTTGATGGCAGGTGTTCGGGAAGTACACGCAGTGCTTCTGCCGACTGGTCAAGATAGGATTCCATCTTTTGGGTGGCCTTCACTGCCGCAAGACCGGCAGCATATTCGATACGCTCCACACCATCCTGAATACGTTCAGTCTTAAGGATCTTGATAGGGCCTACAAGTCCCGTACTTATACAGTGAGTACCTCCACAGGCCTCAACATCATCTGCAACTTTGAGAACACGGATAGTGTTTCCCGGAGGGACACCTCCCTGATAGAGCTTGAAACCATACTTCTTCTCAGCATCAATACGGTCCATCCACTCGGCAGTAACACGCTGGTTCTCCATCACCGTGCGGTTGGCAATCAGTTCCATCTGGTTCAGTTCATCCTGAGTTATGCGTTTGTAGTGAGAAATATCAAGGCGGGCACGGTCAACTGCCTTCTGTGCACCGGTCTGCCACACATGGTCACCAAGTACCTTCCTTGCTGCGTCATTCACAATATGTGTCGCAGTGTGGTGGCAGGCATGAGCCATCCTCCGTTCCTCATCTACCTTTCCGACAACCAGGTCACCTTTTCTCAGGTGAAGCTCATCTTCTACATCTTCTATGATATGAACAACAACACCGTCCACAACCTGAACATCAATAACATTCAGGACATTATCATAGACCGTGATAGTACCATGATCTGCAGGTTGTCCACCACCTTCAGGATAGAAAAGGGTACTATCAAGCACCAGATGATTATCAAAGACATCCAGCACAACTGCCTCGAATTCCATCCTTGTAGGTTCGTCATAAAAGAGACGCTTTGTTTCGGGGAGTTTCTCGACCTTTTCCGCATATGGGAAAACTTTTTCCTCTTTAGCCTCGGCCTTGCTGTGGCCCTCAGCAACAAGCGAATAGAAATTATCAGGAAGTTCGGTATCTACTCCCATTTCAGACGCAACCTGTTTTGATATCTCAGGAGGGATGCCATGACTGTCATACATCTCTATGACCGTTGAGAGAGGAATCTTCTCACCTGAGGACTTGTAATGTTTTGCAGATTTCTGTATCATTCGCCTGCCACGATCAAGGGTCTCAGCGAATTTTCTTTCCTCATGTTCCAGTATATCCTGAATAACATCAAGCTTCTCACTAAATTCAGGATATTCTGGCAGATTATTGATGTGCATCTCAACTATCTCTGACAGAGGAATCCTGATATCCATATCATTCATCATCCTCAGAGTTCTGCGAAGCACCAGGCGTGCAAGATATCCTGCTTTGACATTTGATGGAATTATGCCATCAGCCAGCATGAAGGTGAGACAGCGGGTATGATCGGTTATCGCATATACATTCTCCACAGGTTCCATAATAGCCGAAAGTTTGTCCACAGTGGTACCAATACTTGAAGCTACCTGTTTACGAAGCTCGAAGAGATTTGCCTTCTCGCTTACATCCATGAGTCCTGCAAGGCGGGCATTCTGCGAAAGGATGTTAGAATATTCTGAATTGTCCAGCTCATGCTCAAGACCTGCAAGTTCCATGAGTTCATTGACAATGTTGGGGAAAACAGCATCGTATATTGTAGGAGAACCCTTCGAAGCCCATACAAAACGCTCAAGGCCATAACCCGTATCAACAATATAGTCATCCATCTTACGGTATTGCTCACCTTTTATTGGAATGTCACCTTCCTTTGACTGTTCCAGATTCATGAAAACAAGCGTGGCAACTTCAAGGCCACCTATAAGGGCTTCAACACAGGGACCGGCATTACCACCGCCAGCCCAGGGTTCCTCCTTATAAGTCACAGCCAGGGGGTCAGCCCCAAGGGAATTGAAAAGCTCATCACACAACTCCATTGTGCGATCTTTCCAGTAGATTTCTTCGTCCTTTTTATTAAAGGCATGATGGGCCATCATCTCAAAAGTAGTTAGATGGCGACCACTTCGCCCTACCGCATCAAGATCTGAAAGGCGGATGCATGGCTGGGAGATAGTAAGCGGATTTGCCGGCGGTTTTACCTGGCCGGAAGTGACAAATGGCTGAAAATCAGCAATTGAAGCGATGGTCAGATAAATGTCATCCCTCCACCTGGCAACAACAGGATATCTTTCCAGTCTGGTATGACCTCTGTCTTCGAAAAATTCAAGATAGTACTCCCTCATTTCAGCGAGGTCGAACTTTTTCTTGAAAACCGGATTGCCTATGAAACTATAGGGGTCACATGGGGCATCCCCGCATGTACTCCTGTCGACATCACGTGTCCAGAAAAATTGACCACATTTTGAACACTGCTTCCTAATAAAACCGTTTTCAGAAAAAAAATCAAGCTGATATTCATCCTCAAGCATAATTATTCCAACTAAATGATCCTTTGATGAAATTTATTCTTCCAAGTATACCCCAATGATTAAAAACATTTCTTATAGGAATCCATCTGATAATAAAATTATATTATTAATATAAATATACATAGATCATAATTTAGACTGAGTGTGATTTCACAAAAACTATAGATTTATTATAACTATATTGTGAACATAAAACTGTCAATAAAACTACATACTCAAAAAATCAAGTACATTATCTTTAAATAGATGATCAAGAACTAGGGTTAATGGTGATGACCGATGGAATCAATGCGATATATGTCATTAGTGTTTAGAGGTTTGGTCGAAGAGTACAGCAACTCCGGAGTTAGACCTTCCGTTTTCATGGATGCTGGTGGTAATCTACAGGTGTACCTGTGTGATCCCATTGTTGAGGAAAACAGAGAGGAATACGGCATCGATATTGAAGGAGAATACGAAGTTAACGGCGGACAATTCACTGACATGTACGAAGCATTGAAGCTTATCGCACCTGCCCCACTTGAAGCAGAGACAAATCTGGAACTCAGGAGAAAGGCAGCCACCAAACAATAACTAGTTCACGCACGGGAAAACAGCATATTTCTTTTTGAAGTATGTGACAGGACGAGAGAGAATGGACTATAAAAAATTCCTGAAAGTCTTGAAAAATTCCAAACAGGTCTATAGGGAAGACTATGTAAGGAAGATTTTCAGGAGTGCACACTATGATATCGGCCTTTTTGAAACTCACTTGAATGAGTTCAATGAAACAATGAAAGGGAACGATTCTGCCCTTGCAAGGCAGTATATGGACAGGACTATCCTTGCACAGGTTTTAGATGACGCTTCAATATTGCTCGAAATAGCAAAAGACGATAAATGCCTCAACGAAGAACAAAATGAGACAATTATCGATATAATCGGTAAACTTGATGCTATCAGTGAAGATATTGAAGTCATCGAACATGTCAAGGCCCTTGCCGAACTTCCGGAAGGTACCGAATACGACATGCAATCCGGCGAAAGGAAAAAAGTCTTTGCAAATGTATAATTTTACGGGATATCCCCGTACTTTTTTATTTTGGCCATTAGTTTTAAGAGATTGATCTGCAAAAGGTAGGCCATGTCCAGAAAAATCCTTCTTACAAATGATGATGGCGTATATTCCGCAGGCATAAGAGCGGCCTATAGAAGTGTTGCAGACCTGGGAGAAGTAACTGTATCCGCACCCATCATGCAGCAAAGTGGTGTCGGACGTTCGATATCTATTTTTGAGCCTTTAAGAGTCACAACCACCAAAATTGATGGTGTTGAGGTCAATGCCGTAGGCGGGACACCAACCGATTCGGTAATAATCGGAATGTTCACGATCATGAAACAAAAGCCAGACCTCATACTTTCAGGTTTTAATATTGGAGAAAACATCAGCACCGATACCATCACGACCTCCGGGACCATAGGCGCAGCTCTTGAAGGAGCAAGTTACGGCATCCCTGCAATTGCCACATCTGTCCAGGTAAAAGAAGAAGGAGATAAGTTCGATGACCATAGGGATTACCAGCATGACTTTGAAGTCGGGATAAAAGTAATCAACCGGATCGCCAGGAAAGTATTGCAGCACGGACTTCCAGACAATGTGGACCTGCTGAATATCAACCTTCCTTACCATGTAGAAGATGATACGGAGATAGAGATCACCCGGCTTTCAAGGAAGCTATTCAAGACAGAGGTGGAAGAAAGGCATGATCCAAGAGGCAGACCCTACTACTGGATAGCTGGAGATCTTATAAGTGAAGATGAGGAAGGCACTGACGTGAATGCTCTTGTCAGCAAAGGAAACATATCGGTGACACCTATCACACTTGATGCCACATCACCCATCGATTTTTCTGAAATAGAGCATCTGCTGTAAAAATGCCATAATAAGAAGAAAAAGATTTTTAGGCAAATTAAGAATAATTTATTTTTTTATTTTCAGGAGTATCTCTGCGCAGTCTTCATCAACTCCACGCAGAGTTCCTGTTGCACCTACGACAGTGCTTCCCAGAATGTGTTGTACAAAACGATTAATCTCGATGTTTTTACCATCAACTGTCAGTTCTACTTCCATTTTGATCTCTCCTTCCTGTGTAAAAAGGCACTCTTCTGCTAACTGCAAGCTGAAGAAGTGCAGGCAGCTCTTCCGGGCTTGCGTTTGAGACGTCTACAAGATTATCGTTTGCAAGCAGGCAAGGTTTGAGCTTCCCATCTGCAGTCACACGCAATCTGTTGCAGTTTGCACAGAATTCCGTGTTGTCAACAGGACGTACAAACTCCACTTCAGCACCATTGATTATGTACTTTTTCCTGTGGTGCATCTGGCGTACTTTGACGTCAGTGGAACGCGCCAGTAACGCACCCTCTACTTCGTCGGCATTGACATGCAAATCCGCCACATCCTTGAAATCCATAAGCTCAATCAATTGCAGTATGACATTTCCATTGAACTGCTTTGTAAATGCAAGCATTTCTTCGATCTCATTCTCATTTAGATCCTTCAGGAGAACCATGTTCACTTTTACAGGAGTCAATCCTACGCGAACAGCTTCCTCAATTCCCGCAAGTACTTTTCCAAGAATATCCTTTTTGCAATTTGTTATCATGCGAAACTTTGCAGGATCAAGAGTATCCAGACTAACGTTTACCCGATCCAGGCCAGCTTCTTTCAGGGATAATGCCCGCTCTTTTAGCAATATCGCATTGGTAGTCAGGGAAACATCCCTGAGTGGAGGTAACTCAGTCAGGATATCTTCCAGATCTTTCCTGAGAAGAGGTTCCCCTCCTGATATTTTCAGCCGGTCAACACCAAGGTCTGCAGCCGCCCTGACAATACTTACAATAGTCTCGACTGACATTTCTCTGACACTGCCAGGATCACCTTCGTTATGACAATAAATACAATTAAGGTTGCACCTGTTGGTTATGGACATCCTCAGACTTCTGACAGTTCGTCCGTATGTGTCTGTCAGAGTCACACGTGCCCCTGATGAATTCATAGTACGTAGATAGACTTCGCTTATTTAACTATTTTGAATAAGGAGTTTTCAATTAGACAGCTCCAGTAACCCGGAGAATAATGCATATATACATATTAGACAAAATAGCCTGCATGACAAAAGCTGTACTGCTGGCGGGAACAAATAGTGGCGTAGGAAAAACCACTGTGTCCATGGGAATAATGGCAGCCCTGAAAAAAAGAAATATGGATGTACAACCCTTCAAAGTGGGACCTGATTATATCGATCCTACCTACCACACTGCTATTTGTGGTAAACCTTCAAGGAATCTTGATACTTTTATGATGCAGGTTGAAGGAGTCAAAAATACTTTTTCCAGGCACTCACAGAACGCCGACATAAATGTAATAGAAGGAGTAATGGGACTTTTCGATGGCATGGGAGCTACCGAGATAGCAAGTTCCGCACATGTTGCAAAATCACTTAATCTCCCCGTGATCCTGGTGGTCAATGTTCACGGAATGTCACGGAGTGCAGCAGCAATGGTCAAAGGATTTTCAGAATTCGACAAGGACGTGAATGTCGCCGGAGTTATACTCAACAAAGTAGGAAGCCCCAGACACTCACAGATGATCATCGATGCTATTCAGGACATTCCTGTCGTAGGCACACTTCCGCGTAACCAGGATGTCAGTGTTCCCTCCAGGCACCTTGGCCTTTTCATGGCTCATGAACAGGATTTTGACACATCAGAACTCGCAGGTTTCATTGAGGAAAATATCGATCTGGATGCAATCATCTCCATAGCCGAAACTGCACCTGATGTTGAAGATGTACCTGTTGAAGAAAGCTCTTCGGAAGACAAGGTAAAGATAGGTATTGCACTGGATAGTGCATTCTGTTTCTACTACCAGGACATGTTCGATGCCTTCAGGCAGGCCGGAGCAGAAGTTGTTTTCTTCAGTCCGATAAAGGAGGAAGTTCCGGATGTCGACGGAATGTATTTTGGAGGCGGTTATCCCGAACTCCACATATCTGAGTTGGAAAGTTCAAAGACCACAAAATCCCTGAAAGACCTCTCCGCCGACGGCATGCCCATTTACGGCGAGTGTGGCGGGCTTCAGTATTTATCGAAATCCTATGAGATCGATGACACTGTTCATAAAATGGCAGACCTGTTTCCTGCAGAGACTGTGCTGACAAAGAAACTACAGGCACTGGGATATACCGAAGGTACTGCAAAGGGTGACTTTATAAAGGGAACTGTAAGAGGACATGAGTTCCACTATTCGGTAACGTATTGTGCTGACGATGCAAAACTGATCTACGAAATGAAACGCGGGAAGGGGATCGTGGACGGCATGGACTGTATCACCGAACATAACTCCCTGGCAAGTTATACCCACGCACACCCTGCTTCATTCCCTGTGAAAAGCTTTGTGGATAAATGCAGGGAATATAAGCACAGATAAGAAATCAATTAAGATTCCGTTTTGGCACTATTATCAGATGGTGCCTTAACATTCTGCTTTTGCGCATTCCTGTTCTTGAACCAGATTTTGCGCCGGTAATAGCCTAAAGGATGTTTAATCTTTTTGCAGACCTCATCGGGAGAATAGCAGTTGCCGTACGTCTGCATAGTTGCACATGAAGGAGGTTTGTAATTTGTCCCCGATGCGCCAGCTATATGCTCAACCTGATATCTTGCCTTTTCAACATCAAAGTCAGGAGAAGAAGTAAAAAGGTTCAAGATATCATCCACGGACATTCCTACTGTAAGCAGGAAAGAGGTCATTGCGAACCTCATAGAGTGCGCAAGGTTGATACCTCCCTGTGTTTGCGATATAGCATAGGTAACACACGGAGGAAAAAATCCGCTCTCCACAGAGCCGAATTCGGATCCATCCCCAAAGGTAGTCTTACGTTCGTGGAGTGCAGTCTTTATATCTTCAAGATATGGCTCACACGCCTGCTGGACATCCTCCGGAACTGACACCGGAAGACCGCCTTCAATTCTGTTCTTAATACCTTCCTGTAGAAGACGGGCCAGTTCATCTTTTGAAACATTTACATAACCGTGTTCAAGTTTACGATTCACAAGTTTCCATTCAGTTGCTTTTAAAGTGCTTCCAAGACGAATGTAATCAGTAAAGTGCATCCTGAAACCAGAATCATAATCCTTCGCCTGAATACCAAATTCCAGAGCAAACTCTTTGAGAAAACTAAGCTCCTGGCCTTTAAGGGACTTATAGGATGAAACAGCCTCTGCCAGTGAATATCTTCTTGTCAGAAAAGGATCGTCAATACACGAAACAAGTATACGCGAGAAAGGATAGGAAAGCAGTTCGATCAGTATTTTCCGATCATCCGAACTAAGAAGACCGGGTTTGGCAATCTCACCCTCGATAGACTGCAGCACCCGCTCCTTGCCGCGCAGACGTGCCGAGTCCATTGCTCTCGAAGAGATCAGCCGATCAAGGGAAAAATCAAGACTCGCCACATAACGGGAAGCCTCACTTACATAGGGATATAAGGCAAGGTCCTTTTGATCCATATCCTTAGTCAGATTCGATACGTGGAGCCAGCAAATATCCTATCTTACCAGAACCATTTGCAATTGTAAAGCCGACCTTGACCGGGAAATCTTTACCGATCTCAACGGTAACCTCATTTGATTTAGAAGCCGGCTTGACTATATCAGACAGGTAATCCAGAGAGAAGAGCGAACGGGCATCACCAGATTTCAGGTCTATCAACTGGTCACGCGGGATGTCCAACCTTACACGGTCCGTATCTCCCTCGGCTTCCATATAGAATGCATCGCCTTCAACACCCAGAAGCATATGATCACTTATCTTCTCCGCAGCCTTGACCGCCCTTTGAAGATCTTTCCCGTTCATGACAACCTCTGCAGGAAGCTCAAGCTGGGGAATTCTGGGCTCTGCCCTTATAGTTGAGGGATCGAGCAATGCAAGGGTATAGGACAGGCCACCAAGATGAAGTGACATCTTCTGTGACATCTCGTCAAGCTCCATGATAACTTTGTCTTCCTTGCCAGCGACACTGAAAATATCATTGATCTTGGACAGATCCATACCTATTTCACAGTCGTCGGCAGTGAATTCATCAAAGGCATTAGAACTCAGTTCAAAACTGACCATCGCCACATTGGCAGGGTCTACAGCCCTGACCGTAAATCCTTCAGGAGATATTTTGAACCTCGCTTCATCAACTAGAACTGAAAGCGCCTCTATGGAACTCTTAAGTGTATCTGCATCGATTGTTGCCTTGAACATCTGGATTCTCCGCCAAATAAATTTAATTTCTATGTCGTTATATACATTTAATAATAAAAGCTTTCTTCAAAATAATCTGAAAGTCTGAACAACCTGCTAGACATAAGATACTAATTATATATTAATCATACTCACGCCAGGTTGCACTGCACTTTGTACACTTGAAGAATCTTGTTTCCGATTCATCTGCAGACCTGAGCTGACGCAACCACCAGTATGCCGTATTGTTGCCACATTCCTCACATCTCACCGTTGTTGTTGGAAGACCCTGTTCAATGTTGCCTTCAAGTACTGTGACTTCCCTGTCTGCACGTTCTGCTTTAGACACCAGTGATTCGTCTTTACCTTCTTTTTCTTTAACATACCCACATTTTCTACATTGGGAGCTACCCTGTACCGGAAACATCATGCTTTTACATTTTGGACAGAATTCCATCGATTTCACCTTTTGACTGCTCTAATATCGTATTGTGGTCGAATGCCATTTCTGGTATATTCATTATGTCGAAGAGATAGACACTCTTCGCATCGGAACCAGCTTTAAGATCACCACGACCCACTGAAAGGTAAACCACACTTACGGTATGGCCTCGGGGATCACGCAGAGGGTCAGAATATACCCCAAGCAACTTAACTATTTCTATTGACAGACCGGTTTCCTCAAGAGCTTCCCGTACAACTGCTTCTTCTACGGTTTCACCTATGTCAACAAAACCACCTGGCAAAGCAAATTTACCCTGAAAAGGAGGGTTTTTACGCTGTATAAGCACAATCCTGCCATTGAACAGAATAACAGCATCAACTGTCAGTTTTGGAGTATCGGGGCACATATGAACAAAAGCTTAATACGCTAAATCAAATATATAGAGCGCATACCTATTAAAGGTGCGTGCAAATGATAGAAAATGTACTTTGGGTTGCTGTGGCATTGATGCTTGCCAGTTCACTGACACCCAGAAAAAATAATCTCCGTAAATTGCTGGGAGCGGCAGGCTGGGCATTCTTTGCAATACACTGGTTTTACCAGCCACTTCATTACCTTGAAATAGCTGATTACTTCAATGTTGTTCTGGTTATAGTTGTGGGCATAGTTTGTCTCATAATAGCATATACTATGTTCAAGGAGTACAAGTCACCGGATATCCCGGAAAAACGGTCACCAGATATTACATCCATGGCAACAAGCGCAACAGCCCTGGGTTCGCTGTTCTATTTCCCATTCGCACAGATGGAATCCCTGAATGTAGGAATCATTTCCCTTGTAACGGATAACGTACTCTGGACTCTGCATATGCTAAACGTGCCTGCAGAACTGACAGCCTGGAACAAAATAGGACTTAACGGATACCAGGTAGAGATCATACTCGCCTGTACTGCTATTGAAAGTATAGCATTGTTCATAGGGCTTATAGCCTCTGTCAACGCACCATTTAAAAAGCATGCTATGGCATTTCTGGTTTCCGTGCCTGTTATATACGGGTTAAATATAATAAGAGATGTATTTGTAATAGTTGCTTATGCATACCAGTGGTTCGGTCCTGATAGCTTTGAGATCGCCCACCACACCATTGCAAAAATAGGATCAGGTATCGCCCTCTTTGCCATAGCCTATGTAGTAATGCGTATCCTCCCCGAACTAATAGAGCTTATCGAAGGAGTATGGTTCTTAGTCACCGGATGCATTCAGAATTTAATAAAAAAAGTAGTAGGAAATAATTAGATGCTTGCAAAAGGTTCGGCTCCTTGGATAATAACTGCAGTTACTATCAGTATACTTGCTACCATTGCTCATTTTTTCTTTAGCTGGCCACATACGGATCTGGTAGCACTCTTTGGGATAGCTGTTACAATATTCTTTTTATTCTTTTTTCGAGATCCTGAAAGGCATATTGAAAGATGTGAAGACATCATGCTTGCACCTGCCGACGGTAAGATTGTAGATATTCGGGGAAGAAAGGTGTGCATCTTTATGAATTTCCAGAATGTACATGTTAACAGGGTACCTCTGACAGGAAGAGTTCATTCAATCATACATAAGAAAGGAGGATATATACCTGCATTTTGTAAGGATTCAGAAAGGAATGAACGTAGTCACATACTTATAGAAACAGAGCATGGACTGGTGGAAGTTATACAAATCGCAGGAACTGTTACCCGGAGAATAGTCTCATACGTCAGAGAAGGAGATTATATGACTCAGGGAGAACGATTCGGAATGATACGTTTCGGATCAAGAGTTGATGTAACCATCCCCGAGAATTTTGATATTGCCTGCAAAAAAGGAGACAGGGTTTTTGCAGGGATAACAGTAATCGCCCGGGCAAACTGCAATGGGAAGTGAAACGATTTTCCAGATGTTGAAATTGGCTGATATTGCAACTTTATTCAATTCACTTTGCGGCCTGCTGGCATTAATCCTGGTCCAGAACGGTTTTACCTATCTCGCACCCACACTGATATTAGCAGCTGCCATAGCTGATGGTATTGATGGATATCTTTCACGACTTTATTCAGGTAGTGAAATCGGAGCAAACCTTGACTCTCTTGCCGATGTTATATCATTCGGAGTTGCACCTGTTGCTATAATGTATTCATTCGCAGGCGATGAAGCAAATTATTTGCTTCTTGCAGCACTTTGCTTTTACTTCCTCTGCGGGATACTAAGACTGGCAAGGTTTAATACATCACATCAGGAACTTCCTTCATTCAAAGGATTACCCATTACCGCAGGAGGAATTGTCCTGTCAGCATATATGCTGACAGGTGAGAATTATTTTAATATTGGCTTTGCAACAATACTCACTTTTGTCATCGGACTATTGATGATAAGCAAGATCACTTACATGAAAGCAAGAAAACCTGAAATCCTGATACCAGTGGGTTTACTCTTTGGAGCAACCATCCTTTCCTATGCTGTGAATATTAGCTATACATATTTCATGGCAACCCTTTTAATGGGAGCTATGTTACTCTATATGATATCTCCCGCCATAAAGAGAACTGTGTGAAAAAGCATGAATGACATTATAAATGACAGAGATAACGCATTATTTGAGGCAGGTATCAAACTGGGCGCCCTTTACCACCAGTTTACAGGATCACCAGTCAACCTTAGGACAGTAAAGAGTCTTGAAACGGCAATACAGGAAAGCATTTCAGTCCAGCCGTTCGTTAAGGACATAAGCGTATACATAGACAGGGACATCATCCGCTCAAAAATAAACGGCGAATTCGGATATTGCGAACTGGAAGGACGTATGCTGGATGTAAAAATAACAATCGAACACAATTCCATCCGGGCAGATGTCAGCCTTGCATTCAATCAGGAACTTGACTATCCGCTAATGAAAATAGATAAAATTTACAGCTCAGACCTGAGCTGAAATTTCTTCAAATACTTCGACTACCTTTTCATTTTGCACGCCTGTGCCCACTGTAACACGAACAAAGGAATCTCCGGCACCTTTGAAAGAACGGCAATCCCTTATTATGATACCTTTTTTCAGGAAAATCTCAACAACATCCTTCGATTTAAAAGGAGAAACGTCCACCAGAACAAAATTTGCCTGAGATTCATAAACTTTGAAGGGGATGTTCTTTGAGAAGAAATCACGACCTTCCCTGGCACAAAGTATGCTTTTCTGAAGGTGAGCACTATCCGATAGTGCCGCAACACCTGCAACAATCGATGGCACACTTATACTGAAAGGAGTTGCTATCTTCATGTACTGTTGTTTGAGCCATGCAGGCATAATGCCATATCCAAGCCTCATTCCGGCAAGTCCGAATGCCTTCGACAGGGTCCTGCCAATAATAATGTTGTCATATTCATTAACAAGATGCGAGAAATTATGATCAGAGAACTCTACATAAGCCTCATCCACAAAGACCAGCCCCCTGGTATGTTCCAGTATACGACGAAGGTCTTCCTCAGCGACCTGTTTACCAGTAGGATTGTTGGGAGAGCAAAGGAATATTACCTTTGTCCGTGATGACTCAGCTTTCATGACCGCATCTGCATCGAGAGAAAGATCAGTGTTCAAATTCACATGAACAGGAATCGCTCCGTTGGCACGGGCTGCAACCTCATAGTAGGAGAAGGTCGGGACAGGAAGAATGATCTCATCGCCAGTAGAGATCAGCAATCTCATGAGGTTATCAAGCAAACCATCCATACCAGGTCCCGAAGCACATATATTCCCGGCAGGGAAACCCGTGTAGGCTGAGATCGCCTCCACCAGCTCGGATGCATCTGATGAAGGATATATATTCACTTTTCCTGAATGAGCCTCAATAGCCTCTACAGCCTTTTGAGAAGGTCCCAATACATTCTCATTGGAACCCAGCTTTATGATAGAAGCCGGGTCCAGGCCATACTTTCTGGCAATATCCTCGATTGATTTCCCCGGAACATATTCCGCAATACCGGCTATTTCAGGTTTTATCAGTTCAGGCCTGCTCAAGGACATCCACCACCAAATCGATCTGCTCTTTAGTTATGGTAAGAGGAGGAGCAATACGAAGTACCTTCTCCGAAGTGCAGTTCAGGAGCACTCCCTTTTCCATGCAAGACTCTACGATGTCCGCACACTTGCGATCAAGTTCCACACCGATCATAAGTCCGCGTCCGCGTACATCCACTACACCATCAAGAGACATGTTCCTGAGTTTGTTCATGAAATAATCACCCATTTCCTTTGAGCGATCAATGAGATTTTCTTCGCGAATAACCTCCATCGAAGCCAGAGCTGCAGCACAGGCCAGTGGATTGCCTCCAAAAGTTGCAGCATGCTGACCCTTACCAAAAGAGATACCTTCACGTGCTGCAATCGCTCCCATAGGAAATCCTCCACCAATTGCTTTTGCCATTGTCATAATATCCGGCTCGACTCCTGAGTGTTCCTTACAGAACCATTTTCCGGTTCGACCAAAGCCAGTCTGTACTTCATCAAAGATAAGGAGGGTTCCAGTCTCATCACAGATGCTGCGAACTTCCTGAAGGTATTTGTCTGAAGGAACATTGATTCCACCTTCTCCCTGGATAGGCTCAACTATAACAGCTGCAGTTTTCTCAGTAATGGCATCTGCAATGGCATCTGGGTCATCATATGGCACGAATTTTTCTTCCTGTACCAGTGGTTTGAATGGGCTGCGATATATTTCCTTGTAAGTAACTGAAAGAGAACCCATGGTACGACCATGGAAAGAGTGTTCCACCGCTACGAAATCGGCCTTACCGGTTGTTGCACGTGCAAGTTTCATTGCAGCCTCAACTGCTTCTGTGCCCGAATTGCAGAAGAACACACGGGACATGCCAGTAACCTTCACGAGTTGTTCTGCAAGTTTAGCCTGGGGCACGGTATAATAGAGATTCGAAACATGGATCAGCTTTTCTGCCTGATCCCGAATAGCCTTCACAAGTTTCGGATGGCAGTGACCGATATTGTTAACAGCTATTCCTGCAACGCAATCAATATATTCCCTGCCATTCACATCACGGACAACAGAGCCGCTTCCGCTGGAAAGTACAATATTGTAGCGGCCATAGTTCTGCATTACATATTTAGCGTCCATTTTGATAGTAGATTCATGATCCGGTGATTGTGAAGTAGTATTCTCTGTCATGTAAACACCTTTTGCACTATAACATTGGATACAGTATTAAAGATGGCTATTGAAATCGAAGAGAGATATTAAGGCTTCTGGTAATTGAGACAAAATAAGCCAAAAAAAGATTAAAGGTTTCGGACTCAAAGTATCCTTTTGTCAGGAACCCTTATTGCTACATAGAGATTGACCAGAAAGATAAGAATAAGTACCTCGAATACCGCTGATGATATTCCCAGGAGCATGTCATGCTCCCCGCTGGATACTGCAACCGGTTCACTTATACTCATGTAAGCGTCGGCAAGATACAACAGGAAACCAGCTGTGAGAAGTACGAAGTAGTTTTTGATCTTCTTAAAGGAGACATATATCCGTGAGCGGATGACATCTGCATCAATCTTTATCAGCAGGCTCGAAAGCAATAATGCAACTACAACAATAGACAACCTGATCGCAAAATCAAGAAAATTGAACATTTCAATCGAATTCATAACCAGCCCCTTGAATGCATTTTTATGTTGGAAAGTACAACAAATATCAAACATTCAGTTCCATCAGTTCTTTTTCGTTCAGGACCTCTTCTTCTTCTCTTTCAAAAATGATACCATCTGGTGCGCGCATGACTCCGTCAACACGTGCACTTTCATGAATCTTTATTGACTGAGCGTTGATCTCACCCAATATATGGGTTTCTTCAGCAATGTAGACTGTTCCCCTAGAAACTATGTTCCCGTGAATAATGTTGTTTTGACCAAGTCGGACATCCTGAATAGTGCGGACACTTCCATAGAGAGTTGTTCCACTTTCCATTTCAAGGGAAGTTGCACGGATATTGCCCACCAGCCGGCAATCGTTTCCAATGACTGCCTTTGAAGGCACCTTGATGGCGTCCATGGAAATCTTGGAACCGTTGGGGATAATCATACTGTTGGAACCTATTGATTCGAGATCTTCATCATCAAAGAGGTCTTCTAACGCCTTTTCAACTTCTTCGTCTTTTCCAAGCCTTAAGAGTTCACTTATGTAAAGGAAAAGATAGACCATGACAGGAATAGGATTACGTACGACTATCCAACCCTTGGCCTCAAAACCACCGTTGATCTTGACATCATTACCGATATCCAGATCTCCTTTCACAACGAGCTTACCATCTATGGAAACGAACTCACCGATGTAGGCGTTTGAATCAGTCTTGACATTCCCACCTATCTGTGACCAGATATCTATCCTCACATCTGATTTAGAGACCAGGTCCCCGGCAAGTTGTACCCTTTCTCCCAGTATGGATGAATTGGATATTACGCCGTACCTGATATCCGAGTGGTTACCTACAATGACATCTCCGTCTACAACGATCGTATGTTCTTCCATTCTGGTTTTATCCGGAACAACAAAAGTCTTGAAAAATTCCTCTTCTATGTTTTCACGCTCCGGAGACGGATGAAATTTTTTTGAAGGCATCGCTGCTACTAGTCCATTTTTATCGGCTTGATATTATTTTAATTTTATCCTTAAAACACATTATTGTTCCTTATATCAGGACTGCTCCTTTCCACGCCTCACATCAACAGCCGCTCCCCTATCCAGAGAGCCGAGTTCATCAGGTGAAAAGAGTAACTGACCTGTTGCCAGCAACTCATCTGACTCACTTACAACCACTACCTCATCGTCTGCACGCAATTCAGGATCAAGGGACAATACATGTTTTGCAAAGGTTGTTTTGCCTTTAGCTACAAAAGGTACCGCATCTTCACAAACTACTACCCTCCTGGCAGGTGAAGGGAAGTAATCATGTATTAGGCGTGCACCTTCCATACCAAGGGTCAGCATTCCATCCTTTGCTCTTACCGTTGCAATGTGTTCATTCCCGTTGAAGACCTGCCTTACACGTTTGGTTTTTGAAAGCCTGAAATTTACACATTCAGGAAAAAGAACATCTCCACAGCCTTTTCCAAACTGGAAATCAGCCATTATACGCACTCTTTTAAGATTTTTTTCAGTCCCGGGCATAGATGCTAAATAAAGTATAAGCATTAAAT
Organism: Methanolobus sp. ZRKC2; assembly: GCF_045291185.1. Classification (NCBI taxonomy): domain Archaea; kingdom Methanobacteriati; phylum Methanobacteriota; class Methanomicrobia; order Methanosarcinales; family Methanosarcinaceae; genus Methanolobus; species Methanolobus sp. ZRKC2. The sequence goes on along the minus strand of NZ_CP146980.1, from coordinate 2,475,228 downwards.
TGATAGCGGTCCACAGATTAAACTCCTGCCGGACAATCCAAGAAAATGTATATAAGGAATATCGAACAGATTTATATATAATAATGACCAATTATAAACTGAGGAAGCGGGCTAACTGCTTGTAACTGTATTCAAAGGTATAGTAACTGTAACCAAGCAAAACCATTCATCCCCTCAAACAAACCCCGTTTCCTCTTTGCTCATTCTGACTTAATTATAAGCTAGAAGACTGTAAGGTTTTTATTTCCGGGTTCTTTTTGTATCAACTCTAAAAAGGAGAAAAAAGGAATTAGCCTTTTATTACTCCCATGGGCAGGAGCTTAGCAACCTTTCTGGCGATTCCTACGTCGTGCACAACCTCCACTACCTCACTGCTTGACTTATAGACCTCAGGAGCTTCCTCGGCAATTAGAGAAGGTTGCGTTGCCCTGACAAGGATACCTCTGGAACTTAATTCCTCTTTTATATCTTCACCACGAAGTTCTTTTTTTGCATGTTTGCGACTCATTACACGCCCTGCACCATGACATGCACTTCCAAAGCTTATATCCATCGAGCCTTCGTTGCTGCATAATACATATGAAGGTGTGCCCATGCTTCCGGGAATCAACACTGGTTGACCTATAGCAAGATATTTTTCCGGCAGATCAGGATGACCTGGTGGAAAAGCACGTGTAGCTCCCTTTCTGTGCACGTATACTTCCGTATTCTTCCCGTCGACATTATGCTCTTCGAGCTTCGCTATGTTATGAGCTACATCATAGACCAGGTCAAGACCAAGGTCCCCGAAGTCACCTGCAAAATGTTTCTCAAAGACCTCACGGGTCCAGTGCATGATCACATGCCTGTTGACCCAGGCATAGTTTGCGGCACATACCATTGCCTTGAAATAGTCCTGTGCTTCCTGTGACTGTGCCGGAGCACATGCAAGCTGCCTGTCAGGTAGAGATATTCCATATTTCTTCGAAGCCTGTGCCAACACCTGCAGATGGTCGGTACATATCTGGTGACCCGCACCACGCGAGCCGCAATGAATCATGAAAGTAACCTGCCCTTCCTCAAGGCCCATTGCAGAAGCAGCTTCTTCATCATATATCTCGTCAACATACTGGACTTCAAGGAAATGGTTTCCACTTCCCAGCGTGCCTATCTGGGGCCTTCCTCGTTTGCGGGCCTTCGCGCTTACCTTCGAGGGGTCGGCTTCGGGCATCTGTCCCTTGCTTTCACAATGTATAATGTCTGCCTTTGCACCATAACCATTGTCCACCGCCCACTGTACACCATGTGTGAATATGTCCTCAAGTTCTGTGTCTGTGACCTTAAGGCGACTTTTAGAACCTACTCCTGTAGGGATAGCATCAAATAGATCGTCCAGTAGTCCTGCAAGCTTCGGACGTACATCCTGCTCCGATAAGTTAGAGCGTATAAGGCGTACTCCGCAGTTTATATCAAAACCTACCCCTCCGGGACTGATGATACCGGATTCCTTATCAAATGCTGCAACGCCACCTATTGAAAAACCATAACCCAGGTGAGCATCAGGCATTGCCATAGAGTATTTCTGTATTCCCGGCAGGGTAGCAACGTTTGCCACCTGGCCCAGGGTTTCCATTTCAAGAAGATGAAGAAGTGACTCAGACACAAAGATTCTCCCCGGAACGTTCATTCCCGGCTTAAATCCTACAGGCACCTCCCATTCATTATCACTAATGCGTTTAAGCACGTCGAAAACTGAAGTTTCATTATCCTGTGACATCTGATTTTTCCTCTGTGATGATATCTATGACCTGAACTATATAGCCCGGCACGTATGAATGTGTTGATAATAAAGAAAGCAAGATACTGCTGTATTGCTACTGAAAAGCATCGTCCAGGCAATCTTCTGCTAGCCATTACTGGTTAAAGCATTGTTCTGTCCATAATCAGGTATCCACTGTTGCCTGGACCATCCATCCACCTGATATTGGTTCAATTCTCATGTCATTATAAGTTGCAGCTTTGACCTCAGTGTCAAACTTGTGTTTTGAAAGGTCAATCTCTTCACCCAGCACCTTTGCGTAGAGACGAAAATCATCCTTGTCCTGTTCAAGCTTCTCAACGATGAATTTACCGAATACGAGATTTTCAACCTCAAACACAAAAAGAATCTCCGAGAGCCAGTTGAAAAGAAGGGATTCAAGATCCTCTGAATTCAGTTCTATTTCCTGGAAAATTTCGTTTTCCACAGTGTCGGTATCTATCATTACATTGAACATAGCAGAAGCTGCATTCTCAAAAGCCTCTTCAATAGTTCTTCCGTATGCCCTGAACTTTGCATCTGCCGTGTGTTCCAGATATTCGAATCTTTCTTTCATGTGGGAGAATATGCTCCTGAATTGATATTACAATGTAGATAATTTTAACAGACCCTTTGATGCAACCTTGCGATCATTCACCAAGTTGTTTCCAGATATGAGCAATCCTCTGGAGGGCTGTGATATGGCTTCCTATGGCAATAATCAGTATCATCCATCCCAGCGATGAGAAGCCGTAGACCTGGTAAGGGTATATGAAATATACCAGTGAAGCGAGCATTATAAGGACAAGACGGTCTGCCCTTCCGATAATTCCACCGTAGTACCTGCCAAGATGCAGGGCCTGTGCCTGTGTTCCCAGATAACTGGTGAGCAAGACCCCGACAATTGCCACGACACCTATCTGCCAGTATACATAGCCTCCGAAGAATATGCCGCATATGATGAATACATCTGAATAGCGATCAATTACATGATCCAGGAAATCTCCCCTGGGGCTTGCAATTTCAAGATAACGTGCCATGAGGCCATCCATTGCATCCAGGAAAGAGTTCAAAGCCACCAGCAAACCCGCAACAAGAACTATTAGAGGATCTGACCTCGAATAATAATACATTATACCTGAAAGAGCAGCAAAGGCAAGGGACAACAAGGAAACGGTATCTGGAGATATACCGGCATTTGCTGTCGTTTTTGCCACAGGTTCAAGGAATTTTGACGCGAGTGGTCTGAGAGCATTGAAAGTCATGAATAACGTACCTAATGAATTCTTTTGAGATTTAACATTTTCCGGCTGAACGAAAAGTCAACGATTCCTGGCAAGGTCATACCAGTATTTTATCTTGCAGGAATGCTCCACCTGGGTGGTCATGACATAGGCTTCATCCAGCACACGCCCGATTGCAAAGGTCCCGTGACTGTAAACGATAGCAGCTTTATGGGTAGCAAGCGCCGAGGAAACGTTGCCTGCAAGTTCATCAGAACCAATGCCACCCTTTATTATTGGTATCTCACCCAGGAAATACTGCCCCTCGCTGTCAGATGGCTCGATTGTCTCATCATCTGCAAGCAAGGACATTGTCACCGCAAAAGGACAGTGAGCATGTACGATTGCAAGCGCAGGGGTATTCTTGTAAATTGCACGGTGAACGATGGCTTCGGAAGAAGCAATTACGTCAAGTGCACATGTCCCGTCAAGCCCGACCTCCACTACACTATCTTCGGTGATTTCATCAAGAGCCGAGCCACTACGCGTGATTATCATCCTGTTGCCTACCCTTACACTGATGTTCCCGAAGTGAGATTCTACCAGTCCTGTATCAACAAGCTTCTTCCCTATCCTTGCTATTTCACGCCACATGGAGTTTCTCCGTATTTGTTACCATAAAATTTATCTGCGATTATGATATCTAAGGGAGTGCATCGCATAAATAGATGCGGAGCACTTACTATCACAGATGCCTCGGTGGCTCAGCCCGGCAGAGCGAGTGACTTGTAATCACTAGGTCGCGTGTTCAAATCACGCCCGGGGCTTCTGTTTTTCAGTTCAAAGCTTATTTTGTTTTGTATTTCTTAATCATACACATGGAAAGATTCTAGATTCAAATCTGGGAAAAATTGAAACCCCAATATAGTAGGAACCTAGGGGTACCTTCCAAGTAAGCAGATTTAGCAGATATTGAAAGGTGCACATAATCATGAAAAGGAATAAATTTAAGATACATCTTTTGTTTATCAAATGATCTTCAATGCAAGCATGAAAATTTCGCATCTCTTACGATTTCAGAATTTGTCATGGTCATTTCTATTAAAGCGGCTGACTGCATTGAAAAAAAATTCAGAATTGCCGTACTTTTATTAAACTATTGCAAAGGGACGGTATTTCTCACAATTATGGCCAAGACAAATTCGACTTAATTTGGATATTCTAAAAATTAATGTCTGCTCTGAAGTGATGGAGGATGTGACAATATTAATCATCCCTTGAGACAGAGAGAAGTTATTCAACAAGACTTAAACCGATGTTATTCTTTTTTTGAATATTGTAGATAGTATACAGCACAGTATATCAAACATAAAGCTTCCGTGGGAAAGTGGTGTAGAGGAACTATTTAGTCTAAGATTTGAATGTCAATCCTGTATCTGTATTTAGTGATCAGACTGCTGTATGATATCGCTTTTTATCTGAATTATTTCCAAATTAAATCGAAAAACATATATATGTTTTATCTGTAACTTTTTTTAGTAACATTATTCAGTATTAATCAAATACTCATAAAATTTGTTTAATTTGAGAAGGGTTGGTGTTAAAAATGCTTAAAAAATATCCAGACTTACTAAAAAAATCAATTGTAATTTTCATGATTGTTATCTTGCTTGCACCAAATGCATATTGTCTTGAAAATACGGATACAGAACAAGACGTGAATGCTGAGAATACACAATTGGATTCTGGCTCAAATGCAGATAATGATGCGGACTTTGTGGATAAAGAAGAGGAAACTGAAAAAGATCCAAAGTCTGAAAATATACTAAATATTGCTGACAGTGAATTGGAATCATCCCAAATTGAAATCATGTCTTCAGTTTCTGAACCTACTGAAGATCCGGGAAAAATAGTTGAAGGTGCTACAAATCTTCTAAATCCAAAAATTGAAAACAATAATGATGGTTTTGATACCAGCTTATTCACCGGCTCATTTGTTTATACCTATCCTATTGAAACAGTAAGAGGAAAGGCTGGCCTAGAACCAAAAGTTTCTCTTACCTATTCCAGTAGTGTCGGTTCAAAAGGTACCTATGGTTCGCTAGGTATGGGTTGGTCGTTAAATGACAATTGTATATATAGAGATATCAGCCATACTACTGAAAACACCAATGATGATAAATTTTACCTTATCTTAGATGGCTCAACCTATGAATTAGTTTATGTGGAGGATGATGACTCTTTCCACACCGAAACTGAAAGTTTCCTGCATATTACCAAAAGCATTACAAACACCAACTCATTTGGTGACTATTGGATAGTAAAGGCATCAGATGGAACAGAGTATCGTTTTGGCTATAATGATGTTTCAGAACAAAGAAATTCTGTTGAAAGCCGAAACTATGTGACTAAATGGTGGCTGGACCTTGTTGAGGACGTAAATGGAAATCAGATTCAGTACAATTACATAGAAAATCCAAGAACTGGAGAACTTGGTAGTGTTTATCTTGATAGCATAATTTATAATGATGGTCTTTCAATTATTGATTTTGAATTTATTGAGAAACCAAACACTTTTACTCTGTATGAATACGGTAGCAAAGTTATTGAAAAAAGCTTGATTTCCAATATTAAAATCAGAGGCAATGGATCTCTTTTATGGAATTATGAGTTTGATTACCAAAATGAGAATTCCAAATCATTTTTAACAAGTATTTCAAAAACAGGAATAAATAGCGAATCTTTTCCGTCCACGAACTTCGATTATTGCACAATAGGTAGTTGGTCTTCTAGCAGTACATGGAATCCCCCAGCTCCATTTTCAGGTAACGGTGCTGATGCAGGTACCAGATTAGCTGATGTTAATGGAGATGGATTAGTAGATATAATCAGGGGATATGATGCCTATAATGACAAGTATGGAACATGGCTAAATACCGGGAGTGGATGGTCTTCTAGCAGTACATGGAATCCTCCAGCTCCATTTTCAGGCAACGGTGCTGATGCAGGTACCAGATTAGCTGATGTTAATGGAGATGGATTAGTAGACATAATCAGGGGATATGATGCCTATAATGACAAGTATGGAACATGGTTAAATACTGGGAGTGGATGGTCTTCTAGCAGTACATGGAACCCTCCAGTTCCATTTTCAGGTAACGGTGTTGATGTAGGTACCAGATTAGCTGATTTAAATGGAGATGGATTAGTAGATATAATCAGGGGATATGATGCCTATAATGACAAGTATGGAACATGGCTAAATACCGGGAGTGGATGGTCTTCTGCCAGTACATGGAATCCTCCTGTTGCATTTTCAGGTAACGGTGCAGACAATGGAGTAAGACTTGCAGATGTAAATGGAGATGGACTTGTTGACTTACTTCGTGGTTATAACAATGGAAATGGGAATACGTACCTAAGTGCTTGGTTAAATACAGGAGATGGGTGGTCTTCCACCAGTGCATGGAATCCTCCTACTTACTTTTCATATACTGGAAATGATTGCGGGATCAGAATTGCAGATGTAAATGGAGATGGGCTAGTAGATATTATCAGAGGGTATGACGGCTACAACGATAAATATGATGCATGGTTAAACACAGGAAATGGGTGGTCCTCCGCGAGTACATGGAAGCCTCCTGTTGCATTTTCAGGAAACGGTGCAGACAATGGAGTCAGATTTGCAGATGTTAATGGGGACGGATTAGTAGATATAATCAGAGGATATGATGCCTATAATGACAAATATGGAGCATGGATTAATACAAACAAAAACGCTAATCCTCCATCTGTAAACTACAAAACTCCGTACTTATTGAGTGAAATCAACCATTCAATCGGTGCAAGCACAGTTGTAAATTATGTGCCTTCAACAAAATTTGATAATACTGGTGACGATAGTATTGCAGATTTGCCTTTGAGCATGTGGGTTACAAGCCAGTTGGTCAGAAATAACGGAATTTCAGATAATGGGAATGTAGTTTCCACAACAGATTACACTTACAAAAACGGAATGCAGTATTTCAATCCCCCTGAAGAAATCGAATTCAGAGGATTTGGTGAGGTTACTGTTGAAAATGATTATTCCATTAGTAAACATTTTTTCCATCAAGATGATGTATTAAAGGGCATTGAGAGTCAAACTGAAGTATGGGACAAGGACGGAAATATTTACAGCTTGTCGGAAATGAATTATATCGGGCAGCAGATACATCCTGATGTCAACCTTATTTTATTAAACTCGGAATCCACAACGCAGTTTGACGGGTTTGCACAAAGCCCAGACAGCTCAGCAGGCTGGTCTTATTTAGTTGAGTATGAGGAATATGATGATTACGGAAATCCTCTTTCCGTAACAGATCATGGTGATACTGATATCATCGGTGATGAAAAATATCTCAACTACGAATATGCCAATGAAGAGAGTTTATGGATTATCGGACTGAAAACTCATGAATGGATGGAAGACTCGGACTATGCAAATGAGAGTGAATCATGGTACTATTTCGACAATTCTAATGATAACAGCAATATAAACAAAGGCCAGCTTACAAAAATAGTATCATGGAATAATTTGGGAGAAAATCCGGCGATTTTGTATGATTATGATAACTATGGAAATATTATCCAAATTACAGATCCAAAAGGCTACTCTGAAGACATAGAATATGATGATAACTGCATTTACCCGATTTCTATTGAGAATGCCTTAGGCCAAAAAGAATTCTACGAATACAATGACATAGGTAGAATAACCAAAGTAACAGATAGCAATGGGGTCTCCACTGAGTATATCTATGACGATTTACACAGGATAGCAAAAGTAGTAAAACCTTATGATAATGTAAGTTCACCTTCCATTGAATACACATACTATCAAGATGGCCTGGCTCCAGAAAAGATCCATACTAATATCAGCACCAGTAAAATGGGTCATTCCATACAGACCACTGGTGATGGTACAGAGACAAGTCCATTCCCGATATACAGTGTTTCAGATCTGCAGGATATCAATAACAATTTATCGGCACACTACATTTTGATGAATGATATTGATGCAAGCGCAACAAGTACATGGAACAGTGGAGCAGGTTTTGTTCCAATTGGCACATCCACTGAAATGTTCACCGGAAGTATAGACGGAAACGGGTACGAAATAGACGGCTTAACTATCAACAGACAATGGACAAACGCTCAAGGATTTGTGGCCTATCTTGGGGATGGTGGAGAAATCAGGAACCTAGGTTTAACCAATGTTTCCGTATTGGGTTATCAGTATGTGGGTTCCTTTACTGTCTTCAATCATGGAACTATTTCAAATTGTTTCTCAACTGGAAGTGTTATCGGAGGGCATAACAACGTGGGAGGACTTGTAGCAGGCATCTATTCCACCGGTAGCATTCTGGACAGTTACTCCATGTGTGCTGTCACATGCGCAGGCACACAGGCAGGAGGCCTGTCAGGATTCAACAACGGCAATATTCAAAGGTGCTATGCGGCAGGATTTGTTGACTGCACTAATACAAAAGGTGGTATTACAGGAACAAACTCGAATATTGTAACAGATTGCTACTATGACTCCCAAACAACAGGATGCTCTGATACCGGCAAAGGTACTCCTAAGACAACTGCTGAAATGCAGACTCAGTCTACCTTTGTGGGTTGGGATTTCAACGATACTTGGGATATGCGAGGTTATCCAAAACTAAGTTTTACCTCATTCTTAGTACCTATCTATTCAGCTTTTGAATCAGTAGGTTCATATGATGGCTTTGGAAATTTTATCCAGAAAAAGTATGAAGGTGAAAGTGACTGGATTATCCAGAATACCGCATACAATGAACTGAATCTCGTAGAAAGTGTCGAGGTACCGCATTACATAAACCAAACCGGCCTATCCATAAACTACGAGTATGACGCTGTCGGAAGACCGAAGATTATCACAAATACGGACAACACCAATCTGATTTACTACTACGAGCTTGAAAACACCACAATCACAAATCAGAATGGAGTTAACAAAACACTGACAAGCGATATTTTCGGGAATATTGTAAATGTCCATGAGTTTAACAAGGGTGATACCTATGTCACAAACTACACTTACGATGCTCGGAGTAATCTGATCGAGATCATTCTAAATTCATCAACAACGGATGATAATCCGATGCAGTCAATTGGCAGTGGTACAGAGGCAAGTCCATTCCCTATATATAGTGTTTCAGATCTGCAGGATATTAATAACAATTTATCGGCACATTACATCCTGATGAATGATATTGATGCAAGCGCAACAAGTACATGGAACAGTGGAGCAGGTTTTGTCCCAATTGGTACATCCACCGAAATGTTCATCGGAAGTATAGACGGAAACGGGTACGAAATAGACGACTTAACTATCAACAAACAATGGACAAATGTTCAAGGATTTGTAGCCTATCTTGGTGATGGTGGAAAGATCAGGAACCTGGGATTAACCAATGTTTCCGTATTAGGCTATCAGTATGTAGGATCCTTAGCTGTGTTCAATCATGGAACTATTTCAAATTGTTTCTCAACTGGAAATGTAACCGGAGGACATAACAATGTAGGAGGACTTGCAGCAGGAATCTATTCTACTGGTAGCATTCTGGATAGTTATTCCATGTGTGCTGTCACATGCGCAGGCACACAGGCAGGAGGCCTGTCAGGATTTAACAACGGCAATATTCAAAGATGCTATGCAACAGGGTTTGTTGACTGTACTAATACAAAAGGTGGTATTACAGGGACAAACTCGAATACTGTAACAAATTGTTACTATGACTCTCAAACAACAGGCTGTTCTGATACAGGAAAAGGTACTCCTAAGACAACTGCTGAAATGCAGACTCAGTCTACCTTTGTTGGCTGGGATTTCGCAAATACCTGGGCAATGGATGGCTATCCGAAACTAAAACTTGTATCTTCAGCATCACTTATTCCACATGTGTATTTCACCTATGATTCCCTTGGAAGAAAGGTGGCTATGAATGATCCGGATATGGGTATCTGGACGTATGAGTATGACCTCAACGGCAACTTGATTAGCCAAACCGATGCCAGAGGAGTTTCAATAGATCTCACATACGATGCCCTGGACAGGGTCACAGCAATTGACTATCCAAGCGATGATGATGTCAGTTTCACTTACGATCTTGAGTACAACGGCACACTCTCACAGGTAACTAAAGGAAACATTGCATCAGGTTATGATTATGACCTGCGTTACAGAGTTGAAGATGAAACTGTAACACTGGATAGTACACCCTACACCACATCCTATGAGTACGACAGCATGGACAGGCCGACAAGGATCACCTATCCAAACGGAGAAAATGTGAACTTGGCCTACAACGCGCAGACCCAGCTGGAGAGTGTTGAAGGTGTCGTCGATAATCTCGACTACAATGCAAGGAATCAGATCAGCACCAAGGAGCTTTCCAACGGTGTGGTTACGAGCTATACCTACGACACCACGAAACTCCTGCTGGACAGGATATACACTGCAAGTCTTCAAGATCTTAACTACGACTTCGATGACGTCGGAAATATCCTTGAGATAGAGGACAATGTCCTGAACTCCGTGAAGACATACGGATACGATGATCTTGACAGGCTGACCAGCGCGGACATGTCGGTTAACAGCGTCCCTACGTACCAGCGTGATTTCACCTATGATCCATACGGATGTATCCAGCAGGTGGATGAGAACAGTGTTACAATATCCTCTTACGGATACGCAGGTAAACCATTCCACGCTCCTGTTAGCTATAATGGAAATACTCTGGATTACGATTCCAACGGTAATCTGGTTGAAGATGATGATTTCACTTACAGCTACAACGATGCTAACCAGCTAAGAGAGGTACGCTACTCTGGTAACAGCTCCCTCGTCGAAAAATACTGGTACGATGCCGACGGCCAGAGAGTCAAAAAGCAGAACTCTGATGGCGAATTCACCTACTACGTCAACAAGTTTTATGAAGTGGACAATAGCATACCCACCAGCTACTTCTTCCGCGATGACGAGCGCATCGCAAAGGAAACAGCCGGAGACATGGAGTGGTATCTCTCCGATCACCTCGGCAGCACCACTCTACTTATCGATGAAAGCGGTCTTGAGGTTGAGCGCACCGAGTATTATCCATACGGCCAGGTACAGTCCGGCGGTCTGGAGAAGTACGGTTTCACAGGACAGGAGAATGATGCTGACACTGATTTGATGTACTATGGTGCTAGGTATTACTCGCCTGAGTACAGGGTTTTCGTGCAGCCTGATACGATGCTGCCTGATCCTTATAACCCTCAGTACCTGAACAGGTATGCTTACACTTTGAACAATCCGGTGAAGTATACTGATCCGAGTGGGCATCATCCAGTAATTCTAGCTGTTGGAGCTGCAGGACTCCTTGGAGGTGCAATTTCTTTTGGTGCACAATTATATTTCTTAAATGGTGATTTTACTAAAGTTGATTATAGAGAAGTTGGAGAGTGTACATTTATTGCAGTGACTGGTACAGCTGCAGGTGTTATGGTAGCAATGGAAACTCCTGCCCTTTTAGCTGGAACTGGACTGACAGCTGGACAGCAATTGCTTGTAGGAGGAATAGTTGGTAGTATTGTTGGGTCACAAGCAAGCACTATGACCTCTAATCACTTACAATCTAATAAAGTTACTGAGAATACAATTATGGAAGGAAATACTGAAAGAGTTGCTCAAGATGCTTTGGCTGGTGGGATCACCGAAGTAGTTGGACCAATAGTCAAAAATGTAAAATATTTAGGAAAGACACGTTATCCGAATACAGCTAAAGGTCTTGAAAAAATAGATGATGATGCATCAAAAGCATATCAAAAGTATTTTTCTTCCTCCCCAGTTTTCAATGATCTAAAGGAAGCAGTATCAGATAATATTATTTCAAATACAATATCCGAAGGAGTAAATTCATTTTACGAGTGGTTGGATGGTACGGAAGATAATACTCAGGAGGAGAGTAGTTAAGCATATCAAGAGACTTGTTTCACCATTAATTGGTGAACACTTTTAATCAATGCAGTCATAAGTAGGTGATGTATGATAGAATTAATTGCTGATATTTTATTCATTATATTCATAATTATTTTTATAATTATAGCTTATAAAGGATACCATATTTCCTTATTATATAAGGACAATGAATCTGGATTGGTTATAGTTTTTATAGGAATAATTTATATGATCTCAGCCGCCCTGTCATTTCTAGCAATTGTTTATGCTTCTTACAAATTAGGCATAAATATATTTTTTACTAGTTATCCTAAATTTGAAACAGGGCTTCTTCTTATGGTGAGTTCTCTTGCAGCATATATTATTTCTTCAAAGATAATGAAAATAACTATTGATTATTTCAAAAAAGAAGGTATAGTTGCTAATAAGAAGTAATCGTACAGAAGATAATCGAAGGTATAAGTTTATGGTATATGTGATATATAATGATTCAATCACTAATTGAAAAGGGATTACTGATACCTTTAGTAGTACTGACATTTGTGTATCTGATATATGCTAAAAAAGTCTATAATGAAAATAATTCTATAAAAACAATCATTTTTATATTGGTTGTGTACGGCATGGCTCTAAGCTTTTTTTTGTGGCTCAACAATTTTTTTTCATGAATTATTTGCATTGAACCTAATAGCCATTTGTCGTGATGGTGCTTCCATAGTTTCATACATGGTCAGGTACAAAGCAGCTATTCATCCAGCAATACTACTTTGTCAATCAACGAGAGTGGCCTTGAGGTTGAACGTACCGAGTATTATCCATACGGAAAAGTTCAGTCCGGCGGTTTTGAGAAGTATGGTTTCACAGGTCAGGAGAACGATGCTGACACCGAATTGATGTACTACGGTGCTCGTTATTACTCACCTGAGTACAGGGTTTTCGTGCAGCCTGATAAGATGCTACCTGATCCATATAATCCTCAATATCTGAACAGGTATGCTTACACTTTGAACAATCCGGTGAAGTATACTGATCCAAGTGGGCATGCAATACAAGCTGCACCTTTGCTTGCAGCAGCACTTCTTGTCGCAAGTACAGTTCTTGATTTTGCCATGTTTAGCTATAGTGTAGAGGCATATGAAGAAAATCCGAATGCAATAAATGGTGCATTTTTGGCATATGATTCTGTTGCAACGATAGCACCGCATCTTCCTGCATCATGGGTCGTACGAGGACCTAAACTCATACAATATATACGAACATACGAGAAAACTATAAAAGGTTTAGATCCACTAACTTACATGCTTTACAGGATGCATGAATTTGGAGCTAAACAGGGACTCAATTTTGCAGCTAACTCCATTATAGGAGGAGTTATAGAATCACGCAGCAACAATATAGATAATTTCTTCCAAGAAACTTTTGATACCAATGCCTTTGATCATGTAGAGCTTTCAGGACACTCAAAAGTATACATTAGTGTTTCCAACAAATGGGTGCCCTCTATTAGGGACAACGATGGATACTATATAATTGGTGTAAATTAGAAAAAAGGGTTAACGTTATGGCAAAATGAGGCTGGAGAGACAATAACAAAGGAACATGATAAAAAACAAGAAGATGATGAGGAGTTGCAACAATCAAAATAAAGTAAACCACTATAAAAGTGGCCTTCATATCTGATAGAGTTGCTAGAATTTAGTTTCATTCTAAACAAGTGATTCACAAAACTAAGCTGTAGGGAAAACATCAGTTTTCAGTAAAAGGTGTTACTGTATGGAAGAGACGAATAGGAAGTTTTCAATAGTTTCATTAATAAGTGATTACAACTTTAGCATTTCTATCGCAATGCCCATTGTAGTTGGAATATTTTATTTGCTCAATATAACATTACCTCTATTTTTAAATATTTTTTTTATACTATTTCCAATTTTATATATACCTATGAGAATATATTTCTTCTATATTTTGTATAAAAGGGGAGTTGAGGTGTCTGGTACCATCATGTTTTACTTGGCGTATCCAAGGGGAGCACGGATTGAGTATGAGTATACTTATGCCAATCAAAAATATAGAAGAGGAAATGCTTTATCACGTCTATCATTCAAAAAAAGCGATTTTCATGAAGGTCAAGAAGTTACACTGTTGGTAGATCCTAAAAAACCAAAACGTGCTATTGTAAAAGATGTTTATTTTTGATTTAAAACACAAACCTAATACAACATATCGCCAGAAAACATGAACCTATAGGAGCATTCTTCGTATGTATTGTTAACTGACATGCATACTTATATCACATATTTAGAGTTAAATAGAGTTTCTTTAATATGTACATGTTCCTTCCAGTTACAACGGCAACCTTCCATATCCAACACTCATTATAACAGTACTCTTGAAGTTTCAGAGGGTTTTGTTTCACCAAGCCATGATTACGATTCCAGGTACAGAGTCACAAACGAAACCTAAACTTTTGATACTACACGCCACATCACATCCTACGAATATGATAGCATGGACCGGTTGACAAGGATAAACTATCCAAACTGCAAAAGTGTCAGCTTAATCTACAATGCAAGAAAAAAGATCACCACAAAGGAACTTCCAGCAGTGTGGTTACGAGCTATACCTACGACACCATGAAACTTCTGCGGTATAAAATATACATTGTAAGTCTTCAGAATCTTAACTACAAATTTGATAATGTAGGCATATACTTGAGATCGAGAACAATTTGATGAACTCCATTAAAACATACGGATACGACGACCTTGACAGACAAACCAGCGTGGATATGTCGATCAACAGCGTTCGACGTACCAGCGTGATTCACCTACGACCAGTACGGATGCATATATGAAGCGCAAGACTCACAGAAGAAAAAAGACACTGCCTTCTCTGCAATTTACTTAGAATATCCTCAGGCCTCCTGTATCAATAGCAATTAAGCTAATATGTAATACTAAATCGAAAAATACATATAATCTATTTGACAATAATAGATAATTGTCCGTTGTCGTGGACTGGTCAACGGGAGAAAATGATGTGCAAGAAAACGTCACAGGGGCGGAGATGTACGGGGCTCTGCCCCTTTCTAATATGATCGTAATATCATTAGAGGTCTTGATCTCGACTATATCCGAATTGATTTTTATGAGAGTTACAAGATCAAATGAATCTGCTGTAAAATTACCTATTCTGACATAGTTACCGCCATCATAATAGTAGATAAGTATCGTGTTTTCGGACAGTACAACATTTTACAGTTCTTTTAGGACAAAACAATCTACACTGAATTTCAGGATTTATTGCATTGTTTGAGGCACAGGAATATCAAATATGAAATTACTTCCGGCACCAGGTTCACTTTCAACCCATATATGACCGCCATGCATTTCTACAAATTTTTTGACCAGAGCAAGACCAAGACCTGTGCCGCCATACTTTCTGGAAATAGAACCATCTATTTGTATAAACGGTTCAAAGATAGTGTCAAGCTTTTCTTTTGCCATACCTATCCCCGTATCAAGTATTGAAAACAAAACGATATCATCATTGCTGCCATTAACTTTTACTGTTACATTACCACCACTATCTGTGAATTTGATAGCGTTTTCCACAAGATTGTACAGGATATTCTCCAGTTTTCCTTTGTCTGCAACAATAGTATTCAGGTTATGGTCAACTATGGCTTTAATTTGAATGTTTTTCTTTGAAGCTTTTGCCAAAAAAATACTGATAGTCTCATGAATAACATTGTTTATATTAACAGATTGTAATTCCAGGGATTCAGAAGTTCTATATTCCAGATTTGCAAAATCAAGCATCCTGTTAACTATACTCAGAAGATGTTCTCCGCTCTGGTGAATATATTCTAAATACTTCCTTTGCAAATCATCAAATTCATTGCCAGTTTCACTGAGAAGCAAATCTGAAAAACCTATAACTGCTGAAAGAGGTGTTCTTAGTTCATGAGTGACATTTTTCAGCATTTCACTCTTAATTCGATTAGATTCATCTGCGATAGCCTTTGCATAAATGAGGGCTTCTTCGGCTTTCCTTTTATCAGTTATATCCGTGATTACCACGATAGCATACAATAGCGAACCATCTTCATCCCTGATAGCTTTTGAATATAGTTTTACCCATACAAGGTGGCCGTTTTTATGGATATAACGTTTTTCAATTTCAAATGAATCGATATCTTCTGCCATAACCTGTAAGATATATTTATCATTCACATACAAATCATCCGGGTGAATCAGGTTTCTGGAATTTGTTGCAATTAACTCATCGATCGCATAGCCAACTATTTCCCCAAAACGTTCATTAATCCTGAGGAAATACCCATCCGGAGATATTTGGGCAACGCCTACTGCCGCCTGGTTAAAGAGAGTTTTAAACATCCTCTCACTGTTTTTTAGTTCTTTTTCAGCCAATTGGCGTTCCATTTCAGCCGATGCACGAGCGGCAAAACTACTGATAAGCGAAAAAACATGTGAGCTTTTTTCCATCAGTCTGCTATTGATAACTGTCAGTAGTCCCAATGTCTTCCCTTTACTATCCCTCAAAGGTATGCCCCAATAGCTTTCGGCCCCTATTTCCTTTAACAAACGATCATCGGGAAAATGTTTACGGATATCAGAGGGATAAAAGCATACACCATCATTTAAAACATTATAACACGGAGTCCCTTCAAGAGAATATCTGAAATTGTCGCGTAGTTTTCCATCTCTCCATACAGCAAGTGTATGAACCATATTAGGTTTTTCAGGATCCAGCCTGGCAATAATTACACAGGACAGATTCTGGGAGAGCGCAAGTTGGCGCACAAGTACATCAAAAAGATCCTCTTCACGGGAGCTTGAAGTCTCGGCAATAACTCGCAATGCATCCTCGGATTTTTTATTTTCTGTTATATCCGTAATAATAGTGGCAAACTGTCCCGGTATTGTTTGATAGGCAACCGTTCCATAATATCCATCAAGTTCGCACAAATAATCCTCAATGTAAAGAGGCTCTCCGGTCAAGGCAACATGGCCATATTTCTCAATCAAATATGCTTCTGTATTTGGTAATACTTCAAGTGCTGTTTTTCCGAGAATGTTTTCCTTCCTGAGACCAGTGAGTTTTTCAAAATTATCATTGACATCAAGGAAACGGTAATCTACAACTACCCCTGTATCATCACTTATTACTTCGTGAACAGCCAGTCCTTGTTGCATCTGGGTGATAAGTAGCCTGAACTTCTCCTCACTTGCCTGAAGCTCTTCCACCATTTTTTTCTGTGAAGTAATATCCCAATTTGTGCCAATCATGCGCACAGGTGTTCCGGAATCATCACGCAGGACGATTGCAAGAACACGGATATTGCGGACAGTTCCGTCAGGCCAGACTACACGAAACTCAGTATCAAATTCTTTATCCTCATGAAGAGCCAGCTTTATAGCTTTTTCATTTGCCAGCCGATCATCAGGATGGATAAGTGCCGTCCATGACTCATAAGTATTATCAAACTCATCTGGGTTGATCTTGTAAAGATCAATCATTTGTTCATCAAATGTCAGTTTACTATTGACAATATCGTAATCCCAGACACCAACACCACCGGCACGAGCAGCCAGATGAAGACGTTCACTGGCAACTTGCAGCTCATTTTCTATCCTTTTTTTATCTGTCATATCCAGTGCAATGCTCAAAACCACGTTCTTACCCTGCCAGGGTATAACCTTTGAACTGACCTGTAATGGAAATGTTGTCCCATCCTTCTTAAGATGCCATACTTCAAAAGAAGCCTTGCCTTTTTCTGCAAGCTCTTGAAGTATCCCGGGAACCTTCGGGATAGTCTCCGGATCAACTAATAGTTCCATATTGAAATCATCAATTTCATCCGGCAGATAGCCATGAAGTCTATACGTACGTTGGTTTGCATACAGAACATTGCCTTCAAAATCATGAACAATAACAGAGGCAGGAGAAGTTTTCAGTAAGCCCGCAAGCATAAGCATTTTCTCTTCGGATTCAACTTGTTCGGTTATGTCCTTAAGCACACAATATGTCTGCTTGAAAGTTCCATCCTGATGATAGCTTACACTTCCTTCAAATGAAGTGAATATATGGTAGCCCTTTTTGTGCCTCACGTTTAGTTGAACGTTTTCCACAGATCCTTTTTGCCTGAATTCTGAAAAAATCTTTTCAAAATGATCAATCCATTCAGGATGCAGGAATTCTGCAAAGTACCTACCAGCAATTTCTTCAGTTTCATACCCGAAAATTTCCAGCCATCTGGGATTTACATCTATGAAACATCCATTTTCATCAAGCGATTGATACGGCAGAGGAGCATTATCATAGAGTGCCCTGAATTTTTGCTCCCTGTCAGCTAATTCGGCTTCTGCCTGTTTACGATTTGTTATGTCCTGCACAAACCCCAGGAATCTTGTTTCGCTCAGTTTGACAGCTTTTATGGTACATATTATCTTTTTTCCTTCCCTGGTCAGAAAACGGAAATCACCAGTATCATTTCCGGTTTCAACAACAGTTTGAAAGTGCGATAAAGCACTTTCCCTGGCATCAGGTGAGACTATATCTGCCAGGTTCATTCCCAACAGTTCTTCTTTTGAGTAGCCTGTGATCTTGCTTGCTGCTTCATTGGCATTAACACAATTGCCCTTTTCATCTGCGATGAATACTCCGTCAGGCGCCTGTTCAACATAACTGCGGAACCGGCTTTCACTCTCATGCAGCGAAGTGAGAAGATTTTCTCGTTCTTCCAAGGCACTTGAAAGTTGGATGTTGCTGTAGCTCAAAGTGGAGATGATATCGGTCAATCGGGTATAAAATTCCATTACCGAATTAACGTGTTCCCGGCTCCAGCGAGGTACCTTGTCAAGTGCTTTCAGGTATTCCTTTTCGTTGAATCCGTATTTTTTAGCCTGAAGCCTGAAAGTGTCGTGGGAGATATCCTCATCATCAAAAAAAAACTGGCCAAGGAACAGGTTGCCCAGATGTGAGCCATCCACGACTATGGGGGTTACGACATCCCACATGTTGTTTTTGCACCTGTAAGACCTGAATGTTCCTGCTGCCACGCCCTGAGTCAGTTTTAAATCACTTTCAACACAATGCTCAAGTGTTCCGGAGTTTATCCTGTGGAATTTCGTGCATATATCCTGCCAGCCACTGGCAACAAGAACCCTGCCTCTGAGATCAACTATACCAACTGGAATACAGGTCAATCGAAAAAAATCATCCATGAGCAACTGCAGGGTTTCACAATCAATGATATTGGCAAGCTCCGGTTCTCCAATATCATCATCCTGTTCCTGAATAATACTCAACTTCTCTTTTAAGTGAACCTCACTCTCATACAAAGCCTTTTCCACAGTCTCGTACCTTGCTACATCTCTGTTCACGGATTGTACAGGATCATATCCTTTCAGGATCGAGACTTGTCCCTGCTGCTTTTCACGATATATGGGACTACTGCCATCTGAATGTACAAGCGCGTTAATGTTCTCAATTGTAGCATCTTTAATTGAACCTATAATTCCTGCTACTTCCCCCGAAGAATCCGTGAATGTAGCTTTGTGAAATTTGACTCCTTTTTCGCATTCATCGGACAAACTTATCTGCCATTCATGTGCTTGGTTGCCTGGATTCCGGAGTAAATACTTGTCCACACTTTCATGTTTTTCTGCAATTTGTTCAGGCCAGATATCAAAAGTGGTTTTCCCGATAACTTCTTCTTTTTTTTTACAGATAAAATCCTCAAAAGCTTTGTTGCAACCAATAAACTTCCCTGATACATCTTTGTAGTAGATAGGGTTAGGGATTGTTTCCAGTAATGTTTTCAGAAATTCTGAGTTACAGCCCATTCCAGTATTTTTGCATGTGTCCCCTTCAAAATTACTGATTTCGATAAATGCTGCATCATCCTCATAATTTCTCATACTCATATCCCAATTTTATGTCTAGCTCAATATATTGATATAATGTTTATTTAATGTTTATAATTATATTAATAAGTTTGTATAAATATAAATATTTGTAGCAAATACCATAAATTATTATAACTGACATATCCAGAATTTTTCCAGACCTGCAATCAAAATTGTCAACTTTTACTTTTGCATTAAGTTTTTCACTAACAACAGCTTCAACCATAGTAAAAATTTAATGTCAGATGCCTCAGAATCTGATTACTAATATCAAAATTCAAAATTAATCAGAGTCAACCGACTTTATTTCATACATCAATCAATTCGATAAAAATACGCATCAACTGTCTTAGAAAATCTATTTTTTTAATTTAATGACCAATTGTCACATATTGTAACTAACAGCCCACATATAAGGGAGCCCTAAAAATGCTTAAAACCGGATTTTGAGCAACTTAAAGCCTTTTTTGCGTCTGCAATGATATATATAGCTGAAAGTATATTATCGAGGTGACTGTCACAGAATAAAGTTACAGCTCATGACCAATTGATGCAAGGACGGACACATCCCCAAAAGTGTCATTCATAGATCCCGTCAAGAGGAAAATTGCAGCCCACAACTCTATTTTTGGCAGCCAGACCTAGATAATCAAAAAACGGATATTAAAAACTCAATCGTTGAGAGATTAAAAAATGGTTCAAAAAAGAAAAACTACAAGCCTTTTTGTGGTTTGTCTGATCCTTGGCTTAAGTCTTGGAACAGCAACCGTTTCAGCTGTCGATACTACCGACACTGAAGAAATTAACTACGCAGTAAGCATTTCCAAAGACACCACCACAACATCTGTCCACACAAGTGACGGACAGCTCATATATGAAGGAAATAACGACGTAGAAGCTATAAAGGCTGCAGTAAATGCTGTTGACGAAGGTATCATCCTGTTCAATTCCGGTACATATATGGTCAGTTCGGCAATCGAACTGAAATCAAATACAGAACTGGTTGGCAGTGATGCAGTACTTAAAGGATACAGCATCTTCAACATAAAAAATGCTAATAACGTTACAGTAAGAGGGTTTGAATTCAGTAACCCTGACCAGTCCTACCTGCCCGTTGCAGGTGGTATCGGACTTATCATGTTTGAGAACAGTAACAACTGCCTTATCGAAGGCAACACGTTCACAAACTTCAGAAGCTACGGCGTGTACCTTGATGTCAGCTCACCATCCCAGCAGAACGATCAGATTACCATAAGGGACAACGAATTCCTTTACTTCGGTTACTGTGGAGTTATGATCGGAAAGCAGTCAAGCAACGTATACGTAGATAACAACCTGTTCAAGGACATCAACACCAAAAAGATCAATGTGAACTCCTATGGTGTTGCTGTTGCCAAAGGAAGCAGTGCGTACGAGTATTCCGAAAACATCTACATCAGGAAAAATACCATCGAGAACAACCCTGTATGGGAAGGTATCGATAGCCACGGTTCCAGAAACATTTTCATTGAGGACAACAGGATAACTGATGTAAAGATACCAATAGCAGTTTCCCACAGTACCAGCGATGGAAATTATCCGGAGACTCTGCATGGAGTGAAAATCACCGGTAATTACATTCAGGGTTACACCAACGGCCAGAGACAGGATTCAGGAATTTACGTCATAGGCGGACATGGAGGAACTGTCCTCAAGCCTATATCAAGGGTTCTTATTTCAGGTAATACCATTCGTGATGTTAACAACTGGCTTGTTGCAGACGATGGTGCAATAGTCCTCCAGAGCGTAGAAAGGGCTGTTGTTACAAACAATGACATCTCAGGAGTCGGTGGAACAGGTATAAACCTGGAAAATACCGACAACATAATTGTCAGGAGTAACAGTATAGCAAATATGAAACCTATATCAGGTGCCACCAGAGGACTGGAAATAATATCCAGCGGTAGTAACCTTGTATTCGAGAACAACAATTTTGACAGCACAGTACAGGTCCCAGGTGTCTGATAATCCTGAAAGACACAACGGGTAACCAGTGAATGCATCCCGCTAACCCGGGGATGCCACAGAGTTGCACATATAATAGATACATGGCTGGAAGAACTCTGCATTTCTGCCAGCCCATCTTTTTTTATCCGCTCAACATTTCATACTGGGCAAGAGTCTGAATTGGCTTTTCTTTGATCATATGAATTAAAGAAGAGAGCAGTGAAACTCAGACATTTCCTTAAAAGATAAATATCCCTGGAAGCCAGCTTCATGAAGTATCAATATATCCTGAAGCTGACTCACAGTTTCCTTTAATTGTTTCTTCTGATTGTTCCTTCCAATTGTTTCTTTTAATTATGTATATTCGCAAGTTCGATTTTAGATTACACATCGAGTAAATAAGAGCACTAATGAATAAACTAAACTTGTAAAGTGAAAAATCATTCTGAAGCTCGATAGATCTTAAGAATTCAATATAAGGAACCAGACTATGGCAAACAGAATGGAAGAATTGCTGGACGTTCTGAAGGTTCCGCCCGGCAAGAAGATCGATCTAAAGAAAGACTATAATCCTGATTTTACCGGTAAGTGGCTGAAGAAGAAAGAAGCAAAAAAAACCCTTGCAGAAGGGATCCAGATGCTGGCAGAGATGCAGCAAAAACTCTATGCACAGGATCAATATGCCCTGCTCATAGTACTTCAGGCACTTGATGCAGCAGGCAAGGACAGCACTATCAAGCATGTCATGTCAGGCGTGAATCCACAAGGTGTTGATGTTCATAGCTTCAAGACACCTTCCGGAGAGGAACTTGATCATGATTATCTATGGCGCAACTTCAAAACACTTCCCGCTCGCGGTCGCATAGGCATCTTCAACCGCTCTTACTATGAAGAAGTCCTTGTAGTCCGAGTACACCCCGAATTCCTTGCCAACCAGAGACTGCCTCTCACGCTTAAGGACAAGCATATCTGGAAACGGCGTTTTGGGGAGATAAATAATTTTGAAAAATATCTGGTTGACAATGGAATTATCGTTCTCAAATTCTTCCTCGACGTATCCAAAGAGACTCAAAAGGAACGATTCCTGGAGCGTACGCTTCTGCCCGAGAAGAACTGGAAGTTCTCTGCAGCGGACATGAAAGAAAGAGCTCACTGGGACGATTATATAGCTGCTTACGAGGACATGCTCAATCATACAAGTACTGAGTGGGCACCCTGGTACGTCGTGCCAGCCGATCATAAATGGTTTACGCGACTGGCAGTGGCTGCGGTGATCTGCAATACTATGAACAAACTTAACCTGGCCTATCCTGTCGTCAGCGAGCAACAAAAACAAGCTCTGCTTGTAGCTAAAAAAGAACTTGAGAATGAAGGGGATGGTATGGAAGATAAAGCTGTCCTGAAGGCCAAAAAAAAGGCGGCTTCAAAGAAAAAAAACAAGAAGAAAAAAAGTAAGAATCTCTAAAAAACAGTACCCTTCCAAGCAAAGATCATCGAAGACCCAGCACTTTTTAAACTGAAGGACAAGGAACATGTCATCTCAATCAAATGAAACGTCATCATCGGGTCCTGCCCAAAAGGCGTCGAAAACCAAATGGTATGCACTTGACAAAGAAGAAGTTGCTAAACAGCTTCAGGTCGACCCCTCAAAGGGATTGAGTGCTGAAGAGGCTCAAAAGCGCTTGCAACAGTATGGACCAAACCATCTGGAAGATAAGAAGAAAGAATCAGGATGGCAGGCATTCCTGAGGCAGTATAAGGACCTGATGCAAAAAATACTGCTTGTGGCAGCAGCCGTCAACCAGATATTCACAGGTGATTGGAAAACCACAATGATTCTGGTAGTTCTTACTATTTTCAATGCTTTACTTGGTCTTCGAGGAGAAGCAAAAGCTACTGCCAGCCTTGCAGAGTTATCCGGAAAAATGAAGATAAACGCCCATGTGCGTCGTGATGGAAAAGAGCAGGAAATAGATATTTCACAGATAGTTCCGGGAGATATTGCGATTGTGGAAGCAGGAGATATTGTCCCTGCTGACGGACGTCTGTTTGTGGCAGCTACACTGGAAACTGAAGAAGCGGCACTCACAGGCGAGAGCACTGCCTCATCCAAAAACAGCAATGCGATTGAAGAAAAAGAAGAAGTGTCCATAGGTGACCGCCACAACATGGTTTACATGAATACCTCAGTTACCCGCGGTCGTGGAGAGATTATCGTCACCACTACCGGCATGGGAACTGAGATGGGACACATTGCAGAACTGCTAAACAAGACAAAAGCAGATAAAACACCCCTGCAAAAGCAGCTTGACCGACTGACGATGATAATTGCAGCGATTGCAGGTCTTGCCTTCGTTTTGATGGTCATATTGGGGCTGGAAAGCGGGCAATCTATAAACTCTATTTTCGCTGCCGGTGTAGCATTGGCAATTTCAGCAATTCCTACCGGCCTGCCGGCTGTGGTAATCACGATGTATTCAATGGGCACCCAGGTTCTGGCAGCCCAGAATGCCATTGTCAAAAGGCTGCCGTCGGTGGAGACACTTGGTTCGGTTTCGGCAATTTGTACGGATAAGACCGGTACATTGACACTCAACAAAATGACTGCACGCGAATTTTCGGTTCCCGCAAAAAATCACTACAAGGTAACTGGAGAAGGGTATAGTACACAGGGACAACTCTTCAATGATGGAGGCACTAAGATCGATCTTGATGAAGTGCTCCAACCCATGGTGCTATGTTCCGATGCCCGTCTTGATGGTGAGGAACTGATAGGAGATCCTACAGAAGGGGCATTGATCGTGCTGGCAGCTAAGGGCGGCATTGATCTGGAAGGGCTAAGAAAGAGATATCCACGTATAGCCGAGGTACCTTTTGACGCAGAATACAAGTTTATGGCAACATTCCATAATATGACAAACACCCAGGGCAAGCCCGTAGTACGGTGCTGTGTTAAGGGTGCACCGGATGTATTGATTGCACGTGCCGGTTCATTCTGGTTACCGGGAGATAAAGTTCATCCAATCACTGAAGAAAACAAGTCTATAGCACTGGAAGAAAACAAACGTATGGCCTCATCCGGAGAGCGTGTAATGGTTGTTGCACGCCGTGATTTTGATCCGGATACATTTGATCCTGATGGAAACCTTATGGATATGATAAACGATCTGACCTTGCTTGCAATGGTCGGCATTGTCGATCCGCCACGCTCTGAGGCCAAAGATGCCATTTCCAAATGTCACAAAGCCGGAATACAGGTCCGTATGATAACCGGCGATCATGCAGTGACAGCAGCTTCGATAGGAGAGGAGTTGGGAATTGAAGGCAAGGCATTGACAGGTGCCCAGTTCGCTGCAATCCCGGATGAAAAACTAAAGACAGAACTGGACCAAATAGGCGTGATTGCGCGTGTAACTCCTGAAGACAAGTTGCGATTGGTGACACTCCTTCAGGAGAAAGATAATATAGTTTCCATGACAGGAGATGGCGTAAATGATGCACCTGCACTGAAAAAGGCAGACATTGGTGTAGCTATGGGCATCACAGGCACGGAAGTCTCCAAAAATGCTGCTGTGATGATACTGACCGATGACAACTTTGCTACCATCGTTAAGGCAGTGGAATATGGCCGTTATATTTACAACAACCTTTTCAACTTTGTTCGTTACCAGATGCAGCAGTTGGTAGCATTCATTGCGTGCTACCTATTGGCTGCAATTTTCGTAGTGCTGGGAGGAACACCGTTCACTGCTCCTGTAGTCCTGTTACTGAGATTCCTTGTAGAAGTCCCAATAGCTCTGGCTCTGGGATTCGGTGAAATGGATCCAAACCTTATGGATAAGAAACCCCGCCCATTGAAGCAACCACTACTGTCATCTTCACAATGGATACGTATAACCTTTCTTGGTGTCCTGTCGGCAATGGTTACTGTCTACCTGGAAGCACTCTATGAGCCATCAGGAACTGCCATCGCAGCTACCGTAGGATTTGTTTCTTTTGCCATGCACACCTTCTCTAGGGGTATTAGTGCAAGTAGTGAGACTGAAACAAGCTTCAATCGAGATGTCATACATGACCGAAATCAGGTTGGTCTCTATGGAGGAACACTACTGATAACTATTCTGGCAACTGAGCTCGACTTCATGCAACGGATACTGGGGACAACATCACTAAGCGCAGAACAGTGGTTTGTTTGCATTGCTGCAGCCATCGGAATACTGCTCATTGACGAGATAATCAAGTTTTTCATGCGTAGAAGTCGTAGCCATAACACGGTAACAACTGAAGCTATTGTTGACACATCACAATGAAGATAGAATACCATTAATTGATAAAGAAGACCAAATAGCAAAGATCTGGTATGCAATCCTCAAGCATGAATAGCCTTATATAGTCACAGGCTTACCTTGCGCCATGAATCCAGGTAAAAACAGAGAAAATGTCGGGATAGGATTGAGCGTAGGCATCGTCCTTAAAAAGGACCAGAAAAGTGGAAAAATTACGCAGGGTATTGTCAAAAAAATACTGACAAAATCCCCAACCCATCCACATGGAATAAAAGTTCAACTGGAAGATGGCAGTGTGGGAAGAATCAAGGAAATTCATTCAAAGAAATGAAGGGCTTTTTACTTGCCTGTTAAGACATTTCTTTTATAGCATGTAAAACTCTTTGGTCAACTGGAAAATCTTGAAGCAGGATTAGCAAAGCTAATTAGCTTCATGTCCATATTTCCTCAAATTATCCTGCGATTATTGCTACCCTGAAAATAAGAACCAGGAAAAAATCAATCAGACAGATACTGATAAAATAAAGTTAACTGTTTAGCATCTGTCTTTTTGTTAAAATATTCCAGAGTTATTTTCAAATAAAACTAGTATCTGGCTGGCCTGTGTTTCTGGAAGCATTCCCTGCAATATACAGGTCTGTCACCAGATGGCTTGAATGGTACTTCTGTTTCCTGTTTGCAATCTGAACAAGTTGCTTTATGCATCTCTCTTGGACCGCTTGATCTGAAACCGCCGCCGCCTCTATTGTTTCCGCCTCTGTTATTATTGAATCCCATATGTTTATCTCCTTAAGTTTGTTTAGTTCGCTCAGCAGAACCGATATTGTGAAGCACAGCATGACTGGTTTATAACTAGCCTGACAAGATTGCTCATTTCAATACGGCTAACCCAAATGTCCAAGCAATCATTAAAAGAAGCACTAAAAGCAGAGTAACCCTTTATTAAATCGTTGAGCAATCGAACTATTAATCTACACAGTACCCTATTTTATATAAATCCGCTGCTGTTAATTAAAACCTGGAGATCAAAATTATCTATTATCCTTTGCCTGGTCAACTGTATCCGCAATGATATATTTCAACTACCATTCATAAACTTTCTGAATATATCTTTATTTTCCCTGACATAACTATGAATGAATTTAGAATTTTATCCGACATTTTGCTTTGTTTAATTTAGGAATTCAAACAGTAATTGTAATTTTTATTCCACAAATTTCACTCAGATTAACACATATAGCTTTTTTAAAATGGAATTTTCATTAATAACTGACATTGATACTAAATTATAAATATCTTGCAATATAAATAAAATCATATCATGATAATAACCAACATGTAAGGAATTTCGGATTTTAGAACTATAGACATACATTCACTAAAATGAAGTCATCAAATCTCCAACATGTCTGAAAAATCTTCATTCTTCCAAACTCTGGATGGCGTAGATAATTACGGAATTCTTCCGGATGAACTGCCTCTGGGATTAATCTCATGCGATATTCAGGGAAATATCCTTAGAGTTAACAGATTCCTTCTGGAACTTCTCGGTTCACCATCAGCAGAAGAAACAAAAAGAGTTAACATGCTGACATTTCCTCCACTGGTAACATCAGGGATATCCGGGACAATTGAAAAGGCTATTAGGGACGACAAAATTTCCTCGATTGAAACACATTACCATTCAAAATGGGGTAAAGATCTATTTCTTAATTTCAAGGCAATTCCTTACAAAGATAACAATGGCAACATAATAGGATGTCATGCCATAGTTGAAGATGCAACGACAACTGTTAAGGCAAAAAGCCAGCTCGAACAAAAGAAAAAGGAAAAAAGGCTTGTTTCAGAGATATCCAGCAGTTTCATTAACTGTACGTTCAAGGATATTGATAAGGAAATTCACACAGCACTGAAACAGGTAGCCGCATTTTTCAATACTAAGAGTGCAGTTATTTTTATGATAACTAATGATGGCAGATATGTCAAAAAGACCCATAAGTGGCATGCTGAAAATACGGACCTGGCTACCGAGATAAATGAAAAGATTCCAATGAAAAAACTTTTCCCGAAACAATTGGAAAACCTACATACCGTCAATATTTTCGATACTCAGCAGTTCCCGGAAGGAGAAAGTATTCTTGAAAAGAGTTATAATGGAAAAGAAATTACGTCCGTTTTTATGATTCCTCTGTCCTATCAAGGCGTACTTAAAGGATTTATAATCATTAGTTCGGAAAAAAGGCTAAAGAAATGGGATGAGGAGGATGTCAATTTATTAAAATTGATAGGAGAGATGATAACAAATCTTCTTGAACGTAAATATACTGAGAGTCTCCTGCTTGAAAAAGAAAAAAAATTCGAAGACATTATGAATGTAATAGATACTGTCATGTGGAGAGCAGACATTGATAAGGAAAGAGAACTTTCTAACGTTTACATATCTCCCTCAGTTGACAATGTACTGGGACTTCCCCCCGGTTCTATCGGAAGCAACTGGTATGAATATTTCTCATATATTCATCCAGGAGATATACTAAATGTCTACGACGCAATCAATCATAGTGTCCAAAATTCCGGATCCTTTTTTAACATTGATTACCGACTTGTGAAAGACGATGGTACCATTGTGTGGATTAACTCTGATGGAATCGCACATGAACAGCAAGATAACACTTTCAGTGTATTTGGAACTTCTACCAACATTACAGAAAGAAAGTTAGCTGAAGAGGAGATCAGCAGGAACGAGGAGAAGTATAGGTCCCTTTTTGAACAATCTAACGATGCCATATTTATACATGGAATTGATGGCCGCATCCTGAACATAAACAAACGTGCCTGTGAGTTAACGCTATATTCTGAAGAGGAACTGAAAAAAATGATAATTCCAGAACTCATCCCTCCCGACCAGGAAGAAATGGCTTTTGAAGCCTTGAAAAAAATAGAGCAGGAAGGATTTATTTTCGAGGAAGTGGAACTTTTAAGAGCTGATGGAATAAAAATATCAGGAGAAGTAAGCGCTGCGCTTCTTGAAACATGCCCTCAAACTATCCAGTCAGTTTTTAGAGACATCACAGAACGCAAAAAAGTAGAAGAAACAATGTTTAATGCGAAAATGGAAGCAGAGACTGCGAATAGGATAAAGAGTGAGTTCCTTGCTAATATGAGCCATGAACTACGTACTCCCCTTAATTCTATAATCGGTTTTTCGGATATGCTTGCCCAGGGATATGCAGGACGTCTGGAAGAGAAACAAGAAAGATATGTTCAAAACGTATCCGAGAGTGGGAAGTACCTTCTGACGCTCATAAACAACATACTTGACATTGCGAAAATAGAAAGTGGAAAAATGGAACTCGAACCGGAATATTTCACAATGAAAGAAATGTCAGAGGATACTGAGAACCTGATAAGTCACCTTGCAATGAAGAAACATATCAAACTGTATATAGACAAGCCTGAAAATATCGAGATATACGCAGACAAGGTGAAGATAAAACAGATCATTTATAATCTTTTAAGTAATGCGATCAAATTCACACCTGAATACGGAGAAGTCAACCTTTCGACAACGTTAATCGATAATGAAATCCGTATATATGTAAAGGATACCGGAATCGGGATTGCAAAAGAGGACCTGGAAGAAATATTCAGTCCTTTCAGGCAGCTTGAAAGCTCTCTCTCACGCCGTTACATTGGAACAGGGCTTGGTCTCTCCATAGTGAAAAAACTCGTTGAACTTCATGGTGGAAACATCACTGTCGAAAGTGAGATTGGCAGGGGAAGTACATTTACCTTTACAATACCTGTTTTGTCTCCGTCCGGAAACTTATAAAACCCGGTACGTTTTCCAGAGAACAGCACCAATAAGCTCAGTCGAGTAGCAGATAGCATCTTTACTTAATAAAGTTTCATATAGGACTATATCTTTCACAAGCACAGTATAAATTATGCGAATAGTTCAAGTGCTTATCCCTAATGGAAAACGGGAGCCAGTATTGGCCGTGCTTGATGAAGAAAAGATCGATTATGCCGTATGGGAAGAGACAGGAAGGGGAGACTTCGAAGCCCTTGCACAGTTCCCTATTCCACCTATCGGCGTTGAACCTATAATGGAAAAACTGCAGGGAGCAGGTATCAGCAAGGATACCTATACTATAGTTTATTCTCCTGAGACAGTTGTTTCCTCAAGGCTGGATGCGTTGCAAAAACGCTTCTCAGGTAAACGTATCGCCAGGGAGGAACTCATTGCACGTGCAGAAGATCTTGCACCTGCAACCTCGACATTCTTTGCATTCCTGATTCTGAGTACTGTCATTGCTACCGGAGGACTGCTGCTAGACTCTGCTGCAACCATTATCGGAGCCATGGTGGTTGCTCCGCTTATGGGGCCGGCCGTCTCAGCCAGTGTGGGAACAGTCCTTGATGTAAGAAAACTTGCATCAAGAGGTGTTATGCTACAGGTTACAGGTCTTCTTGCTGCTATCATAACTGCTGCAATTATCGGATTCCTCGTTCAACAAACAATACTTGTATCTCCCGGACTCGATATTCGTGAAATCGGACAGGTTGCAGAACGTACAAGCCCGAACTTCCTGTCCCTTTTCCTTGCCCTGGGTTCCGGACTTGCAGGTGCAATCAGTATCATGCGTGGTTCCGGATCAACGCTTGTAGGAGTTGCAATTGCCGTGGCACTTGTACCACCTGCAGCAACTGCAGGACTGGGTATTGCATGGGGTCTTCCGGGAACTGCCCTTACAGCATCCGTGCTGGTACTTGTCAACCTGCTTGCTATTAACGTATCCGCACTGGCACTTTTCTGGTTGTCAGGTTTCAGGCCCATGGAGAAAACTGCGGTTGGTCGTGCACGCTCAGCTGTGATAGTACGCGCAGGTGTCCTTGTAATCGCCATTGCTATCCTTTCTATTGTTCTTGGGCTGGTCACATATACCACCTACCAGTCAACTCTTTTTGGAGAACAGGTGAAACAAGAAGTACAAATCCTGTACGAAGAATCCGGTTATGAAGGAGAAGGGGCAATCTTAGGTAGTATCGAAGTCGAATACGATGCCGCAGACGTTCTGTTTGATAATCCGGCGGAGGTTACTGTCATAGTGGGTTATGAGGCGGGGTTAACCATACCTCAGGGAATCGCCGAAAATATAGATGAACATTTGAAAGAGACCACAGGAAGGGACTCTATTGTAACGGTGGGGTTTGTTGAATCCCAACAAGCAGCCTGAAAAATCTGGTTTTTCTTTCTGGCACATTTCTCTAAAAACGACAATTTTTCTGAAAAAAAGAGTCAGCATATAGTTCTGCAAAATTTAAGCAGTTGTGTTAAGGAAGTATAATATATGCGAATAGTTCAAGTGCTTATCCCTAATGGAAAACGGGAACCGGTACTGGCTACGCTGGATGAAGAAAAGATTGACTATGCTGTATGGGAAGAGACAGGAAGAGGAGACTTCGAAGCTCTTGTGCAGTTTCCTATTCCACCTATCGGCGTTGAACCCATAATGGAAAAACTACAAAATGTAGGTATCAGCAAGGATACCTATACTATAGTTTATTCTCCTGAGACAGTTGTTTCCTCAAGGCTGGATGCGTTGCAAAAACGCTTCTCAGGTAAACGTATCGCCAGGGAGGAACTCATTGCGCGTGCAGAAGATCTTGCACCTGCAACCTCGACATTCTTTGCATTCCTGATTCTGAGTACTGTCATTGCTACCGGAGGACTGCTGCTAGACTCTGCTGCAACCATTATCGGAGCCATGGTAGTAGCTCCTCTTATGGGACCTGCCATTTCCGCCAGTGTGGGAACGGTACTTGACCATAGAAAACTTGCATCAAGAGGATTATGGCTTCAGGTTACCGGCCTTCTTGCTGCGATTGCAACTGCTGCAATAATCGGATTTCTCATTAAGCAGACAATACTTGTACCTGCCGGACTGGATATTCGTGAAATCGGACAGGTTGCAGAACGTACAAGCCCGAACTTCCTGTCCCTTTTCCTTGCCCTGGGTTCCGGACTTGCGGGTGCAATCAGCATCATGCGTGGTTCCGGATCAACTCTTGTAGGCGTCGCCATTGCTGTGGCACTTGTACCACCTGCTGCAACTACAGGATTAGGTATTGCATGGGGACTTCCGGGGGTTGCTGTTGCAGCAGCCGTGCTGGTACTTGTCAACCTGCTTGCTATTAACGTATCTGCACTGGCTCTTTTCTGGCTGTCAGGTTTCAGGCCCACGGAGAAAACTGCAATTAGTCGCGCACGTTCAGCCGTGATAATACGTGGAGGGGCTCTTATTGTTGCCATTGCTGTCCTCTCTGTCGTTCTTGGGCTGGTCACATATGCTACTTACGAATCAAGCCTTGTTCAGGAACAGATTGAACAGGAAGTGGAGGGCATGTACGATGAATCCGGCTTAGCCGATGAAGGAGTGATTCTTGTTGATACAGAAGTCAGCTATGAAGCTGTCGATCTTCTATTGAACAATCCTCCCGAGGTGTCTGTTATTATCGGTTACCAGATAGGACAATCCATCCCACCTGACATTGCCCAAAGAGTGGATGAACATCTCAAACAAACTACTGATGTTGATAGATTCAGTGTAACAGTAGAGTTTGTTGAGGCACAACAGGTGATTGATGCAAATTAGGAAAAATCCTGAAAATGACCATTTTTCTTAATGTTTAGCTGATGACGTGAATTTCTGCATAACTTTATTAGTATTGATAAGATAGAAAGTGAAAAACAAATCTCATTCTTAACTAAAACAGTGAGTGAAGATGCCTGAAGCAAAAATAACATCAGACCTGAAAATACCCTTTATTGAAATGAGGAATGTGACCGTATCCCGAAATGGAAAGATGATACTCGACTCTGTCAATCTCCAGATAAATCAAGATGAGAACATCGCTATAATAGGGCCAAACGGATCCGGTAAATCATCCCTTATAAAATTGATTACAGGCGATTACCGGCCTCGTGCAGACAGCAGAAACATGGTTTTCAAGGTCAAGGGAGAAGACAGGTGGAACCTCTTTGACCTAAAGGGTCTTCTTGGGATAGTATCAGGCGACCTTCAACTGGATTACAACAGGGACATCAGTGGATTTGATGTTGTCCTGTCTGGTTTTTTCAGCAGCATCGGGATCTACCCCAATCACAAAGTCACACTTGAGATGGTCAGTACGGTTTATGAAGTAATGAAATTCCTTGAGATATCCAGACTTGCGGACAAGCTTATTTCTGAGATGTCCACAGGAGAAGCCAGAAGACTGCTTATCGGAAGAGCTCTGGTACATAATCCACACATCCTTGTCCTGGATGAACCTGCAAACAGCCTAGATATGAAAAGTCATCACCAGTTCAGGGAAGTAACAAGGAAAATAGCATCTTCTGGAAAAGGCATTATTCTTGTTACCCATGACCTCGATGACATCATACCCGAGATCGACAGGATTGTATTGCTGAAAGAAGGCAAGATTTTTGCTGACGGTAAAAAAGAAGATATCCTGAACGAGGAGAAACTGTCCTGTCTGTTTGGAATGCCTGTGGATATTGCCAGAAACAACGGCTACTATCATGCAATATATTGAAGCTGCAGTTTTTTCATGGAATTAGCATATAAAAAAATCGCTTTATAGATATTCTGGATAATCAGTGATGAATTCAAGGACTCCTACCTGTAACTATTAATGCAAAAGTACAAGGACAGTGTTTACTCGCACCTTTGCATCTCTTCATACTTTCTTAATCATATCAAATGATAGGAACTCTACAACCCTTTAAAGCCCTTATTAATTCTAAGAAAGAATTATTCTCAAATGTCATATAGCCAGTTGCTTCATCTTCTTATGAAGAGTATAATTCTTACATGGTACAAAATGTATCTTAAATTGGAGTGGAATTAAATGAAATCAATTAGAAAGATAGACCGAGTCAAAACTTCACTAAAGACTCGGAAATTATTTCTCTTTGTAACTTTGCTTATCACAGCTTCGCTGTTAGTTGCAGGCTGTGTCTCAGAGGAAGGTGAGCAGGAGAACACCACTAATCCTGAAGAGACTGAACAGGAAACTCCCACTACTCCGGAAGAAGGAGAAGAAGTAGACACTAATACGGATGAAAGTGAACAGACGGACACTCAATTACCCGTGCAGTGGGAAAACGTCACGACTCAGACCGGTGATGGGACGACGCTGACGCTCTTTCCACAAACCTTGAACGACTCACGCGACTATCGCTATTGTGAACTTGTGTTTAACTACGGTGATAATGGCTCTGACATCTACAGCACGTCTCCCTTGAACGAGTGCTCTGAGGAGTGGTGGGATGATTTGGATCTCGAAATCCTGGCAGATGAGTTTGGTGCTGAGTCTGTCACGAAGAACGGACCTCAAAGCTGGTCGATGGATGAAGTGATTGTCATGGGATCCGAGCCAATATCCGTAGCTGGCGTAGATATGGTATTTGGAGCCAACCTGCCACCAGGTACCCTGGAGACGCCACAGTACGAGGTTTTCAACCCATCGAAGTACCAGTACCTGGTATGGGATGCAGGCAAACCGGTCTACGAGCTCGTTGACCCGGAAGGCAATGTCTACATCCTGCAAGGATACAAGGTTCCAAAGGAATCACTTGAAACTCTAGGCGATGACTTCGAAGAGCTTCCCGATGGCTGGGAGTATCGCACACGAGTCCTGGAAGAGGAACTCGTGATGAACCTGACCCCTGATGAACCAATCCCTTCCATCTCGGATGAGTTCGACCAGATCTATATCCAGATTCCGGAAAACAACTCGTCTTCGGCAGAGTCTTCATAAAAACTGCAGAACAGAAGCAGCGACTGAGTAAGTCATTACCAGACGTAAAAGTGCAGAGATTACTTTTCTTTGCGCTCTTGCGTCCTGCAGACTTTTTTTGAGAGTATCACAATTCAGCAACTATTGGAATTGTTAATTTTGAAATCTTTTTTTGAATAACTGTCCCCTACCTCCACCAGTAGTTAAGATAATGATTTAAGGCAGCAATTTCTTTTATTTAACCATACCTGTAATACGGATGATAAAATGAGGGAATTTATAGAAAAACTCAAGGAAAACGGGAAACTGGTCGAGATCACACGTCCTGTTTCGAAAGTATTCGAAGCTCCGGGTATTGCAAGACAGACCGATGCTCCTGTGCTTTTCCAGGATATCGATGGCAACAGAGCTATCATGAATGTCCTTGGCTCCAGAGATGAGCTTGCAGCGATGCTCGGTGTGGAAAAGGACAGGATAATACAGAAACTTTCGGAAATAAGCCCCGAGGGTGAAGTTGTCCTGGTGGATAATTCTCCAACAAAAGAAGTTGTGGAAAATGATGTGGACCTCACCAAACTCCCTATAATGACACATTTCGAAAAGGATGCCGGACCCTACATCACTGCCGGAGTGGTCGTTACCGAATATGAAGGAGTAATGAATGCAGCTATCCACAGGCTACTTGTGGTTGATAAGAACAGGCTTGCTGCAAGACTGGTAGCTCCGAGACACAGCTATGTGCTGCACAAGAAAGCTGCTGAAAAAGGAGAGAAACTGCCAGTTGCAATCGTTATTGGAGCAGATCCGGCTGTTACCTATGCTTCCACTACAAGAGTACCTGCAGGTAAAGAATTCAACTATGCAGCTGCACTCAAAGGTAAGCCCATTGAACTGGTCGAGTGTAGCAATGGTATAAAGGTTCCACACGCCGAAATAGTCCTCGAAGGATATATAGACCCTGAAGAAAGGGTTGATGAAGGACCTTTTGTTGATATTACCGGCACATACGATCTTGTAAGGAAAGAACCCGTGATACATATCACAAAAATCCTGCACCGTGAAGACCCCATATACCACGGCATACTGCCTGCCGGACCTGAGCACCTGCTTATGATGGGAGTGCCTTATGAGCCCAGGATATTCAAGGCAGTGAGTGAGGTGACTACTGTAAAGAATGTAGTGCTCACAGAAGGTGGATGTTGTTACCTGCATGCTGTTGTCCAGATAGAGAAACAGACCGAAGGAGACGGAAAGAATGCCATTATGGCTGCATTTGCCAGTCACACGAGCCTGAAGCATGTGGTTGTGGTTGATGAAGACATTGATATCTTCGATATGAAAGATGTAGAATTTGCCGTTGCCACCAGGGTAAAAGGTGATATGGACATTATGATAATACCCAATGTCCGTGGAAGTTCCCTTGACCCTAGAGGAGCGCCTGACGGGACAACCACGAAAGTTGGTATTGATGCAACAAAAGTGCTGGCAGAGGCACAGAACTTCGAAAGGGCCAAGATGCCGGAGTAAATCAAATCTGATTACTCTAAAAGACGACGGGATTCCAATGTACCTTACAAAGGAAGAAGAAAAGACCCTTGAAGGGGAGTATGGCGAAAGCCTGCGCAAAGCCATTGAAATACTTGTGGCACTGGGAGACATATACGAAGCCGACAGCCTGATACCTGTCAAAAGCGCCCAGATAGCTGGCGTATCCTACAAAACCATAGGGGATGCAGGACTGGAATGGATATCCGATCTCAAGGGCAAGGTGAAAATTCCTGCGATACTCAACCCTGCAGGCATGGATATGCTGCGATGGAAGGAGATGGGAATTGAGCCGAATTTTGCCAGGAAACAGCAGGAGATCATAGATGCCTATGAAAGACTTGGCATCAGGACAAAATGTACCTGTACACCTTATTACCTTGAGGGTTTTGATGCAAAGTTAGGAGACCACCTGGCCTGGAGTGAATCATCCGCAGTGTCCTATGCAAACTCAGTCATTGGCGCAAGGACAAACAGGGAAGGCGGACCTTCCGCACTCTCAGCCGCACTTGTGGGAAAGACTGCTAATTATGGATATCACCTTGATGAGATGCGTGAGCCTGTAATCGCTGTCACTGTTGACTGTGAATTGTCGGGTTCTGATTACGGTGCCCTGGGATATGTCGCGGGAAAGATAATCGGTAGTCGTGTGCCAATTTTTTCCATGAAAGGACATCCTTCCAATGATGAGCTCAAGACACTTGGTGCAGCCCTTGCAGCATCCGGGGCTGTTGCTCTGTATCACGTAGAAGGGGTCACACCGGAAGCAATCCGGTCAAACTTTGAAAGACCTGATGAGAACATTGTCATTGAAAAACAGCAGATAGAGGAAGTCTACGAGGCTTCCGATGAATTCATGGATGGAAAATTGGATACTGACATAATCACTGTAGGCTGTCCTCACTGCTCACCGGAGGAGCTTGAAACCATTGCGGCACTGCTTGAAGGTAAAAGCATACAAAAAGAGATGTGGGTATGTACCTCCAGGGAAATTGCACAGCGATATGCCGACCTGGTTAAAAAAATAGAGAGCAGTGGTGCTAAAGTCGTATGTGATACATGTATGGTAGTGTCCCCTGCGGCGAATAATTACAAAGCGATGATGGTGAATTCCGGAAAAGCACTTGCATACGTTCCGAGCATGTGCAGGGTTGCTGCAAGGTATGGAAGTATTGAGCAGTGTATCAAAGAGGCAGGTGTTATCGATGAGAATTAAATGCAGAAGGATTTCAAGGGGAAGTGCCGAAGGAGAGGTACTCCTCACGCATGATTCGATTTCATTCCTTGGTAACGTCGACCCGAAAACGGGAGTTATCGAGGAACCAGAACACGAACTCTTCGGACAATGCATCAAGGACAAGGTCCTGGTTTTCCCCCATGGGAAAGGATCAACCGTGGGTTCCTATGTTCTCTACCAGCTAATTAAGAACGGAGTCGCACCTGCTGCCATGATAAATATCGAATCAGAACCTATCGTTGCGGTTGGTGCCATTATTTCCGGCATACCTCTTGTGGATAAGATGGAAAGGGACCCATTCGAGATATTGAAGAATGGAGACCACGTAAAGGTTGACAGTACTTCCGGATTCGTGGAAACCGACAAGTGATAAATTACAGACTTTAGCCGGACATGGACATTAATTTTCGCTGGAACAGGAAGAATTCCTATAGTCTCGCTGCACTTGCACCTCTTCTCCCGGATGCACGAATGGCTAAAAAGCCAGAGAATGGCTTGATGGTCTACAGTTTTGCATCCCGGCAGAAAACATCCATATTCAGGGAAGTTGAAAATGCCAGCATTGAATCCATTTTTGTAGCAGGCGGTCCGCATCCTTCCGGTGCACCGGAGGAAACACTTCGCTATTTTGATTATGTGATCATTGGAGAAGGGGAGGAGACACTTCCTGAGCTTGTAAGGATACTTAATTCAGGCGGCGATGTCAGCAGGGTGAAAGGAATTGCATACAAAACTGATGAAGAAGAGGTTGTCTTCACAGAAGCAAGAAAACCTGTTGACCTTGACATGTATCCATGTTTTGATCCCTGTAGGGCAATGGCACCCCTGGAAATCAGCAGGGGTTGTCCTTTCGGATGCAAGTATTGCCAGACACCACGTCTTTTCGGAAGAAAGGTAAGACACAGAAGCATTGACTCTATTGTAAAGTTTGCACAACATTACAGTGACCTCAGGTTTACGTCCTCAAATGCTCTTGCCTATGGAAGCGATGGAATACATCCAAGGCTTGACAAGGTTGAGAAGCTACTTTCTGCTCTCAGAAGCATGGAAGACAGGAAAATCTATTTCGGGACATTCCCCTCAGAAGTGAGACCTGAATTCATCACCGAAGACTCAATTGAGTTAATAACGAAGTATTGCGATAACAGCCGACTGAACCTGGGAGCACAGTCTGGGAGCGAACGTATCCTTAAGGAGATACAGAGAGGACACACCACAGAAGACTCTCTCAAGGCAATAGAAACGTGTTTTGAATATGGAATAATCCCTGTGGTTGATTTTATAGTCGGGTTCCCTGATGAGACTGAGGAAGAACAGAATGAAAGCCTTGAGATGATCAGGTGGATTTGTAAAAAAGGAGGAAAGGTACACGCTCATTACCTTACGCCTCTTCCAGGAACTCCTTATGAAAATGCCATACCTTCCGTTGTTAGCAGGCACTTCAAGAAAGTGCTGGGAAAAATGGCACTGGAAGGAAAAGCTACCGGTTCCTGGGAATGATCATCTTCGGAAGATAGGCTTTTTCTCTTCCGGGTCAAATTTCAGTTACTGGCGTTGATCTCTTCTTGTAATATTCAAAAAATTCTTTACCCCATTCAACAGCACCCTGACCGGAAGCTGTGATCAGATTATTATCAAAATCGCCAACTACATCAAACAATCTGAACATAATAGATGATTCGTTCAGTCCGAAGGATACGAAGTCCAATTTGCCAGAGTAAAGATAAACTACTGAATGTTCGCTTTCCAGGAACCATTTGAAATCATCATATTGTTCTGCTATTAGCTTTTTAAGAAGTTCCTGACTGAGTATAACATGCATATCTACTCCCTTATCCATTATTTGGGAAGAAAATTTACGAAATGCAGGAAATGAGAAAGTAATTATTACCGAAACAGAAGTTGAAACAGTGCTCATGAATTCCTTATCCGGCTCGAAAACATCTAAAAAGTGGGGTTCTCTTATTGATAAAGGACCCAGCTCATGAAATCTTTCGAGGAGAAAAGGTGGAATGAAATCAATTTTGTATTTCGTTAAAACATCAGAATTGCTGTCCAGAAAATCCAGCCTTTCAGAGAAAGTCATCATTTCACTCAGTACTATTTTTCCAATAGAAGTTAACTCATATGCATCATTCCGCTTTGTAATGAGACCATTCTCCTCCAGATGTTTCATATGGGGTACCAGAGCCTGTCTGCTTATCCCCAACAACTCCTGAATCGTTTCTTTTTTCCTGGAGCCGCCGTATAAAAGCAAGAGTAAGTTGGTCCTTTCTTCAGAAATGCCCAGTAGTTTGGATAGATGCGTTTTCAAGGATATGCCCTCTGCAATCTTCTGCTCTTAACTGAGATAAAGTAAAAAATCCAGACAAACAGCAGGATGCTAACCTAAGTTCTCAATAAATCTATTTATGTGCTGACTATTTATGCATTTCCTGAATGAAATTAAGCCCAGACATTTTATATTTTAATAAAAAGTTGCAGATGTAATCCAAAAATGATATTTTAAAACAGAGTATCTTAAAAAACTCATTCTTCTGCAATATTGGCATAAATATCCCTGGCCATGTAAATGGAAACTGCAACTAAAAAAGCAAATATACAGGATGCGGTGAATACTGCCTCGATGCCAAAGTTCAGAAGCACCACAGCAAGTATTAGAGGGGCTGCTGTCTGTCCTACGTATTTCATGATATTATAGACTGATACGACACTCCCCATCATTCCCTGCGGAGCGATTTGTGTTGCAAGGGTATTCAAAGGAGGCAGTACCATGCCAAATCCCAGACCGAATAAAAGTATCATAGCAAGAGTCTGCACCAGAGTCTCTGCAAAAATAAATCCACCTATTGCAGCACCGATTATGGTAAAACCTGTCCGGATTACTTTTTGTTTTCCGTATCTTGCTGCAAGCCTTTTGGCCTGGGATGCTACTGATACCATTGCAAATCCCTGGATTCCCAGAGCAAGTCCCGCCTCAGCAGCACTGAATCCGAAGTTATCTTTCAGAATAAAGGGGACATAGATGACAACAGTATACAGGAGAAAGGAAATTGCAAAACTCAGGAATACGGTGTAAAGAACACTACTTTCCCTTAAAATCCCGAGTATGTCTGAAAACCTGTTCCTGGTTCTGTTACCTGGAGGATTTGTTTCCGGAAGGAAAAGTGCTGCGATTATTGCAAGTGGAATTGTTAGTCCGTAAAACAGAAAAGGGACATTCCATCCATAAACTGCAAGTGCACCACCTATCATGGGAGCTGATATCGCTCCCGCACCTGTGGTCATACTCATTTTTCCCATTGCATTGACTCTTTCAAGTCCTGTATACAATTCCCCTATCATCGTCATTGCAATTGGCAGCATTCCCGAGATACCGATTCCCTGAATAAACCTCAGGGCAAGCAATGTCTCAAAATCCGGTGCAAAGTAGCAGGCTACACCGGCAACTCCGTTTATGAGAAGGCATGGTACGAGTATCTTCTTTCTTCCCACACTATCTGTTATAGCACTGATGAACAGCATGAAAAGAGCTGTAGAAAAAGTATACATCCCTAGCACAAGACCTATGGCTGCACGGGATGTGTTCAAAGGTTCTACCATGAAAGGAAGTACAGGACCCAGCAGTGCGCCTGCCGACATCGCAAAAAAAGCTACAAGGCAGATGATCAGCAGTTTGTGGTTCCCCGTCATAATTCCTCAGTACGATGATCCTGTTGCAAGTAAATAGCAACGCAGGATTCAACTTTTTCTGATCTTATGCTCCCTGAAAACACCCTGATCCAATACAAAAACGATTATTTCTCCGCCTTTGTTAAATTTCCTGATCTCCCGGTCATATACTCCCTGTATATGCCGAAGTTTCTTTTCCCTGAAATGCTCTTTTGTTTTTTCAAGGAATTTGATTTTTTGTTCAAGGAATGAGCTTTCATATACTTTTACGTCTGATGCTATTACTTTGCACTGCTCGTCACTAATAGTTGTATGATAACAGCCATGCAGATTCAGTCCGCTTATCTGTCTCCATCCTACATTTCCATCTTCGTCGGTCTCCTGATGCAGCATGTAAGGATAAAGTCTGCAGATAAAGGGACGGTTATCATATATAGTACAACGCTGGTCTTTTAAGAATATACATGAACCATCTTCTTCTGTTTTGAGTGCATAGCCTGAGACATAAAAATTACCATGCTGGTCGCAGAGTTCATAGTATGGTGCAGGTTGAATTGCTTCCGGATCGACATGTTCTATGGCCTCAATATCTTTCTCAAGGAGAAATACGTGATCATTGAACTCCCGTGTGCAACAACGTGCACAGAGATCACACTGGAAGCCTACTTCCTTAATGATATCCACTAGTTTTTCTTCAGGATATTCCTGCAATTCCTTTAGCTCTTCTCTGGCAATTGATAGTTGTTCATCTATTGATGTTTTGAAGGTGACCAACTCCTTTAGATAATACCTGCATAGAGGCTGGGACTTAAAAGCAATTTTGGTCCCATGCTCCGGAACCATTGCTGATATTTCCCGTAAAGTTTAATAGGAAGCATCACGTCTAGAGGTAAACTCAACAAGCTAATTAGTTATTATTATCATATATTAGGATCATACAGAGGATTGATAATGGGTAAAACCGGCAGCATTGAATGGGTCAAAGTAAAAGGCCGCAAAGGTAGAACGATTAAAGTACAGAAAGCCAAGGAAGGAAAAGCTCACCCCGGTCCGGCACAGAGATACACCTCATCCGGAGCCAAGAGAAGATTCCTTCGCAGATCACCAAAAGCAATTGTAAAGTGAGTTTATCTCACTCTCTTTTTACTTGTTTTTTCCTGATACATATAACTCTTGAGTGGGTTCGCTATCATTTCAAACACACATTCCTTCGGAATATTAATTTGCCATCATCGATATGCTTATATAGAACTACATTCATTAGAAAACGACCGGAATTAATAGTTATTCTATAATTTCCATTACTAGGAGGATAGAAATAAATGGCAGGACAGATGGCTGGACAGCCAATTTTCATATTAAGAGAAGGAAGCCAAAGAACAAGAGGCAGAGAAGCACAGAACAATAACATCATGGCTGCAAAAGCAGTCGCTGAAGCTGTAAGAACTACACTTGGTCCTAAAGGAATGGACAAGATGCTTGTAGACGGCCTCGGAGATGTTGTCATTACCAATGACGGTGCAACCATTCTCAAGGAAATGGACATCGAGCACCCTGCAGCAAAGATGATCGTCGAAGTCGCAAAGACACAGGACGATGAAGTTGGTGACGGAACCACCTCCGCTGCAGTAATTGCCGGCGAACTTCTTAAGAAAGCTGAAGAACTGATCGACCAGGACATACACCCTACAATCATCGCTTCCGGTTACAGGATGGCTTCTGAAAAAGCAGGAGAAATAATCCAGACCCTTGCAAAATCAGTCACAAGGGACAACAAGGATATTCTCATGAACATCTCCGGAACTGCAATGACAGGCAAGGGCGCTGAGGCAAACAAGGACGTCCTCTCAGACATCGCGGTTTCAGCTATCATAAGCATTGTTGATGAAGACAACAAAGTTGACATGGACAATATCAAGATAGAAAAGAA
The DNA here is from genome assembly GCF_045291185.1 of Methanolobus sp. ZRKC2. NCBI lineage: Archaea > Methanobacteriati > Methanobacteriota > Methanomicrobia > Methanosarcinales > Methanosarcinaceae > Methanolobus > Methanolobus sp. ZRKC2. The sequence goes on along the minus strand of NZ_CP146980.1, from coordinate 2,431,820 downwards.
AGTCGGTGCACGTATCGAGGAATCAGAGCTCATTGAAGGTATGATCATCGATAAAGAGCGTGTCCACACCAACATGCCAAAGAAAGTAAACGATGCTAAGATCTTGCTCGTTAACACTGCAATCGAACTCAAAGACACTGAAGTTGATGCAGAAATATCCATTACATCACCAGAGCAGCTCCAGTCTTTCCTTGACCAGGAAGAGAAGATGATCAAGGACCTCGTTGACAAGATCGTCGCATGTGGTGCAAATGTCGTATTCTGCCAGAAGGGTATTGACGACATGGCACAGCACTACCTTGCAAAGGAAGGTCTCTTTGCAATCAGGCGTGTCAAGAAGAGTGACATGCAGAAACTTTCAAGGGCAACCGGTGCAAAACTTGTCACCAACCTTGACGAAATCACTGAAGCAGACCTTGGAAAGGCAGAACTTGTCGAAGAGAAGAAGATCGGCGGCGACGAAATGACCTTTGTCACAGGATGCGAGAATCCAAAGGCAGTATCCATCCTTCTTCGCGGTGGCACAGAACATGTAATCGACAACATCGAAAGAGCACTCAACGACTCACTCAGAGTAGTCGGTGTTGCTATTGAAGATGAGAAACTTGTAGCTGGCGGCGGATCACCTGAAGTAGAAGTTGCACTCAGACTCAATGAGTACGCATCAACCCTCAGTGGAAGGGAGCAGCTTGCTGTAAAGGCATTCGCAGAAGCTCTCGAGATCGTTCCAAGAACCCTCGCAGAGAATGCAGGTCTTGACCCAATCGACATGCTCGTAGATCTCCGTGCACACCACGAGAAAGGACAGAAGACAGCAGGTCTCAATGTTTATGCCGGCGAGGTAATAGACATGTGGGAAGCAGGTGTTGTTGAGCCTCTCAGGGTAAAGACACAGGCAGTCAATGCTGCAGCCGAATCAGCAGTCATGATCCTCAGGATTGATGATATCATCGCATCCAAGCAGGGACCAGCAGGACCTTCACCGGATGAAATGATGCCAGGCATGCCACCAGGCGGAATGCCAGGCATGGACATGATGTAAAGATCACATAGAACAAAACTAACTTAAAGCGCAGGTAATCTGCGCTTGACATTCTTTTTTTATATTGTTGACTGTTTTACCAATCATTGAATAGAAAAGCAGTTATTTTAAAATAAGCGTCATGATCAGTAATCAAGACACTTCAAAACATCCTGAGGCTCATACCTTGGCTTTATAACCCGAGTCCTGCCACGCATCCCTTTTCCTGAAAAATCCGCATCCAATAGCTGGGAAGAACCCATTTTTTCGATGATCTCGTAAAAGCGAGTATATCCAAGTCCCGTAATATCATGGAACGATTTGTACAGATCACCGGCTTGCATATCCTTTCCCTTTGCTATAAGGCCTAAAAGAGTTTTTTCATGTTCAGTTAGGGAACGTATACTACGGCATAAATAAATAAGTCGGGAAGCATCGTATGCTTTTTCCACATCCTCCACCGAGATCTTGCGACTTGCCCTGCGTTCTGCATTCAGGCCGGAGCGCCTCAGCAGATCCATGCCAACCCTCAGATCGCCTGTGAGATCAACGTATTCCACGACCCTCTCACATACCTCTTCAGGCACAACATCCTGATAAAAAGCGTGCTGAATCCTGTTAGTGACAATATCCCGTATTTCCCCGGCATCATATCTGGGAAAATCAATTTCTTCCGGCAGGAAAACAGAACCTACCCTGGGATCGAAATGATGAGAAACACCCACATCACTGATGATCGCTATGACAGCTATTTTTACACCGGGATACTGTTCATGGGCACGCAACAGAGAGTACATAACCTCGTCAGCGTGTCCTTCATGGAAAAGATAATTTATATCATCAAGTGCCACCACAAGAATTTTGTTAGAATCAACCAGCTGCTTTATGACCTTATCAAAAAGCTTCCTGAAAGCAACGCCTGATGTCGGTGGTTTGATGTTAACAAGTTTTTCGTATATCCGGGATACTACTGCAAAGCGAGTAGAATCCATCTGGCAGTTAACCTTTACAAAGACTACATTGTCAGTGTGCTCTTTCATTTCACTGAAAACTTTCAGGACAGCAGTAGTCTTACCGGTGCCGGGAGGGCCTTTTACGAGACAGTTAACCGGCCTCATATTCCTCATTGCCGGCCTGAGACTGAATTTGAGTGCCTGCATCTGGGAATCCCTGTGTGCAAAATACTCAGGAACATGATCAAGTTCAAGCATTTCACCGTTCTTAAACAAAGTTTCATCCCAGAGTAACATATCCTTGCTCACTTTTGATCCCCTTTTGATGAAATAGATGTTCTGACTCAAATAAACCAGATTCACTAATATATAAATAACTGCGCATAATAACTTTTTGCTTTCATCTTCCACAGGACATCTGCCATTTCATAGAAAAAAAAGATTAACACTTTCATGTTCCACTAAACTTCAGGCAACAAGTGACACAATGCTTGAAACGGTCTCAATAAATACATCAACTTCTTCCTGAGTGTTATATAGTGCAAACGATGCCCTTACAGTCCCGTCAACACCAAGCAGGTCAGTTCCGGGTATAGCACAATGGTAACCACTGCGCACGCATATATTTTTAGTCTGGTCGAGTATCATTGCGACATCATGGGCATTCATCCCTTTCACATTAAAGGATACAACCGAAGTCCTGTCCTCCGGACCATACACCTCAACTCCGTCAATCTGAGCAAGCTGAGATGCAGCATCCCTGGCCAACGAAGTCTCATGTCTCTCGATGTCTCCAACTCCGATATCCTTTACATATTCCACTGCCCTGCCCAGGCCAATTATACCTGGCATATTAGGAGTGCCGGCTTCAAATTTTGCCGGGCTTGGTTCAGTTTCATAGCCCGTATCGGTAACAGAACGAACCATTCCTCCTCCGACAAATACAGGCTCTATCATGTCAGGGTCTTTCATATAAAGTACCCCTGTTCCCTGTGGACCCAGCAGGCCCTTGTGGCCCGGAGTAGCAAAGAAATCAGGATCAATTGAACCAATATCAAGCGGCATATGACCTGCTGATTGAGAACCATCCACAAGCACCATCACATCCTCCTTGTGTGCTAAACGGACTATTGTCTGCACATCCTGTGTGGAACCGAATACATTGGATATATGATTAACTGCGATCAGCCGAGTCCTTTCATTGATAGCAGACATAATATCTTCCGGGTTAACGACACCTGTGATATCCGGCCTGACTATACTAAAGTTCACACCTTCATCTTTCAGGCGTAGCCAGGGAAGCAGGTTGGAGTGATGTTCCACGAGAGTGACGATGACATGGTCACCAGCCTCCCATGGAAAGCCACGGGATACAATATTGATACTTTCGGTCGCATTCCGTGTGAAAACAGTCTTTTTTGCATCTGTCCCCAGGAAGGATGCAACAATTTCCCTTGCATCCTCATAATGGTTGGTGGTCTCACGGGCCAGCCTGTGAGCACCTCTTCCATGGTTACCTGCATACCTGAAAAAATATTCTTCCATTTCCCTGACAGCGGGCACAGGCGTCTGAGTTGTCGCCGCATTATCCAGGTAAATAACATCTTTTAGAACAGGAAAATCTTCCCTAACGGAATGAACATCATACATGGAAGCCCCTATGTCAGGAAAATAAAAATAGTTTTGCAGGCTTATTTTGCCTGCATGCCGCCTACCATGAAGCGGCAGAGATCCATTTCTTCTGCACTGAGTTTGTCTTTTGAGACTCCATCAATAACAACATGAAAATCCTTCCTAGGACAATCGCGTGCCTTGGACCTTGTTTTAAGTTTCTTATCTCTCATAATATCCTCCTGTCTCTCACTTATTTTAACTACCGGACTACATATATAACATTACAAGAATATTTATAGCATTTATCCCGGTAAACTTTATTATAGGAACACATATAATATAAACATTTTGGCAGAAGAGAATTAAAGAAGCTTACCGGAAGATGTCGCAAGAAATATAATACATGCAAGAGACTTTGGCTAAACATGCCAGAGATAATAATCGACAGATCACTTTCATACATTGAAGGCACCCAACGTGTTTTTGACGAAGCCGAAACTCTTGAGAAAGCAAAGGAGAGCCTCAAGAAAATAGGAGTCACCAGGGTTGCCGGCATCACTGACCTTGACAGATTAGGCATACCTGTTTTTTCAACAATACGGCCAAGTGCGGCAGAAGGAGCCATTTCCGTATATTCCGGCAAGGGCATTACAGAGAACCAGGCAAGAATCTCTGCCATGATGGAGAGTTATGAAAGATGCCTTGCAGAAAGAAGCGGACTTAATAAGGATGTCAACGAGGATATCTCTGCACCGCATGCTATTACCACTTACGAAGAGATTTCCGGACATGGTTCTGCAGTAAACCCTGCATCTCTGCTCATGCCTGAAATGTATTCCCGGGAAAATCTTGTCGAATGGATTCTTGGCTGGGATCTGCTGAAAAACGAAGAAGTTGCGGTTCCTGCAAATGCAGTGTATCATCCCTATGAGGCCCCGGGACAAACAACGAAACTCTTCAGGACAAACACCAACGGCCTTGCTGCCGGGAACGTTCCGGAAGAAGCAATACTGCACGGGCTGCTGGAAGTTATCGAGAGAGATGCCCTGAGCACAGTAGAATTCAACAGGAATCCTGAAAAAGAGATAATCCTATCTGAAGAAGATGGAGAGAACTATGAATTGCTTCGAAGGTTCATTGATAACGATGTTGATATCAAGCTCTGGCTTCTTCCACATGACACGGACATAACGACTGTTGTTGCTACTACCGACGATACCAAGCTGAAGGATCCGGCACTGCTTGTTATGGGAGCAGGATCACACCTGAAACCAGAGATAGCAATCAAGAGAGCGCTCACAGAAGCAGCACAGTCACGAGTGGTGCAGATACACGGAGCCAGGGAAGATACAGAGCGTGAAAAATTTGTCAGGGAAATCGGATATGACCGTATAAAGCGTATGAACAAGTACTGGTACAAGGAAGGTACAAGGACCACAATGGAAGAGATAAAAGACCTGTCAAAAGGCAGCCCTGCCAAAAATATCGATATTGTGCTTGAACAGCTTAAAAAAGTAGTTGACAGCGCAATAGTGGTGGACCTTTCAAGAAAAAGTATACCAGTCCCGGTAATAAGAGTAGTCATCCCAACATTTGAAATGTACACGCTTGACAGGGAGCGTCTTGGGAACAGGGCAAAAGCAGGGAAGAAAAGAAAACTGGCACGTGAAGAGCGTCCCTGGAAACATAGAACACGAAAATGAATCAGAAAGCTCCTAAAACACTGGTTTTTACCGGTACGAGCATCAGCCACGAAGATGCAAAAGATATAATCGGAGGAGTTGCCTTCCAACCCCCAGTCTTCAGGGGAAATGTCGAAAAAGCTGTCAAGGAAGGTTATAAACTCATAGGTATAATTGATGGCATATTTTTTAGCAGGTCGGCTGTAACTCATAAGGAAATAGTCAGGGCTATGGAAGCAGGAGTTACAGTAGTGGGAGGGTGCAGCATGGGCGCCCTGCGTGCTTCAGAGCTTGACATCCATGGCATGATAGGAGTCGGGAAGATCTATGAATGGTACCGGAGCGGAGAGATTGAAGATGATGATGAGGTAGCCGTGGCGACTAATCCGGATACTTTCGAACCGGTCTCATCACCCATGGTGAATATACGCGAGACATTCAACGCCGCGTTCGATGAAGGTATCATTGATAAAGAAAGTTGCAGGTTGCTGACAGATCTTGCTAAAAAGACACATTATGGAGAAAGAAGTTATTTCGGTATAACAAGAGAAGCTTCCAGGGAAGGGATAATTTCCGGGGAAAAAGCTTCAGAACTTTTCACTTTTTGCAGGGACAACGAAACTGACCTTAAAAGGGAAGATGCCATACTGGTCCTAGAAAAAGTAAAGGAGCTGATGAGCGGAGAAAACTGATCAGCCGGCTATTTTTGGTTTCAGCCCATCATACAGAAAATGCAACATGTATACTGTTGCCATCACAAGAATGATTGTTGCACCTGAAGGAACGTCGAAAGCGTATGAGAGGAACAGACCTGCAACACTGAAGATTGCACCAAAGAAGATCGCAAGATACATCATCTTCCTGAGGTTGTTCGTATAATGACGGCTTAAGGAAGCAGGCATTGTAAGAAGTGCGATTATCAGGATGATACCTACAACCTTTATGAGCAAGACAATTGTCAATGCTATAAGGCAGAGCAATAAAAGGTAGAGTTTCTCTACATCGATACCCGAAACCTTGGCAAATTCCTCATCAAAACACAAGGCCATGAATTCCTTATAGTAGGCATAGACCAGAGCTATGATCACAATATCAAGCACGATCATCAGATAGATATCCGAGCGTGGTACCGTGAGTATGTTTCCAAAAAGATAGGACATAAGATCAGGTGCATATCCCGGAGTAAGATAAATCAGAATGATACCTATTGCCATCCCCAGCGACCATAGAATACCAATGATGGTGTCTTCAGCAACCTTAGCTCTTTTGCTGACGAGACCCATCACAATAGCTGAGAGCAGACTGAAAGGTATCAACCCGTAAAGCGGGTTTACACCAAGGTAATAGCCAATGCCGATTCCACCGAATGAGGCATGAGAGATACCACCGCTTATGAATACTATTTTCTTGACAACAACATACACACCAATGATTCCACATGCGATACTTGCAAGAATTGCCGCTATTATGGCATTCTGCATAAAACCGTACTGAAGTATTTCAAGCATCCCTAGCACCGCTCAGTGTATTTTTAAAACCCTGTGTGGTACACCGTGTGCTATAAGCTCGACAGGACACTGATATGTGGCTTCAAGATCTTCGGCACTGACTTCTTTGGAGTTGTGATAGTGCAATTTCCTGTTAAGACATGCAATCTTATCCACATAGACCGAGAGAGCACTCATATCATGAGTGACCATCAATATGGCAATCTCTGATTTAAGCCTGTTTAGAAGTTCATAGAACTCTCTCTGCCTCTTAGAATCAATACCGGTTGATGGTTCATCCAGGATAAGCAGTTTGGGCCGGGTCACAAGTGACCTTGCAATAAAAACCCTCTGTTTCTGGCCACCGGATAGTTCACCTATCTGCCGGTCCCTGAATTCAAGCATGTCTACCGTTTTAAGAGCTTCTGCTGCTGCTTTTTTGTCATCTTCATCGAATGATCTCAAAGGACCTTTATGGCTCAGGCGGCCCATTAGGACCACATCCCATACACTTATGGGAAATTCAAGATTAGAAGAAATGTACTGGGGCACATACCCCACATACTTCCGGGTCTTTCGGGGATCCTCATTAAGGAGTTTCACCGAACCCCGGTTAGGTTTGATCAATCCCAGGATAACCTTAAGAAGAGTGCTTTTGCCTCCTCCGTTAGGACCAATGATTGCAAGGAAATCCTTATCCTCAACGGCAAGATTCACTTCTTCGAGCACGGGAATATTGTCATAACTTACCCAGATATCCTTGAGATTGATCACTTCAACCATTTTAAGCCAGTCCTTTTTCAAATGCTGCTGTTACGTTTGCAAGATTGCCTATATAATCTTTTGCAAGCGGATCGACCTCTACAACCTCACCGTCGATCTCATTGGCTATTGTTTGCGCACTTGTAGTACTGAAACCTGACTGTACGAAAATTACCTTTATATTTTTCTCTTTTGCCGTATCTATCAGGCGCTGCATGTCCTGGACACTCGGCTCTTTGCCTTCTATTTCCACGGAGATTTGCTCAAGACTATACTCGTCTGCAAAATAACCCCACGCAGGGTGATAAACGATAAAACTGCTACCTTCTTCTCCTGCAAGCGTTTCCCTGATGTTAGCATCTGCAGCATCCAGTTCTGCAATGTATGCGTTCTTGTTCTGTGTATAGAAATCCGTATTTTCCGGATCAACCTCGACAAGACCGTCATAGATATTCTCAACCATTACTTGTGCTTCCTTTGGAGAAGTCCAGATGTGAGGGTCCCTAGACTCGGCAGAGTGGTCATGCTCTTCTTCTGATTCGTTAGCATGATCATGCTCGTCCTCATGTTCCTCTTCATGCTCTTCTTCCGATTCGTTAGCATGATCATGTTCTTCCTCATGCTCTTCTTCCGATTCGTTAGCATGATCATGCTCGTCCTCATGTTCTTCCCCATGTTCTTCTTCTGATTCGTTGGCATGATCGTGCTCGTCCTCATGCTCTTCACCTTCATGGTCGTGAGAGTGGGCTTCCATGGTCCTTAAATGAACACCGCTTGAAGCGTCAACTACCAACATGTCAGGATTTACCTCCATCAGCCGGTCCATCCACACATTTTCAAAAGACAGGCCCGAACCTACCTTTACATACATGTCAGCATTACTCAGATCCCTGAGCTGTCCCGGAGTCACTTCGTAAGAGTGCGGATCAGCCCCGGGAGGAACCATCACCATCACTTCTACTTCATCTCCTCCGATTTTTTCCACGAACTCGGCTTCAGGCAGAACGCTTACTACTACAAAAGGTTTGTCCGCAGATGATGCGGAAACTTCTTGCTCATCAATGCATCCGCTTACAAATGCAAAACATAACGTTATGAATGCTATAAATATCAATTTTTTTCTGTTCATCAAATAGCCCCGGTTTGTATTATAACCAATCAATTTGCATATATACCAAATTTAACCAGATAACAATATCAGGAAATATTACACGAAACGTGCTTGATCTTGCCACAGACACCAACTGTAGGATGACCCATAGAGCTGCATATCGCATCAACTGCAGATTTGGAAACAAATGACTCGAAACGTGATGCTTCCTCACATGCAGATTCCGGCGACAATCCATAATGACTCAACATTAGACTCAGTATATTATGCCTGTTTACAAGAAATTCAGCATACCTGCGACCTTCCTCAGTAAGCTTCACACCACGGTACGGGATATGCTCCACATAACCGGTTTGTGCAAGGTCACTGATGGTCTTTGTAGAAGTAGACGGATCTACTTTTAACTGCGCAGATATATCCGTCGTCCTTACAAGTTCCCCCTTTTTGGAGAGGAACTTAAGATACTCCACTTTTTTAGGAGACAGTTCAAGCCCTGTGATTTCCTGCATAGGATATGCTTTATTACAGGAGGTATATATTCTTTTTGAATTTTGGCCAAAAAAATACGTTATTTTTGGAGTTTATCCAAAAATCAAATTATATGCACTCACTCTTCAAATTGATATTCTTCCACTTCCTTACTGAGGAAGTAACCAAGTATTGTCCTGACAATAACCAGAACACTCAGGGACAATAAATCAGAAATACTTGGATTCATAACAGACAGTATAACATCCGCAGCTATCAAAAACTCAAGACCGAAAAGGATCTTATCCGTGAACTGATGCCTGATGTGAGTGTAAGGATATTTTTTTTTGCGGAATTCATGAATAAAAATCTCAACTGCTGCAAGAACACCACCGTAAATGATCAAAAACATTCCCACAGCCGTGAGAAATACTTGAAAAATAATTAATACCGTCTGACTTAGTCCGGCAAAATTCTCCATTCCCACCATATGCCCCCATCTCCAAAACCCAATATAGATTGGAATCATCGAGCTAAAATAATTTTCGTACCCGGTTCCAGAAACAATTCAGCCTATTGAAAATTTATTTGTAATATCCTGAATTAGAATTACATAGAAATCCAGGGGAATGGAAAGACTATGATAATACAGCAGTATTTTACAGAAGGAATAGCGCACAGTTCATACATACTCAGCGGAAACCGGACCTGTGCAGTGATAGACCCTCGCAGGGACACCGATCTTTATGTGCAACATGCAAGAGAACTTGGTGTCAGGATCACACACATACTGGAAACCCACCTTCACGCAGATTTCATATCCGGTCATATAGATCTTGCTGAAAGGACAGGTGCAAAAATATATGCCCCGAAAACCGCCGAATGTGACTTTGAGCATATACCCCTTTCAGAAGGAGATTCCTTCATGATTGAGGATATGAAGATCGAAGTGCTTGAAACTCCGGGACATACCCCGGAACATATATCCTATATAGTAGCCGACACATCCAGAGGAGAAGAGCCTGTTGCCCTTTTCTGTGGAGATACACTGTTCGTAGGTGATGTGGGCAGGCCGGACCTGTTTCCAGGGAGAGCGGAAGAACTCGCCACTAAACTTTATCACAGTCTCCATGAAAAGATTCTCTCACTCCCCGATTTTTGCGAAGTTTATCCGGCCCACGGAGCTGGCTCTCTTTGCGGCCGTGCGATGGCTTCCAAAAGAACGAGCACAATCGGTTATGAGAGGTTGTATAATTATGCCCTTAATATAAAAAAAATAAATGATTTCATCGATATTCTGACTAACAGTATGCCTGATGCTCCGGACCATTTCAGCAGGTGCACCGGAATAAATAAAGAAGGTCCCCTGCCTATCAAAAGACTGGTACCCATAAAGGCACTGAATAACGAAGACTTTGTGGAACTGGCAGGAAGGAAGGACACAGCTATACTGGATATCCGTAGTTTTGAATCCTTCGGAGGACAACACATCCGGAACGCATACAGTATAGACCTGAATAGTAATTTTGCAACATATGCAGGCTGGCTGATCCCTCCTGACAAGAATATCCTGCTTGTTACGGATAATTATGGACAGGCACTTGAAGCATGCATCCAGCTTCACAGAGTAGGACTTGACATGATCGAAGGCTTCCTTGAAGAAGGAATGTTCGGATGGGTCACAGCAGGACTTGAGACCAGCCACGTACCTCAAATATCAATTGTTGAGCTCCATCGCAAGATTACAGGAGTCAGCGATCTGGTAATCGTGGATGTACGATCCGCTTCGGAGTATGAGAACTTCCATATCCACAATTCAATAAATATCCCAGTTCATGAGTTGCGTGAGCGATTTAATGAACTTGACAAAAATGCTGAAATTGCACTTATGTGCGGTTCAGGACAAAGATCAAGCATGGGGTGCAGCCTGCTCAAGCAAAAAGGATTTGAGAAAATATACAATGTAGCGGGTGGTATGACTGGCTATGCTGCTGCAGGTTACGGACCCGAATGCCCCAGATGCGTACTTCCCTGGGCACCATTTTCTGATTCGAAAAACACAATAAAAGAGGATGCGTGAAACAGGTATCAACCTGTTTACACCAGTTGGTTTTATTTAACTCCAACTTCCAGTTTAATTCCTCCTATCCATTTGGCTACCATGTTATAGAACCATGCAGCCAGTATCCCTACTATAATTCCTATTATTCCATAAAATATTGGAAGCAGGATTATAGACCCGACACCAAATAGCAGGCTAATTGCACCAAAAGCACCAAAACTCTGTGCGGCCAAAGCCCCCAGAATTGATATTAAAGTCATAATTGCTCCGATTACCAGTCCGAAAAGAGCATATACGCATCCAACTACAATCCCGAGAGAAGATACTCCTACCTTATTGACAATAACCTTCTTTTCTACCATGCAAACCCCCCTTTGCCTTGAATTTTGCTTCTCTTTACGTACTTTTACGATCTACTGTCCCCAACATAGCCAAGATACAGCCAATACACTCAGGGAACACCACGATATATGAATGCATCACGTAACAGATGCGTAAAGTCCGCAATCTCATCAGAAGATAGCCATAGCAATGCCAGAAACAATATCAGTATGACTATCTCGGAGTAATCAGGAATGGATTGCACCACATGTGCAAAGGTGCCATGATTTTTATTCGTAGAATGTACCATACCTTTCCCCTATGAAACATCTTTTCTAATAGGATAAAAGGATTGCGAAAATAGATAACTATTGATAATTACAAAACAACATTAAAAAAGGATGCATGAAAGAAAGTTGTAAAAATCTTCAGTGGATCAAAATTTCCTGATATAACCAGCAAATATATCCTCAAAAAAATCCGGATACTTTTCACGGATCTTATCCTTATGTGTGGTACAATGGCCTGCACCTATTAGTTGCATCCCACCTAACAGATCATATTCATGACTGTTATGAAGGCCACCGATAATGCCTGTAACTTCACCGAAAACGGATGCAGAATCTAATACAGTCTTGAGTCCCGGATGAGTACAGCCTGTTACAACAAAGAAACCTTTGCCAGAATCAATTACAAGAGATTGTTCTCTGATATCTGTTCCAAGTTCTCCTGTCGTATAGACATTTTTGCATATATCTTCAGCATCTTTTATCTCATGGAGAACCTGACACCTCGAAGAAACATCCCTTCGAAGATGGGGAGAAAAGCTTGCAGGCACATAAATCTCCATATCCGGTTTCACATCCAATATAGTAGGCAAACCTCCGATATGATCCCAATGCTGATGAGATAGCACAAGGGTGTCAATATTCATAGGAGATATTGAAAGCCGGCTCATATTTGCCAGGAGCAAATGACCATCCCAGCCAGTATCGAACAGGATATTTTTTTCCGGAGTCTCGATGAAACAGGAAAATCCCCAGCCTTCTTGCAGACCTTCTTTTGCCTCATTGTCATAAACAACAGTCAATTTCATCCTGATGCCCCTGAATACATATTGCTTATTCCTCCAGGCAAAAAGTTTTCTTCAGGTAGTAGTCTGAATATATAGCACCTGCAGGATTGTGTGCAAGCACCCTGTCCTTTACTATAAGGGTCGTGACCGGAGCAGCAGAGTGCTGTGTGAACAATATATCATGACCGATGCAGAGGCCAACGATGATATTTAACTGAGTTTCCTTGTTTTTGAGCAATGCTGCCTGAGCGATCGGATTGCATGTCGGATCAAAATTACCGGGATGCAGTTTCTCAAGAGCGTATTTATCCTTATCAATACCCGAAACCTTGCAGCAAACGGAAGATACTTCGAAATCCTTTTCGAGTATTCTCTGGATGACCTTTGCTTCTTTCTCAAGACCAACACAAAAAGCAAGACCCAGCTTCTTGTACTCCATTTTCTTAGAGTAAAGTATCAATTCCTCAAGCCTTGTTTTCTGCATATAGTATTGAGCTTCGATGGAGGCAGATATCTTCATGGATGTCAGATCAGATCCCTCATAAATTGTATTATCCGTCAGGCCAACACAATCCTTGCCTTCACGACATTTTTTTTCATCACAGAATGCACACTTCATATTGTCTATCACCAGCTTGCCAGCATTCGGCTAAGAATTGATTAGGTCCACACCACAGGAATTTCTTTCGGCAAACAAATATTCCCGGACCCTTTCCCACATGGAGCAAATGCCGGAACTGAAATTGTTGTCAACATACTCAGTAACCGTCTTACCTTCCACCATTGCTGCTGTCGGTGTTCGATCATAGGGAAGGACACCTACCACTTCTATTTCCTGAGCCATGCAATAATCCTGGATCATCCGAGTATTCTTTTCGTTGACATTGGATTTGTTGATGCACACAAGCACAGGTATCCTGAAATGCTTCACAACTTCAAGCACTCTTTCAAGGTCATGAACGCCTGAAAGTGTAGGTTCTGACACTACCAGTACAAGATCAACACCCGTTATTGCTGCTATAACAGAGCAGCCGGTTCCGGGAGGACCATCAATGATAATAGCATCTTTATCATGCTTTAAGGCAAGATCACGAGCAGTGTTCCTGACAACCGAGACTAGTTTGCCACTCGCCTCCTCACCGATGCCCAGTTTTGCATGTGCCATGGGTCCGAATCGAGTCATGGAAATAAAAACTTCTCCTGCTTTGCGATCAACCATTGTGACAGCATCGAAAGGGCAAACGTATTCGCAAACAGCACATCCTTCACATCCATAAACATCAACTTGAAAATCATCATCTATTGCACCGAATCGACATGATCCCCGGCAGCTGCTGCAGAAAGTACACAACTCCCGGTCAATGCTTGCAACTTTCAGACCATAGAAGTCTTTTTTTTCTATTATTTCCGGACTCATTATCAGATGCATGTCTGCGGCATCCACATCACAATCAGCTATGACTGCATTCTCTGCCAGAGAAACAAAAACCGAGCTGACAGTAGTTTTGCCGGTACCGCCCTTACCGCTGATTATAGTTAGCTGCTTTACCATTTCAGCCCTCCATGCTGTCCGATACCTGTCTGCAGATATCCCCGAACATTAGAAGAAAACGTTCTTTCCATTCGGGCATTTGCGTCACGAACGGAACACCTTCCGAGTACAACACTGCTATTTGCCCCTCATCAGGAATCTTCATCAGAATGGGAATTTTTTCAGACCTGCAGTAGTTCTCAATCAGCTCATCTCCTACACCAGCACGATTTATGACAATCCCGAAAGGTATTTCCAGTTGCCTTACAAGCCCTACTGCAAGTATCAGATCATTAAGTCCGAAAGGAGTAGGCTCCGTTACAAGCACACAGTGATCAACATCTGTTATAGAAGCTATCACAGGGCAGGCAGTTCCGGGAGGAGAATCGATTATTGTAATTCCGTCTCCACCGATGTTGCCCTTGAGGCATTTTATCACAGGAGATGCCATTGGCTCAGCTGTGAAGAGCCGACCCTGCCAGAGATCAATATCAAAGTCCGCTTTGCTTCTCTCAACGACACCGATCGTCCGCCTGAATTCATTTATGGCATCCTCAGGACAAACAATGATGCAACCCCCGCATCCGTGGCACAATTTAGGGAAAAGCATCGGGCCGCTGGAAAGAATTGCAATGGCATTATACTGGCAGAATTGTGCACATTTACCACATTGAATGCACTTGGTCTCATCAATCTCTGGAACAGGGATCACTACGTCCTGGTAATTTTCAAGGCATGAGCGAAGGAAAATGTTGCAATTCGGCTCCTCTACATCACAGTCAGCCAATTTAGCCTCATTCAGCGACAGGGCAAGATTGACTGCTACTGTCGTCTTGCCCGTACCGCCTTTGCCACTTGCAATAGCAATCTTCATACTCTTCCCTTTTCAGATAATTTCAATTGCAGTGCACATGACTATGGTCATGATCATGGCCGGCACATGAATTGTCCTGAGTTGCCTTTGAAAGCTTTCCAGACTTCCAGGCATCAATTGCATCTGTAACTTTACCCGATGCACCGACAAAAACATCTATCCCAAACTGCTCAAACATTGTAACAGCCTTTCTTCCAAGTCCTCCGCAAAGCATTACATTCACACCGGCTTCAGACATAAGTTCAGGAGGAAGGCCTGAGCCTCCATTATGTTCACTTGTGTTTGCGATAATTGAGACTTCTTCCGTATCAGTATCGTATACTGTATAGACAGGAACTTTTCCGAAATGTTGACCAACCACGTCATCAGTTCCGCCCTGTCCCATTGATGGTACGCTAATTTTCATAATATCACCTTATATTTTATTCATACTGTTTTGTTTACTTCGATAATTTCATAGAATCATCCGCATGGTAATAATTCCCTGAGATCCACTTCTAACCCGGAAACTCCGGTTTATCTTTTACCAGGAGAATTCGGTGACTCTATTTTTTCCAGTGATCCGGCCCTGTAAGCTGAAACCGCATCTACTACCGACCCGGCCCGGGAAGAAAATATTCCGATTCCTTCAGCGGAGAGAAGTGAAAACGCATTAGGACCGACACTTCCGGTAATAAGAACCGCTACATCCTTGTTGATTATTTGCTGTGCTGCCCGGACACCAGCTCCCCCGGAAGCTGATAAGCTTGCATTATCAATCACTTCGAATTCCATTGAATCAGGATCTACAATGATGAAATACCTGCATCTTCCAAAATGAAGATCTACTGAAGCCTCAAGGTTGTCTGACATAGATGTGATACATATTTTCATTTTCTTCACTGTCCTGTGAGCCGACAATGTCCTTGTTGGAATAGAAATACCAAATATCGGACTACTTGCGGGATAAACAATTAAGAACATAAGAGTGAAAATATAAATAAGTTATCCACAATGTATATATATTTCTGCACATTAAAGCAGAAAAGATAAACAAAAAAGTAGTGGATAATTTCACTAAGTTAAGAAAATATTACACTTTACAACTTTTATTAACCACCACTTATAAAATTAAATAATAAAGTTTATATTTGAATAATCCATAAAAACTTATTAACTAAATCAAAGTTAGGTGGTACTAAAAATGAGAATGATTTACATGCTACTTGCTTTATTCCTCCTGATAGGAACAGCAAGTGCAGATGGAGTATGCATAACCTTCGATGAAGGTCGATTGGTAGTAGGTGAAGAAATAGGTGATACTTATGCGGATTTGGGAGTAACATTCTCAGATGGAGCAAAAGTTGTTGACACAAAATGTTGGGGAACAGATCTAGGGTTTCATAACCCAGATAATCACGTAACCACAATTTCCTTTTCTCCAGCAGTAACATCGGTTTCAATTGAATTCGAAGATGCATGGAAGGGCAACATGGATGCGATTCTTGTAAACGGTGACGTACTGAATGATAAAAAGTACAATTTTTGGTGGTTTACCGAAAAAAAATTGGTAATTGAAAGTGTCGATGTGCCCATAGTAAGTGTTGGATTATCAAGTGGAAGTCCATGTGTAAATTCGATAAAATACAATAATTTATGCTACAATCAAATTCCAGAGTTCCCAACAATTGCACTCCCAATGATTGTTATAATCGGTCTCGCATTTGTGTTCAGAAAGAGAGAATAAACTTATTCTCTCATCAGCTCTTTTTTCTTAACAGACTCTACCAAATAAAAGAATACTATAACAAGAGGCACATGCGTTGTGAAATGAGTAGTCACCTATTTTGCACTATAGGTGCCTGAACTTCCAAAATTAAGGTTGTAGATTCTTGAATTAGATACCTGTTTTTGTTAATTCAAAATGAGAATTTACAGACAGCCATCACTCTGGTCAGACTAAAAAAAGAAATAATCGTTCTCATATGAACGATCTATTCGATATCAACTTCCAGACCACCAGCAAGTCCTGTAATCCCATTGAAAATCACCGCTATGATCACACCGCCTACGAATCCGATCACCGTGCATACGATAGGCATCGCTATTATCGTTCCAAATCCAGAAACCAGTCCTATGTTAAGGACTGCATATCCCATCATAAGCCCCATTCCAAGAGTTATAAGACTCATAAAGAGTCCAGCTACAAGTCCAAGGATTCCGCAAATCACTGCAAGGATTTTCCCAAACGAGAAGACTCCAATATTATTGATGTATTGTTTTGTCATAAAATAATCTCCCTCAGATGTTCGCTTACTTATCACTGAAACAATATAAAAACACTCGTAGAGCATTTTTTATTTTAATGATGCTTTGAATTTATCTTTTCAAATTACTGAAAAATTAAACCCGAACTGCCAAGTAAAGGGAGTCTAAAAAAAAGAAAATGCAAGTAATAAATTCTGATTAACCAATTTGGCAATCTCAATATAACCAAGCAATATATATACAAATAAAGAAGATAAAGCGTGATGTTAACAGTTTTTGAGGCGGTCATACTTGGCATAGTTCAGGGAGTGGCAGAGTGGCTACCCATCAGCAGCGAAGGAATGACATCTCTTTTGATGATCAATGTTTTTGGCAAAACACTTGCTGAAGCATTGCCAATATCCATCTGGCTGCATACGGGAACACTGCTCTCAGCGGCCATATATTTCAGGAAAGATGTAACGGAAATACTGAAAGATATACCCCAATATGTGAAAAACCTGAGTTCAGGCGCAAGTGAAGAACAACCAGTCATCACTTTCCTTATCGTATCAACGATGTTGACAGGCCTGATAGGTTTGCCACTGATCATTCTTGCGACAGGTGCGGAAGATATCTCCGGTAAAATGGCAACTGCTTTTATAGGTCTGCTGCTGATATTTACCGGTGTTTTGCAGATAAGTGCCTCAAAAAAGATGACAAGAAAAGAGCAGCCTTCATTAAGTGACTCCCTTGTCACGGGGATTGCACAGGGATTTGCCGCACTTCCGGGAGTAAGCCGCTCCGGAATCACTGTTTCCTCACTTCTGCTTAGGAACTTCGATGCAAGCCAGGCACTGAAACTGAGTTTTCTCATGAGCATACCTGCAGTACTGGTCGCAGATGTAGGGGTCGCAGCGATGGGAATGCTGACGATCGATGCTAATTCTCTGCTGGCACTGTTATTTGCATTTGTCTTTGGTATAGTGACAATTGACGCTTTCATAAAAATAGCCCGGAAATTTGATTTTGCCATATTTTGCATAGCTCTCGGATTGCTAAGTCTTCTGGCATACTTTTTGTAAGAAGGGACTGGGAATTAAGCACATAAGAGAACAAATACTTAAAGTATTCTGATAAAATTTAAATACAGGCATATCCTTCAGGAAAACTGATGAAATGCAGAGGAAGACCCAGGTCCCCAAGAAGAGTGGAGTGCTCACCTGAAGCCTTTTACTTCAAACCAAGAGGAATTCCCCTCAGAGAACTTGAGACCGTATCTCTTGCCATCGAAGAATTGGAAGCGTTAAGGCTAGTCGACCTTGAAGGTATGACACAGGAAGATGCGGCTTTTAACATGGGAATTTCAAGACGTGCATTCTGGGAAGACCTTCAAAATGCAAGAAAAAAGGTAGCATTAGCGCTTATAGCTGGCATGGCTATTGAGATTGCAGGTGCGGATAACATCGAAACCGGAAAAGAGCAACAATGATTCTTATCCGCATTATAGTTGCTTAGCAAATACTACTTAGGAAATAGATTCAAACTACAATTTTTCAAAGAGGAAATTAAATGGCACAAAATATCCAGAGCCCTGAAGCTCTATTAGAGAAACCTGAAGAACCAAAACTCATCAAGCAGATGAGAGCTATCAAGAACAAGATAATGGTCATGAGCGGAAAAGGAGGCGTTGGTAAAAGTACTGTTGCTGCAAACCTTGCTGCACGCCTTGCAGATCGTGGATATAAGGTAGGTCTGCTTGATGCTGACATACACGGACCAAGCATTCCCAAGATGTTCGGGATAGAAGATGAAAAGCCCAATGTCGGCGAGGAAGGTATCATCCCCATACCTGTAACCGAAAATCTGACTGTCATGTCCATAGCACTCCTGATAGAAGACAAGGATTCACCTGTCATATGGAGGGGACCTGCAAAGATGGCAGCCATAAAACAGTTCCTGGAAGAGGTTGCATGGGGCAAGCTGGATTACCTTTTCATAGACCTGCCTCCCGGAACCGGAGACGAGCCTCTGAGCATTGCGCAGCTTATCGAGAAGCTTGATGGTGCTGTAGTCGTAACTACCCCGCAGGATGTAGCTCTTCTGAGTGTCAGGAAATCCCTTACATTTGCAAGTATGCTCAATGTTCCTGTAATTGGTATTGTGGAGAACATGGGTGCCATGAAATGTCCGCACTGTGATGAAAAGATAGATATCTACGGAATGGGTGGAGTTGAAAAAGCTGCAGCAGATTTTAATGTAGATGTTATCGGAGAATTACCCATAGACCCTGCAGTTGCAGAAATAGAGGACCACGGAAGAGTACATCTTGAAGGAAACAATGACCTTGAGTGGTTCAAAGAATTCAATAAAATCGTTGACAGCGTGGAGAATTTCAAGAAATAAATTCAATTAAATAGATTTTCTTCACTCTTTTTATCTTTTTTCACTTTTTCTTTAGTCGCTTGCTCTGTAATTTACATAGTTACCTTTATAGTCCTTCAAGAAGGATATTCAATCATGGGAGTGGAAAGTAACAGCAATAATGTAGACAGACTTGGTTTTATGGATCCCATTGGACTCGTTGATGAAGTATTATCCGATAGTATCTGGCTGCTCAAAGAAAACTCGAATACACGCACTAGCCCTTCAGTCATCGACCTATACCTTGCAACACAAATCAAGAAAAGGTATGCTCTTGAGAAACTTTACTCAAAAGAAGTAGCAAATGCCCACCTTAATGGCAGCATACACATCCACGATCTTCACAGCCCGTTCAAGCCCTATTGCAACGGAATAGATGCAAGAATTTTCCTCATGGACGGCCTGAAGTTACCTGATGCAGTCAGTTCTCCCGCAAAGCACTTTGAAGTTGCACTGTATCATTCAATGTCTTTTATGTTGCATTCACAGCAGTTCTTTGCAGGAGCACAGGCTATTGATATGTTCAACTGGCTACTCGCTCCGCATCTGCACTACGATGATATTGGTGAAGAGAAATTAAGACAGGCAATCCAGGGATTCATGTTCCAGATGAACCAGTCAAACCGTATAGGTGCCCAGAGTGCTTTTACCAATATCGGACTTCGAATCAAATGTCCACCTCTGCTCAGGAAAGAAAGAGCGATATTTGGCGGCAGATTACTGGACGAAACATACGAAGATTTCGAGAAAGAAGCAAGGGCCATATACAAGGCTTTCATGGAAGTAGCAGCCAATGGAGACGGAAGTGGAGCACCCTTTACCTTCCCACTTATCACGACAGCAATAACAGAGGATATTGACTTTGATGACGAACTCTGGCACAGTACAATGAAAGCAACTTCATCCACCGGTGCACCTTACTTCCTCAACCTTGCAGCTGATTACCTTGAAGAAGAAACAGTTCAAGCAATGTGCTGCCGTTTGCTTGCAAAACATTCCGGAGGAATATGGAGCGCAGGAGGGGTCGGAACCGGTTCGAACAAGGTAGTTTCGATCAACCTGCCCGGAATATCCGCAGGGATTAATTCCCACAATGATTTCTATGCAGAGCTTGACAAGGTTATGGAAATTAGTCGCGAAGCATTGCTGGAAGGCAATGAAATCATTAGAAAATCACTCTATGAATGGGGACTGCTACCCTGGTTATTAAACAGCACCAGTGAAGGCATTCCATATTATGACTTTTCAAAACGTCATCTGACCTTCGGAATTGTCGGCCTGAACGAGTGCCTTTTGAACCTGACAGGTGAGTCACTGATAGAGCAACAGCAAAAAGGGCAGGAGATAATCCGGCATATAGCTGAAAAAGTTATAGAATTTTCACTGGCTGATGGCATTGAATATACACTGGAACAGACACCTGCAGAGAGCACAGCCTACAGGTTTGCCCTGATTGACCACACCAAATACGGAACCAGTGCAAATGTACAGGGCACTGCGGATATCCCTTATTATACTAACTCAACCCATGTCCCGTACAACAGCGGAATTTCCCTGATCGAGAGGATAAATATCGAATCCGAATTCCACCCTTATTTTACAGGGGGCACCATATGCCACATATGGATAGGAGAAAGTACTCCCGATCCTGAGGGGCTGAGCAAATTCATCAGAAAACTTGCAGGTACAAAACTTGCATACTTCTGCCTGTCTCCTGATTTTTCCATCTGCACCAGCGGACATACAACGCATGGAAAGATGGAGAAATGTTCACTTTGCGGAGAAAATGTGGTAGATCATATTTCCAGGGTCACAGGCTACTATGGACATGTCAGCAACTGGAATCCAGGCAAACGCATGGAATACGAGGAAAGACACAGATATAACTGCTCTGCAAAAGAATAAAATAATCGGCTGGCATCTGGAAATGCATGCAGTTCCAAATTGAGGAAACATTTAGCTGGATTTCTTCCAGGGATGTCCGTAGTGTGAAAGAGCTTTCACGTACTATCCTAGCATGCGATCTCTGGAATATAGAAACAGATCTTGCCCCGGAACTTATAAGCTTGAAGAGAGAAGGTTGTTGGGAAGAATCTTTGAGAGATACCGCAAGGGCAGCTTCAACACTTGCTTCCAGAAATGTCATTTACCCGGAAGTAGTGGAATGGCTGCTTTCAAAGCAGAAGGATGGGGCATCATGGAACAACGATGTTTATGATACTGCATATGTCCTTTCATCCCTTGCCGATATGGGAGTTCATGACAGAAAAGCTTGCTTGTGGCTTGTTGAGAACTACGGACCCGCATGGGAGCATCCCGGCACAACAGCCTTGATAATCAGTGCCCTGACCAAACAGGAAAAACTCAACAAAATTGAGAATACAGACATCAAAGAATTCATATCCGAACGTGCCGAATGGATTTTATCAAAACGTACTTACAAAGGAGCCTGGAAAACCATCGCCACAAGCAACATAGTAATGCAGGCTTTGATACTTGCAGGATACGACAATGAACTCGAAGAACCCATCCATTGGTTACTGGACAGAATGAATTTCAACGGATCATGGGGAAAAAATGAAGGGGACATCAATACGACAGCATTGACTCTTATTACTCTTGCTTCTCTGGAGAAGATTGGTTTTTAGTATCTTTCTGTTTGGCAGGAAGAGTTACATGGATAGTAGTACCTGTACCCTGTTTGCTCTCAGCCCAGATACTTCCGTTATGGGCTTCGACTATCTTCTTGCAAATGTAGAGACCAAGGCCGTTCCCGCCATACTTGCGAGTTGATGAACCATCCACCTGATAGAACCTATTGAATATATTCAATATATCCTCATTTTCGATACCAATTCCATTATCCATGATTTTCAAATGGATTTTATCATCTTCATTGATGGCTGATATATTTATAGATCCCTTGTCAGGAGTAAACTTCACAGCATTATCAATGAGGTTTACAAACACATTCCTGAGGTAATCCAGATCCCCTTCTATAAAAGGAAGATCAATCGGGAGATTCTTTTCAATCGTGTGGCTTTTGCTTATTATTTCCGGTGACCTGTCATGTAATGCAGATTCAACGACCTCTGCTAATCGAAGAGGAATAAAAGTGTAATCTACGCTGCCGCCTTCCGTTATACTTACATAAAGAAGCGAATCGATCAGTCTTTTAAGCCTTTCAGAACTAAGCATAATCTTTTCCATGGCATCATGTTGTTTTTCGCTCAGTTCTCCCAGAGCTCCGTCAAACATCAGTTCACTGTAACCTTTAATCGGAATCAGTGGTGTAGTTAGTTCATGCCTGAGATTTGAGAGGAACTCATCTTTCATCCGGTCAAGGGACTTAAGTTCCTCATTAGCCCTTGCAAGTTCCTCTGCGTACTTGTTCAGGGCTTCTTCTGCAGCCTTACGCTCGGTGAAGTCTTCGACAACGCATACACCACCCATTAATTTGCCTTCTTCGGATATCACCGGACTAAATTCAGCTTTGATGGGAATGACCTTATTTGAAAATGGAGAGTCGAAATTATCCTCGTACCTGGCAGGAATACCCGCAAGGACCTGCTGTATAGCCTTTTTGATAGATTCG
The DNA here is from genome assembly GCF_045291185.1 of Methanolobus sp. ZRKC2. NCBI lineage: Archaea > Methanobacteriati > Methanobacteriota > Methanomicrobia > Methanosarcinales > Methanosarcinaceae > Methanolobus > Methanolobus sp. ZRKC2. The sequence continues at coordinate 2,408,614 of NZ_CP146980.1, read as the reverse complement.
TCCTTGAAGGACTCGAGCATATTGAAGCCCATTATAGCGGAGATCACTGTTTCTTCAGGAGCACCTACAATCTTCACAAAGTTCTCATTGCACTGTGTGATTACACCCCTCTCGTCAAAATGGAAAATACCAAGAGGTGATTTCTCGAATATCATACGATACTTGTTTTTGGAGATGGTCATCAGACGCTCTTTCATCTTACGTTTGGAGATGTCATTTATAAAAGCGCCGTGGAACACTTCTCCTTTCACACGGGTAGTTGTAATTGAAATCTCCAAGGGGAATTCACTGCCATCCTTTCGAAGACCTGTTACCTCAAATATCCGGCCTACTACAGGAGATTTACCTATAGATATGATCTGATCCCAACCCTCATGGGCTTTCCTGTACCGCCGGGGCATGATGAGAGTAAGAGGTTCACCCAGAATTTCATTCGCCTCGTATCCAAATAATTCACGTGCTGCCTTGTTCCAGAGCGTTATGTGACCGCTTGAGTCAGAAAAAATCACTGCATAGGTGGCAGATTCAAGAAAGGACAGAAGCTTTTCGTTTTCTTTCTCTACAATAGCTTCGGATTCTCTTTCTGCTGCCTCCCTTTGAGCTATATCGTTACCTGTCAGAAGAAAACCATTCGAAGAATCATCCTTGTTTTTGAGTATGGTGACATTTAAGTCCATGCTTATTTCCGTGCCACTCTTACTAAGTAAGGAACACTTAACGGAATATGCCGTGTCAGTATTTTCACAACTTTCCGAAAAAAAATTTTCTTTCACTGACTTCCGTGAGTTCTCCGGTATAAATGTCTCGAACCAATTTTTATTTTCGATTTCCCGGATATCATAGCCGGATAAGGATTCGGCCTTTCGGTTAATGGAGACAACGTTGTGATCATTGTCAATCACAAGGATAAAGGCATTTACCAGGTCAAAAAAACCTTTTGCTAGATCTAATTCATCGTAAGAGAGATTACCGGTGAATAGAGAATTTGAATCAACTTCCGAAGGGCAATTTTGCTCGGTGTTTTCTGATAATTCGTGATTCTTTTTACGACATTCCATCCATACACCTTAATCCATGAAAACCAGCCACATACCAGATATAATTTCAAAATGTTTAGAGATACGCAATTGTATATACTTAGTAATATATAATATTTTTTATTTGCATTGCCGTAAACAGACTGATTGAAATTTAAGTGAGCAATTCTTTATATAGATAGATATAAATGTCCTTCGCCTGTTCACAGAAGTTTTGAGCAGAAGTTATAATAAACAAAGGTGTTAAGTAAATAAGGTGAATGCGATGAGTGAAGAGTTCATAAAATATCATGAGGAATCCAACACTTATATTGCCGGTAAAAGATCCTATTTTGAGAGAGACATCAATATTGATGGGAACTTCATTGTCGGAGCAGGATCAGGCTTCTGGAAAAACCTCAATGTCAAAGGAACTCTGGAACTCGGAAAAGGTTCCTCTGTCAAAGGAAATATCATGGCTGATGACATCGTCATAGGTTCCAGATCAGAGATAAAGGGTGATGTAGAAGCCGCAAATGACCTGAAACTTTTCGACAGGGTAAATGTCGAGGGATCAATTACTGCCGGAAAGGTCATTTCAATACGTCCCGGGTGTACTGTAGGGTTTGTAAAGGCCAGTGAAGTGCTCGAACTCGTCGGACAGGTAAATGTAAAAGAGATAAAAGCAGGAACTAAAGTAATAGTTCGTTCCGAATAAAATTACTTCATGATTACTTTTTTTGTTGTTCTTCTGCAAGCATTTTCAGGAGATGATTACGAAGCCGATTGGCTTCCATGCTTGTCCTATCACGGGGTCTTGGGACATTAACTTTGGTAATTTCCTTGATCCTGCCGGGACGCGCTGTAAACATCACTATCTTGTCGGCAAGGAAAACCGCCTCATCGACACTGTGAGTGACAAAGAGAACTGTAAGATGCTTTTTTTGCCAGATGTTCAGTAGCTCGTGCTGCAGGGAATTGCGGGTTTGTGCATCCAGGGCTCCGAAAGGCTCGTCCATAAGAAGAACCTCAGGTTCATTTGCCAGTGCACGGGCGATGGCAACTCTTTGTTTCATTCCCCCTGATAATTCATGGGGATAACTATCCTTAAACTGGGTCAGGCCCACAAAATCGAGATACTTTTCAGCTTCCTTCAGAGCATCTTCCTTCTTAACTCCCCTCATTTGGGGACCAAAGATCACATTATCGATAACCGATTTCCATGGAAAGAGAGAATATTCCTGAAATACCATACCCCTTTTGGGTCCTGGCGATGTGATCTTCTCATCACCTACAAAAACCTCACCTTCATCCGGAGTATCAAGGCCCGAGATTATTCTCAAAAGTGTTGTCTTCCCGCATCCTGAAGGTCCGATGAAGCAGACAAACTCCTTATCTTCGATATCCAGATCGATGTTATCAAGAGCCAGAGTCTGAGAAACATCACTTTTCACGAACTTACGGGAAACTCCCTTCACGCTTACTCTGCCCATTACATCACCACTCCGGTACGCCATTTAAGGAGCCTGCCATCGATATATCCTCTGAGCAGTTTGTCAATCAGAAGCCCCAGGAACCCAAGCACAAGCATGTAAACGAGTACATAATCCATATTGTGCAGATAGTAGTGATGCCATATCTTGAAACCAAGGCCATTCCTGCTAACACCGAACATTTCGGCTGCAACAAGACACATCCAACCCACACCCATGGCAATGCGTATACCCGCAGCGATTGAGGGAAGTGCCGACGGAAGCGCTACCTGCCTTATGAGGTCACGGTCTTTGTTGCATCCGAGAACCTTTGCAGCTTCAACGTATATCTTCGGGATGTTCTTAAAGCCGGTAAAAGTATTGATTATTATGGGAAACAAAGCCCCGATGAATATAAGGAAACCGGCTCCGAAAGGATTGAGGCCTATCCATATGATAGCAAAGGGAATCCACGCAAGCGGCGGTATCGGACGCACAATTTCTATCAGGGGATCAAACACCCTTTCTACGGATTTGAACCATCCCATGATCATACCCACCGGTATACCAATAATCAGAGCGGCTACCAAACCTATAAAAAAGTGCATCAGGCTGTAGTACAGATCTACGGCCAGTACCGGAACAGGTATTTCCCCGGAAAATAAGAACATGTCCAGAGGGAAATTTGTCTGCACATTAGTTATTACAGAGTAAAATGCCAGAGATACATCTGTGAAGCTTGGAAGAAAGAACTTGTTCTGCACGCTGTAAACAGCTACTAGTTGCCATATTATGAGTGCAGAGATTATAGAAAATATCTCCACACCTTTACCTTTTAAAGTTCCAAAACGTCCCTTGACCATGATTCCTCCGGAATGTGAAGAGCAGCGCTCTATAAGACCGGTGTGTAAATGTTTTAATCAGTATTCAAAGTTGTCATCAATATGAAAAAATTATTGATCTTGAGCTTCATAGAAGCTCAGATCGAATATGTCATCTTCTTCAAGTTCAGTACTGATATAACCTAATTCATACTGTACCTGGGCATAGTCCACTGTTGAATTGACTACAAGAGATGGATCAGAAACCCAGCTACCATCCCAATCAGAAATGGACGCTTTAACTACTTCAATATCCCAGTCCTGGTCATCGGCAAATACCTGTGCAGCCTCGTCCGTGTTCTCAGAAACGTACTCTGTTGAACGTGTATGGGTTTCTACGATCTGCTGTACGACCTCAGGATTCTCACGGATAAGTTCACCACTCACAGCGACAACACAGCAGGCATGATCCTCCTGTACCTCTCCAGAGGATACAACAGATCTTCCGACACCTTCCTCCTCAATGAGAGTAGGTGCGGGATGTGGCAGGAAAACTGCATCAACCTGATTGGCTGAGATTGCTGTCATTGCATCTCCGGGACCCATTGGCACAATGGTTACATCAGCATCAGGATCAACATTATTTTCTGCAAGCCAGTTCCTCAGAAGAGTATCCTGGATAGTGCCCGGGGGGAAAGTGGCGATCTTCAGACCCTTAAGGTCCTCGGGACTCTCGTATGGAAGCTCGGTGCGCAGTACGACATCAGAACCCTGTGTCTGCACTGCCGCAACTATCTTTGCATCTAGGCCACTTGCCAGTGCAGATATAACAGGAGCTGCTCCTACATATGCAACATCGATCTCACCGGAAAGCATTGCCTGCATTTCAGGAGCACCTGTGGGGAACACTTTATCATCGATGGTCTCAATTCCCAGGGGACCGAGGTCCTCAGCCCACCATCCTTTATCTTTTGCCATCAGATAAGCTACCTGATGGGTACTTGGCTGGTAACCGAAAGTAATCTCCGTTACTGTTGTTTCTTCTGGTTCCTGCTCTGCACAGCCTGAAACGAGTACGGCTGATATCATAAAAACAATTAATATCAAGAATGTGGATGATTTTAAAAACTTTCTGCTATTCATACAATCACCTTTTTACTGGTAGATAACTAAAATTCAGACAATATATATTATATATATTGCCCTGAAAGTGGATAATATTTCCCAAAAGTATTAATAACAGACATTACATTGCCTTAATAGGACATTATGTTAGTACAAATAGGGATGCAAAAAGAATGAATGCTGCTGATAAAGTGATTGACGCTGTTTTCGAGTCTGACGAAACTTTTCGTGAAGTAATATCAAAGGTCATTAAAGAAGACCTTGGCCTTACTGCTGTTGAATTTGCAGAAAAGGCGGAGATACCCCAGAGTACACTGTACAAGGTCATGTCGGGAAAAAGAGAACCAAACATGAAAACCCTTCGCCAGATAGTCCGTACAATTAAAAAAATAGAAGGAACCGAGAAAGGAGAGTTCATAGCAGTCATCGCTGCACGTCCTGTACTGGACAATATCAGTGAGACAAAGAGGAAAATATGCGGGACACTCTGCACAATTAGGGAATATTCCGCGACATCCATGGAAGAAGCCATTATTGCAGCCGTAAGAGCCGAGAGGGATGGTGCAAAAGCACTTGTTTGTGCGCCGATAGTCAGTCCTACCGTGGAAAAAATACTGAGAATTCCCGTTGCGACAATTATGCCAAAAAACAGTCTTATTGAAGCTGTAGAGATTGTATCCAAAAAAATAAATTAAAAATTTTAAAAGGAGTTTATCGGAGATTTCCGACTAACTCCTGAAGTGCACGTATTGCTTCTTCTATCTTTGCCTGGGCAATCTCAACGGTCCATCCTCCGGCAGTGAAAAGATAACCAAGACCTCCCGCACCAATAAGCACGATTGCTCCGAGAGCATACCATACAATGCCAGATCCTTCAAACACCTCATAGGTCTTCTCCAGATCCTGAACTTTTATGACGTAGGTACCAGCTTCTTCTTCGGTGTGCTTGAACTCTACAGTCGTAGATTCATCAATACCAAGATTGATAATCTGAGAATCAACAACTGTGTTGTTTACCCTAAGGTCAACTGTATACTCACCCGCTGCTGTGCCTACATTTGTGACATCAACACTGATGGTAGCCTCATTGCCCTCTTTTACATCCAGTGGTGCTGTGCGCAGGTTTGTGAACTCGAACTTTGCTGCAAGTTCCTGAACCTCAATGTCCAGTTCCGCATCAATGTACCCGGACTTTGTTGCCTTGATCTTGTGCATACCTGCATCTGTCATCGTATGGGTTATTGTACCATCAAGGGAAGTAGAGCCAATTGATTTACCATCAAGGGTCACTTCAGCACCCTGGATAGTATCCCCACCTATTGCCTTGAGGACAAAGATAGTTGCAGAGGTACCCTCATAAACATCATCTGGTGACACCTCAATGATTAGCTTCTTTGTCTCATCATCAGGAGAGATTACTTCCAGATCTTCGCTGCCTGAAGTATAGCCGGTTTTCTCAGCTATAATCTCAAGATCGCCGACCTGATCTGCAGTATAGGTAATAATTCCTTCAGCATCAGTCTTTCCGATAGAGACGTCCTCAACTTTCACCGTTGCATCACTGATAGCTGCTCCCCGAGAAGTTACCGTGATGATTACTTCTTCATCTTCAGTAACAACAGATTTGTCAAGATCGACACTCAATGTACCTGTTGGCCCGGTTTTTTCCTCAACATAGAAGTAATATCTTAGTGTATCGGAATCTGCAACCTTGACGCTGATACTCGCATCATCATCATCTGGGTTCGTCATTATTTCGAAGTCCTTATCCCTGGACAATGAAATGGAGTCCTCATTCTTCATGATGATACTTTCACCAAGTTTTGTGATTTCCATATCACCGTAGTTATCGCCAACCTCAAGTTCAAGGTAATCATCTGACACCTGGAAAATACCTTCCACAAAGACAGCATTTGATTCCCTACCACTAAATATCTCATCGAAGTATACAGCTATTATAGGAACATCGTCAGAGTCACCAAGGTCTTTTTTGTAGATGTATGAATCTCTGCTTGAAACCACATCCTCATCGACTTCATCACCATCCTTTGTAAGGGAGATAAGTACTCGGTCACCATTCTTGTCGACCTGTTCTATTTCAAGCTCATATCCTTCCTCGAGGGTGAGGGATTGTCCAGTATATAGTGACCTTTTGCCATCGTCGTCAATAAGCACTTTGGAAAGTTGTCCGCTTGAAAGCAGGTTATAACTGTCACTGTCTCCGAAAGTATCTGAAGGATAGCCAGCAAAATACTTCTCTGCCATGAAGCCAATTACATTAAATGAGCCCCATGTACTACGTTCAAAACGAACAGGCTCTGGTTTACTAGTGTAAACAAGTTTATCATCATCGATTGTCCTACCTGAAATGGACTCTATTTCGAGAGTCTCAGTCTGGATGCCCTCATCGATATCATAGTAGAAGCCTTCAAAATTCAGAGGTGTCCATGTAAATGGAGTGTCCCCTACAACTACCGTACTACGCAGTTCATATGTACCCGGATCGGTCATATCGACGAACGGAGCAAACCTAAGATCATCGCTGTCGGCAACAATAAAACTGATCTTCCCCATAATTTCAATGGTATTACCTGCTTTCAGAGAGATAGAGTCATCGTTCTCCATCAATATTTCGGTAGAGTTTACAGATTTTACCTCCATCTTACCATCGCTGTAGTCGTCAACTTCAATGTACTCATCCGATATCTGGAAAATACCTTCCACGAAAACAGCATTTGACTCGCTACCACTGAATATCTCATCGAAATGTATAGCTATGAGCACCACGTCATCACTGTCACCAAGGTCAGTCTTATAGATGTAGTCACTTCCGCCAGAGACTACGCCACTGTCAAGTTCATCCCCATCTTTGGTGAGTGTGACAAATACCTTGTCACCATCCTTATCAACCTCAACGATATTGAGCCTGTAATCCTCCTCAAGGGTCAAATGAGCGCCGGAGTAGACAGATTTTTTGTCATCACTATCCATGAGTACTTTAGAGAGCTGTCCGCCGGACATCATACTTACGACATCTACATTGTCAATATCTGTATTTGCTGTGTATGCAGCGAAGTACTTCTCTGCCATGAAACCGACAACCTTGTACTCACCCCACTCACTGCGCTCGAATTCGGTCTTTACAGGAGCAGTTTTATAAACAAGATCGCCATCTCCGATGGATCTGGAAATACCGGTTATTGTCATGCTTTCAGAGCTTATGCCGGAATCCAGATCATAGAAGAATCCTGAGAAACTATTTGCATTCCAGGTATAGGTAGTTGACTGGCCTTCGGAGGCATCCCATATCCTGTCACCACTATAGTAGGTCTTTTGATAGACTTTTATTTCCTTGGTTTCACTGTCTGAACCATCAGAATTGATAGCAGTCAGAGTGACATTGAAAGTGCCTGCGGATGAGAAAGTGTGATTTGGATTCTGCTCTGTGGAATTGGAACTACCGTCGTCAAAATTCCACTCCCACGAGGTAGCATCACTTGAAGTATCAGTAAATGCGACATCAAGAGGAACAGATCCTTCCGTAACATTTGTTGTGAAAGAAGCAACAGGAGGAGTTGAAGAAGGAGCATTGACAGTAATAGTTTGACCAGTACTACTGGATTCACTTCCGTTTATAGCAGTCAAAACAACATCATAGGTGCCTGCACTTGTGAAGGTATGTGTAGGACTCTGAACTGTGGAATTAGGACTACCATCACCAAAATTCCATTCATAGGAAACTGCATTGGTAGAGGTGTCAGTGAAAGCTACAGACAGGGGAGCAGAGCCCGAAGTAGTGTTAGCAGTAAAACTAGCACTAACGCCTGTTGAAGCAGCGTTGACAGTAATAGTTTGACCAGTACTACTGGATTCACTTCCGTTTATAGCAGTCAAAACAACATCATAGGTGCCTGCACTTGTGAAGGTATGTGTAGGACTCTGAACTGTGGAATTAGGACTACCATCACCAAAATTCCATTCATAGGAAGCTGCATTGGTAGAGGTGTCAGTGAAAGCTACAGACAGGGGAGCAGAGCCCGAGGTAGTGTTAGCTGTAAAACTAGCACTAACGCCTGTCGGAGCAGCATTGACAGTAATAGTTTGGCCGGTACTATTGGAGTCACTTCCATTTATAGCAGTCAAAACAACATCATAGGTGCCTGCACTTGTGAAGGTATGTGTAGGACTCTGAACTGTGGAATTAGGACTACCATCACCAAAATTCCATTCATATGTGCTTGCATTAATAGAGTTGTCAGTAAAAGCTACGGACAATGGAGCGTCACCAGAAGTAGTATTAGGTGTAAAAGCAGCAGTAACATCCACCGCCAAGGCGGTGCTACTGCATAAAAACATCAATGTTAATCCAAATAGGATTAGTTTTAGGTTTTTTTTCATTTTTTAAACCTTCCTTTTTTATTAATAGAGTAATCTATCCTTGTATGAGTTTAACTTCCCAATTGTAGATAACCTTTTCGATTTATCGACAGGTCTGTGCCTTCCTTTCGCTCAATGCGAATACCAACTGTTTGTTCAACTACTTCACCTATAATACTTAAGTTACATGCAGCACGTGCTTCTTCCAGTTTATCCGGGGAAACCGTGAAAAGCAGTTCAAAGTCTCCGCCTGTGTAAAGTGCAAAGTCCGTCTGCTCATCCGGATCGGAGGTTACATAATTCCCGAGGTCCTCATGCACAGGCAGCATGGACTCATATATCCTGAACCCGACACCATTAATATCAGCAAGGTCGTGCAAAGACATTGCAAGGCCATCACTTGTGTCCATCATGCAGGTAACTGCGCCTGAGAGTGCAAGTTCCTGCCCCTCTGTGATCCTCGGATATGGCTCAAGCAATGTATTCAAAAAAGACTCCGGGATATCCAGACCCTTTTCAATCGCATGAAGTGCTGCACCTGCGGAACCCGCAAAACCTGTCACACAGACCTTATCACCGACTTTGGCACCCTTTCTTTTCAACAACCTTGATTTTTTAGTCATTCCAAGGGCTGTGCCGGTAATCGTCAGCTCGTCATGAGTATCGATGTCACCACCGACGACAGTGGTACCACATGCTTTTGCACAATCTGACATTCCCCGGGCAATTTCTTCTACAAATGAAACAGGTGTATCGGGAGACATACCAATAGCCATCAACATCCCAGTGGGACGTGCACCCATGGACGCCACATCGCTCAAATTAACTGCCGCAGACATCCAGCCTATCTGCCAGGGAGTCATCTGTAAGGGAAAATCGGTTTTCCTGTGCAGCATATCCGTAGTTACCACCAGATATTCATCTTTTGATACATCAAGCACTGCACAGTCATCATTGCCCGGACCGATGACAAGGTTGGCATTAGAACCGTTGTTGAACATTCCTGAGAGAAGACCGACAAGGGGCCTTTCACCCATTTCCGAAACTTGTGTTATTTTCATGATCAGGTTTTTCAATATTTGAGGGAGACATTGTACATTTCAAAGCTTTTTCACTTATATATTTTACAATGAATGATTGTATTAACAACGCCTTATTTATCTTTAATGATACCCTTCAACAATAGCAATATATGTAGACATTCTCAGACACAACAAAAAAACAATGCAAAAAGAGACCAGTATACTTTAAAATGTATACCGGCTCCTAATAATATCACCCTTTTATCCTTCGCCTTATCCCGATTACAATTCCTCCAAAGATTGCAAGGACGATAACTATCGGAAGGAGATATCCTGCCAGTACGATAAGCGCATTCACCGTTGAAATGAAACCTTGTACAGACTCAGAAACCGCATCCCTGATTCCCCACGACTGGCTGATAGGGCGAGGTTCTGTGACACGTATACTGATAGTTGTGAACTCTACCTTGTTGTCCAGGTACTCAAGACGGCCTGTCAGACTGTCAATCTCTCCACGAACACGTTCAAGTTCCTTTTCCACTTTCAGTACTTCATCAACTGTCGTGCTCATGTTAAGGATTTCACCAAGACGCACTTCCTGCTTTTTGAGATTTTCCAGGCGGGCACTAATATCAACATACTCTTCAGTCACATCCTGGCCACTTACACTTTTGGAATCAAGTTCTCCAAGTCCTTCCACCATCGTGAGGAACTCGGGATAATCCGACTCCGGCACCCTGACTGTAATATGCCCCTCTTTTCTGCTATTTGAATCATAGCTGAGATCATAGATCGATGAACCGGAAACATAGCCTCCAGCGTCCACGGCGGCCTTTGAGATTACTCCGACTGTAGCCACAGCATCGTCCACTTCAATAGACATTTCCACAGTAGTTATTGTCTTGCGATCTGCGGAATTTGAACCGGTGCCACCAGAATCAGCCTCATCTGCCGAATTTTCAGTATCAATGACCTTTGATACTGAATCAGACGACTGTGAACTCTGATATTCATCGACTCCCATACAGCCACTTGCAATTAAAACAAGGATTGTCAGGAAAAGTGCAGATAGAAAATATACTTTTTTCATGGGATCACGTTCTCTTAAATATAATATGAGATAGAACCCGGATATATAAAACGGTAGTTAAAGCTTCAAATTGGTTTGAAGTTATAGCAGCAGGAACCTGAATGTTGTGCAAATGACATTCGGAAGAATTCAAAAAGAGAAGATTCAAGGTTTTTCTTCTTGCTCCAATAGCCTGTTGGAAAACTGATCTGTGTTCTTCATTACCCATGATTTTCAACGTATTCAATTTCGAATATCGTTGAATATGACCACTATTTTAATTCTTCGTGTTTCTGAATCCATACGTTGACTGTATCTTTTGATTAAGTTTCCACTAAACTTTCTCATTACCTTTTTCCTTCGTCCTTATCCATACATTATCCAGAAATTCATGGGCTACAGAAGCAAGTTCAAGCATTTCATCCCTGTTGTAGGGTAGGGTATCTCTCATACTCTCAAGCATCGCATGCTCAGGGATGCCTTGCTGAATAACATAAGGTATGTCCTTTCTTCCGGTGAGCTTTAAAATTGAAGCAGCAATCTTAGAGATATCATCCGCATTGCCGATAAAATCCCTGATGGCAGTAGTTCTCAATTCCAAATCCACATCGCTTTGTATAACTGTGAGAATGGACTCAGATACCTTCTTCACAACTTCTTCAGGGTTGACCCTGATACAATCACAAGCTTCCTGTGGTTCACAAAAGCCGATAGCTTTGGTGTACATCCCGAAATTATCCAGAGGGGCCTTGACATCTACGAAAAATTTGTCAACAAGACTTTCATCTATCATCTCAGCTACTACCTTCGGATAAAAACCACAGGTGTGTACCCCGACAAGCAGGCCATTAGACTTTGCAAAGCGTGCAAGATGCATTGACGCCTTCTTTTGTATGAGAGGCTCCCCACCTGAAAGTACCATACTGCTGACAAAAGGTCTGGATTTTTTTACAGCTGCTTCGAGGACTGAGACGTCAGTCATATTGCTTTCAACCAGCAACTCATAATTCTGGCAATAAGGACACCTGAATGGACATCCTCTTAAAAAAAAGACGACTGACACATGCCCGTGCCAGTCTATGGTAGAGATCGGAACAGAACTACCGTAATTGAGCTTCATGCGATCAGATCATATCACTTGAACTGTAACGCATCCTGTCTTCAAGCTCCTGTTTCTTGGCATTGTTCCAGCCGTTCACAGCCTGCACATATCCGGTTACCCTTGAAAGCTGCTCAACATCGTTTGAACCGCAGTTCTCACAGGAGCATTTCAGGCCGGACATTATGTGGAAGTCATTGAGACAGACAGTCATATCCTTGGTGAAAGCGAAATAGCCAATCTGGGTGTTCCTTGCAATGTTCATTGCAAATTCCTTGAGTCCCTTCGCATCAGGCGCACCTTCACCCATCCAGATATGGCAGATGTTACCGCCGTCAACTATTGGGAAGAATACGTGTTCGATATTGATCCTGTCGATCAGGGATACATTGGCACCTGGTGGTACATGCGTACCATTGGTGTAATAGACCGGAAGGTCATGAGCCTTTCCGAGTTTTGCAAGGGCTGCTTCCTTGTCACCCTTGACAACCTCAAGTACGGACTCCTTGTACTCATCATGCAGCAGGTCGGATACTGCAAACCTCTGACCTGTTGTCTCTGCCGGAGTACGTGCAAGTGCTATTTCCAGACCGTGTTTCTGGCTGAGCTCATGTGCGTACATCTCCATCTCGGTCATCACCCTGATAGCGAACTTGAAAGCATCCTTTGACTCATGTATCTGGGAACCTGTGTGATACTGAACCATTTCGTTTATGCCGATTACACCGATAGTGCAGACCAGCGCATCAATATCAACAGCTATTGCACCTTTCTTGCCGGTGACCGGGTCTTTTGGCCTCTGGGTCGCAAAGGGCATCCTGTTGCTCTCTATAATGCTCTCCATCCAGCTGCGCTTTGTCTTGAACAGTTTTATACACTGATCCATGAGAACCTTCAGATCTGTAAACAGGGCACTGTCATCCCCGTTAGCTCTGTATGCAGCTCTCGGACAATTAAGGGACACGACCTGCCAGGAACCCATGGAAAAGTGTTTTCCGTCCTTGAACAGGAGCTTATCCTCAAAACTGTCATCAGCATCAGCATTGGCTGAGAACTGGTATGCACAGCACTGATAGCAGGATATACCTTCGCCTGCACCTCTGTATTCAGGTAACTGATTATCGAAATAAGGTGTACCGAACTTTGCAGCCAACTCAAAAGTCATGTCGTATAGTTCTTCGTAACTTGGCAGGTCAGGATGTGCCCTGTTGAAGAACTCATCCTCTTCCATGAAATCAGGCTCGATTGAGATTTCCGGCTTGGGGAAGTTAAATGGCTTGCCCCAGTTGTCGCCTTCTATCATTACATCCATAAGAGCCTTGAAAGCCAGGCGCACTTCGCGCTCGAACTCACCATAGGTACGCTTCTGTGTACCGTTGTCACCGTCATGGACCCTGCCCTTGAAAACTGCAGGTTTATCTCTCCAAAGCTTTGGTACACCGGGGGACAGTTGAACGGAGGAGAATACAACCTGTCCACCGCGGGCTACCATCATCTGGGTCATCTCATATACGAACATCTGCATGAGCTGCTTTATGTCATTGTAGCTCTTGCTTTCGAAGTAAGGAGCCATGAAAGTAAGGAAGTTGTAAAAGCCCTGTCCACCTGCGAAATTAGTCTGGGCACTTCCGAGTGCCTTCACAGCATGCAGTATGGCTACTTCAGCCTTCATGGCAGGACCGGCTACACTTGCCTTTGCACCTGAGCCGTCCGGCATGAGTCCATAATAAAAGAAATACCTGAGATCCCAGTCCTGACAGAATGCACGGGTACCGAGATATTCCAGGTCATGTATGTGAAGATCACCGTTAAGATGCAAATCTGCAGTTTCCGGAGGCAGCAAAAGCAAATACTGCTCCTTGGATATTTTATCTGCTTTTTTCTTGTGAGAGGTCTCAGCGTTTTCCTGCAGGTTCGCATTGTCCTTGGCCTCAAAACCACTTCCAAGGTCAATCTCGCATGCATCGTATACAGGAGTACCTACCCTTGTAGAGATATTCCTCCACTCAACATGTCCCCTCTCAAGAAGTACTATATTTACTATTTCCCTGATAAGAGGACCTGAAAGGAACTTCAGATCAAGACTTCTGATACGGCGCTCAACTTCCTTTGCAATATCCTGAGCCTCTTCCTTTTCCATACCAGGTTTTCCATGGAACCTCTCAGCAAGTTTAGTCTCTTTTATTAACTGGTTGATAATGATATTGCGGTCCCATTCAACCATATGCCCCACTGTGGTACGCACCTTGGGCATTATGGAGATCGTGTGACCATCAAGTGTCTTTTGAATAGCATTTGGTTTTGTAAGCGGTGTCATATTACTCGATACCCCGTTATTTTCTTCTGTCTGGAACCTATCCTGCTTCTGATCAGCCTGCTTAAAATCCCCTTTCCCCTCATCCATCTTATTTTTAGTAGCACAAATGTCCATCTTTCCCACCTCACCACAATAAGATCACACAAGGCTGCCCAGTGCATCCAGGTTAACATCAGGACCCTTGAAAAGGTCTTTATGAGTTAAAAACTCGTCGTTTATCTGAAGGACCGGTGCGGTCATGGTGAACACACCATTGAATTTCAATTCAGTGAGGGCTTCTGGAGTTGACATGTCGGCTGTTTCGAAAGGAATACCCTTTGATTCAAGTACCGTTTTCAGCTGTTCACATTTCGGGCATGTTTTTGTAGTATATATAATAACTTCAGCCATGTTTCTCGCGTCCCTTCTTATTTATAAAGCAATATTTATATAACTGACCTCCTGGAGAGAAACAACAATGCCAACCGCAAAAGCATATACGAGTGGCATTGTTTTTAACTTAATCTTCTTCACCGTGAGGTAAATTATACAAATGAGCTTTAGCTTAATAATGCTTTTTCAAACTCCATTTGGTAACAAAAAAACGGAAACTGATATAACAAAGGATAAATGTGATAATTATACAAAAGTATATAGATCAACACTGATAATTAACATGAATCTGTTTTGATAACTGACTTGAATACAATTGGTGTTTGACAAAAGATGTATATTATAAATTCTATTATAGCACGTAGTTCAGAACAAGAGGTGTAAAAGATAACCAAACAGCTATCATCCGGCAGCCAGTCCATAGACAAACTCCTTGAAGGAGGTTTTGAAACCGGTATCGTGACACAGATATTCGGAGAAGCTGGAAGCGGTAAAACGAACCTGTGCATGCAGCTGGCCATTGAGTGTGTCAAAAAAGGAAAAAAAGTCATATATATCGATACAGAAGCCATCTCACCCCAGAGATTCAAGCAGATAGCCGGAGAAGATGCAAAAGAAATAGCCCGGGAAATTATCATCTTCGAGCCGACCAGCTTTGAAGAACAGTATGCTGCAGTGAAAGAAATAGAGAAGCTTGCGTCAGACAGGATAGGCCTGATAGTAGTCGATTCCGCAACCGCCTTCTACAGGTTTGAACTTGACCAGGAAGAATCAAGCATAAGGTCAAGGCGGGAACTTGCAAACCAGATAGGATTCCTACATAGTATCGCACGCAAACACAAGCTCGCTGTTGTCATTACCAACCAGGTCTACAGCGATGTGGTTACAGGTACACTGAAACCCATTGGAGGGAGCGGAATAGAACACATCTCCAAGACAATCTTCCAGCTGGAAAAAACAGGAGAAGGCACCAGACGTGCCAAGCTCTGGAAACACCGCTCAATACGTGAAGGCAGCACCTGCAACTTCGAAATCACCAATGAAGGTATAAGATAACATCCTTTTTCTGTAGAAATTCCGGTTAATTGCAATTTTAACATGTAATTTCTAACTTTTACCAGGAATACAAAACATTCTGGAGAGACTATCTTCAGACCCTTGCTATAGTAATGAAGCCTGTATGACCGACCCTTGAAGTTGCCGGCCTGGTACCTCTTTCTGAAAAGGATATCTCACGCTCGGAAAATTCCATAGTCCTGACATCGTAGAAACCTGCGACATCAATTGCCTTCCTGATATCCTTTGTTTGCTCAAAAAATGGAGAATATGTAACCAGGAAACCACCAGGATTCAATACTTTCCTGACATGGGGGATGACATCCTTTGAATCCTGGGTATCCAGAGTAACTACATCAAAACTATCTTCAATGGAAGATATCTCATCGACGATATTGCCGCATCTTATTTCCACATTATCAAGCCCTGCATTCAGGACATTCTGCTTGGCAACATCCACGAAATCCTCACGCACCTCATAACTGAGGACATGTTTTGCTATAGACCCCAGATACATTGCAAGTATCCCTGAGCCGGTTCCGGCATCAAGTACAGCATCATCCTTATTGAGTCCGGTATATGCAATTACAGTGCCAATGTCCTTGGGCATCATAGGAGCACCGGTTCTTTTCGCATGATTGAAAAAATCAGGCATTCTCGGACGCTGCAACGTAAATTCCTGACCCATATGTGATGTCACACTGTCACCAGGTGACTTTTCCAGCAGAACCGAAAGATCGATTATCCCGAAATCCGTATGGAACTCATCATCGGATACTTTTACAATAAACTCCCTGACCTTACCCCTGTAGGAGGTCTTAAGCATAACCAATTCACCTGATTGCATTTAATTTACACCTTTCTGGCGTTTTCGTGATGCATACCTGCTAAGCGGAATAGTGACAATATCCCTTGGAACCGAATGCTTATTCATCACAAGATAATCCATTATCTCTTCGAACTCCTGCCTGTAGGCATCTGCAAGCGCCCTTGCATACTCGACTCCATCCCATGTCAGCACATATTCATAACTCTGCCGGAACCTTCCACCCTTTTCATAGTAACGCAGGTCTTCATCAACAATCCCCATAGCCACAAGTATCTGTATATCCTCAAAGAGCCGATCACTGTAGGGGAAACCGTATCTTTCATGGAAAGAGTAATCGAAGAAGTTTTTGAGCCTCACAGATTCCTGCAGATGCCTGACGGTTCGGTATAACCAGGTTATGTGCCTCAGCCGGGGAATAGAAGTAAAGCCGTCTTTTTCCTTTTCAAAAAGACTGTGAACTCCAAAAAAGAGTAATATTACACCCTCAACCGGAAGGTATTGATCAGTACGTATGAAATGCAGGAGTTTAGGAGACAACTCGTCCACAGTCTCCCTGAGTTTAATTGAAACTGAATCCGAGTCCATTTTCTCCGCCGTATCAGGATGAGCAAAGGCTGTCAGGGAGAGCTGTCTTGAGATTGCTCGCACAAGACCGTTGGCAAGTGCCGATTCATCGTAAAAGAAAGCATCCTCCTCCCCGATGGCTATGCGCATACTCTTCGGGACGCCGGAAGCAACGCTCAGATCTATCAGAGTATCACCAAGTTCCTCTGCCACCAGATCCTCAAGCTTCTTTGTAGCTACACCGTTACGTGCAATCGTAGACAATGTCATCCTGATAGAAGGAGAAATTGTTTTCTGGCTGAGCCTCGCAACGGGAACAAATATATTTCCGTCGCGGATGTCCGTAAGCAATCGGGAAGAACTCTCCGATGCATGCGACCTGATAAAATCCAGAAGATCGTTATCGTTGTACTGCGTAAAAAAGAGTACTACCTCTTCCCTTGCACTTTTAACACCGTATTTTTTACCAAACTCATTGAGAGCATCCTCAAGTGCATGCAACAGCATCATACGTGAAGCCTGTGTTTTCGGATTGTGTATAATTGCAGTATAGTGATGAGCCCTGGATATCAACATTGATTCGGCCGCCGTCAGGGCCATATCCTCATCATAACCCGATCCCTCAGAGCTCCCCAGAACGACATTCCCGTTCCTTATCATTAGACTGCGCACTATCTGGTCCACATCTATCATACCAAAAGAAACTCCCGTATGATAGGAATCCCTTAACAGGAAATCTATACGATCCGCATCCACGTCGTCTGAGATAATCTGAGCAAGATAAGGTTTTTCCAGGAACGAAACGTCACCCGTGGAGATCTTTGATATTTCCCTGAAAAATGTGTGCGGATCAGCATCAAATTCCTTTTCCACATACTTTGCAATGTCCCTGTCTTCAGGAAGAAGTTCGGATATTATATGTTTTGTAAAAGCTTCATGCCTGATAAAATGTAAACCATCGAAGACCGGCCGTAATGAAATATCCCTTTTAAGAACTCCTTCAACCACATGTGAGAAAGCAGGGTGTCCCACATCATGCAAAAGACCTGCAATCCTTATTTTGCGTATATCCTCTTCTTCAAGTTCAAGTGAGTGACCGATAACAGATGCCATATGCATTGTCCCGATACTGTGCTCGAAACGCGTGTGATTCGCACCCGGATAGACATTGTCCACAAGTCCCAGTTGCTGGATATTCCTCAGCCTCTGCACATGTCTGGTATTAACAAGCATCTGCTCGAACTCGTCAAGAATAACAGTCTTGTGTACCGGGTCATGAATAAGCATGGGTCTTTGCATATTAGATAATACTATCCCGGAATATATAAAGTTAAGAAAAGTATCGGAGTATTTTGTCCCGATGCGGAGCAGCTTATCGTTATTTTTGATATAACTTTGCTTCTTCTTTTAGTTTCCTAAGACTTATAATTCTTTCAGGAGAACTATTGAAATACAGCAAACTGATAAAAGTAGCTGGATTTTGCATTAGGGGAGCTTATGGCTACGGGGGGCCAAAAACCATTTTCCGATGCAATTTGTTGGAGAGGTTCAATGTTAAGAAGAAGGAGAGAAGCAGCCGGAGGAGCGAGAGCATCTCGAAGAGGAGGAGCAACTGCAGCTACCGGCGGAGAGGAGCGTATAGGTACACGCTTCAAAATGAACCAGCGTTTTTTTACTATCGGTGACCGTTATTTTATAGAGAACGAGCGCGGAGACCGTGTTTTCAGAGTGGAGAGTAAAATACTTCGTTTGCGGACCACGCTGAAGTTTCAGGACATGGATGGTAATGATATCTATAAGGTCCAGGAAAAAGTTGCCCGCGTTCGCGATACCATGGAGATAGAACATGACGGCCATGCCGTGGCTAAAGTTCACAATGCCCTGATCACACCTTTACGTGACCGCTGGAAGATATCTGTTTCGGGTGATGAAGACCTGACGGCCAAGGGCAATATCCTGAATCATGAATATAAGATCTTCAGGGGAGATCAGGTGGTTGGAGCTGTCTCTAAAAAATGGTTCAGGGTTCGCGACATGTATGGAGTGGACGTGCGAGACAATCAGGATGCTTTGCTGATCCTTGCCATTACTGTGGTAATTGACATAATGGCACACGAAGGACGGTAAAATGAATATGACAATTAAAGGGGGATAATTATGCTAGGTCCTATACAATTACTTGCTATCGGCTTTGAAACTAACGAAAAGTTCACAGGCGATATACGACAGGAACTGAATGAAGTACGAAGTAGAGGAGTAATAAGACTCCTGGATATGCTTTTTGTAATGAAAGATAAGGAAGGAAACATCCTTTCCATTGAAGACACGGATCTGACACCTGAAGAGGAAGTGGAAGTAGGCAACTTGATAGCCAAGATGCTTGGGATTGAAGAAGGTTTCACAGAAGCTGCAGGAGAAGAGATGTCTGAAGAAAACAGCTACGGTCTTGCCATGCAAGATATTCTCGAGGTTGTTGACCAGATAGAACCCGGTACATCCGCAGGTCTTCTGCTCATTGAGCACGTCTGGGCTGCCGGCCTGAAAGAGGCCATACGTGGAGCAGGAGGACGGGTTATTGCCCAGGGCTTCCTTACACCTGAGGCAATGATGATGATAGGCAAAGAAGCTGAAGCTATTGCCGAAGCCGAAGCAGCCATTGAGATATCAGAAGCTGTAAAGGGTGCCGCACTACTTGATGTTCTTTCAACTATCGACAAAGCCGAGGAGCTGAAAGAAGCTGCCATTGAAGAAGCTGCTGAAGCTGTGGTTGAGGAACGAATGGTCAAAACAGCAGCTGTTGCCGAGGCAGTGAGAACCCTTGTGGTAGCCGGTGTTATAGAAGAAGCTGCCAGCATGGAAGCAATTGATACCCTGGTCAAAGCCGGGCTCATGGATGCTGCAGCCATGGATGCAGCTGAAAATGCAACAGCAGCTGAAGCCTGACAAAGTGAAAAGCGGATAATAAAACAACAGATGTAATTTTAATTTTTAGAGGGAGAATAGAATATGCCAACGACATCTTTGACTGTTCTGAAATTTGACAGTCCGGACGGAGCGGAAGAAGCTCTTGAAGTAATAGAAGACCTGAACCAGCGACAACTGATTACTCTACATGACGCGGCAATAGTCAGCTGGCCGGAAGACAAAAAGAAACCAAAGACAAGACAATTGTCCAGTCTTACAGGTGCAGGTGCATTAACCGGTGCTTTTTGGGGTCTGCTCTTTGGACTAATATTCCTGATTCCGTTCTTCGGACTGGCCCTGGGAGCAGCAATGGGTGCATTGGCAGGTTCCATGGCAGACGTAGGTATTAGTGACGATTTCATCAAATCGGTGAGAAACAAAGTTACCAAAGGCACCTCAGCTCTTTTCCTTATGACCAGTGGTGCTGTGCAGGATAAAGTTGTTGAAGCCATGAAAGATATGGATTTCGAACTGATAGCTTCAAACCTTTCCAAGGAACAGGAAGAAAAGCTCCGTGAAGCCTTTGCAGATGATTAAACAAAATAAGAATTGGGAGATGGAATAGGTCAACAAATGTGATTTTGAAACTTTGAAGGAGAATCAAATATGCCAACAACAACTCTAACAGTCTTGAAATTTCATACCGCCGACGGAGCAGAGCAGGCTCTTGAAGTAGTCGAGGACCTGAGCAAGCAACAGCTTGTCACCCTGCAGGATGCAGCAATAGTTACATGGCCGGAAGGCAAAAAGAAACCAAAGACAAGACAATTGAGCAGCATGACAGGTACTGGTGCTCTGGGTGGTGCTTTCTGGGGATTGCTCTTTGGACTGCTGTTTTTTGTTCCGATTTTTGGAATGGTAGTAGGAGCAGCTTTCGGTGCACTGGCAGGTTCCATGGCAGATGTGGGAATCAGTGACGAATTCATCAAATCGGTAAGAAGCAAAGTGACAGAAGGTACTTCAGCTCTGTTCCTCATGACCAGCGATGTTGTGATGGATAAGGTTGTTGAAGCCATGAAAGATATGGATTTCGAGCTAATAGCTTCAAACCTGTCAGAGGAACAAGAAGAAAAGCTCCGTGAAGCTTTTGCCGAGGATTAAGCAGAGATACTAATAGAAAGACAAGACACAGGATTGCTTTTGAGTAGTCTGTTTTGTATCGAAGGAAGGGGGTTGAGGTAAAAACGGATTTCATTAGCATCGTTAACCGGATAGCAACCTAAAATTCTTTCCTTTTCTGCTTTTGCTTTCTCCGGACTGAAGCATTCCGGAAAATTCAGTGATAAGATGGGGAGTTTAACAAATGTCAATGAAAGAATATAAGCCAGGGACCAACTTCCCAGGTATTATCGGACTAACTGTAGAAGAATCCGAACCGGCCTGGCCGGAACCATTACGAGCTAAGGAAAATACACCAAATGTGTTATTCATCGTACTGGACGATACAGGTTATGGACAACTGGGATGTTATGGCAGCCCTGTCAATACGCCAAATCTCAACAAACTGGCAGCAAACGGCCTTCTATACAACAATATGCATACGACAGCCCTTTGTTCGCCAACACGTTCCTGCATCCTTACAGGACGCAATCATCATAGCAACCATGTAGCCGGTATCATGGAAATATCAACAGGATATCCGGGATACGACTGCTATATTCCTTTTGAGAACGGGTTCCTGTCAGAAATACTACAATTGAATGGCTACAGCACCTATTGTGTGGGAAAATGGCATCTGACCCCGTCAGAGCAGACAAGCGCAGCCGGACCCTACGATCGCTGGCCGATCGGACGTGGTTTTGAGCGCTACTATGGTTTCCTGGGAGGCGATACTCACCAGTACTACCCGGACCTCGTATACGATAATCATCAGGTAGAACCGGAAAAAACACCTGAAGAAGGATATCACTTAACAGAAGATCTCGCTGAAAAGGCTATTCATTTCATTGCTGATACCAAGCAGGTGGCCCCTGACAAGCCGTTCTTCCTTTATTTTGCCACAGGTGCCATGCATGCTCCTCATCATGCTCCCAAAGGATGGGCAGATAAATACAATGGCATGTTCGATGACGGATGGGATGCTTACCGCGAGAAAGTCTTTGCCCGGCAAAAAGAATTGGGAATAGTCCCGAAAGAGGCTGAGCTCTCCTACCATGATCCCGATGTGCCTGAATGGGACAAGTGTTCTCCCGAAGAAAAGAAACTCTATGCACGTATGATGGAGGTTTTTGCAGGTTACCTGGAGCATACGGACCATCAGATCGGCAGGTTGCTTGACTTCCTGGAAGATATTGAAGAACTGGATAACACCCTTATAATGGTTATATCAGACAATGGTGCCAGTGCCGAAGGGGGACCCACGGGATCAGTCAACGAGAATCGGTTCTTTAATAACGTCCCGGAATCATTGGAGGACAACCTGGCCGCCCTGGATGAGCTTGGTGGTCCCAAATACTTTAATCACTATGCATGGGGATGGACATGGGCAGGTGATACTCCATTCAGGCGCTGGAAACGTGAGACATACCGGGGAGGAACAAGTGATCCTTTCATTGTCCACTGGCCAAAAGGAATCGAAGCCAGGGGAGAAATGCGTACCCAGTATGCACATTCTATTGATATGGTTCCTACTGTGCTTGAAGCTCTTGGCATAGAACCACCGGAGAAAATAAAAGGAGTTACCCAATCTCCCATAGAGGGAATCAGCTTTGCCCAGACCTTTAATGACGGAAAGATAGAAAGCAAGCGTAAAACACAGTATTTCGAGATGTTTGCTCACCGCTCCATCTACCATAATAGCTGGAGAGCAGTTTGTCCCTATCCGGGTCCGAGTTTTAAAGAAGCTGAAGATGAGACCGGTTATAAATTCGGAGAACAACTTTCGGAAGAAATGCTCAGGGAACGGGACCTGAAAGGATGGGAGCTGTACCGGTTGACAGATGATTTTGCAGAGTGCAACAACGTAGCCGATCAGTATCCTGAAATCCTGCAGGAACTCATAACCCTGTGGTATGTAGAAGCAGGCAAGTACAATGTGCTGCCCATTGATGGATCAACTGTAGCACGTTTCGCTGTCCAAAGACCGCAAATATCCAAAGAACGCAGTCGCTACATTTACTATCCCGGCACACAGGCAGTACCAGAGAACGCAGCCGTTCGGGCGATTAACCGTCCACACACCATAGCTGCGATAGCAGATATACCTGAAGAAGGTGCTGAGGGTGTATTGTTACGTCACGGTGGCAGTATTGGCGGGTATACTCTGTTTGTTAAGGACAGCAAACTGCATTATGTGTACAATTATGTAGGTGTGCAGGAGTTCCATATTGTTTCCGAGGAAAAAGTACCTGAGGGACGTGTTGTGTTGAGCTACCAGTTCGAACCTACCGGTAAACCGGATATTGCTAACGGCAAGGGAACACCTGGAGTCGGAAAACTCTACATCAATGACAAACAGGTCGCTCAAATGGAAATTCCTGTTACAATACCCAATATGATCGGCCTGGGAGGAGGACTTGTCGTGGGACAGGACCCGGGATCATCCGTTACGGAGATCTACAAGGCTCCTTTTGTTTTCACAGGTACTATTTACCGTGTTATTGTGGACATCAGTGGAGAACGGATAGAAGATCATGAAGCTGGGATACGCGCAGCCCTGGCAAGGCAATAAAGACAAGAAGGTAACTAAACCGGACAAAAGGCTGACAGCCTATCCCGAGGAGGAGAAATATTACGGATAAACAACTACGAAGTGACTTTGTCAGGAGCGCACCATACTGGCTGCGCCGGGCAGGAGTTGTGAGCTGGCTCTTCCTTGGCATCTTGCTTGCCGCCGGCGCTATACTGAGCATCATTGCGACAGTGAGTGGGATAGTTGTCCCACTCCTTGTTGCAATGGTAGTAGGAATTGTTTTCCGACCGTTAGTAGATATCCTTGAGCACTGGCACATTCAACGTAATTTGGGTACGATTCTGACAATGTTTTTTATATTTCTGGGTGCTGCCATCCTGATCATAATTCTTGTAAGGGGCTTTATTGATCAGGGAGCCGAAATCGTACACCAGCTCCAGATAGGATGGACAAGTCTGGAGACCTGGTTACAGCAGTTCGAGGTAGAAGAGGAAATTATGGAATCAATCAGCTCCACAGTTCAAAATGCTCTGCCAACCCTGAGCCAGGGAATCATGGGACTTATCAGCAACACGTTTTCAAGTCTTGCAGCATTGCTGATAGGAGCTTACTTCAGTCTGTTTATCCTTTTTTTCATTCTGCGGGACGGGCCTGAAATAGATGCATGGCTGGCCCGACAGCTCAAGTTGAAACCCGAAACCAGTGAAGCAATCGTTTCTGATATCAGCCGTTCCATACGTCTTTATTTCAAGGGAACTGCTATTACTGCAGCAATTACTGCTCTTGTGGTATTTGTTCCTCTGGTAGCCCTCAATGTGCCCTTAGTGAGTTCAATTCTTATCCTGTATTTTTTTACTTCATTTATTCCCTACATAGGAGCCTTCATAGGCGGGGCTTTTGCCGTGATAATTGCCTTTGGTTCCGGAGGAGCACAGACGGCGCTGATCATTGCGATAGCAGTGACCATATCCAATGGAGCACTACAGAATGCCATAAATTCGTGGATTCTGGGAACAACTCTCAAAATGCATCCACTTGCCGTTTTCCTTGTTACGATCGCAGCCGGAATTGTTGGGGGAATCCTGGCCATGATACTGGCTGTGCCACTGACCGCAGTGGCAGTACAAACGATACGCCGCTTACACCAGGAAGGAGTTTTCATGGAGGATTAGAAAAACCGGATTCACAGGAGAAATGGAGAAAATCTAATGGCAGAAAATACAGGCAAACCTTATGAAATCCCGGTAGTGGCCAAAAGCATGATTCAGGGAACGAAGCTCAGATCCGGGCAAGAGAATTCTGGCGCAAGGAGGAGTTATTAATGGCACAAAAACATCTGCCTCCCCGCATCCATGTGATGGCCAAACCAACCGGAGCAGTCTGCAACCTGTCCTGTAAATACTGCTTTTTCCTGAGTAAAGAAGAATTTTATCCGGGCAGCGATTTCCGCATGTCGGATGAAGTGCTGGAAACCTATATCCGTCAGCTTGTCGAAGCTCATCAGGCCCCACAGGTCACCGTAGCCTGGCAGGGGGGAGAGCCCACACTGATGGGCATAGATTTTTACCGGCGAGCCATCAGGCTTCAGGAAAAATACCGGAAACCCGGGATGGTATTTGAGAATACCATGCAGACAAACGGCACATTGCTGAATGACGAATGGTGTCGTTTTTTTAAAGAAAATGACTTTCTTATCGGCATCAGCATTGACGGTCCCCGTGAACTGCACGATGCATATAGGACAAACAGAGGAGGAGAGGGAACCTTTGACCGGGTCATGCACGGTCTGCATCTTTTACAGAAACATGGGGTTGAATACAACATCCTGACAACTATCAATCGTACCAATGCCGATCATCCACTCGAAGTCTATCGCTTCCTGCGAGACGAAGCTAAAGCCAGTTGGATCCAGTTCATTCCGATAGTAGAACGCATCAACAGTGACGGGAGTACACTCTGCCAGAAAGGAGACAGAGTTACCGAACGCTCCGTAAGACCGAAACAACTGGGTAAGTTCCTTACAAGCATATTTGACGAGTGGGTTCACAACGATGTCAGTAAACTGTTTGTCCAGACATTTGAGGCAGCAGCTCGTAGCTGGATGAAATTACCTTCATCAGGCATGTGTGTTTTCGATAAGAACTGCGGAACAGGGCTTGCCCTGGAACACAACGGTGACATCTACTCATGCGACCATTTCGTAGAGCCTGACTACTTACTTGGCAATATCATGGAAAAAGAACTTTCCAGCATGGCATCTTCTAAGAGACAACACAGCTTCGGTATGGATAAAAGGAATTCTCTGCCCGGAAAATGCCGCAAATGTGAAGTATACTTTGCCTGCCACGGAGGATGCCCCAAGAACCGTTTCCTCAAAACGTCTGATGATGAGCGAAAACTCAACTACCTCTGTGATGGCTGGAGAACATTTTTCCATCACATCAATCACCCCATGCAGATCATGGTTGCATTGATGCTTCGGGGTTATCCGGCTTCGGAGGTAATGCACATCCTGAAGCAGAAGAAAGTAACTCAGGAGAGGGAACTACCGAAAGTCGGGCGTAACGAGCCATGTCCCTGCGGAAGCGGGCTTAAGTTCAAACGCTGCCACGGGCGTAAAAACAGCAGGCCAAATGAAAAAACACAGGGAAAACAAACACCATTTCAAGAGACTGAGCCAGAAACATACCTACAGTAGATAATTGCTACAATCAATAATTCAGGGGATTCACGATGGGGGAAAAGAAACCGAATATTCTGGTCATATGGGGAGACGACATAGGCATAAGCAACCTCAGTTGCTACAGTGACGGATTGATGGGATACAGGACACCAAATATAGATCGCATAGCCGATGAAGGTATAAGATTCACAGACTCCTACGGAGAACAAAGCTGCACAGCCGGACGTGCATCGTTTATAACTGGTCAGAGCCCGTTCAGGACAGGCTTAAGTAAAGTAGGTCTGCCAGGAGCAAAGACGGGGCTCCAGCATGAAGACCCTACTATTGCCGAATTGCTAAAAGAACAGGGCTACTCCACAGGACAATTCGGCAAGAACCATTTCGGCGATCGAAACGAATACTTACCTACTGTACATGGTTTTGATGAATTCTTTGGAAATCTATACCATCTGAATGCCGAGGAAGAACCAGAACTTCCCGACTATCCACCGGAGGAAAATTTTCCCTTTTTCAGGGAAAGATACGGTCCAAGGGGAGTAATACACTCCTGGGCTACCGATGAGGATGATCCTACTGAAGACCCGCGTTGGGGACGTATCGGTAAACAAAGGATCGAGGATACCGGACCTCTGAGCAGAAAACGTATGGAGAAGGTGGATCTCGAATTTATAGATGCTACCGTTGACTTCATCAAACGCCAGAAAGAAGCAGACAAGCCATTCTTTGTCTGGCTCAATACCACGTGGATGCACCTGCGTGTACACATCCCGGAAGAAATACGTGGTCAGGCAGGACGCTGGCAGTCAGATTACCATGACGCAATGATTGAGCATGACAGGCAGGTAGGTGTGATGCTTGACTTACTTGATGAGCTTGGCATTGCCGAAGACACCATTGTCGTGTATAGCACTGACAACGGACCTCATATGAATACATGGCCTGACGGAGCTATGACTCCTTTCCGCTGCGAGAAAAATTCAAACTGGGAGGGTGCCTTCCGTGTTCCGGAAGTTGTACGCTGGCCAGGCAGGATACCTGAAGGTGTTGTTTCCAACGAGATAATCAGCCATATGGACTGGCTGCCTACACTCCTGGCCGCGGCAGGGGAGCCTGACATAGGAGAGAAGCTCAAGAAAGGATACAAGGCAGGGGAGAAAAACTTCAAGGTGCATCTCGACGGCTATAACCTGTTACCCTACCTGACAGGCGAGGATAAAGAATCTCCACGCATCGATTTCTTTTATTTCTCCGATGATGGAGATCTGGTGGCACTGAGGTATGATAACTGGAAATTCGTCTTCATGGAGCAACGTAGTGTAGGTACAATGCAGATATGGGCCGAGCCTTTTGTATCTTTGCGCATTCCGAAACTTTTCAACCTGCGTACCGATCCTTTCGAGCGTGCCGATATAACATCCAACACCTACTACGACTGGTTCCTTGACCATGCCTTCCTGGTAGTACCGGCCCAAAGTGTGGTTGCTGATTTCCTGGCAACTTTCACGAAATTCCCGCCACGTCAAAAGGCAGCCAGTTTCACTATAGACAGGGTAATGGAAAAACTCCAGGAGGGGATCAACAGCACCTGAAGACAGACAAAAAGTAAAGGGTACGATCAGACGGGGAAATAGACAGGAAATGGGATTTACGATACACGTACTGGTACTCTAAACCAACGTACCTGTAGAGATGTTCTGGTCCATCACCTTCCAGGACATAGACACATATTGCCTGATTAACAACGGTCATAAAATCAGATTATAAGGAAAAAATGCACTTTCCGTTAACGGGGAGGTTTACGGATTGGCATAAATTACAATTATCGGATTACTCTTAGAAAAAAGATCAATGAAAAAAGAAGTAAATCGTAAAGAAAGGGGGAAAATAAATGGTAGATACAGACTATATAGACAATATCAACAGCCAGGCGCTGCTACTTGGAGGAATAGCCTCCATCATATTTGGAATTCTATTGCTTAGCTGGCCTGGAGCAACACTTTCCGTTATCATGTTGATTGTCGGTCTTTGGTGGCTGATCCAGGGGATAGCCATGATTTTCGGTGTTTTTATTGACAGGACAAATTGGGGCTGGAAGCTATTGGGAGGTATTATTGGCATAATTGCGGGTATTATCGTCCTGCAGCATCCACTCCAGGCTGCCGTGATAGTGCCGGCCACTCTGGCACTTATCCTGGGTATTCTGGGACTGAGCATGGGTATTATAGCTGTTATCGCTGCCTTCGCAGGCGACGGCTGGGGTACAGGTATTCTCGGTATTGTAAGCATAATCATAGGCCTTCTGTTCATCTTCAACGCCTGGGTAGGAGGAGTAGTACTTGTATGGGCAACAGCCATCCTTATGATAGCTGGTGGAATCAGCAGTATATACTGGGCTTATAAGTAGATAGATTTGAAGAAACAATGGATTTGGCTGCTGTACCGGCAATGGCCTGACAGCTTAGACAAAAAATTCGTGAAAAAAAAATCGATGGGGAGATGAAACTTTATGACCGGGGAGATCACGGCCTTTGTCATAATTTTTGGAACACTGATGTTTTTGTTCGGTCTGGTTTCCAGGAAGATCGCGGGGACAGTTATTACTGCCCAGATGATATTCGTGGCTGCAGGGATCCTGCTAAGTCCGGCAGGTCTCAACCTGATCAAAATCTCCCCAAACAGCAGCCTCGTTCTTGTGATAGCCGAGATAGCATTAGTACTTACATTTTTTTCTGATGCATCCCGAATAGGATTAAGAACACTGTTGCAGAGCGACTGGCTTTCCGGTAGATTACTTCTTATCGGACTGCCTCTCACAATCGGTCTTGGAACAGCTGTGGCATTGATTATCTTCACTGACCTGAGTCTAATTGAAGCGGCACTTCTTGGAGCAATTCTGGCGCCTACGGATGCTGCACTTGGTCAAAAGGTAGTAGAAGAACGAAAAGTACCTGTTCTTGTAAGACAGGGGCTTAACGTCGAAAGTGGGCTAAATGACGGAGCTGTGATGCCATTGTTTATTTTTCTCCTTGTGCTTGGAACAGGAGAAGAACTAAACGAACCAATAGGCATTCTTTTCAATATCGCTCTTGGACAGATAGGACTCGGAATACTGATAGGAGGAGCTATTGGCCTTGCAGGCGGGTGGTTATTTGGCAAGGCAGCCGTGAAAGGATGGATGTCAGAATTCTACTACAGGACAGGATTCGTAGCATTGGCTTTGATCTCCTGGCTTATGGCAGACGAGATGGGAGGTAGCGGATTCATAGCTGCATTTGTTGCAGGTCTTGCAACTGGTGCGATTGGAAGGGAAATCACGGAAGAAGAAGTAATTCTTGCAAAAGTCGAAGCGAATACATTGAGCCTTGCTGTCCTGTTCATCATTGGAATCGTATCGGGAGAATTACTTCCCCTGATAAATCTGACAGTACTCACATATGCTGTGCTCAGCCTCACGATAATCCGTATGCTTCCGGTTGCTATCTCGCTTATTGGTACTCATCTCAATATAAGGACACAACTTTTTGTCGGTTGGTTCGGTCCCAGGGGCCTTGCATCCATCGTCCTTTTGCTTATTGCCATAGGAGATGTGGAGGGTCTTGTTTTGAGCGAAACAATAGAGCTTGCCGTAATAACTACAGTACTGATAAGTATTTTCGCCCATGGGATAACTGCGGGTCCTGCAAGCAAGCATTACTCAGAGATTGTAAATGCTATGCCTTCGGATGCACCGGAGAAAAAAGAAGTAGAGGAGTTACCGACGCGACAGGGAACAGAATCAGGCAAGAGCATCGATTAGAATGGCATATCCAATATTATCATAGAAAAGATAGGAAGTGAAAATAATGAGAAATAATACATTTTCAGGCCCGGCTACCATATTCCTGGCATTCATAGGCATTATCTTGGTGACGCTTGGAATGCAGGCAATCTCTTCAATGATAATACCTTTAATCTTTTCATTCTTTGGAGCGTTGGTTTTTGCTCCGCTTGTTCGATGGCTTCAGAGAAAAGGAGTGCCAAATACAGTAAGTGTCGGATTAGTGGTATTCTTTTTCATTCTGGCAATCATATTTATCGGTGTACTTACAGTCATCAGTATCGTCCAGTTAAATCAACAAATTCCCATATATCAGACCCAGTTGAATAATTACATTGACGGAATTTCACAGCAAGTCCCATCTCCGGAAGACTTTTCCATTAGCTCCTTAATCCGTAATATCACAGGATCTCTGATAGCTGTTTCTCTGGAAATTGTCACCGGAGCCATAAACGCTACAACAGCAGTAGCAATCATAATAATCACAACAGCATTCCTGCTACTGGACACTCTTGGTATCTCGGCAAAGACAATAAAAGATGCACAGGAAAACTATGTACTACTGAGGAATATAGGTAATTTCAGTAAAGGTCTTATGGATTACGTCGTGATAAGAACCGAAACAAATCTCATCACAGGCGCAGGTGTCGGAATTGTTCTTCTTCTGGGAGGAATAGAGTTTGCAATCTTCTGGGCCATAGTAATATTCATATTTAGCTACATACCTTTTATCGGTCTTTTCCTGGCATCCATCCCACCTGTTTTCCTTGCACTTTTGCAGTATGGTCCCGTGGGAGCCCTGGTTGTTATCGCGGTTATCCTGGTAGTCAATATTCTTGCGGAAAATGTGATTTTTCCTTCGCTTGCAGGCAAGGGGCTGGAACTGTACCCATCTGTTGTATTCATATCCCTTGTTTACTGGGCCTACGTGCTGGGACCTGCCGGAGCACTAATATCAACTCCCCTTACGATGGCTGTTAAGGTAATACTGGAAAGCTTCGAGGAAACAAAAGGGTTAGCAATGTTGCTAGGCTCAGGTAAAAACCAGGAAGAGATAGAAGAAACAGAAAAAGCAGATGCCTAGAAAAAACAAAATGAGTATAAAAACCGGAGTAATGGAGGAACTCCTGTTTGATAACAACTGAGACTGCATTGGAAACAGGCAATGTCGCCATAAGACTTGTCGTGATCCTTATACTCATGATAGTTTCTATAGTGGTTATCCGACTGGGACTGAAAATTCTTGCCTGGCCCAGGGTGAGGAAAACCAAAACTGAGCTTGACGACAGGATACTGAACCTGTTTGAGAGTTTCCTGACGATAGCTATCATTCTTCTGGGACTGCAGGCGATAATTCGCTTATTCAGAAGTTACTTTGGAACTTATGCAAGTTTTACGGATGACGTTTTCTTTCTGTTTTACTGGGCTTTAGGTGTCTATTTCATTTTTCGCATAATATCGATAGTCTCAAACTGGTACCTTTCAAAAATACCCCTGCACGAAAGAGGTGAAATCGATAAGAGAGTAATCTATTCAGTGCGAAATCTTCTCATGCTTGTCGTATCAATCCTTGCTTTATTGATACTCCTTGATCACTTCGAAATAACAGGATCAGCTTTGACGGCAATGCTTGCGGCACTGGGTATTGGAGGTATTATTATAGGCTTTGCAGCCCAGGAAACGATTAGTAATATCATCACCGGAATAGTGCTACTTATCGACCGTCCTTTCAAAATAGGGGACCGTATACGAATCGAGGAGCTTGACACCTGGGGTGATGTTCTCGAGCTCGGCTGGCGGTCAACACGTATTCTCACAAGGGACAACAGGCTTGTGGTGATCCCCAACTCCATTATTGGAGCAGACATGATCACCAACTACTCTATCCCGGAGAAAGAGTTCCGTGTGGAGACACATGTCATCGTATCCTACGGACCTGATATAGAATATGTAAGGAAACTTATCGTGGATGCTATGAAAAATGAGGATTGGATCATGCAGGATAAGCCTGTACAGGCACTTCTGCTTGAATTCACCGAATCAGGGGTGAAGTTCAGGGCCAGGTGCTGGATAGAGGACTATGTGGAAACCCGTCTTTCCGAAGACAAGCTGAACACGGCCATCTACAAAACCCTGATCAGTAAGAACATCGCCATGCCTTCTTCTGATATAGTGGTATATTTCGCAGATCCTGAAGGTAACCGGATAATGCCGCAGAGTAAGTAAGTATGCTTATTCAACTCCAACTATTTTCTCAGTTCCTTTAGCTGTATTATTTGCTTCTTACTGCTGCCTGATCTGTCTGCACATCTTCATGGCATCGTAAAAAAAGATGAAATTACCTGCAAGAAGCCACAGGCTTGAAATTTATTGTCGCCTCCGGCTAAAAATACTGTGAAGTCCGTATCCTCAAAAATACTCTCAATGAAAAATTGCTATTCTCTGTTTTTTTGAGGGCTGGATGTCCTGCCGGAACATCCAGTCCTGATCCTGAATATCCGATCATTAGCCCGGCTTATTTATCATCCTCTTCCTTTTCATCTTCCTCTTTCTTCTCTTCAGCAGGAGCATCAGCGGCACCAGCCTTTGCAGCGCCTTCCGGTGTGGCTACACCTGCACCGGCAACTACCCCTTCTTCAGAAGCAGCGATGCCAAACACATCGACCTCTTCCGGGGAAGAGACTATCTTGCCAGCCGCCATTCCATCTTCATTCAGCTCCATAGCCATCAGTACATCCTTGCGGGAAGCTAAATTGTCATGAATCTCAACTGCAAGTTCTTTGGCAGCCGTAAGCCTTTCACTCTCAGGAGCATGTTCCCGCACCTTTTCAACAAAATCCTTGCTGGTAGTGACAGCAATAGACGATGTGCCGGGAGGTAAGACGTCACCGATCTCCTCCAGCGACTTGTCGTCAAAACCGGCATCATGATGAGCTGCGAGGCCACCTACTACGGCACCTGCACCGGCACCAACCGCCACACCCGCCGGGCCGCCCAGCAAGCCGACAACGCCACCGATCAAGAGGCCTATGCCGGCACCTTTACCGGTACTCATATCCCCTGTCTCTTTGATGTGTACTTTGCCTTTTGCATCACGACGCACCACGGCGGCGTCATCGAAGTCAAAGTTACCGTGCTTTTTGGCATCCTTCAAACTATCTAAAGCATGATCTGCACCCATCTCATCTACGTAGCCAGCTACAATTAAACCTACACCTTCCATACCCAGTCCTTCATTTGTCTTTTCATTACTCATAGTTTCACTCCTTATTTTGTTAGATCGCAGCCCTGTTTAACAGTTACATCCGGCTGCTATGTCATCATTTGCCGGTATTTTACCTCCTCCGGCGCAAGATAGCTGATGTCCTTCTACCCCTTTTCCTCCTTTGTTGGGACCGCGGTGGCAACAATATTCACCTGTTAACCCCTCAATCCACAGACCCCAGTTTCGCAAGCTCGAAGTATCTCTCGATGTCAATATATTCAAACGGATCAAATGGAAGCTCCTTTCTCAGCTCTTCAAGCCGTTCCGCAATTGCTTTTGTTTCAGGCCTGGCGTTAGAAATACCAGTAAACGGTATACCTCGTGCTTTTGGCCTGTTGGGATACATTTCCATCCACTTTTCATGACGCATTCTCATGCGCTCGAACTGAGCACTGAAGTGTATCATCGGAACAAGGAGAGGGCTCATCTCCCGCGGATCAAGGATTAAATCATAAAAAGCGGCTGCTGTGCCCGTTCCAGCTCCTTCTCCTGCTCCCACCCAGTGACGTTTGAAACGACCCTTTGTAGTTGCTCCCAGTGTGTCCCCTGAATAGACAAAGAGATAATCACGTCTTCCATGAGTATCACCGTTAAGGAGCAGCGATGTCTGGTCAAGTCCATCGATAACCCTGTCTGTGGGCATATATTCTTCAGCACCCCCCAGCCGTGCGAAAGTTGCAAACAGGTCGGTTTCATGGATCATGTCGTTGACGATCTGCCCCGGCTCTATCATTCCCGGCCACCAGGCAAATGCCGGTACACGTATCCCGCCTTCTGTGAAGTCTCCTTTACCTCCGCGGAATACAGTGTCTGCAAGACCCATACCAGGAGGAGGGTTGTGTATCATAGGTCCGTTGTCTGCCATGGCAACAATGAGAGTGTTGTCCGCAATACCAAGACTTTTGAGCTCATCCATTAACTGGCCGATGAATCCGTCCAGGCGTTTCAGCCCCTCTGCCACCATGCCTCCCTGAAGTGTTTCTTTCTTCACAGGCTTTGTCATAAGATTGAGCATGAGCGGCCAATAAGTAACAAAGAATGGTTTCTTTTCTTTTGCATTACGTCTGACGAAGTCGATCAAACGCTTTTCACCTTCAAGATCGATCTTTTCATACGTTTCATTGCTAAGATCACCCCATTCGCGCCCTTGCTCTCCTTTTTTGCCTTCGATGCACTGAATCCACCCTTCAGGAAGAAGAGCGGTAGTATCTTTAAGATAAGGATCCTTCTGCCTCATCTCAGGATCAAAACCTATACAGGCATTTACGCCGTCAGCTATTGAGTTCCAGATCGCAGACACCTGATTATACGGTGCAAACAAAGTTTCATCAAACCCCTGGTTATGAGGGTAGCTTTCTTCTATGTCTCCCATATGCCATTTAGAATAGAATGCCGTGGAATAACCCGCCTGGGAGAGTACCTCGGCAGTGGTGACCTCTTCGCCGCTTAATCCTCCAAAACTTAGAGGCCAGTCAACTTTTCCCATACCGTTACGTATCGGATGTCTTCCTGTGATAGCTGCAACCCTGCTTGGCGTGCACGCAGGTTCGGTACACATCCTGGTGAAAAGAATTCCCTCCTTTGCCATACGCTCGATGTTCGGAGCTTCGAATCCCCGTATGGCTGCCATTTCGGGTATGCCGATATCGCCAAATGCCATATCATCCCACATAATATGGATAATGTTAGGCCTTGCACCTTTTTTCTTTTGGCATTCTTCAAGCCTGCTCTCAATTTCCTTATCTTCTTTATCCCATGAATCTTTATTCTGCTCATAGAGCAAATAATACTCTGCGTCATGGATTATTTTGTCATTTCCCATTCGCTTCCCCCTTTTACTACTTCAATTATTGGTAACAGAATGTATGATGTTGTATTCTTTCGAACCGATTGTTATCCAAGAAATGAAATTGCAGACGCTACACTCCGAAAATTCTTCCCCCAGTCCCCAACGATTCTCCTTTTACCTGACTTCAAGATGCTAGCCCTTAATAAAGCATCTATTAACTATAATTCTAGAAGGCTTGTATTAAGGCGCTTTGAAGGTATAATAAGAAAAAGAGGTAGCAATGACAGGTCCAAATCACTAATCCCTTGTCATTTGTAAGGTATATGCCTGCTTGACTATAACATACTACTTAAGAATTGCAAACGCAAAGAACGCTCTTTAATATGTGATTCAGCAGAAGGCGGAAGACTTTTTGCATTGTGAAATTCCAAACATATGCATCCATTCCGCCCTTTTCTGAATACTCTGATTTTTTACTTATCAGCGAGCAAACATTTCATCCTTAGCAAAAGCTCCTGTTTCCTTTAGTCCTCAATCAGTTTTCTGCCTGATAAACCAGTAGTTGAAATCAAACCGATAATAGCCAGGAACATCTGGAAAAGCAACCCTATCTGAAATGCCTCGGTCCGACTCAAAGAATATGCTTCCATTACTTCTGCCCGTAGTTGAGGATCAGCACCTAGCTTATCTAATTCGGCTTTTAGCTGAGTATTCGAGACAAGCTCAACACTGGTTTTCAAAGCTTCATTTATTTCAGCCTTATATTCCTGTGGGATATCCTCGCTTTCCGCAATGCTAAACTGCAGACCGAAGATCAACGAGCTCAACATAACAGTACCCACCAGAGCCACACCTATGGAGTTACCTAACTGTTCGAAGGTACCGTTGAGGCCTGCTGCTTCAGGGGTGTCCTTATCATTTACAGATGAGAAGATAAGATTCACCACCTGAGAAGAAGTTAATCCGTATCCTATACCAAAAATCACTCCAAGACCCAAATCCGACGGCTGCACATCCGGTGTGACCGTCCAGACTACTATTCCCAAACCGATGATAACGAGCAAAAAACCAACCTGGATAATGCGTTTTACCGCAAAACGTTTAGCAAGCCTGGCTCCGACTATAGCAGATATCAGAACTGCTAACGAGAAAGGAACAAGGGCAATTCCCGTCTCTATGGCAGTATACTCGAAGGTCAATTGCAGAAGCAGCGGATATGTAAAAATAAAGGCTGCAACAATTGCCATCTGCAAACCCCTGACAATATAGGCTGGTGTGAGGCCTGGTATGTTGAAAAGAGAGGGTTTGAACAGGCCATCTTTTCCTTTCTTTTCCCGCCTGTTTTCCCATTTGAAGAGTAATATGAGCAGTATAATACCCAACCCAACCAGAATCGGTGTAATAGAAAGACCAAATGGAGCTATCTCAAGTGACCCGATTACCAGTGGCTGCTTTGCAAGCCAGAATCCATATTTCTGTCCCAGTAATATTCCGAGAACTACCGAAAATAAACCCAGAATTGAAAGTATGGCACCTATGAAATCAAATTTTGGCTTTATTGAAGCAAGTATATCGGTCTTTATATAGCCACTGAGAAGCAGCACAATAATTACTATTACTACTTCAAGCAGGAAAGCCCAACGCCAGCTATGGAAAGTCGTCAGGTAGCCACCTGCTATAGGGCCAACTGCTGCTCCTACAGCAGTGGTAGCACTTATGATACTAAAGGAAAAGGCCACGTCTCCTTTCTTATATTCATCTTTCAGGAGAGTAGAAATGTTAGGTACCATTAAGGCACCCCCTATGCCTTCGATTATGGACCAGCCCACGATCAGAGTAGTCAGATCCTCACTTATAGCAGCTATAAAAGTGCCGATACCAAAGAGAGCCGTACCGATCAGAAAAGTCTTTTTCTTGCCTATTACCTCTCCGAGTTTACCTCCGATGAGTATGAAGGATGCCATGACCAGAGAGTAAAGTGATATTGCTCCCTGTACACCACTCACCGTTGTGTTCAAATCTTTAACCAAAGCAGATATTGATACATTCATTATTGTCGTGTCAATGATTATGATGAACATTGACATTGAAAGAATGATCAGCACCATCCATTTCTTAATCATAAAACTTAACCTCTCCCGGTAAGCTTGTACAGAAGCAAAGACATAAACCTGAATTAACCACCATTTCTACATCTAAAAACTAAAACAAGATACAAAACCTACCCTGAAATCCCAAAACATGGTTTGTACTCCGGAAGATTATAGTTTGCGGCGCATTGTTACCTAAATTATTGGGTATTTTTGTTATACCCAAAAGATGCATGGGTTTCGATTACAGCCACAAACCCTGATTTATTAATCTTCAACCAGTTTCCTGTCCGACAACCCAACTGTGGATATCAGCCCTATCAGACCTAGGAAGATCAGGAAAACTATCCCTACCTGGAAAGCCTGAGTTCGATTCAAAGAATATATTTCCATAATATCCTCCTGCAGTTCTTCATCGGCACCTGCTTCTTCCAACCCGGCCTCTAACTGGCTATTCGAAACCAATTGCACACTACTCTCCACAGCCGCAATCAATTCTGATTTGTCTTCCTCCGGAATATCAGTGCTTTCCTCAATACTTACCTGTAATCCGGTCATCAATGTAGCAAGCATTATAGTGCCCACCAGAGCCACACCTATGGAGTTGCCGAGCTGCTCGAAAGTACCGTTTAGGCCCGAGGTCTCAGGTGTGTCCTTCTCATCCACCGACGAGAAAACAAGATTCAATATCTGAGAGGCAATCAGACCCAGGCCCAGACCGAACACTACTCCATAGGCCAGATCTGATGGCTGCACATCAGGTGTGACTGTCCAGACCACGATTCCGAGGCCAAGGATAACAAGTACGAATCCTGCCTGGATGATACGTTTTGCTATGAACCGGGCCGTCAGTTTGGCTCCTATTATAGCAGCCACGAGCAAAGCTATCGAAAAGGGGAGAAGAGCAATCCCCGTTTCCATTGCAGTGAACTCAAAGGTTAGCTGTAGCAGCAGCGGGAATGTAAAAAGGAAAGCTGCGGTAATAGCCATCTGCAGGCTACGGACAATGAATCCCGGAGTAAGTCCCGGCACATTGAAAAGTGTGGGTTTGAACAGGCCATCCTCTCCGGCCTCCTCCAATCGCTTTTCCCATCTGAAAAGCAGCATTATCAATAATAATCCAAATCCGATAAGGAAAGGAGTAATGGAAAGTCCGAAAGGAGCAATTTCAAAAGGCCCGATCACAAAAGGTTGTTTGGCCACCCAGAATCCGTAAACCTGTCCCAGCAAAATTCCCAGGACAATGGAGAACAGACCCAGAACTGAAAAGAATGCACCTACAAAGTCAAACTTTGGCTTCTTTGCCGGAAGCACATCAGCCTTTATGTTTGTACTGAGCAAAAGAACAGCGATTACTACCAGCACTTCGAGCAGGAAAGCCCAGCGCCAGGTATGAAATGTCGTCAGATAACCGCCAACAATAGGGCCCACGGCTGCTCCTACTGCACCAATGGCACTGACTATACTGTAGGCAAAAGCCAGATCTTTGCCCTCGTATTCATCTCTTAGCAGGGTCTGGATGTTAGGTAGCATGAGAGCTGATCCTAGGCCCTCTATAAAGGACCAGCCAATAAGCAACATACCCAGGTTCTGGCTTCTTGAAGCTGTGAAAGTGCCTATTCCGAAAAGAATAGTACCAATCATAAAGGTCCTTTTCTTACCCAGAATATCCCCAAGCTTACCACCTATAAGTATAAACGATGCCATTACAAGAGCATAAATTGAGATAGCACCCTGGATACCGCTCACAGTGGTGTTTAGGTCTTCAACTAAAGCTGATATTGATACATTCATTATCGTTGTGTCTATGACTATGATGAACATCGCCATTGCAAGGGTGATCAGCACCAACCATTTCTTAATCATAACTAATCCTTCTCTTATGGCCTGCACCAGAGCAAAGCTGAATCAATAACCCTGTTTCCTTTTGAATCAAGCCTAAAAACCAAATCCCAATACCCATGACTTGTTTGTATCCTGTGGTTTTAGGCTTTTTGACACATTATTACTTATCGTATTAATGTCCAAAGTTTGTGATTGATCATCCCTATGCAGTCGTCAGTCGTTCATTTTGTCCTTCATCGGAAATGCAACTAAGTCCGACAAAAATTACCAAGAGAAGTAAAATGAGAACCAGACCTGTAGTTAAACCTGAGTTCATTCAGGAAATCTATTTTCCACCAATTATGACCGTTTTTTGTTGGTCTCCGCTGATCTTAATGTTACAGGAAACCCTTTTATGAGCTATTTACATCGAATGACTGCTCGATCGTTCCCAAAGGTGTATCAAAATACACCACTCCTTCGACACTCCACACAACCTCACGAGTCAGCAGGGTACTTATAACAGCAGCAGTTACTGATGTCGGTTGCCCTACAAAGTTCGTTGATGTACTTCTTCTTTCGTTGGGCGGAATCTCGACCGGTTCTTCAAAGCTCCCGCTACCAATGCGTACATCGTTCGCATAGACAGTATAGTCCATCCTCTCAAGCCTGGCGGTAACGTCATTGGGATTATAGATGTTCAGGGTTATGTTCAGATCGATTTTCTCCGTGCTGATACCGTTTACCTCGATACCACTTAGCGAGATATCAGTATTTTTTAAGGCTTCAGCCTGTTCTTTCCTTGTCTCAAAGCTTAGGACCACAATTAATGCCAATATAAGAAGAACAACTACCCCCACAACTATCCAAAGTTTCCTCATAGTGATCTCCCAAGATAAGTTCCCGAACTCCTTACCATAAAAAAGATTTATTAGCCTACGTTAAAACCCATTAGGAAACTTTGATTAGTAATCCCTGCAAAACCTTGATACTTCAGGAATTATCATCTTACCAGGAATGATCAGAACAGTCTTAATTTAAACAAACTGATGCTATAGACCTTCACATTTTTATTCCAGGCATGACTTTTAATCGGGTAGATATCATGAGAACTATTGACTGGAATGACGAATCAAATTCAATTATAATGATAGACCAGACACTCCTCCCTGTGGATTACAAAGTCATCGAGTGTAAAACACTTGCCTCTCTCTGCGAGGCAATCAAGTCCCTGCGTGTCAGAGGTGCGCCTGCCCTCGGAGCTGCCGGAGCATTTGGTATCGCTCTTGCAGCAACCCTGAGCAGTGCTGATGATATGGATGGTCTTACAAAGGATCTGAAAGTTGCGGCAAATACCATCAAGGCCACACGCCCGACAGCAGTCAACCTTGGATGGGGTGTGGACAGGGTAATCGATGCAATTTCGGATGCATACGACCTTGACAGTATAAAGGATATCGTGCTG
This sequence comes from Methanolobus sp. ZRKC2, assembly GCF_045291185.1. Taxonomy (NCBI): domain Archaea; kingdom Methanobacteriati; phylum Methanobacteriota; class Methanomicrobia; order Methanosarcinales; family Methanosarcinaceae; genus Methanolobus; species Methanolobus sp. ZRKC2. The sequence continues at coordinate 2,367,947 of NZ_CP146980.1, read as the reverse complement.
GCCGAAGCAAAAAACATCGCAGATGAGGATGTTGAAACGAATAGAAAACTGGGAAAATACGGTGCCAAACTGCTTGATGATGGTGACACGGTCATGACACATTGCAATGCAGGGAAGATGGCCTGTGTTGACTGGGGAACCGCACTTGGTGTAATACGCTCAGCCGTAGAGGAAGGAAAGGAGATCAAAGTCATTGCATGTGAAACAAGACCCCTGAACCAGGGTGGAAGGATCACCACGTGGGAACTCATGCAGGACAACATAGATGTAACACTTATAGCCGATTCCATGTCAGGCCATGTAATGAGCAAGGGTATGGTTGACAAGGTCATCGTAGGCGCCGACAGGATTACAGGAGATGCTGTCTTCAATAAAATAGGGACCTATACCCACTCGGTACTTGCAAAAGAACATGAAATACCATTCTACGTAGCTGCTCCCATATCCACTCTTGATCCTGAAAACTGGGAGGATACTGTTACCATCGAGGAGAGAGATTCCGATGAGTTGCGTTTCTTCAAGGATGTGCAGATAGCACCTGCTGATGTGAAGGTATACAACCCGGCATTCGATGCGACACCTATGGAGAATGTGACTGCTGTGATAACGGAAAAAGGTGTTTTTTATCCACCGTTCTTGCTGGACGAAATAATTGTATGAGAGCACAATCTTTTAAACGATTAGTTACATGAAGGACAATAAATAACAACAAAAACATCATTAATACTGCTAGTAACATTTACACGGAGATAACATGACAAAAAAGAAATCAAGCGGCGCCGGGCTGATGTCATCTGCAGGTCTTATGCGCTATTATGAGGCTGACAAAAAAGCGATACACATAGATCCGAAAACTGTCATAATCGTAGGCGCAGTAGCCGGCCTTGGAATACTTATACTGAATGCTCAATTCGGAATGTGGCCAATTTCCTGATTGACAAGATACTTTCCTTTTTAAAATTCTTTTTTCATCCAGAAGGATGAGCTTTTAAAAAGATTAACTGGAGCTTAGCTTCCGCGCATTTCTTTGATCTTGGAAGATATCTTCCTGGAAAGGACTGTCTTGGGCTCATTATTATCTATAAGTACCCTGCCCTTTGACTCCCACCAGGACTTCGGATAAGCTTTATCGGCTTCTATCTCCGGGTTCAGACCCAACTTTTCAGCTGCGAGGCCAATCTCTTTAATGGTAGGCTCAGTTACGGATGTCTTTCGTGAAATGATACGCCCTTTACTTCTTGACTTGGTCCTGTCGATATAAACAGGCCAGATAACAAGCTTTCCCTTGTCCTTCATCATCATGGGGCATAGATTGGAATTCATTCAATTTAAATTTGTTTGGGGAAAAACGGACTGAAGTTTTGATACCGGTAAATCTTAAGTATTTAAAGTACCGCTTTAGGAGCATGATAGATATCCCACAACAGATACCAGTTGAAAAAGAGGTAGAGGAATTCATCAAAGAAGCCACCAGGGATTTCAGGCTGTGTACATCATGTGCAGGACCGGTCATTTATCCCATAGAGTACAGCACTCCAAAGGATACGGACCTCAGGATCGAGATAGGGAACAATACATTATATGTTTCCAGAGTTCAGGCAAGATACCTGCGGCAGATTGACATGAGAATGCTTGAAAAGTACCGCAGGGTACTTGAAAGAGAGGCTAGAAATCATCATCAAGAGATTCATTGATCTTTCGCAGAACATCTGCGATAAGTAATTGGACCTCGGTTGCATGCTCCTCAGGAATCTCACTGCCTTCGGTGTCCATCAATTTTTTGATATCAGTAACGATACTGTGAATGACAGAGATCATCTCCTCCTGTGTGATCAAGCCGGCATAGTATGCATAGAAAAATGTAGTTCCACTGCGCTGGACCTTTTTCTTGAAAGAAGCACGTGCATTTGAAACTTCCTGCCTGGAATAAGTTTCATCCATAAAAGGAACAAGTTCCGGAAGCTTTTCACCAATCCAGGTCATCTCTGACTGGTTTGAAAGATTCTTGAAATCCGCACACAATCTTGCAGTGACCCACTCACGCGCAGTAAGATGAGTAGTCTCCTTGAGGAAGCGTGTTACTTCTGAATAGCTCTTATTGTCCATTTTCTTGAATTTGCGATATTTGTTCATGCTAATCTTCCATGAGGATTATCTTTGACATGTATTGCAGCCATTACATTACAAGAGAAGCAAATCCAAATATTTAATAATAGCGCAGCCTTACCCTATAATGATGAAAATACTGATACCCACCGACGGTTCGGTATACTCCGAAAATGCTGCCAGGGTTGCAGCCGGGATTGCAATGAAGCATGACTATCACCTGATATTGCTTCATGTTGTGGACGACAAAGGACTTGCCAGGAAGACATGGCGCAAAGAGGGCGCTGAGAGTGTGCTTCATGAAGTGAGGGATATTCTACTTGAAATGGGATGCAAGAAAGAACATATAGAGATAATTATTAAGGACGGCAGTGCTCCGGAAAAGATCGTGGAAGTCTCCAATAAGCTAAATGCAGACCGGATTGTCATGGGTACGCATGGAAAAAGCGGAATAAAGAAATTAATGGGTACAGTTACTGAAAAAGTGCTTCAGATATCCGATGTACTGGTGCTGGTGGTACCGCCAAACTACAAGTTACCTTAATGATACTTTATTTATTATTCAGAACCGCATCCGATAGCGTTACCTTACCTTTTGCAACGTCCTCCATAGAAAATACTTCCATGTTAAAGATGCCTTTGTAACCTTTTATTTCTTTCAGGACAGTATAGTCAATTATGCCATCTCCCGGAGCCATGTGCTCATCACCATCGTAATTTTCCGACCAGACTCCCATATTGTCATGCACATGCACATGTACTATATAAGGAGCCAGTGTACGTGCAAACTCACGCAGTTTACCCATGTCTCCACCACATGTTAGATTGGCATGTCCTATATCGAGGGTAGCACCCAGGTAGTCGGAATTCACGTCTTCTACGGCCATTATCAATTCTTCGACTTCGGTGCAGAGATTCCCGGGATCAGTCCCTTCCTTATTTTCAAGACCAAGCATAACATCATATTCAGATGCGGTTTGTGCAAGTGACTTAAGATTGTCTACCATTTTGGAAAATGACTTATCATGATCTCCATTTATCCTTCCCGGATGCAGCACTACAGCCCTGGATTCAAGCCTGCCTGCAAGCTCAATGGATTCCCTGATAAGCCTGAAAGACCTGTCATCCATTTTCGCAGTGTCTACTACAACATCCTTGGGATATGTAGGAACATCTGCAAAATAAGGTGCATGCAGTGAAGTATGAACGTCAAGTGTGGATAGTTCATCAAGAATGCTATCCAATAACCCTTGCTGGAGTTCTGAATTTTTGTAAATGCCCAGTTTTGGCATGTAAAGTTCAACTGACTGCACTTCGGATGCAATCTCGGGCAGACTGCCGGCAAAGGATGAGGCACCTAGTATCATGTATAGGACTGAGATAAGTTCGACATAATATACTTTTGGTTTGCTTCACCAAAATGCTTATCTTAATTAAAGAGTACCAGCAAACGATGAAACTTTACGTACCGCACGTGGGACACATGGAAGGACTGGAGGACCTGTTATCCGGCTCTGAAGACATCTATGCAGTATACATGGCAGGAACTCCCGACTATGTGGGAACCGGAAGGACAAACCTGAGTGCACCTGGGCTAGAGGAAATACGGGAACAGACAGAGTATGCACACGATAAAGGTGTGAAGATGGAGATAGTACTCAATAGCTCGTGCATGGGCGGTCAGCATCTCACACCCCAAGGCTTCAATAAGATTAACTGGTACTTTGACAGGCTCAACGATATCGGTATAGATTCGATAACGATTGCAGAGCCATATTTTGTGGAAATGCTGACAAAAGACTATGATATGGAAGTAGTTGTATCCGTCCTTTCCTTTGTTGATTCTCCTCAGAAGGCCGAGTTCTATGAGGAACTGGGTGCGGATACCATCGTTGTGGACCCGGTTGTAAACAGGGATTTCACAAGACTGGAAGCCATCAAAGACTCAGTTTCATGTGACCTTAAACTACTGGTGAACGAAGGTTGTCTTTATCAGTGTCCTTTCAGATATGCACATTTCAATTTCTTTTCACATGCCAATGGTCCGGGCCCAAAATTGAACGTGCTTGACGATTATTATTACTACAAGTGTTTGTCACTAAGGATAAATGATCCTCAGCAACTGATCAAATCACCGTGGATACGACCCGAGGATCTTAAGGATTACGAGCATATCACGGACACCTTCAAGATAGGCGGAAGAACTCATTTCACTAACTGGATACTGAACAATGTCCGTGCATATACTGACAGAAGTTACGACGGAAACCTGATGGATCTGCTGGATTGTCCCAGGGACATAAGAGACCTGTTCTTCATACCGAACAAAGAGCTTGAGGGTTCTCTTAATCAATGGAAAAAATGCAGCAAAGTATGTTCTAAATGTGGTTACTGCAAAAGGCTCACTGAAAAAATCGTGCAGGTTTATTCTCTCGATGGTATGCAACAGACACTTCAACCCCTGAACAATACGGATGGAACAATATGACTGTAATAGAAAAACTCGCAAAGAACCGGAACGGTCTGGAAAATAAATTGCGAAACCTGCTTGCAAAACCTGTTTTTCTCATAGAGGCAGATGCTTTTGCCCTGCCCTGCGGATGTTGTGGTATAACGGTAAATACACGTGGAATCCAGGTAGATGATCTGGAGATATTCGAGGAGCATATCACAGAATACCTGAAAGAAGCATCTTTTGAACTGGATATCGAACCATCTTTTCTTTTTGCGAGGCTTGTACCCGGTACATCCGAACTGGCATCTCTTAATTCACGTGTACTCTGCAACCGTTGTTATATGGACTTCTCAAAGGGAAGCGGGAAGAGACCAAGACCGGACATATATATACTGAAACTTGATCGCAGGGAATGAATATAACCATTTCCTTTTTGAACAAAATATATTTAGAAATATATTTTAATTTTTTCTTCTGATATGCCTTATACTGGAAAATTAAGGCTTTTTATTCTCTCTCATTCGAAAGGTTTAATAAGTATTTAATATAATGTAAACCACCTGACGTTAGTCTACGCCATATCAATTATGATAAAAAACATCGAATCGAAAAGCGATTATTATAATTTTGGCACGATTTACGCGCATATAATAAAAAAGGAGGAAATGTGAATGGAACCGCTCACAGGCATGGGCGTAATGGCACTTATCGGAGCAGCTGCAACTATTGCAGGGGCATCTGAAGACCTCGAATCAGATATAGGGTCTCAGAGTAACCCAAACTCCCAGGTGCAATTAGCGCCCCAGATGATGTATCCACACAGGATATATAACAAAGCCGTATCTGGTGAACCACCATCAAACGCACTTATGTGTGCAATCGGTGGTACCATCGCTTCAGTTCTGATGGGCACCGGTGCATCCGTTGTTCTTGCATTGACAATTGGAGCTATTCTTGCAGCAGCAGTACATGGCACCTATTCAGTATCATCTTATTTCGGCAGATCGGCAAGTCAGAAACGTTTCAAACAACCAATTTATCTTGACATTTTAAGATCACACACTCCAGTTATTATGGGATATGCATTCATCACAACTTTCTGTATACTTGTGGTATCATATCTTATGATAGCTGTTCTAGGACACCCGTTCTCACTGCCACTACTGGCATTCATTTGGGGAATCACTGTTGGTGCGATAGGATCATCCACTGGTGATGTTCACTATGGTGCAGAACGTGAATTCCAGAATGTAGAATTCGGATCCGGACTCAACGCTGCAAACTCAGGTAACATCGTGAGAAAAGCAGAATCCGGAATCAGGAACGGTATTGACAATTCATGGTTCTGTGCCAAGTTTGGTGGACCGGTCACAGGAATTGCTTTTGGTATGACAGTATTCCTCAGCGGATGGATTACCGTGGTATTCGATGCCACTATGGGTAATGCAGTCGGCTGGGCATCAGTTATTGCAGGAGTAATTATCGTACTGGTACTCATAATCTGGAACAGGAACATTGAAGTCGCCGCCCGCAATGCATATGGTCCATATAAACAAGACGAAGAAGCAGAGGTGGCAGCTTGATAGATATAGTCGGAATTTTAATAGCTAACATTTTGCATATAATACTTATCACACTTGGTGGAGTGCTTATTTCCTGGAGCGTTCACTTCGTTCCAGTAGGTGGTGCTCCAGCAGCTATGGCACAGGCAACAGGTATCGGAACAGGTACTGTTCAGCTTGCAGCTGGTGCTGGTCTTACAGGACTGGTCACTGCCGGTGCAATGATGAATGCTACAGACAGCATGGCACTTGTTCTTGCATCCGGTGCCGTAGGTGCCATGATAATGATATCGGTCACAATGATCGTAGGACAGTTGGTATACGTTTATGGTGTCGGTTGTCCACCAGCATCAGCAAAAGTCAAGTACGACCCAATAACAAAAGACAGGCAGGATCTTTACGTATCCCAAGGTACTGAAGGACATGCACTACCAACAGTATCCTTCGTAAGTGGTGTCATTGGTGGCGCACTTGGTGGATTGGGTGGAGCTCTTATATATTATACTCTACTCAGCATCAATAACGGACTTAGCACTTACGCTTTTGTAGGAATTGCAAGTATTTTCGCAGTTGGTATCTTCTTCGTCAATGCGGTAATCCCTTCATACAACATCGGCGGAACCATAGAAGGTTTCCATGATCCTAAGTTCAAGAAATTCCCAAAAGCTGTAATAGCATCCCTTATTGCAACATTCTTCTCAGCGATTATGGGCGTACTTGCCATAGGAGGTCTCTGAGATGTCAGCAGGAGGAGCTGGAGGAGAAGCCCATGGAGGAATCCCCCAGAACAATATAATAGCCTTTGGACTAATAGGTGGACTTGTTTTAATATACGCTGCTTTTTTCCTTGGTGACGCGTTAGGAGGATACATGTCCTTCCTTGGTAACGTATCAGGAATAAACGAGTTAAAGGAGGTGGCCCCTAAAGCGTCAGAAGGATACATGTCCTTCCTTGGTGGCCTTGCTGCCATTTGCGGTATCGTATGGGGTGCTGCAGCAGTTAGAAGAGTTGCAAGCTACGGTCTTGGTACAGGTGTACCTTCCATAGGTATGCTCGCACTCGGTATGGGTGTTGTAGCCTCTACATTCGGACTTGCAGTCGGTGGCATAGCAGGACCCATAGTTGCAGTGATCTCTGCAGCTATCATCGGACTTATAGTCGGTGTCCTTGCAAACAAAGTACTCAACATGGGTATACCCATCATGGAACAGTCCATGACAGAGATTGCTACAGCCGGTACCATCACTATCATTGGCCTCAGTACTGCCATGATTGGAACATTCATGTTCGATGAGGTACTTATCGGAGTCATCTCAACCGGATACATAGCAGTTATTTTCATTGCAGGCGGTCTTGCAATTCTGCACCCCTTCAATGCAAACCTCGGTCCCGATGAGACACAGGATCGTACACTTGCAACCGGTTTTGAGAAGGGTGCTATCGCAATGATTATTGCAGGAATTGTAGCAACCGTTAACGAAGGTGCATCAGGAACCCTTACAATCCTTATAGGATTGGCAATCTGGTACATCGCCTTTGCAGGATTCTATAAGCGTGTGAAAAGGGATGCATTCCTGGTAACAGGTTCAGGGCTCTTGCCTTCTAAGGAGGAATTGGAATGAGCATGATTCATGTAGCACCGGAAGCACATCTTGTACTGGATCCGCTTACCTCATTGCTCGCAGCAGAAAGAGAGGATATCATTGCTTATTCAATGGATCCGATCATGGAACAGCTTGACGAACTTGATAAAATAGCAGATGATCTTGTAAACTCTCTGGCACCTGACAAGCCGCTACTCAACTCATTCCCGGGACGTGAGAACGCCTCACAGAGTGCAGGTTTCTATGGAAACGCATTCTACGGCATAATTGTCGGTCTGGGAGTTGCAGGACTGATGCTTCTGGTAATGGGCGCATTAGGAGTGATGTAAGATGGCAACAAAGAGAGATGCAGCTCCTGGATGGCCAATACTCAAAGGAGAGTATGACGTTGGCGATATTCAGGACAGCGTAGCTGTTATTACATGTGGTTCACACCTTGCAGCCGGTCCTCAACTTGAAGCCGGCGCAGCAATTACAGGACCATGTAAAACAGAAAACCTCGGTATTGAGAAAGTCGTTGCACACATCATATCGAATCCGAATATCAGATACTTCATAGTTACCGGAGCTGAAGTTAAAGGACATATTACCGGAGAGGCATTCATAGCCCTTCACCAGAACGGTGTAAAAGATAACAGGATTATCGGTGCAACCGGTGCCATTCCGTATATTGAGAACCTCAACGATGAAGCTATCAAGAGATATCAGGATCAGGTAGAAATCATCGATTTAATCGGCACGGAAGATATGGATGCCATCGTTGCCAAGATCAAAGAATACGCATCTAAAGACACAGATGCCTTTGATGATGAGCCACTGGTCATTGAAGTAGGCGAAGGTGACGGTGAAGAAGGCGCAGAGGCCGGCGGACTCAAACCAATGGCTGCAGAGCTGGCAACCGTAAGAAGCAGGATACTTGAAATCAACAAGGAACTGATGTATATCGGTAACCTGAACAAGTTCCATTCAGGAATACATGCAGGCAAGGTCGAAGGAATAATGATAGGTCTTACTATCACCCTAACAGTGCTTGGAATGTTATTGTTCGGAGGTAACTGACATGGCAGAAGAAGAATATGGAAAAGGAGTTCCGATGGTGATCGAACCATCCATGGGACCCATTGAAGCCGTGGTAGAAGATATCCGTTACAGGGCTCAACTTATTGCAAGGAACCAGAAGCTTGATTCAGGAGTATCTGCAACCGGCATAAGCGGTTTTGTTGCAGGGTTTGTCTTCGTCATACTGATGGTAGTCATACTCCCGATGTTCATCTGGAGCGTGATATAAAATGAGTGAACAGGACAAAGTACCAAGCGTCGTCGTAGACCCTGCAGATTTCAACGAAGTACTTGACAAACTCAACAATATAGATGAGAAAATCGAGTTCGTAAACAGTGAAGTTGCTCAGCGCATTGGTAAAAAGGTAGGAAGAGACATAGGAATTCTTTACGGAGCAGTAGCTGGAATTATCATATTCCTGTTATACCTTATGTTCCTTGCACCTATGCTTAGTATCTAAAAAGAGGTTATTCATATGTTCAGATTTGATAAGAAACAAGAAGTATTCGATGTAGGCGGGGTCAAATTCGGTGGCCAGCCAGGAGAATACCCAACAGTACTCATAGGAACGATGTTCTACAACAGGCACAAGATCGTGACTGATGAGGACAAAGGTGTCTTTGATGTAGAAGCTGCAAACAAACTCTGGCAGAGCATCGTTGATATGGGAGAGGTCACAGGTAACCCCTATGTGAACCAGATCGTCGGTGAAACTCCAGAAGCAATCAAAAAGTATATCGACTGGTTTATTGAACTTGATGAGAAAACACCATTCCTCATTGACTCATCTGCAGGTGAAGTTCGTGCAGCTGCAGCAGAATATGTCACAGAGATCGGTGTAGCTGACAGAGCTATCTACAACTCAATCAATGCAAGTGTCCACGCAGACGAGATCGAAGCTATAAGAGACAGTGATATTGATGCTTCCATTGTACTCGCATTCAATGCAACAGACCCAAGCGTAAAGGGCAAGCTCGAAATTCTTGAAACCGGCGGTACCGGACAGGAAAAAGGTATGCTTGAAATCGCAAAGGAATGTGGAATCACAAAGCCATTGATCGATGTAGCAGCAACCCCACTGGGCGCAGGTTCCGGTGCATCCATGAGAGCAGTAATTGCTATCAAGGGACACCTTGGACTGCCTGTTGGCGGTGGATACCACAACATGGCATCTGCATGGGACTGGATGAAAGCATACAAAAAGCAGTTCGAGACAAAAGCAGAGAGGCAGGCAATCTACATGCCAGCTGATATCGGAACAAACCTTGTACCACAGATACTCGGATCAAACTTCCAGCTCTTCGGACCTATCGAGAACACTGACAAAGTATTCCCTGCAACAGCAATGGTTGACATTATGCTTGCAGAGACTGCAAAAGAACTTGGTCTCGAAGTTCAGGACGAGAACCACCCAATCAACAAGCTGGTTTAAACAAACCAGCCCTCTTTTTCTTTTTATTCCATTAAACAGTTACATGAAATGCTCTTACAGAACATATCAGTCATTTGGAAAATTAGTATAATAGAATCCAGGGGTGAACCCACTCCCCAACCTGCTTATAGTAAAAGCAATACTGAAAATGTTTTTTTGTATTGCATACATACAACACAGTTAAAATATAAAAGTATTTTTGAGCAAATTAAAATCTACAATTGAAAATATATCATCTTGATTTATAATTCAGTACATATTGTAAGCTCCCAGGAAAAACAATTAAACCAGAAAAATGTATTTCCCTGCATGACCGAAGTGATGTTGCTGTGGGACAAAACCCTGCTGTTTGAAAAACTATTCCTCGAACATGACATAAAGTGCCAGAGAATAGCCCCTGAAAATCTTGGAACACCTTTTTTACCGCCATGCAAATGCCTGATGGTCCCGACAGGTTTTGCCAACCCTGCATACACAAAAATTCTGAGTGGAATCGAGCGCAGCAGGAAAAAACTTGAAAAATTTGTAGAAAATGGAGGAATCCTGGTAATATTCGGGCCAATGGTCAGCGAATATGACTATCCCTGGCTACCCACAAAGCTTCGGTATGTGCAAAAGCAAATGTCTGCAAAAGCCTTCAGGAAAGGTGAACACAATGCCCAGTGTCTTGTGGACAATCCCGAAGCAGAAATAGAGTTTGATGGCTATTTCTCAGATGCTGAAGGGGAGGTACTGTTCAAGGATGAGAACGGAAATGCTCTTATGGTCATCAAAGAACTCGGTGAAGGAATGATCATCGCAACAACAATACATGAATTCCCTTCAGGAAACTTCCTGAAGTGGGTAGTTCAAAGCGCAAAAAAATCAAAGATATAAACTGGAATCCTGATATGTGAAAACGATCTATGCATAACCTGCCTTTGAACTCTCATCCTGCATAAGAATAGCAAGGACCAGGTACAAAAGTCCGCCAACCCAGATACCTGTAAGCAATGTGAATATTACAAAAGCGATCCTTATCATGGATGATTTTACCTCGAAGTACTGGGCCATTTCGCCACAAACTCCCGCAATCATACAATCTTCATGACTCCTTGAGAGTTTCCTTGAATGATACATCTGGTCCCTGTCTTTTAATTTATAATAGTACCAGGCATTTGCTACCAGCAGGCCAAGGATAATTCCGAGGCCGGTTTTATCAGTGATAGCACCTAACAGAAGACCAACAATAAAACCCCAGAGAAGATAAGTCCCATAATCGGGATTTCCCTGATCATCCTTATCCAGAAAACCACTTCCTCAGATGCTTAAATCGTCGTCACTTCTTGAACTGAGAATGCAACCTTTCGATCTCATCCGAAGCATCCGGCAGTTTGAGAACAAATAGCCCGAAACAGGGTTTTATATACTGGAAGAATATCTCATCTCCCTTTACACCTATAGGAATAGAATCGCCACTTAGGAGCACTCCACGTATTGTATAACCTCCCGGTACATGATACACTTCGTCGGAGTTTTCTCTGATAAGTGCCTCACATTGGGCAGGTGTGCCTCCTTTTAGGAGAATTTCAAAAGGAAGATCGCTAATACAGACCATGGTTAGTTGTCCTTTATTTGTTAAACAATTACAAGGTCTGAAACCTTTATACCACTTTCCACGATCTTTCCGACAATCTTACCACCTGTCATCTCAGCCGCCTTTGCAGCTTGCTCGGGAGGGAGGATAATAACGAAACCCATGCCCATATTGAATGTACGGTACATTTCCAGGTCATCAACATTGCCTTCATCCTGGAGGAACTTGAAGATAGCATTCGGTTCAAGAGGATCGTAGAAATCAAATCCAAGTTCGGTCACACGCTTAAGTTTCAAAAGGCCACTGCCGGTTATATGTGCAAGCCCATGTACATCACATTCCCTGATAACATCAAGGACCTCCATATATATACGGGTGGGTATGAGTAGTTCATCCCCAATGGTCGTAGAAGTATCCAGAGGGAAAGGATCATGATAAGAAAAGGATGATTGCTCTATGATATTTCTTACCAGAGTGTAACCATTGCTGTGAACACCAGCCGCAGGAATACCTACAATTGCATCCCCTACGCTAACTTTCTCACCTGTGATAATGTTTTCTTTTCTGACCATTCCAAGACAGGTGCCTGCAAGGTCAAAACCTTTAATGATGTCAGGAAGTGTTGCAGTTTCACCTCCTACGATGGACATCCGGGAAATCTCTGCACCCTTTCTCAGCCCTTCACCGATCTGGGCGGCGAATTCTTCATCATGTTTCTCAAGGGCCAGATAATCTACAAAGGATATGGGCTCGGCACCAATTGCCAGCAGATCATTTACATTCATTGCAATACAATCGATCCCGACAGTGTTCCAGCGCCTCATCTCATTTGCTATAAGAACCTTGGAGCCTACACCATCTGTTGCCAGCGCAAGAGCATATTCCCCGAAGTCTATGAGACCTGCATAATGTCCGATGCCTGTCAATGGTGCACCAAGACCCGTACGTTCGTAGCTCATACCTTTTGTAAGAGCCTTGATGGTAGTTTCCTCTTCCTCGATGTCAACTCCTGATTCCGCATAGGTGAGATGTTTATCTTTCATTGTGATCCCTGCATTACTGATCCAGTTCGAATTCCCCGTGTAGTATCCTGACAGCTTCAATTGATTGGGTAGTGCTCACAACAAAGGAGATGTTGTGTTGTGAAGAACCCTGACTGATCATTATGACATTAATATCTGCATTTCCAAGGGCATAAAATACCTTACCGGAAACTCCTGGAATTCCATCCATCCCGGCACCCACCACAGCAACAACACACACATCCCTGTCGTATGCAACCTCACCAACTACATTGTTGCTGAACTCAGACCTTATTGCAGCAACTGCCTGCTCAAGATGTTCCTCATTGACAATAAGAGTCATATTAGCTTCAGAAGAGCCCTGGCTGATCATAATGATGTTGACCCCGGCACTCGCAAGTACAGAAAAAACCCTTGCGGCAGTACCTATAGCACCAACCATGCCCGCACCTGAAATATTGATAAGGGCAACCTTGGATATCAGGGTTACAGCCTTTACTACATCTTCTATCTGGTTCTGTTCGGCCACAATCAATGTGCCTTCGAAATCAGGCTCAAAGGTATTCTTCACGCGCACAGGTATCTTGTGTGTGATAGCAGGCTCAATTGTCCTGGGATGCAGAACCTTTGCACCGAAATAAGACAATTCCATGGCCTCAATATAGGATATCTGAGGAATCGACCTTGCCTCCGGTACGATTTTGGGATCGGTGGTCATTATGCCATGAACCTCCTTCCACAACCAGATCTCATCAGCCTTCACTGCAGCACCGAGAATCGATGCGGAGAAATCTGAGCCACTACGTCCAAGAGTCGTGATAATCTCCTGCCGGTTCTGGGCTATGAAGCCGGTAACAACTGAGATGCTTTTTCCCAGTTGAGGAGTCATTTTCTCGTATATTCGGGAATAACTCTCCTCAAGAGGTTTAGCGTTACCATAATTTGAATCTGTGATAATTCCTGCCTCTCCACCTGTAAAAGATCTTGAGTTGATCCCCAGGGAGCAGATGGAACAACTGACAATCGGAGCTGCAAGGCGTTCGCCATAAGATGATATGTAGTCGATGGAGCGTGGGGTCAATTCTCCCAGGTAGCAGATACCTATGAGAGCCTTCTCAAGTTCATCAACACGCTTATCGATAGATTCTATGCATTCAGACCTCAGGTCGTCATTATCAACTGCAACATGAATAGCATCGTAATGTTTCTTAGTCAGATCGGCTATAAACTCTTTAACATGGGATACTTTACCACTTACGGATACTTCATTTGCCGTGTTCAGTAAGCCGTCCGTTACACCGCCAAGTGCCGATGTTACAACAATAAGCTCATCACCATTTTCATGATAGCGCTTCAGGAGCTCAGCCACATGCCGGATCTTCTCTCCGTTGGCAACGGATGTGCCGCCGAATTTCATTACGATTCTCATATTTAACCACGTTTAGTTTGTCTGCTAATTTCGTCTATAAACAGTAAAGACTAATATAAAGATTATGAGTAAAGCCCGTAGCCCTAAATGGTTAATAATACGGGTTTACATGAATTTCCTGAAAAACCAGATAAATATAATGAATACACCAATAGTTACAATGAGAGAAAGCGCATTTGATACATCCGAAGGCAAAGATGGAACAGGTAACTTCGAAGAAACATTTGTAGAACTGTTATCTTTTTCAAAACCTTCTGCTGCCGAACTTGCAAATTCCACAATTGATTCCGTAATATTGTCTTTTATGTTAACAGATACAGAGAATTCTTCAGAATAATAAGAGGCATCATCGTCGTCATCAATTGTCATCAAAGTTGCTTTGTGAATGCCAGCATCAAGTTCCCCGGTTACCGCCTTGTAAGTTCCAGGACTTACCTGATTCCTGCTATCCATAACTTCTCCGTCAATCAGGATACGAACCTCAGAATAGGATTCATCTAGATAATAATTGATAATAGCAACACGCCCGGCCTTCAATCCGCCATCGACCGGAGATTCAACATCTATATCAATACTTTCAGGAACACCAGTATTACCGGATACCGTATCCTGTTGCAACAACACGTGATTGAGAAAAACCGTAATTCCTTCATCAGTCTCAAAAAAACCTTTTACATTTGCAAGGAAGATGGTCTGGGGTCCCGTATCAGAGTAAACAGAATAATGAAAGTATTCCCCTTCCTCAACTTTATCCTCTTTTAGCAATTTGCCATTTAGCCGAAGTTCCAGGGATAATTCATCATCATCCACATCAGTAGCTTCAATAGTATAAAGACCAGCCAGTTCGAGTTCATCACCTTTTTTCAGTGAATAGCTTTTATCCAGGATCAGATAATCATCAACATCTTCTACCGGATCAAGATATTGCTCGATATAAATGGTGGAATACAATTTCCCATCCGAGTTCTTAACAGACCCCTCGGGAGTTATCCTCAGTATGAAATAGTCGATCTCTGTTTCATCATCCTCATCTTCATCTACTATTACAGAACGGATGTATTCCAGAGAATCATCTTCTTTTGCAAAATTATCATCAAGCTCAATCTCTTCTCCGTTCAGGTACAAGCTGATCCAGACATCACCGCTCTTGCTATTCATATCAAGAACCCTAAGAGAATATCCCTGCTCCAGGAATATCTCGTCCCTGACACTTACATCAGGTTCCGAATAGTGTATCATTGTCTTTGTCTCTAAGCCTGCAACGGGAGAGACACACAGGAAAACTACACAGATGCATATAATTACAAAATGTATATATTTCATCGAAACCTCACATCATAGAACCGGATAAAAACGGCGTAATGATATCTTACTTTGCAGGCATATTAC
Source organism: Methanolobus sp. ZRKC2 (assembly GCF_045291185.1). NCBI lineage: Archaea > Methanobacteriati > Methanobacteriota > Methanomicrobia > Methanosarcinales > Methanosarcinaceae > Methanolobus > Methanolobus sp. ZRKC2. The sequence goes on along the minus strand of NZ_CP146980.1, from coordinate 2,352,311 downwards.
TATCTTATGGTTTTTATTGATTACTATAAATATAGGTGAAAATAATGAAATATGTAGTACTCATAGGAGATGGGATGGCAGATGAGCCACTTGAAGAAATCGAGGGCATGACGGTTCTTCAGAAAGCCAATACACCCAATATGGATTATATCACCGCAAACGGCCGTGCAGGACTTGCAAGGACGGTGCCCGAAGGCTTCCCTCCCGGCAGCGATGTTGCCAATATGTCCATTATAGGTTATGATCCAGAAAAGTACTACTCAGGCAGGGCACCCCTTGAAGCTGCAAGCATGGGAGTCGAACTTGAAAAGGATGACGTTGCTTTCCGATGCAACCTTATTACGATCAAAGATGATATTATCGCGGACTACAGTTCCGGGCACATCACCAGTGAAGAAGCAAGGGAACTTATCGAAAGTATCGACTCTGAACTTGGTGATAACAGGTTCACTTTCTACCCGGGAATCAGCTACCGCCACCTTATGATAGCAAAAAACAGCCTTGGAGCAAATACCGAATGTACTCCCCCTCACGATGTAATTGATGAGAACAGGTACGAGCATATGCCAATGGGTGAGGACAGTGAGATCATAAGCGAGCTAACAGAAAGATCCATGGAAGTGCTAAAAGATCATCCTGTAAATAAAAAAAGAATTGAGAACGGGAAGAACCCGGGCAATTCAATCTGGTTATGGGGACAGGGATTTGCGCCTGCGTTTGTTCCGTTCAATGAGCTCTATGGACTTGAAGGTGCCATAATCTCGGCAGTCGACCTTGTTAAGGGAATAGGAATCTACGCAGGACTCGATGTGATTGAGGTTCCCGGAGCTACAGGATATCTTGATACCAATTATCTGGGTAAAGCGGAATATGCTATTGAAGCCCTCAAAGATCACGATTTTGTCTTCATTCATGTGGAAGCACCGGATGAGGCAGGCCACATGGGAGATATGAAAGCAAAGATACAGGCCATTGAGGATTTCGATGAAAAGGTCGTGGGAACCGTTCTTAAGAGTGCCATTGATATGGCAGAGGATGTAACAATAATGGTATTGCCTGACCATCCCACCCCTGTTGCACTCAGGACTCATACTTCCGTACCCATACCTTTTGCTATTTATTCTACAACAGAAGAGGAGCCGGATGCTGCTGAGACCTTCGATGAGGAATCGGTTAAGAAAGGGTCCTTCGGTACGGTCTATGCTGCTGACCTGATTAGTATACTGATCGATCCTGCACGCAAGAATGTGGCATAATGAGAAATGTCACATACTTGAACCCTTTTTTCAAGCAGTCTCCTGATAGCTAATTTTGCAATTTTTATGAATCAAGTATAAATAAGGTCAATCTCAATAGAGGTATGGTGGGTACTAAGGGAGTAGCCCGCCACAGAATGAGGAGTGATGAATATGAGATATGGATTAACACGCTGGAGCCCGGCTGCTATGTCAGCATGGGATCCCATGGAAGAAATTAGCAGAATGCAAAATCGCATGATGGAGATGGCAGGAGAGGGAGAGAGAGGTTCCTGGATGGAATTTGAGACATTACGCCCTCTTGTGGATGTCAAGGAAGAAGATAAAAATGTCGTGGTAAAAACCGACCTGCCAGGTGTTAACAAGGAAGATGTAAACATTGACATCAGAGGCAACAGGGTATGGATAAGTGCAGATACCCACAGGGAAATCGAAAAGGAAGAAGAAGGATACGCTATGAAAGAGCGTTCCTTTAAAAGATTTGCCCGTTCATTCAGCCTTCCAACTGCGGTTTCCGAAGAAGGTGCAAAGGCTAAACTTGAAGATGGTGTACTCACGGTAACACTTCCAAAATCGGAAGCTGAAGAAAAGCACAGAGTAATGATCGAGTAATACTCTCGATATTTCCCGGATGTCCATTAGCCATATGGACATCTCTTTTCTATTTCTGCTTTCTTTAGGAAAAAGTTATTTTTGCGGCATCAGCCAGAGTTATCATCATACTTTACTCAGTGGGGGTAACTATCATCATCGCCGCGAACTATCGTATACGGATAATATTATTTATTCCTAATGCCGTTACTCCCCTGAGGAATATCCTGTGAAGATGGAAGCTTTTACCGTTGAGAATGTGCCGTTGATAAGAGAAGGAGATGACATTGCATCTATCATCTGCGATAATGCCAACATCATAGACAACGACATCATAGTAATAGCCTCGACCATAGTTGCAAAAGCCGAAGGCAGGATATTCAGACTTGAAGATATTCATGCAGGAGAAGAAGCCCAGAGAATAGCAGCCAAACATCACGCAGACCCGAGCTTCATTCAAGCAGTGCTGGACAGGAGCCATGAGGTGCTCATGGATTTTCCGATATTACTAGTGGAAACAAAGAATGGTCATGTTTGCATCAAGGCAGGTATCGACGATTCCAATGTAGAAAAAGGATATTTGGTTGACCTCCCGGAAGACCCGGATGCAAGTGCTGCAAATATCGGAAAGAAAATCGAAGGAATATGTGGCAAGAAAATCAGCGTAATAGTGACAGACACCAATGGCAGGGCTTTCAAAATAGGTCAGACAGGAGTTGCAGTCGGACTGTACAGGATACATCCGATTCTGAACTGGGTAGGGGAAAAAGATCTTTTCGGAAATATCCTTGAGATTACGGAAGAGGCCATTGCCGACGAGATTGCAGGCATGGCAAACCTGCTGATGGGAGAAGGAGACGGCGGACATCCTATCATTATCGTCAGAGGTCTTGAGATGCGATCTCATGAAGATGCATCGATAAAAGAGATGTACAGGTCAGACCGGGAAGATCTAATCAAAAAAGGGCTTCGTGGCCTTAAACAGACCTGAAAATTTTATTTCAGAAAGGAATATTGACTACCTCAACTCCGGAGTCAGCAAAGAATCCCAGTGCATCCGTATCCGGGTAGGGTTGGATATAAACTACTCTTTTTATGTTCGAGTTAATTATCATCTTGGCACACAATATACAGGGCTGGTGTGTACAATAAAGAGTTGCAAAATCGGTACTTACTCCGTGGAGTGCAGCCTGTATAATAGCATTCTGCTCTGCATGGACAGCCCGGCATTTCTCATGGCGTGTACCGGATGCTATATTGTTCTGCTCTCTTATGCAGCCAATATCCAGGCAATGTTCCATATTGCGTGGTGCACCGTTATAACCTGTGGAAAGGATTCTCTTATCCCTTGCGATCACAGCACCTACCCTATTCCTTAAACATGTGGAACGTTTGGCGACAACTGTAGCAATCTCAAGAAAATATTCATCAATGCTGGGTCTGTCGGTCATCGTGTAAGAGAGACAGCAAGTAGTATATATAAGTTCCAGTGTATGGATTGACAACTAGTTTATTAACAACGGGAGATTTAAAAATAATTACGGAGTATAAAAAATGGATGTCGGTTTGACTGAACGTCTGGATTCTTTTGTAAGGAGCCACAGCAATCGCCAGCTTATAGCAATACCGCTTGCTGTATTCCTTGTAGCAATGATCATACTTGGCATAACGTTTGCAAGCAGTGGCGCACCTGTGAAACTTGGAATGGAGTTTGAAGGAGGAACACTCATTTCAGTAGCATCCCAGGATACTGCTGAGTCCTTCGAACAGAAGTATGCCGATTATCCAATTGTCGACGTCCGAGAAGCCGGAGAACGCGTGGTTATGCAATTCGGACCCATGAGCAACGAGCAACAGGGCGAACTTGTGAGAGAAGTGACATCCACTTACTCTGGAGTGGAGATAAAACAGGTAGGACCCTTATACGGGGCAAACCTGCAGCAACAGGCAATCAAGGCCGTCATAATTTCCTTCATAGGGATGGCCATAGTAGTATTCCTGATATTCAAAACATTTGTACCGTCCCTTGCAGTAGTAGTATCGGCATTTTCCGACATCATGATAGCGGCTGCGTTCATGAATATAACAGGAATAGAGCTCTCCCTTGGCACTGTCGCCGCACTGTTGATGCTGATAGGTTATTCAGTTGACAGTGACATACTGCTGACAACAAGAGTACTAAAAAGAAGAGGCACACCTCAAGAGAATATCTCCAACGCAATGCATACGGGTATCACAATGACAAGCACAACCCTTGCAGCACTTGTTGTCATGTACCTGGTTTCCACATACTCATACCTACTCAGCTCATCTCTGTCTCAGATCACTTTGCTCTCAGACATATCAATAGTTCTTATATTCGGACTGCTTGCAGACCTCATGAACACCTGGCTGCTTAACACATCTATCCTGAGATGGCATGTAACAAGCAAGACTTCAAGGGGGAGAAAAGCATGAGAGAGGATGAAGAACAACAGAGTTTTTTCAGGGACATACGAGTCATCATATTCATAATCGCAATACTGGCATCGATATTGTTCATCCAGCCCGGATACTCTTCAGAAGAAGGCTTTCACACAAACCTGAACTACGGACTTGATCTTGAAGGTGGTTCCTGGCTCCAGATTAAATTGCAAGGTGCTGTAGCACAACTGGATGCAGATGCAGAAACACTATCTAAAACCGTAATAGAAAACGGCATATCTGAAACTGTAACAATAGAAAAGATAGACAGCAATAACGGCCAGCTTACTGTCACCTTTACAACCCCTGCCCAGCTCAGCAATAACCAGATGGATCAGCTTGGAATCGGGGAAACCACGATTACCAGGTCTAACAATGTTACCGAAGTAGTTCTGCATACATCAGAAGCAACACTGATAACCACATATCTTTCAGAATCGCTGGAGGCAGAAGTTGTTCCACTTGCCGTTAATGGTGGTGTGGAATACGAAATAAGAACAGCAGTATCACAGGAAGAGCTGGAAGAACTCATGTCCGAAGTCGGAGGTATCATAGTTACCGATGACCAGGGCACTCTCATCTACAAGGAAGGTGTCAGGACAGAGACAAGGGACCTTACAAAAGAGATACTCAGTGACAAGCTGAACGGTCTGGGACTCAAGGACATCCCTGTTAAAACGGTAGGAGAGGATTATATCCTCATTGACTTTGCAGGTATAGACCTTGCTACGGCGAAAGACATCGCCGAAAAACCAGGAAAGTTCGAGATACGTATCATCACCGAAGGCAACAATTCAAGGCATGCCATCTACGGTGATGCCATCCAGAGTGTCGGTATTGCAGGCTACAATGAGAATGATGGACAGTGGTACACTCCTTTCACACTTACTGATGAAGGAGCAAAAGCACTTCAGGAAACTGCCATTGACACAGGAGCTACAAGAGATCCTATGTCCCACTTCCTGGTCATGTACCTTGATGACGTTGAGGTCTACAGTGCACCCCTAAGCCCCTCTGCAGCATCAAGTCTTGAACAGTATCCCATATATTCCTGGCAAGCTTCCACAGGAGGAGACGAGGAAAGCAGGTCACAGGCAGAGCAGCTTCAGATTCACCTGCGTGCGGGAGCACTACCTGTCAATGTAGAACTCATGGGTTCAGGTCATGTTGACGCTTCACTGGGTGCTCAATTCAAGAGTCAGGCAGTCATCGCAGGACTGCTTGCACTGTTTGCGGTTGCACTCGTTATTTACAGACGCTATCGCAAACCAGAGATTCTCATACCTATGGTGGGTACTTCCATCTCCGAAGTGATCATGATCCTTGGTTTTGCAGGTGCTGTCGGCTGGCAACTTGACCTGCCAAGTATCGCAGGAATTATCGCGGTCATAGGTACGGGTATAGACCATCTGGTGATAATTACCGATGAGGTACTCTATGAAGGCAAACTTCCGCCAAGAAAAGTATATTTGTCCAGGATCACAAAGGCATTCAGCATAATATTCGCTGCTGCGGCAACAACTATCATAGCAATGTCACCACTTGTGGTGATGGGCTTTGGCGCACTCAAAGGATTCGCCATTACAACAATAGTTGGTGTCCTGATAGGTATACTGATCGCAAGACCTGTATATGCAAAAGTAATCCATACGATACTGGAAGCAAGGTCTGAAAAAACCCCTGAATAAGGATAAAACTGAATTGGGTGAGGAAAATGAAAGATATATGGACTATGAAATACAGGCCCTCAAAACTTGACGGAATTGTGGGCAACGAAGAATCCATTGACATGATGAGGAAACTCATCTTTTCGAAAAACCTACCTCACCTTGTCCTTTACGGGCCTGAAAACACCGGAAAGTCCTCTTCTGCGTTTGCCATGGCCAATGAAATCTACGGAGAAGAGTACCAGAGTAATTTTACTTATTTCAACGCATCCGATTTCTTCGAGCAGGGAAAAAGATACATTGTCAGGGACAAGAGATTCACCCGCATAATCGGGACTGATGACCCTGCTAAGATTAACAAAAGCGTTATTTCCATCTTCAAGGAAGTAATCAATGAGTATGCAAGCATGGGACCTCTCGATGCAGACTTCAAAATCATCTTCATAGATAACGCGGAGTCGTTTAACTCCGATGCCCAGCATGCGCTAAGGAGGATAATGGAGAAATACACTGCAACCTGCAGATTCATACTCTCTACCACACAGCCCTCAAAACTTATCGCACCCCTGCGCTCCAGGGGTCTTCAGTTGTTCTTTACGCATGTGTCCGATGATAAACTTTCAAGGTTCATCAGATATGTAGCAGATGCCGAAGGATTGGCACTGACCGAAGACGGGGTTGATGCAATTGGCTACCATGCAAAAGGAAATATTGCAAAAGCACTCCATACTCTGCAGCTTGCATCTGTCAAAACGAAAGGGGAGACTATCGGAGCACAGGAAATATATGATTCAACTCTTCTGGAAAGATCCGAGAATATAACCCATCTTTTCGATGCAGCCACATCAAAAGATATTCTGGCAGCAAGGAAAGCCATTGATAGCCTGATACTTGAAGACGGCATGTCGGGACAGGAGATACTTCTACAACTTCATCAAATAGCAATCTCCTCAAACGAGAACAATAATACCATTGCGGAATGGGTAATCAAGATGGCAGATGCCGACTTATATATGACTGAGGCAGCTAATGAAAGGATACAGCTTGAATCACTTGTAGCCCGTTTCTGCGAGTAAATAAACGCCCTTGATACATTTTTATCATAAGTAAAAGATTGTTTTCATCTCAAATGACAGTAAAAGAAAATACCGATCCTGATTTTTGCATTGCATGCCGGGAAATACTCGAAATGGTGATGGAAAAAAAGATCACCGATGACCGGCAGCTAAATGAGGCTAAGAAGAAACTGGCCAAGAAATACAGACTTTCTTGTCTTCCGAAGAATGCCGACGTAATCATGGCCGGAAACCAGGAAGAGCAGGAAAAAGTGCGGGATATACTACGCCGCAAACCAGTGCGCACCATCTCAGGAGTGGCAGTCATTGCCGCAATGACATCACCTGCCCCCTGTCCCCACGGAGTATGCGTACCCTGTCCAGGAGGACCGGCTTCAGAGTTCCATTCGCCACAAAGCTATATGGGTAGGGAACCTTCCACAATGCGTGCGATCCAGTATGAGTACGACCCATACAGGATTGTTACCGGAAGGCTGAAACAGCTCAATCAGATAGGACATGAAGTAAAAAAAGCCGAACTCATCGTAATGGGTGGCACTTTTTCTGCCAGGTCGATAGACTATCAGGAATGGTATACAAAACGCTGCCTGGAAGCCATGAACGATTTTTACGGAAAAGAATGGCGCCGGGAGGTCAGGACCATAGGGAAAGAATTCCCATATGTCACACTGGAAGATGTGCAGTTGATAAATGAGACTGCAGAGATAAGGAATACGGGTATCACCTTTGAGACAAGGCCTGACTGGACTTCGGTCGATCACGTAGACAGGATGCTTGAACTCGGAGCCACCAAGGTGGAGATCGGCGTCCAGAGTACCTATGATTTCGTACTATCAAGAATGAAAAGAGGGCACACGGTGGCTGATAGTATTGAAGCTAACCGCATTCTCAGGGATAGTGGCCTGAAAGTAGGTTTCCATATGATGCCCGGGCTTCCTGGAATGGATTCGGAAAGGGAAATCCGAAATTTTAAAAGATTATTCATCAATTCAGGATTCAAACCGGATTATCTGAAGATATATCCCACACTTGTAACAGAAGGTACTGAACTTAACGAGATGTGGGCAAACGGGGAATACCAGGCGATAAGCGATGAAGACGCTGTCGGGATTCTTGCAGAGATAAAGTCCCTTGTCCCTAAGTGGGTTCGATTGCAGCGTATTCAGCGAGACATACCTGCCCAGCAGATACTGTCAGGTGTCAGGAAAAGCAATATCCGACAGCTTGCACAGGACCGTCTTGGTCAGCAGGGTGGCAGGTGCCGCTGCATCAGATGCCGGGAAGTGGGTCACAACATCCTGCAGGGAAAAGAACCTGATATAGAAAATATAGAGCTCACTGTCGAAAGTTATGATTGCTGCGGCGGAAAAGAGCACTTCATTGCATTTGAGGATACAGTCCAGGATATACTGATAGGATTCATCAGGTTAAGATTCCCTCATACACCCCATCGCAGGGAACTTGAAAACGCCGCCCTTGTAAGGGAATTACATGTATACGGCTCTATGGTATCCGTGGGTGATAAAGCCAGAGATAATGACTGGCAACACAGAGGATACGGAGCTGAACTTGTCTCACATGCCGAAAAGATGGCATCTGATGCAGGATATAAGAAGATAGCCATTATGAGTGGCATAGGAGTACGAGGTTACTATCATAAACTTGGATATGAGCGGGATGGGGTATACATGTCTACAGAATTACAGGGTAAAGAATAAAAATACTTATTTCCAATAGAGGGCATAAATGTTAGAAGTTAAGGCAAGATTGTATATTTTGCCTAGAAACTATTAACTCAAAATTGAAGGAGACTGAATGCCGGAAACTAGAATTCTTGAAGATATACTCGGGAATCTGCAGGAAATTAATGAAAAACTTGACAGGATCGTCGGAAATAAAGAATTGATATCCGACCAACCGAACAAAGAAGACCTCTCTGACTCATTGGACATAATGACATTGCTGTCTCTGCCAGATCATTTACGTACAACAGCAACAACCCTTTTTGAAATAGGACCTGCAACTGCAGAAGAAGTAGCTAAAGTTACATTTAAGGAAAGAGCTGTGGAAAGCAACTATCTTAACCAGCTGGTCAGGATGGAGCATGTTGAAAAATACAGGGAAGGCAGGAAAGTTTATTTCCGAATTAATGAAAAATAAAATAAGAAGTTTTTAGCATTTTGCAAAAACTTTTGATTGAAATATACACTATCATTAACTACAAGAGGCAATATTCTAAGGGGGCTAGGAAAAATATGGCTTTTACGCTGGCAGTGCATTCTGCAAAAGGAGGAACAGGAAAAACCAGTATTGCAGTCAACCTTGCAGCAGCCTATGCCTTGGAAGGCAAAAATGTCTGTCTTTTGGACGTTGACGTCAGAGGACCTTCCTTGTACAGCATCTTCAAACCGGAGACTTCTTTCTGGATGAACAACCTGCTCTCCGGGGAAAGAGGGATCAAAGATGCAATACATGATGTCAGTAAAAAATATGGGACTGAAGGCAAATTCTTTGTGGGTTGTTCAAACCCTGATATTAATGAAATAAGAGAAATCGCAAGAAAAGACCGTAACTGGCAATCCAATGCATTGAGAAATCTTATCAACGGCAAAAAAGAACTTGGGAAGAAAAAAATAGATATTATTATCTTTGATACCAGCCCCGGAGTGGAATATGAGTCAATTAATGCCGTTGCTGCTTCTGATATGGTATTGATCGTACATAATACTTCAATAGCATGTCACAGTTGCACAGACCAGATGATTAAAGGTATATATGCCCCACTTAACAAGCAGTGCGCCATCATCGACAACATGTGCCACGACAACGTTTTAAAACTGTCCGAAGATAAGAGATTCGGAATAGATGTAATTACAAGAGTTCCCTGTATGTGTGAAGTTGCTACAAGGAACGATGAAATACTTTCCCTGACAGACCCGGAACATGCCTTTTCAAGAGCTATAAATGGCATGAAAGCCAAGATAGACCGGCTCTATCTGTAAAAGTGTGCCGGTCCTTTCTATCAATCCTTTTCTTTGTCCTCAATTATCGACATTACATCACTGTATAAATAATCGTCCATGTTCTGGGACTTGATTCTGCTAAAATCATCTTCAAGATCTTCCGATGACAGTATTATATCCTTGATAATAGAAAAAAAGAAAAATGCTACAAAGGTAGCACTTAAAGCCAGAATGATACGCTCCAGAGGATATAGCAGGACTACTGACCTGAATGCTTCAGCATTCAGACCGAATATATAAGAATAAGCAATGCTACCAGCCAGATGATCCGAAAGAACACCCATCAAAGCTGCAAAGAGGATAGATACGAAAACATAAATTCTGGAATGGATAGATTTTATGCTGTTCTTCTCAAAAACCACGAAAGCTACAAGTACGGCTACATGGAACCAGGGGAAAAAAAAGGCATTTCTTCCTACTTCAAAAATATACCAGCTCACTATAAGAGCGCCAAAGATGCTTAAAGCTACCTTATGCTGCCTATTCACGATAAAACCGGATACTACCGAAGAAAGCATTATGAAAAAAGGCGAAAGCATGTCAAAGGCATTTTCGCTTAAGTAACCAGTATTATTGAGCTCATGCAGGAACAGACCAGTACCAGAGACGATAGCACCCCAGAAAGGGCCGTAAAGTATCCCATTCAATGATCCGAAGGCCACAATTGAACTTATTCTTGTCCCCTCGATTCCGATAACTCCTGTGAGATCGGGCAGATAACTTGAAAAATATGTTAGTATAACACCAAACAGAAGATAAATAAAACTGACATCTTTTTTTATCCTTAATTTCGGCATCATTGGTGGCATAACTAAAATAATGAAGGAAAGGAATTTATTTATATCTTTACATTGGAATTTAAATCGAAATGTTAAATATATATTAGTATTTTTATATAATATGCAGAGTAATGCATGTAAGCATCACATTCTACAACAATTCTGATTCATAGGAACGTGAATGTTCATTTTGTATACATCTTGGATGAACTGTACATAAGTATCATTGACAAAATTCAAAATACATCTCTAGTTTTAAAATAAGTAACTAAATTATAATAATAGTTAAAATAGATTTTTTTGATTTTCTATCAAAAGTAATATATATAAGATAATTTATTCAATCTGCAAAAATTATTCTTTGCTTAAAATTAAGCCTCAAGATATCGATTAGAATCATATATCTGTATAAAAAAAAGCATATATTATACGATTAAACTAATTTATACTATGAATATAATCTTATACCCCGGGTTACCTTTAAATAAAACTTTGTATATACAGTAAATTATTACAGTATAAAATGATGAGTCTACGATTATAAATTAGTAGAATCATACAACAATAAATGGAGATTTAATATGAAAATCAGAGTTGTAAGTTCAAAAGAAGAAATCAACACCCTTGGACCAAATGAAGAGATTGTGCACCTTGCATTCAGACCATCAAACACCGATATATTTTCCCTGGTAATGAAATGCCCAAGCGTAAAAGCACTTCACATACCAAGCTCCTACAAGAGAACAATTTCAAATTCCGCAAAAATGTACCTTGAAATGCAGGGAATCGACCTTCTGGAAGGCGACGTATGGGGACACAGGAAAGATATCAACGAATATTCAGAAGTATCACAGGGTGTCTACGACCGCATAGACCAGTACAGAGAAGACGGACTCTCAGAAGACGAAATCGAAGACAAAATGATCAGAGAGACAAGACTCAGTCCCGACTTCGTTAAATTCCTTGTTAAACAAAACAACTAAGACAAAAAAGAGATCCCAATTCTGATAATTGGGGTCCTGAAACTATTTTTAAAATCGTTATTCACCGTATACCTGGACAAGTACTTTTCTTGAACGTGGACGGTTATCCAGGTCTATGAAAATAATCTGCTGCCATGTTCCAAGCTGAATATTTCCTTTAACCAGAGGAAAGGATTCACTTTGGCCAAGAATTGACGCCCTGATGTGAGAGTGACCATTCCCATCATGCCATCTTTCATCGTGATCGTAATCGATGCCCTGAGGGACAAGCCTCTCCAGTGCTTTCTTCAGATCGGAAACCAGCCCGGGCTCATATTCAAGGGTAGTTATTGCAGCTGTGGAGCCTGGTGCGAATACCATAACGATTCCATCCCTGACACCCGATGAAACAACAACATGGGAAATGTCAGAAGTCAGATCTATGATATCAGTATTACCTTTTGTTTCAAATTCCAGATAATCAGTGACAACTACCATACCAGATACCGCAATCAGTCCATCTGATTAATTTTCAGGCCAATTGCCGAAGTAGCGATAATAAAGACCACAAGCGCACCCACAAAACCATATGCCTGGTACGGTGTATCTTGCATGACCTGATGCACAATTATGAAGAGTACTGTCAGCAGGACTACAGAGCCCACGGAAGATATAATTTCAAGTTGTTTCTTGTTCATCAGAAGAATAATTGAACAATAAGTACATCAACTTAACGCAGATGATTAAATAATATAAAGTGAATCTTATTCCAAAAACACGGGTATTTTATGACAGAGTTCGAAAGGACACTTGTGCAGTCTTTTAACACATATTTTGAAGAAAAAAGCATAAAAGGTATAGCACACCGTCTGAAACAGCACAGGTTTACACCACAATTTCTGGATGTGCTTGTGGATTCACTTGATCCTGATTATTATCTGGGGATAGAATGCAAGAGTATTTCGGTGGACAAGGGAGCCAAAGCACTTTACTTCACACAGCATTTCACAATAGACAAGAACGGAATTCATCAGATAGATCGTATATCAGACTACCTGATAAGGTCAGGAAGAACGGGTTTCCTTGCAATCGAACTCAAAATGGGAGTAGGACGTGCCAGGGAAGCATATATAATACCCTGGGACGTGCTCCGGGACAGGTTCCATGAAGACGGCAGGACAAAGTTCACTGTAGACGAGATACAGGATTTCTGCAGGATGGAGAGAAAGGCAAACATGTATGTTATCGATCCAGATGGATGGAAAAAAGTGTCAAGGATAATCTCATGAGGAAAAGATGTCTGAAATCATGATACAAATGGCCCGACGTGCCGCAGTGTGTGCAGAAGAAATAAAAAAGCACAAAGAGGTACAGCTCGTATCCCACATAGATGCCGACGGAATAAGCTCAGGAGCAATCATAGCAAAAGCCCTTGAAGAAGCCGGTATAGAATATGAGATGCTTTTTGTGAAGCAGCTCGATGAAGCAATAGTTAGGGACCTGGCAGACACAAATCCCGAACTTACAATATTCACCGATCTTGGAAGCGGACAGATCGAGCACATCAATAATTACGGACTACGTGCTATTGTCTCAGATCATCATCGACCTCAGGGGGACATGGACCTTCACCTGAACCCACACCTTTTCGGGGCGAACGGTTCCTTTGAGATAAGCGGCTCCGGAACCACATTCATACTTGCCAGTCAGCTAGGGAAAAATAATAATCTTGCAGACCTTGCGATAGTCGGATGCGTAGGTGATATGCAATACCGCAAGTATGGAAAACTTGTAAGCCTGAACCGGGAGATACTGGAAGATAATCCATCTTTCGTAATTCCAAAGAACGACATCTCGCTTTATGGAAAACAGACAAGACCTGTCTTCAAGATGCTGCAATTTTCCTCAGACCCATACCTGCCAGGACTTTCGGGTAGTGAAGACGCATGTATAGACTTCCTCCACAAGATAGGCCTGCGCTCGGCAAACGACGAAAAATGGCGCAGGTGGATAGACCTGACTGAAGAAGAAAAGGTCAGGGTCACATCATCTCTTCTGCAGTACTCAGTCCAGAACGGTCTTTCATCATACAACATCAACCGCCTGGTAAGTGAATGCTACTTACTGCTTCAGGAAAACGAGGGTACTGAGATGAGAGATGCAAGTGAGTACGCTACCCTTTTGAATGCTACCGGCCGATATATGCAGGCAGAAACTGGCATGGCCGTTTGCATGGGAGACAGGGAAGATGCATACGAAGCTGCACGCAGGTTGCTCTATGAACACCGCAAGAACCTGGTAGAAGGATTGAACTTTGTAAGAGATAATGGGGTGACCCAGCTATCGCACCTTCAATTCTTTGATGCAGGCAGCAGTATACCGGAAACCATTGTCGGTATTGTTGCAGGAATGAGCCATGCTTCCAATAACCGCCGCATCCCAATCATAGCATTTGCAGACAAGGATGACGGGCATAAGGTATCGGCAAGAGGCACACAGGAACTTGTCAACAAGGGACTCAATCTTTCGGAAGCCATAAGCCAGATATGCCAGGAAATAGGAGGAGCAGGCGGAGGTCATGATATCGCAGCAGGAGCTACTGTTCCCTTTGGTAAAAAAGAAGAATTCATAGAGAAACTAAACTCAATAATAGCATCCCAGATAGTCAGTAAGGCATGATGCTTAAAAATTGATTTCAAAGATCGTTGATGTGTTTCAGTTCATTAATATCCATCAACGTAGACATTGCATTGGTTCTGATAGGAATTCCATGCTCCTGGACTATTGCCATGGGATTCGTGCCGCCGATTACGACAATACCAAGGTGGTCCCTCTCAACCGGAACATCCAGTATCCTTGTGTTGGGCTCACCTACTTCCAAAATCCCCGTAATACCTGCATCAACCATATCCGAGAGCGTGCTGTCTATGATATCCCTTGCAACCATGGGTGCTTCCCTGAGATTCGCAAGAATCTTTCCGGTACCGGTCCTGAGCATTTCCATAACAGATGTTAGCTCCTGGGACATCAGTACTTCCAGAGGATCTATTGTGGTACTTTGATAAGTGAGCACATTTGTAAAACGCAGAGGAACACCATCACGAATTTCTACAAGGCCACCGAACCGGGGTTTAATCATCACACCCGCTTTCAGCAGGATGCCGTCAATGGTGATACTGCATACTGTTGCAAAGCCTACCTCATCTTTTCCTATAACCCGCTCTCCCACAGAGTCACCTTCATGCAACACTTTCAACATGGGACTTACAGCGAGACCACTATTGATGGCAAGGCTGAATATCTTAAGGACATCTTCAAAATCCCGTTTGTCAATCAGGGAAAGGTTGACGATGACATCTCCTTCCATAGTTTTAGGATTGAAGGTCGTCCTGAACATCAGGTCCTCGATCTTGGAAGATGTAAACTGGATACGGCTATTTTTTAGCAACAATATACCTCTTAGCGCTTTTTTAGTAACACTCAACCACTTATATGCTCGCACAATAAAAATGTTACTTTCAGGCGATCACTTTTTCGAAAATGGACACATAGTCCTGAGGCCTGGTAAGGAACTTAAGCTTGCCACTATCGTTAACAAGATCATACATGTCTTTTCCTCCAAAGATACCAAGTTCCGGATAATCTGTTGTTTCCATGAACCTTATAGCCGGTGCTTCAGAGTAATCAGGATTCCTGACAAATCCATCCACAAGAAGATAATAGGCAGCACCCGAAAGATCTCTGATAGGTTCATAGACCGATGAAAAATCACTTGCCACCCAGTTTGCCATCTTAAGTGTTTCACCGGTTGCATTGATTGTAATATGCCCGTAACCTGAAGGTATGACAACGCAATCTCCTTTCTCCGCATTGTAGACCACTACATCCGTGATCATGTTATCTTCCTGTTTCTGCAAAAGGTAAGTAGCTTTTCCTTCAAGTACCTGGTAAACCTCCGCATAGGAAAGCTTGGTTCCCGGGACAAAAGGATGATAGTGACCCGCAGTCTTTACGTACTCCCTTCCCAGCATTTTAGGAGGAATAACCGTTATATCATACCTGATGTTGTGTTCTTTCATTGTTTCAAGATCAGATTCACTCCTGTACAGGTCCCTGTACATGTAGTAAAGCTCCATATTCTTAACCTGACCCAGCCACTCCCTGTCAAAGAGGACTTCTTTCATGTCATAAAGCATCCTTACATCAGGAGTCCTGATGCTTCCGTAGAAATCCAGTTCATTACCCATTTTACCTCACCCTCGAATAATTGGAATACATTAACTTCCAAATTTATTAGATAAATAATATGAACCCAATATATTTGAATTTAGCCGCCATCAGTATACACGAAGTTCAGGCGTTAAGATACTCATGGATGCGCTCTGCAATCTTTTTGCTGATACCCTTAACTTTCATCATATCATCGAGTGAGGCAGACTTTATATTTTCCACCGAGCCAAAATGTTCGATCAGAAGTTTCTTTTTGCCCGGGCCGATCCCGGGTATAGCATCAAGCTGTGAATGAGTGAGTGTTGCGGATCGCCTGCGACGGTGAGATGTTACCGCAAAACGATGGGCTTCATCTCTTATTCTCATAAGAAGTTTCAGGGCAGGAGAGCTTTTTGGAAGAATTATTACCTCTTTAGGTCCTTTCCGGGGAGTAATAATATGTTCGAAACGCTTTGCCAGGCCAATCAAAGGAATATCAAGTCCTAAGGCATCCAGAGAAGATTTGGCTGCTCCTACCTGCCCCGGTCCGCCGTCGATGAGTATAAGATCAGGTAATGATCTGTTTTCTTTCAACAGGCGTGAATATCTCCGGCTTACTACCTCAGCCATCATTGCGAAATCATCGATTCCCTTGACCGTACGTATGTTATGTTGACGATACTTGTCGTTAGCCGGCATTCCGTCTTCGAAGACTACCATCGACCCCACGGCATTAGTACCAGAGATATTGGAAATATCAAAGCCTTCTATGTGTTGGGGCAATTTATCAAGGGAAAGTACATCTTTAAGTTCATTGAGTGCAATTTTTGATGACTCGGAAGGACCCTTTTCCATCTTTGCAATCCGCATTGCCATCTCTGCATTGCGAATACACATCTCCATGATCTTTTTCTTCTCGACCCTGAAGGGAACCTGTATCTTTACTTCCCGTCCTGTCCTCTGACCCAGCCAGCCGGAGATAAGTTCTTTTTCAGGAATTTCATGCTGTACGAGTATTTCCGGTGGGATGGGTGAATCCTGATAATACTGTTTTATAAAAACTGCAAGTGCAGCAGGCACATCCGCGGAACCTTCGGAATCCACCAAGGTAAAATCAGCTTTTCCTACCATGCTCCCGTGTCGAATAAAAAATATCTGCAAATACACAGTCGAACCATCTGCCACTGCAGCGATCACGTCTCTGTCCTCTATTCCTGAAGTTGCAATCTGTTGCTCAGTGAGACATTTCAGGCCCTCTATCTGATCCCTTACCTCCCCAGCAGCTTCATATTCCTGATTTGCGGCAAGAGCATACATCTTTACTTCAAGTTCTTTCAACAACCCTGCAGTGTCGCCTTTTAAAAAACGAACTGCTTTCATGACTCTCCTGTTGTATTCTTCCTCATCCATGGAGCCTTTACATGGTGCCATGCAGCGCTTTATGTGATAATTAAGGCATGGCCGAGTCTTTCCGGGAACAATCGGTTTTTTGCAGCGACGCAGCAGGAATAATTTAGATATCACCTCAAGGGTGCTGCGAATCGCCCTGCTGTTAGTGTAGGGACCAAAATAAAGAGCATCATCCATGAGCCGCCGACGAGTCAGGAATATCCGTGGAAACTTCTCATTGATAGTGACCTTGACATAAGGATAGCGTTTATCATCCTTCAGGCGAACGTTGTAACGAGGCTTGTACTTCTTAATGAGGTTGGCCTCAAGCACAAGAGCATCGATTTCGGTGTCTGTAACGATAAATTCTATATCGTCGATCTGCTTTACCAGTACACGCGTCTTGGGAATCTGGCTGGCAGATGAGTGAAAATAAGAACGTACCCTTTTAATAAGGGATATGGCTTTTCCAACGTAGATAATATCTCCCGTATTATCTTTCATCAGGTATACGCCGGGAGAATCAGGGATCTTGCTTAGATCGGGAACCATATCAAATGCTTTCGGAGAACTTATGTTCTATGAATCGGGGAAGGGTCATTTCCATTATAGTCTTGAGATTTATCGTGTCTTCCCTGTTATATTCAAGCAGTAGCTCAAGAGCTTCCTGATCACCTTTTCTGTACTGGTGCCACAGGCGCACTGCATCAAAACCCGTGATACCTGCGACATCCTCTTTTCTGGAAATACCCAGTTCGACCTCTATTTTCTTAAGGCCGCCAGTCAGGGATATCCGCCTGAGAGGATACATCAGGTCTGCATGAAGCTTATTCATATTCACTTCCGGGAATTCACGCTTGATAAAAGGAAGATCAAACCTTGCACCGTTAAAAGTTACAAGATATTCGTACTTCTCGAACTCCTCCACTACGTCATCCAGATCTATGCCATGTATGAAGGTCTTGGCATCTTTTCCATCATATATACCGATAACAGTAATATGAGAGCTGCCCGGAGAAAGACCTGTGGTCTCAATATCTACATAGGCTGCCTTTTCCGAGAACATGCTAAACGCACGCCAGTGTTCGGCACTAGGCAGGGACCTGGCAAAGAATTCAAAGTCATGACTTGCAAGACGCTCTTTTGATTCCTCTATTCCGGGAAGAATCATTTCCATCCTGGACCTGGGAATCGGAACCACGTCCTTTTTGTCAGAGAACTCGTCCCATGTGCGCACACCGCTGGCCCATATTTTTTTTTCAATGGTTGCCCCTACTCTAGGGATATGGATATATGTGCTAGTAAGCATTTATTTTCACTTTTCTGTAAGTTTTAATGTTGGACCTAATATATGATAAACTCTGGTATCGCCTGGAAATATACAAGTGGGATAAAAGTTATTACTTATATATCGCACCCTGTGTAAAGAGGGGCCAATATTCGGGGAAAAGAAGAAAGGAGTAAGAAGAATGAAAGTTTCAGTTATCGGAGCAGGTAATGTGGGGGCTACCACTGTGCAGCGTCTTGTCGAACTTGATATTGCTGATGTGGTCATGTTGGATATTGTAGAAGGATTACCACAGGGGAAGGCACTGGATATTTCCCAGGCAGCGCCTATGATGGGCTATAACGTTGATGTCACGGGTTCTAACGATTACGCAGACATAAGCGACTCGGATATTGTAGTGATCACTGCGGGAATTGCCAGAAAGCCGGGGATGGACAGAAGTGACCTGCTTAAAACTAATATAAAGATCACACAGGATGTTTGCGACAATACAATGAATTATTCACCCGAAGCGATCATAATGACGGTAACAAACCCTCTGGATATCATTACATATGCCGCTATTCAGTCTACACAACTTGAAAGAGGAAGAGTGTTCGGGATGAGCGGATTGCTGGATTCAGGCAGATTCGCTTCGTTCATCGCACAGGAGATTAATTGCTCTGTCAAAGATATCAACGCAATGGTACTGGGCGGGCATGGTGATTCAATGGTCCCACTCCCGGGACATACTACAGTATCAGGCATACCACTGACCAGCCTGATGGATGAGGATGCTATTAACAGAATCATTAAGAGAACTGTTAATGCAGGTGCCGAAATAGTCGGACACCTGAAAACAGGAAGCGCATTTTACGCACCTTCCGCTGCAATTGCATGCATGACCGAGGCCATATTGAAAGATACAAAAAGAATAGTTCCAGCTTCTGTTCAACTTGATGGGGAATACGGCCTGAAGGATATATGCCTGGGAGTTCCTGTAAAACTTGGAAAAAAGGGAGCAGAAGAAATAATAGAACTTGAACTTACAGAAGAAGAGATGAAGGCACTTCATAATTCCGCAAACGCAGTGAGTATGGGCATATCAAGTATATGACCCTAAAAACAAAAACTGTATTAGGAAGATAAATCAAGCACTGTACTTACATACAAATATTGATATATAAGTAAAATATAAGTAAGAGGGGATATCATGCGAGTAGACATAACTTCACTTTTCGGCTTGAATATTTACACTGACACCGGCACATATGTAGGAAAGGTTGCTGACCTTGTTCTGGATGTTGACGAAAGAGCAGTAAAAGGAATCGCCGTATCTTCTATCAACAAGGACATCTTCGATGTTACTTCAAAGGGCGTTATAATTCCCTACAGATGGGTGATCACCACAGGCGACATTGTTCTGATAAGAAATATCGTGAACAAATTCAAAAAGCAGCCTAAGAAAGAACCTGAAGATTGATCGGTCTATGAAAGGGCGAGAGATCTACTCGGATCTGCGTTGTGTACCACCTGTTATCGTGCGCGTTGACGGCCGCAATTTCAGGAATGCGCTGTCACGCATGGAATTTGAGAAGCCCTATGACATCAGGTTCGCATCTGCAATGGCGGATGCAATAGAACTCTTTTTTAAGAATAGTGGACTAAGCCCGGTGTTCGCATATGTTTTTTCCGATGAGATCAGCTTTTTTTTCCGGGAACTTGCCTTTGACGGAAGGATAGAAAAGATAGACTCTGTTGTACCTTCCTTTATGAGTAGTGCATTGACAATGCTGCTGAAGCCTGATGAACCCCTTTCCTTTGATTCGCGGATAATACCCGTGCACAGACAGATTGTTGCTGATTACTTTATATGGAGACAGGCAGAAGCATGGCGCAACTGTATTAATTCTTACGCATATTATACGCTGCTCTCCGAGGGAATGAAAGAGGAAGATGCTGCGACGTTCCTGAGAAACAGAGGCACAAGTGATGTTCATGAACTGCTTTTCAGCAGGGGAACCAATGTTGCAAAAGTGCCTACATGGCAGAGGCGGGGAATAATGATTATGAAAGAGGAATATGAGGTTGAAGGTTTTAACCCGCATCTGAACGAAAAGACACTGTCCGTCAGGAAAAAAGTGGTCCAGAACTGGGACATTCCTATGTTCAAATCACCGGACGGAGAGCTGCTTATTGAGAATCTTATGAGTTCTGGAAACCGGGAAACAATATAAGAAAAAGCATTTAAAGGGATATGTGTTTATACAGAGCACGATTTACAAATGGTGAACTCATGGACAGACTTGAGCTTATAAAAAGGAACGTGCAGGAAATAGTAACAGAAGAGCAACTTAAAAACCTTCTGGAAACAAAAGAACATCCTAAAGCCTATGTAGGATACGAACCCAGCGGCAAGATCCATATGGGACATGTCCTGACAGTTAATAAACTCCTTGATCTCCAGAAAGCAGGATTCGAAATTACTGTATTGTTAGCAGATGTCCATGCATATCTCAACCAGAAAGGAACACTTGAACAGGTCCGTGAAACTGCAGACTATAACAAACGCTGCTTTATCGCCCTTGGGCTGGATGCCGAAAAGACTAACTTTGTTTACGGATCGGACTACCAGCTTAGCTCTGAATATATGCTTAACGTGCTCAAACTCACCCAACTTACATCCCTGAACCGGGCAAGGCGCAGTATGGACGAAGTGGGACGCCAGATGGAAGACCCAAAAGTCTCACAAATGGTCTATCCAATTATGCAGGCTGTGGATATTGCATTACTTGGAGTTGATGTTGCGGTCGGAGGAATAGACCAGAGAAAGATCCATATGCTTGCAAGAGAGGGACTGCCTTCACTTGGATTCAAGGCACCACTGTGCATTCACACACCAATCCTCTTAGGACTCGATGGAGACAAGATGTCTTCATCCAATGAGAACTTCATTTCCGTAGATGATTCAGAAGCAGAATTGAAGAAAAAGATGAAGAAAGCTTTTTGTCCGGCCGGAGAAACAGAGAACAACCCTGTGCTTGAATTGTTCAAGTATCATATCTGCCCTCGCTATGAAGAAGTGGTCTTTGAAAGGCCGGAAAAGTTCGGAGGAAACCTTAGCTGCAAAGGATATACAGAACTAGAGGCTGTATTTGCTTCCGGCGAACTGCATCCTATGGACCTGAAGAACGGTGCTACAAAATACATGAACATGATACTTGAAACAGTAAGGTCTGTAATATAAGCCTAACACATCGAAATTTATATAAAAGGAAGAAGGGAATATATTATCAGTATATATTTAAAAGGGGATTTGGATGAAGTACACGTTTCAGGACTCAACTGACTTACCATTACAAAGAGATTTTATTCAGGACCTGAATGAGTTCATAGAAATCGCAAAAAAAGTTATTCCTATGGAAAATTCTGCTATCGAGCTTAATGAAGACGAGTCCGAAGAAGTATCTTCACTTGAATCCAGAATCCTCGGGTTGGAAAAGTTCAGTAAGGATATACAAAGCTACATTGACGAACTTTCCGTGGGTGCCCAAGACAAGGAAATACTTGAATGCCGTAATGCTATTATCGATGCCTGTGTAGCAAGTTCTACAAAGGGACTCAAGGAACTGAACCTTAAACTTGACCAGACCAAACGTGAATCCGAAAGTGGGCTCTATAAGATTGAGAACGATATTCTTGTAACACTCAATCCTCTTTTTAAATCAGGCAGTTACGGAGTAACTAACAAGTATTTCATAACCATGAAGGAAGGAGTGCTCAGAGGCACTATGAAATCATCATTCCTGGGAATGGAATATACTTCTAACCTTAGTTATATGCACGATGTGCTGACTGTTAAGGACGTATACGGAGACCTTTTTATCCCGAAATGGACCAGGGCAGGCATTCTCCATAAGGAAAATAAAGTAAAGATGCTTGATGTTTCCGAGTTCATTATCACTTCTGCCAGCTATGATAGCAACAACCACATTGATGCAAGTTTCGAGAGCAAGAAAAAGGACCAGAAATTCAAGATCGTTTGTGACGCTGATATCTGCCAGATATACTGCGGTGAGACAGATGTGACCGCAGATGAAACCCTTTTGAAATCTGTTAAGCTGGAGAGCATTAATGCCCTGATGGATGAGCTTAAAAAATATGTGCAACAGTCCATCAAGTCCCAGGATCTGACACAGATACTGCTTGACGGGAAAGATGCAGTTCGCAACAATGAAATTTTTGACTGCCTGAAACTTTTCGCTGAGCAGTATGGAGAAGTAATAAGGGAATCTCTTGACCGGGGTTATGTCAAGAATGAGATTACTATTAAAATAGAGGCTTCCGACGGTACACGTACTGAAAAGTACATCACCAAGGAAGAGGCCTTTGACAGGCTTTCCGAAGTCGGGAGCGAAGGTCTTGAATTGGCAAGCATCCTGAATCTGGACTGATGCTGTAGACTGTACTTTTATTTAAAATATAACAGGCCTGTTTAAACCGTTTTTACTTATAGTATTCGGAGATATAGTTATAGAGAGGGGAATTCCATGGAACGTTCAATCGAGGATATCCAAAAGAAAATCAATGAAAAAACAGCTATTGTAATGAGCTCTCAGGAGCTTTGTGAACTCATAGAAAAGGGCGAAGAGGTCACTGCAAAAGATGTTGATGTAGTCACCACCGCAACCAGAGCCATTATGAGTGGAACCTATGCATTACTTTCTTTTCCGGTGAATGCTCCTTTTAGTTTCAAAAGGGCCTCAAAGGTATTCCTGAACGGTGTTCCTGCCCACGTAGGGCCATGTCCCAACGAGAGCCTGGGCATGCTTGATCTCATGGTATTCGGAACGGCACACTCGTACCTTGAAAGCGATTATGGAGGAGGACACTTGTTCCGGGACTTGGTGGAAAGAAAAACCATCAATGTTTCAGTGATTACGGAAGAGGAAGATACTTTCCAGACATCGACTACACTGGACGAGATGCCATATGCAAAAATCTATGCCACCAGACATACATTCAAAAACTATGCTGCATTCGTTAACTGTTCCAGCAAACCGGTAAGTACGATATTTCATGTAACTGAGTTCGAGCCTGATATGAAGACGGCAACATTCTCTGGATGCGGACAAATCAACCCATTAAAGAATGACCCGTATCTACAGACCATAGGCGTTGGAACCAGGGTACTTATGAACGGTGCGGAAGGTTTTGTGACGGGAGAAGGAACCCGGAGCAGTCCCGAAAAGCCTAACATGACAGGTTTTGCAGACATGCATACAATGGACCCGCAGCTAATGGGAGGATTTGCCACCTCAGCAGGTCCTGAGTGTATAGCATCGTGGGCAGTACCGATACCCGTGGTGAATGATAATGTTCTGGATGCCATCACAAAAACTGATGAGCAGACACCCATGTCTGTAATGGATGTAGACAGACGGGTGACAATAAGCAGTACCACCTATGCAGACGGGTGGAAGAATGTTGATCTTTCGGTTGATTTCAAACCTTCCTCCTGCATCAAATGCGACGTATGCAAGGCTGCTGAGAGCTGCCCCATGGATGCCATATATTTCAAAAATGAAAAGCTGGTACTGGACAGGCACCTGTGTTTCAATTGCGGATTATGCAGTACGATCTGTCCGGAAGATGTTTTCAGGGCTGAACTTGGAAGTATCAAATTTAAAACTGACAGCAAGTTAAATGAAGTTCCCATAGTCCTGCGACAATCTGACCGCAAGAGAGCACTGGAACTTGAGGAAAAGCTCAAAAGGATGATTCTTGATGGCTCATTCAAACTGAGCTGGATGGTCGAGAAGATTCATCCATGAATCTTTTAAGGATATCTTCAGGGGACATCTTGATGTTTGGGACATCCGCATTTCCGGACAACACCCTTACAACAACGATGCCGTTGTCATTTTCCTTCAGGATACTCCTCAAATCTTCTTTTGAGTCGGTCTCATAGACTTTCATGTTCCCGGCTCCTTTTGCCACCTCTGCCAGATTGGTTTGCTTCGAGGTGGCGGTAGGCTGGTTGCCAGTGGAACCATAAGCACCGTTATCCACGATAACCAGAAGGTAATTCTCAGGAGCCTGCCATGCTATAGTTGCAAGACTACCCATATTCATGAGTACAGAACCGTCCCCGTCAATGGCAATTATTTTCCTTTCCGGAAGAGATAATGCAAGTCCCAGACCTATTGAAGATGCAAGCCCCATGGAGCCCAGCATATAGAAATTGTTCACCATATCACATGCCTGATGTAGTTCCTTGCATGGGATACCAATATTTCCAACCAAAAGAGCATTGCTGTCTATAGCTTTTTCAGCGATTTCGGAGATAGCATCCATTCGCTTCATGCCTGCCTCCAGAAAGATATGGGCAGGAGAATTGCAGTAGGCATCTTTTTCTCAAAAGCCGAATCCATTGCTTGAATAATCATGTCTGTTGCCTCACATTTGGAATCCGGCAGAAAATACGGGATATCAAGCGTTTCCAGAAGCGGAGCGGTCAGCTGACCCATAGGAACCTGAGCTACAATAGGCTCACCTTCTACCCCCCGGTGACTAATAATCATAAGCAATGGGATACCATACAACTGATTCAGCGATGCAAGCGCATTGATAGAATTACCAAGACCGGAATTCTGCATCAGCATTGCAGGCCTTTTGCCTCCCATAAAAGCTCCTGCACACACACCCACGCCTTCTTCCTCACGGGTCACAGGTACATGGATTATATCGGGATCAGCATCAACCATTGGTATCAGCTCCTTTAAATTGACACAGGGAACACTTACAATAAAATCAATTCCTGCATCCTTTATTCCCTGATACACAGTTCCGGTCGGAGTAAGTTCACTTTCTGCAGGCATGGTTACTCACCAGACCTTCAGATCGATACCCTCAATCCTTACGTCTTTGCCCTCAACACCTACGACCATACCCGAATGGACTTTCTGCATCATACAGTATTCAGGTACGAATTTCACAGTCTGGCCCACTTTTGGCAGTTTACCCTTTGAAATCTTGCCTTCGAAGGCAAGTATCATACAGAGGCCTACATCCTTGAATTCAAAATCCTCCTGTCCAAGCCTGTGGAGAGGACCTACCAGATGAATGGTATATATGCCAGGATCGATGTCTATTACCTTTGCAAAATGCGTTACTGGACAGGCCAGTGGCCTGTAGCGCAGGTAATCACCGACATTTATCTCAATTGAACCATCAAAGGGATGAATGAACTCCCTGCATGAACATTCATCTTTAAGAGGAGCAAGCATAAAATCCGCTTCAAGACCATCTATTATGCCCACTACCTTCTCATCTTCAGGAGAAGGGGAACCTCCTACTAATATAGATAATTTTTCAAAGTTATCCCTGAACATCTCCCGCTCAAGGAAAGGACAGCGTTGAAGATCTTCTTCATTCTTCAACCCCGCAGCAAAATCCCTACATTGCCTGAAACCACAACTTCCACAGTTGTATCCAGGCAGGAGGGACAGGATTTCATCCATTTCACTCACCCTTATACTCCATGAAACCATCTATCTGCCGCAGCACACCCATATGATGCTTACGTGCAACCCTTGTCTCTCCTGTACAGAGAGAGCAGATTGCAAGGGGAGGGTTATAGCGCAGAATCATGTTATCATGAACATCGGGTCCTTCTGCAACCAGTTCGGCAAGTTCGAAAGCTCCTTTTCCGGTAAGCCCGTTTGCCTCAACTATGATGCAATCCGGATTCACATCGAGTATCCTCTCCCTGAAAACCTCGCGTTCCGCCTGTGAGACAAGATCTCCCTTTGTTGTAACAACTATATCTGCAGTAGTAAGCAGCGGACCTACCTTCAAAGGAGTGTTCGGTCCTGTTGTAACATCTATAACACATATTGCCAGGCATTCATCGGGGTATGGAGCACAGCGCAGGCACAGACCTGCAGTCTCATTGAGAACGATATCAGCTCCCTCTTCTTCAGCCCAGCCAAGCATTGTCTCGGTATTATAGATAGTAAAATGGTCGGGACACATGTCCTTTGCAAGCCCTACATGAACAGGAATTTCCAGTTTGCTGAAACGCTGGTCGTCGTCGGTCCAAAGACAGTCTACCTTAACAACAGCGGGATTTTTTCCACTTTTCATAAGGGCTTTAATGGTATGGAGTAACACTGATGTTTTACCGGAACCAGGAGTACCCGCAAGCACTACTAGTTTCATGCAAGTTCCTCCACAACCTCCCCCTTGCGAATGGTCTCCCTCAGGGACATGAGCCAGTTGTCCACCTCGGCGATCCTGCCACAGACGTCCTGTTCACCCATGCTTGTGGTAATGATATCGACCATTCCTCCATTACGAATGACGATCCTGCGGGATGCCATTAGTGCCAGCACTGGATCATGAGTAACTACTACAACGATCTTTCCCTCACCTGAAAGCAGCTGTAGAGCTTCCTGTTTCTTAATGCCCGCATTTTCGATCTCGTCTATGAGCACTACAGGAGAATCGCTAATTACTGCAATGTCCGCAGTCATAAGGGATCTTGACTGCCCACCACTTAGAACTGTCAGATAATGGTCTGCAGATATGGGTTCACCAGTCAGGGTATTTGCAAGCTCTATGACCCTGTCAACCAGCTCAGGTCCTTTCCCCCTGCTGCGTGCATGCATCTGCAGGAAATCCCTCACCGTCATATCAGCCAGGAAATGCATTTTCTGTGATAATTGTGCCACAAGTTTTCTGCGAGGATCCACACGGGTAAGTGCATCAGGACGATTCCCGTTTATCAAGATAGTTCTGGCCGTGGGAGTATCACCCTGTGCGAGCTGTTCTATATCATCTATCAGGGTACTCTTGCCCGAACCGGTTGGACCTACAATACCTATGATCTCGCCTTTGCACATCTCCAGAGAGCTAACAGGCTCCGGAACACCGTCTTTGTCTACGCCTCCAAGAATTGTAAGAGTCAGTTCATCGTTCATAATCTCACACCAAAAAATTGTTCCACTATATTCAAGATCTCGTCTTCCGCATTCGGGTCTCTTGCCGAAACACCTGCAGAAGGGTCAATAGGTCTTACAGGATGATCCTGCATTAATCTCTTCTGTCCGCCACCGGTAATATTCAGGACTATTTTGTCCTCAGTACATACATTACCCTTTTCAATTGCCTGCACAAGTGATGCAACTGCAACTGCTGCGGCGGGATTTATGTCTATTCCTTCTGTTTTTTCAAATAATGACTGTGAATTTGATGCCTCATCGTTGCTTACCCCGTACATCTCACCGCCGGTAGCATCAAGAGCATCCTTTACGCCCCCTTTAATGACATATGGGGGCTTCCTGTTGAAAAGTACATCATCATACATATTTTCGGGACAGGATTCAGCAACCGCATCATTCCCGGACCGGATTGAGTAAAGGGGAGCACAGGGAAGATTCTGCCCCAGATGCAATACAGGAAGTTTTGAACCGAACCTGCCATCATCCACAAGTCTCATGGATGCTTCCCAGGCTGATATTCCACCAGTACCGCTTCCCACAGCCTGGAAATAGTGATCCGGAAGTGAATTCATCGTAAGGACTGCATCGAGCATAACAGTTGCCATACCATCACGTCTGGCGACGTTCTTTGCACCGCCTTCATTCACAAAACCTTCTCGGGAAGCAATCTTGCCTGCAAGAGAAATTGCATCGAAATAATCACCCTCTACAGTAACAAGGCAAACTGATGGATTATCATTATGAGTAGTCCATAACCTGTGAGCACTTTCCTTAGGAACAACCAGAAGTAATGGCTGTCCGGTGATTGTGCACACATGGGAAAAAGCCCTCGCTGTGTTGCCCGCCGAAGCTACAACCATGATCCTTTCTTCATTCAGCTCCTTCAGGCGCTGCATGGTAGGAAATGACTCCAGGTCCTTGAACGTACAGGTCATCATCCCGGCATCTTTCTCAGGCCAGTAACCATTGAAGGCTATCCAAAGGTCTTCAAGTCCATATTCACTTGCAAACCCCTCACTCTTGTAAGTAATAGTCCTTCCCGAGCCTTCCTCAATTACACCATTAACCGGCAACCAGTCGTAATATCGCCAGATACCGGGAAGTTCGGAAGGATGTAACTGTTTTCTCGAATAATTGGTGCGCAGAAGCGCATCATCACCATTCTTACAGTTCAGCGAATGGGGATCATGTATTTC
This sequence comes from Methanolobus sp. ZRKC2, assembly GCF_045291185.1. NCBI lineage: Archaea > Methanobacteriati > Methanobacteriota > Methanomicrobia > Methanosarcinales > Methanosarcinaceae > Methanolobus > Methanolobus sp. ZRKC2. The sequence goes on along the minus strand of NZ_CP146980.1, from coordinate 2,323,428 downwards.
CCCACAGTCTAAACACCTGACAACATATTTCTCCATTGCACAAGTTTGGACGAAAAAGTGTTATAAAACTTTCCCCAATGACAATTCAATTTGCCTTTTTGTAATATACATCATGCCACATTCACACATTGCGGAAAGTTAACACTGTAAATCAGTAAAAAGTATAAGATTTAAGCATATAAATTACAGATTTGTCCATATTAACTTCATTCGGCATCTTTGTAACTGTAAGTAGATCCGAAATCCGAAGAGATCTTTTCAAGAACACCTTTTTTTTCCAGTTTTTTGCAGACTACCTCAATTTCCTGAATCACATAGTTCTCATAAAGATGCTTTATTTTCAGTTCTTCGAGAACCTGAAAAGGATAAAGGAGACTGAAAGCTTCACCTGCGAAGTACAAACCGTAAACTCCTTTCACAAATTTCTCAAGTTTTTTTATTCTCATTTCCATCAAATAAACATCCAACGATAAACCATCAAGTGCCTTTGAAGCATTTTGCTCTGGAAGAAGCAAACAATTTTCCGGAGATAAAGGAACTGAAGAAATGCATGAAGACATATAATCACCTGTCCCAGAGATGAAATTTCGGGCTTTAAAAATGATCCTAATAAAAAATATATAAATATAGAGACAGTATGATAAACACAGACACTGCCTAAATTACTTCATTGTTCAGTATTCTCATCCAGCATTAACCCGTAAGCTTCCCTTCCGGCAAGTTGACCCATCCGGTAAAAATTCCTGACATCAGGACCGAAGTTATCGATGAGGGTGTCAATTAATTTGAAACTTTCTGACATTTTCTTTTTCTGGACTTCTCCGGACTCATCAGACTGCATGTTAGAAACATACTCCTGCATCAGGCCATCAAGCATACCCTTAAAATGCCACTTTGGAGCTTCTTTGGGAGTTATTCCTATGGATGCCTGGTATGCTTTCATTGCCAGGTCGTACTTTTTAACTCCTAATAAGGCAATGACTTTTCCTGAAATTGATTCCAGATCTTCAGGATTTTTTTCCAGCAACTCATCAAATACACTGTAAGCTTCCTCGAAGCTTTTCTGCTTATTAAGCAACATACCCTCATAACTTTTCAGTTGAACATCATCATTGAATTTGCCTTCAGCTCCTTTCAAAACTTCTATAGCCTCTTCATCTCTTTCAAGCATGCTGAGGACCATTGCCGTCTGGATTAGACGTTCCTTTTCATTTTCGATCTGCATAAGGAAAGCTTCAGAAAAGCCAATGCCACGCTCTGTCTGGCCTAATGCATGATAGACAAGAGCTATCTGGTAGAGATTGTCCATGCTTGGAGTTTTACTGAAACTTTCTTTCAGTTTTCCCAGTTCAGCCAGAAGGTCTTCCTTTGAATCGGTTTTATTGGTCATACATAAGTATTGGAGGACTCAGCTTTAATATCTTACGAAAATCAACAGGAAATCATTTCTAACAGATAGCCGGGAAGAGACAAATGATCCTGTAAAACAACATCTGCATCCGATAGCTTCTCTGCAGAGACATAAGTGGGTACTCCTATGCAGTAGAGTCCGGCTCTTTTTGCAGACTCCACACCCATTGGAGCATTTTCGATAACCATGCATTCATCTTTTTCTATACCCAGCATATCCACAGCTTTGATATAAGGTTCAGGAGAAGGTTTTCCCTTAAGTATATCATCGCCACAGACAACAACTTCGAATATGTTCGGGAAGAACTCATTAAGCAAACGATTCACTGTGACCCTTTCAGAACCTGTGACAAGGGCGAGCCTGAAAGATCCCTTCAATTCCTTGAGACAATCATCCATGCCATCAAATGGTTTCACATCTCCCAGGCCTGAAAATATCTCTACTTTTCTCTTCAGTATCATATCATAATGTTCAGCTTTGATTTCCCTGTCGACCCTGTTGAAAAGCCACTGAAGTCCCTGAAAGTGATTCGCACCTTCGATTTCATAGACGTCGTCCCGGGTAATGTGTATACCCCATTCATCGCATACCTGAACCCAGGCATCTGCATGAGATGGCATGGAGTCCAGCAGTACGCCATCCATATCAAAAATCAGTGAGCTTAGCATAAAAGAGAAATGAAGGCTATGCACAATAAAGATTGCGATTTCATAGCCTCATATTTTGAATTTAGCCCTGTGCAGTGTACGTTTCATTTACCGGAATCACTTCTTCCTGCTCACCTTCATACCATCTCTCAGGAAGCTTGTAATCAAGTGTCTCGTTATAAGTGTTCGGGAGGAAGAATGCCGTACCTCGATCCTGCAGAGATTCTGCAAACCCAGGGTCAACTGACTGCAATTTATTGTGTACCGTCTCTGCACTTGTAGATTTACCCAATCGATAAAGAGCGAACTCTTTATTATAGAGTACCGAAGCACAATTCGGATCCAGTGCCAGTGCCCTGTCATAGCTCTCAATAGCACCTCCCACATCTCCCTTTACGTTCAGGATGAAACCTTTATTGTACAGGGCAGTGATACAGTCAGGATCCAGCTCCAGAGCCTTATCAAAATTGTAGATAGCTCCGGAAGGACTACTGAGCATATACGCAAGCGTACCCTTGTAATAATAGGCTGGTGCATTGCGTGGATCAAGGGAAATGGACTTGTCAAACATGCTGGATGCAGTCGCCATGTCACCCTTTAGATAATATGCAAACCCTTTCTTATTCCAGGCTTCAACGTTACCGGATTCAAGAGTTGTGATCCGATCGTAAGTCTCAATGGCCTTTTCGTAATCACCTTTGTTTTCGTGTGCAAGACCTAGCTTGAACAGGACAGCAGTATCTTGTGGCTTCTGTTCAACTATACGATCATAATAACCAATTGCTGCATCGTAATCGCCCAGCTCATCGGACGCCTGTCCCTGGAACATAAGCACGGTTGTATTTACCGGATCATATTTCAGGACATGTTCGAATGACTCCAGTGAATCTTCATATCTGGCCACATGATAGGCTGCAAATCCTCTCCTGTACCAGACATCGGTATTCTGAGGGTCTGTTTTCAATATCTCATCATATGATTCGAAAGAATCATCATACAGTCCATGCCTGTCACTTGCATACGCCTTAGAATAGAGGACCTTTTTATTGGAAGGGTCTTTCTCAAGCACTTTTTCAAAGGCTTCAATTGCAGGCATATCATCCCCTTGATTGTAGTGTGACATGCCCTTCATATACCATATTTCCGTATTACCAGGATCTAGTGATATCGCCTTTTCGTAAGACTCGACTGCTTCGACATACATGCCCTGCATATCAAGTGAAGAACCTTTTCCGGCCCATGCAGTACTGGAACCACTATTAAGCAATATCGCTTTTTCATAGCAAAGAACCGCATCTTCCGGACTGGACATTTCATTCAGTAAGTTACCCTTGGCAACCCAGACAGCATCAAAGGTCACCGTCCCGCCAAGTGTATCGCTACTGCCCACGTTTCGCTTACCACTACCGGATGTTGCCAGAGGCATTTCATCGTTCCAGATGAACAATGCATTGGGGAAAAGCACATTACTTTTGGTTGTTCCTATAATACCTGTATTTTTCTCAAGTATTTCTTCAGAAAGAGCTCCATCATTTATTATTTCAAGGTCAGCATTCAACTGGAACTTTGCTGTAGAATGGCCAGGCTGCAACTCAAGAACTTTTTCATAACACACGATAGCTTCATCGTATCTTTCAAGGTTATCCAGAGCAGTAGCTTTTCTGAACCATGCTTCGCCTGAATTCGGCTGAAGTTCGATCACCCTGTCATAACATGTGATGGATTCTTCATATTTTCCTGCTTTATCAAGATCAACTGCTTTGGCATACCAGGCTGCCGTGAAGTTAGGTTCAACTTTCAAGGCCTTTGAGTAAGATCGGACAGCATCATTGTGTTCGCCAAGTCTGTCATAGGCCTGACCCTGATCATACCAGGCACGTGCACAGGAAGAGTCCGCTTTCAGGGCCTGTCCATATGCAACCACGGCATTATCGTACTGTTCCAACTTATCCAGAGCAACAGCTTTCTTGTACCAAACGATGGCAAAGCCGGGTTCTTTGTCCAGTGCTCTGTCATAAGCATCGACTGATTCCTCATACCTGGCCAAGCGATCAAAAGCAAGACCTTTGTTGTACCAGAGTGAAGATGATTCGTAAGAGAATTGGGGAATCTCATTATATGCTGCCATGGAGTTGACACTTGAAGCAAAAACAGCGCTTGTAGATACGGTATCGGAATCCGGACCATTGCTATCTTCTTCAAGTTGTAATGCCCTGTCATAAGCTTCGATAGCTTCGTCATATCTTCCCAGTTTGTCCAGTAGTGTCCCTTTCCTGGACCAGACTTCCTTGTTCTGGGATTCATATGCAAGAATCTGGTCGTACGCCTTCAAAGCATACTGATAATTTTCCGTTTCCTCCAGGTTGAGGGCCATTCCGTACCAAGCTTCCGTATCATATGGGTCTATAGAAAGTAATTGGTCGTAATACCGTATGGCCAGTTCGGAATTGTTGAGTTTCTCCTGAACCTGCGCCATATTTCTGAAAGCATCTTTGTTGGAAGGATCAAGCTCTGTCACTTTGCCATAACAGTAGCTTGCATTATCAAAGTCATCCATTGCATCGTGGGCAAGACCTTTTTCATACCAGAGCATTGCATTGTCGGGTTCCATTCCAAGAACTATTTCATATATCTCAAGTGATTTGTCGTACCTTTCGTTCTCATACATCCGGAATGCGTGTTCATGCAGCTTATCTGCATGGTCGGAACTCATTCCAATGACTTTATCGTAGGACGAAAGTGATTCATTAAATCTTCCAAGAGCCTTAAGAGCTGCAGCCTTGTGATACCAGATAGCAGCAGATCTCGAATCAAATGCAGATGCATCTAATGTTTCGGCAGTATTCCCTTCAGAGAGCATTAGATTGCCCACATCAAATCCGGTTTCATAATCCGGGTTGTTTCCATCCTCCAGGGACTCCAAGGACATGTCGTAGGAAATTAGTGCATTTTCATAATCTCCAGTTGCAGAGAGTATAAGTCCTTTTTTGAAAAATGCCGCAGGGGATGAAGGATATCTTTCCAAAAGTTCATCGTTGACCTTTGCAGCATCCTCATATCTTCCCATCAAAAACAGTGTGGAAACCTTATTGTCCATTGCTTCATAATAAGTAGGATCTGTTTCCAGAGCCTGTTCATAATAAGCCAGAGCTTCCGCGTAAGTTCCGTTTTTCGTTAAAGCAACGCCCTTTGAATTGAAGTAGTCTGCATCCTGTCCCAGACTGGTAGCAGGAGGACAAAAGAGCGATGTTGCAATAATTAATAACACTAAATTTAGAGCATACCTTTTTGCTTTCATGTGCATCATCGTGTTTTTGGTGGTGTGAAGTGGTTACTCGGGGATAGGTATCAAACTATATACGCACAACGAATAATAGTTACTTATTTGTAATCCGAAACAGGAAATACAAACCAACCCCAAATGACAACAACCTCGGATGTTTTATCCAGAACTATTACTGTCCCCCAAGAATAAAACTTTTTTGATTCGATATATTATACAGTAAACTAATATATGCCATTTTTCTCTCCAAAGCAAGTGTGTAGAATAGCTACTCAGATAATAAATTCCGGGGAGAAAAGTTACGGCTAATGGTATCATTCAGAAACAGAATGGACACCGGAAAAAACTTACTGGAAAACTTACCAAATACCCGAAAAGCGAAAATGTACTTGTCTGCTCTACCAGGAGAAAGTATGCAGGTTGCATCTTAAGTGGAAAGAAACTGAAATTAAGACCTGACGATTTGTATTGTGAGAGAACTCATGATCCCGGGACGGAAGAAACTTTCTATGGGTGCCATTAAGAATGCAGGAGCATGATACATCTCCGATAACACTCTTGCTACAGTAGCAGCAAATCGAAGGTAGAATAATAAAGAATAAAGTAATTACCAGGCCGTCGTTAAAGAATATGTTTTCAGATCATACCTGGACAAAAAAGCCCGATATAGGGGAGAAGCCAGAAAATATAAAGACCATGTGAAATGTGTTTTGATCTGTAATAATTAGAAGCTTAACTAGAAACCAGATTCAGAGAAATATCCTATGTCCAAACGATCAAAAGATATGGCAGTCAGGCACCTGAACAGAGGGGTGTCTTTTATTGAGAAGGGGTTATACGCAGATGCAACCCATGCCCTGGAAGAGGCAGAAAACGAAGCCAGAGAAGCAGGTTCCCCAGAGATACTTGCAGGCGTACTGCAAACATACGCTGACTTTCTGCTGTCAGATGGAAGAGAAGAAGAGGCCGTTGAAAGGTACACAGAAGCAGAAGAAATTGTCGTTGAGCTCTCCGGGAAAGGATATGAAACCACCGAAAAACTTGCAACTATATGTAGCAACATCGCCTCAGTCCTTGAAAAAAAAGGAGATAGATCAGAGGCACGTGCAAGGTATGAAGCCTCAGTGAACAATTATGATAAACTGATTGAAAAAGACAAAGACAATGTAGCGTACAGGTCAAATGCCGCTTCCACGTTGAACAATCTGGGTGCATTACTTGCTGAAGAAGGAGAATACGAAGCAGCACAAAATAGTTTCAAAAAAGCTCACGATTTAATGGAAGATAGCCCGGAGGAAGCAAAGAAGAATATTAATTTCCAGTTCAAGATGGCAACGATACTTGGAAATCTCCTTGATCTTGAAACTGATTCAGGACAACTGAGCAATACTGAAGAAAAATACAGGCAACTGATTGATACTTACAGAAAGATAGTCCGCATGGATCCATCCGAAAAATCCTATATGGAAAGGTTGGCCACAGCCCTTGTCGCATATGGGGATAGGATGACACTGGAAAATAAGACAGAGATTTCAAAGGACAGCTATAAAGAGGCACTTGATATCCTGGAAAAGCTCTCCAGTGAAAGAGAAGATGAAAATGAGTACGACATAAGAATTGTAGCTATTCTGCACAAACTCGCATCCTGCTTTGCCATAAAAGAATACAAAGAGAGCGCAAAGAACAATCTTGTCAAGGCTTTGGACCTTCTTGAAAAGTTACTTGAAAAAGAGCCTTCAAATCCTGAAATCCACTCAAGGACGGTTGCTGTTCTGGGAGAGCTCAATAAGCTTGTGGAGAAAGAAGAGGCATCAGAAGCTAAACTTGCATGCTACGAGCTTATAGAACGCTTATCGGAAAAACTGCTTACTATTAATCCTTCCAGCTCTCCCTTCAGGCTGAATGTTGCCTTTTCACAGAATATCAGGGGAGGCGTCCTGGCAGAGTTAGGCAGAAAAGAGGAAGCTGTTTCCGAGCTTGAAAAAGCCGTTGATAATGCCCTGATAATACTTCAAAATGACACTGATGACACTTACTGTCAAGCCACATGTTCACTTATTGAGGGTCTTGGACTTTTTGCCGATGAAACAGAGTACATTGAAGAAAGACTCCGAATTTACGGGATCGTGTTGAGTAAGCTCGAAGAACTTGCAGACATATATCCTGAGAGTAATTTCATTAAAGCTGATATTGCGGTTGTGCTGGAAAAAATCGGCAAAATTATGATAGAAAAGCAGAATTATGATGATGCAGACTTTGTTCTTTCTGAAACGGCAGCAATATATGAAGAACTTTCATCCAGTGAACCCGGCAATGAGGACTACTCCGCAAGAATGACATCTGCTATGTTGTCCATAGGAGAGCTTCATTCGAAGATGGGAAATCAGGAAGCTACCCTTGAAGCATATCTGAAACTTTTCAGAGTAAAACCTGCAAATAAAATAAACGGAAGGAAGCTTGATGCTATTCTTACTGAAATGGAAACAGCACCTAAACATGCAGACAGCAGAGAAGCATTGCTCGAAGGGTACGAAAAGCTACTTCCAATAAGGGAAGAGTTGCTTCACAGTGAACCGGATAACATACAGTATCGCCGCAACCTTGTAGGGCTTCTTGAGAAAATTGCATGCCTGATGATTGATGTTGGACGTAACAATGAAGGACTGGATGTATTGTGTACCCTGCTTTCAACCCAGAACCAGAACTCATACGAAATTTCTAATGTAATTGGGATACTGGAAAAATTCAGGCGATCAATTCCAGAAAACGATGATACCAACAGAAAGATCAGCAATTACAATTACTTACTGGAAACATTAACTAATTTAAATGATATGGGAATTGCAGATATGCAGATACGCGAACAAAGAGCTGAAACCTTTGAGAAACTTGCGATCCTGCATTACGAAAACAATTCTCTCGAAAAGGCAAAGAACAATTTTATTTTTGCTCTTTCTGCACATTCAGAGCTTTATACTCCCGGATCATCTGAAATTTCAGCACTGTTAAAAACAGGAAGCCTGAAATGCAGGCTGGCCTCCCTGATGACAGATATGAACAATAAGGAAGATGCAGAGCAGATGTTTCAATCGTCCCTCGATGACTACTATCAACTGCTTGAGCATGAACCTTCCAATATATCATATCAAGAGAATGTTGCATATATACTGAACAACCTCGGTTACTTGATTCTTGAAGAGGGACATTTTGAGGAAGCAAAACCATTGTATGAAAATGCTCTTAAGGTTTATGTCCGGATACTAGACGTTGATCCTGATAACATGTCATGCAAAAGAAATGCTGCCTGCACTTTGAATAACCTTGGTTATATCCTTGAAAATATGGGAAAGGAAAGAGATGCTATTTGGATGTATGAAAAAGCAAAAGAGCTGAACAATGAGCATAGTTAAGTGAATAAATTGTAAACTCATGTCATAAAATAAGGAAAAAAATTAACTATTGTTTACGTATCTGGAATTTAGTCCATAAGCTTAAGAGAATTACCACATTCTAAAAAGGATGATACCTTTTTAGCGGAGGAATTTGTGGTAATTCTTTTGTTTGACAATAACCCGATGGTTGACAATAACCCAATACATCCCGGCATTACCGGAATGTAACTCCACCATCGCTCATACTCCGTTTTTAATCGCTCATACTCCACTTACTTTGCATTTTTGCAAAGAAGGATTGGAGGCAAAGTTAACATTTTTAGAGGGATTGAGGGGATGAACTTTGCCGCATTCCTTTTTTTCGTTTTTGTTTCGGATAAGGTTCATATCGTACCAATATGGCAATTAATCATTGCAGACAACCTGTTTCATCAGGTTTGTACCTGCAGACTGTAGTATTAAAACATACTATATAAATATATCTATATTAATATATATAATTATCATCATTATGATGAGGTGATTTGAGCTTTCAAATTAAAAAAAGATAGAGAAACAAGCATCGTAAAAGTGTTATCAATACTTTCAGTATGCATGCCTAACATTAATAATCACATCATCCTATCTTAAAAATGATTATCATGTTACCGGAAATAATCATGCATAATACGATAAGCCTTGATGGGACAATAAAAGAATTTGACATTGATCTCGATTTGCATTACCAAATACTGAGTTCATTCAATCCTGATGCGACACTTGTGGGGTCAGTTACGGCTAAAACAGGAATTGAAATGTTCATAGAAAATATACCTCAAGAAGAAAGTTCGGATTTTACAAAACCTCCGATTGAGGAAAACGGGGATAGCCAATTTTGCAATCCCTACTGGATAATAGTCGACAGCAAAGGAGTTCTTGAAGGCTTGTTGCACGTGTATAGAAGATCAGAGCACTGCAGGGATATAGTAGTATTGGTTTCTGAAGAAACACCCCGTTCATATATCGACTATCTTCAGGAAAGAAACTACGAATACATTGTAAGCGGTAAAGAACAAGTAGATTACAAAAAAGCCCTGGAGATATGCAGAAAAAGATATGATTTCAAAAGGGTAGTCATTGACAGCGGCAATACATTATGCGGCATTTTGCTGGATAAAGGGCTCGTAGACAGAGTCAGTCTGATAATCTCACCAGTTATCGTCGGAAAAGAAGCATTGAGCCTTTTCGGAAAGATAGAAGATTCCCACAAGGATTTGAAACTACTCAGAAGTGAAACTATGGACAATGGACATATCCATGCAATATATGCGATTAATGACAGGAAAGGATAAGACAAGCTATTATTAAATTCTCAGAATAATGGACTATTATTGAAAAGGTATGCACAAACACCACTTATAGCCAGAGTTTTAATGACAGTCGGACTAAATGGCATCGTTCCGGCCGACTGGCAGACAATCAAACTTGCAATTAAACCAATAAATATTGCACAAATAATGATATCTTCAACTTCCATATTTTTCACTTTTTCAATTATCTGACAGGAACCAGTCCTTGCCAATTAATGATGTCTGACCGTTCAGGTCAGTTTCGAAGTGAATAATCCATATCCTATAAAAGTCTTGACAATACAATATCTGACAAGATGTTAGGCGCTTCATACTAAATTTCGAATGTTTGCATGCTTGTTGACAAAAATTTGATTCGCGTAGGATCATAGTAGCATAATCACAAAATATCAAAAAACAAAAACAGATAAAAGACTAAAAAATGACTGATAATGAAATAGCAAAAAAATTCATCATCTCATCAAAATGAAACTTGTCAATTATTTATCAAACAGTAAAATACCAAAAATATGATTAAACAGCATAGAATAAAATAGAAAAGATTTAAAAAAGGCCAAAGCCTGTTAATGAAGGCTTGGCTTATGTTTTACAGGTCAGACAAAATCGTCGGATACAAGGTATCCGCAACCTCTGCAATAGTAAAATACATTCATACCAAGCATCTGTCTCTTGAGTATTTCCTTGCAGCGAGAGCACATTTTGCTTTTTTGATCCTTAATCTTTAATAGTCCCATCTTCCCACCTCAAACAATCATCATTGAAGAATCCAGCCTTGCGGTTCCTTTTCTGACCCAATAGCCGCATGTTTCACAAAACTGTATACCTTTACCATTATCATCCAACCGGGAGTTACACTCCGGACATTTTTGCAGACGTTTCAAATTATTTACCCCACGTGTATCAGGAAAGATACGAACCTCTCAGTCAATATGTACTGAAAGCCCATTCCCAATGTAAGCCTATAGTGGTATATTTTTATTTAACCTAAACCGAGAGGAAATTCATAAGACTCCTTCAAATAAAAGCATCTCTGAATTTTCAACAGGTAGTTAACTGATGCGATTGTCTGAAAATAGTGTCAGATTCGAGAGTATCTCCCATTATTATGACATGAGGAAGAGAATGCCTTAAAATCAATAATCTACCAATGTTATCTGATGGATAAACGCAAAATAACATCCCTTACCCGTCCTCTTGACCTGAGCGACAAAGGCAACCTTCTGATAGTTCTGATTACGGCAATTATTTTCCTTACTTCAACTGCTCACCACTACATTTTCACAGGAAAGATTACAATTGCCTTTTTCGCTGGTATAGAAGTTAGCCTTATAATCTTCCTTACATGGGCAATTTCAAGAGAGCTGGACCCGGACCACGCTTTCTCTGCATTCGTACCTGTAATATTTGTATTGATAATTATATTGCTCTTTGGAGCAAATTCCATTCTTCCAATGCTATGGATAATAATGATCCTGCGTACAATTAACCGTACGACAGGGAGCATGGCAAGTATCCCTGACATTCTCATAATACTTTTTCTGGGAATTCTGCTCACTTTTCAAGTGTCCTGGATATACGGCATGCTTACCGGCCTTGGGCTTATAGCCGATAGCAGGCTGCCACTTCCAATTAGACACGGTTTTATTGCAGGAATCATCATAGTAATTGTTTCTCTCCTTACCCTGATATCAGAAGATATGACTCTATCGGCTCTTTCATTATCGGATTATCCGATCCTCATAGCAATATCAATACTGTTCTTGCCAGTGATGATTGGTTCCTCTGAATTGCAAAGTATGGGAGACAGAACCGGAGAGCCACTTGACCCTGCAAGAGTACGGACAGCGCAGTTAATGGTACTTGTCATTATTTTTTCTTTGAATATAGGAGGAGTTAACGGCTGGTTGTATGTGATGTATTGCATCCTTGCAGGAATCGGGGTCTATTGGATCTTTTCAGGCAGAGTCATTGTTGCCTGATGGAATAAGTAAATAGTAATGGAGCAAATTAAATACAATACAACAAAATTAACCAAGGATATTATCTAAAAGTGATACTATGATAATCGATTTCAAGGACAAAAAATATTCAATTTCAGAAAGCGCTTTCGTAGCAGATTCTTCAGATATAATAGGAGATGTTGAAGTCGGAGACTTCTCAAGCATATGGTTCAATGCAGTTGTTCGTGGAGATATGGGTAGCATACGCATAGGCAACAGAACAAGCATTCAGGACAACGTTGTCATACATACCGATTCTTCCGAAAAAGCAGATATAGGAGATGATGTGACCGTCGGGCACGGAGCTGTACTCCACGGCTGCACGATTGGTAACAATGTAATCATAGGAATGAACTCCACGATCCTGAGTGGAGCACATATAGGAAGCAATTCTGTCGTCGGAGCTAATGCACTGGTTCCTTCAGGAAAGCGGTTCCCAGATAACAGCATCATTATGGGCGTTCCTGCAAAAGCGAAAAGGGATGCCACTGAAGAGGATATCAAAAGTATCTCTGAGAACGCTGCAGAATACGTTGAACTTGCAAAGGAATACAAACGTATGCAGGGATGAACTTTTCTATCCAAAAGTGAGAGAACTCATAGCCAGTCATCTTCTTTGTATATACCAAAACCCTTCACAAGGATTTGATCTATTGCCTCAAATACGGCATCATCATATTTTTTGAGATGGAAGCATGACTTACCTTTGAGAAGCTTCATTAGATGTTCCGGGGTATGGGAAAAATTTTCCCTATGGGTGTATATCGGGAAAAAATAGAACCCTACATGGTGTTTTCTTATTATGACAGATGCGAAAAATATCCCATTGACCTTCCTTTTACCTACAATGACATCTTTGTTGCCTTTGATTTCATAATGCCCGTCCTCATCCACGGCAACAACAAGCGGGGGTACATATGATGAGAGGAGTGACTTCATTTTGATAAATATCCTCTGCTTTTCATCTTCCATACTTTATGATATGAATCCGGCAATAAAGAGCTGATGGGAAGAAAATAACTGACCTGATGAAAAAAATATTCAGATCACATTCCCTTTCTCTGGAACATAAATGCCAATCCGAGTATCACCAGGATGGGAGCGAAAAAGGTAGGAAATTCAGGTATTTCCTCTGGCCCTGTTTTTCCGAAATAGTAGAAAGTTGACTGGTCATTACATACGTTAAGGCTACTCTCACGGCGTGCACTTACCTTTCCAACACTTGAGAAGTTACCTTCCCGAACTATTTCTTCCAGCTTGAAGGTTATACTCTCACCCACATCAAGGGAATCATATGTCGCCACATTACCAAATTCATCATCTATCACAAGGACATCAACGAGTCTGAAGTCACCAATATTACTAATCTCGTATGATACGGTGATTTCGGAACCCTTGATTAAAACGGGGCCTGGAAAAGTACTGGCATCCTGGCCGTTGAGAAGTATACTGATGTCAATAGCTGGAATATCGGTGGACGAAGAATTTCCTTGCCCGGAAAAGGTAGAATAAGACACATGACTGTGGCCGGTATGTTTCCACCAACCGGGTCTTTCATCCGTATCATCCTCCCTGTCATCATCCGGTGCTGACATCAGCGACACCGGTCCTGTTTCATTCTCAGTCAGGTTAGCGGGAATTTCAGAATACTCATGTGGTAATTCAGGTAAAAGAATAGCAATCAAAAATGCAAGGAAAAGCAATAAGATGATATATTTTGATTCCATTTTTTTACCTCACTCCCGGTATTCTGTTTAAGATCGTAAAGTCCTTAATATATTTTGTAGCAATTACCATATATAATTTTATGTAATTTTGTGTGTTCAAACTGCTTTATCGCATAATATGGAATGATAGCAGAACTTCTAAGGAATTTGGAATTTTTTGCATGAAACAGTTGTTTCGATACAGAAAAATTAAGGCCATAGCAAGTAACTGATGTCGGTAACATTGTTACCTAGAATTGTTCTGAATCTCTTTTTTTACTCCTATGTAAATTATGATGGTATTAAAATGTAAAAAACGGTTAGGTTAAATAAAAAAATAACTAATTGTTATTTACGGGTTTGGGGAGTGACAAACGAAAGATGGGAGTGGAGTTGAGGAGATGTGGGGACATCTTGGCTTCGCAAGTAGAGAGGCGTCAAAAGCGTGGTGGTTTATATGGCGCCTCACCCTATCTAAGAAAGTTGCAATACCGTGATATTTTTTTTTGATGCACTTTGTGGCATAGATCAGGCTGTGTGGAATTGCACAGATATGCAAACAGCTTCAGGAAGGGCAGCCAAAGGAGGAATTGAAAATAAGAGTACCAAGACATGTGGGAGTAATACCCGACGGTAACCGCAGATGGGCTGTCAGTAAAGGATTGTCAAAAGAGAAAGGTTACCAACACGGCCTTTCCCCCGGATTGGAGATGTACCGGCTTTGCAGGGACGCCGGTGTGCAGGAAGTTACTTTCTATGGTTTTACGATGGATAATGCCAAAAGGAGTCTTATCCAGAGAATTTCCTTTTCCGAGACATGCATTGAAGCTGTCAAACTTATAGCTAAGGAGGATTCGGCGATCCTGGTGGTTGGAGATACAAAATCACCGGTATTCCCTGAGGAGCTCCTTCCATTCACTGAAAGGAAAAAATATGGAAAGGGAGGAATCAAAGTCAATTTCCTGATTAATTACGGATGGCAATGGGACCTGAGAAATCTTATAGACAACAATGAGGGCTCAAAAACAGGAATTATCGACAAGCTAAGGTCAAAGGATATATCCAGGATCGATCTTATTATCCGATGGGGTGAAAGAAAAAGGCTGAGCGGGTTCCTTCCCGTACAGTCCGTATATGCAGACCTTTATGTCGTTAATGCATACTGGCCCGATTTCAAACCCGATCATTTCTATGAAGCTCTTGAATGGTATGAAAAACAGGATATAACTCTTGGAGGATGACGTTACTAGTAAAACAAAAGCCAATAATTCTAATCTGTTTTAACCTGTTTTTGAGACTGCCATCTCAACAAATTTTCCGGGCATGAAAGTCCTGTCACTTATTTCTTCTATGCTCATCCCGGAATCATGATACCGTAAAACAACAGATTCCATGGTTTCTCCGACCTCTACAATATGATGGTCAGGATCATAGAAGCGGGTAACCCTTTGACCCCAGGGCTGTTCCCTGATATCATGAATCAGATCTACTCCGGTATCTTTGAGCTTGTGAAAAATACCGCCAATATCATCTGTTTCAAAGTATAGATCGAAATTGTTGGACTTCTTCAATATCCGGCTGTGCTCCTGGCCAAGCAGGCTTTTATAATGTTCTTTCAAATGGATAGCAAAGCCTCCTTCAAAAACAACATTTTCCCCATGATCATATTCCACTTTCTGTCCCAGCAAATTCTCATAGAAATCTCGTGAAGTTTCAATATCATTCACAACTATTAAAGAACATACGAATCTCATTCCGATTCCTACCTTTACAATTTAGTAACCAGCTCGATCTGTGTTTCCGTCATTTGTACTTGCCATAAGCGTTTGTCCACGTATCGGCTATCTTCATAAATTCATCATAGCCGTTCTGTTTAATGAATTCAATGGCCTGTTTGTATTTGCCATACTTGTAACTTTTTTTGCTGTGGAAATCATTGATTACCTGGCATTTTTGAATATCAGGACAATCAGCACAGGAAACAAAGCCTTTACCAATACAGCATACTTTTATTTTGCATTTGGCCCTGCTCAGATCCCGCTCACCAGTGTCATATCCCATCTTGCAACCCTTACAGGTTCGTTCCTTCCACTCCTTGCATGTAGCGCAATACGCACCGCAACAACCTATTTCTGTTAGAGTCATATGATCACTTAGCAAATTATTAAATTATAAGAATGATATAACTCAGAAGTTTATTTGTGTGTCGTTTAATTAACTTGTTTGGTTTATGCATTAAGATGTTTGATTTTGAATATGTTAATCCACATAGTTGTGTTATTGGATGATTGTTTCAATCCTTTTTTAATGGATACTGATTTTGAATTTCTGTGGGTGCTTACTAGAAAACAAGTAAAGTAAAAGGCAACACCATCGATGGAAGTCATTAAAAACAGGGATGTATATGACTAACATTTAAACTTCATGTGGAAAAAATACAGGAAATATAAGCCGTCTCAATTCAATCTTCGTCAAATACTGGATTGAGACATTGATTACGAATTTTTATTACTTAGACAATCTCATATGACGAAAAATTATCAATAAGGAGTACTAATTTTAGTTCTCTTTAACACGCCTTTTATAATGTAATGATTTTTTATCTGGCCACTGGGATATTTTTATTAGCTTCAATCATCGCGAATTTTTTGTCAATAAGAATAAGACAATATCCAAGAACTCCATTCAATAAATATGCAAGAATGCTCATATAATATGCACTATTTACTTCAGATTTCATCATTTCGATAAATTTCTCATCATAACCACTAGATCCCAGCGTTTCCTTAAATGAGTTTGAGACTTCCATGAGCCTGATTTGTCTTTCAGCTTCTGAGTGCTGGGCAGAAGACATTATTATACCTACCAGTGCTAGCAAAATGAATACAATTCCAAGTGTTTTTATAAATCCCATTTAATCACGAAACTTACATAATAAGTTTATTCTATTAATAATTATTTGATTATAAATATCTAATTAAATAGATTTTCAATTCAATATCTGTCATATGTTTAAGTATATTAGTTCGTGATGCTTCAATCTAAAATGTGAGGATGACGACGGTTTCAACATAACTGATTCTGGAAAGCTTGCTGTAATTTGAAATAATTGGTCAGCAGGATAATCAGACCACACCCACAAAAATCCTGCTACTATTAATTTCCATTAATCAATTTCCGGGTTTAACCCCGGAATCTTCTTTTACCAAAAATCACCAAAAATGCAGCTACAATTGCTACTAGTGCAATCATAGCACTTAGCGGTGTTGACTGCTCGGTTTCTTCCTCAAAAGGCTCAATTTCCGTGCCCTCGGGAAGATAGAGCTCGGTTTCGGGGTGGAAAGCGTACCATGCGAACCAGAAGTCACGTTCTTTAACTATTTCCTCGCCCGTATCAAGATTGGTTATGGTAACAATCCCGCCTTCATCTCTTTCAACCTTGACATCCGTTCCTGCGACATTATCCTCGATTTCACCCATTTCGATCAGGTCTTCCTCGCGGTAGGCTTTGAATGTATCATTAATCTCTACACCGAAAACAACGGTCTTTGGATGTATCCTGTTGTCTGATTCCTCAACCGGGAATAGCACGAAACTGTCCTCGTAATAGCTTCCGTAAGGGTCTCTTCCGTAGGGCCTGTCAAAACCAGTATCCTGGCTCAATACCTCTGAATCAGGATGTGTTGCTTTCCACTCCCTCCAGGGCACCGTGTCTATGGATAGAGGAGTCAGTTCCATACCGGTAAGCTCACCTACAATAGCCTGCCCTCCTATCTGGGTCCAGTACGAGTTCGTCTTCCGGTCATACATCACAAGATTTGAATTATACAGCTTTCCGGACGTTCCAAACTCGACCGGCTCACCGTCAATTGTCCTCTCGTATGCAATTCCCGAACCACACAACGGACAATAAGTAATTAGAATCGGTTCTCCATTTATCTCTTCATTGACGATCTCGTGCCACACCATAATCTGAAGGGGATAGACTCTCTTCGTGCCATTGTGGATGAAACCGAGCACCAGCTCCTCATCCTCAATCCATTCATCCGCTTCCTCAACCGTAACAAACTTTGGGTCGTCTATAGACGGAATCCCATCCACAGGAGGACCCCCTGATGTGAGATCTTCAGGATTAACTATGTACTTGACACCTCTTTCAGTAACCATTATTCCCTGCTCTTCTTCCATCTCCGTAAGTTCAGGTATCTTTTCAATAGACCCGTTTTCCTGTGCATACCCACTTACCACAAACATGCAGATAACAAGAAATACTCCTAATGCTATCCGTGAAACCTTCATATAATCCTCTCCTGTATTCTGAAAACGAAAACGAGATAATAGACTGAAATTACAAGCATGGTTATACCCGCAAAAAGATTGATCTTCCTTTTATTCAGTACAAGAAAAGTTATGATTTTCATACTCTTTGCAGATGAAAGCACCGAAAAAAGAAGTAAAGGAAAACTTATCCCCAACCCAAAGGCTATGAAGTTTAGCATATTTCCCGCAAAATCTATCGTTGTCAGGGTCTTTGCAAAAAGAGCAGCAATAAATCCCGGATTGCAGGGAACAACTATAGCACCGAAAAAAAAACCATATAAAAAAGCCGTAATCAAAGGATTGCTGGCATCCGAGATGTTTTTTTGTGGAATATATTTTCCAAGATCAACATCGATTATCAGAAGTATACTGAGGATAAACAGTATTCCGAATGCTATCGGTGAAACTATTCCTATAACCCTTGTCAAGGACACCTGAAGTATCGTTGTGAAAACAAGCCCCAGTAAAATCATGAAAATTATGACTCCCGCACTTATGAGAAGTCCGAAGAGTATTGGAAGCCTACTGTTTTCTTCTCTTCCGGACATCTGGCCGGAAAGATATGCAAGAAAGGCAGGATAGAGTGGTAATACACATACAGCCGTAAGAGGAGTGAGTAAACCAAGTATAAAGGATGTGAAAAGATCAGCAAGAAATATCAGGGGAGAACTTGCCATTTCAACACCCTTTTTCCACCTCTTCTTTCAACTGCTCTGCAGTTTTCACACCACTTGGCAGAAGCCTGGCACTCTGGTTTTCACACACAAGTACCACAGGAGCACTTGGAGCCACCACAACTTCCTGACCAAACTCATCTATCATATCACGTGTCATTTCAGGAGGGGCAATCGCGAAATACCATTCAAAACCATTCCTGCTTAAATGCTCCCTTACTTGCTCCTGATCTTCATTGGGATCTGTGTCCAGAGATATGTGTATTATCGCATCACCTTCACTGGATTCAAGCTTTTGGACCTCTTTTTGCTGTTCCAGACAGGTTGGACACCAGACGGCAAAGCTTTCAACCAGAACCGGAGTTCCCTCAAAATCACTTATCCTGAAAGTCTCACCCGTTTCAACATCAGTTAGTTCTGTATCTCTCCAGTCCTCTGCAGTTCCTTCCGAATCCTGCTCGACGCATCCTGCAACTAACAAGACTGATAACACAAAAACAAAAGAAAGAATATTCCAGAAAATATGCATAGCTATCCCCTTTAAATGTAGAGAGCCATTTCACATAAAGATTCTTATCAAAGAATTTTTGTGAAATATCCATGACCTTGCAGGTTTTTAAAATAGTTAAGACGACAGGGTCAAACAGATCACTTAAACCTTCAAATTTCCTCAATTTGCAGTGAATCCTTCTTGTAATGCTCGAAAAACTCTTTTCCCCATTTAAGTGCATTCTGGCTGCATGACATGGACTGCTTGTTATCGAAATAATTCTCATTTGTCAGCAACATGAATTGAACACAATAGTCATTTTCCATAAAAGACAAAAAATGCATGTCTTTCTGGTAGATATAAAAATGGATCTGTTTATTTTCCGCAAGGCACTTGAAATCGCTGTACTGTTCCGATAGCATTTTCTCAAATAATTCGTGGCTGAAGATCACAGATATGTCCACTTTCTGGTCCAGCAGTTCTGAGAACAATGATATAAGCATAGGATGAAAACAGGCTGTAACCATAAAGAAAGAACTTGAAACCCGGGACTTTTCCTGAAATGTTTTGTCGAACTCATAGTACTCTGATAAACGAGGTTCTACTATAGTGCAGGGTCCCAATTCCTGAAGCCTTTCAAGAAGGTTTCGGGGAAGGAAATCCAACCTGTGTTTTTCCCAGTAACCTTCATTTGCATCCAGAACATCAAAGGTTTTCAGAAGAGGCTCCATCTCTTCAACGAGCAACTTTCCAATGGTAGTTAACATGTAAGACCCTCCTGAATCTTCATCTCTGGTGATCAGGTATTCATCTTCCAATATTTTTGCCTGAAGGTCCAATGGTCGTCTCTCAATACCCATGTTTTCCGTAATAGTCTCTTCATCTTTCGGACCATCCTTCAATAATAAAAGCAGATCCTTTCTTGTATCTGACATGAGCAGCACGTCAAAGAGCAATTCCTTCATTTATCGATCATCTCCAAAGAGACACCTTATCCTGCATAGTGAACTTATGTATCACATATTTGCTCCAATGCAAGCCAAAGCAAAACAGAAACAAACAGAGTTTATCCATATAGAACGAATCTATCCTTGATTGTTACATCTGAAAACTCTCAAGCGATTTCAGGCTTTTTGAAATTTAATTTCAGAGGTAAATGTAAGATCAGGCACCAACAGGCAATAATCTCCTGTGCCTTACTCCTTGCCTTCCAGGAATACAAAAATCACTTACATTAGAACATTCTCGCCTTTAACATTTCACTATCTGGCCCACAGACATACTTATGCTTGCTTTTATTTAACCAAAACGTTGTTTAATTTACCAAGACAGGTCTGACTCAAACGTTATACTATGTATGCGTGAAAAACTATCTTTTGATGCCGTTGAATTTTCAACCGGAAAATCACAAGATAAATGATGAATTTATCATGTGAGTAAAAAAAGTACTTTGCAGGTACCTGATAAGCTACCAACTTATAAAAAAAGAGGTGATTCAACCACCCTCATTCGGACATCGCTTTCAGGAAATCTCTTTCAGTAATGATTCCTGCAAGCTTATCATTGTCCATTACAGGTAGTGAACCGATATTTTTCTCCAGCATGAGATGTGCAGCATTTCCCATATCTGCATCAATGCTTATATTAACAAGCTCTTTTGAAATAAGCGAATCCACAGGCTCATCCAGTGCTTCGTGGACATTACCTGTCATTAATCTGTGAAAAACATCCCCGCTACCCAGGAAGTGCATTATATCGGAAGCTGTAACCATTCCCATGATATTCTCCTCCCTCATCACCGGCACTCTCCTGAAACCATTGTCTATCATTGTCTTTGCAACGTTACCAATACTTGTATCCGGTGTGACATTCTTCACTTTCCTGCTCATGTAGTGGGCTACTTTCTTTGTATTTATAACACTTTCAGCGAAACGGAGGAAATCTTTTTCAGTGCAAATAGCAAGTACACGGCCATCACCATCTAAAACAGGCAATCCACCACTATTAGTATCCAACATTACGCTGATCGCCTCATCGATGCCTCCAGCTTCCGAGATGCTAGCAACATCATGCTGCATAATTCCCTTCACGGATGCATTAACTGCTGCAAGCAGGTTGCCCTTGTAATGATTCTCGACAAGTAGATTCTTGCTTCCACCTCCGAGAAAATCAATGATGTCAACAGATGTAACCATTCCTTCCAGCCTATTTGTACCCGCATTAGTCACAGGAACGCGCCTGAAGTCATTTTCACTCATAGTCCTGATTGCAGTAATGATTGTTGTTGTCGGCGGTATGGTAACTACATCCCTGCTGGAGATAGCCATAATGCCACCCTCATGTTCAGCCATTCTTTCATCAAAGTCAACCGGCCCGGAATGAATTATGTCATTACTACTATACATCATCGGGTTTCTCCTGTTGGAGGACCTTTCACTGGAATTCTGTTTTTCCCGTACCTTTAGATTTTTTTGATTTACCATGGAACGTTTATCGCGTATATTCACTTTATAACACCACACTCACTGGATTAGCTAATTAAAAATACTGTCACATACCGCAATAAAAAATATTCATGCGGCAAAGCCCATTACACGATACCTTTCACAGGCAGGAGATCAACGAATCCCTGTACCTGTCAGGCATGCTTTGAGCAAGTCATACCTGTCGGCAATTCCTACAAGTTTGTTATCACTCGTGACACTTATTCTGCCTATGTTGTGCTTAAGCACGGTATGAATGGCTTCACTCACAGATGCCTCAGGAGAGATCGAATACAGAGGCGTAGACATCACCTTCTCCACCTTTGGCGCATCACCCGAGCCACTGCCATGCATGTCACTGGAACCGATCCTTGCATATCCCGATCTTATGATATCACTCCGGGTAACTATACCCATCGTCTGTTTTTTGTGGGAAACCACAGGTATGCCCGTGTAGTCCCACTCAAGCATGTTTGACCACAATTTAGCTATGCTCTCATCGGGATAGGCAGTCTCGACTGATTTTGTCATGATATCCTTCACGGCTTTCGGTGATTTCTTCGTAGGCTGTATATGCCTGAGTATATCTGCTTCACTTACCATTCCCATTAAATCCCGGTCTGCCGAGGAAGAAATAACAGGCGCACGGTGCTGCTTCGCTTCAAGTAACATCTTGGCAGCCACCATTATATCCGTATCCGGTGTAATTACAGGGTACTCTCTTGCATAGCCCCTCACCGTTACGTTGGATTTATTGGATTTGATCTCAAGTATATCCTGATCAGTCAGGATACCCACAACTCTTTGTTCCTCATCCAAAACAGGAAGACCTCTCATGAGATTATCTCTCATGACCTGCCTGGCATGAGTCATGTAATCGTCTTCCCTGACAGAGACAGGGTCTTTCGACATTATCTGGCCAACTTTTATTTTTCCACTCCCTGGGGCAAGTAACTGACATCACAGACTTCTCCCCAATGAAAAATATGAACCCGCAATTATTTAAATGCACCTTCCTTTCGAAAAGATATTGCCGGATCGAACTCAAATAAAATTAAAAACAGTCGCAGTTTCCCAAACAAAAAAGCTTCTTCGAGTTCAGTTTTCTGCAGAGGAGATATCACTTGCTTTTTGGGAATTCTTTGAAGCCAGGAACATTGAAAGCATTTCCAGTTCCTCAAAAGGTATCTGCATTTCTTTCAGTACAGGCTTGGAGTGAAACTCATTAAGTTCTTCAGCATAGGAATCTACATTTCTCTGCCATTCTACAGAGACCCTGATTTTCTCCTCCTCGGATATCCCTGACTTTGAAATAGAATCAACTACCCATGAAGCAAAATCCCGGATTATCAAAAAACCGATGGGACAGGGCTGCAGCCCGACCGAGTTACCGGAAGTGTTAACTTTGAAAGGATACATGCCACATACAGTAGGTCTTTTATCATACGTTTCACATCTGCCGGTTTCATTGAGAAAAGAACAGGGTGCATTCATCAGATACAGGCCTGGGGATAAACCTTCATTTGTGATTTTTTCAGCCTTCTTCTGATTCCGGGCTATCAGGACATCTACTTCATCCTCGAACATATGTATCTGTCCCTTGCTACAGCAGTGTGCTCCACACGTATCCGGACATTCATAATGTTTCAGGATATTCTGAACCACACTATATCGAATCGCCTTTTTGACAGAAGCACTGATTCCCATAGATATTTTTTCACCCGTTTTTCGTTTTTATCACGATTTTGAAACACCTGTATAGATTAAAAAACCAAATATAACTGTTTTGCTTGTAGAAACATTCTCTAAAAAAACAATAAAAACTAAACTATGCAAAAGTGCTTTAATAGAGGTTTTGTGCTAAAAAGCAACATTTTTGAAAGAATTATTATCGTATTAAAAGCTATTCAAAATACTAAGTGACTTAGAAATCCAAGAATTCAAGTTAACACAGGAGATTAGAGCAATGTTTCTAAATCTTCCTATAATTCGGATAAACTGGAAATTATTGATATGAAGATAATGAATGGCTATGATTTTCACAGGCCTAGAATTAACATTTGAGCTTGAAAATGAGTGAATTCTACCACCATATATTTATATATAAATAGATAATACAAATAAAGAGATAAAAAGTTCAAATGATGCACATTGTAACAAACACAAAATTGAGAGTGTTATAATGAAAAGAGTTAAAAAATCTTATGTCAAATCGAGTGATCGCGCGCAGATAGGGATTGGCACTCTCATAATTTTTATCGCAATGGTGCTGGTAGCTGCGGTTGCAGGTGCGGTGTTAATCCAGACGAGCGGAGTACTTCAACAAAAAGCACAATCTACTGGAAAGCAGGCAACACAGGAAACTTCATCGAACATCCAGATCAGAGATATAGAAGGAATCCGTGCAAAAAGTTCGGCTTCAAACCTCTCTGCATCAGTTGACCTTCTCAGGATAAACATTGGGCTTAACGCTGCAAGTGAACCTGTTGACCTTGGACAGGTAATAGTTACTATAACGGATGGAACCAATACCAATGAACTGGTGTACGCCAATGAAGACAAGGCAGGTGTGGGGGCTATGACTGATTACAATGCCAGCGAAGACCTTACATCTCATTTAAGAGCACTTACCATGAGAGGAAGTCCGAATGCTCCACATTTTTTTATCGCTGAGAAAGTAAGGGATGAAGATGGCTCATTTACTCAAGGAACACCAACCATCAACAGTGGAGACCTTATTGATGTTTATGTCTCAACCACAAGCACGGCTGGCACTGCGTACGACTATCTGTACCTTGTAGATTCCACAGGCGGTTCAGGAGGAGCAGCACCTCTGAAGGATTCAGGAATGAACATTCTCCCAAGAACAGAGGTCAGAATTATTATGACTCCGGAATATGGTGCAGTTGCCACATGTGATATGGTAATGCCATCAACCTACGGGTCAACTGAAAACATAAAACTATATCCCTGATATCATCAGGGATGATGCTTTTTATAGAAATTTCCATGTTTTTCTTTATTATTGACTTTGCAGAAATTACGCCATTTACAGTAACTGCGACGATTGGTTTTATTCCAGCGCATATGTGTCCCTTATGAACACAAGATATGCTTCATCTCCGCCTTGTCGCATTGAACAAACCGTCATCCAATGGACAAATTCATTTTCTCCAGCTTTCAAGTTCTACATTTCCATATTTTCATTTCTATCAGACTTTTATGTTGGAATAACATATGGTAACTTAGTGTGATACTAGTATCGAGTAATATTTAGTAACTTAAATACATTATTTTGCCTGATGATAAGTAGGTAACCTGATGATAAGCGAAGAAAAGGAAGACATACTCCCTGAAAAAAAATTTGATGCCCTAATGCGTCGATGTTCAATCCTTATTTTAAAAGACATGTTCATGGGAGAAAAAAAGTCCAATGATTTCCTTGAAATGAATCCAAGAATCAGCGGCAAAGTTCTTTCGGACCAACTCAAAAACCTGGAAAAATGTGGTTATATTGAAAAGATAGTCGTCAGCACAACACCTCTTAAAGCTGAATATCATCTTACAGAGCAAGGAAGGGGATTAAATCGGGTTCTTTATGAATTAATGGTATTTACAAAGACATATATTGTTTCTGAAGAAGAATATGAGATTCTTAATGAAAATAATCTGAAAAAATGCTTCGATTTTGAAGATACTACCAAATAGTTTCTATTTGGAGGTAGTATAATCAAAGAAGGATTATCTCGTCTGTGGCAGTCACCCCGATCCGCACAGGAAATCGAGGATCGGAATGTTACTTTCCTGGAACTATTTTACGATCTGATCTATGTTGTAATCATTGCGGAGTTAGCCCATCTACTTGCACAGGATATAAGTCTTGCAGCTTTCGAATCTTTTGTTTTCTTGTTTGTTCTCGTATGGTGGACATGGCTCAACGCAGCCTATTATCACAATCTGCATGGTTATGATGATCTTAGAACACGCGTTTTTGTATTTCTTCAAATGGCCATTTTAGTTGCAATGACTGTCTTCATCAACAATGCTCTGGAGGAAAGCTCGTACAGATTTGCATTTTCTTATGCCGCCTTTCTGGCACTCCTTGCATTTCTGTGGTGGCGTACTGGTGTCCATGATCCAAAACATCGCCTCCTTTCCATCCCATATATCATTACCTATTCAATTGCAGTTATCCTCTTTATTGTATCTGTTTTCATACCAACCCCATTACGTTTTATTATATGGGGAATAGCACTTCTGCAAATGCTTCTTGTACCCGGCATCTGGATAAGTCGCGGACAAAGAAGTGAATACATCTTAAGCATAGACCCTGCATCAGCCACTCTTCGGGAGCGTTTCAAACTTTTCACAATAATTGTCCTTGGAGAAGCAGTTGTTGCAGTTATTAGTGGTCTGTCCCGACATCACGATCTGAATACTACAACAGGATTACTGGGTACTTTAGGCCTGGCACTGGCATTTGGATTATGGTGGATTTATTTTGAGCCTTCAGCAAAACGTCCGATCAAATCCGGTATAGGTTACTTTTGGATGTGGAATATTATTCATCTGCCAATCTGGATAGGAATTACCGCAATTGGGGTAGGTGTTTTGAGTATCATTTCCATTGAAGGTGAGGTTGTACCGTCCGAAGTTCGCTGGCTGCTGAGCGGTTCAATTGCCATGGTCTTTATTTCTGCAGGGATACTTCTGCAAACTTTAAGTATCAGCGATGAGTTTGAAAGAGTATACAATATTGCATCTTTTCTTTTGATCGCAATGGGAATTGTCACCACAGCCATCGGATTTTTTGGAGAGACTCTTTCCCCGGTTATCCTATTGTTCAGTTTATTGATACTGATGTTGATTCCCATCTTATATGGATTGTATCTCAGACTATATATGTCCGATATGACAGGGATTAGTGTTGGAAGGTAAAAATATAGAGATAATATCCTGAAAAAGATAAAGATAAAAATAAAAAAAAGGCAATGAAGTAATTATTCTTCTGATTCCGGGCCATTGCCACCCGCACGTCGCCTGTAAAGTAGAACCACACCAGTAACTATTGCAAGAATGAGCATAATTGCAATAATCGTGCCATATCCGCCATCTGCTGAAGCAGGCGCTAGCACTGCGGTCCTGATTTTCACAGAATCTGATATTTGGTCGTGACCGTCAGTATCTTCGTACTTTATCTCACTGTTTATGGCATAGTCTTTGAGAACTGCCGTTTCATCCGCTTTAATCTTAAACACAGCCACCGAACTCTCTCCAGGCATTAGATCACCTATGAATGCCTGGTCGTCGGTCGTGCTGAAAGGATCGGCAGGGCTGATGCGTACAATGGCATCTTTTGCAGCGAGATCCCCGGTATTCGTGTAAGTCACATGCATGATGTTCTCTGAATTCGGGTAAAGTTCTCCGGCTACATCCGTTACTGCAAATCGTGCCTCTTCCTCTACAAAGATCGGAATGGTAACATTCTGAGTCCCAAGATCATACCACAAACCTACTTCCATATTTGTTATGCCAAGATCTGTTTCATTGTCACCATTAACCTGAACGTTTTCCTGGTAGCCGTAATAGAGATTCAACAGCAAAGGGTATTCCCCTGAATCAACATTTTTGGACATCTCGACCACGAACTGAACCGGTGCTTCCGTAGTTTCTCCTGCAGCAAGTGTTCCGGCTTCCTGTGGGCCTGATTTTATCTTTATGCCAGGGTCAGGGGAAGTCATGACAGCTACAATTGCAATAGCAGTCGTTCTCTGAGCTTCGTATGACATCTCAGTCTGCTGCAATTTCTGCTCAAGATCAGTTATGACATCGTCTTCATCGGATTCAAATCCTGTAACGACACCCTTGTTCATCAAGTTAATATTCAGGGTGATAGTATCTCCCCTTGAAAACTCAGAATCTCCTACAAGAGTGGCCACGACATCCGGACCACCATAGACATTATAGTAATTTTCGTTAAAGTTGAAATGTTCGGGCAATCCTGCATTAACAGAGGCAAACTCAGCACTTGCAGGCATCACGAAGGATATTGCCAGAATCACAACTATAACAAGGTTTTTTTTCGTGAAATTATACATTTTATTCATAATTTACCTCCTAAGCACGTGTTCATTTCATTCTCTGAACATACCTTAAAACTATATACAGTATAGTCAGAACAATACCAATGTACACAAAAAGTTGCATTGGAATAGCCCCACCTGATTCTTCAAGCGGTATGTCGACAATGAGTGATTCTGAAAGACTGGTCTTATCATTTTCATCAATATACCTGATCTCACTGGACAGTGCGTAATCTTTAGGAATAGCATCAAAATCACCAGCTATCTCAAATGAAACAGTTCTCGTTTCTCCCGGATAGAGTGTTCCGATGGATATCTCATTTTTCAAAGAAGAAAGAGGCTTCATCACAACAATTCTTGCAACGGTATCATTTGCAGGAATTTCACCTGCATTCGCATAGGTGACATTGATTATTGAACTTGAACCGGATTGCAGTTCACCGGTTACATCGACAATCTCAAAACGTGGAGCAGGCTTCACATATACAGGAAGCATAAGCGTCTTGTTTACGTTTTTATAGGATACAACATGATCAATGTCAGGAAGACCAAGAATCGCCGTCCCGCCGTCAGTCATTTCTACATCATTCTGGTACTGGTATTCCACAGGCAGAAGAAGCATGTATTCTCCGGCGGGAGCATACTTGGATACCTCTATTTTGTAGACAAGAGGAGATTCGGGAAGTTCTCCCGGCACCAGTTCATCAAGGGTCTGCAAGCACATACCGGAATCTACTTCGATAAGCTCCGAAGAAGAGACAAGTTCAGCCTTAATACCAATTGCAGTTGTCTTGAAAGTTTCATATTCAAGCTCTTTAAGGGAGGCTGCATGCAAATTTTCTTCATCAAAATCAACAGGTTGCCTATATTTCATTCCATGAAGGACACCCCGGTTTGACAGAACGACATTAAGCAGATACTCCTCACCTCGCTCAAATTCAGAATTACCAACAAGAGATGCATAGAGATCAGGTTCTCCATAAGCCTCGTAATAATTGGTAGAGAACTCGGAAACCGGCCGCAAAAGCTCCTTTGAATGAACTGCCGGAGTCATCATCAGCAACAAAGCCAGACCTATGGCTAGCAAAGTTCCATATTTTTTCAGGAAATCAATCATAAGCTATTCCCTCCTTTTCAGACAGGGTTGGAATTCCCCTCCTTTTTTCACGCCATGTATCGAGATTGACTATCAATGGCGGGAAAACTACAAAGCTTGCAAACAAAGCCAGTGCGACATCAATAACTGTCACAAGACCGAAATTGCTGTTTAGGCCGAAAGGAGAAGCTATCAGCGCAGAGAAACCGAACAATGTTGTCAGACCGGATGCGATAATGGCTTTACCGATCTTTCCACTGGCAGTTACCATAGCTTCGTGGGGTGACGCCCCATTCTCCTTTTCTTCGAAATATCGTTCCATCATAAGAATTGCATATTCCGAGCCAACACCAAGTATAAGCGCTCCGAGGGTAGCGGTCATGGGAGTATAGGGAACATCTGTGAAGTACATAACTCCGCCTGCCCATCCTATTACCACAAACATTGTAGCCACAGGTACAAACGCTTTGAGCCAGTCACGATAG
Organism: Methanolobus sp. ZRKC2; assembly: GCF_045291185.1. Taxonomy (NCBI): domain Archaea; kingdom Methanobacteriati; phylum Methanobacteriota; class Methanomicrobia; order Methanosarcinales; family Methanosarcinaceae; genus Methanolobus; species Methanolobus sp. ZRKC2. The sequence goes on along the minus strand of NZ_CP146980.1, from coordinate 2,294,009 downwards.
ATGATGACAAGACCTCCAAATACCATGAACAGTCCGGTCAATGTCATCATAACACGTCCTGATGTCAGCGCTTCAATGAGTTCGGTCATAACTACAATATCACCTGTAACAGTAACAGAAACTCCTGGCGGCGGTGGCATCCATGAGATATCATCTTCAATATTATCCACCAGAGCATCCATTCCCTGAATACCAAGTTCAGCCCATGCATTACCGGTGTCAAGCTGTACCAGAAGCATGCTGTCGTCATGAACATACCACTTCATCTGTGATTCCGGAATAATGGCATAGAGAGCTTCTATCTCGGAGTCCTTAGTCGGAAGAACTTCATTGTTGTAAAGTTTCAGGGCGCTGTGAATACCATCGGACGCATACACATTATCGCGCCTTTCAACTTCGTATTCGGTAAACTCATCAATCCACTCTATCACAGCCGGATCTGATGCGTCCTCGACTTTAATGAGCAGGTCAACGTGTGTAGATCCACCATCCATGATGCTTCCCATATGTTCCCATTCAAGCAGGGCTTTCATGTCGAGAGGAACAAAAGTCTTAGTGTCTGCCTCAATGGGAACCATCTGGTCAGCATAAACACCTGCAAAACAAAGAAAACCCGCAAAGGCAACAATTGAAACAGGATGTTTTAATGTGAATCTCGTTGAACTTTCAAGGAATTTTTCGAATTTATCAGGAGCATATTCTCTTTTTGTCTTCTTTCGTTTGGGAAGAAGGGAAGATATCTTCGTGAAAAAACCATTTTTCGAGATAGTATCAAGCTTGTAAATAAGGGTGACTCCAACAAACAATGATGCAAGGAAACACATTGCGACTCCTATCAAAAGAAGTTTCCCGAAGTCCTGTATCATCGGTACTGTTGAGGTAAAAAGGGAAACAAATCCCATTGAGGTTATAAGCAAAGCAATCAGGACCGCAGGACCTGTGTGCTTTACAGTCTCAATAACTGCTTCAGCACTTGATTCACCCTTTTCAAGTTCCTCTTCAATACGGTTGTGGAACTGAATGGCATAATCAATACCAAGTCCTATCAGAATAGGGAATGCTGCCATCGAAACCATTGTCATAGGAATATCGAGGAAGCCCATCATGCCGAAAGTATAGATTACACCGAACATGACAATTACAATAGGCAGCAATCTCCATCTTACGTGCCTGAAGACTATGTAGAGCGCAATTACCATGAGAAGAATGGAAATCATCATCAGGAAAGATATACTTTCATTCATCTCATCTTCCATTTCGATATTGAAATCGGCATCACCTGTGACAATGACATCATAGCCGGCCGGAAAGACTGCAAAGGTGACCGATTCTTCGACAATGCGCAGGATTTCCCTGAGCTTCTCATAACTTATGTCACCGTCTACTTCAATGAATACGAATGTGTGCGTGTTGTCAGGAAGCACCTGTTTGGAAGTATACAAGGATAAAAGATGATCGATTTCGTTGTTACTTGAAGGGAGTGTATCTTTGTTGTAATAATCATAGTTAGTCTGCTTCAGTACAGAAGCAATACTTGTAGTTTGAACAACACCGTCTACCGGACCCACAAGCTGCTCTAATCTATCAATAGCCTGCACAACTTCTAGATCCGTGGCATCTCCGTTTTCGATCAGTATTACAATAGATTGCGTGTAGAAGATATCAAGATAAAGATGATCATAGTCCTGATACATTTTTGAATCTTTGTCCACGTACGTGCTTGTATCCGAAGCCATCTCAATCATTGCTGCTCCTTCAAATGCTACGAAGATAAGCAAAACAGATAGAATCAAGAGAGGAACAGGATTATCTTCTATAAATTCACCTATTTTTTCAAAAACGTTTTTTATTGACGTTGCCGCATGCCTCCTGTTTATTTTAAAACCTTGAAGTTTTAGTAATTATTAAAACTTAAATGATATAAAAAAGTTACGAGCCATAAATATGCAGACCTACATAAAAATAGAAAATTTACTTATTCTCTCTGGCTACATTTGATTGGATCTCAGGAAGCAGCTCTATCATGACTTCCAGCAATTGTTTAAACCCTTCAAGTTGAGAACAGTAGTTTTCAAGAATGGAAAGCCTCTCAATTTCATATTCATCAACAGCTTTTTCCCTGTATTCTTCAATAATGGGAGGAAGATATTTTTCTGTAAGCCTTGATTCTATCTCGCAGGCTTTCATGAATAACTCTATCATAATATTACTCATATTTTTTTCCACGTAAAAGTAAGCCTTACGTGAACCGGCTTTTTTTATCCTTTTTACCCCCCATACGTTTTCAAGAGGCCCCATTTTCAAGCTTATGGAGGAGAGACTGTAGCCGGTACTCTCGGCAATCTCTTCCATACTCAATTCATGAGGTTCAAAGTAGAGGGTTGAAATAATCTTTGCAGAAAGATTATCCAGGCCATAAAGACGAAAAATTTCTTCCCCCATTTCTATGACTTTTTGATCAAGTGTATTCATTTCATAACTCTCGTATCTTTTAGTAATAATTCAAAGTTGCAAAAAGTAGTATATATAATTAACTGACGATGCTGCCAAATACATGAAGAATATCAAATTAAGTACTGACAAACTGGGGTATACGGTTATTTATGGAACGCATTTGTGATGATTAGAGTTGTATAACCTGGTTCATTAATCAAAATGATTTTGAAAATATTGCCGCTGAAATGCGTTATTCATCCTGCCCAAGTGTACACTGCCTTCCCAGGTATTCACTGCCCCAGTCACAAAGTGCCTCAAGTATGGGAGCAACGGTCTTACCAAATTCGGTTAATGAATATTCGACTTTCGGAGGAATTTCCGGATACATCTTACGATTTATCAGGCCATCCTCTTCAAGCTCCCTTAACTGTTTTGTCAGCATTCTCGGAGAAACACCATGGAGATTCTGTTGCAGCTTGTTATAACGTATGACCTCTACTTCTTTCAACTTCCAGAGGATTAGAGGCTTCCACTTCCCACCAATTACATCAAGGGTTGCTTCCACAGGACAGTGGTATTCCTTGTTATTCCTGATGTTGATAAGTTTCTTATCGATTACCATGATCTCATCCAGTATACTTTTTGTTAGTAGCTATGCAGAATGTTTGTATGGAGTATTTGTACATCAGTATCTATTTGATAGTATTTAATACAATTTGCTGGAGATACATTTCCCACAAATTGCCGGAAGGATAAAATGAAAGTCGTAGCATTCAACGGAAGTCCCAGAAAAGACGGGAATACAGCAAAGCTCATAGGTAATATATTTTCAGAACTTGAGAAAGAAGGGATCAAAACAGAACTTGTTCAGCTCGGTGGCAATCCTGTAAGGGGATGCATTGCCTGCATGAAATGTTGGGAGAACAAGGACAAACGCTGTGTCATCAAGAATGACATGATAAATGAGTATATTGAGAAAATGATTGAAGCTGATGGAATAATCATTGCAACTCCTACATATTTTGCCGACCTGAATACGGAAACTAAAGCCCTGATCGACAGGGCCGGTTTTGTTTCCCTTGCAAACGATGTACTTTTCAAGCGCAAGGTCGGAGCAGCCGTTGTAGCTGTCAGAAGAGCAGGCTCAATTCATGCATTTGACTCTATCAATCATTTATTCACGATCAACCAGATGATTATTCCAGGGTCAAGCTACTGGAATATGGGGATGGGGCTTGCACCGGGAGATGTCGAGTCTGATGAGGAAGGATTGCGGACCATGCAAACCCTCGGACAGAACATGGCATGGCTGTTGAAGAAGATCCAGGATTAAAATTCGTTGATCATTTGATCAAATCTTTTTTTGTTTTTATTTTTATTTCTGAAAGCATTCATTTGCTGGCTAATAGGGCAGAGTTGCCTGAGAGCTATTTATCCAGTTGGTTCTGATTGTCATGTTGGATTTTACATGGGATTAATCCAAGTTAACACAGCCTTGATTGTGATCTCAAGGAGCATTCGGGTTCATTATTGAGAGAGATTGGAAATGTGGCATAGAAGACTTAGTAGGGAATTATAAAAAATGGAAAAAGGGTTGTATCTCTCTTAAGATCCGATAAAACAGGCAGAAGAAAATTCAGGCCCAATCGAGCTGCCGGAGGGTTATCGTATCGTTCCAGATTTTAGTCATATGGCTGATCAGACCGTTATCGAATTCTATCAGGTAAACATAGTCTGCTGCTGCAGTTTTTCCTGTTGGCGGCACCGGACCACCGGGACCGGTCTGTGTTCCGTGGAACGCGGCACATGCTGTGACCCTGTTACTTTCCTCATCAGCCCCAAGGAAAAGTAGCTCATAATGTCCATCTGGTATTGGAATCAGTAAGTTCTTCATCCATTCGGTGTAGCCTTCCAATGTGTCTATTCCATCAAGTGCTTCTGCCTGGGCAGAAAATGTCGCATCAGGATGACAGTACTGCTTACAGCCTTCCCATCCCTTTCCAGTTTCACATGCATCATAGAACTGTCTTGCAGATTCTAATATTCCACTCATTAACTATCCTCCAATTTTATCAATTCAAGTATATTTTTATTTGGGCTCTTGCATAAATAAATATCCTATTGCAATAAAATAACACTAAATCATTATATGATGTGGAAGTATTCTGCTAAGAGGCAGGATTCAGAGGACATCAGACAAAATATAAAGAGTAAAGATGACACTGAAACTGATTCAGATTAACAGTACTTCTCACAGGTATTTTAAACAGGTCCGGCAGTTGTACGAAGAAGCTTTCCCTCCTGATGAAAAAAGAAGCCCGGATGTGCAAAAGAAGCTTCTGCAAAGAAAAGAGTACCATTTTGAGGTAGTTACTGTTAAGGATGGTTTTGCCGGTTTTATTCTTTGGTGGGATTTTGCTGAACTTTGTTTTATTGAGCACATAGCAACATTATCCGAATTGAGAGGACAGGGGATAGGAAAAGAAATTTTGGAAAATTTTATTCAACAGCATCCGAAGACTATTTTGCTGGAAGTTGAATTACCCAATTCAGAAATAAACCAGCGCAGAATTGCATTTTACCAGCGTTTGGGTTTTCATTTTAATGACTGGGAATATGTCCAACCGCCCTTGTACGAAGGAGGCAAGGAAGTGGAATTGCGTTTAATGTCGTATCCAGGTGCTATTTCAAGTAATTTCGTATCCTGCTTTATTAAAGAATATCACAAGGAAATCTATGCTTAATCAATTTTTAAAAATAAAACTTATTCTGAAAGTATACAAGAAATCCTTTCCTTCATTTTCTTGAAAATTGATTACTTATTTATTGGTTGAATCTTCCATTTTTTTGACTTACACATACAAGATCCGGATACTGTTCTCTTCTTTTTTTACAATCAAATCATGCTTCAAAAAAATGATGATGCAAAAAAGCTGTATAAGGAAACATTTATCTCAAATGTAAACCATTAATGAAACATAGAGGTTTACAATGAGCATGAATAGTGATTTTCCAAAGGTAATATGCACGCAACATCCGGATTCTGTATCAAAATATATATCTACTCAGGAAGAACTCGACGAGGCGTTGGAGGCAGTCATGCAATATGGATGTGATGAATACATGCCTGACTATGAAGGTAAGACGACACCATATCATCAAAACGTCCAGATAGTCTCAAAATTTATGCATGAAGCAGATATAATTCCCGGAAAAGACGTTTTTATCACACCCAGAGCTCCCAGTGCACTTCATGAAAACCGGTTCAGGCAGCTTATGGTTATGATGTCTATTGCCGAGGCAAATTACAATGTACATCAACACTCTGACTTCCAGGCAATAACCGAATTAGTGCATCCCATGACAAGTAATGTTCAGGAAATCGTAGAAGCACAGCAGCATATGATAGATGTAAGTGAACTTGCAAAAAAAGAGTTCAAATTCGAAATGAAAGCACCTAGCATAATACCGCTGCTTGAGGATGTTCCGGGTCTGCTGAACGCAGAAAGCATAATAGGCAAGACCATGGGTGCCTGTCAGGAACTAGTTGATGCATCTCCGGAGAAATATAGAGTATTTATAGGAAAATCCGATTCTGCACTTTCTTTTGGACATGTTGCAAGTACTCTTTCATGCAAATATGCCATTAGTAGCCTTGGTGAACTGGAAATGGAGTCAGGAAAGGACATAGGGATCATATTGGGTGCCGGCACATTGCCTTTCAGGGGACATTTAACCCTTGACAATGCGGATAAATTTCTGGAAGAATACAGGGGTATCGACACTGTAACATTACAATCAGCTATCCGGTATAACCATGATAAGGGGGATGCGGCAAAGCTTGTCAGAAAAGCGAAATCAGGATTATCGAAACCTCCCAGGGTATTCAGCATCACTGAGAAAGAAGAGATCGTAAATATTATAGGAATATTCGGTGCCAGATATAACAGGGCAATAAGGCAGTTTTCATCATCCATAAATCGTATTGCTGATCTTCTTCCCCGTCAGCGCGATCGTCTGATGCGTGATGGAAGTACGGGCTATTCGAGAGATGTACCTGACATCACAGGTGTATACAAGTTATGCCGTAGCGATATCAGAAAGGAGCTGAAAGAGAGCATGTCTACGGAGAATATGGGCCTGCCACGCGCAATAAAGTTCACTGGTGCCCTTTATTCAATGGGAATTCCGCCTGAGATCATTGGTACGGGATCAGCAATAATGGATGTCAGAAGAAAACTGGGAGATGAGGCATGTGAGCGGTTACTCAATGAATATTTCCCTTCACTTCGATCGGATATCGAATTCGTATTCGGATACCTGGATCAGAATGCAATATCAAAATTCCTGCCTGATTCTCTCCAGAAGGCCATTCAGATGGATATCGATATTTTGCGTGAAACATTTGACCTTGAAAGAAAATGTGACCCAGCATACCGAATATTGCTCGATATGCTGCAACCCGATATCCTTTATATGGAAAATGCAGACGATGTTATGGATGAGAAAGTCTCACAATTGATACGTTCAGCGCTAATTCAGATGGCAGAAAAAAGAATGGCAATGGGATAATTGATTCTGCAGGAGAGGAGGAATTCCTATTGACCAACTCCTGCAAACAATTAATTGTCAGGATATGCTGATAGGCAAACAAATTTTGGAAAATTTGTTAGCAACAGCATAGAAATCGGTTTTAGAATTCAGTATTTTGTACTGTAAAAAAGTAATCTGTCCTTCATTCTCTTGGAAAGTGATTACTTATTTATTGGGTTGACTCAAATCGGAATTAAACAATTCATATAGAGAGAAAATTCATGACTAAAATAGCTTATCTTTATGTGTTGGATACAATGGCTGACTGGGAGCCGGGATTTCTGATAGCTGAACTGAATACCGGCCGTGCTTTCAAGAAGGATACTGAAAAGTATACTGTAAAAACGGTAAGCATTACAAAAGAGCCTGTTATCACTATGGGTGGAGTAAAGATTATTCCAGACCTGAGTATTGATGAGTTAACAACTGATAATGCCGATTTATTGATCCTTCCGGGTGGCGATACATGGCTAGAGGATATCCATGATCCATTGATAGAAAAAGTAAAAGAGTTCCTGAATGCGGATATTCTTGTGGCAGCCATATGCGGTGCTACAATAGGACTTGCCAGGGCAGGACTGCTAAATAACAGACTTCACACCAGTAATGATCTTGAATTTTTAAAATCGGTCTGTCCTGCTTACACCGGGGAAGAATTCTATCGCCTGGAGGATGCCGCCCTCGGTGACAAACTCATAACCGCTTCAGGAATTGCCCCTGTGGAATTCGCACGCAAGGTTCTAAAAGAGCTTGATGTTTTTTCTCCAGAGACACTTGAAGCATGGTATAAGTTGTATACTACGCATGATTCGCAGTACTTCTATGCGTTGATGAAATCATTGGATGAATAATCTGAGGTTGAAACTGCAAATAAAACCTCTTAATTTTTATCTTGTTGGATTCCGGACAATAGAGGATAATTGCAAATCTGTTAAATCTCTGGCTCCATATTTCAGTGATCTGCAAAGCATAGTTTACGAACCTTTCATTGATTATGAAATCGGGGAAGTCAAAGAATGTTCTTATTGCTACGAGCAATTGAATAAAACAATTGTTCAGTATGTTAATCATCCTGAATCTAAGTTTAGTGGGGAGACAAGAGTACTTGAAAGAAAGCAGGTCATGCTGATTCTATTATCTATATCGGGAAGGAGCAAGTAACATTGATGAGCAAGCTCTTGATGTAAGGAAGGTACAGGAATTCATTAACAAAGAGAAGGAAATGCAGAGAATTCTTACTTATCTCTATCTGAAGCAAAAGAATTGGGAGTTACAAAGACTACATTAGGGAATATGCAGAAAAGAATAAAGGGAACAGAAGGCTTGAATTTGAATATTCGAGCTGCAAAAATACTGATATAATAATATCTGGAAAACTATTTGAAAGAAGTAAACATATTAATAATCTATTGGTGTAAGGAACAATGTCTTTTCAAAGCGTGTTAATAACTAATGAACCATTAATTGATTTTTTCATAGATGTTATTGTTAAATTGTTAGTTGCCCTTACAGGTGTTTCTATCATAGCCCCTGCTGCTATATCATTCAACAAAAAAATTGATAGAAATGAGAAAAATCAATATCTTAAGATTATCAAATCAAATTATTATATCAGGCAAACATTTTCAAAAATAAGACTTTTAGACGATCATAAATACACATTTCCTTTAATGATATCATTAGGAATGATGTTTGGAGCTATTTACATACTTATTGTACTTATTTTTGTTACACTTGTCTTTGTTTTTATTTTGCAATCTGACAGTTTATCAAATTCTATTTTATTTTTTGATATTGATCCAACTATAGATATAAATAAAGAGTTGCTATTGAGCACGTATTTAAACATTGTAGTTTTACCTTTGTTTCTTTGTACAATGGTATTATTTTACTTAAGAGAGTGTTTGGATACAAAATATATTATTAAATCATATGTAGTTAAAAAGAAGCGCTTAGGTAAAGCTATTCAGAAATTTCAGTACAAAATATTCAATTTTGCAGGAAAGACTAAACCTACTTTTAATAACCAAATGTTATTAACATTGGAATCTAAATTTTTCTTATACTTGCCATCATTTTTAATTGGCATGTTCTTAATGAGTAATTACATTATTTGGGTTTATTTATACGTAACTTTGAACACTGATAGTGGACTAAGCTTTAAGTTTTCATTCCAATATTTTATGCAGCTTTACTTACATACAAAAAGCATTCTTCCACCTAATTGGAATTACTTGGCTCTTATTTTTATATTTAGTTTATTGGTAAGTTTATTGTCTTCAATTATTTTATGCAGAAGTAGTTTTGCTTTTTTAGGAGAGGGGAAAAGTAAAATTATAAATTACTACTCAAGAGGTTATCCTTATGTTAATATCAAAACATCTTCCGGGTCACTTAATGGACATATTAAAGATGTATTTAACAAACATGTAATAGTATTGAATGAAAAGGGAGTACAAAAATTAACGTCTTGGAATAATATTGGGATTATCGAAATAGAGACGAATGATAGTCAAAGATCCAGTAATCTACTCACAAACTAAACAATGTTTTCAGTTCTGGTAGCATTAAACAATTAATATTACTATTGGACAGCTTTATTTATCATAATAAGGGATTTCTATTTTTTGCTCTTTCAGTGGATATTACAAGTATTATTTTTATCACCGTTGCATTTTTTGGTTATTACTATTACTCCACAAAAAAATGCGGCTGCCGGGATTCGAACCCGAGTTAAAGGCTTGGGAAGCCTCTGTCATACCGCTAAACCACAGCCGCACAGAAAATAATAAAAAGAGTACAACTTTCAGGATTATAGGCTTTATGGTAACGGATATCGGGCTTCCTGTGTCTATTTAGAGATTCAGATCGAATACCTTACACTTTTGCTTTCGTGGACACTGGCAACATCGCATGCTCCTGTAAATCCGAGTTCTTCAAGAATAATGTTGATGAGTTGGTGCCTTGTCTTATCCCTTGCTTCGAAAGTTGCTTTGTACTCGGTGATCAACTTCACTCCATCCTTGTCGCAACCCAGGTGGAAATGTGCATCTCCGTGGCCGACTATCCTGGCTTTCTCCCTGATGTTCTCTACCCTTTCATCGAGGTATGTGGGAATCTCTTGCAGGTAGAGGTCAAAGCTCAGCTTGAACTTACCTCTTCCATGATTTCTTATGGTCTTTTCAAGGAAGGTCTTGTTCGGAATCTTATAGAAATCGCTATAGACGCGGGGGTACGGGTCTACCACAACGTAGAAGAGTCCTACGTGTTTTACAATTCCCTGTTCATCGCCTACTTCAATATAGTCGCCTATCTTGAAAGGTTTCTTTGTCAGCAGTATGAACCATGCGAAATAGGAGAAAATAATATCCCTGAGCGCAAAGGCAAAGCCGGTGGTAATCAAACCAAGGAATATAGCTATGTTTTGTATATCCAGTCCAAGCTGCCAGAATGCAATAAGTATTGCAATTGAGTAAATAAAAGACGTGTACATCTTGCTGAACAGGATCTTTTCTTCCTGCTCACCTGCGTCTCCTAAACGGTCGGGGACAAGGTAAACGGTCAGTCTGATAAAAACAGTTGCCAGCGTATAGGAAATCAATACGATGACAATAGCTTCCAGGAATACAAGAACAAGACTGGGAACCATTATTAGTTCCCGACTGCTTGCAATAATCACAGCTTCAAGTGGCAGGATTCCAAAAAGGAAAATTAGCAACAACCTGCCAAAATCTCTGTTAAATATTCTTACCTTATCTTTTACTTCATTTGATGCTTTATCGGTGGGGTTACTTCGGAGTAGTTTCTTAATGGGCATATCTGATTACTTTTTGCGTGGTCAAAAGGCTCCCTACATTATGAGAGCCAGTAAACAGAAGGGCCTTATCCCGTCTTCTGGTGTTTGTCAATTATTTCCTCGAAGGAGTCAGCAATATACATTAAGTTTTCCCTTCCCACTTGGAAGGTACTGAGCTTGAAATACTTAGTAAGTCCCGATTTAATACCGTGGATGTTCCTCTGTTTCAGCTCTCTGTACAGGAAATAGCGACCTTTCTTGGCAGTCTGTGAAATCTCATACAATACCGGGGCTTCAAAGAACATCAGGTCATGGTCGTGAGGCTTAGCTCCCATCTGCATGATCCCGAGGTCTTCAAGCCTTGAAGAGAACCAGCGGGCATCTGCAACTTCATCATACCACTTGTTCGTGCGTTGCACCACATGTGGAAAAGATGCTATCATAGTCATAAGGGGAGCTCCCCTGACAGTACAGCCCAGAAGCTCGATTTCCTTTTTCTTGTGGGTAGGAGATTTCTTGAATACGATGTCTGCATACTCTTCCTTAACACCAAGAACACCTATCGGACCGGAAGAAGCCATGGACTTGTGCCCGCTTCCTACAATAAAATCAGCTCCCATCTTTTTAGCATCAATGGGCATCCTTCCCACGGAATAAGCACCGTTAACCATCAGGGGTACATCATACCTGTGGCAAAGGTCGGATATCCTTTTTACATCTGCGAGGTTTCCATAGCTACCATCGGGATAGGTCACCTGTGCAAGTGCAGGTGCCTTACCGGTTTCCCGTATAATATCCTCAATCACAGTAGCATACCCCTCTTCATCCGTTTTATATTCCGGGCTGCCGCTGTGAGGGACGGTCCTTATGTTAAGCCCTGCACGCTGTGCGGCAACATATGAAGAATAGTGGGCAAGCTCATCAAGTACTACATAGTCACCTTCCTTTGCCATAGAATGCATCACAGCAAACTTAGACTCCCTGGCCCCGTGGGTGACTCTCACCTCATCCGTATTCAAAAACTCCGGCAGGGCATTATGCACAAATTCCTCAACCGGGGGCTTCTTGATAAGATCCAGCACCCCGCCACAGAAATCACAGACTGAATAGCCGTCTCCCCATTCAAGAAGAGTCTGACGTCCCTCTTCGGTAAGTTTGCCGCCTGTCTGTAAAGGATCGATGTTAATCGCATCCTTGGGCTCGCGTCTGATAAAACCAAATTTCTTAAGTGCTGCGTCATCAAGTACCATATCTTCACCGCTTAAATCTATAATAATCCATAAAACTGAACATAATACTAATTAAGAACATTCATTAAAAATTATCCATATATCTTTTTCATGAGCCATGCCATATTACTGCCAAGATTGCGCATGGTTTGTATCCCTTCTTCATCGCCTGCAACATCACCCTTGGCAAGACCTACACCAACATTCCAGTAGCTTGAACCCGGAACTATCATCTCGTTTATGCCAAAGAAATGATTCAGCGTATCGTATACATGAATAGAGCCCGCCCTGCGAACAGCCACAACAGCAGCCCCGGTCTTCCTGGCAAACATATCGTCGTTGGCCTTGGAAACAAAACCGGCCCTGTCCAGAAGTGCCTTCATCTCGGCTGTGACATCTGTGAAATAAGTAGGTGATGCCAGTATAATTCCATCCGCTTCTTCCATCTTAGCTATCCATTTGTTCACGGAATCATCATCGAATATGCATTTTTTGTCCTTTCGCTCAAAGCATTTCATGCAGGCCGTACAGCCCCGGAGTTTTTCACCCGTGATATTCACCAGTTCGGTCTCAATTCCTTCCTTTGCAAGCTCCTCGAATACATAATTCACAAGCATAGAAGTGTTACCGTCCTTCCTCGGACTCCCGTTAAAAGCAACCACTTTCATAGTAATCTCCCTTCCTGAATATAGTGCTAATCACATATTAGACCATACCCCAGCATAACAATAACACCTCAGAATACTGGAAAAATAGATTCCCTCCTGAAGAACAGGAAGGCACACATGTAGTGTCTATTTCAATTTATGCATTAACCGCACTGGTAAAAACCGAAATGAACTCATCACACTGGGAAACCAGGCTCTTCAGTGCGTCTTTTACAACCTCAATCGGGTCGGTACCATCTGTTTTAACAAAAAGTACCGGATCACTGATAGATACATGTTTCATATCATAGGTTGCTATCTGCACCCTCGTGTCATCAAGGAGAGCCGATTTGAGCATATTGAGAAGAGTATGTGTCTCACCTTTGATCTCAAGATGCATCTCATCATCGGTTTTGTCAATGATTTTTAATTCCATTTTTATCTCACCTGAAATTGATTATTAGTAGTATCAGAGTAGTACTAGACAATACCTGTCCCGTAGTCCGAGGAAATCTTCCTCTTCTCGGTGCGCCCGCATGCCGGACATTTTAACCTGTTCCCGTCCATCTCAAGGACAGTCCTGCATCTTGAACAGTATGCCTTCATCACACCAAGTGATTTTTCAGATGTGCTAAGACGCATATTCTGGGTGTTTATGACTTTTGCCTTGACAACATCGGACAGAGCAAACTCCTGTCCAAGATTCTTGACATAAGAATCCCTCACATTGGAAACATGGATCGCTGCAGGTCCGTTCATCTGGAACTCACGTTCCCCTTTACCCTTAATGCCACCGATATCCACCAGAACAACAGAATCACGTAAATTGGTAATGCCACCAATGACGATATCACCCTCGCACAACTCAGGAGGAGTGCTCGTTTTAGGCACTACGGATATAACCCTTGATTTTCTGTCAATTTGCACATAGCCGGTGCCAATTGAGAATATGTCGCTTACGTCCACATACGTTCCGTTTCCTGCCTTAAACTCCTCAGTAGTACCTACAAAGTCACCGGGCATGACAAATTGTTTTTCTTCTTCGCTCATCATATCTTCTTCCGCGGATACATCCTCTGGTTGCTGTTCTGCCGTAGCACATTCTTCTGTATTCTCCTCAGAGTCTTCAACAATGACCTCTTCTTTCTTCACAGACTCATCCGGAGACAGAGAAGTTTCAGCAGATTTGTCAACTTCACCGATCTCTTCATCACCGGAACCGGAAGACTTGATCTTTCTGCGTGAAGTTTTTCTTCTGTTTCTTATCCTAATTAGAATCCCTCTCATAACACTGAAATTCGTATAATTTTGTATGGCATTGAAATCAAATTCAAAATTTGGAAATATAATTCTTTCAAATAAGACTGCATTATGCCTTAAGGAGTTATCGCATAATACGGTATACTTCTACATTAATTGTCTCTACTTCCTTTTTGTGGAATTTGAATGCTCTTTTCAGTGGAAAAACCGTTGTATACCAGTCGCTTATCCTGGCATCTCCTATGAACTTACTTATAAAATCATGGCTCCCACAATTGTGTATCGAGTACACCACATCACTGGTTTTCAATGCACTTAAAAGGAACGGTCGATCATTACCCTTGGCCTGGGCACCGAACGGAGGATTCATCACAACAGTATGCGCATGCCCCTCAACTTCCGAAATATCGCAATGCAAAAACTCAACATCCACATCCATTTTTTCCGCATTCTTCCTGGCAATCTGCAGGGCTTTATTGTCCAGATCAAAACCGGTGACCTTTTCAGCCCCAAGCAGTTTTGCCCCGATTGCAAGTATACCGGTCCCGCACCCGAGGTCAAAGACCGTATCCTCCAGATCACCCTGCATATAGGCAAAATGCAAAAGCTCAGCAGCCAGTACCGCAGGAGTAGCATACTGTTCAAGGACAGCGCTCGGGGAGTCGAAACCCTCCACCTGTTCAAGCAACATCTCAAGCTTGCGTTGTTTCACTTACTCACCCGTTATTTCATCGAAGACAAGGTTCTCCCATTCCTTCTCTCCCAAAACAATCTCGAACTCCTGGGGAGTGAGCATGGGAGCATTAAACCTGCCCACTTCGTCCACAGCAAGTCTCGGGCAGGCAGTATTCACAAAAGCATCTACCTTGAACTGCAATAGCTGGTCAGGGGTCACCAGGTCCATAGAAAGTATATGGGCCTGTTTCTCATGCTTTTGTGCCAGACTTTTAAGTTTCTCTGCCAGTTCTATCCTCTCCTGTCCCGGCTTTGAAGATATTACTATCCCGAAAACACTGGCATCAAGCGATTTTGCAATGACGGCACTTCTTTGCCGAAGTATTCTTGAAGGATCGACCTCACGAACTCCATTAACAAAAGGATCTGCCACAAGCACCCTCTTTCCCGTTGAAAGAGACACACCCAGAGGATGGAATTCTCCGCTGCCAATATAGAGATATTCGTCACATTCCTCGCTACGCGCCGCAGAGAAGTTACATCCCAGCACCTGTCCAGGATACGCTATCTTGCTGTCACCGATTCCGATCACACATTCCTTCCCCCCGGAATCCAGAATACTGCAGGCATCTTCCAGTTTGTGTACGTGCTGGACTGTAGTTATAAGACCTATCTTATGCCCCTTAAGTTCAGGTAGCGCCTTTTTGACAACCTCGGCTATATCGGCATTGGACCGGGTCTCAATGAAATACACTTTACTTTCAAGTGAACTGTCATCAAGCTGAGCATGCCCGAAATGGAAAAGAAGATCAACCTTATCCAGCAGGGCAACATCAAGATCGCATGCACCAAAACACGGATTTCCCGAAATAATGACCCTGACATCTGTTTCCTCTTCGATGCGTTCAGCGATTCCGGGAGACCTGCGTTTAAAGCCTTCCGGGAACTGCAGTCCGACAATTCTTGCATCACTGTCCCTTACAACAGACACGATACGCTCGATCTGGAAATCAAAACTCTCTTTTTCCATGTCAGTCCTCGATTGAAACCCCATTATTATCAACACTTATACGAACCAGGGTTTTGATATCAAAACCCATTTCCCGCATTTCAGAAGCACCTTCGCCTCTCTCAATTACGACAACCGTATCGCATACCTCAGCGCCAATATCCTCAAGGGCACCGATCAATGGCACAAGGGTGCCTCCTGTACTGATAACATCGTCGACTATCAGCACACGATCTCCTTTTTTGACAGCGTTTATGTAAAGTTCACCCTTCGAGTAACCGGTTTTCTGGGACAGGGATACCTCTCCATCAAGCTCATACTGGCGTTTGCGTATGATGGTTAAAGGAATACCTGTTTTCACAGACAGGACTGTCGCGACCGGGATACCCATGGCTTCTATGGAGATGATCCTGTCAACATTCAGATCAGCTATTTCCATGATATGTTCCGCGATCTCCTCCAGCAGTTCCGGCTCAAGGGAAGGGACACCATCGGATACAGGATGAATGAAATAGTAGTATTCGCCCCTGCGGACAATAGGAGCATTCAATAATGATTCATGAAGTTTCTCAAGCATAGTTATGGCTTACAGCCTGCCAATATATAAAACCAAGCTGTAAACTCCTGTATAGTATAATCTCATAGAGGCGGAATCAAACCGCTACAAAAGATGTCTTTGAGTTCCTCTCATCACATATGGCGGAATAGATATCTTCTTTGCTAAGAGATCTTGGATGATAGTAACTACCGTTACTCTGCATAGCAACATCCCTGGAAAGCTTTGAACCATTCTCACTGATATCGATTACCAGGACATTAATATGGTGCAGGGAAAGTTGCCTGCAGACCTGCATGATCTCCCTTCTGATATTACCACCCAGGTTAAGCGAACAGTTAGCTGTCCCGTCTGTAACAAGAACCATAATAGGAACCGCAGATGGCTCTTTTTTTAATTCTCTCAGCAATGTATCCAGTCCGGTGAGCATACCTGAAGCCATGGGTGTAGTACCTCCGAAGGGTACTTTCTCAAGGTATCGTTTGGCAGCCTCTACAGATGAGGTGAAAGGAAGCGCAATCTCTGCAGACCTTCCACAATAGGTTACAAGGGATACCCTGTCACGCTTCTGGTAGGCATCCTTCAGCAGGGCTATAACTACATCGGTTGTAATCCGTATTTTCTTATGGTCATCCATGGAGCCGGAAGTATCAAAAACAATATTTATCAGGCTGGAGATACGTCTTCTGCGCACTTTTTCCCTTATATCGCTCTTTTTTATCTCGATCTTCCCGTCCTTTGCATGGAAAGCCGCTGCACGTACAGTCGGAGCAATAGCAATATCCGTTATCTTCTCTCCGGGCATCCTGTACCTGACATAACGGCCGCGTTTACCCTTGGTCAATACCTCTGCACGCCTGCCGGATTTGAGCCTTCCGGAAGCAAGCCTTTTCTTCTGGGAATTCCTGGCAAAATCGTTGAGTATCTTTCCTACTACCCGGTCGTCCTGCTTATCTTTGAGTAACTTTCCAGACATGTCGTCAGGGAAATTTTCTTCCTGATCAAAGAAATTGTCATCGAGTTCATACTCCCTGGGAATAAGCTCAACAACAGCCCCGGTATTACTGCCTGGAGCAGTCTGGGAAAATACATCAGATGAATCCGGTTCCTCCACAGATAATATTAATTTCTCATCGGAAAGACTGGTTTCATCTATCTGGGACGCAGGTTTTTCCTCGATCCTCATCATGTCACTATCGCTAACTGCAAGTGTCACTGAGCTGGAATCTACCGTGGGAGAATTGCTCTCAGCAACTGAAGCAAATTCATTTTCAATTGCTGCTTCAGGAACAGCATCAATCGGGAGTAGCTCATTCCGGGATAAATCATATGCAGGAGTTATTTCGGGATCTTCAGACAAAGGAGCTTTTATCCCGAATGTAGCCGGATCATAGGCATCGGTCCCTTCCAGGAATGGCTTAAAGAAACGGGAGGGCTCTACTTTCAGATGGTCAGAGTCGGCTATAAAATAGACAGTCCCGATTTCACCGGGCCTTAGCTGATCGATATTGGAGTCCAGAAGATCGTAAAGTTTATCAGTATCTCCTTTGGAGATATCCGATACTGAGGTTCTGGGGACGCGCAGGCCAAGCACTGGTTCGCCTATGTACATCACCCTGATGTCATAGTTTCTTGAAAGATTCCTGCGCAGACGCAGGATAGTTTCTTCGCTGCTCATTCCCCACCCGATTTTAGACATTGCCCTCTACTACGGCACGTAACTGGTCTGCGCTGAACTCTTCTTCCTCGAAAGGCTTTTTGCGCATCCTGTGCGGCAGAACCATCTCCGCAGCTTCGATGATATCATCATTTGTGATACGTTCCCTGCCCTCATAAGCAGCATTGGTACGGGCTGCACGCTCGATCATGATATCGGCGCGGTGGCCATCAACATTAAAAGCAATGCATATTTCGGCTATCGTGCGCAGGTTATCCCTGGTGGTCGCTACCCTTGGAAGCAGTTGAATAGCCTTGAGTATCTTTGAGCGCAGTTTATCCTGCTCCGTCTCGAACTCACGTATGAAATGCTTGGGATCATCATTGAACTGATTCCTTCTCTCAACAATCTCGATACGCTGCTCTACATCGTAGATACCTGTAACTTCTACCTGCAGGGCAATCCTGTCAAGTAGCTGCGGCCTCAATTCACCCTCCTCAGGGTTCATGCTGCCTACGATGATAAAGTTTGCAGGATGGCTGACACTTACACCTTCACGCTCAACGGTATTAACACCCATCGCCGCGGCATCAAGCAACGCGTCCACTACAAAATCATCAAGCAGGTTGATCTCGTCAACATAGAGGATACCCCTGTTAGCCTGGGCAAGTATGCCCGGATCAAAAGCCTGGACTCCCTGACGGACCGCCTTCTCGATATCAAGACTGCCTACAACCCTGTCCTCTGTAGCACCTACCGGCAGGTCCACGACCTTCATCTGGCGCTTGTGAACCCGCAGGTTGCCATTCATTTTCTTTTCCAGACATTCCCAGCAGAATTTTTCAGGATCAGAAGGATCGCAGTTGAATCTGCACCCATCCACGACCTCTATTTCAGGAAGCACTTCTGCAAGTCCTCTTATAGCCGTTGATTTAGCGGTTCCTTTCTGACCTCGTATAAGTACCCCGCCGATTGATGAATTAATAGTATTCAGTATTAAGGCCCGGAGCATTTTTTCCTGACCCACAATAGCAGATACCGGGTAGAGTACCCTTTCCGTTTTCGTAGCTGCCCTTACAATCTCCTCCGGTGAAACGGCAGGAGTTTCTATTTCCTTTGGGACCTCTTTTATCGTCCCGCTGATATTCAAGCTCATATTATCTCCCTCTTGAGCAAAGAATCCTTTTTCCAGATCGTTATTATAGATACCTTAGTATTATTGCTGATATCAGTGCCATAAAAAGCAACACAAGCCCTACGGCAAATAGTCCGAAAAGAATTTTCCTGTGTACCTTTTTTTCCTCGTTTTGCGAAAGCCCGTTAAGTTCGTACAATGCATACATCATTGATATCAGGAAGGTCATTGACGACAACAGCAAGAGCGAACCTGCAACGACAATGTATTCAGCCGTCCATGTCAGGGTCTCTGCAGTCAGAAGATCAATAAAGAAGTTCTTACCATTCCTTTCGTATGCAGACGTGATCCACATCATTGTATATGCTATCTCGGCAGCGCTAAGAATAACGGAGCATATAGCAGTTGCCAGAAGCGTGACCATTGTCCCTATGTCAGGGATCTTCAGATCAATTTTCCATTCATCACCCACAGTTTCACCTTGGAGTTTTTATAAAATTATTTTCCAGCTAGTTTCAGCTACGGTTAGAACTATTTAGTGGTTAAAATAATAAAAATGTATTTATTAAAGAAAATACCAGAGTAGATGAAATAATATCAAAAACAGGAGCATTAACCATTTTTACGAAAGACAGATCTGATTGAATTCACGAAGAATCAGCTTCGATAAATCCACGCTGATATCCACCGATTTCATCATAGTATCCGCACTTACTACTTTACAGGCCATGTTCTCAAAAACAGCAGCATCTGCGGTATCCTGTTCGTCTATAATGAAAGTGTCCAGAAATTCCCCATAGTAAGAAGCAACACCAGCAGAGGATACATCAATTCCCCTGGCGTGCATTAGTTTCCCGGCGGGTCCGCTTACAGGTTCCTTTCCTATAATGGGACTTACGGCAATCACTTTTTTCTTCCGAAGGATATCCACCATTCCCGGAAGCCCTGCTATAGGACCGATGCTTGTTATTGGGTTGCTTGGTCCGATAAGCACCTTGTCATCATTCTCCAGCGCGCGCAGCACTGCAGGTGATATGGAAGCCCTGTTAATGCCTTCCTGGAACACGTCAAGCACCTCGGGTTCCCCGCGCTTGCCAATCCAGAAATCCTGGAAATGCCTTTTTCCGGAAGGAGTCACTATTGTTGTCGAAACCGGATCATCCGACATGGGCAGGATCTTTGCCTTTATGCCCATAGATTCTGACAGCATCATGATAGCTTCTGACAGTGTATGACCATCCCGTAAATAGTCCGAGCGCATTATATGGGTCGCACGGTCAAGATCTCCCAGCATCATCCTTTCCCTGTGCCCCAAAGATTTCATAGTCTCATGGGTTCGGAAGGTATCACCTTCGATACCCCACCATTTTTTGAGATCTATCCTGTCCGAGAAGAGGTAAAGGACAGTATCAATGTCAGGTGTTACAAGGTTCCCGGACACCCACAGGTCCTCTGCGGTATTCACCACGACTGTGATGTCCTGTTCAGGAATCACTTTACGAAGACCGTTCAATAATTTTGGTGTGCCTGTTCCGCCTGAGAAGATGATCATTTACTTTCACCTGTGCCTTATCGGAATAATAGTACGGGAAATTGGACTCAAACAATAAAAAGAATACTCTATGCACGAAATACTCGATTAAACGATAATGACAATCAGAAGAGTTTAAAATTTAAGAGCGGTTACTTTAGCTGTGTCCATTGGCCGTATTAAACGTTATTTGATTCCACTCTTGTTAAAACATTTAATGTCACTGCATTCTCCTCTGCAATTGCACCTTCGATACGGTTAACAAGGAGACGGAATGCACTTTCCCTATCAAGTTCCGAATAATCGCCAATTCCATGAATAAATAATTGTTTCTGCGTTTCGAGGTATTGCTCTGTTGAGCGGTAGTTTTTCCATTGTTCCCGATAGTGGAAAACACCTTCAAATGCAATTGCAAGTGCTACTAAAATTCCAATTACAGTTACAGAAAACTTCGCAATGTCTACACTCCAGTTTTCAATTGGTACTATTATGGAAATATTGTTGATAACCGGAACCAGAACGGCTCCAACAGCTGCCATGACCTGAGTTTGCTGATATTTCTTCTTCATTTTCACAGCTTTACTGTCATACCAGGACCTATATTGTTCAAGTCTGTTCTCAAGATAGTGTTCGGTAGTGTCCCGGGCATCAGCTACATGATTAACCATCGATAAAAAGTATAATTGAAAGTATTTAAAGGAATACGTTTCATTAACCTGTTATTTATTTCATTTACCAATTTGAAAATGGCTTTTAATTTTGAGCCAACTCTGACCACTTCCTATATATTGTCCAATGCAAACACAAAAATACTAACACCCAGATAATTTGGGAAAAACTATTCTATCGATTACTATGAAACAGATTACCCCTGCCATGCAGCAGTATTATGCTGCCAAGGAAGAGCATAAGGATGCCCTCATATTCTTCAGGATGGGGGATTTTTACGAATCCTTCGGAGAGGATGCAAAGACCATTGCCAGAGAGCTTGAAATAACCCTTACCACCCGCGGAAAAGGCAAAGAAGGAGAAAAGATGCCGCTGGCTGGAATTCCATACCATGCTATTGACAATTACCTGCCCCGGCTCATAAAAAAGGGATATAAAGTAGCCATATGCGAGCAACTTGAGGACCCAAAACAAGCCAAAGGAGTCGTGAAACGCGGTGTTGTGAGGGTTGTGACCCCAGGCACTGCAATGGATTCTTCCATGTTCCCGGATTCATCCAATAACTACCTCATGGCTCTTCACGGAGAGGAAAAGGACTTTGGAATTGCTTTTCTGGATATCTCCACAGGAGAATTCCTGACAACACAACTGACAGACAGCGCACCCTATGACAGGATAGCCAGCGAGGCTGCACGCATGGGTCCTTCTGAATGTATCATACCCCCTTCCCTGCACGCAGATGAGAAGCTGGCAGAACGTTTGAAGGGACTGAAGCTAATTATCCATGAGTACGACGAGTATGCCTTTGAAGAGAAAACTGCAAACAAACTGCTGACCGAGCATTTTAATGTGTCCACACTGGAAGGCATGGGTTGCAGCGAGTTACCCTTTGCGATATCATCTGCAGGAGCTGCACTCAGGTATGCAGTTGATACACAGATGCGGGAGCTTTCTCATGTACAGCACCTCAAGACCTATTTTGATTCCGAGTTCATGGTGCTAGATGCCATTACCCTGCGGAATCTCGAGATCGTAAAGAACGTCAGAGGAGAGGGAAACGATTCGACACTCCTGAATGTGCTGGATGAGACAAGGACACCCATGGGTAGCAGGCTACTACAGAGATGGCTGCTCAAACCCCTGGTATCTGTTGATGATATCAATGACAGGCTTGATGCAGTTGCAGAACTCGAGTCGAACACACTTGTACGCTTCGATATGAGATCACACCTTTCCCAGGTACGGGATATGGAAAGACTGGTAGGAAGGGTAATGTATGGCAATTCCAATGCAAGGGACCTGATATCGCTTAAAAGATCATTGGAAGCCGTTCCCCGGATTATCGGATCACTTCAGGAGTGCTCAGACTCAGCCCTGTTGAAGCACATAGGCTCTGAACTTTCTTCCTTCAGTGAACTTGAAGAACTGGCCGGGTTGATCGACAGAGCTATTGTTGAAGAGCCACCCGTGAGCGTCCGGGATGGCGGAATGATCAAATCCGGCTACAACGGGAAATTGGACGAACTTCTAAGTATGTCAAAGGATGGGAAACACTGGATTGCGCAGTTCCAGCAGAAAGAACGTGAAAGAACCGGAATAAAGTCACTGAAAGTCGGATACAACAAAGTATTCGGCTATTATCTTGAGGTCACCAAGGCCAATATTTCCCAGGTTCCGGACGACTACATCCGCAAGCAGACCATGACAAATGCTGAAAGGTTCTATACTCCCCAGCTCAAAGAGCGTGAGAGTGAGATACTCTCCGCAGACGACAAGGCAAAAGCTCTTGAGTATGAACTTCTCTGCGAGATAAACTCCAGGGTGGCATCGCATGCACAGGAACTGCAGAATACTGCATCAATGATAGGCATGATGGATGTCCTTGCCAACCTTGCAGAAGTAGCTGCAAATAACAATTACGTACGTCCGGCCATAACCAATGACTGCAGACTGCTCATCAGAGACGGAAGACATCCGGTTGTGGAGAACTCCACTCCCGGTGGGTTCGTTCCCAACGATACTGAAATGGACTGCCAGACTAATCAGTTCATGCTTATCACCGGGCCGAATATGGCAGGAAAGTCTACGTACATGCGTCAGATAGCTATGATAGTCATAATGGCACAGGCAGGCTCTTTCGTTCCCGCATCCCATGCATCTATCGGCATCGTAGACCGTGTGTTTACAAGGGTCGGGGCTTTTGATGATCTTGCAAGCGGGCAGAGTACCTTCATGGTGGAGATGGTCGAGCTTGCCAACATTCTGAATAATGCAACACCTAAAAGCCTGGTGTTGCTGGACGAAGTTGGTAGAGGTACCAGCACTTATGATGGTTATAGCATCGCAAAAGCGGTTGTTGAGTATATCCATAGCAAGGGACGAGTAGGTGTAAGATCTCTCTTTGCCACACACTATCACCAGTTAACAGATCTTGCAGGCACATTGAAGAGAGTGAAAAACTTCCACATTGCAGTAAAGGAAGATGGTGACGAACTGGTGTTCCTGAGGAAGATAGTGCCCGGTGCAACTGACAAGAGCTATGGTATCCATGTGGCAAGAATCGCTGGCGTTCCTCATAATGTTACCAGCAGGGCAAGGGAGATACTGGAAGACATAGAGAATGAATGTGCCATAGATATGAGTGATACAAAGGCAGGCAAAAAACACCGCAGCAATGCCAAGTATACGCAGGTAATCCTTTTTGACCAGAATGCTTCCGAAGAGGTGCAGGGAACTCACCCTGTTGTCGAAGAGCTCAAGGCAATGGATATTAACTCACTAACTCCACTGGAAGCACTTAATAAACTGAACGAGATAAAAACCAGATTATCTAAAGAACCGGGGAGCTAATCGAAAATGACAGAAGAATCGTGTGATATTTCAGGTTCCAGGATTAAATTGCTGGATGAATCTACTATTAATAAAATTGCAGCAGGGGAAGTTGTAGAAAGACCTGCTTCCGTTGTCAAGGAGCTTCTTGACAATTCAATTGACGCGCATGCCACTGATGTTCGAGTGGAAACAAGGGGGTCCGGCACGAAAAATATTACTGTTGTGGACAATGGTGTCGGAATGAGTCATAACGATGCCTCCTTAGCTTTCCAGAAGCATGCCACCAGCAAGATAAACACTATCGAGGACCTCAACAGAGTCCTGACCCTGGGATTCAGGGGAGAAGCTCTTGCATCTATCTCCTCGGTTGCGAAGGTGGAAATGATCACCCGACAGGAGAAGGATATATCGGGAACCAAAGTAGTCGTGGATAGCAGCGGCCTAAAGAGCATTTCATCAGCAGGATCACCGGTGGGAACTTCAATATTAGTAGAAGACCTTTTCTATACCACACCTGCACGCAGGAAGTATCTGAAAAGCATGAGGACCGAGCTTGCCCATATAACTGATGTTGTGACGAGGCATGCCATTTCTTACCCGGACATATCTTTTACATTAATTAATGACGGAAAAGTAATCCTTAAGTCACCGAGCTCACGTGATCTACTGGACAGTATTGTCCACCTGTATGGTGCGGATGTGGCTCGTTCGCTTGTTCCGCTGGAATTCAAATCCGATCTCATATCTATCTCAGGATATATCTCAAAACCGGAACTCACAAGAAGCGGGAATGACCTGCAGGCCTTTTTTATAAACAGCAGGAGCATCTCTTCAAAGTTGATCAGCAACGCAGTAAGGCTTGGTTACTACACCCTGCTTCCCAAAGGAAGGTACCCTGCAGCATTCCTGAAATTCACCATCAATCCGATTAACGTCGATGTCAATGTGCATCCCACTAAGAGAGAAGTTCGGTTGAGTCATGAAAAGGAAATAGAATCCGCCATAATTTCTGCAGTTGAGAAGGCACTGGCTTTAACGAATCTGGTTCCAGAGGCAAGGATAACAAAAAAGGAAAGTGGAATCCAATCCAGAATTTTCGAGGCTGGAAAAAGTGAATTCCCTGTGGAAGAAAACAAAGTTGGGACTCCAAAAGAAGCGTATTTTTCCCGTAGCAGGATTGATGAAAAAACTCCGGATATAGAAAAAGAAGAAGATACGGAAGTTGTACGGGAAACTAGGGAACCTTACCATTATCCGCGAAAAGATACCCAGAAGCGATTAAAGAAAAGTGAGAGACTTCAACTACAGCATGAGATACAGGATGATTCTCCTGCAAAGCACCCTTTCAATGCTGATGATATAAAGATATACGGCCAGTTTGCAGACCTTTATCTGATAATAGAAACCGAAGAAAAACTTGTAATGGTGGACCAGCATGCTGCACATGAACGAATCATGTACGAGCAGGTACTGAAAATGAAGGATCTGGGCTGGCAGGAACTAATAACTCCGGTTACCCTGGATTTGAGTACGAAGGAAAAGACGATCATAGAGGATTACATCCCCTCCCTGGAAAAGATGGGATTTGCAATATCCGAATTCGGGCCCAACAGTTATGTTGTTACAACTATTCCCAGCATTTTCGGAAAACTTGAGGATCCGTCTGTTATCCATGATATAATATCTGACCTGCTCTCACAGGGAAGGATTAAAGAAGATACTGAAGTCTACGATCGTCTCTGCAGCACAATGGCCTGCCGGGCGGCTATAAAAGCCGGAGCAGTGTGCACTCCGGAGCAGATGCGTGAACTTGTCAGGCAACTTATGTTGTGCGAAAATCCATACACCTGTCCACATGGCCGGCCTACCATGCTCTCATTCACAAAAGAAGAATTGGGCAGGATGTTCGGGAGAAGCAGCTGAGGTCGGTAAATTTTAAAAGTATGGAGGACAATTGACCTGAGATGATCGACCCGGTAAACAAATCCAAGATTCCCGATGAATGGCTTGAGCGCTCGAAATTTCCCCGCAAAGAACTGGAGGAAGGCATAAAGAGCGGGATGCTTGTTGTGCTGAGCGACGGCTCCGTACTGAAGAGGGGTTATACTACCGGGACAACAGCTGCTCTTGCTGCAAAGGCAGCGGTCATGTCACTGAAGGAAGACATAACTCATGTATCTGTCCCGACGCCTGTAGGACTGCGTGCCGAACTGGATGTTAAGGCAAGCAAAGGACATGCTGTTGCCGCTAAGATCAGTAATGATCATGAGTCGGATATCACAAGAGGACTTGAATTCGTAGCCGATGCAAAGGAAGCTGATGACATTTCAGTATATGCAGGCCAGGGAATAGGAATTGTGACCCGTAGTGGCCTCGAATCAAAAAAAGGACATCCTGCAATCAATCCACGTCCCATGGAGCAAATAAGAGCTTCAATTGCAGAGGCCGTGGAAGAACTTGGGCTCAAGGGTGCTGAAGTCACTATTTATCTCCCGGAAGGAAAGGAGATTGCAAAACAGACCCTAAACAGCCGTATAGGCGTCATTGACGGTATATCTATACTGGGTACTACTGGTTTCGTTGAGCCATGGAATGACCACCTTGGAGAAATGAAAGGAGACCTCATCAGGGACTCTGACAAGGTTGTGCTTACAACCGGCAGGATAGGAATACGCTATTCCACAATGCTCTTTCCTGACCATACAGTCGTACTTGCAGGCAGCCGTATAAGCGAGGCGCTTGAAGCTGCCAAAGGAGAAGTTGTAATTTGTGGTCTTCCCGGGCTTGTTCTTAAATGGGGTGACCCGGAAATGCTTAAAGACAGCGGATTTGCAACCGTTGTGGAAATGCTTGAACTTGATCCTGGAAATGAGCGTCTTAAAAGAGCCTTCGATATGGCTGTTGAGAAAGGAAAAGGAGCTCGTATCGTAGTTGTTGCCAGGGATGGAACGGTACTGATGGACAGTGGTGGGAAAGAATGATAATTGTAGGTGTGGGTGTTGGCCCCGGAATGCTGACCCAGGAAGCAATCGAGGCAATAAGCAGTGCGCCTGTGGTATATGGTTCCAAAAGGGCCATCGAACTCGCCCGAGATCACATCAAATGTGAAGCCCACCCTATCAAGAGTTTCAAAAACCTGCATCTTCTGCCTGCTGATGCAGTAATACTTTCTACAGGAGATCCAATGTTTTCCGGGCTCGGAAAGTTCGCAGGAGAAAATGACAGGGTTATTACCGGTGTTTCATCCATACAGGCTGCATGTGCACGTTTTCATGTAGAGATGTCAAATCTTGCCATGATAACAGCCCACGGCAGGGACCCTGCTCCGGCAAGGGAGGTTTTGGTTCGTGAACTGGGCCTTGGTAAAAATATCTTCATGCTCCCGGCTGACTCTTTTGGACCCGTGGAAGTAGCAGAAGTCCTAGAAGAAATGGATATTGATGCCAGGATATGTATTTATGAAGATATAGGCTATTCAGATGAGCGTGCTGTTTCCGGTACCGTGCAGGAACCACCGTTGAATGTATCTGACATGTACTGTTTACTGGTCGTCAGATAAAATCAATAAAAGTTTCTTATTTCTATTTTTCTAATTTAAGCGGTTTACCCTATGATGTTTTTTCTTAAATAGGCTAAGCATATTTCTCGTATATCTGTTTTTTGAAGCAGAAATGTTATCATAATTGATTTTTATATTAACCGAGAAGCTAACGCTAGTTAATGATAATGCGAATCGTTATCTTTATGTATAATAACATATTACATCAGGTAAGTAAATCAACTGTAGTTGATTTAGTGGTTCTAGTAAAAGAAGGTGATATTAATTGCACATATTTGAAGGTTTTCTGCCCGCGCCTTGGTGGCTGATTTGGACATTAATCTCTATCCCTGTTATAATGTATGGTATGTACCAGTTAAATAAACTGGTTAGCAAGAATCGTGAAATTGTGCCTCTGCTTGCTGTTGCAGGTGCTTTTATTTTCGTACTTTCATCCCTGAAGCTTCCTTCTGTTACGGGAAGTTCCTCACACCCCACGGGTACCGGAATGTCGGCAATTCTATTCGGACCTGCCATTACTTCCGTGCTTAGTGTAATAGTACTGTTGTACCAGTCACTATTCCTGGCACACGGAGGCCTGACTACCCTGGGTGCAAACGTATTCTCTATGGGAATCGCTGGTCCTTTTGTTGCTTTCATGTTCTATAAAGCAGCATCAAAAGCAGGTATGAATTTCTACCTGAATGTGTTCCTTGCAACGGCGATTGCTGATTGGATAACTTATGTCATAACGTCCTTGCAGCTCGCGCTGGCATTCCCTGCGGCGCAAGGAGGGATACTAGCTTCGTTCACGGCATTTGCGGCCGTATTTGCGACAACGCAAGTACCTCTTGCAATTATGGAGGGTGCCCTCACCGCACTGATCATGAAATATGTGGTGCAGATCAAGAGCGATGTGCTTGTGGACCTTAACGTACTCACATCTTCCGCTGTCACAAAACTCAAGGAGACTATGCAATGAAGCTCGAATACATTGTCGGTATAATTGTGATACTTTTCGCTGTCCAGTTCCTCTATGGAGTAGCTGCCAACCCGGAGTCAGAATTCGGCGGAGCGGACGGGTCAGCAGGAGATATAATAGCAGGAATAAATCCTGATTACGAACCATGGTTCGGCGGAATTGGCTTCGAGCCACCCGGAGGCGAGACAGAGAGTCTACTCTTTGCCTTGCAGGCAGCATTCGGTGCCGTGATAATCGGATACGTTATTGGATTTTATAAAGGAAAAGGTGAAAGAAATTAACACCATCCATTATGCTTCTATTAAAGAAGCATAATCTCCTTTAGATTTCTTTTTTTTATTTATGTATTATTTAATCTCTAAATCAATTTACCTTTAGCAGAAACACAAGACACCTGCCTTTGTGGCTTCGGATAAACTTACCAGTGTTCATTTTGTTTAAAGGTAAAGGGACTTATTGATAGCGATTCCAGACGAAATACTTATCTATAAGAACAATAACTTATATCCTTACGAATGCAAGTAAAATAGATAAAATCATTTTTACTTATTGTTCAAAATCAAATTGGTTTAAAACATGGCACATATATTAGATGACTACGCCGTACTAAGTCCCCTCAGGTACAAGAATAACTGGCTCAAATTAGCGATTGTTACTTTTGGGATTCTCGCAGGCGTTTCATCAAACTCTCCATTCGTTCCTTTTGTCATAGCTTTATGCATGGCTTTCGCAACAATTCATTTCGGACAGATTCCTGCAAAATTCTACCTGAAACTATTGGCAGTACCTGCAGGTTTTGTTCTGGTAAGCGTTGTAATAATTGCATTCTTCTTTGGAGAAGGTGTTAAACTATTTTCCTTTGAGGTCCTGGGCTTCACCTTTGGCGTGAGTTCAGCCGGCCTGAAGATGGCCATGCTGGTACTTGCAAGGACTCTGGGAGGTATGTCATGCCTGTTCTTCCTCTCCCTCACCACTCCCATGATAGAACTCTTTTCGGTCCTCAAGGCTACAAAAGTTCCTGATTCCTTCATTGAAATCGCTATGATGATGTACCGCTACATCTTTGTCTTCCTTGAAGTGGCAATGGGTGTTAAGTATGCACAAACAGTCAGATTGGGGTATAAGGATTTCAAAACATCTTTCAATTCCATGGTAATGCTCGGGACAAATCTTTTTATAAGATCCTGGGAACAGGGAGAAAAGCTCTACGTGTCGATGAATTCAAGATGTTATGACGGCAAACTTATCCTGCTTGATGAAAAAAGGCCTGTGAAGATGAATGAGATAATGCTCACGTCCGCCTACTTCGCACTGGTCATCATGGTATTTTACTTTACCAGGGGAATGTTCGTTGTTTGAGGTGAAAAGATGGCAATACTAGAAACAAGGAATCTTGGTTTTTCCTATCCTGATGGTACAGTTGCTCTGGACAACATCAATGTAAAAATTGAAAAAGGGAAAAAGATTGCATTTGTTGGCCGTAATGGTTCAGGCAAATCCACATTGTTCCTTACAATGAACGGAACTCACAGACCAAAGAAAGGCGAGATACTTTTCCATGATAAACCCCTGAAATATGATTCAAAATTTCTCAGGGAACTAAGGAAAAATGTCGGCATTGTTTTCCAGAGTTCCGATGACCAGATATTCGCTCCCACAATCTACCAAGATGTAGCATTCGGACCTACCAATCTGGGATATTCGAAGGAGAAGGTAGAGGAAATCGTTCACAACGCCCTTGAATATGTCGGATTGATGCATCTTAAGGACAAACCTCCTCACCACCTGAGCGGGGGACAGAAAAAAAGAGTTGCAATCGCAGGTATTGTTGCAATGGATCCTGAGATCATCATTCTTGACGAGCCTCTTGCAAACCTGGACCCTGTCGGAGCAGACGAAGTTATGGACCTGCTTAATGAACTGAACTACTTCGGCAAGACTATAATTATTTCAACCCACGATGTGGATCTGGCCTACGGCTGGGCAGATTACGTATTTTTGATGAACGAGCACAAGATCATCAGCGAAGGCACAGCGGAAGAAATATTCATGCAGGAAGAAAACTTAAAAACTGCCTCCCTCAAGAGACCCGTAACCCTGGAGATGTATGAAGAAATCAAGAGACGTGGTCTTGTACGACACAATTGTTGTCCCCGGGATATTCCAGATCTTGTTCATGCACTACGCTCACAGCACCTGCTATGGGTGGATGTCCCACCTGAGGTTAAAGAGGGAGATTACATCAACCTTGGCATACTCTATGGAGAATATTCCCAGGATTCCGCATACGAAGCCGCAAATTGTAAGGTCCTGCACATTCACGAAGAAGGACTGGCAATAGTTGAAATGGACAGGAAATCTATCAGGGCAGGTTTCATTGGTATTTATGATACCGCCAGATATTCCAGAGAAGAGCTTTTAGAGATCATGAAGCGTGACGGAATCGAGTGCATAGGTGCCATGGGCAAGAAAAGCAAGCTTCTGGCCGAAAAGGATGAAATCTATCTTGATGTGACCGCAGGGGTCGTTGATCGTTCCATACTTAACGCACTTGCAGGCCAGAGGTGCCTCATCCTTACAAACGGAGGAATGGTATGGCACGCAATGGACAGGATAAAGGATTATATGGAAAAGAGCGGGCTGAATATTCCTGTAAGTGTCGTTAACCCTGAAGCTGAAGCGACACTAGAGCAGGATGTTCCCGAGAGTCTGATGGCCTGATTTAGTGAGCACGCATCACTAGAGGAAGTCTGAGTTTGGCATTCTCAAAACCTATGATCGAGATTTACTCTGTCCTCAAAAAACCAAGTTTCCCGATTCTTTCAGACAGGTAGCTATGACTGGAAGCCGATCATGTATGAAGGAAAAAGACCTGTGAGCTAATCCGATATAGGGCTAACAATTACTTATTTTCACTGATTATCGCAGTATTCTACTTTACAGGAGACATGTTTGTCCTTTAAGGCGAAAATGCTGAGCCAGGATCGCAATGGTGGGTTTGAATTTTAGTTTCCAACATCAGGTGGGACTTTTTACAAGATACGTAATTAAAGCCCACAAGAAAACTTCCTACATGATCCTTACTTTTGAAGCCCATTTTTGACTTGATATATTGGTCAGTTAATTTTGATGGCGATGCTACCATTGCTTCAGAAACAAATTCCAGTTTTTCAATTTCAGGACATGGTTTTGCATCGATAAGTACCATTGGAGGATTGATAGAACCCTTAATACTTTTAAATTTTTTACGATTCACAATTATATTACCAAATACCCGATATTCTTTGGTCTTTTTCAGTCTTTCAATCTCAGAAGCATCACTGATATCTTCCCCTATAACTTCCCCTCGATGGACAATTTTCAGGTTATTTTCGGGCCATTCATATTCCATATTCGTTACAAAGGAAATCAATATGTCAGATTCAAGGACCTTTTTTATTCCTACATTATTCTTTTTACCAAAACAAAGTGAACTTTTTTTTTCATCTTCATCTTCAAGCTGGGTTATCTTTTTTCTATCAAATTCAGTCGTCAAAAGCACTTTTTCGATTCCTTTAATATCATGAAGCGTGGAAATGGCTTTTTCAACAACGCAAGTATCTGAAAAATAAATTTCACTGTCCAATAAGTCCATATTTATACCTTAATCAAATTAAATTGTTTTAAGCAACGAATATGCATGATTCGATATAAATGTATTGATGTAGAAAATAGCTACACTGTTATCGAACTTATTCTTATATATTTGCAAGTGTACTTGTTTTTTAAAATAAATTAATTTTAATTGATTTGTAGAGTGGTGCTGACCCCCATATTATTCACATACTTTCTTGGGACTTATATGTCACCCCAGACCATACTCCAGACTTGTACAAAAGTAGCTTTCTGTGAATTTTTATATAATGTTTGACTCCTGCTAGAAATGGCAGAAAATCAGGAAACATATGTATTTTCCTCATTTCCAACTCTTCGTATCAGTTACAAAATACCAGACCTACTTGTTAATCAGTTGAATGTGATTATCGAGAAAAAAATGGAAAAAATAGGATGTGCAATTTAGATCTAACAGTACTAAAGCTCAAAAGCGAATTATGTGAAAAAATATTTGATTGCAGAAGAGTTCTTCTTTGCAAGCATATTATTTTCCAGATACAACCCAAGGAGAAAACTTCCAACATGTAATTCGTTACTTAAAGGAAATTTGGACCTGATATAATCATCCGTTAATCTCGAGGGAGAAGCAATCAAAGCTTCGGAAACAAAGGCCATATCTTCAATTTCCTTACATGGTTTTCCACTTATCACAAGTAGCGGTGGCTCGGACATATCCTTGAAGTCCCTTACTTTTTCATAATTTATTACTATATTCCCAAATACGCAATGGTCATCCGAACTCTTATATCGTTTGATTTCGGAAGCGTCACTGACATCTTTTCCAATAGTTTCACCTTGGTACATGATTTTCAGGTTATCCCTAGGCCAGTCATATTCTTTGTTTGTTACAAAAGCTATTAATACATCGGCTCTAAGAGCCTGCTTAACTCCTATATTGTGTTTTTTACCGAAATACAATGAATTTGTTTCTTCATCCTGTTTTTCGAGTTTTATTATTTGCTGTACTTCACACTCATCGAGAAAAAAGGCATTTTCGACCCCTTTTGTAATGTGCAATATATCTATGGCTTTTTCAGCTACCGTTAAGCGCAAAATACTCCTCCTAGTACATGTGCCATTTCTGTTTTCGTAGATATTTCTTTATCAGCATAGTCCGTAGATACTCTTACCTGTCAGAAATCAAGTTTCTTTTAAGTTTTCCCCGGAATTTAGTCAATAGAGCCATCATTCTTCAATTTCGATGTTCAGACGCAGTTTTGCAATAGGTTCGAGTTTTTTCCAGACAACCGTTGCATCCTCTTTAAAAATACATTTTTGAACCGTCTGGTTACGAGGCTCTCCATTAAGTTCGTATATGTAAAAGCCTTCATCCCCGTTTGTTGCAACAACTTGTTCGACCCCTCTCAACCTTTTGGTTTCAATTATTGCCACTTCTTTTAGAATATCAAGCAAATTGCTTCCTTTTTTGACTTTCACGCATTTAGTCGGTGCCAGAATATCAAGAGACTTGGCAACATCCTTATTGTTAATTCCCAGAACATGCGTCTTCCCATAGATATGCCTTTGAATAAGATTTGCTCCCTCAAGAATACTTACATGCCTTGATGCCACGGGAACCGAGAGGTCTTGCTCACGAGCCAATTCCGAAATATATTTTTCATTTTCATACAGGCTCTGAATCATCCTCAATCGAGTTTTACTGTCCAATGCATAAAATAATTTTAAAAACCGTGATAATGCAGCTTCAGATTCATGTTCATTATCTTTTAAACTCATGTATATAACTAAATTACAAAACAAATATATAATATTTCTTAAAGATCAGAATTACCTAGAATTCTAATTTTACAAAATAATTTTAGTTATGATGATTTAGATTTAGATTTCACTTCCATTTCAATTATTATTCATACTTTTCCATTTTTCTTTCATTTTAAAGATAGCTTTGAACATCCTGAATATCACCTAGTTACTAAGCTCGCCTTATTCAAATTGAACCAAAAATTTCAACAAACTCTCTGAAGAATTGAAATCCCAGTTCCAGCTGTTTCAAAGCACAAGACAATACTAGAAAACGAATATATTGTCAGAAAAAGGTACGTGATAGGGTTCAGATCTTTTCAACCAATACAGTAGGTGAACCTGAAACCGACAGATTCCATGCTAAAATCGATCGGATTTACCTTAAATTGATTGAAACTATAAATGAACATATGAAAGAAGAAATCAATTTTGACATAGGTTTCCAAGGTAAAAATAAAAAACTTGTCATATCAGACAGGATTCAAGGTTTGATAGACAGGAATTTTACATTTTGACTGCAACAAGAGAAAGACCAAGTTTACCTTCTGCTTCCTCTATCTGCTTCAATTCTTCAGAAGATAGCTCGGCATTCCTGATGTCCTGACCTGAAAAAGCCAACAGTGTAACATTTAGCCTTTTCTCAAGTTCCACTATAGCTTCTACTTTTCCATTGTCTATTTTTGAATAGCTCCATAACATAAAAATATCCTCCATTATAGTAGCTTAAAGCCAATACAGCGTTTAGTAAGATTATGAAGTATTAAAAGATTACTTTCACTTTTCTTAAAAAGTAGCTGCTATTACCCGATTAATTCATGTTTGTGTTTAGATTCGATCTATAGTTTCAGACATTTAGGTAATGCAATTTACTTTTTTTTAGAACATACATAAAAACTGGATGCAGATTACACGCTGAAATTAACATAGCACATCCGGACTTTTCCGTAAGTGAAGGCCACCAGATAGCAGACGATACCAGAAAAGAACTCCTCAAGCATCTCAAGTTTCTCTCAAGGACCACAATTCACATTGACCTATCCAATGAATCGAAAGAAAAGTATCACAGCAAACCCACATAAGAAAAAAAAACTCCAAAGCCAGAAGTCTGAACTTTTGAAATCCGAGATAATCTGCACAAAAACAGTTTAGAAGATACAACTTGTTTTGTAGAACAGATGTGACTTTTAGTAACACAAATTCATAATTCACCTCAGTTACGACATGCAATGTCATCAAAAAATATTTTGTATAGTATTGTATCGTAGTTTCCAGAAGCAACAAGATAAATGCTAATGATCAAAGAATATTCATCTGTATTGGTTATTGAAAAGCAGTCTACTCGAAAAATATAGACTTTAGTGAAATCTTCAAGCTCAGAATATACAAGCTAGCACCCTCATCCAGAGTAACACTAATATACTATTAAATAACATACTTATTCATAATCTATTTATATACCAATGACTGATTAGTGTTACTAAATAAGATACTAAAAATTAATATTTAAATATTCAACTACAAAGGTGGTCAAAGGTCATGGAATTTCTATCACTGGGAACAGGCGCAATGCCTTCAGAACTCAATATACTGATAATAGCATCTGCATTTTTGCTCGGTGCACTTCACGCACTCGAACCGGGCCACGGAAAATCGATAATGGCCGTTTTTGTCATGGGAACTAACGCGGGCCTGAAAGATGCCCTTCTGCTGGGCATCACAATTGTTGCCTCCCACGTAATAGTCGTACTTGGACTGGGAGTTGCATCCATATACCTTGTAGAGATTCTGGATGTAGACCTGACCCATGACATCATGAGTGTGATCGGAGGAATCATATTGATAGGCGTGGGAATATGGATACTGAGAAAATTTTACCATCCGCACGAACATGCAATCGATACCAAAAAAGGAGTATTTGCCATTGGTCTTTCAACAGGACTGATCCCATGTCCTGCAGCACTTGCAGTATTATTGTTCAGCATATCGAACAATCAAGTCTATAACGGTCTTATTTATGTACTTATATTTAGCGTGGGCCTGGCCATAGCTATAACATCCCTCTCAATTGCCTTTGTCAAAGGAAAGGGATTTATTGAAGGATACATGGGTAGCAAGAATGTAAGCAAACTCCCGCTTATTAGTGGCACATTAATCATAGTAATAGGTGCATTCACACTGCTTCACCCCCTGCTTGAGTACCTTTCACCTGGCCTGCATATCTGAGAAAGGGAGTTCAAAAACTCCCATATGTTTTTTGCAACAGGAGAGAATCGCCTTCATTATCAGGACTCTCGCATATCAAAAGGCCCTTTACATTGAATTCCTTCAGTGACCTCATCAGTTCTGAGTATTCAAGGTCTGAGTCATCAAGATTGAGATGATTCCTCTCACCCTTTTCTCCATACTCAATTCCCGAAACATGCATGTGCATATCATCCAATCCTTCCCTTCCGATTTCTTCTTCAACTGTTTCAAGCACGGAAACAAACTCTTCATACTTGTTCACCTTCCCACCCCTTGCATGAAGATGTGCGAAATCGATACAAGGAAGCACATTCTCGATCTCACTACCAAGCCTTAGATTTTCTTTGAGACTGCCAAACTGGGTTGATTTACCTGTGGTTTCCGGGCGAAGAACCACATCTATACCTTCATCAATCAGCCGTCTTGTTAGCTGTTCCAGAATACCGGATACTCTTCCATAAACTTTTTCCGGGGAATCTTTATGGTAGTATGCCGGATGGAAAACGATATTCCTGGCACCGCAAATACTTCCGATCTTTGCAGAATTATATATCCTCTCGATGCTTGCATCTACTTTCTCTGGCTCTGTAGAGTTGAGGTTGATGTAATAGGGAGCATGCACGCTCAATAGAATTTCTTCCTTTGCAGCCTTTTCAGAGACCTGTCTTGCAGTATCCTCTCCCATTTTGACTCCGCGGACGAACTCAAGCTCCATACAACCAAGCCCAAGCTCCCGGACCTTTTCAATTCCAGAGATACTGCTTCTTTTTTTTGAGCTTTTTGGAGTTCCTGCCGTTCCAAAAAAAAGTTTTGCAGGCCTCATTATGCCATGCCGAGCTTTGCTTTGAGTTCTTTCATCTTTTCGGTTGACAACTTAGCCTCAACCATTTCCATGAAGGATTCAATGTCTTCCTCCTCAAGGGACCTGATATCCTCTTTTCCTTCCATTGCAAGTTGTACAAGATAGTCAAGCTCAGTTGTATCAAGTTTATCGAGCCGGTTCCTGAAATCCTCGGCAGATTCTGCGATCTTATGGGAAATAGGCCTGAGGATATAGGGGTAATTGTGCCCTGAGGCAGACATGGTATTTCCGCTGAGTTCAGGTGCAAGCTTGTTGAATATCTGCTGATCCATTTCATTGAATTCTCTGCTCATGGTGGGTAGTTGTAGAATATGATTAATAAAATTTTGTCTTTTAGGTTTCAGAAGAGGCATTCATAAAGACATATGCCCATGAATATCCATTTCTCCGCGGATGATCCTTGTCGATGAAATGCGCTCATCATCTTCTGCAAGAACAAAATTTACTTTTACAATCTTAAAACAAGACATTTTTTTTGCCGCACGGATACGATTGATCTTAAGTGCTACAGGATATGTTTCCGGCGAGACGACAATATAATCATAGTCCTCGCCAAGGGTTTTTCCATAAGGATCATTCAGCTCGACTATGGCATAGTTAGTATTATTTCCGGCAATCTCATCCAGGTATTCGAGCAATCGGGATTTTCGGACAGAATAGTCCACAACCTCACGATCACGTTCGTTTGCCATCTTGTCGGAAGTAAGACCTATGTCGACGTCCCCGCTTTCTGCAAGCTCGAATGCCTTTTTGAGAAGTTCCCGATGCCCGTCATGCAGGCATTCAAAAGTTCCGCCGACTACTACTCTGGCCATGGTGGTAGAAAGGTATTTTCTAAAATAAAGGTTTGCCTGGCCACACAATAAAATGCGTTTGTGAGCAGTTTGAGTAGAGAAGCAGCTGATGATTATACTGATAATTATGCTGAAGATTATGCTTTTTTACGAGAGTTATCAGTCATTTTTTGAGCGAGTGTTTTTTGCATTGGTGTGAAGAGCATGCCATTTTCGTTCACCTCTTCCCCAATTGTTTCAAATCCAATGGTCTTGTAAAAAGACAATGAATTCGGTGAAGAGCTAGCCGTAAACACCGTTCTATCCGGATTCTTTTTCATGCATGCATCAATTCCTACCTGCACCAAGGAACTCCCAATCCCATATCCCTGAAAATCAGGATCCACAAACAGAAGAGAGATATGACTAAGGGCAGTAATTGTCAATACACCAATGATTCTCCCATTATGCTCGGCAATGATCGTGGACCTATCCAGACTGTCCTTCGCCAGAAATGATGGTGAAAGCATACCAAGGAAGGTTTCCACCCCTTCCCCGGAATAGCTTGCTGCGACATCTTTATGAAATACGCGGAGTATCAATTCATAAGCAAGTTCCTCTTCTCCCGCTCTTATAGGGCGAAAACTGCAATCTGCATTTTCATTCATGACACGCACACGGTTGATATTTATCGATATCATATTAAACAGCAGGATCTGTCAAGCCAGAATACTTTCACTCCGCTCTCTTCAGGTATATATACTCACAGGATAATTAAGTACCTGATTGTGCACCAAAAGGAAAACATGTGCACCTATGGAGTAATAAAATGCCTGAAGTACTATTAGAAGACCTGGATCATGTGGGTCCGGCAACTGCACAGAAGCTGATGGAAGCCGGATTTACGACTGTTGAAGCAATTGCTGTATCATCACCTGCGGAACTTGCAACTGCAGCCGATATTGGGGAGTCCACTGCTGCAAAGATAATACTGGCTGCACGCCAATCTGCAGACATAGGTGGCTTTGAAACCGGAGATGTTGTAATGGAGCGCAGAAAGCTTGTTGGAAAACTATCCACAGGTTGCGTTGAATTTGATGAGATGATGGGAGGAGGAATTGACACCCAGGCAATTACCGAAATGTATGGTGAATTCGGTTCAGGAAAAACACAGGTTGCACACCAGCTTGCTGTGAACGTACAACTGCCACAGGAGCAAGGTGGCCTTGATGGCTCCGTCATAATAATCGATACGGAAAACACCTTCAGGCCGGAAAGAATTAAACAAATGGTAGACGGCCTTTCAGAAAAATATGGCATGGAATATGATCCGGAAGAATTCCTGAAAAATATACGGGTAGCACGTGCCTTTAATTCCAATCACCAGATACTGCTTGTGGATTCGGCACTGGAGATGGCTAACGAATTAAAAGATACTGAAAAGCCAGTTAAGCTCATTATTGTAGACTCCCTTACAGCTCATTTCAGGGCCGAGTATATCGGCAGAGGAACCCTTGCTGACAGGCAGCAGAAGCTGAACAAACACCTTCATGGGCTGCAAAGGTTCGGGGATCTTAACAATGCATGCGTCATCGTTACAAATCAGGTAATGTCAAAACCTGATGCGTTCTTTGGAGATCCGACAAAGCCAATAGGAGGACACATTGTTGGCCATACCGCAACCTTCAGGTTGTACCTGCGCAAATCCAAGGGCGATAAGAGAATCGTAAGACTTGTTGACTCACCAAATCTTCCTGATGGCGAAGCAATAATTTCAGTAACAACGCCCGGACTGCGTGATCCTTAATCACACAGGATCCATAGTTCATTCCCTTGTTTAAAGGGAATTATATCTTTTTGATGCCGGATTTTTTCATCCTGCTAAATTCCAAAAAAGCCTGGAACTTCCAGAAAATTAAAAACACTTTTATCTTTCTCATCTAATTAATTGCCTATGAAATTCAAAGCCCTTGCAATAGACATCGACGGCACCATTACACACACTGACAGGAGACTCAGCCTCAAAGCTACTGAAAAACTGCGTGAATTGGATGTACCTGTCGTACTGGCTACCGGAAATATATTGTGTTATGCCAAGGCAGCCGCGAAACTGATAGGAGTATGCTGCAATGTAATAGCCGAAAATGGTGGTGTGGTAGCGGATGGCTTTGATAAAAAACCCTATGTATCCGATGCCATAACTGAGTGCGAACAGGCTTTTGAATTGCTTTCACAGGAATTTGAGATGGAGAAACTTGATCCTGTGCACAGGAAAACGGAAATTGTTCTCAGAAGAAATTTTGATCTTGAACAGGCAAGGACTTTACTTATAAACAGTGAGATAGATGTGGAAATAATTGATACCCATTTTGCCATACACATCAAAAGCAAAAAAATCAACAAAGGAACCGGCCTTACAAGAATGGCTGAAATGATGGGACTTAGTACATGTGATTTTGTCGCCATCGGCGATTCGGTGAATGATGTTGAACTTCTTGATGCCGCAGGATTTGCTATTGCAGTATCAAATGCCGATGACTTCCTTAAAGAAGTTGCCGACTACGTGACAAAGGAACCCTATGGAGAAGGGACAGCAGAAGCTATTGACTATCTTATTACAAATGGAATGCTTGGAACAAATAAATAGTTGAATAACGGCATGCAAAGTCCCATGGAACTTTGCAGTGCAGGAATTACAAATTCACATTCTCTTTAGGAACACCTTTTGCGATATTCTTATCGACGACAATATAGTCCTTGATGGCCCTTACGGATTCAAAGGGCAATAATATATATTGGTCGTCGGTCTGGTACTTAGAGGTATCCAGACTCATGTCAGGTTTTACTATCAGGTCGATCAGGCTACCCGTTCTGACATCCATCACAATATTGAAGAGGATGCCTATCTCTGTGCCATCGGTTGCCATAACCTGTTTGCTTGAAAGGTTTTTTGCAAAGACATTAGCCATTTTCATTCACCCCTGAATATAATATTAACTCTCAAATTTTTGATATATTTATCTGTATCCTATATAAGCACTTGGTTCTTCTTTCTTGGCACCGCCCTTGAACTGCGCCTGAATCTTCTCATAATACTCGATGAGGTTCTCGGATAGAGTTGGCCTTACTTTTGTGAGGGCCTCTTTGAAATACTTCATTCCAACCTTCTCATTCTCAAAATTATCCCTCAGCGAAAGCATAACAGCTTCCCTGCATACGGCTTCTATATCGGAACCTACAAAACCTTCTGTGGAACTGGCAAGCTCATCAATTGTGACATCGTCCCCAAGAGGAATGTCCCTGGTGTGTATTTTGAAAATATCCTTTCTACCGGCAAGAGTTGATTGACCTACAAGTACAAGCCTGTCAAACCTACCTGAGCGAAGAAGTGCAGGATCAAGAATATCAGGACGGTTTGTAGCCGCTATCACTACGATCTCCTTTAGAGGTTCAAGGCCGTCAAGTTCGGTAAGCAACTGGTTTACTATCCTCTCGGATACTTTACCGTCTTCTGTTATCGCACTCCTCATTGGTGCGATAGAATCGATCTCATCAAAGAACACGATACATGGGGCTACCTGCCTTGCTTTCTTAAAAGTTTCACGAATAGCTTTCTCGGACTCACCTACCCATTTTGACAGCATCTGGGGTCCTTTGATACTTATGAAATTAGCATTTGATTCGTTTGCCACTGCCTGGGCGATTAATGTTTTTCCGGTACCGGGAGGACCGAACAGCAAAACACCCTTGGGAGGTTTGATACCCATCTGCACAAACTTTTCAGGCCTCGTGAGGGGCCATTCCACAGCTTCAACGATATCCTGTTTAGCTTTATTAAGACCACCAACGTCATCCCATTTCACAGAAGGAATCTCAACAAGAACCTCTCTCATTGCCGAAGGCTCTATTTCCCGGAGTGCTGTTTCAAAATCATCCCTGCTGACACTTAACATGTCAAGGATCTCAGGTGCGATTTCCTCTTCCTCAAGATTTATGTCGGGAAGTGCACGCCTGAGCGATTTCATTGCAGCTTCCTGGACCAGTGCCAGCAAATCAGCACCAACGAAGGCCTGTGTATGCTGTGCCAGGTATTCAAGGAATTCCTCAGTCACATCCTCACTAAGAGGTACTCCTCTTGTGTGGATCTGGAGAATTTCAAGGCGATCATCATTGTCAGGAACTCCGATTTCGATTTCCCGGTCAAACCTGCCGGGCCTGCGCAATGCCGGGTCTATGGCATCCAGGCGGTTGGTTGCACCGATAACAACGACCTGGCCTCTTTCTTCGAGACCGTCCATCATGGTCAGCAGTTGGGCAACAACCCTCCGCTCCACCTCACCGGTGACATTCTGTCTCTTCGGAGCAATAGAATCAATCTCATCGATGAACACTATAGAGGGAGCATTGTCCTCTGCCTCTTCGAATATCTTGCGTATACGCTCCTCGCTCTCACCGTAATACTTACCCATTATCTCAGGACCTGCGATGTAGAGGAAGTTTGCTCTTGATTCGTTTGCAACCGCCTTTGCTATCAGGGTTTTACCAGTGCCGGGAGGGCCGTACAGTATAATACCTTTAGGCGGTTCGATATTGAGTCTCTGGAAAAGTTCAGGGTGTTTAAGAGGGAGCTCTATCATTTCCCTTACGCGCTGTATTTCTGAGCCGAGACCTCCTATATCCTCGTATGTAACACCTCTTGTAGCACCATCATATCCCCTGACAGGCTTCTGTCGAAGCTCGATTTCTGTGATCTCTCCGATAATGATAATAGTGTCCTCAGGATCTGTTTCAACGGCAATAAGTGGTATTGCCTGGCCACCAGACATCTGGGTAGACATTGGCTGTGTCATAGAACTGATAATAGGAATAACATCCCCCTCTACAAGAGGTCTTTTCATGATGTTCCTCTTAATTATCTCATTAATGTGACTGCCAAACTCCATAGTCACGCCTTCGGGAGGAGCAAGGACTACCTTGTTGGCAATCTCAATCTCTGCTTTTCTGATTATGATCCTTTCCCCGATGCCCACACCTGCATTCTGCCTGATGAAACCGTCTATTCGGACTATTCCCTGTCCCCAATCCTGTCTTTCAGCTCTCCAAACCTTGGCTGCGGTCCTTCTCTTACCCTCGATCTCAACGATATCCCCGGGCGACAGTTGTAAGCTTAGAAGGGTTGTCGGATCCAACCGAACAATACCTCTCCCAAAGTCATTTGGATGCGCTTTTTCTACTTTGATCTGTACTTCGTCCATGGTTTCATCCTGAATATTAATTCAAATATATAATAAACTTATGATTTTATTCTGATCGTAAGTACTTATTTCATTCCCATGCTTAAAAAAGATATGGTCAAGGTTAGGCTCTGACACCCTTTTTTCCAACCGATAAGATTTAAATATGAAATGTATATACTAAACATGTTGATTGGATACTATTCTGTAAGCATTTGTAAATTATTGATTTATGTTGTCTTATAGCCAATATGGTTGAAGATCTTCAGTTTTGAATTTAAAGGAAGTGCATACTTGTTCGGAAACAACGATGAATCAACAGCACCAATCGCTGTCGGAGAGACCTACGAAGTAACAATACAGGATATTGCAAGAGAAGGAGACGGAATAGCAAGGATAGAAGGTTTTGTTATCTTTGTTCCTGGAGCAGAAGTTGGGGACACAGTAAACATAAAAATAACAAAGGTCCTGCGTAAGTTCGCATTCTCTGAGATCGAAGAATGATTGTTAAAAGATAGGCATCCGCCTATCTTATAATTCATTCTTTTATCATACTTAATGCTTATTTGGATTTTCACATACTTTTTTATTCTTACATAGTCTCCCGGTTGCTAAATTAACTATACAGTCCCGCATAGAAATACTTTTAAACTATCATGTTTTACTTTATAAGTATGGGGCTAAAAGCATTATTCTTGAACTGTACATTGAAGAGATCTCCTGAAATTTCCAATACAAGAGCATTGGTTGACAAAGCAGTCAAACTCTTTTCTGAAATGGATATCGAAACCGAGATAATAAGGGTTGTTGACTACAATGTCAAATTCGGTGTCAGTTCGGATGAAGGCGAAAGCGATGAATGGCCTCAGATATTGAAGAAGGTAAAAGA
Source organism: Methanolobus sp. ZRKC2 (assembly GCF_045291185.1). Classification (NCBI taxonomy): domain Archaea; kingdom Methanobacteriati; phylum Methanobacteriota; class Methanomicrobia; order Methanosarcinales; family Methanosarcinaceae; genus Methanolobus; species Methanolobus sp. ZRKC2. The sequence goes on along the minus strand of NZ_CP146980.1, from coordinate 2,250,044 downwards.
ATGTGACATTCTTGTTATTGCCACTCCGATATGGTTTGGTGTGCGTTCTTCGATTTCACAACTTGTTATGGAAAGGCTTGATGGAACTTATGATGAAGAAGATCCTGAAACCGGACAGTTCCCTCTTTACGGCAAAGTTGCAGGAGTCCTTGTAACGGGTAACGAGGATGGCGCACACAACGTAGCAGCCAATACACTATTCAATCTTACCCATCTGGGATGTACTATTCCACCTAACGTCGATAGCTATTGGGTTGGAGATGCCGGACCGGGCCCAAGTTACATAGAAGCAGGTGGTCAGAGGCACCTCTATACGAACAAGACTGTTCGATACATGGTTTATAATCTGGCATTTTTTGCCGAAGTGTTAAAAAATAACCCGATTCCTACAAATCTTAAAAAGTTGTACGCCCAGGCAACAGAAGAAAGCGACTGACCAGAGATTCAGAAGCAACCTCCATTTTTTTGCAAATTGGATAAATTTCCTGATTGACAGCCATTTTTATTAGATGTGATAGGTAGGAAAATTCCTACAAAGATTTACTCCAGCATTTAATAATGTTGCTCACATAAAATAATAATGTATTAAAGGGGAGTTTACGGAGGTGAGAAATTGGCTGTAATGAATGGTCTTGACTGGGCAGCTCTGGTTCTTGTCATTATAGGCGGATTGAACTGGGGCCTGGTAGGCGCATTTAACTATGACCTTGTAGCGGCTATTTTTGGCGAGATGTCATCAATCACAAGGATAATCTATATTCTTGTAGGTCTGGCAGCACTCTATATGATATACTTCGCTACAAAAGCAGGTCAGGATTGATTTGTAATTGTATATACTTATGTTGATGATGGGATTATTCCATCATCAAATTTAATAGACTGTTTTTTGCTTCATTGATTTCCGGCACAGGGACAGAGATGTCAAAACCGTTACCAGAAATAGTAAGCTCGTTTCCACCAACGAAACCAATAACTGCATGAGGAACATCTTTCAACAAGTCTTTTACTACGTCGGGTTCTGAGGTAGAAACGATTGCCCTCGAATATGATTCAGAAAATAGCAAGTCATCCGGCCTCATTCCATCACCGATGTCCTTCAATTCCACACTGGCACCGATATTCCCACACATCTCACAAAGTGATACCGCCAGTCCACCGAGAGATACATCATGAGAAGCTGTCAGTTTACTACTTTTAACTGCACGGATGAGAGACTCAATTATCAATGGGGCATTTTCAGGAACTTCAGGCGCTTTTCCGTTTTCTTTAATGCCTTTTAATCTGTAATATTCCGAGCCACCAAGCTCATCTTTTGTGATTCCGACAAGGAAGATCGTGTCTCCTTCATTCATGAAAAGACCAGAAGGGGCCATGGTGACATCTTCAACGTATCCGACAAGACCGATAGAGGGAGTAGGAGCAATCGCAGTCTTGAACTCCTCACTCTCATTGTAGAGAGATACGTTTCCACCAACTACGGGGATAGACAATTCCCTTGCAGCATCCCCAAGTCCCAGGATAGCCTGTTTGAACTGCCAGTATATATCAGGCCTTTCCGGATTACCAAAATTCAGGCAATCGACAAGAGCTATACCGTACGCACCCTTGACAGCCAGGTTCATAGCATTCTCGGTGACTGTACCCTTTCCTCCCTGATACGGGTCCAAAAGGGTGTGCTTTGGATTGCATCCACAGGAAAGTGCAATTCCCTCGTTTCCATCTATGCGCAGTATGCCTGCATCATCACCTGGCTTTGCTACTGTTCTTAGCTGCACCTCATGGTCATACTGCCTGTATATCCATTTCTTGGAAGCCACATTGTGGGATGAGAGCACATCAAGAATAGCCATTTTCAGGTCAGATGGTATTTCCGGTTTCTCGCCTTCCTCACGGGGAGCAGGTTCACTGGACGGGCGCTCGAAAGTGGGAGCACCTTCTGTAAGGAGTTTGACAGGAATATCAGCGGCAATCTCTCCCTTGAACTCCACGGTATATGTCAGTTCCTCAGTAAGTTCTCCTATCATGCTGCCATTGAGGTCGTATTTTTCAGCAATGTCCAGAACAGCCTGGACATTCTGAGGCTCTACCTCAAGCAGCATGCGTTCCTGTGATTCGGCAATAAGTATTTCATAAGGTGTCATGCCGGTTTCACGCAGGATCACATTATCTGCGATGATGTTCATCCCCAGATTGCCCTTGGATGCCATCTCCGAACTTGCACCGGCAAGCCCGGCTGCCCCAAGGTCCCTGCAAGACTTTACATATCCTTTCCCGATTGCCTCAAGGGTTGCCTCTATCACGAGTTTCTCTGTGAACGGGTCACCGATCTGGATACTTGGCCTGTCCTCTGCCTCAGATGATTCAGAAAGATCCCTTGATGCAAAAGAAGCCCCTCCGAGTCCGTCTCTTCCGGTTGTAGAGCCCATCAGCACGAGTTTGTTGCCTGCCTTCTGTGCACATGCCGTAACAATGTTCTCCTCACGCGCAAGGCCCACACACACTACGTTCACAAGAGGGTTCCCACTGTAGGATTCGTCGAACAGTGCTTCTCCTCGCACTACAGGCACACCGATGCAATTGCCATATCCGGCAATACCCTCGATTATATGCTCGAAAAGATAGAGGTTCTTCGGGTTGTCAAGAGGTCCGAAGTAAAGAGGATCCATCAGTGCAATAGGACGTGCACCCATAGAGATGATATCACGTACAATTCCTCCGACACCAGTTGCAGCCCCATTGTAAGGATCCACATATGAAGGATGATTGTGGCTTTCCATTCCTACGGCAAGAGCCCAGCCATTTCCAAACCTGATGATAGCAGCATCATCACCCGGGCCAATGATCACACGGTCTCCCGTGGTCGTGAAGGTTTTTAATAATGGTGCGCTTGAACGATATGAACAGTGTTCACTCCAGAGATTCAGGAAACATCCCTGTTCCACAAGGTTTGGCTCCCTTCCCATCTCTTTAGTTACTATATTAAGATCATTTTCAGGTAACATTGATGTGCCTCAGTATTTAAACTCACGATTTACTAGGGGCTTAAAGAACCCGGAAGCAAATAAACGTTTCTTTAAGAAAGTTAAGGACTTCAGCACTTGTTCTCAAAGGAAAGCACATCCCCTACATTAAGATTCGCAGCTTTTTCTATTCCCTTGTTAGTTTCAATAATATACTTCACTTTTGTGTCCGATGAGCATACTCCTGTCCAGGGCCTGAGTTCCGAAAGTTTCACAACCCTTTTGTCTTCATCAAGGAATATTACCCCTATGGCAAAATTGACAAAGAGCATATGTAATGATACTTTTCTACATTTTTTCATTACAAACACCAGGGCATAATTTTCAGGAATATCTTTCCTGAACATAAGACCCAGTGCCTGTTTAAAAGTACTACATGCAAATTCGACGTGTGTAGCAACGTATTCACCATTAGATTTTAATATCATCGCTGTTTACATTAATCATCTATTTTAGTTAAAGACTATGGAGTGTTTAAAATAGATAATAATCTCGGAGGAAATACCACAAGATGAGTTCTGAAATGTGTTCGGTATGCGGATTGCCAAAAGAACTTTGCATATGTGAAGAAGTGGCAAAGGAACAGCAAAGAATAACGGTTAAAGTGAATAGAAGAAGATACGGAAAAGAAGTTACTGTTGTAGAAGGCTTTGATGCCCATGAAATAGATCTTCATGAACTTTCCACCTATCTGAAATCTAAGTTTGCATGTGGCGGTACTGTAAAAGGCAATGGTGTCGAATTGCAGGGAAACCACCTCGGACGCATGAAAGAAGTTCTTGTTGAACGGGGATTCTCTCCGGATCAGATTAAGGATTAATGACTTTTTTAAGGAATCTACATAGGTTCTGTTTATCTTGTGTGAAAACTTTTTCACACAATTTTACCGGGCTTTTAAGCCCAATCTCTATCGAATTCTGAAATTACGTGCTGTAGTTACCTATTTATTAAATGTAGCCACTAGTAATTGTGAGTGCTATGAAACGTATCTATATGGACCACAGTGCGACTACACCAGTAGATCCTCTTGTGCTTGATTCCATGTTACCTTATTTTACCGAAAAGTTTGGAAATGCATCAAGTTTGCATTCTTTCGGGCAGGAAGCTGCAGAGGCACTTGCAATTGCACGTCAGCAAGTTGCCGATTCTATTGGTGCAGAAAAGAATGAGATAATATTCACTTCAGGTGGAACCGAATCTGACAATCTTGCCATAAGAGGCATCCTTGACAAAAAAAACAGTGATAAAGGCAAAAATCAACACGTCATCACATCTGCAATAGAACATCCTGCAGTACTCAACACATGCACCTTTCTTGAGAGTATTGGATATGATGTCACGTATGTGTCGGTAGATTCTGAAGGCATCCTTGACGTCGATGAACTTGAAAGATCCATACGGGACGATACATCGGTAATAAGCGTCATGCATGCAAACAACGAAATAGGAACGATACAACCTATCAAGGAAATCGCAAGTATTGCACAGGATAATAATATCTGCTTCCACACCGATGCAGTGCAGTCCATGGGAAAGATTCCTGTTGATGTTAATGAACTGGGAGTTGATATGCTGTCCATTTCCTCACACAAAATACACGGACCAAAAGGTGTAGGTGTATTATATGTCAGAGAAGGAACGGATCTTGAGCCTTCCATATTCGGAGGGGGACAGGAACAGACCTTGAGGCCCGGTACCGAGAATATTCCGGGAATTGTAGGACTTGGGAAAGCTGCTTTCCTGGCAAAAGAGCGTCTGGGACATGATCCGGAATACATGAACAATCTCCGTGATTCCCTTATCACAAAAGTGTTTGACAGTATCGAGGATGTGCGCCTTAATGGCCATCCTACCCAACGTCTTCCGAACAATGTAAACCTGAGTTTCAAGTACGTTGAAGGAGAATCGCTTTTAATGCTACTTGACATAAAGGGAATTGCAGCATCAACTGCTTCTGCATGTTCATCGAAATCGAAAACTTCGTCCCACGTGCTAAATGCTATCGGAGTTGATACTGAGTATATTCATGGTTCTGTCAGGTTAAGCCTTGGAAGGGATAATACGACAGATGAGATTGATTACGTGACTCAGTCCCTGCAAGAAACAGTTGCCAAACTCAGGGAAATGTCTGCTGTTTCAAAGTGCTGAAACATTACAAGGGAAGATATGTATGTATTCAAGAAAAGTCATAGAGGAATTTACCAATCCCAAGAACGTGGGTACAATTGAAGATGCAGACGGCATCGGAGAGATTGGAAGTACCGTTGACGGAGATATTATCACAATCTACATCAAGGTAAAGGATGATGTACTTGAAGATGTCAGGTTCAAAACCTTTGGTTGTGTGGTGGCAATCTCCACTTCAACCATGGTTACACAGCTGGCAAAGGGAAAAACTATTGATGAGGCATTGGACATTAAAAATGCTGATGTTGTTGAGGCCCTTGGAGGACTTCCTGAGGACAAAACTAGATGCTCAGGGTTTGCCCTTGATGCCCTGTTCAAAGCTATTGAAAATTACAGAGGGGAGCGGGACAGTTTAAAAACGAGGAAGGATTCTTGTGAAAACCACTTGTGAAATTATGGTTCAGCGGGTTTTACCTGCTATACGTGCTGAAATTGCCCGCATGATCATCAGTGAACATAGCCGTAGCCAGCAGGAAGCTGCAGAGGTGCTTGGACTTTCCCGTGCGGCAGTATCTCAATACCTTAGTGAAAAAAGAGGAGCTGAAGTTGATTTTTCAGAGGATGCCCACGAAGAGATCAGAAAATTCACTACGGAACTCCTGAATGGCCTTAGCCCAAAGGAAGAGGTTGCAGGAATGTGCAATATATGCAAATATGTGCAGAAATCAGGATGGTTAAATAAGAACGAACCTGAAGCCGGATATTGTGCCCTTTGTGGAGAGTAGGGGAGCCATTGAACAGCAGCCTATGTGTCAAATGCAAGGGAAAAGGACTTTGTGGCCGTCCCTTTTGTCCTATACTTGAAAAATTCAAATCAGTTGAATCTGCATTTTCAGGCATATCCGGGGAAACTTCCATATTCGGAGCTTCACCACCATCTGTTTTTGTAGGCCGTCATAATTATCCGGAAGTGCGGGCAGGCCCCATGATACCGCCACAGCTGGAAGGAAATGAAGCAACTCAGCTCGAAGACCCTAAAGCCCTGTTGAGGATGGGGATACAGGACATAATTTCCTCTCGTTCCCAGCTGGTCCGGGCAAACACAGGCATCAACGTCAAAAATGCCCGTAATCCAGACAATCCCCTGATAGAGAAATCACAGGAGCTGGCCCTCTCAAAAAAACCTGTTGACACCGAAGCCTGGTTCAACAAGCCCATACAAAACAAGCTCAAATTCGATAATGTACTTACTCCAATGGGTCCCTCGGGTGAATTGAAGGATTTTGATATCACCGAGAATCCGAAAGTGCCCAAAAAAGTTGACGCACTTGTCTATGATACCGACGCACTTGCAAAGGATGCCATATCAGAGTTATGGGATAGTAATGTTGCTGCGGAACATATCACACGCCTTTTTTCCATCGGCCTGCTGGGGCAGGAAAGACGCCTGGTACCCACAAGGTGGTCAATAACTGCCGTTGACGATCTCGCAGGCAAGGAGTTACTCGGGGACATAAGGGATTATCAGCAGATAAGCGACATTCAGGTTTTTAGCGGAGGTGTTTTTGGTAACCATTTTGAAGTTCTGCTCATGCCCCGGGCATTCAGCTTCGAGCTCATAGAAGTTTGGATGCCACGCACGGTCTGGTCCGGGCAGAACACATGGATAGACTCGGATAGTGAAGGTTTTGCCGGAAAGAAAAAGTACTCCAATCTTGCAGGAGGTTACTATGCCTGCAGGATTGGAGTGCTTGAGCATTTGAAAAATATCCGCAGGCAAGCTTCTATATTTGTTGTAAGAGAGATTAGACCGGAATACTGGGCTCCCCTGGGTGTGTGGGTAGTACGCGAGGGGGTGCGCAGGGCCATGGAATCCAGACCCAGGGTTTTCGAATCGGTTGAATCTGCACTCCAGGACATGTCTGGTCGCATAAAAACACCTTACAACGAATGGAAAAAGAAAGCAGAAATGTTATCGGATATCAGAGCACAAAGGACCCTGGACTCTTTTTTTTGAATAGGATAACAGTCTAACAGCTATATAAAATAAATACTGCTATATAGTCTATGCAAGACAAGTTTATCTATATATGACCCGTTGCCCTACAAAAAATAAATAGAGGAAAACGATGGTCTTGTTTGATCCGTTAGTAATTTTGCTTGTTATTGCAGGTTTATATATGGCATGGAACATTGGCGCAAACGATCTTGCCAATGCCATGGGAACGTCTGTAGGTAGCGGTGCGCTTTCTATAAAACAGGTTATTATTATTGCAGCAGTTTTTGAGTTTGCAGGTGCGGTATTTTTTGGAAAAAGAGTAACATCCACAATCGCCAAAGGTATAGTACCTATTGACACTATCAGTCTTTTAGACTCGCACCTTGTGGCAATTGGTATGCTTGCTGCGATTCTTGCTGCGAGTTTCTGGATTACACTTGCAACTTTCTACAATCTTCCTGTATCCACAACACATTCTATTGTCGGAGCAGTTCTTGGCTTTGGTCTGATAGCCGCATATAAAGGCATCATTGCATTCAGTGATATACAGTGGGGAGTTCTTTTAAAAATAGTAGGAAGCTGGCTGGTATCTCCCCTATTGGGTGCTTTACTTGCTTTTTTGATATTTTCGCTAATCAGGCATTTCATATTGCAGAAAACAGACGACCCCTATAAGATTGAGAACAAGTTCGTGATACTTCAAATCATGACAGCATGTTACATTGCATTCGCACACGGATCTAATGACGTGGCCAATGCGGTAGGACCATTGTATGCAGGACTCAATGCACTGGGGCTTGCAGGCATAGAGATACCTCTCTGGGTCATGGTCGTAGGAGGTTTCGGAATGGTACTGGGTCTTGCCACATGGGGATACCGTGTGATAGAGACAATAGGCACAAAAATAACGGAACTGACACCTACAAGAGGTTTCTCAGCTGAATTTGCAACGGCTTCTGTAGTCGTATTGCACAGTTTCAGTTCACTACCTATCTCAACTACTCACACACTGGTCGGCTCTGTCATAGGTGTGGGACTTGCAGGTGGCCTTGCAGCGGTTGACTTAAGTGTGATATGGAAGATAATTGCTTCCTGGGTAGTAACAGTGCCTATTGCAGCACTCACATCCGCGCTTATATTTACAGGACTTCTGGGGATCGGAATATGATCAAGAAAGAATATATCCGCTCGGTATTGAATATATTTGCAAGCTCACCGTTTAAGCCACTGGGAATGCACGCTAACAAAGGAGGCGAAGCCGTAAGAAAACTCGGGGAATCCGTGATTGCCTTTTGCGACGGAGACATGGAAAAAGTCGAACGACTCAATCGGGAGATTGATGTTATAGAGCATGAAGCAGATGTGATCAAGCAGACCATCCGGTCCGAACTATCATCTTCCATTATGCTGCCGGTCCATGCCAATGATCTGCTAAACTTCCTCAAACCGCAGGATTCAATATCTGATGATGCACAGGAAGTATCCTACTGGTTGACACTGCGGAAGTTCGAAGCATCAGAAGAAATACGCAAAGGTTTTCTGGAACTCATGACAAAGACGCTTGATACCGTTGAAATATATGAGAATCTCGTAGATACTTTGAGCGAGTTGCTGGAAACATCCTTCAGCAAAAAAGATGTTGAGGAGACTCTTGCACTTGTTGTGGAAGTAGAGGAAATGGAACATCAGGTAGATCTGGTAGAAAAAGATCTCATTAAAAAAGTGTTCAATGAAGAAGATGAGCTTGGAGGAGCAGGTGTGTATCATCTAACCCAACTCATTACCGGAATCGGCGACATTGCCGACAAAGCAGAAAATGCTGCAGATCGGCTAAGGACTATGATAATGAGAAGATGAAACTTCTCTACCCCTCTTATTTGTGAAGGTTGCCGTCCTCATTCATCTTTTTTAATAATTCAATGACAGAGTAAGATGCTCTCGTAATTCCCATGCTGCGTTTATCAGTATCGGTACCCGCAACATAGAGGTTCTTTACAGGTGTCCTGACGTCCGCAAAATAACCATCAATTGTCACGGCAGCCTTTTCAGGAACGGTAATCTGCTCATGCTTCATCTCAACATGATCCTCGACGGAAGGGATGGCATGATAAATAGTCTCATATGCCTTGCTAATCACCGAAGCCTCGTCCTTTCCATCGTTAACGATAAAACTAAAACCAACAAGCTGTTTTCCTTTTGGAGCCAGTGAGGCATCATAATTGCTGATAGGCATGGCCCAGTAGGGATTTTCCTTGAACCATATCTCAGATCCTGTATAACTAAAATCTTTCATTACCTTATCCAGTCCTAGCCAGACTGTAAGACTCTTTGTATGGACTACTCCTTTAAGTTCATCCACATAAGAAGCAGGCAGGTTATCAACCTTTTTTGGCAGATCCGTAACAAAACCGGTGTAAATAATGTTGTCTGCATAATAAATCTCATCAGCTTCAACACCAACCGCTTTCCCGTCCACAGTAAGTATCTTGCTTACTTCACAATCGGTTTTTATTTCAACACTTCTGGGAAGGGAGAAAAGCAAAGCATTTAGAAGCGCCTTCAGACCTTTTCGGGGATAGCCCTGGGAATAGCTTACCTGATTGGTAGCCAGTCTTCCAAGAGATGACATCATAGGTATAGAGACCTTGTCCATCCTTGTTTGCATGGATGTGTGCAGGTTGGTAGGTAAGATCGATTTTAGAACGGAGTCTGTCTGCGGTTTCTCCTCATTATTCATTATGCTTTCAAGCTGTTCCTGAGGCACACTGTCCCTTACAAAGCTGCTCCCCGCCAGGATTCTCTGGGCAGATGTCTGCCTCATATCCTTTCCTGAAAGGAAATGGGAGATAGCATCCATGAAATCATATGTTTCCTTGGAAAGCTTGCCAGGCATTGAATCATATACAGATTGCTTTGAGAGATCAATCCCAAATGTGCAAAGGGTGAGGGCTTTGGTAATTGCCTGTGTGACCACAATCCTGTCTTTTCTGGGGAGAACATCAAACGTAACAAATTCTTTGACGTTGGATGGTACCTTCATAAAAGAGTCTTCAGTACGTACAAAATAATGGCCGTAGTCCTCGAAGATAGGAACATAATCAAAGTAATTATCCATCAGTCTCCTCAAGGGGCCAGCTTGAAGATGCGTAATGGCATGAGCACCAGTGTCTACCTGGAAACCATCCACCATATAACTGTTACAGTTTCCTCCGACAAACTCGTTTTTCTCAAGAACCAGCACTCTGTTTCCATGTTTGGAAAGTGACAGGGCAGACAAAAGGCCGCTTATGCCTGCTCCCACAACTATTACATCATATTTTTCCATTTCATCCCCTCAGGGTCTCTAGTATGGAAAATATAAAAAATAGTATATATTTATTTTCATTCGAAGATCTCAGGCACTATGCGCCTTGCGACTTCCTCATATGCTTTTGAAAGATCGCCTTTATCAAAACGGAAGATATCCTTGTCCATAGACTGCCCTGTACTCTTGTCCCAGAGCCTGCAGGTATCACATGAGATCTCATCGGCTACAACAATCTCACCATCGTCTTTTCTTCCGAATTCAAGCTTGAAGTCAGGGAGAAGGAATCCTTTCTCATCAAGGTAATTCACGAGAATGTTGTTGATCTTAAGTGCCATCTCACGTATCTGTGCTATCTCTTCGTAGCTTGCAATTTCCATGGCAACAGCAATATCTTCATTGAGCATCGGGTCACCATACTCATCACTCTTAAAGTCCAGAACTATCACGGGTTTCTTAAAAACAGTTCCTTCTTCTATAGGGTACTTACGTGTGATAGAACCTGCAGCAATATTACGCGGGATCACCTCTATGGCAATTATTTCCACCGCATCAACAAGCATATCGGTATCAGATTCCATTGAGATATAATGGGTCTTTATACCTTCCTCCTCCAGCATTTCAAAGAGTTTCCTGGATATCTGGGCATTATAGTAGCCTTTCTTAGCAGCCTCACTCTTTTTCTTGCCGTCAAATGCTGTTAAGCTGTCCCTGAACTGGGCAACAAACTTCTTTGGATCATCTGTCTTATAAATCGTCTTTGCTTTACCTGAATACAATTCTTCCCTTTTCATTGGCATCACCGTTCGACTAAGGCCTTTTAAGTTCTAATGCTTTATGCTTGATAAGTATAATTATTTATGTCTTAACTTGTGTACTATAATTGCATACAAAATGTTATTATTTCAGACATATATGATTATTAAAGGTGATCTCAATGGACCAGGAACTTATGCGTATAGGTGTATCACTTCCGGAAAACCTGCTTACCAAGTTTGATACTATTATAGAAAAAAGAGGCTATTCCTCCCGATCAGAAGGTATCAGGGACGCCATAAGGAACTATATTACACACTACGAATGGATGAGCGATGTAAAAGGCAGACGTGTTGGTACCATCACACTGATATACGACCACACAAAACGTGGTCTTTCAAGTGCTCTGACAGACATACAGCACGATTATTCCCACCTTATAAAATCAGCAATCCACATTCACCTTGACCATGATAACTGTCTCGAGGTAATCATCCTTGACGGGGAAGGAGAAGATGTCAAAGTTGTCGCTGAGAGGATCATGTCACTCAAAGGTGTTACCTACGTAAAGCTTAACACAGCCCTTCCTTCCGAAAGCTGAAAAATTATAATTGAGCCTGCAATTTTTCATTAAAGGACGATTCCATCGTCCTTAACAGGACTTTTCCAAAATCCGTCAGACAATACATCTGGAAATTACGTTCCCTTTTTGATTCTACAAGATTTGCATCCTTGAGCAATTTCAGGTGATACGAAAGTGCCGAATGTTTGTAGTCGGTAATCTCCACCAGTACACAAACACAAAGATCGCTAACTTCCAATGCCTTGAGTATGTGTATCCTCACCGGATCGGACAAAACTTTAAAAAGAGATGCCATTGAATCCACATCTTCCTGCATTGCCTTCTGAACCTTTAAGGTCGTTTCGTCAGGAAGAAAGTAGGGTTCCGGACACTCCTGGGTCGATTCTATTTTCATCTGCTTGATTATTGTCTTTGAGGGTTAATAAGTTTTGTAGCCCTCCCGGGACTACAACTACAATATGAGAACATGCATTCAAAAAAGATCAGTTCAGACCTTTTTCATTGAATAAAGGAGAATACTTTTTGTCACTTTCCTGTATGTGAGTAACAAGCCAGTCTTTAAGGAAGTTCAGAAGATCAAAACTTAATCCGGTTTTTCCGCTTTCGTAATCATTCTTGAAATTACCTACCTTTTCAATGAACTTGTCATGTTCTTTTTTGTGTGCAGCATATCCGGGATACTCGAATTGTTGCATGTATTTTTCCTCGGTTGAGAAATGATACTGCGTGTATTCAGCCATATTATTAATGATGCCAAGTGCAACTTCCTTACTCTTTGCCTGTAACATTGCATCGTGCAGTTCGTTTATCATTCGCACCAGGCTTTGGTGCTGTTCATCGATTTCCTTGATGTTCATGCTGTATTTATCTGACCAGGTTACAAGTGCCATTTTAAATCACAAACAAATATTATATTTTAAATATATAAATATATAGTCAGCAACTTTTTTTATCAATTCCCACTACGTAATATATTTCAATACCACACTCTCAATTTCCCATCCTCTGTTCCTGCACCCACTGCAATACTTCCATCCCTAAGCTGTACACCAGCCAGGTTAGTACTGAGCTTTCCTCCAGGTGATAGCTGCCACACAACTTCAGCCCCTTCTTCCGTGTGCCGGATAGCTCCCAGACTCTCAAAGTCCTGTGAAGGCAGCAGCAGTTCAATATTCCCATCCCCATCAAAATCCCCTGCAACAGCCATGTCCAGATTACGGGAACCGATCTGGTGGGAAGTGTATCCCGGAATGCTTGCAACTACCTGCAGCCTGTTGCCCTCCAGTTCATAGAATTCAACAACTCCTCCGATATGTGGCGTCAGTACGGCAGCAATTTCCATCTCCCCTTCAGGCCCGAAAGGAGCAACAGCTATCTGGTGCCTCCATCTGTATCCCTGACCCACGGCAGATCCGGAGGCCAGAATATCTCCATTCTCATTAAAAACAACAAGTCTTGCTCCCTCATCCTTATTGCTCAGGGTCACTATGATTTCACGTATGCCATCCCCGTCGAGATCAGCCCATATAGGAGCAATTCCCTCTGCCACATCATCCGAAGGAAGCTCTATGACGTTGACGATTGCAGTATTTCTTGTGTTCTCCACAATTGTTATGTTTGAAGCTTCTATCTCATCCCCGAGTACTCCGTGACCATAATCTGTTGTTGCACCGGTAAGCAACAATATTCGCTCGTTTTCATCTGTAACCAGGCGTGCATCAGGAAGAGCTTCCACTTCAAAACGTGCGGCTTCCTCTTCGTTTACCCTGAAAACAAGATCATTTCCTGTATCAATGAATACATTCTTTCCAGAGTTTGTAAGAACAATCGGATGCGTTAACAATGATTCATTGGAAGCACCGGAAGCAACAAGAAAAGCTTCTCCGCCTTTTACCGTCAGAAGAGGAGGACTATCAGCATGGATTCTGTTAGGAGTGATGTTAGTCTGTTCCAAAACACCGTCCATGAGACTGAACGCACTAACATTCCCATCATCAGAAACAGCAACCCAGATGCTTTCATTGCCCATTGGTGAGGCCACTATCCAGGAAGGAGTTTCTCCTAAGTCGACTTCAGCATAACTTGCATTCGGAAGATCACTCTGCCCTTCCACAAGGCGGTTTCCGTCCGGTTGCTGGTGGGTGTAACCAAGTGTAAATGGTATCCTGTAATTAAAAGTACAGTAATCACATTCAAGTACTTCTGCCGGGATTTCCTGTTGGGGTTGCGGACCGGGATCATAAATCATCGAAGCAGCTATCAACAATATGACGGCCACCAGGACGAACACCAAAGCCTTACTTAAACTCCTTGTTGATATCATTACTTCACTTCACACTTTTTGTAACAGTCTTTATCAACTCTATAACAAGCATCGTTAGGAATGCGACTCCAAATGGCAGCAACCATTGTTGCAGGGTCAGGGGAACCAGTTCGAATATTTCGCTAAGGACCGGAATGTACATTGCAGACAGCGTCAGCAAGAAACTGACGATTACACCGGCAATCATCAACTTGTTATCGAAGAAACCTATGCTGAATATGGACCGGTCAAGGGACCGGAAAGCAAAGGGAACAAAGAGTATCATGCTAACAACAGTTGCGAAGGTAAGTGTTCTTGCAAGTTGTAGATTTTCATAAGGGTCACTGTATACAAAAACCATGAAAGATGCAAAACCCATCACAGCAGCATTGCTCAACATCAATACACGATTGCGTTTGTTGAGAATACTCTCTCTCGGATCCCGCGGATCCCGATCCATTATACCTTCTTCAGGAGGGTCAAGTCCGAGGCCTATTGAAGGCATAATCTCACTGAACATATTTATGAACAATATCTGCAAAGCCAGCAGGGGAATGAGCTCAAAACCAAGCAAAGTTATACCCAGCAGGATAAGTATGATCTCGGTGAAATTCCTTGAGATCAGATAGGTCGTAAACTTCTCTATGTTCTCATAAATTGCCCTTCCCCTCTTCACAGCTTCAACAATGCTTGCAAAATTATCATCCTGAAGCACCATCACACTGGATTCCTTTGCAACATCCGTGCCTTTAATACCCATAGCAATGCCAATATCAGCCTTTTTCAATGCAGGTGCGTCATTTACACCGTCGCCTGTCATCGCGACTATGTGTCCCTGTTTCTGCAGTGCCTTAACGATCCTGAGCTTCTGTTCCGGTCTTGTCCTGGCATAAACATTGATGTGATCCGCCAGTGCTTCAAACTCATCATCATCCAGTTCATCAAGTTCCTGGCCTGTTACCGCACAGTCCTCCATAATACGCATTATCTTTTCTTCATCTTCGACCTCTACGTGTTCAGGCAAAGCACATTCGGTTTTGTAATCAAAGAGACCTATACCGTTTCCAATGGCTTTTGCAGTTTCCTGGTTATCCCCGGTGATCATAACAACCCTGATACCTGCGTTGTAGCTTGTGACCATAGCTTCCTTTACCTCTTCACGAGGAGGATCGATCATAGCTACAAGTCCCAGAAAAGTCATATGCTCTTCGATTGCTTCTTCGGAAGAAGTGTCCGGGTTCTTCCTATACGCAACCCCGAGTATTCGGTAAGCTGAAGATGCAAGATCCAGATTTTTTTTCATTATGCTTCTGCGCATTTCAGCATTTAGCTCAATGAGTTTATCATTGACTTCCATGTCGTCGCAGACTTCAAGAACATTTTCCGGAGCACCTTTTGTGAATGAAATTGTTTTTCCGTTACTTTCATGCACAGTCGTCATCAGCTTCCTCTCGGAAGTGAATACGACTTCTTCGATCCTCGGATAGACATCTTCAAGATCATCCTTCCAGATGTCCGCCTTTGCTGCAGCCACCGTGAGCGCAATTTCAGTTGGGTCACCAACAACATTCCATTTATCATTCCTTTTCTCAAGGGAAGAATTATTGCAGAGAGATATAGCTTTCAACAGTCTCAAGGTTGTAGTATCGCTTTTGATTGCAGCCTGCTGGTCATTTTCAAGAAACTCTCCTTTTGGAGTATAACCGGACCCTGTGATATCAATTATGTTCTCATTGACGAATATTTTCTCAACCGTCATCTCATTCCTGGTAAGTGTCCCGGTCTTGTCCGTACAGATAACATCTGTGGAACCCAGGGTCTCAACAGCCAGCATTTTTCGTATGATAGCATTATGGTGTGCCATCCTCCTCATCCCAAAAGCAAGGGTCAATGTCATGGTAAGAGGCAAGCCTTCAGGCACTGCCGCCACGGCCAGTGCAATGGCTATAAGGAACATATCTTCAACCGGAGCGCCTTTGACCAGCCCCAGGAAAAATGTAACGACTGAGGCAACCAATGCGAGTATGGCCAGGTTGCGTGACAGGTTGGCTATCTTTTTCTGGAGAGGAGTTTCTTCCTCTTCTATCTGAATAAGCCCTGCAATCAGACCTAAGCGGGTATCCATCCCGGTAGTGACGACAACCGCCATGCATTTTCCATGCACTAGCTGGGTACCTGCAAATATCTCCTCGGATTCATTTTTACCGATCGGATGGCTTTCACCGGTAAGGGAGGATTCATCTACCCTCAAGGCAACACTTTCAAAAACAACCGCATCAGCCGGAACTTTATTTCCACTCTCCAGGACAAGCACATCCCCGGGAACAATCTCCCCGGTCTTCACTTTTCGGGGTTTGCCTTCTCTTATAACCGTAGTCTCGGGCTGGACTATACTCTGAAGGGATTCCATGGCTTTCTCGGCACGAAACTCCTGGAAAAAACCGAGCACAATGACAACAGAAGTAATTGCCATTATGACCCAGAAATTAATGATCTCGTCGACAAGCAAAGAAAGCAGTGCCGCTGCGACAAGCACCCAGATTATGAAATTCTTGAACTGTCTTACAAGAACATCACCGGCTGTGGTCTTCTTCGTTTCCTCAAGTTGATTCAATCCATATTTTTCGAGGCGTTCACGGACCTGGTCTTCATTGAGACCCTGCCTGGAACTGCCGACATTGGTGAATAACTCTTCGATCTGATCTGAACCTTCGACCACTCAAACCCTCCATTAACCCATCAATCTTCTTTTTGATCAACTGTTATCTTCAATCTTTTCCATCCCGGCGGCAAAACTTTTAGAGATATAGTTCTCGTTTCCTCTGCAAACTTCCGAAGCAAAGTCAATACCTTTCCCGATAATTCTGTCCCAGACAGGCTCCGGGATAGTGTCAGTACTTCCGGGCAGGATGCCTTCCCTAATGAGCTGATAAGTGATGCCGGCAGTGAAACTGTCCCCTGCACCAATGGTGCTGACTGCGCTTATTTCATGTGCAGCATAATACTTTGATACTGAAGGAGTCCTGAGATGGACCCCGTTGGTGCCGGCTGTGTACACAAGACACTTGCAACCATTATTGCATACATATTCATAGGCATCATCGGCATTGCTGATTCCTTCGATATTCATCATATCTTCATCCGATGCACGTACAATGCTGGAATATCCGATATTCTCACGCACCATTTTTGTCACTTCATGTGATTGCACATGAGAAGGCCTGAAATTAGGATCATAGATTATAGCCAAACCTGCTCTTTTTGCTTCGTCAAGCAATCTCGTGAGTTCAAATCGGATCTCATTTGAGATGGCCAGTATGGAGCCAAAAATAATAATGTCATCCGGCTTCAGGTCATCAACCGCTTTCAGAGTTCTTTTTTCCGGAAAGTCTTCATAAAAGCTATAACTTGCATCATTCACATGGTCCAGGAAAGCCAGTGAAAGAGGAGATTTCCTTCCGGAATAGATAGATAGGTATTCCGTAGAAACACGATTTTCTTTCAGGAAACTGCAAATCATATTTCCTATATCATCGTCTGCAAACTCAGTTAAGAGGAATACATCTGTCCCCGTCCTTCCAAGGGATACTGAACTATTGAGCATGGACCCACCCGGACAGGAAGAGAGCACCTTTCCATCCTTGAACAGGATATCCAGGAACGTCTCACTGATAGAAAATACCCGGGACATGTTCTCTCCTCAAAATAGCAGTATCATCACTGCTCTGCTATCTCCTTCAGCGTTCCGATGTAGTAAACCGGCCTTCCTTCATCATTTCTGGAAATGAAGGTGTCCTCCCTGAACCATCTGATCAGGCCTTTTTTAGTCCTTATCTTGAAAGTCTGGGAAAACTCATAAGCTCCTTCCCGGGCATTCTCCCTGAGTTCAAGCAATGCTCCGGGGGCATCTTCGGGGTCGATAATGTCCTCATATGCAAGTTTTCCGGAACGGAAATCCTTTGCACTGTACCCCAGATCAGAGATATTGTCTGATATGAACTCAACAATCCCACCTTCTTTTGCCTCCCTCACAAAAGCAATTACAGGAATATGATTGATCAGTTCTTCAAGGACTCTGGCATACATTTCAAAGCCATGTACAGCACGTACAGGCCGCCTCTTTTCACCACAGGCATCTTCAAGAGATATTTGCTCTTCGAGCTCATTCTCCTCATTTCTTGTCATATTCTAGTCCCCGTTGAAACCCTCTTGGTCTTTACAGTTATACCCAGTATTAATCTTTCATTCCCCGATAAAGTATTTACTGAACGAAACCTGTTCCCCGGATCATCGGGCAAAATTTGTTTCTCTTTCCTTGTACCTGATCGCCCTTTCCAGTAAAAAGGGAGAAATGATGATAGAAACTACTACCATCAGGACAATTGCTGAGAATATCTCCTCCCTGATAACCCCCAGTTCCCTGCCAATACTAATTATTACAAGTTCCACACCGGCCCTTGGCATCATACCGATTCCGAAGATGAGACTGTCTTTATTTTTAAAACCAATCAACTTTGTTCCTCCGAATCCGCCTATGAATTTGGCAGCCAGAGCCAGAACAATCACTGCTGCGGCGAAAAAGCCTGAAGCCCCTACTGCAGGAATTTCAACTGAAAAACCGATAAAGGCAAAAAAAATGGGTGTAAATAGCCCGTATGCAAGACCACTGACCTTTTTTTGTACTGTATCTATTTTGGCAAGTGGCAGGTCAGAGAGAACGACTCCTGCAAAAAAAGCTCCTATAGCGGCATGGAGCCCGAAAGCCTGGGAGAGAAAAGCGGATAAAAGGGCAACTATGATTACAAAAGAGAATAATGATTCTCTCGTATGCATTTTCTGGATATAGCCGAAAGCTGGTGGCAACAACTTCAACCCCAACAGTAACATAATAAAGAGGAAAACTGCTATCTTTGCCAATATGATCAGCATAGAGCTCCCCGATGGAAATTGATTGGATGTTGCCAGTGATACAACCATAGACAGGAGAAAAATTCCTATAATATCGTCATATATTGCCGAGGTAAGCATCAGGGAGCCGGGTTTACTCGACAGGTAGTCAGATTCTATAAGGGTCCTTACAACAACACTTATACTGGTAGGACTAAAAGCCACTGCCATAAACAGGCTTTCTACGATGCCAAAGTCAAATGCTCTTCCAAGAAAAAATCCAAAGCAGAATGAAACGAATATCTGGGATATTGTAGGGATTAAGGCACTTCTTGATGTATCTTCCAGATCTTTAAGATGAACTTCCCTGTATCCTGCTGAAAACAGGAGAAAAATAGCTCCGAGCTCTGCGAAAAATTTGAATATCTCAGTATTTTCCGGCCTGAAAAAGAGGGCAAAAGTAAAACCCGCTGCAATCTCACCTACAATAGAAGGAAGACCAATTCTTTCACTTACCTCACCAAGTATCCTGGCAAGGAATAATATTATCAGTATCTGAAAAAGGACTTCCATTCATCAGTTACCCCGAAGCCTGTGAATTTCCTTGATCACGTCCGATTTAGAAACTACACCCAAAAGCATCTCATCCCTGACAACACATATGCGATCAAGATGATGCTTAATCATCAGATCCCCGACATCACAGAGATTTGTTTTGTGATCGACTGTCATGGGATGCTGTATCATTAGCTTTCCAGCAGTCTCGCTCAGCGCTTTTACAGCCATGAGATGCGTATGATCATTACGCGGAATTCTCTCGAAAAAAAGGAACTTCAGTATGTTATCCTGACCGATGATTCCAACAAGCTTCCCCTTCTTATCGGTCACCGGATAAATATGGTAAGGATTTTTCGTCATCATTTCGATAACACTATCAATGGAATCATCTTCCATAACAGTTACCGGATCCCTGGACATTATTTCACTTACGAGGACAGACTTACATCTGTCGGACAGCCTGGAACTGTCCCTTGGAAGAGATTTTCCGTCATAATCCATCCTGCATCACCATTATTCAATTTAGGTGAGGAAAATAGTAGTCAGTACAGTCTCTGGCTGGCACGGGAAACAGACTAAAAAGAGATGTCATAAATCCCGGGCCAGCAATCAATATTGCTTACTTAATATAGAGTCCACACTTGCAGGCACCACGGGTTTCAACATCCCTCGTCCTTGCGGCACATGGACAAATGATTTTCTTGTCTTTTTCTTTATCCCCGGTTCTCTTCTGGCAGAAGCAGTACCATTCGCCATATTCTTTTTTGTTGTTACAGATACCTTTGACCGCAGTAGTGATTACATCCCAGTCTGAATTGAGCCTGTACCCTGCTTTCTCTGCACTTTTCTGTGACCTTTCATAGAATTCTGATTCAAGTTCGCCTTCGAATTTCATTTTTACCACTTCTGACCTTACTTTATTAATTAAACTGTTCGCATGAATTTAATATTTTGCCTCTTCTTTTGCTATCTCTGCAAGCTTCTGACCCACAGCCCTGCATTTCTCAAGATCATCCTCATAGGGCCTGTACTTGACCTGAAGGCTTTCCTCTACAAGTTCAAACCTTGCAGACTCCATTTCCTTTTCCATGCCTTTGACAGCTCCTCCTCCCCATCCATAGGAACCGAAGAGGAAGTATTTCTTGCCCTTGGGGCGAAGTCCGGCTACATAAGTTAGAAAACCGGATATCGTGTAGAACATCCTGTTGTTCATTGTGGGAGATCCTATTGCGATGACAGGAGATTCCATGACCTCTTTCATTGTCATGCTCCAGTCATTCTTCCTGAGATGGCGCAGCCTGACCTCAACACCTGCAGACCTTACACCTTCAACAATTTCCATGGCCATTTTTTCAGTGCTGCCCCACATGCTGTCATAAATTACCAGTACTTTCGGAGATGTTTCACCTTTTGCCCATCTGGCATAGGCTTCTATCACCTTGGCAGGGTTCTTTCTCCATATCACTCCATGAGCAGGTGCTATTGTCATATCCGTGCCTAAGCCCAGTTCACCCAGTTTCTTCATGTACTTCAGGACCTGAGGACTGAAAGGCAGCAGTATGTTGGCATAATAGATAGCCGCATCTTCCATGACATCCTCTACCTCGTCATCAAAGCGCTTGGAAGTAGCAATATGCTGGCCAAAAGCATCGTTGGAGAATAGTATCTTGTCTTCCTTGAGGTATGTCTGCATACTGTCGGGCCAGTGAAGCATTGTGGCTTCGATGAACATAAGTGTCCTTTTGCCAAGGCTTATTTCATCCCCGGTTTTCACAACCTGGAAGTTCCAGTTTTCACACCCATCTTCCTTGTAATGTTCACCTAATCCCGCCTTGCCCTTGGCACTTGCAACAAGTGTGGCATTTGGAGCCTCCTCCATAATGACAGGCAATGAACCTGAGTGGTCCATTTCAACATGATTGGATATTACATAGTCGATCTTTGACGGATCAACTATTTTCTTTATCCTCTTGAGCATTTCCTCGGAAAAAGTTGCCTTTACTGTATCAATAAGTGCTATTTTTTCATCAATTATAAGATACGCGTTATAGCTGCCACCTTTAGGAGTTTCATAGCCATGGAAATCTCTCAGGTTCCAGTCAACAACACCTACCCAGTATATGCCCTCGGCTATTTTCAATGGTTCATTATCATCCATAAAAAGTTCTCCTGCTTATGTCTGCATCCTGAATTGCGTAGCATATTCGAGAAGCTCCTCTATTATCAAATAGTGGCTTCTCTCAACACCTTCCATATCCTCAAAAAATTTTTTCTGTTCTTCGTCGGTGGCCCTCTTTGCCATCTCTGCATAGAAATACTCACTCTTGTGTTCGAATCTAAGAGCTCCCAGAAGTATCCCTATCTCTTCAAGCATTTTGTTAGAGAATTCCTCTTTAAAGGAAGCTTTGAAATCAGGATATTTGAATTCAACAACAGGCACTTTCTTGGATTCACGGAAGTGCCTTAGGTAATCTGCATGCTTCTTTTCTTCATCCGCAAGGAACATATAGATGTCAGTACCGGTCGCATGCTCTATTGTAGATGCTTTTTCCACATAGTACTCCCTTCCTTCCTCCTCCAATTCAATTGCCATGGCAATTGCTTCATCCATCGATTCTAGCTGGTCCAGTTCATCTGCTATTTCATGTAGAACATCTTTCATCTGAATATCCCCTGACAAGTGAATGTCATAATTCAACTTGGCCAATACTATTCGTGTTTGTTTGCCAGACTAAAGAACAAAACCCACTTAATTTGCCTATCTGACTAAGGCTTAATATAACTTACGAAAGCTGATTCCTGCTATCATGTCCACTGATATCACCCATTTAAAGAAAAGGGCCTACGTATTCCTTTATTTAGAAACCTTTTTATCTAAAATTGTCCATTAGAGAGGTTAGATTTAATTTATTCCCAGAATTCTAAAAACTATTATTTTGGCAGAGGTAATGGAATGGACAAGATCAAAATAGCAATTGCAGGAATTGGCAATTGTGCAAGTTCCCTTATTCAGGGTATCGAGTATTATAAAACCAAGGATGAAAGCGATGCTATAGGATTGATGCACTGGGATATTGGTGGTTACAAGCCCTTCGATATAGAAATTGTATCGGCCTTTGACATTGATAAACGAAAAGTTGGAAAAGATGTTTCTGAAGCTGTTTTTGCACTGCCGAACTGCACTACTGTCTTTTGTCCGAATGTTCCAGAAACCGGCGCAAAAGTAAAAATGGGATGGATACAGGACGGATTTTCCGAACACATGGCCAATTATGACGAAAACAGGACATTTGTATTATCTGACGAACCTGAACCTAATAAGGAGGACGTTGTCAGGGAGCTACGAGAATCCGGTGCGCAAATATTGTTAAATTATCTCCCTGTAGGTTCTGAAGAAGCAACACGTTTCTACATGGATTGCGCGCTTGAGGCAGGTGTGGCCTGCATCAACAACATGCCGGTATTTATTGCAAGTGACCTCGAATGGGCAAAAAGGTTCGAAGAGAAAGGCATACCAATAATCGGCGATGATATAAAAGCCCAGCTTGGTGCTACCATCACTCACAGGACACTGGCGGATCTTTTCAACAAGCGTGGTGTAAAACTTGAGAGAACATACCAGCTCAACACCGGCGGCAACACCGATTTCCTTAACATGCTCAACAGAAGCAGACTTGCATCTAAGAAGGAATCTAAAACAGAAGCAGTACAGTCAGTTGTCTCCCAGAGAATGGAAGATGATAACATCCACGTCGGACCAAGTGATTACGTCCCCTGGCAGAATGACAATAAGGTATGTTTCCTGAGAATGGAAGGCAAGCTCTTTGGTGATGTTCCGATGAATCTTGAGTTACGCCTCTCTGTAGAAGATTCACCTAATTCCGCAGGTGTAGTCATTGATGCTATCAGATGCTGTAAACTTGCCTTAGACCGTGGAACAGGCGGTATCCTTTATTCTCCATCTTCATATTTCATGAAGCATCCGCCAAAGCAATTCACCGACGATGAAGCTCATAAGATGACTCTTGATTTCATATCTGGTGAACGTTCTAACTGAAAGGATATTTTATGACACAAACTGAAGTAAAGCACCGCATATACGGTGTTGACTTCAGCGGTTCGAAAACAGCATGCAATAAGATTTGGATCAGCGAAGCTATTATCGAAAAAAGCACTTTGCATATCCTGAGATGTTATCCGATAAAGGACATAGTATCTGGCAAAAAGAAGGACAGGGATTCCTGTCTCCTAGCCCTGAGATCACTCATCAGCAGCAGTCCTGATGGGGTTTTCGGGATGGACTTTCCTTTCAGCTTGCCCAAGGAATTACTATTCACCGACGATTGGGAGTCCTTTGTATCTGGGTTTGCTGAAAGTTATACTTCTCCTGAGCAGTTCCGCAATAAGATGAGAGAACTTACCCACAAGAAAGAGCTAAAGCGCCTTACTGATACAGAGGTGAAAGCTCCTTTTTGTGTTTACAACCTGAGGCTCTACAGACAGACTTATTTCGGCATCCGTGACGTTCTTCTCCCTCTTTTTAAAGAAAGAAGCGCCTGTATGATACCAATGCAAGAGCCTGTAGGAGGTAAGCCGTGGCTTATGGAAATATGTCCTGCCTCGACTTTGAAAAAAGAAGGACTCTACATTTCATATAAAGGAAAATCCGGCAGGGAAAAAGAAGCAAGGAAACACATCCTGGAAAAAATGGAAAAACTTGGAATTTCAGTTACTACTGAGGTCAAAAATTCTATGCTTAACAATGAAGATGGTGATGCTCTTGACAGCATGCTGGCGGCTTTTGCAGCTTCAAAAGCAATTCCCAGGCTAAAAGGGATAACAAACTCACTGCCGCCAATCTATTTCCAGGAAGGTTATACTTTCTTCTGATTACTTTTTCACGTCAACCGGATCGGACAGTTATTTGCGTTTAAGGCCTACGATATCGTATATGTCCTCAGGACTCTCCAAGACAGTAATATTTTCCATCTGTGCAAGTTTCTCGGTATTTGAAACGTCAACTTCCCTCATCTTGAGTTCCATTTCTCTTCCTTCAGGAGAAAAAGTCTTCACTGTACCTCTTTCCCTGTCTACTGCCAGAATGTATATTGGAGTGCTTCCCTTTGCGGTCTGTGAGACAGTGTTGGTTACAAGCGTATCTGCAATACCGTATACAATTTTTGCGACGGAATTTGCAGTAGCAGGAGCTATGATTAATGCATCATAATACCCCACCTGAAGTGGACCGGCAATGAAAGGAGAATTTGGACCACCCTCGGACTTAAAATTGGGAAAATCCTTCTGTATATCATTCCACATATGATACCATTTCATAACGACTTCCCCTTCCTTTGAAAGGAAAACCATCATTTCAATGTCAGTTCTCTTCTTGATATCCACCATCACATCATAAGTTTCCTTAATAAGGTCTCCTGAGCCTGTTATACCCCATGCAATCCTTTTCATTCAAATCCTCCTAATAAATAAGTTTATCAGTAAAACCAATTTAAATTATCTTTCAATAGCCTGCAAGTGATTCCCTTTTAATTTTCTCACGCGGTACACCTACTGACAGAAGCATCTCCACCATAGACTTCACCATGCCGGGAGAACCGCAGATAAAGAACTCCCTCGTATTGTAATCCGGAATCTGTTCTTTCAGGATATCTGCGTTTATTCGATCCCTACAGCCATGCCAGGATTCTGATGCCCTTGTAAGAGTCTGAAAGACCTTTAGATTGGGATTATGCTCCATCATTTGCATTAGCTCTTTCCAGAAAATCATGTCATCCTCAGTCCGGTCACTGCAAATCAGCACCACATCAGTGTCAAGTCCCATATCAGTACAGTATCTGCAGATGCTTCTCATGGGTGTAATGCCTATGCCTCCACTCAAGAGTGCTATCTTGTCATATTTTCCCTCAAAAGTCATCTTTCCAAAAGGCCCACTGATCCCAGCTATATCCCCTACTTCCATAGAATCAAGTGCGTTGGAGAATTCGTGTCCTGTAAGTCTTTTTGTGAATTCGATATAGTCCTTTTCCGTTGGACTGCTTGAGAGACTGAAAGGTTTGCTGACATTTTTTCCATCGACAGCTATGGTTACAATAATATATTGCCCGGCTTTGAAATCAAAACCTTCAGGCCTTTTGAACCTGAAACTCTTTATGTTCTTGCTCCGCGGCAATATTTCGATCACCGCTCCCTCGAACTTCAAGATACTCACCCCTGTTGTATCTTTTTTATCAATTGTGTAGTTTCCATCAGTTTTTTCATTGTCCTGCGAAGGCTCCTTGTACCTTCGGAGTCTTCAGCCGCCCCCTCTGCACCCCGATCCTGAGACCAGAACGTTCCGCCAAAATTAGAGCCAAATGACCCTCCCCCTACGGGTATCATTTCATTGATAACATAGAAAGCATGTATATCCTGGATCGCGGGTTCCTGACCTCCGACCCTGTCACCGCCCACAGCAGCAGCTGCTCCTACCTTATTTAAAAAGGCTTTCGGATCACGAGCGACAACCGCCCTGCACCTGTCCAGTATTGTTTTTGTCTGGGCACTTAAAGTGCCCTGGTATACCGGAGTGCCGATGATCCAGGCATCTGCCCAAATCATCTTCTCGTAGAGCTCAACAAGGTCATCCTTATGTATGCACCCCTTTTTGGTTCGCACACAATAATCACAATGGATGCAGAACTTCATGTCCTTTCCACTTGAAGAGAAGTATTCGGTTTCAGCCCCGAATTTATCCCTTGCATACTGCAGGGCTTCGTTGACTATATAATCCGTAGCCTTTTTCCGTGGGCTGCCCGATATTCCCAACAAACGGATACCTTGATTGTCTGACATGCTGGCACTCCATACTGGTATTTAGTCCAGGGTTATAGCTTCTGTGGGACAGGCATCCACACAGTTTCCACATTCCACGCAATCGTCGGGTCGTGCAATGACGGATTTAAGGTCCCCGTTCTCATTTTCTTCAATGTCTATTACATCGGTCGGGCATGATTCA
Source organism: Methanolobus sp. ZRKC2 (assembly GCF_045291185.1). Classification (NCBI taxonomy): domain Archaea; kingdom Methanobacteriati; phylum Methanobacteriota; class Methanomicrobia; order Methanosarcinales; family Methanosarcinaceae; genus Methanolobus; species Methanolobus sp. ZRKC2. The sequence continues at coordinate 2,223,496 of NZ_CP146980.1, read as the reverse complement.
GCGCATGCACCGATACCTCCACATTTGTTCAAGTCTACTTCTGGTGGCATATTAATCCTCCTTTTTTATTGCTTTTTTAATACATATATAATCAACAATGCTGCAACAGTTGCAAATACAGTGAATCCGGGTGTTGACTGGGACTCAGACTGGGGCTGGGTCCTTGATTCCGGGGGTGTGTCAGGATCATATATGATCCTTGATTTTTCAACCATATCGATTACAGGTACTTCATGAACATCTTCTCCAAAGAGATGATCGATGAGATCCTGCGGAGCCGATCGGTATTTCAGAGTTGCATCGACCGTTACAGGATAAACAGCATCCTCCGGCAGAGAGAACATATGTTCTTCAGCAACAGTCTCCTCCGGACCTATCCTGTTATCGGAAAGAACCCTGTCTGCAAGCCAGAAACTCAATGTAGGATTGCCTTCACTATCGCCTAGCACGTTGTTATAAATCGTATTCGCAGAAATTATTTCTCCGCTTGTGTCTGTTGTTCCGGCACTGTATATTTCATGCCCTTCAGCATCCGTGGCTTTTACTTCAAGCCACATCTGCCGTATCTCGGAAACACCTGTGGGTATGTTGTGACCGGCACCGGAATTCGTGATTGAGATTTCGACAGTTACATCCTCTCCCTTATTTGCTATTTCCGGGGAAACCATATCGAGTGTCGCAGCCATTTCCAGCCTCTCAATAGCCATCTCTTTTTCTTTCTCTGCTCCAAGCATCTCGGTCACGAATGCATTTCCACCTACTATGCTGTGGAGGGAAATATGATCCCTTTTCGGTGCACCTGAACCCGCCCTGCCTGGATTGGCCTCGAATTCCGTAATTCCCGGAGTCATGTGGCAGTCCTGACAGGTTACATCTTCCTGTGAATAGGTACTATTCTTCCAGACAGGATACGTATCATCTATCAACAACCCGTTCACAGGGTGCCTGACTTCGTGGCACATTCCACAGTACTCCGATTGCGTGTACAGTTCAAGGTACTCGGATTCATGGAATGAGGCTTCCGAATCATTAAATGGGCCCCATTTCGTGTCACCCGGGGTAACTATGAATGGTGCATTACCCGTACCATCGCTACCGGAAACCGTATGACAGAAATCACAGTTCACACCCTCCTTTGCGATTTCACTCAACTGGGAGCCGTCTGCCGGAGGGATTTCTCCTGCAACCACACCAATGGGAGTGTGGCAACGGGAGCAGAAAGAATCTACCAAACCGTCGGTATCCTCACTTGCAGCATGGAATTCCTTAAGATAGAATGGATCTACATAGGCATTGGAATGCATTGTTCCTTCCCACTGAACGGTGGTAATCGCATGACATTCTTTACATCTGTCCGATTCGGTAAAATCCGAGGAAGAAAATTCTCCTGATGCCGTTGGTTCCGCCGCATGGGCCAAACCAAATAGTAAAATGACTGCCGCAATCGCCATGAAAATGTGCACGTGTTTGATAGTAATGACCCCCTTTGTTTATTGGAACTTTACTGAAAATTTAAGATTTGATAAGTGAAATTATTGCATATATAGTGCCTGAAAAGCATACTATAAATAAAGATTAACAATAGTTGCGTTAAAGGAGGGGAAAATTGAAATCCCCTGCTACTGCACAACTCATTTCAGCATTTTCAATGCATCCCTGCATGCTGCTACTGCCGGAGCACCGGATGTGATGAAAATAACATCCATTGTCTCCATGATCTCCTCTTTTGTTGCCCCGTTATTCAAAGCACTCTTCATCTGTGAGAGGACACAACGTTCACACTGCTTTGACGCAACTACTGCAAGAGCCATCAAAATTTTAGTTTTGGCCGGAAGTACTCCGTCTGAGAGTATCTTATTGTTACACATGTTGTACTTGTGAAGGAACTCAGGCTCAAGTTCTCCAAGTGTTTTCAGTATTTCAGGAGTAAAACCCAGTTTATCTGACATGTCTCCAATTATCTCATTATGTCCGCATCCTTTTCCCCTATTTTCTCCGCACATGATTCTATCACCTTGTTGTATAATCTTTAATCAAATGAATCTTCGATGGTCTGGTCAAAGCAATAATGACACAGCATTCTTGGCAAACCTTTTGGAAGCCTGTTAACATGAGGTGGTTTTCCCACTGACACAGGAAGTTCAAGTTCTTTTACATGGTCGGTACAAAGTCCTTTTCCGCAAGAGATACACACACACGTTGCTTCTTCGTCCTTCCCGTCTTCCATGCAGTCATAGCATTTCATCATAATATCACCTAGTAGTTCTCCTTGAGGGCTTCATGGCAGGGCATACAAAGCACTTTTTTCCAGTGATGTACGTCCTCGTACTTGCATTCAACCCCCATGCCACATTTCAGTTTTATGCTGTATTCTCCATCCCATATGGGAGTCTCTTCCCTGACCAGGTGCTCCTTGCATACACCCCTTCCACAGACACTGCAGACAGCCAACGTATCAGTTGTTTTACCATTTTTTGCGCACTCATAACATTTCATTATATCACTTCGTAATACTTTCACTTACCCAAAACGAGTCTCATTTCCTAGAACAGATGCATTATGAAATCCACTGCTACTGACAATATCCCTTCTTCACGAATCCCTGGGAATCCACCTCCACATTTACCTTTGCTAGTAATCCATCTGACATTTCACTAATATATCTGTAACGGTGAACATACATTATTTTACAATACTGTGTGCCAGAATATCAGTACTTGAAAAGCCTGTCCTGCACAAAACTCTGTTTCGGACATAAGTACGTATTTTAAGAATTCTACATCTGGTTTTATACAAGAAAATCCGAAAAACATCAGCGTAATTGAAAGCATGGATAAACAATGAAGAAAACTTAATAAGTGAAATTAGCAGGTTTAATTAGAGTTATGATATAAATCTGCGAAGATATGACTTTCAAAGGTGGTCTAAATGGAACCCAGAATAGAAATGCTTGCACCAAAAAAACTCATTGGCATGCACAGGAGAATGTCACTTGAACAAAACACAACGAGAGAACTCTGGCAAAGTTTTATGCCAAGAAGAATGGAAATTCCGGACAGAGTGAATTCCATGTATATCTCAATGAATATTTTCCGCGAGGGTCAAAAGCAGTTGTTCTCACCAACGACCCCGTTTGAAAAATGGGCTGCAGTTGAAGTATTGGCCCATGATAACATTCCCGTCAACATGGAAGCATACACATTGAAAGGTGGCAAATACGCAGTATTTATTCATAAAGGTCCTGCCAGCACGTTCCATGAGACTATGCAATATATTTTTGGAAACTGGCTGCCAAATTCGGAATACGAGCTGGACGAAAGGGAACATTTTGAACTATTGAAGGAGGATTATAATCCGAGCGACCCGGAAGCCGAAGAGGAGGTATGGATTCCTGTCAAATAGAAAATCTTTTATCAATAACATTCTTCCGGACAGCAAAAAGTAATGTTTATTTCTCTGTCTATTAGTGGAAATACAGAACAATAGTTCGAAAAATAGATACTCATAGCTAGCATTTTCCAAATCACAGATAAACCCTCTTTTCTTGCCGAATCAGACCAACAAAGTTTTAAATATGTATAGATACCTGAATAGGAACACACTTTAGAGGAGGATTCAAATGACATTTGGAATAGAATTTGTACCTAGCGACCCGGTTTTGAAAATTGCTCACTATGCAAAACTTGCTGAACAGCAGGGCTTTGACAACGTATGGATCACAGACCACTACAACAACCGTGATGTGTACTCAACTTTAACCGTGCTTGCAATGAACACAAACAGTATCAAGCTCGGAACAGGTGTAACAAACCCATACACAAGGAACGCAGCTATCACAGCATCAAGTATTGCTTCTCTTAATGAGATATCAGGTGGCCGTGCAATTCTCGGTCTGGGCCCTGGAGACAAGGCAACTTTTGATGCAATGGGCATCTCATGGGACAAGCCACTTACCACAACAAAGGAAAGCATTTCAGCAATCCGTGGCTTCATCGCAGGAGAGAAAGTAACCCAGGATGGCGACATGGTCAAGTTCAACGGTGCAAAGATGGCATTTAATGCTGGAAATGTACCAATCTACATCGGTGCACAGGGTCCAAAGATGCTCGAGCTCTCAGGAGAGGTAGCAGACGGTGTACTGATCAACGCATCACACCCAAAGGACTTTGAAGTAGCTGTAAAGCAGATCGCAGCAGGTGCAAAGAAGGCCGGACGCGATCCTAAGGACGTTGATGTAGCAGCATATGCATGCTTCTCAATTGACAAGGACGCTGCAAAGGCAGCAAGTGCAGCACAGATTGTAGTTGCATTCATTGTTGCAGGTTCCCCTGACATGGTACTTGAACGCCATGGCATTGATGTTGCAGCAAAGGCTGATATCGGTGGAGCTATCGCAAAGGGTGACTTCGGCTCACTCATGGGCGGTATGGTTACAAAAGACATGATGGACGCATTCTCAATCTGCGGAACACCAGAAGACTGTAAGGCAAGGATTAACGACTTGCTTGACATCGGTGTAACACAGATCGTAGCAGGATCCCCAATCGGACCAAACAAAGAGAAAGCCATCAAGCTCATCGGTAAAGAAATAATCGGATAAAACAAAAAAATGAACGTCGGAGGCAATTAATGGCCCATCCAAAAATATTAGAGGTCATTGAACACGACGTCTGTACTGCTTGCGGGGCATGTGTTTCAACATGTCCTGCCGGTGCTATTGTTATGAACAAGCGTGCAGAAGTCCGTGACCCTAATAATTTAGAATTGTACGTCAAAGGAGCAGCACCTGATGTATGTGAAGGATGTCTTACATGCGGAAGGCTTTGTCCTGTTATTGACGGATATGAAGAAGATGAATTCGCAAATGTAAAAGAGTTCTTTGGAGCAAAAAGCACCATTCAAGGTCAGGATGGTGGTGTTACCTCATTACTGGCAAAAGCTTTGCTCGAAACCGGTGCTGTAGATTGCATTGTTGGTATCACCAAGGATGACAAATGGGGTACTGAGCTTATACTTATGACAAAACCGGAAGATGTCGACAGTACTACCGGTACCAAGTATACATATGATTCAGTTCTTTCAGCTCTTCAGGAACCTTTTGAGAAATACGATAAAATTGGCGTTATTGGCGTACCCTGCCAGGCACATGGTGCACGTCTAATTGTAGAAAATGCAAGCGACAAGATCGTCGTGATTCTTGGACTACTCTGCATGGAAAGTTTCTATCATGATGTAATGACCGAGACAATTGTTCCTGAAATAATGGGACTTAAACTCGAAGATGTAGTCAAGATGGACTTTGGCAAGGGTAAATTCTGGAACTACACAAAGGACGGCGAAGCCCATAGTGTGAAGATCCCCGAAGTAGCTCACCACGCAAGAAATCCATGTCATCACTGTTGTGACTACACTTCAGTATCCGCTGATATTTCACTTGGATCAGTCGGTACCCCGGATGGCTGGAACTGTGTACTCATACGCACAGATGTAGGTAAGGAGATGTTCGAGCTTGTCAAGGATAAGGTCGAGATCATGGAAGATCCTAAACCCGGATTGGATCTTGTGAAGAAGCTTGCCAAGATGAAACACGATAACAACTCAGAACACTATCTGGAAGTATGTGAGAAGTTCACATTCGACGAATGTGGAATTCACTGACGGTTATCATATATGCACATGAGAAGAGCGTTCTACATAGGACGCTTTCAACCATTCCATCTCGGGCATTACTCGATCATTAACAGTATTGCCCAAGATGTGGATGAACTGGTAATTGGTATTGGTAGCGCGCAAAAAAGCCATGAACCAAGGAATCCTTTTACTGCCGGTGAGCGCGTGATGATGATAAGGCATGCTCTGGAGGATGCCGATGTGATGCATTATGCCATACCTATTGAAGACCTTCAACGTAACGCCGTATGGGTATCACATATTATTTCCATGACTCCGCCTTTTGAACTTGTATATTCCAATAATCCTCTTGTTATCCAGTTATTCAAAGAAGCGGGCATAGAGGTTCGACAGCCTCCGATGTACCACCGGAACAACGGGTACTCAGGAAGGGAAATACGCAAAAGGATGATCGCTGACGAAGACTGGAAGAGTCTGGTACATCCTGCAGTGGCGGATGTTATTGAAGAAATAGATGGCGTAGGAAGGCTTAAGCAGATATCCGAAACGGATATAGATTAAGCCCGTGACTTTTTTATTCCTCGATTTTATCCAATCTGCCTAGTGCTTTTATTATGAACTCATTGAAAGCATTCGTGCAACACTTACCAGTAGGATTTTTCACATTGCAATGGCATTTTCCTTCTGGATCGTAGTACTGTCTGATGGCATTAATTTCCGTTAGCTTTTGCTCTTTTACTGCCCTGAAAACATCCTCTTCGGTAATCCTGCTGCAATAGCAGGCATACCTTGGGCTTGCATCCTCTTTGAACCATAAGGGAACCTTAAGATCATTCTTTTCAAAAATGATACTGAGATCTTCACTATAGTAAGCAACATTACATTTTTTATCCATGCATATACGATAGTCAGACTGACTTGCATTTTCGATCAGTTCTTTTTCAACAAGATGACGTACTGTAATGATTTTAACATACGCGCCTTTAGTTCCACACACAGGACATGGGATAGCTTCAACGGACTCATCCTGTTCACTTTCGCCGCAATGAACGCTTACTAAAGGAATAGCAAACGATTTGTTCTTCTTTGTTTCCGTGCTGCTACAACTTTCTGACATAAAAATCCCCATCATGAGCCTTACTTCTTTGTTAGTTCAAGTTTAAGGCTTTCCAGCGGATATCCCGAATACTGTCTTTTACTGATATCCTGGTCCTCATCAATAATCCTTACATTAAAACCTGCATCCCTTATCAACCGGAGATAGTCATCTCTCAACAAAGCACCTCCTACACATGCACATATGAGTTCCTCGTTGTTTCTCTCCTCCACTGTCAGGTCTTTCAGGAGAACGATATCCGAGATGTACATCCTGCCATTGTCCCTGAGCACACGGTATGCTTCTTTGAAAACCCGGGACTTGTCAGGTGCGAGGTTTATGACGCAGTTACTGATGATAACATCAACAGAATCAGTTTCAACCGGCAATTCCTCAATATCCCCCAGCCTGAACTCAACATTGACGAAATCGTATTCTTTAGCATTTTCCCTTGCCTTTGCAATCATATCTTCCGTCATGTCTATACCAATGACCTTCCCCGTGTTGCCTACCTTCCTAGCAGCAAGGAAGCTATCAAAGCCTGCACCTGAACCCAGATCAAGGACGATGTTACCTTCTTTGATTTCACCAAGTGCAGTGGGATTCCCACATCCAAGCCCCAGGTTCGCTTCGGAGAAGGATTGTGTATCCTCAGGTGAATAACCTATAGAACTCGCTACCTGCTCATTCGTAAGATTTCCACATCCACACCCCTGCACGACTCCTAATGCAATCTTGCCGTAGTTCTTCCTCACAGCATTCTTCTTCGCATCCGCATCCATTAAGCTTCCGGGGCAGCAAGAGTCAACTTCTTCGACTCCACATTTCTCAAGAGTTTCTTTCATTTTATCATCCTTTATACTGTAAATTACATTTCTTCCAGCCTTCTCATATCGAAGAATTCCAGCCTCAACCAGTATCTTCAGATGCCGGGATATGGTAGTCTGGTCTTTCCCGGCAACCGTTGAAAAATCACAGGCACAGTGATCATGTTTCAGCAGGCAACCAACAATCGTCAGCCTTGTCCTATCACCCAGGGCTTTGAAGAACCTAGATTGATCGTCTATCATATATGCATAATTGCACATATATACATATAAATGTTGTGGAATACCACTTATCGGAAGAATCATGAAAAATATCAGCCTCTTGCCCCATAAAGCCTGAGACAGCAACAGGTAGAACAAAAGTAACCAAAACTTTTAAACTCGCTTATAGTATAAACAGGATGAATTATGTCTGAAATTGCAGAATTTCTATTAATGGGAATATTTCTCGGTTTTGCCGCAGGCATCTCTCCCGGACCGTTAATGGCAATGACAATTTCTGAAACTCTCCAGCACGGATCAAAAGAAGGGGTTAAAGTTGCTGTTTCTCCATTGATAACAGACCTTCTGATAGTATCATCCATTATGCTCATTTTGCTACATTTTGAAAGCCAGAATACTGCAATTGCCCTGATCAGCCTTTCAGGTGCAGTGTACCTGATACACCTTGGGATTTCATCACTTAAGGCTAAAAGCATCGATCTTGATATCAGCAATAAAAAAAAGGATTCGCTTAAGAAAGGTATTTTAGCCAATTTCCTGAGCCCACATCCATACTTATTTTGGATAACTATTGGTGGCCCCATTCTTTTCAAAGCGCTTGACATTGATGTGTTGGCGACAGTCCTATTCGTCACCGGATTCTATATTTTACTTGTGGGTTCTAAAATCGCGATTGCTTTTATTACAGGAAGATTCAGATCTTTCCTGAAAAACAGTTATTATCTTAATACGATTCGTGCCCTGGGAATTGTTTACCTGGTTTTTGCTATATTTTTCATAGAGCAAGGGCTGGAGCTGTTGGGTTTGTATATTGCTTCCCAGTAGAAATCCTGTCTACTATAAAAGTAACAAAATAAATTATAGCAAAAAAGAACATTTCAGAATTAGGCTCGCCTCCATCTGACACCATCTTTACTGTCTTCAATTATTATTCCCTTTTCCTTAAGTTCGTCCCGGATAGCATCGGCAAGGTCCCAATCTCTTGCCTTGCGGGCATCCTCACGTTGTTGTATCATGGACTCAACATCTTCATCAGATGCTCCACCGGGTATCTCTTCACAGGTTGCCGGTCCTTCAGAGAAGACACCAAGCACCTGATCGATTTCCGAGAAGAAAGTCAGGACTTCTTCGAGAGCAATCTTTCCAGGATTGCTTTCAGAAATGAGGGCATTGACTTTGCGTGCGAAAACGAAAAGATCTGCGAGTGCTTCCCTGGTATTAAAGTCTTCATCCATGGAGACGATGAATGAATCCCTGGCCTGATTCACTTCTTCCGAGAGGCAAAAATCATCGCCATTTTCAGGCGCATTCTGAATTGCATATTTGATATTGCTTATCGTGTTTGCTATTCTCTCGTAGGCCCTGCCAGCCTCTTCGAGATGCTTCTCACTGAAATCAATTGTGTTGCGGTAGTGGGTGTTCAGCATAAAAAACCTGATAACTTCAGATGGAAATTCTTCCAGCACTTGTTTGATTGTGAAGAAATTACCCTTGGACTTTGACATCTTTTCATGATCAATAGTCAGAAAACCATTGTGAAGCCAATACTTGCTGAAAGGATTTATACCCGTGTAACCTTCTGATTGCATTATCTCAGCTTCATGATGAGGGAATATTAGATCTGCTCCTCCCCCATGAATATCAAGCTGTTCCGAGCCGTGTTTCACTGACATCACAGAACATTCTATATGCCATCCAGGCCTCCCTCTACCCCAGGGACTTTCCCATCCGGGCTCATCCTCCGGAGAGATTTTCCAGAGCACGAAATCAAGTTGGTATTTTTTGTCCTTTTCTACATCCACACGACTCCCCGAGCCTTCAAGCAGGCCGTCGATAGTCTGGCGGCTAAGTACTCCTACAAGGTCCAGGGATCTTGTCAGATCGTAATAGACATTACCTTCAGGAGTTGCATAAGCAAGTTTCTTGTCGATCAGTACTTTTATAGTCTCGATGATCTCAGGTATATGTTCGGTGACGCGAGGTTGTACATCGGGCCTCTGTACATTGAGTTTATCCATATCTTCAATAAAAGATAGAGTGAATCTTGAAGAAAGCTCAAAAGGATTTTCTCCGGTTTCCTTTGCCCTGTCTATTATCTTGTCATCAACATCAGTTATGTTCGAGACATATCTGACGTCATATCCCCTGTAAGCAAGATAGCGTCTGATCACATCAAAAGAAATGTAACTTCTCGCATGCCCCAGATGGCAGTGATCATACACTGTAGGGCCGCAGACGTACATGTTGACTTTCCCGTCATGCAAAGGAGTGAAATCCTCCATCTGTCGCGTTAAAGTATTGTAAACTCTAAGTACCATCAGAAATCTCCAAATTCTTCACAAAAATTATTCACAAAAAACATGCCGAGGGGAAGACTCGAACTCCCGAAAAACCGCTCTGCAGGCGGTCACATTAGCCACTCTGTCACCTCGGCAACTCACATGATTGAGTTTAATATAGTTCAGTGTTACTGATAGCCTTATCTAGTTTTTGCTTGCTTCTTAAGAGAGACCAATGGAAACGGTCCTTGAAAAATTAAGGATGATTCGATTCATATCATATGTAAAATAAAGTAAATTAATAGTAAATTTTTTATGTATTAAAATTAATTATTTAATACACAAACAGGATATAATTATAGAGTGAGAGATTTCATGCAAATTTATGCAAATAAGACCAAAAATATAGATCTGATAGGAATATTTTTATTTTTCCTGGGCATATCAGGCGCATTGATCAATTACTTTGTATACTCTAACAGGCATTATTCCTTTTTACTGATACTATTCTCACTTATAGCATTAATTTCATCAATTAAAATACTATCGCAAAACAATTTACCTGTATTGAAGTTACTTGTAGGTGTTATCCTGGCAGTCGCATTGTTCTCACAAGCATATTTCATCCAAAGCCTGTACAGTGCAATACTTGGTATTATAATGCTTCTGGCATCCGCAATAGAATATAGAAGAGATATGGCAAAAACCAAATAATCTAATTCCTCACTGCCGTATCTAAAATAGTTCAACGGTATCGGATTTTATTTTCACATTAATACATGTTTATGAATTATGTCCTATGAAACATTTGGACAAAACTTTTTTCAATTAAAAATACATTATTAATAATGAACTATAACTCCGACAATTTGTAATTGGTGAAAATATCACACAATAAAAACTCCCCTAGAAGAGAATATGTGAAGACTTCCACCATACCATCATTTTGTTGGAAAGTCCCTGGAAAAGCAGGTATTGACATGAGAGTTACATCCATAGAACAGGTTCTTCCATGCATTGCAGATCCGTGGAAACTCAGGATAATCGCACAACTGGATGAGAAACCTGATCTTCTGCTACTTGCTAAGTACCTTGAAGGTCGCTACTCTGAAAGCCTTGGTGTTGTCATGGTAAAGAGTGGATACCGGGAGATTACATTTTACAAGAATGCCAAAGTAACAGTTCGCATGGTAGATACACCGGAAGAAGGAGAAAAATTCATAAACAGCACGCTTGCAATGGCTTACAACAAAGCATTCATGGAAGAAGAGTTTTAGTTTTCGACAGAAGACAAATGCAGTCAGAAACAATAAACAGAACTATCCGTAAAAATCCTCTGTCCACTCAACAGAACCTGGCTTATACCTCTGTTCTACTTTTTCAGTATTCTTTTTAAGAAGAGACTCTACAATCTCCTCAATACCTTCAACCGTATACTCAATCGACTGGTTTGTAGTATCAATCTCAAAAACATTCCTGCACCACTCTGCAGATTCCACAAGGATAACATCCAGTGCTTCAGCATCCAGGTTTTCCTCAATCTTTTCTGCAGAATAACCTCTTTCTGCAAGTCTTTTTCCGAGCACATCGGGTCTTGTTCGTAACACAACAACCGTATCAGCAATATAGTGGGACAGATGACTGTCCAGCAGGGTTGCAGGATACCTTTTGTTAACCAGTTCCCGGACTCTTTTTTCTACACGATCCATGTCAGCGACGACGCAGTCCCTCTCATGATCGACTTCCGAATAAAGATTCTCTTCCCTGATAAGCTCATTGAGATGGATTACCTGATATTGCCGTTTTCTTTCCAGCATGGCTGTGACAGCAGTCTTTCCTGTGCCGGGAGTCCCGGTGATTCCCACAAGCATAACCTTCTAAAGGAGTGCAAAGGCTTAATCCTTATGCATCCCTGCAATTTTCAGGAAGTTCTCGATAATCTTCATACCTTCCACAGTAAGTATCGATTCAGGATGGAACTGGACTCCGTATATAGGATATGTTCCGTGTTCCACTGCCATGATAATGTCATCTTCTGTCCTTGCCGTTACCTTTAAGCCCTCGGCAAGTTCCTTAATCGCAAGGGAATGATACCTTCCACCCTTGAATACATTCGATACTCCATCAAAGAGCCGGGATGGCTCATGACTTATCTCGGATGTTTTTCCATGTATAGGTCCGCTTTTCGCATGCCCGATGCTGCCACCAAAAGCTGTGTTTATCGCCTGGTGCCCCAAGCATACACCAAGCACAGGAACCTCGGACCCAAATTCCCGGATGATATCCAGGCATGTGCCGATATCTTCGGTTTTGTGAGGAGTACCCGGCCCCGGAGAGACAACGATGGCATCCGGCGAAATAACCCTGACCTCTTCGGGAGATATGGTGTTCGGAACTACCACTGTTTCAGGTTCAAACATAGAAACATAGTCCACCAGATTCCATACGAAAGAATCCTTATTGTTGATGAACAGTATCTTCATTATTTCCCTCCGATTGCCTTTATCATTGCCGCCATTTTCCTTTCTGTCTCCTCAAACTCATATGCAGGGTCGGAATCCGCAACAATTCCCGCACCTGCCTGCACGTATGCAGTGTTGTGTTTTATCAATACAGTCCTGATGACTATTGCAAAATCAGCATCACCGTTCCAGGAATAATAACCAACACCTCCACCATAGATTCCCCGGGATTCAGGTTCAAGATCGTCTATAATCTCCATAGCCCGTATCTTTGGAGCACCAGAGAGTGTACCTGCCGGGAAGATAGCTCTTGTGGCATCGAACTGGTCACATCCGTCCCTCATCTCTCCGCTGACAGTACTTTCGATGTGCTGTACGTGAGAATATTTGATGACACTCATGAGATCATCAACCTTTACGGTCCCACCCTTTGCAACCATTCTCACATCATTGCGGCCGAGATCCACGAGCATGACATGTTCTGCGCACTCTTTCTCATCGTTTAGCATTTTTGCTGCAAGCTTCTGGTCCTCATCATCATCTTTTCCACGGGGACAGGTACCTGCAATCGGATTGGTCATGACCTTATCATCGTAAACGGTCATCAGTGTCTCGGGACTGGCTCCCACGATACCTACGTCCTTGAAGTTGAAGATGTACATGTAAGGACTGGGATTAATATTCCTGAGCCTGATGTAGAGCTGCAGAGGCGTCTGACTCATCTTAACAGAATACCTTCTGGATATGACAACCTGGAAAATATCTCCGTCAATTATGTGCTGCTTTGATTTTCTCACAGCCTCTTCATATGCATCCTGATCCATGTTAGCAACCGGTTTTTCAGAATCGGTAGCCGGGATGTCTTCACTGATACCTATAACAGATGCCATCTGGAGTGACCTTTCCATCAAAAGTGCTTCAGAGAGAGCATGCTCATAAACAGCATCAAGATCGCTTTCTTCAGTCACAAAAGGTGTAACCACCATACATGTCTCATTAGTAATGTGATCGAAGACAAAGGTCTTCGTCATTATGGAGAAGTGCATGTCCGGTGTTTCAGCATCTCCTTTTTTTTCCATGCCTAACCACGAATCATACACAAAATCGTAACTATTGTATCCTATGGCCCCTCCTAAGAAGGTCTGCCTGTCAAAGCGCTTCTGGTTCAGCAGGATAGTATCGTTGCTGGTAGGAAAAATATCACGGAACGCATCAAGGGCATCTTTTCCCTCTTCTATTTTAACCCTGATCTTTCCGCCTACCAGTGACTCAGTCTCGCCCATTGACTTGACATTCCTATAGATATACTTCGTGAGCTCAGAATTTTGCTGGCACTCTATCGTCAGGAACCTGTCCTTTATCGAGACAACAATCTCAGGGTCTGCACCTGCAAACGAATACCTTGCATGTTTCTTTTCCTTCTCTACTGACTCAAGCAAATATGAATGACCTGCATTCTGGAGGGTTGCATACAACTGGAGAGGACTGCAGATACTCTCAACCTTTGCCATAAGCTGTACAATAGCAGGTTTTTGAGCCCCCTTCACTAAAGATACGAATTCTTCTTTGCTAAGATCAAAATTAACCATTAACACACCTTACATTTCTTACAAACCTGCGCACTTTGGCAGGATCTTTCTTTCCTTCTGTCTCTACACCGGATGCAGTATCAACAGCAAATGGTTGTACCTGCTCCACCGCTTCCCGGACGTTTTCGGGTTTTAATCCTCCGGCAAGTATCACCGGCACATCAACTGAATCGACAATCTCCTTGCTTACCGACCAGTCATGAGTAACTCCTGTCCCGCCAACCATGTCTACTTTTCCCGAATCCAGCAATATGGCGTCCACAAGGTCACTATCAACAAGGAAATCGATCTGGGATATAAGTTCTTTAGCAACTCTTTTTTTCCCGACAGGTACAGTGAGAACTTTCACGATAGTTTTGTCGGATACGTTTCTGATAATTCCTATTTCATCGGCATTTATAGCATTGTGGAGCTGGACAACATCAGGCCTTACTTCATCAATTAACCTGAGAGCTTCATTTCCGTTTTCTGGCATTATCACAAGTACTGAACTCACGAAGGCGGGTACTTTCTTTACGAGTTCGGATGCAGTTTGTGCACATATCTTCCTCGGCGTGTTTACCGGCACATCCGTTATGAAGCCAACTGCATCGGCACCGCAGTTTACGGCTATCTCAATGTCATGGGCAGTTTGCATGCCGCATATCTTCACTCGGGGAATCTTAATCATTCAAAGCCTCGATAATGTCGGGGTCATCACTGAACTCAAGGAGCTTCTTCATTGCCCTGCCGCTGTCAATTACTTCTTCAACCATGGGTATAGCATCCCTGACAGAGTTGGCTTTGCCTGCTACATAAAGAGCAGCTGCTGAGTTTATAACAATGATGTCTCTCTTTGGTCCCTTTTCACCCCTCAATATGCGTACAATATCCCGGGCATTCTCCTCAGGAGTACTGCCTGAGATATCATTTACTGTCACTCTCTCAATACCCAGCTCTTCAGGAGTAAGTGTATAGGTAGTGACACTACCATCCCTGAGTTCGGCGACATGTGTTTCGGAGATGTTTGATATCTCATCCATGCCATCACCATGAACCACCATTGCCCTTTCGACTCCCAGCTCCTTCATAACATGAGCGAAAGGTTCGCAGAGATTCTTATCAAAAACACCTACAAGCTGGAACTTCGCATTTGCAGGATTGGTCAGGGGACCGAGCATGTTAAAAACGGTTCTTACTCCCATTTCCTGCCTGATGGGTCCGACTCTTTTCATTGCAGGATGAAATATTGGGGCAAACATGAAACCAATGCCTGTTTTTTCAATGGAGCAACTGACATCTTCAGGCTGCTTATCCACTTTTATGCCTAACTGTTTAAGTACATCGGCACTCCCCGAAAGAGAAGTTATAGAACGATTGCCATGCTTTGCAACAGCCACACCGGCTGCAGCAGTCACAATAGCAGATGTTGTCGAAACATTGATAGTATTATGCAGGTCTCCACCGGTCCCCACCACATCGACAAGCACCCCGTCAACATCAGGATTTATGATGTTAGCAGCTTTTTTCATACCTGTGGCAAAACCTGCAATCTCCTCAGGGGCCTCTCCTTTCATTTTCAAGGCAATGAGAAGACCAGCGATCTGTGCGTCAGAGGCCTCTGTGAATATTTTAGTGATAGCATCCTCTGATTCATCTAATGTGAGGTTCTGCCCTTCACTTATCTTCTTTATGTATGTCTTCATTTTAGCACCTTAAACCACATTGATGTATAATTATGTACACTATTGATTACTAATGGTTGATTTTATATAAGGTTTATGGACTTGCCAGACAAACATGAAAACTAGTTGCGTGCAAGAGATATGTTTCAAAAAGAGCAGAAAAAAAGAAACTTACCCACGTAAGTCAAAATAAAAGGATAAAAGTGTGAATTCAGAACTACCTTTCGCAAACCATCCGGCCTTTTTCCGTAAGTCTGTAAGATTTCACACTACTATTGCCTGAAAAATGTGTACGGCCATCACGTGCATGGAGTTTTGAATATTCAGTATAGCTTCCCGTGAATCGAGCTCCACCCTCATTAATATGTTCAATATCTCCTTTCTTTTCCATAATAATTAAGAGATCCCTGAACTCATCCTGCCTGAGATTGAGTTTTTCTGCTATTGTCATGATGGTAAGATTCTCCCTGGATTCCATCATTGCGGCTATCTTCCTCAGGAAAAAAGCGTAACCTACAACCACTACGTTCCCCTCCCAAATACTGTTCCAAAAAACGAATTGATTACTCCTGCAAATACCAAAACAATCATTTCCTTCATCATTTCACCGGTTGATCTTCTATATGTCTATGAACACTTTTGGACTTATGCAAAAATTGCATACTTTATTTCCAGAGAAGAAAACTCCTATCTCTTGAATTGTATGAAGTCCAAAATTTGTCCCCTACTCATAGTCCATTCTTATACTAGAGCTTTCCAATGCCAAGTATCCTTTTTTGAAGAACTCTCCCCTGTTGACCCAAGAAGCTTCGTCAAACTTTTCAATACAATCAAGCTTATTGAATTTCCCTGCATCTTTGATACAATAAAGAATGCACAACTATTGTAGTAATGCCTATATTTGTTAACATCGCATATATTATTTTTTGTCAACTACATCGAGTGACTAAAACAAATAAACATACAAGAAAAATCTACTTTAAACGATTCCAAGAACAAAACTAAAAGCAAGCTGGCGGATGAATTTATTTTCGATATTGCGAAGTGAAATAAAAATGAAAAATATAATTGAAGTCTGTGCGATAATTCACTACAGAGCAAACAGCAAATTCATCACTGACTTTCAATTAGTTCATAAATCTTTTTCATGTCAAGGCAGCTTTCCACAATCTCAGCAAGTTCCTCGTAAGCTTCCTCTTCTGTTGTCACTGTTTCAGGATGGTAGTCCACACCCTTCTTCTCGGCAAGGTATATCATGAGAGCGTGACGGATATTTTCATTTTCAAACAGCCCGTGAAGGTACGTACCTATCACAGTACCACTTTCATCAATGCTGCCATCATCTCCGAAAACGGTCCTAGGAGTCTTTGTGTCACCCATGTGAATTTCGTAGCCCCATATCTCATCGCCTTTGATATTCTTGAATATAGGACCATCGGCGACTATCTCTTTACGGACCTGAACTGTCTTCTTCTTATATTCACCGAAAACTGTTTCGATATCAAGCAATCCAAGTCCCTCATAATCAGCCTCAACTCCGTTCTCTACACCCGAATCGTGAATGATCTTTCCAAGCATCTGATAACCGCCACAAATACCAAAAATGGTCGCCTTACCTTTAAGATTCTTGATCTGAGCATCCATACCACTTTTCTGAAGATCCAGAAGATCGCTGACTGTATTCTTGGTACCGGGAATCATTATACAGTCAGGCGTACCAAGGTTCTCGTCAAGATCAACATACCTGACATTGGCAATCCTTTCGAGAGGTTCGAAATCAGTGAAGTTAGATATCCTTGGCAAGCGGATGACTGCAATATCAATATCATTGATATCCTCGTTTTCAATACTGCCTTTTTTCTTCCGGATTGCCATTGAATCCTCAGAAGGTATCTTTAGTTTATAATATGGCAATACTCCGAGAACAGGTACGTCTGTTAGCTCTTCAAGCTGCCTTAAACCCGGTTCGAGTATGGCAGGATCGCCCCTAAACTTGTTAATGACAAAACCCTTGAGATTCTCACTAACATCCCCGGGTAACAGTGCCTTAGTTCCGTAAAGGCTTGCAAAGACACCGCCGGATTCAATATCCCCAACCAGTATAATAGGTGCACCTGTTATGCGTGCGGTTCCAATATTAACGATATCACGATCATAGAGATTTATCTCTGCTGCACCGCCTGCGCCTTCCATTACAATCAGGTCATACTCGGTTTCAAGCCTTTCAAGAGCTCCACGGAGTACGCCATGCATTTCTTCAATGGAATCATAGTAGTTGCCTGCGGATTTATCTGCATAAGGCTCACCAAGCACTATCACCTGCGATGTCCTGTCACCTTTTGGTTTAAGAAGTACGGGATTCATGTCTGCAGTTGGTTCCACCCCGGCGGCTTTGGCCTGTATTGCCTGAGCAATACCTATTTCCTTACCATCTTTTGTTATCCATGAGTTCAGGCTCATGTTCTGGGCCTTGAATGGTGCAACCTTATATTTCCTGGAAAGGATTCTGCACAGCCCTGTGACCATTATACTCTTACCAACGTCGGATGCAGTCCCTAATACCAGTAACTTCTTAGCATTTTTCTTGTTTTCCATTGCAACCGCCATAATAATTTTTAAAACCATATACCATATCGCAATAATGCAACAGTTTTATGAAGGACAACTTATATCTACTTAACTCCAATAACTCAAATTTATCTTAGTTAAGGTGGAACATGACAGAACTTTTGCACGTAAGTGGCGGTCCTACGAAACCGGAGATTATTGCAGTATCCCTATCTAAACTTGATTTAAAGGATGATTGCAGATTTTTCGATATAGGTTGTGGTACAGGAGCCGTATCTATAGAAGCTTCAAAAATGGTGCGAGCAATCAACATATGTGCCATTGATGCAAGGGAAGAGGCAATTAATGTAACGAAGAAGAACTTCGAAACATTCAATATCACTAATTCCAGGGTGTTATCCGGAGAGTCTTCCGAAATACTTGAAAAACAGGATATAGGTTCCATCGACTGTGCATTCATTGGTGGTACAAAAAACATTTCCCGCGTGCTTGAAGTGCTTGCCGAAAAAAAGGCAAAGAGTATTGTTGTGAATGCAGTGCGAATAGAAACGGTCGTAAACGTAATAAATAAGATGAAAGAACTTGACTTATTCGATGAGGTACTGCATGTAATAGTTTCACGTGGCGTGCCGCTTACAGGTGAGACTATGTTCAAACCTGAAAACCCGGTGTATATTGTTGTTGGCCGGTCAGGAATAAAAAAGTAATAATGGTGATTAAAAATGCTTGTCGGAGTAGGACTTGGACCCGGTGATTCGGAACTTCTGACGCTGAAGGCTGTTGAGGCCCTGAAAAATGCTTATAAGGTATATGTTCCCGGTCGGCTTGCAGCCGATCTCGTAGCACCCTATGCAGATGCAGAGATCCTGGAATTCCCCATGTTGACAGACTATGATGTGCTCAACGCAGTGTGGAAGAAGAATGCTGATATGCTTGCTGAGGAGTCAAAAGACAATCTTGTGGTTTTCGGTCTGATTGGTGATCCAAATTTCTTCTCAACATTCACTCACCTAAAACGTGTGATGAATAAATTCTACCCGGACGTTGAAACAGCAACGATCCCGGGTATCAGCTCAATAACATCCTTTGCTGCACAGACAGGAGCAGAAGTGGACTCATCTTTTGAAGTAAGTGATGGATCAGACAGCAAATACAGGATCAGATTGAAGGCCAGCAGGCCTCTTGAGATAATCGAGTCCTATGAAAAGGAAGGTTTTAACAAATTCACATTCTGCGAGCGCCTTTTCAGTGAAAAAGAAGTCATTATCACAGAAAGAGAGAAGATTCCTGAAAAAGGGAACTATTTCAGTATCATCTTTGCAGAAAAGAAATGATTGCAGGGAGAATCAAAGATGGCAAACAAGAAAGTATATTTCGTAGGATCAGGTCCCGGAAATGCTAAATACATAACTGTTATGGGAAAAGAACTTCTTGAAGGGGCAGACCTCGTAATATATGCAGGTTCCCTTGTAAACCCAGAAGTGCTTAATTACTCAAATGGTGAGAAAATAGATAGCTACGGACTCACCCTTGATGAAACAAACAAACTTATTGTTGACAATCTCGAAGCAGGTAAGAAAGTTGTAAGATTACACAGCGGAGATCCTTCACTCTATGGTTCCATAGTTGAGCAGATAGAGGAATTGAAGAAATTCGACGTAGAAGTAGAGATCATTCCCGGCGTATCTTCAGTGTTCGCAACAGCAGCTGCATTACAAACACAGCTTACACTTAATGAAGTATCAGAAACTCTAATAATTACACGTCCTGCAGGCAAGACTCTTGAAAAAGACCAGATAAAGGAGCTTTCAAGACATAACGCTACAATGGCTGTTTTCCTGGGAACCCAGAAAATAGAACAGATAATGGAAAAAGTTGAATATGCACCAGATACCCCTGTTGCCGTAGTTTTCCATGCATCATGGCCTGACCAGAAGATCATTAAGGGCACGGTATCTGACATTGCAGACAAGGTCAAGGAAGCAGGCATCAAGCGCTCTGCAATGATCCTTATCGGCGGAGTTGTAGAGCCTGTGGAATATGGTAATTTCGGGAGGTCTTACTTATACGGAGTGGCACAAGAACCGCTGTCATAACCTTTGAGAGAAATCTTGAGGTTGCAGAGCGCCTAGCAGGACATTTGAATGCCGATGTCCTGATGTATGACAAGAGTATCTTCAAAAAAGCCTTTGAAGAATATGATGCTATCGTGGCGGTATTTGCCACAGGCATCGTTGTACGTGAAATCGCACCTCTCATTGAAGATAAATGGAAGGATCCTGCTGTAATAGTTGTAGATTCTAATATGAACTTCGCCATCCCGCTTCTTGGAGGTCATCATGGGGGCAATGAGGTTGTCAGAAAGATAGCCGAAATTGGTCCGGTTCCTGTAGTCACGACTGCCACGGAAGTCCATAATAGAAATTCTGTCGAGGGCATTGCCAAAACACTTGGCTGTGATATTGTAAACAAGCCTTCCACAGTGCAGGTGAACTGTGCCTTGCTCGATGAGGATGTCGAAGTCCTTGAGATCAAGGGTCCCAAAATAGTCATTGTCGGAGATGATGTATCGGTCCTGAAAAAGGATAAGGAAAAGGCTGAAAACGCATGATCATAGGTATCGGAGCCCGAAGAGGTATCGATAGCCAGGAAGCCATCGATGCGATTAACAATGCACTTGCAGAGGCAGGCAGAAGCATTGATGATGTGGAAGGACTCGCATCAGCAAAACTGAAAGAGAACGAAACCGGCCTGCATGAAGCAGCAGAGTTTTTCGGGCTCACTATAACATTCATAGATCACGACGAATTGAATAACTATGATGCGCCATCGGCTTCGCAGGCAAAACGCTTCGGGCTAACAGGTGTGGCAGAACCTGCTGCGCTGGCGTTGTCGGAAAAAAAGGAATTAATACTAAGGAAGAAGGTATATGGAAGGGTCACAATCGCAATCGCAGAGTAAAGCAAAAGGAAAGCTTTACATTATTGGTATAGGTCCGGGTTCTGTGGAACAGTTGACAGTTAAGGCAAGGGATGTAATACTGACCTCTGACTATATTGTAGGAAACGGAACCTATCTTGACCAGATGGCAAGCCTGCTGGACAAACAGGAAATCGTACGTAGTGCCATGGGTAAAGAAGTCGACAGGTCACGCAAGGCTGTAGAGCTTGCACAGGAAAATGTTGTATCCATGATCAGTGGCGGAGATGCAAACGTTTATGGAATGGCGGGCCTTGTCCTTGAAGTGGCAGAACACGCAGACCTTGAAGTTGAAGTAGAGGTACTGCCCGGTGTAACTGCTATCACAGCGGCTGCAAGTGTGCTGGGTGCACCTATTGTCAATGACATGTGTACTGTGAGTCTTAGTGACCTCCTGACACCGTGGGAAGTCATCGAGAAAAGGTTGGATGCAGCAGCATCCGGGGACTTTGTGATGTCACTGTATAACCCAAAGAGCCGTCAGCGTAAATCTAATTTCTCAAAGGCCATCGAGATAATCAGACGCCACAAGGATGACTCCGTTCCTGTAGGTCTTGTGAAGAATGCCCTCAGGGACAAAGATCAGGATTACATAGTTACCACCCTTGGCGAGGTTATGGACCACAATGACTGGGTGGACATGAGCACCACTATCCTTATCACCACCAACGATTCCCGCATATGGGATTCACCACATGGCAAGAGGATAATTACTCCAAGGGGGTATCACCGGAAGTATGACTACTGAAGCCAAAAAGACAGACGCAAGTATCGAAGAACTTGTAGAAATGACAACTGAGATCGATCCTGAACTTGTTGATATCTGCACCGATCTCGGCTCACAGACAGACGAAGCCAAAGCCATATACATGACCAGCCGTAACATCGCCCGCAAACTTGTAGGCGATGAGACTTTAGAGGATAAAGTAAAACAGCGCTGTGTTACTTCAACAGGCGACCCTGCGGTTGCAGACATCATGCGTTTTGTTAACGAGCCCATCAAGGCAGGCGTAGCAGCCATCAAAGCAGGTGCACCCATCCTTGTTGACATCAATATGGTTAAGTCAGGTGTCACCAAAAGGGGACACAACTGTGAGGTTATCTGTGTACTCGACAAAGATGAGGATGCAGAACTTGCCAAAAAATACGGCATCACAAGGACCGCAGCAGGTTTCCTGAAATGCAAGGATATACTTGAAGGTTCCATTGTTGCTATCGGCAATGCTCCGTCTGCTGCATTTGCAGTATGCAGGATGATAGAGCAAGGCATCAAGCCAGCAATAATTGTTGGCACTCCGGTAGGCTTTGTCAATGCTGCAGAGTCTAAGGAAGTTGTCAGGGACGCCGACGTTCCTTCAATCACATGTGTTGGCACACGTGGTGGGACACCAATGGCAGTCGCCTGCGTGAATGAACTTGTCGCAATAGCAAACGATGATGAATGTGCTATTGATTAAGCACATTTAACTTTTTTTATCTTTTTATTTTCTACCAACCTATTTCAGTCCGGATAGCTGGCACTCACAGGTAAAAGACAATATGATTGTTGTACACCATCCACAGACCTGCAAGTACAAGCACAAGGCCTGCAATTTTCTTCAATTTAAGGTCGTACTTTGATATTTCACCCAGTCTTGCAGATGAAAGGTTGGCAAAATATGCAATGATCAGCATGGGTATAGCAAAACCCATCGAATAGATGAAAAGATGTGTTGCGCCGTAAGAGATGTCCCCTTCAAGAGCCACGCTCGTTAGTATTGCTCCGAGTATAGGCCCGACACAGGGAATCCATACAATTCCAAGCGAAGCACCGACAAGAAAACCTCCAAAGATGCCTTTTTTCTCCACATGGAGATTTCCGGTATACCGTACAAAGGCACCGAAGACATCATAATCCATCAACATTGAAAGACCGAATACTATGATCAGAAGTTCTGCCAGTATCCTGAAACCCTGGATATATGACTGGAAGACTGCACCAAAAGCAGAGGCAGTCACACCCATAAGTATGAATGAAATACTTAGCCCCACAACAATCGCAAAGGGCCTCAGCCTGCTCTGACCTGTTGAATAGGCCAGGATCACCGGAAGTAAAGGAAGTACGCAGGGAGAAAGTATGCTTATCACACCAGCAAAAAAGGATGCTAGTGGATCCAGTGCAAATGTGTCAGTGTACATGTTTACATGAGATACAGGGATTAGTTACCCTGCCGAGCCTCTATGGCATTTTCAAGCATTTCTGTGAGCAGGTCTTTCTGAGTAAGTCCAAGGAATCTGGCGTTAGTCCTGTCGGTGGTCGTTTGCCCGTCAAGTCCCATATACACGTATTGACCATCTTCTATATCCACGATGACAAAGGAATCAGGAACATATCCGGCTCCAAACCACACTGCAAGCTCGTTACCGCGTCTGTTATCAACATAAGCCACGCTGGCATCCTGCGGATATTCGGCCGCAATCTCCTCCATTATGGGCTTCTGGGCATTACAGGCAGAACAGCTTTCAGAGCCCACTTCTACAAGCACAGGCCCGTTGAGAAGCGTTTGGTTTAAACCCTCAAAACTAGTTACTTCTATCATTCCAACTGTTTCCTGCACTTCAGGTGCGCCTTCTTCTTCCTGCCGGACCTCAATTGCCTGATCAAGAGTTTCTGTGATGATCTCTTTCTCAGTCAACCCCACAAACCTGGCAGCACTCCTGTCTGTAGTCATCTGCCCATCTGCTCTCATGTATACGTATTGACCATCCTCAATATTGACTATAACGAAAGAATCAGGAACATAATCACCGCCAAACCATGCAGCTACAGAACCCGCACTTCTTGTATCAACATACATAGTAGCAGCTTCACCCTCATACTCTGCTGCGATTTCTTCCATTATAGGTTTCTGGGCAACACATGCAGGGCAGCCATCGTAACCCATTTCCACAAGTACAGGTCCATTAATTAGCGTTTGGTTGATATCCTCAAGGCTGCTGACCTCGATCAAACCTGCTTCATTCTGTGATGATACATCATCCGGACTTTCAGAATCAATACAACCACTAAGCAGGAGTGACAAGGCCACAAGGAGTATTAGTTGCAGGGATTTTCTCTTCATATTATTACCATGATCTTCTTAGATATTATAAACTTCTTTTTACAAGTATTTATGCATGGTTATGAGAATACCCCACAAAACCCTCTCCAAAAAAATATTATTCTTATTCAGCATTAAGACAACACTTTCCACTTCAAAAGAATGCCTTCCTCAATTGATTCTGCCTCAATCAACTTGAGTTTCATAATTTCCTCTTCAACAAAACCGGCACCATCTACAAGAGTAGGAGACATATTCCCACCAATAACCAGGTTTCCTACAAAAGTATATATTTCATCCACAAGACCGTTTGACAACAGGCCCCAGTTAAGAGTGGCTCCTCCTTCAACCATCAGCCTGTTAACACCCATTTCCCTGAGCTTCTCCATGGCTGTAACAAGATCCACTTTATTGTCACCTGCAACGACAATAGTTGCATTTTCCTCAAGCTGTCTCACCTTTTCAGAAGATGCTGCCCTTGAGACAACAATTACTCGCCTGCCTTCTCCTTTTTTAAAGATATCAGCATCCAAAGGGATTCTTGCGGTGCTGTCAACGACAACTCTTATAGGGTTCTCTTCAAGTCCCACCTGCCTACGCTCAGCTCGCCTTGTTTCAGACTTCACAGTCAGACTGGGATCATCAGCAAGTATGGTCCCGATTCCTACCATTATAGCATCGGAACCAGCCCGCAGAGAATCCATCCTGTCAAAATCAATATTACCGGATATGCGTACCTGTATTCTTTCCTTTGTGGATATCTTTCCATCTGCAGACATTGCAGAATTAATGAATACAAAAGGTTTTCCCATAATAACCACTTTGAGCAAAAAAGAAAAAGAAATATGAACCTCCAAAAAAGGTTCAATGATCAGCTGCAGTTAACTATCGCTTCCAGCAGGTTACGGTCTTTCAATAAGCCCAAGAAACGCTGGTTTGCATTAACTATAGGAATCTGGTCTATACGGTTACGCTTCATTTTAAGCGCACACTCGCTGACACCTGAAATATAAGCAGCTTTTACAAGATCACTTACCATTATGTCTTTTGCAGGAATGTCAGGAACCTTCACTCTTGAAACACTGTAGTAGATACTCATTGTGTCTCTCATTGACTCCCATGTCCATTCATCATCGTCCGCACCATTGGACATATCGGCCACCTCTACAGAGTCCTCAATAACGCTTGCACTGATGACATCACGATCAGTGATTATACCGACTACCTCAAGATCACTATCAATTACAGGTACTGCTTTGGATTTTGCAAGTTCCATCACCCTTGCTACAACATTCAGAGGAGTGTTTGTCCATACAGGCACTGACATCGGATTCATATATTGGCCCACATGGTCCGGAATGTTCATCTCAGCAAGAACCGCAACAATATCAGCCACAGACATTATACCAAGGAGTTTTCCATTTTCAACGACAGGCAGCCTTCTAATATTATTCTCAAGAAGTATTTTAGCTGCTACTGTTATGTCTACGTTGGGATCAATAGTTAACGGATTACGTGTCATCAACAAAGCCAACTGTTCCTCTTCAGGATTTCTAAGCAAATTTGCCCTGCTGACAATCCCAACCACCTTCCCGTCCTTGAGGACAGGCAAGCCGGAAACTCTCTTCTCTTTGAGCAGTGCGTGAACTTCATCCCTCGAACCGGGCAATGTCGCAAAAGCAACATCTGTTCTCATTATATCCATTACTTTAACATTCTTTGGCATCTTCAACCCCCGATATTATTTCTCAGCGGATTTTCCACGTACTACAAGTACAGGTACTTTGGAGTTTCTGATGACGTTTTCGGCGACACTTCCAAGTAAAAAGTGATCAAGTCCTCTCTTTCCAAGAGTTCCCATCACAATAAGATCAATTTCCTGTTCCTCTGCGAACTTGACGATCTCAGGACCCGGATGTCCCTCAAGGACAACTGCTTCAAAGGGTACGGATTTCTTTTCTGCCATATCTCCAACAGTAGCAGTTGAGTCATTAGCTTCCTTTTCCAAAAGCTCGTACATCATTTCCCATCCTGCATCCATTGGTATTGAAGCAAAAGCAGCGGTATCAACAACGTATCCTGCATACAATTTAGCCCCACACGTTTTCGCAAGTTCCAATGCATGCTGGACTGCTTTTTCGTTTTGCTCAGATCCATCTGTTGCAATAAAAATTTTCTTGTAGAGATCGCTCTTCATAATCCCTCACCTATTATGTAATATACGGATGTTAAATAATTACAGATAGTATATCGTCAGGTCTCCCTCTTCGAACGATGCTGTTGATAGGGTTTTTTATTCCTGCAAGATTACTTGAATTCCCATTAAGGATCATCACTTTAGCGTTGTTCCTTTCTATAATAGGACCTGTATTTTCAAGTCCTAATACTGCTGCTCCCATAAGCGTACACATAATAAATACTTGTCTGTCCTCGAATCCAAAGACTTTTGACAGTATCTCCATCTCGGAAAACATACTTACAGAGTTGAGCATCACATTGTCAGTACCAACAGCAACATCGATTCCAGCCTTTAACATCTCTCTGACTGGCGCCATGCCTACTCCTGTAATGAAATTTGAACGTGGGCAGACGACAGCAGGTATACCTCGGTTAGCCACATCCCGCAGGTCACTTTTATTAGCCTGTGTAAGATGTATCAAAATGTCTGGATTCAGAGATAGTGCTTTTTCTATATCATCTCTGCTATTTTCTCCTGCATGGATCGCAAACAGCTTGTGCTTGCCTTTTGCAATGTTCCCGATCTTTGTGAGAGTTTGCATGTCCATGTCATTGGCTCCGCTCATTCCGAGGCCATCAGCATCCATGAGAATACGCTCAACCTCGCTTCGCAGTGTATCATCATCGGCGTGAATGTTCTTTGGCCTTCCAAGGAGTCTACACTCGATTTCAAAATCCTGAAGAGCCTCACGAAGAGCAAGAGTTCCGGTCAATCCACCTTCCCTGAAATCAGCGAATGCACATGTACCCGTCTGTATCATATCTGTCACAGAGCGTTTCATACCCTCTACAAGTTCATCATAGGGTGTCCTTTCCAACGTCCTGTGTTTGAGTCCGTGAGGAGGTTGCACCAATGAACTGAGATCTCTTTCCACATAATAATCAACACACTTTCCAAGCACCGGGTCTTTAATTACAGAATCTCCGATATGAGTGTGTGCGTTCACAAAACATGGTGCGATGATATTCCGGGAATCAGTCTTTTCCTCAGCAATCTCGGATATGATACCATCTCTTATGACCATATAACCTTCGATTACTTCCAGTTCCGGCCCGTAAAGGATTGTTCCATGAATGGTTTGCTCACTAACCATAGAATCATCTTTAAGCAGTAGATATTATATTACTGGTATTAGTGTGTTTATACATGCTATTTTGCTGGCTCGACAGATATATATGCCAAATTCCTGATTAATTCTTTGCGTATTATTAGGTCCTTGCATGAGAACATGGCAGAGCCTATCTGTGATTGTACAGACAACCTCAATGCGCTACATCAGGATAATGCGATAAATACCTGTCACGAGGGAAACCGGAAAGGACAGCGGGAATCCCATAGGATGAGCTTCCGGAGTTAGTGCGCCAGGCGACAGCATTATCTTACTTATTCTTATAGCGACTTTTAAAGATATAAAACCCCTTGAGAATTGATATGTCGTTCGAAGATGCGCTAAGAGAAACTGAAGATGGCATCGTTATAGACGTAGAAGTGACACCTGGTTCTAAAAAGATATGTATTCCCAGTGGCTACAATCCCTGGAGAAAAAGAATTGAGGTAAAACTCTCGGAAAACGCTCGCAAGGGAAAGGCCAATGAACAGTTGGTAGAAAAATTTGCTTCTTTGTTCGGTTTGAACGAGTCAGAGATTTCGATAACAAATGGCCAGAAAAGTACTAAAAAATCAGTTCTACTGAAAGGAGTTGGATATCCAAGAGCTGTTTCTGTATTGAAAGATGGCCTGAAGGGGCAAGAAAGCTGATTCTCCTGTTCACATACGAAATGCTGAAATATCCATTTTCATAATACTTTCACCCTGCTCGGAGTCTCTTAATATAGCCAGGGAACCATTTACAGACTGAGGTGAAAAAGATGGATGATTATTTCGAAAGCCTGGTGTCAAGAGCCAGTTATTATGAACAGTTCGAAGAATTCGTTCGTTATTACAAGTGATGGTACTCCGACCTCTGCCGTAAATCCCTCCTGATCCCGAAGCTTTTTGCTTTCATTGCGGCAGAGTTCCAGTACTTACACTTGTTTTCAAGTTATTTGTTATTTAAAAATCGTTTTATAATTTCTGTGGTCAGCTTTTAATGCCATTGCCTTTAATATTAAAGTGAAAAATTTGGCATTTCCCGTATCCACATCAGGAAACCACAGATAATTCATGTTCAAAAGCAGAAGAGACCACCGATCTTTGAAAGCACCGCTTTATGTTTACCAGAAAAGGCTTGAGAGCATCGAAGAAATAATTGACGAACTTCTTCAGCTTGCAGAAGAAGGAAATGTTATCATAGTCGAAGGCAAAAGAGATGTCAGAGCACTTAACAAGTTAGGCATCAATGGTCACTTTGAGATGGCAACACATCATTCCCTTTCAAACTTCTGCGAAGATATCACAAATACCGGAAAAGGTATAATCATTCTAACGGATTGGGACAGGCGTGGAAACATGCTGATGTCCAATCTTGTAAATCATTTTCATTCCCTTGGTGTAAACCCTGACGTAAGAATAAGAGAACGTTTGAAGTCTATAGTCCAAAAAGAAATAAAAGATGTGGAAAGCCTTCCTACTTATGTCCTGAAACTAAGACACATAGCAGGATCGTCCACATATTAAGCTTTACCTATAAAGTGACTGATCAAAAAGTATCCTGATGATGCGGTTCCCACGTCCTCTCAAACTCCGGGTAGAGTTCTGACTTGTCCATTAACTCGGAATATACATCGTGCCTCGGGCTGACTATAACCACGTGAGCAGGTGGATGTATTTTTCTCAGCTTGCTTATTGCCGCCCCTGCATTATTGTCAAGTTCAACCAAAGCAGCAGAACTGCATTTTGCTCTGAGTGGTACGCCGGCAACGCTTACCAGCAGGTTGTCTGCAAAATTAGGTTCAATGCGTTTTGGTTTAGAGGCGAACCTCATATGACCATAGTGTTCAAGGTCGTGCAATGCAACATTCACTTTATCCGGATTATCGCCCCGGATAACGGCGAAAGATTTTACTTCTATCCCCATTTTAATTTTATCCCCCTGTTTTTTTACTAGCTAGTTTATTTCAAACCTTTTTTTCCTACCCTCTCCACGGTAGCATAGAAATACCAGCTTAGATGATATTAAAACTTTGCGATATAATAAGCTTTTCTATATCGATTCAAAAAAAAATAATAAAAAAGAAATATAAGATATGGAAATTTTGAATGTTGCAATTACTTACCAAGTTCTTTTGAGCGATTGGAAGCAGCAATAACAGCATTCATAAAAGCAGCTCTTGTTCCATTTTCTTCCAGTATGTGAACGCCTCTTATCGTCGTTCCTCCGGGAGAAGTAACCATATCTTTTAGCTGGCCAGGATGAGTGTTTGTTTCAAGTACCATTTTTGCAGCACCCAAAACTGTTTGTGCTGCAAGCACTATTGCACTGTTCCTGTCAAGACCCTCAAAAACTCCTCCGTCTGCCATTGCCTCAATAACAGGGAAAATAAATGCAGGTCCACTGCCCGAAAGCCCGGTAACCGCATCCATAAGGTGCTCGGGAACGATCAGGGAACTTCCCACTGATCCGAATATAGCCAGGACATCATCAGCATCGTCTACGGATGCATTTCTACCAGTAGATATTGCAGATGCTGCCTCAGCAACTGTTGCAGCTATGTTCGGCATTACACGGACAACACGAGTTCCTTCCTTGAGTTCGTCCTCAATTGCCTCAAGTTTAACACCTGCTGCAATTGAAACGACCAGTTTGTCAGAGCTTATCTCTTCCCTGATATGAGAAAGAACCGATTTCAATATCTGTGGTTTCACTGCGAGAACAATTATATCGGCATCCCTGATAATATCCGTATTGTCAGTTGATACGTTGATGTGGAGGTTATCATGTAATTCCTTCAACGATGCCTCAAAAACGTCACTTGCATATATATGGGAACTCGGGATAATCCCGGAGTCACATATACCTTTTATCAGCGAACTTCCCATCTTTCCGGTTCCGATAAAACCCAGCTTTTTTCCATCCAAACCCATAATAACCACTAAATCCTGTTAAACAATAAAAAATAAAAGGAAATCATTTCCTTTTGATTGTAACTATATCTCCAAGTGTAGTACCTTTGTTCAGACGGTCTCCACTCCAGTCATCTCCACTGCTTCTCTCTGTAAGCTTGACATCGAGTTCTCGCTCAAGTTTCTTACGAACTTCCTCTTCAGGTACGATTTCTCCACGTTCAAGTTTTTTGATCAGCGATGATTTTTCCTTGA
This sequence comes from Methanolobus sp. ZRKC2, assembly GCF_045291185.1. Lineage (NCBI taxonomy): Archaea > Methanobacteriati > Methanobacteriota > Methanomicrobia > Methanosarcinales > Methanosarcinaceae > Methanolobus > Methanolobus sp. ZRKC2. The sequence goes on along the minus strand of NZ_CP146980.1, from coordinate 2,192,603 downwards.
TCTTGCGAGCAAGTTCATCATGTGTCAGTTGTTTTTTCTCCCTGGCTTCCCTGATAATAGAATCGTAATCATCTACGAGTTCATCGCTGAAAGTCTCAAAACCTTTTGCTTTTGGTTTTTTCTTTCTTTGTATACCAGGTGCTACTGGTGCTATTTTTCTGGACACCGGCGTGCGTTTTTCCAGGTTTTTACCATACTGGGAACATCTTCCACATACTGTGAGTTCACTACCGTCTATACTTACTTTAAAAGAAGGCCCCTTGATATCAGTGCCACATATTTCACATTGCATAGATCTCAACTCATAAAAGCCAAATCTCGTCTTTACGAAAGGGCTATATACCCTTCCGGCTTAAATAATGTTCGGAGGCATATGAGCGAGACCAGCGAAAGTGATGTGAATCACGAAAGATATGATTTTACGGGCGTTAATAAAGCAGAATTCGGCTATGCAGGTGCGGGGAGTGAAGAAGATTTTTCAAAATACCTGCTTGACCGCATGAGACAACTCGAATCACGCAACAGTTTATTGAAAGAACAGTGTGATCAGATAGAGTCTGAAAAACGCTTTGTTGAAAGCCAGAAACTGAAATATGAAAGAGAAGTCAGAAGGCTTCAGGCCGAGATTGACCGCCTGAAAACAGTGCCATTGGTAGTTGCTACCATAATGGATGTGATCAGCGATGACAAAGTGCTTGTAAGAAGCTCTACAGGACCCCAGTTCATGGTCAACGTGTCCCAGTACATCGACGATAAGACACTTGTACCCGGTACCAAAGTGGCCCTGAACCAGCAAACACTTGCAATTGTCGAAGTTATACCGGCCACAGAAGACCCGGCGGTATCCGCAATGGAAGTCGTGGATTCCCAGGACGTTGATTTCAATGATGTCGGTGGACTTGAAGAACAGATACAGGAACTTATAGAATCCGTAGAGTTACCGCTCCTGAAACCAGAATCATTTACCCGGATAGGCATATCTCCGCCCAAAGGAGTATTGCTTTTCGGCGAACCTGGTACCGGTAAGACACTTCTTGCAAAGGCTGTGGCCCATCGGACAGAAGCAACCTTTGTTCGGGTTGTAGGCTCCGAGCTAATACAGAAGTATATCGGTGACGGTGCAAAGCTTGTCAGAGACCTGTTCGAGATGGCCAGAAAGAAATCCCCGAGTATCATTTTCATTGATGAGCTTGATGCTATTGCATCAAGGCGTCTTAACGATACCAACGGGGCTGACCGTGAAGTACAGAGGACCCTGATGCAATTGCTTGCGGAAATGGATGGCTTTGACAGTAGAGGAGAAGTACGTATCATTGCAGCCACCAACAGGCTGGATGTGCTGGACCCTGCTATTCTGAGACCGGGAAGATTCGACAGGATCGTCTATGTACCAATGCCTGACGAGGAAGCAAGAGCAAATATTCTCAAGATTCACTCACGATTCATGAATCTTGGAGAAGATGTTGATTTTGCAAAACTTGCCCGCCTGACCGATGGAGCAAGTGGAGCAGACCTGGATGCCATTGCAATGGAAGCGGGAATGCTTGCTGTAAGGTTTGACAAAGAATCCATTGGTATGGAAGATTTCATTGAGTCTACTAAAAAAGTCATGTCCAAACTCGAAACCAAGCAGGAAGAATTGCCAACAGGTATGTTTGGTTAATTCAACCCCTCTTTTTAATTTTTATTTTTGTTTTAATTCTTTTTTGTCTATCGTACTCCGGATTTATCGGTAAATTACTTCTGGCATCTTTTGCATAATTTCACATGTGAGCAGGCATTTTCATATAAAAGATGAAATTCGCATACTTGGCATCGATGACTCTGCCCTGATAAGTGAAAATATATTGATAGTGGGTGCCTTTTTCAGAGGAGGATTGTGGCTGGATGGTGTTATGAGTTCTTACCTTACAAAGGACGGACTGGATGGCACGGACAAAATTGCAGAGATGGTAAAAAACAGCAAACATTACCCACAAATACGGATTATAATGCTCGACGGAATTACATATGGGGGTTTCAACACAATTGACATAATCCGTCTGCATGAGGATACCGGCATACCGGTGATAGTCCTGATGAGGGAATATCCTGATTTCAATATGATCGATCAGGCACTTTCCTACCTACCGCACAAAAATACAAGAAAGGAAATTATCGAAAGAGCCGGGAAGATCATAAAAGTTAATACAAAGGATGTACTGAATCCTGTTTACATCCAATGTAGCGGAATAAAAAAGGAAGATGCTGCCAGGATTGTGCAATTAACTGCCACAAGAAGCAATATCCCCGAGCCGTTGCGTGTAGCTCATCTCATTGCCACCGGAATAGTTCTCGGGGAATCAAGAGGAAAGGCTTAAGCCGATTTGGCCAGCTATTCCCTGCATTTCTCTACAAGCTTTACTCCTTCCTGCATCAAAGACTCCGCCCTTTCCTGAGTTTTTGATTCTGCGAAAATACGTATAATAGGTTCTGTACCGGAAGGCCTTATGAGTACCCATCCGTCATCATACCAAACCTTGACACCGTCTATGGTATTTACTTCATTTTCACTACCTACAAAAACATCTTTCACTCGTTCCATGGTGCCTACAAGATCATCACACCTGACCTTTGTCTTGGAATTATAGTATTCAGGCACACTTGAAGCCAGCTCTGAAAGCTTTTGTCCGCTGGCAATGATCTCAAGGAACTTTGCACAAGCCATGGCACCATCGCGGCAGTACTGGTGTTCCGGGAAAATTAGACCTCCGTTACCTTCTCCACCGAATACGGCGTCAATTTCCATCATTTTACGGGCCACATTTATAGAACCCACTGCAGTCCAGGCAAGATCCACACCTGCATCCTTAGTAACATCTACCATCCTTGAGGAGGAACTGACCGGTGTCACCACTGGACCTTTTTTCCTCTCAAGTACGTATTTAGCCATCATCGCAAGCAATACGTCCTCAGGTATGAAGTTGCCCAGTTCATCGATGAACACTGCACGATCGGCATCCCCATCCTGGGCTACTCCCATTACAGCCCCTGTCCTCTTCACAATGTCAATAAGCTCTGTCAGTACATCAGGTGTAGGTTCGGGATTGCGCCATGGAAAAGTGCCGTCTACCTGTGAATTTATCGTAATGATCTCGCAGCCGAGTTTCTGAAGCAGAAAAGGAAGGGTTACAGAGCCAGCCCCGCAACCGGTATCAACAACTACTTTGAACTTGCCCTTACGTATACTCTTGCTGTCAACCGAATCCATTATTCCGTTGATGTAATATTCGTTGGCATTCAGATCTGTTCTCAGGTCACCTGTATTCTCCCATGGTGCAGCTGCAAACTCTCTGGAGTAGTATATTTTTTCTACTTCTTTTTCTCCTTCTCTTGAGAACTCGCTACCGTCTTCAGCTATTAGTTTGACTCCATTATACTCCCTGGGATTATGAGATGCTGTTATCACTATGCCTGCATCAGCATGATCCTTGACATAGTATTGAATAGAAGGTGTCGGGACAATCCCTACATCAATGACAGTCAGACCGGCAGACAGGGCTCCTGCTATTGCGGCTGACTTCAACATTTCACCCGAGGCCCTTGTATCCCTGCCGATGGCCACTGTTCCCTTTGATCCCATATACGTGCCAACACTTCTGGCAACATCAATAACTAATTGAGGATTAATGTACTCATTCGCGATTCCCCTTACACCGTTTGTTCCAAAAAACGCCATTTAAATATCACCCATGTATACAAATCAGGTATTATCTTAAAACCCGAGACTTTTCATATTCCTAATGGAATTATGTTAATAAGGCATTTTCCCATATTCATTACTATGGACACAAGAAAGGTCACAGGACTTGAAGCTGCGATCAGGGAAAAAGAGAGTGCTATTGTAGCATTCTCAGGTGGCGTTGACAGTGCGACCCTGGCATACCTCGCCCACAGGGTTTTGGGAGACAAGGCAGTTGCAGTAACAATCAAAATACGTTCCTTCCCGGATAGGGAACTCAAACATGCAGAAAAGGTTGCTGAGGAGATAGGAATCAGACACAGAATCGTGTTCTTTGATGAATTGACGATTCCTTCAATAGCCAGTAATGATCCGCAAAGATGTTACCACTGTAAAAAAGAGATACTGAAATTGCTTGACGACGTCAGGAAAGAACTTGGTTTCAATGTAATTCTGGAAGGAAGCAATTCCTCGGACAAAAATGTATATCGTCCGGGGAAAAGAGCAATTATGGAAGCAAAAGAGCCTGTATACTCCCCTTATCTCGACCTGGATGTTACAAAGGATGAAATTCGCCAGATAGCCAAAAATGTGAAACTTTCCGTTGCCAGTAAACCTCCATCTCCCTGTCTTGCGTCAAGATTGCCCTATGGGAATGCGCTGACAGAAGAAGCTATCAAAAGAGTTGAGCTTGCAGAAAATTTCCTCTCTGATCTTGGTTTTACCGAGCTGAGAGTCAGGGATCACAGTGGCATGGCCCGGATAGAACTCCATCCCTTCGATTTTAAGGATATGTTACTGCACAGGGAAAAGATTACATCATATCTAAGGAAGATAGGATTTGATTACGTAACCCTTGATCTTGAAGGATTCAGGAGTGGAAGCATGGACGAGATACTTTGATACCGGAGATACAAATCCGCAGTGCATCAAAAGAAGACATGGGGCCCATAGAGGTACTGATGTCAACTTATTTCCATAATGTTGAAGGAATGTCAGCAGACTCTTTTGCAGTTGCGGAGACGAAAGGAAAAATAATTGGTGCCGGTGCCATTGTCAGCGACCCATTTCCCGAGATACATTCCATAGCCGTTAATCCCGGCTACAGAGAAAAAAGAATAGGCACCTCTCTGGTTCATTATCTTGTAAATCGATTTCCTGCCGGAAGTACCATTTATGTAAGAACGACATCTCCTGTATTTTTTGAGAAAACAGGTTTTGTGGAAATGGAACCTTCAAAAAAGGCAGATTTGTGGGAAAACTGTGCTAAATGCGACAAATTAAATAGATGCAAGCAATCAGTCATGTGCCTGGAATTAAAATGACTATGGGAAAACGGTGAAAAAATGCTTACCCTTGGAATAGTAAACACATATGATAAGATCAAAGTACTGGATGCCCACTACAGGGCTATTGCAAGGGCTGCACCCATCTGTTATGCATTTGGATTTTCTCTTGCCTTGTTTGATTTTCCCTTCAAAATGACACCAGATGAGCTTGTAGATTATGTAGCTGATAAGACTACAATAGGCGAATCCGGAAAATTTCTTCGCTTGCTGCACGAAAAAAGAAAACTCTTTGTTTTCGAATTACCTAAGAAAGGTTTCCAGTCCCAGTTCGGGACAGTGGTGGTGACGTCTTCAAAACCAGATGAAAAGCATGTTGTTACACCGGAAGCACTGGCCAATGAAATTCTGCATAACAGGTCATTCTTGCTGCTCGTAGGTCTTGGTCACAAGGGCCTGCCAAAACACCTCTTTGAAATAGTCCCACAGCATCTCGACATCACTGGTAATGGTGTCTCCCTTGAAACATGTACAGCTATAGGATGTATTCCAGCCTATCTTATGGGACTTGTTCATGCAGGAGAGCAGAAAGGCAGTATCCAAGGGAAACCTAATTAATATTTGATACCGACATCTCCTAACATGCGTCTTAACATTTTTTATTCCGGGGATTTCGGAAAAAAAGTGATTGGTAACCTTATCAACTCTGACAGGTTTTGTGTGTCCTGTGGGGACTTATGTGATCATTGCAGGGAATCTCGTGCAAGTTTCGCAAATATCATCACAGGTATCTTTGAATTGCGGACAGACCTGCCGGATTTTGTAGAAGAACCCATGGAATATATGCCTGAAGAAGTTCCTGAATGTGATCTCATCCTTGCCATCGATCTTAATCCTGATATTCTCATGGCAATACCTGAAATTGCGGAAAAATCTGGTGCAAAAGGTGTCATTATTCCAATCGATGATTCCAGACTCACACCTACAGGACTGGCAGAACAGGTGAAAAAAGAACTGGAATCAAGAGGAATCGAATGTGAGTGCCCAAAGCCTTTCTGTGCACTGGAGCTAACAGGAAAAGAATCAATAGATGCTTTCGTGAATTTAGGCTTTGGGAAACCCCTGCTGAAGATAGAGTTGAACAAAGAGAACGATATTTTCACCCATACGGAAGTTCTCAGGGATGCACCATGCGGTTCCACATGGTTCGTTGCAAAGAAACTCAAGTGGTCAGATATCAAAGATTATAAAGAAACGATATCTGGCGCCCACCATTCATATCCATGTACTGCAAGTATGGAAAGAGACCCGCAGATAGGAGATACCATCCTGCATGAAGCAGGTTACATAATCAGGAAAAGTGTTGAAGAAGCAATGGAGAATGCCCATTAATGCAGAAAAATAGATGTCAAGTAATGCTTGAAAAAAACAGAGAGGTAAGCTATTTTTTATTACCTCTCGATTAGTCCTATATTTTATAATTTTATGAAGTCATATTCTCTTCTGAATCTTCCTCCATGTCTTCGGTCATGTTCTCTTCCATATCAGTCCCATTTTCCTCTGAATCTTCAGTCATATTCTCAGAATCATTGGTGCTCTCATTGTCCATATCTGAAGTATCCGTGGCATTCATGTCTGAAGCATTAGTCATGTTAGCCATATCTGAAGCGTTGGTCATATTAGACATGTTCATGTCCGTGTCTGAAGCATTGTTCATGCTGGCCATTTCCTCTGCCATTGAAGGTGGAATCAATACTTCGTCGATGACATGTATCACACCATTGCTGGCTTCGATGTCTGCACCGGTCACATTTGCATTATTGACCATAACCGTATCATTTACCACGCTGATGGTTACATTCTCTCCCTGAACAGTTGTAAGGTTATCCAGTTCGACAAGAGCACTGGAATTATATTCCCCAGAGACTACATGATAAGTCAGTACATTGGTCAGTGCTTCTTCATCTGCAAGAAGTGCTTCAACAGTACCTTCTGGCAGTTTTTCGAAGGCTTCATTTGTTGGTGCAAAGACAGTGAAAGGACCTTCTTCGTTAAGTGTGCCTGTCAGATTAGCTGTTTCCAGAGCAGTAAAGAGGATTGTGAATGAATCATTGTCAGCCACTATTTCTGCAATGGTAGCATTTCCGGTGTCAACACTTTCATTATCATCCATTTCCTCTTCGGTTGCGTTGTCATCTGTAGCAGTTTCTTCAGTTACTGCTTCATCAGTTACACCCTCTCCTACAGAAATAAGACCTTCGTAGGTATCTTCCTCTCCAGTTGATGTGTATTCAACAGTACCGGTGACAAGAATGCTGTACATACTGCCAGGTTCTATCGGACCTGAGTCAAATGAACCATCTTTTGCTGTTACGGTGTGACTCTGGTCGTCTGTATTAACCCAGGTAACTCCATCACCAGAAGCTATCAGAATCTTAGATGGGCTATAGCCAGATTCGGTAATATCTACCTCATTGGTCTCAACCAGCCCATCTATCTCTGTAGTTGCAACAGCTTGGCTTCCATTCATTTGAGTCTGTTCAACCAGATCATCACTACAGGTTACCCATGCACTGTCATCTTCCGTTTCCCCAATGTTTCTGAAATCTACTGCAATCTTATATCCATCCTCATTTTCAGGGAACGTGCCATCCCAGGCGTCATCGAAGTAAATTGTTATCGGACCATTTGCAGTCTCGTTTGTATTCGATGAAGTCCTCATTAGGACAACTCCTTCACCCTGATCAAGTATTGTCCATTCACCCTGGGAATCTATAACGTCGGTTATCATGTCACCAGGTACATTAAGAAGAATGGTATTGATCGTAGCATTCGGGAACTCTGCCATCGTTTCATTCATTATTTCAATCTCAGCTGTATAAGGAGTAGCTGTATTGTTGACCATAAGAGTTGCGTTAAGGATACCTTCGTACTCACTCTTGGCATCTTCTACATCATTCAAGTAACAAGTTGTGTTCTCCATAACAACTGAATCTGCTGGTGGCATCATTCCATTTTCTGCTTCACAGAATCCAAGAGTGATCCAGGCACTATCATTTCCTGCTTCTCCCACATTCTGGACATCTGTTGCAATCACATAACCATCTTCATTTTCCGGTAGTGTGCCATTCCAAGTCTCGTTAAAGTAGATGGTAGCCGGACCTGTTGCATTCTCGGAACTGTCGCTTACTGTTATCATCGTCTGGAAATCACCGAATGGATTGAGCTCTTCTTCATCGGTAGTAAGCATGGTCAGGAAGAAACCGAATGGATTTTCCATTTCCTCGATATCAGTTACAGTCCATTCATTTCCGGCTGAATCATTTGCATTGATTATCTGGTCTGCTGGAACATTGAGTAGAATGGTCTTTACAGTTGAATTCGGGAATGCTTCCTTGGTATCATTTGTCAGATCCAACTGAGCTGTTGAAGGTGTTGTTTCTGTGTCAATTACTACAGTGGCATTCAACTGACCTTCATACTGACTCTTGTTTTCCTCGACAACATTGAGGTAGCATATTGTAGCATTATCCTCGGTGACGTTAGAATCAGTCACGTTGGTTTCTGTCACATTAGCGTCGGTGGCATTAGCATCGGTCACATTGGTATCGGTTGCATTAGTCATATTGTCCATTTCTTCTACCATTGAAGGTGGAATCAATACCTCGTCGATAACATGTATGACACCATTGCTGGTTTCAATGTCTGTAGTAGTTACCGTTGCATTATTGATCATAACCGTATCATTCACCACGCTGATGGTTACGTTCTCTCCCTGAACAGTTGTAAGATTATCCAGTTCGACAAGAGCACTGGAATTGTATTCTCCTGAGACTACATGATAGGTCAGTACACTGTTAAGGGCTTCTTCGTCTGCAAGAAGTGCTTCAACAGTACCTTCTGGCAATTTATCAAAAGCTTCATCAGTTGGTGCAAAGACGGTGAATGGACCCTCGCCATCCAATGTGTCAACCAGATTGGCAGTCTCTAAAGCTACCAAGAGAGTTCCGAATGATTCAGTATCAGCTACTGTAGCGGCAATGGTAACATTTCCGTCGACGCTTTCATTGTCGGTCATATCCTCTTCGGTTACGTTATCAGCCATGTCTTCTTCAGTTACGTTGTCTGCTGTATCATTTTCAGTTACGTTGTCAGCTATGTCCTCTTCAGTTACGTTGTCTGCCGTATCATTTTCAGTTACTGCTTCATCAGTTACACCCTCTCCAGTAGAAATGATACCTTCGTAAGTATCTTCCTCTCCAGTAGATGTGTATTCAACAGTACCGCTGACAAGAACGCTGTACATACTGCCAGGTTCTATTGGACCGGAATCAAAGGAACCATCTTTTGCTGTTACAGTGTGACTCTGATCGTCTGTATTAACCCAGGTAACTCCATCTCCAGAAGTTATGAGAATCTTGGAAGGACTATAACCGGATTCTGTGATATTGACCTCATTAGTCTCAACAAAATCATCACCTATTAAGGCAGTATCTACGACTTCTTCGTCTGTTTCATTGGAATCAGTCGCGTTAGCGTCAGTGGCATTAGTGTCCGTAGCATTAGCATCAGTAACATTAGTATCGGTTACATTAGTATCGGTTACATTAGCGTCAGTGGTATTGGTATCGGTTGCATTAGTCATATTGTCCATTTCTTCTACCATTGAAGGTGGAATCAATACCTCATCAATAATGTGTATGACACCATTGCTGGTTTCAATGTCTGTAGTAGTTACCGTTGCATTATTGATCATAACCGTATCATCTACCACGCTGATGGTTACGTTCTCTCCCTGAACAGTTGTAAGGTTATCCAGTTCAACAATACTACTGGAATTGTATTCTCCTGAGACTACATGGTAGGTCAGTACACTGTTAAGGGCTTCTTCGTCTGCAAGAAGTGCTTCAACAGTACCTTCTGGCAATTTATCGAAGGCTTCATCAGTTGGTGCAAAGACGGTGAATGGACCCTCGCTATCCAATGTGTCAACCAGATTAGCAGTCTCTAAAGCTACCAAGAGAGTTCCGAATGATTCAGTGTCAGCTACTGTAGTGGCAATGGTAACATTTTCGGTGTCGACGCTTTCATTGTCGGCCGTATCCTCTTCGGTTACGTTGTCGGCCATGTCTTCTTCAGTTACGTTATCTGCCGTATCATTTTCAGTTACGTTGTCAGCCATGTCCTCTTCGGTTGCATTGTCATCAGTAGTAGTTTCTTCAGTTACTACTTCATCAGTTACACCCTCTCCAGTGGAAATAAGACCTTCGTAAGTATCTTCCTCTCCAGTTGATGTGTACTCAACAGTACCGCTGACAAGAACGCTGTACATGCTACCAGGTTCTATTGGACCTGAGTCAAATGAACCATCTTTTGCTGTTACGGTGTGACTCTGGTCATCTGTATTAACCCAGGTGACGCCATCTCCAGAAGTTATGAGAATCTTGGAAGGACTATAGCCGGATTCTGTGATATCAACCTCGTTAGTCTCAACAAAATCATCACCTATCAGGGTAGTGTCTACGACTTCTTCATCTGTTTCATTGGCATCAGTCGTATTAGCATCGGTGGCATTAGCATCTGTAGTTTCACCATTCATTTCTCCTTCTTCACAGAATCCAAGAGAAACCCAGGCACTATCACCATCATTCTCCCCTATGTTCTGAATTTCCACAGCAACTGGGTAGCCGGCATCATTTTCAGGAAATGTTCCATCCCATGTATCTTCAAAAGTTATTGTGATAGGACTTGAACTATTATCCCCCACAGCAATTGCCGTTGAAAAATTCTCAAATGGGTTTTCTTCACTTGTTGTTGTTACTGAAAGCTCGTTTCCTTCACTGTCAGTTACACTTGCTATTTGATCCATTGGAACATTTAACAGTACGTTGCTGATTTCCGCATTAGGGAAAAAGAGCAGTGTATCGTCTGTCAGTTCCATTTCAGCGGTAAAAGGGGTTACCTCATCGTTTACTTCTAAACTTACATTCAGATAACCCTCAAACTCGCTCTTATCATCCTGCACATCATTAAGATAACAGGCTGCATTCGCAAGTCCCGTGAACAAGATGGCAATAGCTATTGTCATCAAAAGTATTCTTTGTTTCATATCGTACCACCTACTTATATTGTAGTCACTAAACGTTGTCTTTTTGTTGACATATGCGCTTTGCGAAACAATAATAACTATTTGACTTAATGAAAACAAAAGAGAGTATATTAGTACAGTGAATTATATCTTTAAATTTTAAAAAGAGACAATGAAAAATAAAACAGCAATTAGAGACGTTCTTTAGCATACCCTGATAAGTACTTATTTTATTTTTTTATACTCATAATAGATGTTAAATATTCAGTATTATCTAACCATCTTCAAAAAATCTTACCTATGACGAAAATCACTACAAAAACAAATTCTTCAAAAAAGAGATTAAAAAGGAATGAATCAATTCACTCCTTTCTGCGCTGGAGCAGGAATGCCAGACCAAGAACTGCTGCTATTGGAAGTGCAACTGTAGGGAATTCCGGAATTTCAGTGTCGTTGCCTGAGCAGTAGTGAGATATGACAAATTGTGGATTTTTAGCCATTGTCCCAGTGAACGTCAAAGTTGCCTCCAGATCATCAAACTCATAATAATCGGTGTAGAAATGTACTACTTTTCCTGATATCTTAAATGGGGTTGCAGTCTCTACTACTTCTCCAGATACATTAATCGTGAGTAAATAGTTGTCAGTTGTGCCTTCCATGTGCCCGTTGACAACCCAATGGATTCCCGGGGCTCCCTCAAAATTTTCATCTTCGCAATCCTCATCCGAGTCTGTGCCCTGCCCAGTCCACTCTATTGGCGAGGAAACAGGCCCAGGAGGTGCTGCCATTGCAATCCCTGAGGTCACAAGCATTAGAATACTTGTGGCAATAAGCATAGTCAATATATTTCCTTTCATTACGTACCACCTCTCCTATGTACTAAAGCTTAATTTATACCATATTTACAGAGTATAGTTACGTAATTTTATTCCCCTTCATGTTTATAACATTTACTAAATGACTTCAAAAGTCATAATTATGATGTGATGGTTGTGCTTTACCTTAAATGGAAGAAATATCTACAAGAAAATCCTGACAACATAGAGTCAAAAAACTATTTTGCTGGCAAATTCGATTATACTAGCATGGACAACCGGGTTTCCATAGTCAGATGCAGTGATTATTCAAATTCCTTTGAAGCAGTAAATCAATCGGTAGAACTTATAGGAGGACTTTCAGCCATTGTTTCCAAGGGTGATCGGGTTCTACTCAAGCCTAATGTCCTTGGAGCCCATAAACCTGAAGATGCCGTCACAACCCATCCTTCAATTGTTTCTGCAGTTTGCCAACTTGTTAAGAAAGCCGGAGGAATACCGGTAATCGGAGATGGGGCAGGAATGACTCATCCAGGTGCAACTGCTGATGCATTTAGGGAATCAGGAATCGAAGCAGTATCAAAGGAATCAGGAGTTGAGTTAATCAATTTTCAGACAGCAGGTTTTGTAAAAGTGGATGTTCCGGAAGCCAGACACTTCTCCAGACTCTTTGTTTCTAAAGCAGTTATGGAAGCTGACGTGATCATTTCACTTCCCAAGCTCAAGACCCATGAACTCACCTATTACACAGGTGCAGTCAAGAACATGTTTGGCGCATTGCCGCTAAAGACTCGCAAGGAGATGCACCTGCTTGCCGAAAGGAAACTTTTTGGTGAGGGTATTATCGACCTGTATTCCGTTGCCAAACCCCATCTTGCTATCATGGATGCCGTCGTTGGGATGGAAGGAAACGGTCCGTCTCATGGAACACCGGTACCTACTGGTCTTATATTGGCAAGCAGGGACTGCGTATCCCTGGACATAGTAGCTGCTACCATGATTGGCTTTGATCCGCAGAAAATTCCCACAACAGAAGCGGCCCTTGAGAGAGGTTTTGGCATCAAGAAACCTCAAACAATAGGAGTTTTACCTGAAAACGTAAGAATAAATTACAAGCCTTCCAGCACCGGGATCATATATAATTTCCCACCTTTTATGATCAGATTTTTCGGAGAGCAGTTCACAGTCAGGCCACGTATCGATATTTCAAAATGTATCCAGTGTGGGGCATGCATAATGAACTGTTCTGCAAAAGCCATTGAAAATGAAGATGGTAATCTCCGAATCAATGATAAAAAATGCATCCTTTGTTACTGTTGCCGTGAATTGTGTCCGGAAGATGCAGTAACAGTAAAGAAGTCCCTGCTTGCAAAAATTGTGACAGGGACTTAGAAAAAACAAATCAGAGCTGACACACAGGACTCTTGCGGAGCCAGTCAATATCTGATTGGTACAACAGACGCAGGTCTTTAAGACCTAGTTTGAGCATTGCCAGGCGACTTACACCAAGTCCCCATGCAAGTACCGGATACTTGATTCCCAGAGGTTCCGTGACTTCTTTCCTGAATACTCCTGCACCTCCAAGTTCAACCCAACCCAGGCCATCCACATATACCTCGGGCTCTACACTTGGTTCGGTATAGGGGAAATATCCGGGCCTGAAACGCACGTCTTCGAATCCCATCCTGTGATAGAACTCCTTCAGACATCCCAACAGGTTCGCAAAGGACATGTCCTTATCCATGACAACTCCTTCCAGTTGTTCGAACTCGGGAGTGTGAGTAGGATCAATTGTCTCGCGGCGATAGGCTCTGTCGATGGAGAAGGCCTTTACAGGAGGCTCCGGATTGTCTGCAAGGTATTTTATCGTTAGTGCCGTTGTGTGAGTCCTCAGCACATTCTTACAGGCAATCTCCTCACTCCATTTTCCACCCCATCCTGTGGAGGTAGTATCTCCTCCATGCTCATGCATTGCACAGACATTGTCCTTGTAATCCAGAGGAAGCTCGGAAGTGCTGTCTAAGTGAAATGTGTCCTGCATCTCTCTTGCAGGATGATCCTGTGGCTGGAACAGGGAATCGAAGTTCCAGAATGAACTCTGCACGATCTCACCTTTAATTTCAGTGAAGCCCATATCAAGGAAGATACGTCTCATCTGGTCAATCAGACGCTGGTAAGGGTGAATCTTGGACCCGTATATCTGCCGGGGAGGAGTCTGGATATTATATGATCTGAACTTCATATTCTTCCACTGGCCGCTCTTGAGCATCTCTGATGTAATCTGGGCAACTTCTTCCACTACCTCGATCCCTGAAGCAACGACTTCAATTCCCTCAGGTGTAATGCTCACCGACCTGCATTTGTCCTCTATCTTTATTACGAGTTTACGTTTGAGCATATCTTTCATGAGGTTCTCAGTGACTTCCAGTTCTTCAACAGTCCTTGCCTGACCTTTGAACTTAGCCAGAACCTCCTCATCATCCCCAACTACTGCATTCCCTGTGGGTATGACCATTCCTTTTTCGATATTTGCCCATCCTTTACGACGCAGCCAGCCAGTAGCTATACCTACTACTGCAGGAGAGAATTTCTCCTTCAGTCCATCCATAGCCATGGGTTCTGAGAGTGTATCGATTATCTGCCTCTCGGGAAGTCCTTCCTCCGCATATTTCTTTCCTTCCCCGGTCAGTTCATAGGTCTCGATGACGATTTCATCCACCTTGGCCAGCCCATTATCATCCAATAGGAAAGCAGCCTGCATCGCGGTTTCTACCTTCATCCCCGCTTCTTTTGCAAGTTCTCCCGGACTTGCAGTTTTCAGTTCATCCAGTGCTATCAGCACATTCTTCTCATTGGGTGTGAGATTATAATCCGAAACCATACATTACACCTTGATAATCTTATAATCCATATTCATCAAGCCTGTCTTTTGCGACTTCACGCAGTTCCTGATGCTCTTTCAGGAACTTTTCCATCTTTTCTGCTGCAAGAGCCTTGCAGTTTCCGCAAACTTTCTCTCCGCTAACGCATTCATTGTATATCTGCGCAAGCTCCTGGTCATCTTCAATGAGATTGAATAGTAGCAGTTCGTAGACAGAACATTTGTCAGGTTCACCGCCCAGCTTCTTCTGCTCCTCAAGTGTCATTCTGCCGCCGGTCTTTGCCCGCTTGACCTTTTTGGCAGCTCCCTTGGGATCCTCGGTAAGTGATATATAACTGTCAGGAACACTGCTTGACATTTTCCCGCCCTGCAGCCCGGACATGAAACGATGATAAGTTGAAGACGGAGGTACAAATGCATATCCTCCAAACTCAAGTTCGACCTCCCTGACAATTCTCAGAAGTTCCTCGAAGTTATCAAGATCGAACACATCAACATGAGCTTCGAACATCTTTGTTCTGCCGGGTATGCGATCTCCCAGCTCTTTCAGTGCTTCTTCAGGTGCTGCCTTGCCCCGTATGCTGAAATAACTCCTGCCATTCTTATCTTCACGCCCCTCGATCTTGAACATGTTCATCTTATGACCAAGTCCGCGTGTTAAGCGGATATGGGGGTCCTGATCCGCACCT
Organism: Methanolobus sp. ZRKC2; assembly: GCF_045291185.1. Taxonomy (NCBI): domain Archaea; kingdom Methanobacteriati; phylum Methanobacteriota; class Methanomicrobia; order Methanosarcinales; family Methanosarcinaceae; genus Methanolobus; species Methanolobus sp. ZRKC2. The sequence goes on along the minus strand of NZ_CP146980.1, from coordinate 2,177,123 downwards.
ACGGGAATTACTGTAGGCTTGGGACCGCCAAAGTCCTCAAGTTGGGGATGCAGTATGTCCGCACTCTGGGTGACTGCACTGAGCATATGGGAGACACTTGTCTCACCCGTAAAACCATAAATAGCACTCAATTCCGAGAAGTTGGCCTTTGAACCCAGCTCGAATGCGAGGTCCTTGACCTGCTCCGAGTCCGACTGGAAGTATATATGTCCCTGTGGTTCAAAACCAAGTGCAATGAGGCTTACTATGTACTCATTGACACCGATATCCTTGCACTTTTCCCAGGACATGCCCCTTACTGAATGTGCTTCCCTGTCGGCGATGCCCGCAAATGCGTCAGCTCCCTGTTGCTGATGCCATATTATTTCTTCCATCACCATTTTATGGCCCAGATGTACCTTTCCGGAAGGCATGAAACCGCTCATTACCGAAAATGGCTTGCCGTTGTTCATTGCATCTGTTATGAGATCGTATCCCCTATGGCCAAAGATGATCTTCCTACGCATGTATCTATGGGGATCTGCTATCTCAGGAAGCAGTTGATCAAAAGGAAGAATGCCGAATTCCTCGAATAGTTTGGAATAATCGTCAATATTCAGTGCACTCCATGGGTTGATCTTCATATTCATATAGAGCCTCTTGTATGATCAGATGTTCGGAATAGAACATATCATTTTTTCTGTCAATGAAATTGTTAGTAAAAACACCTGGTGATATGTAAAGGTTCTTATTGCGACCCTGCGAGCATCCTTTATAGTTAAACCTTATTTAGATGGAATACATTCAAATTTTAATCATATATGACATAATTATTTTGTACAACCAGACCTAACCATTAACATTCAACAATGAGGATTCAATAATGGACATTACTATTTTTCATATTGGAGCATTGTTCTTTGCTTCAATCACCATATTCAATATGTATTCAGCCCGTAAGTATAAGGAAAGTTATCTGCCTGCAATTATAGGTATTATGATGTTTTTTTCGTTGTTATTGTTCCTTATCCTCCCCTGGCAATATGGTTATGCCGCTTTGCTGCTCACTATGATCTTTTCAGTTGCTAATTATAGAAAATCATACAGTATTAATAAAAAAAAGATGATGCGGCTTATGGAAAATTCCCAGAGCGCAAAGCCGTCAAAACTAACCGGTCTTTTAACAGGATGGGAGCTGATCTACCATCTGAACAGGAAATACGACCCCTCAAAAGCTTCACTTATCAACTCTATCCTTATGTGGTTCCTTGGTATCCTTCTGATCATTGTGTTCAACCATATATGGCCTGATGTTTTCTCAAATATCCATTACATGGCATTCATAATGACTGTAATCATGCTTGGGTATTACTGGCAAAACAAAAAACTGCTGGAAAGTCTTGATACAAATGATTTCCAACAAGTGAAAAAAAGTAGATGAAGAATATCAGGATTCTATCTTTTCGATATCATAAGGTTTCGAGGCACCTTCCGGTATCCTGTCAACAAGCTTTAGATACTCGGTTTCCTGCATCAGGCATGTACTACGTTGTCCCCTGAATGTCTTATCCTTGCGAATCTTACCCCAGATATCTTTCATGGAACGCTCCTGTATGTTTCCATAACTGAACGGGATGTATGGGCAGGGTTTGACCGCACCGTCCACACATACATGCAACCACCGCTGCCCGGCCATGCAGCCCAGCATTTCTCCTTCGAAATAAGAGTTAGAGAAAATCCTTGGTCCTCCTTTAGTAGAGTTGGTGCGGTGATACATATCAAGTACGATTCTCCTGTCAGCCTCAGTGATTATAGCGTCCCCTCTCTTCTTGGGCACGGATTCCCAGAGGGAGAACTCATGTACTCCGATTTCCTTCGCAAGTTCGTACATTGCAGGCAGTTCCCCTATATTTTTAGGAGAAACGTGTGTAGCCATAGTTACAAGAAGACCAGCCTCAAGTCCCATTTTCATGGCATTTGTAGCCATCTCGAACGCACCGTCAAGACGACGTACGGCATCGTGCTTTGCTGGTTCAGTCGAATATATACTCACCAACAGGTTATGGAGACCAGCCTCCTTCAGACGCTGTGCAGTCTCCGGAGTCATTTCCGTGCCGGGAGTATACATGTTAACTATAGCACGTTCCTTGTCCACGTAGTCGATGAGTTCATAGATATCCTCACGCAGCATGGGATCACCTTCTGTGAATACGATGACCATTGCGCCCATATCAAGCACGTCATCGATAGCATGCTTCATGGTATCGATATCAAGATCACCTTCGCCGCCACTTACAACACAATGTTCACAGTCGCATTTGCAGTTGCGCGTGATCTCAAAAGAAACGGTTTCGGGAATATATCTGCCCAGGGTTATCTGGGTCTCAGCCATAAGAAGTCTCTTGAAAGCTTTACTGGGAATGGGCGGCAGCCATGTAGATGCAATTACCTGCTCGTCTGTGACCAGAGCCGGCTTTTCCTCTTTCAATCTTTCATTTATCCTGTTAAGAAAAGGATTACATGCCTTATGAAGGCCACCGGTTGCCTTCAACTGTATAAAATCCTCTGTTCTATCCATCTTAATAGAAAGTCCCGGTATTGAAAGCAATGTAATTTTCTCGTCCTGTGAATCAGCGAAGTTCTGTTTCATCCAATGTTCCTCTGGAGCTAAATATCTCGGTGGAGAAAACATCTGCTTCCTTGCCTATAACAGACTGGGATGGGTAAACGAATATTCCATGATCACTCATCACATACGGGCGGAGTACTTCATCGTGTTTGGTGCCTCGCATCTTCAGTATGTCGATAGCTCTGATCCTTTCTCCGCCAATCCTGAATACCTTAAGGCAAATAACTCCTTCGGCAAGATACTCCTCAACAGTGAAGTGATCAGTTTCCCTGTGCATTTCACTCGTAATCAGGGTAGTACAATCAAAATTTTCAATATTCTTGATGAATTCAAGAATGATATACCTCACATTAACCGGATCAGGCGATATCTTCAGTGAGGTCATGGAATCAATAAAAAGACGTTTGGCTCCTATCTCCTGTACATTAGCATATATCTGGCGCAAAACAGTTTCAATTGTACGGGTATCGGTTTCCTTATTGGAATCAGGGTCCCTGTTCTTTTCGATATACCTGCCATAGGCGATAGGATCAGCCCGGATTATCCGGAGCTTGTCTTCCTTGATAAGTCTCTCAAGATCCCAGCCGTGCCTCCACATATTACGCATGATACGGGCAGGTGTTTCCTCAAAGGTGATATAGACCCCAGGCTCATCATAGCTGGTAATTCCCTCATATAGATATTGTGCTCCAAAAGTAGATTTACCCGCACCAGGTCCGCCAATCAGAAGGATTACATCATTTTCTATGAAGCCTCCTTCTATAAGTTCGTCAAATCCGGGAATCCCTGTAGGTACGCGAGCCATTTGAAACCTCGACAGATTAGTTTCGAGAATAATTATATTAATGGCTCTTATGCAATATAACTTATTCCTTGAGAATCTCAAAAATATAAAGAAAAAAGAATTGAAAACCGGATAATGGATTAATCGGATCCGGTTTTTGATCAGACCTTCTCTGCAAAAGCAAGAGTACCGCTCAGACGTTTGACTCTGATCTTTACGGCCTGACCTTTTGAGGTGCCCGGTACGAAAATAGTATATTTGTCCACCTTGGCAATACCATCACCCTTGGAACCGACGGCATCAATGTGTACCTCATACTCCTTACCTTCCTCAATTGAATCCTGTTTGACAGGTGCGGTTGCACGTCTCTTCTTTACCGGTCTGTGAGCTCCACAGGCAGCACACTTCAACACAAGTACCCTGTCCATCTTTGTCAACTGGGTATCCGGCCTTGAACACTCGGAACACATGACAAACTCTTCAACATAGGCTTCTATGTTAGACTTAATCTGGTCCTTTGAGAAACGTCCCTGAAATATAGCCCTGCTACCATCTATCTTACCTGCCGTACCCATTTCACGGGTCAGGAATTTCATCAGGTGGTCAGGGTCCCTGTTCAATACATCAGCTATATTGCTTAAGTTGTCCAGGATCGTGGTCTTACCTTCAACCATTATCTTTGGTTCGGGGATCACGAAACGGGCATCCGTAGTCTCCTTGTCAGGTAAATTCGCTATTGCACGGTCCAAAAGCGCTTCGTAATCTTTCATTTAATTCCTCCCGAAATGGGTTCACCACTTTTACTGTACAAGTTCAAGTCCCTGGTCTACAGTTATCCTCACAGGTGTTGGCAGTTTCTGACCTGCCTTTCTGAGAGCGTCCTTTGCAGTTGCAAAGTTCTCTTTGTTGACAGAAATTGTGAAGATTTTCTGGCCTGCTGAAACCCTGGCTGCTGTGCCTACATTCTTACCGAATGCTCCGCGCATACCACTTGACACACGGTCAGCACCCGCTCCGGTTGCCTGTTTGTTCTCTCTCAATACCTCATGGGGGTATACTCTGAGTTTTATGTGGTACCCAGCACGACCTGCTGCTCCCATGACAGACCTGTTGGCTGTGATACGTGCTGCCTCAAGAGCAGTGTGGCGTATCTGACATCTTTCCATAGCTATAAGAGATAACTTAACAGGGAATTCAGCTGTCTTGTTACCCATATCGTAGTGAATTACGTGGCTTCCGGGTACACCACCCATGTATTTTCTTCTTGTGTATGAACGTTGTCTTACGTTCCTGTACATACTTGCTGGTTTTCTTACCATGAATTTAAGTCTCCTTGAATGATTATTGGGATAATTTACATCAATTGCGCCGCTTTGTATCGGTCCCTAATTGATATGTCTGTATATGAATTTGTTGATGTCATTGAACATCAGACGGATACAATTTCATCTGGACGGTTCATTCCCTACTACCTCGGACTTTATAAGTCTTATTGCTCATCGCACCTTTCAAGCAGATAAGGAGTAAGCAGACCATAACAACCGGACAGCATCATGTTCCCGAAAGGTGCGGCGAAATGCAGCCGATTCCACAGTTTCCGGTCCTTTGCCCCTTCATCCATATCCATCAGCAGACTACGCCTCGGACCGGTTATCATTACAGACCTCACCTCATCAAAGTCTATCTTCTCCCTGATATAACAACCATGCCCTCCCTGATCGAAAACTTCCTCAAATGTGATGTTCCCTTCGGCAAAACGTAGCAATTGTTCCTGAAGTCCCTCACCGTTCAGTGAAGAAGTATGGTGTTCGTAGAGTGCGATAATCCGGTTGTCTTTAACAATAGCTGCAAGAGTATGTCCGTTTCCAATGTTAACAACCATGGAAGGTTGTTTTGCAGCCGGATCAAGAAGTGCCCCGAAAATCGCAGCCGGACCGGTATCCATGAAAACAGCATCCTTCTGGCTCAACGATTCAGAAGAGGATAGCATGCGTGTAAACTCAACAGGTATAGACTCATGACCATAGGCAAATTTACCGAAATCTCCTCCCACATCAATCAGCTTCTTGAATATCTCAAGCCTGTACAGCCGGTTACTCTCATGAGGAGAATTTCCATGATCCTGAACAGCAACTGCAATCCTGTCAGGCATTTCAACATCAAAACTCTGAAGTGCAGATCCTATAGACTCTAAATCCACATCCTGCATCAATATCTCTTCATAGTCCCCTGAGGGCCTTTCCTTCCCTTTATCATCAACGATCTTTATTCCCATTTCCTTTACCCTGTCAAGATCGTCTTTTACTGTCAACGCTGCTTTTTCTGTTGCATACACATCCAACCCCTGCCTGATGTGTTCTTTAATGGCCCTGACAGCAGGTCCACCACCCATTACTCCTCCTTTGAGAAAGATCGTTTTTCCTCTGGATGTGGCATGCTGCACTTTTTTGGCAACAATGACAGTGGGAGAAGGCATCACCATCAACAGGCTGTTTTCAACTTCCTTTTCACTATCATACAGGAGTATATCCTGGGTACCCGTACCTATATCGATTGCCAGTATTCGCATATCAAATCGAGTGTTTCATATATCTATTAATGTATAAGACTTCGCATGAAGGACTTCACAGTGAAAGAACATAAGAAAGGAAGCAAAGGCCCTTACATTTTTTATGCAATTACCATCTCAACTTCAAGGTCAGAGAAATATGGAGAGGTAACATCGCCACAGGATGCAGATGACCGTTCAGGCCAGCTTATGAAAGAGATGATCCAAAAAGCAGGACATGAATTGTCCGGTTACACTCTTGTTAGCGATGATAAAGACTCTATTGTTGAAGCTATCAAAAAAGCCATACTATCCAATGCTGATATCATAGTGACCAGCGGAGGAACCGGGCTGGCATCAAAAGATGTTACCATTGAATCCGTATTACCGATGTTCGAAAAAGATATTCCTGGCTTCGGAGAACTTTTCAGGTATAAAAGCATATCACAGATAGGTGCTTCAGTAATACTTACCCGTGCATCTGCAGGAACTATAGCCAACAAGGCTGTTTTTTGCTTACCGGGATCTCCTGCGGCTGTTGAACTTGCACTGGGGGAAATAATAATCCCCGAAGCAGGCCATATCGTGAAACACGTAAAGCAATAAACAAAAAACTTTAATATTGTTTGTAATATGTTAGAGTAAATATTCAGGAAAGACACCTAATATCTTATAATATAAAGACGATAATTATATATCGCACATACCAATAATGAGGGTGCATTGCACTTTCGCAAAGAGATTATAAGCATCTCCAAGCATATCAAATTCAGGAACACCAAGAGAACATGTCCGTTTATTCATTGGGAATCAAAGAGCTGGATGACCTGTTAGATGGCATTCGGGAAGGCACTAATCTTATGATGATAGGCCCGCCTATGAGCCGAAAAGATGAGCTTCTTGATGCAATAATTTTCCAGAATCTTAGCAATGATGATGCAGCAATACTTGTTTCTACCAGAGAACCCGGAGAAAGAGTTCTCACTTGGTTCGAAGGACAGGGAATGGACATCTCATCTATAAATGTAGGTGTAGTGGACTGCGTCACAAAGACTCTCGGGATGGGAGCTCCTGATACTCCCAACATAAAAAGGGCTTCAAGTCCTGTGGACCTTACAGGAATTGGTGTAAAAATAAGCCAGTTCCTCGAAGAATTCCTGGTAAAAAAGAATATTAAGAAAATCAGGCTTTGCATTAATTCACTCTCAACCATACTGATGTATTCGAATCTGCAGACCGTTTTCAGGTTCCTGCATGTATTCACAGGCCGTGTGAAAGCTGCCGGAGGTTTTGGTCTTTATTTAGTTGAAGACGAAATGCATGACCCCCAGACCATAGCTACCCTGAAACAGCTGTTTGATGGAATGATAGAAATCAAAGCAGTAGGCGACACCTATGCCATGAGAGTAGTTGGCCTGACATCAAAACCGACACCCTGGTTCGAATATAGTATAGAGGGTACCGAAGTCAGCCTGAGCAAAACCACAAAAACCTGAATACGAATAATTGCTCATGGAAGGGATTTTCATCTTATCCCTACCGTTGCCCACATTCTATTTTTTTCAAGGCACTTTTCCGAGATCATATCAAACATCATATACCACTTAGACCAATACGATAATCAGGTGTAATTCATGGAAAAAGATAAGTTATATAAATTGAAGAAAGAAGCTTCCGGGCTGAAGCCAATCCTTAATATCGGCAAGAATGGCATTACTGACTCTGTTGTAGAAGAGGTTAAAAAGCAAGTCAAAGCATATCGCCTCGTGAAGATAAAGATGCTAAAGACAATGCCTGACGGGGAGAACATAAAGGATGCAGCTCAAAGACTGGCAGAATCCACCAACACCACCCTTATAGAAGTACGTGGTAATACAGTAGTCCTCTACAGGTAATAAACAGCAATTAATCAAATTTCATCCCTGAAATTGTCTCCTGAAACTATTTCTATCTCCTGGAGAGTTATAAGTTCTGTAGGAAGTATTTTTTTGAGTTCAGGGATTATATTCCTTATTTTTTCTTCTTTGTCCACTGCCTGTATAATGACCGGAAGGTCGGTACCAAGCCGGAGAACGCTTGCAGTGTGTATCTTGTTCTGAATACCATACCCCTCCATACAGTGATGGACCGTGGCACCTGCAATACCTTCGTCCCTTAGAAACTCCAGCACTGCATGATGCGCAGCTTTTCCTTTGTACTTGTCATTCTCGCTAAGATATATCCTTAGCAGTGCTGCTTTCATTACCAAATCACTCCATATCCATGTTACAAGTTATTGAACCTATTTCAAAACCAGAATCATAAGGAAACGTTATACTACCTGATTTAATATGTTTCCGGAACATAAGCCCATATTCCTCCTGGCAGCCACGGTCAGATCATCATATTTAGAAAAATATATAATCTTAGATAAACACAATGAGATTTATGGAGAAAAGAAAATTCCATCCCCTGATAGCTTTTACTTTAATCCTTGTCGCAGGAGGAGCGTACCTGGGAATGGGATATCTTGATCAATTGACCAACGAAGAACCCGATGTAAACATCAATTCTTCCCAGGCAGTTTCCATTGTTAAAAACGATGCCAATGCAAGTGCATTTATCGAGAAGAATTTCAAAGTCCCCAACTGGAGAGTCATAAAAACCACTTTTATGGAAAGCCCAGTTGAAAACTCAAACAACAGTGTCCCATATGCAGGTAACAGGACATGGAAAGTAGAGATGATGGAACGAACCTGCGCATGTCCCGGTACATCAACTCTTTATGTTGTAGAAGGCTATGTCAATGTTAACACCGGAGAGCTTATCAGTGTCAGCACAATGAAAGCTTCAGAGAGGAATTATGAAAAAAAGACCTGTGCCTCAACCAGCTGTCATTAAGATGATGGCTAGAAGCGCATTTTGTTTACTTTTTATCCTCCTGGCATCATCAACAGCTATTGCCGATTCTGGAACTGTGACAGTTGAATTCTTCTATGAGAGCGGCTGTCTTAAATGTGAAAAAGCTGCGCCTACGATTGAAAAAATAGTTGGCCAATACAATAGCGTCAACTATTCCAAACATGATGTAATGGACTCATTTGAGTACATACAGAAATATGACATCACTGTTGTCCCCACTATTGTAATAAACAAAAGCCTGGTAATAAGCTACTACGACTATAATGACGACATTGAAACGCTGGAAAAGCTGCTGATAGAAGGCATTGAGAATGCACCGCCAGTACCCATCACAAGAAGCGATACTGAAGATACTGGCAAAGAAATTATTCCACCAGCTTCCAGGAAGCCCACTCTTGATGATTCTTATATATTAGTACTGGTTGCCGGATTGTTTGCAGGGTTTAACCCATGTCTTATTGCAGTGATGGCTTTTTTATCCTCGGTCATAATCTCATCCAGTGGCACACGCAGGGATCTGCTGACCCTTGTCACGGGTTTTTGCGCAGGAATTTTCATAACCTATATGGTGCTCGGCATTGGGATACTGAATACAGTCAGATATTTTCCGGAAATCGAAGCGATCGTAAATTTATTCATGATCGGCCTGATAGCCTTCCTTGGGCTGTGGCACTTTTACGACGCTTATCATCTGAGAACACATTCAAAATCGTCTTTTAAGAATCCTACCTTTCTCACAAACTTCATGGGAGAAATCAAAGGGAAAAACATACTTTTTTTGGCCTTTGTTGCCGGTGGACTGTTCTCTCTCATAAAAGCTCCATGTGTCGGTGCAGTCTACCTTGCCATTCTCGAAATGCTGATTTCAGGAGATAAAATTCTGGAAGGTGCCCTATATCTCGGCATTTACAACTTTGGAGTTGTATTTCCGATATTGATACTCGGGACTATGCTGGCATTCGGGCTGGACCCGCAAAGGGTTTCTGATTTCAGGAATAACAGGCGTGTTGAGATAAGACTCGTAACAGGAATAACATTGATCGCACTGGCAATATTGCTCCACCTGCGTATAATATGATTAACTTGAGACCTTCCCATCTGATCAGGGACCGAAACCAAACAGTAAGTAAGCAGTGGTAACCCCAATCAGGCACAAAGTAACATTTAGCAGCATATTCATCAAAGAATAAGTTCCTTCACCCTCATCCAGAAGCCTGAATGTTTCGTAAGCGAATGTCGAAAATGTCGTGAAAGAACCAAGCATTCCTATGCTCAGAAAATATATAAGGGAGCCGGAAAGCGATAAGAATGTTAGTGAAGCAAGTACAAAACTGCCGATCGTATTTACTGCAAGGGTCCCAAAAGGTATCCCTCTGAACCGAGGCATGGCGCCAGATACCAGAAAACGGGATGGTGCGCCTATGAGAGCACCTGCACCCACGAGTATGACCTCTGAACCCAGACCGGCGATACCACCTATTACCGGAAAAAACAGGAGAGATGCACCTACAATTCCAGGAGTCATATAACTGGTATACCGACGACTGCTAATTAAATTCGCAAGACCCGGATACATCGGATCTTCCCTTAAATTTGAAAGATAAACAACAGCGCCCCTTCCAAGAAAAACTCCGATCAGTGTCAGCGATATATTTGCAACGATATTCAATAAGGCCATATCAGGAGGCATCTGGAAAGTCTGTAAGGAAAAAGTAGAAAACGTAGTAAAGGACCCCAAAAACCCTATCCCAAGGAACATCTTTTTCCCCGGGCTCACATATCCCAGGGATTCTGAGTTGTACATCAAAAAACCAAGCAGGATACTCCCAAGCACGTTAACTGCCAGCGTACCTGCAGAGGGCAGGAAATAACCTGCCAATACAAAGCGAGATGCTGCACCTAGAAATCCGCCTGCGCCAACTATCAGGAGGGAAAAAGATATTTCTTTAAAGTTGTCACCGTTATTCAATTAGCACAACTTCCACTTCGTTCCCTTCTTCATATCCTTCAACATTTTCAGGTATAATGACAAAACCACCTGACTTTGCAATGGAACTCAAAATTCCTGCCCCTGCAGTCATAAGAGGGCGTGCGGTACTATCCTCAAGGATGACCCTGGCATAACTCACATAACCTTCTCTTGAATTGATTTTGCCGGACAGTCGTACCTTTACAGTTAGGTCAGGCATTGCAGGAATGTTTCCTGCCTTTTGAATAGCAGGCTTTCCAAAAGCAAAGAGTGCTACCAGGCCAGCGGCAGGATATCCCGGCATGCAGAGAACAGGCACATCATCAATGATACCGAGAGCAGTCGGTTTGCCTGGGCTTAAACCAACTCCGTGTACAAGCTTTTTACCTAATGAAGCTACGACATCAGGCACATAATCCTTCTCACCTACAGACGTGCCGCCTGAGATAACTATGAAATCCGCATCCAGGTTCAGGTTAACTGCTTCCTTGATAAGTTCACGGTCTTCGGGTACGATATCACAATATCTTGGTTCACCACCCCATTTTGTGACATACAGGCCAATCATCAGACTGTTAATATCAAGAGTTTTGCCGGCTGGTGGCAATTCACTATCCTTCAAGGATATCAGGTCATTACCTGTGGGGATTATAGCAACTACCGGTTTTGCATAAACAGTGATCTCTGAGATGCCAAGGGAAGCAAGCACGGCTATGTCACAGGATCTTAAAAGATGGCCTTTGTTGAATATAATCTCGTTTTTCCTCACATCTTCCCCTACATCCCCTACATTCTTCCCCGGATGCACCTGTGCACGTACCTCTATCATATCACCGATGGATATTGTGTCTTCCAGCATGAGAACGGCATCAGCTTCATCTGGCACATATGCACCTGTACTGACCCGGACACTGGCACCTTCCTCAATCTCGTCGGAAACCTGCAGCATAACAGGATTTGTTGAGGATGCTCCTATAATATCGACCGAACGAACAGCAAACCCATCCATGGCAGAGCGGCGATAGTGCGGAACATTCCTGGGCGCGAGGACACTGGTGGAAAGAACCCTTCCAACACAATCCTGGATCTCTAATATTTCTGTCCGTTCCAGAGGCTGTATCACTTCGAAGAAAATTTCTTTTGCTTTGCCTACACTGGTACGTTCTTTCATTATCCTGTCCATAACCAATACCCCTTAAGTGAGATTATCCTCCGGAAACGGGAGGAAAAATACCAATCTCATCTCCGTCACTCAGACGGGTTCCGAGATAGTCCATGTGTTTGATATTGTTCCCGTTCAGAAAAACATTGATGTATCCTCGAAGTTCCGGCTCATCTGTCTTTTCAAAAATGAGATCCTCCAGCGAGGGATGAAGGTCTATGAGAGAAAGTAGTACATCCTGCACGGTCTCTCCTTTCAGCATTACTGAAGATTCACCGGCCTTTTCCCTTAAGTTTGCGAATAGTTTTACTTTGATCTCTGGCATGGAGCCTTATTCTTAACGTATGATAAATAAATCTATTCCAGAATACGGAAACATTTCAAAAGTCGAAAACATTTGAAAAACAAACAAAAATCGTAAAAGCCTGAAAGAAAGTTTGGTGGGATAGCGCGGATTTGAACCGCAGTCCAAGCGTCCCAAACGCTCGAGGATGGACCAAGCTACCCTACTATCCCATTCAGAAGGGCAGCACTCCAATAGACCTTTTCAGATAAATAGTTTGCGTGCAGAAAGGCGTTTCTGCAAAGGGAAGATAGCACTTACGAAAAACAGGAGATAATAATTTACTTGTCACCGGCCCTGTCAAAAGACCAGCTTCCAAGAATTATCATCGCAGATGAGAAAATAGTAATCACTAACAGAGAGGTCATTATCGGCACTTCGGAAACACCAAGAAGTGACCATCTCATAGCTTCTATACCGTAGGTTAGAGGATTCAGGCGCACAGGCACACCAAGCCATGAAGGAAGATTATCCATGGGATAGAATGCGGTACTTGCCATAAGCATGGGAAAGGTCAGGAAAGTCATTACCATCTGGAAGCCTTCATGAGAATCGATCCTGGACGCAAGAGCCATACCCATCCCGATGAAACCAAGTCCCATTATGAACATTATCAAAATGCAGAACAATTGCCCTGGTATGGAAATATAGTTAACTCCTATGTATCCGCTGATAAACATCAGTAATGTCCCCTGTATCATGGCAGCGGTAACTCCACCTGTCGCTTTACCCAGAGCGGTAAAAATACGGCTGACAGGTGCAACGAGAATCTCTTTCAGAAAACCGAATTCCCGGTCCCAGATTATGGAAACACCACCCATGAGGGAAGAGAAAAGAACTGACATCCCGATGATGCCCGGCGCCATATAGTCAATATATCGGCCACTGCTAAGGGTCATCGCACTTCCCAGGGCCGAACCCATTATAATCAGGAAAAAAAGTGGTGTTGCTAGGGAACCGATTATTCTGGACCTGGATCTTTTATAACGAAGCATCTCCCTGAGCCACAGAGTATAAACCGTGTTCAGGCAATGTTTCATTTCGGCAAGGTCCATCCTATCCCCAGCGTTTGTAAACCTCATTATCGATTCCTATCAAATCAAGTGCGCGTCCTGCCATTGAATTAATAAGATCATCCAGGGTCTTTGGCCTGGAATAGAATCCGGGACAAGCCGGAAGTATAATCGCACCTGCTTTCTCAAGTTTGAGCATGTTCTCAAGATGTATCTGGTTAAGTGGCGTTTCCCGTGGCATGAGAACAAGTTTTCTTTTCTCTTTGAGACATACGTCTGCTGCACGTCCCAGAAGGTTATCAGACATACCACCTGCGATCTCACCGAGTGTCTTCATGCTGCAGGGAGCAACTATCATTCCCGCGAACCTGTGTGAACCACTTGCAATGGGTGCGGTGAATTCATTTTCACTATAGACATGAGTTGCCAGATTCTCGACCTCGATTACGGAATAGTCAGTCTCGATCTCCATAATCTGCCTTGCAGCCTTTGTTATTACCAGGTGGGTGACTATATCCATTTTCGAAAGTATTTCAAGTAACCTTATTCCATACATGGATCCTGACGCACCACTAATACCGATAACTATTTCCACTTTATTCCTCCTGCAGGATATTTACCAGCTCATCTATCATCTCTTTTGAGACTGTGATGATCTCTTTTATTTCTTTCACCTTAATATCATCCAAATGAATGCCAACCACAAAGACTGTTGCCGAGCGACTGGCCCCACTAAGTTTTCTTGCACCCAGCAGAGCGATCTCATCTTCCCTGTGACCTGGCACAGTCAATACCGAGGATGAAGCACGTCCTGATTCCCGGTCAAAGATACCCAATGCTGTAGCTCCTATGTGAGCCATGCCACCGGTGAGCCTGATGAGATAATCTTCCCCAATTCTTTCCCATTCAAGGAGAAGAGTGATTCTGCCAGCAGTTCTCTCAAGCCGGTGCATTTCAACCATCCAACTCCGTCAAACGGAACTGCTTTACGGTTTTTTTAACATCAAAGAAGTCCCTTGCAGCTTTGCCAACCTTATCGCGGTGTTCCCTGGTAGTATAAACGCCCATTTTCCAGTTGTCCCTGTGAGCATGCTCAAGGGTTGCCACAACATGTGAGCACTCATCAAGGCGGAGCATACGCCCGTTCATCTTAACGAGAGCTTTCATCTCAACAATCTCAGGGTCGCTGGGAATATCAATTAACACTTCTTTACTTTCAATGCCGACCATATCTGCAATCTCAGCCTCGATACGCCTTACATTCTTTCTGTGTTTCAGCACACTTCCACCCACTTCATCAAAACCTACATACAGCGCTCTTTTGTACAATTCCCTGTTGTCCAGTCTTGATGCAAGTTCGCTAGCATAGCCATCGTTATTGCGTATCATTTCAGAAATTTTGGCATCGTCCATCCTCCTTAACTCAAATGGATCAAGGAGTTCGTGCTGTATTAAATCATCCACAGCCCTTGTGAACATTGTCTCCGCAATTCTGGAAACATGATGATAGTAAACAGACGGATGCATCAAAAATCTTGAAACCAGCAAGGATTCCGCAGCTTTTACCCCACCCTGGCTCACTACAAGCTTGTTCTCGTAGAACCGGAGCTCGTTGATAAGCCTCATGTGGTCTACAAGCCCGAAAGCCACACCCGTATAATGGGAATCTCTTACAAGATAGTCCATCTTGTCAACATCGATCTCACTGTTGAGTATTTTGCCAAAATCAGTTATCCCCTGAATATGATTCTCAACCTTTGAAGGACTGATACCATGTTCTGTAAGTATTTCCGAAATTTCGGTCTTTTTGATGATGTCCCTTATATCCTCATGGCCTTTTCTGGTGTAGCGCTTGATCAGCCCTTCGGTGACATGTGAAAATGGTGCGTGTCCTATGTCATGAAGAAGTGCAGCAACTTTGAGTTCATCCTTCTCGTCATTGCCTACAGTGTCAATGCCGGAGGTGAGTATACTGGCAAGGTGCATGACTCCGAGTGAGTGCTCAAAACGAGTATGATTGGCTCCCGGATAAACTAAGTTTGAGAGACCTAGCTGACTTATTCTCCGAAGACGTTGCATTGGAGGAGAGTCGACAAGGGACAGAGTCAACTCGTCAAGTTCGATGTAGCCATGAATGGGATCACGGATGACTTTCATATCGTTTAAACTCCGTATGTGATGTTTTCTTAACCGATATCTCATACACAATGGGACTTCATATCAAACTACCGGCAAATCCGTATGTTTTTGTCGACCCTGACAGTATGTGTTTTTGAGAGTATCTTTTTTGATTTTTTTGATTTGCTATTTAAACCATATTATTTCCTTATTTGATATAATTTGAATCCTTTCCGGAGAAACATTTTTCAAATCAAAAACTTTATCTAGACACATCTCATAAATGAGATTCTGCTCAAATTTGAGATTTGTGTGGTCGATCAATGTATACAATAACATCCCTGAAAAGACTTGCATTGCTTGATGCTATCGAAAAACCTGTAAAGATATCTTCCAGTGAGTTTATGTACCATATATCCGCAAGTTCCAAGACCGCTGCACGAGTCCTGAAGCAGCTCGAAGAAGATGGCTACATCGGAAGGCAGCTCGTTGCAGGCGGGCAGATGGTCCAGCTTACAGATACAGGAGTCGAGATTCTTAAAAAAGAGTATGCAGATTACCAGCAGATATTCTGCAGGGAACATGCTGACCTGGAGCTCTACGGAAATATCATTACGGGCCTGGGAGAGGGACAATACTACATTGCAAAGGAAGGTTATATGTCCCAATTCAGGGACAAGCTTGATTTCAAGCCATTTCCGGGAACTCTTAACGTGAGGCTTGCAGACCAGAGTGTGCAGATGCGCGATAGTATGGATATTAATATCCAGCCACTTGTGATACATGGTTTTAATGACGGGGAACGAAGTTTTGGAGGCGTCAGGTGCTACCCGGTAGAAATAGAAGGAATAAAAGGTGCGGTCATAGTTCCTGACAGGACACACTATCCGGCCGACCTCCTTGAAATAATCGCACCTGTCAAATTGAGAGAAATGCTTGGAATAAGCGACGGCGACGAAGTAAAGATAGTTGTGAAGAATCTTCAAAAATGCAAGTGATGAGTGATAATATGGATTCAGGCTCAAACGGATACAGCGAAAATATAAGAAGAGCTATCACTGCTCTTCAGAATGGCGAGATGATATTGCTTTTTGACCTGGAAGGACGGGAGGCTGAGACTGACTTCACAATCCCGGCAGCGGCTGTTAAGCCTGATGATGTCAGGTGGATGCGCAGGGATGCAGGCGGCCTTATTTGCGTTGCCCTTGATTCCGATGCTTCCGAGAAATTAGGTCTTCCATTCATGGCAGATATCATAAGAGAGGCAAACCAGTGCAGTACTGCCCTGGACAGGATCGTGGAAAAAGGTGGTGACCTCAAATATGATTCACGCTCATCATTCTCCATCTGGGTGAATCACAGGGACACACGCACCGGTATTCCGGACAATGACCGGGCACTGACCATTAATAAACTGGATGAGGTTGTTGAAAAAACACTCAGGAATGAAGATATCCATTTTGGAAATGAATTCAGGACTCCCGGACATGTTGCAACCTTACGTGCTGCAAAGGGACTTGTCCATGAGCGCATGGGCCAGACCGAATTATCCATTGCTCTTGCAAAAATAGCAGGCATAACACCTGCAATGGTAGTCTGTGAGATGCTTGATGATAAGACCGGAAGAGCCCTTGAGAAAGATGATGCAAAAGAGTATGGAAGTAACAACAACCTTGTATTTGTCGAGGGTGAAGAAGTAGTGGAAGCCTACGACATCTGGTTGAGCTCACAGCCTCGGAAAAGCTAAAATACTGTAATGTATATGTACATACAATCCTGCGGGATCGTAGGGTAGCCTGGTCCATCCTGTTAGGCTGGGGGTCTAGCGACTGGAGTTCAAATCTCCGCGATCCCACCATTTTAATAAGATATTCTGCAAGCAAATTAGCGGATAAAAAATGTAAAAATACGAGTTAGAGAAAAATTAACTCATATCTTTTTAAATTCAGAATTGTATGTTAATTATCAATGCAAAGCGGTATAGTCCGCATGCATTCCAATAAACTTTTTCTGATCAATATCTTTGTGGTCTGCTTGGCCTGTGGTTCTGGTAACAATCTCTGCAATATACAGGCCTGTCAGGATCTGGTACAAAAGGGACTTCTGTTTCCTTGCCACAATCAGAACATTTTGCCTTATGCATCTCTCTCGGGCCGCTTGACCTGAAACCGCCACCATCGTTTCTTCTTTGATTCATTTGTTTTCATCCGTTTAGTTTATCAATTAATCAAAGAGCCACAAACAGAACCGGTGATCCTCCAGAGGGCAACAAAAAAATGATTATTTGACAGTTACAAGTAACATCTGATAGTTTATACAACTTTTGTCCAGCATAACTATGGCACCAGAATCTCGTCAATGGCATGTATAATTCCGTTATTGCACTCTATATCTGCCTCTATTATCGTTGCAGTATCGACCTTGGTTTTGCCGTTGACAGTTACTTTCAGCTTGTTTCCACTTACCGTTTCAAGAGAATCAAGCTTCCTGAGATCTTCCATAGTATATTTTCCTTTAACGATGTGGTAATTGATGATTCCCAGCAGGTATGCATGGTCTTCAAAAGATTCGTCAATAACTTCATCCGGAATAGGGTCAAAAGCAGACTCAATAGGTGCAAAGACAGTATAAGGCCCTTCGTTACGGTATTTATCCGAAAGGCCGAGTATCTCCGCAGCCTTAAGCAGGGTTGGGAACGAACCTTTTTCTTTTGCAGTATCAATCAGATTATTCAATTCCGTCATTCAGATCCTCCAGTAAGTAATGTACCCTTCTCTTAAAAACAGTTCCGGGAGAGATTTAAAACCCCTGTTATACATTCAAAGGAGAAGCTGCATCGTTTACAGATAGCAAATCGATACAAAACTATCGAAACGATTAATACATATACTCACAAAATTCATAGAGGAGGATCAATTATAGTTCCCGTAATCGTTGCCGATAAGCTTAAGAAATCTTTCCAGGAACTTGTTGCCGTAGATGAAATTAGTTTTACTATAGAAGAAGGAGAGATGTTTGGCTTCCTAGGGCCTAACGGTGCCGGTAAGACCACTACCATGCGTATGATACAGTGCATATCTCCTGTTACGTCCGGCAGCCTGGAAATATTCGGCATGGATGCCATATCCCATCCACGGGAAATAAAATCTCTCATGGGAGTTGTACCTCAGGAAAACAATCTTGATATGGATTTTACGGTTTATGAAAATCTCATGGTATTCTCAAGGTATTTCGATATCCCCAGAGAAGAAGCTGAAAAAAAAGTAGATGAATTGCTTGATTTCGTTCAGCTGACGGAAAAGAAGGATACTATGACAGAGAGTCTTTCCGGAGGAATGAAACGCAGGCTCATCCTGGCAAGGGCACTTGTGAACCAGCCCAGGCTGCTAGTACTTGACGAGCCGACTGTCGGACTCGATCCCCAGGCACGACACATGATCTGGGACAGGCTGCGCCTGCTCAAAAGGCAGGGAGTTACAGTGGTTCTTACTTCCCATTATCTCGATGAAGTCGAGAAACTTTGTGACAGGCTTGTTGTAATGGACTATGGCAAAATCCTTGTCGAAGGAAGCCCCGCTAGTGTTATAGAAGAATATGTAGGATCAGGTATTGTTGAAGCGGAAAACAATCCCGAACTTCTCGAATGCCTCAACCGAAAAGAAGCATCCTATGAGGTAATTGGCGATCTCGTACACATCTATACGGATAATCCAAAACAGATTGCTGAATACCTGACAATGGAATGCTCAATATCTAAAATGAGTGCAAGACCTGCAACACTTGAAGACGTTTTTCTGAGATTGACAGGCAGGAAGTTAAGAGAATGAAACTGGCAAGCTATTTCGAGATTCCGAGTGTCAGTTCCAAGTCCTACAAGGTCTGGCAACGCAACAAAGATGTTTTCATGAAGGACATCAAATTGAATTTCCTTCCACCCTTCATTGAGCCTTTGTTATATCTCGTAGCTCTGGGTTTTGGCCTCGGTAGATTCGTTGAAAGTATTGATGGTGTACCATATGCAAGGTTCATAGCTCCTGCATTGATATCTATTTCTGTGATGTATGCTGCTTTTTTCGAATGCAGTTACAGTTCTTACGTAAGAATGTACTACCAGAAAACCTTCGATGCGATCATTGCCACACCTTTGACGATTGAAGATGTTATTGCAGGCGAACTGCTCTGGGGTGCTACGAGAAGCATGATAAATGCAACCGTGATGATTCCGGTAATAGCACTGTTCGGTCTCATAGACCTGCGCTATTCACTATTAATAATACCATTTGCGTTTCTGGGCGGACTGCTTTTTGCGGCGATAGGAATGTGTTTTACGGCCGTGACTCCCAACATAATGGCAATCAATTACCCTGTACTACTTTTCATCACACCCATGTTCCTTTTTAGTGGTACTTTCTTTCCACTTGATGCCCTACCTCAGGCAATACAGTATTTTGCAATTGCCTTCCTGCCCCTGACACATATTGTGAACATAATCCGCTCACTGAGTTACGGTATATTGGAATTATCCCTTTTGTTCGACCTGATCTGGATAATAGTTGTTTGTGCTGTCCTTCTGGTGTTTTCAATAAACATGATGAAGAAAAGGTTGATCGTTTGATACATTGACAATTGCTCAGAACTTTACTTTGTCATTTAGCGATAGTTTGATTAAATACATTGTTAATCTGTGTACTGATGAGAAAGTGGATTATGCTTGTATTTTGCATTTCTGTTCTTGGCATCCTTGCAGGAGGCTGTATCGATGACCTGATCCCCGTAGACGAAGAAACGAGTGTTCAGGATACATCTGCATACGAATTCGAGGTTTTCCTGAACAACAGTTTTGCCGATGGAGAGTTCATACCTACCAGCACATTTTACCTGTCAGATGAGGGAGATACAAAAGCAGTTTACATGCTGCATAATGAATCAGTAATCGATGTTATACCGCTGGAAGATTTCAGTTCACCAAACCAGGAGCCTGTCAGCAATATCGTGATTCTGGGAAACTACACAGAGTCAACGAATGTCTCTGAGCAGCATTTCACAGAACTGGCACAAGCCGGTGAACCTGCTGATGTTAATTATACATTGTCAGAGGATGTAATACGTGGACAAAAGCATGTTTTTATCGAATTCAATGAGCCGGTTACAGGATTTGTTGCATTTACCTTGGCCACTCCCATAGGACAGGACTTCCTACATGTAACCACGCCTCCTTCTGTCGTTCGTTTTGTCCTTCCCGAGGGACATACTACAGGCAATCCCTTTATCGGCAAGACAAATCCCGAACCTGACGAGGTCTACCACGATTCTGAAAACAGGGAAAACCTGGTCTGGAATAATGAAGTGGCACAAACAAGCAGTATCCTCGAAAGCGTACAAAAATTTTCAGGAGAAAATAATTCACAAATAGAGCCTGTTCCCAAGGCAATAAGTGTCAAGTATTATTCACAGTCTGCTCCTCAGGGATTAATAATTGCAGTGGCAATTCTTGGTTTGGCAGCGTTAATTGTCTTTTCAAGATATCATCGCGAGAAAAAGAGACTTGGAAAGATAAGAGAAGATATTGAGAGCCAGTTCCAGACCAAAAAAAGAAGGGGAAAAGAGTAAGATAATTCCGGTATGGGATATGAACTAACCAGGTATTTCATAGTTCAAAGACCATACCATCATAAGCAAGAGGATATTCTTTTATTGCCTCTTCATGGGGCTTAAAAAAATGGCTCAGATGCGTGAATACCACTTCTTTTGCCCCTATTGTTTTTGCAAGATCTAGGGCCTCGACAGTATTCATATGTTTTTTAACCTCCACGGAAGGAGGAACTATTGCATCGGCTATAAGCAAGTCAGGCTCTTTTATCAGTTCCATGCTTTTTTGCGGAATCTCTCTTTGGGTATCCCCTGTTATGACCACTTTCTTATTTCCGTCTTTGATAATTACGCCCACAGGATTCTTTGCAGGGGGGTGCAACACTTTAAACAACGTGAATTCCAGACCAATGAGTTCAAAGGTCTCATACATTGATACATAATGCATCCTTGGCTTTAGAAACTGCAAATAATCCATGATGTAATCCAGTGTCTCCTTCAACCCATAAACATCCACATTGTACTGGACCCTGTGGAACTCGGCAAAACCTGCGAAATGATCGTAGTGTCCGTGAGTCCATATTACTCCATCCACATGACCTATGTCGTTCTTCAACATCTGCCAGCGAAGATCGGGACCCGTATCGATTAATACCGAGCCGGTATCTGACTCCACCAGGATCGCACATCTGGTCCTGCGGCTTTTTCCACCTTCATGGGCAGCCATGCAGGTCCTGCAGCTACACCCAATAACCGGAGTGCCGGTTGCATCGCCTGTGCCTAAGAGAGTAATCTTCATGAACGCACCGGTCACATTGTTGCATCGTACTCGTTGGTCTTGAGCACAGCCCTTTCGTCAAAGGATGCAACTGCACTGAGCATATCCCTCTGTGTTAGCTTGGTACGCTCGTTAACAAGGGCGCTGAGGACACATTCCCTTATGACCATTCGAAGATCGGAACCACTGTAGCCATGTGTAAGGGAGGCGATCTCGGATGTGTCGAAATCCCCTTCAATCTCTTTTGTAACAATGTCAAGTATCTTCTTGCGCATATCCGTATCAGGGAGAGGGAATTTCATTATATCATCAAAACGTCTCCACGCAGCTGAATCCAGCATTTTTGGGTGATTGGTAGCCGCCAACAGCAGGACTCCATCATTTGTGAGGCTTATGTCATCTATAGCCTTGAGCAGAGTATTGACTGCTCTTTTAAGTGCAGCATGCTCATCTGAGGAGCGGGTCTTTGCTACGAAATCGAACTCGTCAATGAAAAGTATGCACGGATTCAACTTTTTTGCGAGAGCGAATACACGGTCAATGTTCTTTGCGGTCTCACCAAGATACTGGTCAGTTATCATGGACAGTTTCACTTCTACAAAGGGGATGGCAAGATGTTCTGACATGGCCTTCGCAAGTGATGTTTTCCCGGTACCAGGAGGGCCAACCATCAATATTTTTCCCACATCATAGAGTCCAATGCGCTTCAGGTAATCCCTGTACTGAATAGCCTTGACTATTTTCTTGACTTCTTCTTCCTGTTCGGTCGTAAGAATGAATTCTCTGAGTGTCTGCCTGATATCCTCAGGAGCACTTATCTGGGCGAGCTTGAGCATCTCTCCCCCACCCTCTTCTTTAGAGATTTCCTCAATAAGGGACTCAATCCATTCCCTGTCAACTTCTTTTGGCCTTACCTTGGATTTTGCGCTGCTGTAGTCTGCACCTTCTGCTTGCTTTTTCTCATAATGATAGGCAAGTACCGGGTTGTGCGCTATTTTATCCATCGAGCCATCTCTTTTCTGGAACCAGTCTGCTCCTACTTCAAGAGCTGTTATCCTGACAGAGAAATCCATGTCATCTATTGCGACAAAAGGAAGCATTTTCAACTTGCTATCTACACTGTCAATGTCAAATAATTTTTCTATGTCTGTAGTTTTTACCCTGATAGGTTTTGGAACCGTTCTTTGTTCCCTGTTCCAGTAGAATTTACGTACTTGCTTAGGGAGGTCGTTTACATCCAGTTCAGGATATTTGTTGTATACCTGTGCAGTAAGCAATAGTTCGATGATATCAAGAGTTATGTCGGGCATGTTCTTACCTGGTCAGATGAGCTTGGATTGAAATCCTGCTGAAAGTGAAATCGTTCAGACATTATATGTAGTGCTTCATTTCAAATATATCTTTTGTATAGAAGTAATTAGATAATCAACCATATACAGATGAGAATACTATGGTTTAATGATTAGAATACGACCAAGCTTTAGTAACCAGATATCAGTTAACATTAAATAAGACATATTTTACCTGTTGCAGGCTCATAGACTTCCCCTGCACTAATGAGTTTTTCAAGTATCTGCTCGAACTTTTGGTCGTCAATACCATGTTCTCCGGCAAGATCTTTTAATGACCCGATTTCCATTTTTCCACCGTTTGACCGGAGCAGGTCGAGGATGAGAAGATTTTTGTCTCTTTTCTTTACCGGAAGTTCTCTTTTATCGGTAAAATCCTTTATTGAAACTTCGAACCGGCCAAATTCTTCAGATGAGTCGGTGTTTGCCGATACGAATGTTTCCGAAAAGACTTCCTCAAGTTGATTTTCCTGGCCATGAAGCCTTGCCTGGAGAAGCGTCCTTGCAGACACGGCTTCTTCCAGATTGTCAGATGCCATGAATAAGCGCAGTTTCCTGATCTCCAGATTAGAAGCGCAATTCTGACATCTGGTCGTCTTTGTACCTGAAATCTCGATTATCTGGGCATGCTCCCGGCATTTTGGGCAGATTATAACTCCGAAGGCATCCATGGTGAATTCTTGGTGTATCATATATAAATAATAGTTCCACAAATATTTTGAAGTCCAGAATTAAAATTACGATTAAACATGATACGCAGAGCTATTATTGAAGACATACCTCAAATTGTAAAGGTGGAGAATTCATGTTTTCCGGTACCATGGCCGGACTTTCTGTTCAAGGCTCATCTTAACAATCCGGGATTTGTAGTCTATGAAAAAGAAAAAGAGATTCTTGGCTATGCCATTATCGGGGACTCAGAAAGAAAGGCACATCTTCAGAATATTGCCGTACATCCTGATCTCAGGAGACAGGGCATTGGCACTGAACTGCTTGAGTGGTGTATAGATCTTGTAAAACTCTACGGATATCATGAAATAGTGCTTGAAGTGAGAGAAAAGAATATTGGCTCACAGGCATTTTATGCACACCGGGGTTTTGAGATCAGAGGTACTGTTGAATCTTACTATGTGGATGACAATGCTATCATAATGGGAAAAAATATATAGGCTTTATGTGTTTATTTCCCAAATCTTCTCTGCCGTTTCTGGAAATCCCTTATTATCCTAAGCAGGTCCAGTTTTCTTATATTGTGCCAATTGACATCCGTGAAATAAAGTTCGGAGTACACTGCCTGCCAAATAAGGAAATCAGACAAATGTTTTCCGCCGGAGCGTATGAAGATGTCAGGTTCATGTTTTACTTTCAGGCGGGATTCTATGGTTTCTTCTTCTATATCATATGAGTTCATTTTTCCGTCCTTCACATCGGAAAGTATGGACAGTACGGCATTTGTCACTTCTTTTCTACCGCCAAATCCAACAGATACATAGACCAGCATCTTCTTATCTTCCCTTTTGAAACGAAGTTCCCCGTTATCAGCATAAACTTCAAAACCTATGTCCTGAGGCAATTTTGGAAGGAACTCACCCAGCTTTTCCACAAGCCTTTCAACCATTTCAGACCGGAGTTCCTCTTCAGTATCAAGTACATCAACATAGATACTGGTTATCCGGATATCCAACTGGAAGCACCAGGTAATATACTCTTTTATTTTAACAAAACTATCAGGTTCTGAAAGATCCTTCTCCGAAAGTACCAGAGACACATGTTCTGGAATCTTTGCGGAAGGACTGGATACCTGATTTAGAAGATAGTTCTCATATAAAGAGGTGATAATGTTCATATTCTGCCTTTATTATCGCTTTTCTCATTCGGTTCATTTGGCAGTTGAGACTATCTTCACCACATCACCATCGTTGAGCTCATGCTTTTCCCCAAGGCGCATTTTAGTCTTGGCATCCACAGCATAGAGGAAGCGGTCACCAATATCCGAATGTACCTTGTAAGCCAGGTCGTGGGCTGTGGAGCCTTTCTTCATAAGGAATGCATCTGGAAGCATTCTGTCATTCTTATCGGTCCACTTACCCTCATCTTCAACCGGATATACTATTATCAGATCGAGCAGGTCAAATACTGATTTGTTAATGCACTCCTGTATGCCGGTACCACCCATTTTTTCAAGGAGCATATATACGCTTTCCAGACCTTTTTTCTGTGCAGAAGTCAGTTCTTCCTTAATAATTGTGAAATCCGAATCACCTGAATCGTATTTAATTGCACCACCCTTAGAAGCGGATTTAAGCACGAGTTCGGCTGCTGCACTTGTCGGCACTACTATCTGGTCCAGTGATTGGAGATCACTGACAAAATTTTCAGGAGCAATATCTGCTTTGTTAGCTGCTATTATAGTCGGCTTGCTTATGGTACGTATACCATCACACAGGCGGATAAGATCATCATCACTCCATTTAACATGGTTGTGATCAAGACTGCATTTCGTAAGAGAATAGCTTACATGATATTCATCCACCCCTGCACCTGCAAGTTGTTCTGAGAGCACTTTTTCTATCTTCAGTCCTTCTGCCTGTATCTTGCGTGCAAGACGATCCCAGTTACGCTTAACGATACCGAACATCCACATGGTTATTTCCCGGTTAAGGAAGTCGACATCTTCCATGGGATTGTGTTCTCCCACGTCCACAGGATTACCTTCGATATCAGTTCCACCTGATGCATCGATCACGTGAATGATTGCCTGTGCCTGTCTTAGCTCATCCAGAAAAGTATTACCAAGCCCGCGGCCCTGATGTGCATCGGGTACAAGTCCGGCCACATCAATTAGTTCTATAGGTACGTAACGGATGCCTTCAACACAATTACCGCAACGTTTGCTTTGCTCTATACATGGGCACTCGGCGCGCACATATGTGACACCTTTATTTGCATTGATAGTAGTGAAAGGATAATTTGCAATTTCAACATCCGCCATCGTCGCGGCCTTGAAGAATGTGGATTTCCCCGCATTGGGTTTTCCTGCAAGTCCTATGGTCATTGACATGCTTAACTAATCACTGTCGCAGGATTTAACTTTTATCAATGAGTTTAGGTTATGTACCAAGCATTCAGCACTCTTTTTAACCAATAATCTTTATATTGGAGAAAGACATTAGAACAGAAACCTTGTGTCCCGGTAGGGTAGCGGATATCCTTGAGGCCTGCGGAGCCTTAGACCCGAGTTCGATCCTCGGTCGGGACGTACTTTTTTAAGTAAACTTTTCATGACGATAATCTGTAAATATGACTGTAGTTCTAGCCTTACTATGAATTTAGAAGCTGCTTATTGTTACTGAAAAGTAGGCCTTAGAAAATTTAAGGAAGACTCTTATATAAGTAGATCATATGAAGTAATAATAAGTATAACGTTTCCTTAAAGTGGTGGTGCATGTATTGAATAATTACATGAATAGTGAAACGTGTAATCTGATGTCTGTATATCAGTGCTTGCTGTAATCGAGAGCTTTTATGAGTGCTGCTCAAAAATCCTGATTAAGGCAAATACAACCGATAAAAAATCAAAAACAGCATGTTGGAGGTAGGAGGGAGTCATCAGTTCAAAACACTTATCTGTGGAAATATTTTGCCAGCGGGCCAGAGAAGGTTTTCAAGAAAGGTACAGACCCGCTAACATCGATAAGTGAGGGAACACGGAGCATCCCTCCAATGGATAGACCCCGGATACTATTAATATGCGAGATCAGTTTGTGACACGGCTTCGAACTTATATATAAAAACCTGCTGGTACTATTCACCATACTAGGCTATTGTCTGGAGCTAATGTAATTTGTATATCA
The DNA here is from genome assembly GCF_045291185.1 of Methanolobus sp. ZRKC2. Taxonomy (NCBI): domain Archaea; kingdom Methanobacteriati; phylum Methanobacteriota; class Methanomicrobia; order Methanosarcinales; family Methanosarcinaceae; genus Methanolobus; species Methanolobus sp. ZRKC2. The sequence continues at coordinate 2,150,107 of NZ_CP146980.1, read as the reverse complement.
CATGATAATATTACAACGTTATAATACAATTACTTCCTGAATATACTTCCTGCCCAAAATCCAACATATCACACGGGAAAATATGAATAAATAAAATAGAAAAAGTGAATGCTTTCAACTCATCATTATAATGGCAGCAAACGAAAGAACACCTATCAGGAAAATAACTGACAGTATTAAAATAACCTTCTTTCTTCTTTTTTCATCTTCCGGCGTAATCGGTAAGGGATTGGGATTATACTTTTTCTCCAAGTATGCTCCGACCACAACTCCAAGGACCACACCAATGGCAGGTCCGATGGCTATCATACCCAGTAAGAGACCAATAGGAATTCCGAGAGGAAGACCAATAACTATTCCCACAGACATAAAGTGTCCCTTTGGGTATCTTTTTTCCTGCATAACCTTAACATAGCATTTGAATATATAAACATTAAGTTGATTCTGAACATACAGAAAAATCATGCTTTCATAAGATCAGAGAAGTGATTTTCATGAAAAACAAGATCATTCTGATAACAACAATATTGTTACTTTGTGTTGTAATTACAGGAGGATGCACATCCGCCTATTCAGATAAGGAATCGTTTGTCCTTGAAGCACAGACATACACTTTTTATGAATTCCCAATGCTCAAAGGCGAATATATCGACATGGATATAATGACTCATGAAGGACCTATTGATGCATATATATTAGACAGTGAAAACCTTTACAGGTATGAATCAAACCTTAACTACTTCGAATATGATGCATACTATGAAAATGTTCTTTCCAAAAACATCAAATTCAATGCACCTTTTGAAGGAAACTGGTATCTGGTACTGGTAAACAATGAAACTTATGATATCTCAATGGACATCAGTTATGAGGTATACTGATCCTGTAGACTTGAAACAGGCAGATTAAAAGTGAATACGCTCCCTTTCCCGAATTCACTCTCAACATATATCTCTCCACCATGCATATCTACGAATTTTCTGACGATTGCCAGTCCCAAACCAGTTCCTTCATTTTTACCAGACAGGCAAGAATCTACCTGCTTGAAAGGATCGAAAATTGTATTCTGTTCCTCAGAAGATATTCCAATTCCATTGTCAATTACGGATATTGACAACATGTTATTGACTATTTTACCTTTTAATTCAATCAAACCGCAGGATGGAGTGAATTTGATGGCATTGCTGAGAAGGTTTAACAATATTTGCTTGAATTTCGATTTATCAGCACACAACCGATCGATCTGCGGGTCTATTTCGCTTTTCAACTGGATGTTTTTCTCTAATGCTTGTGGTGAAACAGTATCTAATACATCATGGATAACATTCTGGACAGAGAATGAACTTAAATTCAAATCCATTTTCCCGGCTTCAACTTTTGAGAGATCGAGGATGTCGTTAATAAGCCCGAGAAGATGCTTTCCACTTGATGAAATGTATGTTGCATATATTGACTGTTTCTCATTTAATTTTCCGAAATTTTCAGTCAGCAATAAATCCGAAAAACCGATCACTGAGTTTAAAGGCGTTCTCAGCTCATGACTCATATTTGCAAGGAAATCACTTTTTGCACGATTAGCCAATTCAGCCTCGTTTTTTGCCATTTCCAGCATTTTTTGGCTCTCTCTTAGCTTTTTCTCAACCATCTTTTGTTCGGTAATATCATCAACTGTTACCAACACCATATATTGATCATCAGGTTCAATGAATGTCGTAGATACAACCAATGATCTTGTCGAAAATTTATCACCGATTTTTATTGTTAGTTCACCTTGCGCTTTGAAAATATCCTTTGAAGTCATGAAGGTGCTCATTACCGTATTGCGGACAATGCATTCACTGCAATTATTGTTCTTTCCGCACCCTCCATCATAAAAAGAATTGATGCATCCAAAAAGTTCCCCACCCAAAAGGCCCAAAGCATCTTCTTTTTGTTTTCCAAGTGCTTCTGAAGTGGCGTGATTAATATTTATGACTTTTACATCCTGGTTTACAATCATCATCACAATGGGTGCATTATCAAAAATCTTACCAAACAGGTCCTTTCTCTCCGATTTTTCATCTTGCCCCATCATTTCGGGCTTATAGTTAATATGATGTTTTTCTGGATAATCCATATACGACCACTTTTTGACTAAGATCGTGCTTTTATATTTTTATACACACCATGTAAATTTATATAATGATTTCACTAATAAATCTTTCCATAAAATTTTGTATAGAACAGCATCTTGGTTGTATTTCCCAATTGCCCGTCAGATTGGATTGATTATACTTTCCACAAGTGTACACTTTCTGTATTATTTTTTACCAACAGCTGCTGACTTTAATAACTGCGAATCACATTGAAGTTTAGACAATTATTTAATAAGTGGAGAGTGTATAGTTCTTTGAGAACTAAAATAATCTGAAAGAGGAAGGTATATGAAAAAGACAATGATTTTCATACTAATAGGGATTCTTGCTGTCGGTTCACTGTTCGTTTCAAACGCACTTGCAGACAGCGAAGTCCCTCAGATAGAGCCCCTTATTACAGAAGCAAAGTTGGTTTCTTCTGACTATGCGGTTAGCAATATGCCCGTGGAAGCAGAAGAGGTTGTCATTTACCCCGGCGGAGGAGCCGGTAAGATACTTGTCAAACCAAGTTACTCCAATGTACGGTTGCAACCTGGTGAGAGCGAAGATCTTACCGTAACTGTCACCAACAGGGGAGACGAAAGCGTTTCAATTGATCCTAAGCTGGTTATGCAGCCTTATACTGAAAATTTTCTGGATGATGACTGGGTGACAATTTCACCGGAAACCACGGAACTCGGGCCTGAAGAAGAACAGGAATTCGAAGTTGAAATAGCAATTCCTGAAGATGCAGACCTTGGATACTACAATGCATTCATTGCTTTCGGAGAGCTAAACGAAGAAGAATACAAAATGTATCCCATGTATGACAGCTCTCTTGAATTGTCCATCGAGGTCTGGATGCCACCAAGTGTCCAAATCCAAACAAACTACATCAATGATCGCGTTGAAGCCGGGAACAGTTACGACTATGAGATAGAACTTAGCAACGTTGGTGAAGAAGACATAACTATGGACCCGGAGATAGTCCTGAATGATATATACTATGCAGAGATGGCTATTTCTTCCAGCTATGATACAGGAAACCCCGGAGGAATACTCGATGAAAGTGCCATTACACTTGACGCACCATCGGTGATAAAAGCGGGAGAAACAGCAATTGTGAAAGTACACCTTGAAGTTCCCGATGATGCAGTTGGAAGTTTCAGTGGCTCCATTGAACTGGGTATCGATGATCCTGCACTACGCGACTGGGAAGACCAGGTACAACTCTACTTTACGGTGTGGCAGCAGCCTGAAGAACCATTTGTTAAAGAGTTTAGTACCAACTCTGAAGGAACAATAAGGATTGAAATATCGACTACACAGTACGAATACTACCCGGTTTCAAGAAGCAGCACTTCAGCCAGCGAGTCTCCTTCCTTTGAAGTTACACTTAAGAATGGTGAAGAGTCGGTAGACCTGCAGCTTATTAGCAGCACAAGCAAAGGTTACGTAAGCTACGGAACCGATTCAGTGAGACCATGGATGTCTTCTATGCCTTATAATTACCAGAACACAGGAGCAACGTATACTGAAATCTATGAGGTAGCAGGAACCAGCGGAGACTGGACACTAAGTATACTTCCAAGGAACACGGAAAACTTTGAGTACAGCATTACAGAGATTGTTTAAAAAGGGCAATTTTGCCCTTTTATTTTTCAAATGAATTTATTAACTCATTGAACTTGTTACCAGTTTTTATCCAGCATTTTCAAAGACATATATATTTTTCAATCACAAACTATATATAGGAAATATATATTAATAATTATATTAATATTATTATTCAGTACTAAAATGGAGTCTTGTATGGATAATAAAGATGAAGCAACATTCAATGAATTCAAGGAAGTGTTCAACAGGTATCTTGATCCCGAAAATCTCTCCGACCAGGAGTTTCTTCTAAGGAACAACATGATCCAGTTCATAAAGAACGCTTGCATTGAGAGCCTGCTTGTTTACTAGTAGTACCCGGCAGAATTAACAATTAATCTCAAAGCCGGAAAGTGCCCACCGGCAAACTTCGCAAGGGCCTGTAGCTATTGCGGCCCTTCATTGATTGAAAAATCAAGCAATACCTTTTTTACGATCTCTTCAGATTATCGCCGACAAAACCCTTATTTGCATTAACTTTCATTTTTAAATTAGGACTGTTATTCCTGATTCTATAATGGGTGGCAAATATGGGCGAGAAGGAAGATGTTTTTGAGAAAGTACAAAATAACTCCATGAGGGCTTTTGATGTACCTCTGATGCTAAAAAAACTACGCCAGGATGCCAGGAGTGGTAGCATAGAACTTACTCCTGAAGACCTTGAATGGTTTGAGGTATACGAGTTTACGCTACAACAGCTTGACCTGAGGAGAGGGAATGCACCTCCGACTGTCCATTCAGGGGACTGGCGAGATTCTGTCAAGGACTTTACCAAACTCAAGGCAGTAATAGATGAAATGGAACAAAAAGGAGTTATTTCAAACGTAAACTGGAATGTTGCAGGCTTAGCTCTTTTTACGATACCTAACCAGACATCTTACAGAAGACATATCTGCTGCCTTATCAGTGCACACCTGAACAGGTTATACAGAAACCAGTAAGTCAGAAACATTCCTGATTTCTTTTTCAAAACTTATCTCATAGTGGTTATCTTTATATAGAACTGCTTGCATCTAGATTGTTCAGCATGAGTATCTCTGATACTCTATCAAAATTAACACTAACTTCTATATCGATACGCAATGGTTTGTTATTATAAGGAGGTTATAATTTGTCAGGACAGCCCACGTACATGTTAGGAAACAGAAACAAGAGCTCTCGTGCAAGAGATGCCCAGAGCATTAATATCCTTGCCGGAAAAGCAGTGGCAAAGGCAGTAAGAACCACCCTTGGACCCAAGGGTATGGACAAGATGCTCGTAGACTCACTTGGTGACATTGTCATTACTAATGATGGTGCAACCATCCTCAGGGAAATGGATATTGAACACCCGGCTGCAAAAATGGTAGTTGAGGTCTCAAAGACCCAGGATGATGAAGTTGGCGATGGTACAACAACTGCAGCCGTTATCACAGGAGAACTCCTTACTAAAGCCGAGGAACTTTCGGAAAAAGGTGTTCACTCAACAATTGTCGCATCAGGATACAGGCATGCTGCACAGAAAGCCGCTGAGATTCTCAAGACAATCACAATTGATGTTTCCAGGGACGACAGGGAAACATTGAAAAAACTTGTCAATACATCCATCACCGGAAAGGGTGCTGGCGAGTATAAAGATTTCCTTGCAGACCTGGTTATTGATGCTGTGCTTTCAGTTGCCGAAGAGACAGAGGATGGCATTCAGGTTGATGTGGACGATATTACCATCGAAAAGAGAGAAGGTGGTAGTATTCAGGAAACGGAGCTTGTTCCGGGACTTATCATTGACAAAGAGCGCGTAAGGCCAAACATGCCAAAGAAAGTCGAAAACGCAAAGATCATGCTGGCAAGTTTCGGTATCGAATTCCACAAGATAGAAAAGGATGCTGAAATCAAGATCACCTCTCCGGACCAGATGCAGATGTTCGTTGACCAAGAAGAAAGAATGGTCAAGGAAATGGTAGATAAGATCATTGCAAGCGGTGCCAATGTCGTATTCTGCCAGAAAGCAATCGATGACCTTGCCCAGTATTATCTTGAAAAGGCCGGTATCTATGCCTGCAGAAGGATAAAGAAGAGTGATCTCCAGAAACTTGCAAAGGCTACCGGAGCAACTCTCTTCCAGGACGTTACGGACATAAGACCGGAAGACCTCGGGCAGGCAGATGCTGTCGAGGAAAGAGACATCGGTGGTTCAAAGATGACTTTCCTTACAGGATGCAAGGAAGAAAAGACTGCTTCACTTATCCTTCACGGTGGTACCGCACATATTGTCGACAGCCTTAAAAGCGCACTTACCGATGCACTCTGCGTCACAGCTGTAGCACTTGAAGACCAGACTGTAGTAGCAGGTGGCGGATCCCCCGAAATAGAGCTTGCACTCAGGCTCAATGAGTATGCAGCAACACTCAAGGGTAGAGAGCAACTTGCAGTCAGCAAATTTGCAGAAGCACTTGAAATTATACCTCAGACACTTGCTGAGAACGCAGGTCTTGACCCCATAGACAAGATAATAGAGCTGCGTGCACAGCATGAGCAGGGTAACAAGAATGCAGGTCTTGATGTTTACACTGGCAAGATCGTTGATATGTACGAGAACGACGTTCTCGAGCCACTCAGAATCAAGACTCAGGCAATCAATGCAGCAACTGAAGCAACAGTTATGATCCTCAGGATCGACGACGTTGTTGCTGCAAGTTCCAAAAATGGTCCAATGCCACCTGGAATGCCACAGCCTGATATGGATATGTAAATATCCCTTTTTGTTACTAATATGCCGGAGACTTCCGGCATCCAAACTTTTTTTTACCTTTGTTCCAATCTGTTATTTTTAATTTTGTTTTCTCAATTGCATCTCTGAGACAGAGGGTTTTCACATTGTTTCCGGGAAGAAAAGCCTTTTATAATTTGTAAACCGTTTTTTGGATATTGGTTGACGATGCTTTTGTTTGCTTTATTCCATAGAATAATAAACATACTACTGCAAATGACAAACTCATCGCAGACACAATTTTGAAACAAAGAAAATCAGGAGAAAAACAGTGGACGAAAATTACTATTTCCAGCAGGGAGCAGATATAAGAAAAATGGCATTTGCCTCCCTTTTTGCAGCATTGATAGCTATGGGTGCTTACGCAAAAATACCAATTCCATTCAGCCCTGTACCGATTACTTTGCAGGTTTTTTTTGTATTGCTTGCAGGTGCCATGCTTGGTGCACGGTGGGGCACTTTAAGTGTTATTGTATACATGCTTCTTGGAGTTGTCGGACTGCCGGTTTTCTCAGGAGGATCATCAGGTCTTGGTGTACTGTTTGGACCAACTGGTGGATATCTAATAGGCTTTGTTATTGCTGCTTTTCTAATTGGCACCCTGTCTGAGAAAAAAGGAACATCAAATATTCCTTTAAATGCAATTTTCATGCTTGCCGGGTTGTGTGTAATATATCTTCTTGGAGTCACCTATCTTGCACACACTGCCAACTTGACAATTGAAAATGCTTTCAAACTGGGAGCTCTTCCATTCCTGCCTGGAGCTATGTTAAAAATTGCCCTTGCATCGGTTATTGCTTCAAAATACTCAATCTGAAAGTTACCATGATAGATATCGCAACATTAAACCATAGATATCCTGACGGGAAATTGGCTCTTGATTCTATAGACCTGAGTATAAAAAAAGGTGAGTTTGTCGTTATTGCAGGCAGGAATGGTAGTGGAAAGTCAACGCTTGTACGCCACATGAATGCCTTGCTTTTGCCAACATCCGGCTTTGTTAAAGTGAACGGACTCTGCACGACAAAAAAAGCAAACCTTTTGAATATACGTAAAACCGTAGGCATGGTTTTCCAGAATCCGGATTCCCAGTTTGTAGGCATGACGATTGAGGAAGACGTAGCTTTCGGGCTTGAGAATACACAAGTCGCTCATGAAAAAATAAAACCCCTTGTTGATAATGTCCTGAAATTAATGGAACTTCATGAATACAGAAAATGTTCACCACGGTCACTAAGTGGAGGCCAGAGACAAAAAGTTGCTATTTCCGGAGTCCTTGTAATGGAGCCTGAATACATTGTCTTTGATGAAGTTACCTCCATGCTTGATCCGATCTCAAGACTGGAAGTGCTTGCAACAATAAAGCAGATTAATGAAAAAGGAATCACCATCATCCATGTCACTCACAGGCTTGAAGAAGCAGTTAATGCGGACCGTCTGATTGTTATGAATTCCGGGAAAATTGCCCTTGACGGAGCACCACATGAAATATTCCTTCATCCAGACCTTCTTTCAAAATATGGCCTTGAATTGCCACCATTAATGGAACTTTCAAGAAAACTTTTTAATGCAGGAATTATCAAAGACGGGATTGTCCTTTCAAAAGAAGAACTTGTGGAGGAATTGTGCCAATCGATCTGAAAAACGTAAGTTTTTCCTATAATACGGGCACCAAGCTCGAAAAAAAAGCACTGGAAAACGTAAGTATGTCTATTGGCAGGGGAGAGTTTGTCCTTATAGGAGGAGAGATTGGATCAGGCAAATCAACTCTTATCCGACATTTCAACGGCTTGTTAAAACCCACTTCCGGACAGGTTATTGTTGAAGGAATGCAAGCTCATAACAGACAAGTAAAGACAAAAGTTGGAATACTTTTCCAATTTCCCCAAAACCAGCTTTTTAGTAAGACTGTGTATGAAGATGTAGCTTTTGGACCTTCTAATATAGGAATAAAGGATGAAGAGCTGGAAAAGCGAGTCATCAAAGCCCTGGATATGGCTGGAGTCAGGGAAGAGTTACACAAGACTTCACCCTTCAACTTGAGCGGCGGAGAAATGAGATTAGCAGCCATTGCCGGAGTGCTGGCAATGAAACCTGACTACCTTGTGCTGGATGAACCTCTTTCGGGACTCGATCCTGAGAATCAGAAATCCCTGATCCTTAAACTGAAAAAACTTCATCAGGAAGGTATCTCAATTATAATCGTATCCCATAGGATATCTGAGCTTTTATCCTTTGCAGACAGGATTTTTTTGATGGAAAACGGAAAGATAACATTTGATGGGAGAACAGAAGAATACGTAAATTCCCTTCCATCCACCCTTCCTCAGATTGCAGCCTTAATGAGAGAACTGAGACTGAAGGGCATTGATGTAAGAGATGATATTTTCACTGTAGAGGATGCATTTGATGAAATAATCCGCGTTCAAAAGGAACGAATGAGGCAAGATTCATGAGTAATCTTTTTCTGGCTTACATCCCCGGCACATCTCCGATCCATAAACTGGACCCCAGGACAAAAATAGTCGCTGTCATGATAGCCAGCATAATCATATTCATGGCATCCTCTTTTGCAGAAATGGCATTGATAGGAGGAGTTTTTTTGATTTTGCTACTTATTTCCAACGTCTCCTATAAATCAACCCTAGCTTCTGTAAAGCCCATGTTATTGTTCCTGGCAATTATTTTCCTCATGCAGCTATTCCTGACTGAAGGAAAAACAATGTTCTCGTTATTTGGCTTCAATGCTACGCTGGAAGGATTAAATACAGGAATACTGTTGACAGCCAGATTTCTTTACCTGCTTATGTTCGCCTCACTTCTCACAGCAACAACCGCACCTTCATTAATTACAGTAGGTATCGAGCGCATGCTTCGTCCTCTGCCACTAAAAAAGGCAGGGATATCATCATTTGATCTTGCAACCATGATGACACTGTCCATTCATTTTCTTCCCCTGTTATATGAACACTTCATGTACCTAAAGGACGCACAAATATCCCGTGGTCTTGACTTCAGGAACAGTCCACTTAAAACGATATATTCTCTCTCTGTTCCAATGATAAAGATTGCATTCAGGTCAGCCGATGAAGTTGCTTTCGCAATGGAAAGCCGCTGTTACCAGGGAATGAGAAGGACTTCACTCTACAATCCCCGGATACAGAAAAAAGACTTCTTAGCTCTGTCAGTTTTCATAGCTGTAATGTGGGCTATCTTGATATTTATCTGACAAATCCTGTTCTCAGCCCAAGCAAGTATAAGAAGCCAGGCTTCAAAAAGAAATAAATATATGAACATATGTTCATATATTTATGGGCAATTCAATGGAGCATACCTGTACAGATAGAGAATCAATATCGAAAATGACACATGCACTTCCTTCTGAAGAGGAACTTTCAAGGACATGCGATATTCTCAGTGCCCTGCAGTCTGAAACTCGTCTGAAGATATTGTATCTCCTTTCAGAGAGAGGACTATGTGTCAAGGAACTTGAGATGGCACTTGGAGTATCCCAGCCCGCCATATCCCACAGTCTCAGAACACTCCGACAGTTAAACCTTGTGAAAGTTAGAAAAGAAGGCAGGTTTGCAGTCTATCATCTTGCGGACGATCATGTACGCATTTTCCTTGATATGTGCAGGCAGCACGTGGGAGAATGTAAATAATGCCAGCCTCCGAAACGATCTGGCTTGCAATATCAGGAATTGCCCTTGAGTCATGGAATCTCTTCCTTGAAATGGCTCCCTACCTGTTCCTGGGATTCACCGTTGCAGGGCTACTTCATGTATTCGTGCCGGAAGGACAGATTATAAAATACCTGGGCAGTTCTGCAGGAAAGATAAGATCAGCCCTGAACGCTACACTGATGGGAATACCCATCCCCCTTTGCTCATGCGGAGTAGTCCCGACTGCCCTCTCACTCCAGAAAAGAGGAGCTACAAAAGGTGCAACGCTTTCATTCCTGATCTCCACTCCCGAGACAGGCGTTGACTCAATTGCAATAACCTATGCCCTGCTTGATCCGATAATGACGATTTTCCGTCCTCTGGCAACACTTATAACCGCCCTGTCAGCAGGAATTGCAGAGAATTTTCTAGGTAGGGAGAAAAACACTTCTCCCGTAACCAAAGCTGCTGAAAAGGAAGTAGAAGTGAGTAAAAACGTACTCATGATTCAGCCAGCCGCCACATGCAGTGACAGTTCATGTTCCTGCCAGCCATCTCTCGGGGAAGAAAAAGAACTCTCGAGTAAAGAGCGTCTGATTGATGGTATCAGATATGCATATGTCGAACTGCCCGGAGACATATCAAAATGGCTCTTATTCGGTATTCTGGTTGCAGGCATTATCTCTTATGCAATACCCTATGAACTTGTAGAAACCTACCTTGGAGGAGGAATTGCTTCAATGTTTGTGATGCTGCTTGTAGGTATTCCTCTGTACATCTGTGCGACCGCTTCAACCCCACTGGCGGCTGCTCTCATTGCAAAAGGAATGAGCCCCGGAACTGCTTTTGTATTTCTGCTTGCAGGACCAGCTACCAATGCAGCAACAATAACAATGGTAACAAAGTTCCTGGGAAAAAGAAGCGTCACAATTTATCTTACAACTATAGCCGTATGTTCAGTAACATTCGGGCTGATTCTTGACTTTATATATTTCACACTTGGAATAGAAGCAGTATCTATAGTAGGCAGCGCAAGTGAAATCTTGCCAGTTCAGGTAAAAACAGCATTTGCACTGCTCCTGATACCATTGATGATCTACGGAATATATAAACATTGAGACGAAAGCATAAAGGCAGATTCAAGGCTATTCCTTATGTAATTCCTTTGATAATTTTTCTGCCATTTTCTCTTTGAATTCGTCTACTTCAAAATCAACATCATGCATTGTAGAGTGTCCATCAGCCTCTGCTTCATCAGTGCTGACTTCCGGTGGTATAGCCACTATTTTCCCAAGGTTCCCGTTTTTGTTAACCCGGTCTTTTCCCCAAGTAAAATCATTTTTCTCAGCCATTGTGACACCACAAACATAATCAGATCATTATAAGTGAAACAACTAATGATATATGTCTTTTCTAACTATATACGTTTTTTGACATACATCTAATAAAATCATTAGGCAACTGAAATTTATTTATTTTTAAGATTGCTTTTTCCGATCAACACTTCAGTGGACTTCACTATTGCAAAAACATCATCTCCTGGTTTTATGTCGAGTCTTTCGACGGCTTCGGAGGTGATGATAGATGTAAGGGATGAGGGTTCTATTTCAATACTTATTTTTGAAACCAGGCCTTCTTTTTCCACTTTTGTTACTTTACCGGGAATCTTATTGCGCGCTGAGAGTTTCAACCCGATGTTTTCCCATGAACCTTCGTCTTTCATTGTTTCATCGACGAATTTCTTATGAAGCTCATACTCACGGATTAACTTTCTTCCCTCATCAGTGAGAAAAGTACCCTGTTCTTTTCCTCCACGAACAGTCCTGACAACATCCTTGCCAACTCTTTCATTCATGGTGTTAAGCACGTTCCAGGCATGCTTATAGGAGATCTCCATTTTCTGGCAGGCCTTCCTCAAGGACCTTTCCTCGTCAATCGCTTTGAGCAGGGCAACTTTGCCTGCCCCAATTATCGGCTTTCCATCTTCAGCCAGCCAGACCTTTGTTTTAGTTTCCACACTTTCACCTAACAGTAAATTTCACATCAAGTCATCTTCTTCAAAGATAAATAACTCATCAATGCTCGTTTGCAGGCATCTTGCAACTTTGTAGGCAAGTTTTAGTGAAGGGTTATATTTCCCTTTTTCCAAAAAACCTATGGTTTCCCTCCTGACACCGACCTCGTTAGCGAGATCTCCCTGGGTCATGTCATATCTGGCTCTAAGTTCCTTTATTCTGGTCTTCATCTTTTACTCCGGGGAGATTGCCTATTCCACATCCCCTTTCCTGAAAAGGTACCATTGGAACCCTTTTGCCGTCAGCACCATTACAAAGAGCAGAATTCCAAGTATCTGGCTGACATTGAACCGAACAAGTCCGAAGAGATCGACCCAGAACAACAGAGTCACTAGAACCAATGTGGCAATCCAGGAATATGAAAGCCCGTAAGAACCTAGCTTGACTGTCCTCTCATCCTTCAACGTACCACCTCTGCTGCGTCTTCTACCTCTGACAAAAGTCACGAAGATTATAATGCTTCCTGCGTTTACGAGGGCCAGTGATAGTTCCTGATTTTTCTCAAAGAACGCCAGCATAGCCACTCCGGACATTATCAGGAGAAGAGCTATTGAATATGCTAGTTTTGAATATCTTTCCAGTTTTTCCATAGATTTCACCATATGTAATTCTAACATAATGTTAGATATCAATAATAATATGTTATATATATCTAACATTTGCTATTTAAAATCATCTGTTGGGATAGAACCCGGAAAGCTATTTATCCGGTAATTACCCCATAATAACCTGGATAACGATAGCGCATACAGTTGCGACTAATCAGGGAAGGGGAAATGATGAAAATCAATGTTATATTTTACAGCCTTTTCGGGCATAATTACAAAATGGCCGAAGCAGTTGCAGAGGGTGCAAGGGAAGTCGAAGGTGCGGAAGTAGGACTCTATCAGGTTCAGGAAACCTTTACTCCCGAAATACTCGAGAAGATGGGAGCTACGGAATCAAAAAAGATGTTTAGCCACATTCCGGTTGCAACAGTCGACAATCTGGAAGAAGCAGATGCCATAATCTTTGGTACTCCCACAAGGTTCGGAATGATGATTGCACAGATGCGTGCTTTCCTTGACAGGACAGGAGGAATCTGGGTAAAAGGAGCACTCATCGGCAAGGTCGGCAGTGTTTTCACATCCAGTGCTACACAGCACGGAGGCCAGGAATCCACCATCCTGAACTTTCACACAACCCTGCTGCACCACGGAATGATAATCGTAGGCGTACCCTATTCGGAAGAAAGACAATCCATTCTCACAGAGATCACAGGAGGCAGCCCCTATGGAGCTTCAACCATTGCCGGCAACGGCCCAGATACCAGACAGCCAAGCGAGAATGAGCTGGGTATTGCACGGTTCCAGGGGAAGCATGTTGCGGAGATTACAAAAAAATTAGTAGGATAATAAGACTTGATTTGCTGGTTCCGCCAGAATCTGCAACATTAACTCATTTTATTTATACATTTTTGACTTTGATGATTTAATTTTTTTGCGTCTAGACATTTCATAGTTCAACTGATGATCATAACGAATAAATAAAAAATAAAATATCCTATACATATTACAGTCTGAAATAATGCATTCACTAAATGGAAAAATAAAGGTATGCGTAAAACAAATTATTTGTTGATTGCTATTGTTATCTTGATTGTGGGAGCTTCGCTTGCAACTGCATCAAGTGTAATGTACAACAGTAGTCCAGATGCATTTCCGAAAATAGCAAAAATATCAAAATATGAACTTGCAAACTGTACTGATCCTGCAAGTCCTATATATGACCCTGCTGTCCTGAAAGCTTACGGAAAGGTTCCCGATATTCAAAATGCAAGCCATTTGAATGAATTTACTTCTAAATTGAGGAATATCAGGGATGAATCATGGGATGAAACAAACTTTTACCCGAATGGATCTGTCATCCAGTATGGATCCAGTCCAACTCGTGGATACTTTTGGATAGAGCTATATGATGATGGCAGAAAAGAAATAACATATTCACAAATTTACCTCAATGAGATATACAGCATTGTAGAAAGATATGCACTTGAAAATGGTATTGAGGATGTGCCTGTAGTATTTACTCTTACAAATCAAACTTCAATGATAGGTTTTACAGAATTTCCTTTCTACTTTTATGATATTGATAATGAAACAAAGAAAGAGATTCATAAGCCTAAACAGGAACAAAAAACCTATGAAACTAGGAATCAGACATTGCTAGATTCAAAAATTGGTAGCAAGCAGACACCTGCATTGGGAATATGGGAAAGTCTGTCTATGATTTTTGGCGTTATCCTGATTCAAATCAAGAAAATACAGTGAAGTATGAATTTTCCCGAATAATTGCTCTTGGTTCTACAGTGCAAATTGATATTAGAAGAAAATGGAACATAGAATTTCATATATTTCTCTTTTAGAATCAAACCTCATCAATCAACTTAAGTTCGAACATCTTTGAAGCTTAAGCAAGGTATATACCCTCGTGTTCCTTACATTCTATCACGAACATTATTCCTGATCTGATGTCGGGTGTGGTAGAAAAATGAAGATTAAACAAACCAGGTTAAAATCACTGTTACTTTGTATATTGATACTATTCTCCCTGTTCTCAGGGTGTATCGGAAATGATACCGAAAACGGAGAACTCTCTTCTAATCAGGCCGAGCCCTGTACTGGGCAGTTTGCAGATTCAGGTGACGAATTCTTCATACTCGCCCCAAAGATGCTCTACTCAGGAGGAGAGAGCTCGGTCACAATGGCAGCCTTTGAAGACGGGGAGCCAGTAAGCAGGTGTATCGAGTATACATTAACAGACGAGAATCACAATGAAATACCACTTGCAGAGGTTTCCACATCCGAATCAGGTAATTCAGTCGCCTCCTTTGAAGTACCGGATGTTGAAGAAGGACGCTATGTACTCACTGCAAAACCTGCAGGATATGAACGTAATTTTACAGCCACGGTAGAAGTGGTAAAAAACAATCCACTTTTTATCGAGACTGACAAGCCCATATACAAACCGGGCCAGACAGTACATGGCAGAGTTCTTTCACTGAACAACAACCTTGTGCCGGTCGAGCAGGATATAACCCTTGAAATAACAGACGCTAAAGGAATCAAGGTATTCAAGGAAGAGCTAAGATCAAATGAATACGGTGTAGCTTCCTTCGACATGCCACTTGCCTCTGAACTTAATCTGGGCACATGGAAAATAATCGCAACAGCAGGAGAATCAATGTCCAATGTTGATATCCAGGTGGACAAATATGTGTTGCCAAAATTCGATGTATCCCTCAGCACACCACAGGAATGGTTCCTTGTATCTGACAAGATTACGGGTACTGTCTCTGCAAACTACTTCTTCGGTAAGGATGTGGAAGGAGAAGTACTTGTTGAAGCTTTACGCTATGTAGGGGAATGGGAGCAGTACGCGACATTTAACGGAAAACTTGAGGAAGGTTCAGTTGAATTCGAACTTCCAGCCGTGGAATACGCTGCAGGTACATACGGTGCCGGGGGTCAGGCAAGCCTGATGCTCAATGTTACTGTCACAGATACAGGCAACCACAGCGAGACAAGTAACAAATTATTAACCGTTGCCAGCTCCCCCCTGGTATTGCAATTGATACCGGAGTCTAATTACGTAAAGCCGGGCATGCCTCTCCAGGTGCTTGTGGTTACGAAAGATCCCGGCGGAAATCCTGTGGATACTAAAGTAACAATCAACGCAAACTTCCAAGATGAGTCCTACCACGAAACACAAGAGGAAGATACCATATCGACCAGCAACGGTGTTGTACTTGTTACATATGAAATACCCGAATCAACTGCATCAGTTCACCTTAATGCCTGGGCAGATGAAGCATCTGTCTATAAAGAGATGGGGGCTGTTTACTCACCAAGTGCAAGCTTTATTCACATAAGCCAGACCAGTGAAGGAGTTCCCGAGGTGGGGGATACGATTTCCTTCAGAGTCTACTCCACAAATGCCGGAACCGTGTTCTATGATGTATTTGCCAACGGCAGGACAGTCTATTCGGCAACGAGCAGCGAGCAAGACATCAGTATCCCTGTGACGCCACAGATGAGCCCTCAGGCCAAGATTGTGGCGTACACTATCAATCCCAATAGTGAGGTTTCCGTGGATGCGCTGCCCTTTGATGTGCAGTTCTCCACGCAGATAGACCTTTCCAGTTCCTTTGACAGCGAATCAGTGGAACCGGGAACTGATGTTACCGTTGACTTTGATGCAGGCAGTAAATCCATGATTGGCTTTTCCATCGTTGACGAGTCGGTATATGCACTAAGCGAGGGCAGGCTCAACCTCAAACAGGTGTTTGATGAACTTGAAAGACGCTTCATGGAACCGCAGGCAGAATCCCATCCTGTATGGTATCAGGAGGGAGCACATGAAATACTTGAAAATTCAGGTGTTACCGTCATGGCATCCCCTGGAATCAATGTTCCGAAATCTCCCACCAGATATGAACTTGATGGAGGAGTTAATGTCTTCGGGAAAGGAATGGCTGTTGACGACATGGTGATGGAAGCAGCGGTTCCCGAAATGGCCATGGACGTTGATGAAGAAGTTATGGAAGAAGAAACTTTTCAGGGAGGTGCGGAGCCCCTTGCAGAAGTGGAAAGGGTACGCCAGTTATTCCCTGAAACATGGGTCTGGATGCCGGATTTACTTACAGATGACAGCGGGCTTGCCAGTCTTGACCTGACAGCACCCGACAGTATCACAACATGGAGACTACATGCAGTGTCATCTGGCCCGGAGGGCATCGGTATTTCCGAATCAAGCCTGACAGTGTTTCAGGACTTCTTTATAGACCCCGACCTGCCATATGCTGTAACCCGGGGGGAAGAATTCCCTGTACAGGTGCAGGTCTACAATTATCTTGACAGGGAACAGAAAGTAAGGATTACACTCTCAGGTGCAGACTGGTTTGAAATTGTTGGTGGCGATGTGCAGGAAGTACCTGTAGAAGCAAATAGTGTTGCCCATGCAAGCTTTACTATCCGCCCGACAGAAGTTGGAAAGCAGTTGATCGAGATCACCGGACAGACTACGGAAAAAGCTGATGCGGTCCGCAAAGATATCATCATCGAACCGGAAGGCGCAACCAGGGAGATTGTGGACAACGGAGTGCTGAAGAATAATTCTGTGGAACTTGATCCGACCCTTCCGGGAGATATTGTCCCGGATTCAGGCAAGGTACTTGTGAGCTTTACTCCGAGCATAGTAGCCCAGACCATAAACGGTGTGGATAACCTGCTTGGTATGCCATACGGGTGTGGAGAGCAAAACATGATGCTCTTCTCTACTGATGTTGAGGTGCTGCGCTACCTTGAAGCCACAGGACAGGATAACCCTGAACTGAAGGCAAAGGCTGAAATGTACATCGTCACAGGTTACCAGCGAGAGCTTACATACAGACACAGTGACGGATCATTTTCCGCATTCGGAGAGAGCGATCCTGAAGGCAGCCTCTGGCTGACAGCCTTCGTATTGTCACAGTTCAGTGGTGCAAGGGACCTGACAACAATTGATGAGAACATCCTTGCAGAATCCTCCGCTTGGATCGAATCACACCAACAACCTGACGGTTCCTGGGAGCCTGTGGGCTTTGTGATACATCAAGATATGATGGGAGGTGTCAGCGGCACCTACGCATTGACAGCGTATGTAACCCTGGCACTTGATGAATACGGCTCTGCCAGCCCCACAGTTATGGCTGATGCCAGAAAGTACCTTGAGGACAATCTTGCAGATCAGGACGATCCATATGCCCTTGCAATCGGTACCCTTGCTCTTCAGAAACTTAACAGCCCATTCGCTGATGAGGCCCTCAACGACCTGCTGGAAATTGCCAAACAGGACGATGACGGAACTTACTGGGGATACGGTGACGGTGCTGTGGAAAGGCCTTATGAGCACGAAGGCTACCACTTTATTGCGCCATCAAGCAAGAACGTGGAGACAACCGCTTATGCAACCCTTGTCTTAATAGAAGGCAAGCATTCCACAGCAAGCTCATCATTGAAGTGGATAGCTGCACAGCGTAACTCCAATGGAGGATTCTCCAGTACCCAGGATACTGTTATGGCATTCAGGGCACTGATGACCGCTGCGGCAAACGCGGGCAGAGATATCGATGCTACGGTTAGCGTGCTTGCAGATGACAAAGAAATCAAGTCCATCAACGTAAATTCTGAAAACTTTGATGTTGTGCAAATCGTGGAAATTCCGGAAAACGCATCGAAGGTAAAGCTTGATCTTGAAGGCACAGGAGAACTGAATTACCAACTTGTCAGGCGCTTCAATGTAATCTTACCTGAAGTCATCGAGCAGAAGGAGATAGAGCTTGACGTGGAGTATGATTCTACTGATGTTGCAGTGAACGATATAGTGACCGTAAACACCCGTCTGAAGTACAATGGAATCCAGGGAATCGATGGCTCAGTAAGTTCCAGCGGAATGATGATAGTGGATATCGCGGTTCCTACCGGATTCACACCCGTTTCATCAAGTCTTGAGTCCCTCAAGGAAGATGGCATGATTACCAGATACGAAATCGCAGGACGCAAAGTAATACTTTACATCGATGATATGCAGCCCGGCGAAGAGATCAGGTTCAACATGCAGGTTAAAGCATTGTTCCCTGTGAAGGCTATAGTATCTGAAAGCAGAGCTTACTCATACTACAACCCGGAGGTCGTTGCTGAGTCAAATGGCACCAATGTAACAATTGCCTGAGGGAGGCAATGCCTCCCAGATTTTTTATTCTACATTGCCATCAACCTAAAAACCACTTCAAGCTTTCAATTCCATAATATGAGATTATTGTAACCACCACGGTCCATAGTAGAATACTCAAACTCATCCACAGGATCACCGAATATTTCCTGGACCCCAAACTAAGAGCAATGAGGGCAGCAAGGTGCGTACCTGTAGCAATGGGTGCTATCATTGCAAGTCCTGGCAAGCCATAGGTATCCCATGTTCGCATTGCTCTTCTTTTTCTTCCTTCAGGCTCCGTATCATTATCATTTAACCGGAATTTTTTCCAGAAAGAACTTAGTGAATCATGAGCAAAAACCAGAAGATAGACTGTTGCCAGATTCCCGGTAGCTGCAAGCACTGCAACAGCCAGAGGGTTCAGGCCAATGGCAACCCCTACCGGAATGACGAGAAGCAGCTCAATCCAGGGAATCGCTGCCAGTATAAACACAAGAACATACGCTACAGACCCCTCGGCATTTTCCAGTACCCCGACTCCAATCATTATTAAATGCTAGTTTTCGAAGGCATATATGCTTTCTTGATAATTGTTACAATAAGCATAAAAAATTCCATCGTCTGTTTTATCTGGTATTGGGATAATGAATATTTCATGTCTGTCGAATACAAGAATATCGTTCCCTGGGGTCGCTCCTTCCAGGAATATATCGACATGTTCAACCTAAGCGATGAGGACTTGGACAGGTCTATTCTTGGATGCGGAGACGGGCCTGCCAGTTTTAACTGTGAAATGACACAAGAAGGAAAAACGGTCGTATCTGTTGATCCGGTCTACAATTTTGACAGGGATATTATTGAAAAAAGAATAGATGAGACCTATACCGAAGTACTTGAGCAGACTAGGGCAAATCAGGATAAGTTTGTATGGGAGAGTATTCCCTCAGTTGAAGAGCTGGGAAAAATACGTATGGAATCCATGAAGCTATTTCTCGATGACTTCGAAGCAGGTAAACTGCATGGACGCTATATAGCAGGGGAGCTACCGGAGTTGCCGTTCATAGATGATTCTTTTGACCTGGTGCTTGTATCACATTTATTGTTCCTGTACTCAGAACAGCTATCTCTTGACTTCCATCTTCAGGCAATGGACGAACTTCTAAGGGTTGCAAGAGAAGTAAGAGTTTTCCCATTGCTTGACCTGAACTCAAGACGCTCTTTGTATGTTGATGAAGTGGTTGATTACCTTTCTGAAAAAGGATATTCTGTCCGTGAGGAGAAGGTGGATTATGAGTTCCAGAAAGGTGGGAACAGGATGTTGAGGATTACAAGAGTATAATGAATGAAGTTTAGAGTTCGTTTAATAAATTCTCTATCAAAGGTTTTGCTTCAGGAATACCTTCTTTCACACTAAGCCATACCACTTCAAGATCCACACCAAAATAAGCATGGATTAACTTGTCCCTAATACCAGCAATGTCTTTCCAGGGAACAGCGGGATACTTCTGCCTTATGTCCTCAGGAACATTCTTCGCAGCCTCTCCTATAATTTCAAGTGCGCGTATCACAGCATATTGTGTCTTGATATCCCCACTGAATTCCTCATAGGTACAATCACTGACAAAGTCCTCTGCTGCATCCATAGCATTGTATATGTCCTGCACATAGTCCTTTATGTCCCGAATTCTAACACCTCAAATAGCTTCAACTTCTCTTAATATGTATTTACCGATGTTAGGTTTCAGTGAATTTTTCATGACAAGATCCACCTTGACTTCTAATTTATCTGAAAGGTAGTTTTCAAGATTTACAAAGCGGAAAAGAGTAGGAGCACTGCTGAACTCTACCAAAACATCAAGATCACTTTCCGGCGAATTTTCTCCGCGCACATAGGACCCAAAAAGACCTATGTAACTTACATTATATTCCTCTTTCAACTCCGGCAACATTTCATGGAGCCTTTGTTTGTAAGTTCCGACATCTTTTTTGGCTGGCATAGTAATCTCAGGAAAGGTCTTTTCTGAGTAATATGTTATTTTCATATGTATAAGTTGCTTGTTGCTTCAATAATTTTTTATTTGTTAAAACTGTCTACTTTATGTTGGAATGCTAGCAAAAAAATGGATAGATTATTTAGACAAGCCATCATGGCCAAACAGAATAGTATTTTATTTTGTTCTACTTATTGCTGTACTTTCAGTATTTGGAGCAGTAATATTGATTTTCAGAGCTCTATTTCCTGATTTCAGTATCTTAAACAATACTATCTACACCCAATACAACACCACACAGCTAAATGACATGGGATTCTTCGATAACGAGCGTTATCTCCTCAGCGCCCTAGTCCAGAGTCTCGCAGCCGTCATCGCATTGGTGATCACACTAAGCCTTGTAGCCGTGCAGCTTGCAGCCCAATCCTATTCCGCAAGGGTCATCGATGTTTACAAAAGAAAACCCGATATGTGGATACTTCTGAGCATCTACATTATTACCATCTTCTACGGACTGGGACTGATTAAGATCATCGGGCTTGGTGTTTTGAGTAATTATACGGAGGGCGCCATTTTCACTGCTTATTTTATGGGGTTCTTTGCTTTCATTTGTCTGGTGCCGTATATGTTGAAGACTCTTGATTTGTTGAAGCCTTCGACTGTGATTAAATTGCTATCAGAAGATATTACAAAAGAAAATATTCTTGAATCATTGAAAATCGATGAAGAAATAGAAGATAGAGACACAATTCAACCAATAATTGACATGATAAATAGGGCTCTCGAAAGAAATGACTATGAAACTGCAAGAAATGGACTCACTTCCATAGCAAATTCAATAATATTTATTTTTAAAAACACTCAATTTGAAAGCGAAGAAGAAGCAAAGTTATCCAATCATATAACTTTACATATTGAAAGATTGGGAATACAAGCCCTAAACAAGCAAAATGAAGACTCTACTTTATCTGCAATTGTTAACCTTGAAAGAATAGGAACCCAAGCATGCAATAACGGTTTTTCAAAGGCTGTGTTGAAGACAATAGATGCACTTGAAATTATAGGCAAAAACATTTCAGAAACAGATTTTGAAAATCTTTTACAACAAAATATAAAAGCTTTAGGAGAAGTAGGGGCTAAAGCTATTAAAAAAAATTATGAAGATGAAGCACAAGCAGCTTTAACAGCACTGATGGACGAGGGGGCAAAAGCAGCTGAAAAAAATCTTGGAAATGCCGCAGCAGAAGCTCTAAAATCAATTGGGTATATGGGGACGAAAGCAGCTGAGAATGAATTAGGAGCAACTTCACAAGTAGCTGCATTCACACTTCAAATTGTAGGAACAGAATCCATCAAAAATGACCTTGATATAGCTGCAATGGTAGCTGCAAGAGAACTCGGAAATGTGGGCATAAAAGCTGCCGAAAATAAACTAAAAACCTCCACAGCAGTAGCTGCAAGAGCACTTGGAGATGTGGGCATAAAAGCCGCTCCAATTAAATTTGGGATAGCTGCAAAGACTGCTACAGAGAAACTTGGAGATGTAGGGGCTAAAGCAGCTGAAAAAGAACTTGAAGAGGCAAAGACTGAAGCAGAGAAAGCACTCAAAGCACTATTGAAGAAAGCTAATGAAAATAAATGGGATATTATTGTCAAACTAAGTACAGAAGGACTTAAAAAAATAGAACAAAAAAGTAGTGAAGATAAATAATCCCTATTCTTCATCCACAAACATCTGAGCCACTAAACCCAAATGGTCCTCATGGAACGGCTCAAGTTCTTTTCTCTGCAGCACCTCAAATTCCACGTCAAAGTCGGTCTCTAATTTGCGAACCTCGTCCTTGAATATCTTTTTGGGACTGGCTACGGTGTCGATACTCCTTGACTTGATGGAAAGCATCAAATGACCATTCTCTTCAAGGAAATATTTCGAGTTGATAGCTGCGATCTCTGCCTGGTTGGGCTGGGCAACATCTTGGAAGATAACATCCACTTTTTCAACAATGTGTGCATATGATTGGGGTTTGTTGGCGTCCGCAAGTATAGGGATGATGTTTGGGCGCTGGTCACAGAGCTGGATAAGATCACGCATGGTACGGGGAGAAAATTCGACTGCGTAGACCAGGCCGTCCCGGAGTATATCCGAAACATGACTCACGGTTGTACCCGAGGCTGCACCAAGATATAATACAGTGGAATCGTATGTAAGAGGAATCTCAAATTTCTTCAATGCCATAGCTCCAAGCTTACTACGGCTTGGGTCCCAGAGACGGTACTCTTCACCCTCCTCTTCTATGAGACGCTCGCCGTAAACACTGATACCCGGCATGAGATTTCTGGTAGCAAGTACCTTCCTGTCGTCGATATCGATCTGAAATATGCCGTCACTCAATTCTTCAACTGACATTAACGTTTGCCTCCTTTCTTCTTTCTTCCTTTGCCTCTTGCTCCTGAAGACTTACCCCTAGGCTTTGATGCTTTTTTCGGCGGAGACGGATTAGCATTTCGAATCGCAGTAAGTTTCTTCTCAAGTTCTTCCTTGATGGAAGGATCCTTTTCACCGGTATAAAAGTCAGTCCTCGCAGCCAGGCTTATCTTCGAGGCAAAAGCTCTTGCAAGTTTACCTCTCTGCCACCAGGGTGCGTTTTTGATGATGATGTTATTGAATATGATACCGTGTTTGGGCGACGGCGTGTTTGAACGTAAATGCTTAAACAGTGCCCTGTTAGCACCTATTACCTGCACGGTACTGGAAGGAAAACTTGCAAGTCTCTGCAGGCTTCCTGCAATGCTTATGAGCCTGGCTCCCAGAAGACCCCCGGCAATGTCTGTAAGGTTTGGTGCCAGGGAGCCCATACCTGTTACAATATAACTTTCAATCTGCCTGCGGGTATCATACAGACTGCATAGGTTTGAAGCAAAAGCTCTCAACAGTTCCTCATCTGCAAAAGAGAGTTCTGCTCCCATTGACTTTGATGCCTTTTCAAATAGCGCATGGTCTTCAGGCACATTAGCACGTGAACCAAAGGCCAGCACAAATCTTGCCAGTGGCTCTCCGGTAAGCCCCAGTTCCGGGAAATAGACACCATACCATTCCAGCAGGCGCTCACTGAGCTCATTTACATTCTTATCAATATCATCAAGCGCCTCAACTGCATGCACGATACGTACATCATCGGTATCTGTACTGGATATCTGGCTTTTAGCTGCCCTGATACAGACATCCCTCAGCAGGATGTCATAATCCTCATCCAGTTCTACAAAACCACAATCAAAGGCCAGTTGTCTCAGGTCAGAAGCAGTAGCAGGAATACTCTGGCCACTTTCCTGTAGCTCCAGAAGACGTTCTGCAAGTTTGTCAGGATCCTTTTCAAAAGGCTCACAATCGATAAGTTCTCCCTCTTCATCAAAAGTGAATCTGCCAAACCATGCTGTAAATTCCAAAGTCATGGTTCATACCTCCCTTATATCTGCACCTGAATTGTTTGCCTTTGTTACTATGACCCTGCCACCGATAGTCCTGTCAAGATGATCCTGTACGTCTTCCATAACATAAGCAGCATCCTCCTTATTGTCCACAATTCCATAGACTGCAGGCCCGAAGGAACTCATACCCGCTCCATATGCACCGGATTCCTGCATCAGTGCCATCACATCCCTCACAGCCTGATGCTGCAGCTTCACTTCATGTCTCTTAAAACCCAGACTTTGTATGTGATTAACGGCATGGCCAAATGACTCAATATCATTTTCAATTATTGAAGGCATCATTTTCATAAGAATAATATGAGAAACTTCCTGAACCTCATTCAGAGGTATGGGACATACCTTGCGGAAAATGTCAACCTCTTTTGCATCATGGGCACCCTGGGTATCAGGAAGAGCAAGAACAATATTCCAATCCGGAAAATCATGTCGGAAAATTACCGGTGCCGGATCAGCTCTGCTTGCTGAAGAAGGAGAGAAAGAGCCCTTATCGGAAAATCGGTGCCCTCCATCAACAATAAAACCACCTGATTCAAAGGATGCTACACCAATTCCCGAAGTACCACCACGTCCCACTGCAATGGCGAGATCACGCACACTCATCCCGAGATCATACAACTCATTAACAGCAGCAGCAGCCGAAAGGGAAGCCTGAGTCCCTGAACCAAGACCCACGTGGGTATTCATATCCTCTTCAATAATAATTCGTATCCCTTGCCCTTCGGGAAGGACATTCCTTACTGCAGCCTCTATCCTTTCTTTTAAAAGAGATTCTCCTATAACCTCTATAGCCTCAGACTTTTCCGCAGATATGGTTATATGAGGAGATTCCAGGGATATGCCTGCACCACCATCTATTCGGCCCCATGATGCATTCATATCTATTAGTGTAAGGTGTAACCTGGAAGGAGACGTTATTCTGATCATGCTAATGTCTATCAGTTCAACATACTATTAAACTATTAGCACTTGAAAAATCAGCTTGGGTCAGGGATGTCCTTCTTTCTTATCAGTGCCCATGAAACCCTCAACACATCTCTGTTGAAGATAAACTTAAGAATTGCCGGTAGCAGGTTTGCGATCCTGAACTTGACATCGCCGATAACATTGAAATCAAGCATCATTTCAACAAAATCAGGCTCTGCATATAATTTGACCCTTTCATACTGATGTTCAAGATAACCTCTCAAAGCATATAGATAACCAATCGCCATGCCGGTGTCCGCAGGGTCAGCAAGGCCAAACTTCATATCCAGTTTCAGTTTATGGATGTTGATTGCTTCGAGTATGCCTTCAAGAAGCCTGATAACAGGCACTGTCAATAACCTGAGAAGCTTAATTACATTGGTGACATTCCACCTTTCCGGCTCAGCGGCTTTCTTTTCTTCTTCAGCTTCCCTTTTTTCTTCCCTTGATACTGGCTTTTCAGCAACTTTTTCTTCAGGCTTTGCTTTGGGAACAGCTTTCTTTTTCGGAACTTCACCCTTACCAATAAACCTCTCCGGTTTCAGGGAATAACTTATGAAAAGCCATTTGATAAGTATCCTGTACTGGAAATCTTTGCCTTGTTTGTCGAGCACCAGCAGAACATGGAACGATACGAATAAAATCAGGAGTAACAGAACTACCAGCAAAGCTACAATTATTTCTAAAAGCATTACCGCCCCACACAATAAAGAAATATCAGATACAAAAAGAAGACATGCTGTGGTCTTCTTTCACTTATTATACTAGGATTAAGACTCCGTTTTCGCTTCATCAGTTGCAAGGCCAGCATCTGATTTTTCGGACTTTGCCTCTCCTTTTCCCTTATTTGACTTACAGGTCATAGACTTAACCTTATCAAGTAGACCTGGGACGGATTCCATAACCTGCTCAAGTCCACCCCTGCCGGAAATAGGAAGCAGATTCACACCATCGGGAGAAATCACAATGAATGCTACAGGTTCAATCTTTGCACCTGCACCGCCTCCTCCACCAAATCCTTCTTCCTTATCAGTTCTTTTGCCTTCACCGCCACCACTTCCAAAACCAAAGGAAACTTTGGTGACAGGAATAATAGTCGTATCTCCGAAAGTAGTAGGATCTCCGATAACGGTTTTTGTGTTCACAAGTCTTTCCAGTTCCGAAGAAATATCCTTAATAATGTCTTCAACTGCCATTAGATAACCCCTTAAAAGGAAAAATATTCATTCTCCTATTCAGTATAGACTCTCATAATAAAAAAACGTATCTGAAAATTCTAAAAACATCAGGATGTGCTTTCAGCATTATCCTGGAAAAAATTCATAAGAGAATATTTTACCCTATCCGGTTCGACATCAACAAACTCTTCTCTCTCTTCCGGAGGAAAAGCTTCGAATACTGAAAATTTGCCAAACTTATCGGGTGCATCTGTAAGAAAGCGACCATCAAGCAAAATCCTTACACCATAGTCCATAGGAGAGCGTACAACCCTTCCCATTGCCTGCCGTATCTTTCGGACTGTCGGCACCTGCACGGCATACTCCCAGCCGGCACCATATCCAAAAGTATGGTCGTAGGCAGACTCAACCGCATTCATCCGGTCATTGAGAGCCGGGTATCCGACACCTACGATGATAACAGTCCTGCCTCTTCCGTCACGGTAATCGATTCCCTCACTAAGAGTACCCCATAGATAGGATATCAGCACCGCTTTACCGCCTTCTTCACCTATGCGGAAGAAATCCTCCCTTACTTCCTGGGAAGACACGCCCACCTCATCAAGGAAAACAGGGATATTGAAATTCGCATCTAGTTTACCATAATAACGCTTTGCTTCGAAATAACTCTGGAAGAAGATGATAACATTTCCCTGGGTGTTCTCCACAGCATCAAACAAGACCTCTTCTACAGCCTGTAATGTCTGGGGATCATCCCGGCTTTTGGCAAAAAGCGGAGGGACGGAGGCAGCAATGGTCAGACGACGATCTTCCGGGAACGAAGTCCCAAAGGCTATCTCACATATCTCTCTGCCAATTCCCAGAGTTGATTTTATCATATCAAAAGGCCTCAAGGTTGCCGACATGAGTATGGCCGAGAAAACAGAATCGAAAAGTGGCTCAGTGACGTTTTTCGGGATGCATGTAAACAGCTCCAGACGGCCGTATATCTCATTGTCCATGTCCCGTCTTACGTTCAGGATAGGATAATAATTCGGGTTGTTCGAGAGCACAAGGTAAGAAGAAAGAAAATCTGCAGCATACCGAATATGGGAACGCTTCAGTATCTTGCTCAGGCCCTTCTTGTACTGTTCACGATAATTGTCATCAAGCATCGAACCAAAAGCACTTGCCTCGGAGAGTGTCGTTTGTATTCCTTCTTCATCCCCGAATCCGGCTTCCTTTGCAAGTCTCAGGAACTTACCGGCAATCATATCATTACGTTCATAAGGATCACTTATGCGCATGTCGTACCAGTTCTTTCCAACCCTTTCACGTTCACCGAACTTAAAACGGGAATTATATGTATCCTGCATCAGGTTCAGGAGTATCTTGAAGAGATTATGCGAACCGCCATCAGGCATCTGATCCAGATTGGCTTCTATCTCGGAGATTGCTTTTTCGATAGTATGTTCTGTAATTGTAAGCGAAGAGTGTGACCTTGCCGCAGATTCTATATTGTGGGCCTCGTCGAAAATAGTAATGACATCCTGAGGTTCCTTTTCCAGCCAGTTCAGAACTGTCGAAAAGATGTCACTATTAAGTACATGGTGATAATTGCATATGACAAAGTCAGCATGTTTAAGTTCACGTTTAAGCAGCTCGTAGCCGCACATACCCTTCTGGAAAGCATAGTCATTGACTTCTTCAGGTGTGCGCACATCCGCAAAGAGCCACTGTCTGAAAGACTCACTGTCGCTACGCAGGACCTCATATAGATAACTGCAGGAACGATTCCTGACATCCTTGATTTTCTCTTCCGCAACATCCAGTTCCTTTGCTAGAGCATCACGCAAAGCAATCAGTGCGGGATCACGGGAACGTTTGTAATTTTCATTTGCAGACTTCATTTCCTGCTTTTTCAGAGCAATTTCGCGTTCAAGCTCAAGCATCTCAAAAGTGTTTTCTCTTTTCAGGGAACATTCGTCATAGTCAACCCCATTAGGACACATGGTAGTTTTACCCTTGACAACAGCAACTTTTACATCATTGGATTGCTTGATCTCACGAGCTTCATTAATAAACTGCACCATCTGCTGGTGCACATTTGTAGCAATGATAACGGTTTTCTGAAGCTGCTTTCCCACATGCAAGGAGGGAGCAAGTGCACTGAGAGTCTTACCCGTGCCACATGCACCCTCAAAAAGGATGATATCCTGATTCATCAGTGCAGCATGTATCTTATCCATGGCATCCTGCTGATTGGGATAGCAGGCAGTCTTAGGGAAGTACCTCATGTAACCGCTTTTAGCACTCATTGCACTACCCCTATGAGCTCACATTACTTAAACGGTTTTGATGAAGATCACTGTGCCAATTCTACATAGTGTTCACACTCTGCAATGAGCCTGTTAGTTTTCCGGTCATATACTTTGACAATAACAATGCTACCATCTTTGAGTCCGTAGTTGTCCGAAGTATTGGTCATGCAATTTATTGTAACGTGTACTGAAGAAGGAGTACTTCCAACAGCACTATCATATCCGTTCAGAATCAGTTCTTCTCCTGCAGACCAGGTCCCATCAAGAAGATTTGGATTACGGGAGGCATATGGTGAATCTTTTCCGTTAGTAGTCAAATCGTCATAACTGATGAATATGTCACCAAATCGAGTAGTTCCACCTGATCCGAAAACCCCTGTATAGGCACTTCCCTCACCAGTAATGATTATCTTTGTGTTACCCGTCTGCAAGGATTCACCACCTTTGTGCAAAAGCACGATGTAGTTTTCCTTGAACTTTACTTTGTTAGGCACACCACCTTCTATGCTCTTCACTTCAATCACAGACATAGGGGCTTTGCTCAGTGAGCTGGAAAAGCCATTCCCATATACAACAGAAAAAGATATTACTGCGAGCAGAACCGCAAGAATCAGCATAAAAATAGCACCAACCACAGAAGATACTGCACTACTTTCATATATTGCATCAGTCCGCAATATTTTTTTCATAGTTTAAAATTGAATAAATAAGATATAAATTTTACTTAATATAACCAACATATATTTTAATAGTCAGGTTATGCCCAAATAAAATGTAAAATAGCCAGATAAGTTTAAATTGCCTGTACTTAACTATGGAAACGCTATTCTTTAGACAGACAACGATAACTTTTTATTTTACTTATGTTATGATAGATTGTAGGTTACTACTAATATAAAGCATATTTATATAATATGCTTAACCAATCGAAAAATAAAGGAGAAAAGTAAAATGGTAGCAATTATTACTGTCAGCGAATGTGTCGGTTGTGGAGCATGCATAGATGAGTGTCCAGCAGACGCAATCGTCTTGAACGGCGACAACATTGCAGTCGTAGATGCAGACGAGTGTCTGGACTGTGGTGCATGTGTCGATGTGTGCCCAACAGACGCAATAGCTATGGAATAAGCGATTAGCTTATTCCGAAATATCCTATTTTTTATTCTTTTTTTATTTTCCGGGGAAATGGCGGTGCAAGTGTCCTCAACATCAGGTCCCTTCACAAGATGGAAAACTCTGATAAGGTGATATATTGGAAAAGAACAGTAAAATGTGGCTGGTAACGATAACCTTGCTGTTGCTTGCATGTACCATCACTTCTGCAAACGCTTCAATATTCGAACTTGAGGTAGTTCCGGTCTCAAAGATCATGGAAGATCCTACCATTTATGACAGCACGATGGCATATCGTAAGATAAGCGTTGTTGGCAACCTTTCCGAAATTGGAAAGCAATCTGCTGTGATAACAGAAGATGATCAATCATTGAAAATAGATATCAGTAAAGCCGAGTTATTCAGTGGTTTTACTCAAGGAGAGCAGGCCATGATCACCGGAGAATTCAGGTATGACCCCATCGGAGATGACATCATGCATCCGTCCTATGTGCTACGCTATCCCATACAGGACATTGGAGAAACAAACATCAGTGATGTTAATACCGATCCTGCTTCCCATAACGGGAAATATATCACAATACGAGGAGAACTCACGGGCATAGATTATTCAATGGGGCGTCATACGATAACCCTTACCGAGAATTCCACGGGAAACCAGATGA
The DNA here is from genome assembly GCF_045291185.1 of Methanolobus sp. ZRKC2. Taxonomy (NCBI): domain Archaea; kingdom Methanobacteriati; phylum Methanobacteriota; class Methanomicrobia; order Methanosarcinales; family Methanosarcinaceae; genus Methanolobus; species Methanolobus sp. ZRKC2. Next base: position 2,119,417 of record NZ_CP146980.1, on the reverse strand, counting down.
AAGCTTTCTACTATGGAGCCACAGACCTGGAAACCGGAGAAGCGGTAAAAATTTCAGGGCTGTACAGTGGTGAAGTTCTACACAGCGAAAACCTGGCAAAGGACAAAGGACCACTATCCATCTCAACAATTATCCCGGGATTTAGCTTCCTTATTGGCCTCATAGCCTTAGGATCCATGGCGATACTTTTAAGCCAAAGACAGCGTTAACCACTAAAGATTATTATGTTGGTCGTTTTATCAGTAGGCGGATCTATTCTAGCAAAGGAACTGAAGCCGGAAAGTTTTCTGGCTTATGCAGATGCACTTAAAGAAATTTCAAAAGAGCATGATTTAGTCGTTGTCACCGGTGGGGGGGTTGCTGCACGGGATTATATCAATGTAGCACGTAGCACAGGTTCAAATGAAGTAGAATGTGATTACATTGGAATCGACATAACGCGGCTGAACGCAAAACTATTGATATCTGCGCTTGGTGATGCCGCATATCCAAGAACACCACATGACTATATACAGGCTGAAGATGCATTGTCTTCCGGTAAGATAGTTGTAATGGGAGGAGTTATCCCCGGCCAGACAACAGATGCTGTTTCAGCAATACTTGCCGAATACCTGAAAGCGGACCTGCTTGTAATTGCTACTGCTGTAGACGGCGTATATACTGCAGATCCGAGACAGCATCCTGATGCGGTGAAGTATGAGACCATGACACCTAAGGAGCTTGTCAAGACTGTGATGGTCACGGAAATGAAAGCCGGCTCCAAATCACCGGTAGATCCTCTGGCTGCAAAAATAATCGAACGTTGCAACCTTGAGACAATTGTCATGGATGGCAGTGATGCCCAAAATGTCCTGAATGTGATCATGCAGGAAAGTGAGAGAACAGAGCCCTTGAAGAAAGTTCATCTTGGAACCCGCATCAAAGGTTAATTATAAGGATGGATTGAAAACAAACATCCTTTGCTGTTTTTAATTATAGGCAACAAGATAATCTATCTTTTCATCTCTGGAGGTAACGTCCTTGATTTTCGTTCTGGACTCCTTCAGAACCTTGATTGTTTGCTCAAACTTCTCGATCTGCAACTTTGCTTTCTGAACCTTTTCATTTTCCAGGGCAAGCTTTTCAAGCAAAACATCGCGCTGCTCTTCCGGTATCTCCGCATTATCGATCTGTTTCTGATAGTGTGATGAAAGCTTCACATATTTGCGGAACATCTCATTCATGGTATCAAGGTCTTTCTCAAGGTCTTCAATTGATCTAGCCATACAAATAACACTTCCTTCTGGAAACAAACCATCATCCCGAGTGTGAAACAGACATCAGGATTCCGCTTCCAGCTGACATATGATTTCAATTATAGTTGAAAAATCCGCCCTCAGCTATATAATCATTTCTATATTTGTGTATATAATCCTACTCATCATAATGAGGTATGAAAACGAAGCAACTTACGGAAAAAGCATAGAAACATGAATAAAAATGAAAACAAAAATGCATTCCGAAGAATGCAAAAAAAAGAGAAGTAATTATTTGCCCAGTACTATCCTGGCAATGTCGTCACCGACATCGGATGTACCTGCTGAGCCACCCATATCATAGGTCTGGACTTTAGCTTCGAGAATATTTGTCTCGATTGCAGATACAATGGAATCTGCTGCTTCCTTTTCTCCAATCTGTTCAATAAGCATGGCACCTGCCCAGATAGTTGCTATCGGGTTGACCTTATTCTGTCCCTTGTATTTAGGAGCTGAACCGTGTATAGGCTCAAACATGCTGGTACCTTCAGGATTGATGTTTCCTCCGGGAGCCAGTCCAAGTCCACCCTGAACCATTGCACCAAGGTCTGTAATGATGTCACCGAACATGTTAGGTGTTACAACCACATCGAACCACTCAGGATTCTTCACAAACCACATGGTAATTGCATCAACGAAGTTGAAGTCCGTCTTTACATCAGGATGTTTCCCTGCGACAGCATTAAACTCCTCTCTCCAGAATCCGTAGATATCCGAAAGGACGTTTGCCTTGTCAACTGATGAAACATGCTTGTTCCTCTTTTCAGCAAGGTCGAAGGAGTATTCAAGCACCCTTTGTGTACCTTCCTTTGAGATCATACCTATCTGGTATCCGATTTCCTCACTGTCAGTCTCGATGTCAAGACCGAACTTTGCATTGTAGAGTGTCCTGTTGACCTCAAGCAGATCTTTGCTTGCGCCTGACTTTGCACGTCCGCCTATGCCGATATAGAAGTCCTCAGTGTTCTCCCTGACAACAACAAAATCAATGTCTTCAGGGGTCTTGTCCTTGAGAGGACACCATACGCCATCCAGAAGCTTGATCGGACGCAGGTTGACGTACTGGTCAAAGTAGAATCTCGCAGAAAGCAGGATACCTTTCTCAAGTACACCCGGTGCGATCCTGTCATCTCCTATAGAACCAAGATAAATAGCAGAATACTGTGAAAGCTCCTTCAGTGAATCTTCCGAAATAAGCTCACCTGTTTCAAGATAGTGGTCAGCACCGTGTGGGAACTCTACCCATTCAACGTCAAAACCGAACTTCTCACCTGCAGCATCGATGACCTTACGACCTTCTGCAATGATCTCAGGTCCGATACCGTCTCCGGGTATTACGGGTATTTTATACTGGGTCATGTTATTCTCCTGTAATAATCATTTTTTATCGGATCATAAGAAAGATTTCAGATGATCCTGCGTATATACTCTATCAAACCGCCTGAATCCATGATACCCCTCACAAAATCGGGAAGGGGTGTTGCCTGGTATTTTTCATCCTTTGTCAGGTTTGTAATAACACCTGTTGCGAAATCAACATCAAGCTCATCACCGTCGGAGATCTTATCGGTCTCCGGGCACTCAAGAAGTGCCACACCGATGTTGATAGAATTCCTGAAAAAGATACGTGCAAATGACTTAGCAATCACACAGCTTATCTTTGTACCTTTCAATGCGATTGGGGCATGTTCCCTTGAAGAACCGCAACCGAAATTGTTACCTGCGACGATGATGTCGCCTTCATTTACCTCTTTTGCGAACTCCGGCCTGACACCTTCAAAGGTGTGTGCTGCAAGTTCTTCAGGCGTATTGAGAATAAGATATCTGCCAGGTATAACAGCATCCGTGTCGACGTCATCTCCGAATTTCCATACTCTTCCTTTCATATTAACACCGGATATTGATTATTTGATTATAAGCTAAGTTGAAACCATACCATAGATACAATCATCCTAAATAATACTACTGGAAATAACAGTACGGCACAGAACACCATGCGAAATAATTAACATATCCTCATGAGAAAATCTTAATAGAAGCAGCTATTACTTTATTGCAATGGTAACCAAAAAAGACATGGCGATTCTTTCTATCCTTCAAAAAGGTGCTAGAACTCCGGTTTCCGAGATTGCGAAGCAAGTTGGTCTCAGTGAAAATGGTGTCAGGTACAGGCTGGAAAAGCTGGAAGATGAAGGTTACATAAAGAACTACGTTGTCCTACTCAACCCTAAGAAGTTCGGGAAAAAGACATTTGCCATATTCAATCTTGAAATGGAACCAAAAAAGATGAGAGCGAGCATAAAAAAACTGCATGCAATCGAAGAGTTCATCAAGGTTTACCAGACCACAGGACAGTATTCTATTAAGGCATTCGGGCTTTTTGATGATGAAGACGAACTCACAGACTTCATCAGCGACAAGCTCCTTTCAGAAATACCCGTGCAGAACTACAGTGTTGAAATAGTTACGAAAAATATCAAAGATAGCATCTACTACGTGTGATCTATCGACAGACAGCAGCATCTTTAGCCCAGTGTCTTGTACCACACGTTCATATTCTCGAGTTTGCCGGCAATATTCGTATTTTTCACAAGCATACCTGCGTATTCATAATAATTCCTAGAAAAAACAATGTTCATCCCACAGGAAGCAGCTCTTGCAATGGTATAGGATATGACCATGCCCCTGAGTGACATTTCTTTCTCCATCTCACCCAACAGATATAGGGAATAACCTTTGCCACGACATTCCGGAACTGTTGCAAAATCGGTCATCTCTACATTCCTGTTCTCAATATCCATCTCACAGGATGCCAGTGCTACGATCCGGTCATCTTCTTTTATGCAGAAATAAAGAACATTCTCTGACATCATCTTGAGCAAGTATGAAGGATCATGTATAGGGAAAGGATATGTAGTAAATACATCCTGATAAATCTCTCCCATTCGGAAGACATCTTCTTCTATGCAGAAAACGCAGGAAGCATTCTCAGCAAGTTGAATGTCCTTGACTTCACCATTTTTAGACAGAGCAGTCTCCAAAACTTCTCTGTTACTTTCAGTTTCATCATTAAGCATCCTTGATTGCGAGAAATATTTGCACATGAAACTGGCACCCTTACTCCCATCAAAGAAACCGGGAATATACGCCTCTTCCCTGTATCCGGAAGAAAGAAAATTCTCTTTCTGGCAGGAGGGAATTTTGGCAAATATTTTAGAGTAGCCATTTTCCTGTACGATCTTCTCCAAGTCTTCCAGTATGGAATCATAATCCAACGGGGAGAGATGTATCAAGTAGATTCTGTCATTGAAACTGCCATGCTGGATTACGGAATTTCCCAGAGATTCTACCTTATCCGTCAAAGTCCCTTCTCTCCAGTCTTGCAGTATCTCCCGGAACCAGACTGAGGGTTTCGTCATAATCCGACAGGAGTTTTGCAATTCCAACCGACTTTGACTCCGGCGCATCATCAAGTTTAAGCTGCAGTTTGCAACCCTCGCACTTGCGGTCACAGTACACAGGAGTATAGGATTCGGGCTCCTTATAGGATGTTATGATGCCTTCGTAATTTCTCAATATAACCTTGTGGGTTGACCTTGATATCATATATGTGGGAAGTATCGGTATCTTGCCTCCACCTTCTGGAGCATCTATTACATAAGTTGGAACCGCAAAGCCACTGGTATGGCCTACAAGGTTTTCCATGATCTCAATTCCCTTTCCAACGGAAGTCCTGAAATGGGTCAGACCTTCCGACAGGTCACACTGATACAGGTAGTAAGGGCGAACCCTGTTTGCCACGAGTTTGTGGAAGAGCCTCTTAAGTATCCTATAACAGTCATTCACTCCCGAGAGCAAAACGGTCTGGTTCCCAAGGGGTATACCGGCATCTGCAAGTTTTCTCAAGGCCTGCTTTGAAGAGAAAGTTACCTCACGTGGATGATTGAAATGGGTATTTACCCAGACCGGATGATGCTTCTTCAATACATCAACAAGCTGGTCGGTTACACGGTATGGCAGCACCACTGGCATCCTTGTGCCAATTCTTATGACTTCCACATGTGGTATTGAGCGAAGTTCCGTAAGTATCCAGTCCAGGTAATCATCCGAAAGCATGAACGGATCCCCACCTGACAAAAGTACGTCCCTGACCTCGGAGTGAGTGGCGATATAATCAAGGCCTTTTTGAACTTCATCCCTATCAGGAACTGAATCCGTATCCCCGACTTTTCTTTTCCTAGTACAGTGCCTGCAGTACATGGAACAGACATTGCTTACATGAAGAAGCACCCTGTCAGGGTATCTGTGCGTTATTCCCGGCACGGGGCTGTCCATGTCTTCTGAAAGAGGGTCATGCATGTCATCCTCAGAAACAATCAGTTCACTTGGTGAGGGGAAGGCCTGCATGAATATCGGATCGTTCTTAAGGTCCCCGGCTTCAATAAGCGATAGATAATACGGGGTTATGGAAAGTGGGAATTTCTTAAGTGTTTCCTCGAGCAACTTTCTCTCTTCAGATTCGAACTCGACATCAAGAAGTGTTTCAAAAGTATCTATATCCCTGACACAATGTCTGATCTGCCATTTCCAGTCTTTCCAGTTGGAAATTGCGAGCTCGGGATTTATCTTTTTGGCAATATTTTTTTGTCTGACTGAATGGGTTTTCATCAAATCACTATCGAGAAGCTAGAAAATTTATCCTTTTTTAGAATTCACTAAAACTGCTGCAATATAATCCACAACAGCAGTTAAAAGAAAGCGCTGCAATAACATTACAAGTGCAGCGAATGTATAGCTTAACTTTTTTAGATGTTACAAAGAAACTAGCGAGATGAAACAATAAATAATTAATTTGAGCATTCATAGAAAAAACGGCATTTTTTTTGAGGAAAGGGAAGTTAGTAAAAATAGTTGACCTGACCGATTCAAGAACGAGAATAAGTATGTCGTCCTGAGACGTATTATGGATTAGAAAATACTATAATAACTTAGTATATATGTTAAGAAATTAAACAATTGCTTGAATGCTTGAGAGTTGCTTTTGCAGATAATTAAGAAGAAAAATACCATCCTATAAACAGGAAAAAGCCGGTTCGGAATGTTTATATAGAACTATATATATCTACAGGCGCGGAGGAATCTCTTGCATTAATCATTCCCCTCTCTGATGCATTAATTCTTTTTGGCTAAATGTATCATACCCCAAACTTCACCCAACCATCATTATGCGAGATTCCTCTTTTCTCTCTTGTTTTTTATCCCGATAGTATACCTCTTGCTGCCAGAACCCCCGTAGCTGCAGAATTAATAAGGTCCCTGGACAGGCCCGCACCATCCCCTGCAGCGAACATGTTTGTAATGCTTGTTTGCATCCTTTTGTCCACTTCCAGTTTTATCGAATAGAACTTCACCTCAGGTGCATACAGCAATGTTGAGTCAGAGTTTACTCCGGGAATTATCTCATTGAGAACTTCGAGGCCCTCTATGATATCCATGACAATCCTGTGAGGCATCGCCATTGAAATATCTCCGGGAGTAATATCCTTTAAAGTGTTGACCACAGTGTTCCTTTCGATGCGTTTCTCCGTAGAACGCCTGCCCCTGCGAAGGTCTCCCATCCTCTGAAGAACCGGTTTGCCCCCACCTATAGTAGTTGCAAGCTTTGCCACGGATCTTGCATATTTGATAGTATTTTCCATTGGCTGGGTCAGTTCCACATGCACAAGAAAAGCAAAATTTGTGTTTTCAGATTCTTTCCTGTGCATTGAATGACCATTGGTTGCAACAAAACCTTCGTACTCTTCTTTCACAACAAAACCATGTTCATTGGTACAAAAGGTCCTTACGAAATCGTCGTAGCGTCGTGTATGAATGCGGAATTTAGGATCATGGTTTACCCGGGTTATAGGGTCCATTATTATCGAAGGCACCTCCACCCTTACACCGATATCAACCCCGCTAAAAGAATACAATATCGAATGCCTGTTCACCAGCTCGTTGACCCAATCGCACCCAACTCTCCCGGGAGCTAGCAGGGTAAACTGTGCGCTTAATCGCTTTCCATCAGCAAGCAGAACACCACGGCAGACATCCTCCTCTACAATCAGGTCGGCAACATCGGTGTTGAGAAGGAAATTTATTCCTTTTGCTTCAAGGTCTTTCTTAAAATTAGAAATCAGGGCAATGGAATTGTCCGAGCCTATATGACGTTGTTTTATCTCGATAAAATTTGCACCAACAGATGCAGCTTTCCTTTTGAGGAACTCAACTTCACTGGCAGGGGGTGAAGACAGGTCATTCGTTGCACCATATTTCAGAAAAATCTTATCAACATAATCTACGATGTCCCATGCACTATCCGAATCTGCTGTAAACTCTGCTATATCTCCTCCTATATCCGGACGCAGATTGAGAGTACCATCAGAATATGCACCGGAACCTCCGACACCCCTCAATATCGAGCAGGGTTTACAATGCTGGCAGTCTTTAACCGAAGTCATAGGGCAAATTCTTTCATCAATATCCCTACCTGCATCTATGACAAGAGTTCTAAGGTTTGAAGAGGCAAGCTCATGTGCCGCAAAGAGACCTGCAGGTCCGGCACCTACAATAATAACATCATAATCCCACTTGGATAAAACCAAAAATATCACATCCATGGACATACCGGGCAACGGTACATCCAATGGAATATTAAATCTATTAGGATAAAATCTTGTCCAGTTGGTTCACGGACCTTGCATACTTGAGTTCCTGAGCTATCCGCTTGCCAGTGGACAGATTCTGCTCTACAAGATCAGAATAAGGTGAACCTGTAAGATAGAGATTGGTACCTGCAACAATTCTCGCAGATATCTCAAAGACTTTTATTTCCAGATTATCGGTTACCACAGTCTCAAGACAGAAAGGACCGATCATTCCTCCGAATAACTCCAGAGACTGCTCGACTACTTTCTCTCCTAGCTCGAAGATCAATGGCAAAAGAGATTCCCTAGCTACCAATGGTACGTTTCCGGTAACAACATATGTGGGATGTATGCCCGCTTCTTCCAGTTCCCTTGGGGAACCAAGCCTGAAAATCTCATCGGCATTGGACTCCACCCTGCGATCCATGCTGAGCATCTCGAGAATACCCTCGCTGAGCTTGTAACCTTCTTCCCTCAAAGGTGAATAGAAGAAATGCAGGTAATACCTGGTACCGGTTATGAACTCCTGAATTGTATATTTCTCATCGAGATTCACATGTTCTTTGAACTCTTCATATGTCTTGGCGACAAAGAAACCTTTTCCACCCTTTGCGCCATGATACTTTACCATCACAGGCCCGTCAATGTCCTCTGGTTCTATCTTTTTTGGCATATGGATGCCAGCACCCTCAAGCCAGACTCTCTCCTTTTCCCTGTCAGATTCCCATTCCAGCACTGCCCTGTTACCAAATGTAGGAACAGGAAGCTCAACGAATTCTTCATAACCCAGATATTCAACGAATGAACCGTGGGGAACTATTATCGCATTTTTTGCGACCAGTTCGCTGGCTATCCCGGGAATGTCCTGATAACTGTCTACTACGATAAACTCATCAGGCTTTGCTTTGGGAAAAGCATCATAGAATTTTGGTGGCTTTTTCACGCATATACCTATTGTTTTCAGGCCTTCCTTCCTTGCCCCGTCAAAGATCTGAAGGCTTGAATGGGAGCATACAGTAGCAATACAAAGATTGTCAAGGTCGTAGTTCCCGATTATTTCCATGATACGTTCTTTTGAAATCATAAATATGGCCCCGAAATTTAGCACATATTGTCCTCACCACTCTTTAACTTTTCGAGTTGTACCCCATATACTGAAGACTTCAAACAGATTTGAAGCTTAAGGAAACAATATAATCACCTTTTTATATACTACCCTTATGCAAGAAAACGAAGAAAACACAGGATCTGATAAAGTTTTGATCCTGCCCCTTAGTGAGGGGTCAAAAAAAATAACGCAAATCCTGTCCAACGACAGGGCAATGAAAGTCCTGGAAATTCTTACCGACATGCCCATGTCTGCAACTGATGTGGCAGAAAAAATGGGAACTCCACTAACTACCATTAAGTACAATATCGATGCACTTGTCGAAGCAGACCTCATCAAGGTCAAACAGACAAAGTGGAGCAAGAAAGGCAGGGAAATCAAAATATATGAACCCGTCCAGAAGATCATTGTCGTGGCTCCCGGCAGTATGAAGGGAGACAAGTCATCGATTCTTGACATGCTCAAGAAATATCTGGTTCTGGCAGGAGGAGCTATCTTTGCAGCGACAGGGCTCGAAATTCTCACAAATAAAATGGGCTTTGGTGCAGCCCCTATGGCCAGTTCATTCCAGTCGACCGGATATCAGGAAAATATGGCACCTATGATCAACGAAGATCTCCCTGAAGCTGCTTCTGGAGAAGCATCAATTGATGAAGCTCTGAAAGGAAAATCAGCTCCTGCTGAAGAAGAAGCTATTGCTTATGATGCGATAGAGGAGGAGATGCCTGAAGCGGATTACTTTGATGAAACGGTAATGGATGAGCCTGTCGAAGAATTTGACTATGAGATCACAGAAGCACCTCCATCAGATGACACGCTGATTCCGAGAGAGGTTGATTCAGAAACTGTTAGCTCTGCTATCCCTCAGGAAAGCATTGATAGCGGGGCCGATGTTATCAGAGATGGCTTCAACTCAAGTTCTCCAGGCCAAGTACCTATGGCAGGAGAATCACAAGCAGTTGCGGACAGTATACCTCTTGCATCCCAGCCATTTTCCGGCCTGATCCCACATGACCTTCTTTCACATTCAAGCGTATGGTTCCTGTTCGGATGCCTTTTTGTCATTGCCCTTTTGTTCATAAGAGAAGTATATTATAGAAAAAAAGAGATATGATTCCTAGTGAATGGGCATGAGAGTAGCACTTAAGATTGCATATGTCGGAACAGGATATCACGGATCGCAGGTACAGCCGGATGTTGGGACCATCGAAGGTGAACTCTTCAAGGCACTTACTGAACTCGAGATAATCGAAGACCTGAAAACTGCCAGGTTTTCAAGTTCCGGCAGAACAGATACCGGAGTACATGCGAGAGAGCAGGTCATAGCCTTTGATACGGATAAACCGAACCTTGCCATTCCAAGGGTGATCAATTCCAAACTCCCTACTGCCATATGGGCCTGGGCACATGCCGAGGTTCCGGATGACTATGACCCGAGAAGATGGGCCACATGCAGAAGATATCGCTATGTTATGAGCGGGGAACAATACGACATTTCCAGGATAAGATCTGCCTCAAGAATTCTTGTAGGAAAACACGATTTTGCTAATTTCTGTACCAAGGAAGGAGACAAGAGCACAATCAGGACTATCGAAAAAATTGATGTAAGGGTTAGTGGAACATTAACAAAAATCGATATTCAGGCAAACAGTTTCCTCTGGAATATGGTACGCAAGATAGTGACCGCGCTCACAATGGTTGGGAGTGGCGTAAGAGACGAGGAATGGCTTCAACAGATGTTGGAACCGGAATTCTATGAGGAAGGGTTAGAATGCGCTCCCGCCTACGGACTCACACTTATGGAAGTGATCTATCCGCAGCCCATAGAGTGGTATGAAGATGCCTACTCTATACGTCGGGCTAATGAGAGATTCCATGAATACATGGTTCGCCACCGGGTAATGGCAGATGTTATAGACCATTTAATTCCAAAGGAATGAAGATCCCATTTTTTTTAAGAAACACGCAGGGTAATCGGGCACAGCGATGGAACACTATGTAAATATAAAGGATGCTACAATCAAGTATCACGTTATCCACAGGAAAATAAAGAATCCTAGGCTGGAATTCAGGGAAGGAACATTCAACCTGATTATCCCAAAGGATTATCCCGATCATGAGAAAATAATCCTCAGACACAGAAGATGGATATATAACAGGCATATACGCATGCAACACCTGCTTGCAGCTTCAAAAACTATGGAGCTTGAACAGAACAGGTCTGAAGATGAATTCAAGGAACTTGTAAGGATATGCGTGCTCTCTATTGGAAAAGAGCTCAAAGTACAGCCAGATACAGTACGTTTCAGGAAAATGCGAACAAAATGGGGAAGCTGCAGTTCCAAAGGCAACCTCAATTTTAACACTTATATGAGACACCTTCCGGAAGATATGATAGAATATGTGGTGTATCATGAGATGGTCCATCTTATCGAACTTAACCACGGTCCCAACTTTTGGAATTACATAAAGTCACATTTTAAAGACCATAAGAATTACGAGGAACAACTTTCAAACTACTGGTTCCTGATACAAGAAGAGATTAAGAAGTAAGTATCCTTTCAAGGGAAAAACAAAAATAATGAAATCAATCCTTACGCAGTACAGTGAATGTTCTCGTAAGGCTACCATGAATTTTCTGGGTAAAGATATCTACAACTGAAAAGCCGACTTCTTCTGCAAAATCGATAACCTGCATTTCAGACACAACAACAGCTAATTTCCCTTTTTTGAGCACCCTGTACATTTCCGAAAAAGAACCGGAGTAGAGATGATGAAGCGACTCGGCTTTGATGGCAGCTGAGCGGCCATAGGGAGGGTCAGTAACAATTGCATCCACCGTGCAGCTTTTAATGGGGATTCTGCAGGCATCGCCAACGAGTAGAGAATAGTCAGAGTCGAATAGGTCCATGTTCATTTTTGCCCCGCGGGCTATTTTCTGCCGGACCTCAAGACCGATCACATGGGATGAAAGCAGTCCGCCCTCCACAAGTATCCCTGCGGTGCCGCTGAACGGGTCGAGGAGCACCTCACCGGACCGAATTTCACTTATGTTCACAAGGGCCCTTGCAACTCTTGGCATGAGCACACCGGGGTAGAAGAAAGGTTTCTTCTGCGGAGACCTGTGTTCATAAGCACCCCTGTCTATCGAAGCAACCACAGAGCCAAAGATAGCCCTGTCAGTCATTATGAGACGGAACACAACATCAGGAGACTTCAGATTTGCCCTGAAACCTTTCCTGTAGATACTGCCTCCTATCCTACCCTCTATTTTTTCCCTTTTGACATTTCCTGAATGCTTAATCCTTTTGGCACGTACTACATATGTCTGGCCGGGCTCGATATGTAATGAAATATCCATTGTTTCAGCCGTCGAGATGATGGCATCTGCCTGGACATCACACATGCCCGCAACCTTCACTATGTGATGTGACATGGCAAGCCTTTCTGCCACATAAAGGAGAGCTTTGTCGATATCCTTGTCATTTCCCGATATGTCGACCACAAGACACTGGTCAAAATATGCATGTTCCCTGAACTCAAGACCTGCAACATGCAGGCAGGATATGATTTCTTTGCGGGGAAGAGCATCGTGTTCCCCTGACAATTCAAAAGCATACAGCATGTAGCGCAATAGAAGCAGGAAGTAATATTAAAAGCCTTTCAATAAAATACAAAGAAAACCTGAACTTCCGTCTAGAACATCAGTTCAAGTGCTTCTTTTCCTGTCATTCCCACCTTTATTCCAAGATTGATAGCTTCCTGGGTGGCACCCACAACAGCAGCTTGCAGTACATCATCAAAAGTTTTCACGCCCTTTACTTTGACGGCCGCATCACCGAGTGCTGTTGCTGTATCCATATCAAGGTAGCCGCACATGACAAAACCCTTATCGGCTTTTATGAGTATAAGAGAAGCATTTTGCATCTGCATGTCCAGGCCAACTGCCGAACCATTGTTGAGTTCTATTTTTTCGATTATCATGAGAATTATCGTCCTTTCTCAAATATTAGACAGAGAATCATATTAACGAACTACCTTTCAAATTTTCCAGGAATTCTTCAGTGAATCCAGGAAAAATTTCGTCCACAAGTGAACTGAAAGATTGCTCATCAGAATCAGCAGGAAAAGCAGACGCCATTTCCAGCTCCCCTTCATCTGCGAACTGAAGCTCGTCCATCTCGAAATAAACCACAGCTTCACCGGTAGAACCAAATTTTCCGCTTACTATCGAAACAGGATTCCCCGGGTCGATTGTTGCATTGTCAATCCCTTCAGTAGATGTCACTTTGATATTTTCAGGAAAACGGATAGTAACAGGCGTGTCGGGTTCACCTAAAAACCACATCATTTCTCCCAAAGATGTTACTGGGTCCTCGAAAGTATAGTGAGCCTCATAGATGTTGACAATCCTGTCATCTTCATCCACCAAGCCTAGGCTTTCCATAGAGATATCTGATGCCACACTGATGGAGTTTATGCCATCTGATGAACCGTTTATCTTCAAATCCATATCATCTTCGATTGCTGCTAATAGCATTTTTCTGCTCGAGACATCTACTTTAAAGAGTTCCCATGCAGCAACAAAACTATCGTTATCACCAAATTCGGAATCTATAAAAGATTTAAACTGCACTGATCTCTCTCCCGAATATTGCTCGGTATAGGTCCAGTACACATTGTTCATATCTACAGTTATTTCATTCTCCCAGCTATAGGAGGCACCTGCCGGCAATGTAAAAAATAAAAAAGATATCAAAAGAACAAACAATTGGGTTGTTTTTGGGATAAAAAGTTCCTCCTGCTCATTTCGTTGTTATTTCGCATCCGTCATCTGTAACAATAACTGTGTGTTCTGCCTGTGAAACCATTCCACCATCTGCTTCCTTAAGTACGGGGAATGAGTGCACTATTCCTGCCTTTTCAAGCTGCATCAAAGCAAAGTCGAGCTTTTCGGTCTTAAACCATCTCTTTGCAAATGGAAGTGTCTTGTAAGGTTCAAGTTCTTTGAGCAATTGCCTGGCAGCAGGCAATCTGACAGGTTTGCTTTTTACTACTTGAAAGATTTCAGTAAGAGTTCCGTCAACGACTTTTCCTACTCCGTCGGTCGCAAAAGGTTCGATGGCAATGATATCACCAGTCTTGAGAACGGAACCTTTCCCTATCCTCCTGTTGGGAATGCTGGGCGGTGAATGGGGGACATACCGGCTGAGCCCATGTCCGGTAAGGTTACTTATGGGTTTGAAACCAAGAGATGTTATGGTATCTTCAATGACAGCACCTATATCAGCAGTATTAGCACCGCTTTTCACATTGTCGATAGCAGCATAGAGAGCAGCCTCGGAAGCCCTGACAAGATCGCCATAATCACCTGTTAGATCTACAGTAACGGCAGAGTCTGCAATATAACCGTCAATCTGAACACCAAGGTCGAGTTTTACTACATCTTCCCCGAAAAGAGTTTCATCATCTGCATAGGGAGTTGCATGTGCAGCTTCGTCATTCCTGGAAAGATTGCAGGGAAAAGCGGAACCGTCAGCACCCAGTTCCACTGCCCGGTTCTCGACAAACTCGGCTACCTCAAGCATGCTTGCACCTACCGTAATTCGTTCCTTTGCTTCACTTCTTACCTGGGAGAGTATCCTGCCGGCCTCAAAGTATTTTTCGAACATCTCTTCTGCCTGATCCTGCGTTATCTTTGCCATATGCTATCTCCTGTTCTTAAGTGACATAAACTTTTTCAAAGAAGTTAGACCACAAACATCTTTTCCATCTCGGTAAGATTCTCGAAGCCCTCATCAGTCACAAGTATGAGATCTTCAAGGCGAATACCGCCCACATCAGGATAATACAAGCCTGGTTCAATGGTGATGATATTTCCTGCCTCCAGAACGATCTCACGTTCTCCTACATAGGGAGATTCATGTATCTCCAGTCCGACCCCATGGCCAGTAGAATGTATAAACCCGACACTTGAACCACTTCTGGTAGTATCATATCCTCTTTCCTCGAACACATCACATACCTTGCCGTGTATCTCATTACATTTCACACCGGGTTTCACCATTTCCGTTGCCACCTGCTGGGCTACAAGCACCGCCTCATACATATTCGCCAGCCTGTCCGATACTTCACCCTTTAGTACTGTGCGGGTCATGTCCGCATAGTACCTGTTTTTCTTGCTGCGGGGAAAGATGTCGATGACAATAGGTTCATCCGGCCGGAGCACACCCGTACCTTCCCAGTGAGGATTTGCGGAACCCATTCCACAGGCAACAATCGTGCCTGCTGACTCACATCCATGTTCCAGAAGAGTAATATCTATCTGATTGCGAATTTTTTCCGCTGTAAGGTCAAAACCATGATAGTTTAGCTTTCCATCCATTTCTTCGGATTTGTGAATCATATCCACGGCAGCTTTCATTGCAAGGTTGCAGGCATCCTGGACCTCCCTCACTTTCTCGATCTCCGATTCATTTTTACGGGAGCGTAGCTGCTGAAACGGACTTTTGATGGCCTCGAAGGAAAAGCCTTCCTCCTTTAGAGTTTGTGCGATATGATAAGGAAAATCCCTTGGAACCACGATCCTGCGAGCACCGTGCCTTTGCAATATATCAGCCAGGCAATCACAGTAGGCAAGAGAGGGATCTCCTCTTTCCTTAACTTTATCCCGGTAATTGCAGTCTTGCAGGGTAAGCACCCCGGCAATCCTTGATTCAATTTCAGCACGCCCACGTTCCATCTCCGAAACCAGCAGGATCTCTTCAGTTCCTTTTGTCTGGATATAGGCAAAAGAGTCGGAAGCAAAAAAATGAGTAGAATAATACATGTCAGCATTATCGGAATTGCCCACGATCATGAAAGCATCCGACTTATGCTCCTGAAGTGCTTCACTTATATCAAGAGGATTCTTTTCTGTTGTCATGTTGATTATTCTGTAGTTACTAGTACAAAATTGTTGCCAATGTTGAAACTTTGAAACCCGGACACATGATTACATGTCTTGCAGCTAGCACCAGGCAAGAGAACTAAAGACAACTGGGGAATATTCAGGGTCATAGGTAAATATGGAAATTCACTCTATGTACATGCCATGTGAATATATGTGCATATTTTGCCATACAATCCACATACTAAATATATACATCTCCACAAAAATTTTGTTCCATGCATAATGCAAACGGACACTTATCTCCAACGGCAGATCTCATTAATTTTTTGTATGATATCAAGTACATCATCCTTTTTTACGTACTGGGCGATTTTTTCACTACCCAACATGCCCTGAATTATGGTTTTGAAGAAAACGGGTTTCTCCGGTTTGTGATGGCAGAATATGGCGTATGGTCTCTATTCATATTGAAGTTGCTTTTCCTTGTAGTAGTATATTTCAACTACAAATTGTTGAGACAGGAAGGGCCAGAATGGGCAAAACTGTGGGATGTTTCAAAAGTTGTTATCGGATTTGTAGGTATTTTCCTGGTCGTTAACAACCTCATGGTCATCTTTCTTGAGTTCAGCCTGATCCAGCTAATTGGAAATATCCCATTCTGATGATTAACGCACAAAAGTAAAGATGGAACCTGATCATCGGTCAAGTAAAATCAGGGGAAAGGCATTATGAACATGGAGTTTACTTCGATTTCAGTAGTGAATGTTTCAATCTGAAAGATATCTTCCTTTGAAAGATCCGTCATATTAAACTCTGCATCCCCGGATATCTGCACAGTTGATTCCGGAATGATGCTCTTATTCACATATACCCTATGATCATCTGATAGCAATAGTTTTCCAAATTCTTCGCTGAATACCGGTTCAGCGTACTCTACATATATTTCCTCGTTCCCATGATTGTATAATGTGAAGTTGTAGGAGTAAAGCTGTACATCCGTGCTGTTATCAGCTGCAGAGCCAATTGAATGAGTGCTATCAGATATGCTCAGAACAGTTTCCTGCACAGGACTATGGCTTTCCCAGGGTATTGAAAGCCCCAACATCAACCCGAACAAAAACAGTATGATCCCAAAAACCAATGTCCTATCCATAAACAAACCTCCAGCACCAGAACACATCCATTTTTTATTTATCTTGTGACTCAGTTGTGATGCAGGCTTTATGAATTTTGAAAATGCATTAGGGTTTAAATTTCAGTAATCTCTGTAGAATCCTGTTTATAGAACTCAAAGAGCTCTCTGCCCCAATCAACAGCATCCTGGCCATCCGCGATTAAATGTTTGCCATCATGCTCACCAAATTTTGTTAATAATCTGAAGAATACAGAGTAGTCATTTACTGAGAAATTAATGAAACCAATTGGTTTAGAATATACGAAAAACCTGATATTGCTTTCATTTAAAAAGCACTTGAAAGCATCATGTTCGTTCATTTTCATTTTTTGGAAAAGATCCTCCGATATAATCATGGAGATATTTACTCCGTTATTCAGTAAATTTGAAACTAAGTCCTTACCTTCCGGATGCATCAATGTAGAAATCATGAATATGGATTTTGATGCGAATGATCGATCCATTTGAATGCTGTTAAGTTTAAACATATCAGTCATGGAGGGTGTTGCTATAGAACAGTTTTGCAAATCCCTTATTCTTTCTAACAGAGAAGGAGGCAAGAAACCAAGATCATGCGTACCCCAATAATCCATATCATTATCTAGGGTATCCATAGTACCTAATAAAGGCTCCATTTTGTCAACAATTATCTTTCCAATGTTGGTCAACTCATAAGAATCAGCATTCTTAACTATAAGATAATTGTCTTCCAGTATCTTTGCTTGTGGAAGCAACGCCTGCCTGCTGGTTTCAAGATTAGAAAGAAGAGAAGATATTTCAGCAGGACCATCATTAAGCATTAAAAGCATGTTTTTCCTTTTCCCGGACGCAAATATTACATCTAGCAAAGCTTTGTTCACAATTTACACCAACCTAAATCTACATCCCCCAATGCAGTATTTGAAAGGATAGCTGTACCATATCCCACACTTGGGAAAGAAGGTAATACTATAATAAAAAGCTTATTGCTGACATGGTAAAATTATTGATGTTACCAGTTCATATCGATAAATTTTGTAAGCTCCGCAAATCACATTCACCTATACATTGATGCTTGTGGGAAAATTTATTATATCAAAATTCATGAAAGTGGATTTTGAAATTGCCACTTTTTTGACAGGACAAACGCCCTGAATAATTCCGATATGTAGAAGCGATATCCGATATTACAAACTTAATATCATACTTGAACACTTACCTACAAAGCATTAGCATAACCTGCAAACAAAGAGACAACTAACAACAATGAAAGATAGACAATTGCGATTGTCAGGATTTTGATTATGTTAGATTTGCCATGATTATCCATACTACCACGGGCAAGAGTACTGCAATGTACTATAAATAGTTATGCCACAGTAGCTATTAATTAAGTAAGTAATAATAAAATATGAAGATTAAAAATATGTGAAAACAAAAAATAATGTCTTTTATCCAGATATAAAATAAAAAAAATCCGGAAAAACCGGAAATTAACTAACAACGCCCGAACCGGGATTCGAACTCACTCTAGAAATGAATTCGATCCCTCGAGCGTTCTGACCTTGTAACTGTTATCACGAAACGCTACCAAGCGCGTGTACAAAAAACTTGTTCACGTTCCGGACTTGACCTGTTACCAGCAGGCACAGTACAAGTCAATTTCTAGATAGACTTTCATGATTAAAAACCTTTTTATATTTTGACTTCATTTCGAAAAATGTTGAGTTTTACCAGACTTGACAAAAGTTGTTCAGGTGCACCACACCTGACCAAACGAATCTGGTCGTGAACAAAATGAAATCTACTAATTTGATTAGCCCCAGCTTTAGCTCTAGCTCAATTGCTAGTATTCCCCAATCATTGCGGAATTTGCCTGTATTCTCAGAGGTGATCTGATTATGGTCAGGGAGTTTTATTCCGTCCGGCAAAATGACCGAGGTTTATCTATCTGCCTTCCTCAAGAGGTTGCAGTTGCATTAGGTATCATTGATCTTGGAGGTAATTTACAAGTACCTCTTGTGTCAATGGATCTGGCGCCTGATAGAACTTCAGTTTCCATTAAGCCAGCTAGGGTCTAGAATGCAAGCTGCCTTTGAATCTGATTTTGAGGCTATGCGCTCTGAAGAGAAAAGAGCACATAAACGCAAGTATTCTAAAAAATTACAATCTGATTTAGATCTCGATTATCAAAGGCGTAATGATGAATTATTCGATCCTGACACAACACCTTTAAACAGTGGTAACTTCACGATTCCTGGCCTGGGTCCACAACCTGATTATTGTCATACAAAAACATTGTCTCATATTCATATTTCTGGTAATAGTGCAGCATCCACTTTTAAAACCTGTAAATTGTTGCGCTGTCCTTCCTGTGCCCATTTTAAAGTTGACTCTAAAGTATTCAAAGATGCTTTTCTTATTGAGTGTTATTCCCGGATAACTGGTGAACGTCCGTTTAGGTATGTAGGCTCTATGCATACTGAAACAGTAGATAATCTTACACTAACTGAAATTCGCAAATTTAATAGAAACGTAAAAGACCGTGTTAAACGTCAGGGTGTTACTGCTGGCCTTCAAATATTACATCCGTTGCGGATTAAAAAGAAAGTACAAGAGGCTATTAGAATTCTAAACGGTGATGATACATCTTCCGGTGGTTTCTGGTCCTTCATTCAAGATCCGGAAAATATTCAAAAAATAAATTCTTATCTTGGCACCAATTACAATACCTGGCGTGCTTGTACTAATTTTTCACCACATATACATGGTCTTGCTTTCCCTGGTCATCAGAAAATAACAGGTGACAAAAAAGTTGTAATTGCTAAATTACAGGCTGCTGATTGTTCATATACTCTTGATTCTTCTCGTGATGTTGTTAAACATATTCGCTATCTAATGACTCATTGTGGTGTACTTGTCAATGCAGATGATGATTCGCGCCTTAAACCTGATAATTTCTTTGGAGATCTACATAGCTGGAAACCTGAAGAATACTTAACTACCGAAGAGATTCAAGATATCCAGGTTGAAATTCTCTCTGTTCTTAATGAAAATAGAACTAAGCCTTATTCAGTTGATGATAAAGGTGAGTTGTGTTATCTTGGTGACGAATCAACTTCTGATGAAAAACTGAAAGATAGAGGTTACTATCCCTTAAAGGATTTTGATGCTCATGATGAATATAGTGCTGAGTGTCAGGATGCCTGGTTAAAATCAATAGAAAATCCTGAAAATCGTGTCTATGTTGAATACCTGGTTAGTGAACGCTCTCGAATTCTGAAAGATAAGACGATACCGCAAAAGCTACGGTGTCTTTTCCTGAAGGATCTAAGAGATCCTCCTGATAATTTTGAAATCATCGAATTAGATTGGTGAGGTCGGCATATGAAAAGAAAACTTAAATCTAAAATAGTATCGAAGAAGTGCCCCGATTGTGGTGTTTTGATACATGTACATGTAGACAACAAAGAAATCAAGTGTTCAGGCTGCAAAATTGTATGGGATGTTATCTGTAGATATGACAGCCTTGAACTTTACTGTAAGCCTGGTAAAAGAGCACGCCCTAATGATGGAACTCTTGCTTTGTGGGGTGTTTCTTGTTGACTATTCGATATATTATTCATGATCCATTTGATTCTACTAAAATATCTCGAATCATTACGTTTGAGAAGTTTCGTTTTAGTCGTGTCAAAAATGGAATTATAAGGCAGTCTTTAAGGACTCCAAATCGTTTTCGGTGAAATTGTTGGGGACTAAATTTTGAGTGGAACCAAATTTATATTAGTTCTTCTTTTTTTCATTTTAGTTTTAGGTCTACCTTTCTATATTTTAATAAAGACTGAAAACATTGGTGCATTTTTTGGAATCATACCTGCCTGTATTATTTTTTGGTTGTTCATGGTCAATATGGCCGATGATGAATCATATTACTGAAATGACAATATAGAAATAACTGAAACAAGATGCTCATTGATTCCCCTTTTTCTCACACCTATCCCCATAAAGAAAAAAATATGCCTTGCGGCATTGGAAGGGGCCCCGGTCGGCGTTAGTTCCGGCTGCGCCGGAAGTGTTGCCGATTGGGTGAGGGTCCAAATAGAGCATTCCCCGTTGTTCTCAGAAACTTTAAAGCATCTCTTTTTCTTTCCCATAATATTTTGTGTGTGTAACTTTATTCCATAAAAATTCCTGTTTATATACAAACTCCTTCTTACTGTTCTTTACCCAATGGAGGGTGATAATATGTCTGAAGGAAACGGAAACGGTAAACTACTTGTGCCTTTTATGGGCGGTAATATTGTAATAAAAGAAGGCGGATCATTCAAGAACGACAAGGGTGAACAGGTAAATTTTGATCCCTGTATTGATGTTTCTTCCATAGTGGATTCGAAAAAGCGTGTTAATCCCGCTGTTTTCAAAAACATGATTGAAGCGGTTTCAAAGCATCCTGAAGCAATGAAAGCCGTAACGGCTCTTGCTTAAACCACCTGAAGGGGGCCAATCATGCCAACCTTACCAAAGTTGCTTTTCTTTTCTTTGGTCCTCTTCGTACTTTTCTCCTTTAATGCTTCTGCTGTTACTTATTCGCTAAATACATACGGTGTGAATAACGGAAACGGGTACTTGTCGGAAGATGAGAATTATAATGTATTTGCAGTTGCATCAACCTCCGGTGTAAATTTCGTAAATTCAAATGGAACACTTAATCAAAATATAATATCTCCTGCATCTGGTTATACTATTTATGATGCGATTGTATCTTCAAATGGTAAAATTTATGTTGCGACTAACAACGGTATTTTTGTAAGGGCAGATGGAGGCACATCTTCCGTATCTGTTGATACACTTGATTTAGTATCATTGCATTCTGCCAGACGTTTAAGGGAAGATTCTGGGTATATTTATTACGATAACAATGGCGATACATCATTCTGGCGCATAAATTTAGATAATGATCAATGCGAATTTTATATGGATTGGTCCTTTCCTTGGAGTGGTGATGCTAAATATTTTTATGATTATGATATCTTTGAAGGAACTGTATATACCTATTCCATGAAGTACGGTAATGCCGGAATAGTTTCTGTTAATAATACACAGGTACATACTTCCGGTGCTGATGCTAAATTGAATATGGCAGGGATGCTGCAACGTACTTCTGATGGGATGATTTACTTTGCCGAATTCAGCTATAATTACCCGGCGTCTATTTACAAAGTATCAACTGTATTAAATCCAGATTATTCTGTAAATTCTGCATTATCCAGCAATTTTGATTTTGATCATCAGTTAAATGATCAATTTGGCACTCGACGCGGATTTGGTTACATTGGTTCAAAAGAACCTACCTGTGCCATAATGTACGGTTTTGATTTACAGATTGTTAATGTTGATTCAACAGGCATACCCATTGATCCGCCAGAGCCTGAGCCTGATTATCTTTACTTCACTGATCCCAGCTATTCTTATAATGAGTCCGTTTTATTGCGTTATAATCAATGTGCCAATTATGAAGATATGGGCTATGTCTGGAATCCTGCCGAACCTTTGTATTACTGGCATAAATACCTGGTATTAACTCTTGAAAATGGAGACTATTATAACAATACTTTCTATCCTCTTGGTTACGATTATATCCATGAGGGTGTGGTAAATCCATCAGAAGGTTTATGCTGGCAAACTGAATCTTTCGATCCGTCTTTTACTTACCCATATCTTGGCCAACATTTGCGGGGATCTCTGATTGAACGGAGCGATTATTATTTTGGAGTATATGGTGTTAGTGGTCGCTTTATCGGCTCCTCTGATACCGTCCTGGATTCTGATATTACAGTCCTTCTAACTGTCAATGGCACGATTCCAGATGGTAACATTACCGATCCTGTAAGTCCTCCAGATCCACTTAATCAAACAGATCCTGTAGCTCCTCCTGATCCCTGGAACGGCACACCTCCTGTAACTCCTGATCCAGGGGTGGACTATGAAGAAAACAAAACTTATAATAGCTCTTTTCTAAGCACCTACTATACTGCTGTTGATGATATGGCAGATGGTCTTTTTTCTCCTGTTGAAAGCATTTTTAGTTACCTTCTCGGACCTGTGAACAGCTTAAACACAAGTGTTAATCAAGGATCTGCTTACTTTGACCAGGCATCCGGCTCTATGCGACATTATGACGGTGCTGTTATGGTTCTGTTTGTTCCGTTAATCAATGCACTGCCTAATAAGCTTGTGAATCTCGTAACCTATTATCTGGCCTGGTTACTGGTTATCATGCTGTTAAGGAGGCGTTAAAGTGGATATTGACGTTGGCCTGGGTCAGTTCCTGGAAGAGATAATAAACTTCCTTCTCTACATACTGCAAACAATCATAGATCAAATCCTGAAATTGATTAATGCAATAATTTCACCTTTTGTTGGTCTTCTGGGTTCTATTACCGCCTTGTTTGATTCCGTGTATTCTTTCGTTTCTTCTTTATTCAGCTTATTTTTACCCTCTCTCTGGGTTGCGATAATGCTGCTAATGCTGTTTATCGTGGTGATCCTGCGAATTTACAGCTTTGTAAAGGATATCAGTATCGGAGGGTTCAAAATATGAGTGACTTTCTGTTAGTTTTCCCCTTCCTGGCGGGTGTTGTTGCCCAGGTGTTTGATGCTATAGATACTGTTATCGTTTTTAATTCCTATTCGGTCCTGGATCTCTTAGTATCCATTGAATATGTGCATATAACACTTTGGGGGGTCTTTGAGTTGATCGGATCGGATAACAGTAAAGGAAGTGAGGAATAAATGACGTTTCAACTATCTGATAATCTTTTTAACTCTACGGCTGCCGGGTCAACATATCCCTGGGGACAGCATGTAATTGTTGGGTTACTGCTTGTAATTGCATTCTGTGAGATCTTGCAAACTTTTTACATGCTCTACAGGAGGACTTCACGCCATGACTGATAGCGGTGTAATGGATATTGTAAATAGTTTCCTGGGAACTCCGGTTTCTGATGTTGAACAAATTATCTTTATGCTTATTGCAGGTTGCTTCCTGGTCATAGTTACCGTTGGTGTCCTGGATCTTTTCAAACTCATTGGTTCATATATAGGAGATGGGGGGAGGTGAAAAAGTAAATGGGAGTACAAGAACAACTCGATAATTTAACCATAGTCATCACATGGATTATCGGCCTCGCAACTGATGTCATGATGCTATTCTTAGAAATGCCACTTGTTATCTTCACGGCCTTGGCTATTGTTGGTGGTATTTTTGCACTTGTCCGCCGGTTCTTCAGAGCTAAGAAATAACGTTGGGTTCAGAGGGGATCTATGACCTTTCCGATCAATTGGTTATGGGTTCCTTCTGGACCTGACCCTACATTTTTAAGAGGTGTTTTTCATGTTTAATATTCTACTGTTTTTGTTGAGTATGATATACGTTTACTGGGCTCCTCCCAGGAAAGGAAAGACTTATTCCTGTACTGATGATGCACTTAGAGCGATGGAGGAGTTCCACAAGAAGAGAAAAAAAGATTCTAATTTCAAAGGTCGGGTATTCTCTAATTATCCCATCAAACACCCTAAACTTGGCTTCTGTGATGTCTGGGAGCCTCATATGTGTGAGTGGCCTATCTATGATAGCAAAATATACATTGATGAAGCCTACAGGGATTATAACAGCCGTAAACACAAAATGTTTAGTGATGATGAGCATTTGTTCTTTTCAACTAATGGCCATAACGGAAATGACATTAATCTCATTGCTCAAAATCCTGCCAGGATAGATCTTATTATCCGGGAAATGACAGATACTTTCTTTTATATCAAAAAAATGGAAATTCCCTTGGTTGGTCGGCCTCTCTGGTTTACTCTGGATGCGTACCTATCTGAAGATGATTTTAAGCGTAGACATATGGATAAAGAGGCTTTGTATAATCGAACCCGTAAGATCTTCAAGGCAAAGGTAGCAAATGCATATAATACCCATCATTTCCGCAAGGCATGTGACCAGGAACCCGTCTTTGTCAATTGGGGTGAAAAGCTAGATCTTGATGATCCAATTAATGAAAATGAAAAATCCAGAATTAAAACCGTATATGATCGGCTTTGCAATAGGGTGAAGTCCCAGGAGCTGGTAAGCAATGAACAATAGTTCCCTGGTACAATATGGATCTGATTTTCTGATATCCAATAATCAGGTTTTCCTTTCTCACTCCTTTGTCCTAGAGTATCAAAAGGTAATGCTTGTAATGTTCTTAATGGGTTTTTTGATGGGGTCGGGTTTTACTGTGTTTATAACTCTGTATGCTGACCAGATAAAAGAGAAGTTGGATTGTTTGTGCATTAAGGGCTAATTGTCCTCATTGTACACTTATTTTTTTTTAGTATTATTGCTATTTTTATTTTAACTGTTTTGATAGATTGTGTTTTGGTTTGTTCCGGACCTTCTGGCCTGGCCAGCTGCAGGAAGATCCAGGGAAAATGAAAATTGCCTTTTTAGGTAAATTCTCGATATTCGGTTTGTTGGTTGCATACTCCCAGGAAGCCAGGCTTTAGCCTGGCTTCCCTATGCTCCTTATACCGAAGGATAATCCTACGTATGAACTATAGACTCATACCGAAAAAAACTATTTTTGAATGTGCTCTTTTCCCATTTTTGGCAACTATAAAATATATTAAAGTTTTATATTTATGTTATGAATAATTTAATAGACGGTTTTGTTATCGATTGCAAGACTATGGGTTATTCATGTCGCACAATTGAATCTTATACGGGTCATGTGAAATATTATCTTGATCGCTATTCCATTAAATCCCAGGTAGAAGTTGATGACCTTCAACCTTTTCTCATGCATCTGAGAGATGAGAGAAACCTCACATTTTCAACCATTAATGCATATTTTGCATCTCTTAGTACTTTTTTTGATTATCTTGAACATATAGGAATCCTTCAAAAACATGAAATTGGAAAGTTCCGGAAACGATATCTTAGACGCTACAAAAAGAGACATACTCCACAGCAAAAACAGCTTATTAGCATTGACAAGATGCGAGAGCTCATAGAATCCGCTGATTCCCTGGAACATCTAACTTTAATGATCTTTCTTGCTAAGACTGGAATACGTCGAAATGAACTCATTACTCTTGATAGATCAGATATTTCTCTGGTAAGCAATACTGTACTCTTGAAACCTACTCCTAAGAGGTCTAATAGGCTTGTATACTTTGATGATGAGTGTAAAGCTTTTTTGAAAGCATATCTAGATACTAGAAAAGATAAAAATCCGGCTTTGTTTCTTTCTACTACTGGTGATCGAATTAGTCGTAATATGGTTTATAAGATCGTTATTGAGTATGCACAAAAACTTGGTATTCATAAACCAAAAGGTCATGTACATGAGAAATTCACACCACATTGTTTCAGAGTATGGTTTACTACTCATCTCAGACGTTCAGGTATGTCTAAATCCTTCATACAGGAGCTCAGAGGGGATGTAAGAGGGGAAGCAATAGACATCTATGACCACATTGAATGTGACGAACTAAAAACAGCTTATATGAGACATATTCCACAACTCGGAATAGTTCCAAAATTCTAAATGTTGTATATACAAGAGTTGCGGCAAAATTTTCAATAGAGGATTGATTTTTTAGTAAAAATAGCTAAAAATTCCCGGAAAAACCGGGAATTAGGTCAAAACGCCCGAACCGGGATTCGAACCCGGGTCGGAGCCTCGACAGGGCTCCATGATAGGCCTCTACACTATTCGGACATTTTCGAGTTTTCGCTTGTGAGCACCCCTACAAGGGCGTGCTTGTATATAAGGCTTTTCTTGATTTAAAAAGTCCCGCCTCCCAGACTCGAACCGGGGACATCGCGGTGCCTGCGCGGAATTTGTGAACGTGTCACATGAACCATACTACAGCCGCGCACTCTACCAACTGAGTTAAAGCGGGACAGGCAAATCATGCACTAGCACGGCAGTGCTGTGCGATGTAACACTCCAATACGCACAATGATACTTATCTCTTTCGCCGCAAAGTCACAGGAAGCCAGAGCAAGTGCAATAATTAGAACAGAATCACAGGTAAAAAGTTCGATTCAGCACAAAAACAGAAAAAAGAATGAGTATTGAATCAATGCACTCATTCTTTTTAAATGAATGATATCAGAAAGTATCCAGTTCTCCCTTGATTACCATGTCAGTTATCTTGGTAACATTGGAGAGCCATTCATCGATTACGGATTCCGTTTCTGCCTTTACAGATACGAAATTGGCACCATCCTCGGGAATTATCTGAGCACTGGCAACAAGTGGCTGGTCGATGGGCATTCCGATCTGTGATAAAAGCCTTATGTGCACATCCTGTACCTCTGGCACAGCCTTCACAATATCCCTTGCCATCTGGGTGGAAAGCAGATTATAGATCTTGCCAATATGGTTGATTGGATTCTTACCGCTGGTAGCTTCCATGCTCATAGGCCTGCTTGGAGTAATTAGACCGTTACTGCGGTTTCCACGACCTACCGAGCCGTCATCTCCCATCTCTGCAGAGGTACCTGTAACAGTCAGGAAAACAGAGTTGCAATCACAATTATCTGCTGCATTGATACGGGTTATGACATTCCTTTCAGTATGTTTCAACGCAAGGTCTGTGACATAATCTGCCATCTCTTCCTTGACGTTCATGTAATGGGACATATCATCGACGTGCCTGCCTACCATTCCACAACAAATCGTGAGTGTAATATCATCTCCATCCCTCAGACCCATGACCTTGATATCAGTTCCGATTCCGGGAATCTTTTTCTTCAGGTCGGTAATGAGCTTTCTTTCGGATTCATAGACAATCTGCTCAAGCTCTGAGAAAGGTGCATGGCCCACACCAAATGAAGTGTCATTTGCCACAGGAACTTTGTCCCTGTTGAAAACATCCCTGAGATCAGATGAACCTGTGCCAAGTTTACAGTCGATGATCATGTCACTTTCAAGGTCAAGATCAACTATATTAGTTCGAAGATATTCTCTTGCAGCCTTAAGTGCAACCGACTCAGCGGGAATTTCCACACCATCGAATTCCTTGGTAGCCCTACCTACAAGAAGAGTGTATATAGGCTGGGTAACCTCTCCGCCTCCGAACTGTGGATTGGACCTTCCTGCAACAATCTGTGTTTCATCAGTATTGTGATGAAGCACCACACCGCATTTCTTTATGTATTCCCCACATAATGCACGGCTCACTGCCTCTGCAAGACCATCCGAAATACTGTCGGGATGACCAATACCCTTCCTCTCTACAAGTTCAATCTGTTGTTTTTCGATAGGCGTTTCTACAAGATGTTCGACTTTGATATTCCTTAACATTTTGATATCCTCATGCAATGTCAGTAGCATTACGAACAAGAATAGATAATCGGACAATAAATTAAGTATTCTTTTCTGTATCAACGGACCACGTATTATTTAATATTATCTTTTCAGTGGCATTACTAGAGGTTATATAACATACTGATTGGAGATGCCAGACAGGAATAGCCGTCAGCGTGAAATCTATATGTTATAAATGTCTTTGAAAGGATATTCAATTTATATAGTTCACCTATTCAGAAGGATCACATATGATACGTATTGCCATACCCAACAAAGGACGTTTACATGACCCTACCGTCAGCCTGCTCAGGGAAGCAGGACTACCGGTACTAGAAGGTGGCACCAGGAAACTGTTCGCAAAGACCACCGATCCTGAGATCACATACCTTTTCGCACGGGCTGCCGATATCCCCGAATATGTCCAGGACGGCGCTGCAGATGTCGGTGTCACCGGACTCGACCTCATCCACGAAACAAAATCGGATGTAGAAGTACTTCTGGATCTTAACTTCGGAAGAGCAGGACTTGTGCTTGCTGTTCCCGAAGAAGCAACGATCTCTTCTGCAAATGAACTTAACGGCATGCGTGTTGCAACCGAGTTTCCCAACATCACTGAAGATTACTTCAAAAATCAGGGAATTGACATCGAAATCATAAAGGTAAGCGGTGCCTGTGAGATGACGCCACATGTCGGTATTGCCGATGCAATAGTGGACATCTCAAGCTCAGGTACAACCCTCGTAACCAATCATCTCAAGATGATAGATAAGGTATTTTCCTCTTCTGTCCAGCTTATTGCAAACAAGGAAAGCATGCAAAAAAATGGTAAGATCGAACAAATCAGAACAGCACTGGAAAGTGTCCTGCGTGCCAAAGGAAAACGTTACCTGATGATGAATGTTCCAGCCGAGCATCTCGACGAAGTAAAAAGAGTTCTCCCCGGAATGGCCGGACCCACAGTCATGAAAGTGGAATCAGGAGAATCAATGCTTGCAGTTCATGCAGTAGTCGAATCAGATCAGATATTCGCAACGGTAGGAGAGCTTAAAAATGCCGGTGCCAGGGACGTACTGGTCGTACCCATAGAAAGGATGATGCCCTGAGGTACCATCATGTCCTTTGAGATAATCCCCGCCGTGGATATGAGAAACGGCAAATGTGTGCAACTAGTACAAGGTGTCCCGGGAAGTGAAATGGTTTCACTTGATGACCCCGTAGCTGTTGCAAAGGACTGGATTTCCCAGGGCGCCAGGACACTCCATTTGATTGACCTTGACGGTGCCATCGAAGGAGAACGCCAAAACGCTCCTATTATAGAGAAGATAGTGAAAGAATGCAAGCCTATGGGAGTTGAAATCCAGGTCGGAGGAGGCATCCGGTCTTTTGAAGATGCTGCCGGCCTGCTTGAACTTGGAGTAGATCGCGTGATCCTCAGTACCGCAGCTATCAATAACCCTGACCTTGTAAAAGAACTTGCTGATGCTTTTGATAACAAGCATGTGAACGTTGCTCTTGACTCAAAGAACGGGAAAGTATCCATAGAAGGCTGGAAGAAGCAATCCGAACACACTGCTGTGGAAATGGGAACAAAATTCGAAAATTTGGGAGCAGGAAGTCTCCTGTTTACAAATATCGATACCGAAGGCCTTATGCAGGGAGTCAACACCCGTCCAACTGAAGAACTTGTGAAATCTGTCAAAATTCCCGTCATTGCATCCGGTGGAGTCACAAGCCTTGATGACCTCATTTCAATCAGGAAGACCGGGGCTGTTGCAGTTGTCGTAGGAAGTGCACTCTACACAGGAAAGTTCACGCTAACAGAAGCAATAAATATCATCAATGAAGAATAATAAAACAGTATATCAAAGGTGCATCCATGAGATCAGCAGAAGTTTCACGTAAGACCAGCGAAACCGACATCCGCATTGAACTGAACATTGACGGTACGGGAATATCGGACATCGATACTGGCATAGGGTTTTTTGACCACATGCTCACGGCATTCTCAAAGCATGGCAACTTCGATCTTACCGTCAAGGCCACAGGTGACCTGATTGTGGATGACCACCACCTTATAGAAGATACTGGCATCGTTCTGGGGCAAGCCCTTTCAAAGGCACTTGCAGATAAGGCAGGGATAGCCAGGTTCGGAGAAGCCCGCATTCCCATGGATGAGGCGCTTGCAAGCGTAGCACTGGACCTTGGAGGACGCAGCTACCTCGTACTGGACGCAAAGTTCATGTCCGCAAAAGTAGGGGAGTTCAGCACCCAGATGACCAGGCATTTTTTTGAATCCATAATTCAGAATGCAAAAATCAATATGCACGCAGATGTCTACGGTGATAACGACCACCACAAGATAGAAGCACTCTTCAAGGCATTCGCATACGCCCTGAGAAGAGCAGTGATTATTGAAGGACAGGGAATCAAAAGCACCAAAGGAACCCTTTAAATCACGATCAGTGGAACTTTTCCTTCAGCTTTTCATAAAATAGTTGTTCTCCACCTGATGTTTTCTTTGACAACCGCTCTACTATGAGCTCAGGCGTACTTTTGGCAACATAGTTGTAACGCGGACTTCGGTCAACTATAAGATTAAGATCAGCATCAAGACCACTTGCCTCAATACCATCAACCCTTATCTTACATTCAGTATTCTCAAGTATAAGTTCGGATAGATGGGAAACGAACACTGACATACTCTGCTGGTTCTCAGTGAGTACTTCAAGTATACCGGAAATTATCTTTGCCGAAGCCCCGGGCTCAGTTATCGACTCAAGCTCATCAGCCAGTACCATCTTAGCAGAATCATCAGCTACCACAGAAAATTCTGTCAGTGTGGTCTCAAAAGCTCCTGCATCCAGTGTACCCTTGGATTTGGCAAAATAGTAGAATCCGTTAGTAAGAGATATCTCAGAGGATGATGCCGGCACAGGAAAACCCATATGGGCCAGGATCACGGACTGGGCTATCAGCTCAAGCATGGAAGTCTTACCTCCGGAATTAACACCACTGAGCAATACCACACGACTGCCATCATTATCCAGGCCATAACTGTTCTTTCCGATGGAATAATCAATCGGAACTACATTCCCATGTCTTGAAGCTATGAAGAGATTACGGCCTTTTTCAAATCCAAGCCCCGGACCATCAACTATTTCCGGCATTTCAAGCTCATGTGCCATGGCAAAGCAACCTATGGCAAAACCAACATCAAAATCCAGAACTTCCTTGACCATGTTCCTGGCAAGTCCCAGACAGGATGAAAGTAACTTAGCAATCTCACGCTGATGCTCAAGTTGCCTTTTGAGAACCTTGCGTTCCAAATGTTGCCTGAATAAGGACAGTTGTTCACGGTCGATCTCAACCGGGTGGCTGATATCCTCAGGAAAAAGAGAATCTATGAACAGGGTTTCCTTCTTCTGCAAAGTCAGATCACTGCAGATAGAATCCATGCATTCCTTCATTACGGAATGATACGATTTGTGGAGTTTCTTTCCAAGAATGTCTTTTAAATCCACAGAACCTTTCATTACCTTGAGCATATCCTGGCCTCCAAGTGTGAACTCGCTTTTCACAAGACATTCGTCAAACTTTGTGTTTGCGTCTTTCAAAGCATCTGAAACACAGCTGTCAAGATTTCCAATGATATATCGCAGACGATCTATTTCCTCATCAGTACCATCTATTATGTTCCCGTCGCTATCGATAAGTGACAAGGTGGAAGCAAGCATTTCCAGATCATCTTCAGGAACAGGATCCATAAATGATACACCTTTGGAACGCAACAACATGACAATCTCTATGGCAGATTGCAGACTGGCATGGTTCTTGGAGAATGCAATGATTTCCTTCTCAGGAATTATCTCCCAATCTTCACATCGAGTTATATCCGAAACAAATTCTGGTTGGACCTCCTCGGGAAGATCAAAAGACAGATAAGCATCATCTGCAGCAATAACGTGCGAATACCCCCTTGCAATATCAACGAATTCAGAAAGAGAGGTCGCCAGTTGTACATCCAGCATGGAACCAAACCTTTCTCTTGCATATTCGAAAGTATTCTGGTCTGCTGTAACAATTACCCTATCACGCACCCTGGAAACGGTATACCTTAGATTCAAGGGTTTTACCTTCGGAAGCATGGAGACTACCATTGAGTCGTTTCCCAGAAGCCTGGCAGTTTCCATATATCCTGATACCGAACTGCGCATCTGCATGATGGTATCCATCTTTTTTGAAGGATAGGGTATGAATATATGCAGTTTGTCCCTTGCATATGTTGTATGCGCGAAACCTTTGACCAGATCCAGCAGCTTCTCATATACGTCAGTCGCCTCCCCGGTTTTAAGGAAATCAGAGATGTCCACTCCTTCAACCTTAGATCTTATGTCATGGACCAGTGAGATTGCATAGCGTTGTCCTACACCCTCTACCTGGGAAATTCCTGCTATATCGGCTCCCATAATTGCTTCAAGGGCCAGGCTTTCATTTCCGAAATGCTCGATGAAACGCTTTGCCATCTTATCCCCTATACCAGGGACAGCACGCAAACTCTTAATATCTGCTGACATTTTGTACCAGTATCCTGTTTTTAAATATTGAAACTGTCAAGGGTACAGTTTGCTATTCCACGTTCCACTTTATATCTGTCCCTTCGTGACATGTCACTCACAGAAGCCGAACTCTTGGGCTGTACGTGCTTAGCATGCCTTTTATTTCTGCGATTCTCTATCATCTGCGAATCATAATAGGCATCCCAGAGTTGGTCAATCTCGTCATCTTCCCTTGAAAAACTCAGGCTTTCCACAAATGATGAGCGCACAGTCGCAAAATGCTCAAGACCAAGATAGTGACCATTACCTATCCATGCAATGTCCTTTTCCACAACCGAGACAGGCAGATCGGGATTCTTTCCCGCAAGCCAGCGACAGAACATATCACCTATACGGTGAGGGGAATCAACTTTTACCGATAGCAGACCATTCATAAAATCCGGGCGTGCGAACATGCACAGCCTTTGATAGGCTCGTGTCACATCTCTCATATAATTGTAATATCTCTTGCCCGTAAGGGTCTTTCCTGAATACAACTGATCAGCATTTCCTGCACATGAGCATAAGAAATACACCAGGTCCACAGGATTACAGGAAGAATGCCTGAGGACGAAATCGATGTATTTTTCCACATCAGGATCTCTCTGAAACATCCGGCCCTTTCTCTTACCGAGTATTCTTATAGCAAGCTCGGAACAGTTGGCTGCAGGTTTGAACCCGACTATTTTCACATCGTCATCAAAACCTGAAAAAGACATTTTGTTTCTCAATTCATTCAGGTTCTCTGCAAATACAAGATCGTAATCAGGAGAATCCAGAAGTTCGGAGCATGCCAGAAGTACTCCCTCCACATTTTCCTTAAAAGCTATTATCATTAGCTTGCCTCCGTAAAAGAGAACAGGTTAGTCTGCCTGTTTCCATTAATCTCAATAAACGGACGAGCCCTGGAAATAACAACACCCATACGCATAAGCTCCTTCTCGGAGGATACGGGCCTTGACCTGATAATCCTGTTAGCACCTACAGGCCCTATACCCGGAACAAGCAACAAATCACCCATACTTGCAGAATTGATATCCACCGGGAATCTTTCAGGATTAGATTGCGCAAGCAGCATTTTGGGATCAGTGTCCAAAAGGAAACCATTGTCATCGTAAACCGCGTCAAAATCAAAAGCCTTTAAACCATAATCCTTTAAGAGATAGGATGTCTGGTAGAGCCTGATCTCTCTCCACTTAGGAGAAGAAGGAATGTTTTCAAGGGGAGTAGACGGCACAGGATCAAAGCTCATAAAATACGGGCGTCTCAGTTCATATTTATCCATGAACTTATCCACGGTCCGGACTATATCACGGTCAGGTTCTGACAATGCTCCCACAACGAATTGGGTGTCATTAGCACCTACTATCCTGCCACCGTATCCAATTTCCTTCCTTTTCTTGTTTATGAGGTCCCGTGTCCACTTGAGCCTCTGAAGAACATCACTCTTGTAATCGAAATTAGGACATATCTCCGAGTAATTCACAGAACTGGTCGTCTCTGCATTCACGCCGAACTTATTTGCATAATCGGCTATTTCCTCAAGCAGGTACAAGGGAGTTCCTGGCATCACCCGCATATGGATATACCCTGTGAAACCCTGGCTGCGCAAAAGCTTTGCAACCTCAAGTTGTTTCTCAGCAGTTCTCTCAGCATCCCCTATAACTCCCGAAGACAGGAACAGGCCTTCTATTGCATTTTTCCTGTAGAAGGACCAGGTGATCTTCGTAATCTCCTCGGGAGTGAGAGAAGCTTTTGTTGAATGCCTTCCACACCTGTTGGGACAATATGTACATTCACCCGAACACGTATTTGTGAGAAGAGTTTTATAAAGCTGTATACAACGCCCATCGGGCCCGAAGGCATGACATACGGCACTCTGGTTACAACTATCATATTTTGTCCCCTCGGAAAGGATTTTCATCCGTTCCATCAGAGTCATATGATGCTCATTAACCGGGTGCCTGCTGGTCATTGCATATAAATTGTTTATTGAAGTATATAGGCACCTTCCGAGCAGGGTGAAAGTGTTCCATCGGGCATACCGGGAATGATAGAAAAAAGAAAAGAAAGAACAAGAGGAAGAAAATTACTCTTCCTTGATTTTGACTTTGATCTTCAGAATGCTCACGGGTTCAAGTTTCTTCCACATTACCGTGGAATTCTTATCGAACGTGAAATTGGTTACAGTCTTATCAGAAAACTCGCCGTTCACTTCATAAACAAAGAAACCTTCCTCGCCATTTGTTGAAACAATATTCTCCTGGCCGCGTATATTCCTCACCTCTACAACAGCCACTTTCTTCAGTGTTTCAAGCAAGGTTGCTCCTTTTTCCACTTCAACGGTCTTGGAAGGTGCAAACATATCAAGTGCCTTAAACAGATTCCTGTCGTTTAATTGGAGTACATGTGTCTTGCCGTATACTTTTCTCTGGATCAGGTCTGCTGCCTCAAGTATATTTGCATGCTTTGCTGCAACAGGAACTGAGATCTCCAATTCTCGTGCAAGCTCAGATATGTGCATTTCCCCTTCAGTCAGCTTTTCGAGCATTCTCAGGCGAGTCTCACTTCCAAGAGCACTGAACAGCTTTAAACGGTCAAGATGCTCAGGATCTTCAATTTCGTTATTATCGGCTACGCTCATAGATATAAGGAATTATACAGCCCTATATAAATCTATTCCGCATTGCATCATTGCAAATCAAAGGTAAGCTTTAGCAGGTATTTTCAAATATCCTTCATATCAGGCAATAGAACCTGATTCCAAGAGCTTAAAAAACTCCCCTATTCAGAGCAGAACGCTGAGTCCTTATTTTATTGTCAATAGATTGTAGGTCATGGATTATGAATTCGTGAGTCAGGTAATCAGGAGATACATACTCAACGATCTCCGAACAACGCTCATGTGTGAAGGGCATATGCTGATCCATTTTCTCAACTATTTCCATTGTCTTGCCCAGACGATCGAAAAAGGGCATTTCTGCAAAACCTTCAGGAATAGGAATATCCGGACCTGACTGCATGATATCACCGGAAAGGCTGTGGTGGAAATGCATACCCTCTATGCGCTCTACTATGTCTTCAGGAAGTTTTGAAAGCACTTCCAGAACAGTATCAACAGCGCATTCCTCTTTTTTGCATACCATTGTCGCATTCATCAAATGTCCAACATCAAGTACAAAGGCCCAGTTATCAAAATCAAGCTGTTCGGTAAAATGCCTTATAGCCCCAGGATCGAGAAAAGTCAGGCCCGGCCACCAGAGATTCTCAAAAAACAGGCGAACGGGAGGCTCTCCTCCCGGAAAAGATGAAACGGACTCGTTCAGGAACTCTGCAGTCGTATCCATGACATCATGATCGGTACAGTCAAAACGACGTGTAAAAACGTGCTCAAGTTCGACATACGCAACATGAAATACTCCATAAGCAGCATCGAGAGATTCAGCATTTTCCATTGATTTCCTGAAGTTAAGAAGAATCTCCTCACGACTGAGACCACCGAAGAGATATATTTTCTCAACGTCTTCTACATCCGAGCAGAAAACAGTATCATCAAGCCATGCACGGTGTCTTCCCATCCAGTAGGGAAGATGTACACCTCCTATCAGATCAGCAGGTATATCCGGCAAGGGAGAATGATCCACATAAAGCTCGATACCATCGAGCTGGTGCCGTGTCAGGAAATTCGCGATTTTTCCCCAGTCAGAATCGAATATATCCATTTCAACTTTGAAAGTAGAGAGATTCATTAATTCTTTCATAGATTATCCTGCTTCCCTTTCACTTTCCTGCTATCCCACTACACTTTCCATTCTTGGCCAGCCATGCGGTGATATTTATCCAGTTTTCAATTATAGTTCCTTTTTCATCCAGAAGATAATCAAAAGGTACTGGTTCCTTGCATTTCAACAAGTCCGGAAGGGATTTCATAATGGAGATTGCAGTCTTCTTCCCGGCAGTTTCCGGAATAAGGTCCCATGAGATTTCATCAACAATATGTAAAATAGCAGCCGTACTTCCCACAAGAGAAGGATTCTTGGAAAAGTCACGAAGCGTTTTCAAAAAAATACCCTTGCGGTTCTGCCCTTCCATCTTTGAAGCCGCTTTCCAGTACATTGCCTCATCAATGCCAAATCTCTCAAGACGCACCATCATGTCCCTCTGATACAGAGGTGTAAGATCTGACTGACGCTCCAGGGCCTTAAGAGTTGCTTCCAGCACGCACAGTCCTATCATCTCCCCTAACTTGGAGTGTTTTCCGGTATCAGTAAGCGAAATCGAACTGGTACGATCTGCAACAATAGCTATCATATCAGTACCTGAACCCGTTGCAATTCCCTGGGAATGTCGGCTGGGCGCAACAAGCTGCTGCAGTGCCGCAGTCTTTGCTTCGGTAGCTGTGACAACAGCTCTTGTCATCGAGTAAGCCGGCAGGTTAGCACCTATCACGAGTATTGTATTGATAGTACCCTGAATGAACTGGTATGTCCCATCTTCCTGATAATATGAAGCAGGATCACCTACCCGACCTCCATTGACCTCAATACCACCGGTAACTATTGCAGTTACCTCAACACCCCTGAAGGAACGTGTTACTATGGCAACATTTTCCATGCAGGCAGCAGTCAGCAGGCCGGATGACCTTTCAGGATCAAGACCCAGATTATTAGAAATGAACTCCAAATAAGCAGGAATGCTGCCACCCTCAAGTTCCTTTGGCGAATGTTTTCCTCTCGGAACATGGTGATTGAAAATCGCCTGCAGATCTTCCCTGTATCCACCATTGACCCAGGAAGTCGTCAGGGTGCTCCTGCCATCAGGAAGGGCAACTACGATGGAATCAAAACTCCTGTAAACTTTTTCTCCGCCGGAGGTCTCCAGTAGCAGAACACTCTCTTCATCCGGCAAAGGTAAACAGTCCTTTGAACCAGATTCCTTTTCGGACCTCTTTTCCGAATCTTTCACCATAATTAATTCACCGTGGTTTGTCTGTATACTATGAAAGCTACAAATTCAATACAATAGGGGACATTATTAGTTATCCAACAAATGCTTTAACAAGCTTTTGCAAAAGGTCCTTTTGTGCAGGACAGCAATCCTACGCAGTTTCCGCAACAATAACACCACCTTCTTTTTTAATCAAGGTTCCCAGATATAATCTCACCCACAGGAAAGTGATTACAGCACCCATAACATTCCCGATTACTATGCCCCACCAGATACCGACCAGTCCTAGACCCAGGCTTACTGCAAAAAGAGCAGCAAATGTGGGAACAAAGATCAGGGCTCGCAGTATAGTTGCCGCAAGTGCATTCATACCCTTGCCTATACCCTGGAAAAGAGCGGATGAAAGCATACCCGGCGCTACCATTGGATAGAAGATGCAGATAATCCTTATGAAAATTGTCAGATCACCGGTAATGTGGGACGCACTTTCCGACATGGTAAAAATATAAGCAATCTGCGGGGCAAAGACAAAAGTCATCACTGCAATGACAGCCTCGACAAGAAAACCCATTTTTATCGCATACATATGTATGAAAGACACTTTCTCATATGATCCCTCACCGAAAGCAAAACCACTCATTGTAACAACAGCAGTCAAAATACCGGTTAGTGGCGCGATGGCAATTGTAGCAACACGCCAGCCCACTGTGAAGACAGCTACACCATCGGTATTGCTGACATAAATGATTATGACATTCATAATCAGCATCATCAGGGCCATTGAAGACTGGAGGAATGAAGAAGGGATGCCAACTCTGAAGATATCCTTAAGGATATCTCTGTCGAACCTGAAATCATTGAAATCAAAGCAAACATATGTATCCCTGCGGAAA
Organism: Methanolobus sp. ZRKC2; assembly: GCF_045291185.1. Lineage (NCBI taxonomy): Archaea > Methanobacteriati > Methanobacteriota > Methanomicrobia > Methanosarcinales > Methanosarcinaceae > Methanolobus > Methanolobus sp. ZRKC2. The sequence goes on along the minus strand of NZ_CP146980.1, from coordinate 2,080,482 downwards.
AAAAGCCAGTTAGCTATGAGAATGGAACTGACACCCAGAGAAATCACTGTTGCCCAAGCTGCACCCGTGACACCCATATCGAACCAGTAGATCAGGATAGGATCCAGTACTATATTGAGCAATGAGCCAAGCACCATTGCATTCATGGCACGTTTAGTATCACCTTCACTGCGCAGAATGGCACTTGCGACGTTGGGGAAGAACATGAGAATACTTCCGGCGAAGATGACCTTTCCGTAAGAGCTTGCCAGAGCTGCTGTTTTTCCAGCACCTATGAAGGCGAAGATGCTGTCTGCATAGAAATAGAGCGGTAATGTGAACAGTACTACCAGTATCAGCATCAATATCATGGTATGAACTGCAACGTTGTCTGCTTCCTGCTTATTCCCGGCTCCGAGCTTGCGGGATATTGCAGAACCGCCGCCCACACCAAGTCCGTTGGAAAGAGCTATGGAAGCAAAGAAAAATGGAAATACAAAACCCAATGCAGCGAGCGCATCAGCTCCCAGGCCGGATACCCAGAAAGTATCCACCAGATTATAGAGAGTCTGGATGGACATGGCAAACATCATCGGTAGTGCGAGCTTCACGATGGCTTTTTTCGGATCACCGGAAAGCGTTTGCATGCCCGAAGTCATGTTAGAAGATTCACTTTCCTGAACTTCATCTGGCAGGGCTGCCTCGCTCTTCATTTTCCGCCCTTCCTTGCATCGTTCTCTGTTGCAATATTGTCTAAAGCCCTGGTAATCATGCTCAGAAAGAGAACTTTTTCATCATCGGTGAATCCTCTGAAGATTACATCATTGATCTGTGAAGAAATTTTCCTTATCACAGGCTCCAAAAGACTTGATTTTTCCGTCAGGAAAACACAATAGGCCCTTTTATCCCGAGGATCGGTGTCCCTGCGTACATACCCCTTCTCTTCCAGTTTGTTCAATGCCCTGGTACCGGTAGCCCTGTCACAATTCAGCGCCCTTGTAAGACTCTCCTGGCTGATGCCATCATGATGCAGCAAACGCATCAGAAAAGGAAACTGCCCGCTTCCGATACCATAAGGCTCCAGTTCCCTTGCCAGAAAGATGTGAATCTCCCTTGAAAGAAGAGTAGCCTCCCTTCCTATTGATTCATGTGTTCTTGTCTTTGGAAGATGTATTTTTTCAGATTGAGACATTAAAATACCTGTAATTGTTGCTATCGCAACTATTGCATATGCAACAATTTGTATTTAAACTAATCTGAAGAAAAACAAACACAAAATTTCAATCCGCAAAAAGCTCAATCCCCATAATGCTGAGGAAAATATCCTCCAGAGATGGAACGATGGTGCGCATTTCTACAATGTCCCCACCCCTGGCTGCAACCCATTTGGTAGTATTGTTAACAATATCAATATCGTCGGTTACAATGACATAATCGCCGTTCACCTGCTTCACTTCTGCCAGGCCATAGCCTGCCAGATTATCAACCCTGAACTCAAGGCGGTATTGTATCTTGCCGTACTCCTGCCGGATGTGTTCAGCCGTTCCCTGTATGATCTCCGTGCCATTTTTCATTATAAGGATATTATCACACAGGCTCTCCACCTGATAGAGATTGTGTGCAGTGAAAATTACCGTTTTGCCGGCTTTTTTAAGGGAGCGCACATAATCGGTAATGTACCGGGAAGTCATGGGATCAAGACCGGATGCGGGTTCATCGTAGATCAGGATATCAGGATCATTAATAAGAGAGCGGGCTATGGCAACCTTGCGCTTCATACCCTTGGAAAGGTCACCTATCCTCTTGCCGTCTGCATTAAGAGAAAGATCAAACAGAAGGTTACGGATTCTCTTTTTAGCTTCACTCTTTCCCACACCATAGAGTTCTGCGAAGAAGATAAGGTAGTCATCCACCGACATACCTTCGTATAAGGGAGATTCCTCCGGCAGAAATCCCAGAAAAGACTTAATTTCAACAGAATCCCTGGACATGTCCAGGCCTTTCATGGCAATGTTGCCCCTGCTTGGCCTGATAAGACCTCCGAGCATCTTCAAGGTAGTAGTCTTACCGGCTCCGTTGGGACCCACTATGCCAAATATTTCACCCTTACCTATGGAAAAGTTCAGGTTCTCAACAGCAACAAAATCCCCGTATTCTTTTCTAAGTCCATTGACTTCGATAATTTTCTGTTCCACAAGAAGGTAATATTCTTCGCTATATATAAATGGTTTTATAAATTTTAGAAAAGGAGAATGGTTGCCATCGGCAACCCAAAAGAATCACTTATCGAGATGAACATCCAACTGTGGGAACGGGATCTCTATACCTTCCCTGTTGAAAGCATCGTAGACGCCATTGGTCAGGTCGTTCTTAACAGTCCAGTAGTCCGAGGTCTTTGTCCATGCGCGCAATTGCAGGTTAACCGAAGAGTCAGCCAGTTCGGTTGTCACGACCGCTGGGGCAGGGTCAGTAAGTACAAGTGAATGGGCCTTCATCAGGTCCATTGCAACGGTAACCGCTTTACCGATCTCACTACCGTAGCTTATACCCACACCAACATCGACCCTGCGTGTAGGCATTCGGGTAGCATTGATAATAGGGCTGCCCCATACCAGCTTGTTGGGAACGGTGATGAACTGGTTATCAGGAGTAAGGAGTTCGGTCGCCATCATACCTACCGCATCAACCGTGCCTGAAAGACCATCAACGGTTACATACTCACCTTTATCCAGGGGCCGAAGCGATGCAATCCAGACGCCAGCAGCCACATTGTTCAGGGAATCCTGCATACCGAAACCAAGGATCAGTCCGATTACCGCAGAAAGACCCACAACAATGGCACTTACATCAAGTCCCAGCGCACTGACAAAGGCCAGCAGCACAGCCACGTAGAGTAATGCCCGCAGAAACCTTACAAGAAATTCAGATACAAGTTCTGGAAGCTTAGTCTTCTTCAGACTGTTCCTGAACATCCTGGAAAGAATTCCGGCCACAATGAGACCGGCAATAAGTACTACCAGTGCAAACAGCAACTGCGACACTAAAATACCCGTATAGGGTATTGTTTGAGAAAGAATATCCACCATTTTTGACAACTCCACAAACATCCAAGAGATATGCGTATACGAGCTTTGTTTTTATTACATATAATAATTAGGAAGTCAGTCAGCTTATTACTTACATATCTATTAATATAATAAAATACTAATAAAATCTGATGCCAGGCTGGTTCACAATAGCAAAATGGGAGTTCTTCAGGTCCAGACTCAAATTCGATGCAAGATCATCCATCATGCTCATTTTTTCTCTTATACTGGTAATAGCCGCATCTTTTGCTGCTGCACAGACCGAAATGAGCATGAACCAGAAAATCTACAGCGTATCGACAACCGAACCCGGTCTGGAACATGTTTTGGAAAACGACCAGAGATTTGATAGCAGGATCGTAAATGTATATGAAGCAAGCCAATTCTACGTTTATGGAGACGATCTTGCCATTATAGGGAGTAGCGCATATCTGGGAGAAACAGGAAAAGCAGCCGCTGCCGGAAGTGCACTGGAGAACACTATCAAAGAGTATCGTGAAGCGGTACTTACTTCCTACAATGACGTAAATAACAGCCATCCCGTATGGGTTACAGTCCATGATCTTGAGAGGCCGCAGGATTTCCAGCTGCTTAGTGCCGGAGAAGCAGCAGGTAAGATAGAAGAAAGCACCGAAGAAGAAACCACAGGCCAGGCTCTGGCAGAAGAAAGCACATCAGGTAACCGCGGCATTACACCACAATCCCTGAACCATGGTTCTTCTTTTACTCCGCCCAGAAATATCGATGAACTGGAAGAATATACCGGAAAGACATTCTTTGAGAGACAGACAATCTCCACACCAACTCATTTCTCACCACCCATACCTTTCACTGCAATTCTCTACGCATTCCTGTTCATTTTCCCCATATATTTTGTATCACAGTTTTATTCCACAAGCATTATGGATGAACGCACCAATAAGAAAGGTGAACTTTTGCTTGCAGGACCTCTCCGGGGCAGAGACATAGTGATGGGAAAAACAGTGCCTTACCTTTTAGTCACGGTTCTCATACAGGCAGTTATTACTCTTTATATTCTGGGAATGCCGTCAGACATCGGAAAACTACAGGACATACTTGCCGTTATTGCCACCATATTCCCCGTGGTGCTGCTGTTCTTCGCACTCTCCTTTTTCGGAGCTATCCTTTCAAGAAGTTTCAAGGAGCTTACCTTTGCAAGCGTATTTCTTTCGGTAGTAATTTCAGGCTACCTGTTCTTCCCGGCTATGTTCACAAACATCCATGCAATAAGCTCCATATCCCCAATCACGCTCATAGTACGCCTTATAGAAGGCCAATCCGTAGCAATTGGAACATACATGTTCTCTACACTTCCCTTCTATTTTGTGGCATTGTCGGCCTTTGCATTCGGGACATTCATTTTCAGGGAAGAAGACCTTTTCACCCAGAAACATGTATCAGATAAGATAATAGACTGTTTCGAAGTTTTCCTTACATACAAATACGGTTCCGTTTTCCTTCTCAGTATCATATTCATTCCTTTCGTTTATATGACTCAGTTGATGCTGATTGTCATGCTCTTCAATCTACCCGCACCATACTCGGTAGTTACAATGATAGTACTGTCTGCAATGGCGGAAGAACTTGTAAAGTCCGTAGGTATTTACACTATATTCAAGAGGAAACTTGCTGATATCTCCCTGAAGAATGCTATCCGGCTTGCGATTCTCTCGGGAACAGGTTTTTTTGTGGGAGAGAAAGCTGTTGCAGTGCTGACACTGGCACCTATAGCGAGTTCAGCATTCGGTTCGGTTATGACAATGGGGACACTCTTGCTGATACCACTACTTCTCCATATTTCCACAACGATGGTATGTTCACTGGGCATCTGGCGTCTGGGAACCAGAAGATACCTGATCTCAATATTACTGGCTACATTGCTCCACAGTTGTTACAACATGTTCATCCTGAGGGGGATTCTCTTTGGTTAGATCTACAAATTCTTACAGGAAAATAAAGGCCATTGCAAAAAAAGAGCTTGCAGATCTCATGCACGAGAAGACATTCATACTTTCCGTTTTGATCCAGCTTTTCATAGCATCCTTTTCAACCTTCCTCGTGATAGGACTTACTTCCTTCTATGACCCAACTGCAATGGGCGACATGGAAATACAGGGGACAAAAATCGCAGTTGTAGGTACTGAAGATAATGAGCTTTACAAGCTGCTAGAAGAGAGCAAACTCAATACCGTACTGTACAGGGAGTTTCCGGATGCACACACTGATTTTTACGAGCGAAGGGCGGACGCCATAATAATCGCCCCTTCTGGACCTCCAGATGGGAAAGATATATTGAATGTTGAAATATACCTGCCAAAATCAGAAATAAAGGCCACGCTCATCTCCATGCAACTAAAAGAGCCTCTTGAGAAGTTCGAGCAACAGGTACGCGATATTCGGACACAGCGCCTGGTAGGTTATTCCCCTATAGATATCAACATCATAAAAAGAGGGGTGGAAACCTCTTCTACTTACTTCGAATTCATCTACGTAGCACTGCTTCCATTGCTGGTATTCACACCTGCATTCATATCAGGAGGACTTGTAATTGATTTTATAACAGAGGAATATGAGAGAAAAACGATGGAACTGTTGCTTGCCTCCCCGGCATCACTGTTGGATATCGTTAACGGGAAGGTGTTGCTGGCGACTGCCATAGTTCCTTTGCAGTCCTTTGCGTGGATGTTACTCCTGATGATGAACTGGATCAAGATAAGCAATTTTTTCGAGATATTGCTGTTGGTTACAATAATAGGGCTGATACTTGTCCTGTCAAGCAGTGTCATAGCACTCACGTTCAAGGACAGAGGCGTTTCCCAGTTGTTGTATTCCATGATATTGATCTTTCTGTTTATGGTTTCATATCTCTTTACCAACTCCCCCCTGAATCTTGTCACACGCCTCTCAATAGAAAGCATAGGGAGTTTAGAATCAGGCATCTGGATGCTGACCTATTCCATGATAGCAGTTGTATTGTACATCCTGATGAGAGCGAGCGTCAGTAGGAATACAATAACATTTAAAAGATAAAAATACATAGATGATGATAATGGCCGTAAGGAAGCTGATAATCCTCATATTTATTTTATCTATTTTTCCACCACCAGCTAATGCTTACGATTTCCATTACGAGAACATATGGATATTCAAAGGTATGTATGAACTCGGATCGGGAGAGAGAGCCGAACTTGAAGGGTTCAGCGTCAAGGTACATACAGTTGATATGAACAACAGCAAACCTTCTGCTATACTGCTGATCTATCTCAATAAAGAATTCAAGGAATCCTTTTACGTTGATGCGGCTGCAAACAGCGAGCAAGTCTATAATGACGAATTAAAGATCAAGGTACTGGATATCAATGAAGGCATTGTTTCGCTGGAAACATACAGGCAGAGATACGAACAGGTCTGGATAACAAACATGCCTAAGACCTCACTTGGAGTAGGCGACAGTGTTGAAGACAGCGGCTACACTATAAAAGTAAAAGATGTAACAGAAGAAGGAGCAATGATAGTTGTTGAGAGTGAAGAAGGTTCTGTGGAGGATAAATATCTTTCAGGCAACCACAGGAAATTCTCCGATGAATTCATGCTCCATGTCGTTTATGTCGGCAAAAAGAACCGGGAAGTATTCATTGAAACACTAAAACCCGGAGCACCTGAGATACAGATAGAGGTCCTGACCGATAAAAGCAGCTATGATTCCGGAGAAATTATAGAATACCAGTTGATGCTTACCAATAACGGGACGGTTCCCCTTCACGGTCTGATACTGACCACCAGCTCCCCCGGAGGAGATGTAAAGGAAGTAAAAATACAACATTCGGGACTTGACCCCACAAAAACCAAGAAGTTCATTATTCCGGCATCTGCGCCTGTAACGCCGGCTGCAAAGAATGTCAACATAATATCTGAAGTGATCGGCTATGACTACAAGGGCAATCAATACTCCGGATCGGAACAGATAGAAGTCTTGGTCGAGCCATATATTTCTGTAGAGAAGAAAATTGAAAAACTGGAAAAGCTTGCAATTGATAACGACTTTGGAACCGATGAGTATTTCAGAATTGACATTTCACTGGAAAATACTGCCAACTTTCCAACAGCAGTGACAGTAATAGATGAAAATGATCCATCACTTATCCCCTACGATCTGGAGAATACCGAATGGGCAGTACTTGTTGAAGCAGGTTCTTCCAAAGAAATCACATACTACGCAAAACCTACGATTCCCGGCAATTTCACATTTGAAAGCACAGTTGCACAGTGGAAAGACAGTGGAAAAACCTACACAATAAATTCCAATCCTGTAGAGGAAGTGTTCCAGGTACATGGTTCCAGGGTCACAGTGGAAAAATACCTTTCACCAAATTACGCGTTACCTGGAGAGGAAATAGAAGTAACCATTAACATGGTAAATATCGGAGACAGAGAAGTCGAAGTACTCCTTTCCGATAATATTCCTGAACAGTTTACACAGGTCTCCGGAAAAAACAACTGGGAGGGAGAACTTGATGCGGGCGAATCAAAAGAGATGAAGTATATCCTGGTTACAGAAGATACAGGAAAACTAAAGCTTCCGTCAGCTACAATAGATTTTATTGATGAGAAGGGACAGCGTGGCAGTTCATTTTCCGAAGAGCCGGTATTCTATGTCGATGATATGACGGGAAGCGAGTACCCCGAAGAATCACCCTATGAGGAAACAACGTACAAAGAGACACAGGTAGTACATACAGATCCCGGCCTGGATTTCCAAAAACCTGAAATTAGTCGTGTAGAAGCTGCGGGATTCATGGCATCATCATTTGTTACTCTTTTTTGCCTGCTTTCAATTCTACCTGTAATAGCATATCTATATATAAATAGAATATATAAATGAATTAATAATCATAAGAGGGTAGCAATGGAATTTCTCGCATTTATCGGATCTGCACTGCTTTTTGCAATATTTGCTCTTACAGTGCTTTTCGTACTGGTCGCCGTTTCATCCAGACTGGCCACGTTGATACTCCTGGTTTTACCGATACTTGCTGTCATTGTTCTGCCCGGAACATCCCTTGCCTTTCTCTCATACCGGCATTTCCTGTTTGCAGAAGGACTTGTACCGGTCAACAATTTCCATATACTGCTTACAGTCTGGTCAACGCTTATAGGAATCATCCTGTATACAGAATTCCTTACATGGTACCTTAAAACCGGAAAAAGAAAAAGATCAGAAGGACAGAAAACTGAGCTTCCGGCAAATGTCAGGGGATTACTCGAGAAGAGTGTGGTCAGATTAAAAGCCATACTCGCAAAACGTAGCTAACCGGGAAATTCTAATATAGTAACGGGGACTAAATTTATCCGGGGGACTACGACTGGAGGAAGAACAAAGCCCGGTATCGGAAGATAAAGGGATAACAGAAGAGGAACGCGCACCTGAACCTTGGAAATCCGCATTGTTTTCATTAATATTTCCGGGACTTGGCCAGATAAACAACGGGGAAACAAGTAAGGGGACGTTTTATTTCGCCATTGCTTTCATTCTTATAATAGCGATATACCTGATAATCCCTATTTTCATCTATATAGTATTCTGGCTTTACAATATCTACGATGCTTACACGGTTGCAAAAAAAAGGCAATAGAACCAGACAGTATTGAATAAAGGAGAACAAGCTCCTTTCTTGAAGGATGAGCTGTCTGATACTATTATTGAGTGGGTGGTGCTATTAACGTTGATACTCCGCCATTTCTCATTACAGAATACACTCCCTGAGTCGGTGCAAGCCAGACAATTCCTGTTCCTTCAAATGTTTGCAGGCGCCCTTCTCCAGATGTCATTGATCCTGCAATTCCCTTTGAGGATCTTTCCACACTGAAATTAACTGAGTCTGACCTGAGCAGGGCAAAATTGCCATCTACCTGTAACCTTTCATTATTCAGGTTGCACTTGAGTATCTCATTCATTGGTACGGGACTCTCCAATACACAGATGCCTGTACCACTGATCCTGGTCTGGAACCAGTCTCCTCCAAAGAGGCCTGCAGAGATGTTCTTCTGGCTTGCAACCCCAACTTCAAGAGTGTCCTCACAGCAGTAGAATATACCCTTGTCCACGATTACTGAGCCATTGTCAAGCTTTACTATCAGGAAATGGCTGAAACCCGGTTCAAGGAATACCTCACCTGTTCCGGTGTAGCGGGGTTTGAAAGTTGATTCGTTTGTCAGTTTATTGTGGAGCATTTTCTTGGCAAGACCGCCAACGCCACCGATATTGGATTCACAACTTATGTTTCCTTTATGGAAGTGAAGCGTTCCAGGTTCGGTTATCATTCCACCATCTTCCAAAGTTAGTTTGACCTGCCTTAGTTTCATCCCCGATTTCTGGACGTAATACAGATCTTTTCCAATTTGAGGATCATTGCTGCCGCTCAATTCTTTGTATTCGAGTATCTCCACTTTAAATCTCTCGGATTCTGCAGAATCGAGGACAGTTATGTTGTCAGAAAAGTGTTTTTCCATTTTAGAACCTCTGCACGGGATAAAAATACTTATGCAGAAATGTGTTGAGTACATATAATAATATCTTTTCTGATTCCTTTTACCATGTATCTGGTCTTACAAGCCTTAATTTGAGCAACAGTCAAATGTCTCCTAATTCCGGTTTTTTCCTTATTTACTTCCGGATGGACTATTTATATACAGCCTCAGGAAGGAAAATAACCTGCTTAAAGATAAGCGAAGACAGGATGCATATAGGTTTCATTTTTTTACAAGTGCATAATCTGCAAGAATTTTCAAATACTCCGGGTCCACTTCCATAAGCACAGTCTGAAACATGGCGACATGCACTTTTTCCTCTCTGGCAACATCCAGCAGCACAGTTGAAAGCTTCCGGTCTTCCGTAAGGGAGGCCATGGATTCATAAAGGTTTGTTGCATCCAGTTCTGCAATCATTGCAAGTCTCATGATCTCCTTATCGATATCTTCCTTTCTTACTTTATCAAGATCTATAGGTATCTCTGATAGCATCTTCTTACCCCCGGATTACTTTGACAATTTTTCATTGACCTTTTCTTCCCCGGCCTTTAGTTCTTCTTTTTGCTGCCCGTCTTGTCTCAACAACATCACCTGGAACTCTCCCACATGAGTCTTCTCTTCCAGTGCGACATCCAGAAGTACTCTTCTTACTTCCTCATTTTCGGCAAGATCTGCCATCTGTTCATACAAATTAATAGCATCCAGCTCAGCAACTATCGCAGCTCTCAATATTTCTTTGTTCAGGTCCTCGGGACTTACCTTATCGAGGTCTACCGGAATCTTTGACATCATAATCTATACTCCCCCTGATCGAAACATAGACATCATCCCGAAAAACAATATCATATGTATTGACCACTAACTACTCCCATCACTTCATGGGGGCTGTACATATTAATAAATATCGTAAAAAAGATACCATCGCAATTTAGTTCCTAAATTAAAATGGCAACTTCAACTACATGCTAGGAATTCGCCAGGATGAGTTTTCCAAAAAAAATTGCCAAAAAAGTGAAGAGCTCTACTCCAGGTTGTGGTAGTAGTACTCTTTTTTAGCTTTCTGTTCCCGGTCGAGCCTTGAATTGGGCTTGTTGACACGGGGACGGGAAGTGTCTTCGTCACGCCTGAAGGTAATATCCAGATTCTCAAGGAACTGGTTCATTCCATCCTGCATACTGGCCGGCTGGTGAGCCTTACCGTAAACTGCAGGTTCACCCTCAAAGACTATGAGGCGCTCACTGAGCATGTCTATCATATAGATGTCATGGTCAACAACCATTGCGGTTTTGCTGTTATTTTCTGCAAACCTTTTGATAACCCTGGTAGTCATGGAACGCTGTTCAACATCAAGATGTGCACTGGGCTCGTCAAGAATATACATATCCGCATCCCGGCAAAGACAGGCAGCAATAGCAACCCTCTGCAATTCACCACCACTCAGATCTTCAAGGGAACGCTCGTAAAGACCCTCAAGCTGCATGGGCTTGGCGACCTCTGACTGGAAATAGCTGGTATCGAACTTCGAGGATATGCTGCGCAGGTAATATTGCACCTGCATGGGATTATCACCTTTGATATATTGGGGCTTGTAGGAGATGGAGATATCCAGGTCAAGCTTACCCTCGTCCGGCTCAATCTCGCCTGCCAGCATCTTCACAAAAGTGGACTTACCGATACCGTTCGGACCGACTATACCCAACACTTCACCCTGTTTTAAGGAGCCTTCTTCTGTCTCAAGGTAGAAAGCCTCATCGTATCTCTTGGAGAAGCTGTCATATTCCACAAGAGTTTCCACATCAGTTTCAGCTCTTGGGGGATGGACTTCAAATTTGATGGCATCGGGTCGGATACGCACATTTTCTTCGGGCAGGTATCCCTTAAGGTACTGATTAATACCAATACGTACACCCTTTGGATAAGTGATTACACCATAAGCACTTGGCTGGCCGTATGCAACATGCACGACGTCAGCAAGCATATCGAGTATTGCAAGGTCGTGCTCCACCACAAGTACAGCTTTTTCCTCTGCAATCTCCTGGATCAGCTGGGCGGAATTGATACGCTGGTAGATATCAAGATACGGACTAATCTCGTCAAAGAAATAGAAATCCGCATCTTTTGCAGCGCAGGCGGCAATGGCGACTCTCTGGAGTTCTCCACCACTAAGTTCTGTGATCTTTCTGTCAATGATATGGGAAAGATCAAGCCTCTCTATTAGTTCTTCAAGAACACCGCGCTCATCGGTCTTTTCAAGTAGTTCACTGGTCTTACCCTTGAATGCCTTAGGTATGAGATCCACATACTGGGGCTTCTGTGACACTTTTACGTTGCCATCAACCACATCACTGAAATAATCATAAAGAGCCGTACCTGCATAATGTTCCAGTACTTTCTCCCAGTTACCGGTTTCCTCACCAAAATTAGGAACAAGGGTACCTGATAATATTTGTACGGCAGTACTTTTTCCGATACCGTTGGGTCCCAGTATACCCGTGACTCTACCGACCTGGGGAACAGGAAGTCCATAAAGTGCAAAGGCATTTGGACCGTACCTGTGTGTTGGTTCCGTGAGTTCTTCAGGAAGCCCGATGATCATGATAGCATCGAACGGGCATTTGTTGATACAGATACCGCAACCGACGCAGAGCTCCTCTGAGATAGATGGTTTTCCGTCATCCAGGAAAACGATAGTTTCGTCTCCTGTTCTCACACGAGGGCAGTATTTTTCACATTCATGACTGCAACGCCTTGGCTGGCATCTGTCTTTGTTCAGTATGGCTATTCGCATGTAAGATCCCTGTCAATGAAAATAAAAATGATATGAAAAAGATATCAGTTCAGAAGCAGCGTCCATGTTACAAGGCAGAAGTCTATGACAATGAACTCAACATAGAACCAATCCTTGAAACCGAATTCCTTTGTATTTATCTTGATGAGTGGGAAAATCACCCTCTGGATATAATACGCAAAACCAGCAACAATAACGAGCACGGCATACCATAAGGTATCAGTACCTACACCATAGACAATGTTGGCCAGTATACCAGCTATGATACCGAGTATGGATGCTACTGCGGTCTTGATAATACCTTCGACATGCGCCTTTTTCCTCTCTTCTGGAGTTTTAGGCTTGTAAGCAACCTTTTCGACGGACTCACCCTGCTCGGATTGAGTGACTTCGGCAGACTGCTTAGCAGAGGCAGCCTTAGGTTGTTTTTTCTTGGACGGTTTTGACAATTGATAATCTCCTGAATAAGTTGGATATCCGGGTACTATAAAAAACTGTTAGTTATATAAACTTTTATCTTGCATCTGGTACAGAGCACAACTAGATAAACTCATTGCTCAATACATTGCTTATCCTGTCAATTGAGATGGCATTGAATCCCAGGGAATTCAGGTGACTGGCAAATTTTCCGGGCCTGTGTCCGGCCGGATGATACACAACAGTGAATTCGGGATTCAGGTCCTCGACCATCTGTGTCAGTCCCCTGGCGTCCAGATGATCGCTTATCTGGATAGAAGGATAACGGTAATCAGCTCGTCCTGTCATGACATATTTGGGCATATCCGAAGGCAGCTTGTCAAGGTCCCAGGGAGGTACGACGCAAACCTGATCACTGCATGACTCACCAATACTTGCAAGATCACCGGCATCATCAAGCAAGCTACGAGTCAGTTGCAAAGATTTCTCCTCCATCTCCACAGCTCCGTTGTAACCACAATCGCGCATCAGTTCCACGGCCCTTTGCGCTTTGCCGAAAGCATAGGCCCCAAAGGCAACGCAGGTGTTATCCTGCAATGCACTCCTGAAACCCTGGATATCATCATCAAAATAGCATGTGGTATCTCCCGGGTCGCCATAATTGGCCTCGGTGATTAATACATCACAATCAGGGAGCCCTGATGCATCTTTCACATCGCCTGTAACAAGTATACGGGTGCCCACGTCATTTTCCCAGTAAAAAGCAGTTGATCCTACTGTATGAAAATTCGAGTAAGTACTGATATTGACACCATTAACTTCTATGGTAGCACCGACTTCCACGGTCCTGCCTTTGTAGCTTTTGTCATGCCTGATTTCAAGTGCATGGGCAGTTTTGTCCGAGCAGATGGCGCGTTCGGACAACATTGCAGATTTGCCGTTATGATCGGAATGTGCATGGGTGATAAGATAGGCGTCAGGTTGTGGATATTTTGCAGGAGTTCTTGTGGTGTCGACGGAGAATGTTACAAGTTCACCCTCTTCGGAGCGAAACTTGACAGAAAGATGAGGCTTGAAGGAACCTCTTGAATTCTTCTGCCTGAAAATCATTATCCCAAGATCGACCATTTCCTGCAATATCAGTATCCCTCGGACAGGGATTAATCTCAAAGTATTTACATCTTTTTCAGGAAAAGTTATTATAAAAAAATACGGAAGAAAAAAAGAATGTGAAGATGCTCAGAGTACTTTATTGAGCTCTTCGATAAGGACACCGGCAGTTGTTACTCCCGTGAAGCGTTTTACAGGTTCCCCGTCCTTCAGGATAACCAGAGTAGGGACGGCCTGAACACCATACTTACGCGCCATGTCCTGATTCTGATCAACGTCGATAACCTTTACGTCTACCTTGTCCCCAAGCTCCTCCTTTACTTTATCAAGGATGGGCTTTTGCATTTTACAGGGTCCGCACCAGGTTGCACTGAAATCCAATAGTTCCGGTTTGCTCATATTAACACCTTTTCTTTTTAAAGGGAAAACGACTTATGATTTTATTATCTTTTCGACGCCCATTGGACAGGAAATATCTTTCCGACACCCTTCCCCAGGGATGCTGGCTATTTGCAACGGTAATGCACGTCTTGTACACAACCTTTGTGTTTATAGTATAAATAAATTGTCCACGAATATTTTCAAATCAAGTAACTTATACTAAATGCAGAAAGCCTCATGGTTCCCATTAATTTAAATTTGATTAGTTATATAAAAGTATTTTTTAAGATATGTTTATATATAATTATACACACCAACAATTTATGGGAATTACACAGAATATTAAGAAAGTAGCCTTGTGTTCAGTAGTAGTAATTATCTTTTTGGTTATGTCCTCAGGAATGGGAAGTGCTGCAAACACAATTGAAGTAGCTGACCTGTCAAGTGACCTTACAGCAAACGATCTGGTGACACTCCTGTTAGGTGAAAACAGCACCATTGTGGTTTCTAATATTACAGTCACAGGTACCGATCTGGCAATTGGCAATTTCACAAGTGGTGGAACTCTTGGATTTGACACAGGCGTTGTGATGAGTTCAGGTTTAGTTTCAGATATACCAAATCCGATGTCTTCTCACGCCGATACAAACAATGGCCAAGCTGGAGACAGCGATCTGTATACACTTGTTGGTAATAATACTACATACGATGCTATTGTTCTTGAATTCGATTTCGTTCCAGACAAAAGCAGTCTTGCTTTCAATTATCGTTTTGGTTCGGAAGAAGATTTCATGGATACTTTTGATGATGCATTTGGTCTTTTTGTCAACGGCGAGAATGTTGCTCTGTTGCCGGATGGAAATCCCGTAAGTATCTTTAATATCAGGGAAGGACCATATTATGAAGCAGGACCTCTGAATAATTGTTTTGGGGGATTCAGCATAATGTTGACAGCAAATGCGGAAGTGATACCTGGTACTTTGAACAGTATGAAGTTTGCCATAGCTGATATGGGGGATTCGGCAGTGGATGCTGTTGTTTTTATAGAAGGGGACTCGTTTGTGTCCACCACAAGTCCTGATTCTCCTGTTTCTCCTGCCTGTGAAGGCGAGATAAATGTAACCAACATAACAGATCTCACTCCTGAATTCAGCTGGACTTTCTCAGATAACGACAGTGGCGATGTACAGGCTGCTTACCAGATACTCGTAGGTACAACCGAAGGTGCAAGTGACATGTGGGACAGTGGTAAGATCGAAAGTTCTTCATCCGCTGACATATCATACGCAGGTTCTGCGTTAAACTGGGGCAATACCTATTTTTGGAGAGTGAGGACATGGGATAACAATAATGCTGCAGGAACATACTGTGTTAATCAGACATTTACAACTGCATCCGGACCATTAGCACCTGTTGCCAACTTCACATCCAATGTGACTTCCGGAGCAACTCCACTTACGGTAGGATTCTCCGATCTTTCAACAAACACTCCAACGTCGTGGTTGTGGGATTTCGGTGATGGGAATACTTCAACAGATCAGGACCCAATACACACCTATGCGTCTGTAGGCACCTATAATGTAAGTTTGAATGCAACAAATGTGGCCGGAAGTAATGTCAACACACAAATATCTTACATCACAGTTGCTATAACTCCTATAGCCAATTTCAGTGCTAATGTCACTTCCGGAACTGTGCCCCTAAAAGTTGGTTTTACCGATTACTCAACAAACTCCCCTGTCTCATGGCTATGGAATTTTGGTGATGGGAATACTTCAACTAATCAGAATCCAACACATACCTATGCAGCCGCAGGGACCTATAATATCAGTCTTAACGCAACAAATGTAGCTGGAAGTAATGTCAGCACACAAATATCATACATCACTACTGCAGCAATTCCAGTTGCCGATTTTAGTGCTAATGTTACTTCCGGCACGATTCCTCTTTCTGTTGGTTTTACCGATATTTCAACAAATTCGCCAGTGTCCTGGTTGTGGGATTTCGGCGATGGGAATACTTCAACAGATCAAAACCCGACACACACCTATACGTCTGTAGGCACCTATAATGTAAGTTTGAATGCAACAAATGTGGGAGGTAGTGATATCAGTACCAAACTGTCCTACATTACTGTAGCTATTGCTCCTGTTGCAAACTTCACATCCGATGTTATCTCAGGAACAGCACCACTGACAGTTACTTTCACCGATAATTCAACCAACAGTCCGACAGCATGGCTCTGGGATTTCGGAGACGGAACTAATTCGACATCCAAGAACACGAGTCATACATATTCAAGCGCAGGCACTTATAACGTCAGCCTGAATGCAAGCAATGTTGCAGGCAGCAATGTAAGCACACATGTGAGCTATATCACGGTGACTGCTGCAAGCTCAAGTAGTTCCGGCAGCTCCAATTCCGGATCTCGTACATCTGTCGGTCCGAGCCAGCCACCAGAAACAGTAACATCTACTGACACATCCGTAAGGCATGTGATGGGTGGCACGTCCGTGGAATTCGATCTTTCCGGAGGAGATGACCCGGTAATAGGCATTAGTTTTGATGCAAAAGACAACGAAGGTGTTGTTGTAACGAAAGTCCAGGTCCTTGATCACAAGCCTGCTGACGTAGCGGCTCCAAAAGGCAGATCTTATTCAATAATGAGCATTGATGTCGGAAGCGAGGGCACGGTCTCAGAGCACAATGCTGACAACATAATGATCCGTTTCAAGGTAAGCCGGGAATGGGTCATCGAAAACAATATCGATCTCGACACAATCCGCCTTACACGATTCCATGGAGAGGAGTGGCAGGACCTTCCAACCTATCAGGAAAGGGAAGAAGAGGAGTTTATATACTTCACAGCTGAAACAACAGGTTTCTCAATATTCTCGGTTGTCGGTGACACTATTGGTGAAAAGTCAGTTGAAGAAGAAACTGAATCGATTGTTCTTGCAAAAGAGCAAACATACGAGCCAGTTACTGAAGAAACAAAAGACACTCCCGGAATCGGTGTGCTGATGGGAATTATCTTTGTGTCGTTTGCACTTCTTGTGCTCAGAGAAAAGAGATAATAAAGGAAATGATGACGGGGCATTTGTCCTGTCAACTTTTTTTGTTTTTTAAATTTCGGTCCTACTTTCCTTTTTGCCAGGTACGAACATGATACTACCTGTGACATAATCACAACTTTCTGATCTTTGTCGTAAGGTCAAGGGGTTTAGAATAATAAAGGGAACTTGTCACGATAAAGTCAACATGTTTTGCATACTCGGAAACCATTTTAAGCTCGATTCCGCCAACACCGACTTCCAGGTGCGGGTTAATAGAACGAAGCTCAGGCACAAGGGTTTCCAGTTCTTCAGGACTGTAGTGGTCCAGCAGAAGCACATCTGCAAGAGCTGCGTATTCGAAAGTTTCCTCCCGGGTTCTTGGCTCAATCTCTACTTTTTTCATTGCTTTCAGCCGGTCAAAATCCCCGGCAACATTAAAATGATTCTGCGTGACAAGGATAGAATCACTCAGTGAATTGCGGTGATGTTGTCCACCTCCGGCCTTTACGGCTTTGAGTTCATACTTACGAAATCCCGGATGAGTCTTTCTGCTGGTCGCAATTTCCACATCAGGATTGACCTTATGTGCAATTTCAACTGCAATACGGGTATTTGAAGCAATAGCACAGACAAGAGAAAGAAATGTCTGGGACACCCGCCACAATTTAAAAAGCATTGGCAGATCACCCTGGGCTTCGAATATTACATCATTGGGATAAAACTCCGCACCATTCTCAGGACATGTAACTACTTCCAGGCCCTTTGAAGTGTAAAACGTAGTCAGGTCATCCATACAGGCTGCAACACCATGCTCTCTTGAAACAATGCGTAGCCTGCCTTTACCCTGAATACCAAGAAGTTCTGTAGTCTCATCTCCGTAGGGACAATCCTCTGAAAGGTAAAGCTCAAAAAAATCAATCATAATTCTCACCTTGCTGTGGATAATAGTTATGGGACATACTTCATAACTATTACCATTGTTTTCAAAGGAGGAAAAAAGGAGGTTTGAAGAATTTAATCCTCCAGTGTTGAAACATCTCCCGGATCCATTCCAAGCTCTTTTGCTTTGAGCAACCTTCTCATGATCTTTCCACTTCGGGTTTTTGGCAGGGATTCTACAAATTCTATTTCCGATGGTATTGCGATAGGCCCAAGGATCATTCTCACGTGATATACCAACTCCGGTTTCAGTTTGTCGCCGGGTTCGTAGCCCTCGCAAAGCATGATGAAAGCCTTTATAGAATCACCTTTCAGGGGATCGGGTTTTCCAATAACAGCAGCTTCGGCAACCGCTTCATGGGACACCAGTGCACTTTCGACTTCCGCACTTCCGATGTTGTGTCCGGCGACAATCAGTACATCATCCGATCGGCCGAGAATCATGATATAACCGTCTTTATCCTTTACCGCAAGGTCACCGGCTGTATAGTAATTACCAATGGTGTTCCAGTACTGGCGATATCTCTCATCATTGTTGTAAACAGTTCTCATCATAGATGGCCAAGGCTCCTTTATCACAAGGAAACCTCCTGTTCCGGCCGGAACCGGCTCACCGTTCTCATTCACAACATCTGCAACAATTCCCGGCACCGGTCTTCCCGCAAAGCCGGGCTTCATAGGTTCACCCACTACGGTAGTAAGCATATGCATTCCTGTTTCAGTCTGCCACCAGGTATCCAGAATCGGACATTTCTCTTTTCCTATGACACGGTAATACCATTCAAAGGCCTCAGGATTCAGGGGCTCTCCAACAGAGCCAAGTACACGCAAAGAACTCAGGTTGTACTTTTCCGGCCACTGCTCACCCATCTTCATAAACATGCGAATTGCCGTAGGAGCAGTATAGAAAACCGTTACGTCGAATTCCTCGATCATGTTCCACCAGACACCTGGGTCCGGATAGTCAGGAGTTGTCTCGGATATCAGGATGGTAGCTCCCATTGCCAGGGGACCGTAGACAATGTAACTGTGACCTGTAATCCATCCCGGGTCGGCAGTACACCACATAACATCACCCTCTTTAAGATCAAACATATTCTTCGTGGTATAATAGGTACCTACCATGTATCCGCCACAGGCATGAACGATGCCTTTTGCAGGGCCGGTAGTACCACTGGTATAGAGGATGAACAGCGGGTCTTCGGCGTCCATTACTTCAGGTTCACATTCTTTCTCCGCATCTTCCATGATCTCGTAGAAATCCACTTCAATCTCAGAGAAAAGCTCCATCGGAGGAGACATCCTTCTGAGGACCACTATTTTCTCCACACTGGAAGAGTTGACAACAGCCTCGGAAACAATAGATTTAAGATCAAGACGCTTGCCACGCCGGAAACTTGCATCCGCAGTTATGACGATCTTTGCCTGCGCATCCTTTATCCTGGAATGCAGGGCATTTGCACCAAAACCTCCGAAGACTACACTATGAACAGCACCAATACGGGCACATGCAAGCATAGCGATGATCTGTTCGGGGACTAACGGCATGTAGATGCATACCCTGTCACCCTTATCAACACCAAGAGACTTCAAACCGTTTGCAAACCTCATCACTTCACGGTAAAGCTGGCGGTAAGTAATTACCTGCTCCTCACCGTTATCCCCAACCCATATTAAAGCTACCTTGTTCTTTCTGCCATTGAAAACATGACGATCCAGGCAGTTACAGGTGATGTTAAGTCTGGCATTTATGAACCATTTTGCATAAGGGTGGTTCCATTCCAGTACCTTGTCCCACTTCTTAAACCATTCAAGCTCTTCTGCGATACATTCCCAATGCTTTTCAGGATCACTGAGAGATTCACTATAAACCTTTTCATAATCCCGGATCCAGGAATTTTCTTTTACCGAAGGATCAGGAAAGTAGCTCTTGCTCTCCAGTTTCACATCAAAATTCTCAGACATGTTCAATTCATTCCTAACTATTAATAATTAAATATCTTACATGACCTGACACAGTCTCAGATCAATTCAATTTAGGCTCCGGAACCATGCAATTAAACCCTGAGAGCAGTAAAAACTGATCAATCATACGGATATTGGTGGAACCAGATAAGGAAGAGATAATGAAACCAGAGGTTAATAGTTCCCATCCATCATGTATAATCGTGATATTAATATAAACCTATTTTGGTCCCTGAATGAAAATGACAAATTATACACTCAGAGTAAAAAGAAAAGTAACGTTGAAAAGAAAGTAAGAGTAAAAGAAAGAAAAAGAGATCAGGCCGAAAGTGCCAGAATGGCTTCCGCAAGGTCACCGTTGGCATTCTTCAAGGCATCTCTTGCTTCTTCTTCTGAAACACCGGTCTGTTCGGCTACCAGCCTTACATCGTCGTCAGGAACTACAAGTTCCCTGGCAACTTCTTCCGGGGTACCGACTATCTGATAAGTATCAACACCCTGTGCGTTCATAATAGAAACATTCGCATCGTTGAAAACAATCTCCTTGTCAGGAGTCCTAATGATGACCTGTTCCACATCATTAATCTCTTTGATGTCTATACCCATCTGTTTCATCATCTGTTTGACCTTTGCAGGGTTCATGCCCCTGCCGCCGATTCCCGGAAACATGTAATCACCTCGTAGCAATAATTAAATTTTATTATTTAAGTGTTCTTATGCTATCGTTGGCGTGTTTAAGAACAGCCGCCACCACATGATCCGCATGCGTTTGCAGAAGAAGAATTGTCAATAATGAAACCTTTACCCTGCGGCCCGTCGACATAATCGATTGTTGCGCTGGAAAGGCCTTCTACATCATTCTTGTTCATGACTATTTTAAGGCCATCAATCTCCTCAACGACATCTTCCTCTTCACTGATCTCGTTCTCCAGTGACATTCCATACTGGACACCGCAGCAGCTCATTCCTGCTATAAATATCCTTAATGAATGGTCCTCTTTTTCCTGTTCTACAAGCAATGATTTCAATTCTGCTGCTGCCTTTTCACTTACTTCTACCATATTAATTCCTCTTTGTCTACTTACTACAAGATGATTTATCCGGTAATCCCTTATATGGGTTTTTGATATATAAATTATTCGTGCATGTACGAACGATATGGGAGAGCCTGTTATGCAATCTCATACGAATTCTGCATCATCATCTACCGGGTTGCTTAGTACTTCCGAATTATAGGCATTAATCTCAACGGAATTACGGGGGCCTTTGACCTCCCAGACAGGTACATAGACCAACTTCACATTCAGCTCGACATCATCTGACGCAGGCTTAAATCTCTTGTGCTCGGATATAATAGCTTCGCCCTGAGTATTATCAAATCGCAGGTCTCTTGTATGCTCATCGATGATACAATCAAGCAATTCATTCCGCGCTTCTTCCTCCGTTGTTACAGGATGCTTTACTTCATAAGGTACATCCGGAACTGAAACTGTTTCGCGTACGTCATGCAGCACAATCTGCTCATTGTTCCCGTTAAGTGCGTTCATGCAACCAGAGCCTTCCCCTGAGATGTCTACTATCTTGGACCTGTATCTTTGTTCGGTGCTCAGGTGGAATTCATATTTCCAGAAAGGCACGAGTTTCAGTAATATATCCTGGCAATTGTAAACATAAGGCCTTGCAGCAGAAATGGCATGATCCCTGTTCATGTTTACCGGAGCCGAGCGAAGATTGAGCAATATGCCGTCCGTTTGCGGAGGTGCCTCTGGAACATCCTTTTGCTGCTGTACAGGAGCGCTGGCAATAACCGGCTCAGGAGAACGTTCGGAATAACCGGAGACCAAAGGTTTTTCCTCAGCAGGAGTTTCTTCCTTAAAGGCAGTACCGTTTCCGAAAATAGAATCTATTGCAACCTTTGCAATTTCATCAGCACTGGAAGTTGCAGTAATTACAGGTTCGTCAAGCGAAGCAGTTTCTCTTTTTTTCGCAGTTTTGTTTAGCAGGTCAAGCTCGCCGGCACTTCCTTCAATATCGGCCAGGACCGCCCTGCCAATCTGGAAAGACATATCGTCACGGTCCCATACGTTCAGACCTGCATCTTCAGCATATTGAAGAAGATCACTATCTACTATGCCTGTTGTCACATACAGCCCTTCCCCATCCTGAATCAGGTTTATAAAATCCCTGATCTCCGGAAGACTCGGGTAAGAGGACAGTTTGATGTAAGTCCTGTGACCGTTTTTCTCAGCAATAAAATCATGATTATGAGAGTCTACGACATTGTAACCAGCCGAAGAGAATATGTCTCTCAAGATGCGCACTAAATCTTGTTTCATGAAAATCATTATCCCCTGTTTTTCAAAAATAAAATGGCCTTCATAAAATAAAAAGATAAGCAATAAATCGATATATCAAAAAATAAAGGAATAGTTAAGAACTTCCCGTATCAGAGAACCCTTGTCGTTGTTTCCAATTCAATACCCTTGGCGGTAATCACATAAGAGATAGTCCTGTTAGGCACTATCATTCCACGCATCTTGCGAATCATTATAGTACGTTCGATCTCACTGCCACGCTCCTTGAGCCTGAACTCGATAACTCCGTCGCAAATATGCTTGAGATTGTTCTCGGTGATAGAATCATGCATACCGCTGGTCATGAGTATCAGCTGGATGGCACCTGTTGCCTTTCCTATAGAAGATACGATCTCTATCGCCTCGACCACATTATTGAGATTATAGGATCGCAGGAAATAGGAGATAGAATCTATCACACCACGGTACTTATTTTCCCTTTTCTGGACTACCGTGGACTTGAGCATATTAATGGAATCGGTTCCTTTTTTCAGGAAATCTTTTGCAGAGAGATTGTTGGTGAACTCCTTGGGAAGAACATTATAGAACCTGGGCCCATAGGCATCAATAAATTCAAGGTTACCGTTCTCAATGTGCTTTCTTACTTCCCATTTGTGATCTTCCATTTCATAAATGATCTCGGATACTGGATGCTCCGATGAAAAATAATAGACATCCTCATTATTCAGGAGACCTCCGTAAACGAACTGCTTGGCAAACATCTCTGAATTTGCCCCGGGCTCCCCCAGAGCAAGTATTGTCGTACCTGGGGGGACACCTCCGCCAAGTTGTACATCCAATCCACTTATTCCTGTAGGAATGCGATATCCACCACTGCCATCAAAACTGTAATCCATGTTCTCACCCGCTTTTAAATGTAATTAGTAAATCGAATATCTAAATTAATGCAGTAATTATATTTATATTGATAGATAATAAGCTTTTATAGTATATATCAATTAGTGATTGCTGTAAATAAACCGAAAATTAAGGGAATGCCAGTGATCACCATGATAAACCTAGATGACCTGAAGTACGATAACGGCCTGATACAGGCAATTGCACAGGACAACGATACAAAGGAAGTTCTCATGTCTGCTTTTATGAACAGGGAAGCACTTGAGAAAACCATTGAAACAGGTATAGCCCACTACTGGAGCCGAAGTCGTGGCAAACTGTGGAAGAAGGGGGAGAGCTCAGGCCACATGCAGACAGTAAAGGCAATTTATATTGACTGTGACATGGACGCGGTGTTGCTTATGATCGAGCAGGAAGGCGGCGCCTGTCATACAGGATACAGGTCATGCTTCTACCGTAATATCGAGGGAGATGTTATCGGTAAGAAAGTCTTTGATCCTGAAGACGTATACTAATTATAGACAATAGACCCGGACTTATTGTCAAAAGGTAACTTTGACAGAAGATCTTTCTTCAAGAGGCTTTCGAGGGTCGCAATTGAATTATATAATCCAGACCATATACCAACACAATGACAGAAAGCAGCAAGGATGGACAGAAGATCGTTCCTGATACGAGTTCGGTCATCGATAGCATTATTTCTGAAGGTGTAGACAGGGGAGACTTCAAGGATGCCAGGATCATTGTTCCCGAAGCGGTAGTAGCAGAGCTTGAAGCCCAGGCTAACCGCGGGCTTGAGATAGGATTTGAAGGGCTTGAAGAGTTACAGAGATTACAGGACCTGGCAAACAAAGGCAAAATCAAAATTTCATTTCACGGGACAAGGCCCAACCTCGATCAGGTAAAACTTGCAAGGGGAGGAGAAATTGATTCCCTGATACGTGAGACTGCAATTGAACTTAAGGCAAAGTTTGTTACCGGGGACAGGATACAATCCATGGTTGCAAGGGCTATGGGCATAGACGTGGAATTTGTAAAACCCGAGCCAAAAGAGTTAGGTCCCCTGCTCATAGAGGATTTCTTTACAGCCGATACTATGTCGGTACATCTGAAAAACAATGTTCCGCCCATGGCAAAGAAAGGTTCCATAGGAGATGTCCGGTATGTCAGTATTAGAGATGAGCCCAGCACCTATGCCGAACTGAAAGAGATATCCAGGGAATTACTGGACAGGGCACGTTCTGATCACAATTCATTCTTTGAGTTATCCTTTAGCGGGGCTTCGGTGCTTCAGATAGGCAATATGAGAATTGCTATTGCAAATCCTCCGTTTTCGGACGATTTTGAAATAACGGCAGTACGTCCGGTAGCATCTGTATCCCTTGAACAATATCGCCTGAGCGATAAGCTGAAAGAGAGAATATGTGACCAGAGAGGCATACTCATTGCCGGACCTCCCGGAGCAGGCAAGTCAACTTTTGCAGCAGGAGTGGCCAATTTCCTGAACAATATGGAATTTGTGGTGAAGACAATGGAGTCACCCAGGGACCTGCAGGTGCCGGACGAGATCACCCAGTACGCACCTCTTGACGGCAATCTGGAGAATACTGCTGATGTACTGCTGCTGGTGCGTCCGGACTATACTATTTACGATGAAGTGCGCAAGACCAAGGATTTCGAAATCTTTGCGGACATGAGGCTTGCAGGCGTGGGAATGATCGGTGTTGTACACTCCAACCGCGCCGTGGATGCCATCCAGAGGCTTATTGGCAGGGTAGAGCTTGGTGTGATACCTCAGGTAGTGGACACAGTTATTTTCATAGACAAGGGAGAGGTCGCCAAGGTGCAGGTACTGAAATTCACTGTGAAGGTGCCCGCAGGCATGATGGAAGAGGATCTTGCAAGACCGGTTATTCTTATATCAGACTTTGAGACAGAAAAGAGCGAGTTCGAGATATACACCTACGGCGAGCAGGTCGTGGTGATGCCACTGGGCGAAGAGAAGGAAAGAAAACCCTCCTGGAAACTCGCGGAGGGGGAAGTAAGGGCTGTGCTTGAGGACTATTCCAAGGGCCCTGTGAACGTGGAAATGGTCTCGGATAGCCGTGCACTGGTGAAGGTTCGTGAGAAGGATATGCCACGTATCATTGGCAAAGGTGGAAGCACCATTGACGATATCGAGAAAATGCTCGGTATTCACATAGATGTGCGCAAGTCCGATGAAAAGGGTGAAAAGAAGAGACAGGAAGAAAAAGATACAAGCCCCCATCGCCCGATAATTGAGCGTACTGACAGACATGTCATTCTTAATGTCCCGGAGCTGGCAGCCCAGGATGTAGAAATCTACGCAGGAGATACTTTCCTCTTTTCAGCCACCGTTGGTCGGCATGGTGACATCAAAGTCAGGAACGATTCCACTGTGGCGGACAGTGTTATTGAAGCTGTGGAAGAAGGAGAGGCTGTTACCGTACGTTCTCTTTGAATAATTTTTTGTTATGAATGCTTACCCGGCCTGACAGCCGGGATTGTTTTTTGTTGTGAGGATCGCAAATATAGTACTGCCAGCCAGATGATACAAATATTTTTATATATAAATTGTATACTTTTATAATTATATGAGGACTGACATAAAACGTGGCTATGAAATCCTACCAAACAATAATGTCAGGTTTGGAGTCAGGGTTACCAATAGTAGCGACTCAGTCATTTCTGATGTTCAGGTTATTCTTGACTATAATGAATCGCTTTTCAATTTACGGGGAAAGGGGATTCAAAAACTGGGAAACATACCCCCGGCAGCTTCAAGGACGGCCAAATTCATCCTGAAACCACTTGGTTGTGTACATGAGGAAAATGTAGAAGCAACCATAAGCTACCGTGATCATAAATGGGAGAAGCACATTGAAACAATGAGGCCAAAGGAGGTACATTGTGTCTGCCCATCCCTCAGCTTAAGGCCCATGAAAAAAAGTGAGTTTCTTTCTCTCTCTGAAAAAGGATACTCAGCAGAAGCAGGTATCAATTTCCAGGGGATCAGTGCGGAGCGAATCACATCTTTTCTGATGCAGACCTGTGCCACACGTCTTTATGTTGTTGATGGCCATTCCACGGGAGAAGATAGCGTTATATATTTTTCAGGGGAAGCGGCGAATGAGAAGACCTACTACCTGCTGACAGTCCTGGTAAAAGAGAAGGACGATATGACCCAGGTCATGTTAAGGGCTGTGTCCGACAAGAACTATGGTATAAACGGATTTCTCAATGAGATCGTTTCAGAACTGAGACACCTTGCAGATACTGTCAGTTCTGCAAGGGAAATTGGAATAATCAAACATGAGCAGGCAATCAATATCATAGATTCCGTTGTTCAGCGAAGCAACATTACAAATGACACCGATGCAGCTTCAATAAACATAAAGGACAGTGTGGTCCAGAGAGTGGGAATAAATGTCTCACGCCCCACTCCGTCGAATGATGATGATATAGTTATCCGGAGCAGGACTCCAATGCCAGAGAACATGGACGAGGATGATGATGACATCTCCGACATGTATAATATGTATCTGGAAGAGGTCAAAGCAAAACATTCGGAAACCGACAAAATGCGGAGAGAACGTCTCGAGGCTGGCTCACAGGAGAAATTGAGAGTTAGAAAACAGGCATCATCGGAGCGGGGTTCTCTTTACAATTCATTGAGAAAAGACGAGGACATAGTTAAAAAACGCAGGTATGACAGCAAAAAGATATTCCTCCGCCTAGCAGTAGTCGCGGTTATCCTTTTGACCTTTTCTATCATTACACCTCTGATAAATAGCTATGCAGTAAACGAAGAGGTACCATTGCTTAGTGATTTTTATCATATTGAAGCGGAGGTAAAGGATTTCATGAATGCTGTAAATGCAGGGGATTCGGCCACTGCATATGATATGTACGCGGGCAAGGATTTCCTTACTCCTGACGATATAACCACTGCATTTGCAAACAAAGGTATAGAAAAGGGGTCCATCAAGCATCTTGGTATAGTCTCAAAAAGTATAGGAAATAACCGGAACGCTACAGTGAAAACAAGATGTACTGTTTCTATTAAGGACGCTACAGGCGAGGAAAAGTCTGTTTCAATCATAACTATTTATTTCGGGCTTCAGAAGACAGAATCAGGATGGAGTATTACAAGTGTAACCTTCTCTAATCATAGATAACAAGGAGACACGTTGTATCCCTGAAACAAATTGTGGCTTAAATATTGAGGAGTGTACAGTTTTTAGTCAATAGATGATGAGCTATGTAGCAATCATCTACCGAAGTCGACACATTCCCCCGCTGCCGTTCCAAAGAATAGTGAATTGATGTAAGTTCTAAATCCCAGTTGTTCAGGAGAAACATCTTTCGTTCAATGTAAGGCATCCTGCAAAACCAGAATCAGAGTCTTTTCTGCAACACTGCCGCCTTATCGGGAAAACGGTTCGGCCTGTCCACAGCCGTGAGCCCGGCTTCAGCAGCTATCTCAAGAGATTCTTCAAACTCCTTTTTTGAAACATGGAAAGGTGGCTCCTCTATGTATACCCGGCCACCGTCTTTGAGCAGGGATACCATTTCCGTGAAAAATGCTTCCCTGTCAGGCAGCTCATGGACTATGTAGAAGAGGAAGGCAAGATCAAAGCTGCCGCTAACGCCGATGCTGTCCCCGGTACATCTATGCAACTCGATGTTCTGTTCTATCTCGGACCCACTGATCTTTTCCTGTACCTGCTCAAGCATGCCCTCCTGCAGGTCGACGGCCACCACCTTACCGCTTTTGCCGACCATCCAGGCCATGTCAAGGGTAAAGAAACCCGGACCGCAACCGACTTCCAGTACGTCCATTCCTTCTTTAATATATGGAGCAAGTATCTTTTGGGGGTTTTGCAGCCATCTCCTGACCCTGTTATCAAGGCTACCGGACTTTTTTACCGGACAAACGTGGGTGTTTCTGGTACTCATCACAACACTCTCCCTTTTAAACTGATTTTACAGTCAGTAATTTTATCGATAATAGGTATATCGTTAAACAAATACGTTAATTTACCGGTCAACCCAAATTTTACAAAAAGGAATACATGATGCAAAAGCAGATGACTTAGGGGTGCTTGAACCAAAATAAGAAGAATTATTTACCTGTAGCATACAGTAATCCATAAGTTTACAATCCGGAGAATTTGATATGGACAGTAAAATTGAGATAAAAGAAGAGCAGGCACAACCAGTCCTGTCGATCAGGACCCGTACAGCGGTCCGGGACCTTCCCGCCGTGATCGGTGAAAGCTACGAAAAGATCATGCAATACATGTCCGGTATCGGCCAGGAGCCTGCAGGAGCCCCCTTTGTTGCCTACTATAATATAGATGTAGAGGATCTCGATCTGGAGATCGGTTTCCCTGTTGCTATACCCCTTAAAGGCAGCGATGATATCAACAGTTCGGAAATACCTGCAGGAAAATACGTATCTACTACCTACAAGGGCCCCTATCAGGGCATGGAAAAGCCCTACATGGAAATGGCACAATGGGTCGAAGAACACGGATATAAAGCGAAGGGTATTTCCTACGAGTATTATTTCAATTCTCCCATGGAAGTACCGGAAAGCGAACTGCTGACACGTATTGTGTTTCCTGTTGAGTGAAAGGAGCATGTTCCGCTGTAGGTAGTACTATAGTCTGCAAAAATATTCCAGAGAAGATTAAACGAAGAATATTATGGAGTTCCTAGTAGAGCATTACAGGAGGAAGGGATAAAGTGACTACAAAAGAGATCGGGATTTGTGGTCACCTGCTAAATGCATTGAATCAATTCAAACACTTTGTAATTCAAAAACAATAATTTTCCTTCGATTTTTCTTCCTGTCGAAGCCTTCTTTTTCAAGGTAGTCTATGAATTTCATTTTACTCAAAAACTTAACATGTCCTTTACCAGATTGTTCAAATAAATACAGTGATTTTCCATTTGAAAAATGATCTCGTATGGCTTTATTACCCCTCTCAAATTTCATATCACCGATTTGACCTTCTCCAGTGTAATAGAAAACATCGTTACTTTCCCATCCATCTTCATATCCATGTTCTTTTCCAGAAGGACCGGTGAAAAGGAAAACCAAATCAGCTTTTTTCGAAGGAGCAATTCCACTTTGACGATTGCCACCATATTCATCGTGGAGATGACTTCTCTTATAAATCTGTCCAACTACAAACATAATACTCATATAAAATACTTAGACAAGTTACATAAATATAATGACCACTGATAATGCACTTTATTGTAGGAACATCAAATTTCAACAACATCCTAATATACACTCCCTAACAATTTACATTCCTGGGTGAATCACATCATGAAAGTATCAATCATAGGTTCCGGCTACGTAGGCTCAGTCTCTGCAGCCTGTTTTGCAGAACTCGGCCACGAGGTTATCTGTATCGATATCGATGAGAAAAAAGTAGAGATGATCAATTCCGGCAGGGCTCCCATATGGGAGGAGGGTCTGGATGAGCTGCTGGAAAAGTACTCACAGAAGACACTCATTGCTACACCAGATTATGACTATGCCGTGCAGAACTCCGATGCATCTTTTATCTGCGTGGGGACACCCTCGGGAAAAGACGGGAGTATCGACCTCTCCATTGTTAAGGCTGCAAGTGCCAGTCTTGGCAAGGCCATCGCCAAAAAAGACCACTACCATGTGGTTGTGGTTAAGAGCACCGTTGTGCCTGAGACCACCGAGAAAGTGGTGCTTCCCATAGTTGAAGAGAACTCCGGCAAAAAAGCCGGAAAAGACTTCGGGATCGTGATGAACCCTGAATTTTTGAGAGAAGGCAAAGCCGTTTATGATTTCATGAACCCGGACAAGATCGTAGTGGGTGCAATTGATGAGAGGTCTGGCTTTGTGGTGTCAGAACTCTATCGGGGGCTTAATTGCAAGGTCACACACACCAATCCAAGAACTGCCGAGATGATCAAGTACGTCAACAACTCATTCCTGGCAACCAAGATATCTTTCGCCAACGAAGTCGGCAATATCTGCAAACAGCTTGGCATCGACACTTACGAGGTCATGGATGCCGTAGGCACAGACTTCAGGATCGAGCGCAGGTTCCTCAATTGTGGTGCGGGCTTTGGGGGCTCGTGTTTCCCCAAAGACGTCAAGGCCATTATCGGCAAGGCCAATGAAATCGACTATAAACCTCAGCTTCTTGAATCCGTGGTGGATGTAAACGATCGTCAGCCTCTGAAGATGGTGGAATTACTTCAGGGCAAACTTGGAGAACTTAAGAACAAAAGGATAGCAGTACTCGGGCTAGCCTTCAAGAATGACACAGACGACATTCGCGAATCACGTTCAATTCCTGTCATCACCGAACTCCTGCGCCAGGGCACAGACATCGCAGCCTACGATCCAATGGCCGAGGAAAGCATGAAAAAAGTGTTCCACGACATCACCTATTGCAAGACCTCATCCGAGGCCCTCGAAGAGGCCGAAGGATGCCTGATCATGACCGAATGGGATGAGTTCAGGAAACTGGACAAGGAGTTCGGGCTCATGGCAGGAAAGGTTGTCATAGATGGTAGGAAGATGATAGACCCGAAAAAGCTCAGTATGGAGATTGATTACGAGGGAATCTGCTGGTAAACAGGTAAGGCAAACAAAATAACTGCACAGGAGAAGAGGACAAAGTATGGGAGAAACGTTTATCCTTGGAACCGGCGAAAGCAGGATGATAACAGGGAGTATCTTCGGGAAAGCCGTGCACATGGTATATTGTGGAATCAATTCAGAGAATACCTTTTCTATCGGTCTGCTCTCCTCTAAAGGTAATCGGGGACATGGCCTGAATCTTTTCTTTCCAAAGAGAGCATCCTACATAATGATAGATAAACAAAAATACTACGTTATCAACGTCACTCCCGAGAATATAACCCTTCAGACGCCTGAATGAAAATCGAAGGGAAGAAAAATTAATAGTCAACTTTCAGGTACCTTTTTTCTTTTTGAACTTGTTGATTATTTTCTCAAGATTGCATATTAATTCAAATATAGCGTTCGCTACAGTTACGATTGTTATAATATCCATTCATACCTCACAAATTCGAAAGCATGCAAATTAACCTAAATTACTGGGTTTGGAGAAGCTCTTTTAAGTAATTTTGCAAAACTTATGACACTGTTTTGATGTTGATTATGTAACGAGTTTCATCTTCTACTATATAAATCAAAGTTGAAAATACGATAATGTGAAGAACAATAATCGTTACATTCATGTACCAAAACCCTGCTTTAAATCTTCATGAAAAAGATTGTCATCATCGATTACGGACTCGGTAACCTCAGAAGTGTTCTCAAGGGGCTTGAATACGCAGGTGCCAATGTAGTCATATCCAGTGATCCTGCCGAAATTAAAAGCGCAGACGGGGTCATCCTGCCGGGAGTCGGCGCATTCAAAGATGCAATGAAGAACATTGCAGGGCTGCTTGATACCATAAACGAGTATGTGGATTCCGGGAAGCCAATGCTTGGAATCTGCCTTGGACAGCAGATACTAATGAGCAAGTCAGAAGAAGGCGGCCACACGCCCGGACTTGATCTTATCAAAGGTGAGGTCCAGAGGTTTCCGCATTCCGATCTCAAGGTTCCCCACATGGGCTGGAATTCCATCAGTATAAACAGCAAACATCCTTTTTTCGAAGGCATACCCGATAATACCTATGTGTATTTCGTGCATTCCTTCTACGTAGATACAAAAGAAGAAAATACACTTGCCTCATGCGAGTACGGAGAACAGTTTGCAGCATCTGTAGTCAACAACGCAGGTAATGTCATAGGCACGCAGTTCCACCCGGAAAAAAGCGGAGATATGGGCCTGAAGATGCTCGAAAACTTCGTGGCAATGTGTTAAAAAGAGGCAAACATGGACATCGAAGGCTACGCAAAAAGAGGGATCAGGAACAATGACCCCGATCTTGAGGAAAAGCTCACCTCAAGGATACAGGAAGTAAAAAAGACTACTGAAGAACATGCCCGCAGCCTTGCCAGGGCTACCATCGTAGAAGCAGAGGCCACCATCAATGTAAGCGGAGATGTGCTCGAGCCCACCATATCCGGCATCAGCATGGGAGAATTCGGTGTAGGTTCAAGAGGCATCGGCGATTTCTATACCCATGAAAAGATAGCGGAAGTCATCGGCAAGACCAATGCTGTGGTTGACACCACACACCTTGATGACTCAGGTGTTGTCAAGACAAAGGAAGCCGGAGAATACATCATACTGACCGTTGACGGGATACATTCCCGCTTAAGCGACTTCCCCTTCCTTGCAGGTTTCCACGTAGCCCGTGCAGCCCTGAGGGATGTATACGTAATGGGTGCACGTCCCGTGGCAATGCTCTCGGACATCCACGTAGCTGATGACGGGGACGTCGGCAAGATACTGGACCACATCGCAGGCATCACAGCCGTTGCCGAACTTTCCGGG
This sequence comes from Methanolobus sp. ZRKC2, assembly GCF_045291185.1. Taxonomy (NCBI): domain Archaea; kingdom Methanobacteriati; phylum Methanobacteriota; class Methanomicrobia; order Methanosarcinales; family Methanosarcinaceae; genus Methanolobus; species Methanolobus sp. ZRKC2. Next base: position 2,047,500 of record NZ_CP146980.1, on the reverse strand, counting down.
ATACCACTCATAACCGGAAGTACTCTCAGGATAGGCGGTGACATGGTCATCGGTGAACGCATGACAGGTGGCGTCGGAGCAGTGGGTGTTTCATCAGACCTCACCGCACGCGAGCAGACTCAGGTCGGTGATGTAATCCTCATGACCGAAGGAGCAGGCGGAGGCACCATATCCACAGCAGCACTGTACTACGGAATGCACGAGGTTGTTGACGAGACAATCAACATAAAGTTCCTGGAAGCATGTGAAAAACTCCTGGACTCAGGACTTGTAAAACATATACACGCAATGACAGACGTAACCAACGGCGGTATACGCGGTGACGCAAAGGAGATATCAAGAACCGCAGGCGTCAGGCTGGTATTCCGGGAGCAGGAAATGAGAAAGCTTGTTAACCCCGTTGTACTTGACATGCTCGAATCCCTGGAAATCGACTATCTGGGAGTCTCACTGGACGCCCTTCTCATCATCGCTCCCGGAGAAGTGGCTGAAAGCATCATGGAAACCATAAGGTCAGCCGGAGTCGACATAAGCATCATAGGAAAAGTTGAGGAAGGTAGCGGTGCCATGATCGAAATCGACGGGGAAATGAGAGACTTCACCCCACGCTTCAGGGAATCCGCATACACACCCATCAAAAAAATGATAGGCGAAGAAGAGCCCCGTGACTTTGCAGAGATGCAAAAAGCCATTGACAAGGCAACTCTTGAGGCCGTAAGCAAAAAAGCACGTGTTGTTGAGAAAGTCAGAAAAAAATAGACAACGATTACCAATCTATATCGTCATAGTCATCTTTTTTCTTCAAAGGTTTCACGATAACAAGTACACCATCCTTTTTCAGTATCGTGACCTTTTCTCCTTTCTCTATCGATACCTTCGAACGAGCCTTCCAATATTCTCCTCTGTGTAGCACATAGCCTTCACTTCCTGGTTCAATGGGCCTGATGACAATTGCCGTCTCACCCAGAAGCTCACCGAACTGTGGTTTGCGTTTTCTGACTTCCACAACCTTGTACAGAGCAAAAAGCAGGAAAACACCTATCAGGATAGTCGGAGCTACTACTGAAACCAATATAGTCCTCTGGAAGTCCGCAGGAGTGTAGTTTCGCGGGAAATCCGTTGGAGCAAGAAGCACGCTTCCAGCAACAATACACACAAGCCCTGCAATCCCGAATATCCCGAAACCCGGTGCCTGAAATTCCAGCACTAGCAGACCAATACCTACCAGGATGAGGAAAACAGCCCCGATGCTAACATCAAAACCGGTACCTATGAGACCAAGTGCAATAGCCACGACTCCGAACAGTTCTGCACCAAATCCGGGATTTGAGATCCCGAGTATTATCGCATAGATACCCAATAACAGCAGCAACGAAGAGACAATAGGGTTGGATATGATATTCATGAAAGCAAGCCTTAAAGGTGTCTCATAGTTCACGATAGTGGCACCTTCTGTCTCAAGCACCCTGCCCTTTACCTCATCACCGTCAACCTGCACAAGCAGATCCTCGACGGATGGAGACACATACTCTATCACCCCATATTCAAGGGCAGTATCAGCATCAAGATTCAGGTTCTCAGTAATGAACTCGGCAGCAGCAGTCTGGTTACGACCGTGTTTCTCGGCATTCTCAGTTGCACGTGTCACCAGGGCATTTACGACCTTGGAATCATTAACAGGTTCAGTACCACTTGGAGTCACGGTCACAGGCTGGGCAGAGCCGATGACAGTAAACGGAGCCATTGCAGCAATATCCGTACTGATAAGAATGAGCGTCCCGGCAGACCATGCCTGCGTACCCTCCGGATAAACATAGCCGATCACAGGCACATCGGTAACTGCAATCTGCTCCACAATATTGAGAGTCTCATCAAGACCCCCCCCGGGAGTATTCAACGTTATTACAAGAGCCTCATAATCCTCCCTTTCCGCAAAAGCGATAGCATCGGCAACAATATCATCAGTGACCGGTGTGATGGAATCGGATATCTCAAGAACCAGTACTCTCCGCTCTTCCTGAGCTGATGCTATGCCCGGTGCCAAGGCAGGAAGCACAAAAAAAAGTAAAATAAGGAGAATACAAAGGCTTTGCTGCGATTTCATATTACTCCTTTGGCTCAGCTTTTCTCTACAAATGCCTTTGACATAGCTGCAATTTCACCCACATCAGTAGAGTTCGAGACCACTATCATGTTCCCTTCCCTGGAAATCTCTGCCAGTGTTTGCAATTCTCTCAATTTTATGGTTACCGGTGCCTGTTCATACAACCTGGCAGCTTCCTTCATCTTCTCAGCAGCATTGAACTCACCGTCTGCAAGGATCATACGGGCACGCTTCTCACGTTCTGCCTCTGCCTGTTTTGCAATTGCACGCAGCATTGTCTCGTCAATGCTCACATCTCTTATCGTTACATTGGTAACCTTGATACCCCAGGGATCCGTGGAAGCATCCAACAGTTCCTGTATCTGAAGGTTTATTTCCTCTCTCTTGGACAGAACATCATCCAGTTCGATCTGACCGATTACATCACGGAGGGTTGTCTGGGACAGGGTCGATGTAGCATACCTGTAGTTCTCAACTTCATTGACAGCCTTTGAGGGCTCTATAACCTTGTAATAAATAACAGCATCAACTGCAACGGTGACATTGTCCTTGGTGATAACCACCTGTTTGGGAACATCTATGGTAACCACACGAAGGTCCACTTTCACCACCGTATCTATGATAGGGATGATGAAGAACAGACCGGGGCCTTTCACCCCACTCAATCGCCCTAAACGGAAAATTACCACACGTTCATATTCCTTTACTATCTGTATCGCTTTTGATAGAACTATGAAGGCAAAAACTGCCACTACCAGTATAAGAATTTCACCATTAACCACTATAACACGCTCCTCGCTAGCAACATATATAGTTAGTAAAAAGAGGGCGGAAATTAAAAACACATCGGTTAAAAGTTAGAAACGTGAATATGAAGAGGTATAGGAGACGGGCCTGAAATCTGGTTTGAGGGGATTGTACACGAAAGCATGATAGCAAATTGTTATCATTGGATCAATAACCTTCAGGCCCAGCAAACAATAGAACTATTTTATTCTTTATTAATGTGATTGATTTTGATGTTAATAATTTCAAACCTCACGAATGAAAACATAGTCAGCAAGCACACTTGAATGTTGAAGATATATAAATAAAATGATTATACACGCAAAGACATAAATCTAACATACACCATTTAAGACTTGATATAATGAGCGAAAAATGTCAGGAGTGCGGCGGAAAAGGCTACAAGGTCGTCGGCTCAAATAAATGCCCCGAATGCAAAGGGGCTGGGAAATCAAAATCTATAGATCTTATGAAACTTTCCGAGAAGGATGTCAACAGCTTTCTCAAAAACGGTTCAAACTGTAACCGCTGCGGCGGAACAGGCGAGATTGAAGCAAGAGAACCTTGTGTCGTCTGCGACGGAAAAGGCGCCTTTTATACCTGCAAGATATGCGGAAATTCAATAGCTGACCTGTACAACGGTGAAGAAGTATGCTCCGGCTGCGCAAAAAAGCAGATTGTGTACAAACTTGATGATTCCTGCGACATCAATGAGGTAGAAGTAGGGAAGTATTACCACGCGGTTGTCAGGAACCTTGCTGATTTTGGAGTTTTCGTCGACATGAACTCCAGTCTCAGAGGACTGATACATTCCAGCAACATAAAAGAAGAACTTAAAGTCGGTGAACCGGTCATAGTCGGGGTCAAAGAGATCAGGCCAAAAGGTAAACTGGACCTCTTACCGGTAAAAATAAAGGAATACCAGACAGTTGAGCTTGAGAAAGGCTTGCCCGTTAAATTCGCATCCGAGGCTTCCGAACTTGTAGGCATGAGTGTAAGACTGGAAGGAGAGGTCATACAGGTAAAGCAAACTGCAGGACCGACCATATTTACCATTGCTGACGAGACAGGTCAGGTATCTGCTGCTGCTTTTGAGAGTGCAGGAGAAAGAGCCTACCCGCACATAAGCTCGGATATGATTGTTTCTGCAACAGGAGAGATAACTTCCCGTGGTGACAGCGTACAACTTGAGATTAAAAGTCTTAAGAAGTTGAGCGGACCGAAAGAATCCGAAATATTGAAACGGATAGAGGCCGCTCTTGACAGGAGAGCAGAACCACACAGTGTGGAGTTCATGGTAGAAAGTGAAGTTCTTGAGAAACTCAGGCCCGCCATGATGAAAGTTGCAAAGGAGATACGCAAGGCAGTCATCAAATCGATTCCCATACTGCTCCGCCACCATGCGGATGCAGACGGAATGACAGCCGCCATAGCAATTGAAAAAGCAATTTTACCCCTTATACGTGAAGTTAACGGCCAGGACGGAGAATACTATTTTTACAAGAGAGCCCCTTCCAAGGCACCTTTCTATGAGATAACGGATGTTGTACGTGACATAAGTTTTGCACTTGAAGATGCAGCACGTCACGGCCAGAAGATGCCCCTTGTCGTAAGTGTCGACAACGGTTCTACACTTGAGGACGTGCCTGCCATGAAACAGGCCAGGGTATACGGCATCGAGATGGTCGTAGTGGACCACCATCATCCGGACAAAGAAGTTGACGATTACCTTATAGCACATGTGAACCCCGCACACGTTGGCGGCGACTTTGGCATGACAGCAGGAATGTTGTGTACAGAAGTAGCACGCATGATAAACCCGGAAGTTGAGGAGCAGATAAAGCATCTGCCTGCAGTTGCGGCCGTTGGGGACCGTTCTGAGGCTGAAGAGGCGAAAAAGTATATCGAGATGGTATCGGACACATACTCCTTGCAGGATTTGAAAGATATTGCTCTTGCACTTGACTTTGAAGCATATTGGCTCAAGTTCAACAACGGAAAAGGTATACTTGATGACATACTCAACTTTGGTGATACAAAAGTACACAAGAATCTCGTGAAACTACTGTGTGAGCAGGCAAACGAGATGATAGATGAGCAGATAGACGTATGCATGGCCCACGTTAAAACGCAGACACTTCCAAACGGAGCACTGTTGAATGTCCTGGATGTCGAGAACTATGCCCACAAATTCACCTTCCCTCCACCGGGAAAGACGTCAGGAGAAGTCCATGACCGCCTGTGCAAAAAATTTGAAGGCAAACCTGTGATAACCCTGGGTTATGGTCCTGACTTTGCAGTCATTCGTTCAAAGGGCGTCAGGATGAATATCCCACAGATGGTAAGGGAACTCCATGACGAAGTAAAAGGCGGCGGAGTCAACGGAGGAGGTCACCTTGTCGTAGGCAGCATCAAGTTCGTGGAAGGTATGCGTACCGACGTCCTGTCCAAGCTTGCAGAAAAAATAGGAGTCGTAGAAGTAGATTAATACTTCTACCTTTTTTTAAAAAACAAATATTCAGTCAACCCGCACTATGCGGACCAGTGAGTTCACAGGCACCTCAGAGAGTGATGTTGAACCACTTTTATCAACAAGAACTGCAACTGCAACCGGTTTAGCACCTGCTATCCTCAGGTGATCGATTACATCATTCATTGTGCTTCCTGTTGTAATGACATCGTCAACAATCACGCATTTCTTGTCTTTAATACTTGCAAAGTTTCTGCTGAACGCACCTCTGGTCTGCGCCTCTTCACTTTGCTCGTTGTACGCGTGGTAGACAGAGAGTTCAAGCTCAAGTTCATCCGCCATGAGACTCGCAAGGGGAACACCACTAAGGCCGATTCCGACAATGACTTCTGCCTGGGTGCCTGCTTTTTCCAGGGAATCAAGTACCATATCACAAAGAGCAATACCAATGTGGCGGAGTCTGAAAGCACTTGTGCCGATATTGCTCCAGTTAACGGAGATGTCCTTGGGAGCAGGAGGAACCTCTTCTTTTTTGGAACGGGTCAAAAGCCATGTAACCGTGTCCCTTGAAACATTCAATTCATCTGCTATCTGCCTTGTAACAAGCCCGTTAGCCTGCAACTCCTCAGCTTTCTGGATCAATTTATCAATATTCTTCATGTGAACCCCGCTATCGTAAGATAAGATTCATTAGTTCCTAATACATGTGAAAGATGTTATATTTTTCTTTTACGCCTTTTTTTCAAGGTACACCCACAAACCTCACAGACTTCTCCGGTGTCAAAGCGCCTGCGGCATCCCGTACATTCTTTTTCCCACTGGAGCACATCACGTATCTTTTTCTGAACCACAGGCATTACTTTTATGCCCAACACTTCCGCAACATTCTGAACTGCATAGTCATCGGAGAACAACACAGCTTCATTCCCATACTCAAGGGCCTTGGAAAGTATATCTATATCTGTTGCCGATAATTCCTCGGCATCCCGTGTATCCCTGGCAACTTTGAGCACCTTTTTTCTCATGGCAGGATCAGGCAGTTCCACCCTTGCACCGCCTTCAAGGGCAAGTTCGAATCTCAGCGAAGCTTCAGGACTCCTGAGTTCTTCCACAACGGAACTGACCGTTATGATCATTCCGGGATCAAGATCTTTTCCCATAATAAAAACTGCTGAATCGGCGATATAGTAAACCATTACCCATCATAATGTATCCGATCCAGATTAACTCTTTGGATATTTCCCGGAACCTGACATATGACCCTGGCAGTGCAAAATACAGGACATACTCAAATCATTAGCACATAACAGAATAGTATATATATTTAATTTATATAAATAAATATGATTATAATGGCCAGGTTATCTACAGGCATATCCAAACTTGACAAAAAGTTACAGGGAGGCTATCCGGCAGGAGAATCTATTCTCATAACCGGAGAGCCAGGTACCGGGAAGACAATTTTGGGGATTCAGTTTCTTCATCAGGCATGCGTAGAAGGCAAGAAATGTATGATGATAGCTACTGAAGAGACACCTGAAAAGATACTTCTCCATGCAAAAATGTTGGGTTTTGATCTTGAGCCCTTCTTTGAGAACGATTGCTTTTCGGTAATGCGCGTACTGGAGATGAGAACTTCATATACCGGAATTTCAACTGATGGCCTGTATGATACAAGTAGTATGCATCTTGATGATCTCAACAATCTCACACACCTTATAGAAGATGATGTAGAGGTAATTGTTGTTGACAACATAGGCACTTTTTCCATCGGAACCGAGCTCAGGGCATTCAGAGATAAACTGGAGACATTGACTTACCTGCTCTCGGTACAAAAAATGACATCTTTGTTGATGATGGATGGAACGGCCCATGAACTCACGCACAGGATTGCCGAGTACTCCACATACGGGACAATCAAATTGATGGTTAAGGAAAATCCATATACAGGAAAAATGGAGCGCTTCATGCATATTCCCAAGATGAGAGGAACAGAAATTTCACTAGATCCTATTATTTATGATATAACCGACGAGGGTATAAAATTGTCAATATCCCAGGGCAAAAAAGATTAAGCATAATTGCCGATAGTCTCTAAAATAGCAGGTCTGGTAACATGGACATCAGTAAAGCCAAGGATATTATTGTTGATTTCATAAGGGAAAGAGCAAAGGAAGCAGGAGTAAAAGGAGCTGTTGTAGGAATTAGCGGGGGTATTGATTCAGCTTTGACAGCATACCTTACTGTTGAAGCCCTTGGTAAAGAGAATGTGCTGGGAATCCACATGCCTGAGCTCAATCTCACCCCTGCGGAAGATGTTCTTGATGCAACGGAGGTTGCAGAACGCCTTGGTATCGAATTCAAGACCATCGACATTTCAGGCCCCCTTGCAACTTTCATGGAAGTAATACCTGAAAGTGGACAGGCTTCCAACCATGCTAACGGTAACCTAAAGGCAAGGATACGCATGTCAATACTCTATTATTATGCCAATATCATGGGAAGGATGGTCATGGGAACAGGCAACAAAACGGAGATACTGCTTGGCTACTTTACAAAATACGGCGACGGCGGTGTTGACCTCGAGCCCATCGGGGACCTGTACAAGACTGAAGTAAGGGAAATGGCACACCTTGTCGAGGCACCCGTAGGTGTAATAGATAAAGCACCTTCTGCAGGACTTTGGGCCGGCCAGACAGACGAAGAAGAGTTGGGGATAAGCTATGAGAAAGTCGACAGGTTTTTGATGCTGCTTCTTGAAGGAGAAAGTCCCCAGATGGCACAGAACATATTGGGAATAACAGCCCAGCAGCGGGATTCGGTAGTCGCAAGAATACATGCGAACCTCCATAAACGAAAAGCTCCTCCTGCTGCGGACCTGGACTCTCTCAGGACATCATACATCACAGTATAATCGCACTCATCTGCCGGGGAAAAGGACGGCATCCGAAACTTTGAATCTGGCAAGAGGTTTTGCCAGATGTCTTCTGGCACAGGGTGGCACCTCGTAGAACCCTTTTTCAATATTTCTTTCCAGAGATACTGTTTCAGGGTCCTGTGCACTTGTCCCGCATTTCTTGCACCTATATCCCTGCTCAGCACCTGCGGATTTCATTCTCTTTCCACAGGAAGGACATTCAGGATTCCTTTTTTCACTCATTTGCGCCAGTGACAGAATATTGATCTTCTCAATATTCAGAGTAACATCCATAACACTGCCATATACAACGATCCTGTCCCCAGGAATAAGTCTGCGGATCACATCCCTGAAATTTTTTGTCGGTTCAAAGGCTGCACAATCAATAGTTTTCCCGGAATCATCACTTAGTACGAATATGGAATGGCCCCCTTTGATTGTATTTGCAGCGGTTTCAACGGTTCCTTCCAGTATATAGGAGTGCATTTCACAAATATCATCTATACATGTTGCACGAAGAAGGTGCATATCAGTCCCCTGATTGGTTTTGTATATGCATGAACGTTCAGTATCCTCTGATCGGATCAGCTCCACGGCTTTTGAAACTGCCTGCCTGCTGTTACCTCTGATTCCGTAAAGCACCGGATCGGGAGAGCGAGGTACACATACAGCAACCCTGTTTGCTCTGTCAACAGAGTCCCATGTTTCAGGATATGTGGATTCGTCTGCCTCATAAAGGGAGTTGCTGTCAACAAAGCGAGGAGTACCCCACAATTCTTTTTTTCTGTATGTAAGGTATTCATAACTGTGGTCCCAGCCCGGATTCAACATTGCTCCGCATGCTGCAAGTGCGCCTATCAAGCCACGTCCGTTCTTAAAAGCCCTGAAAGTCAGGCCAAGCTTACCTGCAAGTGCCTTTGCCTCATCAATTACAATAACATCCTTCACTGCACTCCTGAAAAAATCACCAAGTTCAGTCTTAGTTTCTGTGAAATCAGTCTCAAGTACAAAAACAACTCCCGGATTAGTATTTTCACAGTCCAGTTCTGCAAGAGAGGAAATTCTTGAGACTACATGATCGATCACCTCATCAGGTTCCCGGCATTCTACACAGAAAGCAACAGAAGCATTTCCCCGTGTCTTATAGGGAATTGTAGGATTCAGGCGAATAAGCAAAGGATCGCCAGTATGCTTACAAAATGACGAAAGCTCATCCATAAGCAGGGCTCCGAGATACGTTGTACACATGCCTTCCCTGGAATCAGTATCATCAATTCCGATAACCATTTTGATATGATCGCTGCTCATCGAATCACTAACACATATTCCTGATCACAATTAATGATTCCGCATGAGGAATAAGTCAGGGAAGATTGGTTATTTTCATAACAGGGAGAATAACTTCGACCTGTGTACCCTCGCCGGGCACACTTTTCAGTTCGATAGTTCCACCGTGACCTTCGACAATACTCTTGCAAAGATACAGGCCAACTCCATTTCCTCCGTATTTGCGAGCCAGCGAACCATCTACCTGATAAAAAAGCTTGAAAATATCAGGTATTCTTCCCTCAGGGATACCAATACCGGTATCCTGGAAAATAACATGTAAACTATCATTATCTGAATATGCAAAAACTGTAATAGACCCAGTAACCGGAGTAAACTTGACTGCATTTTCAAGGAGATGAGAAAATACTATTTCCAGATAAATCAGATTACCGAGCACCAAAGGAAGGGAGATCGGCACTTCTTTTTTAATCATAGGAAGTTCTTCATCCTGGGAAAGAGAAGCTTCATAGAGAACTTTTTCTAAAAGATCGCTTATATGAATTACATCAAGGTCATATTGTATATTGTCCGACTGCACATTTTGCATGCAAAGCAACGAGTTTATTCTTTTATGAAGGCGTTCAGAGCTTTGCACAATGTTTTCTACGCTTTTGTTCTGGTTCTCATTGAGAGGACCAAGCTGTCCCTCAAAAAGAAGTTCACCATAGCCCTTTATAGATATAAGCGGAGTCATTAGTTCATGAGTAAGATTAGACAGGAACTCATTTTTCATAACATCCAGTGATTCCAGTTCCTCATTCTTTTTTGCCAGTTCCTCTGTGTATTGCCTGAACCGGTCAGCATCTTTCTTTTTCTTGATAATGTTCCACATCCCATTCATAAGAAGCGTCATCTGGCGGACATCCGAACTGTCATAATCTTTTTCTTTATTCCCGACACCGGCAAGCACAACAATCTTATCATTTTCAAAGATTGGAACCCCCAGATGATTCCTTATTTCCACATGGCCTTCAGGATAACCTTTTTTCTGGATATTGTCAGCCTTGAAGTCATTAATGATTACAGGTTTTCGCTGGCGTATTGGCTCACCCCAGATCCCCACATCAGCTACCCGGTATTCAAGTGGAAGAGAATCGATTCCACACATTTCCATTGATATTCTGGACCACGAATTTATTGTTATTAACGATTCATCCTTATTAAGGAAACCAAGATAGCCAACCTTGCTTTGTGTAAGCTTCACAGCTTCTTCAAGGGTGAAAAGTGTGATCTCATGGACCGTGGAATCCATCATTTGATTAAGTTTAAGTAATGCTTCCAGGCGTAAATCATCCAGAAGAAGAGCAGTTTCAGCTTCCTTCTTAGAGGTCACATCACTGAAGATCAGCATAAACTGTTCATCGCTCGTTCTGGTAAAGTGGAACTCTATGTCCTTTACTGAACCATCCTTGCATGTCACCTTCCATTCAGCCTGGCAAACCTTCCCTTCATTCATCATTTCTTTTTCGGCATTGATCCACGCAGAACGGGCCTTTTCCCTGTATTTCTCGTCAGGGTAGGCAAGTTCCCACCATTTTTCCATAGTGGAAATATCTTCCGGTGAATAGCCAAAGGTTTCCGTGAATTTTTTATTAAAGAATACCGGATCAACATTCTGATTCATAAGCACGATAGAGAAAGGGAACTCTTCAACTGCTTTTCTGAAACGCAGTTCACTTTCCTGCAATGTTTTATCGTGTTCGCATATCATCTTTGAACTCAGAATACCTAAAATGAGCATAAAGATCAGGAAAGAAGAGCGCACATAGAGTTCGTGTGCAGGGACATCGAATATCATTAAATCGCTGAGAAGGCCTTCATAAAAGAAAAGATAATCAACTACAGAATCAAATATCCAGAAAAAAATGCCTATTGACAAAAAGATAGCAATTGTTTTTGGAAATTTGCTACCCATCCTCGATGATTTGGGATTCAATTTTACACCTTTTTTCTGGAAAGAATTATTCCCGTTTTAAATTAAGTGCTCATATGCGGGTAATATGTTGATTCTTTCATCTTTTTTTGTATATACAGTATACTTTTAGACCGTGTATAAATAAATTTTCTCAAAACGCCTATTTGGGACGTAAAAATGGCAACTATGTAAAAAAACACGAATGGATTGTGAATGGATTATTACAGACATATTTATATAGACCTGCAAACAAAGCCTATTTTGTAATGACGAAGGAAATTCTAATACATCAGATAGTTGATGTATTAAAACAGGCAGGATTCATCGTTTCAAAACGCTGCAACATAAGGCCCCGGAGTTTCGATCTGGCGGCCAGGAATGCTGAAACACTCCTTTTCTGCAAGGTGTTATACAATATCGACGGCCTCAATGAAGAGACTGCAAAGGAGATGAGATGCCTTGCAAGGTACCTGGGTGGCTCGGCGTTGCTTGTAGGAGCAAAGACCAGAAACCAGCTGCTAGAAGATAGTGTAGTTTACATGCGTTATGATATTCCTGCGGTTAGTGTCCAGACCTTTTATGATTATTTTGTAGAAGATACTCCCCCGCTTGTTTCAGCATCACCGGGAGGACTCTATGTATCGATAGATGGCGATGTACTAAAAGAAGCACGTCAGAAAGTCTCCATGTCACTGGGATCACTTGCCTCCGAACTGGGAGTTTCACGCAGGACAATAAGCAAGTATGAAGACGGCAACATGGATGCTTCCATAGATATTGTACTGCATCTCGAGGAAATACTCGACGTAGCCCTAGCGCAATCCATAGATCTGCTGCAGCGTTTCGATAAACTCGGAAGGATAGAAGTTTCACCGGAAGAGACAATTGAAAAACAAACACCTGATGACGGAATATTAAATATGCTCCATACACTTGGATATCAGGTGATGTCAACCAGCCAGGCACCTTTCAGGGCCATCTCAAAGGATACATCCGACACACTACTTACAGGCATCAGCAACTACAGCAGTGCAATGATAAAACGTGCTGACCTTATGAGCAGTATCTCATGTGTGACAATGACAAAATCAGTGTTCATCATCAACGGGGAAATTAAAGCCCAGAATGTTGAGAACACTGTTCTTATCGAAAAAAGGGAACTTGATCAGTTATCCGGCACTGAAGAGCTGGCGGAATTGATCGATGAGAGGACGAAAAAGCCCAGCATTAAAACCTGATTCTTTTTTAAAAGAGAGGAAGCCCAAAACCCTAATATATGGAAATCCCTTTAGGAGTAGCAATGACTACCAACATCGCAGTGCTTGTTTCAGGAAGGGGCTCCAATCTACAGTCTGTTATAGACAACATAGAAAACGGCTATATCCAGAATGCAGCAATAAAGGTTGTTATTAGTGATGTAGAGGATACCTATGCTCTGGAGCGGGCCCGAAATCATGGGATATCTGCTATTTTCATAGACCCTTCTTCCTTCAGGAATAAGCTGGCTTTTGAGCAGGAAATACTCAGAACTCTTGAGGAATATGAAATAGGGTTAGTACTTCTTGCCGGCTATATGCGCATAGTAGGCAGGGAGATAATCAGTGCCTATGCCAACAGGATCATAAACATCCACCCGGCATTGCTTCCATCCTTTAAGGGATTACATGGCCAGCAGCAAGCTTTCGATTACGGAGTAAAGATATCCGGCTGCACAGTGCACTTTGTCGATGAAGGTATGGATACAGGGCCGATCATATTACAGAAATGCGTACCTGTCCTTGAAGGTGACACTGCGGACAGCCTTTCCGCACGCATCCTTGAACAGGAACATAAGATATTACCCGAAGCGGTAAAACTTTTCGTTGAGGGCAAACTTAAAGTGGAAGGCAGGATTGTAGTACGCACATAACTTAGATTCATTTACCCAGGAATTTATAATTACGGATATAACGGTTGATTGAAATGTCTTATATCTCGGAAGTTGACCCAGAGATCGCCGAAGCCCTTAAGCTTGAGGCGAACCGTCAGGATTACAAGTTAAACCTGATTGCATCAGAGAACTATGCAAGCCGTGCAGTAATGGAAGCACAGGGCTCTGTGATGACGAACAAATACGCTGAAGGATATTCAGGAAAACGCTACTACGGCGGATGTGAATTCGTCGATATTGCAGAGGATCTTGCAATCGAGAGAGCAAAGGCAATCTTCGGTGCCGAACATGTTAACGTACAGCCACATTCAGGTTCCGGTGCCAATATGGCATGCTATTTCTCAGTCCTCAAACCCGGCGACACTATCATGTCTATGGACCTATCACATGGCGGACACCTTTCACACGGAAGCCCTGTAAACTTTGCAGGCCAGCTCTATAATATAGTACCTTATGGTGTTGACAGGGAAACCGAAGCTCTTGATTATGATGCACTTATGGAAATGGCAAAGGAGAAAAAACCCCGGATGATAGTCTGTGGTGCTTCAGCATACTCTAAAACCATTGATTTCAAAGCTTTCAGGGACATAGCCGATGAAGTAGGAGCATACCTGCTCGCAGACATTGCACATATCGCAGGACTCGTTGCCGCCGGAGCACATCCAAATCCCGTACCCTATGCAGACTTTGTTACAACCACAACCCACAAGACCCTCAGAGGACCGAGAGGTGGAATGGCTATGTGCAAAGAAGAATATGCAAAGGACCTGAATAAGGCAGTGTTCCCCGGAATCCAGGGTGGTCCCCTCATGCACGTTATCGCAGCAAAGGCCGTTGCATTCAAGGAAGCCATGGGTGAGAAATTCAAGGCAGACCAGAAGCAGACAGTAAAGAATGCAAGTGTACTGGCTAAAGAGCTACAGGACAGGGGCTTTGACATTGTCTCAGGCGGAACTGACAACCATGTGATGCTGATCAACCTGAACAAGTTTGATATCACAGGAAAAGAGGCAGAGGCCGCAATGAGCAAGGCAGGTATTGTACTTAACAAAAATACCATTCCCTTTGAGACAAGGAGTCCTTTTATCACCAGTGGAATAAGGATCGGTACACCTGCACCTACGACCAGGGGAATGAAGGAAGAGAACATGAAAGAGATCGCAGGATTCATTGCAGAGGTTATCAACAACCTCAATGATGATACAGTCCTTCATGGTATCAACTCTGACGTCGAACAGCTTTGCAGCGGGTTCCCTATATATAAATAAGTGAAGCACATTCCTGTATTGGAAAAATATCACAGGGGTTTGCATAATGACAGAAGAGAACTACGATTCCAGGAAAATAGATGGAAGAAGCCTGTCAAAGAAGTTGGAAGAGCAGGTTAAGCAGGGAGTTGACAAACTTAAAGCACAAGAAGGAATTACTCCCGGACTTGCAACGATACTTGTTGGTGAAGACCCTGCATCCAGAATGTATGTACGCCTGAAACACAAGGCATGCGAAAGGGTGGGCATACATGCAGAAGACCAGAACATGCCAGAATCTTCCACCCAGGAAGAACTCATGCAGCGTATCCGGGAATTGAATTCAAGGGAGGACATACACGGAATCCTCCTCCAGTTACCTCTTCCGGAACACCTTGATGATAAGGCAGCAATGCTTGCAATCGATCCTGCAAAGGACGCCGACGGATTCCACCCATACAATATGGGCAAGCTCCTGATAGGTGAGGAAGGTCTTGTACCCTGCACACCAAAAGGCGTAATCAGGGCGCTTGAAGAATACAACGTACCAATACAGGGCAAGCACGCAGTTGTTGTGGGACACAGCAATGTTGTAGGAAAACCTATGGCTGCGATGCTTATCAACAGGAATGCAACGGTTTCTGTTTGCCATGTATTTACAGATGATCTGAAGAAGTACACCCTTGATGCCGATATCCTTGTAGTGGGAACAGGTGTCAAGCATCTTATAAAGGCAGACATGGTTAAGGAAGATGCAGTTATCTTCGATGTTGGCATCACCGAGGAGGACGGCAAGGTCTACGGTGACGTTGATTATGATAACGTGGTCAAAAAAGCCTCGTTAATAACTCCGGTTCCTGGAGGTGTAGGTCCCATGACCATCGCCATTCTTATGGAGCACGTGCTTATGGCAGCAAGAAACTCCTGATAAGCACATTTATATTTTAATTATGTCAATTATATATTATAATATCCTGAAATGATAGTACAGGTTAAATAATGGCTATTGATGTTGATATATGCGGCTTGAAGGTTGGAGATGAGCACCCTGTAAGATTGATGGGTGTTATCAACCTCAGCAAGGAATCCTTCTACAAAGATTCGGTTGTTAGTACTGATTCTCTTCTTGATGTTGCCCATAAAATGGTAGACGACGGCGCAACTATACTGGACATCGGTGCACGTTCTACGTGGCCTCTTGCAAAACCCGCCATTGGAAAGGAAGAAGAACTGGAACGCATGATCCCCGCACTGGACATCCTGAAGGATAACGTGGATGCACTAATCTCCGTAGATACGATATACTCCACCATTGCGGAAGAATCCCTGAAACATGGTGCAGATATCATTAATGACGTTTCGGGATTTACGGCTGATCCGCATATGATCAATGTTGTAGCAGATCACAATTGTCCCGCAGTGGTAATGGCATCAGAAGAGTTTCCAGGGGATCCTGTCGGAATGAATGCTATCATGGAGTCGCTTGCATCTATAATTGCCAGGGCTGATGCCAGAGGTATAGATACAAGCAATCTCATACTGGACCCGGCCATAGGGAAGTGGATTCCTGAAAAGGATCCAATATTTGATTTTGAGACCATAGACCAGTTCGAAAGTCTGAAGGTTTTCGGAAAGCTACTGCTTGCAGCAGTCTCAAGAAAATCCTGCATTGATGCTATACTGCACAAACCCGCAAGTGAAAGACTATATGGAAGCCTTGCTGCAACGGCAATCGTGGTCCACAAGGGAGCACATATAATAAGGACACACGACATCCCTGAAACAAAGGACGTGGTCGAGGTTGCAAGGGTAATGAGAAAGAGACAGTCCTTTGTGAAATCAGGGAATTTTGAGGTGGCCGTTATGGATATAACCCACCCAGATGATGCCGAATACCTCATGAAAAGTATTGGTGTCACCTCTGCCGGTGCTAAAGTCATGAAGAACAAAACCGTGAGCAAAGTAGTACGTGTGAATAACATCACCACTACTGAGGCACTGATAATCAAGCAGGAGATACTGGCGCGTGGAGGAGATGCCGCTCTTGAGCGTGACGCTGTTTCCCATGAAACCGAGAAGACAGATATTCTCATAATAGGAACGCTTCTGCAATTTGAAAAACTGGTCCGGAAACTATCATTCCAGGCACGCAATCTTCCACTTATTGCTGAAATGATAGCAGAGGTCCTTGAAAATGACATGGATGTAGAACACCGTTATCAGAGGGAACTATGATAGTCTCATCTGCAAAACCCTTTGAAGAGATAATCAAACTGCTGAAGGATGAGGATGATATCTTTATTATAGGCTGTGGAGCTTGTGCTGCAAAATTACATGTTGGTGGGGAACCCGAAGTCCTGAATATGCGCCAGCGCCTTGAGGAAGCAGGAAAGCATGTAGTTGGATGGTGCATCCCGAGTGCTGCCTGCAGTGTGGCATCCTTTGATTCACTTGTTAAAAAGAATCCTGTCATAAAGGAAGCAAAGTCAATCCTTGTTATGGCATGTGGAAGCGGGGTTTCTATTGTGTCTAAAGTAGCAGAGACACCAGTCTACCCTTCGAATAACACTGAATCTCTTGGAGGACGGTCACAGGGAGAAGTAGTCCCTGAACTCTGCGCCATGTGCGGAGATTGCAAGGTTTACTATTTCGGTGGAATTTGCCCCAAGGGCCAGTGTCCCAAACAGCTTCTCAATGGTCCCTGTGGTGGTTCAATTGAAGGAAAGTGTGAAGTTGACCCTGAAAAAGACTGCGTCTGGGAATTAATTTTCGAGAGATTAGAGAAAATCGGCAGGCTTGACCTGCTGGAAAAGATATGGACCTGTGAAAAGGCAGAAGGATAGTTACTTTGAAAACCCGGGAGTTTTCTTATCAGAATTCATCTTTGGACCAACCTTCGGATAATATCTTTTGAACCTTCCATGCTTTTCGTAATTAATCACATCTTCTTCCTCTAACTTATTGATATGCCAGTTGATGGTGCTTTTATCCAACCCCAACTTTGACGAAAGTTCCTTGTTCGTGATCCCTGGTTCTTTAAGAATAGCTTCAAACACTTTCTTTCTTGTGTCTTTCCTCATATGTGTGCTTGAAGAAATAGTTTTATCATCCATTAAAAGTTCATTGCGAAAATAACTGGTAAATTTTCCTTTTTTAGCAAAGACAAGCATATTTGCCAGTCCAAGTTTTTCCACATGATACCTGAAAGTTCCCCTTTTCATGTCCAGATCATTGAGGATATCAGTTTCTGAGCATCCAGGATGATCTGAAATATAGGAAAGAATATTTTGCCTGTTTTTGTTCCTTTTAACGAATTTGGACTTACCCAAAAGAATAGGAAGAAACTTCAAAGGTCCGAAAAGTGAAAATGAAAGGAAGCAACCTATGGATATTAATTTGAAATAAAGTGGTAATTCCCAGAAAGTTAGAGTTCCTTCTGCTCCACTACTACATACATATTCATCAGGAATAGATGCATTTTTTGTAGTTTCTATAATATATTCAGCGCTTGACGTAAAACAAGTGATGGAGACCAGAAACAACACGCATACTGCTCTAAGGATTGCATATGATTTTAGAGTCAAATTTTTCAACCTCTTCAGGCTATCAAGAATGTATAAAATTCAAGAAGATAGTGTCCATTAATTGAGTCATGTACTTAAGCATTTATTTATGCTTAAAGTAAAAAAGATTGCATTTATAGATTATGGCCAATGTTCCAACTATGAAATGAAGGACACTTACAAAATAATTGGCTGAGATTTAGAACTTAACCGTTAATTACTTAGTTTATGCTTAAAATTTTTAGAGCAATTGTTATATTATTTTAAAGCATTGACTTAATAAAATTTTCATACCCACATGCATTTTCGAATGAAATAAGCAAGCGAACCTGGACCGAATATGCCAATGGAATATTTTTATGGAACTGAAAACAATCTTCCAGCTCTTTTTGTCGAAATCATGCTGTTCAGTTCCATGATCCTGATGGTAGACTTGCTGGCAACAAAAAAGAAATGGAAAGTAAGCAAATTGTACTGGTCAGGAATTATCATTTTGTCAATTATAATTACGAATATAATTTCATCAGTAATAGTGCTTTGAGAGATGAAAATGTTGAAGACAAAGCATAAGAAAATAATCTTTGTTGCAGCAGTTAGTCTCATCCTGTTTGCTA
This sequence comes from Methanolobus sp. ZRKC2, assembly GCF_045291185.1. NCBI lineage: Archaea > Methanobacteriati > Methanobacteriota > Methanomicrobia > Methanosarcinales > Methanosarcinaceae > Methanolobus > Methanolobus sp. ZRKC2. The sequence goes on along the minus strand of NZ_CP146980.1, from coordinate 2,028,625 downwards.
CTGTTTACACATTTTTGCCGATGATAGCAATCGGCCCGGGACTGCCCGAACCGGAAGATATGGTATACTGGTATGTGCCTGACTATCTGAAGGACAACAAACTTGATCCTTCTCCCTATTTTCCTGCGATATCACAATATTCCGACTCTATGAATTATACAAGTAAGACTATTATGACAGTATGGTATTTCGATGATTCAGACGATCTGGAAAAAGGGGAAAAGGAACTTTGTAGATACCTGAGAGAGCATGGAGATGTCTTTAGTGATACTATAGATATTACTGAAGAGGGACAGGACTACAAAAACAAAACGGATTTAAGCCCGACGAATCTTAATGTAACACGATATGAAAGCGAAGAAACATCTGGATACTTTGAAGTAATAGTAAAGCCCTTCGGAGACGGACTGGACCATTATTTCATTATTTATTACGGTACTAAGGGGAAAACACTGAAAGAAAACAATGGTATAAAGGAGACCGTAGCAAAGCAATACCACAGAGGCTATAAAGGAGGACATATCAGAGCATTGAATAACTGTATTGCAGATCAAAACACAGGAATCATAAATAATTCAAAAGAAGATTACAAACAGTTACTTTCAACTGGTATTTTGGGAACCTTAAGTTAGTTTTCATTGCCATTTTATTCAGGAACAGGATTAACAGCTAGTTCAAATCTGGTGGTTTTACTCTTTTTCAAATAACCATTGTTGCTTTCAGTTTGATGACCTGGCCAAAAATTTTAATACTCTTAGAATCTTTTTTAAGAAATGAAGAATTATTAAGCGATGGCTCGGTAAAATTGGGTTACATCTTCTATATCAGCAAGCACAATAAAGGAAATATTCACACATTAAGAATAAGAGAGTTTTTTAATTGTCACCAGAATACAAGAACATATCTGATAAAGCGATAAAGAATGGACCCCGCTACGTTGAGAAAATGCGCGTCCAAATACAGATTATAGACTTTCGCTCATTAGCAATACTCATTGTACTCATACTTTTGTGGTTGACTACATCCTTCATCGACCACCTTTACAGAACGATCTGGACCTATCTTATTTATGCTCTGTTTACTAATGCAATATTAGTATTGCTTTTTTTACAGAGCAGCAAGAAAATATCAATTGATAATGAGAGATTGCAGATACATGATCCCATTTCGGGAAAAAAGATACTTTCAAAGGACAAAATTCAAAAAGTAACCTATACTGACAACTTCAACTACAAGCACAGGAATATCCAGTATATAGTAGTTGGAATAGCTGCTCTAATAACCTGGAGCATACAAATCTCCAGTCTATATAATTCAGTCAGCAAATATGGATTCGAAGATGGAACGAATGTTTTCATGCCTACTTTCATGATACTGCTGTTTAGCTTCCTTCTATATCGACTCTATAATTGCTCTAGGTACCAAAAAATAATCAAAATAGATATTAATCCCGGCGAGATTACTTTGTACCCCGAAAATGAATCAAAGTATCTGCTCCTGAAAGAAAAACTCGATCTTCTGAACTGATCCTTAATGTTAAGGATCCATGATCAAATTGGAGCAACCAGATGGATATGCAAACTATAAATTCAAAATCCATAATTCGCGTAGATATACCCAAGGATTTCAGCCTGCTGAAGATCCTGATAATTCCAATGATAGTTGTGTACTTCTTTCTAATTTTAGGCATCTTCAACGCAACTTTTGAAATACTGGCCTATATCTTCTCGTATCTGTCCATTGCAGCATTAATTCTTCAAGACCGAAATACCCTGAAAATCAGAAACAATAAGATGACAATCCACCGACAATTTTTCGATCCTGTTAATCTAGACATGAAAGAAATAAAGGATATCAAAACAAAAAAAATCAACTTCTTGCTACGCAGTATGGTGTACCTGTGCATAATAGGAGTGATGGGATACTATAGTTATGATATAATTCAATCTATTCAAAAATATCAAATTTTACATGCCCCACCGGAAGCAATAATAGGTTTGATCATCGCAAAAATTACACTTGCCATTTATTTCTATGTAGCAATATTATCAAGAGCGGAGAGACGGGTAAAACATTCCACATACGTCGAAGTTAAAACAAATAATGGAAAATTTGGATTTTATCCTGACAAACCAGAAGAGTTCAAAAAAATCATTACTGATCAAGTAAATGCAATCAACAAAATTACATCCTGAAAAATAAACCCGATCTCCTGCTGCGATGAATTTAAAAGCCGGACCTACATATAATCCCTCGATGTCCCTGACCTTCAAAGACAAACTCGAATCAGACGATTTTCTTATCACTGCGGAGATCAGTCCACCGAAGGGAACAGATCTCTGCGAAGCTCTTGCAGATGCAGAGCTTATACGAGACTTTGCTGATGCCCTCAACGTCACGGATAACCAGCGGGCAGTCATGAGAATGAGCCCCATAGCAGTCAGCAAGGCGTTGCTGGACGCAGGACATGAGGTTATCATGCAGTTGACATGCAGAGACCGCAATTGCCTTGCATTGCAATCTGAACTTCTGGGAGCATACGCGCTTGGTGTCAGGAACATTTGCGTGATGACAGGTGATTACACCACCAAAGGAGACCATCCTGGTGCAAAGCCGGTCTATGATATGGACTCAGTGCAACTTCTTGACATCATCCGAAAAATGAAAGAAGGATATGATCTTGAAGGTAACTTAATAGAAAAACCGCCTGTTTTTACAGTCGGTGCAGTCACGAACACCGACCCTACAAAATTTATGCAGATGATGAAGCTGCGGAAAAAGGCAAAAATGGGACTTGATTTCGTCCAGACGCAGGCAGTCTATGATACCGGGCAGTTCGAGGCATTTATGGAAGAAACAGGAGATATTGGAATTCCGATAATTGCTGGCGTCATTCCTCTTAAATCCACGAACATGGCACATTTCATGAACCGAAATGTTCCGGGCATCAATGTTTCCACTGAAATTATAGAAAGAATGGAAAATGCTGAAAATCCGATAGATGAAGGTATGTCCATATGCTCGGAAACTATAATTGAGCTTAAGAAGCTCTGCCGTGGAATCCATATTATGCCAATCGGAAAACACGATAAAACACCCATGATACTTGAAATGGCCGGGATAAGGAAGAACATTTGATGATTAAAACGCAGATAGACCATGCAAAAGGTGGTACCCTCACACCTGAGATGCTGGAAGTTGCAAGAATTGAGGGCATTGAAGAAGAACTCATTCTTGAAAATGTCGCAAACGGCAGTCTTGTCATAATGACACGCAAAGGATGTCCACCTGTTGCAATTGGTAAGGGTGCAAGCACCAAAATAAATGTGAACCTCGGAACATCTTCAGCCTCGATAGACCCTGCTGCTGAGATTGAAAAAGTAAAGATAGCACAAAAATACGGTGCAGGTACCATTACGGATCTATCTATGGGAGGAGATATATCTGCTATCAGGGAGATGGTGTTTGAGAATACAGAACTTCCCGTCACAACCGTCCCCATCTACCAGACTATAGTCGAATGCGGAATGGAAAGCGTGACCTTTGATGGCATTCTCTCATACATGAAAAAGCACATCGATGAGGGCGTAAGTTCGGTACTTCTCCACTGTGTCGAAAGGAAAATGCTGGAAAAGCTGAAAAATTCAGGAAGGGTCATGGGCATGGTATCCAAGGGCGGGTCCTTTACCAGCAGTTTTATGCTGCTCAACGATTGTGAGAATCCGTTCATTGAGTATTTTGATGAAATTATGCAGATACTCAGGAAAAATGATGTTGTTCTCTCCCTCGGAAATACAATGAGAAGCGGATGTATTCATGACCTGAAGGACAGTGCCCAGTTAATGGAGATAGAGACAAACGCCACTCTTGCAAAAAGAGCAAATGAAAATGGAGTACAGGTAATCATTAACGGAATGGGTGGACATATCCAGGCATCTGAGATACCTGCTTCTGTCAGATTGTATAAAGAAAAAGCAGACTTTCCTTTATTCGTAGCAGGCCCCTTGCCAACTGACATAGCCGTTGGATACGATCATATTGCAGGTGCTGTCGGTGCAAGCATAGCAAGTGGAGCAGGTGCCGATTACCTTTGCTACATAACTCCTGCAGAGCACCTGTCATTGCCAAATCCCCAACAGGTCAAAGAAGGCCTTATTGCATTCAGAATCGCAGCCCATATCGGCGATTCCATGAAATACGGCTTAAGCGAAAATGATCTCATGCTTGCCACAAAAAGAGCTAGCTTTGACTGGAGAGGACAGGCTGAGCTTGCTATTGACCAAGACAGACCGACTCAGATGTGTCCTGATGAAGGACCCTGTTCCATGTGCGGGGACTATTGCGCGATAAAGATAATGAAGAACTATCTTTCCGGAGAGGAGTAAGTGCAAACCGATCATCCATCTTTGCAGATGCTTGGAATTAAAACACCTCTTATCAAACCGGGAGACAATATTGCAGATGTCATAATCGATTCTCTCGGGAAGCAGGGAATGCGATTTCAAGATAATGATATCCTCATCATTGCCGAATCACCGCTGGCAACAGCCGAGAATCGCCTCATGTGCTTAAAGGATGTTAAACCCTCAGGAGAAGCAGAAGAACTGGCTCGAAAATACCAGCTCGATCCGCGAGAAATGGAGCTTATTCTGCAGGAATGTGATGAGATATTCGGAGGAGTGCCGGGTGCAGCACTCACTATCACAGACGGAACCCTCTCTCCAAATGCAGGTATCGACAGCTCCAATGCTCCAAAGGGTTACGTTGTACTACTTCCTGAGGATCCCCAGAAAAGCGCAGAGAGAATTCGCATGGACATCGAGAAACGCTGCAAGTGCCACATCGGAGTGATAATTGGGGATAGCCGCACTCAACCTCTCAGACTCGGATGTGTCGGCATAGCTCTTGGAACTTCAGGTATAATTCCTGTAGAAGATGAAAGGGGAAAACTGGATCTTTTCGGAAAAGAAATGAAGATAAGCCGCAAGGCTGTTGCAGACAACCTTGTCTCTGCTGCCCAGATACTCATGGGGGAAACGGGAGAAAGTGTACCTGCAGTACTGGTCCGTGGTGCACCGATCCAGGTTGTAAAGAAATCCCTGGAAATGCCTCTTTTTTCACCGGATGAGTGCATGTACTACAGTAACATAAGAAAAGCATGAATGCTCGAATTTCATTAATAGTGTCCTAAAAAGAGAAAGAAGGAGCACATTGTACTCCAGAGTTTTGCATTATGCTCAAACTTCTTTCGAGTATTCGCACCATTCCATAACACTATGTGCAGCTATGTAAGCATCGCATTGATAACCACAAACTTCTACCTGAATCCATCCAGAATCAGTGGTTTTAGGATCATATTCCTTTGAATAATCGAAGTGTCCGGGAATAGGATTACCTTTTTTTGTTGTTACAGTATTGAAATCGATAGCTTCATCCACCACTTGCAGATGATACTCATTAAATCCCACCCATGAACCAACATATCCATTTTTGTAAATGGGTTCTGATCCACTTAATTTATACCTGAGATAGATAGTGCCATAATATCCCGGACCACACTCACCTTCGGATTGATACGTAGTTTCATCATAAACTTTCAGGGTTCCAGCCCGATAAGTCTGTCCTGCATAGATCGGATACCTTACAGGACTGGACTCTGTGCCTGTACCTAAGTTATACTTTGTGTAAGTCGCCCAGTTACCCCGGTCAACAAAACGGTGATCTCCAGGTTTGCACTGAGCAGCCCACGCAGTCTCCTCAAAGCATTCCGTTTTTACACAATCGGTTCCCATTGTCTGATCTTCAGTTCCTGATGCAAATCCGGTTACAATCAAAGTTATAATAGCGATTAGCATAGCTAAAACAAAGCAATTCTTTAACATACCCCAATAACCTCCGATAAAAAGCAAGTACTTGAATTTATTTAAGAATTATGATTTAGTGCAAGCAAGATAATTTATTTCAATGATTCAGGTAACCTATTGATTGGGCTTTCGGAAAACAGTACATAAGAACATTTTCCGAAAATAGATGTGAAATAAAATCAGAATTCACCAAATGGAGATTGGAATACAGCAAATCACATTCTCTCGATATGTATTTTAAAGAGCGTCATGACCCGGTAAATAATGGAGTTTTGTATCTTAAAATACGATCTTGAGGGTATTGTCGTAGCTGCCCCAATGGCTAATGGTGATGCAGCACTCAGTGAAGACGACAAATTCTTCATCCCACAAGAAGCAGCAGACATTATCGACAATTAAAACCCAAGTGATCCAAGGGGATGTTCACCTTTCCTTTTTTATTTGAAATTAGAAGATAGAGATGATACGTCATTAATTTTACTTGACAAAAATAAAATAAAAAGTGATATATATAGGGACATCACTTTGTGCAAAAGTGACACCTTTATCATTATCCAGCATTTAAAGGACGGATCTTTCTTGGGAAACTTGATAGAAGAATCTTTCGTAGCAATAATACTGATATTCATAACAACGTACCTCTGGCTTTCAGGGAAAAAGAACAGAGAGATATCCAATACAGGATGGAAGTTAATTGTTGCAGGATTCTCCCTGATGAGTATAGGGTACATTGCTGATGCTTTTGACGATATATGGTTTATTGAAAATTATGTAGAAGGTACGATATTTGAGACAATTTTCGAAGATATCCTAGGTCGTATTCTAAGTTTCATCCTGCTGGGAATCGGGATTATAAGCTGGATCCCAACCATCTCAAGTGCAGAAAGGTTGAGAAGTGAAGTTGAAGGGCATCGTGTAGCAAGAAACGAACTTGGCAAAAAGACATCTATCCTCAAAGGGCTTCTGGATTCTATTCCTGACATGGTCTTTTTCAAAGATAGCAACGGGGAATATATGGGATGTAATCCGGCATTTTCAGAACATGTGACACTTCCGGTCGAAGAGGTGAAAGGGAAAAAGGACCATGAACTTTTCCCTGAAAAAAAAGCGACATATCTCTGTAACCTGAGCAAGGAGATAATGGAAACCGGCAAAATCAAAAGATATGAGGAGTGTATCGACGATGGCAACAGGCAGATTTTTATTGAAACTATAAAATCTCCGCTACTCAACGGAGAAGGAAAATGTATTGGAATTGCCGGAATCAGCCGCGATATAACTTCCAGAAAAAAAGCTGATGAAATACTCAGAGCCAAAGCATCAACTGAAGCTGCAAACAAAGCCAGAAACCAGTTCTTTGCAAACATGAGCCATGAAATTAGAACACCTCTGAATTCGATAATAGGTTTTTCCGAGATACTATTCGAGGGAATTGCGGGGGACTTGAATAAACAGCAACAGCAGTATATAATGAACATTAATAAAAGTGGAAACCACCTGCTGGAGCTTATCAATAACATACTCGATCTTTCAAAGATAGAAGCCGGCAAAATGGAAATTGATCCTGAGCAGTTTACTGTATCCGAAACTTTCCAGGAAATATCTGACATAATGGAATCCCTCTCTATAAAGAAGAGAGTACACCTTAAATTCATTATAGGCAAAAACATTCCTGCCATACATGCTGACAAGATGAGATTTAAACAAATAATCTATAATCTGGTGAGCAATGCTATCAAGTTTACACCTGAGGGCGGGAAAGTTGAAGTGTTTGCAGAAAAGGCAGAAAACATGCTCATTATTAAAGTATCAGACACAGGAGAAGGAATATCAGAAGAGAATCAAAAACGTCTTTTCCAGCCCTTTGAACAGGCCAACGCTTCTCACACATATGAGGGGACAGGACTTGGATTATTCCTGGTAAAAAAATATATTGAAATGCACAAAGGGAATATCCGCATTGAAAGTGAACCCGGAAAAGGGTCCTCTTTTATTCTCGAGCTGCCCTTAAATGCAGAAGAAAAGGACTGAATGCATTTTAGCGATCCTATGCATTTTCTTCCAGACCAAGACCTTTCATGATCATATGATACTCACTTACATGCATTCTTGAATAAAAAGCCCTTTTTATAACCTCACTCAAGGAAGGATGAATGTCCATTGCATGCATTATCGGATCGGCACTCTGGTCAGCAGTGTAGAGAACTGGTATGATCTCGTGGATGAGTACTGAAGCTTGAGGTCCTATTATATGGGCACCTAAAATCTTCTGTGTCGCTGTTTCGAATATAATTTTAACAAATTCATCCTGAAGACCCATTGCGACACCTTTTGCTGTTTGGTCAAAACGATAGAAACCTATTACGATGTTCTGTTCTCCGTATTCTTCTGCTGCCCGGGCTTCACTCATACCTACACCTGCTATCTCCGGATAGGAAAAGACAGCATGTGGAACAGCATGATAGTCTGCTTTGACTTTTTTACCGAGCACAGCATTGTAGTAAACTACAGTTGATTCATGATTGCCAACATGTTTGAAAAGATATTTTCCAATAGCATCCCCGAAAGCCCAGACATTCTTTGCTGATGTTTCCAGATGCTCATCAACTTTTATCCAGCCCCTTGAATCGGTCTCGATGCCAGCCTTTTCAGGTTTCAGAATATCGGTGTTCGGAGACCTGCCTGTGGCAACAAGTATCTCACTGGATACGATCTCAATCTCTTCATCTGTCTCCCGGTTTTTTGCAATAATCTTTTTTCCCTCTTCCGACGAGAATATCTCAAGAACTTCATAATTTGTGAGTATATCCATGTAATCCGACATCATCTTTTTTGCAAGGGTAGAAATCTCCGGCTCTTCATTTGGAAGGATAAAAGGGTTTCTTCCTATTATTGTTACCTTTGAACCCATAGCAGAAAAGAAGTGCCCATATTCAGCAGCAATATAACCACCGCCAATTATTGCAATACTTTCAGGGAGTTCTTCAAGGCCAAGAACGGTGTCACTGGTAAGATAACCCGCCTCTTCAAGGCCCCTGACAGGTGGTATCGCAGGCTTAGAACCGGTACTTAAAAAAATCATCTTTGCCGTAATTGTATCTTCGCCTGTTTTCAGTGTATAGGGACTTACAAATTCTGCCGCATCTGTATATAGGTCAATTTTCGGACTATAAGAATAGCTCTCTTTTATGCTTTCAATATCCTCGGAAATAGACGACCTCATCCTGTCCATTACAGCCTTGAAATCAATACTTTCTATATCCGCATTAATTCCAAATTTATGCGCTTGCTGTATATCCCTTACAAGTTCTGCAGGATAGAGAAGCATCTTTGAGGGTATGCAACCACGTGTCAGGCAGATGCCACCAGGTTTATCTTTTTCCACAACAGCAACCGTAAGATCCGGGTTTGCATCCATCATGGGATAAACATAGTTCATGCCGGAGCCTGTGCCAATTACAATGAGATCATATTCTTTCATCTGATTCCCCACATGATATTCACTGGATATTAGATGCTACGCACTGTTATAATTATTGCCGGGAAAGAATTTACGACAGGTACCCAAGCAAATATGCAAGAGAGCCAAGTTGAATTATCAATACCAAACTCAAAAAAATCATGCAGAACGCAGCCTGCTCACAAAATGACCTCATTCAGTCAGGAACCGCAGCCACTTTTTCAGACACCAATGATTTCAACTCATCAAGGTTGCTAAGAGCGTTCATTTCATCTGAATTTATCAAGAGTTCCAGTTCACCTTCTGATTCAATAAATGCACATGGAAATGATACATCTTCAAGATCATATTTTTTAGAGAACTCATCCTTATGGAGAAATTCTACAGGGAATTTCAGTCCTGAAACGAATGATTTCCAGCTTTGTTTCATCATCCCTGTATTACCGTATGTAAGACCACAGAGATTGCACCCATATGTAGATGGTGAAACAACCTTGTGCACATAATCTCCAATTGAACTGAATATTCCACTATCAGCATTGTAAACAAAAACTATTTTTTTCTTTCCCATATTAAGCTCCCCACAATAAGCCTATAATATCAGGGATCTTATGTTACTTTATACTTGCTTTTGCCTTCATCTTGGCAAGAAGCACTAATGCAGCAAGCTGCCACGTTAATACAGAAAATCAAAACCTTTTACTGAGATAAAATTAAAAACAGAGCACATCGAAAAAGTAACAAGGGTCAGTTGACCCCATTACTTTCGAACGAGAGAGAAACAAGTAGTGAACGTATTTGATACTATAAAGATGCTTTTGAGTATATTAATTAGGAAATACTAATTAGATAAAATATTTTTGGTTATTAGAGTGACAATGTAAAAATAATGATAGCATCTGCTCTTATTCTTCTGGATAGTGTTGTAGAAAAAGTAGTAGTGATAGTAGTAAAGGTTAGTAAGTGAGCCAGCAGCGATCCATAGTTCCCGAAGACTCGCGTACTTCAGTACAATATGGAACGCTGGCAGACTTATCTTCTGTGTTCGGAAAGGGTACAGGAATTGCCCTGCCGCTATGGCCGCCAGACTCACTTACGATGAATTTTTTTTATAGGTAAAGCCAAGGTCCGGATTCGAACCGGAATGGAATCGCTCTGCAGGCGATTGCGTAGCCGCTCCGCCACCTTGGCGTTTTGAGCGATAAATTATTGGGACCATTATGTTAAATACTTTACCTTTTGATCTTGTATAATTTGCATGTACATATCAGATTTCGCCTGGACAAAGTAAGGTAGATAGGCACGGATGGTTAGTAGCCGCGGACTGAACACCTCGTTGCCTTGGTGCTTACATCCCGACCCTATCAAACCGATCTTCTATCGGAACCCTTAATGCAGTCTCTTTTCAGGTCAGATTTCGAGCTTAGATGCATTCAGCTCTTATTCCTTAGCGCGTAGCTGCTCGGCGATGCCTTGTCAGACAACCGATACACCAGAGGCGCCGCTACCCTGTTCCTCTCGTACTAAAGGTAGCTTACCCTCAGACCACGTACACCTCTAGTAGATAGTAACCGACCTGTCTCACGACGGTCTAAACCCAGCTCACGATCTCCTTTAATAGGCGAACAACCTCACCCTTGGCCGCTGCTGCACGGCCAGGATGGAAAGAACCGACATCGAAGTAGCAAGCTGCCGGGTCGATATGTGCTCTTGCCGGCAACAACTCAATTATCCCCGAGGTAACTTTTCTGTCATTTTTGGCCCGCACCAAGCGGGACACAAAAGTTCGCTAGAACCGACTTTCGTCTCGTCATCCACTACTGTGCTGAATAACGTCAGGCTGACTTATGCTCTTGCACTCTTCAGTGGGTTTCCGACCCACTTGAGTCAACCTTTGTGCGCCCTTGATATCTTTTCAAGGGCGTCCCGCCCCAGGCAAACTGCCTACCTATCGGGGTCCTCCTCGCGGAGTTAGGATCGTAATCTCAGAAGGGTAGTGTCCCAATGGCGACTCCATCGATGCTGGCGCACCGACTTCGATGTCTCCTACCTACACTGTACATCCAAGATCACAACCCAACGACAGGCTGCAGTAAAGCTCTACGGGGTCTTCACTTCCCCCTAGAGGTCTCTAGACTGTGCACTAGAAAGTAAGCTTCACCGGACTCTGGCTAGGGACAGTAGAGCTCTCATTGATCCATTCATGCAAGTCGCCAATTAAGCGACAAGGTACTACGCTACCTTAAGAGGGTCATAGTTACCCCCGCTGTTTACAGGCCCTTCGTCCCGTTGAACCGGGTTTTCAGGTACCTGCACTGAGCAGGATTCAGAGATCGTACTAGCCTTTTCAGGTTTGCGATCTCCTATGTTGATATTAGACAGTTAGAGCTCTCTTGTCACTGCGACCTGCTGTCTTCACAGCAGGCACTCCTTCTCCCGAAGTTACGGAGCTAATTTGCCGAATTCCCTTAGCCAAAATATTCCGACACGCCTTAGCCTTTTCAGCTAGGGGCACCTGTGTCAGTTCTCGGTACGGACATCTGACTCCCTTTTCACGGGTTCCCGGGTGCAGTTGATTTTCACCATAACACATTCGTCTGCTTCTCGCCATTACGGCTCTCCACAGATTTAGGTGCTTAGACGGCGCGACGACGCCGCTCAACCTGCCCAAAAACGTCGGTTTTAATGTCAGATGGTACAGGAATATTAACCTGTTTCCCTTTTGATGTACTCGGATTACGGTACAACTTAGGACCGACTAACCCTCGGCTGACGATCATTGCCGAGGAAACCTAGCCCCTTCGGCGGATAGGATTCTCACCTATCTATGCTGCTACTATTACCAGGATTTTCGTTTCCGCACGGTCCACAGGACTTCACAGCCCTGCTTCTGCCCGAACGCAACGCCTTCCTACAAGATCACCTTTCGGTGCTCCGTGGTATCGGTGGTCGACTTGAGCCCCGTCCATTTTCGGGGCCCTAAACCTCGACTGGTGGGCTGTTACGCACTCTTTAAAGGATAGCTGCTTCTAAGCTAACCTTCCAGCTGTCTAGGGCTTAGGACGCCCTTTAGTATTAACACTTAGTCGACACTTGGGGACCTTAACCACGGGCTGGGTTGTCTCCCTTACGGACTACAAGCTTACCCCGGTAGTCCGGACTCCGACTTTCTATGACGACGGTGGTTTTGGAGTTTGACAAGAGAGTGAGGAATTTCTTCCCCAGGATCTCCAATCAGTGCTCTACCCCACCGACTATCTCCAGTCAGGTCATGCTACGACATGTTTCGGAAGGAACCAGCTGATGCCGGGTTAGATTAGCCTTTCACTCCGAGACGCAGGTCACACGAATGATTTGCAGATCAATACCGCTTGCGGTCCTCCACGTAGCTTTCGCCACGCTTCAACCTGCCCACGCCTAGATCACCCGGCTTCGGGTCGTATCATAATGACTCCACGCACTTGTATACGCCGCTCCTCACCTTGCGGTTGCGAGCATGTTGCTTTCGCTTCGGCTTCCTAAGTAAAAAGTTAGCCATCGCCATTTTGATACACTCCCTGGCCCGTTCTTCAAAACGTAAGATATGACATCGGCAATGACACTCGTACTGCAGCCTCGCGACTGTTTCCTTCGTGTCAAAGATCCTTTCATGCCATATCGCTCCATCGCTTCCAGGTTTCAGGCACTTTTAACCTCCCTTTTTGGGGTACTTTTCAGTTTTCGGTCACCCTACTAGTTCGCTATCGGTCTCAAGAAGTATTTAGTTTTGGAAGTTGGTGCCTCCCAAATTCGCGCGAGAATTCCGACCCACGCTACTCAGGCTACATCCCAGATCCTTTGATTAATACCTACGTGACTTTCACACTCTTTGGTCTAACGTTCCAGAAAAGTTTGATTATAATCAAGTGGGATCTTTAGGAAAAGCCTATAACACCACATCTCCCACATGTTACCAGTGGGATTCAGTTTGAACTTTACCGTGTTCATTCGCCATTACTAACGGCATCTCTTCGATTTCTTTTCCTGCCCCTACTAAGATGTTTCAGTTCGGGGCGTTCCCGATCATTACTGATCAATGCGCAAAACGCATTAGGAAGACCCATTAGGAAATCTCAGGTTCATCGGTTCCATGCACCTACCCTGAGCTTATCGCAGCTTGGCACGTCCCTCATCAGCCCTTGAGCCGAGCCATCCACCTGAAAGCATAATTACCAGAGTCCACCTCACTTTATCCAGTGAGCGTCTGATATATGCATGCTTATACATGATCTCATTATGTTCAACATGGGGTTGTTGAACACTTCATCCTTCCCGGGCAAAATTACTTGCCTGGTGCACTTAAATGGACTTGCTGGGATTCGAACCCAGGGCCTTCGCCTTGCAAAGGCGACGATCTTCCAACTGATCTACAAGCCCTTGAGCGTCCCGCTTGTTTGATGGATTTGACAGTTATTCGATTTCTGACCGGTTAGTGGTGATAGACTTTGTGCCTATCTTGCTTAGGAGGTGATCCAGCCGCAGATTCCCCTACGGCTACCTTGTTACGACTTAACCCCCCTTGCGAAATTTAGGTTCGAACACGGCACAAAATCCGTGCCCTCACCCATACCTCACTCGGGTGGTTTGACGGGCGGTGTGTGCAAGGAGCAGGGACGTATTCACCGCGCTATATTGAAACGCGATTACTACGGATTCCAGCTTCACGAGGGCGAGTTGCAGCCCTCGATCCGAACTAAGGCCGGGTTTATGAGATTACCAACCCCTTTCGGGGTAGGAGCCCATTGTCCCGGTCATTGTAGCCCGCGTGTAGCCCTGGAGATTCGGGGCATACTGACCTACCGTAGCCCGCACCTTCCTCCGCTTTAGCAGCGGCGGTCCCCACAGAGTACCCATCATCCCGAAGGATATGCTGGCAACAGTGGGCACGGGTCTCGCTCGTTGCCTGACTTAACAGGATGCTTCACAGTACGAACTGACGACGGCCATGCACCTCCTCTCAGCGATTCAGGTAAGACCTTCAGCCTGACCTACATATTGCTGTCGCCCCAGGTGAGTTTTCCGGCGTTGAGTCCAATTAAACCGCAGGCTCCACCCGTTGTAGTGCTCCCCCGCCAATTCCTTTAAGTTTCAGCCTTGCGGCCGTACTTCCCAGGTGGCTCGCTTCACGGCTTCCCTGCGGCACCTGAAACGGTCGCACCATCCCAGACACCTAGCGAGCATCGTTTACGGCTGGGACTACCCGGGTATCTAATCCGGTTCGTGCCCCCAGCTTTCGTCCCTCACCGTCGAACCCGTTCTGGTAAGACGCCTTCGCCACTGGTGGTCCCACAAGGATTACAAGATTTCACTCCTACCCCTGTAGTACCTCTTACCTCTCCCGGTTCCAAGTCTGACAGTATCCCCCAGAAGCCTAACAGTTAAGCTGTCAGATTTCCCGGAAGACTGATCAAACCGGCTACGGACCCTTTAGACCCAATAATAGTGATTACCACTCGGGCCGCCGGTGTTACCGCGGCGGCTGGCACCGGTCTTGCCCGGCCCTTGCTATCACATGTTATTTATACATATGGACAGCCAACATAATATGCTGGCACTCGGTGTCCCCTTATCGCGGTTTCCCGCATTGTAAAGATTTCGCGCCTGCTGCGCCCCGTAGGGCCTGGATTCATGTCTCAGAATCCATCTCCGGGCTCTTGCTCTCACAACCCGTACCCGTCGTCGGCTAGTAGGTACATTACACCCACTACTACCTGATAGGCCGCAGATCCATCCTAAGGCACCGGAGCTTTTAACCACAGAACATTCCAGTATCTATGATTTATCCGGAATTATCCCCAGTTTCCCGGGGTTATGCCGGACCTTAGGGCAGGTTATCCACGTGTTACTGAGCAGTACGCCATGTTCACGAAGAACATTTGACTCGCATGGCTTAATCGCACACCGATAGCAGTAACCTCTGGCAGGATCAACCAGAATTGTTGATCACACACAAAGTTTTGGAAGTCATTTTAAGGAATCGATTGGAGAATTCTATTTGAGAGAATTTCCTATGCACATAGTTTGGTTAATTCCTTATTGTAGTATATAATACACTACCGGTCAGAATTAACCGAACTGCCAAATCCAACGTCAGACAGGAAATAACTCCTGCCTCCACATAATAAGGCGGTGATTGTAAGTGTTTCTCGCATTTCGCGAGGACCCCTAAAAGACTGCAATCGTATATATACCTTCCGACCGGCTTGGCCGAAGGAGTTGATCGCATCTTTCTCGAAGTCATTTCCGCACGCGGACGCGCGGAGATTCACAAAGGCTGCAATCGTATATATACCTTTTCATTTCGAACAATGAAAGGCAAAGATTGTCAGCTTTTGATAAATGTGTCAATTGAAATATTTGATACCTCAATCGTGCATCTCCCAGAAATCATTTTCTGGCGCACCAGTGCGCCATTCTTCCCGGCGAGAGCACCCCTAAAAGCACACCCTGCTATAAATAGTTTCTGCTTAAGCATTTCTAAGTTTCACAGGCAATGCAAAATCACATATACATTAGCGGAGAATTTTTATATGATCAATCATAATCGGAACTGATTAATATGAATTCAACTGTCGAACTGAGGGATCGCTTTTTACAGCGATGAACCAATTGTAAACAAACGCAAGACTATTTTTGACACTACACTGCGCGATGGTGAACAAACACCTGGCGTATCTCTTACAAACGAGCAAAAACTCAAAATTGCACGACAGCTGGACAAACTCGGCGTAGATGTTATCGAAGCCGGTTTCCCGATATCTTCACCGGGAGAAAAGCAGAATGTAAGAGCTATTGCCAGCGAAGGCCTCAGCCTTGATGTCTGTGGTCTTGCCCGCGTCCTCCCAAAAGATCTGGACGCATGCATAGATTCAGGAGTAGATATGGTACACACTTTTGTATCAACATCTGACATCCAGAGGATACACACCATCAGGAAGAGCAGAGAAGAAATCCTGAAAATGGCAGTAGATGCTGTGGAACGAGTAAAGGAACATGGCGTGAAATGCATGTTTTCCGCAATGGATGCAACAAGAACAGATGAAGATTACCTCATGAATATCTTCAAAGCTGTTGAAGGCGCAGGCTGCGACATAATCAATGTTCCTGACACTGTAGGCGTGATGTCGCCATCAAGAATGTATAACCTCATCAAGGGAATACACAATGAAGTGAACATCCCCATCGATGTACATTGCCATAATGACTTTGGAATTGCAGTAGCTAACAGCCTTATGTCCGTTGAAGCAGGTGCCAGCCAGGTCCAATGCACCGTAAACGGAATAGGAGAGCGTGCAGGCAATGCAAATCTCGCAGAAGTGGTAATGGGCCTCCATTCAATCTACGGTGCAAAAACCAACATAAAAACAGAATACCTGCTTGAAACCTCAAAGATGGTTGAGAACTATACAGGTATCCACATTCCACCCAATACACCAATAGTTGGCGACAACGCTTTTGCCCACGAGTCAGGCATTCACACACATGGAGTTCTTGAAAATGCTGACACATTTGAACCCGGCATAATGACCCCCGAAATGGTAGGTCACAAGCGCCGCATTGTTGTAGGGAAGCACGCCGGCAGGCACGCTGTCAAGAAATCACTTGATGAGATGGGATTCGAGACAACTGATGAGCAACTCGAGGAGATTCTTTCCAGAATAAAGGATATCGCTAACAAGGGAAAGCGTATTTGTGATGCGGACCTGCATGCGGTTGCATCAGCAGTCCTTGGCAGAAACCTTGGTCATGAAACCATCATGCTGAAGGAATTCTCCGTAATGACAGGGAACCTCACAACACCAACAGCCGTTGTCAGAGCAAAGATAGGTGATGAGGAAGCTGTTGCTTCTAACTTTGGAGTAGGACCGATAGACGCTACCCTCAAAGCTGTAGAAGAAATGATTGGTGGATATACCAAGGTCAAAGTACGTGATTTCAGCCTTGAGGCCATAACCGGCGGAAGTGATGCCCTTGCAGAAGTGACCATATCCGTAGAGGATGAAAAAGGTCGCATCGTCAGTGCACAATCAGCCAGTGCAGATATTGCTACCGCATCCGTGGATGCCCTAATCGCTGCCATCAACATACTTCTGGAAAAGAAGAAACTTCAGAACACAGAGTAAGCAAGTATAGGACCGTGATTTCACGGTTCTTCATTTACTATCTTTCAACTATTGATTATAACCTTTTTTTGACAATTAGTTCATTTGTTGCTATATTGAGCAGAATATATTACTTTTGCAAGTTAAGAGTATCAAAACATAATTTGTAGCAATATTTTGCCAATTATTTCTTTAAAGTTTGTTTGACAAACTACTCTATCATACCACAATGAAATTGTTGCTTTTATAAAAATCAACTCATTTTAGGCATCATTAGACGCTATTCTGAAGAGTGCATAATAAATTCATTTTTCAGTAAATAATTGAGCATTTACTTAAAAATAAAAATACATAATTCTGAATTAGGTTACCCAAAAAAGTAATTTAATTAATAAATATACAAAAAACATATATATAAAATTAAATATATATTGGAAGAAGTTGTGCAATTGCTGCTATGATGATGTTTGCCTCGTATATCACCCGGAAAAATGGCAAATTCAATTGCATGGTTAGGAAGAGGTTTTGCAATGAATTTATTAAAAAATATGAAAATCGGAAAAAAACTAATTGCTATTATGCTTGTTCTGAGCATAGTACCGCTTTTATCGGTAGCATCAATAAGTTATGTACAAGCCAGTGATGCACTTCAAGAAGAATCAGTTGCTAAGCTGACTGCTGTAAAAGCAATAAAATTATCTCAAATCGAGAGTTACTTTGAAGAAAGAAAAGGAGATTTATCAATATTGTCTGAAAATCCCCTGGTAACAGAAAGTCTTCCTCTTTTTTCAGATGCCTTCCAGGAAGGAACCAACAGTGAAAGCTGGAAAAACCTCAATGAAAAGTACGACCCGAAATTCAACCATTATCTGGAAGAATATGGATATTATGACATATTTTTAATAGACACTGAAGGGAACATCGTCTACACGGCTGCAAAAGAAGCGGATATGGGAACAAACCTCGAAACCGGGAAATACAGTGACACGAGCCTTGCCGATGCATATGAACTGGGCAAGAATAAGATATCATATGTAGATATGGAGATGTATGAAGCATCCAATGAACCTGCAATGTTCATTGCAGGCCCCATACTTGAAGACGGTGAATTAATAGGTGTGCTTGCATTCCAGATGTCTACTGATGCAATTAATGCAATCATGAACGAGAAAAGCGGACTTGGTGAATCAGGCGAGACATATCTTGTAGGACAGGATAGGTTAATGAGATCAGACTCCAGGTTTGAACAAGACTCAACAATACTAAACAAAGAAATCGACACACTAGGAGTTACGGAAGCATTAACCGGCAGAGAAGACACAAAATCATTTGAAGACTACCGGGGAATAACAGTCCTTAGTTCTTACTCCCGCATAGAATTTGATAATTTTAACTGGGTACTTCTGGCAGAAATAGATGAGGCGGAAGCCCTGGCAGCAGTCTCAACTCTCAGAAACATATATGCAATAAGTGTTCTTGTGGCCATCATCGTTGTTTCAATTGTTGCATTTTACTTCTCCCGCTCCATCACAAAGCCAATAGAAGAGATAGCAGAAATTGCCGAAAAAATAGCTTCCGGAGATTTGACAGTTTCTATTGAAAATGATTCAAATGATGAAATTGGAATGCTATCAAGATCTTTCCTGACAATGACAGACAATCTTAAGAAGCTAATAGGGGACATCAGATATAGCTCCAACTACCTTGCCAACACTGCAGAGGAGACCTCAGCAGCATCTGAAGAAATATCAGCATCAGCAAATCAGATTTCAGATTCAATTTCAGAGATAGCCAAAGGTACACAATCACAATCTACTAAATCTGAAGAAGTAGCAAAGGCAATGCTTGACATGACCCGGACAGTTCAGGATGTTGCAAATAATTCTCAAAAGGCAGCCGAAACTGCCAAAGAATCCAATGAGCTGATCAACGACCTTGGAGTGGTCGCCAAAGACCTGGTAAACAAGATGGAGAGCATCAAAAGTGCGTCTTCCGAATCATCTCAGGTCATAATGGATCTTGACAGCAAATCCAGGGAAATAGGAGAAATAGTTAATCTTATTACCAGCATTGCAGACCAGACCAACCTGCTGGCACTGAATGCTGCCATTGAAGCAGCCAGAGCTGGCGAACATGGGCATGGGTTTGCAGTTGTTGCGGATGAAGTAAGAAAACTTGCAGAAGATTCAGGCAATGCCGCCAAACAGATAGCAGGCCTTATAAGCCAAATACAGGAAGGTACTGCCAATGCAGTGACTTCCATGCAACAGGGTTCCGAAGAAGTATCAGAAGGTGCAGAAGCACTCAATGAGGCTTCCAATGTTGTCGATAAAGTTGTGGTCGCAGGAGATACAATTGCAAATATGGTTCAGGATATTGCGGCTGCCGCACAGGAACAGTCTGCTTCAATAGAAGAGATTACGTCCTCAGTTGAAGAGGTGTCTGCAGTAGCAGAACAATCTGCTGCCGGAACAGAGCAAACAATGGCATCAGTCCAGGAGCAGACCGCTTCAATTGAAGAGCTTGCACAGTCTTCACAGGTTCTCGCAGGCATGGCCGAAAAACTAAAGGTAGTAATTTCTACATTCAAATTAGAAGAAGGAAGCAATGAAGAAACTACACTAACTGAAAACAAGGAACAAGCCAGTGCAATAGCTGAAGACAAAATGCACTTACCAAAATCCGAATCCTTACTTGTATAATAGTTGGGTTCCTTGGCAAAAAAAGAACATGATACAGCTCTTCAAAACAGCTGTATCAACCTATTATTTTTCAAGCTGAATGATTAAATCACAAGCTCATTTATGCTCTTTTTTCGAAACACTTTTCTTTGAACCAATTCATAAAACAGGTCATACCTAAATACCAGGACCAGAATTGAATGCATATGAGTTATGAAGTGATAGATTCCCATTGTCATCTCGATTTTTCAAAATTCAACAAAGACCGGCATGAGACAATAGAGAGGGCCAGAGCAAACGGTGTAATTGAAATGATTAACTCCGGCATAGACTACAAAACAAATGCAGACTCCCTTGAACTGGCCAAAAAATACGATTTTATCCATGCAACCCTCGGACTCAGTCCCCAAATGGTACCCAATTCTAATGACGGGAAAATAAAACAAATACTCTCACAGATGGAACGCAACATAGACAAAGCCGTTGGAATCGGGGAAGCAGGGCTTGATTTTTATTATTGTAAGACGGATGCCGGAAGAAAACGGCAGGAAGCTGTATTCAAACAGGTCATCGAAATTGCAGACAGGTACAACAAGACCCTGGTGATACATGGCAGAGATGGAGAGGAACTTGCACTTGAATTGAGCAAGGAACTGAACAAAGTAGTCTTCCATTGCTTTGGTGGCTCACTTGAGACTATGGAAAAAATAGTTGACTCAGGACACTACATATCGGTCCCAACTCTGGTTTGCTTTTCAGAACACCACAAGAAAATAGCACAGAACCTGCCTCTTGAAAATATGCTTATTGAAACTGATAGCCCCTACCTTTCACCAAGAAAAGGCCGGAACGAGCCGGCATTTGTATGTGATTCCGTCCCGGTGATAGCACAGCTCAATGAAGCTGATGAAGCTGAAGTAGCCATGGCGACAATGCAAAATACCCGCAGGGCATTTGGGCTCTAAATCTATTCCTTTTAAAGGAGAATAAACATGCAGGTCAAACATTTCAACATCGGTCTTTACGATGCCAACTCATATCTCATCAATGGAAAAATTCTCATCGACACAGGAATGAGTACTGAAGGTCTAATTGCAGCAATCGAAGAAAGCATAGAGATAAAAGATCTTGAACTTATCATACTCACACATTGCCATTATGATCATACGGCATCGGCACAGGAGATTGCACGTCTGAGTGGTGCAAAGATAGCAATTCACAAAAAAGATGAGCCTTTTCTGAAAAATGACAACATGAGCGCTTCCGCCATGTTCGGACACCGGGCACCATCCATTGAACCTGACATGTTACTTGAAGAGAGAGACAGAATACCCATAGGAGATGACGAGGAACTTGAAGTCATTCACACCCCCGGACACACTCCCGGAGGGATCTGCCTGTATGAAGCACAAACTAAAAGCCTCTTTTCAGGAGATACAGTGTTCCCCAACGGAAACATTGGACGTACGGATTTTCAAGGAGGAAACTCCTCTGAATTAACCGAATCCATCAGTAAATTGGTGAAGCTTGATGTCAAGACACTTTACCCGGGGCATGGAGAAGTCACTTCAAATGATGTAAACAGACAAATTGATTTATCTCTGAACATGTCCAGAAGCATACTCTAAGGACGCATCATGAAACATAAAAAGAATAAAAAAGGCAATAAAACTGATTCTTTGAAGTTTCTCCCAATGAGCCTTGAAGAAGCAAAAAGAAAGGGCTGGGATGAACTCGATATTATAATCGTCACTGGCGATGCCTATGTTGACCATCCCGGTTTTGGAATCAGCATCATAGGCAGGGTACTGGAAGATGCAGGCTATAGAGTAGGTATTATTGCACAACCCAAGTGGGACGATGTAGAAGACTTCAAAAAGCTTGGAAAGCCACGCCTGTTTTTCGCCATCAGTGCAGGAAATACGGACTCAATGGTCAGTAATTACACCCCGTCAAAGCGATTAAGACACGATGATGCATACTCTCCGGGAAATAAGTCAGGGCTGCGTCCAAACAGGGCAACCCTTGTCTACTCCAATCGTCTGAGAGAAGCGTATCCCGATGTTCCCCGGATCATCGGCGGCATTGAAGCATCCCTGCGTCGCTTTGCACAATATGATTACTGGTCTGACAAGGTACGCCAATCCATCCTTGCAGATGCACCTGCAGATATCCTTGTTTACGGCATGGGAGAACTCCAGATACGAGAGATCGCAGACAGACTGGACAAAGGCATACCTGTTTCGGATATTACCGATATAGACGGAACTGTCTGGAAGACAGATATCAAAACCTGGAAAGCAAACCGGGAAGAACTTCTCAGGGACCGCATAGAGATTGCACCATATTCAGAAATCTCAAAGAACAAGGAACTCTATGCAAAAACATTCAGGACAGTATACCAGGAACAGGACCACATAAGTGGCCATGCAATCATACAGGTCCACCCAAAAACCGTGATAGTCCAGAACAAGCCCATGCGCCCCCTGACAACCAAAGAGCTGGATCATGTATACGAGCTTCCGTTCACCCGTGAGACACACCCGTCATACAAAGAGCCAGTTCCTGCCCTGGACATGGTAAAATTCTCTATTAATACCCATAGAGGATGCTTTGGAGCATGCTCTTTCTGTGCTATTGCCCTGCACCAGGGAAGAATAATACGCAGCCGTAGCATGGATTCCATACTCAGGGAAGCAGAAAGCTTCAGGGATATGAAAGGATTCAAAGGCACCATCAACGGACTTGGAGGGCCTTCTGCCAATATGTATGGAATGGACTGCAAAAACTGGGAAGAAAAAGGGATATGCAAGAACAAAGCCTGCATCTATCCTAAGGCTTGTCCTTCCCTTGACACCAGCCATAAGAAACTCATAGAACTAATGCGCAGGCTCAGAGAGCTGCCCGGCATCTCAAAGGTATTCGTCGGTTACGGCGTACGCTATGACCTTGCACTGCTTGACGAAGAATACATGGAAGAACTGTGTGCCCACCATGTCAGCGGACAATTGAAGGTTGCACCTGAACACTATTGTGATCATGTAACCGATGTGATGAAAAAGCCCGACAGGGAAATTTTTGAGAAATTCGAGCAGAAGTACCGGAAAATAAACAAGAAAATTGGCAAAGACCAATACCTTGTGGCTTTCCTCATGTCAGGCCATCCGGGATGCACCCTTAAGGATATGGTCGAGACTGCAGAATACATCAGAGATACCGGCCGGTACACCAAACAGGTACAGGACTTCACGCCCACACCCATGACCTCTGCAACATGCATGTTTCACACAGGGATAGATCCCTTCAGCGGAAAGAAAGTCTACGTAGCTACTTCTCAAAAAGAAAAGAGTATCCAGAGAGCCATGCTGCATTATAAAGAGCAAGCAAACTATAATCTCGTCTATGAAGGCCTTAAACGCACCAACAGGCTTGATCTTGTGGGTAACACCTGGAACTGCCTCATTGGCCGGAAGAAGAAAGGCAAAAGCTGCTGGTAGATAAGGAAGAACTCCCTTATCAAATCCCAAAAAATAGAGTGGGAGAAATCGTTAATCTTTTAAGTTTGATTGCACAAGCTTATAGTGTACGTTTATGGAAGTGGGAGGTACACACATGATATTTAAATTGGGGTTAGTTAGCTTGCTTTTTATTCTTTTCCATGTTTCTGCTGCAATGGGGAGTCCTGTAATAAGCGTGGACGGAAACATAAGTGAAGAGGATTTTGATTCTATCGCATATACGAATCCCGACAGTTTAGAAGCTCATGATATGGCAGCTAACGAAGACGGAGAATATTCACAGATACGGATACATGACGAATTGATACCAAGAGAGACTTTCAGCCCGGACGGCAACTTTACAGTTGCCATGAAAGCTGTTTCCACAGGTTCCGACATGGGCATAGAGGATTATGTTATCACTAATGAACTGACAGGCAGTGAGACAAAAATACCCGGTGTCGCCACCATGGGCTATTACGCAGTCGCCTTCTCTCCTGACAGCAAGATGTATGCTGCACCGATGATTGTGTCCTGTGATGATGGCAGGAACTGCCAGTATGCCATAGATATTGTCTCAACGGAAACAAACGAACTGCTGCATCGGGAATTTACTCCTTTCTATAAAGAAAACACGAAATATACGCCAATGGAATGGGACCTCTCAGTCATCTATGGAATTTACTGGTCATGGGACGGCTCTACTATCGTCTATGAAGTCCTTGGAGCTGACATCAACGGAGGAACTTACCCTACAACGCTGACCATGAACCAGCTCAATGTCAACTACACCCAGCTCAGGGAGATGAACGGATATGTTGACCCTATGGCAGAATTTACTGAAGCGGTTAACGAGTCCGAGGACCAGGCATTGGATAACCTATCAACTGGACAGGAAGAAGAGAACACATCCACGGATGATACAGAAGCCGTAGCAACGCCAGGATTTGAGACATTGCTTGCTGTAGCTGCTCTTTTTGCCGTCAGGAAATGGAAAGGAGGTAAACCCTGAAAGAAGATTTACAGCCCCAAATCATGTTGATAAGAAAAAAGAGATGAGGAAAAGATAATGATTCCCTGACATAATCGTTATCTTTTTAAGATATATGTTTTAACTGTATTTCAAATGCATATTTATTAAACAAAAATGTGAGTAATGCAAATGAAATACAAGTTACTACTGATTAGCCTATTAATACTTTTCATCCAGACATCTTCTTCCACAGCCAGCCCGGTCATCAGTATCGATGAAAATATCAACGAAAATCTTTTTTACTCAAATTCATACACGAATCCGGACAGCATTGAAGCTCATCAGATAGTTGTGTACAGCGAAGATGGAGAACACTCCCAAATAGGTCTGCATTACAGACTGACACCACGGACAACCACCAGTCCGGATGGCAATTATAGCGTTTACAAGAAAGCATTGGATTCTACCAACGGCGTGGGGGTTGAGGATTTTGTCATAAACAACACCATAGGGCAGACCGAGACGAACATCAAGAATATAATTACAATGGGCTACTACGCTGTTGCATTTTCTCCTGACAGTAAAATGTACGCCGCACCAAGGATAGTATTCTCAGAGGATTGCAGAAACGGCCAGTATGTCATTGACATTTGCTCAGTCCACAACAACACCTTGCTCCACAGGGAATTGCTTCCCTTCTACAAGGAGAGCACAAAGGATACACCCATGGACTGGGACAGGGCAGCTATTTATGAGATTTACTGGTCAGAAGATGGTTCTGCCATCATTTATGAAGCCCTAGGAGCTGACATCGACGGCGGAAGATATCCAACATACCTTGTGAGCAGGAAACTCAACATCGATTACCAAAAACTCAGGCAGATGAATGGATATGAAGAGCCCGAAGTAGAGAGCCTACAGACAGAAGCAGAAGAAAGGGAAGGTAATGCTGACCAAAGCAATCTGCTTCCGGGATTTGGCTGGACCTGTACACTGGTCGCTCTGGTATTAAATAGAAAAATAAAAAGAGCACAGCGCTGAAACTAAAGACGAAATGACTATTCCATAGCCATTTCAAGCAGATCTATGATATCAAGCACTTCAACCCTCGGCTCACCACGCTTGAGATTTGTTCTGCATAGAGGACATGACGTAACGAGATAATCCACACCTTCAGGTATTTCCTCGAGCCTTTTCTTTGAGAGCTCCAGCGAAAGCTCGGGATATCCCTTCAGGACACCGCCACCGGCTCCGCAACATCTTGATTTCTCGCGGTTACTCTTCATCTCTTTGAGGTCGGACACCTTCTTGATTATCTCCCTTGGTGCATCGAAGACGCCGTTGCACCTTCCAAGATGACAGGGATCATGATAGGTTACTTTCAGGTCAAGTTTATTCAGGTCCATTTCGGCCAGGCGGTCCGCCAGGAATTCGGAGACATGAATAACATTAAGCTCTTCGGGATAATCGTTCTTCAATGCTGTGTAGCATCCGGCACAGCCAGTGATTACAGTGTGTGCACCAGTCTTTTTGATCTGCTCCAGGTTCTTTGAGGTAAGCCTGGAAGGATCGGAGCCAGTCCTCATAAGAGGTGAACCACAGCACACCTCCTCTTGAAGTACAGTAACATCGAACTTTTTGAGTATGTCAAAGGTCCTCTTTGTAAGCTCGGGATATCTGTATGACCCCAGGCAGCCTGCAAAGAATACATAATCAGCCTTTTCTTTGGCATCCTTTGCAGAATCACCAAGCCAGGCCATCCTGTCTTTTTCCTCCCCAAGTGGATTGCCAAGTTCCTTTGCCTTGTCAGCCAGTTCCTTTTGTGCCTCGGTCATCTTCCCATGCAAAACGAGCTGGCGTCTCGTATCCTCGATGACTTTTGGAGGAGCTGCTCCTGACGGGCAAAGTTGCTCACAAAGTCCACAGGTAGTACACATGTTCAGGCTGTTAAGCACGTCCTTATCGGCTTCAAGTCCCAAGGAGACACCATGTGCCACAAGCATTCGTCCACGGGCACTTGAAGATTCCCAGCCGACTACATCAAAGACAGGGCAAACCGAGCGACATGTACCGCACCGGACGCATTTCAGTAGTGAACGCATATCTGATCCAGCCATACTCAGACCCCCATCTTACCAGGATTCAATATTCCCTTGGGGTCAAGGGCCTTTTTTATAATCATCATTACATCGAGGGCTTTCCCAAGCTCCAGTTCAAGATAATCCGCTCTTGCACCACCAACACCATGTTCGGCGGTAACAGTGCCACCCATCTCGATTGCCGTGAGATGAATCTTATCGGCCGCCCTGTTAAGCTTATCCCAATCACCATCTTCCAGCACGTCGATACACATACCTGTGTGGAGGTTCCCATCGCCAATATGACCATATGTCATGATCGGAAGACCGAATTCGTCTGAAATCTCACGTACCTTGTGTAACATCCTGGGTATTTCCTTTATGGGCACACCTACGTCCTCACCCACGTATACACGGGTGCGCATGGGGTCCAGGCGTGAGACCGCTGCCCCGACGAGCCTTCTGGCAGCCCATATCTCATCACGTTCTTCCTTGTTGGCCGCGGCCCTGATGTTTGTTGCCAGTGATTTGCAGGCATCTTCTATCATCACAATACCTTCACGTACGGTATTCTCAGTACCATCTACCTCAAAGAGCAGGATGGCTCCGGCCTTAGGAAGACCAATATGCGGATCATAAGCATTTATTGCCTGTATTATATTGCTGTCAAGTATCTCACAGGCAGAAGGGACGATACCCGAAGACAATACTTTTACTACTGCTTTGCCTGCAAGTTCCGGGTTCTCAAAAGAAGCAAGCAAGACTGAGCGTTCCTTTGGAAGGGCCCGTACTTTTAATGTTGCCTTGGTAATGATCCCGAGCGTACCCTCCGAACCTACAAAAAGGTCCGTCAGAGAATAGCCTGAAACCGATTTCATGGTCTTAGAACCTGTATTTATCACAGTGCCATCGGCCAGCACCACCTCAAGAGCAAGCACATAGTTGCGGGTAGTGCCGTACTTTACAGAACGCATGCCACTCCCGTTGTTTGCTATGAGCCCTCCCAGGGTGCACATTGCAGAACTTCCCGGGTCCGGAGGGAAAAAGAAACCATGAGGCTCCAGGTGAGCATTCAGCTTTTCCTGGACTATACCAGGCTCCACAACAATCTGGAGATTATCAAGATCCAGATCAAGGACTCGCTTCATGGATGACATATCGAGTACTATGCCGCCCTCGACGGGCACTGCTCCTCCGGCAAGACCTGTGCCTGCACCTCTTGGAGTTATTGGAATCTCATTGTCATAAGCAAGTTTAACTATCTCTGATATCTGCTCGGTGGTGTCCGGCCTGATTACAAAATCAGGCATTCCCCGTATCTGGGAAGCATCACATGAATAACAATAAAGGTCTGCAGTTGAAGTTGAGACATTCGTTTTGCCAACTATTCCCTGCAACTTTTCAAGTAGAACGGTATTTTGCATGAAATCAGTATTTAAATAAAAGGGAAGGATTTATACTTGTTGGTAAAGGCAAAACTTTACATCTACCTACACCATTTAGCCAGCAATGACACGATACTTTGAGGTACTGCAACGTGATGGAGCGGCCCGGATCGGGAAAATGCTCATAGGAGAGACTAAGCAGACCCCTTTTATTTTAGACACACAGACCCTGAATTCAAAAAACAGCCTTATAGTAGATGCAGGGTCATTATGGGAGCTGGACTCCTGCGAGGAAGCAGAAAAAGAGCTTAACAGGATCAGAGATGAAAACGGGGAAGACTCACTGATAATCCTGCCTCAGCAGTCCTATCCTCCTGAAGTAGCGGAAGACATTAAAAATAAAGCTGCTTCCAAACTTGATTTAAATATCAGAGGAGCCACAGGAATTGTATACAGGCCAGGCTGCAAGCCAGACGGAAGGGACATGTATATTTTGGAAGGTGCCGGCTGTTTTGAGAACAATGCAAGGCAATTCTTCAACAACCTGCTTGACCTGAAAAAGAATGTCTCCCCGGATAGTGCAGTTTACGCTCCTAACATCTGTCTTCCCGAGAACCTTGCCATGCTTGTCTACCTTGGAATAGACATACTTGACAACACAAGAGCCCTTGTCGCAGCTCACAGCGACATGTACCTTACAACAGCAGGCAGGTTCTACCTTGATTCGCTTGCCGAACTTCCATGCAGGTGCGAAGCATGTGCTTGCACAAGTGCCGCAGAGCTTAAAGAAATGGAGAAAAGGAAGCGTGCAAAAATCCTTGAACGCCATAACATCAACACTCTTGAAGCTGAGATTTCCCTTGTAAAAGAAAAAATACGTGCTGGTATGCTGCGGGAATACGTTGAAGGACAATGCAGGACAAGACCCTGGCTGACCGCACTTCTAAGATTGGCAGATGATGAATACGATTACCTGGAAGAAAGGAGCCCTATAGCCAGATCCAACGAGATGCTTGCAAACAGTAGTGAATCACTCACCAGGGCGGAGATAAGAAGGTTTGCAGAAAGGGTTCAGGAGCGCTATACACCTCCAAGGGCAGATGTGCTGGTACTGCTGCCCTGTTCCGCAAAGAAACCATATTCCACTTCGAATTCCCACTGGAAATTCATCAATGCAATTGGAAATAACCGCCGATATGTCCATGAAATGATAATCACATCACCAATAGGTATTGTACCCAGGGAACTGGAACTGACATATCCGGCAGCACACTACGATACCGCTGTCACAGGCTACTGGGATGCAGAAGAAAAGGAATGGGTTGCAGGTTGCCTTGAGAGATACCTTCAAAAGAATAACTACGGTACCATCATTGCACATGTAGAGGATGCCTATAAGCAGATATGTGAAATAGTGTCTGAACGACTTGGAACAGAGATAATATTCACAAGTACCGGCAATGTTACATCCCCGGATTCATTAAAGAAATTGAAAGAAGAAGTTTCAAAATACAGTACGGGAAGAACGCGCAATGTAGAAGAGCGGAAGAAAGACATGATGCGCTGTCTTGCAGACTACCAGTTCGGCAAAGGTGCCGGAGAGCTACTTGTTCCTGAAAACTCTATTATAAAAGGACCGTTTCCAAAGTACCAGATATTCGTTGGGAAAAAACAGCTAGTTACCCTTATACCCCAGTATGGCACGCTTGCCCTTACCATTGCAGGTGCTGAGATAATGATATCCTCCAGAAGATACGTGGTAAAAATCGACGATTTTGTACCCAGAGGGTCTTTACTTGCACCGGGTGTGACAAAAGCTGATCCTTTGATAAGACCCGGTGATGAAGTGTTTGTAAGCGGGGAAAAAGCTACCTGTGTCGGCAGGGCTGCAATGAGCGGAACAGAAATGCAGGAGTCCGGGCGTGGAGTAGCAATAGACCTCCGTCATGTTAAAAAAGTAGAATAATAGAGTAGTTTGGGGTGATATTTAAGTCATGATAGTCCGACACTTCGAGCCGCAAGATTTTGGAAAAGTACTGGAGATCGAATCAGAAGCTTTTGCAGAACACAATCCATTCATCTATATGAATTTTTACGAGATGAATAATGACTGTTTTCTTGTGGCCGAAAACAACGGATATGTTACGGGTTTTGTGGCTGGCTACCAGATGTCTGAGAGCGAGGGAAGAATTTTTTCACTTGCAGTAAGGGATGGTTTCAGGGGTTTTAGTATCGGCACCAATCTGCTCAATGCCATAAATGAAATTTTCAAAAAGAGAGCACTTCGATATGCAAGCCTTGAAGTAAGGATCAGCAATACCAAAGCACAGAGGCTTTACCGAAAAATGGATTTCATTCCCTGTTGGATCGAACATGGCTATTATTCAGATGGGGAAGATGCTATCATAATGAAGAAAGTACTCTCCCCTGATACAAAAACAGCAGTAGATCAGATCCTCAGCAGGTGACCAGATCATGAAGTCACTGCCCTAAGAGGTAGGAACAGCATTTAGCTGCTTTTAACAAGTCTCGCACTGGCTCGATGGGCAAGTTCCTGCATCCTCGAAGAAGTGCCTCCAAAACCCGATAAGTTATCTTTTGAGAGAACAGATGCAAGGTCATTTCCAAGCACGAATATGGCGTGTTTATGTTCAGCCTTACTTCTGTGGACATGTAAAGGACTTATGGCCAGTGAATTATATTCACTGAATTCTTCCTCGATTCCCATGTGTTCGAAATGTTTTTTAATCTGAGCCATCAGAGCATGTAACTGTATAAGTTCATCTTTATGCATACCAACCAACCAACCTGAGTAACGACAATCGATAATAAAAATGAACCATGTTTTTGCGCACAGTCCAAATTTTGTACCTCAATATAGTTTATTATCTCAAAATAAAGGTATTTCCCCCGGAAAGGAGGGGCATGTTTTGGTATATAAATTTTTCGAAAAGATTCCAATTATTAATCGTGATGATTGGAAGATTGTAACATGCACATTAAAAAATAGTCATAAAAATAAAAGTAGTGGTGCTTGCAGGCAAGCACTCTTAAATAAAATTACAGGGCATCAGCGGTGAAAACCTTTACAGATGCAGGCCTTTTTGTAACACTTCCGACCTTTGCACCAACAAGATTCTCAATCCCCTTGTCTGCTGCGATGTCCAGAATCCTTTGGGTAACAACACCGTCAAAAACAACAGTCTTCACTTCGCTGTCATAATCCTTGAGAGTGTTTACGAGATCTCTCACAGCTGTCTCATTTACAACCTTATCTTTTCCATCCAGGAAGCGTGCGCTGAAAGTACCCAGAAGATCAGTTGCATGGGGCTTAAATTTAGCACTTGCAGGAGACGGCTTTGTGATTTCTTTAGCTCTCTTTGCAGGTTTTTCTTCTGTTTCCCTGGACTTTGCCCTTTCACGGGATGACACCCTCTTAGACGTCTTGGATCTCTCAGTAGCAGGAGAGGCCTCTTTAGCCCCGACCTTCTGAACTTTTGGCGGAGTTACCCTTTTAACTTCTGAACCTCTCCGATCTTTTCTCTTGGGCAAACGTGCCACTCTTCCGGATTTCTCTTCAGATTCCTTGGTGCTGTACTTATCGATCACCTGCTCTACAGGGACTTTCTGCCTCAAAGACCGCACAATCTCTTTCTGTACGAGGTCCTCAACACTCTTTCCGTCAGGAGCACGCGCAATATAATCAACATTAGCTATCTGAACCATTTCCTTGACAATGAGCTCGCCGCCACGATCACCATCGGTAAATACAGTAACCGTATCTTTCTTCTTTGTGAGTTCTGCGACCTCAGGAGGAACATTGGTGCCTCCAACACATATAGTGTTCTTTATGCCGTAGCGAAGAAGATTCAGAACATCTGCCCGCCCCTCAACAACTACAATAGCATCCGAGTCAAACACAGCAGGACCACAAGGAATCTTGTTTTTACCGAAATACTGCATTTCCTCAACCCTTACGGACTGACGCACCTGATCTGCGATCTCCTGGGATTCAGGAAGGTTCTCATCAAACATGCCTGTGAGAATGAACTTTGCTCTTTCTATGATCTGATGCCTTTTGGTTGCCCTGACATCTTCCATCTGTGTTATTTCGATCTTTGCACTGCAAGGACCTACCCGATCAATAGTTTCCAGAGAAGCAGCCAGAATTGAAGTCTCAACCCTGTCCAGGCTTGAAGGGATGAGAATCGTACCCCTGGTCTTACCACCCTTTGCATTCACAACAACCTCGATCCTTCCGATTCTCCCGGTCTTCTGGAGATCACGCAGGTCAAGATCCGATCCCAGAAGTCCTTCGGTTTGACCGAAGATAGCTCCTACTATATCAGGACGTTCAATTATCCCGTCAGCATTAATCTTAGAATGAATGATATATTTTGTAGTATCTGCATTTTGCATTTGAATTCTCCTTAGGTTTTATATATTTGAAGATGCCTCAAATCTTCATTCAATGCAAAAATAGTAGAATCTGTTAACATCACATGTAGGTGGTACATGTACAGAGGCAGACAGTACAAAGAATACATATGAATATCAGGAAAGGGACACCCATCTTCTAAAATATAACTTAGGACTTATTAAATTGAAGTATTAGCCACCATTGCTAAACTACACCTGCTAAATGCCCTACATTACGCCATTAATTTAATATGCAACGTGGTCCTTATGGCAATCATTCAATATCCAATACGGACATGTCAGCAGTTTTCCAAATCCCTGATTAAATCCCGATAACTAGTACTCTACCTTGCACTTTATTTTTCCCTGCTCTCCTTTTATCTGTATGATATGGTTTTACATGTAATGAATAATGAATTATGATTAAACTATATTTGCATTATTTGGAAATGTTCGTTACACCAGAACATTTCTGTGACCTTGATTTCATATCAAGTTTTATACGTAACCAACCAAATGTGGTTACATATGACAATATAATCCATAGTCTTATAAACTTATGGGTATCCGTCAAGCAGACGTTCAAACACATAACACAAGCAATCTTGACTGATACACACATAAAATACGCAAGCTATTTAGTTAATAGCCAAGAGAAGTGGAGTACCCACATATAAAAAAATTCAGATTTGTATGCACAGCACAGGAAAATCAGACAAAAAGAAATTGATCATCGTAGGAGGAGGAGCCGTTGGCCTGGCGGTGGCAACAAGCGTAAAACGTCATGGCAATTATGATATTACAATATTCTCATCCGACTCCCATGCAGCTTACAGCCAGTGCGGAATGCCTTTTGTGATCTCCGGGGAAATAAAGGATTTTCAGTCACTCATCCTGAGAAAAAAAGACTTTTTCAGGGAAATGGGGATTGACCTGAGACTGAATACCACAGTGAAATCTCTTGACCTTGAAAAGCGCACGGTAGTTACAAAGGGAGAGAAACACCATTTCGACAAACTCGTGATCGCTACAGGTGGCAGGTCTGCGGTGCCCGACAACCTGAAACCGAAAGATGATCTGAAGAATGTCTTCACACTAAGAACCCTTGAAGACGGAATGAAAATAGATAAAGCTCTTGAAAGTGCGAAGAACGTAGTTATTATAGGAGGAGGAGGCATTGGGGTTGAAATTGCTATCGCATCTGCAAAAAAAGGAGTGAAAACACTTCTGATCAATCGTGGTAGTTCTTTGCTTTCACATAATATCGATCCCGACATGGCCGATATAGTCCAGGAGCACCTCGAATCGATGGGAGTGAATGTTATTACAGGCGAAGCACCCCGGGCCCTAAATGGCGAAGACATAGTCAAATCAGTAACTATAAGTGAAGAGGAATTTCCTGCGGACACTGTAATAATTTCCACGGGCACAGATCCCGAAATAAAGCTTGCCTCAGATGCCGGAATTGAAATTGGGATAACCGGTGGCATCATTACCAATGAGTACTTGCAGGCAAAAACAGATCGAGGCTATGATCAGGATGTATACTGCGGAGGAGAATGCGTCCAACTGCAAAATTTAGTAACAGGCACACCGATGATCAGCCAGCTTGCAAGTACTGCGAGAAGGATGGCCGGTGTCATACGTAACAATCTTGTGTCCAAACCAACTCCTTTTGGTCCCATCGTCAATCCATGGGTAGGAGCTATCGGGGAATTGCAGGTCGGAACCGTGGGGATCACAAGCAAGGAAGCTAAGAAACATGGAATAGACATAGTGAGCGGACTTGCCACAGGCACTACCAGAGCAGGATATTTTCCGGGTTCAACCAGGATTTTCATAAAACTGCTGTTTAGTAACAGAATACTCGTAGGTGCACAGGTAATCGGAGGAGAAGGTGTCAAGGAAAGAATAGACGGACTTTCACTTGCCATAAGGAAAAAGACAACATTGGATGAGCTCCTGAACCTTGAAACGTGTTATACTCCACCACTGTCCATGCTCGTCGATCCCTTGACATTCGCAGCACAGGGTGCTCACAAAAAAATACCGGGAAGTAAAAAGTGATAAAGATAGACGGTTCCTATGGCGAAGGAGGAGGCCAGATACTCAGGACTGCAGTCTCTCTCTCGGCGGTTATCGGAGAGAAGGTTAGCATAAGGAACATACGCAAGAATCGTCCAAATCCGGGATTAAAGGCCCAGCACCTCAAATCAATTGAAACTGCCGCCCTAATATGTGGAGCGGAAGTCGAAGGTCTTCAACCCGGCTCTACAGAGATTACATTCTCTCCAGTGGAAATAAGGGGGTTAGATGCGATAATAGATATTGGCACTGCAGGAAGTATTTCACTCCTGGCTCAATGTATAATGCCTGCTGCTTCTGCTTCTAGAGAAAAATTCAATCTCAGGATTAAGGGAGGAACAGACGTTGCCTGGTCACCGTCTACGGACTACTTAAAAAATGTAACTCTCAAAGCTTTGTCCCATATGGGCTACAACGCCAGCTTGGAAACCATTGACAGGGGTTATTATCCGAAAGGTGGAGGACTTGCCAGACTGACAATTGAACCCGCAAAACTTACAGGATATGATTTTTTTCGGAAAGAGTGCGATATATCAGGAATATCCCATGCTTCGAACCTGCCCGAAAATGTAGCTAGAAAACAGGCAGAATCAGCAGAAATGGTCCTGAAGGAAAAAGGCTTTGATTGCAACATAGTCCAGGAAAACAAGAAGTACCTTTCCACCGGAAGCGGGATTAATTTGTGGTCGGGTTTCATGGGCTCCACAGCACTCGGAAAAAAAGGATTAACTGCAGAAAAAGTAGGAACCAAAGCTGCAAATGAGATAGCTGCAAGCATGTTATCAGGTGCAGCTGTTGATTGTCATCTTGCCGACCAATTAATTCCTTTCATGGGACTTGCAGGGGATGGTTCTTTCACAACTACGGAACTGACCGGCCATTTAGAGACAAATATATGGGTGACAGAACAATTCCTTGATGAAAAGTTCGACATAAAAAAAGCAGATGGTCTTGTGACTATCTGTGTTAGATGATTATTCCCCGAATTCCTTAATGCTGATATACTCGGCAGGTATGCTCTTTGCAAGGACTATGTCATCGTTTACAACAACGATATCTATACCATTCTCCTGAGCTGATACAGCATCTATTTCGAAAATCACAGGATTCTCCGTGTGTATAGAAGCAGCTCTCATAGCTTTATCCAGTGATGTGCTAAGATGCACGTAGCATTGCCTCACAGGGGTTATGCCGTTTTCAAGCAGCATATCAGCTTCTTCCTGACTGACTCCATAGTACAGGTACGGAAGATCGTTTTCAGGATAATCGGAAACAAGGTCTACCTCTACTGAATGACCGTAACGCGCCCGAATGAAAGATCCGTCTATCTCATAACGACCTTTTTTGTCCGATTCCACAAGAGAGACCAGACGCTCCATGGTACCCCATTTATAGCGTTTTTTCATGATGTCACACAGGATATCCATATCGACCCATCCCTGAAGATCCATCTCAAGGCCGACATCATCCGGGAAGTGTCTAAGTGAACCGGAGACAAACCTTCCAAGCCGCTCTTCCCTCTCATCATCCAGCACATAACGTCCTTCGTCATCACATTCAGGGCATAGATCACCCCTGAAGTACCCATGCTGTTTACATTTACGGATCATGATATCTTCCAGATATATCTTATAATTAATATAAGTTGTCAAAAAGAAGAGATTCAATCATAAAATTAAAATTAACTGCTAACTCTGAAAAAGAACAAAGGATTTAAGATAAATAGCACATCTAAGTCTTTCAGGTATTAACATGGACGAAGTTATCGAGATATACAACAAACTTGGAGGCATCATCAGCCAGGAAGACTTCCAGAAAAAGGTTGACGAAAAAGTAGACCAGATGAGTGGGCTGTGCGATATGAGAACCGCAGCAATGCTGGTGGCACATGACCTGGGAGTCAACGAGACTGATAGTCCTTCACAGAAAATTGCAGATATTACCCCGGAAAGTGGAAACGTCAGGATCATTGCAAAGGTAATGTCAGTTTTCCCTGCAAAGGAATTCAACCGCAACGATGGCACGGTTGGAAGGGTTGCAAACCTTATAGTCGCAGACGAGACAGGGTCCATACGCCTGACACTCTGGGATGATAAGGCAGATCTTGTAAAAACCGGGGATATTGAGATCGGACAAAGTTTCCAGATAAGTGGTTACGTAAAAGAAGGCTATTCCGGAGTTGAGGTAAACATTGGAAACAATGGCATCCTCTGTGAAACTGATGAGAAGATTGAAGCCTCTGTAGCCTCTACTAAAATAGAGGATGTGAAAAATGGGATGGGAGACCTGAATCTTAAGGGTATGGTCCTGGATATCTCCGATGTCAGGACTTTCAATCGCAAGGATGGGACTGAGGGAAGGGTCTCAAATATCACAATAGGCGATGATACCGGAAAAATAAGGGTCACACTCTGGGATGAGAAAACAGAGCTTGCATCTGAATTGAAAACAAATGATGCCGTTGAGATTATCAACGCCTACGCAAGAGAGAATAATTTTAACCAGCAAGTGGAAGTGCAGGTAGGAAGCCGCACTATTCTGAAAAAAATAGATGAAGAAGTTAGTTATTCTGAGAATTTCACTTCCATATCCGACATAATTCCCGGTGAATCATACTCCGTCAAAGGTTCGGTATCGGGCCTTGGAGAACTTCGAGAGTTCACCCGTGATGATGGTACCGTAAACATGGTCTCCAATATCTATGTTTCGGATGATAGCGGAAGGATAAGAATTGCACTCTGGGGAGACCATGCACTGCTGGTAGACGAACTTGACATCGATACCCAAATAGAGATCATCGACGCCTTCTCCAAATCAGGATTCAATGATGAAATCGAGCTGAGTGCAGGTAACAGGACCAGAGTAGTAGTTCTGTAAAAGGCAATTGTTTTCCATTGAAACATCCTGTATGAGAGGATGTTTCAAGCTATTATTTCATAAGTACATTAGCAGCACATAAATTAGTCTGCATTTTTATCCTGATGCTGCAGGCTACAAATCAACTTTACTTGTTTTCTACTCAAGATTCCTAAACCGGATAGAGCCTACGATCATCTATAAATACCATTAAGGTAACATTTTAATTGTGGACTATTAGTGACCTGCTCCTTACTTCAAACATTAGAGGATGTGTATGGTCTTGAATACTCAGAGAGATCTGGAAACCGAAATCTCGGTCAAAGAAATGCAGGACGAGATGACAGTTAAAGAGGCAATGACAAAGGAAATCTTTGTCATGGATGCCAATGCAAGTGTTCTTGAAGTTGCCAGAGAGTTGATCGGCCGCAATGCGGACAGTATAATTATCATTGAGGACGGTGACAGCGTCGGCATCATCACCGAAAGAGATATTGTTTCTAAGACGGTGATCAAGAACAAGCTCCCGGATGAGATACTTGCCCGGGAAATAATGTCATCCCCTATCATATCCATAAAACCCTCTACAGGAATAATAAAAGCAGCCGAGCTTATGACAAAGTCTGATATCCGCAGGCTTGTCGTAATGGACGGAAATGTGATGCTGGGAATGATAACCGACAGGGATATCATGGCTATATCCCCTGGTTTGAACACCATTCTTGTGAACCTCATAGAAATGAATCGTGAGAGTGATTACATACGGGAACCAGATGTTGAGCGTGGCATATGCCAGCGTTGCGGTGCTTTGACTGACAACCTGACAGAAACCAACGGGATTCCTATGTGTGAAGACTGCAGAGAAGAAGAAGGTTACTACGACTAGTTCTTGCTATCCGCTTAGATTAAAAGACACTTGAAAGCTGGTGAAACAGATGTTTGCCTCGATATATGATGAAAAATACAGTGTATCGGCCTATAAATCAATCAAAACTATTTCTATAGAATCCACAAAAGCTGTGTTTACAAAAAACACATGCATAAAAGGCAGACATTATGGTTTATCTGTGTGCTGAAAAGTCTCATTTGCTACACATCTTCTTAATGAGAGGGACTACGACCTAAGTCGAAGTCACGACTGTCAAAGGTATGTAGAAGAATATTTCGGACAATTGACAGGTAAACCTGCAAATCCCAAGGGAGTTGGTGGTTACTTGAAAATACAGAAAAAAAGAAGTATGCCTGGTCAGGAACGACCATTGCTCAGCCAGAAAAAGAACACATTAAAGTGGAAATTCAACTGGAAAGGTCCGAAGATAATGAAAATTGTCTCAACTATGGATTTTGGCCCTGTTGACTTCATGGCCCGCATATCCAGGCATAATTGTGACATTATGATAGTAGCTACCGAAGAACCAATAACCTTGCCCCCTACAACGTCCATCTTCAATGCAGCAAGAATAATGAGCAAGGGCCGAATCAGCAAGATACCCGTAGCAGATACAGAAACTAATCACCTGGAAGGTATGATCACATCAACCGATACAATCAATTTCCTTACCAGTAACCCATATGCAGCGGCAAATACAGACATACGTTCTGTAATGCATGATGAAGCGATGTATCTGGAAAGAAAAGTAAGGGTTACAGACACTATCAAGATTATGAAAGAGAAAAACATCGGAGGAATTCCAGTTGTAGACGAACTAAGACACGTATGTGGAATCTGTACTGAGAAGGACTTCATGGGACTGGTTGCCGGAATCCCTGCAAACAGATCCATAAGCCAGTATATAAACAAAGCAGTAGAAAAAGTACCATCTTATTCAACTATTGAAAGTGCTGTAGTGACGATTGTCAGAAGAGGATTTCAGAAGATCCCTGTAATGAGTAAAGACAGACTTCTTGGGATTATAACAGCATCTGATATCCTTGGATATCTGACAACAGAACATGCCTTTGGGAACATTATTAAAGGCAACTTCCAGAAAAACCTGAAGAAACCCATCAGTTCTCTTATAAAAAAGAATGCTGAACCTATTTCTTCAGATGCTGACCTGGGGAAGGCGGCTCAAATCATGATCGACAATGAAGTTGGTTCACTTACGGTCATGAAGGATGGTATTTTTCACGGAATCGTTACCTCAAGGGATATCCTAAATGCGATATCCGAATGATTCGGGAAGATAAAAGATTTTAGAAATGGAGGAACAACATGAATGTTGGAGACATTATGAGTTCACCGGTCTATACCATAGAACCGGAAGAAAACGTGGCACATGCAAGAAGACTAATGCTGAAGCACAAGATAAGTACGCTTGTGGTCATCAGAAATGACAAAATGGCCGGCATAGTGACAAAGACCGACCTGAGCAAAAGACTTGCGCAGGCCGAGCCCATGTGGCGCAGAAGACCGATCGACAAGATCCCGGTAAACATGGTGATGAACGATGCTCCGATATCGATCTATCCTGAAGCTTCAATAACACAGGCAAGCAATCTAATGCTTGAAAACACGATCAATTCACTTGCAGTTGTAAAAGACAATGTTGTAGGGATTATCACAGGAACAGACATAATGAGGTACATATCTCAGCAGGACATCAACACAAAGGTTTCAGAGGTGATCGGCGACGATATCGTATTCGTACACAGACATCACACAATAAACCATGTGATACAGGAAATGGAAAAAAATGAGGTCAACAGGGTTATTGTGACCGACGATTCCGATGAAGCTGTGGGCATCATAACCACAAGCAATGTAGCGCTCAGCGCTATGGTTGACAATGAAGGAAAACTACCATCCAAGAGTATAAAAATGGCACGCAAGTCAACTCCGGCAGGACAGAAGACCTACAGGTATGTCAAGGAAGTCCCACTCGTAGCTGAAGACATTATGTCAGAGCTGCCATCAAGCGTCAATATTGATGATCCTGTCGTACAGGCTGCAAAGGTTATGATAGAGGAACATGTTATCGGCCTGCCTGTCATTAATGCGGATGAGATAGTAGGCATGGTCAGTAGAAGAGACATCCTGAAAGCTGCACAGTGAATAAGATAATGCACCGATTGAGTATGAATATAATTAAAACACGGAGGGAAAACAATGGAAGTTAGAGAAATCATGACAGAACCTATGTGCATTGATAAGGCAGACACGCTTTCCCATGCACTTGACGTAATGGAAAAAAAGGGAACAAGAAGGCTTCTTGTCACTCACAACGATAAATTCCTGGGAGTCCTTACAATGAGGAACATCACAAAGGAGCTTGGCACTCGCAAGAAGGGTAACAAGCCGGCTTCTTCCCTTCATGTGGCAACGGCAGTATCAAATAATTACGTGAAGGTACTTCCCGATACCAGACTAAATGATGCTGTCACTCTCATGGCAAAGAATGAAGGAGTGATAATTGTCTTTGAGAACGAGAAAGTTCTTGGATGGGTCACTCCGACAGAACTTCTGGAAAATAACAACCTCAACGGTTACGTCGCAGAGGTTATGCAGAAAAACCCGATCGTTGCCGGCCCTGCGGATCGTGTAAGTCATATAAGACACCTGATGCTTGACAATAATATCGGAAGAGTACCCGTTGTCGAGGGAGACAGGCTGGTGGGAATGGTCACTGAGAAGGATATTGCAAAAGCGATGCGTTCATTCCGTGATATTGTCGAGGGCAGCAAGCAGGACTCACGTATCAAAAATCTCATAGTCGAGGACATAATGAAAATCGGAGTCAAGACAGTTTACACCAACACTCCTACAAGTGATGTTGCTAAACTGATGCTCCAGGAAAATATAGGTGGCGTTCCGGTTGTCAACCTTGAGGAACAGATGGTGGGATTTGTCACAAGAAGAAGTATCGTTAACGGCCTTGCCCAATAAGAGCCTAAGAAAACCATGAACGGTGATATTGGAATAGATGTTGAGAAGGCGGCAGAATTCCTTGAACTGCCGCCATCCAGATTTTATAAGCTTCTTGATAAAAAGACCATCGTCCGCAATTGGGACGAGTATGAAGATATTTTGAGGTTTGACAACCATGTTTCCGGGATAGAAACAGGCAGCGTGCTTATTGAAAAAAATGATACTTTTGAAATGATAAGAGGCTTTCCCAAAATAAAACGTGCTATGATACTTATTCCTTCCATAGAGAAGAATTTCCAGGGTATTGAATCTGTTATTGTCGAAGAGAAAATGAACGGTTACAACGTTCGAGTAACGGAATACAAAGAAAAACTGATCGCTCTGACACGCAGTGGCCACGTTTGCCCATATTCTACGGAGCGTGCACAACACCTGCTTAACCATGATTTTTTCAGGGAGCACCCCGAACTTGTAGTCTATGGGGAAATGGCAGGTCCGGATAACCCTTATGTCCCAAAGGATATCTATGGGTTGGATTCCCTGGATTTTTTTGTTTTTGATATAAGATTCAAATCAGACGGATCACCCCTTCCTGTATCGGAACGAAGAAAACTCGCCAGCGATTATGGCTTCAGCCAGGTAGAGCTTTTCGGTGAATTCGATATTGAGGAAGCACCCGCCGAGATCACCAGGATAATTAAAGAACTTGGAGAAAAGGAGCATGAAGGCGTGGTTATCAAAGATCCTGAAATGGTATTGCAACCAATAAAATACACATGTTCCCAAAGTAACTGTGCCGACCTTCGCCATGCATTCAAATTCTACAACGATAGTGGCAGAGACTATATGTTCCCAAGGGTAGTAAGGGAAGGTTTCCAGTCGTTCGAGTGGAACGAAAGTGAGGAAGAACTCAAAAAACGCTGTCTCAGGCTCGGGGAAAGCATCCTCAGACCCATGATTCAATCGATCCGGGAAGTGCAAAGGAACGAGCGCATTTCTGATGAGGTTCGCATAAGGGTCAGAGACAGGGATACTATATACAAATTCAAGTCATACCTCGAAAGACTTGGTGTCGATGTTATCTTCAGTTCTCCTGAAAGGATAGGAGATGATTATCTGGTCAGGATAAGCAAGATTAACAGAAGCACAACTGACAAAACAAAGGGTATAATGGAAGGTCAGTTGTGGTCATGAAAAAGAAATATATCTAAAAAGACTTATTCGTAAGACCATACTCGAGGGTGCTTACATGACAAAGATTACTATAATCGGAAGTGAAAAAAGCGGAAAAACCACGCTTGCAGGAAAACTTGGCAAAAAGGGTAGTGTATCAGATATTACTATGTACGACTTTGCCAAAAACGAAAGAGTGCTTACGACAATCGATGCTACAGGATATCCCGCATCTCCAAAAGCACTTGTTACCGCCCTTAACCTTTCTGATATAGCAATCCTGTGTGTGCCTCCGGAAGGACTTGACCCTTTAGCTGCAGAATGTATCATTGCCCTGGACCTGTTAGGATACAAGCATGGAATGATTGTCCTGACAAAATCAGACCTTTCCTATCCCTTTGCCCTTGAGGAACTAAAAGAGAAACTCCAGAAGATCACAAAGGGAACTGCCCTTGAGAACTGGGAGTATCATACTATTTCCACAACCACCTTTGAAGGCATGGAAGAATTAAAAGAAATGATATTCACTCTTGATGAAAAGGTTGAGGCAGAACAAAGAAAGCAGGATGAACTACCTGCTCGTGTTGTCATTGACCAGTCTTTCAATGTCACAGGCATCGGATGCGTTGTACTTGGCGTAGTCTCACAGGGAACGATTAACGCGAAGGATAAGATGACTGCATACCCTGTCAAAAAAGGCCTTGAAATCCGTTCTATCCAGATGCACGATATAGATGTAAAAAGTGCTCCCACGGGTGCAAGAGTCGGCCTTGCTTTGAAGAGTATACAATCAAAGGATATAGACAGGGGTTTTGTTATTTCCAATGATGAAATAGTAGCAACCGACCTGACTCTTGAATGCACACTCTCACAATTAGCCAAAGAATTCCAGGTAGGAGACATGCTGCATCTTTTCGTAGGCCTGCAGTCCTCACCGGTAAAAGTGGTGAGCATAATCCAAGATGGAGAAAATTGTGAAACAGCAAAACCCGGAAAAAAATATGTTATCCAGCTCTCCGGTTCAAAAGAAATAGCCTACAGTAAAGGTGACAGGTTCGTTCTTGCAAACCTTGATGGGAAACAAAGATTCTTTGCAGCCGGATACAGTCAATAAATTA
Organism: Methanolobus sp. ZRKC2; assembly: GCF_045291185.1. Classification (NCBI taxonomy): domain Archaea; kingdom Methanobacteriati; phylum Methanobacteriota; class Methanomicrobia; order Methanosarcinales; family Methanosarcinaceae; genus Methanolobus; species Methanolobus sp. ZRKC2. The sequence continues at coordinate 1,985,027 of NZ_CP146980.1, read as the reverse complement.
CTTCTTTTTGGGAAGCAGATGCTTGGAACCCTCAATAACAGGGGGTCTTTCAACTGCTTTTGTGAGCTGTACATTGTCAGGCAGGTCTGTGAGAGTTGGCTGTTGTATTGCGCCGGAAGAGCTCTCAAGGGATATTCTTGGAACTGTAAAACCGGAATCATTCTTCGAAAAGGATGCAATCTGAGCCAGACGGTCCGTTGTCAGTCCTGAAAAATCCGGTTCCACTTTACTGTCTTTGCCTGTTCCCCTGTAGAGACCTGATTTTGTATCCCTGTCTTTTGCCTTGGAACCTTCTTCCTTGCCTTTTATGTAACTTTCACGAGCAAAGTCCCTCAGGTCATATTCCTCAGCAAATCCGTAGAGTTTGTTGAGCTGTTCCTGGACCCAGCCTATTTCCGAATGCCTGTGGTAACCTACTTCATACCCTAGCTTGTAAGAAACTTCTGCAAGATGATGTCTTTCTTCTTCAGATATCTTCTTGCTTTCTTTCTCTCGTTTGAATAATGCGACCATTGAAAACAACCATTATTCCAGATATCCTTCGATCTTAAGCCCGTTTTCCGAGAAATTGACTGCACGCATATTACAATCATGTCTTGTACCGCGCATCTTGATCAACTGGATGGCACGTGTCATGGTCTTATCATACAGGAAATTGTGCATGAAAATGACACCGTGTGCAGCAAACTGCTCAGTAGAATACGCTGTGGGGTCTGTCATTTCAGACAGGAGTACTGTAGTACAGCCAAGTTTCTTAAGGTTCCTTATGAACCTGCTCATCTCTTTTTCCTGCAAAGAGAAATCATTTGTAGTAAATCTTATAGCTGAAACAGAATCAATAACAAGCCTTTTTACATCATATTCGGAAACATATGCCGCAATCTCCTTGAAAACCATTGAAGGCGAAGGAGCCTCACTTTCGATGGATGCCCTGCCTACGTTGTAATCCGGAGTGATGAACTCATTAAGTTCATCCATGTATCCGTATTCCATCCTTGGACCAAGATCCGCAAAGAGAAGTTTTTGCCCTTTTATGAGTGCGGGAATGTTTAGAGAAAAATTGGACATATCGTCGATAATGTTCTGAGGACATTCAAGCAACGTTGCATATAATCCTACTTCACCCCTTGATGCCCCACTTGCGAGGAACTGAACACCAAATGTCGTTTTTCCGCTACCGGGAGGACCACTCAACACATAGACTCTCTCTGACAGGAGACCTCCCTGTACCAGCTCATCAAATCCCTCTATTCCTGTAGGTATTCTCATAATACTGCCTCATTGAGTAACTAGACTAATATAGTTTTATGTGTATTATAACATTGCTATATATTTTAATGTATCGGATATCTTTTATAAAATAGACGCGAAATAAATGGCCGTAGAAATGCCGGAATATAATCAAAAATTTCAAATCAAGAATAAAGACCTGATGTGGTCTGCAAAGACCTTTACTTCATCAATACTGATATCATTAGTATTCAGCATGATACTGTACACATTCATGCTGGCAGTATCGGAACCGGCTCCCGTAAGTGAGGCAATCACATCCACAGCCTCGGCTGCGACAGCCAAGGTAGTGGTCACTGCGGAATATATCAATCCTATGTGGGCTATCTTCATTTTCAACAGTCTGGCGGTTTTCAGTGCCTCAGTTGGTACGGGACTGTTCCTGCTTATCCATCCTTTGCTTGTCAGGGATATAGAATTGAGAACCGACAATAGGGTATACTCTTTTTTTTCAGTCAGCTTCGAAAAACTACTTATGCCTCTCAACAGGCTTCTCCAGAAAATCGTATCTTCCAGAGACCAAGATTTTTCAGCATTGAGCAAAACCGGCAGTGAAAGAGAAGGAACTATCTGGCAATACTGCGGGTATGAAAAAGATGACTACCGGATGTTTGCTTATATGCTCCCACACATCGTACCCTTAATGATACTTGTCGTTAACGGCTTTTTAATAGGAATCTTGCTGGCATTCTTCATATTCGACGGAGCTATGACGGGCTTCCGGTTATTCGGGGAAAAAGGAATCATAGTCGGACTGCTTTATAATGTCACTTACTTTTTCATCTCTATCGTCCCCCACGGCATCATAGAGATACCTGTTATCCTGCTTGCCGCTGCAGTGGGCCGTAGATTTGCCTATATCCAGTCCCATGAGGTCATAGACAAAGAACTCTTCCTCGGAGACAGCATTGAAAGTCTGAAAAATGATGTCTCAAATGTGATGAGTACGGTGAAAGAATACCTGAACTCCCGGTATCTGTGGAAGAGTTTTGCCCTGATGGCAATCATGCTGCTTATAGCTGCATATATTGAAACATATGTGACTCTGAGAATTTCAGAAAATGTTATGTATTTACTTGATTCCGGAATCGACACGTACTTTACAGGAAACCAGTAAAACATTTTCGCATAAAGGTTTTACAGTCCTTTTTTAAAGTCTGCCAGACTCTCTGCTGCATTTCTGAGAAGTTGCGCAGCTATATCCTGACCTGGCCATGAGCCCAATCCGCAATCCGGTCCGGCGTACTTTATTCTTTCACCAAAGATAGAGTATGCCTTTTCAAGCCTCTTTTTAATGATTTCAGGAGTCTCCATTTGTGTGATTATCTCTTCCATATGTTCCTGATCTTTCCAGACATTGGTATTGTACTTCTCGTTAAGCACTGCAACAAGATTGAAGATATCCGTTCTTGCAATTCCCACCCTCAGGAAGGAATCGCTATCCTCAATTTCCTTTTTCTCTATCAGGTCGAGGTATGAAGGAGTTGCTGCGGATTCCACACCAATAACACTGATATTCTCAGCCTGGCAGGCGAGCTTGTAATGTAAGGGTGAATGCAGATGTATTTCCACATCAAGACCGGCCTTTTTTGCAGAACTGCATGCAACATCCATAGCTTTCACAAGGTCGTTATCAGAGAACATGACCTGGGGATTTATACCGATGCTTGGCTCATCAATAGAAATAGTCCTTATGTTGAAATCCTTCGCGTTGGAAAGCGAATTTTTCACAAAACGATCGACACTTTCTGCAAGTACGTTCAATATGTCAACGTATTCAGTACCTCCAAATTCTTTGAGATAAAGTTCAAGAGGACCTGTGACACAGACACGTACATCGAGTTTTTCCCCGTACTCTTCCCTGTAGAGCTTTGCAACGGATTCAATTGCTTCGAGCTCAATGATACGGGCATTGGCAAGTTTCACTTTGAATGGTTCTTCAGTGCAATCCGAATCTCTAATGATTGACAGGAACTGTTCATTCATATCCTGATATTGCGGATAGGTGGGGACTTCCACGCCGGCTTCTACCTTCTTCATAAAAGCATCGTTTATGATCCTGAAGAGGCCTGCATCGTTCTTTTTTTCTGAGAACTTATCTACCATCCATTCTTTGGACGTCCCTGCCGGAAGAGGAAAACTGCCAATATCATCAAAGATAATCTCTGCCATGGCAGCATTATTATCTTATATTTCACTTATAAGTTTTGAGTGATAAAAAAATCTGTTCAGTTTAGAAATAAAAGATATTGCAAATCATTTAATGTCCACAAATATCTCATGTATGTTACCGTCAGGATCTGAAAATAATGCGGTTCTCTGGTCCCATGGCATATTTCGTGGCTCTTGAACAGCATTGCCGCCGTTTGAAATTATATACTGATATGACCTATCGATATCATCAAGGTCTTTGCATTTGAATGCCAGTTCAAAAGACTGACCCATGCTTTTCTTTTTGTATTCTTCACTATACTCATACATGACTTCTCTGGTGCAAAGAGCAAACCTGGCACCCTCATTTTCAAATTCTATGTATTCTCCAAGATCATTTTCAATTTTGAATCCCAAAACTTTGTTATAAAATTCTTTCATCGGACTAATGTCATCCGTCCATATCGTAATCAAATTAACTCTTGCTTCCATTCTGTTACCCTTCAGCATCCTGCTATTAAGCAATGGAAAATAAAAAACAAAAGCCAGTAACAAATACCAGCCTTACTTCTTCACAGCAGAAGCGATCTTTGTAATATAATAATTGATACACAACTGGGAATAATCCAGAGACCTGGGAGACATATGGGAAATTATCTCATTTGCATCCCTTTCAGTTTTCTGCTCGTTCTTTGGTATCCCATACGTCTCACGGTGATAGGATACTTTTTGAAGCATAATGTTCTGGAGTTCCACAACATCAAACTTCTCTTCAGAGCTCAGATTTTCAAAACCTTCTTTTAAGGATTGAAGTTCTTCACGGTTAAACTCAGTTACTTCAGTATCTAAAATAGGATTTTTTAGCTCCATTATACCACCGGGAGAAACTATGTAATTAACATTAAAATAATTATCCTTCTCACATTCTATGTATTTTATGGGTGTGAATCAAAAACAAAAATCTTGTATTTGCCTGAAAAATAGAAATTAGGAAGCTTTAGGCAATAGCCTAAAGCAAAAAGAGTTCAGGCTTCTTCAGGTGTTGGCAGGGTCAGGAGTATACCGATATTTTCCAGAGCCTGCGAAACCTGTTTGAAAGCACTGAAGAACTCCTTTCCATGATTTTCCAAATCCTGTGCCATCGGTTCGGAAGCAAACCATATTTCCTTTTCAGTTTCTCCACGGCTGAGGGATACACAGGCAAGCATATCACCCTTTGTCAACCTGTAAACTGAATTTACGCCTGTAGGTGTTACCCAGGAAGGATGAATGGTTTTGAGCTCACCTACGAACTTGTCCCAGTTAACCGTTGCAGATGCCTCCAGGTTAAGCTTGAAGATAGCACGGTCACCTGTAACTTCTCTTTCAAGGCTGCCAATCAGTTTCTTGTACTGAGGATCGGATTCTTCGATAACGAACTCTTCTTTTGCAAGCTTTTCAGCTTCATCTGCAAAGAAAGGTGCCAGGTGGATTGTATCAGATGGCTGTGTTGCAAGAGAAACTCCGAAGAAGGAAATTCCACTCAGGAGCATTCCGATAATTACTCCATGATTCGCAAGCAACGGACTGATTGCAGAAAGGGAACCGATCGCCAGCAGAGGGGTACTTGAATAGTCGATTAGAGTGAATGATATCTGTGCTATCGCACCGACTATAAGTCCTGCAAGAGCACCTTCCTTTGTTGCACGCTTCCAGTACAGACCTCCCATAAGAGGGAAGAAATATGATGCGCTTGCAATGAAAGTAGCTATGTGGATAGCCTCGATGATACCCTGAATGTAAAAGGACAGTACAGTTGCAGCAGCGATGATTATCAGTACGCTTATCCTGTTGATAGCCATCATTTCTTTCATGGTTGCATCAGGTTTTATGTACCTCTGGTATATGTCACGGGAAAGACATGAAGCACCGGATGTTGCAAACGTGTCAGCAGAAGACATTGCAGCTGCGGCCAGGCCTACACCTGCAAGGCCGATTCCAAGAGGTGTGAGAGTGTCTGAAATGAATACTAGCAATGCCGGCTCTGCCTGTGCCATGGCTCCCATACCAATGGTTGCCATAGAGGCAGATATCTCAGGATACAGGTAATTAAGACCCACAGCAATTACCGTACATACAACACCAAAGATAAGGAAAATACAGAAAGAACCAAGTATCATACCTGTCCTTGCAGACTTTTCATCTTTTGCTGCCCATACCCTCTGCCACGGGTCCTGCTCCGTAACCCATCCGGGAATTATCGCAATTAAGAAGACTATTGCAGCAAGCAAACCAAAGATAGCGGGGTCTCCTGCAGGAAGTCCGAAGTTGAAGGCATCCCACCAGCTTGACGGAACACTGGCAAAGAGATCGGATGTCCCGATGCCAGGAACAGAATCAGTTCCTGTCATAGTTGCATTCATGACTACCAGAGCGATCGCTATTGAGAAGGTAGCCAGCAGGATGAATTGCAACATGTCGGTCCATATTACAGCTGAGAATCCTCCAAGAGTCACATACAGGGAAATGGCAATAGCTACTATAGCAGCAGCATAAACCGGATCAAGGCCAAAGAAGATACTAAGCACAAGTGAAAAACCGATTATATCGGCTACCGCAAAAAGAATCATAACAATAGCAATGATAATTGCAACCGGAGCTCGAATAGAACTGCTGTATCTCTGCTCCAGTAATTCCGGCTGAGTGATAGCAGGCAGATGTTTGATTTTACCTACAAGCAGGGCAATGAGCAACAGGGCCAGGACATTCGGAGCAACGAATCCCCAGACAGAACCCATACCAAGCAACATATAAAGACCAATGACAGCAAGAATTCCTCCGGCTGTCATCCATGAAGATGCGGCTGAAAAACCGACTGCTATCGAACTTACCTTACGTCCGGCAAGCCAAAAGTCGGTCACAGACTTTTGTTTTTTTGAGAAATATACCCCAATGGATATCAGCCCAATTAAATAGACTGCCATCAGTATTATAAAGATCATATAATTTTCCATAACTACAACCTCTTTTGTTAGTTTTAACCCGTTTTTAAACAAATGCGGGCCAAAGCTTTGGATATAATTGGTATAGTCCTTATATAGAGTTCTATATAAGGGTTTTCAAAAAGTGCAATTTAAATCTATAACAAGGCAAGAATATTTGACTTTCATTGGGAAGAGCGCTATTTGCTTTTAAGTTATCTGAATTTCATGTTGAATGACAAAAATAATTTAATTGTGAATTGAAGAAGCAGACTTATATATAGACTCTAAAATATTATTGCCTGCCAATTCCTGGAAAGGTCTTCGTTACTCGAAGGAACATGTCTTCAGACTTTGGAACAAAACAATATTAGCATCAAGGAAGTATCCCTAGCCCATGACCCTTGAACCCGTTCACATTAAAGAGATACACGATCTTGTGTCACGTATCGATTCATGCCTCAGGAATGACGAGTCTGATGACGATGACACGGATAGCGTAAAAGATATACTGAAACTTCTGGGTGAGCTCAGGTACGAAGGGAAGACCGTCCTCAAGGCGATTGGAAAAGTCAAACGTGGCAAAGCAAGTATTGAAAGGATGATCGGCTCAGAAGATCCTTTCGGAATCAGTTACGCTTGTGACAGTGGAAGTACTACCGCGAGAACCTTCGATAACGGCCTGTATGTTGATTTCTGCCACTGTGCCCTGGCATCCAGTCCTACGGACCTGGAAATTCACAATATGCGCACTATCGTTGCGGCTACATATACAGCAAGCAGGAAAGTGACCATTGACACAAGCAGCAACTGGGAATTGTTTGATTCGGGAGCAGGACGCAAAAAGATCATTCGCATCCAGCCGGGAATCCTGAATAAGAAGACTAATGACATGCTCCACGATATCGCACTTTACCTCTGTGAATCCGAGCATCTTTTATGGATGCTGGAAAAAATGCAGGATGAAAGTTTCCTTATCATGGACGGACCCATCTACCCCAAACGCCTGATGTACTGGATGGTAGTTGCGTCCGATGACATACAGATACGGACTGATCCCCACAGTGAAAAGGTCCTCCAGAACTACATTGATATCATGGACCATCATATCGGCACACAGAAACCTCTTGTGGGTTTTGTTAAGAACCCCGAGGATATGCAGATAATGCAGATCCTGAAAAAGAAGGAAAGTGACCTTGATCTGCCCTGGATGCTGGATGCCCAGTTCTTCAAGAATGCTCTCTCTCCTGAGAAGGCAGGGATCAAAAGTAAAGATGCTAGAAAGTACATAACGTATACCAACTGGTTTTTGCAGCCAAACCAGTTCTATGAAAAAATGATCAATACCACCTCTCCACTGGTGAGGGATAAGCTCAGTCATAAGTTTCCGGCGGAAGATTATTCTCTGGCTTTTTTCATGGTGCTTGTGCCTTCCATGAATACTATTTTCAAGATAGAGTCGCCTTATGGCCTTGTAAAAAACGAAGATATGAGAAAACTGATAACAAGAAAAGTGCTCTATGACATAGCACTCAATGGCATACCGAAAACCCTGTCAAAGGCTGATTCAGTGGCAAAGATACAGTTGTCTGAGCGGCGCCAGATAATTGACAGGTTCAAAAATTCAAGGATCGACACCAATTATAACGACATCAGATGGGGTGAAATGGATGAGAGATGAGGACATACTGGCTTTTGTTCCAAAAGAAGAAGGAAGCAGAGCTCAAGGCATAAAAAAGGAAAAGGAAGAGAATGCTTTTCTTAAGGAAAAATCCAGAGAACATCACCACGAATTGCAAAGTGATTTTGAGGATTATGATCCGGAGAGCAAAATCATCTCCACTTCCACAAACAACGGCTTTGAAACTGCCTTTGGTATAATCACAACAGGTATCGACCCACTGGAGATTACAGAATCCGGTGCAAGAATCACCGGATACATTACAACATCAAGTCGTGGGGACATACGCCTGGGAACCTATGTCCTTGTACCCTACGGAGATGAGGACCTTTTTGCCAGGATATGGAAACTGCAATATCTGCAGGAATATGCAGTTGACGATGCTACAGAGATCCACTCACGCAGGATGCTACAGTTCAATCACACGGATGAAGTGGACTACAAATTCCTTGCATACCTGGACCCCATTTGTATACTCTACGAACAAAAGACAGCAAATGGAAGCTTCCTTGCCAGGAGAATGGGAGACAGGATTCCACGTCCTAACACACCAATACTGCCGGTCACTGAGAAGATGAAGATACAGACCGGTCTCAACATACCCAAAGAAGGCATCTTCCTTGGACACTTAAGTGTCGGGGGAGAACTTGTGAAGACACATGCAGTACCCCCTACGGTTCCGTATTACCTTAGAAACGACTACTCCATGGGCGATCCCCTGATTTTCAGGCACATGCTGGTATGTGGAAGTACAGGTACCGGAAAGACTTTCCTTACAAAGAATATCCTCCGCCAGTTCATGAACGAGGAGAACAGGTATAACCTGCGAGGTTCCCCGGAGAAGAAGAATCCCTGCCTTGTGGTGATGGACCCCCAGGATGAATATTCGCAACTGTTCGAGAACAATCCCGAGCTTACGTCTGACGATGATTTCACATTCAGGGCCGAGAAAGTTAACTACGGAGCCTGTAAGAATACAAAAACCTTTGTTGCAAAAATTGACGGGGAAGCCTATAAAGGAAGGTCAAGGGCCGAACAAATCGAGTTTACCATACCCTTTGAGATGGTACGCAACAATTCCTGGCTTATAGCACCCGTGGGCATGACCGAACTGCAGTACGTGGGTGTGGACCTGCTGCTTGATGACTATTTCAAGAGAGGAGGACAGCATACATATAGCGGCTTTATTGACTTCGTGGGTGATGATGCCGCAAGGGATCACTACGTAGAGAGTGGAAAGATACACGAGTCATCCTACGATGGTATCGTACGCAGGGTAAAGAATCGTGCTCTTTCAAGAGTATTTGACCAGCCTGCAAGACCTATCACCGAGATTCTGGGCCAGATATTCAAGCCTGGACAGGTCAGCGTCTTCCCAACCGAGTACATTACCAGTTCCCGAATACGCGACCTGATAACCCTCACTTTGATGAGCATGATTGTGGACAACAAGCTCAACACCTCGGGAGAAACTGCGGTGAAGGAAACACCCATCATCCTGGGTCTTGATGAAGCACACCGCTACCTTGCAAAAGCAGGTGGAGAGCACTCAAGGATGCTCATTTCCAAGTTTGCAGATGCTGCACGCCAAGGCAGAAAAGAAGGTCTTGGACTTTTCCTTATTACCCAGGACCCTCAGGATATCGATGAGACAGTCTTCAAGCAAATCAACACACGCATCATTCTCAACCTCAGCAACGATGCAGCCATAAGTACCATGAAAGTGAAAAAAGAGTTCGAAAAGCGCATTCCATACCTAAAGAAAGGTCAGATGATAATCCAGAGTCCTGATAACAGTGACATGGTGGAGATTGTCGGGCTGTCAAAATGTGTTGTGAAGCATGTTTGATAGGGTTTGAGCCTTATTGACTAACTTTTAGAAAAGAAAAATGAAAGCTTCCTCTTGGAAACTTTTATTCGCGAATTACTGCCGTTCCAACAGCCATATCATAAAGGCCCTGCTTTTTTTTGGAAAAAATTATAGCCAGATATCCAATTCCAAAGATAGCACCAGTTATCGTTTTAAGAAAATATCTGGCAGTTGCTTTTCCAAAAGATATTCTATTACCTTCGAGATCTGTTACTTTAACACTAAGAAATTGCTTACCAAAAGTTGCTTGATATGATGAACTCTCAAGACCAGCAAAATAAGTGATTCCAATTACCAAATGAAGTAAACTAAAAGATGCAAAAAGCAGATAAAATGAATCGTAAAAGAAATACATAATAACAGGGCTAATAACAAGAAGAACTATGCGACTGACGATGCCCAGTATTATGCCGTCAATAAATAAAGCTCCAAACCTTCTCCAAAAACCTACGCAAGGAAGAGCGCCGGTAGGTTTACAACATATACCGCATGAGACTGCAGTGTCTTCATTAAAAGTACCACAATTGGGACAATACATTATTAAAAACTCCAATTGTATAATTATATTTCTTTAATAATAAGTGTTTTTATTTTATTAGATAGTTTCTAAACTTGAGATGAAAATTGTTCCGTATCAAAAAATTCGTCTCAATATGGAGGAAATATAGAACACGATTACAAACGGAAGGCAAAAAACAGGGATGTTTGCCACATTCACCGAAACCTATATATGAAGCAATTACGTATGGGAGTCTCGCTCACTCAGCGCGGGCCGGTAGCTTAGCCAGGAAGAGCGACGGACTCTTAATCCGTAGGCCAGGGGTTCAAATCCCTTCCGGCTCGCATTAATTCTTCTTTTCATTTTATCAGGCATTGAGCTTGGATTTTCTTTCTAAAAGGCTTAAGCCATTAGTTTTATCTACATCTGTTAGTTTATCCATTAACACGTATTTTAAAAGGTGAAACCATGCCAAAAGTGAGTGTTGACATTCCACAGGAACTCCTCAATGATCTTAACGAACACGTAGGGGATAACAAGAAATTCGTTACGCAGGCAGATGCTATAAGAACTGCCATCCGCAAAATGCTGGACCAGATGGACAGCATAGACCGCAGGCATGGCAGGCTTGAAGAATAAAACAAAAATACATTTTTTACTTAATCACAGGCTTTTCAAAAACTCAACACACTGCCTACCTTCCTCTAGATCACCCATCTCCGTAACCATGAAGCCTTTGTAGCCTGAAAGACTCTCCATAAGTTTTTTCCAGTTGATATTGCCCTGTCCAAGGGGAAGATGCTCGTCATGTGCACCATAGTTGTCGTGGATATGCATGTGTGAGAGCTTGCTTTTGCACTTTTCCACAAATTCATTCACCAGGCCCATTGTGTTTGCATGTCCTACATCCAGGGTCATGCCTACATTTTTCCGGTCAGTTCGCTCAAGAATTTCCAGCATATCTTCCGGTCTCTGGCCGAATATTTTGGGAAAATTCGGCATGTTTTCTACTGCAATAGTAATACCCAGGTCTTCCGCATGATCGCATAAGATCTGAATCGAGCCAATACTTGTCTGCATTGCCTTCTCAGGAAGCTTTGCACCGTATGGAGAAAGATAACCCGGATGCAGTACCGCAACCTCTACAAGACCCGAAGCCATCTGGAGGTAATGCTCCATTTGCCGCAGGACCTCGTTGTGTATTCCCGGATTGAGGCTTGCAAGGTTCATATCAGAGAACGGCAGGTGCATACTCAGTTTAAGATTTGTTGTCTCCTTGATCTCCCTGACCTGTGGGAGATTCTCATCTGTCAGGCATTGGGAACCTTCCTGTACGATCTCCCATCCCTTGTATCCAATATCCTCAAGTTCGTACGCCCACAAAAACGGGTCATCTAAAACTGCGCGTGATGAAAAACTCAGGTTCCTGATCCTCATAAACAAAGCTCCTTAAACGCTATCAATGTTGATTTCAAAGTCTGGAATTCCGTTTTCTGTGGGAGGGGTCAGCCAGTCGAAGAATCTTTCCATCTCTTTTTCGGAATCTGCGACTACCTCTATATTTATAGAACCAAGAGGCTCTTCCTTTGCAGGGTAGTTCAGGCGACCGACAGTTGCTACCTGCTTGCTGATGATAAATGAAGTGGACAGACCATCCTCCGACAAACCTACATTTAACCGGGTGCGGGATGTATCGATGATCTCCTCTTCCCTGATAAGGTTATGAAGACTTGTGAGTGCAAACTTATCACCTTCTCCTGAGAAAGTAGAACTGCACTCTGACAGCTTCTCTTCCACAAGCTCGATATCCGGGAAGATATTATTGATTGCCTCACAGACCTTTTCCCTGTCCTCCGTGGGGTTCACATTCGCAGAAACTGTAACCTTTATCATTGCATCTATTCCAGAAGTGCTGTTATCTTTTCCGTAAACTCTTCAAGGGTTGAATTATTGGTGATAACGATATCCGCCACTTTCATAGCTTCACCCATCCCCCAGCCAAGCTCCCTCTCATCCCTGACCTTAAGGGCATCGATGTCCTGCATATCGTCGCTTCTTCCACGGGCCATCACTCTTGCAAAGCGGACCTCAAGGGGAGAATCAATGGATACGAGGGTGAAATCTTCCCCGAAGGCTTTCTTGAAACATTCCACTTCCGGCACACTCCTGACACCATCTATGCCAATGAAATCCGAATTTGCATCTTTTATTTTCGGTACACAACGACATGCAACGGCATCCCTGCCTTCCTTTTCACGAAGATCTGTACCGACGCCGCCGGTATTGGCATCAGTGGGCTCCAGTCCCCTGCGGACAACTTCTTCCCTGATGACATCACCCATGTTTATAACTGCAATCCCCTTGCGGTGCAGGACCGCAGAAGCCTCTGATTTACCCGAGGCCGGCATACCTACAAAAGCTAGTATTCTGGTCATTGATTAACCTGTCGAAATTTGTAAAAGAACACTGTTATTATAGCTCTTTTTCCATACATTCTACTTATATATTAGTATCCCCTTCGATACCCCAGGTAAATGAAGATAGGCAAAGTAAAAATTCCGGGAAACATTCTTCTGGCTCCAATGTCCAATGTCACAAACCTGCCTTTTCGCCTGATGTGCAGGAAATACGGAGCTTCCATGACCTATTCAGAGATGATAAGCTCTGATGCCGTCATCTATGAAAATGCTAAGACTTTCAATCGTGGCAAAAGTTCCAGAGACGAGAGACCCTTTGGGATACAGGTATTCGGCAATTCCCCACAAGTGGTAGCCGAAGCAGCCCTTAAGATTGAGGAAGCCTACCACCCGGACATAATAGACCTGAATTGCGGATGTCCTGCAAAGCTGCTCACAAAAGACGGTTTTGGCTCTGCATTGCTCAGGTCACCCGAACTTATACATTCGATAATTAACGAACTTTCGGAAACAGTTTCCACACCGGTCACAGCAAAGATACGCGTGCTTGAAGATACGGAAAAAACTCTTGAAATTGCACGGCTGATAGAAAATGCAGGTGCATCCGCTCTTACAGTTCACGGAAGGACCAGGCAGCAGCAGTACTCCGGCAAATCGGATATGGAATATGCAAAAAGGATTAAACAGGAACTTTCCATTCCTGTCATTGCTAACGGGGATGTCGTTGATGAGTCCTCCGCAGAGCGTATCCTGGAATATACCGGCTGTGACGGGATAATGATAGGAAGAGCTGCAATGGGGAATCCATTTCTTTTTAAAAGAATTTCTTACTACCTTGATACCGGGGAGATACTTGAATTCGAAGAATGTGCACAGAGGGTCACCGACTTGCGTGAATATTTCAAGCTTCTTGAAGACCATGAACTCATGCATACAATAAATGTGAAAGCACATGCCCAGTGGTTCACACGAGGAATCCGCAACGGCAGACACATAAGAAACAGGATCGCCGAAGCAAGAGATGCTGATGAAATGCTCCTGCATGTGGAAGAGATGTGCGGGCATGAACAACCTTAAAGTCTTTCCTCATTCTTGTCAGGACCAGTTTAATAAATTTATTTTTAATTTAATTAACGGCGTAAATCACCGAAAGACTAAATACTAATTAACCGATTCTACACAATTAAACATTGCATTTTACGACAGATGACGATAATTTCATGTGATACAAGCAACATGAGCCGGAATCTACGGAATGCAGATGTCTAAAAAACCTTATGAAAAATGCTTTGTTGAATTGATCTATTGTTATCTCACATGGTTTATGGAGAATTTTAGATGAAAGAAATAAGAATACACGGCAGAGGCGGTCAGGGTTCGGTAACTGCTGCCGAACTCTTGGCTGTTGCTGCTTTTGCTGACAGCAAGTTCAGCCAGGCTTTCCCCGCTTTTGGAGTGGAAAGAAGGGGGGCACCAGTCCAGGCTTTCACCAGAATAAGCGACGCTCCGATAAGACTTAGAAGCCAGATCTACAAACCGGACTATGTAATAGTCCAGGATCCTACATTACTTGAGGTTGTTGATGTTGCCAGCGGCCTGCAGGATGATGGAATCCTTATTGTGAATAGTGATTTCGATCCTGAAAAATTCAACCTCGATACAAAGGCCAGGATCATGACTGTCAATGCTACTAAGATTGCACTCGACATCATCGGAAGGCCAATCGTAAACACCGTACTGCTCGGTGCTTTCGCAGGAGCCACAGGTGAGATCAGACCTGAGTCCATCATGGAAGCAGTCAAGGAAAGATTCCCGGGCAAGGTTGGAGAAAGGAATGCAGAAGCTATCATGGAAGCATACAAGATGATGGAGGCTAACAAATGAAGATCCTACCGGGAGGCGTCTGTGAGGGAGGTACCACCAGGGTCAACAAGACCGGCGGATGGAGAACCTTCAAGCCTGTTTACGATTACGACAAATGCATCAAATGCAAGTTATGCGAACTCCTGTGTCCGGACATGTCCGTACTCCCAAGAGAAGACGGATTCTTTGAGTTCGATTACGATTTCTGCAAAGGATGCGGAATCTGTGCAAATGAATGTCCGAAGGACGCAATTACCATGGTGCTGGAGGAGAAATAAATGGCACATGAAATGCAAATAGACAAGAGTAAGATGGTCGTTGTTGAGGGTTCATATGCAGTTGCACATTCTGTAAAGGTGTCCAGGCCAAATGTTATATCTGCTTACCCTATCACACCCCAGACACATATTGTCGAGGACCTCTCACAATTCATGGCAGACGGTGAGATACCAAACTGTGAATACATCAACGTAGAATCTGAGTTTTCAGCACTTTCAGCACTGGTCGGATCATCTGCTGCCGGAGCAAGGTGCTACTCAGCCACAACCTCACAGGGTCTTGAACTCATGCACGAGGTACTGTTCAACATCTCAGGTATGAGACTGCCTGTTGTGATGACAATCGCAAACAGGGCTGTCAGTGCACCTATCAGCATATGGAACGATCAGCAGGATGCAATCTCCCAGAGAGATACCGGCTGGATACAGCTCTACGCCGAGAACATACAGGAAGTCTCGGACATGACAGCACAGGCCTACAAGATTTCCGAGGACAAGGACATACTTATGCCTTCAATGACATGTATGGACGGTTTTATCCTCTCACACGTTTACGAACCTGTCGTACTGCTTGAGCAGGACCTGACGGATGATTTCCTGCCAACCTATGAACCCGAGCATGTGCTTGATCCAAAGCACCCATTGACCTTCGGTGCATTTGCAGATCCTAACTATTACACAGAGTTCAGGTATATCCAGGAGCAGTCAATGCAAAAAGCTCTTAAGAAAATAGAGGATGTTGCAGATGAGTTCTACGATGTATACGGAAGACACTTTGGAGGACTTATCGATGAGTACCAGACAGATGATGCAGAAATCATCATCATGGCAATGGGATCCATTGTTGGAACCATTAAGGACGTCATTGATAAACTCAGGGACAGGAATGTGAAGGTAGGACTTTTGAAGGTCAGGGCATTCAGACCATTCCCTGCAGAAGCTATCAAGAACGTTGTAAAGGATGCAAAGGTCGTTGTTGTCCTCGACAAGAACATCTCACTGGGACTTAACGAAGGAGCTCTCTTTACCGAAACCAAATCCGCACTCTACAACACCGATATCCGCGTACCTACAGTCGGTTACATGATCGGCCACGGTGGACGTGACATTAAGGTGGACACGATCGAGAAGATAATCGATGAGGCAAAGGAAGTCATGAAGACAGGTATCAAGATCGAAAGCCAGTTTACCGATGTGAAGGAGGAACTATTATGAAAACATTGTTTGCCTCGGGACACAGAGGTTGTGCAGGTTGCTGTGATGCAATGGCTGCAAAGTTCACACTTATGGGCGCCGGAGAGGACTGTATAGTTGTCAATCCTACCGGATGTCTTGAAGTTATGACAACTCCGTTCCCTGAGACTGCATGGAATGTACCATGGATTCACTCACTTTTCGAGAATGCCGCTGCTGTAGGATCAGGTATTGAGGCAGCCCTTAAGGCCCTTGGAAAGAAGGGAGATACAAAGGTCATTGTTATGGGAGGAGACGGTGCAACTCTTGATATAGGCATGCGTTCTGTTTCAGGTGTCTTTGAGAGAGGCCATGACATCACTTACGTCTGTATTGACAATGAGGCTTACATGAACACCGGTGTGCAGAGAAGTGGTGCAACACCATTCTATGCATCAACCACTACAAGTCCTGCAGGTAAGGAGTCTTTCGGAAACCCAAGACCAAAGAAGAACATGCCTGCGATTATGATTGCACACGGTTCACCATACGTTGCTACAACATCCCTTGCATACCCAAGAGACATGATCAACAAGGTGAAAAAGGCAACGGAAATTGAAGGTCCGACTTATGTCCACTGCCACGCACCATGTACTACAGGATGGGGATTCGATACATCCAAGACTGTGGAGGTAGCAAGGCTGGCTGTACAGACCGGTCTCTGGCCACTTTATGAGGTAGAGAACGGCGAAGTCACCAAGGTCAGGAAGATCGGCAAGAACAAGAAGCCTGTTGAAGAATATCTCAAGATGCAGCGCCGTTTCAAGCACCTTTTCACTAAGGAAGGCGGCGATGAAGAGATCGTAAAGATCCAGGCACTTGCAAATAAGAACATTGAAGAATTCGGGCTCTAATTTTATTAGCCCGCTACTTTTTTCTTTTTATTTCTATTTTAATCTACAGTGGAAACTATGGGCCTTTGGAATTAGCTAAAGAGAGTGGATATGCCACTGACAATGTCACTGCAAAAGCTGTTTGTTAATACCACAGTCATACTCCCTTAAAAAACCATAAGAACCATCAGTCCGTATCTTATGCCATGACCCCGAAACCTCCGGCACCGGTTCCCGATAATACTGAAAACTTCGATACCATTTTCGAGCTCCTGCGTGATGAGTATCCCAATGCTGCTCCTATGCTTCATTTCAGTAATCCCCTGGAGCTGATGGTGGCCACGATTCTCTCGGCCCAGTGCACGGACAGGCAGGTCAATCTGGTTACAAAAGTGCTGTTCAAGAAATACCGCAGTGTGGAGGATTACGCCAGTGCTGACCTTGAAGAGCTCGGAAAAGACATTTACACAACAGGCTTTTACCACCAGAAGGCAAAGCATATCATCCGCAGCGCCCGGATCATTCTGGAAGATTATGATGGAAAAGTCCCCAACACTATGGAAGACCTGCTGAAACTCCCGGGTGTGGGCAGGAAGACAGCCAACATAGTTCTTGCAAGAGGTTTTGGCATCATCGAGGGTATTGCAGTTGACACGCATGTAACCCGCCTCTCACAAAGGCTTGGATTCACCCAGCACCATGACCCTGTAAAGATCGAAAAAGACCTCATGGCAATTGCAAAAAAACAGGAACTTGAAAACCTTTCTATGACATTGATACTGCACGGACGCAATGTCTGCATTGCACGAAAACCCAAATGCGGGATATGTGTAGTTAATGAGTTGTGTCCTTCCAGTGAAGTCTGAACTTATTTTGAAAGCTTTAAACTCACTTTTTCATTTTTCCATAGCTTTAGTCCTCAAATCCTTCGGCATTTTCTCGATAGCATACCTCAGTGCAGTACAGGGCATTACCTTCTTATTTTGCATGACGTAGTCGAAAATCTCCTGCTGATGTTCCCTGCTTGCTTCCTTGAGCATCCAGCCGTACCCTTTCCTGACAAGATCATCTTCGTCCGTCAGCAGGAGGTCGGCGATCTCCAGTACATCATCCAGATAATCTCCCCGTCGGGCGGGCAATATCAGTGTAACGGCAGCAGCCCGCCTGTACCAGCGGTTATCAGAAGCCGTCCAGGTTTTGAGTGATTCGATATACTCGGGATACATGTCGATAAAAGTCCCCACTGCATGATTACAAAGGGTGTCACATTTTGCCCAATTGTTTATGTACTCCCCGATCCATCTCTCAAAAACTGCAAAATCCTTGGGCTCGTAGTGAGGATTAAGATAGTCAGCCCATTTGAGCGCAATGAAGGCTTCCTCGTTGTAATCTGAACTCAAGAGTTCCTCACAAAGCGCAAAAATGTCTTCCTTACTTTCGGAGGATATGCTTTTGAAGTACTGTTTTGACATTTTCGTAACTATGGCTGTTTTCACGCCGTAAGATTTCGTTTCCTCTTTGAAAAAACGGTTTGAACTTGCTCTTGTTTGCTCATCTACGTTCTGCTCAAGTTCTCGTCTGATCTCGGAGATGACATCATTCATAATTCTTTTATTAGTTGACTGACAGATAACATTAATGGATGATTGAAGATTTTAAACTAAGTTCACTTAACTATGCTATGAGTGGGATCAAATGAATACAAGAACTCTTGATATTGCATTCAAAATTTTCATAACAATAGCCTTGACAACTGCATTTTATAACGCTTATCAGGGATGGTTTTATGACAAGTCCAGCTTGACCTTGTTATATATCACAGTGATTTTTTCTTTATTAGCAAGCTTGAGCAAGGAGATTCTTAAAAAAGAAAGTAGTTAAGCAATGAATCGAGTGGTTTTAACGAAGGATGAAAAAGTAATTTTCCAAAAGTCAAGTACAAGAATCAATTATTATCTTTAACTTGATCGCTTTCATTTAATGTCATTCCATCTAAAATTCGTAGAAGGAAAGTGAAAAATGAAAGATATTCAATAGCAATAAATGGATTTTCAAGATAGATATCTCTATGCATGAATTGATTTCTAATTGCCAGCACGAATCCTTTAAAAAGAAAGTGTACACCTTTTTGCTCAGTATCATCCCCTAATCCATATTGGCCGGTAGACAAAACTGGATTTACCGGCGAAAAAACATTATCTACTAAATCGGAACCATCCAAATCAATTCTTCCAGTGATTTCTTTAATTTCTTGCAGCACCGCAAGTGTTCCATTCATTACGGATTCTCTAAAATGAGAGTTCACAAAGGTTCTCTTGCATTTTTCAACTAATAGAGGATGAAGTCCTCTTAACTCAAAAACAGCTTCTAATTCTTCTTTAGATAAATCTGGGCACTCTGTTTCCTTAGGCAAGGAGTTTAGTTCTGTCGTAATCAAGTCTGGGTCTGATTCACTGAGTTCACGATATTCGTCACAAGCCAAATTCCACTCTTCAATTTCTTCTTCACTTAGATTTTTTAGATTCTCTTCACTCAGAATTCTGCCTGTTTTCAGAGTTGCATAAATGATAGACTTAGAAATATCAGCCTTAGTCATATAGTCCACCATTTTACAGCCCCAGTCATATTCAGATTCTTTTTCCATCCAACCAAAGAATCTTGAATCTAAAATGTGACATTGGGGTATTAAAGAAGTTAAAACATCAGTCGTGCACTTATTGAGACGAATCTCTTTGGTTGGTTCAGGAAAAAGCTGATTCCTTGGTTTAACTTTCTTTTTTGACTTTTTAGACATGTGCCATCACTCTTCAAAGAAATAAGTGTCTGAATGATAGAAAAAGCTTTTTTGCATCAACCAGTATTTTTGTTGGTTAAGTTACCTAAAAATCATAAAATATATTCAACTATCTCACAGTTCCACCATCATCCCATACTCACCATAGGCCTCTTGAAGAAAACCAACTTTGTCACTCCTTCATGAGTCCAAAAATTGAATCCAGAAGATAAAGAATTAATTAACTAATAACGTAACCAGATAGAGTAAGAGGTATCATTGTGACTCTTCAGGACGAATTGAACAGAATCGCACTGGAAAACGGCGTCCAGTACTTTGGTGTGGCAGATCTTTCAGATGCTGCGGAGTTTATTTTAGATCAGGGTGACAACGAACTGTCTGCATATCCGTTTGCGGTCTCGATCGGAATACGGCTGATGGACCCTATCGTTGACAAACTCCCGCACAGAGATGAGAGAGCAGTTGCATTGAATTATAAACATCATGCATACGATGTCATCAATTCACGACTTGACATGATAACTTCAATCCTGAGTAGCTATATTCAAGATAGTGGCTATTCGGCACTTCCACTTCCTGCATCAAAAAGAATAGATGATGAGAGGATATGCGCCCAGTTCTCTCATAAGCTAGCCGCTCACCTATCCGGACTTGGCTGGATAGGAAAGAGCTGCCTTCTGATAACTCCGGACAACGGTCCGAGGGTCAGATGGGCTACAATACTGACAGATGCATCCCTTCAACCCACCGGCAAAAAGCTGGAAAATAGATGTGGCACCTGCAACGAATGTGTGAACATATGTCCGGTCCAGGCCTTTAACGGAAGGAACTTCATTGAAAGTGAAAGCAGGGAACTGAGATATGATGCAAGGAAGTGTGAAGACTACTTCAAGAAGATGGAGAACAACGGCCAGATACCAGCATGCGGGTTATGTGTGTATGCCTGTCCTTATGGGAGAAAAAAGGATTGAGGTAAGATTTTGCATCCAAGGCCGATATCAAAACTCCACCATCATCCCACACCCATACTCACCAGTAGGCCTCTTGAAAAACCCGAACTTCTCATAAAAGCCCTCCATACCCTTTGCCGACATCAGGGTGATGTAGGAATATTCCTGTAAGTTCTCTCTAAGATAAGCCATTATCTTTTCCATAAGTGCTGTGCCGATGCCCTGTCTCTGGTATTCGGGCAGAACGATGACATCAGCTACGAAAAAGATGAAACTGTCATCTCCCACCACACGGCCCATTCCGATTATCCTGCCATTTTCCACAGCACAGACGCAGTAGTTGGAATTGTTAAGACTCTTCTCTATGGCTTCATTGTTTGGGTAGGGCCAGCCGACGGACTCCCGGATATGGATGTACTCTTCTACTGATGGGAGCTTCTCTTCGATGGTGTAATTGGTCATAACTCTCATTTTTTAGTTGCCTTATTTAAGATTTCAGGTTTTCGGCAACCTTCATGAATCAAGTTTTTCATCATTCCATTTAGCAAATTTCTTTCAAAAAGACAGACATGATAGCTTTAACAGCTATCATCTGTGAACAACTGTTTCGCAATCGCTATTCTTTGCTCCAGATCGGGACCTTCAAACTCCCCGATGACATCTTCAAGCATGTCAGGAATGGCAATATGCTGCGGACATGCATCAAGGCATTTTCCACACTGTATGCACTGCGAAGCAAAACTCTTCTCGGGTCCTCCCAGGATACCACCCAGTCTTGCAGCATACATCAGCATCAGCATATCATCTGAGCCGAACATTTGCAGGTTATTGTACATTTCAAAACACGAAGGGATATCAACACCCTCAGGACATGGCATACAGTACCTGCATCCCGTACAACCAATCTTCATAAGTTCGCCGTACTTCTCAGCTACCCTGCTCACAAGCCCGAGCTCTTTTTCCGTCAGCGAATTTGGCAAACCTTCCTTTGCAAACCTCAGGTTCTCTTCAACCTGGGAGGGTTCACTCATACCGGAGAGTATAACTGTAACCTCAGGATGGTTCCATATCCAGCGCAATGCCCATTCCACAGGGCTGCGTTTTACATCTGCCTCATTCCAGATATCCATCACCTGGGAAGGAACAGGATTTACCAAGTTGCCACCTCTCAGGGGTTCCATTATCACAACACCAAGCCCTTTAGATGCAGCATATTCAAGCCCTTTTTTTCCTGCCTGCACATTCTCATCCAGGAAATTGTACTGTATCTGGCAGAAATCCCAGTCGTAGCCATCAACTACCTCACTGAAATCCTCACTTGCACCGTGGTATGAAAAACCTGCATTAATGATTCGCCCGTCAGCCTTCGCCCTGTCAAGGAACTCAATAACACCAAGGTCCTGAATAGTCTTCCAGCTCTCACCGGCAAGACTATGGATCAGGTAATAGTCGATATGATCGGTATTCAGCTTCTCAAGCTGGGCATTCAGGAACCTGTCCATATCCTCAGGCTTTTTCACCATCCACTGGGGCTGTTTCGTAGCAATCTTCACCTTTTCCCTGTATCCGTCTGCAAGTGCACGGCCAAGGAAAGGCTCACTCTGTCCCATATGGTAGGGCCATGCAGTATCGATATAGTTCACGCCATTATCAATTGCATAACGGACCATCTGCGTAGCCTTTTCCTCATCGATACTATGATCTTCCTTAACCGGCAGGCGCATGGCACCAAAGCCAAGTATTGAAAGTTCATCTCCGTTTTTTGGCATTTTCCTGTATAACATGATGCTCCTTCTCATCCTCTGTAATAAAGAAAATAAGTAGTGATATCGTTTAAGGATTCTGCAAAGAATATATAAAGTAGAAAATAGTCCAGCTTTTTACATGTCTTCCGCAAACCCTCCAGGAAACAAAACGCCTCATCTACCCGAAGATTATGATACCAAGATAAAATCTGTCCTTCCCTACTACTCATCTTTCCATCTTGAAACAATCAACTTTGTAAAGTCACTTCCTTCTACCCCAAAGATCTGGATGGATACGGGCTGCGGGACAGGCTCACTCATTTCAGAGGCAATTGAACAATTCCCGGACACGAAATTTCTGATGCTCGACCCATCAGAAAAAATGCTGGAGCTGGCAAAGGATAAATTCCCCTCATACAATCACAAAAGAGTTGAATTTCTGAAAGCTTCACCAACCCAGGAGTTCTCCCAAAAACTCGAAAAAAAGCCGGATGCTATTACTGCAATCCAGTGCCACCATTACCTTGATCGTGAGAATCGTACAAAAGCTTTGAAGAAGTGCTATGAACTGCTGAAAAAAGGCGGCATTTTCATCACCTTTGAAAACATCAGTCCGCTCACTGAGGAAGGGATCTCTGTCGGGAAAAGATATTGGGGAGAATTCCAATCTGTACATGGAAGAAGTGAGGATGAAGTGGAAGCCCACCTTAAGCGCTTTGGAGCCGAATATTTCCCCATAAATGTTGAAGAACACCTGAAACTGTTAAGGGAAACGGGATTCAGGACAGTGGAACTCTTCTGGTACTCCTACATGCAGGCTGGTTTTTACTGCATAAAGTAGAGCCTGAAAAAAAGAGTGGGATAGACCCACTATTTTAAAAATGTGCACTCTTTTCACTCATTATCTTCCTCTTCATCCCTTCTTCTTTTCCATAACAGTAAGAAGAACAAAAGCGCTATCAGAGCTATCCCCGAAAATGCCATCGTGGTTGAATTTCCTTCACTGTCCACAGTTGTATCCGTTGTCGAAGATGATGCAGTAGTCTGATAGGCACCTGTATTATCCGTATTTTCAATATCATCAGCAAATGCACTTCCTGTACTGATAGTCTCATTTGAAACTTCGCCTTCTGTATCTGTTTCATCTGTCTCTTCCGTTTCATCCTGCTCCATTATCTGTTTCTTCCGATAGACAGACATTCCATCATCACTGCCCGAATAAGGCGTAGATGTAGGTACAGAAGAAGCTGCACTCCAGAAAAGTCCAAATGTGCCATATTCAGTAAGGTTTGCTGTTACGAAATCATTGCTTGTATCAATAAAAGGGTTTGTTACTTCTGTCCAGTTAGAACTGTCCCACCTGAACAATGATAGTTCCGCTTCATCTGATGAGCTAAGACCTGCATCATCGTAAAAGATGTCCATATTCATGCTTGTCTCAGTGGAACTTATCAAAACATATCCATTGACGTTTGTTTTTCCAGTAAATGTGTTTGCATCTGTAGCTGCATATCTAATATTTGAAAACGAACTACCGCTTACAAATGACAGTTTTGGAAATCCACTACTCAGTATCAGATCACCAATTGAGTTATTTGGAGATGAAGTCAGTAATAAAGCAGTTGTTGTATCGTTTGCATAATTATTGGTCAACGTATTATTTTGAGAACTTTGCAGACGGAATCCGGTGCCACTATTGTTGATATAGTTACCCACGAGATAATTGTGATCTGAACCGGAAAGGAAAAACCCATTGTAATTGTTATTGCTTACATTGTTACCAGTCAGATTGTTATTGTTATCTGCATAAGAAAGGTAAATGCCATGGTTGTTATTGTTTACATTATTGCCGGTCAGATAATTGTCGCTTGAACCTGAAATGTACACCCCATAAGAATTATCATGAGCATTATTGCCGGTCAGGTTATTGTAATTGCTGGAATACCAGACAACAATACCGGAATCAGTGGCGTTGTTTGCCTCATTGTTTGTCAGGGTATTATTGCTTGAGCCACGGAGGCAAATTCCCCAATAATCGTTATAGGCATTATTGTTATCCAGATAATTATAGTCGCTTGAGGAGAAAAGGTAGATACCGTAAAAACAGTTTGCTGCAGTAACATTTTCTATTGTTGAATTAGTAGTACTCACGAGCATAGTACCATAATAATCTGAAACTTCGACATCTTTGACAGTAATACCTGTACAATTGACCAAATACACTGCTCCTGCATTTGAGCTTGAATTAATTTGACCACTGGTCACACTTGTCCAGTAGAAAATAGGTTTGCCATCAACTTCATTACTTGGACCAATGTTGTGTAAATAATGATTGACAGCACCTCCATCTGTTTTAAAATTGTATTTGTTCGATGAGATCGTATTTCCGGTCAGCGTATTGTTAGTTGAAGCATAAAGATAACATCCAAGCTCACTGTTATTGCTGGCATTATTGTTTGTCAGAATATTGTCATCTGCAGAAGAAACGTAAATACCGTAATAATTTCCACTCAGAGTATTATTCAAAACAATACTACTCGCTGTGCCCGAATGCAGATGAATACCGGCCTTATAAGAATCTGAAGCCCCCTCAATGTTGAATCCGCTTATATTTACACTGCTTGTATATACATGAAATACATCGTCGGAACTTGACTGAGCCTGAACAGTCGTATTTGCCGAACCGTTCTGGGACCTTATGACAACCTGTTTCATAACATCCACATTCTCAATGTATGTACCATCGGTCACAGTAATAATATCGCCGTTACTTGCATTTGCAAGTGCAGCAGTGATAGTTGAATTACCCAGATCGGCACCGACAATGATCTCTTTTGCTGAAACTGTTCCCGTACAAGCCAGTAAAATACAGATTAATGATACTAAAACAATAGAATACTTGTTTGATATCACATCATCCCCTCCTGCAAATATCCCCGGCTTCTGATAATGTGTCTGACTGCCGTACGCCTGTGAATGAAAATCCACAGGAAATTTTGAAAAGAGCGATCCTGTCGCGTAACTGTTCGGTCCTTGTTACTGTATTCAAAAAAACAACTCCCTTGTAATAATTTCAGACAGACGGATCCGTCCATTTCCTGGGATCAAGTATTTATTTTGAAACACCTGATTAGTTGTGTTAATTGGCTTGGCGTGGGTTTGAAATTTATATTAATGCAATTATATAGATAGAGAACTTTATTTAAGCCGTTTATACTCAGAAAAGCACATGTAAAAGGTTTCAAAATGCTGGAAAATAAATTGATCAGTCTGGGATTGAACAAATACGAGGTTGACTCATATATTCACATCCTGAAACACGGGATATGTGAAGCCAGTAATGTCCATAAGGAGACCGACATCCCATATGGCAAGATATACGAAACCCTGAATTCCCTCGTAACAAAAGGATTACTTGAGGTCCAGAACAGCCGTCCTAAGAAATACATGGCAAAAAAACCCTCCATTGCACTGAACGGATTCTATGCCGAAAAGAAAAGACAGCTTGATGAGGAACTGGAGAACACGAGGAAGCTTATCGTCAATATTGGAGAAGAAATCGATAAGATAAGGGTACAGGAACCGGCCGGGAAAACATTCTGGAAAACCGCAATGGGAGCAGAGATACCTGAGATGATCAGGGCAAACTTTGAAGAAGTGGAACATGAGAAATCTATCCTTCTCCATTTGCCTAAAAAACAAATTCTGGATTCAAAGTCAGACAGAGTCAATGAATGTGACATATCCCTGCCGTCAATGCTGCAAGCCCTTGAACGTGGGGTCAGGCTGAGAATAATTAGTATAAAAGAAGAAGGAATGATAGAAGCAGCAGAGGGTCTGCTTCAAATGATGGGCGATCCTGCAGAAAATGTAGAGATCCGGTATCAGGATGAACCATTCACTACCTGTTTTGCAGTCATTGACAACGATAGGGTGGTCATCAGCATAATCGACCCGGTGGAACAGAAGAACCTGCTCTCCATGACAAAGATCTGGGACCAGCGGCTGGCAGCCAGACTACAGGGTGAGTTTGAGCAGATGTGGAATTCAGCTAAGAAGCTGCACTAACAACGGAAAAATAAGCCGGTTTAAGAACTTTCCTGATTCCCAGAAATCTTAAATCCCATGCCCTACAACCCTAAATGGGAGCGGGAAAAGATAGCAGATACCAGCCTTATGGAATGCATTTAATTCTAGGCACAGCCCTCCCGTCAACTGGAAATGGTACTTGAGGAGGAAATTAATGTGGGGGACAAATCAAAATTTCCACCAGGATTCGAAGATGTGTTGAACTTCAGGCTTTCAGACGCACTTTTTGGGAGGAGGGCACGCAGGTTCTTTATGGGAGCATCAATTCCTGATGGCTACTTCAAATATACATCAAAACATGCAGCAATGCCACTCTCAGAACTCGAGCAGATGACACTGTTGACAGCAATGGGGGGAAACACAGGCTGGCACAACCTTATCATGCGGGGAGAAATATACGCACCGCACCTATCGAACTATGCCGGTAGCGCCGGAGGCAGGACATTCCCTTCAGCAGCCGGATTCCATACAAGTGAGCTGTTTTTCACGGATGATAAAGGTACTTACGTACTAAAAACAAGAGATGCACCTGCCATGGTTGAAAGAAAAGATGACGGTACATTTGATCCCGATGAATTAATGGAAGCACACCGTAGCCGTGTAAAGAAGATATATGACGGACGCCTGAAGGTACCTCCTGAGACACCTCATATAGAAGCACATAACACATGGGTTGTCAATCAACCGGGTACGACACTAGTAATACCTGTAGGGGACCTTGCACAGCACGTTCTTGCAGGAATCTGTTACTATGTGCAGAATGGCGTCTGTTTCTATGATGATGTGAACGGGAAGCAGATAGATGGGATCGAGCAATTTTCGGACATCGTGGATGTGAAAGAGCCTTATCCTATTACATTCCTCGAGATGTGGTCTCTCGGAGAACTGACAACCGAACTGGGTACATCATGCTATGCCGGAATGCTGATGCTGCAGTCAATGGGCCTTGGAGGGTGGCTTTTCAACGGTATGGACCCATTCTCACTTCTTGGAGCAAGCGGGGAGCCTGAAGTACAGGGACTGGGTTTCAGGTATGATACCGATGAGCGCTGGTCACTTCCAAATCCCACAGGACTTGAAGGTGTTTTTGAAGGATTCACACCACCTCACTATCGAGACATGCGACATGCCGTAGATGTGCTCATGGAAAGGAAATTCGGCCCCGGTGGACCATTCAATCCCGAGACACCTGGTTATTACAAAGACACTCCGGGAGTTCGCAGCAGTGCACAGGTACCTGATGAACATTTCAGGGAATGTGCAGCCCTCCAGGCCCAGTATATCTATGATACATTTGGTAAATTCCCCGGAACCATGCCCAGCATCTTTGTACTACCGTACCTGCAGGCTCACCATCTGGACCTTGACTTCTATGACAAGTTCTATGAAAAGGGAGCTTACCTGAAAACACATGCTGAACATATGCAGCGCTGGCATCCCGGGAAATAAATAAAAGGGTGGTAGAGTGGAAAATAAAGAAGATACAGACAATAATGATACAATAGATGTTCCTGTGATCGTAGCCTATGAAACAGGGGATGGCGAACTGGATGCCGACGGATACTTTGTGATAGCACTGGACACAGACAGGATGCTAATCCTGGCAAAACACTATTCCTACCGTAAGGAACTGTTGAGGATCATTGAAGGGCCTGATGCAAGGTCAATCTACCTTACAATTATCAAATACAAGTGGGCAAGCACGTTAAACCATGCTGCCTACCTGGGTCAGGAACTTACAAAGGCTGAGATTGCGATGAAAATCGGCTTCGGATATGTCCAGGGGTAAAAATATCTAATATCTCAGCAGCGCACCCACCGCATCATCAGAATCAAGGAAATCCCTTTGTTCAATGAACTCCACTTCTGCACCCGTGCGCTGGGCAAGTTCATAGAGTTCTTCCACTATATTTACAGATGATGTCGGTCCTCCACACCTGTCGCATTGTTCCGGTGGCCGGGTGTTTGCCTGCAGGTTCTGGCATCTCTCACATATCCATCCCGGGACTGAAGAGCCTTTAACAATCAAGAGTACGTTTACCCTTGCCTGCTCCAGGGCATTCCGGACGTCTTCCACACCGGCTACAGCCAGACCACCTTTTAGCATCTCACCTTTGAATTCTTTTGATCTATTAAGTGAGCTTTCAAACTCATCTTCCTGCAATACAGAGTCTCCTGCCTCGATTAGCTTGTCCCCGGAAATATCCATTGGAACATCGATTACATCCAGTATATTCTGTTGAATGTCTTTTGGGAGCATTTCAACCAGTTCCTGCTTTGCCTCACCAGGTCCGGCAATTACCAGTCCCCTTGTCTGCAACTCATCACATGTACCCTGAACATTCTCTACCACCTCTGAGAAAAATGATTTGATCGCCTCCTTTCTCAAATGGTTGAAACGCATCTGGCTCCATCCTCCCTTCTTGTGCTTTTTCATAAGGTCTGTAGACAGGTGCTTTTTCTCTTCTGCAATATCCGAACGTATGCAAACAAATCTGGCTTCCCTTGAATCCACAAGGAGCATGCCGTAGTCTTCATAATCTGCCCTCAGTCTTGCCAGAGGCAGTAAAAATGGAGACGTATCAAGAACCAGAGACTTTTCCGGCTCCACAGCCAATCTATAAACATGCAGGAAAGAATCGGGTGCAGATGCAAAAATTATCCTTCCCCTCTCACCTGAAACCGCAGGTTCAAAAAGTAGCTCTTCTGCCATGTCAAATGTCTTCTCGAACTCCGGTCGAAGATCCGCAGGCAAAACTTTCTTTATCGCCCCAACCCTGGAATTCACAAATACCCTGTTCACATGCTCATTTTCCCTGCTCACAGGCAGATAAACTGAAAGGTAAACATTCTCCTCAGCATATATCTCAGCCAGTGCCCTGAGATCTATATCTGTAACAGAGACAGGACCTTCAGGAGTGATTTGCCGGAAAGACATTTCAGGTTTCATAAAAAAACTGATACTCGCTTGTATTTAAGCCTAGGGATTGTCCCCTGATTATCAAAGTTCTTAAATGCAATTGCAAATATAGGTTGTTTGGGGCTACGAAAACTTTCCGCTTGTGAGGGTTAATAATTGCTGATCCTTTTCCAGCTACAGCGGCTTTATGAAGCAACGATCAAGCAAAAAATATGTAAAGTAGTTCTGCGTTGTTAACACTGTTAACAATTGGCTGAAATCTAATAGAAAAGAAAAAATAGAACAAACCAGAACCTGAAAATGCAAAGCAGGGGAATAATATGAACAATGAAACAGAACTGGAACTTAAAAAATGTACCATCCTTAGTTCCATGATCGACAACAAGTACCGTGCACAGATACCTGAAATTGTTGATATGGTTGCTTCCAGCTGCTCTGACAAAAAATGTTTTGATCATGTGGATGCAGCAATAATACCTTCCAGGGAATCTATTGTAGAGATCATAAATTTGATAAAAGATATATTGTTCCCCGGTTATTTTGGCGACCAGACTGTCGATAGGAGTGTTCTATCCTATCATATAGGCAATGAAATAACAGAACTCTTCGAGCAGCTTTCAAAGCAGATAACAAACAGCATCATCCATGATTGTGACAGATATGAGGAAGAATGTGCCGAATGTGTCGAAAGCGGGCAGGAAGAGACACTTAAATTCCTGAGAAAAATACCCCAAATACGTGCTTTACTTGCATCGGACGTAATAGCTGCATACGGAGGGGACCCTGCAGCTAAGAGTTATGATGAAATTATTTTCAGTTATCCCGGAATATTCGCCATGACTGTTTACAGGTCAGCCCACGAGCTTCACAAGCAGGGAATAACTGTAATCCCCCGAATAATGACCGAGTATGCTCATAGTCTGGTGGGAATCGATATTCATCCCGGAGCAAGAATAGGAGAAGGATTCTTCATTGACCACGGAACCGGTCTTGTCATTGGAGAAACCTGCGAAATCGGTAATAATGTACGTGTTTACCAGGGTGTGACCCTGGGTTCTCTGAGTTTCCCGAAAGACGAGAGAGGACAGATCATCCGGGGACAAAAAAGACATCCTACCATAGAGGATGACGTCATAATATATTCCAATGCTACCATCCTTGGAGGCGGTACAGTCATCGGGGCCCGCTCGATAATAGGCGGCAACGTATGGATAACCAGATCGGTTCCACCGGACACCAAGGTTGTTATTGAAGAACCGCATCTTATATTTAAGGAAAAACACTGAATCGGGAGTTTGGGTAAAATGAGCAATATCTACGATGACATAACAAAAACTGTTGGTAAAACACCACTTGTAAAGTTGAACAGGATAACCGAAGGATGCTATGCAACTGTAGCTGCAAAAATCGAATCCTTCAACCCGTTAAGTTCTGTGAAGGACCGTATTGCCCTTAATATGATCGAAACGGCTGAAAAAGAAGGGTACATGAGCAACGAAACGGTTGTTATTGAACCCACTTCGGGAAATACAGGCATCGGCCTGGCATTCGTCTGCGCATCAAAGGGTTATCGCCTTATCCTGACTATGCCCGAAACAATGAGTATGGAAAGAAGAAAGATCCTGAGATTGCTTGGAGCAGAGATAGTTCTTACTCCCGGTGCCGGAGGTATGAAGGGTTCCATAGAAGAAGCGGAAAGAATGGCAAAAGAGATACCTAATTCTTTTGTACCTCACCAGTTCATGAACCATGCAAACCCTGAGATCCATCGCAGGACAACTGCCGAAGAAATTTGGAGCGACACCGACGGGGAAGCAGATATTCTGGTAGCCGGTGTAGGTACAGGTGGTACTATAACAGGAGTCTCCGAGGTTATCAAATCCCGCAAACCTGAGTTTAAGGCAGTGGCAGTTGAACCTGAGGAATCACCCGTGCTTTCCGGTGGCAAAGCAGGACCACACAAGATACAGGGTATTGGGGCCGGTTTCATACCTGAGGTCATGAACATGGATATCGTTGATGAGATAATTCAGGTAAAGAGTGAAGATGCTTTTAAGACCGCTCAGGAGCTTGCGAAAAAAGAAGGTATACTTGCGGGAATATCGTGTGGTGCAGCCCTTCATGCAGCATTACAGGTGGCCAGAAGAAAGGAAAATGAAGGAAAACTAATAGTAGTTATTTTACCGGATACCGGCGAAAGATACCTGAGCACAGCGCTTGGAGATGTCGGTATCGAGACAGAGCCTAAATAGATTCCCAAAATGAATATATCGAATCAGATTCCAGCTTCATTTGGGGACAATATCTTAACTTAGCATCTAAAACAAAACCGGGGGATTCGAGTGGCTAATATCAGGCCTTTCAGCGAAGAAGACAACAAGACTCTTTTAAGCATTGAGAAACTGTGTCCGCAGGGTGACGAAAGACTTGCAATGGTAATTGACAAAGGACCGGAAATCACAATAAGGTATGAAATCTATGACAACTGGCAGATAATGGTGGCTGAAGAGGAAGGCCAGACTGCAGGCTGGATAGGTTGGACGGTGAAACAGCATCCTGATGAGCAATACATCTATATGGCAGAAGTGATGGTCCACCCCGATTTTCGGAGGAAGGGAATAGCTGTCAGTCTCATAAGGGAAGCCGAAGAGCAGGCAAGAAGCATCAATGCAACACATCTTTACTGTTATGTATATGCCCACAACCAGGCTTTCATCAGCCTCCTGGAAAAACTGGGATACATCCGGAAAAAAGAGATAATGGTATGCGAGATGTCAGCCTACAGGAAAGAGGAGACCGACCGGAAATATACCCTGGAGCGTATCGAAGACAAGGATCTTCCCGAGGCTGTAGAACTGCTGAATCGTTATTATGCGGGAAGGACTCATTTCAGCCCCTTCACTCCTGAAAGCTTCCGGGAATATGCAAACAGGATACTCGGATATGGCCTTGAGAATTTCCTGGCAGCCAAGGAAAACGGAAAGATAGTTGCATGCGGTGGTTTCTGGGATAGCGCCGTCCTGATGGAGATGGCCTATACAAAAGAACCGATTCTCTGGAAAACCATGTCAAAAGTGTTCGGAATGCTCAGGCATTTCACAGCTATGCCGAAAGTTCCTGAAGAAGGCGAGTATTTCAAGTTGCGCTTGATAGTCGACCATGCATTCGAAACCGGATACAAGGATGCTATGGAGGAGATACTGGGATACTGTAATAACATCCTGTACGATGCAAAGTGTGATTTCTTCGGAACGTATATAGATCCGGATGATGATTTCCTTGAAGTAATAAAGCATCACAGACCCCAGTTTGAGAAAATGTACCTCTACGCCAGGCCTGTTGCAAGAAAACTCACGGACTTTGATTCCCTGTATGTGGATTGCAGGGATGTCATACTATAGACTCGTATCAAAAAGAGTTAATCATAAAAACCTTCCTCCCTAAATACTAGCAATGCAACGCGTGATCATCCATGTTGACATGGACTATTTCTATGCCGCCATAGAGGAGCGGGAGGACCCTTCCCTTAAAGGTAAAGCGGTAGTTGTCTGCATGTACTCTAACCGGGGTGAAGAAGGCGGGGCTGTGAGCACCTCTAATTATGTTGCAAGAGAAACAGGCATTCGTTCTGCCATGCCATGCAGGCAGGCAAAGGCCTTGAATCCCGATGCTGTGTTCCTTCCGGTACGTAAGCAGTTCTACGAAGAAGTTTCTGACAGGGTAATGGAAATACTGCGCTCCAGTGCCGACAGCGAAGAATCTTTTGAAAAAATAAGTATTGATGAAGCTTTTCTTGAGATCACCCATTCTTCAGATTCTGATTTCGAACACGCAAGAAAAATAAGCATGAAGATAAAGGAAGAGATTAAAGCCAGGGAGAAAATTACCTGCTCCATAGGTATCGGCCCCAATAAGCTGATAGCCAAAATGGCATCCTCTTTCCAGAAACCCGATGGTATCACTATTGTAAGACCTGAAGAAGTCCAAAATTTCCTGAAACCCATGCCTGTGAAAAAACTCTGGGGAATAGGCAAAGTTACCGGAGAAAAACTTGCTGAAATGGGGGTCGAGACCATTGATGACCTGGAAAAACATGATATACTGGAACTTATCAATGCCTTCGGAAAGAACAGGGGTACATGGCTCAAGCAGGCTGCATCCGGCATCGATGAAACACCTGTTAAAGAGAGAACAGCAACTGACCAAATTGGCAGGATGGCATCTCTTAAACATGATACCCGTGATGAGAATATGATATTCTCGTTGCTTGACGAACTTGCCGGTGATGTGCTATCCAGAGCAAAATCCCGAAAGGTTAGTTTCAGGTCAGTGACCGTAACAGTTATTTTATCAAATTTCAAAACATCTACAAAGAGCCGTACTTTCAATCATCCCGTCTCAGATATGGAATCCCTTCACAAAAGCGCAAAAGAGATGATGCAGCAATTCCTTGAAGAAAGCACATCAAACTTCAGGCGTATCGGGGTACAGGTGGGAAACCTTCACGAGATGGCAGGACAAAAAAGCCTGTTTGACTTCTGAGGAAAAAGCATGCCTGAAACGAATAACGCAAATAGGAATAACAGGCCGGGTGGCGCAAAGTGGAGAGCAGCAATATACGATATTATCTTCGAAGCCGATACACCGGCTGGAAAGTATTTTGATATCCTGCTCATCATAAGTATACTTCTAAGCGTCCTTGTCGTGATGCTGGACAGCATCAACTCCATTAGAGAAGTTTACGGTGAGATTCTCTATTACCTTGAATGGTTCTTCACAATTATTTTCACCATAGAATATTTTCTGCGCCTTATATGCGTCAGGGACAGGATCAGGTATGCCACCAGTCCGCTTGGAATCGTCGACCTTGTGGCAATAGTACCTACGTATTTGAGTCTCTTCCTGCCCGGCAGCCAGTTCCTGCTTGTTATCAGGGTGCTGAGAGTACTGAGGATATTCCGTGTCCTCAAGCTGGTCCATTATGTCAGTGAAGCGGAAATGCTCTCCAAGGCCCTGCGTGCCAGCAGGCAGAAGATCACAGTCTTTCTGTTCACAGTGATCACCCTTGTAATAATACTCGGGTCCCTGATGTATCTCATAGAAGGAGAAGAAAACGGTTTCACCAGCATACCCACCAGTATCTTCTGGGCAATAGTAACTCTTACAACCGTGGGTTTTGGGGACATAGTCCCCCAGACTCCTCTGGGGAGGATTCTGGCGTCGGTGATAATGATACTCGGTTACAGCATAATAGCTGTCCCGACAGGTATTGTGACCTCTGAAATCAGTTTTGCTTCCATTGAAGAAAGAAAAAAAGCGGGGCCGGAAAGAACCTGTGCACAATGTGGGAATTCAGATCACGACAGTGATGCTCTTTTCTGCAAACACTGTGGTACAAAGGTCTGATATTGATCCCGGGATCTTTCTCTACCTGTATATTTATCATCATCATCATCATTCCTTTTTATACGGATACGTATAAATAAGAGAACAGGACAACTTTTTTCCAGCACTAACCAGTCACACAACTCCGTTATGCTACTTTAACATGAAAACAAGCTAAAAAGAGGGATCGGTATCTCAAGTTATGAAATGAAAGACGGGGAGGAAAAGAACTTCCAGCTCGACCTGCTCAGGAAAGTACTTAGTTCGATCCAGGACCTTGTTGTAGTTATAGACAGGGATCTGCGTGTTGTGACAAGTAACTGGAAAGAATGTGATTCGGTTCCCCCAGTGGATAAACAGGGGCATCCTTACTGTTATAACTGCCTTATGAAGCGCAGCACCCCATGTGAGCCATGCCATTTGCTTGAGGTCTTTACCACCGGCAAATGCAAGAGATTTGAAATTGAGGACCCTCTTGACGGAAAGAAAAAGGCTATCGAATTGTCCCCTATTTTTGACGATGAGCATCATGTCACTATGGTTGTAAGGCATTCAAAAGACATCACCGAACGTAAAAATGTTGAAAAAATATTGAAGATGAGGGAACGCCAGCACGCAGCAGTCGCAAAATTAGGCCAGCAGGGGCTGTCAGGAATGGACCTTGACCTGCTCATGAAGGAATCTGTCATACTTGTAGCACAGACACTGGATGTGGAATATTGCAGGATAATGAAACAGGAAAATGACGGAAACTATGTGATGTTAGCAGGGATTGGCTGGGAAAAAGAAGACGAAAAAACCGAGGAACTTTCCCAAAAAGAGAATGCCAACGGACAGAACATACTCTGCTATACCTTGTACAATGGAGAATCATCCATTGTTGAGGACGGTGAAACAAAGGACAAGTTCAGCGGTCATTCATTACTCAGGGATCATGGTATGGTAAGCGGTATGGATGTGCTCATTGGTTGCAAAGACAAGCCTTTCGGAACTATGAATGTCCATACGACCCAGAAACGAATGTTCACAGAAGACGATATACATTTTGTCCAGTCCGTAGCCAACGTGCTTGCAGAATCAATCAGCCGCAGGGAAAATGAGGAGAGACTGGAAAAATACGCAAAGGAACTCGAAGATACTGCGGAACTTAAGGTTCTTTTCACTGATATTCTCACCCATGACCTTCTCAATCCTGCCAACATCATTCGTGGATTCACTGAGGAACTAATCATCCTTGAGGATGATTCGGGCAAAAAGAAACTACTCAATAAGGTCCACAAGAACAATGAGAAACTAATTGAGATGATGAAATCGGCTGCAAAGTTCATTAAACTGGAATCTGTGGATGATATCAGATTTGAAGAACAGGATATCGTACCGATAATGGAAAAGACAATAAGGGGTTACCGGAACGATATTGATAAAAAAGATATTACTCTCGTATTCAATCCGACATGCAAGTGCATGGTAATGGTGAGCCCCCTTATCGAAGAAGTCTTCATCAATCTGCTCAGTAATGCTATCAAGTATAGCCCTGAGAAAGGAAAAATAGTTATCAGTATTACGGATCAAGGGGACGAATGCAGAATTCAGATCACTGATTTTGGTCCCGGTATCAGTAACGAAGATAAGCCGAGGATATTCGAGCGATTCAAGCAGGCAGATAAAGGCAGCGTTAAAGGAAGTGGCCTTGGACTTGCTATCGTAAAAAGAATCGTTGACCTTCATAAGGGAAATGTCGGGGTCGATGACAATCCGCTCGGCAGCGGAAGTATCTTCTGGGTCAATCTGAAAAAGACCAGACGATAGCTTTCGGTTCTGACTTAATATCCAAAGAGTTTTTATTCTACACTACCCCAAGTACACATAGGTTTATGGTAAAGTGATTTGAATCAAAGTAAACCAGTGGGGAATTAATGTGGAAGATGAAAGAATATCATATCATGACTCAGTGCGAACAGTATACAGAAAGATAAAAAAAGACGGTATGACAAATGTCTGGGACCGATATGAGGCTCAGGGTTTGGGAGGCAACCCGGACAGGAGATGTACTTTTTGCCAGCAAGGTGTACGTTGCGACCTCTGTTCCAACGGACCATGTCGTGCTGACGCTGCAAAAGATAAGAGAGGGGTTTGTGGTATTACAGCGGATGGAATGGCAATGCGTATGATGCTTTTACGCAATGTGATGGGAGCATCCACATATCACTATCATACCACCCAGACAATAAAGACCCTGAGAGCAACCGCAAAAGGAGAAACTCCTTTTAAAATCAGCGAGGAAGGAAAACTGAGGAGCTTTGCAGGCAGGCTGGGTATCGATGCAAACGGTGATTTAAATGATGTTGCACTGAACTTTTGTAATTTCGTTGAAAATGATTTTAACAGGGAATATGGGCAGCCAAGCAAAATAGTCGAAATGCTTGCACCTCAGGAGCGCCAGGAATTATGGAAAGAACTTGATATTTTCCCTGGTGGTATCTATACTGAAATGATGAGGGCAACAAGTTCCTCTCTGACCAACGTTGATGGTAACTACGTCAGCCTGGCACTCAAGGCAATGAAGCTTGCAATTGCAATGGCCTACCAAAGCCAGATAGTTAATGAATACTGCCAGGATGTTATCTACGGTATTCCCAGACCGCATAACATGCGGGTGGACCTGGGTGTACTTGACCCCAATTACGTTAATATACTGCCCAACGGCCACGAACCTTTCCTTGGCTTTGCCATGGTGCAGCTTGCAAGGGAGCAGGAATGGCAGGACAAGGCAAGAAAGGTTGGCTCAAAGGGACTTCGAATCATTGCCAACATCGAGACAGGACAGGAAATGATCCAGAGATGGGAGATGGATGATGTGTTCTATGGATTTACAGGAAACTGGATCATGCAGGAAGCAATACTTGCCAGTGGCTGTGTGGATGTCTTTGTATCCGATATGAACTGCTCCATGCCTATTGATCCTCTTTACGCCGAGAAATATAAATTCAAGCTCATACCCGTGAGCGATCTGATTTCATTCGAGGGAATCACGGAGCGGATAGACTACATTCCTGAAAAGGCAAAAGAGCAGGCTGGCAAACTCCTTCAGATGGGAATTGATAATTTCAGGGAGAGAAGATCATCCGTATCAGCGGTCACAGGCCTGCCTTTAAGAGAAGCTGTTGTGGGTTTTTCCACTGAAAGCATTCTTGATGCACTGGGTGGCAAACTCGATCCCCTGCTTGATGCCGTAAAGGATGGAACACTAAGAGGGGTAGCAGGCATGGTTTCCTGTACAACTCTCAGGGACACCGGACATGATACACACACAGTCAATGTAGTAAAGGAGCTGATAAAGCGCGATGTACTGGTGCTTTCAATGGGATGTGGAAATGGCGCCGTACAGGTTGCAGGATTGTGCAGCCCTGAAGCAAAAGAATATGCCGGTCCTGGTCTCAAAAGCATTTGCGAGGCGCTCGGAATACCTCCTGTTCTGAGTTATGGTACATGTACAGATACCGGCAGACTGGCTGACCTGCTCGCTGCAGTGTCGGACGGGCTGGGAGGAGTACCATTGCCCGACCTTCCGGTTGTTGCCACAGCTCCTGAATACATGGAACAGAAAGCAACTATAGATGCCGTATTTGCACTTGCACTCGGCCTTCACACACACGTGAATCCGGTACCAACCGTGACCGGGGGACCTGATCTGGTAAAACTGCTCACTGAAGATTGTAAGGAAATCACCGGTGGATTGTTGAATGTTGAAACTGATGCTTCCAAAGCAGTTGACTTAATGATGGAACACATCGAAGACAAACGTGAGAAACTGGGAATCTGATGATTCCCGGCTACCCGCTCTCACAGGCCTGAACCAAAAAAGCGGGAGTAACAAATTTTGATATTTAGATAGAAAACCATAGTTGAAACTGTAGGTAATGTTTACAGACTGTACAATAGTTTGTATAAAATGAGTATTTGAAATAAGTATATTTTTGAATTAAATTTAGACATTTCCATGTGAAAATAGGTGTTTTTATATCACGTGGAAATGTATATATATTTCCATGTGAAAAATGGTATAATTACGGCACATGGAAGAAATGTACAAATTGCTCTATGTGAAAAGCGGTAGTATAAAGACAAGCAGGTGAAATCATGAGTGATGTCTACAAATACTTGAAATATGCAATGACAGGTGACAAAAAAAGTGAAAATCAGCATGATATGTCAATTTTCATGAAATCTGAAGAATTAGCAAAAAAATATGAAATCGAGTACGATCCAAATACCTTTGTACCTACAGATTATTCAATGGCTGACTCAGTATTTGAAGCCGCAGTTGAATTGTTGACATCTATCGGAATCTATTGTATTGACACAAATAAGTCAATCCAAATCGATGAAGAGGACATACGCAAAGCTACCAAATCTACAGAGACACTGGAAATCGGTCGCCTCAGGGAAAAAGTTCTTGTTCCGAACAGGTACATGCAGGATACGGAACCACCAATCATAATTGGCGGACCTATGGGAGGTACGGTCTCTGAAGAGAATTTTTTAGAGGTGCATCTCAGTTCTGCAAAGGAGCCTATTGTTCAGGGAATTTATGCCGGTGCAATCGAGAATATGGGTCACAAGAGTATACAAGGCAAAACCCCTATGGAGATGCTGGCAGCATTGAAAGAAGCAAGACTGGAAAGGCTTGCCACAGAACTTGCGAATAGAGAAGGTATGACATTGATGGGACCAGGTACACCGACCATATCTCAGGCATACATGCTTGTATCAACAGACAAACTGTATTCACCTTCTGATGTTCAGGAAGTCTATCAGCTTGATGAACTAAAGACAGACTTTGAAACATTTTATAAATCTATTTTTCACATAGAAAGAGGTGGCAATTTCCTCACCGGGCAATGTCCGATATTTGGAGGACCAAGTATTGGATCTCCTGCAGGTCTTGCTATTATTGACGTTGCAGAAACCATACAATCAAAAGTGGTGACAGGGGCAAACCTGCATTTGTCAGGTGCTGTACATATAAATACCAATTCTTCTTCAACAAAGGAAATCCTTTGGGCATCCAACCTTTCATCAATTGCAATTTCCAGAAACTTTCATCATTATACAGGAAGATACTACTGGAACCTTGGAGGATGCTGCACTGACATGATGTTTTACGAAACTGCTGCCCAGGCAATAGGAGATACGGTTAGCGGCAGAGATGTTCTGGTTGGACCAGTAGGTGCACGTGGTGCAGGTGCCGATCATTCCACAGGTCTTGAATCAAGGTTTATGGGAGAAGTTGCCCATATGGCTACGGATCTATCTGCAGATGAAGCAAATTATATTATCGGAAAGATCTACTCAAAATATGAGAATATGCTAAATGCAGCACCGGAGGGAAAACCATTCAGCGAGTGCTATCTGGTAGACTCAGAATATGAGATGCGGCCAACTGATGAGTATATGCAACTATATATGAAAGTGAGTAATGAAATAAAGGACTACATGTCAATTGAATGAACAACGAGTGAGTTTTATAAAAAGTTGGGTGAGAAAAGAATCAAAACTTTGGCATTCCTCCATTTTGCCACACACAAATTGTCAGGTTCTTGACCCAACTTTTTATCCTTGATTCAATAGGTGATCCCTATGAGTGAGATATTTAACGTCGAATCCAGCATCTTCGAAAAAAAAGCAGTTCTTTCGGAACAATATCTTCCTGATAAATTGATTGCAAGAGATCAGCAAATCAAGGAAATTGCAAAGCAGATTGAGCCTGCTCTTCACAAAGGAGTTCCGGGAAATGGATTGATCCTAGGGGAAAAAGGTGTTGGCAAGACAAGTGTTGTTAAGTATGTAATTAAGGAGTTCACTGGTATTGCAGCAAAAGATAATATAAGTGCCAAGGTCATTTTTCTTAATTGTGGTGTCACAAACACAACCAGTCGTATAATTCTTGAAATTGTTCATCAGGTAAGCCCCGAGTTGCAAGTTCCTAAAACCGGTTTATCTTTGAATGAATACTACAACATTCTCTGGCAGGCACTGAATGAAAAACAGATATCCATTATCATAGTTCTTGATGACATAGAAATGTTGAAAAACTTCGATGTTCTGCTCTCTCTGAGCCAGGCTGGAGAAAAAATGTGCATCGGAAATGATGTGCATATAGGGATTATTGGAATCTCGAATGACCTTTTTTTCCCGGAAAAATTACCTTCAATCCTTGTTCAGTCTTTTAATTACAAGGAAATGATTTTCCCCCCTTATAACGAGAAAGAAATGGAACAAATTCTGGAAGCTCGATCTTCTATTGCTTTCAAGGAAGAGATAATTGATGAACATGTAATACCAACATGCATTTTACTCTCCCGGAAGAATGGTTATTCCTACAAAGCAATCAAACTTTTAGAGAAAGCAGGGGAAATTGCGGAAAGAAAGAAAGAGGATTTCTTGAATGATAAACATGTTTTTCTTGCAAACGATGAATTGAAAACCGAAAGTGGAATCAGTGCTTTAAAGAAATTGCCAATACACCAAAAATTGGTTCTTTTAAGTGTTGTAAGGCTTCTAAAAATACCTGATGACAAAATAACTACAGGACAGGTTGTAGCGGAATACCAGAATCTTTGTACAAAACTTGAAATCAATCCTCTTGGAAGAACCAGCGTCTCAAAGATAATATCTGAATTTGACATGCAGGATATCATTTCTGCATTCCACAGAAGCAGGGGGCGCTATGGAAAAACAAGGCTGATTAGTTTAAAATGGGATCCAAATCGCATTAAAGAAGCATTGAATTATGATTACCGGCTCAAAGACCTACAATAATTCTCCAGAGCCAGGCAATCAAAAGACATAATTCATCATTATTAAAGTTCATTTTACAAAAGTAGTTACAAAACCGCTTTTTAAAATGAATTTGTATATATGTACAATCTTTACATACATGGGTGGATTATATTATAATGTACCTTAAGAGTTAGTATTCTTCTTCATAAATGGAAAATCTTCCTTAATTTATATAAATACCAATGACATTTATATCTTCATGCAGATCCTGATAACTGATATCGTTGACGCTGCCTTGATAATGGGTGTTACTACAGTTTTTCTATTTGTTGACATTGTTGCAAAGAATCACCTGAAGATAGGACTCAAGGATATTGGCGCAGATCTGGCATTAGGCGCATTTGTCGTACAGCTTGCTTTCCTTACAAATCTGCTTACGGCTCAGGAAATGAGCTATTTTAACAATAATGTCATTCTTGCAGTCTGTTTTGCAATATTCTGGATAATATGCCTCTGGCTCCCGGGCAAGAAAGATATACTTGCTGACATGTTTTCATACACTCTTGGAGCATTCGCGCTTGCAGTGTCAATAATGCATTCTCTGGGTGCACCCAACATTACGGGAATAATAATTGTAATGATTGCCTCTCTCGTCCTGTCAATTATCGGATTCCTCTTTGCAGACCATTTGAGAGGTGAGGCGGTTACTCAAAGGTTCATTGACATCACCAGAGATATGAATGTCTATGAGATGAACGAAAGTTACCGGAAAATAGATTCAGGAAAAGCAGGTGTTGATCCACTTCAGCCCATTGTCGATATCATTCGGGGAGCTATAAGGAATGATGATACACTCACAGCTACCAGAGGCATACGTGCTCTCAGTACTTATGGTTCGGACCTGATACAGGGTCATGAGAACACTTCCCTGATCATCAGGCATCTGAACGCACACCTTTACGGGATTGCCATGCTGGCAGAAGATGAGAAGAACAGGGATCTGATAATCGAAATCATAGATGCTTTTGAAACCATAGCCTGTGTTTGTATGGAAAAGAGCATGGAAAAAACGACATTGCAGACAATTGAATACCTTCACAACTTCTTTAAATGGCATATGGACAGAAGTTTTTTCCCGGCACTTGGAAAAATTGAACTGGTCAGAAGAGCCGAAACTACAAACGACCTTTACAATGTCCTGAATAAAAAGACAATTTCCTCTCCAAGACATAAATTTGCTAAAGCCAGCGGAAAGATCGGTGAGAGAGCCGCAAGATTCAAAATGATCGAAGCTGCCGAGAAGTCTGTTGCCCTTTTAAAGATAATTGCCATTGATGCAGCATCCAAAGAAGATATCGATACACTGGAATATGTACGTACCGCGCTTGTGGATGTTGCTGCTACGGTTAAGGAGAACAAGCTGAAACACCTTGAGAAGCAGATAATCACCACCCTGAGGGATATATGTATCAAAGACGTGCAGGAATCATCCGACAGGAAGAAAAATGACTCACTTCCAAAGGCTGTTGCAGCACTGAAAGATATCGGGGAAATATTCGGGGAAAGTTCCTATCTTGATGTGACGGATTCCCTGAAAGACATAGGAATTGTTGCCGCGAGGCGACATTCGGATGCAAAGGTTTCCTATGTGATCCCTCATATAGAATATTTCTGTATACTTGCCTCGGAAAAAGAAATGAAAGAGCAGGCATCCCGGTCAGTGGTCTCAATCATGGAATTGTGCAGGGCCTCAATAAGGGAGCAAATGGTGGAATCTACTGCCAGGTCATCAAAGACGCTCGCCAGCCTGTCAAATCGGAATAACCTCAAGGTCTTTGTGAACGAAGCTGTTTTAGAACTTGGAAAATACAGAGAAATGGACAGGGAAATGTTCGCACTGTTCGAGAAGACCTATAATAACTCCGGCGGCAAGTAAAACCGGCTTTTCGAAGATTATATGTACTGTCATTGTATTCTAATATTGCTGAGTGGTTACGTTATAGATGTAACGAGCTCAAACATTGAGTTTATGCAAGTTTAAAAAGCAAGGCAAAAGGCAGGTTCAAACCTGAACTTGAGCCTGGAATAAGGGATTATCATGGAAATCAACGGAGTAGAAATTGAAGATACTTTCGCAGAAGCGTTTCCGATCAAGATTGCAAGGGTTCTCATAACCGCAGCTACAAAACGCTGGGCAGAGATAGCCGCCCTGGAAGCAACAGGATTCGGTACATCTGTTATCATGTGCCCTGCAGAAGCAGGTATTGAAAAGTTCGTGGGTCCTGATGAGACACCTGACGGAAGACCTGGTGTTTACATCCAGATCTGCACCTTCGGATACGAATCACTTGAACACCAGTTACTTGAGCGCCTCGGACAGTGTGTGCTTACGGCACCAACCACAGCTGTCTTCAATGGTCTTCCAGATGCAGAGAAGCAGTTTAACGTAGGTTTCAAACTCAAATTCTTCGGTGACGGTATGGAATCCGAGACTGAAGTTGGTGGCCGCAAGATGTACAGCATCCCAATCATGGAAGGCGATTTCCTCGTAGAAGAGAACATCGGTGCTGTTGCAGGTATCGCAGGTGGTAACTTCTTCATCTTCGGTGACAGCCAGATGACAGCACTCACAGCAGCAGAGGTTGCAGTGGACGCTATCAAGGACCTTGAAGGCACCATCACTCCATTCCCAGGCGGAATCGTCGCCAGTGGTTCCAAGGCAGGTTTCAACAACTACAAGTTCATGAAAGCAACAGCAAACGAGAAGTTCTGCCCATCCATCAGGGACAAGGTTGAAGACACCCAGATA
The DNA here is from genome assembly GCF_045291185.1 of Methanolobus sp. ZRKC2. NCBI lineage: Archaea > Methanobacteriati > Methanobacteriota > Methanomicrobia > Methanosarcinales > Methanosarcinaceae > Methanolobus > Methanolobus sp. ZRKC2. The sequence continues at coordinate 1,940,477 of NZ_CP146980.1, read as the reverse complement.
CCTGAAGGTGTAAAAGCAGTATACGAACTTGTCATCAACGGCCTTGACGAGGATTCTATCCAGAAAGCTACAAAAGCAGGTATTGAAGCAGCTATCGCAGTTCCTGGCGTTTCAAAGATAACAGCAGGAAACTATGGCGGAAAGCTCGGTAAATACCAGTTCCACCTGAAAGACCTCGTGTGAGGGTCTTTTCTTTTTCTTTTTTCAATTACCTTACAATCCACATATTTCTTCAAATTTCTTTGTTTGCGTAGTTATGAGAGACTGGAAGGAATCTCTTCAGAATATGCTTTTTGAAATTTTATCAGCTTTTGCTGGTAATCTTCCTGGCTTTCAATCAAAGTAGTTTACTTGAATGAGACAGGCAGCTACTCCCAGAAATCCTGCGATAATCAAGAAGGCTAAAAAAAGTATTGAATTTCTTTGTAGCATGTCTTTTACTAAATACTAAATCCACACATCCTACGCAATGGTCATATGTAGTTCTAATGGTTCTTCTGGATATTCGTTAATCTCAATGATCAGGAACTCCAGGCTTAGATCTTCAGGATATTCTCCTGTGACTTGTCTCTTTATTATATTATTGTCCAAGGTTACTTCGTACATATAGGTGGCTTTTTTTAGACTGACAGGAACTGGTTTCAATTTTCATCCGGAGCTACATTATATGTTTGGTTGAATTTAGAGACATTTCCTAAGTCGAGTATTTCTACTGTTACTGTATGATTTACATTGTCATTGTTTTTCATGAAATAGCCTATAGTGCCATTCTCTGGATCAGGTGATGTTGGAGATACTACAAAGGAAATGACTAAGGATATGCCGATAATTGCAATTATGCCAATGTATCCTTTTTGCATACACTATATAGAATGACTTTATTATGCAATATAATTTTTGTTAATCCTGAAATGAAAATTTAGGATTAATCATCAAAAAACTATTAAGTACTCTTCTGTATCATGAGGAGATTAAAGCTCTTTAATTAATTGGAGAAGGTATATTAAATTTACCTTCTTATTCTGATCAATATCAATATGCATAAAATGATCATAATTGACGTGAAACCTAATGTTGATTGTGTAGAAGCATCATCATTTTGTGCAGTTTCACTTTCAGAATCGTATTCTATTGGAACAGGTTCCTCTGCTAGAGCTTCATCTAATTGCACTGGCATGTCCCACACAAAAACAACCGGAATGTTACTTATGCCTGCATCTTCAAAGTGTTCATCAATTATCTGATATACCTCGCTTAGAGATGAATCATTAACAATATTCGGTGTCTCTTTATTGACTCCTACCTCAACATATCCACTATACTTTTTGAATCCATATGACAAAAGAGGGCCACCCTGCGAGAGAAAATAAGGTTCCAGATCAAAAATATACCTGGCTTCATGAACTTTCTCAGACCACTCCAACCATTCATCCTCATCAGTGAATAGCGGGACAATTCCTCTGGCAGCTACATATCTGGAACTGTTCTTTGCCTTTTGAAATGCATCTGGATCGTATTCATATATCAGATCTTCTTCATCTTCTGCCCACATGAAAACAACAGGAACTTCATTGAAACCTGTACTTTCTTCACAATGAACTTCTATTTTCTTATACAGGTGATCGATTCTGGAATCGTTGATCTCTCCTTTGTGCTCAGAGCTTAAATCAACTATTATGAACTCATTATTGCATGAAAAAGAATGTATAGCTTTATCAAATTTGTAATAAGAAAAGGAATCGGGGAGACTTGCCCAGCAATCAACAATTGTTTTCTTCCATTCTTGGTCAACTGTATCTATAAAAGCACCTCTGCTGGCTATGAAATGAGAGTCTTCTGTATACTCCTCAAATTCTTCAGTTTCAGCGCTTGCATATCCAGACAACAATACAGTAACTAATAAAAACAATATCATTGTTCTTTTATGCCGTTTTTTCCAGAATATCCTATCAGATTCATTGAACATTGTACACCTTATTTGTTATGTCTATCAACTTTACACTAATTTTTATCAAGATTTTATAAATATTTTGTGGCTGTCAAATCCAATTTATGTTATCTCATTCAATTCTGACTCTAAAGTGTGCTTCTGCTATGCAGAATATGAGTTGGACGTTATGACCATAAGCAATAAGTAAATTGCTTAATATTATAAAATTATTTTTTAGTGAACACCAGAAATCTTGATAGATAGGAAATTATATACAGACCAGAATAACGAGGAAAAAATATCATGAAAACAAGGGCTGAGACAATATTTGGAGTTTGCGGCGGTTTTTTGGGTAGCGTCATAGCTGCTTTCATATTTTATGTCACACTGGTTAATATCTGGCCGGGAGGGAGAACTATGATGTATGTTACTTCCACGGTTTTTGGATATTCTAATCCTTTCGTGATAATGTTGGGTATTGGTACAATAACAATATTATTGAGTTTGATGGGAATTGCCGGTGGAATTGTTGCTAAAACAGATCGGAGAAAAGGAGGAAAATTAATGCTGACAGCCGGTATACTTGGAATTCTCTTATTTTTCTGGATGTGGATTCTCCCAGGAATACTGCTTACAACCAGCGGAATCATGGCAATGCGAGCTAGTGAGTAAACCATACGGAAAACATCAATGAAGCTTAATCAAATGCTTTTGTTGGATAATGTGAACATTATATATTTTACCAATTTACAATGTGCTAAAAAAGAGGTCGACATGGATACCAGCGTCTGAGTAGGGATGATAAAGGAACACCATTCTACCTGCATGCTCTCAATGCAGTCTACCTTGAAGACATCGGATGGATGCCAGGGGAAATAAGGAAGGAGTGAATTCCAATTTAATCCTCCACATGAGAAGCTGGCATACAAGACAAGGATTGAAGGGGAAACGGATCTTCCAGAAACATGGGCAGAGTGACTTCCTGTTGTTGAAGTTTTAAGCAAGTATGAGAACTAAGATGAGTTTTACAAAAATCTGTCAGATATCTTACTGATATAAAAGTGAAAAAATTTGAAATATATTTGTGAGCTATGAAAATGAGGATTATAACCCGAAATCAGCCAGGAAAGCCACAAAATCCTCATATTTATCAAGAAAATTTCTGCCCCTGTCTGTCAGGGAATAGATTTTGCGTTTTTCCTTATATGGTATGGCAACAATGAGCCCTTTTTCCTCAAGGTCTCCTACATATTCCTCAAACATCTGGAAAGACAGGTTTGATAATCTCTGAAGTTTTGTTGGACTGATGGTATTGTTGGACTCGCGGATAACCTTGAGTATATCTCTTATAATTTCCAGCCTGCTTCTTTTCTGGAAGGGCTTTAAATTGCTAGAATGCGAGTCCATTTTCGAATTCCTGTAAAAATCACTAAATATACCAGGATCGTCAGTGAATTAATTATTGATTCAGCAAGAAAATAGTCCATTAAAGGATAATCCATGATGGAACCCAAAAAGTTCAATGTTAACAACAATATGAGCCCAAGATAATACGGATGGGTTATATGTCCTATCCTACCCGATAATCTTTGGTTGTGCCTTATCATCAATAATATCAATATAAAAATTATTGTTTTATAAATTATTCCATAGTAAAAGTGTTCCAGAAGTATCCCGTAGATTATCTCATCAATCAAAATGAAAAACATAAGAGCTGCAAATGATAATATTTTGAACCTTTTTTTCGTAGAGATATTATCGATCGACCTCCATAGTATTGCATAAAGAAGATGTGCTTTTGCCAGCCACAAAGAAACAACCACCACTACCAGCAAAAAAGCACACATAAGAGCCAGGAGCAGTATTAAAGCATCATTCGAATACTTCATTGCAGCTAACAAAAATACTATCATAAGACTGGAAAAATATCCAATACCAAAAAAAAGAAAAACATTTTTGAAATGCTTCAAGCCTCCATACCGGCTGGCATTATACAGCTTGGACACTTCTGTAAATATCAGCAGTGCAAGGACTGATATGAGCGAATATAACACAATGTCAAGCAGTATTTGTGCCGCAGTATACTCAGACACTATATCTGTCGATATACCAATGACTTCCTGTGCCAATAAAGAATTAGCAACATCAAAAACCATGGCAGCTTCTATATCTGCTTTAGTATATAAATAAAAGGTAGTTGAACTATATTTTTCAACTATATTTCTTACCTACTTTGCGCTCTTATACCTGATAGCGTTTATAGTGGTTCATGCCAGAACAACTGATCACTTTTAAGGATGTCTGGAAAATCTACCAGATGGGAGAAGTGCAGGTTAATGCCCTTCAGGATCTGAATGTTTCAATAGACAATGGAGAATTCGTAGCTATCATCGGACCTTCAGGAAGCGGAAAATCCACAATGATGAACCTTGTGGGCTGTCTTGATGTTCCTTCAAGAGGACAGATTTTCCTTAAGTCAAGAAACATTTCTGAAATGGAAGAGTCCGATCTTTCCACACTCAGAGGAAAAACTATCGGATTTATTTTTCAGCAGTACAACCTGATACCGGGAATGACAGCCCTTGAAAATGTTCTTCTCCCTCTTGAGATGCAGGAAATAGAAGATAGCATTGCCCTGGAAAGAGCAAAAGAAGTTCTTGAAATGGTAGGGCTCTCAGATAAGCTGAACAACAGGCCCAGCCAGCTTTCAGGCGGGCAGCAACAACGTGTCTCTATTGCCAGGTCACTAGCATGTGATCCTGAACTTATTCTTGCAGATGAACCTACAGGCGCACTGGACAGTAAGACCGGAAACGAAGTCATGGGAATTCTTCGCAAACTCTGGAAAGAGAAAGGAAAAACTGTGGTTATGGTTACCCATGATCTTGATCTTGCACAATATGCAAATAGACATATTGTTCTGAAAGACGGGGAAATCATTCACGATGAAATCAATGAAGACTTGATTGAAACTACAAACAACGGAAATGAAATTAAATGGTGATAGTTAATGGATTTAAAAAAAGTATTAAAAATATTGATCTTATGCTTCATAGTCTCAGCACCACTTATACAAAGTGCTATGGCTGTAAGTAATCTTAACGCAGGACTGACAATAGACCTCCTCAACCAGAAACCAGACCCCGTAAAGCCTGGTGATGTACTTGAAGTAAGTTTTTCCATTCAAAATACGGGATCAAATGAAAAGAAAAATGTGATTGTTGAACTTGTACCAAAATATCCTTTCAAGGAAATTTCGGGACATGGCCTGATTGACAACATTGGCACTCTGGGAAAGCGTTACGTGGATGAAAGAAGCAAGGTTGTTAAATTCGAAGTCCTTGTTGATAACAATGTCAACAAAGGCCAGTATCCTCTGGAAGTACAGGTCTATGAGAGTGGGAAAAAAGATAAAGTCTGTGTATCCCGAGAATTCAATATCTATATTGACAGTGAATCAAATGCCGAGATCGAATCTCTAAGCCTTGAAAAGCTGGTTCCGGGAAAAAAGACAAACATGTCTTTTATAATTAAAAATGTAGGAAATTCTCCTCTGAAAAATGCCATGTTTTCCTGGGAAAGTACAAATGACATTATACTTCCAGTAGGCTCAAGCAATGTGAAGTATATAAATTTCATAGATGTTGACGAAAATGTGACTGTTAACTTTGAAGTAATGACGAATGTCAACACAGTTCCAGGACTCTACAAGCTTGACATGAAACTTGTATACGATGATGTTGAAGAACTGAAAACTATTACCGAAGCCGGAACACTGGAAAACCAGAAACGTAAGACCATTGAAAGTAAAGCAGGAATCTATGTAGGTGGTACAACTGAATTTGACATTGTGTTTACAGAACAGACAGCAACTGGTGACTATTCTTTTTCAGTTTCAAATATCGGAAATAATAAAGCAAATTCAATAACAGTTTCTGTTCCCGAACAGGAAGGATGGGCCACAAACGGCGGTTCCAATTCCGTTGTAGTCGGCAGCCTCCAGAAAGGAGACTATACCCTGACAGATTTTAGTCTTACACCTGACAGGTACGACGAATCCCTGCCTTTAAAATTCCTGATATCTTATACCTCAAGTGACGGGGAAAGAAATGTGCAGGACAAGGAATTGTCCGTATTTGCATCAGAACCTGTCAATCCCGGGAAATCTGCTGGAAAAAGCATCTTGAGCACTTGGCTAATCGGTGGTCTCCTGATAATTGGAGTTGCAGGATTGCTATTCTACAAGAAGAAGAAAGCCTGATGATCCACATTAACCGGGTGTGTTTAAATGAAACCGGCAAAAATTTTCAAAATATCACTGAATATGGTCAAGGCCAACAAACTTCGAAGTTGGCTGACCATCATTGGTATTATCATTGGAATAGCCTCTGTTATGACAGTCGTCACAATAGGAGACTACTTCCAGGATCAGGTTACTGGTACTCTGGAAGACCTGGGTAGCAGTGTAATCACTATTGTTCCGAATACGCCTTTTAGTACTGAAGAAGAAGACTATGTTTCGGAAAACGAAACAAGTGATTCCGATACCAGTAGTAAATTAACCAAAAAAGATGTCCAGACCCTGAAAAGAATAACGGAGGTACAGTATATCGGTGTATTGGTCGAAACATACACACCAATAAAGATTGGATCTGAAGTGACAACGGTAGCAATAACCGGTGTTGACCCAAAGGTATGGTCTTATATGACCACAGAGAAGATCGCCCAGGGACGTATACTAAAACCCGGTGATAGGAACGTTGTTGTTATATCCGATTCACTGGCAAATGAAGCTTTCAAGAACAAAAAAATAATGCTTAACCAGATGATTCCCTTAAATGGAAATTACTACCGTGTGGTGGGCATCCTTGAAAAGAAAAAAGGATTACTTGGAGGAATAACCGGTATGTTCGGCAGTAGTATTTACATGCCATACGAAGATGTCTATAATGTCCGGGGAGACACAGACAAAACTGAGAAGGAATATGACTATATTGAAGTCAAGCTCCACGAAGGCACAGATGTAAAATCTACTGTTGATGACATGGAACAAAAAATGCTGCTTTCAAGACGGGTAAACAAAGACAATAAGGACTTTTACATCTTTTCACCAGAGAATTATGTAAAGGGAACACGTACGATAGTGACAGGACTAACAGCATTCCTTGCCTTTATTGCAGGTATATCTCTGCTTGTGGGTTCAGTAGGTGTGGCAAATACGATGTTTACCTCTGTCCTTGAAAAAACAAAAGAGATCGGTATAATGAAAGCTATCGGTGCCCGGAATGAAGATATACTTGCAATCTTCCTTTGCAATGCAGCCTTAATAGGACTGGTCGGAGGGATTATTGGTATCATTGTCGGAATTACAGCAGTACAGATTATAGTGCTGGCAGTATCAATGAAACTGGGAGTCCCATTTGAATTTACTCTAAGTTTGAAGGCAACTATAATAGCTACTATTGTTTCAATAATAGTCGGATTGATAGCAGGCTTTATGCCGGCAAAAAATGCTTCAAAGCTTAATCCTGTCGATGCATTAAGATACGATTAAAACATGTTTGATGATAAGCATCGTATTGCTTTAAACAGAGAGAATCGAGTAAATAATACCCGATTCTTTCACCTTGTTTTAGTCAGTAATTGTTTTGCCGTATATTTTTTCTAAAATGATGAAATTCTCTTGTAAGGAGCTTGATACGTTATGACAGAAATGCAAGATTATCTGAGACCAACATCCATTATCGACTTCAATCATTCCATCGTCAAGGAGAAGGCAGAAGAAATCGCAGGAGACATTCAGGACCCAGTGGAGATAGCCCGACTTTGTTTCGAATTTGTCAGGGATGAAATAAAACACAGCTACGACTATCAGCTGAACCCAGTTACCCTGAAAGCTTCCGAAGTTCTGGAATACGGTACAGGTTACTGTTATGCCAAAAGTCACCTTCTGGCAGCTCTTCTCAGAGCTAATTCGATACCTACAGGTATCTGCTACCAGCGCCTGAGCATAGATAACGATGAGGAACCATTTTGTTTGCATGCTCTTAATGCAGTATATCTTGAAGATATCGAATGGTATCGGATAGATGCAAGAGGAAACAAGGAAGGAGTGAATGCCCAATTCAATCCTCCACATGAACAACTGGCATACAAGATAAAGATTGAAGGAGAAGCTGATCTTCCGGAAATATGGGCAGAACCGCTTCCGGTTGTTGTGGACGTTCTGAGTAAGTACAAAGACTACAATGAAGTCTATCAAAATCTTCCTGATGTTCCATTGATTAAAAATAATAAATGCTGAAGTGAACTTGGAAAATAGAGTAATATGCGTCCAAAAGAACTCGTGGAAAAATGGGTTGACGCCTTTAACAATGCAGACACTACCAGACTTGCAGAAATGTATGATGGGACTGCTGTTAACCACCAGGTCCCTAATACACCCATAGAAGGTAAAGAAGCGATCCGTAAAATGTTTGAGGAAGAGTTTGCCCGGGCTGAGATGGTCTGCATAGTGGAAAATATCTTTGAAGATGGTGAGTGGGCCATTCTGGAGTGGAAAGATCCCCTTGGATTGCGGGGATGCGGCTTTTTTCATGTTGTGGATGATAAGATTATTTTCCAGAGGGGATACTGGGATAAACTGACTTTTTTAAAACAGCATAGTCTTTCAATTCCTGATGAATAGATGGAAAGATACTGCAGCATCCATCATTTCAGAATAGGAAAACAGAGTCTGACCTTAGTAAACTGAAAGGTCAAAAAATCGAGCCAACAAATATATATTGCTCAAAATCTGAGTTTAAATTGGGGGTAAAGACATGAAAGTAAAAATAAAAAAGATATTGATAGCGACCGATGGTTCCGAAAATGTAAAGAACGCAGTAGACTGGGGTATCCAGCTTGCAAAATTAAATGACGCCAAAGTCAGTGCTCTTTATGTTTTCCCACACGCATCTGTTACTATTGGTATGCGTGGTGAGATGTGGGCCAAGGGACTGAACCAGCACCTAAGAGAAGAAGGTAACAGGGCAGTGGAATATGTGGTCGACATGGGCAAAAAAGAAGGGATAGAAGTAGAACCTGTAATCATTGAAGGTGAAGAACCCACAAATGGAATCATGAATTTCGCTGCAGAAAATGATATAGATATCATTGTGATGGGAACACTGGGTAAAACAGGGTTTGAGCATATCCTTCTCGGAAGCGTTGCAGAAAATGTGATTCGCCATGCAAAAAAGCAGGTACTTGTTGTTCCTTAAGCATAAAGATAAGCCAAGCACTATAATTGAAATCCCGGAAGAATCGAATCATCTGTTTCTGAAGCATCCATACCTTTGGTTATAACCGGATTCGAAGATATTAGTCATAAGGCCGGGAAAATTGTCATTGCACCTCCATTCATTCTTTAAATTCAAAGCAAGCATGAACTAATGTTATGCTTTTAGTTTCTGGCTTGTTTAAAAGCAGTAACGATCATACTTTTAAATGGTATGCTATGGAAGAAGTAAATGAGCTGGGCAAACTTCTAAGGAATACTTCACTTAATGCTTTTATAGGATGGGTATTGGTATCACTGCTTTTTTTAGCCGGGATCACAAACCTGATGCAAGGCAGGCTGGCATGGTTCATCCTTATCGTTTTCGTTATCTGTGCTATAACAGCTCCTGCGATGCTGCTGCGTGAACCTTCTGTCATGCCCTCATGGTACTTCATTGTAATAGCAATCATGCCCATAATAGGAGGTACAACAGCTTACTATTTTTTTTCAACAGGCATACCTGCTTATTTTTCCGTGGCGACTATTGCACTACTTCTCGCAGCAGAGATTAACAGGTTCACTTTTGTGCACATGAATTACAAGTTTGCCATAGTCTTGGTAGTGATTACAACACTTGCTATATCAGGTCTCTGGCATCTTCTGCGATGGGTGATTGACATCGTTTTCGGGACTGCTTTCCTACTCGACGGCAGATCACCTGAAGCCATCAACTCTGCAATGATGCATGAGTTTATCTACGCCACAATAGCAGGAATTGCTGCAGGAATACTTTTCGGATTGTATTTCAGATCAATCGGATCCGATAGCAGTGCTGAACTTCCTCAACAGGAACATATAAAGAAATATGAATATCCTGCCCGCGAAACATCTCAGCCTATCCAAAATTTTCTGGGTTTGTCCAGCGAAAAGCAGAAGCTTGCAATAAGGATAATGCAGGGAGGACTTTTAGTGTTGCTTATAGTAGGAATGCTCCAAAGGGATATACCGACTGCTCTAAATGCTATTACGGGTTTGGCTATCACATTTATACCGTATTTTATCACACGCAAATTTGATATTCCACATTATACAGGACTGACACTGTGGATAACACTCGCCATTTTCCTGCATTCCATCGGGACTTTTGCGTTCTATGAGAGCATTGCAAGATGGGATAATATAACCCATGTCCTCTCAGCCAGCATTGTAGCAACTGCGGGGTACACAATTATAAGGGCTATAGATATCTATTCCAATGATATTTTTATACCACCAAAAGTGCTGTTCCTTTTCATCCTGCTTTTTGTGCTGGCAACCGGTGTCCTGTGGGAAATTTTTGAATTCCTTAGCGGAGGAATTAGCTCAGAATTAGGCTACGAAGCAGTACTGGCTCAACATGGTATTAACGACACAATGGTAGACCTGTTATTCAACCTGCTGGGAGCTATCCTTGCAGCTGCATGGGCAACTGTTTATCTTTCCGATATATCTTACCGGCTTGCGGACAAGTTTGAGGAAATGAGTGGCAGAAGAACAAAGTAAAACCCAGAAACCTTTCCCGATCTGCTGAATAGTTTTTCTGATACGTAGCGTAATGAATAAATATTATACATCTTTTTAACATTTAACGTTTATTAAAAGTAATAAAAATTAAAATTGAAAAAGCAGGGTCAATATGGAATGGATATACCTTATCATTGCAGGGATTTTCGAAACGGGCTGGGCCGTTGGTATGAAATACAGTGAAGGACTAACGCGATTATATCCAACGGTCTTTACTGTATTATGTCTGATCATCAGTATGTTGCTGCTGGAAAAATCACTAAGAGTGCTTCCAGTAGGAACAGGATATGCAGTATGGACCGGTATTGGTATTATTGGTACGACTATCCTTGGAATATTCCTCTTCAATGAGTCTATGGATATACTACGAATACTGTGCATTATGTCGATAACTTTGGGTATAATAGGTCTCAAACTGCTTTCAGTCAACTGAATGCTACTTGCTGCCGAAATCTTAAAACCGGAATCCACCAGAAAGGTCTGATAAGAATATGGATGAAACAGAATCACAGATACATGAGATTGGAGTTGAGATATTCAAAGGATATGGTGTTGACGAGCTCACGGCAAAGATATTATCTATCCTGAACTTCGAACCCGAGGATATCAGTCTTGAAGAACTTTCACAGAAGACAGGTTACAGTCTTGCCTCCATCAGCCTGAAAATGCAGAACATTGAGACTTTCTGGGGTATTAAAAGGAAGCACAAACCCGGCTCCCGCAAAGTATACTTCCACATGGAAAAGAACCTGCTGGATGCATTCATTCTCCAGATAAAGAACGGATACGAAACCGAGCTCAACATCGCAAATGAAAAGATAGCACCCCTTGTGAGCAAATACCGAGAAACAGCTACTTCTGAAGAGAAAAAGAAAAAGCTTGAGCTTTTTGAGAATTACCAGCAGCAAATATCGAACTTTGAAGAGGTAATCCATTTCATCTATGAAAAGGTAGATCAAATGAAAGAAAAGGACAAGACACTTTGATGTGTCTTGTGAGTAATGTTACCATCTAATAACGGAAATCTCAGGTATCTATAGAGCTAGCCAGAGATAATCCGGTTATCCCATTCCCAGAGCCATAAGCCCTGCACTCAGACCACTTTGAATTATTTCCTTTGGGTTGATACCCGTTACTTCAAGCATGACATAGACTCCCAGGAAGGTGCCTATCATGCTTCCAAGGTTTGCAAGAGCTGCCACCAGTATAACCCTGAAAAGATTGTTCTTCATCATGTCTTCAGTGGACTCGATATCCGCCATTCCCTTGAAATCGTCCGTTGTAGGGTTGCGATATTTAGCCTCTGTCAATCCGGCAAACCAGCCTGCAGCCATCATTGGGTTCAGGGATGTCAGCCATGCAACCGAAAAAGCGGTTAATACCGAATACGGATGACCTTTTGCAAGGATTGCTCCTGCAGCACTTAATACCCCATTGATAACAAACCACCAGGCAAAAGCCATCATCATCGTCTCGAGGGGTACACCTGAGAGTATTAATAATGCAAAAGTTGCAAGTGCAATACCTACAATCACAAAACCAAATACTTTCATTACACTGAAGCGTTTTTTCGGCGCTTCAGTATCATATTCAACTTTGGGAAGAGTGCTGGGATCCTTAAGATATCTCTGGATACCGGCCCTGTGTCCTGCACCGACGACAGCAACTATCTTTTTTCCTCCGCCTGCTGCAGCCCTGAGAAGATTTCTGGCCATGTAGGCATCCCTCTCATCGATCAGGACCTTGACAGCATTGGGAGAACTTTCCCTGAATTCGTCAACAAGCATGGAAACGATGTCCTGATTGGTAATGGTATCCATATCGATGTCCTTGGTACCGCCAATACCAAGTACAGCAGCAACAAGACCTGCAAGCATTTTCAGCTTTTCGATTAAACCCATCTTGCTCCAGAAGCGCTGGAGAGTTACCTGAACATTCCTGTCTATCAATAGGATTCGGGCACCGTTTGCTTCTGCAGTATCCATTGCACTAATCATTTCAGCACCCGGCTGGATGCCCATCTGGTCAGCGAATTTTTTCTGAACGTGGGCAAGCAACATGTGTACTATATAGAAGTAGATCTTGCCTTCCTTTAGTAAATCCTTCACAGGAATATCCGTGTTTTCAACATTGCCTTTCAGTGAATCGTATCTGGGCTTACACAGTTCCACTGCTACAATATCAGGCTTTTCACGCTCTATTGTGCTGACAACTTCCCTGACACTTTTCTCAGATACGTGAGCAGTTCCCACAATTATAATCTCAGAAGGAGCATTGGAAGGTGAATCAGTTGATACCTCAGTTTCCTGAGATTCTTTAGGTGTGACGACATCTTTGACAATATCGATTTCCGCCTGCTCATCCCCAATCGGAGTAGAAGTCACATCATTATCCACAGGATTAAGATCACTTGAATAATTCAATTCGTATCCATCAACTATTTCCTGTGAATCGTCAAAATTACTGGATTTTTTCAATTGATATCCTCTTGAAATATTTCGAATTTATTCATTCAGCAACATCATGGTCCGCATAAGATCAGATCTCGAAAGTATCCCGACCAATTCATCGTCACGTACGACCAGCAGGCGTCCGATGTTATTTATTGTCATCACCTTGAACGCATCCGAAGCCGTGTCATCCGGGGAAACCGAGATTATATCCCGGGTCATAATATCAGATACAAGGGTCGCAAAACGATCATTTGGAAGAATGTTGCGTATATCTGTAAATGTCACAATCCCTTTTAAAGAGTTGCCCTGAATTACAGGATAACCCAGATGTTTGTTCTCGAACATGAACTTTGCAAGCTCTTCCACACTAATATCCGGTGGGACAGAAAGAACATCCTGTGTCATGATATCCCTGACATAGTATTTTTCCAGAAGTATGGAAATAGTAGTTGACTTGTCCTCCTCGGAAGCACCGATATAGACAAAAAGTGCTATAAGAATCAACCAGGGATTGAAGAACAGGCCAAACAATCCCATCATAACCGCAAATATCTTCCCGAAACTGGCTGCATAATGAGTGGCCTTGATGTAACTCATTCTTTTTGCATACCATGCCCTGAGAAGACGTCCGCCATCCATCGGAAATGCAGGCAGGAGATTAAAAAGCCCAAGTACTATATTGATGAAACCCAGAATGGAGAACATTAAATAGATAGACGTATCGGCATACTCCGGAATAAGTGATGATACAATGAAATTCATCCCAAGCAGGACTACACCAATTACAAAACTCACGAAAGGACCTGCGAACGCCATTCTCAGCTCCTGGGAAGGTTCTCTGGGAATCTCTTCCATAGAAGAGACACCACCAAACAACAGCAAAGTAATGTCCTTGATCTCAACACCATAACTCTTTGCGATATAAGAATGCCCGAGTTCGTGCAAAAGTATACAGACAAAAAGCAGAATTGTTGTCAGAAGAGAGAGTGCATAATTCAGGATCAATGGAGTCGTTCCTGCAAAACCAAGAGGTGGCTCATTGATAGAAAATACTAAAGCAAAAACAGGAAGAATCAGCAAAAAAGTAATGTGGAGTTTTACAGGTATACCCAGCAGACTCCCGATCTTGAACGATGACTTCATGGTTTGATGTTAGATTACCTTCGTATTTAATTTTATCTGGGAGCGATGAATATCAAAAAGAAGAGAGCCACTTACGAACCTATGTATCGGATGAATAATACTTTCACTGCGCTTGGATCATGAGTATATATTTCAGATACAAATTCTAGTCCAGCACAGGACTGATGCACACACGCCTTACACGTTTCAAGGCATGGTGTCATCAGCCTTTTCCCCTCTCAATTTTTCTCTAAATCCTTAAGAGCTTCTTTCAGATCATCTACAAAACAGTCGATGATTTCAGCATCCAGGTGTGGCATTATTACAAGTCTTAATGCTTTTGGGTCCTGAGTAATGGAAACCTGCCAGTTGTATTCCCTGGAAAGCCTGGCCCTCAATGCTGTAGGATGAGGGACATCAAGCGTTACAACATTCATAACGGGGTCTATGAAAGGCTGGATTCCTATTTCCTGCACTTTTTTTACGAGATAGCGGGTGAGATCCATGCATTTGTCTACAACCTTGGTGTAACCTTCTTTTCCAAGGAATTTCATAACCGCATAAGTCGCTGCAACAGCCGCCCCGCTTCGGGTTCCGGTTAAGGTGTACTGGGTATCAACAGTCAGGTAAGGAGCATGAACCCTGAGATGATTAAGATATTCAAAATTCCTGAAAAGCAGGACACCTGAAGGAATTGTACTAAGGCCCATCTTATGAGGATCAACAGCTATTGAGGTTATTCCCGGAAGAGAAAAATCGAATTTTGGATGGGTAGAAAGGAAGGGTAATACAAAACCGCCAAATGCAGCATCTATGTGCAAGGGAAGAGAATGAGAAACAGCAAGATCAGATATTTTTTCTATCGGATCGATTTGCCCGAATTCCGTGGAACCTGCAATGGCAACCAATCCAAGAGTATTCTCGTCAATCAAGGATTCCATTGATTGTACGGAAACTCTCATTTCATAGTCCAGATCAGCCTTTCGGACATCAATATCCAGGATATCGGAAATCTTATCAAAGGAAAAGTGAGCAGATGCAGGCACTACAATATTTGGTCTGACTTTTGAGCTGTCGTAGGATCTTTTATCTCTGGAAAAATTACGCATTGCACGTATTGCCTGTATATTGGATTCTGTTCCACCGGTTGTAAGATAACCTTCAACGGAATTACAATTGTATATGGAACCCAGCATAAGGAGGATTTCCTTTTCCATATCATGGGTTCCCTTGAAAAGACCAAAATCACCCATATTAGATTCAATGAATTGCATATGCGCTTTCACAGCTATCTCATGTGGATAAGTACACATGGAACTGAGAACTCGCTGATAAGTGAAATCCTTCTTTTTTGCATTATTAAGAAGAGAGAAGATTTCCTCTTCACTAACTCCGGTTTCGTTCATTTCCACACATGAATATTATCGGATGTTTAAAACTATTGTGTTTGAAAAGATTTTATGATTTCTCATTGTTAAGAGAGCTACCCCATTATTTCTACTGGAAACCTGGTTTTTGTTATGACATATTGTGAAAAGTAATCTTTATATATTATAATTCTTATACTTACACTACCAGGTTTTTTTTGAAATTTTTAAAAAAGTGTTCAACATCTTTTTTTCGTCTTCCAATTGAAATCATAGGGTCACTCTGGTTTATAAACACTCCAGTAGAAACAAAGGGGTTATTTCCAGAGGAAACTTTTCAGTTTATATTCACCTGATTTTTGGACATTAAATTATCTTTAAAACTGCTTTCTAAGGCATGTTTTAACCCTTGTTACCTTAAAAAATCTTTAGTTCCATTTGAAGTAAAGGGGTCTTCACCATAACCATTAATAACCTACTCTTCCTATGTATCCTTTGGAACAGAGAGATGGATGAAAAACGCTCTATTGTCTTTAAGGTTTTTGTTCCTTCAAAATAATGTTGTAGTCTTGTTGCTGGATGGGCAGGGTGACGTAAAAAATGCAGAATAAGTCGTTGGATGGTTTATTTCAGGAATTATTGGAGAGCGAGCCAATCTTCAAGAACAAGGAGGTTTTGAGGCATTCCTATACACCGGATTCTTTAGTCCATAGGGATGACCAGATAAACGGTCTTGCTTCAATTCTGGTTTCCGCTTTAAGAGGAGATACTCCCTCAAATATTCTTATTTATGGTAAGACTGGTACGGGAAAAACAGCTGTTACCCGACATGTGGGTATTGAACTGGAGAGAAAAGGGGAATCTCTTGGTACTTCCTGTAAAGTTGTATATTTGAATTGTGAGGTTATAGATACTCAGTATAGGTTGCTTGCCAATCTTTCAAGGCAGTTCGGGGAAGATGTCCCGATGACCGGATGGCCTACAGATCAGGTTTTTGCAAAGTTCAAGGAAGCTATTGATTCTGAAAAACAGGTAATTATCATAATTCTTGACGAGATAGACAAGTTGATCAAAAAAGGTGATGATGTTCTTTACAATCTTTCCCGTATAAACACAGATCTTGAGCAGGCAAAAGTAAGCATGATAGGTGTTTCAAACGATCTGAAATTCACCGAATTCCTGGATCCAAGAGTTAAAAGTTCTCTCGGTGAAGAAGAGATTATTTTCCCTCCGTATGATGCTGATCAGATAAGTGATATCCTTCATGAAAGAGCACAGATAGCGTATAAAGAAGACGCACTTGATGAACTGGTAATTCCCCTCTGCGCTGCATTTGCTGCTCAGGAACATGGTGATGCAAGACGCGCACTGGATCTTCTGAGAGTTGCAGGCGAGATCGCAGAACGCGAAAACAGGTCTCAGGTTGAGGAGCAGCATGTCAAGAATGCTCAGGAAAAAATCGAGATTGACCGTGTTGTTGAAGTTGTGCGTACACTTCCTACCCAGTCAAAACTTGCTCTCTATAGTGTCATGCTCTTAAGGAACAATGGTTACAGAAACGTCACTACAGGTGAAGTCTATAATGTTTATCGTCAGTTCTGCATTCATGTAGATATGGATATTCTTACCCAGCGCAGGGTAACTGACCTGATGTCGGAGCTTGACATGTTGGGTATCGTCAATGCAGTGGTAGTAAGTAAGGGAAGATATGGCAGGACAAAGGAAATTGTCCTGAGTGTGCCCATAACAAGTACGAAAAAAGTTTTGTTTGAAGATTACAGGTTAAAACCGCTGGATGGTTTTAAACCTGTAATGACGACTCAACTTCATTTATGATCAAAAGCTTGGGAGCATCAGTCTCAGATATCCAAGATAGGGTATTCTGTACTCTGCAACACCTATCACCCATTCTTCTTTCACGGGCAAAAGGTAACTTACCTGACCTTGCTGGTCATAGTATTTGTTCGTTACTTCATTGTCACCTTTTGTGATATAACCGGAATGTGGTGCGCTTGGTCCTCCTTCCCACATGGGTTCTCCCTCTTCAACATAATACATTGCCCTGTGGATAATAGGCGTGACTCCCTCCTGTCCATAGGGTTTGTACAATATTACGTTTCCATAACTTTCAAAGGAGCTGAAATCGTTCATACCTTCCTCATAGGTTACGACCTCTGTGCGGTCAATACTTTTGATGAAAATGATATCACCGACATTCATATGGGGCTCCATGCTTCCGGATTCAACGGCAACCATGGGTGTCCACATTCCAAAGACTATTTGTGAAAAAGAGGCAAATATCAAGACGGCTAAAAATACCGACAAAATATCGCGGGTGAGTGATACGTAAAAATTATCACTTTCTTTAAAAGCCTTATATTTATCTTTAAAGGTCATTTTATTCCTGCTTTAAGTTTTAAAATACAAAAGGGTATTTTAGGATAAAGAATATACTTGCAGCCAATAAAATCTTAACGAATGGATAATTAACTGCTCTATTTATTGTATAATTCATATATTAAAAAACTCTCTCAGATCAACCATGAATGAAGTTGATGTCCTTACGGTTTTTGTCGAAGAAGGCTATCAGATAAGTTCCGAAGCAGTGGAACTCATATGCTCCCACTGTTCTCCTGAGAAGTTGATAAAGCAGGTTCTTGAAAATATCGATGCATCTGTACTGGTGATCGGTATTGAGCATATTGACCTTAGTTCCTTTGGTGATAATGGCGGCATCCCTGATGATGCGTTCACTATCCAGGCTGCTAAACCTTTATCCTCAGTTGTTGCCAGCAATGATACTTTGCTATCTGATAATCCTGTATCTATCGTTTCAGACATCTCTGACAATTCCACCTGCGTTGGGGAATACATGGAATTTGTCCAGTTTTTCAGGAATCGTTACAGCAGGCTAAGTGAAATAATTCGCTCCCGGATCAATTCAAGACCGATCGAGAGTTTGAAAAAGAACCGCTCTCCTGGTTTTCGTGGAGGTAAAGATTCCGGTGAAATATCGATAATCGGTATGATATCAAATATTAAAAGTACCAGTAATGGCCATAAGATCCTGGAGGTCGAGGACCCCACTGGTTTGTTTTCGGTGCTTGTGCGCATGGCGGATAAGGAGCTTTATGAACAGGCCACACATCTCGTACTGGACGAGGTAGTGGGCTTTTCAGGAATCCTCACAAATGATGGGAAACTCATGATAGCTCAGAAGATAATTCTTCCCGACCTGCCAAACAGCATGGCCAAAAAGAGTGTCAGCTTTGGGAAAGCAGTGCTCACTTCCGATGTACATGTGGGTAGCTCTACTTTCATGGATGAGCCGTGGGAACGTTTCATAGATTTTTTAAGAGGAGATACTGACAATGAAGCTCTTGCCTCAATTTCCAGGGAAGTGCGATACCTTGTAGTTGCAGGTGACCTTGTCGACGGAGTTGGTATTTACCCCGGACAGGATAATGAGCTCAATATTCCTGATGTATATGACCAGTACAAAAGGGCTGCCGAATATTTTGACGAGATCCCAAAGCACATAAGGATCATCATTTCTCCTGGAAACCATGATGCTGTACGCCAGGCAGAACCCCAGCCCAAATTACCTGAGTGCATAAGAGCTGATTTTTCTTCCAATGTAACCTTCGTGGGCAATCCTGCAATGGTGGATCTGGACGGTGCGAAGATACTGATTTATCACGGTCGATCCATCGATGACCTGGTAGCTGCTGTACCTGGTGTATCATATCACGCGCCTACCAAGGGCATGGTCGAGATGATGAAATTCAGGCATCTCTCACCTATGTACGGGAGCCGTGTTTCCATTGCACCTGAAAAGAATGATCATTTCGTACTAAACCAGGTACCTGATATACTACACTGCGGTCACGTTCATACTGTGGGTATAGAATGGTACAAGAATGTACTGCTCATAAACTCAGGCACATGGCAGGACCAGACTGAGTTTCAGAAAAGGATGAATGTCGTCCCTACGCCATGCCAGGTGCCTGTTGTGGACCTTGCAACGTATAAGACGAGTATTCTAAGGTTTGATGAGTAGTGAAAATTCACATACTCTTTTCTTTTATCTGTAGCAACGTGTGGTTTATGGTCTGCTCGGGACAGATGGCGACACATCGTCTGCAACTGGTTCCCAGGCAATGCTGGCTGTCGATGTCTACAAACCTGCCCCAGTCCCTTTCGACTATCACAAGAGCATCTTCAGGGCATTCTTCCTCACACTTGTGGCACAAAATACATTTTTCTACCGGTGCTTCGAGAATTATACCGATGTCCTTAACAATATCCAGTCCAAGGTAGCCAACGTCATCGATATCCCTTTTAACCCTTTTCTCGATGTGAACTTCATCGAGGTCCTCAGGGAAGCCTGGAATGCCATACATTTGCAGCATTTGGTTGTACATTTCATGTGGCATACCATGCTGCCATGTTGAAAGTTCACAGACATATATGTCCTTGAATGTCTCGCTGGTTGCCATCATTAAATGGTCGGCCTTTATCTTTTCCGCAACATCTTTAACTTCCTCAAGCCTGGAGCTGTCGATGGCAAGCTTTCTTGCGAGCCCTATAGAAGTGTTACCGAACTGGATGATTCCTTTGGAAAAACCAGGAACAGAGCCTATATGTCTTGCTTTTTCAGCGTCTACATATGTGCCGGTTGCTCCGGACATGTATGAGTACTTAAGGTCCTCGTATTCCATGCCTGCCTCAACCATCAAAGTCATATGTGCCGCCCTGATGGCCCCGATTGCTTTTCCAACTTCTTCTACATCTTTTTCTGTTATTACTATACCGTCGCCGAGTATTAATTTCCCATTGGGCAGTTGTGGGAGTTTTTCTATCAGTTTTGTCTCTAAGGCTACTGCAATTGTGGAAATAACCCCTGTTCCTGTAATTCCTTTCGGAACAATCTCCGTACTTTCTATACAATCTCCACTGAGCGGATCTACCAGAGGTCCCTTCGCAGGATTTATAGCACTGTCCAGCACTGTAAGCCTCCAGTATCCGTTTTCGAGATTGACATCGCTTATAGCCCCTGGGCCTGCAAGCATTCCACAGTCTATTCCCTGACCTTCGATTGCAGGACCTGCAGCCGCACTTGCAGTCATTATCCGGTCACCTATCTTTAATGCCATTTCTGCATTGGTACCGTAGTCTGTTACAAGACATGTCTCTTCCTGGTGGATGAAATCAGTTTCCAGCATCATGGCAAGGGCATCGGCCCCGATCTCATGTTTGATCGCAGGCGGTACAACGATCTCACAGTTGTCCATTTCGAAGATATCCTTGAAAATCTCGTTTGCGGGAAAAATCCTTGCCTCCCTCTTGACGTCTTCGACACCCAGGGCAGCCAGTTTGTTCTTTCCTGCGTATGCAAGATCCCTGATTTCCAGGTTCTGGAAGATTGAGAGCTGGATGGGGTTTCCGCAGATCGCTATTCTTGCTATCTCTTCAGGCTTGACTGCAAATTTTTTCAGTATTTCTTTCACTGTCTCAATCATAAGCCTGTGTGCCACATCTGCACCGGTAGTGATAGCAAAATCCAGATGGTCCATCACATTCCCTCCGGGAAGAGGATGACCCATAGTTATAACTGTTTTGACGGTTTCCTGCTTTTCAAGATCGATTAGCTGTGATCTGAAACCGCTAGTTCCAAGGTCCAGTGCAATTACGTACATGATGTTTTCCTTCTTAAAATATTTAAAATAATTTAGTGCAGACTTTGTTTTGAGACACTTAAATATATATTTTGTGCTTAGAATCCGAATATGCAAAACCCAGCCTGAAAAAAGAAGAAAAAATACCAGAAAATATAGCGTTTATATTTTGCTATTCAATCGCTTTTGTAATATCTTCTTTTAAAGAGCTTATTTTATAATCTCTCTGAAACCCTTTTTTCAGACAACATAAAACATGCAATATCTAAGAACCTTTATACCATTATGGAAGATAGCATTCATAATTTTGAAATGGGTTCAATAGGAAATAGGAAAAAAGAATGGCAGGTTAAGCCATTCTATTCTGAATCTCTGTATTCTTTGACGCATCTTCAGACATTACATCTTCTTCAGCAAGAACGAACTTGTCTATCATTTCCTGCATGGTGACTGCCATTGAGGTTAGTTCCTGTGAATTATTTGCAAGTTCCTGTATAGAGGAGCTTTGCTGTTCCACAGCAGCAGATGTTTGTTCTGTACCAGATGCTGCTTCCTGTGAGATTGAAGCAACTTCATCAACTGAAGCTGTGATCTCTTCAATGGAAGCAGACTGCTCCTGTGATGCGGCTGCTATCTCCTGCACCATTGTAGCAACTTCTGCAATATTATCAACAACATTTGAAATAGATTCCACCGTTTCATTTAATGACTTTGTTCCTATCTCTACGTCCTCACTTCCCTTTTCCATTGATGATACTGCGTCCTGTGTACTTGCCTGTATGTCATAGATGAGACCGGATATTTCCTCAGCCGCTGACCCTGATTCTTCAGCAAGTTTTCTTACCTCATCAGCAACTACTGCAAATCCACGTCCGTGTTCTCCTGCACGGGCTGCTTCGATTGCAGCGTTAAGGGCCAGAAGGTTTGTCTGGTCAGCAATAGAGGTAATCAGGCTTACGATTTCCCCTATTTTTTTGGATTTATCATCAAGCTCCTTAATTACGCCCGCTGTGTCACCTGTTGCATTTTGGATAGCTTCCATTTTTGTAAGGAGATCCTCAGATGCTTTTCCAATATCTTGAGCTACGTCATTTGCGCTGTTTGCACTTTCTGCTGCTCTTTGTGAATTGGCAGCCACTTCCTGAACTGTCCTGTTCATATCGTTCATTGCCCTGGCAATTTCATCTGCTTTTGAAGACTGTTCCTTTGAACCTTTTGCTATGTCTCCGACAGTTTCTGAAACCTGGTTAGCTGCAGCGTTTGTTTCTTCTATTGAAGCTGACATATCCTCGGATGTACTGGCAATGATATTTGCGTTCCTGCTTACCTCACTTACAATGTTTGTAAGGGAATCCATTATTTCATTCAGTCCTCTGGGTATTGCCTCAAAGTCTATGCCTACATTTGTATCTGCTCTTCTGTCCAGCCTACCTTCAAGAGTATCAGTTGATATTTTCTCGAAATCATTCACAATGTCGGTTATTGGCTTGGTTATGGAACGTGCAATTAAGAATGCAATTGCAGCCATTGCAATGACTCCAATTATGGAAATTGTTGCAAGTTCGTTCCTGAAAGCAATTACATCCGCAAGCATGTCATCCTTGGGGAAAGCCAGGATGAATGCGAAATTGGCAGTTTCCACCGGATGGTATGCTATATATGAATCCTTACCTGTCACAGGATCTATTGCCTCTATACTGCCGGCTTTTCCATTTTTGATATCAATTGCCATCTTATCTAATTGCGGATCATTGAAGTCGGCAAGTGTTTTACTGCCTATCCAGTCTTTTTCAGTAGGGTGGGAGATAATCACACCTGTGTTACTTACCATGAAAGAATAACTTGAAGCCAGGAAATTACGCTCTGCTTCTTTAGTATCAACATTCATTTCGTCAAGAACGACATCTACGCCTGCCACACCTGCAAACTTGCCATCCTTCATAATTGGCGACACGTAACTTACCATCATAAATCCTGTATACAGATAAGGTTCAATCACAGCATCGTTTTCGAGGCTTTTTGGAAGCTGATAATAGTCATCGGTTTCATATCCAACAAGTGGTTCCAGGGCTACTGAACCGCCAAGTGTGTTCCAGTAAGGAACAAATCTGCCTGTAGAATCATGTCCTGCGTTATTTACGTATGCTGCATCATTGCCATCAAAACTGTTGGGTTCGTATCCGACATAAACTGCCTGTACTTCGGAATTTGATTCCAGCATGTCCTTGAGAATAGCATTGACTTCACCTCTGTCAGATGAATCATAATTTGACATTGTAGTTGCAAGGTTCTGTGCAATCAACTTATTTGCTCTCATTTCATTGTCGTATTTGTAAGCTGAACTCTGGGTTATATCTGCTGCTTTACCCTGTACATTTGCTATTTCCTGTTCAGTGACTTTATCGACGATTATGTAAGAGCTGATTGCCATCAATAAAGTAATGCTTACTACGATGTATAATAGTAATTTTTTCTGTATTGTTAAATTTTGAAGGCTCATAAGAATTCATTCCGAATAAATATGTGGTTTTTTATTGTGTGCATTTTTGTCACAATTACGCACATATATACTATTCTTCTATTTATATTTTTTTATTTATTATATATATTATTGAATAACTTGTGCTAACTTCGTTTTTGAATAGTATATATATATTTCGATTATATTGTTCAAACTGTTAACTGTCTTTTTCCGACAAAAAAACTAAAATGTTGGTTAAAGAGAAGCCATTCTATTAAGTAAAAAATAAAAACTGTCAAAATCAGGTTTGAAGGAAAAACAGAGATGAGTGCAAGAGCAGACGTTAATCCATCATAACGATGAAGGGGTTGTGACCCATTACCAGGGTACAATCCAGGATATTACGGGACTAAAGAAAAAAGAATGAAAAAAATTTCATTCTCTTTTAATCTTCAGATGACGGAATATAACATTGAAGCAACTCCTATCACAAGGGGTTCCATAACAAGGTCAACACGATATTTACTTCCTATTTGGGGAGGTAAGCCGCAGGGTATCCCGGGAGTCGAGACCAGGCATCTTTCCTCAATCATGCCTTCGGAAATGGTATCGGCATTTGGTGTAGCTTCAAGTACCATAGAGAATTTCTTGCGGTCATCACTGCAGTAGGGTTTTATGCCTAATTCGTCGACAGCTTTCCTGAGGAATTCCTTGTTAGGATCACAGGCATAAACATTGAAACCCTTATTCACAAGATGGCTTGCTCCTGCATAACCTACTCTTCCGAGGCCAATGACAAGTATATCTTTTGAAGAAGCTTCTTTGAATTTTGATGCAATCTCAGCATATATCACTCCGGTTGCAACATGATTGCTAACTATCTTCTCGTTGCGTAGGTTATGTGCAACAAAGATATGG
This sequence comes from Methanolobus sp. ZRKC2, assembly GCF_045291185.1. NCBI lineage: Archaea > Methanobacteriati > Methanobacteriota > Methanomicrobia > Methanosarcinales > Methanosarcinaceae > Methanolobus > Methanolobus sp. ZRKC2. The sequence continues at coordinate 1,915,724 of NZ_CP146980.1, read as the reverse complement.
TCATCTGCCATCAGTAAAATGTCAGCACCCTGGGAAACAGCTTCATGATAGCCTGTAATGTCAGGATGTTCTGTAATAAAACCTTCAAGCCCGAAATACTGCACTATGAAAAGCAATGATGAAGTAAAGTTGCTGATTATCCCGTTTCCTGCTGTTATGGGGATAATTCCGATTTTAGGGGAATTAAGTTTTGTTTCGTACAGTTCCTCGCATATTTCTTTGATATTAAGGCCGGTGACTCTTTTTATTATTTCATCGTTTTCCTCAATTTGTACCGACAGGTTTTCGAGGTCCTCTGGTGTTAAAAGTGCCATTTTTATTCCTCCTTCTTTGTAATTCCGAGATGTTCCCTCACAATACCTAGTCCCCTTTGCCTGTTGTTCTCAGCCTCTTCTTTTTCCGGACCCCAGCTTACAAGGGTGAAGACCCTTGTGTTTCCGATGCATTCGAAGATATCAAGTCCTCCGGAAGTATGGAATACATGATAATCTGTACCCTGTGAAATCACATGCTCGCCCACCGGTACGAGTTCTCCTTCATTTAAAGCAAGATGTTCAAAGGTGCAGTGATTCCTGTCGGGAACGGCTTTTGAACTGTCTGTCTCTTTGATACCGGTCATGAAGGCCTGGAGCAGCACTTCTACAAGGTTTATTCCTGAGGAGTGGTAAACGATAGAAGGCGTCTGGCTGGGAAATCTTGCATCTATCTCCAGCACTTTAGGCCCGTCGGGACTGTCTATTGCTTCGATGTCCATTATTCCCCGAAGTTTCAGGTTTTTTGCCAGTTTAAGGGAAATATCTCTCAGTTCCTGGTGATGGCGGATTGGTGTTACCATATGGCAGTCATAGGTTTCATCAACATGTACTTTTGTTTCCTTTGCAAGCTTAAAATTCTCCCCGTCCCCGACAACTTCGAGAGAGACAACATCTCCTTCTACATACTCTTCCACCAGCATGGAAGGGTCAAGTCCTTCCAGCTCTGTGTCATCGTATATTATAGAAGTACCCACGCTGCTGCTTTCACACGGAGGTTTGACGAAATACGGAGGTGATCCGGGATTGTCAGCAGGTGTGGGTATGTCAATTGAATAAAAGAAATCCTTCGAGCGCTTCTTATCCATGCTGGTATAGTAGGAAGTAAAATCAAACAGCAGGGGGCAAGATAGTCCATCTTTCAGGTTTTTCAGGGATTCGATGGTCTCCAGGTTTTCATTTACGGGTATTATAGCATCCACATTCTCTGAAATTTCCCTGAGTTTTTCAGGTTCCCTGATTATGTCAAAACATTGAAAATCGTCCACAACATTTTGTATCAAGGGTTTTTCCTTGCGGTCCACCAAGACTACTTTCATTCCTGCCTTATGTGCAAGGTATGTTACCTCAAATCCCTGCAGTTTGCCACCTATGATGCAGATTTTCCTCATAGTGGTACCGCCGGGATTTCATGTTTCCTTTCCAGAATTTTGTTAAAATCATCCTGGCTTGCAGGTTCCATGCCCATGGCTTTGAGACTCTTAATAACACTTTTCGGGTCCCTGTCCCTTTCTTCGAGGTCCCTGTCATAGTTGACAACACCTTCAAGGGTTGAGTTTGAAGGAATTATGGATGTAACTACATTTGCTCCGGCATTTAACCTGTGTACCATGCCGGGAATACCTTCAAGGTCGAGAGATGCCGGTATGAGCCTGTCAGGGAACATGAGTCTCAGTATTGCTATTATTTTGAGTTCTTCGATGCTTGACTCCGGGTCCTTCTTTCCAAGAGGGGTTCCTTCCTGTGGAACAAAAGTCATGACCCTTACCATGTCAGGTCTGTTGTTTTCCATACCTCTAAGGGACTTAATGGTCGATTCTATGTCGTTACCGACACCTGTCAGTATACCGTCCTCGACGCAGTAACCTATGCTTTTTGCGAAACTGCGTGCATTGACCCTGTCTTCAAAGGACTGTCCTACTCTCAGTTTTCCGTAGAGTTCCCTGTCATGTGTCTCCTGGTACAGTGCAAGGAAATTGGCACCATTGTCGTGGAGTTCTTTCAGGGACTCGTTTTGCAAAACTCCCGGAGAGATCATAATTGGCAGGTTTAGTTCTGTTTTTACCATCCTGACAACATCAGTGAATCTTTCAGGGTGCTCATGGAAATAAGGGTCTTCTCCCATGGTCAGGTCTACCATGTGAATGTTCTCTCCCTTCAGGGCGCGGCATATGTTCCTTACTTCATTGATGTCAAGTCTGTATCTGTTTATGCTGTTGGATTCCCTGTAATAGCAGAATGTGCATTTATTCTTGCAATATGTTGAAAAATAAACGAAACTGTAGAGGAAGACCTTATTTTCGAAAAAGTGGTCTCTGACTTTCCTTGAAACATAATAGAGTTTTTCAAGCTCTTCCTTGTCAGTAATGCTGAGCAATTCCCTGAGCTCGTTGTCTGTGAGCTTTGAGCCATTCAATATTTCTTCTGCAAGGTTGTCAAGATCTTGTTGCATCATGTTTTTAAGCAATTTCTCACCTCACAGGTTTATGCTGACCCCGTTGTAGTAGGACTCAGACCTTGCGGCACGCTTTATGTTCTTGAAATTGTGTTTTGCCTTCAACAGTCTTTCAAGACCAAAGCCAGCTCCTATCCAGGGTTTATCGATACCCCAGTCCATATCCATGGGTATGGGTCCGACCACTGCGGATGAGAGCTCCATTTTCTTATGCATCACATCCATGGTCTCTCCGTAGACCATGCAGCTATCAGCAACGATCTCATACTCAATTCCCAGAAATTCCAGGAATTCATCAATCAGAAACTCGAGGTTCTTTCTTGTGCAGTTTGATCCCATCTGGCAGAAGTTAAGCATGGTGAATTCTTCAAGATGGCTGCTGCCGTCCGATTCTTTACGATAACATGGTCCGATCTCGAAAATCCTGACCGGGTCCGGAAGTACATTATCCAATTTGCGCAGATGATTGTACAGGCCGGGTGCAAGCATGGGACGCAGGCACATATTGTCATCGACCCTGAATATCTGCTCGGAGAGCTTCTTATCTTCCCCGACTCCCATTCTTTCCATATACTCGAATGGGATGAGTATGGGTGATTTTACCTCAAGGAAACCCATATCCACGAAGAACTCTGTTATTGTTCTCTCAAGTTTTCCAAGCAGGTTTTCCCTGCTGTTTTCATAGATTTCCCTGATGTCTTTTTTCCTTTCTGTTACCATTGCGGATTCCATTTCTGCAAAGGAACGCTTTTCCTTTGAAAATGATATCATTTCCCCTGGTCCGAGCAATGATAGAATTCTGTTCTTCTGGCTCTGGGTGAAATCCGCTTTTGCAGCTTTGACAGGTTTTGGGGAAGGTCGGTTGATTTCTTTCTTGACCTTGGGTTTGTGCGTCTTTGCTTGTGGTGCAGGGGTCTGTGCAGCAACAGGTTTAGTTTGCTTTTGAATCGCATCAGTAGAATGAGTAGGTGGTGCAGTTTCAACCTGACCGGACTGTTGCTGAAGTGAATTTGAAGTTGGCACCGTCATGTCCGGGCTTTTACTTCTGTATGAATTGAATTGTGACGAAGGTATGGTCCTGACTGTTACTTTTACTTCGCTTTTGGATACTTTTGCTGAGAATTCTTTTATTTTGTCTTCCGGGAGACGGCATCTTTTGCAGGGTTTGTTGAATTTGCGATTCCTGAGAGATCTTGCAGCCCTGCTGGATTTAGAGTTCCTGACTGTAACAACTTCTCCACAATCCATAACTATTCGCAGGTTCTTCTGGGATGCCTCGCAACTTCTTATTCCATGCAGGCGACCGTTTCTTGACACCCATAAACCGTTTTTAGATATTAATGAGTCTAATGGCTTTTTTTCCATGCTGTACGCTCCTTATATTGGGCTCTTTTTTAATCATTTCCTAAAATCCGAGAAATTCATTTTTCCAGTTGCTTCCATTGCTTTTTGTGAATAACATTTGGTTTCCTTCCTTCTTCTTCAGGTTTTATTGTAAACTCCGACAACGCGATTTTTGTCTACCGGGATAAATAATGAACCGAACAAAATATGCCTAATCGATTTTATCCTATTAAAGGCTGAGAATTATTCCGAATGCATTGAAATAACGGATTACCGTTGTAATTCTTCTCTGAACTGAAATATGCTAATTTTGTAGCATTTTCTACTTCAATGTCATCGAAAGTTCCAATATTTTAGAAGTTCGACCCATTGAAGAGTCTTCCTCATCGGCATATATATTTATTGTCCCTATGGGGAAGTACTTATACCTTTTGTCTTGCTGGATTACTTTTTGTTATATAAAATTACTGATTCACAGCTGGGGGAAGTAAAGGAGATGTACGGATACATCTCCTCTATGGATATAGACGAGTATATTCTTTCCCTGTATGCACAGAAAAGAACTCCTCATCCTCCTGATCTTGAGTATACTTTTCGTCTTTTTCACTCATTCCATATCAGCCTCCTTAAATATCTTTACTATAGTGGTGAAAAAACATAATGCAGGCCCTGAAAAATCTTCCTCCCATGATTCTACATCAGTATCAAGGGTAGAAAAACGGTAGACGTTATTGAATACTCCTGTTGTTAAAATCATTTCTGCTAGAGCTTGTTCTTCATTCTTTAGACCAAAACCGTCAAATTTCAACAACATCATTTTCAAGGTTGACATATCAGACACCATCCTATCACTATTACACAAAACAGAAACATCGCTATGGTGAACTGTTTTATAGCATCATCAAGATTGAAAGGAGCAAATATTTTACCCATTATTTTTCCTCTATCACAGCTTGTGTCAAAGACGTTACCAATAATGGCAAAATTGAGTCTCATAAATATTAAATCAAGATATATTTAGCATGATTCTATGTCAATATTCAACTAGTTTGCAAACTTTCAGCTCACATGGTACTTTTCAGAAGCAAAAAGACTGATATCCCAACGAGTATGGATGCAAATAAGAAAATAACAAAACCTGTCACTATGTTTGTTTTTGGTTTGACCTTTTTTTAAGTTAGAACTTTATGCTTTTTCTTCTTCACTTTCAGGTTTTTTCTGATTCTTATAGAGAGCAACTTCGATAATTGTACGCAAATCATCTTCTTCAAAAGGCTTTAGTATATATCCTTCGGGAGCTGTCTGTTTTGCCCTTTTAAGCGTTTCTTCATCCGAGTGGGCGGTAAGGTAGATCACGGGGGTACCGAACTGCTTCCTGATCTCATTTGCAGCTTCAATACCATCCATTTCCCCTTTGAGCCTGATATCCATAAGCACTAGGTCAGGAAGAAAGCCTTTTGCTTTGCTGATGGCATCTTTTCCAGATGCAGCCACACTGGGTACCACGTATCCAAGTTTTACCAGTCTCTTCTTTATTTCCAATGCTACAACGTTTTCATCTTCGACAACCAATATTTTCGGCTTCTCCATCTCTCCACCTCTAATTCACTTCTTTAAAATCTATGGTAAATTCAGTTCCTTTCTCAGTATTCAGTTTGATAGTACCATCAATTTGATCCACCAGGGTAATCACAAGTTGTAAACCTAAGGATTCTGTATTCCTGAAGTCCATATCAGATGGAAATCCGATACCGTTATCCTTGATTTTAAGGACAAAACGATCATCCCGGACTCTCAGTCCTACATTGATTGTCCCTTGTTCACCATTGAGGAAAGCATGTTTCAATGAGTTTGAAACAAGTTCGTTGATAATCATTCCAAGTGGAACAGCAGTATCAACTCCCAAATGCACATCTTCGATGTTTGAATTAAGTGAGATATTTTTGCTGTCTAACACATATGATTTGGACAGGTATTCCAGCAGGTTCTCGGTATATTCTGCAAAATCGATATTGGACATATCTTTTGACTGGTAAAGCTCTTCGTGTATCAGGGCCATTGATCTTACACGATTGCGGCTATCCAGAAAAGCTTCTATGACATCCTTGTCCTTGAAATTATCAGATGCAAGGTAAAGCAGGCTTGATATTACCTGCAGATTATTCTTAACACGATGATGGATTTCCTTCTTACGTATTTTCTCGTTTTGCAACAGTGCTTCTTCGGCCATTTTACGCTCGGTGATGTCAAGTATGATACCCTGCAGGGTAATACTTCCGTCGTTATTGTGGCGGATAAATGTTCTTTCATCGACCCACCTGACCTCTCCTGACTTGGTGAATATTCTGTATTCCCAATTAAATTCGGTGGTTTTCGTATGATAGTATTTGGACAGGCGTAAATGCATTCTCCATGCATCCTCTGTGTGAACTATATCAGCATAGTTTATGCGATTGGATGTGAAATCTTCAACTGTATACCCGATCTGTTCTACGTTACTAGATACGAATTCCACAGGCCAGTTTCTTTTTGATCTCCATTTAAAAACGATAACAGGACTGTGATTGATAATGTTTTCCATTTCTTCTTTTAATTCATTGGAGCGCTTGAGTTCTTCTGCATAATCTTTCAGGGCTCTCTCAGTCTGCTTTCTTTTGCTGATATCACGTGCAATTGTAATTACTGCGGTACTTCCGTTATACTTGACAATTCGACTGCTAAGTTCCACAGGAAAAGTCGAACCATCTTTTCTCATATGGACTGTTTCAAGAAGATTGCTTCTTAATCTGCAGAGTACCCGGATTCTCCTCAGAAGCTCTCTTCCGCTATAGGAAGCGTCGATATCCATTTGAGTCATTGTAAGAAATTCGGAATAAGTGTAACCCATTCTTTCGCATGCAACTTCGTTTACTTCTATGAATCTGCCCCACAGGTCATGTAGGTATATCGCATCATTAGGGCTTTCAAACAATGTCCTGAACTTTTTTTCAGAATCTCTCAGGGCCTTCTCGGCTTTTTTCTGCTCTGAAACGGCCATGCTTAAGGAATTTCTGGTCTCTTCAATTCCATCGGTCAGTATTTTGAAATCTCCTTCACCATGTACCCGTACACCACGTGAAAAATCGTCATTCTGTATGGCAGTAAGCACTTTATTGGAGTCTGCAACAATGTCATTCAGAGAATCTGCAAAATTGTTAAGCGTATCTCCCAGTTGTTTGAACTCGCCTTTCAGTTCCAGCTCAGTACGTGCCTCCAGTTCACCCTTTGCAAGGGCATTTGTCACTCTCCTCGTTTCACGTAAAGGAGCAATGACAGCTTCAAGGATATCGTTAAGGCCTGAAGGTATCTCCTTGAAATCTTTTTCCACATCCATTTCCGCCCGGGTATCAAGTTTTCCGTTTACAGCATCCTTTGCTATTTGCCTGAAATTATCGACTATCCTGTTTATGGGGGAAGTAATTGATACTGCGATAAGGTAAGAGATCGCAGCCATAAAGCCGATTGAGATTGCAGATATGACCATCAGCTGGTTTCCGAGATAAGTTGCTCCTGCATACATTTCTTCTTTTGGGACTACCAGCACGAAGGAATAATTTCCGGTCTTAACAGGCTCATAGAACATGATAACTTCTTTACCACTGGCTGGATCAATGGTTTCCAGGCTTCCTCCTTTTCCATGCTTGATATCGTCAGCAGCTTCTGAAATTGAAGGTATGTCAAAATCATAAAGTGTCTGGGTGCCCATCCTGTCTTTATATTCAGGATGAGATACGATAATTCCGGTGTTTCCGGTTACAAACGCATAGCCCGTGTCAAAGGCCTTTATGTCGCTTACTTCCTCGTCGATATACTCTAACGATACATCTACACCTGCAATTCCCACAAATTCCTCATCCCGGAAAATCGGTGCATCAAAACTGACCATGAAAATACCCTGATAAAAGTAAGGCTCGGTGACAACTGAGGCTTTCGTTTTTTCAGGTACTTGATAATAGTCTTGTTCTTCGTAGTTTACCAGTGGTTCAACGCTGATAGGTCCTCTTATTGTGTTCCAGTAAGGGACGAACCTTCCTGTTGAATCATGGCCAGGGGTCCCTGCATATTCATCGTCCCTGCCATCAAATGCATTTTCCTCATATCCTACATAGACTCCGGTGAGAGAAGGATACTCCTCAAGTACGTTTTGAAGGATATCGTTGACTTCTTCCCTGTCTGCTGACTGGTATCTTTCCATAGTGCGGGCAAGAGTATTTGCAATTGCCATGTTTGCTTTCATGTCCCCGTCAAATTGGTTTGCATAGTGTCTTGCCATTTCCACTGACTGCAAGTACGCCAGTTCCCTTTCCTGTGCAATGACAGTTGAGATGCTCACGGCTGTTGAAGTTGCAAGCACCAGAAAGACCCCTATTACTATATACAGGGTCAACTTTGCTTTGATGGGCATCTGGCTGGGTCTTAATTTATGGAGTGTTTTCATCTGATGATACCTTTTTTTCCTGTGTGACGGGATAATTGTCTTGCAGATTTTATTTTCCGGGATCTGTCAATTCGCAAGAGTTAACTTTGTAGTGTTCGAAAAGTCCTTCACCCCATTCCATGGAACTTTCTGTAAAACTCATAACGTCCCTGTGGTCGTATTTTCCATTGGATCTGAAGAAACTTGCCATGAATATCCTGTTTGTGGCCACTATTGAAGGAGGAATCATACCTGTCTTTTCTGTTCTGTATAGGAACAGGTTTGTGTTCTGAAGGTGTCCCATTTTCTTTATCTCTTCTCTGCAGTCTTCCTGCATCCTTTCAAGCACCGGTTCGGTGACTATTAATGACACGTGGATACCTTTTTCGGCAAGCTCGCAATAGAGTGGCGGATACAGGGGATGATATATTGAAAATACCGAATACACAAAGCTGGAGTTTCTGAGGAGGCTGAAAACCTCTTCAGGTGGCTCGAACATATGGTTCAGGTCGGGTTCAATGATCCTGTGATCTCCTATTTCACCGATTCTATCCCGAAGTTGCTGTGGGATTGTGGTCAGATTCCGGTGAGCCCAGTATTCCGTGTTATCTTCGAAAAGATCCAAAACACTATCTATAGGCTTTACACTTTCAGTGAGAAGTTTACCGGTAAGCGACAATTGATAATTTCCATCTTCTTTAAGGACAAGCCCTTCCTCCCTGAGTTCTTTAATGGGTAATATCAAAGAACGCCAGTTAACTCCAAAGGCTTTCTTTATTTCTTCGGAGCTCTTCGGACCGTCAAGTAGCAACAAGAGTAATTTCTTCCTTTTTTCCGAAAACCAGACCGTTTCTAATAGGGAGGACCCCATTTAACTCATCTCCGAAATACCTATTAATGGTTCTGCAATTTTTTCAGGATTGAATTTTTTTGAGTTTTGCATGTAATGCTCAAACAGGTCTTGACACCAGCTTAGGGCACTTTCATCAAAGCTTATTATGTCTCTGTGATCATACCTTCCTTCCTTGTTAAAAAGGCAGATGTAGCTGAACCAATCAGTTACCGTTACCATCGGGATTTTAAGATTTCCCTGGTAAAGGAATATATCTATGTTATCGACTTCGGTCATATTCCGGAAATCCTCATAATGCTCGTGTTCCAGCTTTTCAAGGGTTTCCTTTGTTATTAAAAGCGATATTTTCACACCTGAAAGGGATGCTTCTGAGTAAAGTGAAGGAAAAGCAGGATGAAGATATGAAACAAAAGTTGTAACATGCTTCGATTTTGGTATGTTTTCAATAAATTCCCTGGGAAGTTCGAATAAATGGTTTATGTCGGGCTCAATCAGAAAATAGTGCCCAAGTTTCCTGATATTGCTGAACAGGTGCGGGGGTATTGCATCTATATTGCGACTGGCCCAAAATTCCCTGTTTTCTTCCAGTATCCTGGAATTTTCCATGAAAGGAAGCATGTTTTTAACAACGATTTCGCCTACCCCTGTAAGGCTATAATAGTCGCCTTCCTGGACAATAAGATGATAATGCTTAAGTGTCTTTATCTGTGGCATTATAGACCTGCTTGTCACATTCAGGGATTTTTTTATCTGCTCGATATCCCTTTTACCCTCTTTCAAAAGCAGTAGTAGGTTTCTTCTTTTTTCAGAGAACCACACAACGTTGACCAGTGATGATTTCATGCTCTTAATATCCTGATTATTAAGCTTCTTTGAGTTAGTATTATATTAATGTAATTTAGCTGTAAATTCATATAGGTTCTTACAAGTCACGAGGTATATGACAATTCACATACTTCCTGCAAATAGCAGGTCTATGTTAATATTCAGTTTTGGTCCGGAATGTTCCTCCTTTTTTCAAATTCACATATTCAGGATAATGTAAGGAAGTTAATGGAAAATCAGCACGAATTATGCTATATGTCACAATGTCTTTCCATTCATTAGGTGTTGTTTGCCGTTGAATGAGTTCCCGGTATGTGTTGGTTTTCCGGGATGCTGGTTATCGGATAGTTGCAACACTGTAAAAAAATATGAAATTGGAATTTTAGAGGTAAAACATGTCCAATCAAGAACTTTTAGACAAACTCAGAGACGCTATAGTCAATCAGGATATCAATGGCTGTGCCGCAGCTACCCAGGAAGCCCTGGATGCAGGTATCGGTGCAGTTGAAGCAATCGAAGGCGGTCTTTCCGTAGGAATGAAAATCGTCGGTGACAGGTTTGAAGCAGCCGAGATCTACCTTCCACAGATCATGATGTCTGCCAAGGCAATGAACGCAGCAATGGAAATTCTCACCCCTATCCTTGCAGAAGAAAAGACTGGAGAAGGTGTAGGAACCGCAATCACATATGTACAGGAAGGAGACATCCACGACATCGGTCACCGCTTAGTCTCAACCATGTTAGGTGCAAACGGATTCAACATCATCGACCTTGGTGTAGACATACCAAACGACTCAATTGTTGAAGAAGTAGCAAAGAACAAGGGCCAGAAGCTCATCCTTGTGGGTTCAGCACTCATGACAACATCCATGCTCGGCCAGAAAGACACAGTAGAGATGCTCAAGGAAGAAGGTCTCAGGGACGACGTCAAGATCATGTTCGGCGGAGCACCTGTATCCGACTCATGGATCGAGGAAATCGGCGCAGACGCAACAGCAGAAAATGCAGCAGATGCAGCACGTGTAGCTCTTGAGATAATGAAATAAGGGAGAGTTCAAAGATGGCATTTTCAAGATCATTAGATTGTTTTGAATTCTATGAGCGTGCAAAGAAGGGAGAGAAAATGACCCAGGACGACTGGGACCTCATGACAATCCCTATGAAAGCAATGGAGCTCAAACAGAAATACAACCTTGACTTCAAGAACGAATTCGTTCCAACCGACAAGGACATGATGGCAAACCTGTTCAAGGCAGGTTTCGACATGCTTCTTGAGTGCGGTATCTTCTGTACCGACACAAGCCGTGTAGTAAAATACACCGAGGATGAAATCTGGGACTCAATCAACAACGTGCAGAAGGAATTCGTACTCGGAACCGGTCGTGACTCCGTAAACGTCAGGAAAAGAAACGTAGGCGACAAGAAAAAGCCAATCGTTCAGGGTGGTCCAACCGGTTCCCCTATCTCAGAAGACATGTTCATGCCTGTTCACATGAGCTACGCTCTTGAGAAGGAAATCGACACCATCGTTAACGGTGTCATGATGACTGTCCGTGGCAAGCCTCCAATTCCAAAGACTCCTTACGAAGTACTCGCTGCCAAGACCGAGACAAGGCTCATCAAGACCGCAGCAGCAATGGCCGGAAGGCCAGGAATAGGCATATAGGGACCAGAGACTTCCCTGTCCGCTCAGGGAAATATCGCTTCAGACTGCGTCGGTGGCCAGGTCTGCAGTGATAGTCACGAAGTATCCCAGCTCAATGAACTTAAGATCGACCTTGACGCAGTTTGTGTCATGGCACACTATCAGGGTAACAGCGACATCATCATGGATGAGCAGATGCCAATCTTTGGTGGCTATGCCGGCGGCATAGAAGAGACTGCTATCGTTGATATCGCAACCCACATCAATGCTTTTGTTATGAGCAATGCCAGCTGGCACCTTGACGGTCCTGTGCACATCCGCTGGGGCTCTACCAACACCAGGGAAACTCTGATGATCGCAGGCTGGACCTGTGCAACCATCTCAGAGTTCACTGACATGCTTTCCGGTAACCAGTACTACCCATGTGCTGGTCCATGTACCGAGATGTGCCTGCTTGAAGCATCCGCACAGTCCATGACTGACACTGCATCCGGCCGTGAGATTCTGTCCGGTGTTGCAGCTGCAAAGGGTGTTGTTCAGGACAAGACAACAGGTATGGAAGCAAGGATGATGGGAGAGGTCGCAAGAGCAACATCCGGTATGGATATTGGAGAAGTCAACAAGATTCTCGACTCTCTTGTCAAACTCTACGAGAATGACTATGCAAGTGCACCAGAGGGTAAGACTTTCCAGGAATGTTACGACATCGCTACCGTAACACCAACCGATGAGTACGTGAAGGTCTACGAAGGTGCACGCAAGAAGCTCGAAGAGCTTGGACTTGTATTCTGAGTATACTGCAAGACTTTTTGCCGGTGAAGAACTTCACTGGCATTTTTATTCAAAACGATGGAACTAATGGAAAAAAATCAGGAACAGGAGGCAATCCGATGGATGGGTATTGGACAATCATTAACGGACTGATCTATTTGCTGGCTTTTGCATTGATAGCTTGGGTTCTACTGGACGCCAGCAAAGTATCCAAAAAGATAAAGAGGTGATTATGTGACTGATAAAGTTATAGAATCACAGGAAGTGTTTATTCCTCAAAAAGATGAACACTTCGTAGAAGAGGGGGTGTCAGAGTCACCGGGATTTGTGAAGACCCTGCGTCCCTATCATGTATGGGCTCTGGGAGTAGGCATAGTTCTGGTGGGCGAGTATATGGGATGGAACTTCACCATAGCAAAGGGTGGGGTTCTTGGTGCGCTGCTGGCAATGCTTGTCGCGGGAACAATGTATATCATGATTTCTTTGTGTGCAAGCGAACTGGGAGCTGCAACCAAACTTGCAGGAGGACCCTATGACTGGGCAAGACTGTTTGTAGGGCCGGGAGCTGCGGGAAGTGTAGGACTTGCCGTGTATATGGAATTCATAGCTCTTGAAGCTGCGGATGCAATAGTTGTTGCTTTTATTGCGCAGGAGATTTTCCCCCAACTGGAGGTATTTCCGGTAACATTACTGGTAATTGCGACCCTGACATTCATTAATTATAGGGGTGTTGTGGCTGCTCTGACTCTTAACTTCTTCATGACTGCTATCGCATTTGTTGCTATTATAGCGTTTTTCTTCTCAGGAACACTAGGAGTATTTGAACTTCACCCTGAAAACCTGTTCCAGGGAGCAGTTCCGAATGGGTTGATAGGTCTTTTTGCAGCTTTGCAGTTTGGTCCCTGGTTCTTCCTGGGAATAGAGGGAGCCGCAATGTGTGCTGAGGAATGTAAGAGTCCTTCAAGGGCTGTACCTCTGGGACAACAGGCCGGAATGATTACACTGCTCGTCGGAGCAGCAATGACTCTCTTTGTATGTACAATGCTGCTTGATTCCAGTTTGCCTGGAGAAGGTCTTGGAGTATCTGTCTACCCGCTATTTGAAGCAGCGCAGTCAACTGGTGTATTCTTCCTGGTAGCTCTTCTTGCGCTTGGAACCCTGCTAACATGTCTGTCAAGTGCTAACGGTTGTGTATGTGATTCCTCAAGGTCATGGTTTGCACTATCAAGAGATCACTTCGTGTCCAACTGGTTCTCTTCAGTACACCCGAAATACCAGAGCCCTTACAAGGCTGTTATTTTCACCATGCCCATTGCCATAGCATTTGCTTTCAGTGGATATCTTGACCAGGTTATTACCTTCTCTATTGTATCGGGTCTGGTATGCTATGTTTTGATACCGTTCTCCCTGATACGCTTCAGAAAGATGTTCCCGTCACATATCAGCAAAGTACGTCCCTTTGCAAGTCCTTTGCAGCCCTGGATCGCCTGGTTTGCAATGGCAATCGCAATAGTGATCATGTCAACATTGTTCTGGGGTTACAGGTACAACCTGCTCTTTGCGCTCATATTCTATCTGATAGCATATTTCTACTTCCATTATAAGCATAAGAAGCACATGAAACATTTCGACTGGGAGAAAGAAATGGGCTGGCCGAATCCGAGCCATCATGAGGCAAAGGAGTGATATGAATGGATGCTGTCAAAGAGGCAAAATATAAAGATGGACTGCGAAAAGATACTTATCTGATAGCAGGTGCAATACTGCTGCTTATATTCGTAGAGGGTTACGTGGTATATACAATATTGTCCTATGCAGGATCAGCTGTTTCAAGCGGAATCATGGGGCTGTATATACTATTCTTCCTACTGGTAGTAGCTATTGAGACTATTGGGTATTGGAAAGTTCGCCATTCGATCAAGCAGCACATGTACGAATTCAGGTACTATGATTAAGGAGGTTCACTATGCCAGATGAAATACAAAAGAAAAATGTGTTTATGGAAGTATTTGATATAGTTTTCATATTCGTGCTTGCTTTTGTCTGTCTTGTGGTGCCCACAGAGATACAGGGTTCAGTACTGGTAGGATGGAGTGAGACAGGTTCCATAGTTTTCCTATGGGATCCTGTAGGCTACTTCAGCTTGCTAGCAGGAATACTGCTTTTCTTTGTGGTAATGTTGTACCATTCGGTTAGTCACTATAAATATTGAGAAGGATGCCAGTACATGGCATTCTTTTTTTTCTGAACTGCAAAATTCAATTATAGCAATGATTGAGGTGAAATTATGATATCGCAGAACAATAATGATGAAAAGCAACATCTTCCGCTAATTGAAGCTCCTGATGAAGTAATAGCCGGAGAACCTTTTGAAGTAAAAGTCAGCGTCGGAAGTCTTCCTTATGAGGTGGAAGAAAAACATTCCATAGATGTAGAATTATACTTTGATGAAAATCCGGTTGGTAAAAGCACATCGGTCGTAAGTGAAGGCAAGACTGAGGTAGCCTTTACAGTAGTTGGAACTGAGGAGATGATTGCTGCACGTGAAATAATGAATTGTACCATACATGGATTCGGTGTATGTGGTACGTGTGGTACGAAGTCAGCCATTGTTAATCTAAAGGCGGTGGTAAATTGCAGCATTCATGGCTCACGGGAAAATTTAAAAGGAGTAGAGATAATTTCTGCAACCACAAAATCTGGCAGTAAATGCAAGTGGGGACCAGAGTTATAATTTTTAGATAAAAAGAGGAAACTTATATGGAAACATATTCACCAAAAGAAAGATTAGCAAGAGCACTTAAAGGTGAGCCTGTTGACAGGATGCCTGCAATATCAGTCACTCAGACCGGAACCGTTGAACAGATGGAAGCCTGTGGAGCATTCTGGCCCGAGGCAAACTATGATGCTGAAAAGATGGCAACACTTGCAGAGGCAGGCCACACCGTAGTCGGTTTTGAAGCTGTGCGTGTTCCTTTTGACATCACCGCAGAAGCAGAATTCTTTGGCTGTGAGATTAAAGACGGTACACAGGAACAGCAGCCATCCGTTGTTGGCCACGTTGTCAAGACCATTGAGGACATCGACAAGCTCAAAGGCTATGACCTCAACGAGGGAAGAATTAACGTTGTCTGTGATGCTATCAAAATCCTTGCAGACAAGTACGGAGACGAACTTCCTATCATGGGCAGTATGATCGGTCCTTTCTCCCTTTCACAGCACATCAATGGTGATGACTGGTTCATGGCTATCATGACAAATGAGGAATTCGGTCTTGCACTCATGGAATTCTCAACTGATTTCAGTGTTGCATATGCCAAGAAGATGGTCGAGAACGGTGCAGACACAATGGTCATCATTGACCCAACCGCAAGTGCACAGCTTATCGGTAATGAATTCTACGAGAAGTTCGTTGTACCTTTCCACAAGAGAATCTGCGACGCAATGCGTGAGCTCGGTGTAACTACCGTACTGCATATCTGTGGTGACACAACCCAGGGTCTTGCACTCATGGAAACATGTGGTGTAGACGGTATCAGTGTTGACCAGAATGTAGATGCTGCAACAGCTGTAGGAAATGTAGAGAGAGCTGTCATAGTAGGTAATCTCGATCCTGTTAACATGCTCTGGAACCAGACACCTGAAGCTATCAGGGAAGAGTCACAGAAGGTACTGGATGCAGGAATTGGCCTCCTCGGCCCTGGATGTGGTATTGTGAGCAAGACTCCTACCGAGAACCTCCAGGCAATGGTCGAGATGGCAAAGAATCACAAATATTAAGAGATTTCTCCGGGCAAAATTCTTCATGTGAGTAGTTATCATCCCCTGCCTGGGGACATTATTTTTTTATTTGACTTTATCTTTTAGTTTAGTTTTTGATTTATCGTAGCTTGAAGCTCTTCAGTAGATTCATTTCATACTAACAATATGTTTTAGTCACTCTATTAGATTACAACCACGTTGTAATAATGTCTTCGCGATCAAACATTTCTTTATTATGAATCAACTCATATGCAGTAGCCACATTTTGCTGAGTTTATGCTATATACTTTCTTTTTATGCTTATTGTTACTTATTGTTTCTCGGTTCTACTTGCTATTTGGAGGAGCGCCGGAAAACTAAGTTTAACGAGGTATAGTAATGAGCAATGAAGAAATGTTCAAAGAACTGTCAGATGCCATCGTTTCCTGTAAAAACGATGCAGTCGAGGCAGCTGTAGAAAAAGCAAGAGGCCAGGGTATCCCTCCCGCAGAGATCATCGAAAAAGGTCTTGCAGCCGGAATGAACGAAGTGGGTATTCTCTTTGAAAGAGGTAAGTTATTCCTTCCACACGTTATGATGGCAGCCGGTGCAATGGAAGCTGGTGTAGCTCTTCTTGAAGAAGACATGCCAAAGGACGCTGCAAGCAGTAAACTCGGCGTAATCGTCAATGGTACAGTCGAGGGAGACGTTCACGACATCGGAAAATCCATTGTGTCCACAATGCTTCAGTCCGCAGGATTTGAAGTCCACGACATTGGCAGAGATGTTCCTCTCCAGGACTTTATTGACAAGATTAAGGAAACTGATGCTGACATGGTAGGAATGTCCGCACTCATGACCACAACCCTTCCAGGTCAGAAAGATGTCATCGAGATGCTCAAGGAACAGGGCATGCGTGACAACATAAAGGTCATGGTAGGTGGCGCACCTGCAACCCAGGCATGGGCTGAGAAGATCGGCGCAGACTGCTATGCAGAGAATGCAAGTGAAGCTGTTGCAAAAGCTAAAGAATTACTCATTTAAGTCAGGTGTTATTCATGACAACAGAATATGCATTGAGAATGGGAGACGGAAAAAGAATCTCCATGACAAAGGAGCAGATCATGGCAGACCTCAGGGAAGGTATGGCAGATGCTGCAGACCTTGGAGAAATCCCCAACCTTAGTGAAGATGAACTTGACAAGCTTGTTGAGATTATGACAATGCCAGCTAGAATGGTTGGTGTTGAAGCAGGTAAGGAAGTTCCTGTAACCCACGATATCGGTACCATCAGAATCGATGGTGACCAGGGTAACAGTGGTGTAGGTATTCCATCCAGCAGGCTCGTTGGTGCAATGATGCACGAGAGGGCATTTGGTGCTGACACAATGGAACTGGGCCATATTGACTACAGTTTCAAGCCAGTAAAACCTGTCATTGCACAGGAAATGCAGACCATGGAAGTTTGCCAGCAGAACATGATAGTTCCTCTTCTCTACGGTGCAATGCCAAACATGGGTCTTTACTACACTCCTGATGGTCCTTTCGAGAACCCAGGAGATCTGATGAAGGCTTTCAAGATCAGAGAAGCACAGGAATCCATGGAACATTCAGCTGAGCACCTTACAAGGGACATTGTCTGGATCATGCAGAGACTCATGGCATCCGGTGCAGACGGTGTTAACTTCGATACAATTGGTGCTGCAGGAGACGGTGACATGTTCGCATCCCTCCATGCAATCGAGGCATTGAGAGAGCAGTACCCTGACATCTACATTGAAGCAGGTATGGCAGGAGAACTTCTGCTCGGTCTTCACGGTGAGATGGAATACGACGGTACAGTACTTGCAGGTCTGTGGCCACACCAGCAGGCTCCATTGGCAGCAAAGGCCGGTGCAAACGTATTCGGTCCTGTTGTGAACACAAATACCAGCAAAAGTGCAGCATGGAACCTTGGAAGAGCTGTTACATTCATCAAGGCAGCTGTTGAAGCTTCACCACTTCCATGTCATGTAGACATGGGTATGGGTGTAGGCGGTATTCCAATGTTCGAGACCCCTCCAATTGACGCTGTTTCAAGGGCCAGCAAGGCGATGGTCGAAATTGCTGGCGTCGATGGTATATAGATAGGGGTCGGCGACCCAGTGGGTATGCCGATCTCTCACATAATGGCTTCCGGAATGAGCGGTATCAGGGCAGCAGGAGACCTTGTTGCAAGGATGCAGTTCGAGAAGAACATGAGAATTGGAGAAGCAAAGGAATACGTTGCAAAGAAACTGGAAGTTTCAACTCTTGACCTCAGTGACGAGTATGTCATGAGGGAACTCAGAGAAGAGCTTGGTATCGGTGTAATCACTTCTGTTGCAGGAGCTCCAAAGGGAATTGCAGCAAAGATGAACATCGAGAAGATCTTGGATATTAAGATCAACAGTTGTGAGCAGTTTAGACAGCAGGTAGAGTAAATAATATCTGCTTCCGAATCCGGCCGGCGGCTGTTTTTGGAAGCTTAAAAGGTACTTGTACCTGTCTTGATTGGCAGGTACTTGTATCGATTATTCTCTAAACAAGGGGTGAATATAAATGGATAAAGAAGAAGGAATAGACTGGCACCATGCAGAACAGTGCTCCAAAGTGGTTTGCGAAACCGGTGACGATAGCGGACTTGAACGTTCGATAGACTGGAAACAGGGTCTTGCAATTGCTGTGGGTGTGCCTCTGCTTATCTTGCCATCAATCGGATACTTTGCTAGCTGGCTATGGTCGGCTGCTATTATTGTATGGGGACTCTCTGTGTTCCAGGGTTTCATGCAGAATCTGGCCTACGGTGAACTTGCAACAACTTTCCCGAAGGCATCTGGTCTTCCCGGATTTGCACAAAATGTCTTCAAAACACCAAACTTCAAGGGAAAGTATGACAAAAGTAAACTAATAGGTGGATTCAGTGCATGGAGTTACTGGTTTGCCTGGAATCCCGTGCTTGCTATCTTTGCCATTCTTGTAGGTTTTTACCTGCACAGCTTGTTCCCTTCATTGGCAAATACTTTCAGTGAATACCAGCTTTCATTGGCTGCAGGTATTGTTATATTCGGAGCTCTTATACTTATTAACTACCGTGGTGTCTCAAGCGGCGCATTGGTAGGTTATATCCTCGCAGCATTGGCATTTGTTCCATTGATTATTATTGCACTGGCACCATATGCAACAGGTGATTTCGTACTTACAAATATCACCAGCACCTGGTTGCCAACCGACTGGGTATGGAATTTGAACAGCATTCTGATCCTGTTGGGTATCTTTGCAATGGCACAATGGAGTGCATGCGCATGGGAAACAGCAGCTATCTATGGTCCTGAGTACAAAAATCCAGGCAAGGATGTACCAAAAGCACTCTTTACCTGTGGTGCAATTTGTCTTCTGGCATTTGTAATCGTACAGACCACAGTTACCGGTGTACTCGGTATTGATGGAATTGCTAATGCACCAATCGACCCTATGCTTCCTGTTGCACAGATCGCTCTTGGTGACATGGGTTCAACGATTGCTATCGTAATGCTCATTGCTGCAATGGTCCTCATCATCCAGACTGCATACCTTGGTTCTGCAAGGGCAATGCACTCAATGGCAGTTGAAGGAAACCTTCCAAGAGTATTCGGTAGAGTTAATTCCCACGGTACTCCTATACTGGCAATGGTTGTTATCGGTATCTTCAACCTGGCACTCATTTCAATGGGTACTCCAACAGCTATCCTCGCAGCATCCGCTATAGGATACGTTTGTGCAAACGGTATCAGTCTTTTTGCATACGTAAAAGCAAAGGCAGATCCACATCTTGTAGGTCTTGAAAGGCCTTTCAAAGCACCTTCTGGCTGGAAGAATGTTGCATTGATGTTTGGTCTGTTCAACCTTCCTCTCTGTTTGATCGGTATTATTTACCTCAACAGTATCGAAGGAAGTTGGTTCTCTACTGGTGTAGGAATTCTTGTACTGGGTCTGTACATACCCATGTGGTATTACTCACAACATGAGAACCATGTTACAAAACAGGCAGAGTCACAAGCTTCCTGAAATTAAAATAGTAGTGATGGACTCTAAAAAGAGTTCATCGTATACTTTTTTTATTGTCTTAACTCCAATTATTCAACAGATTTGAACTGACAGTTAGCTGGAGAATATCAGCAGTCTAGATTGTATCTTTCTCAATTAATTGTGCTTAAGAAATTTTTTCTGCTTTAGTTTTAAAAGAGGAGAACAATTCCTTACTCCATTGGAGCGCATTACTGTTAAAGCTCATAAGAATAGTATGGTCATATTGTTCCTGGTTGTTAAAGAAACAAAGGAAAAGGAAGCGATCTGTGCTGACCAATGTCGCAAGTCCTGTCTTTTCACCTGATACAAGCATCTCAGTATTTTCAAAATCCATGAATTTTTTCATATCTTCCGAATAGTCTTTTTTCATTCTTTCATGGACGGAACTTGTTACAATAAGGGAGACATTGATTCCCTTCTCGGCAAGACTTGAGTAGAGGGCAGGATATTCGGGATGGAAATAAGCATTAAATGCCATCACATAGCTGGATTTGGCTATATTTTCCGTAAACTCCTTCGGAAACTCAAAAAGGTAGTTAAGATCAGGCTCAATAATAACGCAGTTGCCAAGCTCACCGAATCTTTTTAACAGTGGTTCGGGAATTCCTTTGAGATCACGATTCAACCAATAACCGCTGTTCTCTTCAAAAACATCCACTGCATTCAAAAGAGGCATCATGTTTGCTACGAGCACTTTTCCCATATTGGTTAAGATGTAATAGTCTCCATTCTGGATTACAAGGCCATGTTCTTTGAGTTTCTTGATCTGGGGAATAAGAGCTGTAGATGTAACGTTTAGACTTGTTTTTATTTCTTCACGGCTTTTTTCTCCTTCTACTAGAAGAAGCAGAACATTTTTCCTTTTTTCAGAATTGAGAATTATGTCTATTAGTGAACCGTTCATTTGCATCAACTACTGCAACTTTATCTTTTAAACATCTTATTTCTTTTGAATATTCTTATTCAAAAAGTCTATGTGCTGCCATGTCAATTTTCATCCTGCGTGTTTTTATCCATTTTATGTCTGTATAATGCCATTTCAATATTGCTACGCAGGTCATTTGCCTTGAAAGGTTTGACAATGTATCCGTAAGGTTTTGTTTTTTTTGCTTTTTCAAGTACTTCATCATCCGAATATGCAGTGAGATAGATTATCGGGATGTCAAATTTTTTGCGGATTTCCTCAGCAGTTTCCACTCCGTTCATATTCCCCTTCAACCTCACATCCATTAAAATGAGGTCAGGAAAAGTTATCTCTGCCATCTTGATAGCTTCTTCTCCGGTTGCTACTATAGCTGGTACAGTGTATCCGAAACTTTTCAGTTTTTTCTTTATATTAAGACCAATGATGCTTTCGTCCTCTACTACAAGAATTTTTACATCTTCCATGAGTTCACCTTAATTCTCCGTTATTTCAAAATTATTTTGAATTTTGTGCCTTTGCTTCTGTCGAGTTCAATGGTACCATCGATTTGGGATGTCAGGGTTGTGACCAATTGTAACCCCAGGGATTCAGTCTCTTTGAAATCGATATCATCAGGGAAACCTACGCCATTGTCCCCAACTGTCAATGTCAGTTTTCTGTTTTCAAGATTCAAGTAAACGTATATCTCTCCTTTTTCCCCGGGCTTAAATGCATGTTTGAATGAATTCGAGACAAGTTCATTTACAATCATACCCAGAGGAATGGCAGTATCCATGTCAAGGAAAGTGGGATCAACGTTCATTTTAACTTTAATGCACTCTTTGTTAATTGCATATGAATATAATAGCTCGTTAACAAGTTTTACGAGATAATCGGAAAAATCTATGCTCTCCATATCCTGTGACCTGTAAAGTTCTTCGTGTACCAGAGCCATAGATATCACACGGTTCTGGCTTTCCTTGAAAGCTTCGATAATTTCTTCATCTTCAAATTTATCAGATTCAAGATCTAGCAGGCTTGAGATGACTTGAAGATTATTTTTTATCCGGTGATGTATCTCTTTTTTGCGTATTTCCTCGATTTTCTCACGCTCATCCATCATTCTTGACAGTGTTTCTCTCGTTTTCTCGATTCCTTCTGTCAGTATCCGGAAATCACCTCCTCCATATACCTGTACTTCTCTTGAAAAATCGTTTTTCTGTACTGATGTAAGCACCTGGCTTAAGTCTTTAATTATAGTATCGAGTAATTCGGCAAAATTATCCAGTGTATCTGCAAGTTGTCTGAATTCTCCCTTTACATTCAAATGGGATCTTTCGCTAAGATTTCCTTTAGCAAGTGCGTTTGTAAGTCTTATAGTATCACGGATAGGTGTTATTACAGCATCAAGAATTTCATTGAGACCCATTGGTATTTCCTTGAAGTCGCTTTCCACATCTGTTTCAGCCCTTGAGTCAAGTTTTCCTCTCACTGCATCATTTGATATACTCTTAAAATCACTAACAATTTCTTTGATAGGTCTTGTGAAGGACAGTGCTATGAGGTATGAGATTCCGGCCATGAAAATTATGGCGACAAAAGATATATGCAAAAGTTTGTCACTGAGGGTATGTACGCCTGCGAGCATCTCATCTTTCGGAATTACCAAAATAAATGAAAAATTGCCTGTTTCTATTGGCTCGTAAAACATTACCACTTCTTTACCTGTAATAGGATCGATGGTTTCAACATGGCCGCTTTTTCCCTCTTTAATATCATCTGCAGCTTTTGAGAATTCTTCAATTCCAAGATCATAGAGTGTTTTTTCTCCAATCCCTTCTTTTCTGGTAGGATGTGAGACAAGGATGCCGGTGTTACCGGTCATGAAGGCATAGCCAGTATCGAATGCTTTTATTTCACTGGTAATTTCGTCCAGGTAATTTAGTGAAACATCAACTCCGCCGATTCCGACAAATTCACCATTTTTCATTATCGGGGAAACATAACTTACGAGGAAGACCCCTTCATAATAGTAGGGCTCTGTTATTACTTCATTTTTTGTGCTTTTTGGCAGTTGATAGTAATCAAGTGTTTCATAATTCAGAAGAGGATCGATTTCTATGGGCCCGTCTATCTTGTTCCAGTAAGGAATGAATCTTCCGGTGGAATCGTGCCCAATAGAGTTCACATATAAATGATCATTACCGTCAAAAGCGTCAGGTTCGTAGGCAACATATGTGCCGAGCAGGTGAGGATGTTCGACTAACAGGTTGTGAAGCATGTTGCTTGCTTCCTCCCTACTCATAGAATCATAGCTGCCCATGCTCACAGCTATGGTTTCTGCAATAGCAAAGTTTGTTTCCATATCACCATTGAACTCATTTGCATAGTTTCTGGCCATTTCTATGGATTGCTGGTAGGCAAGTTCCTCTTCCTGGGTGGTCACAGTAGAAATGGTCATTGCAGTGCTTGCTGCAAGCACAAGTAGGGTACCTGTTACTATGTACAGAATGAGTCTGAATTTCAACGATGTGTTTTTCCATTTCATTTTTAGGGCCTGAAACCATATAATATTGCATTAATTTGCAATGTTGCAATGTTATGATGTACTGATAGTAGTCATGTATTAATGGTAGTTTGTAATCTTCTACTTTAAAATATACCCATATTAAAATTACAATGGCTTTGTAATAATGCAATGTTATTACAATCATTCTGATTGGTACGAATATTTTTTTCTATTTTACAAATTCAAAATCAATAGCATGTTTTGCTGAGTTTATGATTTATACCATTTTTTATATTTGGCACATGTAGTCCTTATTCCTACCCGTAATTTCAAAAGCGAATAAAGGAATATTTAGGAGGTAAAACATGTCCAATCAAGAACTTTTAGACAAACTCAGAGACGCTATAGTCAATCAGGATATCAATGGCTGTGCCGCAGCTACCCAGGAAGCCCTGGATGCTGGTATCGGTGCAGTTGAAGCAATCGAAGGCGGTCTTTCCGTCGGAATGAAGATCGTCGGTGACAGGTTCGAAGCAGCCGAGATCTACCTTCCACAGATCATGATGTCCGCTAAGGCCATGAACGCAGCAATGGAAATTCTCACCCCTATCCTTGCAGAAGAAAAGACCGGAGAAGGTGCAGGAACAGCAATCACATATGTACAGGAAGGCGACATCCACGATATCGGTCACCGTTTAGTCACAACCATGCTCGGTGCAAACGGATTCAACATCATCGATCTTGGTGTAGACATAACAAACGATGCTGTCGTTGAAGAAGTAGCAAAGAACAAGGGCCAGAAGCTCATCCTTGTGGGTTCAGCACTCATGACAACATCCATGCTTGGTCAGAAAGACACAGTAGAGATGCTCAAGGAAGAAGGTCTCAGGGACGACGTCAAGATCATGTTCGGCGGAGCACCTGTATCCGACTCATGGATCGAGGAAATCGGCGCAGACGCAACAGCAGAAAATGCAGCAGATGCAGCACGTGTAGCTCTTGAGATAATGAAATAAGGGAGAGTTCAAAGATGGCATTTTCAAGATCATTAGATTGTTTTGAATTCTATGAGCGTGCAAAGAAGGGAGAGAAAATGACCCAGGACGACTGGGACCTCATGACAATCCCTATGAAAGCAATGGAGCTCAAACAGAAATACAACCTTGACTTCAAGAACGAATTCGTTCCAACCGACAAGGACATGATGGCAAACCTGTTCAAGGCAGGTTTCGACATGCTTCTTGAGTGCGGTATCTTCTGTACCGACACAAGCCGTGTAGTAAAATACACCGAGGATGAAATCTGGGACTCAATCAACAACGTGCAGAAGGAATTCGTACTCGGAACCGGTCGTGACTCCGTAAACGTCAGGAAAAGAAACGTAGGCGACAAGAAAAAGCCAATCGTTCAGGGTGGTCCAACCGGTTCCCCTATCTCAGAAGACATGTTCATGCCTGTTCACATGAGCTACGCTCTTGAGAAGGAAATCGACACCATCGTTAACGGTGTCATGATGACTGTCCGTGGCAAGCCTCCAATTCCAAAGACTCCTTACGAAGTACTCGCTGCCAAGACCGAGACAAGGCTCATCAAGACCGCAGCAGCAATGGCCGGAAGGCCAGGAATAGGCATATAGGGACCAGAGACTTCCCTGTCCGCTCAGGGAAATATCGCTTCAGACTGCGTCGGTGGCCAGGTCTGCAGTGATAGTCACGAAGTATCCCAGCTCAATGAACTTAAGATCGACCTTGACGCAGTTTGTGTCATGGCACACTATCAGGGTAACAGCGACATCATCATGGATGAGCAGATGCCAATCTTTGGTGGCTATGCCGGCGGCATAGAAGAGACTGCTATCGTTGATATCGCAACCCACATCAATGCTTTTGTTATGAGCAATGCCAGCTGGCACCTTGACGGTCCTGTGCACATCCGCTGGGGCTCTACCAACACCAGGGAAACTCTGATGATCGCAGGCTGGACCTGTGCAACCATCTCAGAGTTCACTGACATGCTTTCCGGTAACCAGTACTACCCATGTGCTGGTCCATGTACCGAGATGTGCCTGCTTGAAGCATCCGCACAGTCCATGACTGACACTGCATCCGGCCGTGAGATTCTGTCCGGTGTTGCAGCTGCAAAGGGTGTTGTTCAGGACAAGACAACAGGTATGGAAGCAAGGATGATGGGAGAGGTCGCAAGAGCAACATCCGGTATGGATATTGGAGAAGTCAACAAGATTCTCGACTCTCTTGTCAAACTCTACGAGAATGACTATGCAAGTGCACCAGAGGGTAAGACTTTCCAGGAATGTTACGACATCGCTACCGTAACACCAACCGATGAGTATGTGAAGGTCTACGAAGGCGCACGCAAGAAGCTCGAAGAGCTTGGACTTGTATTCTAAGTCCTAAATCCTCGTGATAAACTAGTTTATCACTTCCCTAATGGCCAGCGTCTAATCACCGCTGGCTAACTTTGTTTCAGGAGCTTACATTTATGACAGAATATACTCCAAAAGAACGATTAGCAAGAGCGCTTAAAGGCGAGCCTATTGACAGGATGCCTGCAATATCGGTCACCCAGACCGGAACCGTTGAGCAGATGGAAGCCTGTGGAGCGTTCTGGCCCGAGGCTAACAACGATGCTGAAAAGATGGCAACACTTGCGGAAGCAGGCCACACCGTAGTCGGCTTTGAAGCTGTGCGTGTTCCTTTTGACATCACCGCAGAAGCAGAATTCTTTGGCTGTGAGATCAAGGACGGTACAAGAGAACAGCAGCCATCCGTTGTAGGTCATGTAGTAAAGAACACAGAAGAGATCGACAAGCTCAAAGGTTATGACCTCAACGAGGGAAGGATCGGTGTTGTATGTGATGCTATCAAGATTCTTGCTGACAAGTACGGTGATGAACTTCCTATCATGGGAAGTATGATCGGTCCTTTCTCCCTTGCCCAGCACCTCAATGGCGATGACTGGTTCATGGCAATCTTTACAGACGAGGAATTCGGTCTTGCTCTTATGGAATTCACAACCGAATTCAATGTAGCTTATGCCAAAAAGATGGTCGAGAACGGTGCAGACACAATGGTCATCATTGACCCAACCGCAAGTGCACAGCTCATTGGCGCTGAGTTCTACGAGAAATTTGTGGTACCTTATCACAAGAAGATCTGCGATGCTATGCGTGAACTCGATGTAACTACCGTACTGCATATCTGTGGCGATACTACCCAGGGTCTTGCACTCATGGAATCATCAGGTGTGGACGGTATCAGTGTTGACCAGAACGTGGATGTTGCAACTGCTGTTGCAAGCGTTGAGAAGGCTATCATAGTCGGTAACCTCGATCCTGTTAACATGCTTTGGAACCAGACACCTGAGGCTATCAAGGAAGAGTCACAGAAGGTACTGGATGCAGGAGTAGGTCTCCTTGGTCCTGGCTGTGGTATTGTGAGCAAGACTCCTACCGAAAACCTCCAGGCAATGGTCGAGATGGCAAAAAGCCACAAATATTGAATATAAAAAATGCAGGTGAAATAAATTTCACCACACCTTATTTTTTTGTCAATGATGTTTGGGCTCAGGAGACAAAAATATCGAGTCTTAAAATCTTGTATTTATAATTTTGGTATGGATCGATCAAATAACTATTATAAATAAGTTTCTGCAATACATTGCCTGGTAAATCGTTGCTCAATTATGAAATAAACGCTATCTATAGTCTTATACCGTGCATGAATTTGTTTCATTTGTGTTTATCTTCTTATGTAAGCTAGCAAAAAATATAAATAAGAGTTGTGTGTAGCATTGTTTGAGATTAAAAGTAGTCTTTGATATTCATTCAAAGGTCTATATCCATCTAAGACTACCGTAGTCTCTGCAGTTATTCAACTCCACAACTCCTTTGTTGTAAAACAAAGGAGTAGAATTCCTGCAAAAAATCGCGCTGTTACTAACTACCTTTTGAAGTGCTTCAAAGCAGGATTGCTTATGCAAAGCACGTACTTGTTGATATTCAAAGTAAGGAATGATGTAGAATGCGGTATAGTCTTGGAATAGATGCCGGGGGAACCTACACTGATGCGGTGATAATAAGAGATAGTGATGGTAAGGTTATTGATCTCAATAAATCTCTTACAACTTACCCTGATCTGCTTGCAGGTATAAAGAATTCATTGGATGGACTTGATCCTGCAAATCTTGAAAAAGTCCGTTTTGCTTCTGTTTCTACCACACTTGCAACAAATAGTGTGCTAGAGGATACAGGCTCTAACGTAGGCCTGATACTTGTGAATGAGAGCGTTATCCCTAACAGATCTGGAATAGAGCATTTCATATGTGTGAAGGGAGGACACGACAATTCTGGCAACGAAATATGCCCTCTGGACATTGAATCTGTAAAATTGTTCGTTTCCAATGTCAAAAGCAAGATATCTGCTTTTGCTGTCTCTTCCTATTTTAGTGTGAGAAATCCTGATCATGAGCTTAAGATAAAGGAACTGATAACCGATCTTACAGGATTACCCGTTGTCTGCGGACATGAGCTTTCCCAGGACCTCGGTGCATATGAGCGGGGAGTTACTGCTTATCTTAACGCGCGTCTGATACCTGTTGCGAAGGACTTCATGAGTGCAGTTCAGAATGAGCTGTATAGAAGAAATCCCGATATAAACATAATGATGCTCAAGTGTGATGGCTCAATGGTTGGCATCCGTGAAGCACTAAAAAAGCCTATAGAGTCCGTTTTTTCAGGCCCGGCAGCAAGTCTTGTTGGGGCATCTTATCTGGCAGGTCTTGAAACTTGTGCAGTTATTGATGTTGGCGGAACCAGTACGGATATTTCTCTAATTCATGAAGGAATTCCAAAGCTTTCGGATGCAGGAGCAATGGTCGGTGGATGGCAAACAAAGGTCAAGGCCATCAATATGGAAACATCAGCTATGGGAGGGGATAGCCATGTATGGGTCAGGAATCATGTAACAAACATAGGCCCGAAAAAAGTAATTCCTCTGTGTTTTGCAGCAACCATCTATCCTGAAATCATTGAAAAGCTCCAAAAAGGTCAGGTTATCCTCAGGAACCAGTATGGGGAAAATATTCAGTCAACCAAGTTTTTTGTCAGGACAGGCAAAACTCCTACCGGGCTCAGTTCTTCAGAAAAAGAACTTCTGGACCGAATAGGAGAAACACCGCTTACTGTGAGTGAAATTTACTGGAACGAAAACCGTCTTCCGAGTCCAGGGACACTTGATCTTCTCATCCGGAAAAAACTCATTAGAGCTATTGGTTTTACACCTACTGATGCCCTTCATGTACTGGGTGAGTACAATGAATGGAATGCAGAAGCTTCAAAGATAGCTGCCAGTAGGCTGGCTGCCCTGATCGGTATTGATGAATTCGAATTCTGTACACAGCTCAAGAAAAGATTTGCCAGGAATATGGCGTTAAATCTGGTCTCATTTATCCTTGAGAAAGTTGACAGGGATGAAATTGACAAAGTATTGCAGGGAGATGTTTTTGCAAGATTCAGGATCGATGTTCCTGTTGTTCTTTTGGGAGGCCCGGTATCTGCATACCAGAGTGAAATAGACAGCATAATAGATGCAAAAATAATAATACCTGAAAATGAAAAAGTCGGCAATGCTGTGGGAGCTGTGACCGGTAAGGGTGTCAGCAGGCTGGAAGTCCTTATCCAATCGAATTTTAGCGAGTCCAAATATAACCTGCGTGCAAAATCCTTTGTTGTTTTTTACCCGGGTGGAAAAAAAGAGTTTTCTGATTATCATGAAGCTGTCAAATTTGGAGAAAAGATAGGAACAAAGATTGTTCTTGAATATATGTCTAATTCAGGTTTAGATGAGAATGAAGTAAAGATCGATATCAGTAAAAAAGACATTCATGTACATGATGTGGGTTTACCCCTGGAAACAAGACTTGTCTTTTTAGGAATAGGAGAAGCAAGATAATTGGAGTTCGAGGTGATAGAAGTGCAATATAGTCTGGGAATAGATGCTGGTGGAACCTACACGGATGCAGTGATAATAAGAAATGCGGACAGGGAGATAATTGATTCAAATAAAGCTCTCACAACTTATCCCGATCTTTTGAAAGGCATTGAAAATGCGATTGACGGTCTTGATGGAGAGTACCTTAAGGATGTAAAACTGGTATCTGTTTCAACCACCCTTTCAACCAACACGATACTGGAAAAAACAGGATATCCAGTGGGTTTGATTCTGGTCGGAAAGCATACTTTGCCCAAAAGCACTCCTATCAGAGAACTTGTGGTCGTGGAGGGTGGCCATAATATCAGCGGCAAAGAGGATCAAAGACTTGATGTTGAAGCTATCAGGAATTATATTCTGAAAATTAAGGATAAAGTTTCTGCCTTTGCTGTATCTTCCTATTTCAGCGTGAGAAATCCAGATCATGAACTTAAAGTAAAAGAGATCGTAACTGAACTTACAGGTCTTCCGGTTGTATGTGGACATGAGCTTTCTCAGGACTTAGGTGCATATGAGCGTGGAGTAACTGCTTACCTGAATGCTCAACTGATTCCCATAGCAAGCCACTTCATAGATGCTATCCAGTCTGATATTAAGAAAAGAGGTATAGATGCCAAACTGATGATGCTCAAATGTGATGGATCTGTCATTAGTATAGAAGAAGCTGCTAAAAGGCCAATCGAGTCAATATTTTCAGGTCCGGCTGCCAGTTTAATGGGTGCTTCTTTTTTGATAGGAAATGATACATGTAGTGTTATTGATGTTGGTGGGACAAGTACGGATGTCTCTCTTGTACATTCGGGTCTTCCTGAGCTTGTGGATACAGGTGCTGTGGTTGGTGGATGGCATACGAAGGTTAAAGCCATACGCATGGAAACATCAGCCATGGGAGGAGACAGCCATGTTTGGATCAAGAACCGTATGGTAAATATCGGTCCCAGAAGGGTCATGCCTCTTTGTCTTGCAGCTGTGAAGTACCCCGGTTTCATTGAGCAGCTAAAATCCGGACGTACACCCTCCAGGGTCCAGCTTGGAGAGAACATACAACCTACGAAGTTCTTTGTACGAACCGGTAAGCAAGCTTCCGGCTTAAGTGGATATGATAAGGATATATTTGAGATAGTAGGAGACGAACCGGTATGTATTAATGATATTTTCTGGAGGCTTGGAAAACCCATATCTCCTGATCGTGTAGATAGTCTGATTCAGAAAAGATTGGTTCAGGCTATAGGTTTCACTCCTACTGATGCGCTTCATGTGCTTGGGGAGTATACTGGCTGGGATGTTGAAGCTTCCATGATTGGAGCAAACCTGCTTTCAAGGCTGACATATATGGATGAATATGAGCTTTGCAGAAATATTAAAAAAGAAGTTGCTGTCAATATGGCTTTGAATCTTATGGGATTCATGTTCAAAGATGTGGAAAAAAGTGAAATCGAGAAGATCCTCAGAGGTGATTTCCAGTCACAGTTCAAGGCAAACGTTCCCGTTGTTCTCCTAGGGGGGCCTGTTAGTTCTTATG
This sequence comes from Methanolobus sp. ZRKC2, assembly GCF_045291185.1. Classification (NCBI taxonomy): domain Archaea; kingdom Methanobacteriati; phylum Methanobacteriota; class Methanomicrobia; order Methanosarcinales; family Methanosarcinaceae; genus Methanolobus; species Methanolobus sp. ZRKC2. The sequence goes on along the minus strand of NZ_CP146980.1, from coordinate 1,884,573 downwards.
TTGAAGAGCTCTCTGAGCTTATAGATGCGGAAATAATAGTTCCTGAGTACGCTTCAGTTGGAAATGCTGTAGGGGCACTGGTGGGTAAAGGTATCAAAAGGTTCGAAATACTTGTCAAATCCTTCTATGAAAAATCGGAAAGATCTATTATTGTATTTTCACAGGAAGGAAGGGAGGTATTTGCAAGTTACCAGGATGCTGTTAAATATGCGATGGAATTGGGCAACAAACTCGTTCTTGATTATATGGTAGATTCAGGAGTCGAGTATGATGATATTGAGATCGATGTTAAAAGAGAAGATGTTACTCTGGATGAAGATGGTGGTGTACCTATCGAAACAAGGCTTGTTTTCCTGGGAATCGGTATCCCAAAGACTTAAGCCTTATTTTTTTGGGCTTGATGTCATGTCAAATGTCTGACTTCTTGTAGCTGCATTCTTCATGGGAAACTTATAAATAGTATTTTTTCGTACTGATTCTTGATACAATCCATTCATGTGGAAATCAGATCAAGTTGATCGAATGGACTCTAAATCCGTTCAGCCGGGTTAAATTCCCGGGGTTTCCGCCAATTTTGTGAAGTATCATTATGTGTAGAAGCACATGATGATAATATTCTTCTTTTCAAATTCTTCAACACTCCTTTAAAAAGAATTTGCTTGTCCTATTCCCGGCAAATATATTGCTTTGGTTATTTATTGGATTTGACAACGGCTTACGTCTCTGATTTTTTTTTAGTATGAATTATTTGAGGATTACAAATAAATAGAATGAAATTGCTTTACGGGCGTTATCTATTTATGTAGGTTCCAAGTCAAGAGTTGACTCTATAGGGTCTAATACTTGGTAAAACAGTTTCGCAAAATATATGAATAGTACATGCGGTGCAGCAATAACATTAAAGTCTATTAAGTCCAAGAATAGGGTGATAACAATTTTCTACTTTGGAGATTCCGGTAAAAAGAAAACTTATGGGAGAATGATGTCTGCTGCAACACCTATAGACAAGAAGTTGGAAGCTGTTTATAACAGTAGCCCTGTGATTTCCTTTTTATGGAAAGCAGTAGACAACTGGCCAGTTGAATCAGTTTCAGGTAACGTTGCCCAGTTGGGCTATACTCCCGAAGATTTCCTTTCCGGAAAATTGCTTTACGGGGATATTGTTCATCCTGATGACCTTGAAAGGGTTCATCTTGAAGTAGCGAGGCATTCGGAAAAAAAGAATACTTCCTATTTTGCTCTTAATTATAGAATTTTTGCAAAATCCGGTGAAGTCCGCTGGGTTACCGAAAGGTCCTTCATAAAACGTGATGAAGGCGGTAAAATCACTCATTTCCAGGGAATTATAATCGATAATACCGAACTCGAAAAAACGGAAAGAGCTCTCCTTGAGACCGGAAAAAAATACCAGACAATATTTGAGAAATCTCCAGTGGGTATACTTTATTTTGATGAAGGTGGAGTTATTACCCATTGCAATGAAAGTTGTGCCCAGATACTTGATTCACCAATAAAAAAGATAGTTGGTTTTAATGTCCTTTCTTCACTAAACAGTGAAATGTTGAAAAATGCTGTTGAAATGGTTTTCCTCGGAAACTCTGGTTTTTATGAGGGAGAACATGTCTCTGCCATAAGCGGGAAATCTGTAGTTATCAGAGCCAGCTTTACACCCATTATGGATGATTCTGGTTCCCTGATAGGTGGTGTCGGCATTCTTGAGGACATAGGGGAAAGCAAGCGAGTGGAAAAAATAATTCATTTGAACGAATTACGTCTGGAAACCATGCTTCAGCTTCATCAGATGCAGGATGCTCCGATGCATGACATTGCAGAATTTACAGTCAAAATGGCAGTTGAGCTTACAGGTAGTAAGGTCGGCTATCTTGAGTTTTTAAATGAAGCTGAGAATGTCCTGGAGATGTACCAATGGCCTCTTGATGAAGTTGGTATGTCGTCAGTTGATGATGAACCATTTGTCCATCCTGTCAAATCCACAGGATTCTGGGGTGAGGCGATAGGGGCGCGAAAGCCTGTTATTGTGAACAAAAAGTATGCTTTTGATCGTGATGATGAGGTCTACTCTAAACCCAATGCAGTTCTGTTACGGCATGTTACAATACCCGTATTTGACAAAGAGCAGATAGTTGCAGCGGTAGGGGTGGCTAATAAGGATTCGGATTATGATGAATCAGATGTCCGGCAGTTGACACTATTGATGGAGGGTATGTGGAAACTTGTCCAGTACAAACAGGCGGATGATCTGCTGATCGAAACCTTAAAAATGCGCAGGGTCTTGGAATCTGTGATGAGCTCAAGTCCTGCTGTTGTTTTTCTATGGAAGGCTGAAAAGGATTGGCCAGTAGAGTTTGTTTCGGAAAATATTTCACAATTCGGTTACGATGTTAAAGATTTCCTTACAGGCAAGCTGATTTACGGAGATATTATACACCCTTCGGATCTTGAAAGGGTTCGCCAGGAAGTCGCCAGGGCTTCAAAGGAAGGCTTTTCTGATTTCAGCCAGGAGTATAGAGTACTTACGAAATCCGGGGAAGTTAGATGGGTTGATGAGAGGACGATGCTCCATTATGATATACATGGAAAGGTTGATTATCTGCAGGGTATTGTGGTAGATGTTACTGAACGAAAGCAGGCAAGCAGTTTCATGCGCCTGGAATGTGATTTTGATAATGTTATTGGTGCAACAGGCAATCTTCAAGATACATTTGAAAAGTTGCTTGATTTTACCCTTGAAACAAAATCGATAGATAGCAGTGCTATATATCTTGTTGATGAGCAGAGCGGAGATTTCAAGTTGGTAGCACATAGGGGCCTGTCAGAACGCTTTGTAGAGAACATATCTAATTTTTCCCAGAACACTCTAATAGCCCGCCTTTTTACGACAGGATATCCTGTTTACAAGTATTTTTCGGAGATCAATGCAATGATACCTGGAGTAAATCTCGGATTTGAGAGGCTTCAGGCAATGGGATTCGTACCTGTAAAGTTCAATGATGAACTTGTTGCAGGCATGATCCTGGGATCTCACAAGGATCTGGAAATACCTGCTAACTCCAGAAACCTCATAGAGACCATAGCTAATCAGGTAGGTATTATTATTTCCCGCACGAATGATGATTCCGGGATTCAGAAAAGTAAGAATTATCTGAGATCATTGCTTGATGCACTTGATGAGATAGTATTTATCATGGATCTCGAGGGAAAGGTGCTTCATACTAATGATTCACTACGCAAACAGCTTAACTATTCGGATAAGGAGCTTTTCATGAAAGATTTTCTTAAACTTTATCCGAGTGGATGGGAAGATGACGTCCTGTCAAACCTTGATGAAATAATGGAGGGTAAATCTTCCTCTTGCGAGATTCCGCTTATAAGTAAAGAAGGAATACTGGTTCCTGTAAGAACTAAGTTCACCATAGGGGACTGGGGAAAACAGGATGTTTTGATTGCTACTGCCTCAATGGTAAAAGAGCCTGCATATGCTGACCCGGATGTTTCCATGAAAAAAAAAGATGAACTTCCTTCGAAGTCCCATGTTTCATAATATTCGAAAATTTGTACCGGCCTGAAAATTCCTTGTTTATATTGCCTCGTTTTTTGTACCAACTCCAAGGACAACAAGTTTTGTCTCCATTGGTTTTACCCATCCTTCCGGGATTATTTCTTCCTTTTTAACGTCTATCTGGATGTGTTCTGACCCCAATCCTGCATCCTTCATGTAATCAATTATCATAGTTTCCCCGAGATTGATTGCATATTCAAGGGCTTCCTCATATTGATAGAAACTGTCTTTCCCTCTTTCGGAGAAGACCAGGAATTCCCAATCAGGAGCAGCCATTGATGCTGGTCGGATGAGTATCTCTGCACGGCGAATTCCTTTTGCAGCAAGTGCACCGGCAGCGTTTCCTACATTTGAAAAAGTAGGCAAGATTATTTCTGCGTCCAGTATTTTACGTAAGTCTTCTGCAAAAGGAGCAACAGGTCCTCCTATGAGAACTATGGGAACATCTACTTTGAACTTAGCCGGAGAATCAATGTCAAATATTCTTCTGACCTCGTTTTTAGGAATGCCTTCCAGGAAGAAGGAAACAAGATTAGATGCCATATTTTTGGTAAATTCTCTCTTTACATGATTTGCAAATTCATATCTGTCCATATCTGCAAGTGATGCCAGCATGTCAGCACCGGTGTTTGCAGCTTCAACATTCCTTTCGGTGTAGTCTCCGAGCACATGAAGCGCATCCGTAGGAGTGAAACCGATTGCCTGTATGAGTCTTTTCTGTATGAGACGATCTATCAATTCGCTTGATGGGTACTTTTTTATCCTGTTGAATATTTCCGTAATAGATGTAGGTTCTTTTTTGACCGAGTCCAGTATCTCCTTTTCACCATCACTTATTTCAATGGCCTCATAATCGGTTCTCACATAGAATTTTGTAGGTTGATGGTTTATTCCAAGTATTCGTTTTGAAGGAATAGGATTTACTTTCAGATGTTTCAGGAAATCAGGATAAAGGACTGCTGCACGGCAAAGTGGTATGACTCTTCTGGGTCCGATGCTGATTTTTTTAGCTTTGACCCATATATGGCTGTCTCCTCCCATTGCAGATGTTTCCATTCTAATGGCCTTGACTCTGGTCTGCCAGCCACCTACGACGGCTCCCGCATCACTCATTTCGGGAACACCATTGTAGATTACTGAGACATCCGTGCTGGTTCCTCCCACATCTATAACGGCACAAGTTCCTTTTTCTGCAAGGAATGAAGCTCCTACAAGGCTTCCTGCAGGTCCTGAGAATATGGATTCAATTGGTTTTCTGAGAGCTTCCTGTATTCCTACTACTGAACCGTCACATTTGAGCATGAACACCTTTGCATCCATTCCCCTTGACTTAATCTCTGATTTTACTGTGCCCATGAATCTTTCTGTCACCGGTATTAATTGAGCATTCAAAAAAGCAGTAACTGCTCTTTCATATGCACCCAGGTCCTGGGAAAGTTCATGTCCACAGACTACAGGTAATCCTGTAAGTTCCCCTATTATTTTCTTTGCTTCAAGTTCATGATCATGGTTTCTTATACTGAAGTATGATGAGATAGCAAAAGCTGAAACCCTGTCTTTAACCTTAAGTGCGAACTCTTCTATGGAACGAAGGTCTACTGCCTCGGTTTCAATGCCATTATGATCGTGTCCTCCAGCTACCTGTATATGGTGTTTTGTGGGGAGTTCTTTTGTAATTTCATACTTGCCGATAAGTATCAAAGCTACCGGAAATCCTGTTCCCTCAAGGATACTGTTAGTGGAAAGTGTGGTTGAAACTGATACGACCTTAACCTTATCCAAATAACTCTGATCAAGTCCGTTAATAGCGTTCCTGATTCCTTCGAGAGGGTCAGGATAACTTGTCAATGCTTTGCTTGAGTCGATTATCTCTTCATCAGTATCTCTCAAAAGCACTGCATCTGTATACGTTCCACCTGCATCGATTCCAAGGCTGTATTTCATATTTCCGTAGCACCTCATGTGATTTTTAGGCCCTTCTAATTATTTTATGTGGATGCAGTTATCCAAAACATGTAGATAAACATTGCGCATTGGTTTAAACGCCGTTAACTCAAAAATCATTATCAAGAGGCACTTACTTCTATCTTTGGGTAGCTGGTACATTTGCACTATTAGAAATGTATATATAGTGAAGAAAATCACCCTTGTTATCATTCTTTCTTCTACTAAGACAATCATGTGCGGCAGAAAAATTAATTATATATTTTTAAAGTATAATTTATCTGGTTAATTGTTTTTTATCTCTTGATCCTGGTTTTATAATATACTCTTTTCTGAATAGATATTGCTTTATACTAGAAAATTTGCATAATTTATGCGAAAAATATTTATTCTAGGAAAGCAGTAAACTTTACTTGTCTAATAGTAAATTAGGTTTACTAATTTATAACCGGCGTCTGTCAACGTTATTTTTTTTCTAGCAATGATTTTTAAGGGCAATCTTTAAATAAAATCCTTTTTTCGCCAAATGAAGAAAAATATAAATACTAGACTCGTATGAAAAGCTTATATACAAGAAACAAATACGCATGTCTAGGAGAAAAATGCTGTAAAGCATGATTACATCCCCTTGACATCCCGTACAATATTTCTTGGTACGATGTCTTGAATTTAAATTGCATAAATTGGAGGTTAAGAAATGGTAAAACAATATTTCCCAGGTAGAACTCCATTAGATGGTGTAAAGCTGGAGCTTTTCTCTGAGGACGATCTCAGAGCTCTTCACTATGCTACAATGGATGTCTTTATTAACACTGGTATCCAGGTTTCAGACGCTGAAGCAAGAGCTATCTTTAAAGAAGGTGGCTGTTTAGTCGATGAAAAAACACAAATCGTCAGGATTCCTGAGTTTGTAGTTAACAGAGCATTACGCGACTGTCCTTCTAAGTTTGTCCTCTGGGGCCGTGACAAGAAGAACAATGTCAAGCAGGAGCACAAAGGAAAGGTACACTGGACCTGCTTCGGTACCGGTGTCAAGATGTGCAACTACGAGGCTCCTGGTAAGTACGTAACTGTTGATTCAACAGACAAGGACCTCGCTGACACAGCAAAACTCTGTGACTGGGCAGAGAACATCAACTACTTCTCACTTTCAGTTTCCGCAAGGGACTGGGCAGGAAAAGGTGCACAGGATGTCCACGAGACACTGACACCATTGATGAACACAACAAAGCACTTCCACCACATCGACCCTGTAGGCGAGAACGTGGAATACTATCAGCAAATAGCTACCGCATACTATGGCGGAGATGATGAGGAAGCACGCAAGAAGCCTATATTCTCAACACTGCTCTGTCCTACAAGCCCACTTGAACTCGGTGACAATGCATGTCAGGTTATCATAAAGGGTGCAAGATTCGGTACACCAGTTAACGTACTCAGTATGGCAATGGCCGGCGGTTCATCCCCAGTACACCTTGCAGGTACACTTGTAACACACAACGCTGAGGTACTCTCCGGTATCGTACTCGCACAGCTGGTCAAGCCAGGTGCAGCAGTATGGTACGGCAGTTCCACCACAACATTCGACCTGAAGAAGGGTACTGCTCCTGTAGGTTCCCCTGAGCTCGGTCTTATAAGTGCAGCTGTCGCAAAGCTTGGTCAGTACTATGGCCTCCCAACATTTGTGGCAGGCTCGTAGGCAGATGCCAAGATACCTGATGGCCAGGCTGGCCATGAGAAGACAATGACTACTCTTTTCCCCTCATTGGCTGGTGCAAACACCCTTTACGGCGCAGGTATGCTTGAGCTTGGTATGACCTTCTCACTTGAACAGCTCGTTCTTGACAACGACATGATCTCAATGACAAAGAAGGCAATGCAGGGAATCCCTGTGAACGAAGAGACCATGGCAGTTGACTCTATCGACCAGGTAGGTATTGGAAACAACTTCCTTGCACACAAGACTACAAGGAAGAACATTGATCTCCCATCCAGCCCAATGCTGATTGACAGGCTGATGTACGGAGACTGGGAAATGGCTGGTGCAAAGGATATCGCAACGGTTGCTCATGAAAAAGTCGTTGACGTCATGAAGAACCACGAAGTAGCACCAATAGATGCTGACCTGCTCAAGGACATGCAGGCAGTCGTAGAAAAGGCTGACAAAGCATTCAGAGCCAGTATGTAAATATGGAGGTTATAAAAATGGCAACTAAAGAAGAAATTATTGCGAAAGCAAAAGCAGCTATTCTCGATTTCGATGATGAAGAAGCAGCAGCAGCAGCCCAGGAAGGCCTTGATGCAAATGTAGATCCTGTAGACCTTATCCAGGACGGTTTCACTGCAGCTATGAACGAAGTTGGAGATCAGTTTGAAGCAGGTACATTATTCCTTCCTCACGTAATTGCAGCATCAGAAGCAATGAGTGCAGGAGTAGCTGTACTTACACCTGCACTTGAGAAGGCAGGAAGCGAGACAGAGAGCAAAGGTACAGTCGTTATCGGTACCATCGAGGGAGATATCCACTCAATTGGTAAGGATATCGTTGCAACAATGCTCAAGATCGCTGGTTTCAAGGTTGTAGACCTTGGAAGAGATGTAGCAATTAAAGACTACGTTGAGAAAGTAAAGGAAACCAATGCTCAGGTAGTTGCTTCATCTGCTCTTATGACCACAACAATGGTCAGCCAGATTCAGATCGAAGAGCAGCTCAAGGAAGCAGGAGTTCGCGACTCAGTCAAGACAATGGTCGGCGGCGCACCTGTAACCCAGGACTGGGCTGACAAGATTGGTGCAGACATCTATGGCGAAAATGCTACCGATGCTGTAGCCAAGATCACTGAACTCTTCTGATATCAGAAGATTTACAGTAGTGATGTAGCTTCGGCTACATCCTTTACTGTTCACAAAGGTTATTCCTTGTGGTAATGGGTGCTTTTGGGAAATGTGGTAATATTTCCAAAATATGATCCGGATCTTTTGGAGCCGGTCATTGGTCTGTCCCTTAATATTTTTGTGCACCTCAAAAAGATGATGAGCTGTCAGCAAGGCATTATCATGTTAGCGGTTACAAAATCATTGGAATCCAATTATCTTTATAGTAGACCTTTATCCAGGTTTTTAGTCGGATCGCGTAACAGCAGAGCTGGCATCAAATCATTTTTTTGTATCTACTCCCCATCTGGATTATTCCGGATAAAAAGGTATTTGTCTTTTGTAGGCAAATAAAAAAAGCTTAAAATGGAGGTATTTGCGTGGATTTAAAACTATTAAAAAAACAGGAACACCAACGTCGAGTAAAGTTCGGTTATATGTGGGCCCTATTTTGTGCAGTGCTCTGGGGTCTGTGGTATATCCCCGGTACTGTCGTCTGGGTACTTAATCCTTTCGATGAGATGTATGGTGAAATAGCTGCAGGAAGTGGCGATGGGGTCGCACTGGTAATAGTGGCGGTTCTCATTACGGCGCTTAATGCATTAACAGTTATTATTGCTCTTGGAGTCTGGAATGGAGTTCTTGGAAAGTTCGGAGAAATGAAGAGAACGGTAAAAGAATTCAACCCGTGTTCCAAATGGTTCTTCCTTGCGTCTATTTTTGGTGGCCCTATGGCCATATTGGGTTCTTTCATTGCTATGGGTTTTGTAGGAGGAGCTTTTGCAGCAGTTGCAGCTCTTATGTATCCTGTAGTAGGTTCAATACTTGCTTCCAAATGGTATGGTGAAAAGATAACCAAGCGTGCATTTGTAGGTATTGGTTTCATCATTGTCGGTGGTATCACTATATTCGGTGGCGGTCTGCTTACAGAACTTGGTAACGGCAACGTTGCGTGGATCGGCTACGTTGGTGGACTTATGGCAGCTGCCGGCTGGGGTATTGAAGGTGCTGTTGCAGGTAAGGGTCTTGATATCGCAGAGCCTGATGTTGGTCTTACACTAAGGTTCCTTGGTGAAAATATCATCTGGTGGATCATTGCTATTCCTCTGCTTGTTATAGCTGGATTCCCAATGATCAAGTACGCACTCCTTGCATTCGAGCCACTTACAATTCTGGTATTGATGTTCGCAGGAATTACGTTTGGTTTCTGTTATGTTGCATGGTACAAATCCTTCCCGCTTATTGGTGTGGGCAGAGGACAGGGTATCGGAAACCTCTACGGTCTGATGGCAGTTGTCTTCATTGCACTTTTCTTCGGAGATATTCCTGGATGGACTATCCTGCTTGGAGGTGCTCTTTGTCTTGCCGGAAGTACTATAATGTTCTCAGAAGATACAGGTGAAATGGAATCTTTGAGAGGTGACTAAAATGGCGGAACTACGCCCGATAAAGTTCAGAATACTTGAGCTGTGTAGCGATAGTAAATGGAACTACGAAATCGTTCAGCAGATTCAGAAAGAGTACAATCTCAAAGGAGATTTCCGAAGAGATTCTATCAACTTCGATATAATCGAACTTGCTTCAGGTGGAATGCTCAAGGATGTTGAGGTCAAGGTTGATGAAGACGGAATCTACAAGAAAGGTTTCCTTCTTCATAGATATGTGCTCACCGACTTTGGAAGAGCAAGGGCCGCAGATGCTTGTTTGACGTATGTCTGATGGAGGATTTCAAATGGTACAATCAGAAGCCGCAATGGAAGCTTACAACGCTTACTGGGTAAATTCACCTTTGCCTGCTGCAGATGTGTTATGGATGGTAGTGATTCTTGTCGTTGCTTTACTTGCACTCTGGCAGGCACGAACTTTCGTTTCACAATTCTAAGCGGGGATTGAGAAACAGCCACAATATATTGAATAGAAAAGTCAGGTATACCTGCATCTTCGTGATGTAGGTATATTTTTTATAGTCTACTTTTTCTATTCTTTTATTTGATGGTTTGTGGCATTATATGCAGAAAAATATATATAGTAGATATTCGCCCCCGGATGGGGAAAAGTTTATATGCGGACTTTGGAGGGAATATATATATATGTCGTATATATATGCTATTTGTCTTGCTGAAGGTGTCTTTCACTATTAGCAGGATGATAAATTCTAAAATTATCAAAATTTAACGAGGTATAGTAATGAGTAACGAAGAAATGTACAAAGAACTGTCAGATGCCATCGTTTCCTGTAAAAACGATGCTGTCGAGGCAGCTGTAGAAAAAGCAAGAGGTCAGGGCATCGCTCCTGCAGATATTATTGAGAATGGTCTTGCAGCAGGAATGAACGAAGTAGGTATTCTCTTTGAGAGAGGTAAGTTATTCCTTCCACACGTTATGATGGCAGCCGGTGCAATGGAAGCTGGTGTAGCTCTCCTTGAAGCAGACATGCCAAAGGACGCTGCAAGCAAGAAGCTCGGCGTAATCGTCAACGGTACAGTCGAGGGAGACGTTCACGACATCGGTAAATCCATTGTGTCCACAATGCTTCAGTCCGCAGGATTTGAAGTCCACGACATTGGCAGAGATGTTCCTCTTCAGGTCTTTATTGACAAGATTAAGGAAACTGATGCTGACATGGTAGGAATGTCCGCACTCATGACCACAACCCTCCAGGGTCAGAAAGATGTCATCGAGATGCTCAAGGAACAGGGCATGCGTGACAACATAAAGATCATGGTAGGTGGCGCACCTGCAACCCATGCATGGGCTGAGAAGATCGGCGCAGACTGCTATGCAGAGAATGCAAGTGAAGCTGTTGCAAAAGCTAAAGAATTACTCATTTAAGTCAGGTGTTATTCATGACAACAGAATATGCATTGAGAATGGGAGACGGAAAAAGAATCTTCATGACAAAGGAGCAGATCATGGCAGACCTCAGGGAAGGTATGGCAGATGCTGCAGATCTTGGAGAAATCCCTGAACTTAGTGAAGATGAACTTGACAAGCTTGTTGAGATTATGACAATGCCAGCTAGAATGGTTGGTGTTGAAGCAGGTAAGGAAGTTCCTGTAACCCACGATATCGGTACCATCAGGATCGATGGTGACCAGGGTAACAGTGGTGTAGGTATTCCCGCCAGCAGGCTCGTTGGTGCAATGATGCACGAGAGGGCATTCGGTGCTGACACAATGGAACTGGGCCACATCGACTACAGTTACAAGCCAGTAAAACCTGTCATTGCACAGGAAATGCAGACAATGGAAGTTTGCCAGCAGAACATGATCGTTCCTCTTCTTTACGGTGCAATGCCAAACATGGGTCTTTACTACACTCCTGACGGTCCTTTCGAGAACCCAGGAGATTTGATGAAGGCTTTCAAGATCAGAGAAGCACAGGAATCCATGGAACATTCAGCTGAACACCTTACAAGGGACATTGTCTGGATCATGCAGAGACTCATGGCATCCGGTGCAGACGGTGTTAACTTCGATACAATTGGTGCTGCTGGAGACGGTGACATGTTTGCATCCCTCCACGCAATCGAGGCATTGAGAGAGCAGTACCCTGACATTTACATTGAAGCAGGTATGGCAGGAGAACTTCTGCTCGGTCTTCACGGTGAGATGGAATACGATGGTACAGTACTTGCAGGTCTGTGGCCACACCAGCAGGCTCCATTGGTAGCAAAGGCCGGTGCAAACGTATTCGGTCCTGTTGTGAACACAAATACCAGCAAAACTGCAGCATGGAACCTTGGAAGAGCTGTTACATTCATCAAGGCAGCTGTTGAAGCTTCATCACTTCCATGTCATGTAGATATGGGTATGGGTGTAGGCGGTATTCCAATGTTCGAGACCCCTCCAATTGATGCTGTTTCAAGGGCCAGCAAAGCGATGGTCGAAATTGCTGGCGTCGATGGTATATAGATAGGGGTCGGCGACCCAGTGGGTATGCCGATCTCTCACATAATGGCTTCCGGAATGAGCGGTATCAGAGCAGCAGGAGACCTTGTTGCAAGGATGCAGTTCGAGAAGAACATGAGAATTGGAGAAGCAAAGGAATACGTTGCAAAGAAACTGGAAGTTTCAACTCTTGACCTCAGTGACGAATATGTCATGAGGGAACTCAGAGAAGAGCTTGGTATCGGTGTAATCACCTCTGTTGCAGGAGCTCCAAAGGGAATTGCAGCAAAGATGAACATCGAGAAGATCTTGGATATTAAGATCAACAGCTGTGAGCAGTTCAGAAAGCAGATTGAGTAAATAACTTTTGCTTCTGAAAACGGTCGTTGACTGTATCCGGAAGCTTAAGAATGCCTGTACCTGCCTTCGTTGGCAAGTGCAGGTATAAATTATTTTCTATATTTGCTTTATACCTATCTAATATAAGAGGTAACGTAAATATTATAGGATCACGGTAGATGGATACCGTATTCCTTAGCTCTTTGCAGGAAGTTGATGGAAAATCGTATCCAAAAACTTCCATCACTTCCTTGTCTTGAGCTAGCAATCAATCATTAACATGGAGGTAAAACATGTCCAATCAAGAACTTTTAGACAAACTCAGAGACGCTATAGTCAATCAGGATATCAACGGCTGTGCAGCAGCTACCCAGGAAGCCCTGGATGCTGGTATCGGTGCAGTTGAAGCAATCGAAGGCGGCCTTTCCGTCGGAATGAAGATCGTCGGTGACAGGTTCGAAGCAGCCGAGATCTACCTTCCACAGATCATGATGTCCGCTAAGGCCATGAACGCAGCAATGGAAATTCTCACCCCTATCCTTGCAGAAGAAAAGACCGGAGAAGGTGCAGGAACAGCAATCACATATGTACAGGAAGGCGACATCCACGATATCGGTCACCGTTTAGTCACAACCATGCTCGGTGCAAACGGATTCAACATCATCGATCTTGGTGTAGACATAACAAACGATGCTGTCGTTGAAGAAGTAGCAAAGAACAAGGGCCAGAAGCTCATCCTTGTGGGTTCAGCACTCATGACAACATCCATGCTTGGTCAGAAAGACACAGTAGAGATGCTCAAGGAAGAAGGTCTCAGGGACGACGTCAAGATCATGTTCGGCGGAGCACCTGTATCCGACTCATGGATCGAGGAAATCGGCGCAGACGCAACAGCAGAAAATGCAGCAGATGCAGCACGTGTAGCTCTTGAGATAATGAAATAAGGGAGAGTTCAAAGATGGCATTTTCAAGATCATTAGATTGTTTTGAATTCTATGAGCGTGCAAAGAAGGGAGAGAAAATGACCCAGGACGACTGGGACCTCATGACAATCCCTATGAAAGCAATGGAGCTCAAACAGAAATACAACCTTGACTTCAAGAACGAATTCGTTCCAACCGACAAGGACATGATGGCAAACCTGTTCAAGGCAGGTTTCGACATGCTTCTTGAGTGCGGTATCTTCTGTACCGACACAAGCCGTGTAGTAAAATACACCGAGGATGAAATCTGGGACTCAATCAACAACGTGCAGAAGGAATTCGTACTCGGAACCGGTCGTGACTCCGTAAACGTCAGGAAAAGAAACGTAGGCGACAAGAAAAAGCCAATCGTTCAGGGTGGTCCAACCGGTTCCCCTATCTCAGAAGACATGTTCATGCCTGTTCACATGAGCTACGCTCTTGAGAAGGAAATCGACACCATCGTTAACGGTGTCATGATGACTGTCCGTGGCAAGCCTCCAATTCCAAAGACTCCTTACGAAGTACTCGCTGCCAAGACCGAGACAAGGCTCATCAAGACCGCAGCAGCAATGGCCGGAAGGCCAGGAATAGGCATATAGGGACCAGAGACTTCCCTGTCCGCTCAGGGAAATATCGCTTCAGACTGCGTCGGTGGCCAGGTCTGCAGTGATAGTCACGAAGTATCCCAGCTCAATGAACTTAAGATCGACCTTGACGCAGTTTGTGTCATGGCACACTATCAGGGTAACAGCGACATCATCATGGATGAGCAGATGCCAATCTTTGGTGGCTATGCCGGCGGCATAGAAGAGACTGCTATCGTTGATATCGCAACCCACATCAATGCTTTTGTTATGAGCAATGCCAGCTGGCACCTTGACGGTCCTGTGCACATCCGCTGGGGCTCTACCAACACCAGGGAAACTCTGATGATCGCAGGCTGGACCTGTGCAACCATCTCAGAGTTCACTGACATGCTTTCCGGTAACCAGTACTACCCATGTGCTGGTCCATGTACCGAGATGTGCCTGCTTGAAGCATCCGCACAGTCCATGACTGACACTGCATCCGGCCGTGAGATTCTGTCCGGTGTTGCAGCTGCAAAGGGTGTTGTTCAGGACAAGACAACAGGTATGGAAGCAAGGATGATGGGAGAGGTCGCAAGAGCAACATCCGGTATGGATATTGGAGAAGTCAACAAGATTCTCGACTCTCTTGTCAAACTCTACGAGAATGACTATGCAAGTGCACCAGAGGGTAAGACTTTCCAGGAATGTTACGACATCGCTACCGTAACACCAACCGACGAGTATGTGAAGGTCTACGAAGGCGCACGCAAGAAGCTCGAAGAGCTTGGACTTGTATTCTAAGTCCTAAATCCCTGTGATAACTAGTTTATCACTTCCCTAATGGCCAGCGTCTAATCACCGCTGGCGATTTTATTTTTTGAGTTCTTTTTGGTAGATTGATACCGATAGAAGTCTACTGCTTTTACTTATTGATTCCAAGCGCAGAATTAGAGTTCAAGAATTGTACTATTTCTGGCTCCATTGATCATAGAACGTAAAATTCCAGCCCGATTACTGCCTTTTTCAGTCAGACAATATTTCACTTTTATAGATGTTGTAGTTTCAACATTTCTCTCAATAATTTTGTACGAAACATTTCACTTGATGCCTGTTGATTCCAGAGCAGTAGAATTCCAACTTAAATATCTGGAAGTTCTAGAAAATGCTTCTCAAAGTGAAACCAGGAAGAGTTCATGTAGGCAGTGCAAACTGCTTATCTGAGTATGGAGATGACATAATTCCTCGAAATGACTGTTAATAATTTCTACAGTTTGTGAGGAATATATTATCAAGCATCAGGAACAAGTTCCCATGAAGAATTTGTCCTATTCAATTTTAGCAATAAAGGTTATGGTGTGATGAAATGGAAGATCCACTGAAATTTTTGAGAAATATAAAATCCGTATCTGTTGCAACTGTTGATAAGGGTATGCCGGCAATTAGAATAGCTGATGTAATGCTGAATGAAAATGGCAAACTTTATTTCGTTGTTGCACGGGGAAAACCATACTATAAGCAACTGCAGGAAAATCCTGAGATTGCCATTGTGGCAATGGATAAAAATTACGTCACTGTAAGGGTCAAAGGAAAAATAGAATTTATCGGTCAAAGTCTTCTCGAAAAAATATTTGAAAAAAACCCTGTTCTCAACCAGTTATATCCAGGTGATACAAAAAGCATTCTTGAGGTTTTTTGCCTTCCAAAAGGTACTGGAGAGATATTTGATCTGTCAATAGCTCCTCCTAAAAGTGAGAGGTTTGCTTTTGGAGGTGCCACAGTAGAACAAAGCGGTTACCTGATCAATGAGAATTGTATTGCATGTGGCATTTGCAAGGATGCATGCCCTGTTGGAGCTATCAGTGAGGGGTCTATCTATGACATAGATAGTTCGATCTGCCTGGAATGTGGAAATTGCTACGAGAAATGTCCGGTTGATGCGATTGATTTGCCAAAGGGACTTTAAGATAAGGTTACTTGGGCCTGAGACGATTTTAAAGAAAATGTTCCTGTTTCTTCTTTTTAGACAGGTTCTCCCGGAAAATCGCCCAATATCTCGTATGAAACTTTTCTGTAGAGTGAGTTATATTCTTCGGAGGGTTCGAGATCATATTCGGATTTGATTGTATAGCACTTGTCGAAAGGTTTTCCTTCAGGTGGATCATTGAGTTTATCTTCGTATTTGGAGTAGATCTTAGATACCAGCTTGTCAGCTTCTTCCAGTGACAGGTGGGTTGCCATCTGAGAAATTTCTCCCATGAATCTTGATTCCAGGCCGGATGAGTGGTCTGGTACTCCTCCCCGCGCTCCTACCGGTCCAAGAAGTATGTCCCTTCCGCAGACAGTATCTCCTATTGCCTGGGCGGCAGTCTCATAGAACATCATTTCCGTGCATATGCCAGCTGTATTCCAGTAATATCTTGCGGTGTAATAGTTCATATTGCGGGAGATTGCAAGAGATGAAAGGTTGGAGGCCCACATTACTTCCTTTGTCGAAGATGAACCGGAATCCACATGTACGGCCCCGGAAGCATGGATGCTGGAGTGTGCAAGCACCTTTGATTGAAGTGTCTCTGCCACATCGACGATTGCCAGTCCTTCAGGTGTGCCAATACATGGCCCTCCGAAAACAGGCACCTGGCCGGAAATGTAATGATTGCCATGTTCCTGATGGAAGATACATTTGGAGAGCGTTTCATAATCAATTTTAAGATCATCCATGTAGACTTCCTGAGGATCAGCACTTGAGTATAGTTCGCCGGACGAAAGAAGCAGGTAAGATGTTGGAAGAGTAGGTGTGCTCGGTCCCATAAGTGCAAGCCCTTCACGTCCTGCTATTTTTGTAGCAAGTCTTTCATTTCTTGCTGCCTTCAGGACAGCTAACATCTCCAGAGGGCTCTTTGGCTGAATATATTCCCCACAGAACTGTTTCATTGCTCCACTGTAGATTCCCTGGACAACATTTTCCATCGCTGCACTTAAATTGGTGTATATAAACATCTTCTCGGAGACGCTTCCGCCCATCGGCCCGCCTATGATAATCGGTGGGATTGAAACCAGTGGATACCTGTGTGGTATGGAAACTTTTTCCTTTAGTCTGCCAATTTCTAGTGGGTTGATAACGTTAAGAGATTTGAGTATATCCTCTTCATCTATCTTGATTACTCTTTCCGTACTTCTGCAGTAGATTCCTACAGAATGCAGGAGTTCTATTCCTGCCTCAAAAGTAGCGTCTGCCATTACGAGATCATTAGGTACGAAACTTTCTCCATCATATTCAATGTCATATTTTAAGGCAAGCTCCTCTGACAGCTTGAATACTTCTAGATCATGTTGCTTTTCGGTTTTTCTCTCACCTTCGATTGCGCTTTTAAGATATTTGTACATGTTTTGCATGTTCACACCTGTGTCTCAAAGTAATTTCTCAAAGTCCCCCTGTACAATAAATAAATGCTTAGTACTTTTTTCTGAACAAAATGCTCTTTACTGTTATGTATATATAGTTTTCTAAGCACGTCTGCTTTACCAATCTATAAATTTTAGTTAAAGAACTGTTTTTTAACTGTATCCTTGTTATTGGTAAATCATCATAGTAATACAAATATCTCAGATAAAATACAAGCTCAGCTTTTTCAGATGGGTATGTGTTATGCAATTTATATTTTTCCCTTTCTTGTATCTTTGGTGAAATTACTCTTGTCTTATCTTTATATTGATTATTCTTTTCAAGAACATAAAATTAAATTTGAAAGATTCTCTTTCTTTTTCTTGAAAAACGCTATCTTTCAAAGGTTTTATATTTATTTTCGTTAATCTGTCTTTTATACTTCAAACTTTAGTTTTCTTCTACTTATCCTTTACGGGTAATTCTGAGTCATAGGTTCTATTTAAGCTTAGCTGATAGTGTATCGCAAAATATATATTCGTGTAATCCTTTTTCCACCCTACTATACATATCAGGAGCTTAATATTATGGTTGAATACACTCCAAAAGAAAGATTAGCAAGAGCACTTAAAGGCGAGCCTGTTGACAGGATGCCTGCAATATCAGTCACTCAGACCGGAACCGTTGAACAGATGGAAGCCTGTGGAGCATTCTGGCCCGAGGCAAACTATGATGCAGAAAAGATGGCAACACTTGCAGAGGCAGGCCACACCGTAGTCGGTTTTGAAGCTGTGCGTGTTCCTTTTGACATCACCGCAGAAGCAGAATTCTTTGGCTGTGAGATCAAGGACGGTACACAGGAACAGCAGCCATCAGTTGTTGGTCACGTTGTCAAGACCATTGAAGATATCGACAAGCTCAAAGGCTATGACCTCAACGAAGGAAGAATTAACGTTGTTTGTGATGCTATCAAGATCCTTGCAGACAAGTACGGAGACGAACTTCCTATCATGGGTAGTATGATCGGTCCTTTCTCCCTTTCACAGCACATCAATGGTGATGACTGGTTCATGGCTATCATGACAAATGAGGAATTCGGTCTTGCACTCATGGAATTCTCAACTGATTTCAGTGTTGCATATGCCAAGAAGATGGTCGAGAACGGTGCAGACACAATGGTCATCATTGACCCAACCGCAAGTGCACAGCTTATCGGTAATGAATTCTACGAGAAGTTCGTTGTACCTTTCCACAAGAGAATCTGCGACGCAATGCGTGAGCTCGGTGTAACTACCGTACTGCATATCTGTGGTGACACAACCCAGGGTCTTGCACTCATGGAAACATGTGGTGTAGACGGTATCAGTGTTGACCAGAATGTAGATGCTGCAACAGCTGTAGGAAATGTAGAGAGAGCTGTCATAGTAGGTAACCTCGATCCTGTTAACATGCTCTGGAACCAGACACCTGAAGCTATCAGGGAAGAGTCACAGAAGGTATTGGATGCAGGAATTGGCCTCCTTGGCCCTGGATGTGGTATTGTGAGCAAGACTCCTACCGAGAACCTCCAGGCAATGGTCGAGATGGCAAAAAGCCACAAATATTAAGGTACCAAACCACATTTTCTCTCCTTAAATACAGGGGAACCGCCTTTTAGGCACCTCTGTATTTTCTCTAATTTTTTTTAAATATTGGCTTACAGTATTCTCTATCTGTACCTATACTTTATATATATCAAAATTTTAACTACACCAAAATGTCCAGAAGAAAGCAAAAGGTCCGGGATATTACGGATTTCAAGAGCCTTTTGAAGAAACAGGGATATAGTCTTGCAGGTAAGCATTCGGCAGTGAAGACATGTCTCTGGCTTGGAAGAGCCATCAAGGATGAAGGCGAATGCTATAAATCCGTTTTTTACGGTATACAGTCACATCGTTGTTTACAGATGACGCCTACTCTTATGTGTAATCAGAAATGTCTTCACTGTTGGAGGCCTACAGAAATCGATGTGCCTATTCCTGCAGACTGGAATTCTCCAGTGGAAATAGTGGGGTCATGTATTGATTCTCAGCGAAAGTTAATTTCCGGCTTTGGAGGCTCAGCTCCCCGGGAACTCTGGGCGGAGGGCAACGAACCACGTCATGTAGCAATATCCCTTTCAGGGGAACCCACACTTTTCCCACAACTTCCGGAACTTATCGGAGAGTTTAAAAAACAGGGTTTTACTACCTTTGTAGTAAGCAATGGTACGGTACCCCTGATGATTGAAAAAATAAACCCCTCACAGCTTTACATGAGCCTGGATGCACCGGACCTGCAAACTTATGAAAAAGTCTGTGTTCCAAAGTCTCCTGAACTCTGGGACAGGATAAACGAATCCCTGGATATACTTCGGAGCAAAGATACAAGAACTGTCATACGTATAACTTTGATCAAGGGTGTAAATATGTTCAAGCCGGAAGCTTATGCTGAACTTATTAAAAAAGCAGAGCCTGATTATATAGAAGTCAAAGCTTACATGCACCTTGGCTTTTCCAGGAAAAGGTTGCCACGTGAAGCTATGCCTTCTCATGAAGAGGTTCTTGACTTCTCCGGTAAGATCGCTGAAAACCTTGGATACAAAGTTGCCGATGATGTTGAGATCAGCAGGGTAGTCTTGCTTTCCAAGGACGGATCAGTATCACATCTTGTTTGACTGAAAGGAAACTGGCTTGCAGAAGTCTCCGTGTCACAATCTATATTTATAGTTAGAAGTACATATGGCATCACAATCGAATCGAAGATAGGAAATAATCATAGTTCACTTCAATCGCGGAGTATTTTCAATATGTCAGAACAATCTGCTCATTCTAAGTACGAATTCAAGAAACAGTTAGAGGAACTGCGAAGCAAGAAGGGTCGTGGTACCGAACTGATATCACTTTATATTCCTCCCGGAAAGCAAATATCCGATATCACCTCCCAGCTCAGGACAGAGCACGGCCAGGCTTCCAACATTAAATCAAAGGTTACAAAAGATAATGTCCAGGGTGCGTTGGAATCCCTGCTTTCGAGGCTCAGGTATGTGGAAGTCCCTGAGAATGGTATCGTTTTCTTTACCGGTGCCGTAGACATAGGTGCCAACAAGACAAATATGGAGTCTATGATAGTCGAGCCTCCACAGCCTATAGTTACCTACAGGTACCATTGTGACTCATCGTTCTTCCTTGAACCGCTTGAGGAAATGCTAAGGGACGCAAAAACATTCGGCCTGCTTGTGCTTGACAGAAGAGAGGCAACAGTTGGTCTGCTGGTAGGCAAACATATCGAGTCATACAGGCATCTCACATCTGCAGTTCCTGGAAAACAGAGAAAAGGTGGTCAGAGTGCTCACAGGTTCCAGCAATTGAGACTTATTGCCATCCATGACTTCTATAAACGAATCGGTGATGCTGCAAGCGAAGTATTCCTTACGGTAGATCATAAGGACTTTGAGGGTGTTCTCATAGGTGGTCCTTCACCAACTAAGGAAGAATTCGAATCAGGAGAATTCCTGCACCATGAATTGCAGAAGAAAATGCTGGGACTTTTTGATGTCGCTTATACGGATGAATCAGGTCTTGCCGAACTGGTCAATGCTGCCAGTGAGAGGCTTTCAGATATTGATCTGATGGTTGAGAAAAAACTCATGCAGCGTTTCCTCACTGAGCTAGTATCTGATTCCGGAAAAGCTGCCTATGGCGAGGCACAGGTCAGAGAGAATTTGAGCATAGGAGCCGTAGAAGTATTGATGATATCCGAGGGTCTCAGGGCTGAGCGCCTGACCTTGCAGTGTCCCACAGGTGATTATGAGAGCAAGGAAACCCGAAAATTCACACCGGGCGAACAGGAAAGTTCAGCAGGTAACTGTCCTAAATGTGGCAGCACTCTTGAGATAGTTGAAAGAGTTGATACAGTGGATGAGTTGTCTGAACTTGCAGACCAGATGGCAACTGATGTACAGTTCATATCAACTGACTTTGACGAGGGTTCACAGTTGCTCAATGCCTTTGGTGGAATAGTTGCTATACTGCGCTTCAATACAGGTGTATAAACTCATTTTGAGGTGTTATCTTGTTCCTTGAATTTAAAAAACAGGTTACTTCAGCTCTGGGAGATGCCCTTGCATCACTGGGTTTTCAGGTAGATGATCTGGGATTGGAAGCTTCCCAGCATGCCGATATTGCTTCAAAGGTTGCTTTCCGGCTTGCAGCACAGGCAAAGCAGAATCCCAAAGAACTTGCCGAAAGGATAGCAGAGGCAATTATCCTGCCGGATGATTCTCTCATTGGTAAGGTCACCACGGCGGGTCCCTACATAAACATAGATGCAAGCCGGGATTATATCGATGAGACTGTTCTCAGGATAAGGCAGGAGGAAGATGGATTCGGAGGAGGTTTCTGTGAAGGAAGGATATTGCTGGAGCATACATCCGCAAATCCCAACGGTCCCCTTCACGTGGGCCATATCCGTAATTCCATAATAGGTGATACCCTCAAGCGTGTGCTCATGCGTGCAGGCTACGATGTGGAGACTCAATACTATGTCAACGACATGGGTCGCCAGATTGCTATTGTTTCATGGGCTCTTTCGCAGTTTGAGTTTGACACCACGAAAAAACCCGATCATGCAATCGCAGATGTTTACATAAAGGCCAATGCAGAGCTAACTGAAAATCCTGATAAAGTATCTGAGATTGACAGTCGTATGCAGCTGGTAGAAAAAGGTGATGAGGCGACCATTAAGAGCTTTGATGAGGCTGTTTCTTTTGCAGTGGATGGTATCAAGGAAACCCTCTTACGCATGAATGTTGAGCATGACAGTTTCCCATATGAATCCGGTTTTATTCATTCAGGTGCGGTTTCCCGTATAGTTGAGGAAATAAAGGCAACTGGCAGGACTGAAATTGATAAAGGTGCCCTTGTTGTAGACCTCTCAGATTATGGCTTTGAAAAGACACTTGTTATCCAACGTTCCGATGGAACATCTCTCTATACCACACGTGACCTCGCATACCATGAATGGAAGGGTGAGAGGGCTGACAGAATGATAGATGTCTTAGGTGCGGATCACAAGCTGATATCCGGACAGCTCAAGGCAACATTGAATGCTATAGGCAAACGTGAACCGGAGATAGTTATATTCGAATTCGTTTCCCTTCCTGAAGGTTCCATGAGCACTCGCAGAGGAAAGTTCATCTCTGCTGACGAATTGCTTGACCAGATAGAGAAGCAGGCATATACTGAAGTGGATAAACGCCGGCCTGAGATGCCGGATGAGTTCAAAAAAGAAGTTGCCAGAAACGTAGGTATAGGTGCTGTAAGGTATGATATAGTTAAAGTCTCCCCTGAAAAGTCCACGGTTTTCAATTGGGAGGAAGCCCTTGACTTTGAGAAACAGGGAGGTCCCTTCATACAATATTCACATGCTCGCGCATGCAATATTCTCAAGAAAGCAGAAGAAGACGGTCTCTGGGATTCTTCCAGGCCAATTGATCCGTCCTTGCTTGTAGAGGATACTGAAGTGGACCTGATAAAGAAGATGGCTTCCTTTGACAGTGTCATTGAAGCATCTGCAAGGGAATTGAAACCTAATTCAATTGCAATTTATGCAAGGGAACTTGCAGAGTCCTTCAATCAGTTCTATCGTTTTGTGCCTGTAATAAATGCCGAAGAGGAAGAGCTTAGGGATGTCAGGCTCGGTCTTGTGGACTGTGCAAGGATAGTTCTTGCAAATACACTCGACACGCTTGGAATAGCTGCTCCCGAATCAATGTAAGTAGCCGTTCCTTTCTATTTTTCTTTTTTTCTCAGATCAAACACCCATCTGCTGACTCCGGGTGCTACATTACCACATCTTCGATAGAATTCGGTCTCGAATCCCATATTTTCATAAACTTCGACAAGCTCCGGTATCTGTTCTTTGACCTTGAAAGTGTAAAAATGTAAATGTCCGCCAGCTTTCACGAGTCCAGAAATTGTTTCCAGAAAATGATCCATCCCATAAGGAGTGGGAATGATAGCCCTGTCAAAATCTTCTCTCAGAATATTGGGTATGTTATTGGCATCGGCATTGATGATGCTGATATGCTCTTCAACCTTATTGAGCCTGCAATTCTCTTTTAGGCATATGCAGGCATCACTATTCATTTCCACTGCAACTACCCTTGCCCCTGCTGCTGCAGAGGGAATTGCGAAGGGACCTACTCCCGAAAAAGGAACAAGTACATTTTCTCCGGGCTTCACCAGAGAAGCAATCCGCTTTCTCTCAAATGCAAGCCGTCCGTTGAAAAAAGATTTTTGAAGATCAATCCTGTAAGAAAAGCCGAATTCCCTGTGAATAGTTTCGGTGCTGTTACCCACAATGATCTCAAATTCGGCAATCCTTCTGTCACCTTCAAGTTTTGAGATTTTGTTGAGTACCATTCTTATGTTCTTCATCCTTTCCATGATAGCTGAAGCTATGTCCTGCTTGTAATTGCCCATACTTCCGGGAATTGATACTACGGCGATATCACCGATAATATCAAAACGGTTGGGAAGTTTCTCAAGGACATTTGTGGGAATTTTTCCATGGAGTTCGTCTTTTAAGCTCATTTTTTCTTCCGGATCACTGGTTCATATGCAATAAAGACTTAAAAGGATTGATGATAAGAAATATCTAATACCATGAAATGAAAATTTGACTCTAAGTAATCACTAAAAGGAGACCTACTATGGAAAAAGCTACATTTGCCACAGGTTGTTTCTGGGGAGCTGAAGATGTTTTCATGAAGATCGAAGGTGTTACAGGAACGCGTGTAGGATATACGGGAGGTTTCAGGGAAAACCCTGGCTACATCGAAGTGTTAAGTGGAAAGACAGGTCATGCTGAAGCAGTTGAAGTTATTTTTGATCCTTCCGTCGTAGGCTATTCTGAGTTGCTGGAGTTTTTCTGGAACCTGCATGATCCCTCCCTGACCCATGAAGAATTGATAAAACAAAACTGGGATGTCAACGACGCTTCTTCACTGGCTGGCATGCCAGAGTATGCAGGCAGCCATTACAGGTCATCTATATTCTACCATGATGAAGAACAGAGGCAAGCAGCCATAGACTCAATGGAAAAGATGCAGAAATCACTGGGTCCGAAAAAGAAAATACTTACGGAAATCGTCCCTGCAACTACATTCTATCAGGCTGAAGATGAGCATCAACATTATTTTGAAAAACATGCTGATGAAAAAGGGGCCAACAAATGCAATACAGGAAGCTGCTTGATAAAATGATGCTTAGATGTCCAAAAAAGTAGGAATATGATGACAATCACGGAAAGGCATTCCAACTTCATGTGTCACAGAAACTTTCCTTCAGTTTCTCTGTGAGCTTGATGTTTTCGGAATAGTCCACTCTGACATCAAATATCCAGACACCGCCTGCATCAAGTGCTTCCCTGAGTCTGGGCTGGAATTCACTGGCATTTTCTATTTTCACTCCCTTTGCCCCGAAGCTCTCTGCAAGCATTACAAAATCCGGATTGGTGAAATCGGTACCTATAGTTTGGTTGAATTCTTTTCTTTCGTGCCACTCGATGAGGCCGTATTTGGAGTCATCAAAAATGACTGACACAAAACTGCATCCAAGTCTCACGGCAGTTTCGAGTTCCTGCAGGTTCATCAGGAATCCACCATCACCCAGCACGGCTACCACCTTAAGCTCGGGTTTTAAGAAGCTGGCAACGATAGTAGCGGGAAGTCCGAATCCCATTGATGCGAGGCCATTCGACATGAAGACGGTATTTGCTTCATATGCCGGGAAAAGTCTTCCTACCCAGAGTTTATGGGCACCTACATCGCTTACAAGTATATCGCTTCTTCCCATACATTTCCTGATATCATATATTATCTTCTGAGGTTTCATCGGGAAAGACATATCGTCCTTGTAGTCTTCAAGCTCAGCTGTCATCCTTAAACGCACATTCTTGAAATTTTCATGAATTTCTTTCTTAAAATCGCATTGCTGGGAAAGCTTAAACAATGAATGCCTTATATCCCCCAACAGCATCATGTCCGGGATATAGCTCTCATCTGTCTCAGGATAGTCGGAATGTATATGGATTATCTTTTTTGATCCTTCAGAGTTCCAAAAATTTGGGCTGTACTCCACATAATCATAGCCGACGGTTATAACCAGGTCCGCCATTTCCAGGCCGCATATAATATGATCCCTGTCCTGAATTCCCATTGAACCGAGGCTTTGCTCGTCATCTGCCGGGAAGGCTCCCTTCCCCATGAATGTAGTGATTACCGGCAATCCTGAAAAGCTGGCAAATTTTCTCAGCTCGTTAGACGCGTCTCCTCTGAACACACCATTTCCTGCAAGGACGACGGGCATTGAACTCTCCCTGATCATTTCCGCAGCTTTTTTCAGGTCCTCTTCGTCGTGCATGACAATATGCATGGTGCTTTTTTTGGAAAGTGGTAGTTTCCGGCTATCTTCTCTGGCAACGTCTTCAGAGAGTTCTATATGTACCGCGCCGGGTTTGCTTCTGGCAACTCCAAAGGCCTTACGCAGGATCTCAGGTATGAAATCCGATCTTGTAACCTTTGAGTTCCAGCTTGTAATTTCCTTGAATATATTGACGATATTGATGTACTGGTGTGACTCCTTATGGGTTTTTTCAAGCGATGATTGGCCTGTGATAGCCACCAGAGGTGCCTTATCGAGCTGCGCATCTGCTATTCCCGTGATAAGGTTTGTAGCACCCGGTCCCAGGGTTGCAAGGCATACTCCTGGTTTATGTGTCATCCTTCCGTACATTTCTGCCATGAAGGCAGCACTCTGCTCATGCCTTGTGACAATAAACTTGATCCAGGACCTGGAAAGTGAATCAGTAAGGTCTATTGTTTCCTCACCGGGAACACCGAATATGTACTCAACTCCTTCGCTTTCGAGGCATTTTACGAAAAGGTCACTACCTTTCATCTTTAATACACCTTTAGTGACTTGATCTGCATGAATTCCTGCATACCCACACGGAACAGTTCCCTGCCAAGACCACTTTTCTTCACTCCTCCAAATGGCAGGCGTGGGTCGGAAGCTACCATATTGTTAATTGCAATGACACCTGTCTGGATATCCCTTATCAGAGTCATAGCCCTGTCCCTGTCCTCGGTCCAGACACTGGCACCAAGACCGAATTCTGTACTATTGGCCAGTTTAACAGCTTCCCTTTCATCAGCAAATGTGACTATGGGTGCAACCGGGCCAAAGGTTTCTTCCCGGAGTACGGGAGCATTCTCATTTATATTCGTGAGAACGGTTGGCATATAAAAGAAGCCTTCTCCTTCCATTGAGCCACCCTCAAGAAGAGCATCAGCTCCCATTGACAGGCTTTTATCCACCTGCTCCTGCAATCTTTGCCTTTGCTTTGCATTTACAAGGGGACCCATTTGTGTACTCGGGTCCATGGGATCTCCAACTTTGAGTTTTCCGACCCTGTTCACAAATTTCTCGGTAAAGTCTTCTGCTACACTTTCAGCCACAAAGAAACGCTTGGCTGCAATGCAACTCTGTCCGGCATTCTGGAATCTGGCCTTTACCGCTTCTTCTGCAGCTTTTTCAACATTTGCATCTTCAAGAACTATGAAAGGATCACTGCCTCCCAGTTCCAGCACGAACTTCTTCATGTAACGTCCTGCTTCAGCTGCTACCTTTTTTCCTGCGTGGCTACTTCCGGTAAGGGATACTGCATTAATCTCTTCCCTGGATATCAATTCCGAGGCTTCCTTTCCCCTGATGAGCAAAGTCTGGTAAGCTCCTGGAGGCAACCCTGCCTGGCAGAATACCTTCTCAATTTCAAGTGCGCACATAGGTACATCGCTGGAATGTTTGAGCAATATAACGTTCCCTGCGGCAAGCGCGGGAATAGCTGCTCTCATTGCCTGCCAGAACGGGAAGTTCCAGGGCATAATATTCAGGATGGTACCCATAGGCTCATAAAGGAAACCCGATGTCTGGGCATCGGTTTCCACAAATTCGGCTGCAAGGAATCCTTCAACGTTCATGGCAAAGAATTCGCTCAACCAGGCACATTTTTCAACCTCAGCCAGGGAATCAGTAATTGTTTTCCCCATCTCCCTGGTTATGATCTCAGCAAGTTCCTGTTTTTTCTCCCTCAACACACCGGCAACATTCTCAAGGTACATGGTCCTGTCAAAAGCCGATGTGCTTTTCCAGTCCGCAAAATCTTTTCTGGACAACCTGATCTTCTTTTTAACAATAAATTCAGTATCCAGCTCAAAATCTCCGATGATCTCTTCTGTTGCAGGATTGATAGATTTTATACTTTCCATACTCAATGTCCCCCGGTAAATCCTGTTATGCAGTAAACAACCTGAAACTACTCCTCCAATTTCACTTGTATTTGATCACATATAAAAGTGGTTCCAGACTTCCGTTCCAATTACAGGAACTCATTTTCCATAAAATGCAAATATTTAAATAGATATATTTTTTGAATAACTTCCATGAACAAGTATTCAAGGAATATCCTTTATGGTTTCCTTTCCTGGCTTATACCCCTTGTAGCCTCTTTTTTCTTTTATACGAGTGAGGGAGAGCTGACAATTGACATATTCCTGTTCAAATCAATTATGATTGTAGTAGGTTCGATCACGGCATCTATTCTTTTGATATCCTATTTCAAGAAAATCTATTCGGATTTCTTAAAGGAAGGCATTATCCTTGGATTAGTATGGTTTTTTATAAACATACTAATGGACCTGATAGTACTGGTTCAGATGTGGGATATGCCTTTTGAGGATTATTTTACCCAGATCGGATTAAGATATGTGGTAATTCCTGTGATGTGTATAACTGTCGGAGCGGCTCTGGAAAATAAAAAATAGTGGAAAATGTTATGGAATCTTCAAACGATATCTCACTTTTAGCTCCCTGTGGAATAAATTGTAGTGTTTGCATGGTGTATCTGAGGGAGAGAAATAAATGTCCTGGATGCAGGGGTCCCGATGACAACAAACCAATCAGTCGTACGGGCTGCAAGATCAAGAATTGTACTACATTCTGCAAAGGTGATGCAGAATTTTGTTTTGAATGCGAGGATTTTCCCTGCAAAAGACTGAAGGGCCTGGACAAAACCTATCGGACTAAATACAGCATGAGCATAATAGATAACCTTGAGAATATCAGGGAATTCGGTATTGTGGAATTCCTGGAAAATGAAATAACAAGATGGACTTGTGCCAAATGTGGGGGTACTGTTTGTGTTCATAAGGGCTATTGCTATAGTTGTGGAGAGCGAAAACTTAATGATTGAAATGTTTTACCTCTAATGAAAACCGCAACAGAAGATAAATCAGAAGAAGAGAAGAACAAGATTGTTGATGAAATAGCCAGTAATGTAGAAAAATTAGGTTTAATTCTGAACCAAAAACAGCTAAAAATATAGAAAAAGACATTTAACCCAAAGATTGATAATTATTAGCATGGACGATGTTAAAATTATAGACCTGACCCCGGAAAACATTTCTGAATACGGGGTCTGCGGGTACAAAGATGTGAAAAAACATCTTGAATTGAGAAGGAAAATAGACTGGTTCAAAGAGTACTATCCGAAGGGTTTGAGGATAAAAGCCCTTATTTCCGAAAAGGGTGGTTATCAGGGAATGCTTGAGTATATTCCAGGTGAGTATGCTCACAGGCCCGTGGATGCTGAAGGATACATGTTCATCCATTGTATCTTTGTAGGATTCAAAAAAGATTTCAAAGGAAAAGGTTACGCTTCTTCCATGATTGAAGAATGCATCAAAGAAGCAAAAAATGAGAACATGGATGGAGTCGCTGTTGTCACGAGAAAAGGATCATTCATGGTAAAAAAAGACATTTTTGTCAAAAAAGGATTTGTTTCGGTTGATAAAGCAAAGCCTGATTTTGAGTTAATGGTACTAAAATTCAATGAAGATGCAGTAAATCCTCAGTTCAGGGAAATGAAGCAGCAGCTAGAGGACTATCAGGATGGTCTGGTTGTCATGCGTTCTGTCCAGTGTCCATACACCGAAAAGAATGTGAATGCTATCCTTGAATCTGCAAAAAAAGAATTCGGACTGGATGCTGATCTGGTCGAACTTGAAGATTCGGATGCTGTTCAGAACTCTCCGTGTGCTTTTGGAACTTTTTGCATTATTTACAATGGTGAGATAATAAGTCATCATCCGATAAGCAATGGTAGATTTATGAATATAATGAATAAAAAGATGAAATGAAGCTTAAATGCTTTCATTCAATTGTATTTTTCCTGTTGTATTTATGAGTCGGAAATTTTTGCTCTCTGTTTTTATCTGATAGATGACATGAGGTATAACTGATCAGAACTGTTTGTGAAAACCATGCAACAGAACTTAATGATCACTGATTATTCGGAGAAGCATTCTGAGGAGATAGCTGATCTTTTTCACAGGATCGTACATATGATAGATTCATCTTTCTATTCAGAAAGAGAAAAAGAAGCATGGGCTCCGACACCACCGGATTATTTGAAGTGGGCTGAAATCCTAAGGTGCAAAAAACCATATATTGCGTTCTGTAATGGAAGAATTGTCGGTTTCATGAACATGGACCCTGATGGTCATATTGATTATGCCTATGTAGCTTCGGAATATCAGGGTAAAGGGGTGGGAAAGTTCCTTTACGATCACATAGAGAAAATCGCCATAAAAAAGTCGATTCGGAAGATGAGTGTTGAAGCTTCAAAGCTGGCAGTGCCTTTTTTTAAGAAAATGGGTTTTTGCATTTTGAATGAAAACCATATCCTCAGAAACGGGCAGATACTGGTGAATTATACGATGGAAAAAGAAATATGATCCTGCTATCAGGGCAGGAATCATGATGGCAATTATCACATCATCTTTATTGACTTAATGTTCATGAATTCATAGAACCCATGCCATGAAAGTTCCCTGCCTATGCCACTTTTCTTTACTCCTCCAAATGGAAGGCAGGCTTCAGGTTTGCAGAAGGCATTGATTCCAACCATGCCTGTCTCAAGTTCAGATGCAATTCTCATGGCTTGATTTCTGTCCTGACTCCATACGCTGGCACCCAGCCCGAATTCGGAATCATTTGCAACTTCAATAGCTTCGCTCTCATCCTTCACGGTAATTATCGGTGCGAGGGGTCCGAATGTCTCTTCCCTCATAACCTTCATATCCCTGCTAACATCTCCCAGAACTGTTGGGGAATACATATAACCCTCATTTTCCATTCTTCCACCGGGAATGAGAACTTTTGCACCCTTTGATATTGCATCACTGACCTGCTTTTCCAGTATCTTAACCTGTTCTTCCCTTACCATCGGCCCGATATCCGTTTCAGGGTCCATAGGGTCACCGACTTTCAGGTTTTGTGTCTCTTCAACAAACATTTCTGTAAATTCCTCTGCCACGTCTTCCGCAACAATGAAACGCTTGGCAGCTATGCAGGTTTGTCCGGTATTGATGAAACGACTCGCAACTCCGACCTTTGCAGCCATCCCAACATTTGCGTCATCAAGAATAATGAAAGGGTCACTGCCTCCGAGTTCCAGCACAAACTTCTTCATGTTACGAGCAGCAATTTCGGCAACCTTCTGGCCGGCATCATATCCACCTGTGAAGGATACGGCCTTGATTTCATTTCTTGAGATGAGTGAGGATGCTGTTTCCCCATCTATGAGCAGTGTCTGGAAGACACCTTCTGGAAATCCTGCCTCAACAAAGATGTTTTCAATTTCCAGTGCGCACATGGGCACATAGCTGGAATGCTTGAGCAGCATGACATTCCCACCTGCCAGCACATGGGCTGCTGCACTTAGCACCTGCCAGAACGGGAAGTTCCAGGGTTTTATGGCAAGTACGGTGCCCATAGGTTCGTAATGTATCATGGAGTCACATGAGTTTTCTTTCGCAGGCTCGGGTTCAAGCATTCTTTCCGATTTGTCAGCAAAATAATCGAACATGTCAGCACATTTGGTGACCTCTGGAACAGCCTGTTTGATGACTTTTCCCATTTCAGCTGTGATGAGTTTTCCATATTGCTGCTTATTTTCACGTAAAAGATCGGCGAACTTGTGCAGAAGTTCATTCCGCTCGGAAACATCGGTGCTTTTCCATTCCCTGAACGTATCAGCGGACCTTTTGAGCGTCCGGCTGACCTGCTCATCAGAGTGCATTTCCACTTCGCCGATCATTTTTCCTGTTGCAGGGTTGACGGATGAAATAGTATTCATGATGATTACCTGTAAGATTATGAGAATATAATTACATCCTCTTATATTTGCCATTGATGATTTATTGTTCGCTTAAGGCAGCAGATATCATGCCATTACTATCTGTATGGCTGTAGGATACTTCTTCGCAATTGAATATGCAATAGACCTGCCTACCCAAATTTTCCCCTTCTGCATACGGCGCATTTTGCTGAAGTCCCCTAATATCTGGAGAGCGTGGAGAACAATGGGATCGTTAAGGTAACAGTTGTCAGGTACATTCATGCTGTAGAAAAAAAGGATAGGCAGCTTGAGTTTATAATGAAACTCCTTGGGGAGATTATCCCGGAGAAATATTAGGATTTCTTTATTGAAAAGGTGTTCATCTCCTGCTTTTGTCTTTGAAGCAGGCTTCTCTTCAAGGAGAAGTTGAGCAAGGCTTTTGCGCTCTGTGACTATTCCTTCGTTTATCTTGCTGACTTCCAATCTCATCCAGCGCATAAGAATATCATCGCTTTCCGATCTTCTTTCAGGCATTAATTCCCATCTTCCGGTCCCATTTACTATAATTGTATGCTGGCACTGTTTAAAACTGTCTTGCTGTTCTAAGAGAAGATTGTCTTTGAAATAGTCTTAATGTTGGCCCTTAACGGCTTTTTTATGATTGAAAATATTTTTATTGCATAGATTGCGATTGAAATGTTTGAATATTCCCATCATTGCAACATTTCTGGTCTTTGATGGTGAATATAAAGGTACTTCCTTTTCCTTCCTCACTCACAACCCGAATACTTCCACTGTGCATTTCGACAAACTCTTTTGCAAGAGCAAGCCCAAGACCGGTCCCCTGGTATTTCCTGCTGGTCGAAGAGTCTATTTGCTTGAAGGGTTCGAATATATCCTCCAGCCTGTCTCCGGCAATTCCGATGCCAGTGTCTGAAACAGAAACAATGATTCCGTCATTGGTATCTTCGGAAATTAACTTTACCTCACCTTCTTCCGGTGTGAACTTAATAGCATTACCAAGAAGATTGTACACAACTTGCTTGAACTTCTTCCTGTCAGCACATATTTGAGTTTTTTCGGATTCATGTTCAATTGTAAGTTTTATTCCTTTCTTGATAGCCAGCGGTGATATCACCTTGCGAATTTCTTCCAGTGTGTCCGGGACGGGAAAGTCTTCACATTCCAGTATTGCCTGGCCTGCTTCTATTCTGGAAATGTCAAGAATGCCGTTGATTAAATCAAGAAGATGTTTGCCTGCAATTTCGACATTAGTCAAATACTTTGTCTGTGTATTATTTAAATCCCCGAAAGTTTGTTCCTGAAGTAATTGTGAAAAACCAATTATAGCATTTAGAGGAGTACGTAATTCATGGCTCATGTTCATAAGGAACTCGCTTTTCATGCTGCTCGCCTCTTCAGCCATAAGCTTGCTTTTGATCAGCGTCTCCTCTGCTAGTTTCCTGTCAGTAATGTTGTCCAGAACTATCATCCTTCCACGGATATTGCCATGCTCGTCATGAAGTGAAAGAAGATTTGCAGTGAACCAATTCTCTGTACCTGCAAAGGTGTATTTTAATTCGAGATTTTCCTCTCCAATTCTGTCCTTTTCGGAATCCGGAAACTGAGTCCAGAAATCAAAGACTTCCGAAGCATGTTTGCCCATGTCTTTTGCAGACGTGCTCAGGTATTTTGTTGCGGCCTGGTTAATATCTATCACCCTGTCCTTTCTGTCGAGAACAACTACACCCGAAGGAACATTCTCAAAAAGGAAACTGCGGGCCAGGGGTGCTACATCGAAGAGTCTGTAGTGGAATATGCCGATATAGACAATCAGCGCACCGACAGTGAAGACAAATGGTATAGGGTCCACCCCTTTATGGAAGAAACCTGCCAGGTAAAGCACATAGACTGAAAAACAAAGTGCTGAGCAGATTATAAGCATAAGCAGATGCCTGTTAAAGAGGAACTTGCTCTGAGCCCACATCTTAAAGAAAAGTGCAATACCAAACACTATGAAGATGGTAGAATAAGTTTGGTAGAACCAATAATAAATCCCCGGTTCAAATACCAGACTATAGAATGGACCCACAGAACTAAAAATGACGTTCTTGTGAAACAGATGATGCACCTCGTTAGTTATCACTACGGAGATTGTGATAGCAGAAATCACAAAAACGCTGTTTCTCACCATTGGTGTTATCAAATGCTTTTTTCCTGTATAGCTCATGGAGAATAGCAGGAAAAAAGCCGGTATGAACGATATTCCGAGGTACTGTATCTTATAGAATAAAAGTGCAGCTTCCATTTGAATCGATGATATCTCCAGTGCATAGAATATCGAATAGATGGCAAGTGCTATAAGGAAAAAAGAGAAATGATCTACACCATCATTTTCTTTGAACTTTCTGATATAGAGTGCGAGTCCTAAGAGCACCAGCCCGGAAAATATCAGTGTCCCAGAATAGAAACTAAAATATATCCTTAATAACTCCTTATGTTTTCATCAAGTGTATGTATTATAAAAAATTCAAACAGAATAAAAGTGTTTCCGTCTGATTTTGCTTTGGGGCAGTACAGATAATCTTGTTTTTGATTAAAAGCCTCTTATTTTTTTCATCACAGGCTAGATATAAATTCTTTAAGTCCAACTTATAGTCATGGATGATCTACAAAACATAGCGGAAAAGATATGCACAATGGAGATCCGTGGCGCGGGAAGGATAGCTGTTGCAGCTTCAGCTGCACTCAGGGATTATGCAAGAACCCTCAGTTCACTGAACATAGATGAGTTCAATGCAAAAATCGAGAAAGCTTCAAAAACACTTGTGGACACCCGGCCTACGGCTGTTTCTCTTCCCAATGCTGTTACCCTGACAAAAAGACATAGTGCTACAAATGTCTATGATGCTATCGATGAAATTGTAAAGAACTCGGAGAGTTTCATCAAGAATGCAGAGGAAGCACTGGACAAGATCGGCAGGATCGGTGCCCAGAGAATTCATGATGGAGATGTGATTATGACCCATTGTAATTCCCATGCTGCCCTCTCTATTATCAAGACTGCTTTTGATCAGGGCAAGGATATCTCGGTGGTAGCTACGGAATCACGTCCAAGAAGGCAGGGTTTCATTACAATTCGTGAACTGAATGATTATGGAATTCCCACTACACTGATTGTGGATTCTGCTGTCAGGCTTACCATGAAGAAAGTAGATCTTGTGGTAGTTGGTGCGGATTCTATTTCTGTCAACGGTGCCCTCATAAACAAGATAGGTACCTCTCAGCTTGCACTGGCGGCACAGGAAGCCCGTAAAAATGTGATTGTGGCGGCTGAAACCTACAAGTTCAGTCCCAGAACCCTACTCGGGGAAATAGTCGAGATAGAAGACCGTGCAAGTGAGGAAGTCATTGATCCTGAGATATTGACAGAGCTTCCGAATGTAAAGGTCAGTAATCCGGCATTCGATGTTACACCTGCCGAATACATCGATCTTATGGTCACCGAGGCCGGAGCCTTCCCTCCGGCTATGGCCTATATGATAATAAAAGAATACCTGGGGATTGAACTGGAGATTTGAAATCAAAGGAATTCGAAGGACCTAGTCCTTCCAGTTCCACCATTTCAACAGTTGCGGGTCATGTTCATCATTTGATGCAAAATAGACTGCACATCTGAAAACATAGAGCATGCACCTGTCCACATGAATTCCCTGAAAGTCACATAACTGCTGATAGAGTTCTTCAGGATTTTTGTCTTTCAGGTCTGCAATACTACGAATGTTCAGATTCCAGAGATCATCCGCGATAGTCTTCCCGACTCCCGGTATTTGCATGAGTTCATTTGTTACAGTTTCATAAGTCGGCTCTTTATTTTTCATGTTAATGTTTTACCTACCGTTGCAATGTATATGGTAAACTCCTTCTCGCCGTCGATTTTGAGCAGTGTGTTCATGTTGTCGTCAAGAAAAGCAGCGATTGCACAAACTCCGCAATCGATGGACTGCGCGCTAAGATAAAGGTTCTGGCAGACGTGCCCGGCATCCAGATGCAGATATCTGTATCCTCTTTCACCATACCTCCATTCCATCCTGTAAGGCACAGCAGTCCAGATGAATGTGACAGCGCTGTTTATTACAAAAGGCTGCTCAAGGCAGGCGGTTTTGATATCTCCTGCAATATGTTCTCCAGCCTGTATCTGAACAAGCCTGTGCTCTATGGGAAGAAAATGGTATAGCCCGCTCTCAAGTCCTTCCACGTTGTTCACAAGTATGTAAGTCTCAAGTGCATGCCTGGCTCCTGCAGAAGGTACTGTCCTGAAGGTTACCGAACTTTTTATATGCTTGACACCCTGGGTGCACCAGAGCAAGTATGATAACTCTTCAAGGGAAATTGATTCAAGAAGGTAGCTTCGAGTACTTTTCCTGCTTTCGATGACCTCCCTGAGATCTGTCCTGTTAACTTGAATATTCTTTGGTTCCGGAAGATCGAATATTTGCCCTTCTTCCCCGGTTACTGATTCCAGAGGAGGCTGAGGATATCCAAGTGACTGGTCCGAATGCTCAGCGTACTGGAATTTGGTTTTTTCTATGAATTCTTTCCCTATTCCGTTCATCCCATGACCCCACGTCGATTTGGAAGAATGATATAGAAAAGATTGGTTACCTGTCTTTTATATTTATTGCCTTTATGACAACAAAAGAACCTTTGCCAAAGCCTTCTTCCGGTTTTTCGTAAACTTTGATTTCAGAGAGGGGTTTGAACAGGGTCTGTCTTATATGATATTCCTGGAAACCATTTTCTTTGAGATTGCTTATGATTTCAGTTGTGGTATAGAAATTTGCATTTCTGAAAAAACTACTTCTTGGTGCTTTTTTTCTATATTCTTCTCCGAGAGGGCTGTCACGTTCGATGAATGCAACAATAAGTTCACCTCCGGGTATAAGTACACGACGTATTTCCCTGAGTGTTCTTTCTTTATCTGTGAAGCAAAGGGACGTGACCATCAGCACAAGTTTAACAGATGAATTTTTCAGGGGCAGCTCTTCTGCAACTCCCCTGATAAGTTCAATTCCACGTTTTTTTGCAATTTCCAGCATCTTCTCTGAAGGGTCAAGTCCGTAACTGATGTCCAGAGCTGATGCAAATCTTCCTGTCCCAACTCCTATTTCAAGACTTTTTTCGGGTACAATCTCGGGAAGTACTTCTCTGATGGCTTCAAGTTCGGATTCGTAGACCGCATGGTGTTCTTCATACCACCTGTCATATTTTTTCGCATGGATATTAAATGGACTTTCCTTCATGATCAGAGCCTTGATATTCTCTTGTCATATGAAATTTGAAATAAGAAAATATAAAACGTTTGATTGTCTTTTTTAAAATATGGAAACCCGATGTGAATGGGCTGAGATGAACGAGCATGAAATAGAGTATCATGATGCCGAATGGGGTGTGCCCGAGCATGATGACCGGAAATTGTTTGAGTTCCTGATACTTGAAGGAGCGCAGGCAGGACTTAGCTGGGATACGATTCTCAAGAGAAGGGAGAACTACAGAAAGGCCTTTGATGGTTTTGATTACAACAAGGTTGCAGCTTACGATGAGACTAAGGTAGAGGAACTCCTGCAGGACAAAGGTATCATAAGAAACAGGAGGAAGGTACTTTCTTCAGTCAGTAATGCAAAAGCATTCATTGAAGTAAGGAATGAGTTCGGTTCATTTGATAATTATCTCAGTACGTTTCTGCCGGATGGTAAACCCATACAGAATTCCTGGGAATCGATGTCTGATGTCCCTGCAAAGACTGAATTATCCGAAAAGATAAGTAAAGATATGAAAAAACGGGGATTCAATTTTGTCGGGCCCACTATAATGTATGCTTTCATGCAGGCTGTGGGAATGGTCAATGATCATGTTATAGGATGCTTCAGGCATCAGGAATGTGCAGGCCTTCGATGAAGCTCAGGAGGATTCTGCTTCTATTTTATTTTTAGAGAATGAAAGGTGATGCTGTCTTTTCCGGTACCTGTGGAAATAAATCCCTATTGCAGGCAGGAATGAGAGCAGACAAAGTGCATAAATTGTGCCTGATGCCGACATTCCAGCTAAAGGGTTTGCTGTAAGAGGCCATAATGGCCTGATGTCCGTGTAAAGAAAAGAATCAAGAAACACATGGCTCCAGGTTCCTATGAGAGAACCTGCCAGTAAAGACATGAATGAATATTTCTGTTCTATCTTCAATTTATCAGTGATTCTTTGCAGCCATTTCCTTTGCGAAAACAGCAGCAATGATAGTAGAAAAGCAACTGTGGTTGCACCCAAAAATGTATGCAGTGGTCCGTGAAGGGGCCGGCATCCGGCAAAGAGACAGTATGTTGCTCTCAGGTCTACAACGGTGCTTCCCAGAAGAATTGAAATGAGGGAAATTTTCTTTTCGAATATCTCCCCCAGAAGAAAGGCGGGTCCGAGATGGAATGGTGTGAAAGGCATTTTATCTCAGATTAACTGGCCATATGGGCTCTCTTCGTAATAGCTCAGGAATTCCTGAACTGCTACTGAAGTACCAGCCTCTGAACCGAAGAGCAGGCTTGACAGTGTTGGCCTGTTCACATAGACAATAGTTGGCTCGCCTTCTATTCCTCCCAGTTCAGCTGCCCTGTCGAGGGCATAATAGAAGTTACCCATTTCATCTACGAGGCCCAGTTCCTGGGCTGTCTCTCCCGTATAGATTCTGCCGTCTGCAATGTCCTTAACCTCTCCGACGTTCATATTTCTGCCTTCAGCGACATCTTCCACAAAGTTACCGTATACCTGGGCGACGACTCTGTTAGCATACTCTTTTTCTCCTTCTGTGAGTCCCCTCCATGTACCGCCCATGTCCTTATACTCTCCTGACTTTGCTACGTAAATGTCGACTCCTTCCTGATCATAAAATCCCGAAAGATTCTGGAACATCCATATGGTACCGATGCTTCCTGTCATTGTGGACGGATTGGCAACTATAAGGTCTGCCGGCGAGGATATGTGGTAAGCTGCACTGGCTGCAAGATCACCCATAGATACAATCACGGGTATACCGCTTTCGCTAGCCATTTTTACTTCGGAGTATACTTCCTCTCCTGCGGTAGATGAGCCTCCTGGGCTGTTAACACGCAGCACTATGGCTTTTACATTTTCATCAGCGGTTGCTTCCCGGATACTTTCAACTATGTCTTCGGATGTTGCGTATCCAAGGCCTCCTGGCACACTGCTGCTAACCAGGGTTCCCTGGACATAGATGACTGCTATCTTGTCACTCGATGAATAAAGTTCACCGCTGAAAGCCTGGAAAATGATAATGAAACTCGATCCGATGATAAGTAAAAGAACAGCCACGATTGCTAAGTACTGCCATTTACGACTTTTTTTTCCTGATGCAGGTGCCTTACCGCTATAAGGAACATCAGGAGGGGATGAATTGTTCTCTCTGTTGCTATTTTGGTTCATATCCTTTTCAGATACTGTTGCCTGCCCACCGGCTGATGTATTCGTTTTTTTTACCGGCTCTTCTTTTTCCTCTTCAAAGGTGTTGTGCTGGCCCTGCCCATCCTGTCCGGTTTCGCCATAAGAATAGGGATATGTATGATATTCGGCATCATCCGAAGATCCCTCTCTGCTATCAGGATATTTTCCGCTCATCAGTAAATTCCATCCTCTATATAAAATGAGCCTGAATGTTGAAAAAGCTTGTGTGTTTTGCAAGCGAAATATATTTTATAATTGCAGGCAATCAACATCAGATATACTGACCATAGCCATAACGGAGAAAATACATGCCAGATATTCCTTCCGAAAAGGCCGTACTTGTGACATGCGGTCTTCCATATGCCAACGGGAAAGCACACGTTGGCCATCTAAGAACATATATTCCCGCTGATATCTATGTGAGATCCCTTAAAAAGAACTCACAGGAAGTAACTTTTGTCTGTGGTTCCGATACTCACGGAACTCCGATCGTTGTGAATGCCGAAGAGCTCGGGATTACACCTAAAGAACTTGTCCAGAAGTACCACGTCCATTTCGACGAGGTATTCAAGAAAATGGAAGTGGAATTCGATGCTTTCGGGACTACAGATGATGAAACAAACCACAAGCGTACACTGGATATTGTTGATAGGCTTATCGAGAAAGGCTATGTTTACCCCAAGATAATAGAGATAGCATATTGCCCTCAATGTGACCGTTTCCTGCCTGACAGGTATGTTGCAGGTACATGTCCCCACTGCGGAGAGCAGGCCCGTGGTGACGAATGTGATCAGGGATGCGGCAAGCACTTAGAACCCGGGGAGCTCAAGGAACCTGTATGTACTATATGCAGAGGCCCTGCTGAGTATAAGGAACAGGAACATTTCTTCTTCAAGCTTTCGGAATTCAATGACTTCCTGCTTGATCACCTGGAACACCTTGGCGGAACCCTGAATGCGCGTAATTATGCACTTGGATGGGTAAAACAGGAGCTTACGGACTGGTGCATTACAAGAAATCTTGAATGGGGTGTGAAATTCCCCGGACATGACGATCTTGTTGTGTACGTATGGGTGGATGCTCCCATCGGTTACATTGCATTTACGGAAGAATGGGCAGAGGCTACCGGTGGAGACTGGGAGAAGTTCTGGAAGGGTGACTGCCCGATAGTTCACTTCATTGGAGGTGACATCATCTACCATCACTGTATTTTCTGGCCGGCAATGCTCAAGGGAGCTGACTACAGCCAGGCATCTGCAGTTGTTGCATCAGGCATGGTGAAGATCGAGGACAAGACTTTCTCAAAGAGCCGCGGTTATGTGGTATGGGTAGAAGAGGATTACCTGGATCATGGTTTCCATCCTGACCTTCTGAGATACTACCTTGTAAGTTATACTTCACATACAAAGGAAGTCAATTTCTCCTGGAAGATATTCCAGGACAAGATCAACACCGAGCTTGTGGGTGTATTGGGCAATTTCCTGTACAGGAACCTGCTCTTTGCTTTCAAGAATTTCGGTGAAATCCCTGAAGGTGACATTGACCCTGAGGTAATGGAAAAGATCAGTTCCACTGTAGAAGAAGTGGTAAAGGCAAATGCGGACTATGAGTTCAAGAAGGCTGCTGATACGGCAATGGCCCTTGCATCATACGGTAATTCATACTTCCAGTCAAACGAACCCTGGAAGCTTATCAAGGAAGACAAAGAGGCCTGTGGCAGGGTCATCAAGAACTGCGTACAGCTCGCCAAGGCATTGATACTGCTTTTCGAACCCATGACCCCGGGTAGCATGGAGAAAGCCTGGAAGCAGATTGGCATGGAATCCGATGTCCACACGGCGACTTACGAGGAAGCAACTATTCCTGTAGTAAGCGGTACAAAACTGGCAAAGCCCGATATCCTGTTCACCAAGCTTGAGGACGACAAGATTGCGGAGATGGAAAAGATATCTGCAAAGCGCATAAAGGATGCAATGGCAAAGGAAGCAGGCATTGAGGAAGTAGAAATTATGGAATACAAAAACGAAATTGAATACGATGACTTCGCTAAACTTGATATCAGGGTCGGCAAGATCGTGACAGCTGAGAAGATCAAGAAATCCAAGAAACTACTACGCCTGGAAGTCGATATCGGTGATGAGGAGCCAAGACAGGTAGTTGCAGGTCTTGCAGAATACTACGAACCTGAAGAGATGGTAGGTAAGATCGTGAACGTGCTTGTCAACCTAAAGCCTGTGAAACTCTGCGGTGTCGAGTCCAGGGGAATGCTTCTGGCAGCGGATGCAGGTGAGCGGGTGTCTTTGCTGACTACCGATAAGGAAATGGGTCCGGGTTCCTGTATCAGGTAAACCCGGCTTTTAGTTCTTTTTTGCTGAGGGTGGGCTTTGAGAGTCCATCCGAATTTTGATTTTTCTTGAAATTTAGTTTTATACTTATGTTCAATTCTTTGAGGCTCTTCATATAAGATTATCATTTTTTCAGTATCAAGAATAAAGAAATATTACCATGAGATGCAGCAATGTTTGGATTATTACTTTCACTTTGGTGACAAATGTATTATATGCAATGTAATGACTTTAACGAAGTGGTTGGAATGAAGGGTCATGAAAAGGTTGCATATCTTGGCAGCATTTTGAAGAGAGTTGGAAATTTTAATATGGATTCATTTGAAAACCGATTAATTTTCCAAAAAACGGTCTATTTAATTGAGGTTTTTGTAGGTGTAAATCTTGACTGTGGTAAATTTTCATGGTATAAAAGAGGACCATACTCCCCTGATCTAACCAAGATAGGATACGATTTAAAGGATAGTTACCGGGATTTAATACCTAGCAGGTTTGTGGACGAAAAAGTAGAATCAAGATTCAAGGAATTTTTACAGTTCATAGGGGAAAAGAAGGATGATCAGCAATATTTAGAATTACTTGCTTCCATGCACTGGTTGAAGCATCAAAATCCTGATCTTGAGGATGATACAATAAGCCAGTACTTAATGGAAACAAAACCACAAATTGATTTATCCTTGTATGATGAGGCATGGGCAAGTCTGAGAAAATACGGGCTGGTTGATGGAGGCAGGACATGATAGCAAATAGTTTTTCTTTATCTCTTTCTTTGTTCACGACTTCTGCTGTCTTACTGGGAATCACCTTTGCAACTTTAAACTTTACACATTCAACATTGCTGAATCCACTTGTTGAAGAACCAAAAATAAAATTGCATAATAAAGATTACAAGCAAGTATTGATACAAACTTCAAAGTATTTAGTGATCGCTGGCATCATATTTGTAATCAATATTGCACTAAACCTATGTTTTCTTTGTTGCAACGATTTTACATACTTGGATATTTCAGTTTACCTGTTTGTAATTGGATGTGTACTCATCGCTTTTAGTTTACTGACAGGAAAAATCAGTTTAAGCTTCCACACTCCTTCCGATGAAAAAGCTCCTGAAATCAAAACACCTGAAATAGAAACTCCTGAAACATAAAATTAGTCTTTATGCATCAACATGTGCTGGTTTCTGGCAGGTTGTTTACAATAAAAACAAAGAATTAAACTTTAAAAGTCTACAGTCCTCTGTAAACCTATTACCCAAGCATCATCTCAAGATAAGAAGTCCTGATAGAATCCTCTTCCCCTATCCCGAATTTTTCCAGGAAGGCGAATATCCTTTTTGTATGCAATTCAACGTCCGATTCGGCGGTGATTTCAACCTCGATGAACTCGCCGATGTCTTTTACGTTGTCAAGGCAGATTATGAGCTTCTCGTAGCTGAATATCTCCCGTGTTTTCCGGACTATTCCGGATTCGTAAAAACCCAGGGCCAACAGGATACTGCGGCTGTTTGCGCCGTCAACCGGAGTTTCGAATTCCTCGCGTGTTTTGGATATGGTATCCAGTTTCTTACCCTTGTAAGTCATTACGGACCTGCCGTTGACAGAGCGTATTCTCAGGGCTTCGTCTGTGCTTGCAAAATCCCTGTGCGGGGCATTAAAGTAGGTGTCACAGTGGTGCTGGACACCCAAAAACTCAGCACCCATGCCAAAGAGCAACTCTTTTGCCTGCTCGTGATCG
Organism: Methanolobus sp. ZRKC2; assembly: GCF_045291185.1. Lineage (NCBI taxonomy): Archaea > Methanobacteriati > Methanobacteriota > Methanomicrobia > Methanosarcinales > Methanosarcinaceae > Methanolobus > Methanolobus sp. ZRKC2. Next base: position 1,841,186 of record NZ_CP146980.1, on the reverse strand, counting down.
GCACGGGCTTTTACTTCTATTTCTATCATTTATGCCGGGACGAATTTTGTACCATAGTATATCATGCCGCGCTCACCGCTCTGACCGAGCTTCCTGAACACAGGCTTGACTTTCATGCCTATGTGCATATCTTTTGCTTCGCCTACTACCTGGGTAGTAAGCCTTGGACCCTCTTCAAGCTGGACAATGGCAAGTACATAGGGTGTCATTCCCTCGAAACCTTCTGCTGCGGTATGGATCACTGTATATGTCACAAGCTCTCCGTTTCCGCTGAACTTGAAATCCTCGATTTCTCCTTCACGCCTGCATCCGGGACACATGTTGCGTGGCGGGTAAAAATATTCATCGCATTGTTTGCAGTGCGTACCTACCAGATTATACCTGGCGATTTGCTTTCTCCAAAATCTTGGTACTGACATCGTGATCACCTGTTCCTCGAGAAAATGTGCACAACAGCAGTTGCACCTGATCCACCCACATTGTGGGTCATTCCTACTTCTGCTCCTTCAACCTGGCGCTTACCTGCCTCTCCGCGAAGCTGTTCTACTATCTCAACAGCCTGCTTCACACCGGTGGCTCCCACGGGGTGTCCGCATGACTTGAGTCCTCCGGAAGTGTTCACGGGTATCCTTGCACCGATGGCTGTCTCGCCGTTCTGTGTAACAGTCCCGCCTTCTCCCTTCTTTGCAAATCCAAGATCTTCAATAGCACATATTTCCGCAATAGTGAAACAGTCATGGACCTCCACAAGGTCAATGTCCTTTGGTCCCATCTTAGCCATCTCGTATGCACGCTTGCCTGCCATCACAGATGCGTCCAGAGTTGTAATATCTCTCCTGTCATGCAGTGCAATGGTATCGCTTGCCTGGCCGGTACCTTTGACATATATAGGTGTGTCCGTGTACTCATGGGCTATATCCGCAGGTGCAAGTATGACTGCGGATGCACCATCAGTAATTGGTGAACAGTCAAATATATGCAGAGGATCTGCGACCATTATAGAATTGAGTACGGATTCGATCGTGATTTTGTTCTTGTACTGTGCTATCGGATTGAACTGGCCATTGTGGTGATTCTTGACTGCAACGGCTGCAAGCTGTTCGCTGGTAGTGCCGTACTTGTGCATGTGCATCCTTGCTATCATAGCATACAGTCCGGGGAAAGTTGCTCCCATGATACCTTCCCATTCCCTGTCAGCTGCAGCAGCCAGAGCGGAAGAGGCCTTATTTGAGGGCACATCTGTCATCTTTTCTACACCGGCCGCAATGACAATATCATCCATGCCGGATGCCACCGAATAGATTCCCTGTCTCAGTGCCAGCCCGCCGGAAGCACATGCAGCTTCCACACGGGTAGAAGGTACATGCAAGTTCTTCGCGAGACCTGAATAATCTGCAATAAGCGCACCTATGTGCTCCTGCTCCACAAACTGTCCACCGCTCATGTTACCGACGAACATGGAGTCTATCTCATCACCGGTAATACCGGCATCTTCAACGGCACCGACACCTGCCTTCACAACAAGGTCCCTGAAGGAGCGGTCCCACTGTTCTCCATACTTAGTGTTTTTCACACCGATGATTGCAACATCTCTCATTTTCTCACCTCACGCCAGCCTGATCTTTCCTTTATATCTTGCATATGTTGCATAGTCAACGTATATCGGATCTGCAAGCAATTCCTCTACTTTGGGAGCATTGTCGCGTATCTCATCGATCTTGTCGGTGACTGTGATGCTGAAAGCATCGGCACCTGCACCTGATCCAAAGGCTGTTGCAAAGATTCTGTCTCCCGGTTTTGCCTGGTCCAGAGTCGCTGCGATACCCATCATGCAGGAGCCGGAATATGTATTTCCGAGCCTTGGGACGACCAGCCCTGGCTTGATCTGCTCTTTACTGAATCCAAGCATTGAAGCTGCACGTGACGGAAACTTGCCGTTTGGCTGGTGGAATACTGCATAATCGTAATCTTCAGGTTTTGTGTCTATCTTCTGCATAAGTCCCTTTGCAGCATTCGTCACATGCTTGAAGTATCCTGGCTCCCCTGTAAAGCGTCCTCCGTGTTCCGGATACGGCATTCCCTCACGCCTCCAGAAGTCCGGGGTATCTGTTGTAAATGAATATGTATCTTCAATAATAGCTGCAAGTTCTGATTCCTTATTACCGATAACATATGCCACACCGCCGGCAGCAGCTGTATATTCAAGCGCGTCCCCGGGTGCTCCCTGGGCTACATCAGCTCCGATGGCAAGTCCCAGGTCTATCATACCTGAGGATACCAATCCCATACATGTCTGGATTGCGGCGGTACCTGCCTTGCACGCAAATTCATAATCTGCAGCAGTTAACACCGGTGTAGCACCTACTGCCTCGGCAACTATTGTACTTGTGGGCTTTACTGCATACGGATGGCTCTCCGAACCTGTATACGCCGCACCCACTCTCTGTGCATCGATCCCGGCTCTGTTAACTGCAGATCTTGCAGCCTCAACTGCAATGGTAGCTGCATCTTCATCAACATCCGGAACTGATTTTTCATTAACCATTAATCCCGCTTTTAAAATTTCAGCATCGTCTCCCCATACGCGGGCGATATCTTCTATTTTGATCCTATATTTAGGAATATAGGCACCGTATGAGACTATCCCTACACTCATATTAACACCGTTCTGATCTGTTTTAGTCTTAGAACTATTCCATAATTTGGTAATCACTGTATTTTTTCAGTGCTTCTACCATTTCATCGATGTCCATCGTTGTTGCAAGAAGAGGAATCCTGTCTATTTCTGCCATTTTTTTTGCCATAAGGTCTACTTCACTTCCACGCAGGCCGTGTATAACAACGGCTCCTGGCTTCAGGTTTGTGACTCGAATGGCAACCATCGGCGATTTTCCGGTGGTTACTTTTGTAAATATCAATGCTCGTTCTGTGCTCCATCCGTAAAGTTTCTGGAATTCATGGGATGAAAGTTCAAGAATTGCTTTTTTACTGTCGACGACCGTGAACCCGTACAGTGGCTTTTCAATGCCTTTATGAACGACATCAGCTTCAACAAGGCTTGCAAGCTTTGCCATCTGCATGGGAAAGGTGTATTCGTACGTAGCGTAAATGGCTTTTGATGTTTTCTCTGTGAAAAGCATCCCCTCATAAGCATGAATTTTCTGTCCTCCTCGCTGTGCGTCTATTTCGAGAAGAGCCTCGACGATCCTGCTAACAATAAGCGTACCGGGAGATTTCCTCCTGCCGCTTTCGTAATCACTGATGACCGAAGGTGAAACACCCAGGTAACCTGAAAGGTCTGTCTGGGCAATCTCGAAGTTCAACCGCCATTTCTTCAATGCCTCGCCAGGCTTTTCAGACAGGGTAATCTCGCCTGCCATCTTTTCTGCAAGACGCCGGCGAATCATTTCATGCGATTCGTCTTCCTTCATGCTTTATTTTCCTAAGGATAGATTCACATATATATTTAACGAATACAAGTTCGTTAATTGACGATCATGTAATAACCGGATTTGTTACTAATCATTCGGTTATATATACTATGTTCTGTATCCACTATAAAAATATGTTTCTCAAAAATCAGAAAATTAAGGTAAATGTTTCTGAACTCGTATTATATCTCTTGTGTCCAAGGAAAGTTTATTACTCCTGCCGTGGACATGAAACATTCCCAATAAGCACGTTTTCCCACATTGAACATCTGATCCTGAAGGAAGTAGGCCTGAATTATTCTGATCTCTTGAAAACATGTTCGTCAAAAGACGATGACATCTTAGTTTACCTGGAAACAATGCTCTCAGGAATAAATGAAGAACTGGCAATCATCTATCCGGAAGAACTTGCAGGTATCAGTTCCGATGTAACGGAAGAAGCCATTTCCCGTGTACGGTCCTGTTTCAGCGAAATATCTCAGAATCTATCTTATTTCATAGATGATGAAACGGCAGATGAATTACGTAATCAATTGATATTCTCTGAACCGGGGTGTCTTTTCCATTCGGAAAAGCTTGCTTTCAGCGGTATACCCGGATGTGTTATTGATATAGGTGGCACTTTATCCCCTCTGATTATCAAAACGGGCCGATGCCCGGAAAAAGGAGTCTGGAAAAACGATCGGCTGCATATTGCTTCCCTTGCAATACTTATGGAAGAAAGCGGTGATAATCCTGTTCGATCCGGTATCGTGGTTTATGCCAGGCATGGTAATATAAGGAATGTCAGTGTCCGTCCGGATGATCGGAGACAAGTATTGAAGATTCTGGGGAGAGTAAGAAAAATAAAGGATGGTTCCCTCCCTGACAGGAAGGAAAGTTCCCTTTGTGATGATTGTACTTACCTGGAAATGTGCAAGGTCCGTTCTTCCCTTGCATCCAAATTCTTTTGATATACAGGCCGTTAGTACCCAAAAGTTATTTAATCATTGACTCTTGAGGTCGTACAATGTCAAAACCTCTGTATCTTGGTGAATTGCTCCTTTACTGGTGTCCTTCCTGTAACGTCCCTGTACTTGGAAAAGAATGTTCCTGCGGAAAAGCTACAAAGCATGTGACAATAACTCCTCCGGGGGACATCCGTCCTGCATTCAAGTATGAGATAGACTTGATAAATTCTGTTGCATTAGAACAGTTCAATGCTCCTCTCATAGCAGACGATCGTCTGGTGGTGTTGAACAAGTCTCCATATGATGACCGTATGGACGAAATTATCGTTGATGGTGAGGTACTCGGAAACATTCGTTTTGAGATCGAACATCTCCGCTGGGCACTTTTACTCAGAATTAACGGTGCAAGGCGCATATTCAATAGCATTGACAGAGCTTCCCTGAAGAACTGGGTGGTCATCGATGAAGGTGCCGAGAAGTTCATTCTGGGTGGTGCAAGCGTGTTAGCTCCCGGCATAAATGATGCCGATTCTCAGATAAAGGAAGCTGATGAAGTTGTAGTGCTGACCCATGAGGGAAAAGTACTGGCAACAGGCCGTGCTCGTATGCATGGTTCCCGCATGCTTGAAAGGGGCAAAGGTGTTGCCGTAAAGGTCAGGTTCAAGGAAACTCCTGCCGATGTCACAGTTCCGGATGGTGGTCGTACATGGGATGATGCTGTCGCTGCCAATGAGAATTATTTGCAGGAATTTGTCAGGCGTTCCCATAAGTTCATAAAAAATGTCGCTTCCTCAATTGATCGCCCTGTAACTGTATCATATTCCGGGGGTAAGGACAGCCTTGCTGTGCTGCATCTTGTAAGTGAATGTCTTGATGACTATGAGCTCCTGTTCGCAGATACGGGTATCGAATTCCCTGAAACAGTGCAAAACGCAACTGATGTTGCCAATCATTATGACAAACCGCTTAAGTCTATCAGCTCGGGAGAAGCATTCTGGAACTCCATTGATAATTTCGGTCCTCCAAGCGTTGAAGTCCGCTGGTGTTGTAAAGTATGTAAGCTGGGTCCCATAACACAGCTCATAAATGATAACTACGATGACGGATGCCTTACTTTCATAGGCCAGAGAAAATACGAGTCTAATACGCGTGCCAAAAGTGAGAGCGTATGGAAAAATCCCTGGGTTGGTAATCAGGTTGCAGCAGCGCCTATACAGAATTGGACAGCTATGCACGTATGGTTGTACATCTTCAAGCACAAGCTTCTCTACAATCCGATGTATGAGAATGGTTTTGACCGCATAGGTTGCTGGCTCTGTCCTTCGTGTTCGGTGGCTGATCTGATCCGGCTAAAAGAAACTCATCCGGAAATGGAAAAAAGGCTCAATGATTACCTGCTTTCCTATGCAGAGCGTATGGGCCTGTCAGATGAATGGGTTAAACATGGCTTCTGGCGCTGGAAAAAACTTCCTCCACAGTTGCAGGAGATTGCGAAGAAAAAGGGAATAAACCTTGTTCCAAAAAGCAGTGGTACCGGGAAATTGAGTTTCAGTGTTACTTCAGGTTACCGCCCATGTAAACAGGGTGGTATCTCCGCAGAAGGTGGATTTGATACCGCTATCGATCTGGAAAAGCTGGAGTACACAGGAATGCTGGAAGCTGTTGGCAAGACCGCATATATGGAAGGTGTGGTTTCCCTGCTTCAGGATGAGGATCGTGCCCAGGTCTTTGCTTCCGGGACAGTGACAGCACGCAGTGATACTGATAAGAAGGCAAGGTCTTTAATGAGGAAGGTTGAATTTTCGATTCGCAGGGCACTTCTTTGCAGTGGATGTGGTGTATGCATCGGAAAATGTCCTGGTAACGTAATTCGCCTGAAAAAAGGAATTGCTGTGATAGGCAAGGGCTGTACGCATTGCGGAAAGTGCATTGATGTGTGTCCGGTGATCAAATTTAATTCCTGAGATCACAAAAGGCAGTATTTGCATTTTTCTCCTATATATTTTTTTATTTTTACTGTTATACGACCAGAAACCTTATACATGATTGATGCGAATCTAACTCGGTGATTTTTTGGTAAAAAGAGCACTGCTCAGCGTTTCTGATAAGACCGGTATTGTGGATTTTGCTCGTGGACTCGAAAAACTTGACATACAGATTATCTCAACCGGTGGCACGGCACGTATTCTTCGTGAAGCTGGTTTGGAGGTAACAGATGTTGCAGAAGTTACCGGTTTTCCGGAAATGATGGGCGGGAGAGTAAAGACTCTTCACCCTATGATACATGGTGGCATTCTTTGTGTTCGAGACGATCACGACCATATGGGGGAAGCTGAAAAAGTAAATGTCGAACTAATCGACCTCGTTGCAGTGAACCTGTATCCCTTTGAAATAACAGTTTCGAAAGAAGGTGTCCTCCTTGAAGATGCCATCGAGAACATTGACATCGGCGGACCTGCCATGCTGCGGTCGGCTGCAAAGAATTATCGCTCTGTATCAGTGGTCTGTGACCCTGAAGATTATGGTTCCCTCCTAAAGGAAATACGTTCAAGTGGTATCGTTTCCCAGAAGACAAGGGAAAAACTTGCTGTCAAGGCTTTCAGGCATACCGCAGATTATGATGCAAACATCGATACCTATCTTAGCAAAGTGTTGCTTGGTGAGGAAGTCCTTCGCATGAATTTCAATGACGGTGTAACTCTCAGATACGGGGAGAACTGGCACCAGGATGCTAAATTCTACAAAGAGGTAGGTGTTTCCGGTCCAAGTCTTGCAAATACGAAGCAGCTCCATGGAAAAGAACTTTCTTATAATAATTATATTGACGCTGATAATGCTCTGCAGACAGTCAAGGAACTGGGTCATAATAAACCTGCAGTTGTAATTGTAAAACACAATAATCCATGCGGACTTGCAACAGGAAATTCGCTTCTCCAGGCACTCGGATCGGCATGGGATGGTGATCCAATATCTGCCTATGGCAGTATAATATGTACGAACACCGTATTTGACCTTGAATCTGCACAGTTCCTCAACGGAAAATTCGTCGAGATTATCCTTGCACCGGGCTTTGAGCATGATGCTCTTGAATACCTGAAAAATAAGAGTGCGAACCTGAGACTTCTTGAAATGCCGGAATTGAATGAAGAATTTGAGGTTCAGGACACTTATAAGTATGTTCTGGGTGGGATGCTGAAACAGGCCCGCAATATTGGCATATATGAAAAATGGGATTGTGTTACAGAAACACCTTATCCTGAAGAGCTACGTCCTCTGTCGGAATTCTGTCTTCATGCATGTAAGTGTGTTAAATCGAATGCTGTTACCATTGCCTTTGAGTATGCCGATGGATGCTACATGATGCTCTCCATGGGAGCCGGACAACCCAACAGGGTGGATTCTATCAGGAAACTTGCAGCCACCAAGGCCAGGGAAAATCTGGCTGTTATCTATGAGCGTGAAAAGCCGGATATGTCTTTTGATGAGTATTGTGAAAAGATCCTCTCGAAGTGTGTAATGGCTTCAGATGCTTTCTTCCCCTTTGATGATAGTATTGTACATGCCGCTGAAAATGGTATTATGTATATTCTTTCACCAGGCGGTTCCATCAGGGATGATGAAGTGATATCAACGGCTAACCGGCTGGGTGTTTCTCTGGTGTTCACCGGAATGAGGCATTTCCTTCATTGAATGCTGTGTTTCCTATTTCGGGAACATTGCTTTCATTAATTTTTAGTCTAAGTTATTAAATTGATTCTTATGAAAATCAAGGACTTCAGGTACACTCAAAAACGGTTTGAGGTATTTATTTAGTTTTTTTCGTTGATAAAGTATATAAGCCATCAGAACTTCCGTTCTCCTACAGTAACATACTTTATCTGGTCGGATTTTAAGTTTCAAGTGAAATGATGTGGTTAAAGTGATATCAAAAATCAAAAGGATTGTTAAGCATATTGACTTATTCAGAAAAACGCAAGGATATTCTTTTTTTGCTTGCGGAAGAACCACGAAATCTCTCCGACATAAAAGAATATTTTGATGTATCTTCGCCCGAGATATTCCCAAGACTTAAAGAGATGGAGAACTCAAATTTAATTTCCAAGGATGACAAAGTCTACTCTATCACGCCAATTGGTAGAGCTATACTGAAACATTATACACCGTTTCTGGATATATTGAGCACTATAGAGAAGAATGAGACTTTCTGGAAAGAACACATGCTTGATGATATTCCTGAAACTTCGCTTGAAAACCTGTCGGAACTTCTTGAATGTGATGTAGTCGCAGACAGCATTGAAAATATCTATGAATCACACAAGGTATTCAAAGAGAATATTGACAAATCCCGTGTGCTAAAAGGTGTATCTTCTATTTTTATTCCTACTTATCCTGATTTTTTTGTCGAGCTTGTCAATAACAATGTTTCCACTTCCCTTATACTGACGGAAAATGTTTTTTCCAAGGTCGCAACGGAGCACAGGGAAAAGCTGGAAATCTATCTTGAATCCTCCGATTCAGAACTTTATGTTATCGAGGATGTTAGACTTGCTTTTGTGGTTACTGATTATTTCTTTTCCCTGTCGCTCTTCTTTTCCAATGGTTCCTATGATCCCCGTAGTGATCTGGTTGGTTATGATACTTCGGCTATTAAATGGGGAAATGACCTTTTCGAGCACTACAGAAAGCTGTCTCGTCGAGTCACTTCAATTTGATATCTCCTCAAAGAACAATTCCAGAAACTGCTCTCAGACCTACGATTGAGCTTGATTCTCCATCTACGAGAAAGAGTCTCTTTGTTTGCCTGGCCTTGCTTTCTATTTCTACAGGTCTTGTAAAGTTCCTGATTGTCAATATGCCTGCAAGCAGACTATAGAGCAGTATGACCGGCTCAAAACCAATAGTTCCGTTCAGCAGGAAAAAAATAAGCACTGCATGTGAAACAAAATGCATTAACAGCAGGACTTTCCTCGTTCTTTTTTCTCCCAGTGTGACAGGTAATGTCTTAATTCCTGCCAGGAAATCACCTTTGACATCTTTGAAATCATATATTGCAGAATTGACGAAAAGCTTGGTTCCAAAGAAAAGGAATACTAAAAGGGTTGGCAGAACATTTCCAGACGATGCACCTGCAATTCCTGCAATAAATGCTCCCCATGTAAGTCCTACGATTGTGTTCTTGACTCCCATGCTACCTTTGAGCCTTAATTTGAATTTTCCCACTGTTAGTCCTTTGGTATAAAGATAACCTGTAACAAGTGGGAGAAAAGCAATTGCCAACAGTCCGCCTGCAGCAAGAATTAAAGCTCCTATGATAAAGCATAGTAACGATATCAAAAGTGCTGTTTTATTAGACGCTCCTTTGAGTTCTGTTCTGTTGACGGCGTCTTCTTCAGTGTCCATTGCTCTGTCCAGGGTATAAACAGCGTATATGATCAGTGCTCCTGCAACACAGTGCAAAGCAATGTATTCTGCCTGGATGAGCAGAAAGGCAATATATATTCGAAAAGCACCTGAGATCGAAACAAGCAGGGAGCTCTTCAGGAGGTGAAGTGTGGCTATTCTTCTGTCGTTAAATAGGTTGTTCAGTGCGTATTTATTGACTGAGAACTGGGGTAGGTTTATCAGGCCATTCGAACTCATAATAGCAAATGGCACAAACGCCGTAATATTATTTATTCAGTATAATATTACATCATTAAGCTAATTTTAGTTCATAGATATAACTATCCCTGATCAGAAAAAATAGGGTTTTTTCTTACTAAGGCGGCCCAAGCTACGTTTTTTGAGTTCCTGTTGCTCGCCTGACTTAATTTACAAATTGTATATACTTCTATTATATAAATAATTTTGGGACTTAAATATTATATTTGTTAATTTTATTATATTATTAAACTAATCTTAGCTCAAGATTAATATATATATTCTAAAGATCAATGAATAAATTATATAATCATCAGCAGACGTTATTCAATAAAAAGAAATTTTGAAAAGCTTCTGTTTCCGCATATGGATTGTGTGTAAAAATGGCTTCTGTTTATACATTCAGGTGAAAGAAATGTGTGTAAAAATGGCTCCTGTTTATACAACTTCGGGTGAAAATAACCATCTCCCTTCCAAAGCGGCTCTTCTTCAAAAGAGAAGATCGGATCTTGAGATCACTTTTGATTTCAATCAAAATTGCCTGAATCATGACTTAGTCTATCTTAAAGGAAATGAAGGTTCTTGCTACTGGGTAGATTCAAAAGGACTAAGTATGCATTTTTGTGGTGTCGATTGTGCAGAAGACCTTTCTCTGGAAGACCTCCATTCAGTATTGGCTGCTGTGCTTGAATCTGTGTCCTTTTTTGATGGAGAGCATGTCCTCGGGTTTGCCCGAAAACTTATGTCAAAAATAAAAGCTGTCTTTGACATGGAAGTCAATTTTGATGAAAGCATTGATATCCAGCTAGGATGGAAATCCATTGCACTTCTTATTCTCTCATCAAACCACTCATCGAAAGCTGTCGTTGGTGTCAGAATCGGTTCCGGGGAGTATAATATTTTCTGTTAGGAATCCATATGCTTGCATTCAGGGATTTTTTCGGAATATTTGGTCCTGCTTGTTTGGAGGAGCAAATAGCTGCTTAATGCAAAGAAGATCGGGGCAACCGGGATGCTCTTGAAAGAACTGTTCCATACTGCAGCCGAACTTATCAATGTCAGGAATGCACAAACAAGCAGTATTATTCCAGTGGTTCTGATACTCAGTTTAATTTCCATGTTTTCCCTGAAAAGCTCATACAATACAATTGCAATGCACATTAAAGCTGCTATAAACCAGGTGATTGTTCTTAGTGAAGGTAGGAATCCTCCATAGGAAAGCAGTGTCATTTGCTTCACAATATCTACAAAAAGAGTCCCATACTGGCTGTCGAAATTTGCATAAAGGACAGAGAATTTGATTCCCCATCCTTTTGAATAGTCGCCAGTATAGTAATAGAATTCCCATGGAATTGTAAGACACACAAGAGGTAATATCTTTCTCAAAAGAGGAATATCTTTTGGACTTATTTTTATATTGTTCATGTAATATAATATGGATATCTATTATATATTGCTCTCCCCATCAAAAGAACACCTATATATAGTACTAGGTGTTCTATATATTCGTCGAAATAACGATTATTACAGAGGGATTACAATAGAAACAAGAAAAGTTCAGCAGACAGGTGGTTCTACATATATAATTTCTCTTCCGAAACCCTGGGCGGATAAAGTTGGAATTAAAACAGGAAGCAGGATCACCTTGCACCCGCAACCTGACGGTAAACTTGTTATAGATCCCATTCATGATTCTCCTCCTATCAAGAGATGCACAATCGATGTCAGTGGAAGGATGGATGCCGTCCTTAAAAGAGATATCATTGCAGCTTATCTTGTAGGTTCCGATATAATTGAGATCAAGGCTGATCGCATACTTGCAGATCAAAAGAATATAATCCGGGAAATGTGCTATAAACTGATAGGACCGGAAATTATTGAGGAGACTGCAAAAAAGGTTGTCATTCAGGATTTGCTTAATCCTGATGAGATATCCATTAAGAAAAGCGTTCGTCGCATGTTCCTGATCTCAAACTCCATGCATATGGATGCGATAAGGGCAATTAAAACTCTTGATAATGACCTTGCACTTGATATAGACCACAGGGATGACGATGTTGACCGCTTGTTCCTGTTGATTGCCAAGCAGTACAGGGCCGTGCTGCGGGGGGCCAAATTGCCGGATGCAGCAGATACGTCTATAGATGAATATCACGATCTAAGAATGGCTGCAGGTCCAATTGAGCGTATCGCAGATCACGCACGTAAAATAGCAAGGGTCACGTTCTCCCTGGAAAATAACATACCTGAAGACATCATGTCAATGGTCGAAAAAACAAGTGACCTTTCCCGCAAGATTGTAGAAGATGCCATTGATTCCCTTTATAATTCGGATGTTGATCTTGCCAACCAGGTTATTGAAAGGGTCGAAAAGCTTTCTCCCCTGATTACAAAACTGAATGAAGCCAGCTTGAAACTGGAGTCAAGTGAGGCTATAGTTGCTATGGGTACGGTAATTGACAGTATTGACAGGACCGGCGATTATGGTGCGAACGTGGCTGAAATTGCAATAAACTCCGCAATGGCAAGACAAAAATGATCACAGAACTTGAAGCCGGAATTAACAGGAAAACTTGATCCGCCGTCTTAAAATTCTATTATTGGGGCAGGCATATATAATAACAAATATATGCAAATGATTGTTTATACTAGGAATAAGGTTCAAAAATCCTAATCCGATGCACGGAGGGAATGAATGGGCGTAATAAAAAGGTTTAAAAAGAATTTTGCAGACCTCTTCAAAAAACTGTTTAATAAACAGAATGCACGTATTGGAATATATGGTCCTCCAAATGCCGGGAAGACTACTCTGGCAAACAGGATTCTAAGGGACTGGACAGGTGATGCGATGGGTTCTGTCTCCCATGTTGCACACGAGACTAGGCGGGCAAGGCGAAGGGAAGGTGTGACCATAAAGACCAATGGCAACTCTATTACCCTCGATATTATTGATACTCCGGGACTCGCTACAAAGATCGATTTCCATGAGTTCATGGAGCAGGGTATGGATGAAGCCGAGTCCAAAAGGCGTGCAAAAGAGGCCACCGAAGGTGTCATAGAAGCCGTAAAGTGGCTTGAAAACCTGGATGGTGTTATTCTTGTTATGGATGCGACCGAAGATCCCTTCACTCAGGTTAATGTGACAGTTATTGGCAATATGGAGGCTCGCAGTCTTCCTCTTCTGATAGTCGCCAATAAAGTGGACCTGCCTGAATCATCTCCTTCTACTATCAGGGATGCCTTCCCACAACACCCCATGGTTGCTATATCCGCTCTTGAAGGAAAGAACATAGATACCTTCTACGAAGAAATTGGAAAGAGGTTTGGGTGATCATGATGCAAGGTTTCCAGATGGATTTGATATCGGAACACAGGCTTGCTGAAATGACTCCTGTTGAAAAGGTCAGATTCATTATTGATGAGGTCAAAGAGGGTAAGATACTGGTCCTTGAGAAGGGTCTGAGTCCCGAAGAAGAAGCCAGTCTTATTGAAATGACAATGACACTTATCGAACCTGACGGTTTTTCGGGTATTGAGATGGAGAGCTACCCATCAGAGGTAGATACCTCTTTCCTGGGTAAGTTATTGAAAAAGAATACTACCAAGTCGAGACTTACGGTTATCGGTCCTGCGGATCAGTTGAGGACTCTGAAGAAAGATCGTAACATGATAAGTGCTCTCGTTTCTAACCACAAATAATTGCGTGAACCTTAATGAGGACAAAAGAAAGTAAAGAAAGTCTGATATCTCCTCACCTCCCCCTTTCATCCTTTGAGATGGGAAGGGATGATGTGAATGTAGTGTGTACATACGGCAAAATCTCCATATGGTTTGGGCGCCAGGTTCCTGATGTTGTCATAGGCCAGATATTCCTTGGTATTGCCAAGATAGATCAGGCTGCTGTCCATGAACTGGAGATGGTTTGTGCTTTTGATGAGATCACGGATTTCGAAAGTAATGGTTACGTGTTGGTATCCTATGCAAGGTCTGAGGATGGTTACAGGACTACTTTCAATGTTCCTTTTTCAAGCAAAAAAGCTCTTTTTACTCTTGCGAACTCAGTAACCAGAGAACTTAAGAATGAGAACGCAGTTCTGGATTGCTATTGGACCGGCGATGGCTCTGATATCATGCGTCTGCATGAAGAACTTAGTAACATCAAGGGCTGGAAAATCAAGAACATCAATTATAAAGAAGATTCAAAAGATAAGAATTATGAATGATGTTATGCATTTTTTACCTATGTGAGGTTATCCGATTATGAAAGAAACAGATATGACCGAATGTGAGCACCTAAAATCCTCTATTCTTTTGATGGCGGTACATCTTGAAAAATTAGCAGAGGAGCTTGACAACGATTCGATAAAAGAGATGCTAACAGAGATTCTTAATGCCAGGCGTGTTTTTGTATTAGGGGCAGGAAGGTCGGGTCTTGTGGGCAGGGCTTTTGCCATGAGACTTATGCACCTTGGTCTCTCTTCTCATGTAGTGGGAGAGACAACGACTCCAGCCGTAAGTGATGAAGATGCGGTGATCGCCATATCCGGTTCCGGACAGACACGTTCAGTTGCTGATCTGGGAAAGGTTGCAAAGGATATCGGTGCTACTGTGATAGCAATAACTTCTAACAAAGAATCGAAACTTGGCAATCTTGCAGATGTCGTGGCCGAATTGCCCGGAAGGACAAAGGAAGATGCAGGAGGCTATCTGGAACGTCATATGCGTGGTGAATACAGTTACCTTACACCTCTGGGTACTTCATTTGAGACTTCTGCAAGTGTATTCCTTGACGCTGTTATCGCAGAACTGATCTATATAACAGGTGCTTCTGAAGCTGATCTGAAATCAAGACATACTAATATTGAGTAACGGTGATAAATGATGGCCAGTCCGAAGTTTGCACAAAGGGTTCTGGATATAGATATTTCCGGTATCCGGAAAATGTTTGAGGCCGCAGGGTCGGATGCTGTAAATCTGGGCCTGGGTCAGCCGGATTTTGATACTTCTGAACACATAAAGCAGGCTGCAATTGAAGCTATAAATGATGGTTTTACTGCTTATACTTACGGAGCAGGTATCCAGGAACTTCGCCAGGCCATCAGTTCCAAGTTCAAAAGAGAGAACAGTTTCGATGTTGCACCTGAAGAAGTTATTGTTACATCCGGTGCTTCTGAAGCGCTGGAAATAGCCATAGCTTCTCTCGTAGGCCCCGGGGATGAGGTAATGATCGCAAATCCGGGTTTTGTTTCTTACAATGCACTTGTGGAGTTGATGGGTGGAAAGGTATCATCACTTCCTCTTGGGGATGACCTCACAATCAGGCCCGAAGATGTTGTTGAACGGATCACTCCGAAAACCAAGGCATTAATCGTTAATTCTCCTGCAAACCCTACCGGTGCTGTCCAGAGCAAGAGTGACATGAAAGCATTCGCTGAGATTGCTGATGATCAGGGTATCGCATTGATCTCTGATGAAGTCTACGAACATTTCATTTACGAAGGAGAGCACATAAGCCCGGCTCGTTATTCGGATAATGTGGTCACTGTGAATGCCGTATCCAAGACTTATTCTATGACTGGCTGGAGGCTTGGTTATGTTGCTGCTAGAAGTGAATATACCGAGCAGATGATAAAGGTGCACCAGTATGTCCAGGCATGTGCCAATTCAATTGCCCAGAAGGCAGCGGTTGCAGCTCTGAATGGACCTCTTGATCCTGTCATCCAGATGCGGGAAGAATTCAGGCAGCGCAGGGATATTCTGGTTAAAGGTCTGAATTCTCTTGGCTTGGAGTGTGAACTTCCAAAGGGTGCCTTTTACGCATTTCCAAAAGTTGAAGACTCAGCAGAAATTGCAGGGAAATTGATTTCCAATGGTGTGATAGTTGTTCCGGGAACAGCTTTCGGGGACCTTGGGGATGGTTATATTCGCCTTTCTTACGCAGCATCCCAGGAAAACATAAAAAAGGCTCTGCAAATAATGGAAAACGTTCTCTGAATGTTAAAAATATATTAAAAATTCATAGAGGTATAGATCTAAATCTGAAACCTCTATTCCTCACTTTTTTCAATCATTCCTACCAGTCTTTCCAGGACTTCCTGTACTCCTTCTCCGGTAGCTGTGGACATTTGCATATCAGAAATATCCAGTTCTCTGAATTGGGGAAGGTCGGACTTGTTCGCAACAGTTAGCAGGGGTAGTGTAAACTGTTCTCTGACCTCATCAAGCATGTTAACCTGCTCATGAATCTCATAACCGCATGTCTCAGAGGCATCTATGATGAAAAGGACAACAGCATTCAGGTGTTTTAGTGCCGTGATAGCCTGCAGTTCAATTTCATTTCTTTCCGACATTGGCCTGTCAAGAAGTCCTGGTGTATCCATTACCTGATATCTCTCATTTCCAACCATGAAATGTCCGATGGAAACTCCTTTTGTTGTGAATGGGTAGGATGCTATCTCAGGTCTTGCTCCGGTTGCCATGGAAACAAAACTGGACTTGCCAATATTCGGATAACCTGCAACTACTATGGTAGGTTCGTTGTGAACATCGGGAAGTTTCCTGAGTTTGTTACGTGCTTCATTGAGAAATTTGAGTTCCTTGTCTATTGAACCCATAATGGATCCGAGGCGTCCGAAGCATTGCTTCCTTAAGGACATGGGATCTTTTGAACGGCGCATCTTGGCTACATATTCCCTTGCTACTTCGTGTATCTTGGCGCTGGCCCAATCTATTCTGGCGAGTGCCTTCCTCATTTCGTCAACGCCTACAAGAATGTCGGCCAGTTCATAATAAAAAGGAGGTAAATCTTCAAAAGTGGGAAAACGGCGAACTATGTTTGCCAGATTGTCCGTGAGTATATTGGCAGAAGTCAATACCATGGATTCGTTTGCTTTGAGTAACGTTTCCCTTCCTGTGATCTTTTTTCCGGACATTGCCCGGGTTGCTCTCCTGAATGACTTGTCCACCAATTCGTCAGATGTCGGGACAGTGTGGATTTTTTCAAATATCATATTCTCTTTACCTGCCGGGCTCAATCACCTGAAGATATAAATTTGTATTCCTTACCTGAAGAATATATTCTTTTTGTGTATCGTGTAGTTGAAATACTACAAATATATATATCTCTTTTGAGTATTGTAGTATTGTTTTAGGGAACGGTGATTTGATGGAGCTAGCTCCTATCCAAAAAGATATTCTCATAGCATTAATCAATCTTCAGAGGGAAAAAGACCGCGCAGTCAAAGGCGAGGAGATTGCTGAACTTATAAATCGCAATCCAGGCACTGTTAGAAACCAGATGCAGTCTCTCAAGGTACTAGGTCTTGTAGAAGGTGTTCCCGGTCCGAAAGGCGGGTATAAAGCCACAGGTGAGGCCTATGAGGCACTTAGCATTACGGCAATGGACCATGAGGCCCAGGTGCCGATCTTCCGTAATGATGAGATAGTGAACGGTGCAACAGTAGCAGAAATAAGTTTTACGACGGTCCGACATCCAGATCTCTGTCATGGTATAATTAAAGTACTTGGTAATATCAAAAGTTTCGAGCAGGGAGATAAGGTCCAGATGGGTCCGACGCCGGTAAATAAGCTGGTTGTCCGTGGAGATGTGGTTGGTCGTGATGATACTCACAATACCCTGGTATTTTCAATAAACGAGATGATCTCTCTACCAAAGAAACCCGTAAAGAATTATGCACGCATGGACATCATTACTATCAATGCAAACGCAACAATCCAGGAAACTGCAAGGATACTTGTCGAAAATGGTATACACGGTGCACCGGTGAAAGATAATGAAGAGATAATCGGTATAGTTACCTTCACTGACATCGGGGATGCGGTAGCAAGTGGCAAGATGACTGCAAAGGTCAAGGACATTATGACAAAGGAATTGATCACGGTAGATTCTGAAACATCCTTATATGATGCCGTAAAGGTTTTCGATAAACACAATATAGGCTTCTTGCTAGTTGCTTTTGAAGGAGTCCCAAAGGGCATTCTCTCCAAGAAAGATATTTTCCATGAACTGACTGTTTATTAATACTGAATAGTCATTTTATTCTTTTAGTTTTTTGCACTCTTTCAGCTCAGCATCCTTGCGTGCCTATATATGATAATTCAGAACTATTTTCTACGCTTTTTGAGTTCTTCCGCTATTTCGTCAAGGGTAATTCCTTTTGCCACAAACATTACCATGAGATGGAAAAGCAGGTCAGATGACTCATAAATCATCTCTTCTTTATTATTTCCCTTTACTGCAAGTATTGTCTCAATTGATTCTTCTCCCACTTTTTCGAGTATTTTATCAATACCCTTTCTGTGACTTAGCAGGGAGCATACATAGGAATTCTCAACCGGGTTGCTCTTGCGTTCAAGTATGACATCATAGATTTCATTGAGAATGGAAAGGTCAGTATCGGTCATGATTTATCTCCTGCGGCGAAATATGAATGTATCTCATTTATGTCTGTCTGTAGCCGACTTGGTGAATAATATTTAAGAAATAGTATAGTGACGTTGGCTGTAATCCTACACAATATGACGGGACTGTGTTGGTTATCCAACGCCTAAAGTATCATATTAATTTTGTCATATAATTGTTTTGGTCGCAGATCGAGGAAAGATGGAGCAGAAGAGGCTCAAATCTTTCTTGGGTCTGTGATTTCTCCGGTGAGGGCTGAAGCTGCTGCTGTTGCAGGTGAGCTCAGGTATACAAAGGATTGTGGGCTTCCTTCTCTTCCTTTGAAGTTACGATTGGATGTTGCAAGTCCTACCTCGCCATCTCCCAGAAGTCCGAATGAACCTCCCATACATGGTCCGCAACATGGTGATTCCACCATTGCCCCTGCCTCCATGAACTGCTCAATGTAACCTGCTTTCAGCACCTTCATGTATTCAGTCCTTGATGCAGGTATTATGAGAAGCCTTACATCTTTTGCAACAGGCTCGTCTCCCATCATCTTGGCGACAACTTCGATGTCTTCGAACCTTCCGTTGGTACAGGAACCTACGAAAACCTGGTCGACCTTTGTACCTTCCACTTCAGTTACCGGTTTGACATTGTCTACATTGTGCGGACATGCGACCTGTGGTTCAAGGTTACTGACGTCGTACTCATGAAGTTCGTATTCTGAATCTTCGTCAGATGCCCAGTAAGGATCGAATTCATAATCCGGCATACGCTCTTTGAGGTACTTCTCGGTGACCTTATCCGCTTCGATGATACCTGCCTTTCCTCCCATCTCGATGGCCATGTTAGAAACAGTCATGCGCTCGGACATTGGCATTGACCTGATGGTTGAACCTGCATACTCTGCTGCCTTGTATCTTGCACCTTCCGCTCCCACATCTCCTATGAGATGGAGAATGACATCCTTTGAATAGACATTCTTTGGGAGCTTTCCTTCAACTTCAAACCTGATAGTTTCGGGAACTTTGAACCAAAGTTTCCCGGATGCAAACACTGCAGCCATATCTGTTGATCCGATGCCTGTTGAGAATGCACCGAGTGCTCCGTAGGCACATGTATGTGAATCGGAACCCACGATAAGATCGCCGGGCTTGACGTGTCCCTTTTCAGGCATTACCTGATGGCAGACACCTTCGTATACATCATAATTGATTATGCCTTGCTCCTTCGCAAACTTCCTGAGCATTGTGTGGTTGGCAGCAGCGTTAAGGGAATCTGCCGGTACCTGGTGGTCAAAAAGGATGACTATTTTGCTTGGATCCCATACTTTTTTCTCTTCCTTGTCCTTCATTATTTCATAAAAACCTTCGACTGCAAGGGGTCCTGTGATGTCATGGGTCATTGCCCTGTCTATATTGGCCAGTACGAATTCTCCGGCTTTTACCGTTTTTCCGGAAGCTCTTGAAAAAATCTTCTCGGAGATTGTCATTGCTTGCTCAGTATTGCTGGACATGTAATCACTTCACAAATTTTATATGTTATTAATTAATCGATGATCTGTTTATTTTTAGTCTAGTCCTGTGACTTCCTTTGCTGTCATGTACTATATAGTTAATAAGACCTTCCCGTATATTGTCCAGGGCCTTATTAAGATTTTCAGGTCCCAATTCGAATCCTTCGTATCCTTTGTAGAGCCTGATGGTTTCCTCGGTTTCTGCAACGTATCTTGATACAACTTCTCCTGCAAGTTTCCGGCTGTTTTCAATGGATATTTGTTGCCCGAGTCCTTCACATTCGGATGTCTTCAGTTCGCCGTTTTCCATGTAAAAGGGATATGTACTACACAACATGGGACGAGCTTGATAAATGCTGCAGCGGTTCCCTGCTTCTTTCTCCTCTATGAAGTTGCAGTCTCCGTTTATTTTCTGAGATAACTTCCACCCGAAGGTATGGATATTGCCGTCTGTATCTATCAGGTCTCTGTTATCTTCGAGATATTTCCTGTCAGGTATAGTTTCATGTTCCGTAAGGGGCATGACAATCCGATGGTGTTCGGTCCTGGTGTAATTACAAATACGCTCAATTTCTCCGGGGCTGACTATTACGGTATTGTCTCCGTAATCTTTTCTGCAGCATTTACCACACATATTGCAGGAAAAGCCGATGTTACGTATTTGCAATGCAATTTCCTCAACGTCTATTCTTTCTGCGTTCTTGATTTCTTCTGTCAGATTTCTTATGAGGAGTTCTTTGAAGTTCGTGCTCATTTTTGTTGTTCTAAGTGAAATTGGTATAAGGATTTATTGTAGGCAGTTTGCATCTTAGTTCCTGAATAAGGTGCAATTGTTTTTTTTAAGTAGCAGCACCTAGCATCATTGAATTATATATTTAAAATTAGATGCATTTTCATATCTATGTTTTCAAATAGCCTTTATTATATGTATCATTTTGTATATCTGGGTGACGAAGTCATGTTTATTCAATCTTTAAGAAATCCTTTTCATGTTTTCTCTTGAAACACTATTCTTTATCTCCTTCTCTGTAAACTATTGCTTCAAAAGGGAGTCACTAGTAGAATGCTGGTATTTGCTTTGCAGTATGATTTTTATGATTATACAATACCGTCCAAGGATGTTGATTTTTCGTCGTGGCAGTAAAATCTTCATTTGTAGATGTGCTTGTTTCATACATGTATTCTTCACGTGGCATTAATATCGTACTGTACATACGGTTGCATACTCTTCGTAGCGTATATGTGGTTGATTCACTTGTGCCTGCCTACTTCGGAGTGTTAATCTTATGAATATGCATGATAATTCATGAAAACTGCTTGATGCTACGTATTACAAAATCACAACCTTGTAGTATCCTTTTCTGCTGGATCAGGAATCCACATTTGTGATAATAATCCTGTCTTTGACGCAAAAGAGTCTCTATTTTCCGAGATGGTTGACGTAGGGCTGCAGGCCCTCAAAGAAAATAATATCCCTGGTCAATCTGCTGAAATGATTTGTCTTTGAATAAGATCCTTGGAAGGTACAAAAGCAATAAATTAAACATATTGGAAACAATGTGTGAATTTAAATCTATATTTGAGTATACTGTTCCCAATGCATATGGTTTGTTATATATAATCTGATGCAAAGCCTCTTCCCTGCGAAATCATAAAAAAAGATTGTTGGAAGATTTTATTCTCCGTTCTCTTCTACACCGACAGCACCCAGGAAGCGCTTGACTACAGCCTCATTGACCAGTCTGAGAAGAGTTTGCCTGTCCTTTGCAGAACTGAAAAGTCCTAGTTCTATCTGCGCTGCAGCTGCGTTGGCATGTCCTCCTCCGGCATCTTCGCCGAAAGCGCGTTTCATGACATCTCCCAGATTTACACGGATGTCATTGCTTCTTCCCGAAAGGAATATTTTGTCCTCACTCACTCCGAACACCAGCGATGTTGAAATGCCTTCAAGGTTTAGCAGGTAGTCTGCAGCCTGTGGCAATGTATCCCTGTCACGGACACTTCCAACATTGGAGAGTAAGTAACTTCCGGTAACCTGTCTGTTATTGATTGCTTCGCCCAATACGTCCAGAGTTTCTATTGACATAGAAGGACGTTCAAGCTGGTCTAGTATGTCATGGTCTGAAAGTGGATACAGGTATGATGCAGCCGAGAGATCAGCCGAATCCGTATTCCTCTTAAAGTCCATGGTATCGGTCCTGATGCCGTACAACAGGGCTGTTGCAAGCTTGCTGTCGATATCCACATTTAGTTCCTGCAGGTATTTTGTAACGATAGTTGACGATGCGCCAACGTTCGGGCGTATGTCAATAAACTCTGCATCGATTTCGACATCAGTGATTGGATGATGGTCGATTATGACTCCTATGCTGGTGTTTGGAGAAAGAGGATTATTAGCCCCTGGGACTGAACAGTCGATAAGTGCGATCTTGTCGTAGCTTATCAGATCTATATCCTCAATTCTGTAAAGGTCGATGTCCAGCAGATTTACAAAAGCCTTGTTTTCCTGATGTCCGATTTCTCCCTGGTACACTATGTCTGCTGCGACATCATATGAATTGGAGATCGCCATAAGTCCCAGTGCACCGGCAATGGCATCAGGGTCTGGATTATTATGGACCACAATGGCAAGCTGTTTGCCCCTGATACTTTCAAACCATTGTGTAAGTTTGTTACCACGCCTGAGTCCTTCTGCACGTTCCAGTGACCTTGAAAGGGATTTGGCAACCATTCTGGGTGGCATGATAACAAGGTCAGCACCCATTGTCTCCATTTCCTGCATATTAATAACATCAGGAGCCCTTGCAACACAATAAACATCCCTTGAGACCTTTTTTCTTACGTTTTCAAGAGCTGCCTTGTTTGCCTGCGGGTCGGAACTCAGAATGAGTATACCTGCAAGATTCTTCGTATTGATCCTGTCAAGAAGTGTGGGGTCACTTACATCTCCTACAATGGCTTCGTAAGCTTCATCACGTAAAGTTTCCACCTTCTGTGAATCCTTGTCGACAATAATCAGGTCCTTTTCAAGTTCCCTGAGTTCTTTGGCCAACGCAAAACCGAAGCTCCCACTGCCAAGTATGAGGTATGTGGGTTTTATTTTAATCCTGTCTGCAGCACTGACCTCTTTTGCAATGGCGTTAATAAGATTTCCTCCATTTTGTGTAGAATCCGTTTAATATATTTAAACAATTGTGGTAAAAGAGAATCTGCATTTAAACGATAAATAAATGCTTATCAAGGAATAAATAGTTAACTTAATAAATACTCCTGTTCTGAATGCTTTTTTCCATAGCCTGAACCTTTGTACTTTACTTTGTCTATTAATCAGGTGATTATTTTTTCGGCTATTGAAATTTCAATACCTTTAAAATTAGACCTTTTGTTTGAAGATAACTTATGCTTGTCTTTTTTGGCAAAAATTTAAATTAACCAAGGTTTAGGTTATATAAAAAAAAGCCAATTAGGTTTTGCGGGTCGTGGGGTTATGAGCCGCATTATTTGGGAGTGGAATTGAGGGATATGGGGATATCCCGGATTCACAAGGAGAGAGGCACCGAAAGCGTGGTGGTTTATCTGGTGTCTCATCTTTACTTCTTATACGAGATTCAAAGAACAGATATTGTAGATGTGTGATTTATTTTATTCTCTTTATTTAGTTTTTAATTACATCACAAAACATCAAGCAAACCTTAAATAATGCGATTGGTAAAATTTTACTGTGGGATGGGAGAACCAATGAAAAAGAATTTACTTGATGTGATATTTGCTTCAGACAAAAGAAAGAATGTGCTTCTTTTTCTGCAGGATGGCCCACAGGAGATGAGATCTATTCTTAATTCTCTTCGGACAACCCGTCAGGCCTTACTGCCACAGGTCCGTGTGCTTGAAGAACATAAGCTTCTCCGTAAAGATGAAGGGGATGTTTATGAACTGACTGTCATTGGAAAACTGGTTGTAAGCGAAATGTTGCCCCTCCTGGATCTTGTGGATGCATTGGATGAGAATATTCATTACTGGGGAACCCATGATCTGAGTTTTATTCCTCCTCATTTGCTGAAAAGGCTTGATGAACTTCAATCTTCTACTGTCATTGAACCCGACCTTTCTGTGATATATGAGATCAACAGAGGTTTCATGGAAAAGACCAGAAAATCAAAATCATTGACTTCATTCACAACTTTTCTGTTTCCCAACTATGCTTCATTCATTTCGGAATGGAGGGATTGCGGGGTGGATATATCCCTTATAATTACCAAAGAACTTTTTGAGAAGCTAAAAATAGAGAATACCGATTACCTTCGAAAATATGTGACGGAAGGGTATGGTGAGCTATTCGTATATGACAAGGATATTAATGTAATCTCATTCTCCCAAAATGATTACTGTCTTATGTTCAGGTTGTTTACGAAGGAGGGCAATTTCGATAATAAGCTGCTAATGATTCATGGCCCGAAAGCATTTGAATGGGGCAAGGAACTGTTTGAATACTACAAACAGGAATCAATACCCATTACCCAAGTTTGATACATGGCTTTGAACCATTGTTTTCTTCAATTTTCCTGAAGTGCATTATGGTCTTTTAAGAGGCTGGCTAAAAGTTTATTTGGCTTCACTCTTATAATCTAACATTAAAGCAAGTAAAACATGAAGCGGTAATTTCGGGAATAATTTATTTTTTGGATATCGGTCAATAAACTGATTCGTGAAATCCTTGCTGTCTCAATACAATAAAAAACAGGTAACTATGGATGCTATCACATTTCCCCGTATGAAAGCTATCGATATCAATTGTGCATATCTGGGCTTAAGTCCCTTTCAATTGATGGAGAATGCCGGTGCAGGTATTGCACGTGAAATCATTTCACGGCTAGATTCAGGAACTGTTGTTTTTATTGCCGGGAGAGGTAACAATGGCGGGGATGCCTTTGTAGCCGCAAGACATCTTGCGATCAGGGAAGATTACAAGATAAAAGTTGTTCTTTTAGGACGCAAATCCCAGATCAGGACCGAGGAGTCCCATTCCAATTTTTCATTGCTCCACCGCAGTGGCATAAATGATATAAGGGAAATTTCCGATTCCTCCGAACTAAAAACATATCAGGGGTGGAGTGAAGCAGATATTATTGTTGATGCAGTGCTTGGCTCCGGTATAAAAGGCTCCGTAAGAGAACCTGAATCAACGGCAATTGATCTCATCAACAATGTCGGAAAATTCGTTATCTCAGTAGATACTCCTTCAGGCTTTGACCCGGGCGCTGATATTCCCGGAAAATGTGTGAGCGCAAATCTCACTCTTACATTTCACAGGATGAAAAAAGAACTGCTTTTACCTGCTGCCGGACAGTTTACAGGTGAGCTTAAGACTGTGGAGATAGGTGTCTGCAGAGATGCGGAGGATTTTGTCGGAAAAGGGGATCTTATGAACCTGCACAAAAGAAGTACGCTTTCCCACAAAGGTGATTCCGGCAGGATACTGGTGATCGGGGGAGGACCTTATTTCGGAGCGCCGGTGTTTGCAGCTATGGCGGCCCTGGGGACGGGTGCGGATATAGTAACACTGGCAGTTCCCGGGAAAATTGCAGATAATGTAAATTCATTTTCACCGAATCTAATAGTGTCCGGTCTTCCAGGAGATTTCCTGAAGCCAGAGCATGTCCCGAAAATCCGGGAATTATTGGAGTCCCATGATGTAGTAGTGATAGGGCCTGGTCTGGGAAGGGAGGAACAGACTCAGGAGGCGATCTCCCAAATACTACCTTTGTGTAAAAAAGCAGTAATAGACGCAGATGGTCTTTACAATCTTTCCATACCAGAGGCTGGAAACGGAGAGTTCATAATAACTCCCCATGCAATTGAGTACTCCCGACTTGCAGGTGGCAGGCTTCCGGAGGCTATTGGGGAAAAGAAAGATATTATATGTGCCTTTTCAAAGGAGAAACAGGTCGTGACACTTCTCAAAGGAAGTATCGATATAGTCTCCGACGGGAAGGATGTAAGATTTAACAGGACCGGAAATGCCGGTATGACTGTTGGAGGCACCGGTGATGTACTTGCCGGAATCGTAGGTGCATTGTTTGCAACCAACGGGGCCATGAGTGCTGCATGTTGCGGCTGTTTTATCAGTGGACTGGCAGGAGATCTTGCTTTTGAACAAAAAGGCTGGGGTTTGCTTGCAAGTGATGTCATCGAAAAGATTACTGATGTAATGAAGGGGTTATGAATATGGGAAGTGAAGGACGCAAAATATTTGTGGATATAGAAAGGAAACGTGTGCGAATCACGGTTGTTCATGGTGAGGATGAAGATATATTAAAGCTGAGTCTCGATGAGGCAAGGGACCTGGAAGAAAAACTAAATAGCACCATTGAGGATTACTTCCAGAGGCAGAATCTAAGGATCGATTAAAACGGTGATCTGTTGAAAAAAGAATTCACACACATTCAGGACGACCGGGCGGTCATGGTTGATATAGGTAACAAGGATGTAGTCACCAGGAAGGCTATTGCATCGGGTGATATTGTTCTTAGCAGGGATACTGTAGAAATGATTACGAAAGGCACCATCGAAAAAGGGAATGTTCTTTCAACTGCAAGGATCGCTGCTATACTGGCCGTCAAGAAAACACCGGAAATGATACCAATGTGCCATCAGATACCAATTACAAGTGTTGATGTGGATTTCTCCATTGGTGAAGAACATGTTTCCGCAATTGTTGAAGTACGTTCTTTAGGAAGAACCGGTGTTGAAATGGAAGCACTTACAGGTGTCTCTGTAGCACTTCTTACAGTGTGGGACATGGTTAAGTCTGCCGAAAAGGACAACACAGGTAACTATCCCCATACCTGTATACGTAACATAAAAGTCGTTGAGAAAATAAAAGGCGACCAAAACTAATGTATTGTATGATACATTACCAATACAAAAATGAAGTTCTAAAGAGGTAAATTATTTGAAGATTATAGGAGGACCCGCGTCTCAGGCTCTTTCATCACGTGTTGCAAGGGAACTTAATCTGGAACCTACGATAAGTGATTTCACCAGGTTTCCGGACGGCGAACTTTATACCCGCATACTTGATGAGGATGTTGATGAAGTAACCATCATACAGAGCACGATGACAGATTCTGATTTTGTAGCACTGCTACAGCTCATAGATGCATGTGAGGATTCACCTGTCATCAATGTTGTCATCCCTTACATGGGGTATGCAAGACAGGATAAGAAATTCAAAACAGGCGAGCCTATCAGTGCAAGGGCTATTGCAAGAACAATAAATGCAGACAGGGTCTTTACCGTGAATGTACATGAGGCCAATGTATTGGACTATTTCAATGCTGATGCCTTTGATCTGGATGCAGCATACCTGATAGGTCACCACTTGAGGTCCCTGGGTCTTCAGGACCCTCTGCTGGTTTCCCCTGACTTGGGAGCTCTTGATTTTGTAGAGAGAACTGCAAAGGAAATAGGCTTTGATTATGATTATCTTGAGAAGACCCGTCTGTCTGGTGACACAGTAACCATAAAAACAAAGAACGTAGATGTAAATGGCAAGGATATAGTGCTGCTTGATGATATGATCGCGACCGGAGGGACGATGGTTGAGTCAATAAAGCTTCTCAAAAGCCAGGGTGCAAAAGATGTGTATCTGGCATGTGTGCATCCGGTGCTGGCAAGAAATGCCGTAATGAGGCTTTACAATTCCGGTGTTAAGAACATCATCTCTACAGATACCATCGAGAAGATCCAGAGCTCTGTTAGTGTTGCACCTCTGATCGCCAGTGCTATCAAAGGACTGTAATAGTATTAATTACTAATTATAATTAGAGGCGCATGACCATGACGTTACCTGATGTCTGCCCCAGAGATGGGGTATCACAATGCAAGAAGGCCGATTGTCATCTTTATATTATTGACTGGCGTTCAGGGGATGAACAGTGTATCATAGGCTATAGTTCTACACGTAAGAAGATGTCAAAATCTTCTCCTGTTGTGGATACCTATGCTGAAAGGACTCGCCTGAAACGCGAAACCAAAAGTGAACGGACGTTTACAAGAGAGCAACCAGCAAGGACATTTCAGGAAACAGGATCAACGGAAACAAGACTACCACGGCCCGAGCCTGCCGGACATAGATCACCAGAACCCATCCATTCTGAAACAAAGTCGAGCCTGAAGCCAGAACCGGTTGTTCAGGATGAAAGTTCAAAAGATCGGTTTAATGAAAAGGTAGTTTCAAGTGACAAAGATACGACTCTGATTGAATCCGATATCACTTCGGACAGTTGTCAGTCCTCCGAAAAGAAAAGGAAGTCCATAGATGACGTAATGAACCTTGATCTTCCTGATAACTATGAGGAGGAATTCTGGAAATAATAACGGTTTTATTTCCCTGTGAGCATGAAAAACAATGAGCTTATTGAAATATATAGGATTCTTCTGGATGAGCTGGGTCCCCAATACTGGTGGCCCGCAGAAACAGCTTTTGAAGTTGTGGTAGGCGCTATACTTACTCAGCAGACAAAATGGTTTAATGTTGAAAAAGCTATAGACGGCCTGAAAAAGCGTAAGTTGCTTGAACCTCGCTCTCTTGCTGATGCTGACATTTTACTGGTGGAGGAACTTGTCAGATGTTGTGGTTTTTACAGGCAGAAATCCTCAAGGTTGAATGACATTGCTAACTTTTTTATTGAGAATAATATGGAAACCCTTTTCTCCCTTCCGGTTAATGAACTCAGGGAAACACTATTATCGATCAGGGGTATAGGTAATGAGACTGCTGACTGTATCATACTCTATGCTGCCGGCAGGCCGAAGTTCGTAATAGATGCATACACTACTCGTATTATGAGTTGTATGGGTATAGAAGGTAACTACATGCAATTGCAAAGGCTTTTTGAGAATAATCTTCCCGAAAATGTTGATCTCTATAAGGAGTATCATGCTTTGATAGTTGAATATTCAAAGGCCTTCTGCGGAAAAAAAAGGTGTGAGGACTGTTTGCTTAAGAGAATGTCGACAGGTGAGGAATTCAGGCATGGACATTGATACTTACGAACAGATATATGGTGCCTTGGATGGAGTTGATGATGTTGCCAGGGTTGCGGAACACTTTTCAGAGCCTGTAGGAGTAATCTATTCGATACTTAATCAGAAAACGGTAACAGAAGTCAAAAAGAAATTCTCCAGAGTGCAAAGCAAAAGTAAGATTCATTTGAAACTGTGGGAAAAAGGAAAGACAATAGATCAGATAGCCGGGAAGAATAAGATCCCTGCAACTCTCATGGTTTCAATGCTCCTGAAAGAGATGGGAATTCCCAAGAAATCATTTTTTAAGAGCATCAATGAACTTCCCGAAATGCGCCTGAAGAATGAAGCAAAGGAAGCTATTGAATCTGATTTCTTTTTCTCTCCCCGAGCACATGAACTGCACTCCATCAAGGGCAAACTCGGAGAGAGCATTCTTGAAGCATGGCTTGTAGAGCAGGGGATATCCTTCAGCACGGAGGAAGACCTCAGGGAAATGGGAATGCTAAAGACACCGGATTTCCTGCTGGACGAAGATATAGAAATAGACGGCAAAAAAATATCCTGGATAGAAAGTAAAGCTTTATTTGGTGATGAAAAAGAACACCAGTATTATGTAAAAAAACAATTCACCGATTATGAAGAAAATTATGGTACCGGTATGGTTGTATACTGGTACGGTTTCATTGATACAATCACAATGAAAAGACACCTTATTAAGGATTATCGATTCTTTGGAAAGGATTGGGGCATAATCGATGAACTGCTGAACTATGAGACTCAGTGGTAAATAGTACCGACGTCTGGCTCAACCACGTTTTCCTGAATAACAGTGACCTTTGGAGTGCTTCCGAAGACATTCTTTGTATAAACGTGAGCAACTTCTTCATCGTCATACAATACTGATTCTTCATTAATGGTTGCGTGGTTAGCGTGAACTGCTAGAAATGGCAGTACTTCTTCACTTGTTGGGTCTCTTCTGTTTTTCATATGGAAAATATCCATTGAAGTACTCAACGGCATATCCTCTCGAGTGGTGGTTATGCGGGTCATCAACTACTAGACTAGTAGTTAGTTATTAATACCTTCCGGTTCGCATCGGTACGAACAATCTGCATTATTTAAGGAGGATAGGGGGCGCCAGATATCAATTTTTTGATATTTAAAAAATTTTGAATTCCGGTGTATGGTTGCTTTTTTTCAGATGTTCAACTAAAAAATTACTGAGATAACTTACAGCATTTCCTTCCTTTAGAGTGCCTTTCACATTTAGGGCAGATCTCTGCATGCTGCATGTACTGGCAGATATGGTCAAGCACTATCTCTGATGTGGCATGCTCAAGTATAGATGCTTCCTTTGTTGCCCTCTCAGGGTCTATTCCCAGTACTTCAGAAAGAAATCTGCGAAGGACCCTATTACTATGTCTCAGTTTTATTGCCTGCAGACTTCCCAGTTTCGTCAGTTCCGCCCCATAATATGGTTTATAATCCACAAGTCCGGCTTCCGAGAGCCTCTGGACCATTTCAGTAACACTTGGGGCTGAAACATTTAAAGTCTCTGCAATCTGATTTGTTCTTGCCGGTGAGTTGTTCTTCCTTACCAGCAGAAAGATTGTTTCAAGATATTCGTCTGTGCGTTCCGGATACATTCAACTCTCTCCGATCCCGTATGATTACCGTAAGCAATTAAGTAATATATGCTTTTTGAGTTAATTACAAGCTCTATGTTTCAGCATCATGAATTTAGTGGGATGTCTTTGACTGAGCTTTTGTCCTGTCTTTAGCAAAGGTTATAACGGTAGCAATAATTAAGGTAACAATCTCTTCAGAGATAACTAACAAAAAATAACAATTATTCATTCTTATAATGGTGAAAAGAATGGCAGATATCACACACTGGGCGGATGTAGTTGCAGATGAGGTTCTTGAAAAAGGCAAGAAGCACCTTGTTGCAACAGGGATCACGCCTTCTGGTCACATTCATATAGGCAACATGCGTGAGGTAGTAACAGCGGACGTAGCATACAGGGCTCTGCTTGACAAAGGTGCAGAAGCTGAGTTCATCTATATTGCAGATACCTATGATCCTCTCAGGAAAGTCTATCCTTTCCTTGATGAGAGCTATGCCCAGCATGTAGGAAAACCTCTTTCGGAGATCCCCTGTCCCTGCGGGGAACATAAGAGTTATTCCGAACATTTCCTGGAACCTTTCCTTGTAGCCCTTGAACATCTTGGAATCCATCCCAAAGTCTACAGGGCTGATGAGCTATACAAGCAGGGTCTTTACACCGATGCGATTAAAACAGCTCTTGTAAAGAGGGATGAGATAGCAGCCATTCTTCAGAAACTATCAGGAAAAACACCTGCAGAAGAATGGAGTCCTTTCAACCCTGTGTGTAATGCATGCGGTAAGATCAACACAACTATAGTAACTGGGTTTGACCTGGATGCGGAAACCGTGGATTATACCTGCTCTTGCGGTGACACGGGCACTGTTCCAATGACAGGTGGTGGAAAGCTTACCTGGCGTGTAGACTGGCCGGCAAGGTGGAAAGCTCTTGGTGTCACAGTGGAGCCATTTGGAAAAGATCATGCATCTAAGGGTGGTTCTTATGATACGGGCCGTGCTATTGCAAAGGAGATATACGGATATGAGGCTCCTTTCCCCATAGTCTATGAGTGGATTATGCTGGGTAAGGAAGGTGCAATGTCATCTTCTACTGGTGTTGTTGTATCGATTTCGGATATGTTGAAGGTGGTACCTCCTGAAGTACTTCGTTATCTCATCATCCGTACGAAACCTGAAAAACATATCAGGTTCGATCCTGCACAACCTTTGCTCAACCTGGTTGATGAATTCGAACGCCTTCATTCAAACGAAGAGCCAGGTTCCTATGAAAGCAGGATAATCGAGCTGTCGCATGCAGCGGGCCTATGCCATACTGATATTCCTTTCAAGCACATGACGACTATTTATCAGGCTGCAGGTGGGGACTTTGATCGCATCATAAATATTGTCAAGAGAGTGGGTTATGACACAAAGAACGAGAAATGCATAAGGGAGCTTGCCGATAACGTAGGCAACTGGCTTGAAATGTATGCGCCGCCCTTTGCAAAGTTCAGTGTCAAGGATGAACTTCCGGTTCAGACTGCCAGTCTTTCGGATATGCAGCGTGCATTCCTTTCATCGCTTGCCGACATACTTGCCAGCAGTGATGAACTAAGTGGAGAAGATTATCATAACCTGGTATATTCTGCAAAGAATACTGATTCGGAACTTCACAAAATGATGGCAACCATGCTAGGTGTAAGCTCTGAGGAAATGGAAGTTGCACCCAAAGACCTGTTCAAGGCAATTTATACCTCGGTTTTAGGACAGCAATCGGGTCCCAAGGCAGGATGGTTCCTCTCATCAATGGAGAAAGACTTCCTTATCAAGCGCTTCAGGGAAGCCTCAAACTACAGACCCTGATATGAAAGGCCTGGGTGAATCTCACCGTGCCTGGGAAGAGGAATACAGGCACGTAAGATGGGGCGGACCTCGCCCTGTATCTGCGGTGGAAAAAGTACTTGCTCCTGGTTCCCGTGTACTTGATGCAGGTTGTGGGAATGGCAGGTATTTGCTTCCGCTTTCAAAAAAGTTTGTTGTCGCAGGTACGGATATCTCCGTAACTGCTCTCTCAAGTGCAAGGAATTACCTGAAAAAAAGCGGGCAAACTGCTGGATTAGTTGCTTCTTCTATCACACATCTTCCGTTTTCAGACGACTCTTTTGATGCTATTGTCTGCTATGGCGTGTTGCAGCATTTGCTTGAGAGTGAAAGAGAAATTGCTGTTGAAGAGCTCAGAAGGGTGCTTCGTCCTCATGGATCGATATTTTTCGAAGTTTTCGGTACGGATGACATGAGGTTTGGCGGAGATGAGGTTGAAAATAACACTTTTCGGCGAAATAGCGGTATAATCTATCATTACTTCACAGAAGAAGAACTTGAATCTCTGTTTGCAGAATTCAATGTCGAGGAAATGAAAAGTATCAGGACTGAAAAGAGATTTCGGGGTGAATTATATACCCGACATCAAATTAAAGGGGTTCTAAGCCTTTAAACAAAAGCAATTCCAGTGTAATTTAATACTATTATCAGCAAAGCGCCAAATACACCTGCAATAGCGCAGATCAGGAAAACCAGCCAGTCGTATGCGATATTGAGTCCGAGTACAGCGTTTGCGACGATAAGTACGACCAGTCCAAGGATTGCGTTGATTACCATTTTTGTGGCTGTTTTCAGTATTTTGAACAGCACATATGCAACTATAATTGCTACAATAAGTATTACTATCTCACCTAGCATAGTGACCAGCCTTATATTATCTTGGTTAGTATTTAATAATTACCAAAAAAATGACTTATATGAAAATAAAAAAATGTAGTCGGAATAGAATCTGCCTGCATTTATACCTTGTTTTCCAGTCCTGATAGGAATGATGTGACAATTTCCTGCAATTCCTGTTCATTTCCATATTCTTTTGCAATAAGTTTCGTATTGGTATTCCCAAGTATCATTGCCGAGACATTGGCCTCAGGAGAATGCAGGCAAAGTACTGGCAGGCCAAGCTGCAGGGCGCCGCAGACTTCATAGCCAACTCCTATGGAAGGTATGCTGACCTCGGCTATCATGCACTCACTTTTTTTAAGAAGGCTCATGTCCCGCTCGTATATTTCCTGCTCTGTCATGACTGATTCTGTTTCCTCTACAGCAGGGTCTGCTACATGTTGACTCAGGACCTCATGCCCTTCCTGCCGGAGAAGCTTGCATACCTTCATGTACACAGGGAGCATTTCCCTTCCTCCGCGTATGGAGCCTGAAAGGAATATCCTCATAGTACACCTCTGTGGAAATGTCCTCTTGTGTATTCTTTTGATATATCCTGGCATTTTTCTGTTTCTGCCTGCCGATCTTCATTGGAGAAGTATGAATCGATTGCTTTTCTGTAGGAAGCTGTGACCTTTCCGACAAGTGTATCTTCAATCATTCTTACATCGATCCTGAATCTTGATACGCCGCTTTCTATCAATTTGGGTATTTCTTCCAGAAGGCAGAGCTCTTTTGAATTGAATATATGTGTCCTGTCTGAACAGTCGGTTTTTACCGGGAAGGTAAACCCCTTTTCATCTGCGAGTTCAAAGCTTGCTGTCTTGGTGGATGAGCCCGGACCTTTTTCAGGTCCTGTCAGATTTCTAATAAGGCCGTGTTCGGATACCATGACTTGCAGGCGTCCGTGTACGATGACCTCCGTTTTCATCACAGGTCCGATACCTTTGATCTGTTCGAAATTCATCTCCGGGGAAAGTACTACCGACAAGACACCTTTTTCAATAAGGAGTTCGGTGGTTTTCCTGTTAAAGATATTCAGGTGGCTGTCAGCGATAACCGGAATGCCAGTCTCCAGTGCCTTCCTGAGGACTCCGGGATTTGCTGCAAGGATACCTTCAAAACCGGCTTCCATTGCAATATTTATCCTTTTCTCAAGCTCCGGCATCTCGCTGTCATTCACTATGAGCGGAGTGTGCATGTAGATAGGTATGTTCGCCTGTTTTGCATGAGCAGCCGCCAATATCAAATCTTTTCCATTATCACTGACACAATTTTCTCCTTCATAATATACTGTGCCAATACCATTGGATATTGCAGAATCAAGCCCTGTAATATTACTGACACTTGCTGCGAGAATTTTTTTTCCCGTTTTTTGAGGTAGCGGCAATTCATCGGAGTCGATATAAGGGGAATGTTTTGATCTTCTGCTGCTTTCAATTCTCATTTTTTCAAGCTCTTCTACGGCTTTATTCCTGGCATCATTGATCTCCTTAATTGGCAGGAAGATGCTATTGCCGATTGATATCTCAATATCCTCTGCCTTGAAAACAGTGCTACCCAGCTTGGAAAGTTGCTTTTTCATCTCTTCTTCGGTTGTTGCTTTTTTTATTGCAGGTTCTACACAATAGTTTGAGATGATACTTGCCTGATTGTTATCTTCATCCCGGATGCTCACTTCCATTTTTTCTCCGGGGAAAGCCTTTGCTTTAATCGTCACAGGTGTTTTTTTGTTCTTTCCGGTGGATTGGAAGGATTGTTTAAGTTCTTTCATAAGAGAGCTGTCAAGTGTCCTGTAAATCCGGGTACCTTTTTTCAACGACATATGGTAAGGAATGTTGACAATATCGCCCTTATCTGCTTCTTTTGTAAGCTTTCCTTTTTTGTACATTTGCTGGATAGTGGTTCCTGATTCCTGTTCCGTTTCAAAACCGATTCCATCGCCTGCCTTCAGTGGTCCTGTCAGTTCCAGGGTGAGCTGTCTGTGCTTTTTGTCATATCCTGTCACTTTTCCAATGTTCACTCCCCGATTGTAAGGCCTCTCCCGGCTCATAAGAGCATTTCCCGGATTGCCTTTGAAGTATCCACTGGTGAAACCGCGGTTGAATAACTGCTCAAGCTGCATACTCTCTTCTTTGGATACATAGTATCCGGATGGATCTTCCATGCACCTGTCAAGAAGACGACGGTATATACGCACCACTCCGGCCACATATTCGGGACGCTTCATACGGCCTTCGATTTTGAAAGAGCTTATACCTGCTTCCACAAGTTCAGGAAGTATTGGGGAAGTATTCAGGTCTCTGGGGCTCAGCAGGAATTCTCCGGGAGTGCTGACCTTTTCATCTTGTCGTTTCAAGCCGTATCTTTTTCTACAGGGTTGTGCACAGTGTCCCCGGTTTCCACTTCTTCCGCCGATTATACTGCTCATCAGGCACTGTCCCGAATAGCAGATACACAGTGCTCCGTGGACAAAAGTCTCAATTTCTATTTCCGTATTCTGCCTGATATCCCTTATCTCGTCAAGTGTTGTCTCTCTTGCAAGTACTACCCGCTTCACACCCAGATCCTGCAGGAAACGCACTCCTTCGGTATTATGTATAGTCATCTGGGTGCTGGCATGGACCGGGAGGTCGGGTACAAGCTTCCTTGAAAGTGACAGAAGTCCTATGTCCTGGACAATAATGGCATCGGTTCCAAGTTCATCCAGTATCTGCATCAGATTTGTGGCTTTTTCAACTTCTGTATCCTTTATGAGTGTGTTCAGGGTTACGTAGACCTTGACGCCTCGAAGATGGGCATAGTCCAGTGCCTCTTTGAATCCTTCAATTGTAAAGTTGCCTGCATATGCTCTTGCACTGAAATCCTTTATCCCGAGATATACTGCATCTGCGCCGTTTTCTACGGCTGCGATGAGTGATTCCATATCCCCGG
Source organism: Methanolobus sp. ZRKC2 (assembly GCF_045291185.1). Classification (NCBI taxonomy): domain Archaea; kingdom Methanobacteriati; phylum Methanobacteriota; class Methanomicrobia; order Methanosarcinales; family Methanosarcinaceae; genus Methanolobus; species Methanolobus sp. ZRKC2. The sequence goes on along the minus strand of NZ_CP146980.1, from coordinate 1,804,912 downwards.
CAGGGGCAAGTAATTCGGGTTTTCCAATCATCATGAACTTTGCAGTATACTCATGAAACCTATATAAAAATGAAGATGAAAAAAGGGAAGCAGGTTTTAAGCCTGTTTCCTGAATACGAAAAGTTTTATTATGTAGATACAGAGGACGATTACAACAATATTGTATATTGATTTGAACAGGGAGACATATTGCCATTCAAACCAGATTCTTATGGTATCTTCCATGGAAAAATAAAGTTGTATTGTTGCCATGCAGAGCAACAGCATTGTTATGCCGAAGACTGCCCACCTGAAATATTCTTCAGGTGTTCTGTTTTTAATTCCCGTATTCCCGGTACTTGCAGTATATTCTTTACTCATGTTTTCCTCCGAAGTGACGGGTATGCCAAATGCATTATTCTTCCCGGCCCCTGTGCTATTCTCTTCACTCATTTTTTCCCCTCCTGTTTCCTCTTTTGATAATCAGTAATGCAGATAACAGGGTTGTCGTTGCTATCAAGAACCCGAAACCGGGGGCTGGCTCTTCTTCGGCATATTCCGCGGTATTAGCATCCTCCCAATCTTCTTCCATAACAAAGTCACTGGTCTGGATGCTTTTTGCCTGAATGATCTCTTCCTTGCCGATCACTTTTTCAGGATTCAGTTGTACGTAATCCTCGCCGGTCATGACTATGATGTCGCCATCCCATACGGTGACTTCTACTACATAATTGTAGTTGTCTGGTACTTTCAGGTTGACAGTCCGAATGGCTGTTGATTCCGGTTCTATTTCTCCGGTGACTGTCCATTCCTTGGCTGCCAGAAGCCTGGCATCTATTTCTCTTGCCTTGACAAGTATCCTGTAATCCTTTGTGGATATTGAACCCTCATTTTTCAGGTAGATGTCATTCTCAATGAGAACTTTCCCGGATGTCACGTTCTTCACCATGAAATCCATTCCAGCTATCTGAATGCCGGTTTCCTGAAGGTCAGTTGGCATACCAACGAGGTTGCGGATGGTTATTGAGGAACTGGCTTTTCTGTCATTGTTTTCATAGAAACTAAGTGCCAGTGCGTAATTTCCATCCTTTGGAAGCCTGACGGTCTGGCTTACGGCGACAGTACTTTCTTTTTCAATTTTCCCTACTTCTTTTTCCTGGGAAACTTCAAGCAGTCCTGTCTGCTCGCTGAAAGCCTTGAGTACCAGTGTAGTGTTTCCCTGGCTGTCATGTCCCAGGTTTTCGACGTAGGCTGTCACGTTCAGGTCAACATAGGAACTTCTGACACTTTCGGCAGCCATCTCAATATCTGTTATTCTGTAGCTGTTTTCTTCTTCAAAGTCCTGTATGCATCCGCCGGAAGCGGCGAAAGAAAAGGTGATGAGCAGAATAAGAATAAAATGTATTCTCCTGTCACTTTTTTTCATGAGTGTACCTCTGTGGTACAAGAACAGGATACTATTTAAAAATTATGAAATAATCACTCAAAAATATAAACAAATGCCGCAATGGCAAACTGTTGCATTAGTCTTCCATAGCAGCAAATATCTCTTCTATGTCCGGTAATTTATGAATCTCATAGGTTCTGACAAATCTGACTCTCTGCTCCTCATCTACAAGGATACTTGCTCTTTTTGATATTCCTATTTCCTCATTGAACATCCCGTACATCCTTGCTACTTCGCCGTGTGGCCAGAAATCTGCCAGAAAAACCGTGTTTTCAATTCCCAGTTCTTTGGCCCAGGCTTTTTTGGAAGGCACTGAATCGATGCTGATTCCAAAGGCTACTGCATTCATGGAATTGAATCTTTCGTAATTGTCCTCCAGCAGTTTCATGTGCTTTGCACATCCACTGGTCCAGGCCAGTGGATGGAATGCAAGCAATACTTTTTTGCCTTTCAGGTCACTTAAACGTATTTCATTGCGATTGCTATCGTAAAGTGTGAAATCTCCGATTATTTCACCTGGTTTTATTTCGCTCATAACTAACCCCCGTTTAGTTATGAATAGGATATGCAAGCGAGGCTATAAAAGATGACCCGGTCAATCCGGGCAGATACAGGGCTTTTTACCACAGGTGGGGCACTTATCGGGATATTTCTCGAGAAATGCTGCTTCAAGGTCTATGTCGTAAAGGTTTGCCAGGGCTCCCACCCAGGCAAAGCAGTCTGCAAGCTCTTCCCTGATGTTTTCTTTGTCGTCCCTGCGGATTGCTTCTGCAAGTTCGCCTACCTCTTCCACCAACCAGAGCATGGTTGCAGTGGGTCCTCGCCTTTTATCGTTATGTGCGTACAGGTCAGACATGAGTTGCTGGAACTCTGCGATCTCCACTTTATCACCTTCAAAGCCTGACTGGTATGCTTTTATCTTTGAGGTATTCTTTGGTGTCGTTGACGGTGTATTCTCCGAAGTGGAAAATACTTGCTGCCAGGGCAGCATCGGCTTTTCCATTTACAAATCCCTCATACATGTGCTCAGGATTGCCTACTCCACCGGATGCAATGATGGGTATTTCCAGTTCTTCGGAAAGCTTCTTTGTAATGGGTATGTCGAAACCGTCATAGGTGCCGTCCCTGTCCATACTGGTGAGCAGAATTTCCCCTGATCCCAGCTCTTCGACCTTTTTAGCCCATTGCACGGCATCGAGACCAGTGGGCTGGCGTCCGCCGTAGATGACAACCTCGTACCATGCAAGGGTGCCGTCTTCCAGCTCAAGGATGGTCTTGTCGGAATTGTCCTCAATATTGGTGTTTCTTTTGCAGTCGATGGCTGTGACAATGCACTGGGCGCCGAATATTTCAGAAGCTTCCTTGATTAGCTGCGGGTTTTTCACGGCTGCCGTGTTGATGGATACTTTGTCGGCACCGGCACGCAGTATCTGGCGGACGTCCTCAATGGAGTTTATGCCTCCTCCCACGGTGAGAGGAATGAATACCTCGTCAGCGGTTCTCTCGATGACATTGATCATAGTGGAGCGTCCTTCATGGGATGCTGTGATATCCAGGAAGACAAGTTCGTCTGCTCCCTGCTCGTTGTATTGCTTGGCAAGCTCTACAGGGTCACCTGCCTTTCTGAGGTCTACGAATTCTATTCCCTTGACTACAGTCCCGCCTTCCTCATCAAGCGTAACATCAAGACACGGTATGATCCTTTTTGTAAGCATGTATGATTTTATCCCTTTCACTGCATTTGATTATTCGTCCCTGCCAGCAAAGCTGACAGGTGGTATATTTAATAAGAAGACATCAATTCTTTATTTAATACTTGTTGTGTGGGAATTTTGCATGCTCTTGCAACGAAGTTTCATGTGGCAGACAAAGTCAGAAAGTATAACCTTTCCCATTGAGATATCACATGTAAGGGTGAACAGATGGCAGATATGAACGAACTCATCAGCTATGCAACAATGGCTCCTTCGGGGCATAATACACAACCCTGGAAGTTCAGGATACAGGAAAGATCTGTCTGTATCTATCCTGATTTTTCAAGAAGACTTCCTGTCGTTGATCCTGATGACAGGGAACTGTACATCAGCCTGGGATGTGCGGTGGAAAATCTGGTGATAGCTGCGGAGCATAAGGGATATGAAACCTCTGTTTCTCATTCTTCTGATGATGGCTCAATTTGTGTGAACCTGGAACTTTCGGATGGCAAAGCCGGAAATGACCACCTATTCAATATCATCCCCGAAAGGCAGAGCACCCGGAGCCGGTATGATGGAAGACCTATCCCGGAAAATGATATGGAAATGCTCGAATCGTTACCATTGGAACAGGGTGTGTCGGCACTTTCTGTTACTGACCCAGAAACGATTGAAGATGTTGCAGGACTTGTCAGTGAAGGCAATAACATACAGATGAACAATCGTGCTTTCATGCAGGAACTTGCCTCATGGATCAGGTTTAACGGAAAGGAAGTGGACAGATACCGTGACGGTCTCAGTTTTGAGACTACTGGAAGCCCGTCTGTGCCCCGTTTTATCGGAAAACTGTTCATGAAGTTCTTCCTGAACGCGAAATCTCAGTCTAAAAAGGATGTAGAGAACATCAGAAGTTCGTCCGCATTGATGGTCATGCTGTCAGATAACAATGATGTGGATTCCTGGATCAAGACCGGTCGCAGTTTCGAAAGGCTGTCTTTGTGTGCTACATCCCTTGGTATAAGGAATGCTCATCTCAACCAGCCATGTGAGATGCCGGAGCTTAAACGTAAGTTGCAGGAACTGTTATCTGCAGGTAGCAGGCATCCCCAGATTTTACTGAGACTGGGATATGCGGAGATGTTGCCGCGTTCACCGAGAAGGGATGTAAGTGAGGTTATTATTTGATAGCTGGATGGGTTCGGGTTTGGAGGCTGCCACTTTGATATGCTCGAGCTAAACATATTCGATGATTAATGGCCATGAAAATGTAAGTGAGAACTCTTAAATATTCCTGAGTAGAGTTTATAAGAAAAATTCAAGCCATCTTTTTTCGTTCATCTTTACATTTTTAATAAAAACTAAATTGGAATCGGGAAAGAACTGTCACTTATTTTTAGTACTCTATATTCATAATCAGTGTCTACTAATCTTGTTCAATGCATTTCTTGATTATATATGAAGATTACTTTGTTTGCATTTAGCCATATCTATGATTTTTATTTTAGCTTTTAGTGAATTTTTATCATATTCTTAAAATCATATTGGTCACTTTGATATCTTTGAGGTATAAAAATGATTCAAAAGAATCCATATATATCAATTCTAAAACTAAAAGGAAGTATAGTCGATGTGTCAGTGGTTGCAATAAATTGCGTTGTTCTTGGAATGTGGGATTATAGAGCATTTTTAATAATTCTGGCAGGGACAATGATACACAGTGGTTGCGACATCATAAATGATATTTTTGATGTCGATATCGATAAAATTTGTAAACCCGAAGGAGCCATTTCATCTGGTAATATTTCTGTAAAAAGTGCATTAACATATATGCTTTTATTATTTTCTGTGGCACTTGTTGTTTCTCTGCATTTAAGTTTCATATTGTTCCTGTGTCTACTGGCAGGTATCATAATTGGTGGAGTAATGTATTCACATCCATATTTTCGCATGAAGGATATACCTGGTATTGCTATGCTTAATATGGCAGTATGCTTTGCTTTGGAATCAATTGGTGCTTGGAGTGTCTACTCACCATTGACAATCGATAGTTTAGTGGTTGCTGCTTACATATTTATATTGATATTTTCACTTACGTTTTTAAAAGATTTTAAAGATGTTGATGGAGACGTAAATTCTCTACCTTTACTGGTTGGAGTTAAAAAAGCAGCAGGTATTTGTGTTTTGCTAACAGTACTTCCACTAATTCCATTAGTTTATTTGCCAATAAAAGAGCAAGAGATGTTTGTTGGTGTTTTTGTCTACATTGTATTGGCAATTGGATGCATCCAAATCTTAATGTTTGATCCTGTATCCAAAGGAAAAAAACTAAAAAATAGAATGGTGATGACTCTCACAGTACCAAACTTTTCTATGTTAGTCATGAATGTAATATTAACTTTCTAATTGTTCCAGTTCGTTTATAGTATGGGAGGATCTTTCTTCTGATAAGTGGAAAAATCCTTTTACTTTTTTAACGACATTTGTATCGATAATGAATTCACTAACCGTTTTATATTTATTCATCAGAAGATTTATCTTTAGATCAGGGTACTTGTTTACAAGATAATTCTTACAATAAACAGCAGCATCTTGATCTGAAGTGGCTCTGCCAATTATAATTGCCATTATTTTATCTCCAAAACAATGGTAAATATTTTGCAAGATTACACAACCAGAAATTGTAGGTGTCACTACGATATCACCAATTTTGGATGCATAAATTTCAGTTTCCATAATATGTATTTTTTCAATTTCAAGTAATTGCTCTTCGGTTTCAGCTTCTGCAAGTATGATAAACTCAGTTGACAATCCTATTTTTTTCCAATTTGGAATGAGCGTATATCTATCTAGAAGTTCTTCTTTTTGCATACTGCGAATGTGATAAGCAACAGAATTTCCATCTTTAAAATCTAGTATTTTAGCAAGTTCAGCATTCGTAATCTTGCTGTTTTCCATTAAAGTTAATATAATAAATATATCAGTTTCATTAAGATAAGTTGTTTCCGAAATTTTTTGAGCAATTTCTTTTAATTTTTTAGTATTCTCATTCTTCATTATAACCACGCTAATATAGATTTGGTGTAATAATATTTCAACCATATTTGATTTGTACAAATTATCTATGGCAACTACATAACTAAAAATAAATAAATTATTTGCCATGTGGCAGTATTTTTGTTTATTTCTTTGGTTTTAGAAAGAGATAAGGAGCTGGTCTTCAACCTCAGACTATGTAAAACTAGTTTCATCCCCATCATCTATAAAGGACTATTATGCTTGATGGAGGCATTGGTATTCAAATAGAGCTAGATGCTGTGACAACTTATAATTAAATATGGATTGTCCTAAGTACAAAAGTTTCAATAACAAGAAGAATGGTAAAATCAATGAACTTCAACGTTACAAATGCCATGATTATGGATACACTTAATGCAGTAGAACTCAAGTCAATTGATTTTCCTCCATATGTTAAAATACTCTGTCCTTCTCTTGATGAATCACAGAAATAGCTATTAATTAACAATGGCCCTATTTCCTAAATCATAATCTACATATTTCTCACAACAACAACACCGCAATAACCCCTGCCAGGAAAACCCCGTCAAACGTCCCCGCACCGCCAATACTTGCCACCGGTGCTCCTATTTTAGTTATAGCCTTCAGGTTCAGCAAATCAGCTCCGATGAGTGTTCCCATAGTCCCACTCACGTAGGCTGTGATGAAAAGCATGTCACGACTGGCTCCTCCCAGGGAGACCACCAGCATAGAACTCAGTGCGGCTGCAACCGGGGGGATGATTGCAGGTGAAACAATGCCCACACCTTTAACGGGGCGGGCCACCAGCTTGGTGACCAGGGCCACCATAGTGGTTGCGAAAATAGAATAGATGATAGCTTCGGGGAAAAGGAAAAGCAGGTAGAATGACACCATTGCGGGTATCACGGCACCACCTACGTTAATCGCCAGTGTAGTCTTTGTCTTGTAGGTTTCCTTGTAGGGAACGCGGTAGGAAACACCGAAGACCTTCACATATTGGTGATCTTCTATAGGTGTTTCGGATTCTATGGTTATTAGCGGTATATTGATCCCGCTTCCTATAAGAGAGAGGAATAGCAGGATGAAAGCATCGGTCCATGAGAACCCTACCCTCGCAAAAGCCGTACTTGCAAGACCGAAGAAAAGAATGGATATACTAAAGGCAAGTAGCATCGCCAGCATTATGGTGAAAAAGAATTTCAACGGGTTGTAAAAAATTCTATGTCTCATGGAAGTACTTCTTTAGATTTCAACACACTATTTTTGTGCAGGTGTCCGTCTATTCCATCTCGTCAACGGACTTTGAGAGCTGGAAACTCTCCTTGCTAATAGAATCGTCCGCGAAGATATCCCGGTCAATAAGAATAGGCGCACTCTGCCTCAGGGCCATCGCAATACAATCGCTCGGACGGGCATCAAACTCAATACTACTCCCTTCCCTGTCGAGACTCAGCCTTGCATAATAAATATTATCTATCTTCTCGTCGATGAAAATGCTCTCTATTCTTGTCCCAAGCCTTTCAAGCATAGAGACGATAAGATCGTGTGTCATTGGCCGGGGCATAGTCTCATTTCTCAGAACCGAGTTAATAGAAAGTGCTTCTGCATTGCCGATGTGTATCGGCATAAGTGACCCCTCTTCATCCTCAAGCATCACGGCAGGAACCGATCTCCCCACTATATTTACCATGAAGACCCCCTTCACGGTAACTTCCTTTAAATTTGTATCAGAGTTCATATGATTAACAGAATTTTGCATTGTTCACGATTTACATAGTAAATTTACAAGCGTCATTAATTAAGACTATCTTTCAGGATTCCCCTTTAAATATCCGAAGCCTCCACCTCCCGGAGTCTCAATGACAAAGACATCTCCTGCGTCTACCGCACATTCTGCCTTTCCCCCTAGTTCAATAACTACTCCATCCTTTTTAACGATATAGTTGTGTCCCGTCTTCCCGTCCTCACCGCCTTTAAGTCCCATTGGGGCTACCTTCCTGTGACCTGAAAGTATAGCCGCTTCCATAGGCTCTAAAAAGCGTATCTTTCTAATGGCGCCACATCCGCCTGTGTATTTTCCTTTCCCCTCACTATTCTTTCTGATAGAGAACTCCTCCAGGAGCACCGGGAAGCGCCACTCCAGGACTTCCGGGTCCGTAATTCTTGAATTTGTCATATGGGTATGCACTGCATCCGTTCCGTTAAAACCATCTCCAGCTCCCGAACCGCCACAGATGGTCTCATAATACTGGAATTCTGAATTCCCGAAAGTGAAATTATTCATCGTACCCTGCGAGCCTGCCATCACCCCAAGAGCTGCAAAGAGTGCATCTACTATTGCCTGGGATGTCTCCACATTCCCTGCCACCACCGCAGCAGGATATGATGGATTAAGCATACAATCCTTTGGTATGAAAATTTCCAGAGGCTTCATGCAGCCCTCATTCAGCGGAATATCCTCATGTACCAGCGTCCTGAACACGTAAAGTACAGCCGCCCTGCAAACAGCTACCGGCGCATTGAAATTACCCGGATGCTGGGGCGATGTTCCTGTAAAATCTATGTGTGCAGCTCTTCTCTCCCTGTCAATGCTCACCTTTACCCTGATCTCACTTCCATCATCAAAGCGCAGCACCGATTCCCCACTTCCCAGGAGTGTGATAACTTCCCTCACAGCCTGCTCGGCATTGTCCTGCACATGGTTCATATATGCTTCTACGGTCTCAAAAGAAAAGTGCTCTACAAGCTGTTTTAGCTGCATTACACCTTTCTCGTTCGCAGCAACCTGGGCATGCAAATCCGCTATGTTCTGTTTCGGATTCCGTGCCGGATACTTACTGTATAGCAACCATTGGTTTACCACGTCCTCCAGGAAACGGCCGTGTTTGACTATTTGCATTCCGTTAGTCATGACCCCTTCCTCCTCTATGTTCTTGCTTCCGGGAGGCACGGAAGCCGGGCTGATTCCTCCAATATCCGCATGGTGTCCACGTGAGGCCACATAGAAGGCTGCCTTGTTCCCAATAAAAACAGGTGTGACAACAGTAACATCTGGCAGATGTGTCCCACCTCCGAAAGGAGAATTGACCATATAGGCATCGCCAGCCTGCATATCTCCGAACTGTTTCATCACTGACCTGACACTTTCTCTCATGGAGCCCAGGTGAACAGGTATATGGGGTGCATTAGCCACGAGATTCCCTTTACTGTCAAAGACCGCACACGAAAAGTCAAGCCTTTCCTTAATATTAACCGAATAGGCCGTATTCCTGAGTGTATAGCCCATTTGTTCTGCAATAGACATGAAGCGGTTGTTGAATATCTCAAGCATCACGGGGTCTACTTCTTCGCTTACCGCCTTAATTTCTGAGACTTGCTGTGTTTTTGTGAGTATCAGGGAATTTGAAGGAGTGAGTTTGGCCTTCCAGCCTGGCTCAATAACAACTGTTGTATTCGTCTCCGCGATTATGGCAGGCCCGAAAATATCCGTTTCTGTTTCTATATCCTCACGTCTCATAACTGGCGTTTCATGGAACCTACCATAGGTGTACATAAGTACGCCGGATAAAGTCTCACTTTTGCCATCCTTCAGGAACGATATCTCATTTTCCTCTACACTTTCGCCGGCACCTATTATCTCTACTGAGATGGCTTCAACGACAAGTTCCTTATCTTCCATCAGGAATCCGAAGCGTTTTTTATGCTCACGGTCAAAAGCGTTGGCAATGTCTTCCGTTTCCCCGGAATCAACTATCAGGGGGGTATCGGTTCCCTTATACTTCACATGCACTCTCTGCAATGCCCTGATGTTTTCCTCTTTAACCCCCTGCATCCGCATCTCTTCTTTTCCTTCTGCCCCTATCCTGGCAAAATCCGCGTTCAGGCTAGCGACCAGTCCGTCATTCAGCACATGCTCCACAGCATGCTCCTTCAGTATTCTCTGGTCGGCAAGTCCCATGCCGTATGCAGAGAGCACACCTGCAAGAGAATGGATAAAGACAGTCTTCAGTCCGAGTGAATCCGCCACCCGGCATGCATGCTGGCCTCCGGCTCCACCGAAGCAGCAGAGAGTGTAATTCTTGATATCGTATCCCCGCTGGATGGATATTTTCTTAATTGCATTTGCCATGTTCTCCACAGCAACTTCCAGGAACCCTTCAGCAACTTTCTCCACCGGGTATTCCTCACCTGTGAACTCAGTGACTTCTGCAGCAAGTTCCCGGAATTTCTCCGTAACGATATCCCTGTCAAGAGGTTGATTTGCCTTCGGGCCGAAAACATGCGGGAAGTGTTCCGGCTGTATCTTCCCAAGCATCAGGTTGCAGTCTGTAACGGTCAATGGTCCACCTTTACGGTAACATGCAGGTCCGGGTTCCGAACCTGCTGAATCAGGGCCTACACGGAACCTGCCGGAGTCAAAATGAAGTATGGACCCTCCTCCGGCTGCAACTGTATGGATATAGAGCATAGGTGAACGCAGGTGAACTCCTGCAACCTCAGTTTCAAAGCTCCTTTCGTATTCTCCACTGTAATGTGCGACATCCGTGGATGTCCCTCCCATGTCAAAGGTAATTATATTCCTGAAACCTGCCATCTCCGATGTCCTGATGGCTCCTACGATTCCCCCGGCAGGGCCTGAAAGTATACAATCCCTGCCCCGGAAATACCGGGAATCGATAAGTCCCCCGCCGGATTGCATAAACATCAGGTGTGTTTTCTTCCCTGATTTTTCCAGCGTTCCGGCTATTCCATCGATATATCTTCTCAATACTGGGGACAGGTAGGCATCCACCACGGTAGTTTCTCCACCGCTCACAAATTTCATCAGGGGACTTACCTCATGAGAAAGTGAGATATGCGGAAAACCAATCTCCTCTGCGATTTGCTTAAGTTCCAGCTCATGTTCCGGATAGCGGTAGGCATGCATCAGAACTATAGCAACGGATCTTATGCCCGCAGCATATGCTTTTTCAAGTTCTTCCCTGGCTTTGCTGATGTCAAGGGGCACCAGTTCTTCACCTCCGGCATTGTAGCGTCCCCTGATTTCCACCACTCTGTCATAGAGCAGCCCGGGCAGCTTAATCTCCAGCGCAAAAATATCGGGTCGGTTCTGGTAGGCTATGCGCAGTGCATCCCCGAATCCCTCTGTTGTGACAAGAACCGTAGTTTCACCCTTGCGTTCCAGCAGGGCGTTGGTTCCTACTGTGGTCCCCATCTTTACGGATGATATTTCTTCTGATTCTAACGCTTTCCCTGATACGGGATCCAGTATCCTGCGCATGCCGTGTATTGCTGCATCCTCATAATGTTCGGGGTCAACCGAGAGCAGTTTATGGGTAATCAACCTTCCTTCAGGTGATTTTGCTACAACATCGGTAAAAGTACCGCCACGATCAATCCAGAATTCCCATGTGTCACTTTTCTCTGAAGGCATGTTAATCTCCCCGGAAGGTCTGACAAAGGCTGTTAATAAGTACCCTCTTCAGAAGCAAGGTTTAATTAAAAATCTCTATTACAATGTTTCTGCTAACATTGTGGGTAAATACTCATTCTCCTCTTTGATGTTCCAAAATCCGTTTCTAGTACAAATCAGAGAGGAGTTATTCCTTGTTGGATGAGGTCTTTGTCTTCCATTGAGAGAAATTGGATAAAACAGGATATTAACTTACCTACTTTGTGTCGTGGAGATTCCAGTCTTCGAATTTCCAATAAGCGCATGTTTTTGAATTTTAGTAGCATCAGTTGTTACGAATAAACACATTTATATGTAATCAACTTATTCACTCCCGTAGATACTAAAAGAGTTGAGAATATGGCATACAAAAATGTGATTGATTGGAATGGAATATGGAAAGAACAGACATTACTTCAAAACCAATCCCATCATGGAGTTGATTGTGCTTCCATCTGGGAAGAAAAAGAAAGCGCACAATTGTTTTTAAAAATGTTTGAAGAAGATGGAACTTTACTTATCAGAAAAACCATCGATGAACTTCCGCTCACCCCGGATTCCAGGATTCTGGATATAGGATCCGGGCCAGGTACGCTGGCAATCCCTCTCTCAAAAATGGTTTCCCACATAACCGCAGTTGAACCTTCAGGCGGAATGGTGGATGTGCTTGAGGAAAGGATTGCAAAGGACCGGATAGATAACATAACTTGTGTAAACAAACGCTGGGAAGATATTGATACCGGGGTGGATATCGATTCATCCTACGATATTGTAATCGCTTCTTATTCATTGGGAATGCCTGATATAAGGGAAGCTGTCAGGAAAATGGAAGAAGTCTCTTCAAAATACATATGCCTTTACTGGTTTGCGGGTGAGACTTCATGGGACAGCAATTTTAAGGAACTCTGGCCTTCTCTTCACGGAACCCAGTATTATCCTTCACCAAAATGTAATGTCCTCTATAATGTCCTGTATGATATGGGAATTTATCCCAATGTAAGTGTTTTTCCATTCGAGCACATTCACCGTTTTTCATCCGAAGAAGATGCCGTTGAGCACTTCAGGTCATATTACAAAATATCAGAGGAAAATCAGGTAGAAATCCTCAGTAATTATCTTAAAAATCACCTTGAAAAAGACAATAATTCCCTTATTTTGAGAGCTACGAATACCAGGGTAAAGCTCTGGTGGGAAAAAGGAGAACTCAGCCATGGCAAATAATAAAAAAAGAATTAATCTGAATGGTTTGATTACATGCGTGTTCATAGTAGCTTTCTTATTGATATCCGGTTGTGTAGAATCAGGGGAAGGAGCAACTACTAACGAACTTACAGTAGGCATTAGTAGTGATGTGAACAACTGGTACCTTAGCCAGTTCCCTGCTGGTGACGGAAGATTCGTATGGTCACAAATATATGAAACACTGATCCGCCTGGATACTGACCTGAATATAGAACCGGGACTGGCCGAATCATGGGAAACCCCGGATGGAGGTAAAACCTGGATATTCCATCTGCGGGATGATGTGTATTTCCATGACGGTACACCACTGAATGCGGATGCTGTTGTATTTTCCTATAGCAATGAATCCTATGTCAAAAAAGTAGGAGCTTTGAAGGCTCTGGATCACGTTGAAGCTGTTAACGATAGTACAGTGAAATTTGTTATGAGAAAATCCATGTCACTTCCATTTTACCTTACACACGTTGCGTGGCCTGTCATGAGTCCAAACTGTGTCGATGAGGCAGGTAGCTTTATTTCACCTATTGGAACCGGACCATTCAAGTTTGAAAATCAGGTCAATGCCCAGGAAATAGTACTTGTCAGAAATGACAATTACTGGGATGAAAAATCCACAATTGACAGTGTTGTATTCAAAGTGATTCCAGAGGCTACCACACGTGTCATGGCGCTTGAAACAAAGGAAATAGACATGGCAATAAAGCTGCCGGAATATGATGTATCAAGACTTGAAGAGGAAGATGACATAGAAGTCTACAGGACACTGACCACTTTCACAGATTTCCTGCAATTCAATTGTAACAATGGAGCTTTTGAGGATAAGGAAGTCAGAAAAGCCGTAGCATATACAATTGACTCTGAAGAGCTGGTTGACACTGTTCTTGAAGGAATAGGAACAGCAGCAAATGGAAGGGCATTTTCACCTGTAATGATGTATTCTGATCCGGATCTGGATCTGTACGAACCTGACATTGACAGGGCAAAGCAAATACTGGCAGAAGGCGGTTGGTCGGACTCCGACAACGATGGGATTTTGGACAAGGATGGGGAACCGCTTACAGTGAAACTTGTTGTTGGAAAAGGAGTATGGGCTTCAAGGCATACTGCCATGGCGGAAGCTATACAGGGCAGTTTACAGGAAATAGGCATGAATGTGGATATCCAGGTGCTTGAAAGTGCAGCCATCACAAGTCTTGAAAAAGAAGGCAACTTTGATATTCTCCTGAGAACCGGATACTTTGTATGGGGACCGTATCCGCGCCATTTCCTTGTACACCAGTCAGCCTACCCATTTTCACATTACAATAACTCTGGGTATGATACACTTTCAAATGCGGCTGATTCCACGGTTGATACCGATAAGCAGCAGGAATTATACTACCAGCTCCAGGAGATGGTGCTTGAGGAACTTCCTGCCTTCTATATGGTACATGAGGAAAAGATAGTCGCAGCGAACTCATATGTGAAAGGGTATGAGATTACTGCTGAGGATCCATGGCTTAATCTTGACGGAGTATACATCGAAAAAGAGCAATGAGCCTTGCGACCATTGCTTCTTTTTTTGATTATGTCCGTAGTGAATTTTTTTCTGAACTGAAGAAATAGTAATCATTCGGGCCGGGTAAAATGCTGAAATACATCTCTAAAAGAATATTTCTTGTATTTTTTGTAATTCTGGGAGTTACCATTGTAACCTTCTGTACAATGCACTTTGCACCCGGTGAACCTGAGGAAGTCATTGCGATTGCCAGGTATGGCGAGGATCTGACACAGGAGCAAATAGAATTGGTAAAGGTTACCGAAGGTTTTGATGCACCGGTTTATGTCCAGTATCTGAAATGGCTTAACCATGTGCTGCATCTTGATCTTGGGCAATCACTTGTAACATCTGATGACGTGCTCAAAGAGATTACAACCAAATTCCCGGCTACACTGGTACTGGCATTTGCAAGCTTAATTATATCACTGACTATTGCCATTCCTGCGGGAATTATCAGCGCCATCAAGAAAAATACAATAACAGGACAGTTCTTTATGACAGGTTCGCTGATAGGTGTGTCCATTCCCAATTTCTGGCTGGGACTGTTATTGATATGGTTATTTGCATATACATTTCGTTTATTGCCAAGCTACGGATATGGAGGACTTAATCACCTCATCCTTCCTGCGCTGACACTGGGAGCATCCATGGCTGCCATTACAACCCGGCTGACCCGTTCCAGTATGCTGGATGTGCTCAATCAGGAATATATTGTGACAGCAAAGGCAAAAGGCCTGGACAACAGGACAATAATACTGAAACATGCATTGAAAAACGCAATGTTGCCGGTAATCACATTTGCAGGTATGCAGCTTGGTTTTTTACTTGGTGGAAGTGTGATCGTCGAAACAATTTTTTCCTGGCCCGGAATCGGGAAATTACTTGTAGATTCCATATATGCCAGGGATTTTTCCATGGTTCAGGGTTGTGTATTATTCATCGGTGTGACATTCGCACTTGTTAACCTGGCAGTCGATGTTACATATGCATTCCTGGACCCGAGGATCAGATATGAATAAGTATAGCAATCAAGAGAATAAATTGAGCAGCCTGTACAGGGATAAGCATATCAGTAAATTACACCTGCCTGAAGCTTTTCTGCAGAACAGGATGGCAGTTTTTGGTGCTGTGATAATAGCTCTGCTGGCTTTTATTGCGGTCCTCGGTCCTTATATCAGCCTGCATGACCCGCTTGAACAGAACCTGGAAAACAGGTTATGCTCTCCTTCTTTTGAATATCCCTTTGGTACGGATAATCTGGGAAGATGTGTTTTTTCACGAATTCTACTTGGGACCAGGTATTCTCTTGGAATAGGGATAATGGTAGTTGCTATTTCTTCTTTGATAGGTACGGCACTGGGAATAATTTCAGGCTACCATAGGGGGATTATCGATGAAACCATAATGAGGTTTGTAGATATTGTGCTGGCATTTCCGGGAATAATACTTGCTCTTGTAATTGCCGGTGTCATGGGTCCCAGTTTATTGAATGTGGTGATAGCACTGGCTTTAACTCACTGGCCTACTTATACAAGACTTGTAAGAGGAATATCTTTCTCGCTGAGGGAAAAAGAATTTGTCGAAGCTGCAAAAGCACTGAGGGCTTCTGACATCTACATTATGCGCCGCCACATTTTGCCAAACTGTATAAATCCTATCATAGTGCTTGCAACACTTGATATTGCAAATGCGATTATCTTTGCGACAGCCCTGAGCTTCCTTGGCCTTGGGATCCAGTCCCCCACTCCCGAATGGGGTTCAATGCTTAAGGCAGGAATTCCATTTATGCGAACATCACCGCTCCTGACTGTATTTCCCGGCATTGCCATAATGACAATTGTTCTTGCTTTTAATTTTTTAGGTGACGGTCTGAGAGACATGCTTGATCCGAAAGGAAATGAATTGATGCTGGTGAATGAATGAACCTGCTGAAAATCGAAGGACTAAGGGTATTTTTCAGGTCAGGGGACAAGATCGTAAAAGCCAACAACAGCATTGATCTGGAAGTTACGGATAACGAGATAATTGGCATCATTGGGGAGACCGGATCTGGGAAATCCATACTGGGTCGCGCGATCATGACATTACTTTCGGAAAACACGGAGATAAGTGGGAAGATCATCTACAGAGGTGAGGATTTGCTCTCCCTTTCAGAAAGCAGACTGAGAAGTATCAGAGGTAAAAGCATTGGCATTATACTTCAAAATCCTTCTGCTGCATTAAATCCTGTTCTCAGTATTGGTGACCAGATCACAGAAATCTTCCGTTATCATGAGGGAATGAGTAAGCAGGAAGCAAGGATAAGAACTGCCGGTATACTCGAAATGGTGGGTATCGACCCTGACAGGATGGGAGAGTTTCCTCATCAATTCAGCGGAGGAATGAAGCAGAGGATAATGATTGCAATGGGAATGGCTTTCAGCCCCGAACTATTGATCGCTGATGAACCCACAAAGGGTCTTGACCCTGAAACAAAGGATAATATTGTAAACCTTCTTCGGGATCTGGTTCGAAGCAAGAACATGAGCCTGATCCTGATCACGCATGATCTTGATGTTGCGGAAAAAATGTGTGATCGTATTGCTGTTATGTATGCAGGCGAAATAATTGAGATGGCGTCGATCAGTAACATATTGGCAGAACCCAGGCATCCGTATACACAGGTATTGCTGGCTTCTCTTCCTGACAAAGGTTTAAAATCAATTCCCGGAGAAAGCCCGGGCCTTAGTTCTCTTCCTTCCGGATGTCGCTTTAATCCAAGATGTATATATGCTACGGATAAATGCAAAAAGGATCACCCCGCTATGCTTTTGACTGAAATCGGAACAGATGTCAGATGTTTTCTGTATGATGGAGGGCAGGACTAAGCATGACTTTACTCTCGGTTAGCAATCTTAAAAAATACCATTACTCCGGCCTGTTTAATAGAACTGAAGTAAGGGCAGTTGATGGTGTTGGTTTTGAGATTGAAAAAGGTAAAGCAATGGGGCTTGTAGGAAACAGCGGATGCGGCAAAACAACTGTTGCCAGAACAGTGCTGCGCTTGCTGGAACCCACAGAAGGGAATATCGTTTTTGAAGGAAAGGATATTACAAGGCTAAAGGGTCGCAGCCTTAAACCCCTTGGCAGGCAGATGCAGATAATTTTCCAGAATCCCGAATCTTCCCTTAATCCCGGAATGAGGATTTACGATGCTCTTCTGGAACCTTTGAGAATACACGGGCTATGCAATTCGGATGAGGAAAACCGGAAAGTCCGGGATCTGATTGAAACTGTCAACCTGAATGAAGAACTTTTGTTCCGCTATCCTCATGAGTTAAGTGGCGGACAATTACAGAGAGTAGTCATTGCCCGTGTTTTAAGTTTGAACCCGAAACTGATCGTTGCGGACGAGGTCACATCGATGCTTGATCCTCTTGTCCAGTCCCAGATATTGAATTTGCTGAAAGACCTGCAGAAAAGATTAGGAATCAGCTACCTGTTCATTTCTCATGATATGAATGTTGTGGAATGGATGTGCGATGATATCGCCGTAATGGATAAAGGAAAAATCGTGAAA
This sequence comes from Methanolobus sp. ZRKC2, assembly GCF_045291185.1. NCBI lineage: Archaea > Methanobacteriati > Methanobacteriota > Methanomicrobia > Methanosarcinales > Methanosarcinaceae > Methanolobus > Methanolobus sp. ZRKC2. The sequence continues at coordinate 1,786,963 of NZ_CP146980.1, read as the reverse complement.
TGGAAATAATTTCTTGTTACATTATTTTGAAATCAAACAACAGGACGTATAAAAATGAGTTCAGCAAAGGAATTAATGAAAAGGCCGGAAGTGTGTTCTGAGAAGTTAGTAAAATTTATAGATGACTCTATGCATGGTTTCAGGAAATATAAGATCCTGTCTGTGGCTCTGAAACTGCAACTTTTTGAATATGCGAAGAATCCCGTCTCACCTGAAGAACTGGCAGACAAAACAGGATGCGACCAAAAAATGATAGCATTACTCTGTGATGTTCTCTGCGAATGTGATTTTCTCTCCCGTGCCGGGGGAAAATATGCTAACACAGAATTAACTGACACTTATCTTGTTAGTGGTTCCACATATTCCCAGTTAAATTATCTCTCGGATATGGACAGGAACATGACAATGTGGGATAAACTGGATGAAATTATCACCAATGGTCCGGTAATTGTTGAAAAGCAAAGTTTCTTTGGTGACAGAGTAATACATTCCATGGCAGAAAATGCGAAATGTGGTATGCTTCAGGAAGTTGTTGAGACTGTCATAAAGAACATTGATTTTGCCAGTGCCAGGAAAATGCTTGATCTTGGTGGCGGGCATGGACTCTATTCCATAGCTTTTGCAGGCCAGAATGAAAAACTGAAGGCATTTGTTTTTGATTTACCACCGGTGACCTGGCACACAAAGAGTTATGCTGAGAAGTATGAAACGGATCAGGTTGATGTAATACCAGGCAATTTTTTCACTGATGATATTGGAAATGATTATGACATTATTTTTTCATCACTTAATCCTGGTGGTAAAGTTGCGGAACTTATTCCCAAAATCGTATCAGCATTAAAAACAGGCGGTGTCTTCGTTAACAGGCAGGTACCTGGAGAGTCTGCAGATCCAATGGAATCTCTTAACTGGAATATGTGGACGTTCAACGATACAAAAAAAGGTCACTCACTGTACAGCTTTGAGAACAGTGTTTCTTTAGAGGAATATATTTGCGTTCTGAAAACAAACAAACTTGATGTTTTTAAAGAAGTTGATCTTGCTGATGGTTCCAGAATAATCTTTTCACGTAAGATATGACCATGCTCCTTTAGAATTCGCATAAGACTAAAAACCAGACAATATGGGCTCTGCAGAATATCTATCAAAATCAGGTTCAATCGATTGAAAGTGTTAAACCGGTTAAAAAGCGGCAATACATTTTAAATTTATGTCAATACTGGTCACTGCCTGAATTTCGAGGAGTTCCGCAGAGCTGAAATTAGTTCATAGTTTTTCGTTAGGCTTTTCAAGCCTTCGACCCGAAATTAAATCCGTTCTTCCCCACAAGTGGCACAAAGGTCACTACTCCCCAGTCTTTCTTGATAATACTTCCATCATCATCCTTTTTCAGATACATGCATGAAAACAGATAATGGAGGTAGGGGGTAATTCAATACCCCTTAGCAATGTTTAGATAAACCCATACGCATGTCCTCATGTAAACAATTCATTGACCTTGGATACTGCATCTCCTGCATTTTCACCATAGATGTCTGCACCAATCTTATCAGCCCAGTCCTGGGTTACAGGTGCGCCACCAACCATAGTCTTGACAGTATCACGAAGTCCTGATTCCTTGAGCTGCTCTTCTACCTGGATCTGGCTGACCATTGTTGTAGTCATGAGAGCAGATGAAGCAACTACGTCAGCATTGTTTTCCTTTGCAGCTTCAACATAGGCGCTAATTGCTACATCCCTTCCAAGGTCTACAACCTTGAAATCAGCGATCTTGAGCATTGTTGCAACAATATCCTTACCGATTGAGTGAATATCTCCCTCGATTGTGCCAATAACGACTGTTCCCTTGGTCTCAGTCTCTGCACCCTTTGCCTCAAGTGCCGGAGTAAGCACATTTATGCCTGCAGTCATTGCTTCAGAAGCCGCGATAAGATGTGGCAGGAAAAGCTCTCCAGCCTCAAATTTGTTTCCAGCTTCGTTCATTGCTACAGTGAAACCGTCCTGGATAAGGTCTACAGGATCTACGCCTGCATCAAGGGCTTCTTCAGCAACTTCTTCTGCCATTTCATCATCAAATTCCATGATAGCTTCTTTTGCTTTTTCAATAATTTCTTCTTTTGTAGCCATAAAATTACCTCAGTTAATCAATAATTTGTCTTTAGTTTTCTGTAACCATATTGTCAACTTTTGTGACGATGGCTTTCATATCCTTAAGAATATCAGCGTCAATTGGTATAGGTTGATAGTTTTCCAGTATATCTGTTACCTTGTCATGTGCGACACTTGCCATGTCTTTTGAACCTGCATTTTCCCAGTCACCTATCATCTGTCTGTTGATGATTTCCGGATGGGAAGGAAGATCCACATTCTTCAGTGTAGACTTATGTGCAAGGAAATGCCCGCCAAATCCTGTTTTCTTAATAGCTTTATAGGCAAGGGTTTCTTCATTTACAGGAACACCATTCCTGGATTTCATAATCATATTGATAAACTCGTTATCTATTACAAGCTGCTCGAGTGAGAAAGTCATACCAAGTTCAAGCATACCTGCACCATATATCACACTGGCACCTGCATATGCAGGAATAAGTCCGGTAATGGTTTTCTCATGCCCAACCTGGGCATCAGGTATCTTGGCATCTGCCTACGAGCCTGCTACTACACACGGAAGACCATAGTATTGTGCAAGCTTTGCGACTCCCGCACTAATTAACCCGAGCTCAGGCGAGCCAACTGGTGCTGATCCTCCTTTTATGTCGAATGATGTTGTAGAACTGCCGTAGAATGTCGGATGCCCCGGTTTGAAAAGCTGTGTAAGGACAACACCGGCAAGAACTTCAGCATTATGTGTCACAAGAGTTCCTGCAATAAACACTGGTGATGATGCAGCTCCCATAGCCATGCTCAGGACCATCATCGGCATGTCATATTTGGTAGCCTGAAGTGCCATTTCACAGATCGTGTAGTCAAGTTCCAGAGGACTTGTAGGACAGCCGCCAAGTGTGAACAGCGATCTCTTGCGCGCCTCTTCCTCATCTCCGCCATAGAACGCTTTTACCAGTTCAAAATAATAAGGTACTTTGTCGGCCTCCGGGTCCAGAAGAAGGTGCTTTGAAGTGTTCTCCGTAAGTGCCATTACTTCATGCATAGTTCTGGATACAGGCTCACCTGCCAGATCAATTGCAGAAACAGGAGAACACAGGTAGCTTATATTTGATGCCCAGTCAGCTACCTTGGCTATGTTTGCCAGATCTTCCAGAGTACTATCCCTTATGTAATAGTCATTTGGTCCCCCGTAATCAGCCATTTTGGTTCCGATACCAAAATTGATCCAGTTTACATCCTTTCCATTACTTGTCAGATTGACAGTGTTCTTTTCATTTCGACCGTAAAGATTGAATGAGGAAGGTGCGGTTTCAATTGCTTTTTTAACAAGCTCTTCAGGAAACTTAACGACACATGTTTTATCGTCTACGTCACAGCCATTATCCTTGAGAACTTTCCTTGCATGCTCATGTGAAATCCTTATTCCAGGATCAGCCAGTACTTTCAGTGTAGTCTGATGAATTGCTTCGATACCCTCGTCATCAAAGAGTTCGAATTTAAATCCGTTTGTCATTTTTTTGCCTCCATGCTTACAAAATTAAAGAGTTACCACTAACCGGTAAATCAATATCATTACAACTCACGATTATGCAAATCGTAGTCTTGTAAGCTACTTGATTGAAAGAATTAACTAATAGTATATAGGAAAAAGGACTATGCGGAAAGTTGGTGTTGATTTCATAATGTGTATTAACATTCGATAAACGCAGTTGTAAATTATGACTTCAATTGCAGTTTATTCATGCTTTTGCAGGAGGTACGTGCTTTAGCGGAAAAAGTCTGTATGAATTTACTACGATTATGGCTTTTCAATATGCAATCTGATCATACAACATTTCAGGTTGCTGTTCTTTTGTACCGTCCTTGATTTAACTGCCGAAAAACTCTGTTTCTGTGGTGATGTCAAAGGGTACACGTACGGCTTCAAAGCCAACCACCGTGTGGCTTGCTTCAGAAAGTATTCTCATTTTTTCAGCATCATTGTTAGCCTCTGGCCAGAATGCTCCGCAGGCTTCCATCTGCTCGATTGTTCCGGCCTGAGTTACAGAGATGACAGGCATCCTGTCACCAAAAAAAATCTCCTTTTATCATTCATATTTTTAAAATTCTTGATGGCAAGCTTCGCTACTAAAAAGCTTGATCAGCATAAATTCAACTTCCAGGCCGTATATCTAAAATAAACCGCGGAGCTCATGCTCCGCTGTAACCTTCTTTTTTAATCGAAATCTTTCAGCTCATCGAGTGCTGGCTTGCAGTCACGGGTACATTCAAGTAACGAGTCACCACTTTCCCAGTACATCACGAAAGTACCGGCAATTGCAATCGAAGCACCAAGAATAAGCCACCAGGCAACCGGTACACCCATGAATATATACAGAAATACGATTGCACATGGAACATAAAGGGTTGAAATGCTCAATCCTCGTCCGACACCTATGAGAGGGTACGTCTTATACAGTGCAACGTAACAAACTCCTAATGACAGGGAGGTAATTATTACCCATATCAGGAAAGAAGAACTTGTTAGTGTAGCACTGATCACTGTTATCATTGTATCAAAACCGAATACTAGCATGGAAACCGGCCAGAGTATGAGAATCCATATAAGAGATTCAGAAATGAAGCGAACTACAAGTCCGGTATCCGCATCCGTAACATCCAGTACCCTTGCAGCAACTGCACCCTCCAGTCCCCATCCTATTGCTGACATAATGCCTCCCAGGTAACCAAGCCATATACCTTCAGGGGCTGCAGGATTCATTATTTCAGCCACCATCTGGGATGGATTCCATATGAACACTCCACCGGTCATGATGAGACAAATACCAATCCAGGCTCTTCGAGTAATGTTTTCTCCATACCAGAATTTAGCTGTTATAGCACCGACAACACTGCACAGAAGTGCAGCAGACGCTGCAAATGCAGCACCAATGTAGCCAATAGCTATTGTAGAACCAAATATTGCAATCGGTCCTCCAAAAGCTGCAGCAAGTGCATACCATTTAGAAACTTTAAAAAAACGAATTGTTCGTGTCAGATCTGCGAGTTTTCCCTGCCCTCCGATCCAGTAAAGGGTCAACACTAATGAAAAGAATATAGCTGTTGAAGTTGTGATAATGATTGTTGCTACAATATAGCCTGAAGCTCCTTCAGGAAATATCAGCCACTCACCGAACGGGGGAACTATCCATAACATGGAGAGGGCTACGTATCCAAGACCCCATAGCACAGCACAGATTATTGCCCAGGTAAAGCCCCACCTAACACGACTTTTATTTTCGTTCCGAACGAGATTTTCAAGATTGTCATCCATACTTTCAACCTCCATAATAGAGAGGATGAATCCATTTCCATCCTCTAGTTCCGTTCATATTTTTCTTGTGAAAGTACGTCCTATGTAAAGTGCCAGCAAATCAAGAAGCAAAACCAATGCAAGGTACACATAGTCTGCTCCTGCAAATGCCCACACTCCTTCTATGTGAAACATGTCTTAAGCCTCCAGAAGTTCGCTAACACGCGCTTTTCCAAAGTCTGTAAGGTTATACCGGTACAGAACTTTCCCGCTTTCAAAATGCTTACCATCGTCAGCTGCGATGTCTACGATGTTGAATATGCCTCCGCATGAGAGTTCTGCCATCCAGAAGCGTGCCATCCATTTCCAGTAGTCACCGGATTTTCCGTATTCTGCCAGAAGCTTAGTAACCAATTCATAGTCCCACGCCTCTTTTTGTTCAGAGAGAATCTGAACAAGCCTTGATTTCATAGGCAGTTTTGTCATTTCATTATCACCTCTTTGATTTCTCTAATCTTAACCCTCGGAACGGGTGGACTCCAGTAGTGAATCGCCACTATCCCAGTACATAACGAAAATTCCGGCAACTGCGATCACAGCACCAAGAATAACCCACCAGGCTGTTGGAATTCCCATGAACACATACAGGGCAATTATCGCAAACAGCACATAAAGGGTAGAAACACTCATTCCACGACCAACACCGATAAGCGGATAGCTCTTCCACATAAATACGTATGAGAAATTAGCAGAGAGAACTGCAATTGAAGTCCATATCAGGAAAGAAGGACTTCCAAGGGCTGCACTGAGAGCTGTGTACACAGCACCCGGACCTATAATGAAAATATAGATCGGCCAGATAATCACCAACCAAATACAAAGTTCAGCAAAGAAACGGGTCTGAAGACCTGTATCCGAATCAGTCAGATCAATAACACGTCCTGCTATGGCACCTTCAATACCCCAGCCAATAAATGATGCGATAGCACCGAGATATCCCAGCCAGAGACCTGCAGGAGCTGAAGGATTTGTTATCTCTGCAATTGTTTGCGGGGGATTCAGTATAAAAATACCACCGACGAGCATAATGATAATTCCTGTCCACGCCCTTCTGGTGATATTCTCACCATACCATACTTTAGCTGTAAAAGCACCAATAACGGCACTCAGAAGTGCAGCTGATGCGGCAAATGCAGCACCGATATAACCAATTGCAAGAGTTGTACCATAAATTGCTATAGGGCCACCAAGAACTGCGGCGAATGCATACCATTTGGAGATCTTAAAAGCTGAAATGGTTCTTGGAAAATCTGCTAATTTTCCGGTTCCGCCAAGATAAAAAATACTCAATATTATGATCGCGAGTGCTATTTGGAACGTAAGTATTGTAGCTGTTGCCACCAGCATACCCATTGCACCTTCAGGGAAAGCAGACATATCACCGAATGGTGGAACAATCCACTGCATGGTTAAAGCCACGTATGCAAATCCCCAGAGTACTGCACAAAGGAATGCAATGATAAAGCCCCATGTAATTCGATTTTTGTTTTCTTTTTTGATAATAGTTTCAAGATTTGTATCCATAATAATCACCTCATTTAAGATCAGTCGTGATTCAGGGAGTGTCATATTCAGATTTATGGAGGTATTTTCTGTAAAAGAACTGTAGATAGGGGAGACATTGACAGATTCCCCGAATCATGACATGATTGTTTGTACTCAGTAGATGCTGATTTTTTACCTCAACAGGCCAACACAGGGAATATTGATGTCAAGCAGTTCAGCAATCTTTGCCTTTGCTTTCAGTCCCTTGGGCTGACCGGGAACAGCAGAGATGGTTCCAATGCCAAGTTCTTCCCTGATCTCCTTCATTTCATGTTCATCAGAAAGAGTGTATACATCAGTACCCAGCTTTTTGGCGACGTATTCCTTTGATTCGTTGAGTCTCATTCCTTTCATCTGCATCCTCATGACGAGGTCACCTGCAGTCCTGATTCCGTGCATACCGACAGACATCTCATTTGTGATGAGAAAACCCACTGGGTCTCCAAGCCCGCACTATATTCCATCTGCTTTGCCGATCTCAACAAGTGCTTTTGCAGCTCTTGATACGGCATCAATAGCAGGAATCTCGGACATCGGAGCACCACAGACACCCATTCCAAGGTTCGGGTGTACCGGTATATTGGAAACCCTTGAAGCTTCTTTCATAATAGCAACACTTCTTGCTACATTCCAGGCGACAGATTTCTTCGTGTTTGTGTTTACTACAGGACCGCAAATGTCAGCACCTGCTTTCTCTGTGATTTTAACCTGATCATGTGGCATCATACTGCCGAGGATCTTGCCATCGTACTCGACTTCGCCATGCATCCCCATTACAAAGTGGTTTGCCATATTGATCGCAACTCCCATCTTTGTATTCTTTTTGATCTCCTCGGTTGCTTTGAGTACCGCAAGGAATTCTGCATCTCCTGCTGCTGCTGACGTATCAATATTGATCGCATCAGCTCCCACAGCAGCTGCATTTTCAGCAAGGAATGTAAGGTCTCTTACTGAACTTGGAATAATTTTCTCGTATGTCTTCCTGCCTTCTTCGATCTTACCTGCTGCCATCAGGTCACCACAATTATCAAATGGACCGTCCGGTTTGTAGTATGCTCCAAAGTTAGGCATGGTGACATAGAACATTGGATTGATAGTGTTCGTAAGCAGCATTTCAGTTTCCTGCTGGATCTGTATTGCTGATACATTCGAACCTTTTGCATTCCCACCTCTGAATGCATTCATAACACAGTCAAGACCTGTTACCCTTTCTGCTACAATGTTTGCAGTTACGGTATCAGTTGGTACTCCGACGCCACCATACTCACTGTAGTTCATGAATATTGTATCAGGTGCAACATCGGTGCTCATGACGATAAGGTCTTCAGGTTTTACACTTAAGATTCTCTCAGGAGCGGTAAATATCTCGAGAAGATGGTCTTTTTCATCATCAGTGAGATCAGGGACCTTTGCTTTTTTGACAGCTTTGTTAATACCGTCTTCAATATCGCTCCTGATCTCTTCTTTTGTCATTTCGACGCGTCTTCCGTCACCCATCCTGGTATGATATGTTGTGGTCATGCTTGAATCTCCGTTTTTGCCGGTCAGTTTGCTACTGCCATAAGCTCACGTGCTTTTGTCACTGCTTCACTGGCATTTTCTGCGTAAGCATCCGCACCAATTTTTGCGGCCCAGTGGTCTGTGCATGGAGCTCCACCAATCATTGTCCTGACATTGTCACGGAGTCCGGCCTCCTTCAGTAGTTCTTCAATTGTAGCCTGGAACTGCATGGTTCCTGTCATAAGTGCAGAGGATGCTATGATGTTCGCATCAACTTCTTTTGCTTTGTCAATGAATGATGCCAGAGGTGCATCCCTTCCAACATCAAAGACCTCAAACCCGTTAGCCTGGAAAAGAACCTTTACGATATTTTTGCCAATGTCGTGTACATCTCCTTCTACAGTGCCCAGAACAATTCTTCCGGCACTTTCCACCTTTTCATCTGCTGGAATTTCTTTCTGCACTACTTCTACAAGTTTTGCCATCAAAGCTGCTGCAAGCATAACTTGTGGGAGGAAAATCTCGCCGTCTTCAAACATTTCTCCGACTTCAAGCATTCCGGCAGAAAGTCCCTTCTCTATAATTTCGACAGGATTTACACCATCTGCAAGGGCCTGTTCTATTAGTTCCATACCTGTGTCTTCATCATTTTCTACGATACTCTCGGCTAATTTTTCCATTACTTCTTTGGTCATTTATTACCTCCAGGTTGACAAAACTACATAGCTAACACTAATTAATAAATCAACATCAGTATAACTTGTGACTTCACAAATCGTAGTCTTGTAAGCTGTTAATTAAGCGTATCAACTAATAGTATATAGGAAAAAGGACACTGACATGATCAATGCCTTGCAGATATCTACAGCTATTTGTGTAATCGTAGGCTATAAGTCCAAGTGCAGAGCATTCATGCTTTTTCAGGTGGTTCGTACTTTTGAAAAACTTATATCATCTAAATATATCTAATCAATAGCATGCAATGCATCTCAACTCGATACATTGCAAAAAAAGAGTAAGATGTTACTTTATTTAAAATTTAAAATTAAAAAAAAGACGAAATCACATCTGAATTGTCTACAAGTTCTTGATCACTATAACAGATTTCTCACAGGTCCAAGTATGTTGTTAAGGTATTCGGCTGCAGTTTCCTTTATATCCATCGGATGGATCTTTCCACCTGAAAACAATTGCTCCAGCTCAGAGTATTTTTTACAAATAATGTTCCCACCATATTTTTCAGGTCTTTTAAAAAGAACTTCATCATAACGAGGGAATATGTAATACCTGAACAACTGAAGAACAGGGTTATTTTCAAGTTCTTCTGCAGGACAAAAAGCTTTCTTCATCTTTTTCTTCAATTCTGCTTCTGAATCATCTACTGAAATGAAATTCTCATTGGATGAGGACATCTTCTTACCGTCGAGTCCAAGAATTATGGGTATGTGAATACAGAGAGGAGCTTCATAGCCGATCAATGGAAGGCCTTCGCGAGCAAGCATGTGTATCTTTCTCTGGTCGATACCGCCTACTGCAACATCAACTCCAAGCATCGCGATGTCAGCAACTTGCATCATAGGGTAAACCATCTGGGAAACTTTGGGATCAGCCATATTCCTTCCCACTTCATCCATGCTCCTTCTTGTCCTGTTAAGGGTGAACAGGCGTGTGAGTTTGAGGACATTAAGCATGTATTCAGGATCCGTCTGGAAAGTTGATCCATAAACAAAGTTTGTTTTTTCGGGGTCCAGTCCAAGTGCAATAAAGCATCTTTTGTTAAAATCGGCAATTTCCCTTATCTCTTCGAAGGTACCTTTTTGATTCATATATGCATGCAAATCAGCAAGTAACACCGTAATTTCAAAGCCGGCATTCTGAAAATCTAACAATTTGTTGACCGTCAAAACATGTCCCATATGTATCTTGCCACTTGGCTCATAGCCAACATATGCAGTAGGATGTTTCTTTTTTGCAAGCAGTGCATTTAGTTCATCTTCTGTTACGACTTCCTGGACATTTCTATATACGAGGCTGATTTTATCCATTAATTCACCTGGTTTCACAGGCAATATTCCATCTGAATTTTCTCATTTATTGCCATGTGCTTGTATGCTGGATGCAAAAAGAGTAAGATACTTCTATATAGGAAAAACTATAATGCTTCGTTAAATGAAAAATGATTTATATTGAATATTGTGAAACTACATGTTGTACGTTCTTTTGCGAAGATAGCACTCTTTCGCAAAGGGTTTGTGCTCTATGAGGAAAGTATCTGCTACTGTACCTTATATGCAAAATATGTTATCGTTAAGCAATTACGATGTTATCCAAACTGATTTGACTACTTGGTAAAAATGCAATCTTCACTAGTTAACCTTGTATGGCTCTCAGAAAAGAGAAGGCATCTTCTGGACTATTTACAGGAAGGGCCAAAAGACATAGAAGAAATTAAATCTTTTTTTGATATTACTTCCAGACTTATAATTCCTGAAATCAAGAAGTTGATAAAAACAGGTATCATTGTTGAAACAGAAGGATCGTACAAACTATCAACAATAGGAAAGTTGAATCTGGAACATTTGAATTACCTTATAGATACCGCGGAGTTGGTAGAGCTTGATCCTGAATTTTGGGAAAATAGTGATCTTACTCCTTTGCCCCGGGAATTATATCACAGAATAGGGGAATTGCGGAATAGTACAATATACACCTATGATCTGGACGATATATTTGATTGTCCCACAGCCTTAAGAGAAAAAATCTCGACAGCCAGGGATATACTTATTTTCATGCCTTTTTTACCCCCTACACATCCATCAATATTTATAGAACCACTGAAAAGAGGCGTAAATATATCGATGGTTTTCACAAAGCCAATAATGGAAAAAATGAAAAGGGAATTTACCCGGGAATATGAGGAGTATCTAAAGTCACCCAATTGTCAGTTGTTTACATGTGAAGCAGATATCCTGCGACCAATGATAGTGGCAATGGATAATTTTTTGCTGCTGGGATTCTTCAAGCATAATGGAATTTATGGAAATAAAGAACTGATGAGCCATGATAAAAGAGCTATTGAATGGGGCAGGGATTTGTGTCAGTATTACATAAGCATTTCAGAATCTGTTGAGTAGATATGAAAAGGAAGAAACAAAATGAGCTCAACAATCATTGACACACTAATGCTATCTGAAAAAAGAAGAGATATCATGCTTTTGTTATCCAGCGGGCCAAAGAATCGTGATGAAATAACAGAAGACCTTTCTATGCCCTGGCAATTGTTAAAGCAGCCTGTTAAAGAACTGAAAGATACCGGAATGATCTTTCAAAAAGAAGATAATTACAGATTATCAAATAACGGACAGTTGATGATAACTGCTCTGATGCCCTTATTGACGATAGTCAATACATTTTCATCTGATATTGATTACTGGATAAACAGAGATTTACAATCAATTCCTCATAATCTGGCAAAAAGAATGGGTGAACTTGAAAATTCCACCGTTAGTACTCTTTCACTGGATTACATGTTCGAGCCGCTTAAGCATTTTGTCGAGAATACTACTCAAACCAGATACTTGAACATCGTTCTATCTCTTTTTGACCCGGAAGCTCCTTCAATTCTTAAGGAGCTTTCAGAAAAGGATGTTGAAATATCATTGGTGTTTGAACGTAATACCTACGATAAAATGAATGAGAATTATGGGAAAGAACTTCAAGAATTAATAAAATCTGAAAAAATCAATTTTTATCAGATTGAAACTGAAATAAATCCTCCTGAAATTATTCAGAGCGATGAGGAAATTGCGATCATATTGTTTAATAAGAACGGGAAATATGATTACAGGGAATTACTCAGCTCCGATGAAAAGGCCATTGAATGGGGAAATGAACTTTTCGAATATTACCAAGGGATCTCAAAACCTTTGTTTGATTAACCATTTTTTTGGTTTACTATCATTGTAGTTACTTCTAAAAACACATCTTGTAGCAGTCTGTGCAAGCTAACCACAATCGGCACTTACGTGACTTGAAATTTATGTGATTTTATGCCAAATCTCTATCACAGTCTTTCGTTAAATGTTTCAGGGATTTGATTGAAAAGCAAACCCGTCTTCTCCGATGAGCGGTACGAAGAGCACACCTCCGCAGTCTTTCTTGATAATACTTCCATCATCATCCTTTTTCAGAAGGTAGAGATGCTGGTAGATATCTCCCTCGGGTATTACCATCAGGCCACCTGTCTTAAGTTGATCCACCAGAGCCTGGGGTATGCAGGGTGCTGATGCCGTTACACATATTCTGTCGTAGGGTGCTTTCTCAGGGTATCCCTGGGTGCCATCTGCAAAGATCACCTCGATATTGTTATATCCGGCTTCTTCCAGATTGGCTCTGGCAAATCTGATAAGTGGTTCCAGACGCTCTACAGAATATATTTTACCTTCAGTGCCTATGATTTCGGCCATAACAGCAGCATTGTATCCCGAACCGGTACCTATTTCGAGTACTTTAAGCCCTTTTTCAAGTTCAAGCAGGTTGCACATTATGGCAACCATATGAGGAGCGGAGATTGTTTGGGCATAGCCTATAGAAAGAGGCGTATCTACGTATGAACTGCCCCGGTGAACTTCGGGAACGAACAGGTGCCTTGGCACCTTTCTAATTGCATCAAGTATTTTCTCACTTATTCCGTAATTTTTCAGGGAGCTTACCAACTGCGCCCTTTGCCTCGCATACTCCATGCTGTTCTGCCTTCTCCCCATCCCTGTCTTTTGGCTTCGTCTGCAAATACCCTTTTGATATCCTTTGCTTCAACGACTGTGCCTCTGGAAGATAAGAAAGTCCCATCCCTTTTTTTTATCTTAGTTACCCTGAAGTCGATGCTATCCGCTTTATCATTGTTGCCGATTGTGAATTCGTATCCTCCGGGAACTCTCTTTTCAACAGCCTGGGTATTTCTGCCTTTGTGTATGGATATCCTGACAATCACTTCATCGATGGCTCTTCCCCATATTGTGCTAATGTCCGGGGCTTTTGCAGCATTGACCCTTTTTTCATCCGTATCGATTGCAGTTACGATGATGGGGTACACTTCATCTGCAACTTCATCATCGATTATCATCTCATCTTCAACTCTGACAACATCTTCGGATGTCATTCTGTGGATACAGCTAAAGGAATCCTCCCCTCTGCTGATGATTACTTTTACATTGGCATTTTTCGGCCTTTCTATCGTAGTCGGATGCACGTTCCCGCATTCCTGGCACTGTACGATAATGTTCTGGCCTGACTTCAATACATCATGAGGCACCTCTATTTTAGGTGAACATGACGGACATACAACTTCTACTTCTTCGTTCATAATCTCAATAATATCATTGTCCGGTGGATGTAAATAATTAACTGAGTGAAGGTGCTTTCCATGCTGATTTATTTCTGGGTGGACTATGTAATTTTTAAAAGATAATTTTCCATCTGATAAATAATCCGGTTTATTAGATTCGAAGTTTGTATTAATATTCGATGACTGTACCAGAATCGTTAATATAAGACACAACAAAGATTGAATTGAAAACCTTTGATCTGTCCGGAGGAGAAAAGGGAGGTTTAATATGAAACGAAAACTGGTAAGAAATGCATTATTTGTTCTCCTGGGTGTGCTGGTCGTTCTTGCGTCGGGATGTACGGATACCGGCTCAGAGGAATCATCCGTCCAGGAAGAACCTGTACAGGAAACAACAGACGAAGAAATGTCAAATGAAACCGACAATGCTACTGATGAAGAAACAGTTGTCGATGAAGAATCAACTGATGAATACGATCCAGAAATAGACCCTGCGAATTTTGTAGAAGAAATCGACAATCCCTATCTGCCGTTTGAACCCGGTACTACCTTTGTCTATGAAGGAGAGTCTGATGGAGAAACTATAGATGTTGAAATCTATGTCACCAACCAGACAAAGGAAGTTATGGGTGTGACTACCACTGTTATCAGGGAACGCGAGTGGGAGGATGGAGAACTGGTAGAGGATACTTTTGATTGGTTTGCGCAGGATAAAGATGGAAATGTCTGGTATTTCGGTGAGGATTCAAAAGAAATTGAAGATGGTGAGGTTGTTAGTACCGCAGGTTCCTGGGAAGCTGGTGTAGACGGTGCACAGCCTGGAATCATAATGAAAGCTGACCCACAGCCAGGTGATGTCTACAGGCAGGAATACTATGAAGGTGAAGCCGAGGATATGGCAGAAGTACTCAGCCTTGAAGCATCTGTAACGGTTCCATATGGTTCATTTGAGAACAGTCTTCAAACAAGGGAATGGACTCCTCTTGAGCCCGGAGTCGAGGAAAACAAGTATTATGCCAGTGGTGTCGGCCTGCTTCTTGAAGAAGCTGTAGAGGGCGGAGATGGAAGGCTGGAGCTTGTTGAGATAACTACCGAATGAAAGGCGCTATGTCTTTCATTCAACTTTTTAATATCAGGTTTTGGAAAACGAGGTGATTCTGCTACATGGAAATGGAAATTGACAATATGATAGTCTTGCTATCAAGCATACTTGCTCTGCTGCTTTTTACAATCTCACTTTTTGCCTATCTCAGGGAGCGAAGAAAGAAACTGCTAATGGTCACTGCAGCCTTTTTCTTCTATTTCCTTATGGGATTTCTTGATGCTTCGGAATCTTTTTTCCCTGTAATTGGCGAGAAGCTTGAGATATGGAGCAGTATCCTCAACTTTGTCGTACTGTTATTGTTCTTCTCTGCGATGCTGACAAAAGAGTAGGTTCCAATGGAATTAGATCTCGATACCAGGAAAAGGATTTTTGAAGCAATAAGGGCCTCGCCGGGAATACATCTGCGTGAGCTTGAAAGATGTCTTAGCATGGCGGTTGGTAGTCTTCAGTATCATCTACATTACCTGGAGAAGAGAAACTTGATTTTACAGATAAAGGATGAACAATTTGTTCGCTATTTTATCAAAGATAAAGAACTGGATGCTAACGACCGGAAGGTACTGTCATTTTTAAGAAAGAAGGCTTGCAGGCATATTCTGATGAGCCTTATAGAAGAGCCGGGTATGAACAATAAAGACCTGTCTTCAGCTATTTCTCTTTCTCCGTCAACTGTTTCCTGGCATCTTAATAAGTTAGTTGCTTCAGGAATTGTACAAAAGACTGTTAATGGAAGAGAAAGCAACTTTGAGGTTGTTGACGCTGATAATGTTGCAGGGCTTATGATTACTTATAAAGGGAGTTTCTTCGACAAACTGCTTGATAATTTCATTGAGATGTGGGAACTGGAAAGAAAAAAGTAAGTTGAAGTGGCCTGTATATTAATGGGTACATGATGATTCTGAAATTGTGGGAACCAGAATTGTTATTACAAGATACGACACACTTTGATATGATTAATTTTGAAATTTCCTGAGGATAAAGGGGGAGTGTAGTACGAAAAGAGAACTGGTAAGAAATGCCCTGCTGGTTGTTCTGGGAATTCTGATTATCTTTGCATCAGGATGTACTGATAGTTCAGATTCAGAAGATGTACCTGTCCAGGAATCGGTAAATGAAGAAACGATGAATGAAACCGGCAATACCGGGGAAGAAGATACGGAAGTTGATGAGGAATCTACAGGCGAGGACAGTCCTGCAATAGATCCTGCTAATTTTGTTGAAGAAGTCGACAATCCTTATTTCCCGTTGGAGCCGGGTACGACCTTTGTTTATGAGGGTGAAAGTGAACTGAAAGAAGTTGATGCTCAGATGTATGTCACCAACCAGACAAAGGAAGTCATGGGTGTGAATGCCACAGTTGTCAGGGATACGGAATGGATTGACGGTGAAATTGTTGAAGAATCCTATAACTGGTATGCTCAGGACACAGACGGGAATGTCTGGTATCTTGGAAAAGATGCGAAGGATTATGACAATGGTGAAGTTATTGACACCGTAGGTTCATGGGAGGCAGGTGTGGATGGCGCAGAGCCGGGTATCATTATGCTTGGCGACCCGCAGCCAGGTCTTGCTTACAGGGAGGTATACTATGAAGACAGGATTGAGGATCAGGCTGCAGTTGTCAGCCTGGGTGAGAATGTCACGGTTCCTTACGGTTCCTTTGAGAACAGCCTTCTAATCCAGGAGTGGTCTGATCTTGAACTTGGATATGAAGTTAATAAGTATTATGTAGAGGATGTTGGCCTGGTTAAAGAAATGACTGTAAGGGGTGCAATTGAGGATCTGGAACTTGTGGACATAACCACCGAATGAAAGTGCCATGTCCTTTCTTTCTATTTTTGAAAATGTGTCTGAAACCGTTATTATCTTACTGCTCAAAAATGTTACCCGATTACCGATTGCTGTCAACCGATGGGAATGGGCAAAAAATGAATTGAAATTAAAGCTGTTTCTCACTTGCAGCATGGGCTGCGATGAATTCCCTGAGAAGCTTAGTGCCTAGCAGGGCGCTTTGTCCGTTATCATATTCGGGTGCAATTTCTACAATATCAAAGCCCACTGACCGTGGTGCAAGGGCGTGTATGATCTCCCTTACCTCAATATCGCTGAGCCCGAAGGGTTCGGGTGTGCCGAGGCCGGGAGCATATGCAGGATCAAGCGCATCCATATCTAGCGAGAGGTATATCTTCGAGTATCCCAGGTAATCGATAACTTCTGAGAGCACTTTTCTGATTCCCTTTTCACGGACGTCGTCGGGAGTGTAGTATTTGATATCGTTCTCCCTTGCAAAGTCCCACTCTTCCCTGGAACCACTGCGAACGCCGATGGTAACATATTTGTCTGTTACCTCGTTCAGGACATGTCGTGAGACGCATGCGTGGCTATATTTTACACCACTGTACTCTTCGCGTAGGTCGAAGTGTGCATCCAGTACCACAAAGCCGATATCCTCATCTGCATGTCTGGCACATGCCTTCACACATGGGAGAGTGAGTGAGTGTTCCCCGCCAAGCATGATGGGTAGCTTTCCATCCGTAACTATTGGTTCCACGGCGGGAAAAAGCTCTTCCAGGGTTTCATCTACTGTTGTGTAGTGCTCAAGGTTACCTGCATCATGTATCAGCAGATCTTCATAATCAATATCAAAATAAGCGTTGTAGGTCTCGAAGTTTGCAGACGCCTGCCTCATGGCATCAGGTGCCCAGCGGCTTCCTGACCTGTAGGATGAGGTTCCGTCAAAAGGGACGCCGAATATCACATATCTTGCAGATTCATAGTCTGCAAGGGCGTCCATCATTTCAGGTTTGTAAAACATAATAGAAAAAGCAGGAAATGGGAACGATCATCTCAGATCGATCTTCATCTTGCCCATTGCAGTAAGGTAGGTAATCTCTTCTCCCTCGTTAACCCTGTCCTTGTATTCTTCGGGGACGGTTATTTCAAAGGTGGAAAAGTCACCCATGTCCATAAGCTGGGCAATGTTGCCTGATACGCTAAGAACCTGTGCGGTCTTCCTTTCGACTATAGGTACGTATACTTTGTCTGAGATCGGGCCTACAATGGATCTTTTTTGTCCGTCAAAGAGACCGATTACATCAATTCTTGCTTTTGCAGAACCGTGCTTTCCTGGTTTTGACTTGGATATACTTTTGATTGTACAGGGTTCATCGTCAACGATGACGTATTTTCCTTCTTTAAGCTCTTTTACTTCAACTTGCACTTTCATTTTATAATCCTCCAGATTCGAAAAGATATTCGTGATAATAATTTTGTGGGTATAATTCCTATCCCATATATCAATTTAACCTATGATCACAGAAGCCGGAACTATTTTATAGAGGGCAATAAGTTGCACATTCAACTATATAAATCAACTTGTTAGTTTCATCTTAATTCTCGCTCTATCAGTACTTTTTAAGGAGATTTGGTTCCGATTTCTCCTGCGATGCCCAACTCCTCAAGTTTTTCCTGAGTAGGAACCCCGTTTGCCTTCCAGCCCCTGAAATGATAGTAATCTGACAGTGCTTCTTCGAATAGTTCCCTGTCAATACCATCTTTTCCGAAAAACCTATCTGGGAAAATATCAGCCTTCCCTGAGATGCCTGACCTGTTGTTAAAGACTCTCTCCAGGTTGTATGTACGCTCCCCTGCACGTAGTAGTTCTTCAGCAGAGTAGGATATGCCTGTTGCAGCACTTAGTAAGGCTGCAAGCTCAACTTCTCCCAAAGCAAATAATGCAAAGGGACAGAGCACCAATGAATCGATTACTGCGGAGAGATTCTGGAAATATTGGACAAGAGCAGCCTTCCCACTAAAACTCTGCCTGTTGAGTGGCATGGGCTTTCCCATAGCCTCAGGTGCTGCCATGAATGCACTTAAGTGACATCCTCCTCTGTTGGACGTTGCGTAAGCAAGTGCCATACCTGCCATTCCTCTGGGATCATAACCTGGTATTTCAAGTCCTTTGACACTCATGCTGATATCTTTGGCATCCTTTGAACAAAGGTAGGAATATGAACCCGCAGAAAGCTCACTTTTTCCTTCTCCAATGTCTTCAAGCAATCCTTTCAGGTCAACATCTTCGGCATTGAAAGAGTTAAGCTCCATATATGCGGCAATAGAGGCACCACAGGAAACAGGATCAAGGCCATAATCAAGGCAGGTATTGTTCAGTTCGGTGATCCTCTTGAGGTTATCATTACCGATAGTTGGTCCGAAGGCCCATATTGCATCGTAGTCAGGAACAGGAGTGCCATTGTCGAATGTTCTCTTACATCCGATGGCACAGGATTCACAGGGAGTTTTCAACACATCATAGTTATCCTTGATGTACTCTCCCGATATCCTGTCTGCTCCCTTGAAATCTTTTACTTGGAAGTTGTTCGCTGGCAGGATGCCCATATAGCTGAGCAGGTTCACAAATACCGATGTTCCATAGCTGGCAAGTCCCTTAGATGAGGGTGGGTTTGCAACCAGCAGTCTGCCGGATCTCTCAACAGCCCTGTCAAAAGCATCCGGGTCCGCGATCTCAGGTACGTTACTACCTTTTATGACCACAGCTTTCAGGTTCTTTGAACCTGCCACTGCGCCATGTCCGCCACGTCCTCCCGAATAGAGGCGGTCATTGACTATGTTGGCCATGGGGATCATTTTCTCACCGGCTCTGCCGATGCATGCAACCTTGCCCTTTGGTTCAAGCAATTCGGTTGTTTCGGCAGTATTCTTGTCCTGGAGATGGTCCGCAGGGAGTATTTCTACTTCTTCATCTTCTATGCGAATGTAAACGGGATTTTCCGCTTTTCCGGTGATTACGAGGGAATCAATACCCGCAAATTTCATCTCGGCGCCAAAAAATCCTCCTGAATTGGAATCAAAGATTGTCTGCGTAAGAGGAGACTTAGTGCAGACACTAAAGTGCCCCGACATGGGTGCAGAGGTTCCTGTAAGTGGGCCGGTGCTGAAGATGAGCGGATTATCGGGACTCAGTGGCTCAACTTCCGGGTCTGCTATCCTGTGCATGAGAGTGCAGCCAAGACCACGTCCACCTACAAAGTTCTCAGCATCCTTCTTCTTTGTCTTTGATTCGGTGATCGCGTTATTTCCAAGGTCGATAATTATTGTTCTTCCCGTCCATCCAAACATGTTTCCTCCGGTTGTATAGAAATTGAAAGATAAGGATGTTTCATCTTTCATACTTCTGGTTTAAAGTACCTTTCTTGTAAATTGAGATATCCGGCATAATTGTTGAGTTTACTTTTTTCTGGTCATGCCTCAATTTTTCCTGAAAGGAAATAATCTCGATATTATGATCAAAATTGGAATTGTCGTTCTTTTATCTTTCATAAATTCAAATTTTCCGAAGTCAGAGCTCCAAAAATAATAATTTTTTGGTATATTTTCTATTTGTTTACTTCTCCATTATTTATATATAAGTCAGCGAATAATTATTTATTCTATTAATATATTAAAATTAAATATGAAACAAAAAAATTTCTCGCCACACAATTTTGTTTGCCTGATGACTGAATTCTTTTCTTTCATTCGCTTTAAAATATGCCTTTTTGTTACGGGCATAGGTGTTTCCGGATATTTGTTGTTTAATTCTTTGGGTTTTGATGTTGTCTTTGTAACTCTATGTTGTTTCTTTGCAGGAGCTACCGGCTATGCATATAATCTTATAACCGACAAGTCCGAAGATCTCATCAATCACAAGAAAATAAACCGATTTGCTGACAGCTCAACTGGCATGTATTTGGTTTATATTTTCATGCTCTTGGGTGGTTTGTTCTCACTGTTTCTTTCAACCAGCTCCATGTTTTTTTATCTTGTAATAACTATCCTCAACGTAAGCTACTCTCGTTTTCGACTCAAGAAAAGGTTCCCACTAAAAAATATTATGACGGGTTTTGGTCTTACCCAGGTATTCATGATCGGAGCGGCGAATGCGTCTCTGTCCAATATGGTTTTTACCTATTATTTTATTGTGTCATTATTCATTTTGCTGACAAGTCTGATCTCGGATTTGCGGGATTTTGAAGGTGACAAGAAGACAGGTATAAAGACTGTTCCTGTTGCACTGGGCTATAATTTTAGCAGGAAGTTGTCCTTCATTTTGCTATTTGCATCTTCATGGACGATTTATTTGTTTGGCCTTAGTGGGTTGAATACACTGTTGATTTTTTCCATACCTATAGCCTATTATTTGTATGTTGACAATCCCAAATCCGCTCACAAGAATCTATTATACTCATTCATGGCCCTTCCGTTTGGAATATTAGTACTCTAGGTGATCTTATGTATTGTAAACCAGAACATGTTTTATTGATACCCGATGGAAACCGCAGATATGCAAAAAAGTTTAACCTTGATTTAAACGATGCCTATGTATGCGGTGCTTCGAAGATAACAGATACTATATCTTGGATACTTGATATTGGTGATTCCAAGCAGCTTACTGTTTATGGACTTGCCTATGAGAATATCGCTCACCGCAATTCTGAAGAATTAGACCCTATTGTTGATGCCTGGTCGAATGAATTCATCAGATGGTCAAGGTTACCTCTCGTACATGATTTGAAAATAAACATTACTATCCGTGGTGAGTGCGATACATTATCAACGAAATTCCAAAGGGCAAAAAATATGGTGGAAAGTGCAACACGCGGCTATAACAATAAGAATCTTGTAATTCTGATTGGTTACAGTGGTCGTCGTGAAATCCTTAGTCTTTTCAGCAAATCCTTTGATGGTTTTGTAGATGAAAAGGCAATCCTTCGCAATATGACTGTAAACAATCCTATCGATCTTGTTATCAGGACCTCGAATACTTTGCGTCTCTCTGATTGTCCTTTGTTCCAGATAAGCTATGCTGAATTTATTTTCATAGAGAAATATTTCCCGGAATTGAATCGTGACGATATATTGTCTATCTACGATCGTTTCAACACTATTGAGCGAAATTTTGGCTCCTGAAATTAGTGTTTACTTTTTTTGCATGTGCTTTGACAAAGCCTTGCATTTTATTATAAAATCATTTCCGGCTAGTGTAGACGACTTCTCACCTTATTTCCATTTCCAGCATCTTTTTTTTGAACTCAACTTTTTCGCCGCAATTTTCCCCGCAAAAACCACCGATTCCAGATGAAGAAACGACCCTGTGGCATGGTATAACTATTGGATAGGGGTTTTTGGCAAGTGCACTTCCTACAGCCCGTGCTGCACCTCTTCTTCCTATACGACAGGCAAGTTCGGCATATGTGATTGTCTGGCCGTAAGGTATTTTCCTGGTCTCTACGAGCACCTTTTGCTGGAATTCGGTAAGACCTGAGAGGTCCAGCTCATAGTCAGAAAAATCAACCTTTTCACCGCTGAAGTAGCGCAGTATATCCTGGAAAACAGTGCTCTGCTTCATTTGTCTTTTCTTCCGAAGATCTCTTCTTCGAGTTTTTCCCTTTTCTTTCTGGAACGCATCCATCCGGCATTATAGTAAAGTATCAGCAATGAAGCAAGGATGATACCTGCTATCAGGAAGGGTCGCGTAGCCTCAAAGAATAGAGGGTCTGCTTCATTTATCTGGTCGTAGCTTGGGTACATGACGTCATTTCTGTCATTGCTGTGACCCAGGCCCAGGGCATGTCCGATCTCGTGGATGGCCAGTTCTCTCATAGTAGTATCGCCATATTGTCTCCATGCAAAACCCTGATAGTTGCCGACCTCCAGCACGATTTCCACACGCTCGTATTTGCCATTGACTTCATAGGGTCTTGCAAAACCTGCAACTCCATCCTGGGCTTCTGCATCCTCTTCAAGATTCTCCACCCACATTATGAGAATATCCGCATTATCTTCTTCAACTATAACGAATTCAGGCGTGTATCCCAGTTTGCCGTTCCCGCCATTGCTCCAGTATTCGAGAGCATTCTCTACCTCTGACCTGTAGCTGGGACTGTAGTGCTCGGGAATATTCCGATCATCGATAAAGACTGAGATCGTTGTATTTTCCCAGGGCATGGGGTTCAGCTTAGGATATTCTTTGCTTCCCGGTGAAAAAAGTGTTGTGATGAATAAGAGGACCAGGATGATCAGCAGTGCGGTTTTGAGCTTTTTACTTGGCATCGTATTCCTGAATATGGTTATATCCGCTTCTACATATATCTGATGCAACACATTCTCATATTTCCATGTTATTTTTCTTTGCCAGCGCAAAGATAATTATGCTTCTGAACAAATCATCTCCCATGAAAAATCAAGTGGCTGTGGTTTTTGATAGTGCAGGTACGTTGCTTCATATGTATCGTGTAGCCAAGGATGGAAGTACTGGCATGATTCTGGAGAATGTCCAGTCTACTCTCCTGGTAGCCCGGAAACCCCACAGGGCACTTGTGGTTATAAATGCCAACCTTGAAGAAGTTTCATATTGTGATCCGCAACTAACCCTGCATAATCTGATAGAGGAATATGATATCAAACTGGATGTCAGCTGTGCAAGCCGGCCTTTCGGGCTTGATGAAGTCTATGGGATCATAAGGACAAGTAACGTATGTGTAAGTGATCTTAACGATGTGGTGTCTATTGTCAGAGGCCATTGCCCGGACACATTCTATCTGGCTGCAGGTATTATTGTTGATGCAGAGGAAAACGTGGTACCTTATGTACTGAGTACGGGGGGAAGGATGTATTCCGATACGCCTGTAACCATCAAGCTATTGCAGGATATGGGTGCCGACATCTTCATTGCTTCGGGAGATGGGTATGAAAATCTTGAGAAACTTGCTTTGTCCGTAGATATTCCCATAAGCTACGTGCACGGAGTTGCAAATACCCGTGATAAAGAAAGGATAGTCCGGGAACTTCAGGAAACATATGATCTTGTGGTGATGGTGGGGGACGGAATGAACGATATTCTTGCGTTGAAGGCCGCTGATGTAGGAATCCTGACTGTGCAGCAAGGGGATGAACGACCCCAGGTTTTGTGGGAAGCTGCGGATGTAATTGTAAATAACATCCTTGAGGTAACAGCAGTTATAGAAAATTTATCAAATTCCTAAACATTAGAAAATCAGTATCAATATACGGTTTTTAGAAGTTAACAGCGCTAAATATATGCGTTATGTTTATGTAGTGAGTTCAATAATCCAAGTGTAATCTATTTAAAAAAATCATTAAAATGTTGCCACCTGGATTATGTGGAATTTATCCATCTAGTTTTGTATGCACTATGCAAAACCGTTAAGTAATTTGTGCATATATGCATAGAAACATATAATGGACAGTAGACCCCATGCATCCAGTAGGCGGAGGTAATCGTATGGCAGTATTTATCGAGGTCAAAGACCTTTCACTGGAATTCGACGGTGTTAAAGTTCTGAAAAATATCAACCTGAATATCAATGAAGGCGAAGTACTGGGTATTCTGGGAAGAAGCGGTTCAGGCAAAACTGTGCTGATGCACGTTCTGCGTGGAGTCGAGGAGTATGAAGGCATTAGTGGTGAGGTTATCTATCATCTTGCCAGGTGTGAAAAATGTGGTCATGTAGAGCCTCCGAGCAAGGTGGGACAGGAATGCCCCCATTGCAGTGGCGAAACTTTAAAATCGTTCGATGCTGATTTTGTTAAACTCTCACTTCATGATTCCAAAAGAAGAGATATCACCAAAAGGATCGCTATCATGCTCCAGCGTACCTTCGCTCTTTATGGTGATGACAGGGTCATTGCCAATGTGGTGAATTCTCTCACGGAAATCGGTGTAAACAGTGAGGATGCACTTGGCAAGGCAGTGGATTTGCTGGAGAAAGTGGAACTTTCCCATCGTATGATGCATGTTGCCCGTGATCTGAGCGGTGGTGAGAAACAGAGGGTCGTACTGGCACGCCAGCTTGTAAGGGATCCCATGCTTCTGATTGCGGATGAGCCCACAGGAACCCTTGATCCCCGGACTGCAAGGGTTGTACATGACGTTATCGAGAAGGCTGTAAAGGACTACAATATGACTATGGTGATCACATCCCATTGGTCCGATGTTGTAGAGGACCTTGCAGACAAGGCCATAATACTGGAAGAAGGTGCCATAGTCAGTGAGGGCTCCCCCGCAGATGTTGCAAAGGAATTCATGCAGCGTGTATGTGTTGTGGAAAAGAATTGTGATGTCAGGGTAGGTGACCCGCTTATCAAGGTCGAGAACCTGGTCAAAAAATATATCTCCGTTACCAGAGGTGTAGTCTACGCTGTTGATGATGTCTCTTTCGAGGTAAATGAAAGTGAGATTTTCGGGCTCGCAGGTACGAGTGGTGCAGGAAAGACGACAACTTCTGAAATACTCATGGGAATCGTACAGCCGACAAGTGGCGAGGTCCAGGTAAGAGTAGGTGATGAATGGGTAGATATGAAGAAGCCAGGACCTGAATGCAGGGGCCGCGCATTACAGTACATGGGTATATTGCACCAGGAATATGGCCTGTACAATCACAGGACTATTATTGATAATCTTACGGAGTCCATCGGCATTGACCTGCCTTATGAGCTTGCCGTCAGGAAAGCCATTAATACTTTGATGTCGACCGGTTTTACTGAAGAGAAAGCAAAATCTATATTATCAAAGATGTCAGATGAGATCAGTGAAGGAGAAAGGCACAGGGTAGCCCTTGCCCAGATACTGATGAAAGAGCCGGTTATAGTTGTGATGGATGAACCGACAGGTACCATGGATCCAATTACAAAGAAAGAAGTAACAAAATCTATCCTGATGGCACGTGAAAATATGGGTGACACATTTGTCATAGTTTCCCACGATATGGATTTCCTTCAGGAGATATGTGACCGTGTTGCTCTTATGAGAAACGGCAAAATCGTAGATGTCGGTGAGCCTGAAGCGGTTCTTTCGCAACTTACGGAAGAAGAGCTTCTTGAAGCTGCTGCAGAATCATGACAGAAAAACTTAAGGGGTAATTAACCCCGTTTAAACAAGAGGTGTTTGACACGAGTGATGAAATTAAGGTGGAGATCAATGGTTACGAAATCAAGTTGCTGGAAGGTTCAACCCTTGAAGATGCGATTAAGGTGTCAAATGCCCCTCACAGAAAAGGTACGGCAGTAGGAATACTTATCGAGAAAGGTGATCGAAAAGCGCAGAGTTCTCGTGAATATACTGTCAGGACATCAAAGGGTGATTTCAAGATAGAATTACATGATACTCCATCTCTTTCATTGGAGCGATGGTTTTCCGATTATGAGAAATACAGCGATCTGGCCGTGCGCTGGGTAAGCAGGGATGCCATTGCCTTTGGTCCTTTTGTTTCTGATACCGAAAGTGTCAGGGGAAACATGGAGTTCAAGGCTTTTGAACTCATGTTCGCTGCAGGGGGCGGTGACCCCGATAACACTCATCTCATTTTTTCCAGGGATCGGCATATAGCGGAGTATGGTGCACCTGAAGAAGGTACATTTGCAAAAGTGATAAGTGGTAAACATGTACTGCTTGATCTTAATAAGAACGACCGGATACTGGGTATCGAACCTTTTGTAGAGTGGGAGAAGATCGGAGAACACATCTCCACTACAGATCTCTCAACAATAATTGAAGATGGTGCGAAGATATTCACCTATGTCGAGGTCGAATTGGACCCGGAGGCTCCCGAAGGTGCGGAACACTTCTATGCGGTTACAAGAGATGGTACATTCAATGTTGACTTTGTTTCAACGTCTTTCATTTCCGATCATCGTTTCCAGGGTGAACTGGTAGCTTATGAGAATTTCGAGTCCAGGTCGGCAGGTTCCGTATTTGTCAGGACCGTAGGATACGGTTCCGGTAAACTGTTCATTGCTACGGACGACAGGACTTCAACTATTATGCATTCGGTGGTCGGTCATGTAGTCAAAGGACTTCAGCTTGCAAAAATGGCAAAAACCGGCCAGAGAATTACAGTGGAGAAATCTCCTCATTCCATCATGCTTCCGGGAATGAACCATCTGGAGGCTGAAAATGAAATGGATGCCCTTGGAATTGAAGTTGTCAGGGAAGGTTATGTAGGTGATGATGGTTTTATTGTCAGCCAGGCTCCTGAAACCACTATGGATATATTGATTCAGGGAAAGGTTGTCCTGACAGGCGTAGACCCTGACCACCTTGTGAAGATCGAACTCTATGATGACCTGGCTCAAAAAACACTTGATTTTTTCAGGCATGCTACGGAAATGCAGTATAAGCCGGTTGGTGTCCTGCCAGTTCTCATGACATATGAGAATACTTATATTTTCAAGGCAGAGAAAGAAGCTGAAAAGTATAAGGAGATCCTGCCCGAGAACACTCCTCAGGGTAAGGTTGTTGCCGGGGAGATCGGTGTGACAAACCAGGCGGCTAAGAGGGCCGGTATGGTAGGTGTAAAGGCAGAAGATAGTGATTTGTTCGGCCCTACCGGTGAAAAATTTGCCAATACGAATATAATCGGAAGGATTCTTGAGATGGACAAGCTCAAAAATCTCAAGGATGGCGACATCATGTACGTAGTAGAAAACAGCAAGGAGGAGGAATAATGCCGGAGAATGAAGAGGATGTTATAACCAAGCTTGTGGTAATAAGCTCTGACAGTGTCCTGCCTATAGATGCTGCAATGAAGATATACGAATCCGAAACCAGTATTGTTATAAAGGAAACATGTTTCGGGACTATGGTAACAGGTCCGAGAGAGGCTGTAAACAGGGTTGTACAGGAAGTTATCAATCTGGACAAAAACCACATCTTTGTAAAGGAAAGAGGCTTTCCGCCCGGAGATGAAAGACGTTGTCGTGCAAGCAGGGGAGGAGGTCCCAGGCCTGGTTTCCATTACCTGAGAGAAGAGATACAGACACTTCCAATGATAGGAAGGGCCCTTGATGATTATGATAAGGAAGTTCCCCTGAAAGAGACTACTAACAAAAAGAAACTTGAGGTCGAAAAACTGGAAGAGATCATCGAATCCACTTAATTAGGCGCTCAATGAGGTATTATTATGGTAAAAGTTATTATTTATCCTACGAACAGCCTTATCCTCTCTGACCTTGTCGAGAGATTCGGCCACACACCCCTTGCTATGATGGAGAAGATAAAGGAAAAGATATCCACCGTGGGTGTGGACTCTCCTCCGTTGAACATAACGGCAGAAGAGCCGAAAACCGGCCTAAAATACGCTGCTGTTGAAGTGCCTGCAGGTGTCAGGGGAAGGATGGCGATAGTAGGTCCCATGATTGATGAGGCGGAAGCCGGGATAATCGTGAACGAATCTCCGATGGCTTTTGGCTGTATGGGTTGTGCACGCACCAATGAATTGACGAAGTTCCTTATCAGGGAACGTGATATGCCTGTCCTTGAAGTAGACTATCCCCAAGGGGATGATGAAGCCAGGGAATTCGTGTACAAGATCGGTGAGTTCCTCAAATCCCTGCCTAAAAATGAAAAGGAAGGTCAAGAATGAGTGACGAAGCAGTTGTAAAAGTGGCCTTGGTGTCCTGTGGTTCTGAGTATGCCGGAGTGCACGGTGAACTTGAATCTGTTGCAAAATCTGTCAACGCCAAGCTTGTATATCCCGAAATAGATGTTTCTTCCCTGGACACAATTGGGAAGGAATTCGGTATCGAGGCGGCAAGTCCTGATCTGCGTCTTATGATGTCAAGGGCAAAGGCTGTTGTAGAGGGCATTGCAGATGTGGATGGTGTTTTCATTACATCATGTTTCAGGTGTGCAGAGGCTGCCATAGTCAGGAACGAGGTAAGACGCTATATTCACAAACATTCGGATCTACCTGTTATCAGCTATTCTTTCACCGAACGTACCACAGCCGCGACCCTGATGACACGTATGGAAGCCCTGACTACCATTGCAAGGCGCAGGCATCTGCTTGCAAGGGAACACCAGACGGGTCTTACCGCAGGAATTGATTCGGGTTCC
Organism: Methanolobus sp. ZRKC2; assembly: GCF_045291185.1. NCBI lineage: Archaea > Methanobacteriati > Methanobacteriota > Methanomicrobia > Methanosarcinales > Methanosarcinaceae > Methanolobus > Methanolobus sp. ZRKC2. The sequence continues at coordinate 1,758,093 of NZ_CP146980.1, read as the reverse complement.
ACTACGACCAAGGCAGTGATAATGAAAGATGATAAGATCCTTGGTTCCGGCTGGGTGCCAACTATAAAGGTAATTGAAAGTGCCACTGAAGCCTTCGACCATGCACTTGAGGAAGCAGGTGTCAAACGTGAGGATATACAGGCTTTAGGGACAACCGGGTACGGTCGCTTCCTGATAGGCGAACATTTCAATGCCCAGCTTGTACAGGAAGAAATCACTGTGAACTCCAAGGGAGCTGTATACCTGGCCGATAAACAAAAGGGTTCAGCTACTGTTATTGATATTGGTGGTATGGACAACAAGGCCATATCCATAGAGGATGGCATACCGGGCATGTTTACCATGGGAGGTATCTGTGCCGGTGCATCAGGCCGTTTCCTGGATATGACTGCCAAGAGACTGGGTGTAGATATCACCGAACTCGGGGCACTTGCGGTAAAAGGTATGCAGGATAAAGTAGACATGAACAGTTACTGTATTGTTTTCGGAATCCAGTCACTGGTAAATTCTCTTGCCAAAGGTGCAACACCTGAGGATGTTGCTGCTGCTGCCTGTCATAGTGTTGTTGAACAGATTTTCGAACAGCAGTTGCAGGAAGTGGATGTCAAGGAACCACTTATTCTTGTGGGCGGTTCATCCCTTATTGAAGGTGTTCCCAAGGCACTTAGCGAACTGCTTAAGATAAAAGTGCTTGTTCCTCCGAACTCTCACCTTATCGGTGCGGTGGGAAGTGCTTTGCTTGCATCAGGATATGTGGAGGAATAACTCCTATGGAAGCTCTTGAGACCTTCATTGTGGAATCACCTGTGCCGGAAGAAGGTGCAGCTTACAGGAGCATCATTTCGGATGTAATCTCAGAGCTTGTGCTGGGAGGAGCTATAGGGCGGATAAAGGTTGTTATCAGGCCCGAAGATTCCCTTTTTCAGATGGCTGTAGTCCTGAGAGGAAGCCAGAAACCCGTGAAGGTATCGGATTTTGCCGAAGTAGGATACGGAGCGCTGGAAAAGAACGAGGTCAAGATTATCATAGATGAAGAAAAATACCTTCCTGCGCTTCTGGAAAAACTCTGGGCAAGGTATAGCCGTGGAAATGTCATGCAGCCTGAAAGAAAGACCCTGCTGATAAGGCAGAACGAAGACTCTGAAAAGGAGATTGCTTTTCTGGAAGAGATGATAGTTGCTGATCCTAAACAAACTCTGCTTTCAAGACTGGTGGAAATGGCAATAAGGTCAACTCCTGAGGGCTTCAGGGTTCGTTATCATTCCATGAAAGAGAATCATTTCATTTTCGTTGCCAGTGAAGATACCCTGAAACCCGAATGGATAGAGGAAGGGCATAAAATTCTTGCGGAAATACTGGAGGAAAAATAATGGCTGCAGTGCTTGAACCGTATATCTATGAAGGTGGTATCCATAAGCACACACTGATAACCGAGCTTCTGGAAGACCTGGGAGGTTATCTTATCCAAAAGGTCCCGGCTGCAACTGAAGTTACACTGACTATGCTTATTCCCCGCGATGACGTTCATCTTATAGATGAGCTTGGAAAGAAGCTTTTAGGTAAGCTCACAAAGGCTCCGCTAACAGGCACGGAAATAGCCGTGGTGTCTCCTACCCTGGCTTCCCATCACCTGCCTCATTCCGCGTGTGATGTTGCAGAACATCTCCGCAGGGACGGTGCTAACACGAATATGATTGGCCTTGCCAGGGGAATGGGCAGAAGGGTTGCTCTTTCTGCAGATTATGAGCGGAAACTTATCAATGAACATGATATTGCAGTTTTTTCCTTCGGGACCTTCAGTGACTGTATCAAGAATAAGAAACCAAAACTTCTCGAAGGTGTGAAGATCCCCAAGGTTGTGACCGGAGGTCCTGATCTCAAAACAGAGGATGTAGCCAATGCCGACGTGTACGTTGGTAACATCGGAAGAGTTGCTCATCGCCTTCGCAAGTCCGATGAACTAAGTTCACTTGATATTATGAACCAGAAAGTTGGCGAGGTCGTAGAAGGTATGCGTGAGGAAATTGCGAAGGATCCTCTTGCAGTATTGCCGCCAAGGGTCATGAAAGAGATACATGAGCAGGTCCCTCAGATAGAAGACGTGCTCTCACCTGCTCCGATAACCCTGCAGCTTGACGGCCTTCGGGTAAAACTTCCATATGAGGAGTTCCATAAAAAGATAGAAGACCTTGAATTCGATGAAGGAATAAAGCTTTCTGATCTTGCACGGATAACTCCTTCTAAAATGAAAAATTATATATTGGTCAAAATCAAACGTGAGTCTGAAGTTGGTTTTGCCATTTAAGTAAAACCATCCTGCCCTATAGCAGACGAGGCTGTTCTAATGGAAATCGAAAAGATACGGAAAATCCTGGATCAGGAAACCGACGAAGCTGTGGAAGATATTCTCACAGATGTGGAAAAACGCTACGGTGAAATTCCCTATATCGTGAATTTCATGAAGGACATGCCGGAACTGTTCATCCCACGAATGATATACGAGAACAGTGTCATGCGTGAGTTTAAGCGCATGGACCCGAAAACAGTCGAACTGATATGCATAGCTGTTTCCTCTGCACTCAGGTGTGAATACTGTCTCAAAACTCATGTAAGGGTTGCCAAGAGACTTGGCGTATCAAAAGAAGAGATATTCGACTCCATCCTCATAGCATCCACAATTTCCAATGCTGCTGTTCTTGCAGAGGGTACGCGTTCCCTGGATTCTGAGTTCAGTGATCTTGGATCTAAAAAAGAATGCGGGGATCAGGCCTGCTCCGTTTGCAATATCGCTTCGGAACTTCCCGAGGAAGAATAATTTTTTAATATTCCTAATAGAAGGGTGTTCCTCCTATCAGGACGCCTGCAATGTAACCCAGGATTACGCCGCCGTTCAAAAATGGTAATCCTGCCTGTGGTTTTCCTCTCATTACCAGTACTGTCAGCGCAATAAATCCTACAATGGTGCCTATCATGGCTCCCAATGCCGGGATATTTATGAATCCTCCTATTCGGTATACATCGGTCAGGAAAACGTTTGCCGATACTACAAGTATGGTTGGCATTATAGCATCACCCAGACCCATGAAGAAAGCTTCCCGTTCCTCACCTTCGTTCTTTTTGAAAGAGTCCTCAATAAAGGAATATTTCATGTGTTTTGGCATCACAAACAGTATGGGTAAGCGCAGGTCCATTACTCCTTCGGCAAGGTCAATCATATGTTTTGTTTTGTATACGGCTATTGCATCGTATATTGCCAGGAGTGAAAGAAGAATTACTACGGGTATTATGGAAAGAGAAATACCAAATATGGCACTGGCTCCCGCACCGATAATAAGTCCGATAGTATTTATGACGTACCATTCCGGGAATTTATAGAGTAACAGCGTCAGTATCGCAGCAACGGCCATAGATATTGCGTTGTTGGCCAGAGCTGATAACCCGGTAAGTGATAGCAAGGCGAAGAACACATAATACATTGTAGAGGCCACTGCAAGCAGTATAGTAAGCTGTATGATCCACTGCATTCCTCTTTTTATGGCTATTAATAACAGAAATGTGAATATGAGTATGACAAATATGTAAATGATGGGGTTAGAAGTGTCATCAGGGTTTTCGAATGCCCTCATATCTTCAGCCACCATCGGGGCTGCCAGAAGCAGGGCAATTAACTGTACAATGATAATAATACCTGCCATTGCGAGCATTGGCTTGTATTCTTCAATACTTTTTTTCTCTGAACTCAATCAATGAACTCCCGTTATTACAAATATTTATATCTTTTACAAAGATGTTATAAGTATATATATCATATTATTCCAATTCCTACACGAATAGAAAATAATATAAGTACATAGGAAGCCCATATAATCAAAGAGGGAACAATAATGGAAAGCCGAGATATAATATTCTCAATCGTAATGGTAGTGTCTGCGTTTGTTCTGACTTATGAGTGGCTTGGAAGATTCAAATACAGTCCGGCAAATGCTCTGATCGTGCTATCTGCCATCGTTATGGTGGGATCTTTGGCTGCTATGATTCTTTCGGTCGATATGCGCCTTAGAAAAATAGACAGTATGCTTGAAGCAAAAGAACGTTCGTTGAGGATAAATATCCAGAGTGTTGAGGGCAATCTTGACAAGAAAATGGACGAGGTGCTTGTAAGGGTCGATGATGTTATGAACTCCCTGGAAAGAACCCGTTATAGATGAAGGCTGCCTTCTTTTTCCGTATTTATAGTTCCGAATTAATCCGAAAACCATATTAATAAGGTATTACGTACAGGAATTCAATGTTTTCCATTCTAACCAGAGGTGCGTAAATGCGCATTAATTTAGAACCGGTAGGAATAATTAAAAAGGCTGGGAAATGTTCTGAAATTCTGATTTACTCCGAGTTTGAACAGTTGATTAAGAATATCGCTACAAAACTGGGAAAAAATGAATCCTCAGAACAAAGTCTTCTCATTGTTCACAAGAACAATGACAACAGCGACATTCATCAGGTACAGATTACGAAGACAAATCTTATTGATCGGGTGGGGAACATCTTAAGAGTGGGGAAGATAGATGCTAACGATGATTCGGTCATCGATGTAAGACTGAGCGAATAAACCTTTTATTGATTTTAAAGCAAAGGAAGGTAATGAAATGGGTACTGATATAGGGGACCTTTTGAAAAAGAAGCCTGTAGAGCTCTCTGGATTATCTTCCAGAGTAATTGCCATAGATGCCTACAATACTCTCTACCAGTTTCTCAGCATTATACGTCAGAGGGATGGTACTCCCCTGAAAGATTCCAACGGAAATATCACTTCCCATCTTTCAGGAATACTATACCGGCTCACGAGTCTTATGGAAGCCGGAGTAAAGCCGGTATTTGTTTTTGACGGCAAGCCTCCTGAAATGAAATCCCGGACAATTGAAAAACGTGCTGAAATCCGCGAGAGTGCACGGATAAAATCGACTGAGGCCCGGGAAAAGGGGCATGCTGAAGAGGCGTACAAGTATGCTCAGGCTTCCTCAAAGGTTGATGCCACAATAGTCGGGGACTCAAAGAAACTACTTGGTGCAATGGGTATTCCTTTCGTGGATGCACCTTCTGAAGGTGAGGCCCAGGCGGCCTACATGGTCCGAAAAGGGGATGCAGACCTGATTGGCTCTCAGGATTATGATTCCTTGCTGTTTGGTGCTCCTTCTGTAGTAAGAAATCTGACAGTTTCAGGGAAAAGGAAACTTCCGGGGAAGAATATCTATGTTGATGTCAAACCCGAAATTATAAATCTGGATGAATCACTTGCCGAGCTTGGGATAAATCATGAGCAACTTATTGATATTGCTCTTTGTGTTGGTACTGACTACAACGATGGACTTGAGAGAATCGGCCCTAAAAAAGCCCTCAAACTTGTAAAGGAATATGGCAGCATTGAAAAAATACTCCTTGAAAAGGAAATGGATATCCCAGGGCTTGAATCCACAAAGGATTTTTTCACAAATCCACCGGTATCAGATGATTATGAACTGAAGTGGAGTAAACCCATAAATGAGGACGTAATTGAGTTCCTTTGCGAAGAACATGATTTTTCTAATGACAGGGTGGTAAAGGCTCTGGAACGCCTGGAAACTTCTTCTGGAGGCGGCCAGAGCACTCTGGATAAATGGTTCTGAGCCCGTATTTGAAAAGTGAAAATTCTGCTATTGAGCTTGGCTTTTATCTTACTGTTTTTTAGGGCATGGTGGATTGCAGATCAGAAAGCTTTTCATTTTTCTTTTCTGCATTCAATGTGAATACATGTCAATGTAAAAATACCTTTAAAAATCATTAGACTTGACCTATAGCTCCTTATTTATAAGGTCTTAATATTTACTAATATGGCTGGTTTATGGTTGAAAAGCTTATAATAGAAATGAATACTAAAATTATTACTTACGATCTCCAATGATACAATCAATCATTTTCCATTTCATTAACTTCAGTAACATGCCATTCCAACCCAAAAAAAGAAGAAGACTTCAGTTAGAAGTCTATCTCGATACTGGAGTATTTAACGACTCCTCCATCACCGTCGTAAGGTCCAAAGTCTGATTCAGCTCCACCATATCCGTACGTAGATACACTTGTCTCTACCACTAGATAAACAAGATATTCATGACCACCCTGTAAATTGATGTTAATACCTTTATTAAAGCTTGTATCTACCGGATAATATCCTGCGCCACCTGTTGACTTACTGTATACTACAGTATCATAAACTGTCCCAGTTGTTGTATCTTTCACTACTAAAGTAATTTCAGATTCACTTGCTCCACCTGCAGCTGCAAAGGTCATTCCCTCGTATTCTCCATTCATTTTAATGTTTGCGGATCTACTGCCACTACCTGGAATATAAAATGACTGGCCGACCCATGACCATGCTGATGCTCCTCCGATTCCAATGGGTGCGACCGTTGAACCAGCAAAGCTACTTTTTGTACTCAGAGAATAAGCACATCCATGATCAGTTGGGATGATTCCCCAAGATAACTTTCCACAATCTCCATCATCTGCGCTATAAAATGTTTTGTCCGTGCCCAATATAACGTATTCTGAAGAGCGGCTTACAGAGATACTTTCATCGTTGATTGCATTTTCTATAGAAGCTGCTATTTCTTTTTCCATTTCTTCTTCTAGCTTTTCTCGAATTTTTTCAGCTTCTTCTGTAGCCTTAGCTAAATCTGAAGTAGTCGGCACCTTAGAAGCTGCTATTTCTTCTTTTATACCAATGTCTGATATATTGTCTACTGTCTCAGCACCTGCAGTTGTCACAAACAACATACTTACTAAAATCATTCCTACAAGGAACATGTTCTTAAATCGATTTTTCATTATTTTCCTCATTTATTCTACTCCAAAAGCAAAGCTATGCTCATAGCTACAAATTACAAACCTAGTTTACTTTTGTGCAATGTGGGATTTTTTCATTAGACACTAATCTCTCATCCCACATTATACATAAATATAGTTTAATACATAAATAATTTATGTAAATTTTTTTTAAATTTTAGAAAGAAAAAAAATACAACAAATATATGACAAAAAAATTTACATTCCATCTTATAACTCCATTTTGTAGGTTTCCCTGTTTTAGTTTGATATCAAAGGAACTTCAATAGGATCAGCAAGTTCACTTATCCTCAGCAGTGATGTATTGCTATGTAAAACAATGTTAGTCTAGTTCAGTAACATTGTATGTTCAAAATTATAACTATAAAACAATCTGTTCTGAATATCAAAAATAATCGTTTCAAGATTATTTACCAGAGTCTCATGAACCTTGTATAGGGCTCTTTCACTGAATTTTGTCAAAATATCCAAACATATTTGGAAAAAATAATGCCAAAAAACTTTTAATTTCTTTCTTTTGAAGTGGTTGCAAAGGCTCTGGAACGCCTGGAATCTTCTTCCAGAGGCAGCCAGCAGACCTTTGACTAGTGGTTTTAACTTCGTGAAATCAGGGAATTGCCTGTCATCTCTTTCGGCTTTTCAATACCCAGTATATCGAGCATGGTGGGTGCTATATCAGCAAGTTTCCCGGGTTTTAGGGTTATATTCTCATCTTCATTAACTAGAATTAACTCTACAGGATCGCAAGTATGTGCTGTATGTGCCTCTCCGGTGGTATAGTCCACCATTTTTTCCGCATTTCCGTGGTCTGCAGTTATAAGTGCAGCTCCTCCCTCATCTATCAGGGCATCAATTGTTTTTCCTATACAATCGTCAACAACCTCAATAGCTTTTACAGTAGCATCAAAGATGCCGGAGTGTCCAACCATATCCATATTTGCAAAGTTGAGGATGATAACGTCGTATTTGCCGGATTTGATGTGACTGACAAGCTCGTCAGTTACTTCATAGGCACTCATTTCCGGTTTCAGGTCGTATGTCGATACCTTTGGGGATGGTACAAGGCATCTTTCTTCTCCTTTACTCTGCCTTTCTTCCCCCCCATTGAAAAAGAAGGTTACATGGGCGTATTTCTCGGTTTCAGCTATACGAAGCTGTTTCATGTTGGCTTTGCTGAGTACTTCTCCAAGAGTGTTACTTATGCGCTCAGGCGGGAACGCGATAGGTACGTCCAGCTCTTCATCATACTCGGTCATGCATACATAGAACACATCAGGTTTTGCCTTTCTCTCAAAGCCTTCAAAGTCCTTTTGTACAAAGGAATATGTCAACTGACGCGCCCTGTCCGGCCTGAAATTGAAGAATATTAACGAATCTCCTTCTTTCACTGTTGCAACAGGTTTTCCTTCTTCATCCACAACAACGGTAGGTTTGACGAATTCGTCATTTTCTTCCCTGTCATATGCCATCTTTATAGCTGTGACAGGGTCTCCTGCAATGAGTCCCTCTCCCAATGTGAGTGCATCATAGGCAAGCTCGGTTCGCTGCCAGCGCTTGTCACGGTCCATTGCGTAGTATCTTCCTGAAACCGTCGCCACCTGCCCGAACCCATTTTCTTTCATGAGTTCTTCCTGCTCTTTCATATCCTTCAGAGCTGCTCTTGGTGGCACATCTCTTCCGTCAAGGAATGCATGGATATACACGTTTTCAAGGCCTTCTCTTTTTCCCATCTCTACGAGTGCTCTCATGTGACTCATATGACTGTGTACGCCACCGTATGAGAACAATCCCATAACATGAAGTGATGAATTGCTCTTTTTAACATTGTTAATAGCCTGAAGAAGGACTGGATTTTCAAAAAAAGATCCGTCTTCTATTGCTTTGTTTATCCTGGTATAGTCCTGGTAAACTATCCTCCCGGCTCCAATGTTAAGGTGTCCGACTTCCGAGTTTCCCATCTGGCCTTCGGGAAGTCCTACAGAGTTGCCTGAAGCTCCAAGCAGGCAGGAAGGATACTTTTTAACAAGGTTGTCAAGTACCGGTGTTCTCGCAGCGAGAACCGCATTTCCAGTTTTTTCATCCGTGTAGCCCCATCCATCAAGTATCATCAGCAAAAGGGGCCTTTTGACCTGTGCCATATGATTGAAATGTCTTTAAAGGTTCATAAATGCGTTGTTATTTTCCTTGGATCTCAGGTTCCTTCAAAGTGAATATTCACTATTCCGGGAGAATATCATTATTCAGCAGCCGGAATTCCTTGTTTATCATTATAAGGGTGATCAGAAATGAAAGACTGTCTGAAAGAGGAAATGCCATCCAGATGCCAGTGAGCTGGAAAAAGTGAGGAAGTATAATTACTAAGGGTATAAGGAACAACAACTGCCTGCTCATTGATAATATGAATGAAGGTCTTGCCTTTCCGATAGCCTGGTAAAAGGAAGCTCCCACAATCTGGAAACCCACCAACGGTACTGCAATCACCATTATGCGAGTGGCATACTTGCCTGAATATATTAACTCCTGGTCACTGCTGAATACGCTAAACAGTTGTTCAGGGAACAGGAACAATAGAAGAAAACCTGCAATTGACATCGCTGTAGTTATTGCTATTGATAACCTGACAGATTGTTTCACACGGTCAAAGTTCTTTGCACCATAATTATATCCTACAATAGGTTGCAAACCCTGTATTACACCGAACATCGGCATGAAAGCGAACATGAACAGTCGGTTAATCACCCCAAAGATAGCAATGGCAATGTCTCCTCCGTAAACGGCAAGTGCGTTGTTCAGTACTATTACCATGAGGCTGCTGGATGCGTTCCTTGTAAGCGGGCTAAGGCCTATCGCGACTATTTCTTTTACAATACCGATGTTTAGTTTGAGATGTCTTGTGTGGAACCTCAAAATACTCTTTCCTGTCGCAAAGTAGTGAACAAGATAGAATGCTCCCACTGCCTGTGCAATGACTGTAGCGATTGCAGCACCCTTTATGCCCATATCAAGGGCGAAAATGAATAACGGGTCAAGTATTATATTGAGTCCGGCGGAAGCAATCATAGTATACATGGCTACTTTCGCATTGCCTTCAGCTCTCACCACGTTGTTCATTGCCAGCGCGTAGATGAAAAATACCGAACCGTAAAGGATTATGCTCAAGTAGTCCAGGGAGTATGGCAATATGGTATCTGTAGCCCCGAACAGTTTCAGCATAGGTACTATGAGGATACTTCCGATAATGGTAATCAGTATGCTCGATACCCCTATGAGGGAAAGGATATTTCCCATTGTGTTCTCAGCCTTTTCAATATTCTTTTCTCCCAAGGCGCGTGAGATTACGGATGATCCGCCGATACCTATTGCAAGGGCAATGGCCATCCCGATCATCATTATCGGGAAAGCTATGGAAATACCTGCGATTCCCTGTATGCTGTTTTCTCCCAGGGCCTGGCCTACAAAAATGGTGTCTACAAGATTGTAAAGAGCTTGCACCATCATGCCTATTGTTGCAGGTGCTGATAGTTTTAAAAGCAGTTTCCCTATACTCTCATCGGCCAGTAATTTACTATGCTCTTGCAAAACCTTCATCCTCGTTCTTAACCCAAAAATAGAATGTACATTAGAAGAGCAAAGCTATTTATTGTTTTCTTTGGCAAAGACCATGAATAAAAGTGACAGGCATATCTCTTTTTTCTATTAAGTTTCAGGTTAAGCCGCTCTTATTTGCGATAGCACCATGTTGAACAGTAGCAAGAGGTTACTCTCGAACAGCAGTATCTCACTGTTGTTCCTGTCACTTCTGGTAGCACTTAGTACTGCGAACTCAAGGTCCTTTTCGGCTTCAGCGCGTATTAGATTAAAGGGATCTCCATAGCCTTCTTTTCTATCTATAACAGCCTTGCAAATGTAAAAAGGGTCCAGATAGTTGTTGACCCAAAGGGATAGCTCTTTCTGATATTTCATGGAAAGTGGCATATTCCTTATTGTCTTCAATGCATACTCTCGGTTTTCCTCACAATACGCAATCCACTCAGGCATTTTATACTCTCCCACGTTTGATCCCGGACAGGATCTTAAACATACCCAATGTAAACATTGTTTTTGACAATAATAAATTTCTCGCTCTCATTATTTATATTTATCTAATTATTTAATTGGTTTTTTCTGCTCGATATTTATTTATCCGAAGATCAGCCACTTTTAAGCGGGGTATAATTCAAATTTCGGAGTTAGAAGATGCCAGAAAAGATTGAAAAGTCAGAAGAAGAGTGGAAACAGATTCTGTCAAGGGACAAATTCCTGGTTCTAAGAAAAAAAGGTACAGAACCGGCTTTTACCGGAAAATATCATAATCACAAGGAAAAGGGTACATACCTGTGTGGAGCATGTGGACAGGAACTCTTTAGTTCGGATGACAAGTTTGATTCAGGTACAGGCTGGCCAAGTTTTTCAAAACCTATTTCTGAGGATCGTGTAGTACGACAGGAAGATAACAGTTATTTTATGAAACGTACGGAAGTTTTGTGTAGCAGGTGTGGCAGCCATCTGGGACACGTGTTCGATGACGGTCCAAAACCTACAGGTGAGAGGTTCTGTATGAACTCGATATCGCTTGATTTCAAAAAAGAAGACTAAAAGATTGGATTAAACAGGATTTGAGGCAAGAAACCTCAAATTCATGTTACAGTTATGGTAAGTGTCATATCCGGAACATCTTTTATACTGAAAATGTAGGTTCCTTTTTCATCAAAAGCGTGGTTAAACATGTTTCCGAATTTCATTTCCTGTTCTTCGAAAAGATCATCATCGCTGACAAGTGTATAGACCTTTTGTTTATTTTGGTTTCTCCATACAATGATGTCTCCCTGCCCGATTTCCATTTCAGAGGGAACAAAACCGTAATATTCCATCCTGATAGCAAATTCTTTGGCTGTACTTTCAGTCGCTTGTTCTCCTGTAGTTTCTCCGGCAGATGCTTCTACAGTTTCCTTACTCTGGCTGTCCGTACATCCACTGACCAGCACACAGCCAAGCATCAATATTGTTATAAATATAATCCATTTTTTTGCCATAATTACCACCCTTTCGTATTGTTATGAATGACGTTAGTTTTTCCTGATGGATACTATACTTATTGAAATTGTTTTCAGGAAAAATATATACGGAATATCGTGAAATAAAGGCTATGGACACATCCTTTATATTTTTTATGTATCTGCTGCTGGTCAATATAGTTGCGTTTTCTCTCATGGGAATAGATAAAAGGAAAGCTAAAAAAAAAGAGCGCAGAATTCCTGAAAAGACTCTTTTTATATGGGCAATCATAGGTGGCAGTATCGGTTCGATAATAGGGATGTATTTTTTCCGCCACAAAACAAGGCATCCCACCTTTAAGATAGGGTTGCCCTTTATATTGCTGCTTCAGGTCTTGATCTTTATTCGGTTCCTGCTACCTCTTTTCATTATAATATAAGCCTGGCTTAGAATCCCAGACGCTCCATTTCCTTGAGGATTTTTGGAGTAAAGTCTGTGAAATTCTGTATGCCGCCTGTCCATGCAGCTATCATCATAGTATCTTTCACTTCTTCAGAGGTAGCCCCAAACTTTTTCAGTCTCTGTAGTATCTTAACTGCGCTCTCAGTTTTCAGGTTGGAGCATGCAATGGCAAAAACAAGCAGATGCTTATTCTTCTTAGAAAGTCCGTTTTCCCTGTCTGCCCAGACTGCACTGTAAAGTCCTGAAAGCCCTTCTGCAAAATCTTCGTTCAGCTCTTTCGCATAACGCACGGACCTTGGCTGGAATCCTTTAACGTTCTTTACTTCCTGTATATCGTCTGCCATAATTATCGATGATTATCTGGCAGGAAATGATTTAATATTTTCTTAACAGGCAATATGCATGGGTAAATTATTCCGGTTATCAAAGAAAGGTATCATCCTGTTCTCCGTAAGATTGTCTGTAACTTTAATGGTTGCAGGTCAAGGACTGATGATAAGTATAAGTTATTGAAGAACAGCATTTCTTTCTTTAGTACAAAAACAATAGAAAACCTTTAATGCCGGCTACTACTAAAGTTCCTGTATGTCTCTTGAAAGCTATGGGGTATTAAAGGGCATGCCCAAAGATTGGAGATACGGGGTGGGAAGAAGTCCGCATTTTCAGATACTTGTGCATGATGGTCAGATGGAACATCGTATTGCTATCAATGTCAAATCAAATATGCCGTCTTCGGAACTGCTGTATTTTTTAGATGAAAATTTCACTCATCCGATTTTATCCAAACTTGAGGGCCATGAAGCGGGCTTCCATTCCCTTGAGGATCATAATAACATGTCGCTGGATTATGTCCGTGGAGATCTTTTTGATCTTTCCTCTATTGAAGCACTCAATCATAATATTCCGAGTTCCGGGAACGATCTGAATGAAGTAATCAGGGACTATGTCAAAGTAGCTATTAAAACAAAGGGTACACTATATGCCTTCGGAAAAAGGTGGGGACCTGAAAATTATTTGCAGGACAGTTTTTTCGGTTTCAGGCCTGGCAGTGGTATCCATGATATTCACATGAATCAGGGCAATTCTAAAAAATGGAAAGACTCTGATGCGCCATATAATGACGGAGGATTGCTCATACACCTGCCTGAAGAGGGTCGGTGGGTGGCTTTATTCCTTGCTTTCCACTCCCAGTGTTTTGTGACAGATGAAGTAACAGGACATTGTAAGGAAGATATGTCCGGTAAAGAGACTGTTTCCGGGTCTTTAGAGCCTAAGAAATGCTTGATATCTGCGGGTACTATCAGGATTGTTGCTGCTCTTGCTGATCCTGCTGGTGATGACCCTGGCCTGGAAAGTATTACGCTGTTCAATGCCTCTCCTGAAGATGTCAACATTGATGACTGGACGATAGTGGATGGAAACAACAGGACTTCTCTACTTAAAGGAACGATCAGGGCAGGTGCCGGAGTAAAGGTCCACTTATCAGGTAAAGGAGCCCAGTTGTACAAAAAAGGTGGAAGTATCAGTCTTTTCGATGAAATGGGTGTTCTGATGCATGAAGTGGATTACGCTAAAGAGGATGTAAGAACTGGTTGGATGACTGTATTTTAGATCGATCCGTTTACTTTCTTTATTTTGGAAATCTTTTTCTGGTCATCGTTCGGAATGACTATTTGTTTTTTGGAAGTTTCTGAAAAGGGAATTTGGGTTTGATAATAATAAAATAGTTCGCTGCAGTCCGTATTATCCTGGATGGGAAAAGGAATTCTTTTATCGTTATATAAAGCATTTATTATCATTAATTAATATGACACATGCTTTTTTAAGCGATGGTTTAAAAATTCAAAGTGGCTAAAAAACACGCTTCCCAAAAAAGATAGCTCTTCTGTTGTGATTAATAATCGGTTGGGTTATATATTACGGAAGCATAGTTATCTTTGCGGGTCGTGGGGTTATGAGCCGCATTACTTGGGAGTGGAGTTAAAAAAGGGATATGGGGATATCCCAAATTCACAAGGAGAGAGGCACCGAAAGCGTGGTGGTTTGTCTGGTGCCTCATCTTACCTATATTTAAAGAAGTATATTCCCTTAAGTGTAGTTCCTACTATAAATATTAATCGTAGTATTTAAAGAAAATTCTACTATAAGATACATTGCTGTATTTTTTAAGTCATTTATGTCCTGATTTGTTTTTTAAACATCTTGCCTTTTATTGTAGAAAATCCAATATCGGGTGAGAGCTAAATCCGGTAAGTGAAAAAAGAATTCATTCCAGTAAAATTAGCGTATACTGGGATGGTATAGTATCATCCATTGGGAATTTCTTAAGAGGGATTCCTAAGTTCTCTAATGTTTTGTCCAGGCGTATTCCAAGGCCCATAATACATGGTCTTCGAATAGTGGGGTGGTGGCATGCTCCATTGGACCCGGCACAGTTAACCTCTGAATAATCGTTGTTAGCACACCATGTACACATGCCCGGGAAAGTAGCAAGAGCTGTATTGTATCCAAGTCCCCAGGCGAACTTCTCGAGTTCAATACTTCCTGGCTGTATTCTTTCTTTGCGCTCTTTGATGACTGTTTTTAATGTATCAGCATACTGTTGTTTTGTATTTTTGTCTTCAGGTGGAATTATGCTGTATTTTATAAAATTCTCACTTATTTCCTTGGAAAAGAGATTTTCAGATTTCCAGTCAACCAGTAATACCCATTCATATTCTCTGAGCATTTCCCTGAAATCTTCAACTTCCGGTATGAAAGGCGGACATACCTGGCTTCCGTAACCATTGCATCCGAATATGCATTTTAAAATTGTCCTGTTCTCGACTATTATGTCTCTGGCAGGTATTAGCTTTACACTATTTGCCCCGAGCTCTCTGGATTTTTTCTCCAGAAGTCTGTAGTTATCATCGCTAATAATCATATTTGAATGTACATGGACAACATTGATTTAGCTTTTGCTTTCTTTACTTTGGCAGACTTGATCAAAAAACATTTTACAGAGCCTCTGTTTTTGAGCAATGCAACCGAAAGTTCTCCACAGGCATAAAAGTATTTCAATCGAGCCACTTAATATCTAATGGGGTTTGTTATGAAAAGTGGGATAATCGTCCTTTTGATTCTTATGCTTGTATTTTCAGCTTTTGGTTGTGCAGAAACCCAGGAAGATAATGCTTCAGCTCCTGCCGAACCGACAGATGCAGACACTCCATCCGGGGACACCTCGTCTGTGCAATCAGAATTGCCGGAGCCAAACGGTACTGATGTATATACCTACATAACTGAAGAGAACAACTACAGAAACTGGGACTTGTGGCCTTTAAAGGAAGAAAAATATGCGAGCACCAGCATTCACGGTCCTCTGCTCACCACATATGTTTCGGAAAACACCGCTTCTGCTATCCAGGACAGGACCGGAACTTTGCCTTTTGGTAGTATTGCAGTGAGGGAAAGTTATGATTCTGACGGTGAGTTGGAGGAAATAGGTGTTCGGTATAAGGTTGAGGGCTACAATCCCGAACACAATGATTGGTTTTGGGCAGCTTATACTCCTGAAGGGGAAATAATAGCTGAAGGAAGGGTTGAAGCCTGTCAGGACTGCCATTCAGTGGAAGCAGATAATGATTACATTTACACAAGCTATATAATCGATACCCCTTTCAGGGAGATTGATGTGGAGATACGGGACTTCAGGTTTAATCCGCAATCTGTTACCATTGAAGTGGGAGATACGGTCAAATGGACCAACACTGATTCTGCAGTGCACATAGTAGACGGTGGTTTTTTCAGGTCTCCGGCTCTTTCACAGGGAGAATCTTACAGCTATACATTTACAGATCCAGGCACATATAATTACATTTGTTCCGTGCATCCATACCAGACATCAGGGCAGATTGTCGTAACGGGCTGATCTTTTCTTATCAGCCTTTTATTTCTGTGTACTTTTGGTGCCATTAAAGTAAACGTTTTTTTCTGCTACTGCTTAAAATACTCTTTTAAAATGTGCATACTTTTCTTCTCGTGGAAAAAGTGCAGAAAAACAAATCATAGTAAAAAAGGTGTGTGATTTAAGGAGTGGGGGTGGTTGGTTGGGTGGTATAAAAAATGATCTCACACACCTTTAGGCCCGTTAACGATGTAACCTTATATAAATATGGTCGTTTTAAAAAAATGATGCTAAATTCAGGAATTAGTCAGTTGATATTTCGATCTTAGTAGCCAGAGTGGAAGATAGTATCATTGTTTTTCTAAGCGTTTTTATTGCTGGGGCTCTGGCCAAGATTCTATAGCTCCTTTATTTTTTGATATACCAAGTTTCCTGACTTCCCTTTTCATCAGGACCACCGCCACGACAAATCCGAGAAAATCGGATATCGGGAATGATAACCATATGCCTGTCAGGTCCATGAATAACGGCAGTATGAATATAAGGGGTGGCAGGAAGAATACCTGTCTTGAAAGTGTGATCGCCAGTGATTCTTTTGATTTTCCCAGAGACTGGAGCAGGGCCATGGCCACTACCTGGGTTCCTATAAATGGCATCATAAGGAAGCTTATCTTTATGGCAGGAACTCCCATTTCTATCAGCTCAGCATCATTGCTGAAAATCCTGAATATCTGCTCCGGGACCAGGAAGACAACTATGACGCTCAGAATGCACATGCCAAGTACGATATAATTCGAAAGGGAGACCGTTTCCCTGACTCGCTCGAAGTTGTTGGCACCGTAGTTGAAGCCGAATATGGGTTGTATCCCATGCTTAATCCCTATTATAGGCATCAAAGTGAGCATGAACACCTTGATAATAATGCCAAATACAGCAATTGCCATGTCTCCTCCGTATGCCAGAAGACTCTGGTTCAGGAGAATAAAGACCAGGCTTTCAACTGAGTTGAAAATAAATTCAGACATTCCGATGCCTGTTATTTCCTGTGAAAGAGCAAGATCGGGCATCATATATCCTAACCTGAATGAGACCATGCTTATGCTGCTTGAATAATAGTAGATGACCATTACAGAGCCGATCACTTGGGATATGACAGTCGCAACTGCAGCTCCCATGATTCCCATGTTGAACTCGAAGATGAAGATCGGATCGAGTATTATGTTCACAACGCTTGAGAACAGCATGATGGCCATTGCGAACTTTGCATGTCCCTCTGCTCTAATGGCATTGCTCAGTGCTGCAGAGAAAGCAAAGAATATGGTCCCCATGAGGATATACTTCGTGTATTCCCTCGCAAAAGGAAGGACGCTCTCGGAAGCCCCGAATATCTTCAGCATGGGATCAATGAATATCAACCCGAGAACTGTAAAGATCACACTCGATACAATGACCAATGTGACCATATTGCCCAGTGTCTTCTCTGCCTTGTCGGGATTATCCTCTCCCAGTGTCCTCGAGATTATGGATGATCCACCGATACCTATTCCAAGAGCAATTGCCATCATGAGCATCTGTATGGGAAATGCCACGGAAATTCCCGCAATTCCAAGCGAACTATCGGCTCCCAGTCCCCTGCCCACAAATATGGTATCCACAAGATTATAGAATGCCTGCACGAGCAATCCCACGATTGCAGGAGTTGACAGCTTGAAGATGAGCTTTTTTATGTTCTCGTTTGCAAGCATATCATATCTTTCGTGCTTCATTCAATAGACCTCCGTATGATTATGGATTGTTAGGGCTACGGAAAAGGCACTTGTTGTATTTAAGAATTTGGAAATTTAAATTTACTTTATATGTTTTCAGTAATACAAGTTTACTCTTGTAAGATTGCAACGATTGCCTAAGTAGAACGCACACAGGCATTGAACGATGAATGGATTCAACATAAAATTGTCAAAGGCTAGTTGATATTAATCACATAGCTACAGCTACGCGTGTCTAACAAAAATAGATGAAATAGAACATTTGTTACTTCTTTAATTAATATCATAAATAATTGCAATCTCTTGTACGTATCTTTGTCCTACATATACTCTATAACACATATAGAACGATTTAGGAAGAATTTATATATTAATAAAATTTTTAGCTATGTCTAGCAACTTAATCAAAATGTTTCCAACTAAAGGAGTATTTTCATGAATTCTAAGATGTTTGTTTATGCTATGCTATTGTCATTTTCAGTTGTAATAATCATGGGATGTGTCGATCAATCAGGTTCTCATCAGTCATTAGAGCACAAAAATATTTGTGATTCTGAACAATTACAAAAACTCCTAGATGATGGTGTGAATGTTGATACATATTATAGAGGAGGCACTATGTTGCATTCAGTTGCTTCCAGTGGGTGTTATGATTCTGCGTGGATGTTGCTTGAAAACAATGCCGACGTCAACGCTAAAAATTCAGAAGGAAAAACTCCTTTACATGCAAGTACAACGTGGGGAGAAAAGGATACTGCCTTGCTTTTATTGAAAAATGGAGCGAATGTTAGTTCCGTAGATAACTCTGGAAAAACTTCTCTCCACCTAGTTGCTGCTCGAGATCATATTGAGTTTGCAGAGTTACTGATGGATTACGATGCAGACATTAATGCAGTGGATGATCAAGGTGCTACACCTTTACATTATTCAAGTCATTTAGGAAATTTAGAAATCACTCGTCTCTTTATAAACAGTGGAGCAAATATTCATGCATCAGGTGAAGTGGGAACTCCGTTGCTTGTGGCAGCTTCCTCTTTACACGATTTAGGTTACACTTCAAACTGGGATGAAATAGAATCAGAAAAAGTCAAAATTATAAAATTGTTGATAGAGAACGGAGCTGATGTTAACGTTATCAATAGTGAAGGTGAGACTCCCCTCCATCTAGCTGCAGGAAGTGGAAGTCTGAAAATAGTAAAATTGTTAATTGAAAACGGTGGAGATGTCAATGCTTTGGATAATAAAATGAATACACCACTACATTTTGTAGTTGAATATGGGGAATATAGGGATGAAGAAGTTGTAAAACTCCTACTGGGAAACGGAGCTGACCCTTCTATAGAGAATATGGATGGAATAACTCCACGTTATTTAGCTGTTTCCAATGGCCTTAGTACAATTTCTGAACCTCTGACAAAATATGAAGATATGGGTGAAACTTATAGTGATTATAGCATAAACTTCGTACCTACTAATGAGGACTCTAATGATGGTACAAAATCTAATCCTTATGAAAACATAACACTTGAAAACGCAATTATTTATAATTATGAAAATGAAGAATGGGGTTCATATAAGGCAGTTATTATTGATGGCAAAAAATATCTTGTAGCATATACAAAGAACTCAGAATTTCTTATTGGTTCACCAGCACTAATTTCATATGATATTACATCGGAGATTATCATAGATAGTGATGAGACAATAGCTCTATTTCCTGGCTTATCTGTAAAGCTAGAAGATGACTATTCGCTATACATCGCAGATATAATTGATGATGTAGTTTGTTTCAGATTGAAAAAGGGTGATCGAGAAGTCGACGACGGTATAGTTGCTACTCAAGATATCGACTACAAATATGAAAGCAGACTCGGCACTAATTTTGACTTTCCAATTATTGTTATCGATTTTAGTTCTACCGAAGATGAAGAGTTGTATATTAGTGGTATTTTTCAAATATCTGAAGATTATATCAATATAAAAAGTACTAATTTCCTTTTGTAAAGAACCTAACACGACTTGAAAATGGAATCACAGATCTAAAAGGAGATATTTATGACAAAAAAGACTGAATTTCTACAGGATTTTTAAAAAAGATAGTCCCGGCCGGATTCGAACCAGCGTCTTCGGCTCCAAAGGCCGGAAGGATTGACCACTACCCTACGGGACTACGCAGGCTTAGCAGAATAAATGCATTATGGTACTTAATTTTTATGCAGAAAAGGATATTTTTCACTTTGCGATGATAAGTGTCAAAAGGTCCTTATCGTGCAACTCATGGTCAAGACCTGCTCTCTGGCCCGGGTGCTTGGCTGATGTTCCCCATACCAGTGAATACCTGAATTTTCTCCTGAAATCGCGGTGGAGGTGGTCACAGATTTCTCCAACCGTGACACCTTTGCGTACAATGAGTGGCTCTTCCATGTCAGCGGGGCCACCCTGGGGTTTCAGGTAAACGCGAATAAAGTCCAGTGATTCGTATATCAGGTCCTTGACGGCATCAAGGTTCAGCTCCTTATCGGCTGAGATGTATGTCGCATCAGGGTAATCCTCCCTGCATTTATCCAGTACATATTCATCTGCCATGTCCACCTTGTTGACAACAACAACCGAAGGGATATACACCCTGTTACCCATGATGGCGTCTATCAGCTGGTCAACGTTGATATTGTCCCTGATGAGCACATGGGCATTGTGTATTTTATACTCTGCAAGTATTGCCTTGATAAGATCATCTGACAGGTCGAGGTCAAGAGTGCTGCTGACCGTGACACCGCCTCTGTCATGCCTCTTTATGACGACATCAGGTGCTTTCTGGTTCAGGCGGATCCCTGCATCATACAATTCCTGGGTAAGAACATTATGGTGGTAATTCTGGAACACATCCAGTATAAAAAGCACAAGGTCGCAGTTCCTTACGACAGAGATTACTTCTCTTCCACGGCCTCTTCCGCTTGCAGCTCCCTTCACCAGCCCGGGAACATCAAGTATCTGGATAGTTGCATTGTTGTATTCAAGCACTCCCGGAATCACATCCAGGGTTGTAAACTCATAGGCTCCGACCTCTGAATTTGCACCGGTCAGCTTGTTAAGTAGTGTGGATTTTCCCACTGACGGGAATCCTACAAGCGTGACGGTGGCATCTCCTGACTTTCTCACGGAGTATCCTTCACCGCCTCCCTTGCTTGCAGCTTTCTTGACAACTTCATCACGCAGACGTGCAAGCTTAGCCTTCAGCTTACCAATGTGATGTGATGTTGCCTTATTGTAAGGAGTCTTTTTGATCTCCTCTTCTACTTCCTGTATATCCTCGTGTATGCCCATTTGAACCTACCATAACGTCAAAATAAAAAAGATTTTCCCGATTTTAGACTTGCCATATCGTCAAAAGGGGGATATTATACTACCGGTCATTTCATACGTATGAATTCCGGCCGGAAGTCTTCTTGAGAATTCTTCGGAGCGGAGAGCATTCAGGAAAACCTGTATCTCCCTGATATCCAGAAGATCCTTTCGTATGACAAAATCAAATTCGTCCTCTGTAACAGGAACAAACCCAAGCCCGGATTCCTCTGCAGTGTTCCGCAGTCCGAATCCCACGTCAGCCCTGCCATCCTTGATAGTATCACAGACTGAACGATGTGTCTTCGAAGTAGAATTGTAGCCTTTAATACTCTTTGTGAGTTCATTTCTGGAAATGCCTTTTTCCTTCGCCAGGCGATCAAGTTCCGTCTCAAGTACGGTCCTTGTTCCCGAACCCCGGTTCCTGTTTATAAATTTAAATTTCAGGCCGATCAGGTCTTCAAGTCCCGATATTCTTTCTCCTTTTCGGAATATAAGTCCCAGCTCTCGTTTGTAACCCTTTGCCAGCACGACATCTGAAAGATTCATTTTCCTGACTACAGGTAAGTTATAATTGCCATCTGCACCAGGCATGTTGATTCCTGCAATATCAGTAGTCTCCCCTGCAATAGCTGTCAACCCTGCACTTGAACCCATGTTGAGCATCCTGAAGACCATCCCTGTTTCTTCCTCAAGAATATCAACTCCCGGGCACTGCCCACCTACATACATCAGGTCCGGGATTCTCACATTACCAAACATAGTAACCTCAACCGGGCTTCCTGCGTCGATATACTCAGTCTCTGCGTTGATCTCGATAATCCCGTCAGCATCTGAAAGAGTTGTGATTGCTCCTGAGGTCTTGTCTGCGGGGTATGCTCTCCCGCGGATCACTCCCACAGGGAATAACTCCTCACGTCCTCCTGAACGTATGCCTGTTCCCATGACAGCCTGAACCTTTGTCCTGAAGGATGGTGCGGTTCCAAGTGAATTATGGATTATCGGTGCCACAAACTCATTGAATATACTGAGTGCAGAGGTTGGGTTTCCCGGAAGGCCGATAGTAGGTATGCCATCTATCATCCCGATGACGACCGGTTTGCCGGGTTTAATGGCGATTCCGTGGGTAAGTGTTTTTCCCTTATCCTCAATTATCTTGTACATTATATCCCCGACACCCGCAGAAGTGCTGCCCGAGGTGAGAACCATATGACATTCTCTGATCGCCCTGTCCAGGCCTTCTTCCATCATTTTTCCGTCGTCGGGAATTATGCCATACATTTTCGGAATAGCGCCTGCCTCTTCCACGCTTGCAGCTATTGCATAGGAGTTTGCATCGAATATAAGTCCTTTTCCAAGTGAGTTGCCGGGTTCTATGAGTTCATTGCCCGTTGAGATTATGCCCACCAACAGTTTTCTGACAGGTACTTCTTTCATGCCGACTGATGCAAGAACACCGATCTCCCTGGATCCGATACGTGTATTCTTCCTGAGTACACGTTCTCCCTTCATGATGTCGCTGCCGGCTTTCATGATGTTCTCATTGATGTGGACCGGCTGGTAAACAAGTATATTATCATCTACCCCCTTTGTTTGTTCAACCATCACCACAGCATCTGCTCCGTCGGGGATGGGTGCTCCTGTGGATATCTCAATAGCTTCCCCTTCACCTGCAAAAAAAGTGTCAGAGCACCCGGCAGGTATGGAACCTGTCATTTTGAGCTTCACAGGCTCAGGTTCACTTGCCTGATAGGTATCCTTTGCATGTATTGCATAACCGTCTTTGACAGAGCGGTTGAATGCAGGTACGTCAACGGGTGAAAAAATGTCTTCAGCTAATATGCGCCCGGCAGAATCCTCTATCTTTAAATGTTCAGTATCCGACCTGGCAATGATTCGGTTTATAAGTTGCCTTGCTTCTTCTACGGGGGTGAGTTCCCTGAATTCCTTGCGTTCCATTATGCTCGCTTATTCATCGTCAAGATACGCTATAAGCGTTTTGTTGAGCTTGAATACTCTTGAAGCAACATACCACAGACCCATGAGATACACGATCCATGTAGCAAGGGAAAGTATCTTCAGGTTGTGGGTGGAATCCAGGGCTTCGAAAGTGATCACAAGGGTCACAGGCATGAGCAGCAATATTGCCATTACCGAATCATTGAGGTATTTGAGGTTCTGCATTACCACTTTGCCTTTTTCTCCTGTTATGTCCATTATTATTCCTCGGCTAAATTATTACATTTTTCTAGAATATATACTATTATTATATTAATATATAATTATGTAATGCCTGAGGAAAATTTCAAATGGAAAAATTAGGGGAATAGTCCCCTTTAAAAAGTCGATTAAGAAAAGATAGGAGTTCCGCTGTTCTGGGTAATGTACTCGAAAGCTGCAACCATCTTCTTTGTAATAGGTCCTGGCTTTCCGTCACCGATATCACGGCCGTCCACCTTGACAAGAGGGGCAGCTTCAGCAGCCGTACCTGTCACGAATATCTCATCAGCAGTATAAAGGTCGAAAAGTCCCATGTTCTCTACAATAACCTCGATATTCATTTCCTTCAATAATTCGATTGCAGTAGCTCTTGTAATGCCTTTTAGGTTGTTTATTGTCGGAGGGGTGTAGACTTTTCCGTTCTTAATTATGAAGATATTGTCGCCTGAACCTTCGGAAAGATAGCCGTTCCCGTCAAAGAAAATAGCTTCATCTCCACCTTTCTCATTTGCCTCGATCTTTGCAAGGATGTTGTTCAGGTAGTTGAGTGATTTGATATTCGGGGAAAGAGCATCAGCCGAGTTCCTCCTGATTGCAACAGTAACTCCTGTGAGCCCGACTTCATAGAGGTCTCCGTACATTGCACCCCATTCCTGGCTTATGATGAAAATATTGGGGTTTGGGCATTTTCTGGGGTCAAGTCCAAGGTCTCCTACACCCCTTGATACAATAGGCCTTATATATGCGTCTTTCAGATTGTTTTTCCTGAGTGTTTCCAGGACAGCTTCTTCCATCTCTTCCTTGGACAGGGGGATTTTCAGAGCTATTGCCCTTGCTGAGTCATAAAGCCTGTCAATATGTTCCCGTAACTTAAAGACACGTCCGTTGTAGGCCCTTATGCCTTCGAATACACCATCACCGTACAGGAATCCATGGTCGTATATCGAAGTCGTGGCCTTCGATTTGGGGACATATTCGCCGTTGTAATATATCAAAAGTTCACTCATAATGAAGCCTCATCAAATTGATGGTAGGTTTGATGTCAAACTATTATATATTTGTATTCACAATGTGTGCAAAACCCGGCCGCAGGCTTGCATGGCACAAAAAGCTTTTATGTTTAAACGTCTATTTCGTACCCCTACAACCATTATCCGCGGTCCCGTGGCTTAGCCAGGATATAGCATCGGGCTTCTAACCCGAGGGTCAGGGGTTCAAATCCCTTCGGGATCGCTATTATTTTTTTAAGGGCAACAAATATGCAAAAGTTTGTTTGCGTCCAATGTTTCCTTTTACGCACTAATCCTTGCGTCTGAGCACAAATGCCAGGACAATTAATGCTGCCATAGGAATCGTGATTGGTATGAAATCAAGGGCCATTTCATTGAAATCCAAAATGGAATTCGGGTTGGTAACAGTTACAGTAGCCTTATTTGTATCGATCGCTCCCTGATCATCGATTACTGTCAAAGTCACTTCATACGTTCCTTCACTTGTATAGGTATGGAAAGAGGTTTTTGAATCACTGGTCGAATTGTTCTCACCGTCAAAATCCCATTGGTAACTCACAATTGTTCCATCTGTATCAGAAGAATTCGTACCGTCAAACTTGATAGCTGTATTAACAGCGGCTGTGTAAAAACCACCAGAATCCGCTTTTGGTGGACTGTTTATATCTCCGTTGATAGTTCCATAGTTTTTGATTGTTCCATAATCATTAATAATTCCATAGTTGCTGATAACTACCGGAATCAGATTAATTTCATAGTTGATGATGAGTCCATGGTTATCAATAGTTCCATAATTTTTGATTTTTCCATAATTTGAAACTGTTCCCTCGATATTCATAGAAGAGCCGGCTTCAAGTTCAAAAGTAGCTCCTGATTTGAGGACAAGGCTTCCTCCGGACTCGATCAGAAGGCAGGCTTCCGGTTCAATTGTAAGCCTCTCATCTTTATTGATTGTGAGAGAATCTCCTTTCTGGATCACAAAATATTCACCCTCAGTAATTGTGACAGGATTTGTTATCGTATCTGCTGCAGCTATGCCTGAGAAAATCAGAAAAGGAACTATTGCTATAAGAAAAACTTTTTGACGTATATTCATTCGTACCACTGGAGTATTATGATTTTTAGGATAAGTGGTCTGGATTTTTTGTAGCACTGCTATATTTATGAACCAGCTCCAACTTTGCACATATAATTTGATTTTTACATAACATAAACTAATATTTAAAATATATCATTTATTTTTTCAAAAGAAGTAAAAAAATCAATAGTCTTGATTTCCCTGTCTGAAAAAAGAAAAGTTGAAGGCATCTATCTCAATGCCCTCGGTAGCCTTACTTCGTATTTTGCATTTTCCGGAACAACTTGTCGATTTCCTCCCAGTTGACAATATTCCAGAATGCATCTATAAACTTGCCTTTCTCATTCTTGTAGTCAAGATAGTAAGCATGTTCCCATACATCAAGAGCCATGATTATCGGGAAATCCGGCACCAGATTTACGTTGTGTTTCTCTATCTGCACTATTCCAAGCCTCTGGGTATCGTTGCAGTAGGTTAGTGCTGCCCATCCTGAACCCTCTACTGTTGCTGCTACCTGGCTGAATTCCTTTTTGAACCTTTCAAAACTTCCGAATTCTTCCTTTAGTGCCTCATCCAGTTCACCTACAGGCTCTTTACTTGCTTTCTCTGCAGGTGTCATGCCCCACCAGAAATAGTCATGCAGCACATGGCCCGCCAGATTAAAAGAAAATGCCTTGGCGGTTGCCTTATAATCAAAATCCGTTCCTTCTTTCCGGGCATTCTCCATCATTTGTATAATCGAATTTACATTATTCACGTAAGATTGATGGTGTTTATCATGGTGTATCTTCAATTGTTCCTCTGATATGTATGGTTCCAGATCTGCATAACCATATTTCAAAGCCGGTAATTTATAGTATTCTTTAGCCATATTCTCCCCCAATTTCTATTACATTGATTACATAGAATTTCCTTAAGGGTCACATCCTGGGAATTTCTAACCTCAGATTCAGTTCCCTGAAATCCTATTTACAAACCTACTAACGAAACTCCCCACGTGTGCATGCTAGCAGTTTTGTACAGAATAATTATCAGGAGCAGATATTATATAGTTATTGAAATACGGTTCTGTAGAATATGTTTCTCTCATCATTAATTTATAGAAAAATCCAGGGTTGTTTTTCCGTTTTTATCTTCAGTCCTGCTTACTTTTTCATCTGCTTTTCAGTATTCAATATTTTGGGTACGATTTTCATTACTGAGTCAGGATTAAGAGATATAGAGTCGATTTCTTCCCTTACAAGGAATTCTGCAAACTCAGGGAAATCACTGGGTGCTTCTCCGCAAAGCCCGCTATGCTTGCCGTTTCTTCTTGCCCCCTGTATGGCCATGGCGACTATTTTCTTTACCGCCTCATCTCTTTCATCGAAGGCTTCGGCAAGTATCTCAGAGTCCCTGTCCACACCGAGTGTCAATTGTGTCAGGTCATTGGAACCTATGGAAAAACCGTCAAAGTACTTGCTGAACTCATCTATCAGTAGGACGTTGCTTGGTATTTCACACATGACATAAACCTGCAGACCATTCTTTCCTCTCTCCAGGCCATTCTTTTTCATTTCCTCCAGTACTTTTTCCGCTTCCTCTATTCTTCTGCAGAACGGGATCATTAGAATGATATTTTTGAGCCCCATTTCTTCCCGGACCCTTTTCATTGCCCTGCACTCCAGGGCGAACCCTTCTCTGTACCTTTCATCATAGTAACGTGATGCTCCCCTGAAACCCAGCATAGGATTATTTTCCTCAAATTCGAAATGCTTTCCACCAAGCAGGGTTGCATATTCGTTAGACTTGAAATCACTCATACGTACTACTACAGGCTTAGGATAGAAGGCTGCGGCTATTGTTCCCACTCCAAAGGAGAGTTTTTCCACAAAATAGTCACCCTTGCTTTTGTATCCTTTCGTTAGATTTTCTATCTTCTCAAGCACAGCGGTGTCTTCTACTTTTTCGGGATGCACAAGCGCCATCGGATGTATTCCTATGTAGCTTGAGATGATGAATTCCAGTCTTGCAAGCCCTATGCCGTCATTCGGTATCATTGAAAGGCCAAAAGCTTCTTCCGGGTTGCCCAGGTTCATCATTATCTCTGTTTTTGTTTTCTCTATTCCCTTAAGGTCAATGCTTTCAGTATGGAATTTGAGCATGCCTTCGTACACTTTTCCGACATCACCCTCCGCACAACTGACAGTGACATCCATATCGGTGTTCAATTTTTCTGTAGCATCTTCTGCACCTACTACCGCAGGAATTCCAAGCTCACGACTTACTATTGCTGCATGACAGGTTCTCCCACCCTTGTTGGTGATGATAGCAGCAGCTTTTTTCATTACCGGTTCCCAGTCAGGAGTAGTGGTATCCGCCACAAGTACTTCTCCTGCTTTGAAAGATGGGAGCACGGACACATCCGGGATAACATGTACTTTTCCGGAAGCGATCTTATTACCAACACTCCTGCCTGTGACAATAACTGGTGATTTTTCTTCCAGGATATATGTCTCCAGTGTGTCCTTTTTCTTCTGGGACTGCACGGTTTCGGGCCTTGCCTGCACAATGAAAAGTTCCCCGGTTTCGCCATCCTTTGCCCACTCGATATCCATAGGTGATTTTTTTCCCTTCTTTTTGGTGTAATGATCCTCGATAGTTACTCCGTATTGAGCAAGCTGGAGTACCTCTTCATCGTTAATACAGAAACGCTTTCTTTCAGCAACCGGGACCTCCACGTTACGGGTAAGCACCCTGGAATCACCGCGACCGTATATCATCTTAATCGCTTTTTCACCCAGTCTCTTGTCGATTACGGGTCTGTAACCCTCTTTCAATGTGGGTTTGAATACATAGTACTCATCAGGATTAACAAGACCCTGCACAATATTTTCTCCAAGTCCATAAGACGCTGTTATAAAAACTACGTCCTCAAAACCACTTTCCGTGTCTATGGTGAACATAACGCCGCTTGATGCAAGGTCTGAGCGTACCATCTTCATTACTCCGATGGACAGGCTGACCTTAAAGTGATCGAAGTTGTTATTGACACGGTAAGATATTGCCCTGTCAGTAAAAAGTGATGCAAAACATCTGCTGCAGGCATCTTTGAGGGAGTGGTAACCGTGAATGTTAAGGTAGCTTTCCTGCTGACCTGCAAAAGATGCATTAGGAAGATCTTCCGCAGTTGCCGAACTACGCACAGCTACATCCGTATCTGGTCCGTACTGTTCACAGAGCTTATCATAGGCCTCTTTTATCTCATCCCACAGATCATCGGGAATACCTGCATCAAGAATAATCTCTCTTGCCTTCTTTCCTTTTTTGGAAAGTTCGAGAACATCTTCCGTATCAAGCCCTTCGAGAGTCTGCTTGAGTTCTTCAAGTGCACCGGAAGATTTCACCACATGCCAGTAGGCATCTGCAGTGATTGCAAAGCCGTTGGGAATTCTAAGATTTTTATCTGTCAGTTCCCTGTACATTTCCCCCAGGGAGGCATTCTTGCCTCCCACCAGAGGAACATCATCTATTGTAATTTCTTCAAACCATCGTATGTACTTGCTGCTTCCCATCATTAAACCCCTGAATTCTGAAATGAGTCACGTTTGTAGTTATGATTGTTTTCCAAAAGCAATATGCTTTTGGGACTTCCTTCCCAGTACAAAATTCAGTAAGAAGAAAATCAGTAATAAGCTTTGCAGGTTTTAAATCTGCACAAAAAAGAGAGCTTTCTACTATCAGTATACTATCTGAGCATCATTTCCGAAAATATCTTTTATTTCGGAATTGAGTACATATCTTGAGTCCTCCAGCTGACCTTCCAGATCTTCAAGGTGTCGCTGTTCAGCTTCCATGTCGCTTATTATTACCCCGATTGAATCATTGCATTTTGCTATCTGTTTTTCAAGATCTTCCCTGTTTTTATATACATGCAGCAGGTTCAATTTTTCTGTCAGTTCTTCAATTTCCGCCAGATACTGTTCCCTTTGGGTATGCAGGTCAGACATTGTTGCAGGGTCTTTCAGTTTTTCGATTTGCTTCAGTATCTTCTCATACATCTGTTCCTTAAGACCGAGATCCCTGTTTTCAATTCTCTCCTCAAGCACATTAAGAAAAGATTCGAGCTCTTCTACCTGAATGGAGATAGGGTTATCTTTAATCTTTCTGAGCACTTCCCTGTTTTCGGGGGAAAGCACATACATCTCATTTTTGTCCTGTTTTTCCATCCTGGAAAGGGCTTTGGACATAGGTGTAAACAGTCTTTTGACTTCGGAATCCACTGATGCTATCTTATTTTTAAGTTCCCTTATTTCGTTTTCCAGAGCTTTTGTTTCTTCAAATTCGCTGCTTTCTTCGAGTTTTTCTATACTGGCATCGGTATTTGCCAACTCCTTTTTTGCAGATTCGTATCTTGATTCAAAGTCAAGGATCTTTTTCCGGCTTTGTTCCATGTGTCTTTCATTCTCACGGACATTTTCCACATGTTCCGGGATTTTTTCGAAAGCATCTATCTTATTCTTTTTATTTCGGATCAGGGCAAATAGTTCGTCAAGCCGGGCTTCAAGGTTTGCCATGGCGAGATTTATCCTTTCAAACTCCCGGGGATACAACGCTTTTATGTACATCTGGCTTCTTCGGGTGTTGTCTAAAACGTTTTTAAGAACAGATTTTGAATCTTCATAGAATGCAAAAGCATTCCCTGGTTCATTATTTGAGGGTATGCGAATCTTTTCGATTATCAGGTCCAGATTATGGGCAATATTGTCTCGATTCGAGTCCCCAAGTTTTTCCGCCCTTTTATTGGCATTTGCTATTGCTTCAGCTTCAAGCAGGCTTTTTTTAACATCTTTTATCTCTTTGATGGAGATGCCGATCTCTTTATACTTTTTTCCGATAACCGGTCTTAGCGTACCAAGCTCTTTTTCATACTCTTGTTTGACCATTTCGGAAAGCTTGTTAAACTCAAACCTTACAGGTCCGGTTTCGACTTCTTTCCGCTTTTTCCCGAATATCTTCTCTATAAAACTCATTCTCTTAGTAAAAGACGAAATTCTGTCTTAAAAGCCTGTTGGAATGTCTTATGCGGGCATTCTCTGAATATGTGAAAACATAAGGCCTCTAGAAAACCACAATCTTGTTTTTATCAAGTGTTATCCGGCATATGTCTCCGACATCAAGTCGCGTGTCTTCAAAGAACTGGTTTGCAACTTCTGCAATAAGCAGGTTTCTATGCTCTTTTATTTGAAATGCAATCACTTTGCTTGATCCTTTATTTACAATACTCTTAACCGATGCATCGAATGTATTATCTCCCAGCTTTCCGTTTTCATCTTCACTCACTTTCAAAATACGGAGGTTCTCCGGCCGGATTCCCCATGATATTTTCTCATCCTTTTTCAGTCCGGGATGCTCTACTCTAACCGGCATTTCCTGACTCTTTATCAGGGTAGAACCTTCTGCTTCATCTATTTCCACAACGAAAGCATCCTCGAAGATGTTGGACATACCTACAAGTTCTGCAACATGCCTGTTCTTCGGATGATAAAAGACTTCTTCGGGTGTTCCCAGCTGCTGCACGCGTCCGTCGTGGAAAATTATTATCTTGTCAGCAAT
Source organism: Methanolobus sp. ZRKC2 (assembly GCF_045291185.1). Lineage (NCBI taxonomy): Archaea > Methanobacteriati > Methanobacteriota > Methanomicrobia > Methanosarcinales > Methanosarcinaceae > Methanolobus > Methanolobus sp. ZRKC2. The sequence goes on along the minus strand of NZ_CP146980.1, from coordinate 1,726,821 downwards.
CGTGAAGGCTTCTACATGATTGTGGGTTATGAAGAGCACCGGAATGCTAAGCTCCCTCTGTATCTCCTTGATCTTCTCCCGAAGTTTCATACGCACTACCATGTCCAGTGCTGAGAATGGTTCGTCCAGCAAGAGGATATCAGGCTTGGGTGCAAGGGCCCGTGCAAGTGCTACCCTTTGTTTCTGTCCACCTGAAAGCTGTGAAGGATAATTGTTCTCCAGGCCTTCTATATGGAGTAGCTGCAACATTTCCTGAATTCTCTTTTCTTTCTCTTCTTTGCTCCATCCTTTCAGTCCGTAGGCAATGTTCTTTTTCACATCCATGTGGGGAAACAGGGCATAGTTCTGGAATACGTATCCGAGGCTTCTCTGCTGTACCGGAAGGTTTATTCTTTTATGGCAATCGAAATACACTTTGTTATTAACGATTATCTTTCCACCGTTGGGTTCAAGAAGTCCGGAAATGCATTGGAGTGCTGTAGTCTTCCCTGACCCCGAACGTCCGAAAAGTACTACCAGCTCATTTTCAATCTCAAATTTGGCATCAAGTGTAAAAGAAGGCTCTATGCCTTTTTTCTTGTCGCTTTTTTTCTTGTAATATCGTTTTCTGAAATCCACTTTGATGCCTATACTAACACCTCAGACCTTCCATGTGTCGACAAGTTTTGCAGTTATGGCCATAGAGAGTAGTGACATTGCTATCAATATTATTACCAGCGTATTGGCAAGTTCGTTATTCCCTGTCTGGAATGCGCTGTATATCGAAAGTGACATAGTGTTAGTTCTTCCGGGTATATTCCCTGCGACCATGAGTGTTGCTCCGAACTCTCCCACCGACCTGGCAAAACTCAGGACTATTCCTGCGAGTATCCCTTTTTTTGCAAGTGGAAGTGTGATGAAAAGCGCAGTTTCCAGTTCTTTTCTTCCAAGGGTGAATGCGGCATATTCGAAATCTCTGTCCACTGCTTCGATTGCAGCAGCAGTAGTTTTTACCATAAGTGGAAGCGATACGATAAAAGCTGCAATGACTGCTGCCTCCCATGTGAAAAGTATGGTCCACCCTGTCAGGTTGTAAATGATATTTCCGAGGGCTCCGTTTTTTCCCAGTAATACTACCAGAATGTATCCTGTTACAGTGGGGGGGAGTACAAGAGGTAAAGTAACGAGGACATCTGCGAACCATTTTCCCCTGAAATCACGTCTTGCGAGCACATATGATATTATCACACCTACCACTGCTACTACAAGGGTGGATAATATTGCTATTTTCAGCGTGATCCCAAGGGGAAACCATATCTGGTCCAGCATTTCTTTTTAATCCTTATTATGCCGTGAATCCATGTGATTCTAATATTGATCTTCCTTCATCTGAAGTGACAAAGTCTACGAAGCTCTGTGCTTCTTCTTCATTCTCTGAAGATGAAACCACTGCTATCGGATAACTGATTTGTGTAACAGTCGGCAAAGTTGCAACAATCTCTATTCTGTCAGGATCGGCTGTTGCTGCATCTGTACTGTAGACAAATCCTGCATCAACTTCGCCTCTTTCAACATAGACCAGCACCTGCTTGACATCATCTGCAAGTATGGATTTGCCCTGAAGGTCATTCCACAGGCCTGCTTCTGTAAGTGCTTCTACTGTATATTTCCCTACTGGTGCGGTTTCAGGATTTCCGATGGCAATTGTTCCGGCTTCTGCCAGGTCTTCCGGCCCGTTAATATTTAGCTTGTTGTCCGCAGGAGTTATGAGAACTACGGTGTTCTCCGCAAAATCTTCCCTTGAATCTTCAACGATTAAGGACTGGTCATTTAACAGGTTCATGTGGTTTTGTGATGCTGATGCGAATACATCGATGGGTGCACCACCTTCGATCTGCATTCTGAGAGTTCCTGAACCTGCAAAGTTGTAATTGACATCCACAGCGGGATTCTCTTCTTCGAATTCTTCTTCTATCTCAATAAAAGCTTCAGTAAGACTTGCCGCAGCGGATACTGTGATTGAAACTGGCTCTGGAGCGGATGTGGTTTCTTCACTTTCAGTATCTGACACGGTCTTGTCTGCACATCCGCTTGCAAGGAGTGCAATTGTCAGTATGGCTGCAACGACCAGGATTATTTTTTTGTTCAGCTCCATGATAGTACCCTCTTAATTGTCAGCCGGCTTCATGGTGAATGTCAGCTTCCAATCGTTATGTTCATTCACACATAACGCTTCTGTTCTTTTTTTCGTATAAGTATTTTTCTAATTTCTCGTCTATTCGAGTTATCTTGGCCGGTACCTGAACTATTCGTATATATTACAAAAAAACAGGTAAGTTAAAAAGCATCCTAAAAACAGAAATGGGAGCATCACAGACACTCCCGGAAATGAGTTTATTCTTCTACAACAGTAACTTTTTTCATCACATCATTTGGCTTAATCTTGTTGACAACGTCCATACCTTCGACTACCTGGCCGAAAACGGTATGTACATTATCAAGGTGTGGCTGTGGTGAGTGTGTGATGAAGAACTGGCTGCCTCCGGTGTCCTTTCCAGCATGTGCCATTGAAAGTGCGCCTTTGCCGTGTTTGCGTGGGTTACCTTTTGTCTCACATTTGATGGAGTATCCTGGTCCACCTGTACCGTCTCCTTTAGGACATCCGCCCTGGATGACAAAGTTTGGTATGACCCTGTGGAAAGTAAGGCCGTCGTAGAATCCCTGCTTAATGAGTTTCTCGAAGTTTGCTACGGTTTTTGGTGCATCCTTCTCGAAAAGTTCCAGTACAATGTTACCTTTATCGGTTTCTATTATTGCTTTCTTCATGAGTTTCACCTTTGATGAAACTGTTTAATGACCGGGGCTGATTTAAGGATTTCTGTGAAACTCCCGGTGTGCTTTGTGAAATAATTCAATTAACAGTTGCTTTAAGTTCGTTGGTCGTTATATAAAGATAAGTTACGCGTGTTCCTCCTGCATCATAAAGGAGGGTGTAGCTGGAATCATCAAAATTGATTTTATTGTTCTTCATCTCTATATTCCAAGTACCTTCAATAGTCCCTTCCTGAGACATGAGTCTCAAGTAATGTTGGGTTATGGTATTCAATGACTGTTCATTTCCTGCTGTGATGGCTATATTTGGTACCATTGTCGTAGAGCTGATATTTGCCCAGGAATATTCGGTATCAGCACCGCTGTCATATTTCATTATATAGGTATCACTGATGAGATCATATGTACAATTTGCAACTTTATTTCCTTCCTGGACTATTGGAAACTCACTATAATCCGGATCATTGCTCTTGAGCTGTACCCATATTTCCCAGTCATCACCAGTGCCAACAGAAGAATCGGAGTACTTTATATGTTCTATGTAATTCTTGGTAATTTTATATTCCAGGTGCTTTGTCCCTGCTGAAGCAGTTACAGTCATTTTTTTGATAGAATTAAAATTTGATGCATCTTTTGATACTGCTTCAAGGTAGTATGAAAAATTGTATATGGGTTCGGGATTTGATTCATTCAGTTGAACTATCTTAAAATTGTAGGCCAATGGATATGTTCCCATCTCTGGTACGGTATCAAGGTCCAGAATTGCTGTTTTGTTTTCGTCATCAAGGGTTGCTGTGGTGGTTATTAGTGTTTCCGCATATTCTGCCCATCCATCATAATAATCACTCTGGATGTAGATGATTATCTTGTCAGCCTTGAGAGGATTGACAAAAAGGCTGTTCTTGGTACTATTCGGGAACAGTATATCTGGATCGCTGGTTGATGCAACGGAAATCGCTGCATTTGTACTTCCTGAAACTGAAGTATTTCCTGTTATTTTCATAATAGGAATTGTTAGTGTTTCACCATTGAAATGAAACTCTGGTGGTGAAATCATTACCGTCCCACCGGTGGGATATTTAGACCACACGCCACCGCCTTCATAGGCAATGATCCTTTCTCCTGAAGTATAAACTATCTTTCCCATGGATGCGTTGAATCCTGCAAAGTCTGGTTCGTTCTCATAGCTTTTCCATGCATCCCAATATTTGTGATTTTGATAGAAGTTGTTATACCATGAAGTGTTGGATGACAATACTACTACCATTATTCTATTTTCATCATAGGTCTCATCATTTCCCAGTACTTCGACATCTCCTCCCATAAGGGAAAGGCCCGTCGTCTGAAGAGGAGCTTCTCCGAGGGCTGTCTTGCTGGTTCTGGAGTCAAAAACTGTGAATCCCTGCTCAATTTTTTGAGCCTGGGCCATATCTTCCATGCTTTCTATTGCGGGTAGTGTGTAGAGGACCATTATACCTATTGATAGGAGCGTGATTGCAAACATGATTGTAATTCCCACAACCGATGAAACTGCAGCTTTATCTTTTAAAATATTTTTGAGCACTGTTGTCACCTGCTAAAGTATTAATCGATCCTCACATCCATCGCTGAGTTTACGATATACACATCAATATTCGGATTGTAATTCTTACTTGCAGTAAATGTATTGTTGGCTGCATCAACGTCTACTATCTGCATCTCCATTGATTCATTCAGGTATTTTTCCCATGCTTTAAAATAATCACTCGTTATGCTTATGTTTACATGTGAGACGTTTTGATAGCTGTTTATGGACCTTGTCCCGGCATCAGTTGTCACACGCACAAGTCCTGAACCGGAAATGGAGTCTGCACCCGAAACACTTCCGTCAGGGATCACCAGAACGTTATTTGCATAGGTAAAACGTGGCTCAGATGCCATAATTGCTTCTCCTGTGCTGTATTTGATCCACACTCCGGTGTTCTCATAACCCGTAGAAGTATCTTGAAAATCATTCTCTATCTTTCTCATCTGTTTTCCATAAAATGATGAGCTAAACGAATCTGATGAACTGTTCCATGTCTGCATAGTTATGCCAATCTGGCTGTTTCCCGTAACAGACAAAGACCCCCCGTACATTTTCAATTCGACTGATTGTGTAGGAGCATTTCCGAATACTACCTTATTGATATTGAGGGCCAGTACCTGGAAACTTTGTTTTATATTTTCGGTATGATGGGCATCCTGCATGTCTTCCAGAATCGGTACGCCAGCAACTATGATTATCCCGGTTGCAAAGAGTATGATGGCTAAAATGATGCTGTAATCAACAATTTCCGATACTGCATCATTCGAATATTTAAATGATTTTTCCATATACATCTTCCGGTTTAATCGATTTCTATCATGTTCGTGTCAGGATCATAGTATAATATGAAATCATCAGATCCGCTGAAAAGTTTTACCGACGCGACTTCGGTTTCATGTACCTTGTAGGGTACTTTTACCCGGGTAGCATACTTCCCGTGGGACTCGAATATGATCTCACTAGTCTGGTTCGATATCTCCATTGAATACTGTTGGCCTGCGATCTCATCAGGAAGTGGTAATTCAAAGAAAAAACTACCTACTTCCCCTCCTGCATTCTTGGTTATCTGTACGGCAGTATCGATGTTCGATATCTGTAATGCCATATCGTTACCGTGTATCTCAAATTCGTCTCTCATTATTGTATGTTCGGCCCTGTCTATCATATCGTAAAAAGAGCTGATCACAACTACCATAGTTATTACTGTAATAGCCAGGGTTAACACGAAACCAACGGAAACGGATATCGCTCTCTCATCATCTTTGAATTGCCGGATCATATCTGCCCCTTTGGTAACGTAATAGGTATTGTCGAATTAATCTCAAGATGTCCGTTCTTGTTCAGTTTCATGGTGCTATTGACGATATGTACTCGTTCAATGTAGAATTGCTCTCCGTTAACTAGATCGCCTGATGTCAGAAATGTACCCATTGCCTGACTTCCATTTATGAATTTGATGCTGTAAGTTTCTCCTGAAGTTTGACCGGAAAAATAAAAATTGAATGGAATTCCATCAATCTCATTGCCTATAATATCAATGTCAATAAACGTACCGTCTTTAGAATTCAGTATGGAACTGCTGTCGTACACAGTGAGGTTGATGTCACCACTTGAATTGAACAGACTGGCTGACCAGATTGTACCTGACTGATTATTAATTTCTATTACAAACTTGTTTGATTCATTCCCCAGAGTGGATGCATTAAGCCTGGATAAGGAAAATGAATCTGTATAATTAACCCTTTCGACAACTATCCAGTCATCGTTTCCGTCACTCAGACCATTTTGCGTAAAATAAGCATCCTGCAGTGTTCCTGAATCAAGGGAAAATATGAATCCTGAGAATGAATAGCTCTTTACAACTTTTTCTGAGTAGTTTGCCAGGTAAGCATTGAATTTGGCATTGTCTGATCCGCCATTTGAGTCTGCATAAGCTTTCTCATAGGCTTCGACGGTGATTTGTACAACGTTGGAATAATCAAAGACGTTTGTCTCGATACTGGAATCTGAGGCTGTGTTACTTGCATAAACGATGTTGTTAAGCATGACAGTCAGAACTACGATGCCTATTCCGACAATAAAACCGGCAATCAATATCATCTGACCGGATTCGTTCAGTCTTTTCATGTTAACACCTGTTTCACATTCGCCATAATGTCATCTTCACATCAACAAGATTATAGAAATCCGTACTTGTATCGGCATCAGGTATGCCTGTATCGGATCTGAATTGGGAAGTATCAGCTATATCTGAGTTAGACAACAGCACTCTCCTCGAAACTATTACCGCATTATCCGAAGGTTCGCCGTTGTATATGTAAGGCAGGGTCATAATTGTCCCTGTGCTACCGATCACAGCAAATTCTACATTGTGTGCTATGCCTTTGGGAGTAATCACAGATTCCAGAATTCTGGCAGTTGAACTGCTGGCAAGGTCATTTCCTGCCTCAGATGTGTATGTTTTTGAGTTCCAGGTATATTTCTCTCCGTCCCAGTTCAGTATGTCTTCTTTGAGGCTGGAATTCTGCCCGTAGTGGGAATGGTCAAGCACATTCAACATATCCCGGCCCATTGTCTGAAGCTGTGCTTCTATGTGGGCATTTGCCGTTGAGGATGTAAGGGGAGTGAGAGAAGTTGCCTGGACAGTGAAAATTATTATTCCCGTAATGATTATGAGAGTCATGAGAGCTTCTAGGGTGTGTAGCTGGGCTGAAGCATCATTTCTCATTTCCCAAAGGTACTTTCCAAGTTTCATGTTACCACACTCTTATGGCTAACATTGCCTGGTATTCATCACCAGTGCTTTCATTCTGAACCAGCACTATTCTCTTTGTCTGGCCGATATTTCCATACAGAGGTAGAACCTTGCCCGCAGAATAGTCGATTGTTCCCGATGATGTGTTCTGCATTGTGATGTTGAGATTGTAACTCAGGAACGAGCTATTCATACCATAGTAATCGATGGTGCCTTCATAATTTGCATTCACCTGACTGAAGAAATTATCAACCTTTGTACCGTTCAGCAGGTTTGGGGTCCGGGGATTCCCTGCGCTCATGCTTTGCTCGATTATGCTTGTCGATATCCTGTCAGCGACTAATGTAACTTCGTCTGAGTTGGACTGGAATGGAGTGAAAAGACCTGTTGTATATGAAAATACAAAAATTATACTTACCAGAAATATTGCAATACCGATGAGGTAATCTATGTGCATTTGGGCATTGTTGTTCATGAGCGCATAATATCAATTGTGTATTAGTTACATTCGAATATTTTGGTCGCTTATTATATATATTTGTTCATAATAGTATTATCTATATTTAATTGGAGATATATCCAATATTTTATTCAACAATGGTGTTTTTAAAAAAGCTTCAGGGGTGCGTTAAGTGAAGTATTCGAAAAAAATCTTTCTGGTCATTTCTTTGTTTTTAATGTTCAGTGTGTCAGCCTTAGCCTTGGACGTGGTGATCCTGCCCATTAACAATGAGACCAATGTAGGAGATCCGGTAGATATCAGTGTATTGGTGATGAACGATTCGACGCCTGAAAATAATGCACTTGTTAATTTCACGACTAGTTTGGGTTTATTTAATTTGCCGTCGAACTACACAAACTCTTCAGGAATTGTCGAGGTGACGCTAAACTCTACGGTTTCCGGGGTTGCAGACATCAATGTAAGTTCCGGGGGCTTTTATAACTCCACTAATGTGACTTTCTCCCCACTTTCTGTAAACTCGATCATGATCACAGGTGGCCACACTGAAGTAGCAGGCAATGTCTCAAACTTTACATTTACACCATTAGATGCTTTTGGCAATATTAATTCAAGTGAAGACATTGAACTTAACATCCTCATACATGACGTTTTTGGAAATACTGTCCATGATATTGATCTTGCAGGCACTCCATCCACAATAACCTCTCTTTTTGCTAACGAATCAGTCTACACATCAGTGGATTCTGCAGGAAGCACCCCTAATTTTACATTGAGCATTAATTCCACAATAGCCGGAAACATTTCCATTAGTGCATCTCTTGGCTCTGCAAGCAATTTGAGCTATCTTCAAGTGCAGCCTTCTGATCCCCACAGTATGGTCATGGCATACAACGATGAATACACCGTAAACACCAGTTCCTCATTTTCTGTGAGCATATATGATGTTTTCAATAATCCTGTTGAAGGGGTGAACATAGCTTTCTCGGTCACTTCCCCCGCAGATACGATCTACAATAGTCCAACGGAGTATAATTCTGCCTACATTGCAGACAGCAGTGGTCTCACAGCCCTTGATGGGTCATTCTCCACCCAGTTAATAACCGATAAGCGTGCAGGATCAAATTTAATTGAGGTGTCGGCAGTAAGCACTAGCATTAAACAAAATATCACCGTAACCGGTACTGCAGATGATGTGGAAGATCTCTTCCTGTCTTATTCCCCCGGAACGGTACTGGCAAACAATGAAGATTCATATTCCCTTTCAGCCAAGCCTACAGACCAGTTTTCAAATCCGAAGATACCCCTGGTGTCCCCAATAGAGGAACAGGTTTACTTCTCACTGAATAGCAATAGTGTGATAGTGCCACTAAGCGATCAGGGTGTTGCCAGCATGATTGTAGGTCCAACTCCTTACATTGAAGATGTAAGCGTCACGGCAACTTACAAGAACAATACCGGATTAACAGGTATTTTCAATACAACTGACATTTATTTTGTCGGAGGTAATCTTTCGCGTATAGATATGTATGCGGTACCGAATGCCGTGCTGGCACAGAATTTGAGTGGAAACCATGAATCAACCGTTTCTATTGTTGCAATTGATGAATGGGGACATACATTGCCGAATATTGATATTGTCCTTAATAATACTGACACTTCATTCGGAAGCCTATCTGTTGAAGGAATCAATGCAACAAATCTTATCAATGTGACTACAGATTCAGACGGAAAGGTTAAAGCCACTTTCATAAGCAGCAATTTTTCAGGAAATGCAACTTTTACGGCAACATCCGGTGATGTAAATTCGTCTACTGTGGTTGCTGTCAAAGCTGAACCTTTCCTCAGTGTAGACCTTAAAGTGGACCCTTCTTCAACAATAAACACCGGTGAAAAAATCAATATAACTACAATTATATCGATAGAAGGTGAACTACCTATCTACAGACCGGCTGCAAGTGCAATGCTTGTTCTTGATCGCTCAGGAAGTATGGATCCTGATTATTATGCAGGTGATCCTCTTGATGTTGTTCTGGTGATAGACAGGTCAGGAAGTATGAAATATTTGGGTACTGACCCTGAGCAGCCATTGACAGATGCCAAGGGTGCAGCAAAAGCATTCAAGAACAATCTTGCATCGAATGCCTTGGTGGGTGTGGTTTCTTACAGTGGTAGTAGTACTAAAGATTTAGAATTGACATTATTAAATAGTGCTTTTAACAAGAGCCTGGTAGATTCTGCAATCGATCTATACACTGCCGATGGTGGTACGGCTATGGGCGATGCTATGGCCGATGCTAATGAGCTTCTTATTGCCGGTCGCTCAGAGTCCCGCAAAGTTATGATAGTTTTGACGGACGGTAAAGTCACTGCAGGCAGTGACAGAGATGGTGAAACTGCTGTAGCGGTTGCGAATGCAAACGGAATAAATATTTATACAATAGGTCTGGGTTCCAGTAATTATCTTGATGAATCGTTGTTGCAAAGTATAGCTTCATCAACAGGTGGTAAATACCACAATGCACCAACAAGTGCAGAATTAGATGCGATCTATTATTCTATTGTACAGGAAATAAGTGACTACGATATAAGTGAGGTGCAATATGGTGTTGAAGGTTTCACACCTTATGATTATACTTTCTCAAATTCACTATCTGGAGTTGATTCCTATGAAACTACGTTCCTAATAAATGAGACTATCAATGACCTGAAAGTGCAGTTGGACTGGACTGATTCGGCGAAGAATCTGGACATCCAGTTGAAAAGTCCATCGGGTCGGATATACGGAGATGGAAATGATACCACCGGATATTATCCGAACGAAACTGCCGAAAGCTCCGAATATATCTGGATACATCCTCTGTCATACACTTATCCGGACACCGATGATGACTATGTGGAAAACGGGAACTGGACATTGAAGGTATCGAAATCAGGAAGTGGAACTGAATCGTTCGATGTATCCACATACATTGATAAGAAAAGTGCCACTATCCTGTCTTCACATGCTTTCATGACAAGCTTCGATGAAGTTACGGGCGACAAGGCAGGTCTGGTACTTTATAGTTACGATTCTGTAAATAGCACTAGCAACCAGACCAGCTATGTGTATGACAATAGTAGTTGGGTTGGATACTTTGCTGCAGAAAGTGATGCTTTCCACAATTTCAATGTCACCTGGGATGATGGTGCAATTCTTAATGTAAATCTTTATGATGGTGTTGACTTGCTAAGTTCTTCAAATGGAACAGGCTTTGCAATGGTAAATAGTTCCCTGTCAAACAGTGAAACATACTATATTGAAGTTATCAAAAACTCCAGTTCAGGAGCAGATACCAAGTTCACCATAGATGTCTCAAGCTCAAATTCCCAGTCTTCTGTAATGATGGCTTATTATGATAGCAATGGAGGAGGTTCCACTCCTAAATATCGAGATTGGGATGGTTCGGAATGGTCTAATGAACAGTCTGCAAATTATGTTGGTGCAAGACCACGTTATGTAGTAATGGAAGCAAGTCCTGTTAGTAGTGAAATGATTCTTGGTACTTCTGATGAGTACCGTGATGTTAATCTCCAGGTTTGGGGTGGTAGCTCCTGGAGTTCTGCTACTCAGGTGACAGGCAACCTTGATTCCTATGAAAGAAGAGGTTTTGATATCGCTTATGAGCAGGTATCAGGTGATGCAATTGTAGCTTTCATGGATATGAACATAAATGATGGGGTTGCACGCTATCAGGTCTGGGATGGTAATTCATGGAGTAGTGAGTCCGCAACGGTTGGTACAAACCCGGGTGCTGGAGATGTTGGCTGGCTGGAACTTGCATCCAGTCCGGACTCTGATGAAATCATACTCGTGACACTTGATGATGAGAGGGATATTCGTGCCCAGGTCTGGGATGGTTCTTCATGGGGCAACTCTACCACAATAACAAATAATGCCAGGGCAACAAGCTACAAGTGCTTTGATGTTGTCTACGAACAGGGCACAGGCAGGGCAATGGTTGTCTGGTCAGATAGAACTGATAATGATGTGAAGTATGTCATCTGGAACGGTAGTTCATGGAGCAGTGCTATTGATATAGATTCTTCCCTGAGTGAGCGAGTTTACTGGGTAAAAATGGCAGCAGATCCGAATTCAAACAATATCATAATGGTTTCCCAGGATCGGGGATATGATGTTTACAATAATACATGGGATGGTAGCTCATGGACATCCAGAGGCAGAATTGAAACTTATACCGAAACTTATGGCAGAAGGGCAATGGATGTTGCTTATGAACAATCAAGCGGGACAGGTATGGTTGTATGGGGTGATGGTGGCTCAACACCTAAGTACAAAACATGGGATGGTTCCTCATGGAGCTCCGAATCATCAGCATCAAGTATTGGTGGTGGGGATGTAAGGTGGGTTCAGTTGACATCCAATGGTGCTTCAGATGAAATATTCCTGATGACCTCCGATAATACTGATGACATAAATGTGCAGAGATGGGATGGTTCTACATGGGGTGATGCTTTGCAGGTTGAATCCAGCTCAACTGATAACTATGAATGCTTCGATGTAGCTGTGTTTTCACAGAGTATGTCATCACCAATGACAACTGTCTCATGGACTGAGTGGACGGCTGAAGTGACGTCTACTCTGGAAAACGATTCATTGCCACATCTTGAGAATTCGCTTGATACTATCACGGCAGATGGTCTTACGGCTATTGATGAAGGTATCTTTTTAGCAAACAATGAACTATCCTCTGTTGCTGGAAACTCTACAATTGTGTTGATGACAGACGGCCTTGATAATGCAGGTTATCATTCTATTCTTCAGGAGGCTCAGAAGGCAGACGCCAATGGTACTGTGATCTATACGGTAGGTTTTGGGAATAATGAGTCGGAGGTTGACCCCGTACTGGCTGAAATTGCCAGCCTGACCGGCGGAGAATATTATTTCGCTCCGAATTCAAGCGTACTGGAGAATATCTTCGTAGGCATCGCCAGCCAGCTGACTAATTTCAGTGCCCAGGGACCGGTACTGAACATAAATGTTCCGTACAACTATATATCCCAGGATTATAGTGGAAAGGTTACGTATGTTGGTGGAAGCAGCAATCATACTACTGGTAATCAAACTCTGTTTACATCTCCTTCCTATCCGGGTACAGCCAGTTCTGAACCTACAATCAACACTTCCGGTTCGAAGACGTCTCTTGAGTGGCAACTACCAAACCTTAAGCCGGGAGACAAATGGGGTATATGGTATCAGTTGATTGTAGAAGGTGAAGGATATATTCCAGTAATAATGTCTGATTCAACTGTTACATATACTGATCTCTCCGGAAAAATCGTTGAAGTCTACGTACCTGCCGCTGGAGGTGCGAGCATGGGTGGAAGCCATGCTAATGGTTCTTCGTATAATCTTGGTTCTTTGCACGTGGTTCCTGATGAGAGGATTATGCTCATTGGTGATTCTACAGGAATTAACGTATTTGTTAAGGACATAGAAGGTAATAATAGTCTGGCGTATGTGCATCTTTACACCAGCCTTGGTTATTTCAATGATCATGAGAATCCGGTGAATATTAGCGTCGTAGGTTCAGGAAATAAGGTTAGTTTCAATAGTGCAATTGCAGGAAAAGCCTACATTACTGCATACGCTTACAACCCAAATCCTCCTCATGATATGATTCAGGTAAGCGATGAGTTGGTTGTCAGGCCAAAGGGAATGATAACTATAAGTTGAAGGAAATTGTGCAGCACAATTTCCTGACTTCTTCATTTATTTAGGGTCTATTATACTGTACCATCTATTTTTTTGTGCGGCATGATGTCGAAAATAGCTTGTTTTTCGATCTGAAACTTTTCAGTTTTTCATGTTTGTTCCTATAAATGCAAGTCATTTTTCTTTCAATTATTCAATATTTTGCCTATATCATCATAATGATGCTCTTAAGAAATATCTAGTTACTAAACATTTATATGTAACATAGTCAACAACCACCATACGAAATGTTGGTGGTACACATGTCTACTAAGGATATACACACTGGAAGTTTTCCTGGCAAAGTTGCCAGAGTAGCACTATTTACAATATTTGTTTTGATTGCATTTACGTTTCAAGCATCTGCTTGCCATGTAGGCGATAAAGTATGGAACGATCTGAATTTAAATGGCATTCAAGATGACGGTGAACCTGGTATTGAGGGTGTTGAAGTAAAGTTATTCAGACATTACAACAATGGCACCGTTTCTTATATTGAGAGCACGACAACTGATGAGGATGGCAAGTACAACTTTTCAGTGAGATACAGAAAATGTTATCATCTTCAATTTGAATTGCCTGAAGGATATGCTTTTACTTCGCAGGATCAGGGTACACATGATTATCTTGACAGTGATGTAAACATCACAACCGGTGAGACAAAAAAATTCAAGATATGGAGAGCTAGATTTTATAAAAAGTGGGATGCTGGCATGTATGAACTCGCAAGTGTCGGCAATTTTGTCTGGAAGGATGTGAACAACAATGGTGTACAAGATCAGGGAGAGCCAGGAACTGAAGGTGTTACGGTTGAACTGTATGATTGTACGGGGGAATTTGTAGCTTCTACAAACACTGATTCAACAGGATTCTATGAATTCACAGGGCTTCTGCCCGGCAGCTATTATATGAAGTTCATCCTGCCAGATGGATATGTTTTCGCTCCTTATGGCCAAGGTGGTGATCCTGCAAGTGACAGTGATGCAGGAGATGGCGGAGTAACGCCTTGTTTTGATCTTTCAGCAGGAGAATACAACGAAATTATAGATGCAGGTCTTTTCACTCATAATGAGGAAATACCTGAATTCCCAACAATTGCTTTGCCAATGGCTGCAATCCTTGGTCTGGCATTTGTGTTCCAGCGCAGGAAGGAGTAAACTATACTCCTTCTCTTCTTTTTATTTTTGAATTTATTCTACAAGATACAGAATGCAAAAAAAATAGTGTTTCCATTTAAGAGAACGCTTTTCTCAAATGGAATGATGGTCAAATTTAAGTTATTTCAACATATACGATATGCTTGCTAACAGTAAGTATTGTTTCATTCTTTCGGGCAGAAACCGTTGAATCAGTACTGTTTGTTATCTCGAATCCTGTTTCTTCAAGGTATTGTTTCCATTTGGGAGCATATGTACTGTTGATCTGGAGTGTGACATCGGTCAGGCCGGATGACATATTCATTTCACTTGCTCCGTGTTTCATCATAACAGTCGCAATTCCTCTTCCTGCCATTCCTGTATCCCCGGTTACTGACACAATCCCGATAGTTGTTATGCTGACGTTATTAATGGTATCTATGTACATGGGAGGTTTTGATACCATAAGCATGCCTCTTGGAGGATATCGTTTAAAAACACTCCCCATTTCATAAGTAATGGCCTTGTCATCTTTCAGGAACTCTATATCCCCGATGGAGCTATGAATCGTATTATTATCATAGCTGATAGTGATCGACGAACCGTTGCCTACTGAAATAGAAGTTCCCTGAAGCTTTACTTTGAGTATCTTAACAGGGGCCTGGTCAAAGGAAACTTTTTTCATATTACCCTGAAGTACTATGAAATTCTGCTCTGCACTTTCAAACACGTTTGCATCCATATTCGACTGTAGTGCAGGATATCCGACAGCATAGATAACACCCATTGACAACGTTACAATTGCAAACAATATAATGTATCCAACTGCTTCGGATACTGCAGCATTATTTCTATCTTCTCGAGTCATAGCTGATCATGTGGTTTGTGGAGCTGCTTGAAGCAGTCCCGTTTATGGGCATTGTCGTAGCTATTCCGCCGATGGTTACTCTTACTTTTTTGTCCGACGATAATGAAGAGACTTCTATTATCTGGTCTGTAATTGCAACATCCGCGTTGATTGTATATTCTTCACTTCCTGCTCTTGCAGGTATTCTGTACCCTGTCTCTATTTCTCCGTTAGCGGGAAGTATAAGGTACATGTCGGTTATCATAGTACTCATCATATTTCCGATGTCACTGAATTCATTCTCCATCACGACATCGTTAGGGCGCTCTATGAATATCTCGTCCGCATTGAGACTTATCATCAGAAAAAAAGAAATGCATATAATTGAAAGCAAGATGTATTCCAGTAAAACAGAAACTCCCTGTTCATCATTTAATATATTTCTCATTTTCACACCTCTATTATTTCAGGATTTGCGACATAGCGGCTTTTTCCGTTAAGGTATGTAATATCTACTTTCAGGGTGCTGATTTCGGAAGAATTCGTTCCATTGATAGTTGAATAATTCATTCCTACCATTGTAACATCAACGGTTTCCCCGTGAATTGCGTAAAGTGATTTCATTTGTGAGCTGCAGTTGTTAAAAATATCTTCATAGATGCTTTGTAAACTTTCATTAGTTGTTCCGTTTATCTTGTAAGAAAGATCCTTCGCTATCTTTGCATTTTCCCTGGTCTGCAGGTTTAGCTCACGAATATTCTCTTTAGGAAATTCAAGAGCTGCATCAGATGAATAATAACCTGCAATGACGGCCTGGTTGGCCAGCACTGCAAGACTAATGATTATTAGAGATATGACCAGTCCGGAGAGGGCTATCCATTGCCCGCTTGTATCCTCTTTCATATTCTCCATGCTGTTAGTTTCACCTCCACAATCAATACTTCGTCATTTGCTATGTTCCACGATCCGCCTGAACTAACAACATCTGAGTTGGTAAGAGCTACAAGACGCCTGACTACGACTGCATCTTCAGTCGGTGCGCCGTTGATTATTACCTGCTTTTTGCTTAAAACGCCGTTCTTAAAATATGAGAGGTCTACATTGTATTGTGTTCCCGACAGCAGATATGAGAGTTCACCATCAAGGGTGTCCAGATTGTTTCCTGTAACGTTTGATTCTTTCATGTCCCAGCCTGCAATGCACTCAGTCAGGTTGTACTCAATTGCTGTGTCCGGTGCCATGTCAAGTACTGCGAGTGCGTCGGATGATACCTGTTCAAGCTGGACAGTCATGGACAATTCGTTTTGAGGAGTGACTATCATTGTACTCTGGACTATTGTGAGCATTGTCAATGTCATCAGTACTGCTGCAGCCAGACCTTCAAGTGTGTGAAGCTGTGCCCTGTCGTTCATTGCCAGACCTCCACAGTAAGATAGGCAGGTTCATACAGAATCTCGTTCCTGTCCCTATACTCCAATGTGGGAGGAGCGCTTTGAGTGAAAGACACATTGTTAAAAATAAATTCCAGCTGATGTGTCTGATTAGTGTTGAAAAGACTGTAATTGAATTCCAGGCATAATAAATCCGTACTATCCAGCTTCCCGTTAAATGTTGAATATTTCCAGCCTGCTTTTTTGTATGCTGTATAATTTGAGGAAGCGACAAGAGTAGTACCGTTCAATGTGATATTCTCAAACGTTGGATTTGTTCCGGTTACATTAAAACTGCCAATCTGTATCGTTATGTTGTCACTATATGGCCCAGTGACGTTCAGGATAGCCATTTCAGATGGTGGTGCATGTTTTGTTGTAAGTTCGGCTGCATCAAAGTATGCTGCATTTCCGGTTTCCACCAGGACTATACGTGTTATTTTTGCTATCTCTCTGTCAACAGGGATTGTTTCTCCTCTCTGGATAGCCGTATTGTTGAGGACAAAAGGCACATTGTCCCTTGTGATGGAAATATTGTATCCATAGGAGAAAATTGCGTCGTTGACGTTATTGTACAGGCCAAGTTTCTCAACAAGTATGCTTTTATTTACCAGCATCATCCGTTCAATTTTATTTTTTGACAAAAGATTGGGAGTATTGGTTAACTTTGAAGTATTATCATCATCAACCGCAAGACCTATTCTGAGAATATCGTCAGGATGTTCTTCCCATTCTGTTCCACTTGTCATACTGTTGCCCCACCATCCTGTATCTTCGGCGAGTACGGCAGATGTACGATAAGCTGTATAGTCAAGACTGCTCTCTCCTGCGGAGCCGGGAATGAAAAGTCCCGGAATAAATTGAACCGTGAAGGTAAGTGCAATAAGGAACAATGAAATTCCAAGAAGGAAATCTACTGAAATTTGCCCATCTTCATCCATCATTTTATATGTATATATATAATATTATATAAAAATGGTTTGTTTGCACAGAAAAATTTGAGGCTACCATTCCGCATAGAATGTTTTATGTCTTCTTGATATGCTTTTGTAAAAAGCAGATGAGTTGGGAATTGAGTTTAAATCCTTCGACTTGCACAATTCCTCTAGCAATCGAGCTATTGCAATATGTCTGGAAAATATGATGCTTCTTCTCCTGAAAAGAAAATACTTTGCAAACTAATGCTGACATATTTGTCTTTCCCATCAACTCCTCATGCTAAGGATGCCATAAGATCGTTCCTGCTCACATGCAGGTAAGTTATACTGCCCGGCATGCCGTCATAGTAAAGGGTCAGGGTGGATTCATCATAATCTACAGGGTCTGATCCTCCTCCTTTGCCTTTTCCACTGCCGGGATGATCTAGAACGAAAATCACTGATCCTTCCATTGTGATGAGCTTCATGTAATGCTGGGTAAGGTTGTAGAGTGATGTCGTATCACCGTTGGTATAGGCGATATCCGGATCAATACCTAACGAACTATTATTGTCCCATGAAAAATCACTGCTCTCGTCGTACTCAAAGGTAAATGTCTGACTTAAGAGGTCTACTTCAGCAGCCTGATCATCTTGTTTGCCACTTACAGGGAAAATATCCATTCCATCCCATGTTTCAACTCCTCCTCCGGTGGCTGTGTCTTCGTAGATGACACTCATGATTAGCTGGTTTGCACCTCCTTTCTTCGCAAGTGTATAGGTTAGTTTCCTTGTGCCTGAGGATGCAGTTATCCTGTAGTTGCTGGGATTCAGCCCTGCAGAAGCCCTTGCTTCAAGGTCAAGAGAGAAATTGTATATTGGTGCAGGGTTTGACTGGTTTACTGCCCCTACCTTGAAAGCCTGTTTCAGTCTATCTTTTCCCATTGCAGGGATTACTTCCAGCTCTACAATGGCAGTCTCATTTGCATCATCTGTTTCAGCACTAGTATACGCAAGGGAATTTGCATAGTCCGCCCATGCGTTATAGAACTCACTCTTTATATAGATGAGAACTTTATCCGAGTTAAGTGGATTGACTCTCTTGGAATCTGCCGAAGGGTTGGGATACAGTACAGTTGGCATATTATCGGAACTGACAGTGACATCCACATCGGTTGTTCCGCTTGATCCCTCATTTCCGACAACTGTCATGATGGGTAATGTGAGTGTCTCGCCGTTGTAGTGGAATTCCGGAGGTGATATCATAACTGCCTTGCCAGTGGGGTACTTTGACCAAATGCCGCCACCTTCGTATCCGATTATCCTGTCTTCTTTTGTGTAGGTTATGCTGCCCATAGAAGCATTGAATTCATTCATTTCACTCCAGCTAATATACGGTTCCCATGCTCCCCATCTATGTCTGCTTCCCTGAAAACTGCTATACCACGAGGCATTCATGTCTACACAGATAATAACTATGCTGCTTTCATTATAGGAAGCATTGTCACCGTTTACTTCTACATTTCCTTCCATGATAGAAAATGAGGTTGTCTGGCTTGGAGATTCTCCCAGGGCTACCTTGCTTGTTCTTGAGTCAAATACCGTGAAAGCCTGCTCTACCCTCTGGGCGTTTGCCATATCCTGCATGTCACTAATCGTAGGTGTTGCGTAAAGCAGGATCACACTTATGGATGTAACAGTAAGCATCAGGATAATGAGCAATCCGACAACGGCAGAAATAGCTTTTTCTGATCCAAGCAGGTTTTTCAAAATTCGTCACATCCTTTTTCATTCTACTGTTACGCTCATAGGTGATATGGTGATCACAACGTCTATATTCGGGTTGTAGTCCCTGCTGGCAACAAAAGTATTGTTGGCTGTATCAACATCTACTATCTGCATTTCCATCGATTCGTTCAGGAACTTTTCCCATCCGTCGTAGTAATCACTCGCCATTGTTATGTTTACATGTGAAACATTTTCCAGTCTTGCAACCGATAACTGTCCCCCGTCAGAAATTACCCTGATGAGTCCCGATCCTGAAATTCCTTTGGAACCGGCGATTGTTACCATTGGTATCAAAAATGTATTCTCGCTATAAGCAAAATCAGGTTTTGATATAGCTATGGAACTTCCCTGAGGATATTTTGCCCATGCTCCGGTGTTCTCGTAGCCGATTGAAGTATCCTCAAATTTGTTTTCTACCATTCTCAGTTGTCTCTCAACAGACAGCACTTCTATGGAAGATGTCGATTCATTCCATGTCTGCACGCTCACGTTCATATAGCTGGTTCCCGTGACAGAAACCATTCCTCCGTGCATCTTAAGTTCTACTGACTGTGAAGGCGCTTTTCCATAAACTACTTTATTCATGTTAGGTTTGAGGACTGAGAAACTCTGCTCTATATTCTCGAGATGTCCTCTTTCCTGCATATTCTCGAGCATCGGGTATCCGGCAACTCCAATCATTCCCACAGCTAAGAGCATAACACCTAGAGTAATCGTGAAATCAAGTACCTCTGTGAGGCCTTCTTCGGATAAGTTAAGATCCTTGTGTTTGTCCTCTTTGCTAGTCATATGTTTTTCACTTTCAGTTTATCTCTATAGTATTGGCAGCCGGGTTGTAGTTTATCCGGTATTCTCCTTTTGAGCTGTAAAGGGTTGTTGAAAGAAGGGTTGTATCTTCAGTTGAAAATGGTATTTTTACCCTGGTATCATCTCTTTCTTCCGAGGAAAAAATCATTTCGTTTGTCGCATTGGAGAACTCAATAGAGTATTCTTTTCCTGCAATTTTATCGGGGAGCGAGATCTCATATCTTATCTCTCCAACACTTGAACCCGACCTTATTGCAGTTCCTGCCATTGTATCAATTGTTGTAATCTTTACTGCGATATCATTTCCATGTATCTCGAATTCGTCACGCATGACAGTTTGTTCTGCCTGATTCATCAATGAGTAGAATGATGTCAGGATGATCACAAGTACCAGTACCGTAATTGAAAATGTAAGAATAAAACCTATCGAGAGGGAAACTGCATTTTCGTCTTTTGCCAGCGTTCTCATTGAACTCCTCCTGGCAGTGAAATGGGGATCGTTCTGTTGATTACCATTTCTCTGGAAGACATTGTGATTGTGGGGTTTACCACCCAGTATCGCGCCTGTGTGAAAGGCTGGTCTGTTGAAAGATTACCTGACAGGAAATATGTTCCAATCGCATGGCTTCCGTTTATGATATTTATCGAATATTCCTTTCCTGCGGTACGATCTGAGAAACGGAACCCTGGGATGATTCCCGATCCATCTATCAGGTCGCTTGTTATATTTATTTCTCCGGTATTACTCTGGTAGTTCCCGATGATTGATGATTGGTCCGAGATGGTGATATTGATTTTTCCGCTTGAATTGTAAAATTCCATTGACCACAATGTATTTCCTGAAATATTGATGGCCTGTATCGTGACTCTGTTGGATTCATTGCCGAGTTCGGATGTATCTGGAATTGAAAGTGCGAATAAGTTTGTGATTTTTATATTTTCTACAAGAGTCCAGTCGTCTTTGCCGTCTGCAAGTCCGCTCTGTGTGAAGTACGCTTTTGAGAGATTGCTGTTCCGGCAGGAAAATGTCAGGCCTGAAATCCCGTAATTTGATGATGCTTTATCAGTATAATTTCCAAGATATTCTACAAAGGAATCATTATCAAATGAGCCACCTTTTATGGCATACTGGTAGGCATCTTCATGTGCTTCGGTTGTTATCTGGATGGCATTTGCTATATCGTAACGTGAAGTGTCGATACTGGATTCCGAAGCGATATTGCTTGCATAGATCACATTATTGAGCATCACCGTGAGAACTACTATGCCGATACCCACTGCAAAACCTGCGATCAATAACAACTGTGCGGAATCATCAAGTTTTTTCATGTCATCACTTTCCGGAATTCACATTCTCCAAAGCGTCATTTTAACGTTAACAATATTGTAAAAATCAGTGCTACTATCAGCATCAGGGATGCCGGTATCTGCGGTAAAAACAGATTTATTGCCTACATCATTGTCTGATAATACTACTTTCTTTGAGATTATCACTGCATTATCAGAGGGGTCTCCGTTGTAGATGTATGGTTCATCTGACATAATCCCATCATCTGTAACCCAGCTAAAGTGGACATTGTGCGCAATTCCCCTTGGAACTGCTATCAATTTAAGGACATCTGCCAGTGAACTGTCCTGAAGGCCTTTGTTCTGTGAATCTGTTGAACGGTAGCCAGAGCCATTCCATACATATTTTGTTCCATCCCAGTTCTGTATGTCTTTTTTGAGCTGTGAATCCTGTCCGTATGCGGAATATGCAAGCGCACTGAGCATATCCTGTCCCATTGTCTGAAGCTGTGCTTCTATATGGGCATTGGCTGTTGAGGATGTAAGTGGTGTAAGTGATGTTGCCTGGATTGTGAATATGATTATGCCGACCATTATCATGGAGGCAACAATAGCTTCAAGCGTATGCATCTGAGCAGAGTTTTCCGCCGCGGATTCAGGTGACGTTTTTCCCTTCATGTTACCACACCCTGAATGACATAACGAGGGTTTCGGTATTTCCTGAAATGTCATCCTTCGACAGGACGACCCTTCTGGTCTGTCCGACATTCACACCGGCCGGAACTCGTTTTCCAGCTGCATCTATTACATCAGTACTGTTTTCCAGTGTAACATTAAGGTCATATCGCAGGTAACTGCCGTTCATACCCAGAGAGTCAATAAGTGGGTCGTAGTTCCCATCAAGTTCGGTAAAGAAATTGTCCATCTCTGTCTTGTTGACAAGGTTAGGGGTACTTTCATCTCCGGCGTTAAGCCTTTTTTCGACAAGAGTAGTCGATACGCGATCGGCAATAAGCGTGACTTCATCAGAATTGGACTGGAAAGGTGTAAAAATCCCGGAAGTGAAATTGAACACGAATACGACGGCGAATAAGAAAACTGTGATGCTGATAAGATAATCTATGGTGATCTGGCCTTTGCTATCCATAATTCTTACTTCAATATAGTAATCAATAATATATAAACAAAAGGTATGTTATAATCGGGATGAGTAGACTCTATATTAAAATTGGGCCCATGCCAAAATTTTCCTAGGAATAAACCCGGAGACGGGCAATCTTAAAAACGGAGAGTGCGTATCATACCTCCTGATGGATGAGATAAGGATTATCCACACCGCGGATACGCATTTAGGCTATCGCCAGTATCAAAGTGAAGTGCGCAGACAGGATTTCATGGATGCTTTTTCAAGAGTGATAGATGATGCTATTGAAATGAAAGCTGATGCCGTAGTGCATGCAGGAGACCTTTTTGATTCAAGGAACCCGACACTGGATGACATATTGGGGGCTATGGAGCTCTTTTCCAGATTAAAAAACGCCGGGATTCCGTTGCTGGCAATAGTTGGAAACCACGAGAGTAAACAGAGTACCCAATGGCTGGACCTTTATGGCAGCATGGGGCTTGTTATACGGCTTGGTGCAACGCCTTACAGGCTTGGGAATGTGGCTATTTACGGAATAGACTGTGTTTCCAAATCCCGCATCCCTTTATTTGACTATTCCGTTTTTGATGGCACGGTTACTGATGCACAGCATAACCTGCTTGTGATGCACCAGCTTATGAAGCCTTTTCCTTTCGGGGAATGGGACGTACATGAGGTAATTGGCTCCCTTCCATTTGATGTAAATGCAGTGCTTCTGGGAGATAACCACAAACATGAGATCATCAAAGTGGATGATGCCTGGGTGACTTATTGCGGTAGTACCGAACGTAACAGCACCTCCGAACGCGAGCCCCGTTCTTACAATATTATTACTGTCAACGAGGAAGGAGTTGATATCAGCAGGCGTATAATCCCTACCAGGGACTTTGTTTTCATTCCTGTTCATCTTGAGGGGGATGCGGATGCTTACACTGAGATTTTTTCAGCCATAAAGGAACATGACATTGAAGATAAGATCACATTTGTCAATATATCCGGAGACCCGACGGCCAAAGTCACATTTAGTGAAATTGAAAAGTTCCTGCTCTCCCGCAATGCCCTCGTGCCCGGAATAAAAGACCTCAGGACAGGGGAGGTATCTCTTGATGATGCCCGGATGCATGTTTCCTTTGCAGACCCTGATGATGCGGTAAAGGAAGAAATCAGGAAAATGCATCTTACCGAGGGTGGACTCCTGATTGACGAGATTGTAAGGGACTCGAAGGTTGTAAAGACAAAGGTAGATGCTGAAGTTGAAAAAAGGATTGGGGAATTGATAGATAATACTGATTTTTCGGAAAGTGTTGTCATAAGGTCCGTAGGCCGGGATGAGTTCCAGATGTCCGATGGACAAAGCGGTGAAGTGTCAATACCTGCGGTTAATGTCGATGTCGATGCCATTCCTGCTGAAAACACTGAGGTAATGAGTGAGATTTACAGGGATGAAAGCGTTACTTGTACAGAGTCTTCTACTCCTGCGGAAGGGGAAGTGGTTTCGCAGGAAGAATCTCATCACGAAGAAGATACACTTAATTCGGAAAGTGAGGATGAGACATCTGTAAAGAGTACAACTGATCATGAGGTAACAAAAGATGAAACTCCTTCTGATGAAAGTTCTTCTTCAAAGGA
Organism: Methanolobus sp. ZRKC2; assembly: GCF_045291185.1. NCBI lineage: Archaea > Methanobacteriati > Methanobacteriota > Methanomicrobia > Methanosarcinales > Methanosarcinaceae > Methanolobus > Methanolobus sp. ZRKC2. Next base: position 1,702,489 of record NZ_CP146980.1, on the reverse strand, counting down.
GGAGATCGATCATAAACCCCGGCAGTACAATCTTGGTGACTACCTATGATGATAAAAAGGCTGAAAATCCAAAACATAAGGAGTTATGAAAACCTGGATTTATCCTTCGAAGATGGTGTGACAGTAGTCTCGGGGGTTAACGGCAGTGGAAAATCCAGCCTGCTTGAAGCCTGTTTTACCTGTCTTTTCGGGAGCAAAACGCTTGATAAGGAATTTGTTCTCTCTGATATCATACGCAAGGGTGCTACAAAGGCATCCATTTTACTTGAATTCGAGCAGAACGGGCATGATTATTACATTGAACAGACTTTCAGGAACGACCCGGAAAAAGGCCGTGCCTCCAATACCGGTGCAATCCTCAAAAAGAACGGGGAGATAATTTTCGACCAGGCATCACGCACCTATGAAGCTGTCAGGTCACTGTTGAATATGGATGAGGAAGCCTACAGGAACTGCGTTTACATCAGGCAGGGTGAGATTGATGTCCTGATCAATTCAAAGCCCAAGGACAGGCAGAAGATGATCGATGACCTGCTAAGGCTTGGTAAACTGGAAGAATACCGGGAGCGGGCATCCGGAGCACGTATCGGTGTTGGTCGCCACCAGAGAGATGCCGAAAGGCGCATCAAGGAAGTGACAGCCGATATTCAGGGGATTGAAAATTCAAAACCCGGTGAACGGCTGGCAGAGTTACGTTCACGTTCCAAGAATTTGGAAAATTCCATTTCTTCCCTCAATGAAAAAAGGGACCGTGCCCTTTCCTTTAAAGATGAGGTTTCGAAAAAGATCTCTTCGTTCAGGGAACTTGCAGGGAAAAAAAGTGCTGTCCAGGCACAGATCAAAGATTTCGGCGAGAAGAAATCCAAAGCTTATGCCCAGATAGAGTCCCTGTCCGGGGATATTGCATCCAGGAAGGATGTCCTTGAAAAGACGCAAAAGCAAATCGATGAGATGCGCTCGAAACTAGGTGTCACTGGTGATGATATTGAGACTGTGGTCGTAGAGCTTGATGGCAAAGAGCGCACATTGAGGGACAAATTAAGCAGCATCATTAAGGACAAAGCGGTTTGTGAAAAGGAGTTATCAGGTCTGTCTTTATCCGTTGAAGAGAACAGGAAACAGGCAGGTTTGCTGGAAAGGTCAGGTGAGGAAACAGGGAAAAAGATAATTTCTGTGGAGGCAGAGGTCCACAAGATACAAAAGACGATTGAAGACGCCGAGACAGCAAGATCCGCAGTATTATTGTCTATCGAATCTATGGCTCTCACGCCTGAAAAACTCGAAAACATCGAAGAGATATTCGACTTGGTCAATGATCAACTAAAGAACCTGCACGGAAAGGAGAGGGAAATCTCAGTGAAGATGACCGATCTGCGTGGAAATATCAAAAGGTCAGAGGAATTACTGAGCAAGGGAAAGTGTCCTACCTGCAGCCAGGATCTTCAGGGATCGGCTATCGAAGAGACTACCCGGGCCGATTCCCTCAAGGAAAAAGAACTTGCTGGGGAGCTCTCCACTCTGAAAAAGAAGCAGGAAGACCTGGAATCAAAGCTTGACAGGGTAAAGAAAGCCAGAGTGCATAAAACAGATATTGAGAATAAGGCACGTGAAATCAAATCTCTCAATGACCAGTTGTCTAACCAGGAAAAGATGTTAGAAGAATATCAATCTCATGTCGAGGACAACGAAAAAAAGAAAGAGGAACTTCTTTCACAGAAAATATCCCTGGAGAGTTCACTATTAAAGCTTAAAGATAATCTCTCTCAACTGGAACGGGATGCTGTAGAAGCTCACAAAGAACATGAAAAGTCCCTTGAGCTCCTTGGAACTGCGAGGAATGTACGAAAAAGCCTTATCGAAATTGAAAAGACTTTGTCTGATATCAGTAAAATGGAGGAAAGGATAACAGGTATCCGGGAGATGGTATCTCTTTTTGATAGCCAGGTTGCTGAGAAGAAGATTCATCTCAATGAGCTAGGGGAGCAGATGGGTGAGCTTGATATTGCTGAACTTGAGTCCCGGCTTAAGGATTATGAGGTTGCATTCAAAAATATAAATTCCGAGATTGCAAAATTAACAACGGAAAAAGAAGGACTGACAAAGCAGGCCGGGATGGTTGAAAGTGAGTTAAAGCGCCTCGAAGATCTCAAAAAGATGCTTAAGGTGCTCAAGAATAAATCTGCTTACCTGAATGCGGTTTATGAAGATGCTGAAGGACTGGAAGCAATGTACATGAGGGTGCGTGCACAATTGCGCTCAAACAACATTGGCATCCTGGATGCGCTTATTAACGAGATATTTGCTTTCATGTATTCCAACAATGCATATTCTCATATCAGGCTTGACCATGAATACAACCTGACAGTATTTGAGAAGGATGGTACCCCTCTTGAACCTAAACTGTTGAGTGGTGGGGAAAGGGCCATCTTCAATTTGGTACTCAGGTGCGCCATATATCGTTTACTTTCACTTGGGATGTCAGGGGAAGAATCGGGGCTTCCGCCGCTTATAATGGATGAACCTACAGTTTTCCTGGACCGGGGCCATGTTCAACAGCTTATAAAACTGATAGATATGATGCGTGATATCGGTGTGGGGCAGATTCTTGTGGTGTCCCATGATGACTCACTAATTGATTCGGCAGATCATGTTTTTATGGTAGAGAAAGATCCGATTTCCAACAGCTCATCAATTTATGCCAAATAGTGTTAAGATTCATGAAGGATTCTTTGACCTGAAAAAGTGTACAAGCTAAGAAAAATGACAATTGCAACCATAAATTATATTATACTTTTACCCATATATTAACACAAGATTTTTGAAACACTTAATGAGGGACTGAATGGATTTGCGAGGTATTTAATGAATTCTGAAAACAGGGACTTTATAATTGAGCGTCTCGAACGCCAGTTAAAGGAAAAAGAGGCGGAAATTGAGGACATAAAAACGACTCTCCGCGATTCTATTCTCCGGGAAATAAGAAGTGATCTGAAAAGTGACCTTGATATTAATAATCGCATTGTCCAACTTGAGCAGAAAGTTCAGGCAATGACGAGCAACCTGAATGGAATAATGGATGAACTTCTTGACCAGAAATCAATGATCCGCTCCCTTGGGGAGCTTTCCGTCTCTCAACATATGAAAGAGGAAGTTAAGCCGGAAGAGGTAAAACTTGTTCCTGAAAAGACTGTGGAAAAAACGGAACCGCGTCTATACAGGCCTGAAAATGAACCTGCGATTCCCAAACAGACGCCTGATCCGGCTGAAGATCAGTTACCTCCCATGACGCCGGTGATCACTGCTCCGGTCAAACCTTATGCTCCGCCGGAAATGCCTGTCCCAGCCAGCAGAGTAAATTCCAAGGTGTCTATAAGATCAACCGATGAAACTGAAGGTTCGCCACGTAGTGCTCCTGCCGGAAGTCCTGCAAATGTCTCTTTCAACGTACGTGATGCGGGTCCTGCTGTTGTTCCAAAGGTTCAGGAACCCGAACCTCCCTCAGAGTATATAGTTGCTGAGACTGATGATGAAAGGGAGATGCGCAACATGAGCCAAGGTCAGGGCGAACCCTGTGACTATATTGTTGCTGAAGAACAAAGTGCACGCAGGCAAACTGAATCCGAGTACGAGACCGTTGAGGCGCGTGAAGATGAAGATGCGGTGATTACTATCACCAGAAGGAAGTAATTCTTTACCGTAATCTCGTTAGAATTAGAATTAGACCTTTACTAAAAGGGGAATCACGTGCATATCAAGGAAATTGAGTTCGTTAACTTCAAATCCTTCGGTAAAAAGGTAAAGATCCCGTTCTTTGAAGGTTTTACCACTATTTCCGGACCTAATGGTAGTGGCAAGTCCAATATCATAGACGGTGTCCTTTTTGTTCTGGGACTTTCCAGCTCCAGGACCATGAGGGCTGAAAAGCTCACTGACCTAATCTATAACGGTGAAAGTTCCAAGAAACCTGATTTTGCCCAGGTCACCATCAAATTCGATAATACAGACCGCAAAATGCCGGTTGCAAGTGATGAGGTTTCCATCACTAGAAAAATACGCGAAACAGACTCCGGTTATTACAGCTACTTCTACTTCAATGGCAAGGCTGTCAGCCTCACGGATGTACACAACAATCTTGCAAAAGCAGGGGTCACTCCCGAAGGTTATAATGTTGTGATGCAGGGTGATGTTACCCGTATAATCAACATGACGGCGGGGGAGAGGCGTAAGATTATAGATGAGATTGCCGGTGTCGCGGAGTTTGACAACAAAAAAGACAGGGCAATAAACGAGCTTGAGATCGTGCGTGAAAGGGTCGAAAGAGTCGATATAATCATTGAAGAAGTCGGCCAGCAACTCCAAAAGCTCAAAGCTGAACGGGATCAGGCACTTAAGTATCAGTCTCTCAAGGAAGAGAAGATGAAGTTCGAAGGCTTTGTGCTCCTTGCCAAGCTCAAGGATGCAAAGATCGAACTTGGTTCTGTGGAAGCTGATATCCTGTCAAAGGAAGAAATGCTTGATAAGCTTGGAGCTGCACTTGAAGAGCGTCAGGAAAAGGTAGAGGAACTTGAGAAGGCTCTGGAAGAGATGACATCCACCATTCATAAGATGGGAGAGGATGAGCAAATCCGGATAAAGAAGGATATTGAAGAGATCAGGGGTGAAATATCCCGCTGCAATGACAGTATTGAGCTTGCAGATAATGAGATGGAGGATATCGAATCCAGAAGAAGGAAGACCTTTGTGGAGATCGATGAGATCAAAGGTAAGCTTGAAGAGCTGGATTTAAAAATATCCGAAGAATCCATGCGCAAGGATGGTATTCTTGCCGAGATGTCGGAACGTAAGACCGAGAGGATGATCCTGCAGAGCAAGATAGCTGATGTGGATGCCGAATTTGCGGAGACCAGGGATGAGGTTTCCGGATTGAAATCCAAGCTTGAACTTGCAAAAAATGAGAAAAACGAACTTATGCGCCAGGAGGATCGGCTACTGGATGCTCTCAGGAGAAAGTCTGCTGAGGTTAGGGATATTGAAAGTGAGATAGAGGATGCGAAATCCAAAGCTCAGTCCTCTGACAGTGATACTCTCTCCGTAAAATATGATATTGAAAAACTTAATGAGAAAATCGATGCCCTGACAAAGGACATTGATGACCTTGAACGTAACCGTGCCCAGATTCAGTCTGTTATTAAGGACCTTGAGGATGAACTGCGCACCTATGAAAAGGATTATGCACGCATTGAAGTGCGTGTAAGGGCTTCCGAGGACCATAGTAACTATTCTAAGGCCGTTGAAATGGTCATGAATGAGAAAAAGCATCATGGATTGCCTGGTATATACGGCACAATCGCCGAGCTTGGAAGTGTGGACCAGAAGTATTCCACAGCTCTTGAGATAGCTGCAGGCGGAAGGATGCAGGCTGTTGTTGTTGAGAATGACGAGGATGGTGCCCGTGCGATTGATTTCCTTAAGCGCAGGCAGGGTGGAAGAGCCACTTTCCTGCCCCTGAACAAGATGGATCAACGCAGGCCGTATAAGAACCTCTCTGACAGGGAAGGGGTGATAGGTTATGCTCTGGACCTTATTGATTTTGACCCGAAATTCGAGCCTGCTTTCTGGTATGTGTTCAGGGATACGCTGATTGTTGACACCATGACCAATGCCCGGCGCCTGATGGGTGGCTTAAGAATGGTAACCCTTGATGGCGATGTTATTGAGAAAAGCGGTGCTATGGTGGGAGGTTCAAGACAACGTTCAAGTGGTCTGTCATTTGCAGCTTCCGAGAAAGATAAGCTCGTTAAGCTTGCGGAAAAGATCACCGAGTATGATTCCAGGCGAAGCACTGCCATAAAGAAACTTGATCAGATCGAGGGTCATATTTCACAGGTGAATCGTGAAATCCATGAGCATGATAAGGAAATTTCCAAGAAGGAGATGCATATCGAGGAGATTGCAGGACGCGGCGAACGTCTCTCTCAGCTCATTGAATCAAAGAATGCCGAACTTCTTGAGATCGAGGGATCACGTAAACAGTTGAGAGATGAGATGGAAACTGTTGTCTCCTGCAAGGAAGAAAAGAGCAAACTTGTGGAATCTCTGGAAGAGGACATCTCCAAGCTTGAAGAAAAACTTGCAGGTTCTGAAGTTCCTGAACTCAACCGTCAGGCAGAGCAGCTTGACGGGGAAATAAGGCGTCTTGACGGCAGGGTGAGAGATATAGAATCGGATGTTAATGCGTTGAATCTTGATCGGGATTATGCAGCTTCTAAGATTGAAGAAAACCGTGAACTCATTAAGACCATGGATGAGAAGAAGTCCACTCATAAGGAACGTGTCCAGCAACTGAATGAGAAGATCGAGGAGCTGGAAGGGACACTCCAGGAGAAAAAGCAGCGTGAGGATGAACTTGCAGAAGAACTGAAAGAGCTCCAGCAAGAGCGTACAAGGCTGCATGATGAACATGTTTCTGTGAAGAAACAGTTTGATGAGATCAAGTCAAAACATGATGAAGGTAACCGCCAGAAGCTTGCATTGGATGCCACAAAGGCTGCACTTGAAGAGCAGGTTGGAGAACTTGGTGAGGAACTGCTCAGGCGGGGTATTGAGGAAAGCGAAGAAGTTCCGAATTATGAGACCGTGCGCACAAGGATAGCTTCCATTGAAAGAGCAATGGAAAAACTAGAACCTGTAAATATGCGTGCCATTGACGAGTATGACGAAGTGGATTTGAGGCTGAATGAGCTTGTAACACGGCGTGACACTCTATCTTCCGAAAGAGAGCAGATTCTTGAAAGAATTAAGCAGTATGAAGAGCTCAAAAAAGATACTTTCATGGCAACATTCGACGGGATCAACGAGCCTTTCAAGGAGATATTCAACGAACTTTCCGATGGTATTGGGGAACTTGTGCTTGATAATTATGATGATCCCTTTGCAGGCGGCCTCACACTCAAAGCCCAACCTAAGGAAAAGACACTCCAGCGCCTTGAGGCAATGTCCGGAGGGGAGAAAAGTCTTACAGCTCTCTCCTTTGTCTTCGCAATCCAGCAGTACCGACCTGCTCCATTTTATGCCTTTGATGAAATCGATATGTTCCTGGACGGTGCCAATGCAGGAAGGGTTGCCCAGCGCGTGAAAACGGCTGTCAGGAATGCTCAGTTCATTGTAGTCTCTCTTAGGAAACCGATGATTGAGGCTGCGGAAAGGACTATAGGAGTCGCCATGCAGGAAAATAACATAACAAGTATCACAGGAGTGAAGTTGCGTTGAGCGAGATCATTGAAGATATAGATATTGGTCAGCCCCTGGAAGCGGTCTCTATAACGGAAGTCCCTCTTCCTGTTACTATTGATCCCGGATTCATGGAAACTCTCCGGGGACTTGGTGTAGATGAATCCCTGCTGGAGTTTTCTGATGATGTGCTTAGCGAGCCTGTCGAGATTCTCATGAACCTTGCGAAGAACGGGGATATTAATCCCTGGGATATCGATATCGTTAATGTGACTGATATGTTCCTTGAGCGCATAGAGCAGATGCAGATGACAGATCTCAGGATATCCGGCAGGACTCTGCTGTATGCATCAATCCTTCTGCGCATGAAATCCACGGGAATTGTGCAGGAGGAAGAAGAGGAAGGCGATTTCGACATGTTCGATGATGAACTGGACTTCTATGATGTTGAAGAATACCCGGTTCCCAAACTTCCTATTCGGCGCCGTGCCACCCGCCCGGTAACACTGCAGGAACTCATTCTGGAACTTCAGAAAGCAGAAAAGGTCGAGACCCGGAGGAAAGACCGTAAGGTCCGCCGCAAACTTGAAGAAAGGTCTGCGGTAACTACGGATGAAGTACTCGGAATAGCTCACGAGGAAGACATACTGGGGCGTGTCAAGACACTTGGTGAACGTCTCAGCAGGGATCTTGCTGAAAAGGAGTTCGTGATACTTTCCGATCTCCTGGGTGACAGCCGATCTGAGAACATAATGACTTACGTGTCCCTTTTATTCCTTGCTACTGAAAAAAAGGTATGGCTGACACAAAAAGAATTGTTCGGCGAACTATATGTGTATCCGTTTGATAATATGCGGGACACTGCCTGAGGAATGCTGTATCGATCATGAACGACAGGGAAACAATTGAGGCGGCTTTATTCGCTGCAGGCTCCGCACTTGACATCGCAACCTTATCAAAACTGGTAGGTAAACCCAAAAAACAGGTAATTCCTATCATAGAGAAGCTGATCAGTGAATACGAAGGTCGTGAAAGTGGAATTGAGATGCTGGATCTCGGCGGACGCTATGTGATGCAGGTCAAACCTGAATATGCCGAGCTTGTACGGCCACTGGCTCCAAAGGAGTTGAGTGCTCCTATGCTTCGTACTCTTTCTATGATTGCCTATCACCAACCTCTTGTCCAGTCCGAGTTGATTGACATGAGGGGTAACTCGGCCTATGATCATATACGTGAACTCAAGGAGAGGGGTCTTGTGGAGGCAACTCCTCACGGAAGGACCAAACTTCTTCATACAACTTCTCTATTCGCAGACTATTTCGGGCTTGAGTCCAATGATCCTGAGCTGGTAAAGAAAAAGATAGTTGAACTATCAAAAGTGCAGAGCGGTCAGAGTGGTCTTAATAAGTGGCTTGGGCGCAGGTTTATTGGAGTGACTCCTATGTATGAATCTCTGATGGGGATGTGCGGCATCAAGGATTATAAGGTAATCAATGCCTATGAGCCTACAGAAGAGGAACTGGAGGAGCTGGCAGATGTCTATAAGCTTGTGATCTCCAGGGGATATGCCGAGAAGGTCAGCAAACATTATGATGGTGAGGTCATTGAGGCAGGTTCTACAACTTTTGATGACCTTATTGAAGCTGTCAGGTCCCTGGAAAACGTTTCCGACCCTGAGCAGGTCCGGGAGAGTGTCGAACTGATAGAAGATCTCAAGGAAAGGTATGCTTCAAAAGCTCTTGTTTTCAGTAAAAAAGTGAGGCCTGCAACTGATATGGTTGCGCGCATCGTGAGTGACTTGCGTCTTGGCGTATCAGCAGATGGATTTGTCATAGCTCCTGATTACGGACTGTCTGGTGAAGGACTTGATGTTAGTGAAGGGGCCGATATACTTGTTCCCACACATAGGAGTCTTGAAGGAAATCTTATCGAAAGGGTCAGCAGTAAGTATGATGCCGTGGTTGCCGGCATGAAAAAATTTGAAGATTGACTCTTTTTTGATTGTTGTTCAGTTGAAGTTTGTCGTATTCATGCATTTATTTAAAAAGATATATAAACGAGAGGGTATAAGTTTATATAGTCAATTGCTGAATATAACTCCGCTTTAAATACGAGGATATACCATGTCAGATTATAACATAAAGATTGAAAATGTAGTAGCATCTACTAAGCTTGCAGAAGAATTCGATCTTACTAAGATCGAGGCAGAATTCGAGGGTGCCGAATATAACAAGCAAAAGTTCCCCGGACTTGTATACAGGGTTTCTGACCCAAAGGCTGCATTTTTGGTTTTCACATCTGGAAAAGTGGTATGTACAGGGGCAAAGAATGTTGATGACGTTCATACTGTCATAGGCAACATGGCAAAGAAGCTCAACGATATAGGTATAAAAACCATAGACAACCCTGAGATCACAGTACAGAACATAGTTGCTTCTGCTGATCTCCAGGCAGTTCTCAATCTGAATGCTATTGCTATTGGTCTTGGTCTTGAGAATATTGAATATGAACCCGAACAGTTCCCGGGACTTGTCTACCGCATCGATGACCCGAAGGTCGTAGTACTCATTTTCAGTTCAGGTAAACTTGTGGTCACAGGCGGTAAATCACCGGAGAACTGTGAGCAAGGTGTTGAGGTCGTAAGGCAGCAACTCGACAGTATGGGCCTGCTCTGAATCTAAAAATGGCAAGTGTGAGTTCTTTGCCAAACGAAGACGTTTGTGTCCTGATACCTGCGTTAAATGAAGAAGCCACAATCGGGCAGGTTATAAAAGATTTCCGTGCCGAGGGCTTCGACAATATCCTTGTTATGGATGGCCACAGCACCGACAGGACCCGTGATATTGCGGAGAGTGAAGGTGCAAAGGTTATTATTCAGCACGGTAAGGGCAAAGGCCAGGCTATTCAGGAAGCCTTTGAAATCATTGACAATGACTATATTGTCATGGTTGACGGGGATGGCACGAACCTTGCAAAGGACGCTCATGTGGTTCTTGCTCCTGTTCTTGAGGGTAAGGCCGACCATGTGATGGGTAACCGGCTGGTTGACTATGAAGATGGAGCATTTACCCGTCTCAATCTAATCGGGAATAAGCTAATCAATAAAATGTTCGGAATGGCCTATGGGGTGTGGCTTGAGGATATTTTAACCGGTTACAGGGCTTTTAACAAAAAAGCTTTCAAATCCTTTGAATTAAAAAAACTGGGATTCGAGATCGAGTCCGAGATCACTATTGAAAGTGTTGCAAAGGATCTGCGGATTGAAGAAGTTCCGACTACCTATCTTGCACGGCACTCTAAGGGTGCTACTAAACTGAATCCTCTTAAGGATGGTTGGAGGATCGGTTCCACTATTTACAAAATGGCAAAATTGCATAACCCGATGTTCTATTTTGGATTGATAGGCGGCTGTTTTATTCTGGCAGGTTTTATCACGGGAATTTTTGTAGTTTCCCAATGGTTTGAGGGTATCACCCGTGTCCCTCTCACGGTGTTAACTGCTCTTCTCATCATTGCAGGATTCCAGATGTTTGTTTTTGGAATGTTGAGCGATCTTGTAGTTACCCTTCATAGGGAAAATTTGCGCATGCTACGGAAAATTTCCGAAGATAAAAAATGATATTTTTTCTTTCTTTTCTTTTTATCAATATCCTGCTTAATCCGTAAATCAATACAAGTTTTCATGATTACTTCTAAAGACAACTTTATTTGTTTTAAGTGATGGGAGAATTGAAGTCTATCTGTGCAATTTCTATGCTACTGTCTTCTGTTGCATATTTTCAAGCATGTCTATTTAAATCGGATCTACTTCTATCTCATTATCTTTTAATAATAAAGTAAACTTGACTTTATCTAAAGTTTGATTTTTGACAAGCCTTTTATACAATTTGATTCTTCTAAGGTACATCGAACACTGAGGTATAAACAATGACAATTGTAACAGATGCAAAAAATGGTAAGATCACAGAAGAGATGAAGATCGTTGCCGAGGCAGAAGGCAAAGATCCTGAATTTATCAGACGTGGAATTGCCGCAGGCAGAATTGTAATCCCCATGACCCCATACAGGGATATCAAAATCTGTGGTATGGGTGAAGGACTCAAGACAAAGGTCAATGCATCCATTGGTGCATCATCAGACATCGTTGATCTTGACATGGAAGTAAAGAAAGCAAAGGCTGCTGAAGCTGCTGGTGCAGACACACTTATGGAGCTCGGAACAGGTGGAGACTTCCTTGGAATCAGGAAAGCTGTCTGTGACGCAATCTCCCTGCCAGTAGGTTCAGTACCACTCTATCAGGCATTCATTACAGCAGCAAAGAGGGATGGTTCCATTGTCCACATGACCGAGGATGACCTCTGGTATGCAACCGAGGAGCAGGCAAAGCTCGGTACGAATTTCATGGCTATCCACACAGGCATCAACCAAATTGTCCTTGACAGATTGAAGGCACACGGCAGATACGGTGGTCTCTGTTCCCGTGGCGGTGCATTCATGAGCACATGGATGCTGCACAACGAGAAGGAAAACCCACTTTACGCAGACTTCGACTACCTCTGTGAGATTCTCAAGGAGCACGAAGTTACTCTTTCAACTGGTAACGGAATGCGAGCAGGTGCAGTTCACGACGCAACAGACAGGGCACAGGTTCAGGAGCTCATCATCAACTCAGAATGTGCACAGAAAGCACACGACAAATACGACCTTCAGGTTATCGTAGAAGGACCAGGTCACGTACCACTTGATCAGGTAGAGATGAACGTCAAGCTTATGAAGGCAATGAGTGGCGGAAAACCATTCTACATGCTTGGTCCACTCGTATCAGACATCGGTGCAGGCCGCGACCACATCGTAACAGCTATCGGTGCATCAGCTTCAGCAGCAGCAGGCTGTGACTTCCTCTGCTATGTAACACCAGCAGAACACCTTGCACTTCCAAACCTTGAAGATGTAGTTGAGGGTGTCAAGACCTCAAAGATTGCTGCTCACGTTGGTGACATGGTCAAGTACCCGGAAACAGCCCGTGAAGTTGACCTTGCAATGGGCAGGGCACGTGCAAAACTTAGCTGGGAAGAGATGTACAAGTATGCACTTGACCCGGAGCTTGCAAGGAGCATCAGGGACAGCAGGGCACCAGGCGACGAAGACGCATGTACCATGTGCGGTGACTTCTGCGCACTCAAAATCGTAAACCAGAACTACGATCTTTGTAAGTAATGCTTCCGGCATTACTTTCTCTCATTTTCTTTTTCCCTCCACTTTTTTTCATTATGGATAGTTGATTGATTTCTCTTAGCAAATACTTCTTTTAGAAGGAAATTCAAATCATTCTTCATGGCAATTGTGACCCTTACAACTGATTTCGGATCACTCTATCCTGCGTCTCTCAAGGCAGTTATTCTGGGAATTGAGCCGGAAACAAAAATAGTGGATATTACTCATTCTATCCGACATGCAGACATACGTGCCGGAGCATTTGCACTGTATTCGGTAGTTGATTATTTTTCGAAGGGGACGGTCCATGTTGCAGTAGTTGATCCGGGTGTGGGGACACAGAGAAATTCTATAGTCATATCCTCCGGCGGTCAGTTCTTTGTAGGTCCGGACAACGGCTTGATGATCCCGGCGGCACTGAAGCTTGGGGACATGCAGGTTTACAGGATTACAAATAGAGAGTTGCTTGGAAAAATATCCGCTACTTTTCATGGAAGGGACATATTCGCCCGCATCGGTGCCTATCTTTCAGGAGGCATGAATCCTGAAGATGTAGGTAAGAAGACCGGGGATTATGTGAACCTGGATTTTGGAAAAGTGCAAGTCAAAAATAACTCGATTTCAGGAGAGGTCATCTATATAGATGATTTTGGTAATGTCATAACCAATATTCCTGCGAAGACTGTACTGGACGTGGCACATTTTGATCAAAAGGTACATGTTTTTGACAGAAACATGTCATTTGTACAGACTTATGCTCTTGCGGGGGAAGGGGAGTTTGTAGCATTAATCGGAAGTCATGGCTTTTTTGAGATTGCCATAAACAGGGGATCTGCCGGAGAAGAACTTGATGTTGATTGCGGAGATTTGGTGGAGATAAATTTTTCTTAATAACGGCGTAGTTTTTATGCTATTTGTTGACGATAAATTTAATATGACGTACATCTATTATATGTTTAATTAATATAATTATCAATCCATATAATAAAGGTGTACTGTTTGAATCTAAAAAGCAAGATGATCCTTTCCTTTATCGTGTTATCTATATTATTGATAGCTCTTTTTGCGATCCAGAGTTCCAACAATCAGGAGCTTCTTATAGAGTACCAAAAGCAGGAAGTTGCTTTACAGGTGGAGAAAAGTGTTAACACGAGAATGCAGATGCAACTTGAAACCGTTGAGACATCCCTGATGCCTGTAACCCAGAACCAGGAGGTTGTGCGGCTTTTTGCTGAGAAGGACCGACAAGGTCTCACTACACTTCTGCTGCCGATTTATGAAGGTCTTTCAGCAAAAGGAGTGGAGCAGTTTCAATTCCATTTGCCGGATTCCACATCTTTCCTGCGATTACACAAGCCTGAGAAATATGGGGACGATCTTTCAACATTCAGGCACACTGTCAATGAAGCAAATTCCGGAATGAAGACTGTCAGCGGTCTGGAGGAAGGGAAAGGCGGATACGGCTTCAGGGTAGTCTCTCCTTTGGCATATAATGGAGAACACATAGGTTCAGTGGAATATGGTCTGGGCTTTGATGAGTATTTCCTTTCCCAGCTACAGGATGACTTTGCAGGTGAGTATTCAATCTACAATTTCCCGGATGATGAAAGTGTTTCATGGGAATCAAGTGATGGCGGACTTTTGGCAACAACTATGGAGAACGATGATTTTCATGTAGTAGAGGAACATTTGAGTGTACTGAAACAGGGGGATGCTGTGTCATTTACTTCTGATGATGGCAAATACCTTGTTGTGCTGATACCTTTCAATGATTATACAGGCACAACGAAAGGCTATATAAAATCGCTGATTTCCCTTGACGGTGTAGCTCTTCTTTCCGAAAAGACTTCCGATAATACTCTTGTCATTTCGGTGATCGGACTTATACTATCCTTATTGCTTGGTCTTTTCATTGCTAATTCACTGACAAAGCCTCTAAATAATATTGTGGAAGCAACTGAACATATTGCCGAAGGGGATATGACAGTACGGGTAAAGGAATCGGATGATGAAATAGGAAGACTTGGTGCATCTATCAATAAGATGGTTACCGGCATCAGAGAGATAGTGCAGGAGGTCCAGGATAAATCACTATCTGTTAACTCTACATCCGAACATTTCCAGGATTTCACTGAAAAGCTGACAATTTCTTTTGGAGCCGTAAAAGACGATGTTTCCAAAATATCTGCCGGAGCAAATAACCAGTCTCAGAAGGTTTATGAGATTACAGGCGCAATGAACGATATGACTATGGCAGTGCAGGAAATTGCCAATAATGCCGGAAATGCTTCGGCTACTTCGGTCAATGCTAATGAACTGATGCATGATATCGGGACCCAGTCGGAAGCACTGCTACTGCAGATGAATGGTATAAAGGATTCTTCTTCTGAGTCTGTAAAGGTAATAGGACGGCTGGATGAAAAGTCTGCCAAGATAGGTGAGATAGTCACTTTGATAACCAGCATTGCAGACCAGACTAATCTGCTTGCCTTGAATGCTGCCATCGAGGCTGCAAGAGCCGGCGAGCATGGACGTGGCTTTGCAGTAGTCGCAGACGAAGTGCGCAAGCTTGCTGAAGAGTCAGGTTCTGCGGCCGAGGAAATAGCCTCTCTCATTAAAGATGTCCAGGCAGAAACAGAAAATGCCGTGAATTCGATAAGGCAGGAAACTACTAAGGTAGAAAGAGGTTCCAAAGCCATCAATGAAGCTGTCGGAGCGGTGAAAAATGCGATGAAGAATGGAGAGGAGATTGCCAGGATGGCGCAGGAAATTGCTGCAGCAACAGAGGAACAATCTGCTTCAATCCAGGAAGTAACTGCTTCCCTTGAAGATGTATCTTCCATATCTGCGGATTCTGCATCCGGGACTCAGAAGATATCTCTTACCATTGAGGAAAAGTCATCTATGATGTCAGACCTCTCCAAAGCTGCAGATGATCTGGCCCTTATGGCAGAACATTTGCGTGAAAGTATATCGCAGTTTAAACTGGAATAAGAATCGATTCGGACAGGGTTTTTTGGGCTCTGTCCTTTATTCTTATTTTTACATCCAATCGTAATGCCTCATTACTTCCAGATCAAAATTATACATGAGACTGTTTTCAACATAGCCGAAGAAAAGGCATTTAGAGCAGTTTTCTGACACATTTTTCCTTTTTTTCCTGCTGGCTTCCCAGACATTTGCAATACCATCCCTCACATGCCCGATAGGTTCCCTGTGAACCCGGCAGTTCTCGATACTTCCGTCTGAAGCAACGTCCAGTATGATGTCATTGGCATGACAGGTAAATTCAGTCTTCAGATCCCTTACCATTTTCAGGTATGTGTAGGAATTAATGATTGGATAACCCTCTTTTTTCATTTCGATGATTCTGTCAACTACCGTGCGATACTTTTGCATGTCCCTTATGCCAAGCTTTTCCCATGTGTCATTCCCGATCCCTCCGAATTCGTAAAGTGGTTCAAAGGATATTTTTACATCCAGTTCTCTTGTGAGTTGGATTAGTTCTTCTATGTCGTCGAGATTTTTCCCGCTGATGACACAGTTCAGGAGCAGGGAATTTTTCATGCTCTCCTTTGCCTTGACAATGCCCGGGAGAATCCTGTCAAATTCCATGCCTCTTATCTCCCTGTAACTTGATATGCCGTCCACTGAGACTGAAAGATAGTCAAGGTTCTGAAGCTCATCTACCCTCTTTTCCAGTAGTAGTCCGTTGGTTATTAGTGAGGTTATCATTCCCAGGTCTTTAGCATGTGCAAGTATTTCAGGGAGATCTTCTCTGAGTAGTGGCTCAACAGTCCATGCATTGTAAGCAAGTATTCCAAAGGCTCTTGCTTCTTCAAGTAGTCTGAATACGTCTTCGAGTTCCATTTGTGACCCGCTTTCTTTCCAGTATTCGCAGAAACTGCATTTCATGTTGCATCTGGAATTGATTGCGTGTGAGAGAACAAAAGGTCTTCTTTTTACCCGCATCTGCCAGAGGGCCTTTGCGGCAATTACAGGTGAGAATGTGTTCATCTTGTTTCCCTAATGGTTCTTCCGGGTTTTTAAGTGCTTGCCCGGTAAACACTTGTAACATAATTTGTTTTTGTCCTCGTTATTGGTTGATATAAATAAATAATAATCCTAATAATTCCGTAATACGAATAAATACTCTGATACTCCCAAAAGTATATATAACAATATTTCTGTATGCATTAGTATTACAAATGAGAGCATTTTTCATATTGATTTATGTTCCATCCATGAAAAAGAGGAACTAGAATGCATATACCAGATTCATTTATGCCTCTAAGTCAGGCAATAATTTATTGGGTCATCGCCCTTCCCTTTATATTTATGTCCGTTAAATGGGCACGAAAAGAACTTGACGATACAAAAGTACCGATTCTGGCAGCCCTCGCCGCCGGAATATTTGCAATACAGGCATTGAACATTCCTATTGGTATGGGTACCAGTGGCCATATGGTCGGAGCAGTCCTTGTAGCTATTATCTTTGGTAGCCCTATGGCAGGTGTTCTTGTGCTCACCCTTGTCCTGCTTGTTCAGGGTTTTGTTTTTGCTGACGGTGGAATCACTGTAATGGGTGCAAATATCCTGAATATGGGCGTTATCTCAGGATTCGCAGGATACTACACATTTGTCATTCTCAGGAAGAGCAAACTCAGCATACCGGTTTCAGCCTTCATTGGTGCATGGCTTGGCCTGTTCGTATCTGCTCTTGCAACTGCTGTTGAGATGTACGTAGCAGGGACTTTCCCGCTTGCTGCCGGCCTTGCTACAATGGGTCTGTATCACCTTGTTATAGGGTTCGTAGGCGAAGGTCTTATCACTGCTATAGTTATAACGGCAATACAGAAATCAAGGCCCGACCTCCTTGAAAATTCCTTTCTGAGTACAGATTCAAGAGGTGTGCCACTATGAGTGAGACTATGTCAGGAAACAACATGAAGTTCCTTTACGCAGGAATAGCCATTGCATTGCTGATATCTGTTCTTGCTCCTTTCCTTGCATCTTCTGATCCGGATGGTCTTGAAAGTGCAGCAATGGGTGTGATCGATGAAGCAAAAATGACTGCCATTGAAGAGATGGCTCCTGTATTTGAATCTCCAATGCCTGACTATGCTATTGAAGGTCAGGGCAAGATGGGTGAGGTCGGGGCTATTGTCGCTGGCACTCTGATAGTACTGCTTATTGGTTTTGCACTGGGTAAATTAGTAAAGAAATAATTATTTGATTTCCAGCGATAAGGATCGCAGAGTCCTTTTCTTTTTTTTCAATTTTTCTATACGGTGACGGTAAATAGCAGAATTGCAGCCGTGGTTAAGAAAAAAACACCATCTCTGAATGTTAATTTGCTCTTATGCATGTATATCTCGGCGCTATCGTTCCCGTAGCCTCTGCATAACATACTGGTGTATGTTCGCTCTCCTTGTTCATAAGAACGGATGAACAACGAGCTAATGGTATATCCTACCTGCTCAAGTATCCACCTGCGTGGTGCATTTTTGTTCCAGATGTCAAAAAGGCGGGTCTTTTGGGCTGTTCTGATGCGTTTGAGCATTATCCAGAATACAAATAGGTACCTGACCATCATTGTCAGCAGAAGTGTGAATTCCCTGGGAATTCCAAGACGTCTGGCGGATACGACCATGTCATTCATCTTCATTGTGGATGAAAGAAGTACGATGGAAGTCACGCAGACGGTGTACTTTGCCAGCAGAGTCAGGCCGAAGTATATGCCCTCATAGGTCATTGAAATACCAAATGGAAGTTCTGCATATACTGTGAATGTATCAATGAAGGGTTGCCTTACAAACGGTTGTATCAGGATCATGGCCAATCCGAAAGGCAGCACTGCAAGGAACCTGACCAGTACGTAGAACAGGTTTAGTCTTGCCAGCAGTATCAGGGAGATAAGATATAATTCGATTAGTGCAAGGCGAATAAAATTGCTATCATCTATACGCGGAAGGCTTACAGCAAAGACTATTATCGCTATCGTTGCAAGTATCTTGATCCTGCCGTCAAGCCTGTGGACAGGACTGTTCTTATAGGATTCTCTTTCGATGTCAGTAAGCGTTATTTGCATTTTCCTGCCTTTGCTTTCCCGCCTGCATTGCAAGAAGGCGCAGTATCTCATCCCTTGCATCAGATGGTGTTATCTTTATATCCACGTCAATTCCGCTTTCAAGTAAAAGCTCGAAAAGTTCTGCAATTCGTGGCATCCTGAGATGTGCATTTTCCAGAATATCATGTTTTTTGAATATTTCCCTGGCAGTCCCCTCTGCTTCGATCTTTCCGTGATGTATAACATAGACTCTGTCAGCGAAAAGTGGCACAATGTCTACATCATGCGTGGAAAGTATTACAGTAATCCCAAGTTCCCTGTTCATTTTCTCTATTACACTGATTACCTGATTGGCTGTCAGAGGGTCCAGTCCGGCAGTGGGTTCGTCAAGTACGACTACCTGAGGTCGCATGGCAAGTATACCGGCGATGGCAACGAGTTTTTTCTGCCCCCCGCTAAGGTGATGAGGTGAACGTTCCTCAAAACCGGACATATGTACAAGTTCAAGAGCTTCAGCAACCCTGCTTTCAACTACATTTTCCGACAGACCCATATTCATTGGTCCGAAGGCGACATCCTGTTCAACTGTGGGAGCCAGTATCTGGTCATCGGGATTCTGGAAAACAATTCCCACTGTCTGCCTAACATCTCTTATGTTTTTTCTGGAGATCTCCTGTCCATTAACAAAAACCTGTCCTGAGCTTGGTTTGATTATGCCGTTCAGGTGTTTGAATAGTGTTGATTTTCCAGCACCATTTGCTCCTAGGAGTGCTATTTTCTCTCCGGGATAAATTTTGAGGCTGACATTGTCAAGAGCTCTTGTTTTGCTGCTTGCATAAAAATATGAGGCGCTTTTTAGTTCTATTACAGGTGTATCTGGTGTCATGTTGATCGGTCGCTGTGCCTCTCAAGGAAATATGAGATTAAGTTTGCCGGATGGCACGTTTGGTTTTACATAAGGATGCTATTATAAATAGTTGTTTAGTGTTACCATTTTTGTATTTTATCACATCACTTTTATTTTGTTGATTTGTTCTGCCTGTCTAATCATAATGTAGAATATGTTCGATACGAGATACGAAAAGAGTACTAAGGCGCTAAAATATATCTAGTAACAGGACAAATAATAAAATGATGTTCAAAAAACTCCGCAGGTACCTTATTATTTTTCGTGTTTTTTTGAAATACAATCTTTTCAGTCTCGTATACTCAGAAGTCAATAATTATTATGTTTCCAATAAGCGCAACCTCTGTGTGCTGGATGTCAAGAATAGGAAAAAAGCCAAAAATTTAAGGATGGCTCTGGAAGAACTTGGCCCGACATTTATCAAGTTGGGGCAAATTTTGAGCAAAAGACCTGATATCGTCTCTCCGGTATATGTGGAAGAACTGTCTAATCTCCAGGACAACGTCAGGTCTGTTGATTTTGAATCTATGAAAGTGGCTTTTGATGCTTTTCAATGCAGGGTAAATGGCTCGAGTCAGGAAGAAAGTGATTTCAATGTACTGGATGTTTTTGATCATTTCAACACTACTCCGATAGCCTCTGCTTCTATTGCACAGGTATATGAGGCAGTACTGAATGGCAGGAAGGTTGCAGTGAAGATCACACGGCCTGATCTTGTTGATACAATAAATCTGGATCTTGATATACTCGATGATATGAAGCCTCTCATTGTGAGGGTTCTGGGTCTGGGTAGTAATTTTGATATTGATGCTTTCCTTTTTGAGTTCAGAGACCTCCTGAACAGGGAAATTGATCTCAGGAATGAAGCCAGGAACATTAAGCGTTTCAGAGATAATTTTGAGGATATTAAGGACGTGCATGTCCCTGCTGTCTATGATGAATATTCCAATGAAGGTGTGCTGGTCATGGATTACATGGAAGGCATTCCTGTCAGGAAACTTCCACAAACGTCTGCTGAAAAAAGTAAGTGGTATGCAAAGATTATCAGCCAGAGCTACCTGAAGCAGGTCTATCTTGATGGCTTCTATCATGCCGATCCTCACAGTTCTAACATCCTCATTCGGGAAGACGGCATTGCCTACATTGATTTTGGGGCTGTAGGAACTCTTGATGATGAACTACGTCGCAATATGCTTAACCTATTTTATGGCATCTATAAGAAAAAAGTGGACATAGTTTTTGAGGCATTCCTGAAGATATCTGGAACCTACAAGGAAGATATCGATGTGCGTCGCTTCAAGATAGATCTTGATGATATCATTTCGAAGCAGAATTATTCCGTAGGAGAGAGGCAAAGTGATAACTATGCGACGCTTGGTTTGAAGTACAACCTCTCACTTCCCAGTGAGTTCTCGACCCTGGAGAGAGCATTAATACTCATCGAAGCCAACTGCTTTGAACTTGATCCGAAGTTCAACCTGCTGGAAAATGCGAAGAATATTATCACCCAGGTATTTCTCAAGCGTTATTCTCCCTTCGAGGCTGCAGAGTATCTCCAGCTCGAAGGAGATCGATACCTTGAAATTGTTAGAAACCTGCCTCAGGGTGTGAACGATGTAATCGAGACGATAAGAGGTTACAGGATCGAGAGGTTTGAGCAGAAGAGCCGGGAGATCAAACGCTATCGTACTGCTGACACTGTTCTGAAATATATCTTCCTGTTGACAATCCTACTTTCTTCGGCATACATGGCTGTAAATGGTGGAGGATATCTACCAATACTGGGCGTTGTCGGATTCAGCAGTGCCATTATTCTTTTTGGAATGATGTTCTTCAAACATTATTGAATGAAGGAGTATTTAGTCGATTATTCATCTCTATATCCTGGCTTGATATTTTAACAATTAAGCAAATCATGCCTACGGCTGGATACTCAGGATGTCTGATTAGTTAAGTAAAAAAAGAAGATGTTGCCCGCCACAAGGCGAGCAAAGTAATTTATTCTTATCCGAAGAGTGCTCCGAGGCCGGCCATTCCGTCCTCTTCTGCTTCTTCCTCAGCTTCTTCTTCTGCAGCTGCCTCTTCCTCGGCAGGTGCTGCTTCTGCTGCTGCTGCAGGTGCGCCTGCTGCTGCTGGTGCTGCAACTGCTGCGGTTGCCATTGCCTCTTCGATGTCTACATCTTCAAGAGCTGCAACGAGTGCCTTGGCACGTGCGTCGTTAACTTCTATACCTGCTGCCTGAAGTACGGCAACAATTGCTTCTTCTGTAATGTCTTTACCAGCTTTGTGCAATAAAAGTGCTGCATATATGTATTCCATGTGAAATCACCTTTTGTTTATCAATGTAATTTATGTGTAAATGTCTAAAACTTATTCTTATCCGAAGAGTGCTCCAAGGCCGGCCATTCCGTCCTCTTCTGACTCCTCTTTTTCTTCTTCCTTCTCTTCAGCTGCTTCCTCTTCTTCAACAGCTTCGGATACTTCTGCTGTCACAGCAGCAGCTGTAGCCCTTGCGCCAAGAGCCTCTTTCAGTTCATCGTCAACAGCTTCTTCATCATTGGCAGATGCTGCTGATGCAACTGAAAGCATCTGGGACTGTGCCTTTCCAAGCAGGGATCCCATAATTTCCGGCTCGAACACTGCTGCATTGATTCCAAGATTGCGAGACTCTGCTGCAGCCTTTGAGATGAGCGTAGTGATATTGTCCTTTGTCGGATATGTTGCGTTGACTGACAGGTTGAATGCCTGCTGAGTTGCCAGAACGATATCTGAGAAGTACTTGCTCTCATCGATTGCCAGTACATCTGGTGTGAAAACAGATCCAGCTTCCATAACTGCCCTGAGATCAAGACCAACTTCTACAGGGTAGATTTCAAGCCTTGTGAGCATAGATGCAAGTTTCTGTGAAACGACTTCTCCTGCTTTTGCAACGACTTTTGTCTCCCTGACAACTACTTTTCCACCGTCGATCGCTGCAGGTATTCCTACGCTTTGCAGATCACCCAGTATTGGTCCGGGTGGGAAGCTTGTTGGCCCTTCCTCGACAACAATATCATTGGGTGCGATTGCTCCACCTTTGATCGGGGATGGGCTTTTACTCTGCTCTAACGTCTTATAAAGCTTGAAAGGATTGTTCTCGGTGAACACCAGAGCGGTCTGGACATCGATGTATTCATCCATCTTTTTGATGTCATCGTCTGATTCGTCAAATGCTCTTTTAATGAGAGTGTTCCTTGCCACCTTTAAAACAGCTGTTCCCTGAAGACCTCTTCTCATCTTCTGGAGCTGCTTTGCCGGAATTCCGCCGATACCTACTACTCCGAGCAGGGGATAGTTGTTTATGAGCTCCTTTATGTCCTCAACTTCTTTTTTCTTCCATTGAGGTACATGCTCTGTGTGGTGAACTTCTTCCATTTACATCACCTTCACGGACTTACCCATAGTAGTCGTAACATAGATCGATTTTATGTTGTGCTTTCCCTTTTCGAGAGATTGCTCGACCCTATTCAAAACAGTCTCGACATTATCTGCCAGTTTGTTGACTTCCATGTCCTTGCGTCCGACTGCTACGTGGAAAGTGAGCTTATCTTTGGATCTTATCCTGATAGAGCTCCTTGCATTGTTCACAAGATCTGCAACGTTCTTGCCAGGTGGCAGAGGCGTTGGCATTTTACCTCTCGGGCCCAAAATAGCACCCAGGTTCTTACCTATCTGGGCCATGTACTGGACCTCTGCAATGAAGAAGTCGCATTCATTGGCAATGCTTCTGGCACGTGCTTTGTCTGAACCCAGTTCAGAAAGGTCTTCTTCTCCGAAGACATACTCGACACCTGCTTCCTTTGCCTGGAGGCTTACTTCTCCTTTTGCAAAAACAGCAATCCGGAGGTCTTTTCCAAGGCCATGTGGCAATAGAATTTCCTCATCGACACGATTTTTAGGTTGACTCATGTCAAGATTCTTTAAGTTAATTGCCAGGTCTACGCTTTCTGCGAATTTACGCTCCGAAGATTCCTGAAATAACTCGTTAATTGCATCTATTATATTTTGTTCTGCCATTCTTTACCTCCCGTAGTTTGAACATAATGTTCAGGCAGGACCATTTCGGTCTACTACGGCTTTTTTGCTTGAGTCCATCGGACTAAAGTCTATAGTCTAACGGGCTCTCCTTTATTTAAGCAATAGTTTTAAACTTATCGGTTAAAGCTGAATCTCGCCTGGAATTACCAAGCTTCATTTGCAAGCACTTCGTCAAATTTGCCTTCATCTATCTCTTTCTGGCATTCTCTTGCATCCATTCCTTCAGCAGTTACACCCATTGGCACGCATGCTCCAAGGACTTCTTTTACGGCTGCCTTCAATGTATAGGCAAGAATGTCGTCCTTTTTCATACGGGCTATCTTCGCAGCCTGTGGTAATTTTAGATCGCCTACGACTTCTGTGCCGGCAAGGCCGGACCCCTTCTGGATACCAACTTCCTGAAGGATCAGTGCTGCGGTAGGGGGAGTACCGACTTCTATCTCGAAGTTTTTGTTCGAATCAACTATTACTTTGACAGGGACCTGCATCCCATTGAAATCTTTTGTTTTCTCATTGATCTTATCGATCACGTCTTTGACGTTAATCCCGAGGGGGCCAAGAGCCGGACCAAGTGGTGGTCCGGGATTTGCCTTTCCTCCAGGCACCAGTGCTTCAACAACATCTGCCATTTGACTATCACCGTTGGATTTTAATTATTGATAAAATGTATCAGGAATTTTCCTCTTCCTCTTTCCTGAGGACTCTTACAGTATCACCACGAATAGTTATAGGTATCGGTACGACTGCATCAAAGAGTTCCACTGTAATTTCTTCATGACCTTCATCCACTCTTTTTACACGTGCCCTTTCTCCCTTGAAAGGTCCGGATGTTACTTCGATTATTGCACCCTCTGTGATGCCTGTAACAGTTGGTTTTGGTGTAAGGAAATGGGATATTTCTTCGATGCTTGATTTTCCTTTCACTACTGCCCTTGCATGTGGAACTGTCTGGATTGCCTGTTCCACCTCTCCGGGGTCTGGGGCTTCAATAAGAACGTACCCTTTTAGTTCGTCAGGTGCAATTATTGCCCTGATGTCCAGATGATCTTTCCGTGCAACTAAGGTAATCAGATTTGCAACAGAACGTTCCTGATTTGCAGTGGTTTTTACAACAAATATTGCAGACTCTTCGACCATACTCACACCAATTGTGGTATCTCTACCAGCAATACATATATAAGGAATCCGACAAACCCGATTGCAAGAATTCCAAGTCCTGCGACCTTGGCAATCATCTGGAATTCCTCGCGTGAAGGTTTCTTTGTCAGTTTGAGAACCCTGAGATATGTCTTCAGAGTCTGGCCCATATTACTGTTCATTTTGTTTAGATCAAATGCATTTTCTGCCAAGTACATCACAACCGGTCATACCTGATGAATATATAAGAATGGATTGTTTGAGGCTGCATTGAAATATAAGCATTTCTATCAAATGCCGAATTCCAGCGCCATTTAAATAACGTCAATAATAAAATACTTTTCGATTGAAGGGTGAGTTTCTCACCTTCCAATCTTTATCTCTTAAAAATAGGTATTACTTTACGAAATCAATTCCGTATCTTCTGGTCACGTTCTTCGCGCCGCCGTGGCCGTATATCTGTGGAGATTTTACACCTGTAACAACAATCATTGTGCGCACTGTCTGCTCAAGTGAATTGTCGATCTGTGCTCCCCAGATGAGTCTTGCGTCAGGGTCAATTCGACTGTACACTTCCTGTACAACACTCTCTGCTTCTGCAATTGTCATGTCAGGTCCACCGACAACATTTACAAGAGCTGAAGTTGCACCCGAAATATCAACATCGAGTAATGGACTGCGAAGTGCTTTTTGTACTGATTCAACAGCTTTCATCTCGCCATCGGCTTCACCAAGCCCGATCATGGCGACACCACCGTTCTGCATTACTGTTCTCACATCTGCAAAGTCAAGGTTTACAAGACCTGGTTTTGTAATAAGCTCCGTAATACCCTTAACAGCTCTCATCAGTACCTCGTCGGATACCTTAAAGGCTGCCTGAAGTGGAAGTCTTGGAACTACTTCAAGAAGCTTGTCGTTGGGCACAACAATAACAGTGTCAGCTACTTCTCTCAGCCTTTCAAGTCCTGCTTCTGCATTTGTGCGTCGGACATGTCCTTCAACACCGAATGGAAGTGTCACGACAGCAATTGTCAATGCGCCCGCATCTCTTGCAGCTTCGGCAACCACCGGTGCAGATCCTGTTCCGGTTCCTCCGCCCAAGCCTGCAGTAATGAACACCATGTCACTGCCGGTTACGGCATCTGCAATATCATCTACGCTTTCAAGGGCTGCATCTTCTCCTATTTGTGGAAGGCTGCCTGCACCAAGTCCTCTTGTCTTTTTCTTTCCGATGAGTATCTTCCTGTCGGCGCTAATATCCAGAAGATGTTGTGCATCGGTGTTAAGGGCAATAAGCTCAGCACCCTTTATTCCTTCGTCTGCCATTCTCTGGGTACTGTTGGATCCGCCGCCGCCGCAACCGATTACTTTAATATTGGTTTGCAACTCACGTAACAGGTCTTCAAGCTCGGCATTGATTTCTTTATGGTCAGGATTTGCAGCCGAACTACGAAGATGTGACTCCTGTTCAGATCTCGCCAGTGCCTCTTCTACTATGGATTTCATCTTTTTTCCCTCAAGTGAAAATCGTATGTTTAACTCCGGGTAGGGTTATATGGTGGATTAATTAATGGGATTTCTTTAATCTTTCGCATATGGACCATTTCCGGCCCGATCGTCCTTCCATTAACTGTAACTGTTTCCCTGTTTGCCAGTTTACCGTACAGCGGACCGGGGTTTACGCCCATTTCTTTTGCCATCTCGGGACTGAATCTTTCGGTAACTATGTACAGCAGATTCTCCTGTGGGACATATTTAACTTCATAATGCTCTTTTAGTATTTTAATGCATTCATTTATGATATCCTGCATCGTAATTTTGATATGTTCCGCAAGGCCAAGCATGTAATTCGATAAGGTTCCGTTCTCTTTTTCTATGTAAACGACCGGGAACTTCTCCAGGGATTCCATGAAGGCTTCCCTGTCAACTATAACAGTTTCCTGCAACAATTCTTTGCTTAATTCTATTTTTTTGACATCGTCACTTTTTTGTAAATTTTTCCGTGTCCTGTCATATTCACTTCTGAATTTTTCTGTTATCCTGAATCCTCCTCCTGTGCATAACTCCTCTACTTTTTCCTTTATTTTGAGGAACATGTCCCACTTTAGATGTCCTAGTTCCTTGATTTCGCCCTCACGTAATATCAAATATCCGAGTTCCCGGATAATTCCATGCATCTTTTCTCTTTCTGAAGATGACATCGACTTCCTGTCGAAATACACAAAATTCGCTCCGGACTTATCAAAAGCTTGCTCTATCAGATTTTTATCAATGTCAGCAAGCTGGTAATCCGGGAAATTATGGCCAAAGGTGATCTTCTCCTCAAGCAAAAGTTTTGTCTGCCTGCTTGCATAGTGCCCTCCTCCGAAACCAATAGCAATCGGAACATTTTCAACATTTATATCCAGAATTGCTTTTGCAACAATTTCTCCTGCTAGGGGGTCAGACCACTGTTTCTCTCCACTTCCTATTTCTGCATACACCATTGGAGTTCTGATGTCCGTAGGTCCATGGTGTGTGGACTCCATATTAATTTCGTAGTTTGTCCCTTGTGCCATTTTTTGCATATTTTTCAGAATAGAACGTAACATATAAGGTGCAGGTGTCGATAACTCGTAAGGATTTCCTCCGAAGTCTGCATTTTTGACGTTACCTGTGAAATGCGCGGTCAATACTGATCTCCCATCATTGCTTTTGTGTTTTGAGGCAACGATAATGAGGTCTGTGTCGTACCCGTATTTTTTCATTTTCTCGTCGATACGATCCTGATATATATGGTGCTGATCAATTTCTATAATGCGATACTTGTTATTCTCATGAATGCTGACGAGCTCGTTCCATGACTCAGGAAGTTCTTTCTGGATTTTCCATTCTCCTGATAAAAGCAGATGTTCTTTGATGTTCAGGCCCGCTTTGTCAACTGTCGAACACAATATATTGATTTTTTTTTCATTCATAAATTTTCAGCAAGTATGTTATTTTTATAAATATAGCTTGTTCTAATGAGTTTATATTTTTTTTGCTTATTTTATAAAATCCCTTTCTACTATACTATAGAAGCAACAATGTCTCATTTCAGTAAACTTAAAACATATTGTGCCATCTGTATGTTTTGATCTCAGAAAAAGTATGATTCCGGTTAATACAAGTGAAGTGATGATATGGGCAATATTACTATTGACAATGTTTTTATTGAATGGTTAGGATACGCAGGTTTTATGATTAAGGCAGATGATCTGGTGATACATATCGATCCCTATATTTTGCCTGACCCTCTTCCTCTTGAAGATATGGCAGACATCATCCTGATTACGCATGAGCATGAGCATCACTGCCATCCTGATTCTATTAGAAAAGTCCGCAAATCAAATGCTACTACTTTAATTCCGGAAAATCTGAGTTTGCAGTTTCGGGGAGATGCAAGGAGGGTCATAGAAGGTGATTCTCTGACCGGTGAATTGACTATAAAAGATGTAGGTGTCGAAGTAGTTCCTGCTTACAGCAAAGAATCACCCTGCCATGCCAGGGGTGAAGGGGTAGGATATGTGGTTGATGTGGGTGACCTGAGGATATACCATGCAGGTGACACAGATCTCATACCTGAAATGAATGGTTTGTATGCTGATGTAGCATTACTCCCCATCGGAGGAACCTTTACAATGAATGAGGAGCAGGCAACTGAGGCAACTATGATGCTTTCACCAAAAGTCGTGATTCCCATGCATTATGGTGCGGATGATTCTCTGGCAGATCCTAAAAAATTCCGGGAACTTGTAAATGAAAAGGCTCCCGCGGTAGACGTTGTGATCCTTTGACTTGCATATATGGGCAGGATATCCATGGCGAAACATAGGCAGAAAAAAAAGGTCCTGGCAAAGGAAATTGCTATTGAGCGCATAAATTATCTGTTCGACATTGCTGGCCGGGAATATTCGGACAATCCTGGTAAGAGTGACAGGTATGTTTCCCTTGCAAAGAAGATAGGTATGCGCTATCGAGTAAGCATTCCTTCGGAACTGAAAAAAAGGATGTGCAAAGGATGCGGCTCTTTTCTGACTCCTGGTGGTAATTGCAGGGTTCGTTTGAAGGGCGGATTCCTTCTTATCACATGCATTAAATGCGGTAAAGTGCAGCGTTATTTGCTACCAGAAGAGGAGAATCCTTCAGTTCCGTTAGCTGATAAATGATAACAACTTAGTTATCAGGTAGGCAACAATGAACATAATTGCACCCATTGCAACGTAGAGAAAGATGTTTCTGTACACCTCTTCTTTTTCGGAGCCGGGCTTTATACCAAATCCTCCACTACATCCGCCTGAGCCGCAGGAATTACAAGCTATGTTTTTATTGGAGGGCTTCTGAGGATTTTTGTTGAGCACCGGAAGAATTATCTTTTCTGACATTAGTTGCCACTTATGTTTTCATTTGATTTAGCTATTTGCAAGATTAGTGTTCAAAACAAAATAAGCGTGAAGCGACGAGAGGGGGATTCGAACCCCCGAGGCGCATAGCACCACAGGATTAGCAATCCTGCGCCATACCGGGCTTGGCTATCTCGTCAAAAAGCGAGTTCATTCCTTAATGCAATTCATCTATTTAATGCTTTCCGGCTTTATTAAAGTGACAGGCATGCCGCAAGTCGTTGTTTTTCCCATTTCCAAGTAGTCTATAATCTCTTCTCCACCCCGCAGCCCTACAAGCGATAGCTGTCCACGGTAGGTCTGCTCCCTTCCGGGCCTGGACTGGTTCCCGCAGTTAAGATATAAAAACAAGTTCTCCAACAAGCTCTTATATCAACACCATCCAAGCAGGACGGGGTTTCTCAGTTGAGATCACAGGTTTGAAAATGATCCGAACATCTCCTATTGGCTTCGTCTCCCGCATATCGGCGATTTCGGGTTACAGGTAACGCCGGCCTACCCAGACTAGCCCGCCACCACCTACATATGCATAACTGTTTATAAATGTATCCTTTGCGATTCATGAAAAAATGAGCAATAATCCCGGTAAGAAAACAATTATAGTATGTAGTCATATTTACCAAGGGAGGCAAAAAATGGAAGACTTGATCGGATTTGTAAGCGGTAATAAAAATCGTCAGAAATTACTTACTCTATTGGGGTCAAAACATAGCCTGGATGCAGGAAAAATGGCCAAGAACATGCATGTAGCTTCTCCTTCGGTGAACAAGATAATTCAGGAGTTGCTTGAAAAGAATCTTATAAAACAGGATGGTAACTCTTATAGTCTAACAGAGCTCGGTGAAACTGTTGAGAAAAAAATACAGAGTATCTGAATTCCTTTTTCTATATTGCGGGATTAAATCAGTGTGTCTGTGCGCAATTTAATCCCTTCTTCTGTTATTGCGTACTCTTTCACAGACCTTTTGTGTTTTGTTCCCCTTGATTTTATTATACACATGTATCTGCGGTTCTTTGCTTTGGAATTGTGAAGGACGACAACTGAGTCCATCAAAAAGGCAACGTCTATCTTCTCATCGCTCTGACCTTCAGAAGGACTTATTTCTGTCGTGAAAAGTGATGTGATGTTCTTACTTTTAAGGTGACTTGTAAGTGAGTGGATGTATGTTCGTAATTTCAGGTTATCGGATATTGACATCTCTAAATTGTTAATTCCATCAAAAAATACTCTGCATGCCTGCATTTTTTCAATGGTGTTTTTTATGTGGGTCGAATGTTCGGCGGGATATATGTTACCGGGGTTAGTACAAATGAATTGCAGAAGGCCGCTGTCAACGTAGGATTCCAGTTCCCAGCCAATTCTTTTTGCATCCATTATTAATTGATGAGGTGAGTCCTCAAAAGTTACTATAAGACAGGGTTCATCGTTCTCAAGCCCGTGGTATATGAATTGAAGACCGAATATCTTTTTCCCGGTGCCAGGTCTCCCTGCAATGAGAGTGCTACTGTATTTGAGCAAACCTCCTCCCAGCATTGCATCAAGGCCCGGAATGCCTGCTTCAACACGCAGGTCTTCCAATTTGAAATCATTCTCCGGTTTTATGGGCGGATAAACTGTGAAACCACTTGATGTTATATCATACAGGTATTTCCAGGAGGTGATTTCTGAACGTTTTCCGGGATCTATACCACGCATTTTAATAAATTCCAGATAGTGATCCGCTCTTGAACCGTTCTCCCCTCTTGACATGTATATTATCCCGTCTGAAAGATGACTTACCACTGATTGATGCAATTCGGACTTGACAAGTTCTCCGACAAGCAAGGTTAGCATATCTCTTTCCTGAAGCATTGAGTCCAGAGTGTAAAAAAACCGTCTCCTTTCCTGTTCAACGAATCCGAATCCCAGAGGAGTGATGGGATCAATGACCAGTCTGTCGGGCTTGACCGATTCAATTACATTTCCTATGTCGATCAATGTTGTCAGGGGATCTTTCTCAGAAAGTTGTCGGTTTATAGCATGCACTTCAAAGGAGTCGTCGAAGAAATCAAGAGTGGAATGGTACATTTTCAGTTTACTGACTTTAGAGGTGGTTATCGGGATGTACAGGGTTGTTTCTCCCTGCTTGGATGCTTCTGAAAGCATCTGGAGGGACATTATGGTCTTCCCTACTCCTGCCGTACCAGCTATCAGTAATGTGGCAGGTGACTTAAAGCCTCCGAGTAACTCATCCAGGCTTTCAATTCCACAGGTTATGTTCTTTAGTTCTTCCATTTTATCTTCTGGCTTTTTTGTGTGGCTGAATTCCGATAGTGTTTTTATTCATAAAATTAAAATATATTTAAAAATATTACTTTTTAGGTGATTCCATGAACTATCGGTGTTCTGTATGTGAAGGAAAAATGAACAGGTGGAGATTTCCGGTTCTTAAAAGGCATGATCACTTCGGCCGTGCCCTTGCAATTTATAAATGTGTGGAGTGCGGTCATGAGGAAATGTATCCGGATATTTGATTTTCCTTTATTAACATACTTTTTTATTAGAACATTGAGTATACTTCTTCATGCGGATGTATGACAAAACCTTCGGGTGTAATGTCGTACGGATGGATTTTTTTGCTATGGTCTGAACCGCGCATTTTAAAGATCTCCATGCTTCTCATACGCACGTTCTCATGTCTTTTGTAATATAATACTATGGTCCCATCTGTCACGAAGTTTTCAACACCGAATCGTGAGGGGTTTTCCTCGTCTATAAGCTCACATGTCATCATGGAAGTCAGGCCGATAACTTCGAGCGTAGTACTCAATTTAAGGAGTTCTATCCTTATCTTGGCCGGGTCCTGAAGATAGAAACTTACCGAAGTTGTTGAATCTACAAGTGCACGTCTGGCGTTAATTTCTTCCTGGGTGGCAATGATCTGATCCATCATTGAACGTATGTCAAAAGGACGGACATCCACATATTTCTCCTGTGAAGGGATGCCTATTTTCGTCGAACATGCGTCAATAATCACCAGTTTGTTCTCTTCTTCAAGTGCTTCTAGGTCCCAACCGAATTTCATGACATTTTCCCTGATTTGTTCAGGTCTTTCTTCTGTGGCCACTATGACTCCGTTTTCACCGTACTTGGTAATTCCGTTGTAGATAAACTGAATTGAGAAGTTGGTTTTTCCAGCTCCCGATGTGCCGGATATCAGGTATGTTCTGTCTCGGATGAGCCCGCCTCCGCACAACTCATCAAATCCGGGTATCCCTGTTTTTACCCGGTTAGCCTCATCTTCCATTGAGATTTCCTCAGAAACTGCACCATCGAACATTTTACTTTTTCACTCCTATGATCTCGGTAATTTCCTGCATACGTCCTGAGATAGATGATATTTATCCGGACCTATATCTGTAGATATAATTTGAATGCTATGTCTTTTATTGTATTGCGCATATAAATATATTGAGGTGATTCTAATGATTATGGGGACTTTCCATTTTCTGAAAAGTCTCATATCAGGATCATGTATCGACAATATCCAAATTCTATTGTTGTTCAGGTACTTTTCTATTTAAGTATCCTCCAGGCACTTCGACATTTCCCGTTAAATGCATCGATATTTGCCAATGCAACGTGATAATTACTCGAATTTAGACCACAAAAGATTTAAAACGGCAATTGATTAATAGAACACTTGTAATCCAATATGACGGGATTAGGAGGGTGATGAAGTCTCCTTCGGCAATTAACGAATTTGACGGATTGTCGCGTTCGGCTGAAGATTCTGTAAAACGCACTTGCGTTTTATGAAATGATTCTCACTCCTTCACAAGTTAGAACTAAACGGAGGAAAAAAATGAACAGATTTACAACAATTGCACTCGTTGCTCTCTTAGCAATTGCAGCACTTATTGTGCCAGCATCTGCTCAGATGGAAGTAATCGAAGTGCGCAGCAATGTGTACAATGGTACACAGGCTGCAGCCACAGTTACAATAACACCAACAGAATTTGCAGGATTTTTCTACGACATTGACGACGACATTGGTTCAGAATCAATGAATCTCACAACTGAAAGTGACACAAGCAGGACTATTCCTGAGGGTGACCTTAACTACTCAACCACAATCGAACAGGTAGAGTATGAAGCAGACTTTGAAGTTGAAGAAGGTGCAACCAACAATGACAGCTACCCGGTTCTCGGTCTCTTTGCAGAGAAGTTTGTCGCAACAAATGACGACACTCCTGATGAACTTATGAAGTTGCTTCTCGACAACGATGACAAGTACACACTCAGGACCGGTTCCGCACTTGAGCTGCCAAACGGCTACGAACTTACCGCAAAGCAGATCGATGTAGAGGGTGACAAGGTCTGGATGGAACTCTCCAGGGATGGCGAGTTCATCGAGGATGAAGTTATCGATGTAATAGGTGGCGAAGCAACATGGACCTATGACACAGATGTAGGCGACACAGACGATGTAATCGTCTTCAGGGCACTCATCACCGATGTGTTCCAGGGTCAGGTCGACAGTCTTGCAGTAGTCGAGGGTCTCTACCTTGTAGAATACGAGGACTTGCTCACCATCGAGAACGATGATGAATTCGGCGACCTTGAAGTAACTGAAATTGCTGACGCAACCATCACAATGGAGAGTACCGGTTCAGTAACTCTCAGTAAGGACGACACCGTTGACATCGCAGAAGGCCTGAGCTTCGAAGTAGCAGATGACGACGATATCAGATTCTATCTCATGAAGGAATACACCGAGCCAGGAACCTACGAGATCAGGGGAGAAGTTGCAACAGGTGCAGAGACCTGGACTCCAACAAACTTTGCAGGATTCTTCTACGACCTTGATGACGATATCGGCGCAGAGGAGCTTAAAATAGCATCACTTGACGACAGGACTATTCCAGAAGGCGATCTTACATACAACACTTCAATCCAGCAGGTAGAGTATGAAGCAGTCTTTGAAGCTGAAGAAGGTGCAACCAACAATGACAGTTACCCAGTTGTCGGTCTCTTTGCAGAGAAGTTTGTCGCAACAAATGACGACACTCCTGATGAGCTTATGGAGCTGCTCCTTGACAACGACGACAAGTACACACTCAGGACCGGTTCCGCACTCGAGATGCCAAACGGTTATGAACTTACCGCAAAGCAGATCGATGTAGAGGGTGACAAGGTCTGGATGGAACTCTCCAAGGATGGCGAATTCGTCGAGGATGAAGTTATCGATGTAATAGGTGGCGAAGCAACATGGACCTATGACACAGATGTAGGTGACACAGACGATGTAATTGTCTTCAGGGCACTCATCACCGATGTGTTCCAGGGTCAGGTTGACAGTCTTGCAGTGGTCGAGGGTCTCTATCTTGTAGAATACGAGGACTTGCTCACTATCGAGACAGACGATGAATTCGGCGAACTTGAAGTTATGGAGATTGCTGACGAAACCATCTCAATGGAGAGCACAGGTTCAGTAACACTCAGCAAGGACGACACAGTTGACATCGCAGAAGATATGA
Source organism: Methanolobus sp. ZRKC2 (assembly GCF_045291185.1). NCBI lineage: Archaea > Methanobacteriati > Methanobacteriota > Methanomicrobia > Methanosarcinales > Methanosarcinaceae > Methanolobus > Methanolobus sp. ZRKC2. The sequence goes on along the minus strand of NZ_CP146980.1, from coordinate 1,667,913 downwards.
GCTTCCTCGTTGCAGATGACGACGATCTCAGATACTACCCATTCGTCGAAATGACTATTGCCGGTGACGGCGTAGAAGCTCCAGAAGACGAAGCTCCAGAAGACGAAGCTCCAGAAGATGAAGCTCCAGAAGACGAAGCTCCAGAAGATGAAGCTCCAGAAGATGAAGCTCCAGAAGATGAAGCTCCAGAAGAAGAGCCACCTGTTGACAATGAGACTGGAGATGAAGAGCCAGCTCCAGGATTTGAAGCAGTCTTCGCAGTTGCAGGTCTTCTTGCAGTCGCATACCTTGTCAGAAGGAACTAAATAAACAATAAATGATAGAAGGGATTTTCCCTTCTAACAATTCTTTTTTTTAAGTTACTATTAAATCAACGTCTTTTTTTGCTGTTTAAATCGAGGTGAAGCAGTGGTAAATAAATTAATATTAGTATCAGTTTTGATCGTATTGGTGCTATGTGTTTCCGGTTGCACGGACGAACAGACTCCTGAAAGTGGGCAGGAAAATGCAAATACTACAAATGATGGTAATAGTTCAGACATTACCGAAATGTCATCAGAAGACCTGGCCGTAATAGCTGATCTTCCGGAAGGATATGAATATCTGGGAAGCCCTTCATTGACAGCAGAAGATGTCCAGGAGGATTATGTGAATTCTTCCGGCGTAGTTGCTGCGGCTGAGGGTTTGTATAAGGTAGATAGTGTTGATCTCTATGTGGATGTGATTGAATTTGAGAGCCCTGAGCTTGCAGAGGAGTTTGTATCCGATTACATATCAAGTTTCGATGAACTCCCGAGTGGAACACGCTTTGAAGAGGATTCCTTCAATGGGCACTCTGTCACGAGGATCAAGACATATGCTACTGTTGGCGGGGAGGATGTTGCCCGATACACTTACGTATGGAGTAATGAAAATTTCGTCTTTGTCGTTGGCGGAGCTACGGATGATTACTCAATTGTGCGTACACTTGCAGAAGCTACCGGGTATTAACCCGGCCTTTTTCCTTTTATGAAATAACATCCAATCGACATGTTTTAATACAACTTTCCCCTTCTAGATGCTGCATTGCCCGGATAGCCTAGTTGGTTGGGGCGCCAGACTCATAGGGAATATTAACCGTGCGTCCAAATCTCCTGAGACATCTGGAGGTCGCGTGTTCGAGTCACGCTCCGGGCATTTTATGCTTCATTTTTTCATTCTGAGCTTATGATTTTTCTGTATCTCTATTATATGTCCTGAATAGATGCTTTGTTAAAACAAAACATATATGAATAGTACAACCCTAAGATAGGGCATGAATTTCCAGATACTTGATGCCGATTATATCCGTGAGGACAAAGGGCCTGTCATTCGCCTTTTTGGAAGGGGTGAGGATGGTAAAAGTGTCTGCTGTTTTGTACCGGGCTTTGAGCCATATTTCTACGTAAATATTACCAGTGACCTTGATTCGGCTGGCGAACTGCTGAAAGAGCGTTTTCCCTCGGCAATCAAAAGGGTGGAAGTTGTTGAGAAATTAGAACCTGTTGGATACCAGGTATCCAAAAAACCCATGCTCAAGGTCATTACATATGAACCCGGGAATGTTCCTGAGATACGTGATGATATTGTAAATATACCTGCTGTAAAAGAGATATATGAAACTGATATCCTTTTCAGGAACCGTTTTCTGATTGATAAGGAATTGCATGGTATGGGCTGGGTGACAGCATCCTCATTTTCCAAAGAAACATTTTCAGGTGGAACGGCCAAATACTGCGATGAGGTATTCACTGCCTCTTCTCTGGAAGAGATCGAAAAGCTCTCTAACGCTCCTCTAAAGCATTTGGCCTTTGATATTGAATGTCTTCCTCTGGGGGGTTCGATGCCTGTTCCGGAGACCTCTCCTGTCATTATGATTAGTTTTTCCTTCAGCCCTGCTTATGAAGGATATGATACTAAGGTCCTTGTTGCCAAGGAAGTTGAAGGCGTTTCTGAAAATGTAGAATGTTTTGAGAATGAAGCAGCAATGCTTGAACGCTTCTTCGAGCTGTTCCAGAAATATGATCCTGACATTGTCGCAGGTTATAATGAAATTGATTTTGACATTCCCTATATCGCTGATCGAGTGAATGTACTAAATGAACTGGGATATAGTATTAAATCTGCCGTGGGCAGGGATGGCAGGATACTTAGTTATCGTAAGATCGGCAATCGTACCATGGTGTCAATACCCGGTCGTGTTGTTGTCGATGCTCTTCCTCTCATCAGAAGCCAATATAGTCTCAAACGATACACACTAAGAAATGTCGCGAAAGAGTTACTTGACAGAGAAAAGCTGGATGTAGCTCCTTCTGAGATGGAAGAATACTGGAATGATACTGGAGAAAAGATACTTCATTTTATAGATTATGCACAACGTGATTCCGAACTGGCACTGGAGCTTTTTATGAAACTCAGGCTTCTCGACAAACATGTCGCAGTAGCCCAGGTAAGTGGTTCCTTGCTTCAGGAAGTTGTGGATGGTGGGCAGACCTCTATGGTTGAGAACCTGCTGTTGCGTGAGTATGGCAAAAGAGATCGTGTAATCCCTCCTAAACCCTCTGATGACCTTGTTAGTTTCCGTAATCGCAGCAGTGAAGGTCTCAAGGGTGGCGAGGTACTCGAGCCCAAAAAAGGTCTTCTTGAGAATATTGTTATACTTGACTACAAATCTCTTTATCCTACCATCATGATGGCCCATAACCTTTGTTATACTACTGTTGTTGAACATGATCGTCCGGAAAGTGAGACTATAAAGCCTCCTTCCGGGGGAGAGTTTGTGTCCTCAGAGGTATCAAAGGGTATAATGCCTTCTATTCTTGAGAACCTGCTCAACAGAAGGGTGGAAACAAAGAAACGCATGAAAAGTGCTGCAAGTGAGGATGAGTATCGTGTCCTTGACGCAACACAACTTGCCCTGAAAATACTCCTGAACAGTTTTTATGGTTACTCTGGTTACACAAGAGCAAGGCTTTACAGCCTTGCACTTGCAAATGCGGTGACTAGCTTTGGGAGAGAGAACATCCTGAATACCCGTGCAATTGTCAATGGCAGCATAAATAAGGTGGTATTAAGGGATAGTACTGTCTATTTCACAGAAGAGGTCGATGCCATCAAGCCCGATGATCGTATTGTTTCACTTTCGGTTGTGTATGGGGATACGGACAGTGTATTCGTGCAGTGCAGCTCAGAAGATTCTATTTCTCTTGAGGATGCTGAACTTGTAGGTAACAAAATTGCAGGAACTGTTTCATCATCCCTTCCTGATCCTATGGAACTTGAGTTTGAGTCTATTGCCCGCAGGGGTCTTTTCATAGCAAAGAAGCGTTATGCTATCTGGGTCTTCGAACGTGCCGGTGATGAATGGAAGGATTCCATAAAGGTCAAGGGCATGGAGACTGTAAGGCGAGACTGGTGTGAATTGACTTCCAAGACGCTTAACAGGGTTTTGGAACTTGTTCTCAAAGAAGGTAATGTCGATGCTGCTGTATTGCATGTCAGGAAAGTCGTTGATGGTGTGAGAAATATTGATGTCCGCAAAGATGAGGATGTAATCGATGATCTCACAATGACAAGAATGTTCTCTAAAAGTGCTTCACGTTATAAGAACAAGCAGCCACATCTTACGGTTGTAGAGAAAATCGAGAAAAGGACAGGTAATCCTCCTCCTGTGGGGGAACGCATACCCTTTGTCATAGTAGCTGGTAAGGACCTGTTTGTCAATCGTGCCGAAGATCCGGAATACGTCAGGGAACACAATGTGCCTATTGATGTAGATTATTATATCAAGAAGCAGGTACTTCCTCCGGTAGAGAGAATACTGGGTGTATTCGGTGTGGATATTGCCAACCTGGATTATGATTCAAAGCAAAAGGGTCTTTTCGATTTCTCGGATAAGCCAAAAGAAGTTCCTTTAACAAAAAGAAATAAAATAGAAGAAAAGCCGTCGGAAAACTCGCAGGCAAGTAAGTCTCAGAGTTCCCTATTTGACTTTTAGTTGCTGGTTCAAATCTGGATATAATGTTTCTCTTCCGACTCTAGTTGAGGTCTACTCTTTCACCGGATGCCATGTAGACAACACTTTCACAAATATTGCATGCATGGTCTCCTATCCTCTCCAGGTATCGAAGAACGAAGAGCAGATATGAGGCATTATTGATCATTGATTTATTCTCAACCATCATTTCAATAAGTTCAATCTGTGTCTCATGGAAAAATCTGTCTATTATATCGTCCTTTGAGGCTGTTGAACGTGCTAGGTTTTCGTCCAGCGTCTCGAAGGCCTTGATTGACTGCTCCAGCATATCCTCTCCGACTTCTCCCATCTTCAAAATGTTGGCAAAAGGCTTTGTATGTTCCTGTTCGAGACACTTTGTCATTTTTGCAATATCAACAGCAAGGTCACTCATTCTCTCCAGATCAATAGCTATTTTGAAGCAGGCGGTGACAAGTCTCATGTCTCCTGCTGTTGGGCTCTGGCGTGCAATTAGCTGGGATACACATCTTTCGATCTTCAGTTCGTATTCATCAATTATCTCGTCACCCTGGATGACTTTTTCTGCAAGTTCTATATCCAGGGAACTAAGAGATTTCATGGAATTTTCAACTGCATAATAGGACTTTTCTCCCATTTCAGCGATGTATCTTTTGAGGGCATCCAGATTGTGTTGATATTGTTCACGTGTCATTTTTCTTCACCCGAATCTTCCGGTGATATAATCTTCGGTTTCCTTTTCTCTGGGACTCTCGAATATCTGTTCGGTTTTCCCGAATTCAATCAAATCTCCCAGAAGGAAGAATGCTGTGTAGTCGGATATTCTAGCAGCCTGTTGCATATTGTGAGTTACTATGACTATAGTATAGTTCTTTTTCAACTCAAATATAAGGTCTTCGATTTTGCCGGTGGATATGGGGTCAAGAGCACTGCATGGTTCGTCGAAGAGTATTACTTCGGGTTTTACGGCAAGTGTCCTTGCAATACAAAGTCTCTGTTGCTGACCACCGCTTAAGTCCAAGGCCGAAATGCTCAGCCTGTCTGAAACCTCTTCCCACAGGGCTCCGGATTTGAGGGCTCCCTCTACGATTCCATCTATCTCTTTTTTCTTTACTCCGTGAATACGTGGGCCATATGCAATATTATCATGTATTGACATAGGGAAAGGATTCGGTTTCTGGAAAACCATGCCTACTCTTTTTCTGAGGTCGACAACATCTACATTTTTTGAGTAGATATCTTCCCCGTCAATATTAACGTCTCCTTCTATCCGGCAACTTGGGATAAGATCGTTCATCCTGTTCAAGCATCTCAGGAAAGTGGATTTACCGCAACCTGATGGCCCGATAAAAGCCGTAACACTATTTTTTGGAATATCGATAGATATGTCATGGAGGGCGTGGTTATCGCCGTACCAGAGGTTCAGGTCCTTAACTGCTATCTCTGTTCCGTTCTCAAAATTATCTGACATTTAAAGTTACCTCTGAATTCTGAAACTCTCTTTTTGGCTAAATACATGAATTATCGTGATTAACGTTGCAGTTTCTTCCTGTAGTGATTCCTGATGTATATTGCTATAAGGTTCACACCAAGTACTATTATCAGCAATACAAGTGCGGTGCCGTACTGGGTTGGTCTTGTTTTTGCGATATTGGTGCCTGCAGTGGCGAGTACAAACAGGTGGTAAGGAAGTGCCATGAACTGTGAGTATACCGAGTCCGGCAATCTTGGTAAAAAGTAAGCTGCGCCTGTAAGCAAAATGGGTGCGGTTTCTCCGGCTACTCTTCCGACACTAAGTATAGCTCCGGTAACCATCCCGGGGATTGCTGCCGGGAGTACAACCTTGCGTATTGTCTGCCATTTAGTGACTCCTAAAGCAAGTGAAGCTTCCCGGTATTCCTTTGGCACCGTGATGAGAGCTTCCTGGCTTGCTCTTATTATTACTGGTAAGATGAGCAATGCAAGTGTTAAAGAGGCTGCCAATAATGAAGGGCCAAAACCCAGATATTTTACAAACATTGCAAGCCCGAACAGTCCGAAGACCACTGATGGTGTTCCTGCAAGGTTGTTGATTGCCATTTCTATTGTCCAGGTGGTTCTTCCGGGTTTTGCATATTCATTCAGGTAAATCGCTGCAAGAATTCCCACTGGAAGAGCAACTGCCATGGACATTATTATCAGGTAGATCGTCCCCATAAGAGCAGGATATATGCCACCTTCTGTCATTCTATTTCGTGGCATCTCGGTAATGAATTCAATGCTGAGTGCACCGATTCCATTGTAAATTATGTAAGCAAGTATGGCAACAACAAAGAAGACAACCAGTGCAGCGGCTAATCTCAGCAGTGTAAATGCTATTTTTTCATTTATTTTTGGATTGAATAACATCGCTATCACAGGTTGAACTTGTATTTCTTTTTAATATGGCTGGCTATTATGTTAATGATGAATGTTATTATGAAAAGCACGGAACCAACTGCGAAAAGTGCATGAAAGTGAGCGCTTCCCTGAGGCACCTCTCCCATTTCAAGGGCTATGGTGGCTGTCATCGTCCTGACGGGTGAAAATAATCCTGAAGGGAATCCTGGTATCACTGCTGCATTTCCTGTGACCATCATAACAGTCATGGTCTCTCCGATCGCACGTCCTATTCCGAGCATTACTGCAGCTGATATCCCTGAGAGGGCAGCAGGTATTGTAACTTTATAGATGGTTTGCCATTTAGTAGAGCCCAGTGCAAGGGAACCTTCTTTTATTGAGCGTGGTACCGAACTTATGGCGTCCTCTGAAATTGATATGATTGTAGGCAATGCCATTATTCCAAGCATTATTGATCCTGTGAGTGCTGTTTGCCCGGTGGTAAGGTCCAGACTATTTCGAATAATCGGTACAAGAACAACAAGACCAAAGAATCCGAAAACGACTGATGGGATGCCCGCCAGTATTTCTGTGAAGGGTTTCAATACTCTCGCAACTCTTGGGTTCGCGAGTTCTGCGATATAAACCGCCGCAGCTATTCCGAGAGGGACTGAAAATATGATTGCTCCTATAGTTACTATGACCGATCCCAGGAACAAAGGTACAAGTCCGAATAGAGGTGGTCTTGCGGTAGGGTACCATAATTTTCCTGTAAGAAATTCTAATAGTGTCGTGTCACTTTTTGTAAAAAGAAGTATTCCATCCCTGAATAAAAAAAGACAAAGAAGGAAAAGGGTTACAACTGCCACTGCTCCTGATAGGAAGAGCATTGATTCAATTGCCTTTTCCTTTTTATTCCTGTTTGTCATTTGTTTCCCTTTTAGGAATCACTTAAGCTACGGGGAAATATCCCACTTCTGAGACTATTGCCTGTCCTGTTGGGCTCATTACAAAGTCGATATATTCCTTTGTAAGACCTTCAGGTTCACCGTTAGTGTAGTACTGAAGTGGCCTTGCGAGTGGATAGTCGCCGCTGATGATGTTCTCTTCGGTAGCTTCTACGAATCCTTCTCCAGAATCAAGTGAAATTGCCTTTGTACTTTCATCGAGATATGCAAATCCGATGTAACCGATTGCACCTTCATTCTGAGATACTTCCTGTACGATGGCACCGGTGCTTGGCTGGGTGAGAGCATCCTGGCGGTAAGCTTCGTCCTCAAGGATCTCTTCTTTGAAGTATTCGTAGGTCCCTGAACTGCTGTCACGACTCATGACTGCTATCTTACGGTCATCTCCGCCAACATCTGCCCAGTTGCTGATGCTTCCGTCGTAGATTCCCTTAAGCTGGTCGTAGGTGAGTTCATTTACGGGATTTTCCGGGTTGACTATGACTGCAATACCGTCGATTGCAATTTCATGTCTGAGAGGTGTTACACCGTTTGCTTCTGCTTCCTCTACTTCGGATTCTTTCATAAGTCTTGAAGTCATTGCGATCTCTACTTCATCGTCAATAAGTGCTGCAACACCTACTCCTGATCCTCCACCGATGATGGTTACACTTGTTTCAGGATTTTCAATCATGAAATCTTCGGCTTCTGCCTGGGACAGAGGGAGTACTGTGTCAGAACCTTTTACTATTATACTTCCGGTAAGTGTTTCTTCAGTAGCTTCGGCTTCAGCTCCTTCCGTTACTGGTTCTTCTCCCTGGTCGACACATCCGACACCTGCAAATACAGATATCAGAATAAGTAATACTATGGAACAGATGGAGATATTTCTTAAAAGCTGCTTCGTCATGATCTTTCTTCTCCTATTGATTTTATACGATACGACTGTGTTTAATGGTCAGTGAACCAATACGAAAAGACTACATAAAAATTATGTATTTACAATATATATCTCTACCATGTTCAGGACATGCCGTGTACTCTATATAGCAACTATTGTCTCAATATAGTTGTATGTAGGTGTATAATTTCCATTTCTTAGTTGGAATGTTCTCCTACTTTACTATCATAAAATGGATATACTCTGAAAAAGATAATTGGTGTCATGCCTGATATCCTGATTAAGAATACTAAAGTATTCGTGAACAATTATCTTCAGCCTGCCGAGGTGCTGATTGAGGATGGGAAAATAACGAAGATCGCAAGGCAGATAGATGTCCAAAGGCTGAATGAAGTCATAGATGCCAAGGGTGCCCTTACTTTGCCTTCGGCCATTGATGTACACGTTCATTTCAGGGAACCTGGCATGACGGAAAAAGAAGACTGGTATACCGGTTCCTGCTCTGCAGCAGCCGGAGGAGTCACTACTGTTATAGAGCACCCGAACACTATTCCTCCTACAACAGACAAGAGGACCTTCAAGGAAAAATTGAAACTTGCAAATAGGAAATCAATTGTCGATTTTGGAATATATGGTGGTGTTACCGGGAATATTGAAAAGCTTCCGGAACTCTGGGAACTTGGAGTGACTGCTTTTGGTGAGATATTTATGGCTGAATCCACGGGTGAGCTCAATATAAGTGAGGAAACTCTTGATAAAGCTTTATCGGCTATTGCGGGACTTGGTGCAATGGCATGTATCCATGCGGAAGATGAAAAGATACGACAGGAATGTGAATCTTTCCTGAAAGGTGATTTTTCACCGCAGTCTCATTCTAAGGCCAGGCCCAATCTATGCGAGGCAATGGCTGTTGAGAAGGCTCTTAAACTTGCTAAGACTAATGAAACACAGACACATTTCTGCCATATCAGTGCATTTGAGTCTGTCGGCCTGTTACGCAGGGAGAGGTATATTGAGCAAAGTTCCGGTGCTCCTGTGAAGATCACTAGTGAGGTGACTCCGCACCATCTCTTCCTTTCAACTAAAGATTGGGATAGGTTAGGATCTTTTGGAAAAATGAATCCTCCTCTGAGGGAACGTCGCAATCCTAAAATGCTTTTGAATGCCCTGAATGACGGTACTATCGACATGGTAGCAACAGACCATGCGCCGCATACTGAGGCGGAAAAAGATGCGGGTATAAAGTCTACTCCATCGGGTGTTCCGGGTGTGGAAACGTTGCTTCCATTGATGCTTGTTGCTGTAAAAAGGAATCTGATTCCTCTTGGAAGGATGATCGATGTTACAAGCAGGAATCCTGCAAGGATATTTGATCTTACAAGGTATTCAAAGGGTGTTTTTGCCGAAGGTTTCGATGCGGACCTGGTAATTGTTGATCCTTCGAATGTGCGTAAGATTAAGGGTGATCATCTGCACAGTAAGGCCGGCTGGACACCTTATGAAGGAATGGATGGTATTTTCCCTGAGTACACAATAGCCAAGGGTGACGTTGTTTGGGATGGTGAAATTCTTGCATCCCGGGGTCGTGGTAATTTCTTACCAGGTCGGGGAATCACCTCTAATGATGAAGACTAATCATGGACATAAAATTTTGTGTATGTACACAAAACCATAACATTTTAAATATATAAAGCACTATTAATGTTCATGGTGGTGTGATGAAAACAAAATTCCCCATTCATACTACATTAAGTGCAGATGCTATCAAGGTCCTTGAAAGATACGAAAAAGAACTTGGTGCGAAAAACGTCGTGCTGGAAAAAGCTCTCCTAAATCTCGATACTACACGCTTTAAAGCAAAACTTGATACCCAGAATATTGACAGGCTGATTAAACGTATAAACACCGGTATACCCGGTCTTGATGATTTCCTCGAAGGAGGCTTCCCTAAAGGTTTCGCAGTTATAGTGACTGGTCCTCCCGGAACAGGAAAAACAACATTTTCCATGCAATATCTTATGGAAGGTGTGAAAAACGGAGAGAGGTGTATCTTTTTCTCATTCGAGGAAAGAGCGCAACAGCTAGTGCAACATTTCACAAGGTTTGGCTGGGATGTGGGGAAGTATATTGATGATGGCTATCTTGAAATCTTCGGTATTTCCATGCTTACTTCCGAAGAGATGATAGAAATCATTGATTCACACAAGCCTGAACGTGTTGTGTTTGATTCGTTGAACGTATTCACGGCTCCCGGGGATTTCAGGACTTCTACCTCATGGAGGGGACTCCACAGGCTTCTCAAGAAGAATATGATAACGTCCCTGCTGGTTACTGAAAAGACTCATGGAATCGAACAGAAACAGTTTGATGATTTTGATTTCCTTGGGGATGGTGTGATATTCCTAGATTTTATCCAGACCAATGATATAGATACTACTCCGATGCCAGTTATGGCCGTACAGAAAATGAGGGCTACGAGAGTGGATCATACGCCGCAACCTTTCAGATTCACAAATACCGGAATAGCCAAGTATCGTGCACTCAATATTCCGTCACAGGTGCTGCAGCAAAGGATAGAAAAAAGAAGGTCAGAACGTTTAGGACCGTCATCATCAGGTGAAATATGAAATGAGGCTGGCAAGAAGTGCGGTAATATATATTGCCTTGAAGTTTCCTGCCCCTCCTATACTTATGTAGGCACTGCCACTCTTTTCTTTATTGAAAGCAACAATGGCTGCTATTGTTCCCAGTAGTATGCCTGCTATTCCTGCAATAAAAATAATGGATTCGGAATCCTGTGGTGCTGTCAGCAGGGCGAATGGAATTGCTATGATTCCAATGTACTGCGGGACTACGATGCCCACTCCGTTTACCATTTCTGACAAAAGGGTTACGGCAATTATTACAATTAGCATCACTTCAAGGGCAGTAATATTTGATTGAGTTACCAATAAATAAGCAATCGCTATTAATGGAACTATAAATCCGCCTACGTTTAATGTGATAGTGGTCTCAAAAACTCTTTCCTTGCCGATATTGAGTTCCTTTACAATGGGGACAGAATATATATTTTCAATGAGCGGCGCAAATCTGAGTAGCTGCTCGGTTTTTTTAGATCTGGTTTTCAGGACAGGAATTTCTACAAGGGATCCTGCCAGCATAAGGATAAGGATTCCAAGAAGTGGATATGCGGATATGGTGCCGATGGACAGGTTCCCTTTGTAGCAGAGAACTGCAATGGGTAGCAGTGTAAGGGCAAAAGCTGCATACATTCTGATTTCAGATATATTGGTGTATCCTCTCATTTGTCCACCGGTGTTATATTCATTTCAAGACATTTAAATATTTTTGTTAAAATATAATTTTAGGATTAGTAATAATCAAGCTGGGATTGGAGTAGTTCCTGTCTTTTTTTCTCAAGGAAGCTATATACAGTTCCGTGGGGTGCGCCTTCGACAAGCATTTCAATAGCTGTTCTTGCTATCTGTATCTGCTCCGGATTCCCGATTATGCTGACAGTTTTTCCGTAAACGGATATTTTTACTCCGATGAGCCTTTCGGTAATTTCTCTTGTTTTACCTCCCTTGCCTATTATCCGCCCTTTTAGACGAAGCATGTCTTTTTGTGTGCTGGCTGTCTTGGAAAGGTCTATTACTTCAAGCATAATGAGGTCATCATCGAGCATGGACATCGTTTTGTCCGGGTTGAATCCTCGTGCTATGGCATTAACAACTTCTGTTGCCCGCATAGCGCCCACCGGATCATCTCCTGGGATTATTTCCACAACTCCGCTCTCACTGTCAATATCAAGCTCCGCACTTGATTTCGTTTCTATCAATTGCTTAACGCTTCCCTTCGGGCCGATAATGGCACCAATTCTGTCTTTGGGAACTTTTACATGTGTCATGGTGAATCTACCGTTTAAATAATTATGATACTCTATTTGTTCTCTTGTTTTATTTCCTTCATGGTTAGGTAAAGCTCTTCTGCTTGCCCTTCTATTCCGTAACGCTTGAAGAAACGCATTATGTTCTCTATATCCCGTATCAGGAATTCTCTTGCTTTTGGATGTTCAAGTGTTACGGATTGACCCATATCGATAAGAATGGGTTCCATTGTACGTGGGTTCACTATTATATTATATTCGCTCAGATCGCCATGCACGAGATTTGCCTTGACATAAAGAAGTTCCAGATATCTGACAATAGTATCAAAAATAAGTTTTGCATTCTCCGAATCAAGGGTTATGTCTTTTAAAAGAGGGTAAGGTTTCTCGTTTTCTCCCATAAACTCCATAATGAGTATGTTGCGTTCGGCATAGATGGGCTTTGGAACACGTACGCCTGCTTCTTTTGCACGTGTGAGGTTGCGGTGTTCTTTCTTTGTCCAGGCAAAGATGATATCTTTTTTTGCATGCCTGACATTGCGGAACCTTGGGTCTCCAAGGATGTATTCTTCCATTGAGTTGAAGGTGCTTGATGATATTCTGTATATCTTTATTGCGATGTCCCCATCTTTTCCTTCTCCCAGGAATACATTTGCTTCTTTTCCTGTACTGATGGAGCCTCCGATAGCATTGAGAACTCCCCTGTGGGATGCTGTGTAAAGGGCTTTTAGGGTGGCTTCGTCAAATACATTCTCTTTTACTTTGAGTGTATCAGTGTCTTTGCGCCGCATGCGCATTTTGTCAACTTTGGTGTCGATACGCTGCACCCTTTTAGTAACTTCTTTTTTCATGATGACTTAACCTTTAAGGTATCCTTTACGTTCCAGCCAGTTTACCTGCGGGCGGGTATATTTCCAGATTACGTCTGCTTTTTCATCCTGAAATTCCCATGGAACTGCTATGACAATGTCACCTTCACGTATCCATGTTCTCTTCTTCATTGAGCCTGGTATTCTTCCCATGCGTACGACACCATCCATACATCTTAGTCTGACACGGTTCGCTCCGAGCATGCTTTCCACTGTTGCAAGTACTTCTCCTTTTTCTTTGCGTGGTGTCCTTACTCTGGTAACGGTAGGTGCATTTGTATTTTTGGCTCGTTTCTTCTTCTGCAGTTATGATTCCTCTATTGAATTCGATCTTTTCTTGATTTTGAGTATGCTATGTCTCATATGTTGTTAAATGTTATGTAAACGCTACTGTTTTGCGCTGCTGCTTTTTTTATAGTTATTAAATTAATTAAATCCGTAATACTTATATAGCAGTGTGTTTATGTAGGTATCCCTGCAAAGGTGGCTTGTGTGCATGCTTAGGATGCATCACTGAGCTGGGTTTTGCAAAATTTATGATAAATCACAAATCTTATATCGGATTAAAACTAACAGTTAAAATCCGAGTGGAAATGTGATTATTGTCGTTTACATTCGTCAAAAGCTGACAATCTTTGCCTTTCATTGTTCGAAATGAAAAGGTATATATACGATTGCAGCCTTTGTGAATCTCCGCGCGTCCGCGTGCGGAAATGGCTTCGTAAAAGATGCGGTCAACTCCTTCGGCCAAGCCGGTCGGAAGGTATATATACGATTGCGGTCTTTTAGGGGTCCTCGCGAAATGCGAGAAACACTTACAATCACCGCCTTATTATGTGGAGGCAGGAGTTATTTCCTGTCTGACGTTGGATTTGGCAGTTCGGTTAATTCTGACCGGTAGTGTATTATATACTACAATAAGGAATTAACCAAACTATGTGCATAGGAAATTCTCTCAAATAGAATTCTCCAATCGATTCCTTAAAATGACTTCCAAAACTTTGTGTGTGATCAACAATTCTGGTTGATCCTGCCAGAGGTTACTGCTATCGGTGTGCGATTAAGCCATGCGAGTCAAATGTTCTTCGTGAACATGGCGTACTGCTCAGTAACACGTGGATAACCTGCCCTAAGGTCCGGCATAACCCCGGGAAACTGGGGATAATTCCGGATAAATCATAGATACTGGAATGTTCTGTGGTTAAAAGCTCCGGTGCCTTAGGATGGATCTGCGGCCTATCAGGTAGTAGTGGGTGTAATGTACCTACTAGCCGACGACGGGTACGGGTTGTGAGAGCAAGAGCCCGGAGATGGATTCTGAGACATGAATCCAGGCCCTACGGGGCGCAGCAGGCGCGAAATCTTTACAATGCGGGAAACCGCGATAAGGGGACACCGAGTGCCAGCATATTATGTTGGCTGTCCATATGTATAAATAACATGTGATAGCAAGGGCCGGGCAAGACCGGTGCCAGCCGCCGCGGTAACACCGGCGGCCCGAGTGGTAATCACTATTATTGGGTCTAAAGGGTCCGTAGCCGGTTTGATCAGTCTTCCGGGAAATCTGACAGCTTAACTGTTAGGCTTCTGGGGGATACTGTCAGACTTGGAACCGGGAGAGGTAAGAGGTACTACAGGGGTAGGAGTGAAATCTTGTAATCCTTGTGGGACCACCAGTGGCGAAGGCGTCTTACCAGAACGGGTTCGACGGTGAGGGACGAAAGCTGGGGGCACGAACCGGATTAGATACCCGGGTAGTCCCAGCCGTAAACGATGCTCGCTAGGTGTCTGGGATGGTGCGACCGTTTCAGGTGCCGCAGGGAAGCCGTGAAGCGAGCCACCTGGGAAGTACGGCCGCAAGGCTGAAACTTAAAGGAATTGGCGGGGGAGCACTACAACGGGTGGAGCCTGCGGTTTAATTGGACTCAACGCCGGAAAACTCACCTGGGGCGACAGCAATATGTAGGTCAGGCTGAAGGTCTTACCTGAATCGCTGAGAGGAGGTGCATGGCCGTCGTCAGTTCGTACTGTGAAGCATCCTGTTAAGTCAGGCAACGAGCGAGACCCGTGCCCACTGTTGCCAGCATATCCTTCGGGATGATGGGTACTCTGTGGGGACCGCCGCTGCTAAAGCGGAGGAAGGTGCGGGCTACGGTAGGTCAGTATGCCCCGAATCTCCAGGGCTACACGCGGGCTACAATGACCGGGACAATGGGCTCCTACCCCGAAAGGGGTTGGTAATCTCATAAACCCGGCCTTAGTTCGGATCGAGGGCTGCAACTCGCCCTCGTGAAGCTGGAATCCGTAGTAATCGCGTTTCAATATAGCGCGGTGAATACGTCCCTGCTCCTTGCACACACCGCCCGTCAAACCACCCGAGTGAGGTATGGGTGAGGGCACGGATTTTGTGCCGTGTTCGAACCTAAATTTCGCAAGGGGGGTTAAGTCGTAACAAGGTAGCCGTAGGGGAATCTGCGGCTGGATCACCTCCTAAGCAAGATAGGCACAAAGTCTATCACCACTAACCGGTCAGAAATCGAATAACTGTCAAATCCATCAAACAAGCGGGACGCTCAAGGGCTTGTAGATCAGTTGGAAGATCGTCGCCTTTGCAAGGCGAAGGCCCTGGGTTCGAATCCCAGCAAGTCCATTTAAGTGCACCAGGCAAGTAATTTTGCCCGGGAAGGATGAAGTGTTCAACAACCCCATGTTGAACATAATGAGATCATGTATAAGCATGCATATATCAGACGCTCACTGGATAAAGTGAGGTGGACTCTGGTAATTATGCTTTCAGGTGGATGGCTCGGCTCAAGGGCTGATGAGGGACGTGCCAAGCTGCGATAAGCTCAGGGTAGGTGCATGGAACCGATGAACCTGAGATTTCCTAATGGGTCTTCCTAATGCGTTTTGCGCATTGATCAGTAATGATCGGGAACGCCCCGAACTGAAACATCTTAGTAGGGGCAGGAAAAGAAATCGAAGAGATGCCGTTAGTAATGGCGAATGAACACGGTAAAGTTCAAACTGAATCCCACTGGTAACATGTGGGAGATGTGGTGTTATAGGCTTTTCCTAAAGATCCCACTTGATTATAATCAAACTTTTCTGGAACGTTAGACCAAAGAGTGTGAAAGTCACGTAGGTATTAATCAAAGGATCTGGGATGTAGCCTGAGTAGCGTGGGTCGGAATTCTCGCGCGAATTTGGGAGGCACCAACTTCCAAAACTAAATACTTCTTGAGACCGATAGCGAACTAGTAGGGTGACCGAAAACTGAAAAGTACCCCAAAAAGGGAGGTTAAAAGTGCCTGAAACCTGGAAGCGATGGAGCGATATGGCATGAAAGGATCTTTGACACGAAGGAAACAGTCGCGAGGCTGCAGTACGAGTGTCATTGCCGATGTCATATCTTACGTTTTGAAGAACGGGCCAGGGAGTGTATCAAAATGGCGATGGCTAACTTTTTACTTAGGAAGCCGAAGCGAAAGCAACATGCTCGCAACCGCAAGGTGAGGAGCGGCGTATACAAGTGCGTGGAGTCATTATGATACGACCCGAAGCCGGGTGATCTAGGCGTGGGCAGGTTGAAGCGTGGCGAAAGCTACGTGGAGGACCGCAAGCGGTATTGATCTGCAAATCATTCGTGTGACCTGCGTCTCGGAGTGAAAGGCTAATCTAACCCGGCATCAGCTGGTTCCTTCCGAAACATGTCGTAGCATGACCTGACTGGAGATAGTCGGTGGGGTAGAGCACTGATTGGAGATCCTGGGGAAGAAATTCCTCACTCTCTTGTCAAACTCCAAAACCACCGTCGTCATAGAAAGTCGGAGTCCGGACTACCGGGGTAAGCTTGTAGTCCGTAAGGGAGACAACCCAGCCCGTGGTTAAGGTCCCCAAGTGTCGACTAAGTGTTAATACTAAAGGGCGTCCTAAGCCCTAGACAGCTGGAAGGTTAGCTTAGAAGCAGCTATCCTTTAAAGAGTGCGTAACAGCCCACCAGTCGAGGTTTAGGGCCCCGAAAATGGACGGGGCTCAAGTCGACCACCGATACCACGGAGCACCGAAAGGTGATCTTGTAGGAAGGCGTTGCGTTCGGGCAGAAGCAGGGCTGTGAAGTCCTGTGGACCGTGCGGAAACGAAAATCCTGGTAATAGTAGCAGCATAGATAGGTGAGAATCCTATCCGCCGAAGGGGCTAGGTTTCCTCGGCAATGATCGTCAGCCGAGGGTTAGTCGGTCCTAAGTTGTACCGTAATCCGAGTACATCAAAAGGGAAACAGGTTAATATTCCTGTACCATCTGACATTAAAACCGACGTTTTTGGGCAGGTTGAGCGGCGTCGTCGCGCCGTCTAAGCACCTAAATCTGTGGAGAGCCGTAATGGCGAGAAGCAGACGAATGTGTTATGGTGAAAATCAACTGCACCCGGGAACCCGTGAAAAGGGAGTCAGATGTCCGTACCGAGAACTGACACAGGTGCCCCTAGCTGAAAAGGCTAAGGCGTGTCGGAATATTTTGGCTAAGGGAATTCGGCAAATTAGCTCCGTAACTTCGGGAGAAGGAGTGCCTGCTGTGAAGACAGCAGGTCGCAGTGACAAGAGAGCTCTAACTGTCTAATATCAACATAGGAGATCGCAAACCTGAAAAGGCTAGTACGATCTCTGAATCCTGCTCAGTGCAGGTACCTGAAAACCCGGTTCAACGGGACGAAGGGCCTGTAAACAGCGGGGGTAACTATGACCCTCTTAAGGTAGCGTAGTACCTTGTCGCTTAATTGGCGACTTGCATGAATGGATCAATGAGAGCTCTACTGTCCCTAGCCAGAGTCCGGTGAAGCTTACTTTCTAGTGCACAGTCTAGAGACCTCTAGGGGGAAGTGAAGACCCCGTAGAGCTTTACTGCAGCCTGTCGTTGGGTTGTGATCTTGGATGTACAGTGTAGGTAGGAGACATCGAAGTCGGTGCGCCAGCATCGATGGAGTCGCCATTGGGACACTACCCTTCTGAGATTACGATCCTAACTCCGCGAGGAGGACCCCGATAGGTAGGCAGTTTGCCTGGGGCGGGACGCCCTTGAAAAGATATCAAGGGCGCACAAAGGTTGACTCAAGTGGGTCGGAAACCCACTGAAGAGTGCAAGAGCATAAGTCAGCCTGACGTTATTCAGCACAGTAGTGGATGACGAGACGAAAGTCGGTTCTAGCGAACTTTTGTGTCCCGCTTGGTGCGGGCCAAAAATGACAGAAAAGTTACCTCGGGGATAATTGAGTTGTTGCCGGCAAGAGCACATATCGACCCGGCAGCTTGCTACTTCGATGTCGGTTCTTTCCATCCTGGCCGTGCAGCAGCGGCCAAGGGTGAGGTTGTTCGCCTATTAAAGGAGATCGTGAGCTGGGTTTAGACCGTCGTGAGACAGGTCGGTTACTATCTACTAGAGGTGTACGTGGTCTGAGGGTAAGCTACCTTTAGTACGAGAGGAACAGGGTAGCGGCGCCTCTGGTGTATCGGTTGTCTGACAAGGCATCGCCGAGCAGCTACGCGCTAAGGAATAAGAGCTGAATGCATCTAAGCTCGAAATCTGACCTGAAAAGAGACTGCATTAAGGGTTCCGATAGAAGATCGGTTTGATAGGGTCGGGATGTAAGCACCAAGGCAACGAGGTGTTCAGTCCGCGGCTACTAACCATCCGTGCCTATCTACCTTACTTTGTCCAGGCGAAATCTGATATGTACATGCAAATTATACAAGATCAAAAGGTAAAGTATTTAACATAATGGTCCCAATAATTTATCGCTCAAAACGCCAAGGTGGCGGAGCGGCTACGCAATCGCCTGCAGAGCGATTCCATTCCGGTTCGAATCCGGACCTTGGCTTTACCTATAAAAAAAATTCATCGTAAGTGAGTCTGGCGGCCATAGCGGCAGGGCAATTCCTGTACCCTTTCCGAACACAGAAGATAAGTCTGCCAGCGTTCCATATTGTACTGAAGTACGCGAGTCTTCGGGAACTATGGATCGCTGCTGGCTCACTTACTAACCTTTACTACTATCACTACTACTTTTTCTACAGCATTATCCAGAAGAATAAGAGCAGAAGCTCTTTTTTATTTCTCTTTTAAAAAGACATTTTTCTTCCTTTGTAATTCAATTAACATGATATATGAGAACGCAAAGTGTAAGATTAATTCATTCTCTATGGCGGCATCAATCCTTTGCGCTTGTAACAATGTTCAAAATTCCTGAATGAAAGGTTGGCTAAAAGGGATTTATTCAACCCTAATAACCAATCCTCGTAGCAGTCGCCCTAGAATATCAGATCCTGTAATGATCTTTTTCTCAGGATCATCCTTGTTCCAGTAAAGTATCAGGTCTTCATCGATGACATCATCCTCTGAATCAATTGGATATACCTTAAGCTTGTTTATCACATTCCCTATCTTTTCTTCAGGGTCTGACACAACTATGGGATGATGACAGTATCTGTGAGGTTCAAAATGCCTGTCAACAAGCATTGTCCCCCGCAAAAAACCATCTGAATCGATAGCAATCAGTGGTTCGTCTTTTTCATTGATAACTATGGCCCACTTCTTGCCGGAGGCTGCTATCTGATTGACCAGTTGTTCTCCATAATAACTATCCAGTTCAGGGAAAACTGGCAAGCCGTTGCTAAACGGTAGGCGTATAATGCTCAGGGGATGTATTGGTGTTCCCTCCTTCTTGATGCCCAGGTCATCTATTGAAAGGAAATTCAATGCACCGATAGCTTCAAACCTGTCAATATCCGAATATGCAGATTTCATATGCTTGCGTAACATGGTTCTGAAGGCCCTCTCCTTGTAGTAATGCACCTGCTCTTTTCCCAGCCACCAGTCAAGAATTATCTCTGAGGGTTTTGCAACCGGGTATAGAAGTCCTCCATAGAATTTGATAAGAGGCGTCAGGTATGCTCCCATCTTCAGGGCATTACGTGAAAAATACGCTTGAGGCATTATCTCCCCAAAACAGGTTATTGCCACAGTTGAGAATAAAAATGCAGCAGCACCTGTCATAACAGTATCTGTCAGGAGTGTCAGCAATACGTTAATTCCAACGTTTCCCCAAAGGAGTGTAGCCAGGAGATAGTTGGATTTTTTCCTGAGGTTCAGAATTTTCAATGCATAAGGATTCTTTAGTTCTGCCTCAATCTCAAGTCTTAAAGGGCTCAGCCCGAAGAGGCCAATAGTGAGACCGGAAAAAATCGCCGACTGAGCAAGACATAGTAAAATAAATATCCAGGTAATCGATATCATATGGTTCAGCTGTAATGTAAAAGATGCATGGCAATATGTTTTCAAACACTTAATTTTTTAAGCTGGCTAGCAGTTTACTATTATTTCTATTTTCAAAATATTCCTGAAATACCCTGATAGCAAGCATGTTTATTCTCTTAAACACTCACCATATGGATGTGCTAATTCATATTACTTTCTTCAGTTTAAAGCTTCTCTGCATTTTCAACAACCATATGAAGTGAGAAGTTACATATATCTTCACTTTTATCTACCCCCTACATGTCATCAAGATTCGATATTATTCATAAGGATGCGGCAGGCCGCATCGGAAGGCTGGCAACTTCGCACGGTGTAGTTGAAACACCAACTGTCATGCCTGTTATCAATCCCAATCTCCAGACTATCAAACCTTCCGAAATGAAGGATTTCGGGGCAGAGATACTCATTACTAATTCATACATTATCTTCCGTAAGGATGAGCTGCGCGAAAAAGCACTCAAAGATGGTTTACATGCTCTTCTCGACTATGACGGCCCGATCATGACCGATTCCGGTTCATTCCAGCTATCAGTTTACGGTGAGGTTGAGGTCACAAACGAGATGATCATTGATTTCCAGAAAAAGATAGGCACCGATATAGGTGTTCCCCTGGATATTCCTACTCCTCCTGATGTACACTTCAGGCGCGCTGAAGAGGAACTCGAAACAACCATAGACCGCCTGAAGGCAGCCCGTGAGTTAGTCAAAGAAGAAGACGGCATGCTTCTTGCAGGCCCTGTGCAGGGTTCCACTTATCCAGAACTCAGGGAAAGATGCGCAAGAACTTTGTCTGAAGTCGGTTTCGATGTCTATCCTTTCGGGGCTGTTGTCCCACTCATGGAGTCCTATCGCTATGCAGACCTGGTGGATGTCATAGCATCTTCCAAGAAAGGACTTGATCCGACTGCTCCGGTGCATCTCTTCGGTGCAGGCCATCCAATGATGTTTGCTTTAGCCGTGGCCCTTGGCTGTGATCTCTTTGACTCGGCAGCCTATGCCCTATATGCTAAAGACAGGCGCTACATCACCTCCAGAGGCACCTACCATGTTGACGATCTGAAATACCTGCCCTGCTCCTGCCCTGTGTGCATGAACCACACGGCTGAGGAATTGAAGAAAGCCCACAACTGCACCGAACTGCTGGCAAGGCACAACCTCTATGTTACCTTCGAAGAGGTACGTGAGGTCAAGCAGGCTATATGGGAGGGCAATCTCCTGGAACTAGTTGAGCAACGATGCCGTTCTCACCCACGCATGCTTGAAGCCCTCAAGCAGATGTACACTTATTCACCCAGGATCGAGGAGCTTGATCCGGCATCCAAGTCTACTTTCTTTTACTGCGGCCCGGAATCCTCAAAACGTCCCGAGGTGTTGCGCTTTGCAAAGCAGTTGGACAGGTTCACTATCACCGGCTCGACCCTGATACGCTCAACTCCGGTAAAGTCCGAGAAAGAGTATGACAATGTGCTTATCTTTAAGCCTCCCTTTGGTGCATATCCCCAGGAACTTGCAGAGATATATCCGCTCAATGCAGAGGTTGTGAGAACTCCTGATTATGAATCACTGGAGCAGGCTTATCTTAATACTATTAGGCTTGTGGAGTTGAATCCTGAAGCGGAGTTTACTTTTGTTATGCAGGAGAGATTCGCTCATTCGCTGGTGGAGAAGCTGGAGGAAATGGATAACTTCACGGTGGTCTATCCGAAAAGCGAGTGATTTTGGATATTTAGATATTGATATCATGGCTAACAGAGGCATCATATTTCTTTTACCGGAGGTTGTGACCAACCTTCCTCCTCAGCAGGATATGGGAACTTGCTGAGGGGGAGGCGAATTAAAGGCATTGGTTCTATACCAATATCTGGTAAACAGAAATTAATAATTCATGATGTCAACATTCCTATGTTATTAGCATTCAGGTTAACTCACATTTTTCCAAGCAATATACAAATTGACAGAAGTTATGTTTGCCAAAAGAGTTTTGAGCATCGGCTCTATAAACTACCTGTCAACGGTTGTGAGAATGTGAAAGATGAAAAAAAGGAGTACCTTGTACACAAACAGATCTATGATGAAACTGTGAGAAGGAATAAAAAGATAGGCATGGTGAGTCTGCTGATCTTTGGTATTGGTTTGGCCTTGAAGTATCTGGATATGCCTGAAACAGGAGGGCATTTCATCTGGCTGGGTTTTGTGATCCTTTTGTACACGATCGGTTCCAACCTGATGGCAAAATACGAGAGGCAGAAACATAAGTTAAAATGATAAAGTATTGATTTTCTTTTTTGGCCTTGTAGGTATTTCCGATATTCAGAAGACTCAAAGCTAATGATGTCGAGTTCCCTGAACAGGCATATCTTAATGCCGTCAGGCTCGTGGAATTGAATCCGGAAGCGAAGTTTACTTTTTTTGTACAGGAGAGCTTTGAGCAACGGCTGGTTGAGAAGCTGGGGAGATTGGGGAATGTGAGGGTTGTGAAAGCTGTATTAGGAGATTCACAAGTACAATCAAATTTAAAGTAGTCTATCTATAAAATTTTAAGAGAAAAACAAAGCGACGACTGAAAAAGTGAACTGTACTATTGATATTTATAATGTTTTTATTAATACTATGTGTGCATTTCTCATTAAAAGAGGCATAAAAGCTTATTCTAATAGTGAAGAAATCTATAAATTTGATGGCAAACGTTTAGCTTTTTAAATAAGGGATAATTGTGCATATAGAATTTATTAATGTTGCTGATATCACCGATGATTACAAAGAAGCCTTCATCAAAAATTATAGGAATTTCAATGACATCTGGGATAAAATTGCTATTTCAGATTATAGGCAAGTAAACAATCCTAAAAATTTGGAAACTAAATGTTATTTTGGACGTGGGTCTTATCCTTCGCGTATTAATTCATGGCAAGTTAAGACTAACTCTCTTTTGTATGACAAATTTATATTCGATGTGAATACATTTAGGGAATTAGTTATAGGATTTCCTCTTGATAATTTGGAAAATGATGAAGACATTTTGAAATATATGTATCCTATTGATCTCAATGCTTCGAGTTTTCTAATTGACTTGTATAAAAAAGGGCATGTTGAAATTGTTAGTACAGTAGACATATGGATTAGTGAATTTGATAGTGAAGAATATCAAACTCTCAAAGAAAGAGGGAATCTATACACGGACAAAGAGGAAATTGATTCTATTTCAAGAAAAGCTGCACTATTTCCTGATGATGAAAGTAATTATCC
The DNA here is from genome assembly GCF_045291185.1 of Methanolobus sp. ZRKC2. NCBI lineage: Archaea > Methanobacteriati > Methanobacteriota > Methanomicrobia > Methanosarcinales > Methanosarcinaceae > Methanolobus > Methanolobus sp. ZRKC2. The sequence continues at coordinate 1,644,384 of NZ_CP146980.1, read as the reverse complement.
GGGTTTACTTAATATGATGAGTCAAGACATAATGGCTTCTTATTTGATGGATTCTTCTATAATAACACAAGAATATTCTTATTATATTGAGAGAAAACTTGATGATTTTAAGCGAATAGATTCAAAACATAATATTATTGATCAATTGTTAAATTATGAAGTCCCAAATTTTGATAGCTTGGATTTTAAAGAAATTAGTGCTATACGTAATTTAAGAAGCTTACCTCATTTGAGAAGCAAAATTGAAGAAGCATCACTAAATATCGATAACGATGATTATAATATTCAAGAGGCAGTGCAAAACCTTAGAGATGAGTTGTGGAATCTAGCATTAGACAACATTGAAGACAACAAATATAAAGTCATAGTTGAAAGTGTAATTTCAAATCTTCCACTAGTTGGTAGTTTAATTTCCGGCAAAAATTTAATTAAAGTCGAACAGCTCCACAAGCACTGGGGTTACACAATCTTGAATATGAGAAAAAGAACCAAGTAATATTTTTCTGCTGAACAAATAGTTTGTGTGAAAATATGTACTTTTATAAAGAAGATACCGAGTTTAATTAATCATTTGGCACTGATAATGACTCAAAGTCTTCAAATCCTTTCTGCTTAAGAACTTCTTCAACTTCTTCGTCATTATCATACTCTATATTCTTATTCTTTCGAATTTTATCCATTAATTTAAATGTTCTTGAATGCGCTTGACGTAATACTAAACTGAAGGAACGTGGATGAATTGTTATTGATCCCATCTCCATAGATTTAAGTATAGGATCTACTTTTGTTCCTAGGACATAACATACTATTGAAGTGTCGTGTTCAATTTTACCAGATTTTATGATTTCTGTGGCATAATTGTTAGCTTGATATATATTGTCAAGTGTGATTGTAGAACCCCCTCTTTTTAATTCAATTATCAAAACTTTGGAAGTTCCGCAGACCTCTACAGTTTCACCGTTTTCGCCATACTTATCACTACTATAAATACCAAAAGAGCAATCGGGTAGGACTACAAAATCCGGTCTCTGTCGTGGGTTTTTAAGAGTGGTTGTGTCATCTACATTAAAATGTGTTTTTAAGACCGTTGCCAAAGATTTATTTGATGAAAATTCGATACTTTCATATTCAGGACCAAATATCCATAATCCATATTCAAATAAAGGTTGCAACTCATGCAACTCGTTTGTCTTAGAATTTTCAACTATATCATCAAGTTGCTCTATCAAATCCAGTCTTTTCTTAAGTTCGTCTAAAACCAATTTTGCATCCATAATGTCCCATTCATCTAAAATATGAGATAGGGAGTCCATATCATCGGGACTCATATTTGAAAGTTGCTTTAATAATTTGTATACAGATTTGCTTTTCTCCATACTTGCTAGAACTTCAACAACATTCTCCAAGTGGCTTGTTTTTATGGTTGGACATCTCTGCTGGACTTGAGTAATGAAGCTGCCAATAGCATTTCTTGAAGGTGTACTTAACTCTTTAAGTGTTCGTCTTTGGGATTCAAGGATAGATATTTTTTCTTCCCTACGTACATCTTGCATTAAATCACTAATTGTTTCAAGAATGAAAGTGTTGATACTTTCTTGTACTATTTTCACTTTTTCTGTTTCATTAAAACCTGTCCAATCATCTTTTACTTCATCTACCAAAATGTCAGCTTTTACAATTATTGTATATCTTCTTGCTTCGCTGCTTCTTCCGTCAAGAAAACTACCCTTAAAATCTTTCCAGGAAGGGTCACCTACTAATCTACCATTTACCCACCATACAACACCATGTTGTTTAGTAGTTCTGCCAACAACTTTACTATCGATTAAATATAGTGTAATGTTGCCATAACTAGGCAATTCATACTCATACTCTTTTGCATGTTTTAAGATGTCAGAATGTTGAATTAGTTCATCATTGATGTATATCTTAAAATGGGTTGGATCTACGATGAACTTTGTACCAATTAACTCTTTGATTTCATCTACTTCAAGCCATTTTTTTTCTTCCAGATTGGTACTGAAGTTTGTTGATATTCTCGTGCCATTCCCAATATGATTAGTTTGCTCTACTAATTCAATCTTGTAAGGAGCATCACCCGAAGACATTGTCACAGTAAAAACAGATTTTGTGCTGTCTTTCCAAGTTTCAACTTTATACTTCTTGGAAAAACAAAACAAACTATGTCTTCCTTTTCCATTTCTGCCAAAAACTTGTCTTTCAATATTCGCATTTATTCCTATTATCTTGGCAGTTGACCCTTGTACATTTATTCGATTATAGTTGAATTCACTCCACCTTTTTATGAATTCATCTTTTGTCATTCCACAACCATTATCAGATATTTCAAAAAAAACATCAGGATGAACCGGCCAAATAATTCTTACCTCTGTTGCCCCTGAATCCCAAGCATTAGCTACTAGCTCTATGATTGCTACTTTTGGATCACTAATCATTTTCCCTGCATAGTTTTCAAAAAAACGACTGCTAAATCGAGGATTAAATAAGTTAGGCTGGGATTCGTTTTCAAACATGATAACAACCACGTATTTATTTAGAAAGATAACATTTATTTGTACTATTTTGTAAGTAATATTACTTTTCAGTATAAATAAAATACTTTTTGATATCGTTCGAGTGAAAATATTCTAATTTCTTACTGTTTTCGATAATCTCAATTAAGTTATTTTGAATACATGAATTTGTAGGTGCACATCTCAGAAGAATACAAAACTCCCTCCACATTTTCCCACCTCTCTCCAAAACTAAATATACAATACCGAAAATTAGGAGGCTATAACTTACTGGTGATAACGTGGTTTCCACTTCCGAATCAAAAACTAGGAATCCTTATGTCGAGCTTCTCAGGCCTGAGATTGCCGACATGGATCTTGCTCTTCCTGCGGCCAGTGCCCTGCTGGCAGCCTACCTTGCTACAGGGGCTTTCCCTCCGTTGATACCTTTCATAATCGCGATCATCGGTGGTTACGCAGCGATCACGAGTTCTTATGTGTATAATGACTGCTGTGATATGGACATCGATGAGATTAACCTTCCAAATCGTCCACTGGTATCCAACCGGCTTTCGCGGGATCAGGCGCTCAAATATGCGCTTTTCCTGTTCCTGGTTGCAGGTGCGGCTGCGCTTTACCTGAATCCCGAGTCCTTCGTGGTGCTTCTGATAGCTGTCGCAACAATCAGTGTCTATTCGGCCATAGCTAAAAGGGCCACATTCCTGAGTTTTGTGCCTGTAGGTATTGCCTACGGCCTTGTTCCAATAGGTATCTGGCTTGCATTCGACCCCGCCGGTATTCTCAAGGAACCGTCCTATGGTTCAATACTACCACTTTCTGCCATCTTTTTATTTTTGATGATGTGCTTTACCGATTGGGGCTTTACACTCTCAGGAGTTGCCAGGGATGTAGAAGGAGATCGTGCAAGAGGTGCTCCAACATTTCCAGTAACATTCGGTGTCCCTGCGACAGCTAAATTCGTAACCCTCATGTGGATTATAGGAGTAATTGCCTCCATTGCAATCGGAATCACAGCACAGCTTGGCCCGATATTTTTTGCCGGTGCACTGCTTGCAGGTGGGTGGATACTCATACAATCATTCGATTTCATAAAGAACCCGACACCTGATCGTGGGGGAAGATTGTTCCTTCAGGGTTCCAGATACAGGGGTGTCATGTTCGGTTCACTCATAATTGATGTAATACTCCTGGTACTTGTCCCGGCATATTCCGGCATACTCTGGTAAATGATAATAATGAATGACAAATTTGAATGAGGCTCAACATGGACGCGGATATCATTGTAATAGGGGCTTCCCCTGCGGGAGTCATGGCTGCAAGGAATGCGTCAGCCAAAGGTTGCAAGGTCATACTACTCGACAGGAAGGAAGCAGCAGGCGTTCCAACCCACCCGGCAAACACCTTCTTCAAGGGAATGTTTGACCGTACAGGAGAAGAAGTTGACCAGAGCTATATAATCAAGAACCTCAAAGGAGCCTACATAATAACACCCTCTGGAAGGAACGTTATTTTCGAGGGAGAAGCTTACTTCCTTGATCGCAGGAAATTCGATGAATTCTACATAAAACAGGCTGAAGATGCAGGCGCAGACGTTCGCTTCGGAATAGAAGTTCTCAACGTCCTCAGGTCTGAAGGCAGTTTTTTGCTAAGCACCTCAAAGGGAAAGATGAAGTGCAAACTTGTCATAGTCTCGGACGGCATAAACTCAAGAATCAGTGGACTTCTTGGTCTTAAGCCCATAAAATATCCGGATGACATAGCCTGGTCCCTGGAAGCCGAGATCGAAGCTGAAGGTATCGGTGAACCTGATTATTTCGAATACTATGTAGGAAACCATGCCCCTGGCTGGAAATCAACCTATTCTCCCTGCGGTGGCAACAGGGCAACACTCGGTATGTATGTTAGAAGGCACGGAATGGACGTTTCCGACTTCTTCGATGACTGGCTTGAAAGGTTTAAGAAAATTAAGGGACTCGATGATGTGAAGATCATCAGCAAATCTACAGGTGGTGATCCAATAGCTGCCATTCCGGGTGATATTGTTGCAGATGGTGTAATGATAGTAGGTGGTTCCGCCGCACAGTCAGGCATAGGATATGGTATGCATGCAGGGCAAATGTGCGGTGATGTCGCGGCCGATGCCATTAAAAAAGGTGACACTTCAAAGGGCTTTTTATCAGAATACAGGAAGCGCTGGAATGAAGCTTACAGGACAGAATATTATCTTGGAAGATTTGCACTTGAGACTCTCAGGAAGATGTCTGATATGGAAATCAACGAAATGATGAAAGTTTTTGAAGGTGAGGATCTCAAGGTACTCGGTGGAAGTCCTTTTAATCAGGCAATCCAGATATCAAAGATGATATTGAAAAATAACCCATCTTCAATATTCTCATACAGGGCTATCTTCAGGAACAAATGAGATGAAGAACAAATACTACTTTTACAGGAACCCTCTTTTCAAAGTCTACGCACAGATAGAAAATGATCGGGTCAGGATGAAGACTTCTGGTCTTGCTTCCCCTTTCATGGGTTCTTTTGTTTCTGAGATGATGGAGATATTCGAGGGTACAAAACCATCCAAAGTAGATGGTGACCGGCTTATATACTCCACCTGGATGCCTCCCATACCCAGCAAAGCATTCGACAGGCTTGTCTCAAGCCAGATGAGTGCAATGAGGGGCAAATACGTCCCGGAACAGATCACGATATCTATCACTGAAGAGTGTCCGAACAAGTGCCTACACTGTGCCCTGCCGGATACTAAGAACAAGGCAAGGCTCAGCCCGGATGTTGTCAGGAGAATCATTGACCAGACCCAGGATCTGGGTACGACCCTGGTTATCTTCGATGGGGGAGAACCCTTGCTCTATGATGGTCTTGAGGATCTCATAAGTTATGTCGATCAGGCACGTACAATTCCCGGTCTGTTTACATCCGGTGTGGGCCTGACTTCAGAGCGTGCATTGAGTCTGAAGAATGCAGGTCTTTCCATGCTCAGTATAAGCCTTGACAGTGCAAATGAAGCAGGTCATGACTTCATGCGTGGAAGACCCGGAGTTTTCAAAGAAGCAGTCAACGCCATAAAAAATGGTCTGGAAGCCGGGCTCCTGGTTGGTATTTATGTAGTCCTTTCACCCAGGAATATCGATGAACTCGATGACTTCTACGAGCTCGCAAAAGAATTAGGTGTACACGAACTTTCCTTTTACGAGATAGTTCCCACAGGCAGGTGGCAGGGTCATGAAAAAGAAGTTCTTTCCCCGGAAGATTTGAAAAAGTTCGATGATTTTGTGGAGCGAACTTCCCATGCCGAAGGACCACGAGTGTTCCCCATACCTCAGATAATCAGGAAGATGGGCTGCTTTGCAGGCAGAAAGTGGCTTCACGTAACCCCCGAAGGTGACGTGCTCCCATGTGCATGCATGCCGAAACCATACGGTAACATCCATGAGGAGTCCCTGGGTTCTGTCTGGAAGAAGATATACAAAGACCCTGTTTTCAATTCCGGTCCGTGTCTTATGCGTGACAGTGAGTTTAGAAAAGTCCATTTAGGACTCGAAAAATAATTTATTATAAAACAGTTGAAAAAAGGGTGAAAGATCACCCTTTTCATTTTGATTATTTCAAGAAACCTGATCTCTGTAGAGCCATAAGGTTCTCGGTAGTAAGCTTGCCACCGGACTTGAATTTATCGAAAATATCCTCGGCATCCTTACGTGCATCTGCTTTTGCAGCCTCTTTCTTACCATCGACATCGCCTTTCTTGATCTTACGGATCTCTTTATCGATGTCACGGATCTCTTTCTGGGCTGCGATGAAGAGTTTGTGCTGCTCATCGGCGCTTTCCTGGAATTTAACAAAATCCTTGTGGGCAGCGTCGGACTCGGCACGAACTTTATCAGCTTCCTTGAAAGTGGTAATCATCTTATCGTGATAATCCTGTGCTTTCTGGGCATAATCGGAAAGTACCTTGTGGTGCTCGGAAGCCTCATCCCTTATTTCCTGGGCTTTTGTCAAAAGGTCTTTTAGTTCCTGATTGCCTTCAAGCTGTTCCTTCTTTGCAACGTAGAGCTTCTGAAGTTCGGTAATCCTGTTGACAAGTTCTCTTTCCTTGCTTGTCGTAAGAACTTCGGTCTGCTGTGTGAATTCCAGTCTGTCAATCTCTTTGCGTATGTCCTTAATGGAAGGACCGCCAAGATTGTTAACATTACGGATCTGGTCTATCTGTGCAAAGATGTCATTTGCCCTTGTATTGACCTCATCACGAAGTACCTTATACTCTTTTACCTTCTCGTTGTTCTCGTCACGGAGTTTCTTGTATTCCTGTGCTTCGTTGATAAGGTCCTTGGTCTTCTTGTTGAGTTCGTTACGCTTTGCGGCCAAAGTGCTTGCTTCTGCGTTGAGTTCGTTTCTTTTTGTCTTGTATTCTTCAGACTGCTTCTTAAGCTCAGTCTTCTTGTCGTTTAATTCTTTCAACATATCCTTTTTATCCTCCCGATCCAGCAAAAAAGCTGGCATTTCATGCATTCCTAATGCACGATTCTGGCTTTACGAGTCCAGTGCCTGGATCACTGGTATTACTGCTTCAAGGTTTTTTTCTGTTATGACAATGTCGGCGTGCTCATGTAATATAGGTTTTGAATTGAATGCTATAGCATACCTGGCTCTTTTGAAGATACAGATATCATTAGCCCCATCACCTATTACAATACACTCTTCGGGTTTTATTCCATATTCACTGGCGATCTCTTCCAGGACAAGTTCCTTTGATCCTTCTCCTGTAAGAGGGCCTGTGACCTCTCCTGTTATGCATCCGTTGTCTATCAGAAGCTCGTTGGAAACCACATGATCCATGCCCAGTGTTTCACCCACACGTTCTGCGGCAAGGGTGAAGCCACCGGATATCATTGCAGTTTTATATCCCTGGGATTTTAAATATTTGATCAGCTCTTTTGCGCCAGGCATGAAAGGCATCCTATCCAGTGCTTCCTGTGCCTTTTCAAGAGTTAAGCCTTCAAGAAGGTGCACTCTTTCTGTAAGGGCTTCTGAGTAGTCAAGTTCTCCATGCATAGCCATTTCGGTTATCATGGCCACCTTCTCTCCTACTCCGGCCGCCTCCGCAAGTTCGTCAATGGTTTCAGCATCTATCAGGGTACTGTCCATATCAAAAACAACTAACTTGATCCTCTTTTCAGAATTGTCAGTATTATTCACTTGATCAAACCTAGATTTTAAATCCCGTCATGAAACAGCATTTAAGTGCCGAGATTGATGTGAAATAAGTTACATTGCTTTTAAGGTTTTCGGGCAGTTTGCTCTGTAGCAGTGCTCCATCATAGCTTATATTGTGTCCTCTTACCTTATTCCAAAAGTAATATATGCTACACCGCACATTGCAATACTGTGATTTTACATGGCAAAGATTGGATTTATAAAACTAGGTAACCTTGGTATGAGCCAGGTTGTTGATTTGGTACAGGACGAAATCGCAGCAAGAGAAGGAATCACCATCCGTTCTTTTGGAACCGGTCCTAAAATGGGCAAAGATGAAGCTGCTGCAACAGAGGAGCTTAAAAAATTCGATGCTGACTTTTACGTTATGATCAGCCCTAACTCAAGTGCACCAGGTCCAACCGCAGCTCGTGAGATCTACAAGGATGTACCATGCATCATTATTTCAGACGGTCCTACCAAGAAGGATGACCGTGCAGCACTCCAGGAAGCAGGCTTTGGTTACATTATCATGACCGTTGACCCACTCATCGGTGCAAAGACAGAGTTCCTTGACCCTGTAGAGATGGCATCATTCAACTCCGATGCAATGAAGGTCCTCTCAACCTGTGGTGTAGTAAGACTTATCCAGGAAGAACTTGACAAGGTTGCTGCAATGGTAGACGAAGGTAAGGAGCTTGAGCTTCCACATATCCTTGCAAAGCCAGAGAAATGTGTCGAAAGGGCAGGATTCAACAACCCATACGCAAAGGCAAAGGGTCTTGCAGCACTCCATATGGCTGACATGGTCGCAAAGATCAACTTCCCTGCATGCTTCATGATGAAAGAACTCGAACAGGTTGCACTCACAACAGCAGCAGGTCACGAGATGATGCGTGCAGCAGCACAGCTGGCAATCGAAGCAAGAGAGATCGAGAAAGCAAACGACAGTGTCTTCAGGCAGCCACACTCCAAGAAGGGCAACCTGATGACCAAGACAGCTCTCTACGAGAAACCACAGTAAAGTACCTTAATCGGTACTTTTCCTTACTTTTTTTATGGACTCCGTAACCGTTTTTATTATTGCCATCGTAACTTTTGCCGTATTCGTACTTCTGACTGCTTATGCTCTTAAAATGGCTGTAATTATGGGTAAAGAAACCAGAAAAGCCAGGTTAAATGCAGATGCGAAGAAGAATAAAAGCACCACTGCAGAAGAAGATGATGATGATATTTCTGAATAAGTTCATCAGAATAAACTGCTAAAAAGTACAGTGAGCTGGCCATTAATGGTCTTGGAGCTTCACTGAAAAACGGTTGATTTTTGAATAGATTACTTAGGTTCTTCCTTTGCCCTTGGCATTGCAATTATTTCTCTGACCTGAAGGCTGAAGAAATCAAAGGAATGTGCAGGCCTCAGTACTACTGAAACATCAGCTCCCCATCGGGTTCCACCAATTGCGATTATCTCCGTATCTTTTGAAACTGGTATGTGTCCCGAGTCTGCTGCCATCATAGCACATTCAATTGCTACCTTGAATCCTTTTCCAAAAACAGCACGAAGAGTATCAGAAATCACGTCTGCCCTGCTGGCACCACCAATACGCTTCTGGATGGCACGTTCCACGCCTGAGAACATGTGTGACTGGGTCGTCATAACGACTCCAAGTTCATTCAATTTCTTGAGATTCTCCTCATCAACTTCCCATTTGCCGCTCTCTTTCAGGCCGTACTGGTGTGTGATTGCGATTATCTTTACATCCTGGTCCTTAAATGCCTCTGCCGCCATGAGTGCGGTCTCTCCGCTTGTACTGGAAAGCACCACATATTCTATTCCAAGCTCAGCTGCTCTTTTTGCAGATGCATTAAGAAGTTCTTCGGTATTCTCCGGGCCTACATCGTCAAAATATGTTATTGATTTTTCCATCCTATCACCTTTAATTTCAGAATAAACAATTGCTTTGCTTATGGCATATTAATAATGTTATTTTTGTATTGTGCCTTGAGAATATTTTCTCAAAGCATGTAGTAATGGTGATATCCAGTGTTCCGATACATTTGATGGAATTATTTTTATTTTTTTTGATTTTGTTGATGTTAGGTGAATTAAGAAGGAGATATACCAAGGTTGTTTATAGCAATCAATTGAGGATTTCTAAAGAATTCTAATGTCGCAATTGTTATAATAAATAATAGAAATTGAAACTAAGTAAACAACATTTTAGAAAGACAAAGCTACAAAGGCATGAAATATGTTACTAAAAGAAATAAAAATTCATAATTTTAGATCAATATCGCATTTAATTTTCAAAGTAAAGAAATATGGAAATAGCTACACTTCAATGTTTGTAGGCATTAATGAAGTTGGTAAAAGTAGCATATTGCAAGCAATGTCTTTTTTGGAAACACCGGCAGAGGAATTCAATTTCTTAGATTTGAACAATCAAAATAATGATAAAGAAGAATATATAGATCTTTTTTTTAAGTTTGAATTTGAGAATAATAGAACATATTTTGATGTGTTAGAAAAAGAAATTATTGAATCTAATGCTTTTTTAAGTTTATTAAATATAAGCAATGTCACAAAAAATGTATACCTAAAAAGAGGGAATAGCTACTTTCAAGAAACTTATAGTGTTGAATGGGAACCTTTTAATCTTAAAGACTACTATTATTTTAAATCATCAACAGGTGATCTAAAAATCAAGCTTTCGAGTGGATTTACCCCAGATGAATTTAGAGTAGCTAAAAAACTTACTGAAAAGGAACTTGGGAACATATTGGTAGATTTACTTGTAGCTACAATTAAAAAATATGAAAGTAAAGTTTCTTTCTGGAAACCAGAAAAAGAGTACTTAATAACTGATGCAATAAACCTTCAAGACTTTAAAAATAATCCATCGACAAATATTCCTTTGAAAAATATTTTTGCTCTGAGTGACTACAAAACCGAAGAAGAAATAAAAACAAAAATAGAAGAGATTAGCGAAAATCACACCCATCGTAGAGGTTTAGAATCAGTTCTATCAGACAATGCAAGTGAATATTTTGGTAGTGTTTGGGAGCATGAAATAACAATTGATATAGAGATTTCTGAAACACTAATGTGTAGTGTTCATGTCAAGGACAAAGGAAAAGCTAACAAAAATAAGTTTTTTAATATGAATTCGAGAAGTCAAGGTTTTCATCAATTTGCTTCTTTAATACTTTCTTTATCTATACAAAATCATAGTTTAGAAATGAAGAATAGACTTATTCTTATCGATGAACCCGAAAATCATCTTCATCCTTCAGGAGTCAGAGATATAATGAAAGAGCTATTAAGAATTGGAGATAGCAATTACGTATTTTTGGCAACTCATTCTTGTTTTATGATTGATAAAAAGACTAGGCAAAGAAATTTTATAATCAAAAAAGACGATGCAAAAAACACAATCTATCAACAAATAAATAAAGATTCTGAAGTTATTGATGATGAAGTATTACGAGATGCGTTTGGTATCAATGTTTACAAAGATTTTCTTAGCCCACATAAGCTATTAGTTGAAGGCTTGTCTGACAAAAAGATAATAGAAAAAATATTATCCAAATTAAAACCCAAAGAAACGATTCTTATAACCAATGGTCATGGCAGCAATATTGATTCTATAGCAAGTAGGCTAAATTTTGAAGATATATCTCCCTTAGTTATTTTAGATGATGATGAGGAAGGTAGAAAATATAAAGACAAAATAGTAAGAATAGGCGGAAATTTTACAGAAAAAAATGTATTAACTTTGAGAGATTTAGAAGCAAATCTCATAGCTGGAGGAACTATTGAAGATCTTTTAGGAAAATCTTTTGTAGAAAGTACATTCAGAGAACAATATAATTCAGAATTTGAAAAAGATCCAGACGCTTTTTCATTAGATGAAAAGACCCCTTTCCTTGATCAAATAAAAAAATATCTATATAGAAATGAAAAGGAAGCTAATATCAATAAGTTTCTAGAAAGATTTAAAATAAAAATTTCAGATGAGTTGAACCCTAGTGATAACGCACTTAATAACGATTTTTCTCTTCTAAAGTCTTTTGTTGAAAAAATAGTTGAACAACTGGTGAGTGGGGATGTATCATCAAAATAATACATATACTTTCAAGAATTTAAAAATAATTGCATTATCCATTAAATCTCAAATATCTTTGTTGTAGTTTTTCACCCATTTTTCTCCACTCTCCTCATATCCTTCTTCAGAGGCCATTTTTGCTAAAGAGATGTTTCCCTATAGTCCTCATGTTCGGCTAAAATATGCGTGATCACTTTACTTGTGTTTTCATCAACCTCTGCCTTAGATCTGATTTGCTTTCTTGTTACTTAAAGAAGGTTTTTATATTAGAAGAACAACATGACTGATTAGTCAATATGTATAATTGAGAGTTAAAACATGAGTAATCAGGTCAAAGATAAAAGAACAGCAATAATGGATGCAGCTCTGAGACTTTTCACTGAAAGAGGTTTTCATGGTACTTCCACCGCACTGATCTCAAAAGAGGCAGGTGTGTCCACAGGTTCCCTCTTCAACTACTTTGCCACCAAGGAAGAGCTCATAAACAATCTTTATTTTGAAGTCAAGAGAAGGCTAAGTGCCTGTGTAAAAACAGGGCTTGATCCTGAAGCTTCTTTTGAGGACCAGATGAGGATATTATGGTCGAACTTTATCAACTGTGGTGTAAACAACCCTGAAGAATTTCTTTTTGTGGGACAATTCTGCTCTTCCCCGTATATCACAAAGATTACCCGGGAAGAAACAACAAAGGAGTATGAATTCATTCGCACTCTGATAGAAGAAGGATTCGGGAAAGGTAAAGATTACTCAATGGAGCTTAACATAGCCATCTTTTACCAATCCAGCAGGGCTGTAGTGGAATTAATTCTAAGTACCGATCGCCGGGAAAATATGGATGAAATCATCGAGGACGGATTCCGGATGCTCTGGGAAGGTATGGCTCCGCAATAATTTTTTTGAATAGGTAAAAAGTGACCAGTCAATCATTATAATGAATTATAGATCAGAAATAGAACAAAGGGACAAAAGGAGAATAGGAATGTTATACAGAACAATACCAAAGAACGGGGACGAATTATCAATATTGGGATTCGGAGCCATGCGTCTTCCTATGAAAGAGGACGGAAACATCGATGAGGAAAGAGCTACAAATCAGGTCCGCTACGCAATAGATCAGGGTGTGAACTATGTAGACACTGCCTGGCCGTATCACATGGGCCAAAGTGAGCCATTCCTCGGCCGCGCACTTAGTGACGGTTACAGGGAAAAAGTCAAACTTGCAACAAAACTTCCTACCTGGATGATTGATAGCCGGGAGGATATGGATAAGTTCCTCAATGCCCAGCTTGAAAAACTCAACACCGATCATATCGACTACTATCTCATTCACAGTCTTGCGGGAGAATTATGGGAGAAGGTGAAGCCTCTCGGAATCCTTGATTTCCTGGACAAAGCAAAAGCTGACGGTCGCATAATTAATGCCGGTTTTTCCTTCCACGGTTCGCCGGATGAATTCAGGCCAATAATTGATGCCTACAACTGGGACTTCTGCCAGATACAGTACAACTTCCTGGATGAAAAAATGCAGGCAGGAACCGAAGGACTGGAATATGCAGCCTCAAAGGGTCTTGGGGTTATCATCATGGAACCTTTGCGTGGAGGAAGCCTTGCAGGAAAGGCCCCACCTGCTGTAGAAGAGATATGGAATGAAGCTCCTGTAAAGCGAACGGCTGCAGAATGGGGTCTGCGGTGGGTCTGGAATCATCCTGAAGTCACAGTTGTGCTTTCAGGTATGAACGAGGAAGCCCATGTAGAAGAGAACCTGAATATCGCAGGAGAAGCTCTCCCGGATTCCCTTACAGAAACCGAACTGGAACTTGTTAAGAGATCCGAGAAGAAGTACCGTGAGATCATGAAAGCCGGCTGTACAGGTTGCAGTTACTGTATGCCCTGTCCGGTAGGTGTCGACATCCCTACCTCCTTTGAATTGTATAACAGCCTGCATATGTTTGGCGATGAAGACCAAACAAAACTCATGTATGCAGCAAGGCTGAGTGGTGTATTGACAGGCGATGAGTCTTCATTTGCATCTCTCTGTGTGCAATGTGGCGAATGTCTTGATAAATGTCCTCAGCACCTTGAGATTCCAACCCTTCTAGAATCCGTTGTAGAGGACCTTGAGGGACCGGATATTGATCAGAGGATAGAAATGGCGAAGATGTTCCTTGCAAATAAGGATATCTGAGATATTCCTTTTTTTCTTTTTTTTGTTTTTTACGGGCAAACGATGCTCTTATCTATGTAGTATGTGTAATATCTTTATCAGGGAGTTGACTTAGTTCCTTTTGGAAGGTGATTTTTTGTCAGAAACAGATTACGATGATAACGATGTAAAGATAATCACAAGTGAAATAAAGTCTGAAAATCCTGTTCTAATAGAAGGCTTTCCGGGGATAGGCCTGGTCGGTAATATCGCAAGCCAGCAGATTATCGATGAATTGGAGATGGAATACAAAGGTTCTATGGACTCAAGACATTTTCCACCTATTGCCGTCCTCTATGAAGGGCTTATAAATATGCCTGTAAGAATCTACGAAAGTGTCGAACATAATATTGTCATGGTAGTGTCCGACATTCCTGTAAATCCGGTGGTAGCCTATGATATCAGCAAGGCTTTTCTTGACTGGGCAAAAGCTATCAACGTCAAGGAGGTTGTTTCTCTTGCAGGAATCGCCACAATGAGCGAGGACCATGAAGTCTTCGGTGCGGCAACAAACAATGATATGCTGGAGAAAATTAAGGATAAGGTAGAACTTTTCAAAATGGGCACGATATCCGGTATTTCAGGAAGTATAATGTCTGAATGTCTTGTGCGGAACATGTCTGCCATAAGCCTGCTGGGGTCGACAAGGAGTCAGAATCCTGACCCAAGAGCTGCTGCTGTCGTGATCGATGTGCTTAACGTTCTCTATGACCTGAAAGTCGATACAGAAAGCCTGATTGAACAGGCTGAGAAGATTGAGGTAGAGATGCAAAGGCTTGCCGAAGATATTAGAACAAGTGAACAGCCTCCTGGTCCGAGAAAGGAATTCCCGATGTATGGGTGATAACATGGAATACGTTGCATTAACCGGTTTATCTGAACGTGTAATTGCAGAGCTAAAACAGAACAGGCTACTTACGATCGAGATTCGAAACCCTCATAATTTCTTTGCGGCAATGAATCTTACTGTGGGTGAAATTATCTTTCTCACACGTACCAGTGCCGATGACCTTACAGGGGGGACGACCGGTATAGTGGCAAGATTGCTCAAACACCAGGTAGTTACACAGAGGGTCATGCAAAGCGGTGAGATGTACTACGAGGAACGCGAAACGACGACTCTTAGGCTACAGCTTGATCCCAGGTGCATTGCCCGTGTCCGTAGGGTCCTGAGCAATAAGATCGGCGAGGTTTCAAAAGTCGATGCAGAGGAAATTCCTTTGTACAATGCACAGTAAACCTTTGTAATGCTTCAGTCATAGGTTTCGGGGGTTTTTTCAATCCCCTCTTCTATTTTTAGAATGATGTCCCTGCTTATACCGAGAGGAATCTCCGTATTCCGGTAATGGGTATGTTTCCTGGAACCTTTGCATCCGAAGGACAGTCCAAGTCCTTCCGTGAGAGGGCGTGCCGTACAATCGCCGCATATGGATGCAGCTCCTATTGTGCTGATATCCGGTACTTTTCCGAAATGATATGCATATGCCTGTATGATTCTCATCGCTTTTTCCGGATTAACAAACACCATGAGTACATCGAATTCCCCTTTGTTAACGGATAGTGGTTCGATGCGAATGGATGCAAATTCCTTCCTAAGTCGTGGAAGGGAGGCAACTGCAGTAGCAGCAGTTTCCATATCGGCATATCTTCCGGAACGCAGGTAGTAATCTGCAGGGCTCCTGGAAGTCCTTCCAAGGATGTACTCTCCTGCACTACAGCGTTGCCTGTCAATAAGGAACGATTCCCCATATCTTGCCTTTTGTACGATTTCACAGTATAGCAGTTCGGAAGAGTCTCCCTCAGAATCCTCAAATGTAATGCATACAGGTTCACCACTGTCGATCATTGATCGAATATTCGGAATTCCATCTGATAATCTCATGCAGATTCCTCATTTTTCCTTTTGAGTTCATCTCTCATCTCGCCTGCATAAAGATGTGCAAGCCTTGTGGGTTCGGGAAGTTTGTATCCTTTAAGGCAGTGTTGTACCACATCAAGGCAGCTTTTCATGGAAACTTTATTCCCGGGAGCTATAATTATCGGATTGCTTCTTTTATTGGATTTAAGGACCCATCCGATCTGTTCACCATCCTGCATAAGTTCATGGTATTCACCTGTTTCAACAGGCGTGGTTGCATGGCCGCATAGTATCTTTTTTGAGACTCCTATAGTAGGGACATTCATTACCGCGCCGAAATAAGCTGCCATTCCGGCTCTTATCGGATGGTTGATTCCGCACGAATCAAATATTGTGATGTCCGGTTTTGTAGATGCCTGTAGAAAAACAGAGACCATGGCACATCCCTCTCTGAAATGGAGGTATGTGGGTATATACGGCAAGCCTACTTCCCGGACAACATGTTTTTTCTCAATGATTTCCATGCTTGCATAGTCAAGTATGACCATTGCACATATTATATATCGGTCAAAGTATGCGCAGTCCATACCTGCGATGGTTTCAGGCCGCTCAAAATCATCATCAAGACTTATCTTTTGAACGGCTTTGTGCTGTAATTCCCTGAGTTCTTCAAGACTTCGTCCCTGTGGGTCGAACCACTCACGAAGTCTTTCTTTATTCAATCGTTGCCCTCACTGTGGTAAAGACCGGCCCTCGAATGTCGATTTTCTGTTTTTTACTCGTTATGAAGCGGCTTGCAAGAGGTTCCAGGCGTATATTGATCTCAGAGGGAACCTTAACTATACGTACCCTTGTCTCAACTTCATTTTCACCATTTGCAATTGCCTGCTCTATGTCACTTGCAGCCTTTGCCGCAAAGGAATCAAGGAACCTAACATTCGTTCTGGCTGAATGGTTCTCCAGGGCTTTTTTCCACTTCTTATTATCGGGTATGCCCAGAATATCATTATTGTACGCAACCACTTCATTGAAAACAGCGGGTCCGCAGAGTTTTGTTTCTTCTTCAGGTTCTATGACACTGACTTTCACATTCTTTCCACTGATCTCGCCTTCCCAGGCCGTGAACTCGCACGGGCTAGGAGTAGAGCCATGCTCCTCACATACTGCAACAATAGCCTCTGCAATATCCCTGCCCTCTGTAGTCTCAGGGACATCCTCTACATAGATCATCTTTGCAAGTTCGTCATCTGACATGTTCCATTCGGAATATTGTGCGATCTGCGGATATATGAGCGAGCGGATGTCAGTTGCATTGTACAGTATCATTGCAAGCCTTTCGACACCGAGTCCGAGGTTCATAACCGGACAGGAAATTCCGTATTCTGCAAGGGCTGTTGGTGAATATATTCCAAAGGTGGCAATTTCCACCCATCCGTCGGAGTATTTTGTCTTTGATCCGACCAGTTTCGGATGGTATGCAAAGACCTCTATCTGGGTATCAGGAACATAATATTTGCTGCGCTTATCATCCGGCCTGAACATGAACTTCTCGAAACCGAACTGGGATAGCAGGCTCTGGGCAACGGCTTTTCCGTGATCCACGGTAACATCCTCATCCATTATCACACAGGATGCCGAGTAATATGTCATCAAACGTGCAGCGTCTTCTTCCTGTTCTCTCCTGAAACAGCGGTCAATAGAAAACAAATTGAATGGAGGATTTGCACGCTCCATAAGAGATGCAAGACTGATGAACCAGCCGGAAGTCATGTGGCTTCTCAGGGTTCTTCTTGTGGACTGGGGTACCAGTTCCTTGAATTCGGGGAATACCTGGTCTATCATCTCGACTACCAGAGAATCGGAAACATTGATGGCAGCTGATATTTCAGGAATAAGGTCGTCTCCTTCGATATCTCCTTTTTTATAGGAGTGCAGGATTTTCCTTATAGTCTCGATTCCTTCTTCACCGATATCCCCTAGGATTGTATTTATGGCATCTATGCTCTCGTCAGAGATCCCTACGTTCGGACGTGGCAGGCCGGCAAGGTAATAACATCTGTCAAGGACTGCAAGGGCCTCGTGCCCGAACTGCTTGTGAACCTCTCTTTCATCAACTATAAGGGGATTCATCATCTCTTCAAAGCCCATGCGAAGATATGCTTCACGTAGTCTTGAGATGGTTTCGTATATTGGATGCGGTTTTCCATATTTTATGGACATATGAGGGTACTGTTCGTTTAGTCCTGTTTTTTTTACGAACTCTTTTCCCGCATTCCATGTGCTGTCAAAATCTTCATTAGCCTTGTCTTTTATCTCATCAGGATCGAATCTCATAAACAGTCCTCTTAGGTAACTATGATAAAGAAAATTAATCTAGTTTTCTCTCAAAATCCCTCATCGCGTTTTCCAGCTTTAACTGCCGGATAGCAGTTGACACATCTCCGCGAGTCCGCTCAAGAATCGAGCGTGTAGTGTCGGTCTTGTGTCTGAGGCCCCGTGTCATGGCATCCGGGAAATCGAACATCATGAGACATGAGTAAATATCTTCCATTACGTCCAGGAATTTTTCTGCCTCCGAAGTCTTCTCTTTTCTGATAAGATCGAGTATGTGTCTTCGGAGTTCTCCGTTCACATCACCCAGACCATTGAGGTAAGCAGAATATTCTACCTCCAGTTCTTCGGGTCCTGGTATCCTGTCTGTTTCAGTTCCGTGGCTGAGAAGTTCAAATACTATGGAACATTCGACAAATTCCTGCTGTGCATGCTCCACAAACCCTGAATGGTATACGTCAGGATGCTTCTCAAGCAGAAAACCGAATTCTTTAACAGACCTTCCGGAAGATTCAAGGAGCGCAGCAGCCTTTTCAAATTTACCTTTATGTATATTGAACATGGCTGTCCTGCAATTGCGTACCACTTCACGTGACATAGCAAGGCTACGTTCACGGGCTGCATCTTTTTCTTCAAGTTTTGATCTGATCCTATCGGAGATATCAACAATCATATTTCCCCATTTTCAGGTTGCAGCAGCAGATGAGCAATTTGCAACTTGCTCCTCTTTCAGGAAAAAAAGAGTGCATTGGCCTTAAATGGCCTGCACATCGGACAAAAGCAACTATAAAATTTCTGATGAATTACTCCTTATTCATCAACAGGTATTGTTTCAAGCTGGCTGGCTACGTCCCAGATAAGGGTTCTGGTATGAACGGGAATATTAGGATCATTGCTTATATCTTCAAGCACTGATATGCTGGATGAAGTCCTCAGGAACAGTGGTTCATCTTTTTTGTTCAACGTTTCCAGAACTTCGTTTGCAGAACGCCTGATGTTTCTCGGGACTGAATTGTCGTTAGCTATGTATTCCAGCTTCTGCTTGCATTCCTCAATGACTTGCTCAAAATCTGACATATGATCACCTTGATAATTTTAGAATGAAAATAAGAGTTACCTCAGTTATTCCTAAATAGTTACGTTCTATAAAAAGACTTTCATTGGTATATATTTTGCGTAAACAGGATGGAATTCGATGACAAATACGGACGATGATACAATAAAAAAGATCTCCAGGATGCTGGAAATCGGCGGAACCATGCTTGCACAGCATTGTGGCACTTGCGGAGCACCTATGTTCAGGTACCACGGCAATGTAATATGCCCTGTATGTGATAGTGTGGATGATCCGCGTGCAAGGTTGCAGCAAAAACAGGATTCAGAGCCCAGTTCCGATACTAAGATAGCTCCCATCTCTCCTGAAATCTCTTCTCTCCCCGTTGAGCCAGTGGAAACAAAGAAGCAGGTTGTGATGGAGGATACGACAAAAACAGATGCCCTTTCACAAGAATCAAGACCAGAATCAAGCAAATATTCATTGGTACAGTCAGACTCATCTTCCGCTGTAGAACTTGAGTCTCTGTTGATGGAAAAAATGATTTCCCTTGCAAATTCCATGCGTTCGGAGGATGATGTCAGGAAAATATCCGATTACATGGATATAATGGAACGAATTCTTTCAATAATTGAAAAAATGAAAAAGACTTTGTAGAGAACATGTAAGTTACAGGGATAGTACCTTTGTATTATCCTGTATATTCACTACTGACCAGTTCCCGTATACGGCTGGCAGTCTTTGGACCGACGTTCTTGACTTTCAGAAGTTCCTCATAGTCTGCCCTGATAACATTCTCTATTGTTCCGAAGTGTTTCAGCAGGCTTCTGGCAGCTTTTGGTCCGATATCGGATATGGATGAGATCACGTATTCCTGTTGCTCAGGAAGCATCCGGGCAGCTTTTTTTCCGTGGAGGGCAATTTCCTTTTTCTCATCTATCTGCTCTTTTTTTGCAATTTGTTTTATAAGGCTGGCAGTATCTTCAGCATCTCTCGTATACAACACCGCCACTCCAAAATCAAGAGCAATGGAAGATAATGCACCATGTATGGCAGCAGGATTAAGATTCCTGCTTGTGAACAAATTACTTCCTTCAAGTATTAGCACGGGCTTTTCATATGTCCTTGAAAGATTCGATATCTGTTCGAAGAGTTTGTGTTCGATGAGTGAACCTGTGAAGTCTTCTGTACTCTTTCTTTCCACAGCAACACGTTCGCTCAGGATATAATCTCCGACTTCCAGCATTTTAAGTGCGATATCAACACCTGCTTTCTCAAGTGCCCTTGCAACGGAACTTTTGACTTCTCGCTGGTCAACGATAACCTTCAGGGAATTTCCTTCAAAATCAGCTAGTGTGACCTGGTCCCTGTCTTCCATTTCGATCAGTTTTTCCTGGAAATTTCCTTTATCCTGCGGAGGCATCATTTCCTGAAGCATCTGCATATTGCTTTGCATTTTTTTCTCTTTTGACAGGCTGCTCCAGTAATATCCTTCATCCCTTGTTCCCTTGGTGACAAGGACCACAACACGTCCTTCGTGCTTCCTTCCGGTTCTTCCTTTTCTCTGAATGCTTCGTATCTCCGAAGGGACGGGTTCATAGAAGAGTACCAGGTCTGTGGAGGGGATGTCCAGGCCTTCCTCTGCAACCGACGTGGCTACAAGAGTGTTATATTCTCCTGCCTTGAACCTGTTAATAATCTCTACCTGCTGTTTCTGTGTAAGTCCCTTGTCCTTGTACTTGGAAGCCTGTCCTACAAAGCGAACAGGTCTTATTTCTTCAATCTCTTCAAGCGTTTTTGTTATCATCTCAGCAGTGTCACGATAATTAGCGAAGACTATAACTCTTGACTCCGGCTTGTTGCTAAGCTGTTCAAGTACTATTTTCTTCACATGCTCCATTTTTGGATGCTCACAATCACAGTCTCTGAGACGATGTGCCACTTGCCTTATATATAGGTCTTCTGCCAGTCGCTTGGATGCCTTACTTCCTTTACTGGAACCAGCCTCATTGTCAAGCCTTTCCATATACATACGCAGGGCGCCAAGCCCCTGTGTTTCTGTGACCTCTACTGCATGACTTATCTTGAGGATCTCGGCAAGTATGGAAATAGCGCCGTATACAGACGAGTCTGGTGTGCCTCTCAGTTCTCCTTGGAGTCTCTGTTGCAATGAAAGCAAGTCCTTTTTAGAAACATACCTATGGTTGTGTATGGGATATCCTGCATCTGTGAGTCTTTTGTACCTGTCGTCAAGAACCTTCTGAAGCAGGTCCTTTATCTCCTTCATCTCCGAAGGAAGATTGATTCGTTTCCACTCGATATCTTTCTTCTGGATATAGGAAGCCACATCTTTGTCAGACTCGGTTTTTACAGCAACAGATTCAATATGCAGGGCCTGGCATACCTCGGCTATCCTTTCATCTGAGCTTCCGGGGCTTGCCGTTATGCCCAGGCAGAGTGCATCCCTTGCAGTTTCAAAATACTTTTCAGCAATATAGGTGTAGGCGTAGTTCCCGGTTGCACGGTGTGCCTCGTCAAAGGTTATATGCGTCACATCATCCAGATGGATACGTTTTGTAAGGATATCGTTCTCGATGACCTGTGGGGTGGATACGATCACCTTGCCACTTTTCCACAGTTCCTCTCTTTGTGAGGGACTGATGCTGCCTGTAAAAGTAAGTACTTCTTCTTCAGGTATGGATAGTACTTTTCGGAAAAAAGATGCGTGTTGCTCTACAAGGGGTTTTGTAGGAGAAAGTACCAGTACCTTTCCTCCTGCTTTTTCCAAGCGTGATGCGATGACAAGAAGAGATACTATCGTCTTTCCGAGTCCGGTGGGAAGGACTACAAGCGTAGAAGCTGCAAGGGCCTTACCGGCCAGATCAAGCTGGTAAAGCCGCTGCTCAACAGCATCCTGTTTGATCAGTGGGTGTCTGATATATTCTGGCATATTTTCAAGTTTAAAGTTTGTCAGATATACAATCTTTAAACTTTTAAACCTGTGGCAAGCATTGTGAAAGTATTAGAGTACATCTCCGGCACTCTCAAAATCCCTGTCTTTATACATAAGATCGTAAAGTATCTCCTCTATACCTTCAATAGATGTACGGACCTGCTTCATGCTGTCACGTTCGCGAATTGTCACAGTATTGTCTTCGAGTGTGTCGTAGTCGATGGTTATTGAGTACGGTGTACCTATCTCATCGTTTCTCCTGTAACGACGTCCGATAGTACCTGAATCATCGTATGACACAAGCAGTCCCTTCTCCTTTAGCCTGGTTTCGATCTTCCTGGCAGGTTCGATAAGTTCTTCTCTGGTCAATAAAGGAAGTATGGCAATCTGGACAGGCGAAACCTCGTTCTTGAACCTGAGGATGATCCTCGATTCTTCTTCAACGTCTTCCTTTGCAGGCACAGTTTCTTCATCGAAGGAGTGTTCCATTACAGTATAGAATATCCTGTCTATTCCGAAGGAGGGCTCAATTACGTGAGGTACTATGTTCTCACCACTGACCTTGACAGTCTCTTCTGCAAATTCAACGACATCCCTTGGCACTGTAATCTCCTCGGAATCCACGGTGATCTTGATTTCTTCCTTATCCAGTTCTTCTTTAGATAGTGCTTTAAGAGCCTCAGATACAGCCTTTGCTTTTCCCTTGAAGAGTGGTCCGAGTTTTCCCATATTCGGTTTCACGACAAACTGTGTAACCATCTTAGGTTCAGGGTATTCCCTGTAAATAGAAAGCTCGGTTTTGCTAACTGTTGCGTGTGCAGAAAGGTCGTAATCTGTCCTGTCGGCAATCCCTACAACCTCTACCCAGCCGAATCTGTCAGTGTTGACTTCTGCATCCCAGCAATCTATAGCATAATGTGCCATCTCATCTTTCTTGTGCTGCCTGAATCTCATCATGTCAGGTGAGACGCCTACACGCTGCAGGAACAGGTTGGTAAGGCCGATCTGGTATGCGAGGAATTCGTGGGCAATGATGCCTTTCTCCAGGGCTTCGGTGATAGATAATTTCTCAATTTCTCCCTTCTCCTGAGCAGCATCTGAGTACAGGTTCAGCACAGTGTCAGCAAATCTCTTGATGTTCGGGTGACTTTTATCCTGGGGATCTATGAAGATTTCAGCTTCTGCCTGTGTAAACTCTCTCAACCTGATAACTCCCTGTCTTGGAGATATCTCATTACGATATGATTTTCCGATCTGGGTAGCACCAAAGGGCAATTTTTCCCGGTAAAAGCGCGCTAATCTCAGAAAGTCTACGAACATTCCCTGGGCCGTCTCCGGACGCATATATCCCTGTCTTCCTGATCCGGGGCCGATTTGGGTCTTAAACATAAGATTGAATTCATATGTCTCACCAAGCTCTCCTTCACACTCAGGGCATTTTACCTGGCTTTCCCTGATTATCTCGTCAAGCTCTTCATTACTGAGTGCATCTGCAACAGGAACAATCTTGTCTACCAGATGGTCAGCCCTGAAGGCTTCACCACATGCTTTGCATTCGCACAGGGGGTCTGAGAAACCGCCGACATGGCCAGATGCCACAAAAACATTTTCAATGCCTACTGTGGGAGTCTCTATTTCCATGAATCCTTCCTGGATTACAAATAGCTCCCGCCATATTTGTTCGATCCTGCGCTTGAGGGTGCTGCCAAGGGGTCCATAATCATAAAATCCTGCTGTTCCTCCGTAGAGCTCAAACGAGTTCCATAAGAAGCCTCTACGCTTCGCCAGCTCAATAACCTGTTCGTATTTATCCATAAAATGTCCTCATGATAAATCAGTCAATTATAATGATAGATAGAACACCGACATTTCCATTGGATTTAATAGTAACGCGACTTGCCCAATGAGGCATGTATGTTTTATCCGTATTTTTGTGTACATACTTTGACCAAAGCCTCACATTCTCTTTATATATATGTTCATATATTTTTTGCTTTGAGCAAGGTCAACAATACAATCATATTTCATATCGTACCACCACTTAATATGATTCAATTGGTCATTCTACACTTTGGCCTTGCTTTTCTTATTCATTGTTTTCTGTGTTATTTTTTGCTGGAATAACTAGTATGATCCAGGATTATCACATTTTATCCTAATGTTTGATTTGTAGGATATATCAGGAACTTGACCCCCTTGTTTCCGGTGGAAAAAAGAAACTAGGCGACTGTACCTGTAACGTAGAATTAGATAAATATTAAAATAAAAATTGGAATCGATTAAGATTCCAGAGCTTCATCCGGAGTGAGTCCTTTGTGAACTATCATGGAGATGCGGGATACCAGTTTTGTCGGATCATCAGACTGGAACACATTCCTTCCAATTGCGACACCTTTTCCGCCTGCTTCCAGAGAATCATGAATCATCTCAAGAAGTTCCTTATCTGTCTCCATTCTCGGACCGCCGGCAATGACTACAGGTACGGGACATCCCTGGACTACCTCCCTGAAAGAATCGATGTCTCCTGTGTAGTTTGTCTTTACAATGTCAGCACCAAGCTCAGCTCCTATTCTTGCAGCGTGCTTAACATATTCGACATCATGCTCGGATGCTACTTTTGCTCCTCTGGGGTACATCATCGCAAGCAATGGCATTCCCCATTCGTCGCACTTGCGTGCTATGTGTCCCAGGTCCTGTAGCATCTTTGCCTCATCTTCAGCACCGACATTAATGTGTACTGAGACTGCATCAGCTCCTACCTTGATAGCTTCTTCTACTGTTGTTGCAAGTACCTTGTGGTTAGGATCAGGCCCAAGGGATGTGGAAGCTGAGAGGTGAATGATAAGTCCCACGTCTCTTCCGTATCCTCTGTGTCCGTATTTCGGAAGTCCCATATGTCCGAGAACGGCGTTTGCTCCTCCTTCTGCAATCTTGTTAACAGTTGAAGGCATGTCTATTAATCCTTTTATGGGTCCAGCCCCTACTCCGTGGTCCATAGGGATTATTATCGCATTATGTGTATTACGGTCAAATATCCTTTCCATCCTGACGGATTTGCCAATTTCGCTCATGCATTCTCCATATGCTTGATTGTAGATAATTTTTACGTAAACTAAAGTATGATTACAAGTTCTCGTTCTGGTACCTGCCACAGTATCCTTCACTGACTTCCCGGTGGAGGCTATAGAATACAAGCTGGAGCAATCGTGCATCTCTCTTTACTCTGAATCCATGAGGATTATGGACTACTAACATTGATTCGCTTCTTCCCCTGTATCCGGAATCCCATACTGCTGATTCCACGGTTACTCCACATCTCAAAAGACTGGACCTTGGCCTTGCAATCGCAGCCAGGTCCAGAGGTATATTTACTATCTCGTTAAACGTTATTTTATATGTGCCTGCTTCCAGCAAGGCCCAGCCTTCATTATCGAACTCTATATTCTCGCTTTCCGGTATTTGTCTCTCTCTGTTATCAAAATCCACCGCTCCTGAACCTTTAAGCAATTCTATACTTTTAAGGGTAAGCTCAAAACTATTTGGCTGTAGCTGGGTATCGGTGTCTATCATGTTCTGAACCAGCGGAACATCGCTGTTTATTCTCTCTTTGAGTTCGTCTCTGGATAGCATGGTCATAGGCTTAGTCTTCGGAATGATAACATATTACGATTTCGGATTATGTTTGCATTCAAGTTGGTTATATTTACTCATAGGTTAATTATTGTAAACATATTTGTTTATATATGTTGCTTTAATACATAATAGTGGTGTAGGTTATAATTTCCCAATTTCGGAAATGAGGACACTGGATCAGCGTGATAATCACGTGGATGGATGCCCTTTCCTTCACTTGCAAAAAAGACAGATTCAAAGGAACGATATATATGAGAAGCACAGATTTGGTAAAAAATGGAGCAAAACCTGAATTATTATTCCGTATAACTACAGACGGAGAAACATACCGGAAAGAAATATCACTCGTTTTTCCCAAGTATGTGAGTGCTGATCTTCCACGGTACAAAGAAGAGTATGAAGCCGAATCAAAGGACAGTAGGCAAAATGAGATGAAATGCAGTTTCATCATTGAATAATGAATTTATTTGACACGACAATTTATTATTCAATTTTTTGATTTTTATGCATGCAATCGCTTTCTCCGGTTTTAGTTTTTCTATAAAATGTATTATTCTCTGTCTTTTATGGAAAATCCGTTGTATTTATGAGTGACATGCTTCTCTTCAATATCAATAAGTTTGAATTGATGAATGTTATTGCTGGATAAATACGTGGGATAACTGTTGTTCTTACACACTTATATGGTCCGGACAATTAACTCTCAGGTAATGCTTTGTTAAACAAAGTACATAGACTTGGAGGAGTTGAATGATAGAAGTCATGGAAGGTTTGCCGGATAAGGTGGTAGGAGCCCATTTTAGTGGAGTTGTAAAAGAAGAGGAATACAATAAAGTATTGGTTCCTGCAATTGTGGACGAAGTAAAGAAGTATGGGAAAGTTCGCTTACTCTACGACGTGGGTCCGGATTTCGAAAAAATTACCCGCGGTGCGGTGCTTGAGGATATGAAACTTGCTGTTGATAACTTCAATTCGGTTGAGAAGATCGCGGTTGTCTCAGACGTGGACTGGATGGTTGATGCCGTTGAAATGTTTAAACATATTATGCCGGGTAAAGTAAAAGCATATGGCAATGAGGAACTTTCTGAAGCAGAAACCTGGATAAGCGAATAATAAATTATTCTTTTCTTTTTTCTCCATGATGTGAAAGTTGCTATTGTGAATTCTTCCATCATTTTTTACTGTATCTTTATAATTTTGTTATATTGCCAGTTGAGTCCGAAGCTATTGATTTATTTTTCTTACAGACTTATATGATTTGGACAATAAATTCAATGTTAATGTTTTGTTAGACAAAACAGGTTAGAATAGGGGGAGTTAAATGATAGAATTCATAGAGGGTATGCCTGAAAATGTAATAGCAGTCCGTTTAAGTGGAGTAATAGAAGAAGAAGATTATGGCAATGTGCTGATTCCTGCAGTTGAGGATAAAGTAAAGAAATTCGGGAAAATTCGCTTACTTTATGATGTACAGGATTTCAAAAAATTTTCCCGTAGTGCAATGCTTGAGGATATGAAACTTGGTGTGGAGAACTTCAACTCGTTTGAAAAGATTGCTGTTGTCGCAGATGTGGGCTGGATGATCGATGCCGTTGAAGCATTTAAGCATATTATGCCTGGTACAGTGAAAACTTATAAAAATGAGGAACTTTCTGAAGCAGAAGCCTGGATTAGCAAGTAAGGTTATAAGGAAAACAAAGGTAGTGGGCCCGGGGAGATTCGAACACCCGACCTCTGCCGTGTGAAGGCAACGTCATGACCAGCTAGACCACGAGCCCGAGAAAAAGATAAATGCATATGCAAGGCTATAAATGTATCGAATTATTGAGTGCTGGTTTTTTATTGTGATTTTGATTTCACCAGAGCATATGTCAATAATGATACTATGATAGCGCTACTGAATACTGATACGAGAGCAGTTGTCGGAGGTAAATACGTGTACGCGGCGATTGCGATAAGTGTTCCTGCTGCAAATGCTATTGGTATCAACACCGAATTTTTGATCAGTGTTTTCTGGTCCAGGTCGATTTCTGTCATCTTAAATTCAATCCAATATTCTTACTATCATTATATATAATTAAATTAATATTGATGTCTGAGTATATAAACCTATCCAAAATGAATTCAAAATAAGGGGCAGCAATTTTAATTAAAAAGGTGGTATGGGATTAAGCCAAACGCAATGTTGGAGCCTGAATTCCACAAAAAAATTACAATCGGCATTCTGCAATAATACTCTGCACTTCATCCATGCAATTGTTGTAAAGGTTCATGTACTCTGGTGTTGGTTCAATTTTATTAACATCATAACATTCATTAAATGGCTTACCAAAGTCTGGACTTTCGACCTTCGATTCATATTTTTGGAATATTTCCTGACAGATCATATCTGCCTCTTCCAAGGACAAATTATGGGTACTATCTGCTGTTTCTGCCATAAAGAGTGAATCATGCCCTGCTGCATGATTTTTCTCAGCACCTGCATTTCCAACAGGCCCGGATAATGTATCTATGCCACAAACAGTGTATCCTATTGTTTGCACTGCCGTTTCGTAAAACATCATTTCGGTACAGGGTCCAGCAGAATTGTTTACTACTTTACCATAGAAACAATTGCTGTTTTGTGCCATTGCCATTGTTGCAATAAAAGAAGCCCAGAGTAGATCCTTTGATGTTGATGCATTGAATTGTTTTATTCTGGAAGAAGTTTCACGGACATAAGTGGGATAATCAAAGGTGAGGCTGGAGTTAAAGACAACTTTGTTCATCAAAGCATCCGCAACCATTTCAATGGCAAACTGTTCCGGATGAATGCTTGTCGGACCACCCATTATCCCAACATTAGTGCATACGTAATTGATTCCCATTCTGCCATAATGGATGGCCTTTTTCATCTCATCAAAGATTGTCTTCAGGTTTCCTGGAGGATAAACCTCTGAAATGTCTCCTTCTTTCATGATTGTATAATTCGAAATTGATATTAATGCTGCAATGTCCCTGACAATTGGTGGATTCATGCAGCATAGTCCAGTCCTGTTTTCAAGGTTACATGCCTCTTTTAGATTGCTCATTGTCTCGTAAACACTGAACAGTTCGAATGGGATTTGGTACATCTTGCCTGTCGGATCATGAAGCATACCGGGACTGATTATGCCCATCTTATTTACTTTCATGAATGATCTATGGATGGGGATGTATAGGTCTTTTGATACTAAAATTCCAGTGGGCCCTCCTACGATTGTAGGCGCCTTGTTGTCAAGTACCCGCCTTTTGGTAATTGCTGAAGCGTCTGTCCCGGTTCCATAGTTAAATCTCTCTCTTACGTTCCGGCTCTTGGAGATTATTGTCTCAGCATCTATTTTGATAACCCGGTTTGTATCAGTCAAAAATATACCCGTTTTGTCAATAAGTTCGACTGCAGCAGCATATACACGATTTGGCATTTCCCTGTCACAAGGGACAATCTCATCCCCATTAAAAAATATGTCATGTTTTTCAATAAGCTCGAGGGAGGTTTCAAAAATTAGTTCTTCGTGTTTTGTTTCTGTTCTTGTTTCTCCTTCAAAAGATTTTTCGACTAGATTGTATATGCTCATAGCCCTTTAATTGATTATTATCGTATATCTCTTTGTTTGTTATTTATTCATGAGAACGACTAGTATTGTTGTTTTTTGTTTATTACGTAAGTTTATACATTCTTGACTTTGCCAAGACTAACCTTGATTACGTTTCCATCCTTGTAAGAAAAATGGGGCATTAGGAACAATTAATCCTTCAGAATCTAATTCATTCTGTATTACTTATTGGATAGTTGCCGTATGATTGTGGTACTTCATAGAATTTTTCAATATTTTCCAATGGACAATCATATGCAAAATCACATCCTGCCCAATATATAAATCCGCCACCTGATGCAGCATCACTTATGCATTGCTTACCAGCTTGTTCTACAGCTTCAGGGGTTCCAAAGCAAACAATGTCTACTGGATTAATATTTCCAACCATACAAAGCTTATCTCCAGCTTTCTCTTTTACTTCTTTAAAGCTGACTCTGTTATCCAAACTAATCATACTGGACTCCACAGCGATAAGATCTTCCAGTCGATCCTGTGTTTCGCCACAT
This sequence comes from Methanolobus sp. ZRKC2, assembly GCF_045291185.1. Lineage (NCBI taxonomy): Archaea > Methanobacteriati > Methanobacteriota > Methanomicrobia > Methanosarcinales > Methanosarcinaceae > Methanolobus > Methanolobus sp. ZRKC2. Next base: position 1,614,375 of record NZ_CP146980.1, on the reverse strand, counting down.
ATGTGGTAATGGTAAGCATATTTGTCTTTGTATTTTTGAATCTCTTTGCTTTGTTTTTTCGCATAAGGGAGTGCAAATTCCCTAAACATTTCCGGAGATATTAGACTACCAGAAGCAGTTGGGTCAGCAGCCCAGATTTGATCTGCACCAGCATCAATTTGTGCTTTAGCATATTCTGTAGTAACATCTGTACAGAATTCGATCAATTCTTTTGCTTCATCAGGGTTTGTTATCAATGAATACATGAATTTATCCATTCCCAACACCACGCCTGCAAATGTAAATGGGGATGCACCTATTGTACCGGATATAAATATGTCCTCGTCCCTTTTTGTATTCAATTCTTTTTCGACCATTCTGATAGCATCATATTGCTTCAGCATTTTCTCATGGTCCATAGCTGGGAAGTTCAGATTTTCCCAGTCCTTTATATTGTCGATGGGAGTTTTGGATATGACTGGTGCATCCCAATCTGGTATGGTAACTGTACATCCCATTGCCTCAAATAAGACATCCTCCCCTAAATAAGGCATAATAATATCATAATCAAGATGATCAAATGATTTTATCAAAGAATCAACATGTACATCAACATTGTTGAGCCACTGGTTGCTATTTATATCTTTTTCTTTTTGACCTAAACAATTCATATTGTTTCCGGCAAAGTTGATCGTCCAACTCATTGGATTGTATATTGGGACTCTATCCGGTTCTTCAAAATCCATTGCTTTCTTTACTCTTTCTCTTCTACTCATTTTATACTCGCACATTGCATCATTTCCTGTTTAATTTGTTTTTCGCGAATTTTCTCAAATTATGGTAATGTGTATCTAGTTCCAGGTGGTTTATTGTTAATTGGACTGCATATGTTATATAATATATAGTTTGTGATTAAAAAGAAAAAACTATATATAATATTGTTTCTGTACACAAAAAAGAAAGCCAAGAATTAAGAACATTCAGATAATTTATTTTAAGTAATAAGATATGTCAATAAAATGAAGACATTGCAAAAAATAAGTAACCAAAATGCTGAATGAAGAAAATGGGACTGAGTACGACCATAATCAGTTGATATATGAAACCACATTAGAACTCACTGGAACGTATGATCTTTTTTTTTTTGAGACGCAAAAAGTTGTTCCTGAAGGTTAATAAAAGAGAAATCTATGGGTTACATTATCTCTTTACTTCAGCTATTAATTGCTCCTTGTGAGCGAAATTTGTGAAAACCCTCTCATATCGTTTTTCAAAAAGATGGTGAAATGGAGGTTGTAAAACAGTCTATCTACAGAAGAGGGTTTTCTTGTTTAGTTAATGTGTAAAAAAAGAAGTAACTTTGCCATTTCTGGCAAAGTTCATTTTTCTTACCTTAGGAGGTCTACACAGGGAATCTCAATATCAAGAACTTCAGCGATATTGGCTTTTGCTTTAAGTCCCTTTGGCTGACCTGGAACTGCGCTGATAGTTCCGATACCCAGCTCTTCTCTGATTTCTCTCATTTCATGTTCATCAGAAAGGGTGAAGACATCGGTGTTGAGTTTCTTTGCAACATATTCTTTTGCATCTTTGAGTCTCATTCCTTTCATCTGCATCCTCATGACGAGGTCACCTGCAGTCCTGATTCCGTGCATACCGACAGACATCTCATTTGTGATGAGGAAACCCACTGGGTCTCCAAGCCCGCACTATATTCCATCTGCTTTGCCGATCTCAACAAGTGCTTTTGCAGCCCTTGATACTGCATCAATTCCCGGAACTTCGGACATAGGGGCACCACAGACACCCATTCCAAGATTTGGATGTACTGGTATGTTAGAAACCTTTGAAGCTTCTTTCATGACAGCGACACTTCTTGCTACATTCCAAGCGACTGATTTCTTGGTGTTTGTGTTTGCAACAGGTCCGCAAATGTCAGCACCTGCCTTTTCACAAACTAGTACCTGGTCGTGTGGCATCATGCTACCAAGGACCTTTCCATCGTACTCAAGTTCGCCATGCATGCCCATTATAAAATGATTTGACATGTTGATAGCAACTCCCATATTTGTTTTTTCTTTGACCTTCTCGGTTGCTTTGAGTACGGCCAGGAATTCTGCATCACCGGCTGCCGCTGCTGTGTCGATGTTGTACGCATCTGCTCCTACAACGGCTGCATTTTCAGCAAGGAATACAAGGTCCTTTACTGAAGCCGGGATGATATCCTCGTAGGTTCTTTGGGCTTCTTCGATTTTACCTTCTGCCATCAAGTCTCCACAGTTATTATATGGGCCGTCTGGTTTGTAGTATGCTCCAAAGTTTGGCATGGTGACGTAGAACATTGGGTTGATCGTGTTCATCAGTAATGCTTCGGTTTCCTGCTGGATCTGTATAGAAGCAACATTTGATCCTTTAGCATTTCCTCCTGGGAATGAGTTCATGACACAGTCAAGTCCGGTTACTCTCTCTGCTATCATATTTGCAGTTAAGGTGTCAGTTGGTACTCCGACACCACCCAACTCACTGTAGTTGCCGGCTATAGTTTCAGGTGAAGCATCAGTGCTCATGACAATTAGGTCTTCAGGATTTACGCTTACAATCCTCTCTGGAGCAGTGAATATTTCGAGAAGATGGTCTTTCTCATCGTCTGAAAGATCAGAGACTCTTGCTTTCGCAACCGCTTTATTTATACCATCTTCAATGTCGCTCCTGATTTGTTCTTTTGTCATTTCGACGCGTCTGCCATCACCCATTCTGGTGTAATATGTCGTGGTCATAGTTTTACTTCCATTTATTGCAGATCTGTTTTACATTGCCATAAGTTCACGGGCTTTTGTTACTGCTTCACTGGCATTTTCTGCATAAACATCCGCACCTATCTTTGCCGCCCAGTTGTCTGTGCATGGTGCTCCGCCGATCATTGTCTTGACTTTGTCACGCAGTCCTGCATCTTTGAGCATTTGTTCAAGTGTGGCTTGGAACTGCATGGTTCCTGTCATAAGTGCAGAGGATGCTATGATGTCTGCATCAACTTCTTTTGCCTTGTCAATGAATGATGCCAGGGGTGCATCCCTTCCAACATCAAATACTTCGAAACCATTTGCTTGAAGGAGAACCTTTACGATGTTCTTACCAATGTCATGAACATCTCCTTCTACGGTTCCTAGGACGATCTTTCCATCACTTTCTGTTTTTTCATCTGCTGGAATTTCTTTCTGTACTTCTGCTACAAGCCTGTCCATCAATGCAGAAGCCATCATAACCTGTGGAAGGAAGATTTCACCATCTTCAAACATTTCTCCAACTTCAAGCATTCCTGCAGAAAGTCCATTTTCAATCATTTCTACCGGGTTCAATCCGCTTCCCAGTCCCTGCTCTACTGCTTCCATTCCTGCATCTTCGTCGTTGGCAACTATAGCTTCTGCCAACTGAGCAAGTATTTTATCAGTGTTCACATTTGTGTTTTTCATATTTTCCATAGTTATCTCCGATTCCATATTAATCACCAATTTCTAATTCCATATTATCCACCAATTTTTAGGGAACTTTTCAGTTCTGCTATCGTTGCAAATTCACATATCCAAATTCCAATATAAATAGTTTGTGATTTTTAATAGAAAAGTATATATTCAGATGTATAAACATCAATTGATATTCTCTTTATTTTTTGGGTTTGTGTACTTGAGCAAGTTGCTTTATTTTTTATTATATATAAGTTTCGTATTTGTTTAGTAATTCTTATATAACATTACAATCAACTGATGCCTGCTAATATACAAATCCACAAAAATCTTTTGTAAAAATATGGAGGCATTGCATGGATTTAGAACTAAAAAATAGAATTGAACTTGAAAATAAAAGGCGTGTTAACTGGGGTTTTGGCGTAGCAATCCTATGTGCACTTTTATGGGGAATAGGATATGCTGCCGCAGAAGTATCCTGGTACATTCCACCATTTGATACATTTGAAGCATTCCCTGAAGGTGCAGAAGGAATGCTTGTAGCAACATGTGCCAGAGCGGCAGTCTATGCCATAGTTGCATTCGCTGTCATAAATACAATCTGGCTAGGCACAATGGGAAAAATTGGTGATTTTTCAAATAACATTAAAAAGTATCACATCTCCAAATGGTATCTCATTGGAGCTGGCCTAGGGGGCCCTTTTGCCGCATATGGGACTGATCTTGCTATTGGGTATGTTGGTGCAGGTTTTGCTGCTGCTGCCTCTATCTTAACCGCATTAGTCGGAGCTTTTGCTGCGAAATTGTGGTACGGTGAAAATATTACTAGCAAAGCATGGATTGGAATCGGCGTACTGTTTATTGGTGGAATACTTATTTTAAATCCAATCAACTTAATATATGAACTGAGAAATCCGGCTGCGCCTGACGGCCTATGGATGGGTTATCTGGGAGGATTCGCAGCAACAATAGGCTGGGGACTTGAAGGTGCCATTGCAGGCAGGGTTCTTGATGTATCTGACTCCGATTTAGGAGTTGCCATGAGATTGTTCTACGAAGCAGCCCTCTGGACAGTTCTGATCACGCCAATTTTCGCTCTGATATTTGGAGTAGATGTCATGATCACTGCAATAGTAGCAACAGCAACAAGCATACCATACATTTTCTGGACAATAATTACTATAATGACATTAGGACTCTCATACGTATTCCTGTACAAAAGTTATCCATTAATAGGAGTTGGAAGGGGTATGAGTATATCTACAACCTACGTCTTGTTTGCTATTCTATCTCTTTATATATTCCTTGGAAGTGCCACCGATTTGTGGATAATAGCTGGTGCTGCCGTAGCCGGAGCTGGTGTATTCATTATGTACTGGGATAGCGGAGAATCTTTGCTTGAATCCACTCGTACGGGTGAGGAATAAATTGGGACGTGATGATTATGCAAGAACCAATGAAACCAAGACTTATGCAAATCCTTCGTGAAAAACAGGAAGCATGGGATTATGTGTTGTCAGATGCATTACTTTCTGAATACGGTAAATCCGGAGATTACTGGAAATTAGTAATCCGTTTCTGGATGACAGAACTTGCTACAGGAGGCCTGTTCGAAATAATCGATGCAAAGGCTGATGAAGATAAGTACTATTCAGATGACAAGATTGTGTATAAGTATAGTCTGAGTGATTATGGAATAGATACTTTAGAGTATTTCCAGCTGGAGTGATAAATTATGTTTGGAACCGAAGGATTTTGGGCTTTCAACGGTGCCTATGAGCTATACTTAGGGCTAATCATATTGCTTGATATTGCAGCTTTATACGTTGGTAGGGCCATTGTGAGAAAAATATAATTTAAAAGCAGATGTGGATGTGTTCACACATCCTTTTTTAGTCAGGCGTGGGCTGAGCATTGATACGCATGAGCTAGCAGGCATGAAGAATCTATTGATTGGCAGCGTAGCAGAAAATGTCTTCAGGCATTCCGAGGTGCCAGTTCTGATTGTGCGATGATCTACTGCATTTCGAACTTGATTAATAAATCTAAATAAATTTAAGAATTTTTTGTTTCAGTTGTATGAATCTCGTAAAGCAATTTCTTAGCTTGAGCGGATAGGCTGAAAAAATTGGAAAGTGGATTGGAAGGTGGATTATATGGAAAAACTAAGTATTGTAAAAAACGGAAAAAGTGTATCGTGGAAGATGAGCATTCTACTGTCCTTCATTCTTCTGTTGTCGACTATTGGGCCGGTCGGAGCAGTTGACCTTACAGGAGAGATATTTGATGCAGGATCTGATAACCTCTCATGGAATGCTACAAACTGGGATTTCATGTTCATGGACATTAATGACTATACTGCCTGGACTGAGCGATTCTACTATGAGAACTCTGCAGAAGGATCAAATGGTCCTATCGGTGTTGCAAACGAAAATACCATTGATGAAGGTGAACTTATCTATTCTGCAACTCCCTATGTCGTACCTTTCGGACTTACATTGAATGAAGGTGTTGTTGTAGGTGACGATGGCACCTATGCAGGATTCCCGTTCTTACAGGGATACTATGTAGCAGTAGATTCAGATGCGACAGCAATCGTACCTCTTCTCTTTGAGTACTACTGGCCTGAGGATGTAACTACCCTTGCAGTAGGAGAGACATTTGACCTTGGAGAGAATTACAGCATTAAGTGCAACCAAATCGATGTCGAAGGTGACAAAGTATGGCTTTCACTATTGAAGGATGGTGAGGAACTCGACTCCGGAGTTCTTGATACGAGAACTGAAAACGGAAGTCTTTTTGTTGCAAGAGATGATTTTGCAGGCAAGGATGATGCAATATACTTCATGACCTATGCAGACAAACTTTTCCAGGGTACATCTGACAGCTTTGTAAAGCTACAGTATACATGGCTGGTTGACAAGGATAGTGTATGGCACATAACAACTGATGAGACGCTTGGAGTACTTGAATGTACACAGGCAGATGAAGATGAAATCGTTTTCGAGAATCCACATTCAATTTCATTGAAAATAGATGGTGCCACATACCTTACAGATGACATGTACCTGTATACCTCTGATGAAGGAATGTCTGAAAGCGGAGGATTCCATATCTATCCCGGTATTACAATGAATTCATCCGACCTTTACGAAATAAGGGGAGAAGTTTTTGATGCAGGGTCTGATAATCTCTCATGGGATGCTACAAACTGGAATTTTATGTTCGCAGATATCAATGACTATACCGCCTGGACTGAGCGATTCTACTATGAAAACTCTGCAGAAGGATCAAATGGTCCTATCGGTGTTGCAAACGAAAATACCATTGATGAAGGTGAACTTATCTATTCTGCAACTCCCTACGTCGTACCTTTCGGGCTCACATTGAATGAAGGTGTTGTTGTAGGTGACGATGGCACCTATGCAGGATTCCCGTTCTTGCAAGGATACTATGTAGCAGTAGATTCAGATGCGACCGCAATCGTGCCTCTTCTCTTTGAGTACTACTGGCCTGAGGATGTAACCACTCTTGCAGTAGGAGAGACATTTGACCTTGGAGAGAATTACAGTATTCAGTGCAACCAGATAGATGTCGAAGGTGACAAAGTATGGCTTTCACTATTGAAGGATGGTGAGGAACTCGACTCCGGAGTTCTTGATACGAGAACTGAAAACGGAAGTCTTTTTGTTGCAAGAGATGATTTTGCAGGCAAGGATGATGCAATATACTTCATGACCTATGCAGACAAACTTTTCCAGGGTACATCTGACAGCTTTGTAAAGCTACAGTATACATGGCTGGTTGATAAGGATAGTGTATGGTACATAACAACTGATGAGACGCTTGGAGTACTTGAATGTACACAGGCAGATGAAGATGAAATCGTTTTCGAGAATCCACATTCAATTTCATTGAAAATGGATGGTGCCACATACCTTACAGATGACATGTGCCTGTATACCTCTGATGAAGGAATGTCTGAAAGCGGAGGGTTCCATATCTATCCCGCTCTTGGAGTAACAATTGAAACAGATGAAACAGAGCCTGTTGAAGTGGATTCTACAAATGCTGAGGAGCCTGTTGAAGTGGATGGGATGCCAGAAGAGGATGAGACTTCAGAAGAGTCAGAAGATGTGGTGGAAGAAATTGAATCCGATTCTGTTGAAAATGCCAGTTTCGAACCCGAACCTGAGGAATCTAAAGCAGCTCCTGGTTTTGGAATGTTGTTAAGCATACTAGGACTTTGCCTGGCAATTGTCTATTCCAGTAGGCAATAAGTTAATTGGTATTCAGGGACATGGATTGATTTCCCGGGGTCCCATTATATTTTTTCAATGCTTTTCTGTCCTATAATATATGTGTAGTCTCTGTAGCTACTAAAAATGGAGCTATTTCATTTGAAAAAGCAGAAATAAAGGGACTTAAGACACATTTCTAATGAGTGGCATGGGAACAGGAAATGATATGTTTTTAAAACCAGAATAAAAGTTGAAGATAAAAAATTCCTCAATTTTATCCCACAATACCACATATGTATACTATAGGACCATGTATCAAAAGAATTCATAGTTCTATTATCATTCCGGACAATGCAGATGACAATTCCGGAAAGCCAGTATTACTATAGTAGACACAATGTCAGAGTAGTTTGCTGTGAAAAGGGACTCCATTCTAATGACAGCATGTTGTACTATTTATTAAACAATTTGGAATTTTATTGAGATCTCTTCAGCAGAGCACTCTATTATCAAAAGAACGGCGTTAGAATAAGCAATCTTCTGGTTATGGCAATAATGTAGCTTGTAGGGGGAGAATGAAACCAAGAGTTATAGGTTGTATCGCAGAATGTCCAGGAACATAGTTCATATAGCTTGAATTCTTCTGATAGATTTTATAAAAAACAGATTTTTAATCAAATCGCAGATTCGCGCTATTTTTAATGTTTGTAGAATTCCAAACCCCTTTGCTTGACACAAAAGGGTGTGGAGATGGAATTCTACGGAGGAAATTGCATGGTTTGGATGGATATAGACACTTTGTTAAAGGAGGAACTATTTTGTAGCTCTGATTTTAACTAGACAAACCATGCAATAAACCGGATTCGAAACTAATAACGAGGTAAATAAGTTCCCCGGGAAAGTTGTGACTACTACTCTACGAAGGATTCGTCCCGGGGAACAAATTTAATATTAATACTTGTGGCTTTTTGCCATCTCTACTATTGCTTGGAGGTTCTCGGTAGGGGTTTTGCTTACAATGCCACATCCAGGGCCAAGGAGGCCAATTCCTGCATCCAGTACCTTCTGTGACTCTTCCCTGATGGCTTCGGGTGTCTGGTTCCAGAGCATGTTAACAGGATCAAGATTGCCTACTATAACTGCTCTCTCTACATTTCCTACAGCTGTTGCAGCATCTACATTCTGGTCAACACTGATTCCGTCCACTCCACATGTTTCCATGAGTGAGAGGCCCTTGGTAGTGTCACCACAGATATGTAGTACGGTAGCAACGTTGAGTTCACGCATCGCATCGCAGATTCTCTTATGGAAAGGTACGACGAACTTCTCGTAGAATTCATTGCCGATAAGCTGGGCACTTGCGGTTGGGTCAATGATTACCATTGTATCTGCACCGCTCTCAACCATCTTCTTTGCATATGCAACACTGAAATCAGTTGTGAATTCCATGAGTGCAAGACCAAATTCCTCATCTGTCATGATAGACATGAACCAGTCATCACCTTTGAGGTGCTGTGCAAGAGAGAAAGGACCAAGCATGCTGCCCATGATGGGCAAATCACTGGCATATTTATCTGCGAGCAGTTTGATAGCATCACAGACAACGTTAATTCTTCCCTCGTTGAGGTCATAACCTTTGAGCTTGTCGATATCTTCAATGGTCTTGACAACATGACCAACAACGGATGGCTGCTGTTCCTGTGTGCCGTCCTTGATCTCACAGCCAAAGAATTCTGCTTCTGCAGTAATATCGAAAGGTACACGTACGGCTTCAAAACCGACTACGGTGTGGCCTGCTTCTGCAAGAGTTGCCATTTTTTCAGCATCGCTGTTAGCCTCGGGCCAGAAGGCTCCACAGGCTTCCATCTGGTCAACTGTTCCTGTTTGGGTGACTGATATCGCAGGCATCCTGTCAACAGGCTGACCTTTAAGTGCTCTTGCCAATCTTTCTTTAGGGGTATATTCTGCCATGGATAATTCTCCTATTATTGACATCGGTTTTTTATTCTGAATAGATAATTGGTATTGGAATAATTTGAAAATTGTAATTATTGAATACAATTTATCCTGTATTGCAACCTCTGAAGACTCAGTTAGTTATGAATTCACATGCTTGGTGTGAGTGGGGGATAAGTTTTCAAGCAATTCCGTAAATTCAACAAGAAACATTCTGATACTTTTTTTATAGGTTCTTTTTTACATTTATGCAGTTACAATCCAGAAGGGGAACGAAAGGCAGAGAGGTATTCATAGTACCTCTCCGGGATCTACTCTCATCGATTTTAGAACATCTCGTTCAGCTTGGTAACGGCATCATTAGCATTTTCGCCGTAGATGTCTGCACCAATCTTATCAGCCCAGTCCTTAGTCACAGGTGCGCCGCCGACCATTGTCTTGACGGAATCACGAACTCCTGCTTCCTTGAGCTTTTCTTCGAGCTGGATCTGGGCGACCATCGTAGTAGTCATGAGGGCGGAAGAACCTACAACGTCTGCATTGTTTTCCTTTGCAGCTTCAACATATGCGCCAATTGCTACATCCCTTCCAAGGTCTACAACCTTGAAACCAGCGATCTTGAGCATTGTTGCAACAATGTCCTTACCTATTGAGTGAATATCTCCCTCGATTGTGCCAATAACGACTGTTCCCTTCGTCTCAGTTTCTGCACCCTTTGCCTCAAGTGCTGGGGTAAGTACATTTATGCCTGCAGTCATTGCTTCAGAAGCTGCGATAAGATGTGGCAGGAAAAGCTCTCCAGCCTCAAATTTGTTTCCAGCTTCGTTCATTGCTACGGTGAAACCGTCCTGGATGAGGTCTACGGGGTCTACGCCTGCATCAAGACCTTCCTGAGCTGCTTCTGCTGCTTCATCTTCATCGAAATCGAGAATAGCTGCTTTTGCTTTTGCAATAATTTCTTCTTTTGTTGTCATTTTTCAACTTCCTAAAATTTTTATCATATTGTTATCGATTTACATGTTTTTTCTGAAGGCTTTATCCGCCTCGTCAACAACTGCCTGCATGTCCTTAAGGATGTCAGCATCGATTGGTTTAACTTCATAATTCTCCAGAATATCAGCAGCTATTTCATTAGCTACTACTGCAATGTCCTTTGATCCATTTGCTTCCCAGGCTCCATACATTTGCCTGTCGAAAAGAGTTGGGTGTGATGGAAGGTCAATGTTTTTCATTGTTGTCTTGTGGGCAAGGAAATGTCCACCGCTTCCTTGTTTATTAATAGCTTCAAAAGCCATTGTTTCTTCTGTAACGGGAATGCCTTCCATTGATTTCTTGATCATGCTAATCATCTCATTGTCAATAATCAGCTGTTCATTGGAGAATGTCATTCCTAACTCAAGCAGTCCTGCCCCATAGATTACACTTGAACCTGCGTAAGCTGGCAACATTGCAGTCATCGTCTTTTCGTGCCCAGCCTGTGCATCAGGGATCTTGGCATCTGCCTACGAGCCTGCTGCAAAAGAAGGAATCTTATAGTACTGTCCAAGTTTTGCGACAGCTGCACTAATAAGACCAAGTTCCGGAGATCCTACTGGTGCAGTACCACCTTTTACATCAAATGAGGTGGTAGAACTTCCATAAATTACATTGTGCTTTGGTTTAACGAGCTGTGTAAGTGTGATTGCTGCAAGAACTTCCGCATTGTGCGTAACAAGAGTTCCTGCTGGGAAGACTGGTGCTGATGCAGCACTCATGGCCATACTCAGTGAAATGATAGGAATGTTGTTCTCTGTACATGTGAATATGGAATCACAAATTTCAAAGTCGAGTTCCAGAGGACTTGAAGGACATCCGCCTCCTGTATATATGGGTCTTTTTCTTACCTCTTCTTCATCTCCTCCATAAAGTGCTGTTAGCAGCTTAATAGCATTATCATCTGCTCCTGCCATCAAATGCTTGGAGGTATTTTTGATCATGGTGTGAACTTCGTGTACAGCTGAATCAACAGGTGTATCTACAAGGTCAAGTGCTGTCACAGGCTGGCAAATGTAGTCCATATTTTCTGCCCAGTCAGCAATTTTAACAGAATCCGCAAGATCCTGAAGTGTACTATCTCTGTTGAGGTATTTTCCCGGACCCTGGTATTCCGCAACTTTTACACCAACACCAAAAGTGATCCAGTTAACTTTGCTTCCATCACTTTCCAGTTTTACAGTATTTTCCTTTTCGCGTCCATAAAGATTGAATGAAGAAGGTGAATTGCTTATAGCTTCGTTTACAAGGTTTCCTGGAATCTTTACATTAAGTGTTTTGTCATCAACCTCACAGCCATTCTTCTTAAAAACATCTCTGGCTTCCTCATGATTTACTCTGACGCCGGTTTCTGAAAGTACCTTTAATGTGGTGTGATGAATTGCATCTAGGTCCTCCTTTGTGAAGAGATCTAGTTTGATGGTTCCATTTGTCATTTTTGTCATGTCTCCTTATCTAAATATTTGTATAGAATGAGGTGAGCATTCTATAGTTCCTTCTCACCAATCATGTGTATACACTACTAATATTTAATATTTTCTAATTAAATGCAAAAAGTATATATATGCGTATGTTTTACCGCCCTTTTTTTAGAAAATGAAACAATTAATTAAATAAACAAGATGTAACGGTGAAGTACAACTTCGACTGATGTGGAATATGCTTGCAAGACAACAAAAAACTATAAATATGGGTTTACTGAACTCAAAATATTACATTGTAGTGAACTCAAATAAAAATAAAAGCTCTGTAGAAAACCAATTTTATTTTTCATTTAACACTTTTAAGAAAAGATTAAACCCCAAATGATTCCTTTACGACAAAGGAAAAGAAAGAGGATTAAAGGAAAATTCCGTGGGAAAATGGTACAAGAGTTTGATGAAAAAATCTACCATTACAGAAATCTGGTGGAAACTATGTTCTCAGTCCTCAAAAGAAAGTATGAGGAAGAAATCAAGGCAAGGAAATACTGGAATCAGGTAAAAGAGATGAAAATAAAGTTATTAGTACACAAACTTGTCATGTATGCCAAGTTTGTCTATGCAATTCAAATGAGGATTTCTACAGAGCTCCAAACTATCATCAACACCAGGATTTATTCAGCCTGAAAATTCCAACAATATTTTAGGCATTTATTCTCTCATAAATTCAGGGCTATATATGAAATGGCAATGTACCTTAGAAACTTCCCGAGGAATACGTAGATTGAAAATATCTTAAAATCCAGTTTCAAAATTCCTCCAGATGCAGTAATAACATCTCCGATGAAAGGAAGCCAGGTAAACAGAAGCAAGAAGGGTCCGTAACTGCCAAACCACTTATCAGCTTTTTCAAGTTGTTCTTTAGATATCGAAAAATACTTTTCGATAACATCACTGCGACCTTTAAATCCTATGTAATACGTAGTACATGCGCCCAGGTAGTTACCGAATGTGGCTACCATCACAACAGCAAGAAAGTCAAAACCTGATCGTATAAGTATAACTACCAGAGTCTCCGAACCCAGAGGAAGGATAGTCGATGCCAGGAAACTTGCTACAAAAAGACTAAGGTATGCATAGTCGGACAACGTTATCAGTAAATTTTCCAGCATCAGCCCATTATTATCCTGTGCCTATTAAGAGATTATGGGGTTTACGGATAATTTCCACAGGTACATTTATATAAAAGCAAAAACTTCCCCTAAAATATGACATTCATGTTGAAACAAGTAGTTATTGAAAAACAAATTTGTTATGTAAATTTATTATTATCATTATTGTAACGAAAAAATGTAGTATGTTTTCTTTTAGAGAAATTTAATTGGTTTTTTAATATGATTGAACAGTATAGGTCCAGAATTCTGGTTGTAGATGATGACCCTGTCAATGTCCAGTTAATAGAAGCACAACTGGCCAATGAATATGACATAATAACCGCTCTTAGTGGTGAGGAAGCCCTTGAAGCTGTTTGCCATAAAAAACCAGATCTCATTATTCTTGATGTCATGATGCCCGGGATTAATGGCTTTGAAACATGCAGGCGCATAAAATCATCAAAAGAGACTTGCTTTATTCCTGTAATAATTGTCACAGCTCTTTCCTCCAGAGATGACCGTCTGGAAGGTATAGAGTCAGGAGCTGATGATTTCCTTACAAAGCCCATTGACAGGGTAGAGCTGATAACCCGTGCAAATAATCTCCTGAAGAGCAAAAGATTGCATGACAGGTTGGTTGCCGAAAGTGAAAGGACAAAAAAATATTTTGAGGTTGCCGGCTCTATGATGGTTGTTCTGGATGCTAACGGCACTGTTGTCCTTGCCAATGCGAAGTGTTGTGAGGTGCTCGGGTATGCCGAGAATGAACTACTCGGCTCAAACTGGTTTGATATGGTTATCCTGCCGGCTGGCCGGGAAAAGTTGCTGGATGCTTTCAGTAGTATATTAAAAGGTGACCTGAATTCTGCTGAATACTTGGAAAATCACATCTTAACGAAGAATGGTACTAAAAAACTGATATCGTGGCAAAATTCCTATATGAGAGATTCTTCCGGAAAAATAACAACTGTTTTAAGTTCGGGTTTGGACATCACCGAGCAGAGGGACGCTGAAAGAAAGATACAGTCCTCTGAAGAAAAATTCAGGACACTTTTTGAGAACTCGGTGGATGCTATCATGATCTTAAACACCGAAGGCGATATTCTGGAAGTGAACAATGCAGCCTGCAATATGTTTGGATATGACCGAGAAGAGTTTCTTGCAATATCAAAGAACAAGCTTGTTGCACCTGAGTACTGGCAGAGATGTGTGGAAAATACCGTCTCACTTATGGAGAAAGGGCAGGGTAGGTTTGAAGCTCTTTATGTCAGGAAAAATGGTTCCAGAATTCCGATAGAGGTGAGTGTTAAGATTATAGATTACAACGGAGTACCTGCTATACTGAGCAACGGACGTGACATCAGCGAACGTAAAAAGGCGGAAGAGTCTATCAGCAAATACACTGAAGACCTTTCAGAGGCAAACCTGGCTCTTAAATCACTGGACAGAATGAAAAACGAGTTCATTTCCAACCTGAGTCATGAACTCAAGACTCCTCTCATCTCTATTAAGGGGTACAGTGAACTTGTACACGACGAGGTACTGGGTCCGCTGAATGAAAAGCAGAAAAATGCCATGCAAATAGTACTGGATAAGTACGATCACCTGAGCTTTCTGCTGGATTCTCTCATCTATATGAGCATCGTGAAGTCCGGAAATGTCAATTACAGGTTCGATCCCATCAGGATTGAGGAAAGTCTTAAAAGAATAGCAGAATACTTTTCCTTCAAGGCCGAAGAAAAACAAATCATATTAACAACTTCTTTTGAAAAAGATCTTCCACTGGTGAAGGGTGATGTTGAATACCTGCCGTATCTTTTCAGATCCCTTGTCGACAATGCTATCAAGTTCAGTTCGCAGGGTGCTACCGTGGAAATCGTGGCTTTCAGGGATAATGATCATGTTCATGCTCTAATAAAAGACAGTGGCATAGGTATCCCAAAGAATGAATTCTCAAATATCTTTAAGCGCTTTTACCAGATCGATGGTTCAATGGCAAGAAAGTATGGCGGCAGCGGACTTGGATTGTACGTGAGCAAAATGATTACGGATGTCCATGACGGAGAGATATGGATCGAGAGTGAAGAAGGCTCCGGAACAACCGTTCATGTAAGATTCCCGATTTATTCTCCTTCCTCTTCATCTGGTATATAGGAATGTGCATTCAATTGGGCAAGAGAAGGTGCTTTTTAGTATGGGACTGCCAGACTCCTGTCCTGCTCCTTTATAGAAAACAGTTTATAACTTGCTAAACTATTCATTTTCTGATGTATGTGGAAGAAGTGCTCTCTCGCCTGAAAGAGCTTTATCCTGATGGATATTTTCATGTGAACCGGGATCCTTTCTATCTTCTTATCTCAACCGTCCTTTCCCAGCGAACCCGTGATGATGTTACCATTCCTACAACACAGAAGCTTTTCAAAGTATTCGGTAGTGTCCGGGAAATGGCAGAAGCAGATGTGGATGAAATACAGGAACTGATAAAGAACGTAGGTTTCTACAGGGTGAAAGCCCAGCGCATAATAGACATTTCCAGAATCATTTTACAGGATTACGGGGGAGTTGTCCCAAACAATATGGATGAACTTCTAAAACTTCCCGGTGTTGGCAGAAAAACTGCTAACTGTGTGCTTGGATATGGATTTGAACAGGACGTAATAGCAGTAGATACACATGTACATAGGATTTCCAATCGTATGGGACTGGTTGACACATCGGAGCCTGATGAAACAGAAAAAGAGCTTGAGAAGGTAGTCTCTAAGCAGGACTGGAAAGATATCAACGGGCTTATGGTGCTGTTCGGACAGAATGTTTGCCGTCCCGTGGGTCCGAAATGTAATGAATGTATAATGAACAATATATGTCCTAAGATTATTTAATATTTATTTGGTTGCTACTTGTTAATAGTTGCTTAACCAATGACAGGCAAAGTATGCATAAAAAATAATGGATACAGGTTTATGAAAATCTGCTTTTTTGGAGTTGGAGGAGTCGGAGGATACTTTGGTTCTCTCGTAACGAAAAAATTCAATTCAACACACGATATTTTCTTTGTTGCAAGGGGTGCTCATAAGGACGCAATAAAATCACAAGGTTTAATGTTGAAGAAATCAGGAGGTAAAGAGCTAATAATTGCTTATCCTAAGTTGTGCACGGATAAGGTTGGCGATCTTCCAATATGTGATATTATTGTATTGTCGGTTAAATCCTATGACTTAGAATATGCAATTGCTGAAATTGAAAAAATATCCGATAAGAATTCTGTTATTCTTCCGTTGTTAAATGGTGTTGATATTTACGAAAGAATAAGAAAGCAATTGCGTAAGGGAGTTGTTTTTCCTTCATGTGTTTATGTTGGTACCCACATTGAAAGTCCCGGGGTTGTTTATCAAAAAGGTGGCAATTGCAAAATATCACTGGGCAGAGACCCAATGTTTCCTGATTTTTATCCGGATGCATTGTTATCATTATTAAATGATTCCTCGATTGACTTTGACTGGGAAGACTCGGTTCAAACATCGATATGGTCAAAATACATGTTCATAGCTGCATTTGGATTGGTAACAGCTGCTTATGACAAAACTTTGGGTGAGGTTCTAGACAGTCCTGAATTGAGCGAGCTAACAAAGTCAATAATGGCCGAGATTGAAAAAATAGCGGAAAAGCTGGATATTCCTCTAGATGATGATATTGTAGAAACTTCATTTTCAAAAGCAAAAGGATTTCCATATGAAACAAAAACTTCTTTCCAGCGGGATGTGGAGTTAAAAGGAGAAATAAATGAAGGTGATCTGTTTGGAGGAACATTGATCCGCTATGGGCAAGAGTTGAAAGTGGCGACTACAAATACGGAAACTGTATATGTAAAATTATTAAAAAAATTAAATCAGGCTTGAAAAACGATTTTTTATTTTGATAAAGTCGTCTGTGCCGATATTCTCTTGGATATACTAACTGAAAACAGAAGTTTCAACAAACTATTTATTGATCTATATTATATAAGGCACAAATCTGGTGTCATGCCGCAACTATAATATAAAAAGCGCTGGTTTTGCACGAGAAATGATAATTTCCATATCTGCAAATTATCATTAAATATTAATAAGGAAATATAACCAAGTTAATATTAAACAAATTACAAATAAATTGATATTTATCTTGTACATACGTAGGTGAATCATGTTACTAATCGGAGAAGCATTAATTGGCGAGAACCCAGAACTCGCACACGTTGACCTTATGATCGGAAATAAAGACGGTCCTGTAGGTCAGGCATTCGCAAACGGCTTAACACAGTTGTCAGCAGGTCACACACCTCTGCTTTCGGTTATCCGTCCAAATCTTCCGGCAAAGCCAGCTACACTTATTGTGCCAAAGGTTACGGTAAAGAATATGGATCAGGCTGCCCAGATATTTGGTCCTGCACAGGCTGCAGTTGCAAAGGCTGTTGCAGATGCTCTTGAAGAGGGAGCATTCGGTGACCTCGATATTGAGGACCTCGTTGTAGTAGCAAGTGTTTTCATCCACCCTGAGGCAAAGGACTACAACAGGATCTACAGATACAATTACGGAGCTACTAAATTGGCAGTAAAACGTGCAGTAGATGGCTTCCCTGACATTGATACGGTACTCAAGGAGAAGGATAGAATGGGTCACGCAATCATGGGATTCAAGGTATCCAGACTCTGGAACCCACCATACCTGCAGGTTGCACTTGACAACCCGAACCTCCCGGTTATCCAGGAAATTGTCAGACAGATTCCAAAGAGCGATCACGTAATCCTGGAAGCAGGTACACCTCTTATCAAGCGCTATGGTGTCGACGTTGTCACCAAGCTCAGGGAGATCCGTCCGGATGCATTCATAGTTGCTGACCTCAAGACTCTTGATACAGGAAACCTCGAGGCACGTATGGTAGCAGACGCAACAGCAGATGCAATTGTTGTTTCAGCTCTTGCACCAATCGCAACTCTGAACAAAGCAATCGAGGAAGCCCACAAGACCGGTATCTATGCTATCATGGACACCCTCAACTGCGATGATCCTGTAGCTGTACTTAAGGAGCTTGATGTACTGCCTGATGTGGTTGAACTCCACCGTGGAATTGACATAGAAGAAACTGCGCATGCATGGGGCAACATCGAAGACATCAAGGCACTCTCACCAAAACTCCTTGTAGCAGTGGCTGGTGGCGTACGTATCGACACAATGCCTGACGCACTCAAAGCAGGCGCTGATGTCCTTGTAGTCGGAAGAGCAATCACCAATGCAAAGGATGTAAGGCAGGTTGCAGAGAAATTCATTGAAGGTCTTAACAACCCTGAAATCGACCAGTTCAGAGTAATGACTGACTTCTAAGCGTGTGGTTTTCCACACGTCCTTTCATTTTATTCGTACTTTTTTTATTCTTACAGTTACCTTTATACTTCTGTTTACCTTTATACTGGTTATTCATATTGGAGTGATCGAATTTGAGTTCTACATTAATAGTCCTGAATCTTAAGACATATCTTGAGGGTACAGGAGAAGGCGCCGTAAAGGTTGCACAGGCATGTAAGGAAGTTGCAGATGATTCTGGAATCGAAATTGGTGTTGCACCGCAGTTCTGTGATATCTATCGTGTAGCATCACAGGTTGACCTGCCGGTATATGCACAGAGTCTTGATCCGGTAGGTGCAGGCAGCTTTACAGGACATGCTTTTGTCCAGTCTATCAAAAATGCAGGTGCAGTAGGAACCCTAATCAACCACTCCGAATGTCGCCTTACCCTGGCAAACATCGATGCATCCATAACAATTGCAAAGGATGCTGGTCTTAAGACAATAGTATGTACCAACAATGTAGCAACATCAGCCGCAGCAGCAGCTCTTGACCCTGATTATGTGGCAGTGGAACCCCCAGAACTCATTGGTTCTGGCATCCCTGTATCAAAAGCAGACCCGGGAGTTGTCACAGGTTCAGTTGAAGCGGTAAAGAAGATCAATCCGGCAGTACAGGTTCTCTGTGGTGCAGGTA
Organism: Methanolobus sp. ZRKC2; assembly: GCF_045291185.1. Classification (NCBI taxonomy): domain Archaea; kingdom Methanobacteriati; phylum Methanobacteriota; class Methanomicrobia; order Methanosarcinales; family Methanosarcinaceae; genus Methanolobus; species Methanolobus sp. ZRKC2. The sequence goes on along the minus strand of NZ_CP146980.1, from coordinate 1,595,116 downwards.
TCTCAAAGGGAGAAGATCTTGCAGCGGCTCTTGAACTTGGTTCGGTGGGTGTCCTGCTGGCATCGGGTATTGTGAAGGCTGCCGATCCGAAAGCAGCACTGAAAGACCTTGTGAGTAAGGTCTGAACACTCTTTTTAAAATCATATCATCTTCCCCGGGTTATTAGCAACGGGTATAAATCCTTTTTTTCTTGCCTGAACAGTGAAAACATGTAGGTTTCATGCTTTTGCGGATGCCAGGGGAATAGCTGTTCCTGCTCTCGGGATAGCACGGTAAGCATGCTCTGAAAAAGCTGCAAATACCGTATGCTTGGTGTGATGCTGGACCTTGATGTTACGGGTCTCTCATGTTTTTTAAATTTAATTGTATCATAAGAACAATATAATTTTTTTAGCATCAGTTCCTGAACAGTTCCTGCAAATACCTTTCCCTGTAATTTAAAAAATCTCTTGTTAATTTGTAGTGGTCGGTATCCTCGTACTCAATATTTTCTATACATGAACCGTTGAAGTTCAGTATCTGAGCTTCAGGATATGCCATTAGTAATGGAGAATGGGTGGCAATTATAAACTGCGCTTTTCCATTGCTTTCAAGATCATGAATGATCTTAAGCAGAGCCATCTGGCGCAGAGGTGAAAGTGCAGCTTCCGGCTCATCCAAAAGATATATTCCATCTTTTCCAAACCGGTTGTTGAGAAGCGAAAGGAAAGCTTCGCCGTGTGATTGTTCATGAAGTGATTTACCACCGTAATGGATGATCGATTCGGGGCCAAGGTCATCGATATGGGATGCAAAATCATAGAATGTTTCAGCTCTCAGGAAAAAACCGCTTGTGATTTTTGGCATCCATGACAAACGGATAAAATCTCCAAGCGAAGAGCCCGACTTTTCAAGTGTAAAGCAATTGTCTCTGCTGCCGCCAGCGGTATTGAAGCCTGCCTGATATGCAATAGCTTCAAGTAAGGTTGATTTCCCGGTCCCGTTCTCACCTATAAAAAATGTAACATTGCTTTTAAAATCAACATTATGCAGAGTCCTGATAGATGGAATGCAAAAAGGGTATTCTCCGTACTTCTCAGAATCAACATTTTTTAATGAAACTCTTTTCAGAAACATGATTCTCAATAAATTATGGAAAAATAAAGCATATTCTTCTTCAATTGGTTTTCTTTCCCCGAAGTTCGACTGCCATATACCTTAATTTGAACTTCTGGACTTTACCACTTGCTGTCAACGGGCATTGTGACGGCTGTTGATCCGAAAGCAGCACTGGAAGACCTTGTAAGCAAAGTCCAATCTTTTTTACTTTTTTAGGGCAGACTCAGCCATGCAATAAGCAATAGCAGAGTTGTAGCTATTATCCTTACACCCATCGAAATATCAACATTGAATTTTTCTTTAAGCATTCCGTATATGCCTACCGGAGGAGGTGCGATCAAAAGTGCGGCAACAAATAGTGGGATACCAGCTATGAAATTGTTTTCCACAATTATAAGGTAAAGTCCGTGGATTCCCAGATATATTCCAAAAGCTGCGGTAAAAAAGACACCTATTTTGTAGAAACGGATGTATTGTTGGGGATTTTGGGTAGAAGCATTCACATTATCACTCATTGTGTGCATGTCTGGATGTCAGATAATATTTACCCTGAGTTTTGACCAAAGATGCCATCATATAATGGATAGGTTGTGAAAGCCGTAGATTCGAAGGCTGCACTGAAAGACCTTGTAAGTAAGATATGAACATTCTTTTTTCTTATCCACGAATAATACAACCTATGCCTTTAAGCTGTCTTTCAGTTTCCTGTTGAATCTCTTCAGCTTCAAGGTCACCCATTATCAGAATACGATATGTTACACTCAGGCGGTCAGTTCCCTGGATACCTTCGTACCTGTCAATTATTTTAGTGGAAACGATACCTTCATTGCAGGAAATAAGCTCCATGATGATGTCTGCATCTGCTTCTTCAGGAAGCAGCACCGATATGTCCCTTAAGTGATGTTCAAGATTGTCGAGTTTCCACTGATGCATTTCTTCTTCACTCAGCAGACGTATATTTTCTATTTTTAGTGGTGTCATCCTGCTTCCGCTTTCGATCACAACAGTCTTCGGAGTCACTTTCTCAACAATGCCCGTGTGCACTATGCCTGAATATATGTGCCTGACTCCAATTTCCTGGCCAATGGAAGCCAGCAATCTGTCAAACTCAGCTATCTTTGAGTTGATGAGTTTGTCCGAACGGCGCAGTGCCGATGCCGTATCCCCGAAATGCACCGCTGCATCTTTCATTTTTGCGGTAAAGGCTTCAACATCTTTTTTTCTGACGATGGAAGACATTTCGCTGCACTGCTCCATGAAAGCATCATGTACCTTGAGTACTTCCGGGTTCTCCATCTGGATATATGCATAGAGATATGGATTTTGTCCGATTATCCTACCAACGAAATCAAGCATAATGTCGTAAACCGGACTCATGAAGCGTCGGGACTCGTTCACACTGAAATCAAGGCTGTCAAAGGTCGTGCCAATGGTTATGTATGCAAAATGTGTCAGTCCCTGCACAATGGACACGAACCTGTCATGTTCTGTCGGATTGATGACTTCGATGTGTGCCCCGTTATCCTCAAAAAGCGATCTCATCACAGGGAACCATTTATCACAGCGTCCATTGATAGGTGTAAGTATGAATATCTGGCCGTGCAGGCTTGGAATGGATGGTCCGAACATAGGGTGAGTACCAAGAATCTCAACATCTTCAGGAGCGTATTTTTTCATGGCCTCCGTGGGTCCTACCTTAAGAGATGTAAAATCCATTAACAGGCTTCCACTCTTCATTTTAGGTGCAGTTTCGCTGATGACCTTTTCAGTTATATTGATGGGTACAGTAACGATTACTATGTCGCTTGTACTTATGGCCGCATCAAGGTCATGGGCAAATTCAACTCCCATTTGCTCTGCGACATCAACCTTTCCACTGCTGCCCCATACGGTAACCTCATAGCCGTGTTTTTTGAAGAAAGGGGTGAACCACTGTCCCATTTCTCCGGTACCGCCTATGATAAGGACTTTCAAATTCAGAGTCCCTCCAATACTGCTTTTTTCATCACGTCAATCGGGGGCTCCACTCCTGTCCATATTCTGAATGCTTCGGCACCCTGGTAGATGAGCATCATTTCACCGGTGACAGCTTTTGCACCTGCCTTCTTTGCTTCCTTCAAAAGTCTGGTTTCAAGGGGATTGTAAACGATATCAAAAACTGTGAGTTCAGGATGCATGTCCTCTGCTGTAGCTATCGTTCCATCGGTATTGGGATGCATTCCAAGGGTAGTGCAGTTAATAAGTATATCACTGTCAGCTATCACTTTTTTAATGTCTTCAAGACCACATCCGGTGGCATTACCAACTGCTGAAACCTCAGAAGCCAGGTTAACCGCCTTACTTTCGGTTCTGTTGGCTATGTTTATATTTGCCCCTTCCTTTGCAAACTGGAATGCAATTGCCCTAGAAGCGCCGCCTGCACCCACAATAAGAGCATTTGATCCTTTTATTTCAACATCCTTTTCTTCAAGAGTGCGTTTTGCACCTAGTCCGTCGGTGTTGTAACCTTTCATTCCGTCTTTGAAATCCACAGTGTTCACTGCACCAATACCTTCAGCAAGCGGATCGGCATCAACGATCTTCAATGCTTCCTGTTTAAGGGGGACTGTGAGATTCACTCCTCCAAAACCCATTGCTTTTGCTCCGAGAAGTGCATTTTTAAGATTCTCTGGTTTAACTCTGAATGCATGGTATGTACATTCCATATTGAGCTCCCTGAAAGCTGCATTATGCATGTCAGGGGATTTTGAATGCGCTATGGGGTCTCCGAATACACCGAAAACTGTTCTCAAAAGAGTATCTCCAGGGCTGATTTTAATTCATGTATCTTGATCTGTCCGGGCGCGACAGCTTTTGCTATTGCTCCGTATGTAAGAAGTGATCCGTAGCATGGGGCAACTATGCGGCTATGCTTCCCGACTTCACCCATTGCAATGGTGCACACAGGCTTTTCCATGTCTGCAGTTGCCTGTAATACATTAAGCACGTCCTGCTTTGATTGCGCCATAACTGCAAGTTTAGCAATATCTGCTCCTGATTCATGAGCTATGCTAAGTATTTTTTCCATTTCTTCAACGGAAGGCGTGACATTGAAATCATGAGCAGAAACAATAACTGTGACTCCAATTGCTTTTGCCGCCTCTATTACTTTATTTCGTTGCTCTTCATCTGCACTGAGCTCGATATCAACAGCTTCTACAAAGGGGAGTATGTCGATCAGGACTTTGATTCTTTCGCCCTCGCTACCTTCCCACTTGCCACCATCAGATTGTAATCTATTGGTTGCAATACATGGAAGGTTAGTGTTCGCTTTAATTCTTTCAATGGTTTTTTTAGTTTCATCAAGGTCTGAAAAATTGAGGAGATCAAGTCTCAGCTCAAGTACGTCAGCACCCAGCCAGTTTGCAGCCTTTGCGTTCTCTGCCGGATCATCGTCTATCACTGAAACGATCGCAGGCTTCTTATCAAGATCGAAGGTCCCTATCTTAACCATAAGCAACACCCCGGTGTTTACTTTTCGATAATTGTCTCTTCTATCTTCATTCCGAAGTGGCGGCCAATGTCTTCTGAATGGACAAGTATCTCATCGCCAACTTTGAGATCCGTAACAGCTATAGGTTCTTTATCCTTTGTAACGAGTTTAATGGTTTCAGCATTCTGCAGGATATTTTTGATGATCTTGCCGTTGAGGTCTGCCTCAACAAGGATCAGCGGCCTTCTTTCTATTTTCACCCTGCCGACTACTCCCGTTCTCTGCTTTCCTTCGCCGTCTACTATTGTGACTTCGTCACCTGCTTTAAGTTCGGAGAGGTAGCGGGTCTTTTCTCCTACCTTTATGTAAGCATGTACTGCACCGGCATTAACCCTGAAAGGACGGGATGCAACGTAAGGACTTTCTTCAGATTCCGAATGCACAAGGAACATCCCGTTTGCCTGGGAGCCCACAAGCATGCCCTCGCCCCTGATCATGAGGTTGCATGTATCTACGCAGACCCTGTCGCCCATACCGATGGACTCGACCCTTGTAACAACGGCAGTCTGAATTGGAAGGCTCTTGACACCTGCACTTTCAGCAATTTCCGCTGTTTTCTTGATCTGGCTCAGGTCCTTTGTATCAAGCAGGACACCGTCTGTTCCATGCTCCATCGTCTCGAACGCAAGTTTAGCCTCTTCTGAGGTCTGGACTCCGGACAAGAGCTTGACATCCTTTTTCTGAAGTCCTGCGATAAGGTTCTCCAGGGGAATTACCTGCCAGTCCGTACCTATGGTGATGAGATAATCACAAACGTTTCCCATCTCTGCTGCAAAGTTCTCATAATTCTTGTTGCGAATGATAACATAACCTGCAACCTTCAATCCTTTTTCCTTCAGACGAAGGGCTGTTGTTACATCAAGAGAACCACTGTAATCGGGTGGTAATGGCTTTGTACCGTCACCTTCTCCGCCTTTGCCTACTACAATTATGTCTGCTCCCTCTACGGGCTCTGAAGCAAAGGCAGCTACTTTAGTATTTCCAAGTTCCTTTACTCTCTCAACATCAGCAGCATCGACCAGTGTGGCATCCACGCCGGATTCCATCCCGGTGGTGATCACTGCCTTACGTTCATCCCAGTCGCCTTCATCGGCCTTGATCCAGATTATCTTATTATTCATATGAGCACGTCCGCAAACACAGAAAGCCGGCTGAGTTCATTTAAGCATTTCCAGTGCTTCTTCAACTGACTTTTTATGGTGCACTATCTCTGTTATTGCTCTTGTAATTTTTGTAGGGTTGTCGTGCTGGAATACGTTCCTGCCGATAGCAACACCTCTTGAACCACCTTCCATTGCACCTTCTATCATTTCAAGGAATTCCTTGTCAGTGTTTGTCTTCGGTCCGCCTGCAATTACGATTGGTACAGGGCATCCGTTCACGACTTCCCTGAAAGTATCAGGGTCCCCGGTGTATACGGTTTTTACGATGTCTGCGCCAAGTTCCGCACCTGCCCTTGCTGCATGTGCCACAAGTTCAGGATCATGTGGGTTTGTTATCTTCTTTCCGCGGGGGTACATCATAGCCAATAATGGCATTCCCCAGAAATTGCATTGTTCGGCAACAGTTCCCAGTTTCTGCAACTGGCCGGCTTCTGTTTCGGAACCTATGTTTACATGGATGGAAACCGCATCAGCTCCCATTTTCATGACCTCTTCAACAGTGCAGACCTGCACTTTGTTATTCGGGTCAGGTCCGAGGGACGTGGATGCGCTCATGTGGACGATGAGTCCTACGTCATGCCCGTATCCCCTGTGGCCGTGTTTTACTATTCCCTTCTGCATTAGTACGGCATCTGCTCCTCCTTCCGCAACCTTGTTTATAGAACCGGCTACGTCTATGAGTCCTTTTATGGGCCCGTCAGATAATCCATGGTCCATAGGTATGATGACCATGTTCCTGCTGTCTCTGTGCATGATTCTTTCTATACGAATACTTTTTCCGATATCTGTCATAGTATCTTCCCTTTTACGTGGTATGTTATTGTAAAGTATCAGAACACCAATGTACTGAATTATACATCAATGTATTTATTAATTCTTTGTTACTATGTCACATAGTAGCACGGTTTATTATTTAAGTTTTTTGCGCTTCCCTAAAAAAAGAAATTCAAAGAACGGTTCAGAAAGATCACATATCATTCAGGAATTCACCAAGGTGTATCCCTTCAGAATCGATATCATATTCGATAAGGCGTTTTTCATGGTTGCTTCCATGCATTTTCAAAATATAAAGGGATTTTTTTATCTCATTTCCTATCTCCAGGTTTCTCAGGAGTATAAGGTTGTCAACAATAGACGAGATCGGTATTTTAGAGACGAGCACGTCACTTCCCGCAGCCATATTGCCACTGATGAATACTGATGTAATGCCTTTACTTTTAAAAATTCGGATAAGGTTTGAGAGATGATCTATCTTTTTTGAACAATCTCCAAAAGCGTGGTCTAACCCTGAGATATCGTCAAGTACTACTCTTTTTGCTCCAATGGCGTCAATATTTTCCAGGAGTTTTGTGGCATGTTTACAGGCATTTACTTCGGAAGGAGGAATATGTTGTATTCTGACAAGGTTTTTTTCTTCCAGTTCTTTGAAGTCCAGCCCAAGATTTGCAGCGTAGTGTCTGATCTCTTCCGGTGTTTCCTCAAAACTGCTTATAATACCCGGTTCACCTTTCCTGGCACCGTCAACAATGAAACTCAGACCGAAAAGAGTCTTACCGGTTCCTGTATTGCCTGCCAGTAATGTGGAAGAATGCCTGAACATCCCCCCTCCCATGAAACTTTCGAGTTCTTCTACACCGAAGCCTACTCTTTCGATACTCCATTCCGACTCGGGAACTAAGGGCTTCATTCTGGGATATATGTGTACTCCTGAATCTGATATCTCAAAGAAATGCTCTCCGCTAAGATAACTCATGCCACAGAATTTCATGACTCTCAGGCGACGGTCGGTATGCACGCGATCTATCTTCTGGGAGAGATATATTACGCCATCAACAATGTCACTGATAACTGACCTGCACATCTCTCTGGTTTCCATCGTGCCTGTAAGGTAGACAATAGCATTCCAGTCGTTCATTGCTGAATTGAGTGAATACATGAATCTTCTTCTTTCGGCTTCAGGGAACCCAAAACCAATTGGAGTGACCGGATCGATAAGTATTCTGTCGGGTTTCAGGGACGCAACTATGTTACCAAGATCTACCAGCATTGTCAGGGGATCCCTCTCTACCGAACTGATATTGTATGTGCGGATATTCAGGTCTTTTTCATAAAAATCATAATTTGATAGGATCTCACGTATGGAATCTTCTGTTTTTGTTGTGGGACACACGTAAAGAACCTTTTCGCCTTTCTTGGATGCATAGCAAAGGCTCTGTATTCCTAGTGTTGTTCTCCCTGTGCCGGGATTCCCTGCTATGAGTATTGTTGAGGGTCTGGGAATCCCGCCGTCAAGTATCTTGTCCAGGCCGGGTATGCCCGTAGGTATTATCTCCAATATAATCCCTCTATTGATAAGGTGGTAACCGGGGCAATTATATTTATTTTTATATTAAATTTTCTCTCCCTGATGTAGTTTACATTTTGATTTTACTTAACACTATTTGTTTTAGTGGCCGGGGAGTATGAAAATGTCTTATAGTGTGAATTACAATAGCAACATTATCTATAATATCATTACAAAAGGACAAACACATGAGAGAATTAAAGATTCTTGTTATCAATAACTATGGGCAGTTTTGCCATCTGATTCACCGTGCTGTCCGTGATCTGGACATGGAAACAAAGATTGTTGCCAACACAAGCTCCGTCGAAGATATACTTGACGAAGAACCTGACGGGCTTATACTAAGTGGTGGTCCCACAATGGAGCGGGCTGGTATATGCTCGGAATATATTGAAAGCATTGACCGTCCTATTCTGGGTATCTGTCTCGGGCACCAGCTCATCGCAAAGACTTTCGGTGGGGAAGTAGGTTCGGGTTCATCAGGTGGATATGCGGACATCGAGATTGAGATCGTTGATGAAGACGAGCTCCTGAAAGGATTGGGTCCGAGGACCTCTGTGTGGGCATCACATGCGGATGAAGTTGTAAAGCTACCCGAGGACTTCATACAGCTTGCAAAGTCAAGTATTTGTGAATTCGAAGCAATGAGGCACGTAGATCGCCCAATATTCGGTGTCCAATGGCACCCGGAAGTGGCACATACGGAAAAAGGAGAACAGCTTTTGATGAATTTCTTTGAGATTTGTGAGAACTATTAGGTCTCACAATCTCTATGTGAGAACTACTGCTCTCACATACCCATTTTCTTCATCATTTTTTGCATATTGAATTTTCCACCACGGAATCCTTTCATGGCGGTTTGCATCATTTTGTGATATTTCAGTAATTCTCTGACGTCGTCGGCGCTGCATCCTGATCCCATGGCAATCCTTTTGATACGAGAACTGCCGATAAGCCTCGGATTGAGCATTTCTTCTTCTGTCATCGAATCCATGAGTACCCTGTAGCGCTGCATCTTGTCGCCGGTAACCTGGTACGCATCTTCCGGTATCTTGGCACCCATGCCTCCCAGAGGCAGCATCTGCATTATCTGCTTCATAGGCCCCATCTTGTTGAGACTTTCAAGCTGCTTGTACATATCTTTGAGGGTGAAACGCCCGGTCATCATTGCTTGGACGTCGATTTCTTCTTCACCCATTACCTCTTCTGCCTTTTCAATGAGACTCTTTATATCGCCCATTCCCAGAAGCCTGGAAATGAATCTGTCCGGCTCGAATTTTTCAAGGTCATCAGGTGTTTCCCCGACACCGATAAAAGCTATCGAAGAGTTTGTTTCGGATACAGCGGAAAGCGCACCACCACCCTTTGCGGTACCGTCAAGTTTAGAGATTACTACTCCGGATATTCCTACCGACTCGTTGAAAGCACGGGCTTGTTCGCTTGCCTGCTGTCCGATCGCACCGTCGAGTACAAGCAACTTGTAATCAGGTTCTGCGATTGCATGTATGTTTTCCATCTCAACAATAAGGTCGCTTTCAAGAGAGTGACGTCCGGCTGTGTCCACGATTATGACATCGTTCTTCTGGACCTCTTTAAGACCTCTTTCAACTATTCCCACGGCATCAGGGTTGCCTTCTTCTCCGTAGAACGCAACATTAAGTTTGTCACACAAGGTCTTTAGCTGCTGGTAAGCACCGGGACGGAATGTATCGGCACAGATAACCGCAGGCTTAAGTCCTTTTTTCTGGAAATAACGGGCAAGTTTGGAAGAGGTTGTTGTCTTACCGCTACCCTGCAACCCTATCATCATTATTTTCTGGGGTTTGAGAGGAATATCCGTACTCTTTCCGATGATGTTGGTCAGTTCCTGGTATACTATCCTGATCACATGTTCCCTGGGGTTCATTCCCGAGGGTACTTCTTCCTTGAGAGCACGCTCTTTGATGTGCTTTGACATCTCCATGACCAGTTTGACATTCACGTCGGCCTGAAGCAAAGCTCTCTGGATATCCTTCACAACTTCGTTTACAGTGCGTTCGTCAATACGTCCGGATTTTACCAGTTTTTTGAGGGCATCCTGCAAGGAACTTCCTAATTTATCCATAACCATTTAAGGATCGTCCTGTTCATCTTTTTGCTTTAATAAATGGGCAGTTCGTATTTAACATTGTTGTGAAACTCTTTTGCAAGCTGCGTATACACTTTTGTCAGGAAATAAGAACAACTGCTATCATGACGGAAAGTACGCCAATCCATTGTCTTCGGGCTAAGCGCTCTTTCAGGAACATCCATGCAAGCAGTACAGTTACGGCAGGGTAAAGCGATGTAAGGACTGCTGCGATATCCAGTCTTCCTGCCTGGGCTGCCAGCGCGTAGAACAGGTTTCCTCCGGTATCAAATATGCCTGCAAGGGCCATGAGGGGGATGTACCTGACTGCCGGTATTTCTGCCTTTCTGAGATATAGTGCTGCCAGGAAAAACATTGTAAGTGAAGCTATCCTGGCTCCAACAAGCGGCCACAGGATACTGGCTCCCTGTATTCTATCTATAAATATCATGAAGAATCCAAAGCCGAAGCCAGCGATAAGTGAAAGTTTCAGGTCGTTACTATTCATCTTTGCCCCATACTCTTCCCTCGAGATGAGCCAGACTCCTGTAAAAGCAAAGAAAAAACCTATAAGCTGGATAGTTGCAGGAAATCCTTCCATTGCGATCCCAAAGACTACAGGGACAATAGCACTGAATACTGCTGCCGCCGGAGCAACAACTCCCATTTTGGAGACTGAAAGCGCATGGTAAAGTGCCAGGAGTCCAATACCACCGGAAATCCCTGCCAGAGCTCCCCATAGGATGTCCTGCCAGGGTGCCATAGCTTCTCCGATAATGAAAGCAGAGAATGCCAGTAGTGCTAGTCCAACAAGCTGTGAGATGATAGCAACCGTGAGCACACTGCTGCGTTTTGTAGCTACGCCTCCGCAAAAGTCACCTGTGCCCCAGGATACTGCGGACCCCAGTCCGAATATGGTAGATAAATCCATCCCTGTTATCTTTATCACGTCTTACTTGATAAAGTCAAAGATGTTAAATTAGTGAAAAAGAGTTTATCAATAGCGGGGGATGGATTCGAACCATCGGTCTACGGGTTATGAGCCCGTCGGGATCTCCTGGCTACCCCACCCCGCTTCCTTGATCGCTTCTATTTGTTGTATGGGAGGGTACTTCCCTAGAACAATACCATTGCAGATAAAGGTTGCGTATGAATGTGCTTGAAACCAAAAGATATATGCCTTGTCTACGTAAATTATATCCTGATTCTGAGGGATAAAATGGTGTTACCTGATAAATTCAAATGTGTTGTTACTAACTGGGATTACATTTACGACCTTTGCAGGGAAGTTGCAAATGATGTGAAAGCTTCAGGATATGAACCTGACATGATAATAGCCCTCGCAAGAGGTGGATGGTTCGCAGGGCGCGTACTGTGTGATTTCCTCGGTCTTGATGACTTGACAAGCCTGAAAATCGAACACTACCTGGGTACTGCACTCGCAGGTGACGAACCCAAAATCAAGTATCCTCTCGCTGACAATGTCGTTGAAGGAAAGAACATTCTCATAGTTGACGATATCACAGATACCGGCAAGAGTCTGGTGCATTCTATTGAATATGTGAATCAAAGGGGCCCCAAAGAAGTAAGGACTGCAACCCTCCAGTACCTTGACTCATCTGAGCATGATCCTGATTATTGTGGTGAACGTCTCGAGGAATGGGCATGGGTTGTCTTCCCCTGGAATTTTATTGAGGATATGATCGAGCTGATATCGACCCTCATGGAAAAGGAGGACAGAAGCACATGGGATATACCTGCTATCCGGCATGGTCTTTATGTTTATCATTCACTTGACTCCTTTGCATTTGAGATTGCACAACCAGGCCGACTTCCTGAGGTTATGGCAGAGATGAACCGCAGGGGAATTGTTAAATCGGTTACAGAAGATGGAACCCAGTTCTGGAAATTGGTTTAACCGGTTTCGCAGGCTACTATGTACTATTACATTTGATATTTATTCTCAGAGGAATTAAATGAACAGCGAAAATGTTGATATTGCGATAATTGGCGGAAGCGGCATATATGATGGTAATCTTCTGGACAGAGTTCGTGAAGTTGATATTGATACCCCCTTCGGAAAGCCTTCCGATTCTATCACCATAGGTGAACACGGTGACAAAACCATATGCTTTCTCCCCAGACACGGTGTAGGTCACAGGATTTCACCTTCCGAGCTGAATTCAAGGGCAAACATCTTTGCACTTAAGAAACTGGGTGTCAAACGTATTATTGCCGTATCTGCGGTGGGAAGTCTTAAGAAAGAACTGGCTCCGCTGGACATTGTTATTCCCGACCAGATATATGATCGCACCAGGTCAAGACCAAGCACTTTTTTTGAGGACGGTATCGTTGTTCACATAGGATTTGCAGATCCTTTCTGTCCTGAAATGTCGGAGACTGTAACGAACGTTGCAAACTCGAAAGGGTACAATGTCAGGCAGGGAGGCACTTATGTATGCATGGAGGGCCCCCAATTTTCAACACGTGCAGAATCCTGTGTCTACAAGGCACTTGGTTTTGATATAATAGGTATGACTGCTATCCCTGAGGCAAAACTAGCAAGGGAGGCTGAGATATGCTATTCCATGATAGCCACGGTTACGGATTATGACGTGTGGCATGATGAGGATGTCACCATTGAGACTGTCATTGCAAATGCAATGAAGAACGAAGAGGCTGTAAAGGATATTCTAATGGATGCCCTGGAGAAAGTAAGCATTGAGCAAAACTGCATGTGCAAAGATGCCCTGGCAGGTGCTATTACTACAACTCCTGACATGATACCGCACGAAACAAAAAGAAGGCTTGAACCTTTAGTATCCAAGTACCTTAAGTAAGGTAATGATTGCATTTGCAGGTCTGAAACCATAAGAAATAAGTCCGTGCAGAACATGCAATCCTACAGGATAGTCCAATTGCTTTGACCTCATCGCTTTGCATTTTATATGCAAATACCTGTTTATCGCAAGAATTTTAATATATCATTATGCTTATATAATTCGGTGAATCATGCCTCACAAATGTACCAGATGTGAATCTATCTTTGATGACGGTGCTTCTGTCATATTGAGCGGATGTCCTAATTGTGGCTGGAACAAATTCCTTTACGTAAAGGAAGATGAAATGGAAGGTGCTGAAAAAGAGGTTCATGAGGTTGAGGTTGAAGAACACGCTGTTATTGATGAGAGCCATGAACATGTACCTGAGGAGAAGATCATCAGGGAGATCGATGATATCATTGGTGATGATAAGGACATGGACAGTGTTACCGAGGAGGAAGGTGATCGTGTGGAATCCGTACGTATCCTTGGTCCTGGTTCATATGAACTCAATCTTGATTCTCTTCTCGACCGCAAGGAAATAGTCATGGCGATAAAGGAAGATGGAGCCTATGCCCTTCATCTGCCCTCGGTTTTCAAAAAGGATAAAGACCAGGAAAAGGACAAAAAGTAACTTTGCTTATGTTGGGGGGCAACTATGGATTCATATCTCCAAAAGCGCTTCTGGGAGGTTGATGTTTTCCGTGGTATCGCAATCATCTGTATGGTGATCTACCATATATTTTTCGATCTGTACTTTTTAGGCATATATGAAACTGACATTCACTCCGGTATTCCGCTCCTTATAGGAAGGGGTGCTGCTATTATTTTCATTTTCCTGGTGGGTGTATCCCTGACCCTCAGCTATTCCCGTGCAAGGCTGTCTTCCGGTGGGAAGAAAAACCTTTTTCCCAAGTATCTAAAAAGAGGTTTGATCATATTCTTCTGGGGTCTTGTCATAACGGTCGTTACAGGTCTTTTCCTGGAGAGGGGCGTGATCGTTTTCGGAATACTCCACCTTATAGGCGTTTCAATCATACTGGCCTATCCTTTCCTGAAGTATCGTGGCACACCCCTGATCATTGGATTCTTCATCATTCTCCTGGGTTTTTTCATGGAGGGTGCTTACGTGGATTTCCCCTGGCTGCTCTGGATCGGCTTCAAACCCTTCGGATTCTATACTTTTGATTATTTTCCTCTCGTCCCCTGGTTTGGTTTTGTCCTTCTTGGTGTCTTCACGGGCAATGTCCTCTATGAAGGCTACCAGAGACAGTTTGAGATATGTGATTGTGAAGATAGACCATCTGTAAGGGTGCTTGATCTTTTTGGAAGGCATTCCCTTTTCATCTATCTGGTGCACCAGCCGATAATCCTGGGATTGCTGATGCTGTTAGGATATACTGATGTGAGTTTTGTTGGATTTTGAAATCGTGCGATGCTATTTTGTAAAAGTCCCTTCTCTGTACTCTTCGAATGCCTGCCGTGCCTCTTCCTCTGTATTCATTACAACTGATCCCATCCAGGCAATTGGTTCATTGATTGGCTTGCCTGTCATCAGCAAAAACCTTACATTTTCGTCTGTGGCTTTAATCTCTGCCAGATTTCCATGCTCGAATATGACCAGGCTTCCACTTTCTGCAACCTGTCCCGATTCAGGATCGGGATAAGCTTTTCCTTCAAGGATGTATACCAGCACGGTGTGCTCAATTTCTGTGGAATGCCTGTAAGATCCGTTAGCAGGTATTTTCACATCAAGGTACTCTATTTCTGTAACTATATTCTCCACGGGTCCGTGCATACCTTCAGCATCTCCACAAATAATTTTGACCCCGGTACCGTTTGCGGTATATATCTCAGGTATCTGCTCACTTTTGATTTCCCTGTATCTGGGCTCTGTCATCTTGTGGGAAGCAGGCAGGTTTATCCACAACTGTAGTCCCCAGAGCTCTCCATTCTGATCTCCTGCCGGCATTTCCTGGTGTATTATTCCGCTGCCTGCTGTCATCCACTGCACATCACCCGGTCCGATCACTCCTTTGTTCCCCTGGTTATCACTGTGTGTGACTTTTCCCGCCAGCATGTAGGTTATCGTATCTATGCCTCTGTGAGGATGATACGGGAATCCTGCTTCGTACTCTTTCGGATTATCTGAATGGAACTCATCCAACATCAGAAAAGGATCTGTTTCTTTCGTCTGATGGTGACTGAAAGCCCTTCTAAGATGCACTCCCGCACCTTCTGTAACGGGTACGCTTTTGATTATCTTCCTGACAGTTCTAATATTATCCATTGCATGTCCCACTCCCAAAAGTTACTTCCAGACAAAATTAGTATTAACTTTCTGTCATTATTTCCTGCTGCAAATCTTCGAATATGATGGCATTTTCACGAATCCATGCCTCAGCTTCCGAGAAATCCATGTCTTTGCACTCATTGTAGAAAGTTACGAATCTGGCAAGCCACATGACCCTCAATGCATCAATAAGGGCTATATCATAAGTTTTGGAGTATTCCTTGTAAATATGCCAAACGATTCGGGCCCATTGTTCGGCATCCAGTTGTTCTTTTCCATCAAGAAAACCTCGCAGATGATGCAGTACGTCTGAGGGTAACAGGGTATCATATATATCCACGTATTCCCCATAGCGCATGGATACTGTTTCAAGCATCTTCTCCTTGTTTACATCAACCGGAAGTGGTATAGGGCCATAGTATTCCGATACTTCCACACCGTCAGTTATAGGCGGTTTTTTGTTCTTTTCTTCATAATATACAGCGAGGTCGAACATTGTTTTTACTACCTGCCTGAACATCGGTATCAGGGACGATTCGGGGTCCGCATATTTTGTTGTTGATTCATGAAGCTTAAGTCCGAGCATTGCTTCCCTTATTCTGCGTCTTTCGGCTGAAGCAACTGTGGTAATAAATATATCTATACCAAAATCAGTGGGAAATAGGGGGTGGTTTCGAAGTATCTCCATGAGTTTGTGGGATATACAAAACTCTCCGCCGATAGGCTGTCGGATATCACTTCCATAGTATGCCCTTGTAAAAGGGTATGCCAGGTTATTGGTGATTACTCCATCGAACTTGTCTCGTACATAGAAAGGTACTACCAGGTCGGTACGCCCATATAACACTGGTCTGACCATTTCCTGTATCCATTCACCTTTGATCGATAGGAGGTCCCCGTCCACGAAGGCTATGGCTTTTGAATTAAGCTGGTGCGCTATCTCCATGACAGTTCTTATCCCATCACCCTTTCCGGGAACACCCATCTGTTCGACAACTATTTTTTTCACAGGTGATATGTCGAACATACCTGCAATCTCTGCTGTTCTGTCGGTAGAAAATCCATCTGATACGACTATCAGTGTATTGTACGGAGAAAGATACTGCAATATTCCTTCACGGACTACGTTCATTACATGAAGTATAGTAGGCTCTACATTCTTGGTGAGTATTCCTATGACTACATCTGCTTCTTCTAGCTCTTCAAGGCTGTCTCCGATACTCTGTTTAAGTTCCATTAAATTCCCACACCACGTTGATTAGACAATAGATAAGAAGTCTATTTGGATGGTATTTAAATCAAACCTCCAAAAATCCCTTGGTTAACACAGGCTCTTTGTCTGGAAAATTAAGTGTGATGCAGTCTGCTACAGTGTAGATTGTTGCATCCGGATTTCAAGAAAGTTCAGGGATCTTGTATTAATTGTTTTTAGAAAAAGTCGTCAAGCAGCGTTTGCTTCTCATCTATTTTCTCAAGTTTGCTCACACCTATTCCGAGAAGCCTGAACCTTCCCTTTCCAATGAACTCCTCCATCAGATTCAAAGCAGCCTTTGTTATAGCTTCCTTATCAGTGGTTGCTGCATGCAGGGTCTTTGCCCGTGTGTAAGTTCTGAAATCTTCAAAGCGGACTTTTATTGTCACTGTCCTGAATCGGAATCTTTTCCTTGTAAGAGAATCATGTACTTTTTCCGAAAGCGCAAGAAAGGTATTTTGTATTGCGACCGGATCGAAGATATCTTCATGGAATGTGTCTTCGGTACTTATGGATTTTACTTCTTCCCTCTCTCTGACTTCCCTGAAGTCGATACCGTTTGCAAGCTGATGCATCAGGACTCCTGATTTCCCGAAACGTGCAATAAGAAGCTGTACATCAATGGTAGCAAGTTGTCCTACCGTTTCTATACCCATTTCCTTCAGGATGGGCCGGGTCTTTTTCCCTATGCCGGGTATTTTCGAGACAGAAAGAGGAAACAGAAAATCTTCAACCTCTTCAGGCCTTACGACTGTCAGACCATCGGGTTTGTTGAAATCAGAGGCTATCTTGGCTATTATTTTGTTAGGCGCCACTCCAACAGAACAGGTCAACCCATGTTTACGTAATACTTCGTCCTTGATCTTCCTTGCAAGCAGGGTTGCCGACTCATAATCATCGATTCCTTTGCCTACGTCAAGATATGCCTCATCCACGCTAACCTGCTGGAACCTGTCTGCAAAGATGCGTATCAGGTCCATTATGTTTGCTGAAACTTCCTTGTAGAGTTTCATATTCACAGGCAGGTAGACTGCATCAGAGCAGAGCTTGTATGCTTTGGATATGGGCATTGCTGAATGTATCCCGAATTCTCTTGCTTCATATGAACATGTGCTGACAACACCTCTCCCTTTTCCTTTTCTTGGATCCGAGCCAACGACCACCGGAAGTCCTTTTAGTTCCGGCTTCTCCCTGGCCTCCACTGATGAGTAGAAACTGTCCATGTCCACATGGAGTGTTATCCTGTTTCGGGATTGATCATTCATTTTAATTGTTTTATATAATAAGTTCTTTAATTAAATTATGGATTGCTCTATCAGGAGTATCCAAACCATAAGTATACGGGAACGCTGAAATATTATCCCATCCTAAAGTGCATGGTTCAGGTGTACAAATGTATGTTTATATCTCGATGCTGGCTTATGTTGTTGTTCTGTTCCTGACCCTGCGTGATATTCGTATATTCAGGCGTACGGATATTATTTCCTATCGCAAGGGTGCACTGAAAGGAATAATCGCATCGACAGTGATACTCTTTGGAGTCATTATTACGCCTGCAAACCCGGAAATGGGTCTTCTTGCGGTTTTCGTCGGACTTCTCATAAACCGCAAGGGTGTCCGGGAAAAAGTCTTCACGGAAGCGGGAACATTTGATCGCCTGATGGGTAAGACTGATATCTGATGTGTTAATCTTCTCCCGGCTGCAATCCAAAAGATATAAATGTAAGAGTCTTTATTATAAGCCGATACACACTTAGTGTCATAACTTTAAGTCCAATTTACAATTTCATCATACTAATGGAGAATTTTCATGGGAAATATTAGACAGACTAATATCAAGAACATTGCATTACGCTTAGTTGATAATTATGGTAACAGTTTTACAACAGACTTCGACACGAACAAGCACCTTGTAACAAAGTACACAACTATCGAGAGCAAGGTTATCAGGAATCGTGTTGCAGGCTACGTAACAAGAAAGATGACCCACAAGCCTAAAGAATAACCTTTGAGGGGACGATCCCATGTTCGAAGGAGTTCTACCCGCGCTTGTAACCCCGTTTTCTAAGGATAATACAATTGATTCTGAAAGTCTGAGGAATATTGTCTCTTTTGTTGAAGACGGCGGTGTTTCAGGTATAGTTGCCTGTGGTACGACCGGTGAATCGGCAACTCTCTCAATGGCTGAGCACAAAGAGTTGATCGACATTGCGATGGATTGTGCCAGTGTACCGGTAGTAGCTGGTACAGGGTCCAACAATACGGTTGAGGCGGTGGAACTTACCAAACATGCGGCTGATGTGGGAGCTGATGCAGCTCTTGTTATTTCTCCTTACTATAATAAGTCCAATAAGGCCGGGCTCATGGCCCATTTCAAGGCTATAGCCGAAGCTGCGGACATTCCAATTATTTTATACAATGTACCTTCCCGTACAGGGCAGGATATCTCTGCTGAAATCATTGCAGAGCTAGCCGAAGTCGATAATATCGTTGCTGTCAAGGAAGCGAGCGGAAGTCTGGAAAAGATATCGCGTATACTTGAACTGACAGTTAATGAGGACTTCGAGATTCTTTCCGGGGAAGATGACCTGACATTACCCATAGTAACTCTGGGAGGCAGCGGTGTAATATCCGTTGTTGCAAACGTAGTCCCTGAAATGATGGTAAAGCTTGTGGATGCTGCAAGCAAAGGAGACCTGAAGACTGCCAGAGAGATGCACTTTAAGATGGCCCCGCTTATCAGGGCACTTTTTTCGGAGACTAATCCTATACCTGTCAAGCGCGCTGTGGAACTGATGGGACTTGCAAGCGGAGATCTGAGGCTTCCTCTTGCACCGCTGGCCGAAGAGAATGATAAGGTTCTGACAGATGTTCTTCGCGGACTGGGGTGCATATCATGATTAACATAGCAATAACCGGTGCATCTGGAAAGATGGGAAAACTCATTATCTCGAAAATTCTAACGGCTGAAGATGCCAGACTGTCTGCGGCATTTGACCTTGTGAACATAGGAATGGATGCCGGTGAAGTTTCCCAGCTGGGCACCCTTGATGTTCCCATCTCGGATGTAAATGACATGGAATCTGTTCTTGCATCATCGAAGACTGATGTACTAATTGATTTCACCATTGCGCAAGCAACTGTTGTCAACGCTCCGCGCGTTGCTTCATGCGGTGTCAGTCTGGTCATAGGTACGACAGGCCTGACTGCTGAACAAAAGGCTCTGATCGAGGAATCCATACTGAAGAACAACGTTGCAGGTATCATCTCACCGAACTATTCCGTAGGTGTGAATGTTTTCTTTAAAATATTAAAAGAAGCTGCAAAGTATCTTGGAGATATGGATATCGAAATTATCGAAGCACATCACAACCAGAAGAAGGATGCTCCAAGCGGTACTGCTCTCCGGGCTGCGGATGTCATCAGTGAGACTCTTGGGGGCAAAGACTATGTTCATGGCCGTCAGGGACTTGCACCTCGTGGAAAAGAGATCGGCATCCATGCCGTGCGCGGAGGAGACATAGTAGGCGATCATACCGTACTCTTTGCAGGTGATGGTGAGAGGATTGAGATCAAACACCAGGCACATTCGCGACAATCTTTTGCAAGTGGCGCAGTAAAGGCAGCTGTATGGATTGCAAATGCAAAGCCGGGTGTCTACACAATGAATGATATTCTCGGAATATGATTATGCTATAATTATCTTTTTTTCTTACAGCATATCCTTGAAATTTTAACTTTAACAGTTTTTGTGAACAAATGTGGCACAGATAATTCTATTTACGTTCACAAATCTTCACGTTTTATCATTAATAATAGCCATACATATTATATATATGTCTTTATATATTTGTATATTAGCACCAGAATTCTTCGCTCGGGTGCTATGTCGTCTATACCTCCAATATTCCTTTTTTTATTTTTTGAGTTGCTCAGAGCAGATGCCTTGCAATGTTCTCTGATATGATTCTTCCACAGTATATGCAGCGAAGTTTTATGTTGTCATCATCGACAGTGACATTGAACTTGGATGTTATGGGTTCATTGCTGTTGGAAATACAATTAGGGTTTATACACCTTACCACACCTTCTATGAATTCCGGAATATGGACTCTCTTTTTCTGGGAAACATTAAAATTGCGTATGATATTTATTGTTGCATTAGGCGAGATAAGGGCTATCCTGTCAACTTCAGCTACTTTGAGTTCCCTCTTCTCTATCTTGACAACATCCTTTTTCCCATGCTCTCCTGGTGAATTCAGCAGAACACTCACAACTCCCTCGCTGGAGTCAGGGATGCCCAGTATTCTGAGCACGATGAGGGCATGACCTGCTGTAATGTGATCTATTACCGTACCGTTTTCTATCCTGCGTACCCTTAGTTCTTTTTCTTCGCCCATTACTCCATCGCCCCCAGTACAAGTGCCATGAGTGCCATACGCACAGGTACACCATAGAATGCCTGTTTGAAATAACATGCATGAACGGTTTCATCCACATCAGGATGTATTTCATTGACCCTTGGCAGGGGGTGCATGATCCTGAGTTCAGACCTGGCTTCCTTTAGTGTCTCAGTTGTGATTTTCAGCCGGTTTGCAACTTTTTGGTACTCGGCAGGGTCAGGAAATCTTTCTTTTTGTATGCGTGTCATGTACAGCACATCGACGTCATTGATGGCTTCTTCTATAGAATCGACCTCTGTGACCGTTGAGCCTCTGCTCTCGAGGTCGTTTATTATCTCTTCGGGCATTCTCAACTCTTCGGGAGATATCATGGTGATCTGTGCACCGTACAGGGAGAGGGCATAACAGAGTGAGTGTACCGTTCTTCCATATTTGAGATCACCGACGAGTGCTATCTTCAAACCTTCCAGGTGGCTTTCCCGCTTGATGGTATAAAGATCGAGCAACGTCTGGGTTGGGTGATGCCCCGCACCATCGCCTGCGTTGAGTATTGGTATTGTGGAAAACTCAGATGCAAGACATGCGGCTCCTTCCTTGGGGTGCCTGAGCACAATAGCGTCTGCATAACTGCCAACAACTCTTATGGTGTCTGCAAGTGTTTCTCCCTTCGCAATAGAACTGGCGTCAATCGAACCGAGGTTGAGTACATTTCCTCCTAGCCTGTACATTGCAGTTTCGAAGGACATGCGTGTTCTGGTGCTTGGCTCAAAGAAAAGTACTCCCAGGATTTTCCCGGTGAGAAGGTCGGATTTTTGCTTCCCAAGAGCTATTGGTTCCATCTTTTCAGACGTTTCAAGTATATGATCTATCATATCCCTTGAAAAAGATGTCATTGAAATGATATGATGGTCCTTGAATCTCATCGACTACTAAAGGAATTCCATCAGATATATGTTTACTGATATGTGCTCTTCTCTATAATTAAACAGTCATTTTTTTGAGTTGAGAACTTTCATTAGCCTTTCCCATTCATCTGTCTTTACATTTTTGCAGATGTGCTTTGTTTCATTACAATGCATATTCTTTGATGGTTCTGCTAATTCCTGAAGGTCCATGATGGCGCGCATCAATCCTGCAGTTTCATTGAAGATATCTTTTGCCTCTTTCTCCGTGAGATTTCCTTCTTCCAGCTGTCTTTCACATTCCTTTTCTTTCTCATAGAGTAAGTCAAGGAAGATCTGTATGTTATCAAGATCTTCTGGAGAGTACTTTCTCTTGTTAACTATCTCCCAGACTACTTCGTGCAGGTTCACTTCCTTTCCGTCAAGCATAATCTTGCTTGGTATCTGCTCACCCACCCAGAAAAGTCGCTTATGCAGGTTGTTTAGTAGCTTATTTCTTTCCCGTTCGGATATTTCACTGTCTTCGCCCATTTCTCTCTGATTAGAGTTGATCTATATATTATTAAGATTTTATCCAGATTAAATTTATAGGCTCTAAAGTATTTACTAATAAAGAAAATAAGTGAAGGTGATCAGATTAAACCTATAATTCAGGTTGCCCTGGATCTTCTGGAAACAGATCGTGCTATCCAGATAGGGCATGAGGCTATTGAGGGCGGTGGCGACTGGATAGAAGCCGGCACACCCCTTATCAAAAGTGAGGGCATGGATGCCATCAGAAAATTAAGGGAAGCATTTTCCGGAAAAGTCATCGTAGCCGACATGAAGATTGCAGACACCGGTTCCATGGAAGTCGAAATGGCTGCGAAAGCAGGTGCTGATGTTGTTGTAATACTTGGAAGTGCGGATGATTCCACGGTTCTTGAGGCTGTCAGGGCAGCAAAGAAATATGGTGCGAGAATCATGGCTGATTTGATATCGACCTCAGATCCGGTATCCCGCTCAAAGGAGCTGGAAGAGATGGGTGTCGATATTATCAACGTGCATGCCGGAATAGACCAGCAGATGATGGGTAAAGATTCACTTTCCATCATGAAGGAAGTAGTCAGGGAAGTGGACATACAGGTTGCTATTGCAGGAGGGCTTGATGCCAGCTCGTGTGCAATGGCAGTGAAAGAAGGTGCAAATATCGTAATTGTCGGAGGCAACATTGTCCGTTCTGCTGATGTAACTGCCTCTGCGAAGGCAATAAGGGATGCAGTGGATTCACCTTCCATTACAGAATCTTCAAAAAAGACGGTCGATGAAGAGATTCGTTCAATCTTGACGTCGATTTCAACTCCCAATATTTCGGATGCAATGCATCGTAAAGGTGCTATGCAGGACATATTTTCTATGGTTTCCGGGAGGAGGATGATTGGCACTGCAGTCACCGTCCAGACCTTCAAAGGTGACTGGGCAAAGGCTGTGGAGGCTATAGATGTGGCCGGCAAGGGAGATGTTATTGTTATCTACAATGGCAGCAGGCATGTGGCCCCATGGGGTGGTCTTGCGACCCAGAGCTGCCTTAATAAGGGAATTGCAGGTGTGGTCATAGACGGAGCAGTAAGGGACATTGACGATATACGTTCCATGGGCCTGCCTGTCTTTGCGACCTGTAACGTCCCCAATGCAGGAGAACCCAAGGGATT
Organism: Methanolobus sp. ZRKC2; assembly: GCF_045291185.1. NCBI lineage: Archaea > Methanobacteriati > Methanobacteriota > Methanomicrobia > Methanosarcinales > Methanosarcinaceae > Methanolobus > Methanolobus sp. ZRKC2. Next base: position 1,571,509 of record NZ_CP146980.1, on the reverse strand, counting down.
CGGTGAAATAAATGCTGAAATCGTATGTGGAAACCAGACCGTAAGGCCGGGAGACTATATTATAGGAGATGACAATGGTGTCGTGGTCATACCCCGCGAGCGTGCATACGAAATCGCAAGGCGTGCAAAGGAGGTCGAGAAGACCGAACAGCGCCTTTTCGAGGAGATAAGCAGGGGATCAACCCTGTCAGAGGTAATGAAACTTAAAAAATGGGAGAAACACTGAAATGATGGAAATACTGAAAGTGCTTGCATGCATGCCTTTTTTACTTTACGCCTGCTACTCGGATATAAAAACACGCAGGGTTGTTAATGAGGTATGGGTGGTGATGTTCGGCGTCGGTTATGTCTTCATCCTCTACGACCTTATGAGACTCGGCCTGCCTTACCTTGTCAGGAATGTGCTTACGTTCATCTTCATTTTCATCTTCGTGTATATCCTTTTCCAGCTCGGAGCTTTCGGGGGTGCCGATGCGAAGGTCCTTATGGTCATATCACTGATAGTCCCAACTTTCCCGGCAATAATGATATACGGCACACAGCTTCCAATCAACGGAGTACCACCACTTGGCCTGTTCGCTTTCAGTGTTTTCGGAAATTCTGTGATACTCACTATTGTTGTTCCCATAGGACTGTTCCTTTACAACCTGCTGCGTAACCCGTTAAAGGAAAATCTGAAAAGACCTTTCTATATGCTTATCGGCTACAGAAGTCCTGTCTCAAAACTGGAAAAAGGCCATATTCGTATGATTGATTCATATAGCGAGACTGAAGATGGCATAAGTTTCGGATTTACCAGGACAGGGACTGAGCTGACTTCTAACGTCATCGCAGAGCTCAAAGGCTATTTGAGGGATGGCAGGATGAACGACAGTGTATGGGTTACACCTGGTCTTCCTTTCATGATTCCCATTACCGCAGGATTTATCACAGCAGTTGTTTTCGGGGATCTGATATTCTATCTGACAATGCAGTTCATGATGATGTGAACTGCTTTTGAACTATTTTTGTAAATAAGTTTTTTGTCATTATACAGCAGTTCTCAAAAATAAGATCAAGTATATTCCATCCGATTTTCTTTTTCTCTTGAAACCAAAATCAAACAAATTTGTTGTGCTAATGGCTATAATATATTTATAGTAATATGCAAATTACTTCATATCACATTGTGAAAATGTGAGCCGGAGTCCAAACAACAATTGCAAAGTAGGCTTGAACCCCGGAATGCCCTGAGGCATGGTAACTTTGGCTTTGATGGTGCTTAAAGTTTACGTGATCTTGCCTCTGGAGTAATGGAAATGAGGTAAACAGGATGCAAAAACTGAAAACAAAAGCAATTTTTGGTGTAATGCTGCTGATGTTAGTGGCATTTGTACCTATGGGAAGTGTTCAGGCAGGAGTACTGTCTGACAGTTCAGATGTCAGGCAGGTTGTAATCGATCTTGATGAGAAGAAAGGTGTTCTGATCGTTCCAACAGATGGTGACAGAATTGAAGAGTTGAGTACGACCAAAGTATCTGAAAAAACTGCTGCAGCATCTTTAGCAGGTACAATCAACAGTGAGAATCTTGTGACGCTTGAAGGTGAAATTATACTGGATGGGAAGAAAGATAAAGTAAAGCTAACTGGGAAAGCTACACAGGTATTTATTGGATGGGATGTTCCTGAGGGAGCAAAGCCAATCTATACTGAGGTAGCAAACAGGACCATGACTCGATACGAAGGTGCAACAGAAATGTATGCAACTTATGTCGATGTTAAGGACAAATCTGGCAAATATAGTTTACATGGAGAATTCTATGAAGGAGGAATTGGTGGTTTTGTTGGTTCTGTAGAAATTGATGGGAAAGAGTGCCAACTAGGACTTCGTGGTGATTCGGTTAGTATGTATGAAAATGTGATGCCAACAGTTGGAACAAGAAGTAGTAGCTTCTTGACTGTCCCTCAAAGGAGTCAATATGAATTGTATTGGGATGGCCATGGTCTTAATGCTGCTGAACGCGCATGCGGTGAAACCAGTGCAGCGATGCTCGAAGAATACTGGTCTGGAGACCATCCTGACATATGGGACATATGGGTCTATAATGGATATGATGAAATGAACGCTGCTGAAGCACAGGATTATCTCGACGACCAAGGTGTCTATCTCTCAAGAGGAGTGAAGTCTGGATCATTGTTGTATACAACTGGTAAAATCGAAGATATGATCGATGCTGGAAGACCATTCTTCCTGACAGAAGAAAGTAAATGGGGTAACTGTCATGCTGTTGTCCTTAGAGGATACGATAATGATATCCTGGATCCTTTCTTCAAGTTGAATGATCCAAATACCTGGACCGGAGAAACTACAATGTACTGGTATGATACAGACAGTCCATCCTTCAATTACGAAGAAAATGTCTACCAGTATACCTGTTCGACTGACACATCATCAACAGGCTACTCTTATTTGGGATAAGAGTATTGATTGAATCAGAAATCTAGGTGAACCTTATGGTTCACTTTTAATTTATAAATGGAAATTCTGTAATGATCAAAAATATATTAATTATAGCATTTGTTCTTTTAACAATTAATTGTGTATCTGCAGCAACAATTACAGTAAATAGCGATAGCACAAATAATTCTTTTTCTTCGATACAAGATGCTATTGCTTCATCTCAAGAGAACGATTCTATAATTATTGATAATGGGGTGTATACTGGAAATCTCATAATAGACAAACCTTTAAGAATAAGTTCCAGTTCACTTGATCCAGAAGATGTCATCATTACTTCTAATAATTCATCATCTCCAATAATCTATGTAATATCAGATAATGTAGAGATAATTGGTTTGACAATTGTAGGGAGTAGTGAGATTCAACCTATAGCAGGTATTTCTTTAGATAATGTGAGTAATTCTCGGGTCGACAATAACAAAATCACTTATGTAAAAGATGGTATTTTAATCAATCATTCCTCCCGAAACCATGTTCAAAACAATGCTTTATTCTTAAATACTTTACATGGGATTTATTTGGTCAATTCAGCAGACAATGATTTGGAAGCTAATCGTATTTTCAATAACAAACATGGGTTTTATCTCGACCTGTCTAATCAGAATATTGTAAATCGCAACAATATCAGTAACAATTCGAATTATGGAATTGCACTTCGAGGTTCAGATACTAATGAAATTACGAATAATCAATTGTCGTTTAATAACTATGGTCTGACTCTGACAGATTCTCATCAAAATATGATCGTTGGCAATAATGGCAGCAATAACAAAATGCATGGTTTTTTGTTATGGACGGCGACATCAAACATTTTAAAAGGTAATTTTCTTTCAGAGAACAAAGGCTCTGGTGTGTATCTTTTACCTTCTTCTTCGAATAACACCCTGGATGAAAATATCCTATCAAAAAATTTCAATGGCATGTCAATTGAAAGTACAAGTAACAATTTTATTGTGAACAACACTTTCAATTCTAACGATGACTACGGTATTTTTCATTTGTTTGCGGGTGACGAAAATATAATTGAGGGGAATGTTTTTCAGGATAATATTCCAGAGAACAAAAAGATTGTATTTTGGCAGCAAATAGTTCTGTTCATATTGGTTTTTCTAATAATCACCGGTATTGCATTCTACTTTAAAATACCATGGTTGAAAAAGGGGCTTCTTGGATTAGGTATACTGATAGCAGTATCACTTATTTTGATAATTGCCTGGTATTTCCCATTTGAGTCTGATCTTCCTGGGAATAATGTTTATGTTGAAGATCTGGAGATTAATGCAGTTCCTATAAACGAAACGCATTCCAGAGTTACTCTTTCGATGAACTTGAACTACCTTTACAAAAACTCTTTCTCACAAACCAATGATCATGGCCAAATGACTGATAATCTGCCGGTTTTTGTACAGGTGATGTCCTCAACACCCATGGATGGATCTTACTCTGATGATGAGATGGTATTAGAATGCGAAGATGAAGTGATTTTGGAATATTCAGGAAAGAATCTCCATGAATGTACAATTGATCTGGAGTCTGAAAAAGCATACTATCTATTGATCCAGGTACAAATGGTAGAAGAGTTACAATATCCACATCCATATTATGGGGAAACAAAGTGGAAACTACTTGGAGGACTGAGTGAGGATTTAGATTTAAGAGAATAGGTAGTGTAGGTGAAGGCAATGCAACTAAAAAGAAGACCAAATACGATTACTATTTCCTTTGTGATATTAACTGCGGCTTTGTTGACTATCTTTTTCCTAGTGATATACCAGCCAGGAGCAGGAATGTATATTAGAGCAGATGTTCTTCCAGAACAACCTGATAAATACGTTGAATTCACGTTTGAAGAGCTGGAAAGTTACCTCTATGTAAAAGAAGCAGTATCGAATCCTGGAGAAGAGGTAAAGCTTCCTTTTGATCGCACTGAAAGTATTGATCAGTTTTCGAAAATTATCAGGACAAATGACACAGAGAACATAAAGATTGGAAGTACTTACTATAAAATCAATCTGTATTCTGCCGATTAAAAATGAATTCAATTAAAAATTTTGGCAAATATGCACTTGATTGCGATTAAACAATAGACTTACAGAGTCTACTTATAATCCAAAGTATGTATAGCTTTTTGGGCGCACTATTCTTTCCTTTCATGAATCCCTATGAATATACAGGTGAAACCACTTACTATCCTGCATTGAAAATAATTGCTGAAACTTCTAATTATGGAGAAGAAGTAATTATGATAAAAGCGGCGTCTTCCCTCTCTTTCTCGAATGAATAATATCAATATGGAATTAATACGGGAGCCAAAAGCGTATTGATTGTGTTGTTTTTCCTTTTTTTCAGCCTATGTTTCCTTTTCAATTGGAAGTTTTGGCCATAATGTATTAATAATAAAAATTCTAACGTCTTTGCCATATAAATTAATAATGAAGTTTGCTGATCGGGAAGAGATTTGTTATAGACATTTGAGGAATGTGCATGCAAGTATCAGGATACAGAACAATTTTCATGTATATTCTTATTATATCGATCTCTTTTGTCGCGATTGCATGCATCCAGGCAGATAGCCCACTCTCAAATTCTAATGTGAACTCTGTCACTGTACTTATGGATTCAGGACATGTATATGTGCCTGTTGAAAACCAAGCAGTTGCACCCATAGAAGTTCGCTCGGATGTACTTGTCGAAAAACCTGCTGCAGCCACTCTCTCTGGAACAATCGATGAGAATGATTTTGTCGTTCTTGAAGGTATAATCATTCTCGACGGGCAAAATGAGACAGTAAAACTATCCGGCAATGCAACTCATGGTATTGTTGGCTGGTCAGTATCTGAAGGAGAAGCATATGCGGCAAAAGTGGATCTGAAAGATGAGAATAGCATTTTTTTCTTACAGGGAACATTCCTTGAAGATGGTCGTGGAAGTTTTTTTGGAAAAGCTGCGGTAGGTGGAAAGAAATGTACAATTCGACTTGAAGGTAACTCTACCGGCATCTATGAGAATGTAAATCAAGTAGAGGTCGATGAAATCGATCCTTAATAAGGTGATTAATATGAATAAGGACACAAGGTCCAGAATAATCGCTCTTGTTGTTGCAGTGTTAATCATAACTGTGGCAGTAGTTGCTGCAATTGTGGGGGATATTGGTTCAAAAGGTGAGCTGAGCTATACGGATGAAGAACTCCAAGTTCTTTATCAGAACTATGGAATAACGAATAATGACATTAAATTTGCAAAGGGAGAATTGCCAAACTTCTTGGATGGGACTATTCTGAACAGTGGTAAGATGGTACTCGTAACAGAAGATGGTACTCCTCCAGAAAATATGGAAGAAGGCAAGGATTATGATGTAATCCTTAGTGAGCAGGAAATGGAGCATATCATTGAAAATGCAAGAATGGATTATATTGAAGCATACGGTGTTGACCCCTCTGATCCAAAAATAGATTCTGTAAATGGATACCTGTTACCAAAAGAGGAAGTTGATCGGTTAATGCTTTTCCACATAAATGCTGAAACCATGGAAAGTGCTAATATAGAGAATCAAGAAGAGGCGGCATGTCCCTGGTTTGAAGGGGATGAGCTGGGTCGTCTGTCAACGGATGAGCTCCGTGAACTGGCTGAGACAAATGAAACCGTGAGAGAGCTTATCGAGGAGGATTTGAAGATTGATGGAGCTAAAGTTGAATCCCTTGAAGATCTGGAGCATTTGCCTGAAGGTTATCCAGAGGAGTTAAAAGAAAAGTACTTGGAAGAACTGGGATACGCGGCTGGCAATCAATCGCAGGTGAATGTAGAGTTTAATAATTCTTCAGATCCGTTTCTCTAAGTATGAATTGCTTTTTATGAATTGTGAATCTCCGGGAAATTCGTATGCAATGGGGAATCTGTTTCTTGGTATTGCTTACGTTTGCAATGATCGCAAGTACCACAACGGCAGCTACTGTCGTAGTAGATAGTACTGGTAATGGAGATTACAGTTCCATACAGGAAGCCATTGACAATGCAGCTCCCGATGATCTCATTATTGTCAATGAAGGCCAGTATATCGAGACCGTGGTGGTTGATAAAGAGTTATCTATAACTTCAGATTCTGCTTCCCCCGAAACTACTATTGTTCAGGCTGATGCTGTTGATGAAAATGTTTTTTTGGTCCGGGCAAACAATGTTACTATTAATGGGTTTGAGATTTTAGGAGTAAGCAGTGTCGGAGGATGTGGTATATCACTTGATAGGGTAAGTGGTTGTTCAATAAAAAACAATGTCATATCCAATAATTTTCGAGGCATTTATCTCCAGGATTCAAACAATAATACCATCTCACATAATACTTGTATGGAGAATGGCCGCAGTGGAATTTTTCTTGTTGAATCCAGTGACAATATATTGGACCATAATGGTGCAAGTAATCAACTGGAAGGGATTGTTCTTGGCTCATCCGATGATAATGTTTTAGAAGGAAATATTGCGGGTTCAAACAATGAATCTGGTATTTTGTTGCGAGAGAATTGCAAAAATAATCAGTTACATAATAACAGTATGATTGCAAATCGATATGATTTTGGAGATGATGGAAAAGGGAATATTATTGACCAGAGTAATCTTGTTAATGGTAAGCCGATTTATTACCTGAACAGCTTGTCAGATATTGTAATAGATGGTTCTTCAAATGCCGGTACGTTATATTGCTATGATTGCAGAAATATTACGATAAAGAATCTGGTATTAAAAAACAATAAATATGGAATTTACTTGTCTGGAACAGAAGAATCCTATTTGTATAACATTACTTCTTCTGGGAACTACAACGGAATCTATTTAACAAATTCTGAAATAAACATGGCTACAGATTGTATTATTAGTGATAACACTTTTAGTGGTGTATTTTTAGAAGAATCTGAAGAGAATTTAATAGAGAACAATCAAATTTTAGCTAATAAATATGGTGTCCATTTTCACGTATCGGGGGACAATATGCTAAGCAGCAATTTGATTTCTAAGAATTTAGTGGGTATTGAGCTTGTCTTTTCTGATAATAATATGATAAAAGGCAATACGGTATCTAAGAATGAGGGTGGCATCTTTTTGTACAAGTGTAATGGCAATGAGATAACTGGTGACAATATCAGTTCAAATGCTGATTATGGCATTTTTCTGCGATATTCTGATGATAATCTTTTTGTCAATAATAAAATAAGTTCTAGTATTGTTGGTTTCAGGCTGGCAGATTATAGTTACAATAATACGGTTAATAATAATAGCTTCTCAGAAGCCTATATTGGGATAACAGGAAATGAGTCTGAAAATATGGTAGCTAATAACTCCTTAAAGAATAGCCTGGTTCCCAGTGTATCATCTATTAATTCTGTGCAGTTGCTTACAATAATTCTGATTGTATTTGGGATACTCAGAAATAAACATGGTGAATGATGTAATCTGGTTTCCAGTTCTTCACCACCTTTTAATACCACCACAAATAAACTACTAATCAGGAGGTGGGCTCTTTTGGCAGAAAAGACCACAGAAGAAAAAGACAGGAAAGAAGACGAAAAAGAAGTCAAGATATCTCCTGTCAGGCCCGGCGATTCGCGCCTGCGGGGAAGAAGACATTTGCTGGATACGTGCGAGTAAGGCTGTCAGCAATCAGGACTGCTTAGTTTCTGAAAATATAGAAGACCACACTGCTCTGATCTCCTCTTCTGAAAAAGTGTCATCAAGCTTTGCTTTTGCCAGGATGGTTATTTCCTTGTCCAATCCTTTTATGATTTCAAGGATTTTTTCATGTTTACTTGCATGATCTACCTTTTTTTCTTCTTTATTATCGCTTACAGGCTCCTGTGATACAATATCTCCAGGGACCCTGTCTTCACTATCTGACGAAGGCTTCTCTTGTTCTTCACAGTATTTGATGATCTCTTTCAGGAATATATCACCGTATTTCTTCAGCTTATACTCCCCGACCCCTGTGATCTTCAGCATTTCCTCACGGTTGCCTGGCTTTTTCGAGGCCATCTGCTTCAGGCTTGTATCCGCGAATACCACATAAGGCGGTACGTCCTGCAATTCTGCCATGGTCTTGCGCAGTTGCTTCAGCCGCGCGAACAACTCATTTTCCTTTTTCGATGTACTTTTACTGGTGTACGTCGGAGATGCTTTAACCTTGCTTTCTGTAAACAGCATGGCTTCTTCAGGAAGTTCTTTTTCTATTTCTTCAACTTCGGATACGTCTGTTGTTACTGTTGTAAGGGTAACTGTCTGCTTACCATTGAGGATATCCATGCTTGTTTTGTTGAGCTTCAGGAGTGGATATCTGGCTCCTTCCACTTTTATCAGGTTTTGCTGTACCATCTCACGGGCTATCTCCATCCACCTGTCCTTGGTATGCATGTCACCCGAATTGTAGGACTTCAGCTTATTGTGTTTTTTATCCCTGACCTTCTTTGCATTTGAACCACTGAGGACGTCGATTACATGGGTCATGCCAAAGCGCTGGTCAAGTTCATTGATACAATTAATCAGCAGCTTTGCATCTTCTGTACAATCGATTTTCTGTCTTGGTTTAAGGCAGACATCGCATTTGCCGCAATTGTCTTCTGCAAGTTCTTCTCCAAAATAGCCAAGAAGGACCTTCCTGCGGCATGTAGTACTTTCACAATATGCAACCATTTCCTGGACTTGTTTAAGGGCGATATCCCTCTCTTCTTTCTTCCCTTTTTGCTTTATGAAATATTCAATCCTGTACCTGTCTCCGCGGCTGAAAAAAAGGATACATTCACATTCAAGTCCGTCACGTCCGCCCCTTCCTGTCTCCTGATAGTATCCTTCCAGGTTTTTTGGAAGGTCATGATGGATAACAAAGCGGACATTGGACTTGTCAATCCCCATCCCGAAGGCGATAGTTGCCACAATGATGTCCACGTTGTCCTTGATGAACATTTCCTGATTCTTTTCTCGCCGGGAATCGCTAAGTCCTGCATGGTAGGGAAGTGCATTAAAGCCATCCTTCCTGAGTTTGGCAGCTAAGGTGTCTACATTCCTGCGGCTCTGGCAATAAATTATCCCGCTTTCTCTCCTGTGCTTTCTCAGATATTTCAGGATTTGGTTATAGGTGTCCTTCTTTGGCTTGATTTCGTAAAGCAGGTTCTGCCGGTTAAAACTGGCAACATAGGTCTTGCAGTTCCCGATGCCCAGTTGGACTATCGTGTCTTCCCGCACCTTGGGAGTAGCGGTGGCTGTCAAGGCAATAATGGGTACATCAGGGAACTTTTTCTTAAGAAAACTGAGCTTGCGATATTCCGGTCTGAAGTCATGCCCCCATTCGGATATGCAGTGGCTCTCATCAATGGCAAAAAGACTCACCTTTGCCTTCTGTATCAATGATATAGTATGGGACATAGTGAGTCTTTCAGGTGCCACATACAGTATCTTGATTTCATTATTCTCGATTTCCCTGTAGATTCTCTTTGATTCGGCTTGATTCAGGGTGCTGTTCAGGTATGCGGCACTTATTCCGCTTGCCTGCAAACTGTCAACCTGATCCTTCATAAGAGAAATAAGTGGAGATACAACAACAGTCAGTCCATCCAGCATAAGAGCAGGTAACTGATAGCACAGGGACTTTCCTCCTCCCGTAGGCATCAGTACAAAAGTATCCCTGCCTTCAAGTACATCCCTGATAATGTCTTCCTGAAGGGGACGAAAACATGAGTAACCAAAGTACTTCTGGAGAGTTTGATGCATCTTTTGACCGGCAATCTTTTTTCTGCCTATACGAATTCTCTGTATATAACGTTCTGGCAAGCGGAGTGTAAGTATTGCTTCAATGGGTTTGCATTGTTGCGTATTTATGATTATGGCTTGCTTCATTGAAGTTTCAGGCAAGGCGAGCATTAATATGTACGAACTTATATTTGAGGAATAAATCTCATTTAAATCATCCAATAATTAAAAATCATTTGTAATTCGTTTGCCGGAGCTCATATTCATGGTTAAAGTAGAAAAATTCATTCCAAAAGCAGTAGATAAGATCAGCCAGCAGGTCGATGGCAAAGCCATCATAGCACTCTCCGGAGGTGTTGACAGTTCAGTCTGTGCAATCCTGGCCCACCGTGCCATAGGTGACAGGCTGACACCTATCTACATTGACACAGGCCTGATGAGGAAAGGAGAAACCGAAAGGATAAAAGAGATTTTTTCCGACATGAACCTCCAGGTCGTTGACGCAAAGGATCGCTTCCTCGGAGCCCTTGCAGGTATCGAGGATCCTGAAGATAAACGTAAGGCTGTGGGCGAGACTTTTATACGTGTTTTTGAAGAAGAAGCAAGATTACTGAAAGCTGAATATCTCATACAGGGAACTATTTATCCTGACAGGATCGAATCAGAAGGCGGAATAAAGTCACACCATAACGTAGGTGGTCTTCCTTCTGTAATGGATTTCAAGTCAATAGTGGAACCTATAGAGGACCTGTACAAGGATGAGGTAAGGGAAGTAGCACGTGCCCTTGAACTTCCGCATGAGATTTCCGAAAGGATGCCGTTCCCTGGCCCTGGACTGTCGGTAAGGATAGTAGGCAAGGTGACCGAGGAACTGGTGGATATTGTAAGGGAAGCTAACGCCATCGTTGAAGAGGAGCTCGTAGAGCAGTTCCATCCGTGGCAGACCTTCGCGGCTATCATCGGTAAAGGGACCGGTGTAAAAGGTGATGTCAGGGTCCACGGCTGGATTGTTGCGGTGAGGGCTGTAGGTTCAAGAGATGGCATGACTGCAGAGGCTATGGAACTGCCCTGGGATGTCCTGAGCAGGATCGAATCCAGGATTTCAGCAGCGCTTCCTACGGTTTCACGCGTGGTCTATGACCTTACTCCCAAACCTCCGGCTACAATAGAGTTTGAGTAAATGTCCCTCAATAAAGCAGTCCTTGAGATAAGGAACAGGCAGAGGGTTAAACCCTCTTCTCCTGACAGGCCCTGTGCGGCATGGACAGGCACCGACCTGCTTGATGACCGGAAAGTCGACACTCTGACTGTTATTTTCAGGACATCAGGATGCTGGTGGGGTAAGGCAGGAGGCTGTACAATGTGCGGTTATGTCTATGACAGTGCCCAGACTCCGCCATCTGATGAAGACCTTGTGAAGCAGCTTGGAAACGCAATGGAAAAGGCATCCGGCTTCAACGAGTTCATGGTAAAGATATTCACTTCCGGAAGCTTTCTTGATGTTCGCGAGATTCCGCTTGAGGTGAGGCATAGCATCCTGTCTGTTCTCGAAGAAGATTCCAGGGTTGTAAAGGTGCTTGTAGAAACTCGTCCTGAGTTCGTCAACAAGGAAACTATGGCAGATTGCCGTAGCTCTCTCGGGGACAAATCTTTTGAGATAGCCATGGGTCTTGAGACGAGTTCTGATCTTATCAGGAAAGACTCTATTAATAAGGGTTTTACCTTTGATGATTTCAAAAGGGCTGCTACAGTTGCGAAAGATAGCAATGCAACTGTAAAAACATACTTGATGTTGAAACCTCTATTCCTGTCTGAGAGGCAGGCCCTTGAAGATATGGTAAAGTCGGTCAGGGATGCCGCTCCGTACAGTGATACTTTCTCAATAAATCTCTGTAACATCCAGAATGGCACATTTGTGGAGAAGCTATGGCAGAGGGGACAGTATCGTCCTCCGTGGTTGTGGAGTATTATTGATATTCTGAAAAGGACTAAGGAAGAGTTTCCCAATGTGGTAATAACTTCAGACCCGGTAGGTGCAGGTTCAAAGAGAGGCCCTCATAATTGCAAGAAATGCAGCAGGGACGTTGCAGATGCCATACGGCAGTTCTCGCTCACTCAGGATGTCTCCAGAATTGAAACTCTGGACTGTGAATGTAAGGATCTCTGGGAATGTGTGCTGCAACTGGATGACCACACTTTTGGTGCCCCTATCACAGACTGAATTAAAAGATGTTTCAGGAAAGGGAAGGTATACTTTTCTAATTAGTATATACCATTGTTCCTATTCCGGAGTCTGTGAATAGTTCCAGTAGTATGGAATGAGATATGCTTCCGTCGATAATGTGAACTTTTTCCACGCCGCTCTCAACAGCAGTTGCGGCACCCCTGAGTTTAGGAATCATGCCTCCTGAAATTACTCCTTCCTTCACAAGATGCTCTATTTCTTCTACTGTTACTCTTGATATGCGTGACGACCTGTCTTCTATGTCCCTGAGAAGTCCGGGCACATCGGTCATAAGGACAAGTTTCTTGGCTCCTATTGCAGCTGCAATATCGCCGGCTATTGTATCTGCATTGAGATTCAGGGCCTTTCCGGCCAGATCCGTGGCAATTGGTGATATTACTGGAATATAGCCTTCTTTTATGACAATGTTCAGTATCTCCGGGTTTATTATCTCAGTATCTCCGACCCATCCAAGATCAACTTCATGCTCGACACTTTCGATGACCACTTTCTGGGATGGTTTTTTCTTTGCGATAATCATCCTGCCATCTTTGCCGGAAAGTCCTATACCTTTGCCACCATGGCTGCCTATGAGTGAGACGATTTCAGTATTGATGTTACCGACAAGGACCATTCTTGCTATCTCCAGGGTTTCGTCGTCGGTTATGCGTAAACCACCTACGAATTCCGGTTTCTTGCCCATGCGTTCCATCTTTTCCGTGATCTCAGGTCCTCCTCCATGAACAATTATAGGATGGATGCCTACGTACCTGAGTAAGACAATATCCTGTACGATGTCGCTCATTATTTCAGGGTTGACCATGGCATGGCCACCTACTTTGATTACCATTGCGGAGTCATGGAATTCACGTATATAAGGAAGCGCTTCTATTAGCACGTTCTCTCTTTTGAGTGTCATGTTGCTGCCTGTGTTATTGCTGGGAACCGGAAGAAGAATGCAAATGCTCCAGTACCTGTAAGCTGATATAGATTATTTCTGCAACGATTTAAACTTGTTTGGCAAAATTATCGCCAAAGTAAAAAAAGAAACCCATTAACATGGGCTGTGAATGATCAGATCTTGTCCAGTTTTTCAATGCCTACTTTCTTTACGAATGGCTTGTTGATCTTGTCAGGCATCCAGTCAGGCTTGTTCTTTGGAGCTGCAACCATCTCTCTCCATCCCTTGAATATGTGGATCTTCTTTGTTCCACGCTCACGAAGCCTGATATCTTCTGGCTTTGATTTTGTTCCTTTTCCTCTGTTAGCTACCTTCAATGCTGCCTGACGTGGCTGCTTTCCGGTGAACACCCCATGTTCATTTCCTTTCTTGTCTCTTAACACAAAGTTTCTTGTTTCAGACATCTTGTCACCTCGTAATCATTATGCGATTACCACTGCTTATCGTATTTAGTAGATCAAGTATATATATTTTTCTTCTAATGTCGTCCTTTGTTCTTGATTTGCTGGAATAACAAAATTTTAGTGCCGGAAAATCCTCAAATGGAGGTGATTTTAGCATTTATTTTTACTGTAACTACATCATTTGAGCGCTATTGGGCAACAAGACAAGTTAACTTGATTTAATCTGCATACCTTCAAGTGCAATGCAGAGGCTTTTTGTATGGCTGAAATAAATATTTTTCTAGTTGCGGCAGTAAATTTCAGAGTTATATGCTCTTAACACAACATTTACATGCAATGAGTCCGTTTCAAGTGGTTATTATAATGTTAAAAAGCGCACTATACTTTTATTTTTAATTTGAGGTAATATCATGGAAGTTCCAGTTGTCAAACTACCGGATATACAGGCTAATAAGCCTCAAATCCCAATCAACCTTACCCGTGTAGGGGTTACTAACGTAAAGAAACTTGTTGAGGTCAAGAGAAAAGAAAAACGTCCTGTTGTTCTTATAGCTACGTTCGATATTTTCGTAGACCTTCCTTCTCATTTAAAAGGGGCAAACCTGTCGCGTAACTTCGAAGCAGTTGACGAGGTTCTTGAAAAAGCAGTCAATCTACCTGTTTATGAGATTGAGCAGCTGTGCAGCGATGTGGCGCAGAGTCTGCTGACGCGTCATGAATATGCAACCCGTGCAGAAGTGATCCTGAAAAGTGAATATGTTATAAAAAGAGAATCCCCTTCTACAAAAATGGAATGTCAGGAAGTAGTGGATATCTTTGCGGAAGCAATTGCATTGCGTGGGGAAGGGGAAAATATGGTTGTCAAAAAACTCATAGGTGCTGAAGTAGTCGGAATGACTGCTTGCCCCTGCGCGCAGGAAATAATGAGAGATAACGCCAAACAGGAGCTTGAAGCTATGGGGATCGACAATCAGAAGATTGCCGAATTCCTTCACAGGGTACCCATGGCAACCCATAACCAGCGTGGACGTGGCATAATCTCAATCGAAGTAGAAAATAATCAGTTCGTTTCCCTGGAAAAGATCATTGAGATCATTGAAAATTCCATGAGCTCAAGTGTTTTTGAGCTCCTCAAGCGTTCCGATGAGGCAATGGTTGTTCAGAGGGCCCATAACAATCCCAAGTTCGTGGAGGATTGTGTACGTACGATGGCGAAAAATGTCGTAAGGGAGTTCCCTTCGTTGGCTGACGAGGCCATCATAACTATAAAACAGGTTAACGAAGAAAGTATTCACAGGCACAATGCCTTTGCTGAAAGAGTTGCAACCCTCGGCGATCTTCGAAATGAAATCTCCAGGGAATAAAGATGGACAGGTATTAATCCTGTCTGTTCCATACTCCAGTACAGGAAAATGAGGAGTTAAATTGGCGGCCGAAACCGAGATTCTGACTGCTTCCGATATCAACGGGGAACCTATCACAGCCGGGAGTATTGTAAGGTACATAAATACCGGTACTGTGGGAAGAGTCACTGAAGTAAAAAAAGATGAAGAAGGTATATGGGCTTTAGTGGATAGCACAGGTCTTTATTATAAAGTCGAGACTCTTGTCATAACAGATGCCAGCGAGTTAAAAGAGGAAACCGAGACTACAGAGACAGCTTCTGCAGCAAAAGAATACATGCGCAGGTATGGTTCAGGTGGCTCGGATTCTGTTGATATAGGACAGGTTACAGGTGGAGGTTAATCCTCTCACCTGTTAACTTTTGATTCAGAGCGATCCTTCTTTTTCAAGCAGTGTCAGGGAACGTATCCATTCTCCTTTTGGTTCTCTTGACGTGCCCACTACAAGTCTTTTGAGGTTTCCTACCTGCTCTACCGTGCCGCTGGCTTCTATTACTTCGCCGGCAAGAGCCTGGCCTGCATAGGTATGTGTATAGGAAAGTACATGGTCAATTTCCTCATGCTCAACTATGTATACTGAAGGGCTGTCAAATGCGAGATCCGCATTCACGACCTTTGCTTCGATTTTCATTTTTCCAATATCTTCTCCCCTCTGAATGGACTCATTTATCTGTTCCCAGTCGCGCACAAAGAGAAGATCAAAATATGTTCCTTCAACCATTCCACGGTTGCCTTTTCTTTTCTCATGGAGGACGAACTCCTCGAAGCTGATCTCTGGAATACGCTTACGATATATCTTGTTCCACATATCCTCATCAATATCTTCTATGGGGCCATCTTCATTCTTTGCTTCCCTTATTGCATCCCGTGCCACGAACCAGTTTGCTCCGTATACGACAAAATCCACGTCAGAACCTTCATTTTGCAACCCAGGTAAGAACGAACCCGTGACTCCCATTTTGTCCGTTGGGACACCTGCTTTTTTAAGGGTGCTGACAATTGTATTAACACGGCTGTCAGACTTGGCAAGTTCTTCAATCACATCGTTTGGTCTAAGGACTTTTTTAATACTGTCTTCGGGAACCACATGTACATCCTCTACCCATTCGGGCCGGTTCTCGCGCATAAAATCAAAAGATACGTCAAAATCATATTTTTTGTAACGGATACCATTGAGTTCTCTTTCTCCGTTCTCATCCGGCACGTACCTTAAAGTTGACCTGATGCCGTGGGGATGGAAATAATCGGAAACTGCGAAAATCCAGTCATCTTCTGTTATAAGGAAGTCCCTTATCCTTGTTTTTATCATTGGTATCATCCTAAAGTGCTTTCCATGTTGGGTTTAATTAGATTGTATTAATGCATAAAAATAGTTTGCAACAATCCCGGTGTCTTTTCAAACGTGTTAAATATATCGGATTATATGAATAGGAGTGTATTTGTTCTGCACATGCTAATTTCAGGTGAATATTTTGGAACCCCTTGATGAATGGATAATAAGTCTTAGACGCCAATTCCATCGTGATCCGGAACTGAGTTTTAAGGAATACCGGACACAGAAAAAAATAATGTCTGTACTTGGTGATCTTGGTATCAGCTCCAGGAAAATAGCAGATTCAGGGGTTCTTGCTGATATCTCCGGGAAAGGGCCGGGCCCTTGCATAGCAATCCGTTCGGATATCGATGCCCTTGCAGCAACCGAAAAAACGACTGCATTAAATGAAACCTATATCTCCGGGAATCCGGGAGTTATGCATGCCTGCGGTCACGATGGTCATATGGCTATCGTGCTTGGGGTTTCCCGGCTTTTTCAGGAACAAAGGGATAAGTTCAATGGGACCGTTCGGTTGATATTCCAGCCTGCTGAGGAAGTTCCTCCCGGCGGAGCTGTAAGGGTTATAGAAGAAGGAGGCATTGAAGATGTGGATGCCATTATCGGTCTTCATATATTCGGTGACGTCGATTCGGGCAAAATAAACATACGCCCGGGTCCTTTCATGGCAAGCTCGAATCGCTTCACCGTTAAGATATTCGGGAAAGGCGGGCACCACTCAACACCTGAGTACTGCATCGATCCCATAAAAATGGCTTCTGAATTCATATGTTCTCTTAATTCCTTGATATCCCGGAAAGTACCTTCTTCGGACTATGTGCTTGGTTTTGGTACTATCAACAGCGGTAAGCAGTTCAACAGGACGCCGGATGAGATCGAACTAGTGGGCAGTTTCAGGACATTTGATGACAACGATATTGAGACCATAAAGTCCACGATGTCTTCACTTCTTGATTCTCTAATAGATTCTTACTCCTTGAAAGAACAGGGAGTAGTTCCTTCCTATGAGCTCAACGTCCAGTACGGGTATCCTGTTCTCTTCAACGATCCAGTCTTCACGAATGCTGCTTCAGAGATTCTCAAAAGCAGATTCCCTGATGTTAACTCCGAAGCCAGTGCAATATTCGGTGCGGAGGATTTTGCATATTACCTGAGAGAAGTGCCGGGAATGTATGCCATCATTGGAACAAGAAATCTGGAAAAGGGTATTGTGGAAGGGAATCACTCTTCCAGTTTTGATATCGATGAAGATGTACTAATCATTGGTGTTGAGTTACTTCACTCTGTTGCCTTTGAATTTCTGAAAAACCCGGGAGCCTATATTAAATGAAGATATTACTGTTTTCAGCTGTTCACTCTTCCGGGACAAAGTCATTTGTACTTGGTGTACTTGCAGATGAAGGATTCGCGTATGATCCTCTGAAGGACTTTGACCTCGATGACATAGGAGGCAATTATCTCCGTGCAGGTGGTGCATTTTTCATATCATTGCACGATGGTAAGGTCGTTGGGACATCTGCTGTGAGGTGTTTGGATTCGGATTCCTGTGAAATCAAGCGGTTATATGTAAAAAACGAATGTCGTGGAAAAGGCCTTGGTCTGGCTCTTTTCCGAAAGGCACTGGATTTTGCAGAACGGAACTATTCATCTATACAATTAAAGACAGACAGTTCTCTTGAAAAAGCTATATCGATGTATCTAAGGCATGATTTTATTGTTATAAAAGAAGAGAACGGAACAGTTTATTTTGAAAGATCCGTGTAGCTGCTCAGATAGTTTTCATCATTGCGACTTCGTCACAATTAGGGAACTTGGGACATTTTATACATCCTGTCCAGACTTTGTGTGGAAGTAGCTGTTTGTCTATCTTTTCAAATCCCTGCTTCTCAAAAAAAGGAATTGCATAAGTCAGTGTGAATACATTTTTGATACCAAGGTCCCTTGCTTCTTCAAGGCAGGCCTTTATCAGATCTGTGCCGATTCCCTGTTCTCTGTACTCTTCCTTCACAGCAAAGGACATCACTTCAGCCATATGCTCCCAGCTAACCTGAAGAGCACAGCATCCCACGATTTCATCATCTATCTCACAAATATAAAAACTACGAGTGAATTCATACAACTCGCTCAAAGAGCGCTGAAGCATCATTTCCTGTTTTGCATAATGGTCTATGATGCTTTTGATTTCTGGTATATCACTGACAGTAGCCTTTCTGATTGTCAATTATCGTTCTCCGGTAGTTATATAAAAGAAAAATAGCGAGCGTGAAGGGATTTGAACCCCCGGCTTGCAGCTTAGGAGGCTGCCGCCATATCCTGACTAGGCCACACGCTCATAACGCGGTACACTGTAATAGCATTCAGTATCTTAAACTTATTGGTGGTATTACCCTTTCACAGGTTTGAATTGACAGGATTATCACCTTGCTTTAAAACTTATATCTTCATGACTGCAGCATTTCCCCTGTTTTTTTAATGAACTCTTTGTTGACCGTGACATTCATGTCAATCCCGAGCATTTCCGGGGGGAATCCCAGAGCAAGTCCCAGAAGTTGAGTGTAATGAAGTACAGGTATGTTGTAATCTACTCCTGTTCTCTGTTTAATTTCATCCTGCCCGGCATCAAGCTGCATATGACAGAAAGGACATGCATTGACTATGCAATCTACTTCTGCTTCCTTGATTCTTGAGAGTTTGTGGTCAGCCATTTTCAGGGAATCATCCTTCAATGCAGAGCGTACCCCTCCGCCAGCTCCGCAGCATTCCATCTTGTCCGGGTAATCCACGCTTGTGGCTCCAAGGCATTCTATCAACTCATCGAAGAACTCAGGCCTCTCAAAAGCTCCAAGTCCTCTGCTTTTTGAAGGTTTCAGCAGATGGCAACCATAATGCACAGCTATCTTTAATTCCAGCGGCTTTTCAACGTGGGATTTGATATTTTCAGTTCCAATTTCCCTGTAAAGGTATTCAATAATATGCCTGACCTCGATGTTTCCTTTGAATTCCTTTCCTATCTTTGCAAGATGTTCATTGGTTTTTTCTCTCAGCAGCGTGTCGTTCTTGAGTATGTGATTTGCATCTGCCAATGAGGCAAAACAGCCATTGCATATGGTCAGTATATTGCGCTGCAGTTCTTCTGACAGTACTATGTTCCTGCTTGCAACGGCCAGCCAGGTAGGTTCATCGAATGACCTGAAAACGCCTGGTGCGGGGCAGCAGGAAGAACCTTCAAGGTCGCTGCAATCAATATCAAGTTTAGCCAGGCATAACCTCGTTGCAATTTCAATGCCAGGATATCTGTTTGGTATCAGGCAACCAAGGAAAAGTGTTAGTCCTTTCATGTTTCCCCGCTTTTTTCATCTTTTTTATCTACCACTCTGTTAAATTCACATGAATCAAGGAGTATTTTTACCTCTTCGAGTTCTTCGGGGTATTTATGGACGGTTTCAGGTAACTCATTGAGTCCGAGTTTTATCCTTCTTTTCCTGTTTTCTTCATCTATAGGAACAGCATGGCCATATTCCAGAAGAAGTTCACTGACTGTTATGTGCTCCGGATGCATGATTCCTTCGTGTGCTGCAATTGCTCTTATTTTAAGCATCGCATCCACAATATCTATGTTCCTGGGGCATCGTTCCTGGCAGTTATAGCAGGTCGTGCACATCCACAATTCTTCATCCTGCAGGATATTGGAATTCTTAGCAGCTTTCCTGACAAGCTTTCGGATGTTAAGGCTTGTATGCCTGCCCGAGGGGCAGCTTCCACTGCATACGCCGCATTGCATGCATTTGAATATATCCTTGCAGGCTTCTTTGACTTCATCCAAGAGTCCTGCATCATTTTGTGGTGTATTAAGCATTGTACTCACATTTTTGAGAGTCTTTGAGGAAACAAAATAATAGTTATCCGTATGTGTATTTTTTGCAAATTTGATAAATCTTCCGACAAAGGTGTTTCAAGGATATTTATCAGACGATTTCTGGAAGATAAGTGTGGATGAGATTGTTGATTTTGGGAAATTACGAAAGCCGGGTAAAAATGTTGAAGTGAACTCGTTGGCACGGAGGATGCGGTATTCCGGGTCATTTGATAAAGCATCAATTGTGCAGGTTTATTATTCATAGTGTCTCTTTCTTCCTTGGGGTGAAAGTAAGGGCAACTTGTATTCAAATCAACTAACCATTAATTTTATATATTAGCTAATAGGTAATGGGTTACTTATAACCTCTAGTGAATAAAGGAGTAATCAAAATGGTAAAAGCAAATCCAGTAACAAAGGAAGACGTGTTACAGGCTGTAACCGAGTGTGATGTTAAGTTTATAAGAACCCAATTCACCGATACCCTCGGCATGATAAAAAGCTGGGCAATCCCTGCAGAAGATCTTGAGGGTGCATTTGAAGACGGTGTAATGTTCGATGGTTCATCAATCGAAGGATTCACGAGGATCGAAGAATCCGACATGATTCTCAAACCGGACCCAACTACCTTCAGAGTACTCCCATGGAGACCAAAGGAAGGTGCAGTTGCACGTATTATTGGTGATGTATACAGGCCTAACTGTAAGCCATTCGAAGGCGACCCAAGATATGTCCTGAAGAAGGCTATAGCAAAAGCAGCAGAAATGGGATTCACAATGAACACAGGTCCCGAACTTGAGTTCTTCCTTTTCGAACTAGATGAGAAAGGCCATCCGACAACAAACCTCACAGACAAAGGGGGATATTTTGATTTTGCACCTCTTGACAAGGCACAGGATGTCAGAAGGGCTATCGACTTTGCTCTTGAGGAGATGGGTTTCAAACTGGAAGCTTCCCACCACGAGGTTGCTCCGTCACAACACGAAATCAACTTTAGATTCGGTGATGTTCTCACCACATGTGACAACATTGTGACATTCAAGTACGTTGTAAAGTCCATAGCAGCACACATGGGCTATTATGCAACATTCATGCCAAAGCCACTCTTCGGTGTAAACGGTTCAGGAATGCACTCCAACCAGTCACTCATGAGTAATGGGGAGAATGCATTCTACGATGAAAGCACCCCGGACCAGCTCTCAACAACTGCAAAACAGTACATTGCAGGTATCCTTGCACATATCCGTGAGTTTGCTGCAATCACAAACTCAACTGTCAACTCATACAAGAGGCTTGTTCCGGGATACGAGGCACCTATCTACTGTACCTGGTCCGCATCCAACCGCAGTTCCCTTATCAGGATCCCTGCATCAAGAGGTCTTGGTACAAGGGTAGAACTAAGATGTCCTGACCCGGCATGTAACCCATATCTTGCATTTGCAGCAATGCTCAGTTCAGGTCTTGACGGTATCCAGAATGAGATGGAAGCACCAGCACCTACTAATGTCAACATCTTCAACCTTACTGAAGAAGACAGGGCAGAAAGAGGTATTGAGTCTCTTCCAGGCAACCTTAAGGAGGCAATCGATCTCATGGCGGGTAGTGAGTTCATTAAGGAAGTAGTTGGAGATCACGTATTCGAAAACTATCTCAAAGCAAAGAATGCCCAGTGGGATGACTACAAGGCTCAGGTCCACCAGTGGGAGCTTGATACCTACCTTAGTACATTGTAAGGAGAAATTCCTTACTCCCAATTTATGAAAAATTCAATATATTAAATTGTATCTTTAGCCGGCAGTATTTTCCGGCTGCTAAAACGTGAATTAAGTTGTTCATGAAATTCGGGCTTTCCCTTTGTGAATTTTTGCATGGTTAAATTCATACCGGGTATATATCATGGCCCCCAGAATAAAATACTTATAGTGATCAACATGTGCGGAATTATAGGCGTAATCGATCGGAACATGGGCAGAATGGATGGCTCCAGCATTAAAAAGGCCCTTAGTCTGATGGATGAAAGAGGAAGTGGAGAAGGAGCCGGATATGTAGCCTATGGCATATATCCCGACTATGCAGATTGCTACGCTATCCACGTATTTTTTGATAATCTGCTTGAACCGAAGTCCCAGGTGGACAATATTCTGCAAAAATGGGGCAGAATAGTCCATCAGGAAGAGATCCCGACATATGAACAGCCGGATCTCAAAAGAGAACATATTCCCTGGAGATATTTTTTCAAACCTTATACTGATCTGATGGTGGGTACCACAGACCCTGATGATGATAACGTAAACCATCTCGTGATGACCATAAATTCAACTGTGGAAGGTGCTCTGGTCTTTTCATCCGGGATGAATCTTGGAGTCTTCAAGGCTTCAGGATGGCCTGAGGATGTGGCTAACTTCTACAGGATAGAGGACTACAAGGGCTACATCTGGCTTGCACACAACCGTTATCCTACCAATACATCCGGATGGTGGGGTGGAGCTCACCCGTTCAACCTGCTTGACTGGTCGGTTGTCCACAACGGTGAGATCACATCCTATGGTACTAACCGCCGCTATGTGGAAAGCAACGGTTACAAGTGTACGATGCTGACTGATACGGAAGTTGTGGCTTACCTTTTCGACCTTATCGGAAGAAGGCACGGTCTTCCTTCTGAGATGGTGGTTGAAGCTCTTGCTCCTCCTTTCTGGGATGAGATCGACGAGATGCCCGAGAAGAAGGAAGAATTCATGCGCACACTACGCCTTACATATGGCCCTGCACTGATGAATGGTCCCTTTGCAATAATTGTTGCCACAAAGGACGGAATTGTCGGTTTCACTGACAGGATAAAGCTGCGTCCGCTTATCGTAGGAGAGAACGGCTCACGCCTTTACATCTCCAGTGAAGAGGCAGCAATTCGTATAATGGACCCGGATGTGGAATCAATATACATGCCAAGAGCTGGTGAACCGGTTATCGGGAGGGTTTCACAATGAGTCTCGGAAGTGTTCCTCTCAAGTACAAGATAAGCATTGACCGTGACCAGTGTATGAAGTGTATGCGTTGTGTCGATAACTGCTCCTATGGTGTTTACCGGATTGAAGAAGACAAGATCATCATTGACTCCAGAAAGTGTACTGCATGCCACCGCTGTATCTCTATGTGTCCAAGGGACGCTATTATGCTTCAGGAAAGGCCAGTGGATTATCGCAGCCATCCACTCTGGACAGTAGAGGCACGTGAAGATGTCATTAACCAGGCACGTTCCGGAAAGATCATCCTGGCTGGAATGGGTAATGCGATTGATTATCCCATCATATTTGACAGGCTAGTACTGGATGCATGTCAGGTTACCAATCCAAGTATCGATCCTCTCAGGGAGCCAATGGAGCTGAGGACTTACATTGGAAAGAAACCTGCAAAACTCGAATTTACAAAAAACAATGGTGATATCGATCTTAAGACGAAGCTGACTCCCAACCTTAAGCTTGACACCCCGATTATGATCGGCCACATGAGTTATGGTGCCATTAGCCTTAACGCACAACTCAGTCTTGCAAAGGCAGTTGCAAAGACCGGAACTTTCATGGGAACCGGTGAGGGAGGAATGCATGAAGCAATCTATCCTTATCAGGACCATACGATTGTGCAGATCGCATCAGGACGTTTTGGTGTTGACATTAACTACCTTGAGCGTGGTGCGGCAATTGAGATTAAAGTAGGTCAGGGTGCAAAACCCGGAATAGGTGGTCACCTTCCGGGAGAGAAAGTATGTGACGATGTGTCCTGTACCCGTATGATTCCATTGGGTTCGGATGCTATCAGTCCTGCACCTCATCATGATATTTACAGTATAGAAGACCTTGCCCAGCTTGTGCGCAGTCTCAAGGAAGCGACAAATTGGGAGAAACCGGTCTTCGTGAAAATCGCCGCAGTGCATAACGTAGCCGCGATTGCCGCAGGTATCGCAAGATCATCGGCTGATGCTGTGGTAATTGACGGATTCCGTGGCGGTACTGGTGCGGCACCAAAGGTATTCAGGGACAATGTAGGTATTCCTATTGAAGCCGCTATTGCCGCAGTTGACCAGAAGCTCAACGACCAGGGAATCAGGAATGAGGTCTCTATCATAGCCAGTGGAGGTATCCGCAATAGTGGTGATCTGGCAAAGTCAATAGCACTCGGTGCCGATGCAGTCTATATTGGAACTGCATCGCTCATAGCACTGGGATGTCGCGTGTGTGGAAACTGTTATCGTGGGCTCTGTCCGTGGGGAATTGCTACCCAGAAGCCTGAACTTGTCGAGCGTATCGATCCTGAGACTGGCTCTGAACATGTTGCAAACCTCATCCACGCCTGGACGCTTGAACTGAGTGAACTTATGGGTGCTGCGGGTCTTAACAGCATTGAAAGTCTTCGCGGTAACCGTGAACGTCTGCGTGGCTACATGCTTGATGAAGGTCTGCTTGATGTGCTCAAAGTAGAATCCGTGGGGGCCTGATGATGGCGGAACCTTTAGTAATTGATGTAAAAGGTATGCATTACACTCCACTGAACAGGAAAATTCGTGAAGTAGTAGCTTCAGGTACAAAGGAGATAGTGCTCAATAACGTTCTGGGACAGCGTTTCATAGGTAACGGATTAAGAGGGGATGCGAAGATAACTATCAACGGAGTTCCCGGAGGAGACCTCGGAATGTTCATGAGTGGTCCGGAATTCGAGATTTTCGGCGATGCTGAACATGCTCCCGGCAATACAATGGATAGCGGAGCTTTGATCATTCACGGAAGTGCGGGTGATGCGGTGGCACACAGTATGCGTGGAGGAAAAGTTTTCGTAAAAGGAAATATCGGCTATCGTGGTGGCATTCACATGAAGGAGTATGAAGACAAGCGTCCCATACTTGCAGTAGGTGGTACATCCCACGCATTCCTCGGGGAATATATGGCTGGTGGTCTCATCCTTGTGCTTGGCATTGGTCAGGAACCAGCGGTCCTGGATCGTGGAATAGGAAGTGGCATACACGGTGGAGAGATTGTGATCAGAGGTGATGTCAGCGATAAACTGCTGGGTGTCGGAGCCATGAAAGTTAAATTTACTGAAGAAGACTTGGAAAGGTTAACTCCTGTAATTAAAGAATTCTGTGAAAAGTTTGGCATAGATGCTTCCGATTTCCTGGATACGAATTATTCAAGAATAATTCCTGCTAGCAGCAGGCCCTTTGCAGGTAAATACACATGGGAGTGATCAAAATGGCAGGTAAAAATTATCTAGATCTTAAGGCAGAAGTCTGGGATACCGGAAAGTGCGCAGCATGTGGTGCCTGCGTTGCTGTATGCCCGGCTGATGCTATATACTTTAAAACCGGTGAAGAATCAACCCGTCCTTTCAACAGTGGATATTGTAAGGATGTGAATGACGATGTACCCTGCGGTGCATGTTATGAAGTGTGTCCCAGACTCGATAGACAACCTTCTGAGGTCCTTGGCAATTATCTCGATATAGTGTCAGCAAAGGCATCATTTGAGATACCGGGAAAACAGAGTGGTGGTGCAGTCACGGCAATTCTTTCAAACGCATTGGAGCAGGGAATGATAGATGCGGTTGTAACTGTCGTGGAAGACCCATGGAGCCGGAAACCTTCCTCAGCAGTAATAACATCAGAAGAGGCACTTATACACCATGCGGGAAGCCGCTACAACTGGTGGGTACCATTGCTGGCATCCCTGAAAGAGGCTGCTGTCAAGCGTAAATACGTAAATATTGCTGTTGTGGGAGTTCCCTGTGTGGTACAGGCAATCCAACAGATGCGTGAGAGTGACCTTGACCTCATCAGGCCCTTCAGGAAATATATTCGTCTTGTTGTGGGTCTATTCTGTACGGAAACTTTTGACTATGAGAAGCTTGTACAGGACAAGCTGATCTCGGAGAAGCATATCGATCCCTTGGACATCATCCATTTCGATGTGAAAGGTAAACTGGAAATATCTCTTAAGGATGGCTCAATGGCTGTCATTTCCCTCAAGGAAGTAGATGACTGTGTACGTCCCGGGTGTAAGATATGTACGGATTTTACAGCACTGAATTCCGATTTTTCCGCAGGCTCAGTAGGAAGCCCGCAGGGTTCTACAACTCTGGTCATTCGGAATCAGGTAGGCAGGCAATTTGTTAACAGTGCTGTAGAGCATGGCAAATTGACGCTGGAGAAGAACACAGATCTGGAATCCATTGAAAAGCTTTCTGCAAAGAAAATTGAGAGGATGCCAGAGGAGTAATCTGAAAAGAAATCACATTTATGGGCACGATACCTATACACTTCCTCTATTCTTCCTAACCATGCGATAGGTATCGTGTCCGGACTTTTTCAATGTTCAAAGCGATCAGGCATGGCAATAAAGTCTTAATGCCACACAATCGCTATGAAAGTAATTTTGTGATGTTTTTCAGGGGAAAATCTCTCTTATCGAGAGCATTATCTTATATGATTGTTTTGCAGATTTCTGCTGTTGACAATTTCTTTCTGTAGTTGAAAGTATTGATTCCTTCTCCCCTGTCGTTCAGGATTATCGAATAGACTCTATAACCAAGCTTCTCATAGAATCTCATTGCTTTTTTGTTACCCGACCACGTACAAAGGTATATAGTCCTAAAACCCTTACCAACCAGTTTTTCCTCAAGCTTTGCATATAGCAGCTCACCGATTCCATTCTTACGGCAGGAAGGATGTGTTGCAAAGAAATTGATGTATGCACCGTCTTCTCTCTTCCATTTTTCAGTGCAGCCTACCATTGCAACGAATCCCTGCAGTTGATCGGATATGTCTGGATATCTGAGTTGTGCGACAAGGTAGTTTGCATCAGGGGTTGCAAGGGAATTCTCAACTCTCTCACATATTCCTCCCCCTCTCTGTGACAGGGGAGGGTAAAAATCATTGTCTACAAGTTCAATAAAGCGGGAGACTGTATCGAAGTCTTTCCTCGTAGTCTCCCGTATAACTATACCTTTTTTCATTTAAAATGCATTAAGGTATCTTTTGACTTCCCATTCATGAACCTGTTTCCTGTAGTCGTCCCACTCGGCTTTTGCAAGCCTGAGGATATTATCATGTACATGGGCTCCGAGTTTTTCCCTTAGCAATTCATCTTTTTCCAGGTATTCGGCACTTTCGCTGATAGTAGTTGGAAGTGTCTCAATGGACCTTTCCTTAAGTTGTTGCGGTGTCATGTCGAACACGTTCTGGTCCATTATCCTTGGTGGTTCCTTCATGTTCTTTATGCCTTCAATACCTGCTGCAAGTATAGCCGCAAAGGTCAGGTAAGGATTGCATGAAGGGTCGGGGCTTCGGAGTTCAGTTCTGGTACTGTTTCCTCTTGCTGAAGGTATACGTACCAGGGAACTGCGGTTTGCACCGGACCATGTAATATAGACAGGTGCTTCATAACCCGGTATGAGTCTCTTGTATGAATTCACAAGCGGGTTTGAAATACAGGAGATAGCTTTTATGTGGTCCAGAATCCCTGCAATAAAATACCTTGCATCATCACTGATTTCCATATCCGCATCAGGATCATAGAAAGCATTTTTCCCGTCCTTTGAAAGTGAAAGGTTAATGTGCATTCCTGACCCGTTCTCAGCAGCAATAGGCTTTGGCATGAAAGTGGCATGCAACCCGTGTGTTTTTGCGATTGTCCTTGTGACATACTTGAAAGTCACTACATTATCGGCCGTAGTAAGAGCATCATCGTACTTGAAGTCGATTTCATGCTGCCCGAAGGCAACTTCATGGTGAGAGGCTTCTATGTCAAAATTAAGGTCCGTCAGTGTAAGGACGATATCCCTTCTGATGTCCTCTGCCAGATCGGTAGGAGCGAATTCGAAGTAACGACCATAGTCGTTGGGGATTGTTGTAGCCTTGCCATTCTCTTTTGTGAAAAGGAAGAACTCGAGTTCAGGTCCTACGTTGAACTGGAATCCCATCTCTTCAGCTTCTTTTATCATCTTTTTAAGTACATAGCGCGGATCGGCCTCGAACTCTTTTCCGTCCGGCAGGTATATGTCGCATATCATTCTGGCAACGACACCTTTTTCATTTCCCCAGGGGAGAATTGCAAAAGTTTTCGTGTCAGGCTTGAGTACCATATCAGACTCATCTATCCTGACCATTCCTTCGACGGATGAGCCGTCAAAGGAGATTCCTACAGTCAATGCCTTCTCTATTTGTGTGACCGGGATTTCAACATCCTTAACTATTCCCTGAATATCAGTGAATTGCAATCGTATGAACTTTACATTGTGTGTCTCAATAGATTTGATGACATCGTCTTTATTGTTGATTATCATTCAATCGCCTACTGTGCTTCCTCTAATTCCTGGCAGTCCATGCAAAACTGCGGTTGAATATTATTTGAAGATAGAGTTATACCTTCCTGTCGGAAGATGAAGTTTGATTTTATTTCAAAATACAATTTTGAATATTTTAGTCAAGAGCTGCTTGCTTTATTTATATTGAAGTAGAGTTCAGCTATTTCTATTGAAAGATTGATCATCATAGCTGGAAAAGGAAATATTCAGACAAATTTTATACTTATGTCTTTCATATCATTCCTTGCAGAAACATTAATGATGAGTGGTGTAAGTGACTCCAGCATCGCGGAAGCATCAAGTGGTCCGACATCAAGAGGTCTCATCTTTGATATGTCTCTTACAAGC
Source organism: Methanolobus sp. ZRKC2 (assembly GCF_045291185.1). Classification (NCBI taxonomy): domain Archaea; kingdom Methanobacteriati; phylum Methanobacteriota; class Methanomicrobia; order Methanosarcinales; family Methanosarcinaceae; genus Methanolobus; species Methanolobus sp. ZRKC2. The sequence goes on along the minus strand of NZ_CP146980.1, from coordinate 1,542,406 downwards.
CCGAAGGCTACTTCCTTTGAGTATTCGGAATTACCACAGACTCCTATGTCATAATCAAGTTCCAGTTCAAGTTTTGCAAGTTTTTTCGCAGGGACCGTGTGGAAAGCGGAAACCAGTTCTGTCCCTTCCGGTAACATCTTTTCGATTTCCTGTGCTGCACTTCCTGCTTCAGGCATTGTAAAACAGAAATATTCGGCGTTGAACTGGTCACTTGTGATAGGTATGGTACGAGGTTGGGCATTCGGGCTGATGTAGCACATATTCTTTTCCATGGGCACGACAACACTGACGAATATTTGCTTATCAATCACAGGAGTTATCAGGTCTATTAAAGATTGAAGCTGGTTGTACCTGATAGCAATAACTACTATTTCAGCTTCCTTTGTTGCCTCCTTATTGTCTCTGCCTGTGATATGTGCATCATATCCATGACTTTTGAGGACTGCACTGTACTCGGCAGCGAACTCCTCGGCTTTTTCAGTATTTCTGGATCCGACAATTATTTCATGTTTTCGGCCCCAACGAAGTGCAAAGCCCCTACCTATATGGCCCGTACCTCCAAGTATCGCTATTTTCATGCCCGTTCTCCATTCCGGTCTTGATCATTACCTTCAAATTAATTAATCAATGCTCTTGATTCTTTTATGATTGACCTGTAAGTACTGCGTTAATCAGTGTCATGCTATTTATAGTATTCTTCATTTCCCTTTGATTCGGGGTTTTGGAACCGAGGCCTGAAAATATTCAATAAAAAAAGAAATCAATGTTTTTCACATTTTAATGTTCTGATATATTAATAAGAACAATTGAAATAAGAATAATAATTTAGTATTTTATTGGAACAGTGACATGATCTTGTTGATAAGATCGCTTAACATGCTATTGTTCTCGCCTTCCGTTTCAGATTGCTGTTCCTCTTCTGCATCTTCCATTCCGTTTATCCCTTTTCCTTCAGAACCTCTTTTTCCTCCGCCCATTCCATTTTCCATTAGGGCTTCCTTGATCTCTTCAGGGCTTTCTTCGATCAAGGTCATGAGTGTGCTCCTTATTTCATAGACAGCTTCATCCTCTTCCGCACTTTCGAGTTCTGATTTCAATGTTTCCAGCTGTTCCAGGAGATCATCTATGGAATCGTTAAGTTCATTGCCATCAGTTTCTGACTGTAGTGATTCGAGTGATTCTATGTTCCTGTCGATCATCTCAAGACTTTTCTCTTTAATATCCTCCACATCGATGGGAGGTATTTCTTCCTTTGTATTGTTACTATCAATGGCATATGCTCCCTGTGCTGTCAGGCTTAGCAGAATCAACATAATTGTAAACGGTAACGTAATTTTTCTGTCCAGTAATTTCATAGAAAATCCCCATAGTTTTTTATTCATAGTTAAGATAGGGTCAGCGACCCTATCTCGCAGTTGGTTGGCATTAAACGAAAAGGTCTTCTTAATCAATCCTTTCTAATGAAAAGGATTGTTTGATCAGTTCTCTTCTGCTTCCTCCATTGGTCCCATATGGTGTGGGATTCTTTTTCTGTTGTTCTCAGGGGCAGGGATATTCTCTCTGACAGTTTCCATTATCTGGAAAATGCTTTTCTTCATCTCTTTAAGGTCATCAAGTGTGAGGTCTTCATTATCAAGACTTGCTTTGATGTCTTCAAGCTGGCTTATAATAGACTCTATATCATCACTTGTCAGTTCCTCGAAATTTTCAGGATCAATGCTTTCAAGCATCTTGATTCTTCTGTCTATTGACTCTGCAATCCTTTCCTTTACAAATTCTATTTCTTCCTCTTCTGTCTCAAATACCGGCTTTTCCATTCTGTGTTCTGGCCTTTTCATCTCAGCCATGATTTCCTTCAGCTCTTCAAGAGTTGATGCATTGTTCACTTCTTCTATCAATGTCTCAAGTTCAGCTATTTTCTCTTCAACTGATTCCTCAGTTACATTCTCATTTGTTGTCTCATTGAAGTTCTGAAGCCTTTCAATCTTTTTCTCTGTCACTTCAGTTATCCTTCCCTTCATAAACTCCAGTTCTTCTTCTTCAGTTTCAAATTCCGGTCTTTTCATCTCAGCCATGATTTCCTTCAACTCTTCAAGAGTTGATGCATTGTTTACTTCTTCAATCAATGTCTCAAGTTCAGCTATTTTCTCTTCAACTGATTCCTCAGTTACATTCTCATTTGCTGTCTCATCTAAGTTCTGAAGTCTTTCAATCCTTCTTTCGGTTGCTTCAGTTATCCTTTCCTTCATAAACTCCAGTTCTTCTTCCTCTGTTTCAAATTCCGGTTTTTCCATTCCATGTCCATTTCTCAATGGCCCCTTTTCCCTGAAATGGCATTCCGGTGAAAGCATATATGTTCCGTTGCTATCCGTGTCAGTTGTGTTAACCACTGCGCCGGATGGTACTATACTAAGTACCATAAGCATCAGTGAAAAACAGGCCAGAACCTTTTTTCCTTGTAGTTTCATTCTCTTTTTCCTCCTTTTACATTGGCTATACATTTGCCATAACCTGGTGGCTTGCTTGTGTGTACCATGCTGTTGTGGCAATCGTTCCATTAGCAGGCTCAAATATAAGGATACTTGTAAAAATATGGCTTACAAAGACTTTAATTGGAAAATTAAATCTTGAAAAAAGGTTTGTTAAGTTTTTAAAAGATAATACGCTCTATAAAAACCATTTAATCTTAATTAAGCTCTTTTGACTATAGTTCTGAAAAATCCCAATTTTCCTATTTAGCCATCAAGGTAACAATTATTGGGCTCTATGGTCCAACAAACAAATCAAAAAGCTCTAAAGTAATTCCTTATAGAAAAAAAGCTACTATTTTCTGTTAAATGCTATTTTTTGTCACTATAAAGCTTTAATTAGTTTTAAAATCTCTATTTGCCTTTCAAAGATTCACTAAATATACTCATTGTTTCTTGTGTCTTTCAAGTATGTTTATATTCAAAAGAGCCCATCATACAGAAACAGGCCAATCAGTTTATCAGAAAGTAAAAACGGAGCAATACTGCAAAAGATGTGATTATTAATGAAAAGGACACCAGTCATACTTTTGATGTTCCTTATTTCCCTTGTTGTAATATCGGCTTTTGTTGGTGCCGACAATAGTGACAATGATCCCTGGGAAAGAAGAGGGGATGGTCCTATGTCTGTTATTTCACCCAACCCCGCACGTGAATTTGATAAAAATCCATCAGGAAACTTCTTGAAGCTACCCTTCCACGCTAATGATGTGAAATTCCTTGAAGACAATATAGAAAAGTCAGAGATAATTTCCCTGCGTCTTAATGATACAGTACGCCGGATGAAGGCAGAAGGTAATGATGTTGAGAAATTGGAGAAACTTCTGGAAGAATATAATTTGCTCGTTGAAGATTCGAAGATGTATCTTGAAATGGCAAATGTACCGGATAATGTGACTCAGGCAGACATCACCGGATCAGAATCCAAATACTCCGAGGAGGAGCAAAAGTATCTGGAAGAATCAAGGAAGAGCATCATCCGGGCCAATCTTTTGCTCAGGGATATTTTCCATGAGTTCAGGCCATACCTTGCACCCCATGTCAGGATACCTGACAATGGTAATTTGTCTGCAGAAGGAAAAGGTACTGTTATCCTTTCAGGTGATCTTGATGTGGAAATATCCCTTTCGGAGGGAAGAATTTCTTATGTGGACTTTGAGAATGACTTGTCCATTGAAGCGGAAGAGACAACAGAGCCTGAAATAATTCGTATGCCGGATATGAAACGAGAGATAGTATCATACGAGAATCTGAACGGTAACATAACTCTGTCTGGTTCCGGTTTTATTATGGAGCTCACAGGAGAGAATATCTCTCTGGATGCAACAGGAACAGGTAAAGCAGAACTTTTCGGTAACGGAACTTATTTCATCGGCAATGATAGCATTCCTGGAAAAAAGCATATCTGGGTCTCTCCGTTATTTGAGAATAATTGATATAGCAGTAAGCAATTGTGTGATGTGAATGAAGTTCATACACTACATAAGTTGCCTCGCCATTTTGATTTCTATGTCAGGACTTTCCGGTGCGACGGGAATCGCAACGGTACATGGCGTTGCCTACGAATGGAGTACCTTTGAGCCGCTTGACAATGCTATAGTAGAGGTTAATTCTACTCCCTCCCAGTCAATAGTAGCGAAATACGGTGTTTATTCCTTTGAACTTCCTAGCGGTAGCTATATGATAACAGCAAAATATTATCAGGATGGTACTCTTTCACATTACGCTGAAGAGGAAATTACTGTTTCTGATGATGGTAACTATGTAGTTGACTTGCTACTTCTGCCTTCTTATAGTGACTCTTCTGAAATTGAGTCCACGATGGTTAATGCAAATGGCATTGAAGGAAACTCAGAAACAATGTCAGAGGCAAAGAGCGGCAATCTGCTTGCAGGCGCTTCAATTGTGGGAATTCTGGTTTTAGCTCTTCTACTCTATCAGGTGCGTTTTAAGACCCGCACATTTTTCCCAAAATCAAAACCCGGGAAAAAGAAACATATTGCAAATGAAGAGTTGCAAACCAAAGCTGTCGATGAAAATGATGATAAAAGTATACTTCCCGAGGCCACAACAGTATCTTTCGATATTGATATTCCGGTAACAGAATCCGAACCGGATGTCAACTCCCTGGAAACAGTTCAGGAAGATGTTTCGGATACCTCCCCGGAATCTGTTCCCAAGGATTTGCAGGAAATACTGGATATTCTCGAATCACAAGGCGGAAGAATGACGCAAAAGGATATGCGTAGCCGTCTTAAATACTCTGAGGGAAAAGTCAGTCTCATGCTTCTGGATCTTGAAAAGAGGGGAAAAATCCAGAAATACAAAAAGGGAAGAGGCAACATTCTCTTTCTTGTAGATGATGAGTAATGGGCTTTCTCCTTGAATTCATATATTTTTTAATAATTTTCTAGATAATGATAGATTCTCATTTGGTGTATTCAGAATATTCTTCTCATTTTTGACTAACTATCCTTTATATGGGGTTTGATAAGGATTTAATTGCTAAAAAAAGGTTTACCAGTCATATTCGTAGATTTAAAAGCTTTATTTTTATTTTATATCTCCATTTTGGTCTTTTCCTGTAAGTATGCTTTTATTTAAAACTGCAAATTGGGAAATTGTCTGGCAGAACATTGCCGGATCATCAACCACCCCCAAAAGTGGCACCCGTATCACCAGACAAAATGATCTGATCCGGGGCGCCACAAATACCACCAACGTACATCCAGCAGCTCGTTTAAGGGGCATCTACTATCCACGATGCCTCTTATCGAGTAAAAGGAGACAGGATATGAAAGACACATTCAAGCAACTCACTGAACTTCATACACAATCCAAAAGTTCGTCAGAATCCTATGTTGCACAGGAGCTGATCCGTAAACTTACGCCGGAACAGATGGATCGTCTGTTGAGCATTTCCTCACATAAGGAACAGAAACAGGATTTTCGCTGGAAAATATGAGGCATTGTAATGGACGAAAATCACAGTAATTTAGTGACCACTGAAGGCTCTTCGGACAAAGCAGCTCCCCTTATGAGGTTAACTGATGTCTGGAAAATATACAGGATGGGTGAGGTCGAATTTGCGGCTTTGAAAAATGTTGATCTGGAGATTCTCCATGGTGAATTTGTCGTTATACTCGGCCCCAGTGGAAGCGGGAAAAGTACAATGATGAACCTCCTGGGCTGCCTGGACCTTCCAAGCAAAGGCATTGTGGAATTGAATAACAGGGATATTTCCAGAATGCAAGAATCAGAACTAGCCCAGATCAGAGGTCAGCTTATAGGTTTTATTTTCCAGCAATTCAACCTGATTCCTACATTGAATACAATCGAAAATGTGATGCTTCCTCTTGAATTCCAGGAAGCTGATCCGGATTTGTCCTGGAAAAGGGCGGAAGAGTTGCTTAATGTCGTTAGTCTCTCTGATAAAAAGTACAACCTCCCCTCCCAGTTGTCCGGTGGGCAGAGGCAGAGAGTTGCAATTGCAAGGTCTCTGGCAGTTGATCCCAAGGTCATCCTCGCTGATGAACCAACGGGGAACCTGGATAGCGAAACCGGAAATTACATTCTTGAATTCTTGAGTGATCTCCATCAAAAAGAGGGTAAAACTATCATTATGATTACCCACGACCCGGATCTTACACGGTATGCAGATCGTGTGGTCCACATCAAAGACGGAATGGTAGACAGTATAGAGATAAAAAACCGTGAAGCAATGTGATAAAAATGAAAAAAATTTTGTTATTGACACTAATATTAATCCTCTCATTAAGCACAGCATCAGCAGCCATGTCTGCCAGCGCATCAGGTGTAGAGCTGGATCTGATGACCCAGAGCCCAAACCCGGCAAGACCCGGTGAAACAGTTGAACTTACTTTCAGTGTGAGGAATATAGGAAACGAGGACCTGGCAGATGTGGCAATTGAGATAGAACCTGAGTATCCTTTCTCTCAGCTATCGGGAGAATCCCTGACAAAAACCATATCTTTCCTTGAAGCCCGTCAGGACGAGGAAGATGCAACTCTTGTCAAATTCAAACTGAAGGTTGATGCAGACGTTGCGGAAGACATCTATGAAATAGATGTACTTGTCAGTGACAGTGAAAGTGACTCAACTATGTCTACAACAGTTGATGTGGATATACAGGGTAAGGAGTATGCCCAGATTGTCACTATAAGTGAATCCTATATCGATGTTGCAACCGTTGAACCCATGGAATTCGTTATTACGAACACAGGCAGTTCTCCGCTAAAGAATATGGCTGTTTCATGGGATGAATCTACAGGTACTATTCTGCCCGTATACTCATCCAATACCAAATACATAAGTTACCTTGATGTCGGTGAATCAGTGTCAGTGGAATATTCCTTAATGTCTGATGTGAATGCTGTCCCGGGATTGTATCAGCTTGATATCACTCTTGAATTTGAGGACTATGATTCCAACACCAACACCATAGAAACCAGGGCAGGTTTGTTTGTAGGAGGCAATACGGATTTCGACCTCAGTTATTCTGAGAGCGATGTGGGTGAAGTGTCCCTTTCCCTTGCAAATGTAGGTAACAACGAAGCTTATTCTGTCAAGGTTTCAATACCGGAGCAGGACAATTTCCTGGCTACAGGGAGTACTTCAACAATAGTCGGTAACCTTGAAAAGGGAGACTATACCATCACATCATTCGCCATATCCCAGGCAGGCTCAACGACTTCCGCAGAAAAAGATTCTTCCGGTATCGCACAGGCACGCTCCGACTTTTCAGAGATGACAGATGAGGAGAAGGCAGCGATGAAAGAGGGAATGTCTTCCAGAAACGAACTTCTTGTTCTTATCGAGTATACTGATTCTACAGGCCAGAGACTTTCAGTTGAAAAGTCGGTTCAGGTAGAAGAGCTGACCGGTGGGACCACAGCAGCAGGCGTGGGTCCGGGAAGAAAACAACAATCATCCGGAAACAATTACCTGTTGTATGGTGCTGTGCTTCTGGTAGCCCTGGTTGTGGCTTTCAATTACAGAAAGAGGAAGATGCTCAAAGAAGGTAATTACGAGCCTCTCAGTGTCCAGTTCAGAAACCTGAAAAGGAATGTATTGAAACAGGAGAAGCAATGAGGCGAAGTACCTATCTTAAGCTTGCTACAAATATCCTGGTTCACAGTAAGATCAGAAGCTGGCTCACCATAATAGGTATTGTCATAGGTGTAGGTTCAGTTGTTACTATCATGGCACTTAGTGACAGTATGGAAGCAGATATGGAAGAGAGATTTGCCGATATGGACCTTACATCAATAACGATCACCCCGGGTTACACCAAGGCCCAGTCAGGTTTTGGTAAATTTGGTCCCGGAGGAGGGGGAGGAGGTGGTTCATCTTCTTCCGACGCGGAACTGACCGATAAGGATATCATGGCCATAAAACTGGTCGAGAATGTGGATTACATTTATGGTAAGATATCCGACAGCGGTATGGAAGTCTATTTCATGGGTGAAACTGCGGATCTTTCAGTGACAGGTGTTGATCCCCAGGTATGGCAGTACACTGTGACATATGATCTGGATTCCGGCAGATTGCTGGATACCACTGATAACAATGCAGTGGTCATAGGTTACAGGATAGCCCATGAAATGTTCGATGAGGAAGTCGGTTTGAACCGTGTGCTTACAATCGAAGGCAAATCTTACAGAGTAGTAGGTATACTGGCAGATGGTGAAAGCGATAATTCTATCATCATGCCGATAGATTCGGCTGTGGAGATCATCGAAGATGCGGAGGATGATGTCTATGATTCCATAGTCGTAAAAGCGGATGATGTCGATAATGTAGAGACAGTGGTGGGTGCTGTCGAAGAGAAACTCATGATCTCCAGGCATGTTATTAATGACGATGACAGGGATTTCACGGTATCTGATTCTCTTTCATCGGCCGAATCCGCAAGTGAGATGATGGATTCAATGACCCTTTTCCTGGGAGCCATAGCAGGTGTATCCCTTGTGGTCGGTTCTGTAGGAATTGCAAACACAATGTTTACATCTGTACTGGAAAAGACAAGAGAGATCGGTACCATGAAGGCCATAGGAGCTAAGAACAGGGATATTCTCATGATTTTCCTTGTAAATTCCGCACTTGTGGGCTTTGTGGGAGGTGTTCTCGGTATAATACTGAGTCTCGGATTATCCTCCATGCTGCCGTACCTTGGAATTTCAATGATGCGCTCATCCATGGGTTCCACTATTGCCCCCGAGCTTATGCTGCTGGGTATTTCCATAGCCGTTGGCATAGGAGTTCTTTCGGGTGTGATTCCGGCATACAATGCTTCCAAGATGAAGCCGGTGGATGCGTTGAGGTATGAATAAAGTCCCTTCCTGAGTAGGGAATCGTTTCACCTGAAGCGGTCTCCTGCTTCAGGTAGGACAATGGTAAGATTACTTGCACAGATGCCTGAAAGGATTAGTGAAAAAAGGAGTATATGTAACAAGATCGAGTGAAAAGCCTGTTCTTGAATAAATGAGGTGAGGATTATGAATAAGCCAGTAGTGTACTTGCTGTTATCAATGGTCGTATTATGTTCGGTCTATACAGCCCTTGGTGACGAAATTTTTGACGGAATATCAGGTAATTCGTCTCAGGTTGAATCACAGGGAGTTTCAGAAAGCTCCCAGAATAACAAAGCAGATTCCGGAACAATTTCTTCGGAAGGTCGCCATGCCTTTGCAAATCAAAGATCCGGTTCAATGGGGAATGCACCTATGTTCCGCAGCAATCGCCTGTTTGTTCCTGCAAATGTTCCCGCATATAATAAGGAAAAACAGATGGCTTATAACCCTCGGGTAGTTGTGAAGGATGAAGTACTTGACAGGAGCGAGCTTTCAGATTTCCTGAAGCAGAATACTCATGTTGTCAGGGGAATCTCGCATTTCCAGGAATATGTTACTCCATACGAGGATGCCATTCTGTCTTATCTTGAAGAGGAGGGACTGGATGACAAATATGAGATATACGAAAAAGCAGTTTCGTGGGTATGGGTCTCGGATATGACTCTTACCGGCAGGCAAGAATCCTGGCTGACTCCTTCGGAGTTCCTGTATGATTCCCCTGAATACACTTCCAACCCGCTTGAGGGAAGCATTGTGAGTGATTGTGAAGACCAGGCCAACGCACTTGCATCCCTGCTGATCGCATCTGGTGAATATGATGAGAGTTCCGTAAGGGTCGCCATAGGAGAGGTAAGTTTCGGAGATGTTGTAGGAGGCCATGCATGGGTAGAGGTTTATGAAGAAGGCCGATGGTTCCCTCTGGACGCCACTGTAGGGCCCTACTATGATGACAACAAGTCGGAACTTGTTGATTCTGATTCCTCGGAAACGGGTTACTATTACTTCAGGGATGAAGGATATTCTGTTCTGGAGATCTGGTATTACTACAACAATGAGTACTTCATTGACATTGGGAACCGTATTGGCAATGCACCTGATAACTGGATGAGCATATCATCCGGTTATTATTGATTTTTATTTCCGGGTTTTTCCCTTTCTGATAACTTGGATAGGCTCCACGACAATTATTTATATTTTTGAATCCCTGCTTAATATGGGAGGTTATCAGATGCCCGAGAAATCCTGGTTCTTTGCAATGAACGAAAAAGATCTGAGTGAAGGAAAAATAGAGTTTTCCAGAGTAAAGGGAACTCCCGTACTTCTTACAAAGAAGGAAGGAACTATATACTCTCTCTACGGGAAATGTCTTCACAAGGGTTGTCGTCTTTCCAAGGGCACTTTCAGCGATGCATATATCCTGAAATGTGGCTGTCACGGCTGGGAATACGATATAAGGACCGGTAAGCATCTCGGAGATGATAGCACAACTCTCGAAACTTATGAGAACAAGGTCGAAGACGGGGAAATATTTGTCCTGCTTTGAAAATTTTAATCCTTATTGGAAGGTGTAGGTTTTTGGCTTCATGGGTCTTTGCTATAAATGAAAATGAACTTGGCGACGGTGAGAAGAAGCCGGTGCTTTTGGAAAGTAATGCAATACTTCTGGTCAGGCAGGAGGGAAATTTTTACGCAATGTCCAACAAATGTCCTCACATGGGCTGTCCGTTTTCAAAAGGAGTCCTGGATGGATATACTGTAGAATGTCCCTGTCATGACTGGAAGTTCGACATAAAAAGCGGTGAGTTCTTAACTGCACCGGAGATAAAAGCTCCTGTTTACGATACAAAAGTTTCTGACGGACAGGTCTTTGTTAATATGGAAGGTGATCTTTAATGAAGAAAGTGGTACTGTATACTCTTAGTACCTGTCCCTGGTGCATGCGTGCAAAGAAATATTTCAGGGAACGGGATATTCCCTATGAGTACACTGATTACGATAAAGCAGATGATGATACCCGTGAGATGATCAGGGAGGATTGCCGGTTACACGGAGAGGAAATGTCTTTCCCTTTCGTCAAGATAGGAGAAGATGTTGTCGTTGGCTACAATCCCAAAAAATACTCAAAATTGCTGGAATCATGAGGGGAAGCTGATGGATACTGAGAAGCGTAAAGAAAAGTTAAGGACAATGTTCCAGAGGGTGATCGATCCTCTGGGTTACAAATATAGTCCTGATGAGGAACTTGTTGATTTCCTTCTGGAACAGGAAGTGATGCTGGAAAAGGAGAAAGGTCATCCATTTTGCCCGTGCCAGGGATTGACAGGTGAGCGGGAACATGACATGCAACTGGTATGCCCTTGCATACCTTTTCACAGGGAACACTTTGATGCAATGAAACGTTGCTGGTGTGGCCTGTATGTTCATAAGGACGTTGAGGATCCTGATGAGCTTCTTCAGATATCCAAAAAGGAGTTTGAGGAATCAAGAAAGAAGGAGTGAAATAAATGGTGGGGGAAGAGAATGAAGTCATACGGAACATAAAAACAAGGAAAAGTGTCCGTGACTATGTTGACAAACAGGTGAGTGAGGATTCAATAAACACAATAATAGATGCCGGAATACATGCTCCAACGGGTTTCGGATCGGAACCCTGGTTCTTTGTTGTAATTCAGAACAGGGAAATGATGAAGCGGATGTCCGATTATTGCAAACCACGTTTGCTTGCACAGCTTCAGGATTTGCCAAATGAAAATGTATCGGAATTCAGAAAAAGATTGTCACAAGAAGATTTTGACATCTTCTACAATGCTCCTTTGCTTGTAATTGTACTCGGAAGCAATGCAGGTTTCACCACGGATTATGATTGTTCCATGTGCGCACAGAATATGATGCTTGCAGCCCATTCAATGGGTATCGGCAGCTGCTGGGTGGGTACGGCATGTTTCATCCAGGACAATGAGGAGTTCATGAGCGAACTCGGAATACCCTATGATTACAAGGTCATAGCACCTATTGTATTCGGATACGAAGGAAAGATTGTGGAAAGGCCACCGAGACAGGACCCTCAAATAGTCTGGGTTCACTGAGGCAGGAATATTTTCCTGTCGTTTTTTGTATATTCTGTTTTTCTGGTTTTTGCTTAGGTTATTGGTTTTTTTCTATTCGACAAATCTTATATATTTAACACAGTAGTAACTTACTTATATAATAACTTTCTAAACCACCCACGTGGTGGTACTATTTGTCGAAAAACATTATTTAAAGTACTTGTTGTTATAGTTTTGTTACTTGCTCAATTCTATCCTGCAGCGGCAGCGAGCAGTGAAGATCTGTTTGAGAAAGATGATTCTTACGTCCCTAAGGACACTGTTGTGGCCTTATCAATGCTTTCCCAGATAAAAGCGCAGACTCCTTCCAACAACGGCCTGGATGTCCAGCGGCTTATAGATGTTACAACAGATCCGGTTGATACTGATGGTGACGGATTGCCGGATTCTGTGGAATCTATTCTTGGGACCGATATTAACAATGCTGATTCTGATTTTGACCAACTTGACGATTATAATGAATCAGTGGTTTACCTCTCCGATCCACTGGAGCTGGATTCTAATTATGATGGTCTTGCTGATAACTTTGAGGTGATTGATGTACCATCCCTTGATGTTGATGGAGACGGACTGTCTAACATATGGGATTTCGACAATGATGATGATGGTGTAGAGGACAATGTGGACCCTTCACCTTTTGCACGTTCAATAGATTATGAAACTTTTAATTTTGATCTCAAGACAAACGGTAATCCTGTCTACATGGATTTCCAGCTTCTTCCCGAGGAGCCTGATCATGTAAGACTTGCCTATCAGAAGTGGGACTGGCCTTATGATAATAAAAGCACGATGCAGGATCTTGATAATTCCACAGATGACTTGCATCTGATCCCTCTGCTTGAGCTTACAATGGATTCTGTTCCGAAACAGTCGGAAGTAGAAGACTATGGTATAGGTATTTCCGGAAACAGGGCATATGTTCCGCTTTTCCAGGTCAACGGCATAGGAGGGGAAACTGCCCTTGCAGGAAAGATGTTCTATCCCCAGTCCAACACTACTGATGTTCATGTAAATGCAAGTCTTCTGTGGCTTGTGCAGGCGAAGACAGACAGCCTGGATGAAACCAATGTTACGATAATTACAGATACCACCACTATTGTATCATACAGGGAAAAATTCACCCTGACTGGTTTCAGTGTTGAGGAAAGTTATGGCAGTGATGTTGGTATTTTCTACACCGGTGACCTGAATCAGAGTGTAGCCAGTAATTTCATGCTTGCATATTCATTCCTGAGAAATAACCAGTCCACTGTTCAGGATATGCCACAGGAACTTTCCAGTCACAATATTGCTATTTCATCTAATATAGAGAGTTTTGAGCACCGTGATCTCGGACTACAGGGTCTTACTACCAGAATGACACCCAATGCCCTTGATTCTCTTCCGGATAACCGTGTTCTTCCGATAATCACAGCATTGCAGAATGATTTTGCAAAGAAAGACCTCTCTGAGATTGATTCAGGTTCTCATATAGTTGGTAACGATATTTCAATTGATATCAGCGGTGACCCCATCATTTCCTTAAAAACCCTGAAGACAAACTGGTATAATACGGCGGATAACTCTCCAGCAGATACCGGATCCCTGCTAAGCGAACTAAAAAAGTGGGGTGAAGCGGTCAATGTGAATGAGGATACCCTGACATCCGTTATGGCCCTGTCAATTGTCTGGAATGTGGGCGAGTCAAAGGTCACAAAGACAGGCGATTTGCTGACCGATTTCGGTAATCTGGAAGAAATTGATATTATAGACAGCATCCAGTCCTGGATCAGCATTGGTTTCTTTGCCACTTCCGCTTTTGCAGACCTTGTTTCCAATGTAACGGAAATAGGATACAGGGTCTTCTTTTCAGTAAATTATGTTCTTGAAGCTGCAAAGGGATTTCTGGGCATTTTACTGACCACGAGCAAATCACTGGACAAAGCTATCAAAACCGTAGGTTCTATTGTCAAGTGCTTAAATGGTCTGGGTAAAGTCCTTTCTGTAATCGGTGTGGTTATGCTGGTAATAGGATTTGCACTGGAAGTTGGTTTTGCCATATGGGGTTTCTTTAAGATCGCCATGAGCGAGGGCTGGTCGAATACCGGTACTTTCCAGGGTGCGGTCTATGCTGCTATTATGATAACATACGCTGCTGTGATGCTTGCTATTGGTGTCATCCTCCTTGCATGTGGGTTCATACCTTACGTAGGATGGATAATCGCACTGGTAGGAGGCATTATTCTTGGGCTTATAGGCCTTGTTGACTTCATACTCGGCTTCTTCGGGCTAGGTTTCTCTGACTTTGCGGCATGGGTCGTGAGCAAATTCCATCAGACCTATCCTAACACGGAGTATTCCCTGGACATAATTGATACTTCACTTGATATGGAAGATCATGACAGCAACGGATTGAGTGCAGGTGACAGGATCACTTTCAAGAGCCGTATAAACGGGACTATCACAAAGACAGCGGACGGAACCTGGAAGGATGTCCAGGATAGTTATGTTGTTCCGCACTACAATATCAGGCGATGGATGACAGGAGATACACCGGTTTCCTACTGGAAGTCAGATTATGGTGAGTTCACCAACACCGTGGCAACTGTCGAATCATATCCGAATTACAGGAATACCACCTATGAGGTGGGTGCATGGATAGAGCCTGTTGAAGGTACCGTCAACTTCCCTGTCCCGATTGTATTCAATGCTGACTATAAGGTAATATATACTGACCGCAGGATAGAGTGGGACTTCTGGAATGGATATAAATACACAACTATGAATGACACCGGTACTGTGACAAGTGAAATCGATATGCTTTACTTCGATGTCCTTCCTGGTAATGTTGGTGATCTTGCAGATTGGTACCACATTTCTTCAGAAGATCACGATTACGATGGTCTTGATAATGATATTGATCCATATCCATGGGGCTGGGATGCTGATGGAGACGGATTAAGTGATAAGTTTGAGGTAAACACTTTGGGTTCAGATCCTTCCAGTTCAGACAGGGATGGCGACGGTCTCAATGATAAAATGGAACTTATCTACGGCACGAATCTCACAGACCCCGATACCGACGGGGACAACATGTCCGATTTCAAGGAAATCAATGGCTGGGATATCAGTTTCAACTACAGCAATCATACTTTCAATATGACTGTCCACTCCGATCCACTTTTGCCTGACAGCGATGGAGATGGTATTGGTGACCAGATGGAATACTGGAGTTACCTGAATCCAATGTCAAAAGATACGAACGGAGACGGAATCACAGATGAACCCGACCCGCAACATATGACCTATGTGAATTTCGAAACAAAATGGGGTAGTGAAGGTGCAGGTGACGGACAATTCACTTATGCAGCAACAATTGAAGTGGATGATTACGGTTATGTTTATGTTGCAGATCCGGAGAGTAACCGCATTCAGAAATTTGATTCAAGCGGGAATTTCATTACCAAATGGGGTACTTATGGAGAAGGTGACGGTGAGTTCCAGTACATAAACGATTTTGCAGTTGATTCTGATGGCAGCATTTATGTTCTTGATCCCCTCAACCGTATCCAAAAATTCGATTCCAATGGTAGTTTCATAACTTCATGGGACACAAGTTCCAGTCGTACCTTTGCTATTGATGCTGATGATTTCATATACAGTCCTCTGTATGGTTCTGTTATTCAAAAATTCAATTCAAGCGGAAAGCTGGTTGAGAATTTAACATTCACGGATGGAGATAAGGTGTTTGAAAGTCCTAATAGGATGGTTATCTCTGATGACGGCAGTTTCTATATCACCGACGGTTACGATTCTACCAACAATGGAATATTCAAATTTGACCGAAATGGTATTTTCATAGATCGATGGGGAAGTGAAGGATCTGCTGACAAGAATTTCAGCTGGGCTGAAGGACTCGCTGTTGACACCAAGGAGTGTGTTTATATTGCTGATGCTGGCAATAATCATATCCAGAAATTCAGCTCAGATGGTTTTTTCATAACGAGATGGGGACAGTACGGTGAAAATGATGGTGAATTCAAATCCCCGACAGGAATAGCAGTTGATTTAGATGAGTATATCTATGTTGCAGATTCAGGAAACAGCCGTATCCAGAAATTCTCCCAGGTAACAGGTCTTCCACCACGTATCGTATCTGATACGATCGATACTGATGGCGATGGCCTGTTTGACAACAATGAAACCGCAGGATGGAATGTGACCTTCACGAATTCCAGTGGTACATTTGCAATCCATGTGGACAGTGAACTCCTGATGGAAGACACTGATCATGATGGCCTGACGGATCTTGAAGAATACAATAATTCGTCTAATCCACGTGATGTCGATACTGATGACGATGGCCTGAGTGACTTTGTCGAGATCATCCTAGGCACGAACATCACACACTACGATACCGACGGTGAAGGCCTGGATGATGGTACTGAGATCATCTTTGGAAGTAATCCTAAAAAGGCAGATAGTGACAATGACGGCCTGACTGATTATGAAGAGTTCCACTTCAACTCTGATCCGAAAAAGAAGGATACTGATGGTGATGGCCTGACCGACAGTGAAGAACAGGAATTTGGCTCAGATCCGAAAAACCCGGATTCTGATGGTGACTTGATGTTCGATAAGTCGGAAAAGGAGAAAAAGGGCAATCCAAGGAACCCGGATTCTGATGGAGATGGCCTACCTGACGGTTATGAGCTCCTTTACAATACCAGTGCAACGAATAACGATACCGATAAGGATGGTGTGCCTGACGGAAAGGAAGTCGAGAAGAGAATGAATCCGAAGAATAACGATACCGACGGAGATGGCCTTCCCGATATGTTCGAACTCAATAACGGTACTGATCCGACAAACGGGGACACAGATGGGAACGGCTTGAATGACTCTGTTGATCCATATTCATTCGCATCCAATGTCGAGAGAATCTGGGTGAGCTTCGATGAAAATGAAGATACTCTTCAGCTTATAGAGGAACTTGGAGAATATACCAATGTAACTATTTTCCAGCCGGAAAACATCGGGAATTATTCTGATAAAGAAAATATACTGTTTGTAGGAAGGCCTGGAATTGATAATACCACTACAGGTAATATGACTATGAACATATTGGCTTCCGTGGCACCTGATACCCTGGATTCGATGAAGGCATCCGATTACGAAAGGTTTGCTGTCGAGTATGATGTATGGGCCGATAACCAGACTGTTGTTATGCTCTCACATCCGTATCCGAATGATCATTACAGGGTGCTTGAACTGTTCAAGACTGATTCCGGTGAAATGGGATATCCGGATGTTGTAAGTGAGTTCAGGGCAGATGCAATAGATAAGATGGGACTTTATGTTATGGTTGAGCTCAGGAATCCTGTAAAACCTTCTATAGAACTCACACATTACAACAAGGACGAACTTCCTGAAAACATGACATATGGCCTGGCTTCAGGCGGATCAGGTGTGAAGTACCTTGACATCAATGTCAGCGAGAATGTCATAAACGGAACTTTCAACAATATCCAGAGGGCTATGATAGTCATTTATTATACTGCCCGTGACCTTGACAGGACCGGCGATCTTGACGGCAATGATGCAGGGGATATTGATGAATCCTCCCTGTCAATGATCTGGTTCAATGAGACCAGTGGCAACTGGGAAAAGCTTACAACTGACATGGACTGGGTGAGTGGTGTTGGAATAAATACGGACAATGAGATAATCGATGGCGTGGAATACGAGGGCTATATGTGGGCCAATGTATCCCATTTCAGTATGTACGGACTTGCCGGTGCCGAAAGGATTGAAGCTACTGCAGATGGAAAGAAAGATGACGATCATCCCCTCGATTCTGATCGTGATGGCCTCTACGATTTCATTGAGCGCAGGATGGGGACAGACCCATTCAACCAGGACACTGATAATGACGGCATTATTGATTCGGAAGATGATGACCCATTGAATCCGTATAGATCGGTAACTTCAGTAGAAGCTGAGTCTGCAATATCAACTGATCCTGCAGAGCTGGATGGAGCATTTGAGGGTGAGCAAACGCCAGAGGACAGTCCCTTGAAATCCCTCCCGTGGATAGCTGCCATTGCCATTGTAGCACTGTTAGCTTATCTGGTGGCTTTCCGGCGAAAGGAATAAAGCGGAATCATGAATCATTTGATTATGAAAACGGGTGATCTGATTGGACTCTTCAGATAAAGAAAAAAGTAACAAGCAGCTCTTTGCTGCTGTTGCTATTGTTTGTTTACTTCTTCTTTTCGCCCTTTATTACGCGGAATATCGGGAGATCAATGATCCGTATTCACTTGCGGGCAGAGTAATCTATGTCTCTGAAGATATCAGTTCCTATCATTTTGGCATGGGCAGCAATATTTCCATCCTTGGTGAATCACTATCCATTATGAGTGGAAACGGTTCTGTGGATTACAAAAATGGAAGGATGAAAATTGCATTTTCTTCAGCAGAAGATTCGATGAATCTGGTCGTTGTTGATGAAAATGCTTATTTTAAGAAAAATAATAATTCCTGGGAAAAGAAGAATCTCAACGATCAAACCTGGAAGAGCTATGATCAGCTGTCTCAGAAAAACCTTCTTTTGGATGAATCCACAAACCTGAGCATGCAGAGAACAGATTCCGGTATAGTACTGACTGCAATTCCTGACAAAAATAATTTGGTTCAGGAGGCAGGTAAAGTTGGTCTGGACCTTCAGGGAGACGAGCAGTTAAGGGATTATTATGTAAGATACCTGATCGATGATGAAACTTATCATATCATTTCCATTGAAACTCATATTGAGTTCCTGATGAAGGTGCAGGGTTTGATGTCGCCGGTTATCATAAACAACAGGGTAGATATTTCCAGCTATGATGAAGAAATCGAGATTGAAGCACCTTTAAAGCCCGAATAAAAAATAGGTCGGGTTTGGAGGACAGATTCCAAACCCTATCAAACGTTTTTAGTATTTTCTTCACGCTTCTGCGGAGTGAAATGAATCCTCGCCGAGCGGAACATAGCTTTCCGGTTCGGACCATTTCGCAGCGAGCTTCTCCTCTTGCGCTTCCAGAATTGTATTCGTGATCCTGTCAAGTATTTCCATTGCGCCGCGATATCCCATAGCAAGTACTCTTTGGGCTCCTACGCGATCATGTATGGGGAAACCAACCCTTACAAGAGGTATTCCCATCTCCTTTGCAATGTACTTGCCATTGGAGTTCCCTATTAGCATTTCAGGTTTTGCCTTTCTTACAGCATCATTGAATGAGTCAAAGTCCACATCCTCAAGTATTGTAACATCGCAGTCCGGCTTAACCTGTTTTACCCTTTCCATTGCATATTCTGCAAATTTTGGAGATTTGCTGGAAGCTACGACCAGTATCGGATGCATACCATTTTCAAGTACAAGGGAAAGCATTCCCAAAATATTGTTCGGATCTCCGTAAATAGCTACCTTGATGCCATAGACGTACTTATGTGAATCCACCATGGCATCTATCAGACGCCCCCTTTCCTTCTGGTAGTCTTCAGGTATGTCCGTTCCTGCTATCTTGGACAGTGCAGCCAGTAACCTGTCAGTGTATTCCAATCCTATGGGTAGTGGCAGATTCCATGAAGGGATATCGAATGTCTGTTCCAGATAACTGACTGCTCTGTTATCGTTAGTGATTCCCAGGCCAATGGTAGCAGCACTGTTCTTCATATCCACTATATCGGCATGGGTAGTTCCTCCGGGGAATATCTTCTGAAGCTCTCCTGTCATGGGTGCGTCAAAAGTTTCCGAGATATCCGGGAGGAAAATGAAGGAATTAGAGCCAATGGTGTCGGATAATATGCCCTTGAGTTTGCGTGTGTCTTCGGGAGAAATATTCTCTGAAAGTACTACATTGAGCTTATTATTGAAAATGTCACTTGCATCTTCTCCGATAGTGAATTCCTTAACAATAGCTTCTACAGCCTTAATATAACCACTATTGTGGCTATCTTCATAGCTGGGTGTTGGTACGGGAATAATTATCAGGTCATTTGAAAGCTCCGTTTCTTCTTCCCTGAACTCGTCGATGATACGTCCGATGTCATCTCCTATGGTTTCGGCAAGACAGGTTGTAGATACGCCTATGACCTTTGGATTGTAACGCAGGATGAGGTTTTTAAGACCCTTCTTAAGGTTCTCGCTGCCCCCGTATACGGCTCCCTTCTCACTCAGAGAACTCGATCCGATATCTACGGGTTCCCTGAAGTGATGTGCAAGATGCAGTCTCATGTAGGTGCTGCATCCCTGTGAACCGTGTAACAGTACCATGGAGTTCTCTATCCCCTTGAATGCCATTACACTGCCTATGGGCTGACACATGATGCAGGGATTAACAGTAGTATGATTTCTCTCAGTCATGCCATTGACCCCTGTAGTGTATTGGTATTGAGATCTTGCATATTATTTCTCTCCTTCATTGCCTTTCTCAGTTTTGTCCCGTTTTCTGTCCTCAGACCGGAATCCTCCTCAACAGCCGAATCTTCACCAACGGCTGGCTTTAACTTGCTTCCGTATGCTTTCCATACAGGACTGTTTATGGAAGCATCCAGCTCTCTTGCAAAGTTCAGAAAACCGTCGTAACCCTCAAACTCAATGACTCTGTCATGATTGAAATCACAGAAAGCTACACCAAGCTTGTAGGCAAGGAACCTTTCCTTGACACCTGCAACCATCAGGTCTGCCTTCTGTTTTACAAGGAGGTCGGCAAGTTCCAACGGATTTGCATCGTCTACGATTACCGTGCCATCCTTTACCTGGTAGCTAATTTGCTTATAGTCATCTCGCTTTCCCGTTTGTGTACCTATTATAACGACTTCCATTCCAAGCTCGCGGAAACCTTTGATAAGTGTTAATGCCTTGGCAGCACCGCCCATGTAAATAGCAGCGGTCTTTCCCTGAAGCCTGTTTCTGATTGCTTCTATCTCAGGCATAATCCTCTTTGTTTCATGCTCGATTAGTTCTTCAGCAGTCTTCATCATCTCTTCAGAATCAAAGAACTCAGCTACTGTCCTGAGGGCAATTGCAAGATCCTCTATTCCAAAGTAGCTTACCTTGCGGAAAGGAATTCCGAATTCCTTCTTCATCCATTTTGCAAGGAATGTCATGGAACCTGAGCACTGTACCAGGTTCAACTGGGCTCCGTGTGCTTTTGAGATACTATCTGCTGTTGCATCTCCTGTCATCGAAGTAATAACCTGTACTCCCATCTTCTCAAAAAGAGGTTTTACCAGCCAGACATCTCCTGCCACATTGTAGTCGCCAAGTATGTTGATCCTGTACTCAGATGTGATTTCAGGTTCTTTTGTTCCGACAAGATGCATGAGTGCATTACATGCTGCTTTGTATCCGTCGGACTTTGTTCCCTTGAATCCTTCTGACTTTACAGGTAATACCGGTATACCAACTCTTTCGGTTGCTTCCTTACAAACCGCTTCAAGATCATCGCCGATTATACCGACAATACAGGTTGAATAGACAAAGATGACCGGAGGATTGTATAGCTCGACAAGTTCGTCGATGCACTTGGAGAGTTTTTTCTCACCACCGAATACTACGTCAAGTTCTTTCATGTCGGTTGAGAAGCTGGTACGGAACGTTTCCTTATTGCTTGACAGGCTACCTCTGATATCCCAGGTGTAGCTTGCACACCCGATGGGACCGTGTACAAGGTGTATTGCATCGGTTACGGGATTTAATGCCACACGTGCTCCTGAATATACACAGGCTCTCTGGCTCATTGAACCGGCGATGGATGTATTATCACAGGCAAGCTGACTGCTCTTCTTTGCCTGCTTCAGGGCGATGTATGGTTGTCTTTCATCCAGCGTGTTTATCACACTTGTAATGTCTGGCATGTTCTCACTCCTAAATTTATGAGGTCGTTACTGTACGACCTCAAGCTCTTCCTCAGGGACTGTCTTGTCCTTAATGTCAAGGAAAGTGTTTCCGATCCACTCAACCATGCGGGCTGCTCCTGCATATCCCATAACAGGGAAGTGGTGGAGATTTGCCCTGTCCATGATCGGGAATCCAACCCTGATCAGTGGTATGTCTTCTGCAAGTGCTATGTGTTTGCCGTAGGTGTTACCTATCAGCATGTCCACAGGTTCGTTCTTGATAATCTGGTGGAGGGTGAACAGGTCTGCTCCGGTAAGGATCTGTGAGTCAGGGTACAATGGGTGTACCATTTCTGACATTTCCTCTTCGAATTTCTTGCTCACAGTACCTGAAAGGACTACTGTTGGTTCCATTCCCATCTCAAGCACCAGGCTTGTCAGCCCCTGGAGTATGTCAGGATCACCGAAGATAGCTACCTTCTTCCCATAGTAGTGTGGATGGGCATCTGTCATCATGTCAACAATCCTTGCTCTTTCCTGTTCCAGTTCCGGTGGGATCGGGACATTTGCCAGCTCAGCCGCCTTCATGATGAATCTGTCAGTGTAGCGTACACCGATTGGTGCAGGTCCTATTTGGACAGGCATCTTGAACTTGTTTCTAAAGATGTTTGCTGCTGCGCCTCCTGCCATGCTGCAAAGTGCTATGGTTCCCATGGAGTTTGCACTGTCTTCCATATCTCCTATTGGCGTTCCGCCCTTTGCATAGAGTGCTCCTTCCCCGGAAAGCCCGGAATCGAATACATCTGTCTGGTCAGGAAATACGATTGCAGGGATATTCATGACAGAGAGTATCCTCTTTATCTCACGAATATCTCCCGGGTCCACAAAACCCGGTATGATGTTGAGCTTTCCATTTGGTTTTGTTTTTGTGGCAAAGGTTGTAACAAATGACTTTACCATGTTGTCGTAACCTGTTACGTGTGAACCTACATAACTCGGAGTTGATGCAGCACAGAGCTTGATTGAAGGATCAATAAGCTCTTCCATCTCAACATCTTCTATTATCTGGTTAACGTCATCACCTATGGTTTCTGCAACACATGTTGTGTGAATTGCAACAACTTCCGGAGTATAAACCGCTTCAATATTGGCAAGCGCCTGCTTGAGGTTTGATGCACCGCCGAAAACTGCTGTTCCTTCATAGAAACTACTGGTAGTACCTACGTTTTGCTCCCTGTAATGTCTTGTAAGGCACATTCTCAGGTATGAGAGGCATCCCTGTGAACCATGACTGTGGGGCATACAGTTGTGTATACCCATTGCAGCATATACTGCGCCAATAGGCTGGCATATCTTGGCAGGGTTGATAACCAGTGCATCTCTTTGAATTGCTTCCTTTGGAGTATAATCTAACATCTTTTCTCCTCCCTTACTCTGCCTTCCACGGGGTTTTCATGAGCTTCCAGGTTGGGTTGTTAACTGCCATGTCTACGTCTCTTGCGAAGTTAAGCACACCAGAGAATCCGGTGTAACGGCCACTGTAATCATAGGAGTGTATCTGCCTGGATGGAACTCCGCATTTCTGTGCCATGTACTTGTCCTTAATACCTGAACAGAACAAATCCGGTTTGAGTTCCTTGATGAGGAATTCTGTCTCGTAGTGGTTCAAGTCGTCTACCACTATTGCGCCGTCAATCATTTCAGGCATCATTCCTTCGTAGTCCATAAGTCCAAGCTTTTCCTTAAGCTCCTTCATGCGTTCTTCACTGATTGCTGGCTCAAATCCTTCTTCCTTTTCATAGTGAAGATCTTCAAGGATTCCACTCGAAGCTTTTTCCTTCATGCCTTCAAGGATTTGTCTGCCTTCGTAGTCATCACGATGAGCAAACTGGTATCCTGCAACAACTACTTTCATTCCAAGATCTTCGAAGAGGTTCTGGTAGTGATGTGACCTGGACCCGCCAGAGTAAATAAAGACTTTCTTGCCTTCGAGTCTGTTTCTGTACTTCTCAAGTTCCGGCTGGATCTTTGCCATTTCTTCTTCTATCACTTCTTCTGTCTTCTTTTTAAGTTCAGGATTATCGAAGAACTGGGCCATCTTTCTGAGTGACTTCTTTGTGCCTTCGACACCAACATAGTTGACTTTTAACCATGGAACGCCGTACTTTTCTTCCATCATACGGTTAGTGTAGTTAACTGATCTGTGACAGAGTAGTATACTGAGCTTTGCATGATGCGCTTTAGCAAGATTGTGATACGATCCGTCTCCTGTGAAACTTGAAACCATGCGGTATCCTATCTTCTCAAAGAGTGGTCTGATCTCCCAGAGATCACCACCGATGTTGTATTCACCAAAGATGTTGATGTCAAATGGTGTTGGGTTCTCCAGTTCTTCTGTGCCGATCAGGTGCTCCATAAGGACATTACTTGCGATGTGGTGTCCAGCTGACTGGCTGACGCCTCTGTAACCTTCGCAGCGAAGGGACATTACTTTTACACCATGTTCAGCTTCTGCTTCTGTTGCGACTGCCTCGATGTCGTCGCCAATGAGTCCTACCGGACATGTTGCACAGACCGATATTGCACCGGGCTTGAAGATTCTCACTGCATCGTCAATGGCTGCTTTTAGCTTTTTTTCACCACCGAAAACAATATCTGTTTCTACCATGTCGGTGCAGAAACTGTATTGTATGAAGTTGTCACCGCCGTCTTCAGCTTTTGCCATGTTACGCCTGGTTCCCCAGGTGTAATATGCACAGCCGATTGGTCCGTGGACAATGTGTACCATATCCTTGATCGGTCCCATGACTACACCCTTACCACCGGCAAAAGCACAACCCCGGTTTGTCATGATACCGGGCACTACCTTGCTGTTGGCTTCGATATGCTGTTCGGAGCAGGAGTTCTTTACAGCAAAATGCTTTCTCCTGTCCTTTGCCACTTTTTCAGGATATATCTTCATCATTTCGTCAATGACTTTTTGAGAGGATTCTATTTCAGAACTCATTGTCCTTCCCTCCCCACAGTGATCTCTCCTTCTTCTCCGGTCCTTATCCTGAATGCTTCAGGTATGTCTGTTACGAAGATTTTCCCATCCCCTGCATGTCCGGTCCTGTTGATGTTAATGATGCGCTGGATTACCTTCTCAGCTGCCCTGTCATCGACAATAATGGTGAACATACGCTTTGGGATAAACGGGATGCAGTTCTTTGCTGTAACACCTTCCTGTTCTGGAAGTGGTGGGTCGAATTCATAGCATAATCCCTTTTGCTTTCCTCTTCCCATCACCTTTTCCACTGTAAAGGAAGGGTATCCGCATTCTGAAAGTGCATCAAGTGTCTTGTGCACCTTGTTCATGCGAATGATTGCTGTAATTTCCTTCATTGAAATCCCCTTCTTATTTACAGTCCGCATTCACCGCTACGTATTGTGTAAGCGCTTTCAACCGGGTTTACGAATATCTTCCCGTCTCCGTATTTTCCAGTATGGGCTGAACTCTTGATAATGTCTACAACCTTTGGCTTGTCTTCGTCTTCCACAACCATCATGAGCATTGTTTTTGGAAGCTCATCGAACTGCACTTCAGCAGTGTGAATGCCTCTTTGCTTTCCTCTTCCGAAGACATCTGTCTTTGTAAGTGATACGAAACCTTCCTTCTCAAGTCCTTCAACAATGTCGCTTACCTTGTTGGGCCTGACTATTGCACGGATCATTTGCATTTGTTTCACCTCACAATTCGATGATACCGAACTCTACCATCATTGCTTCAAGATCGTCCATTTCAAGAGGCTTCGGAATGACGAACTTGTCATTGCTCTGGATGTTCTCAGCCAGTGTCAGGTATTCCTGTGCCTGGTCACAATCTTCATCGAAGTCGATGACAGTCTTCTTGTTGATCTCGGCACGCTGGACAATATTGTCTCTTGGAACAAAGTGGATTAGCTTGCTTCCAAGCCTTTCCGCAAATGCTTCGAGAAGTTCGCGTTCGCCGTCTACCTTTCTGCTGTTACAGATGATCCCTCCAAGACGTGCACCGCCCTTTGCGTACTTCTGGATACCCTTGCAGATGTTGTTTGCTGCGTAGATAGCCATGAGTTCCCCACTGGCTACGATGTAGATCTCCTGTGCCTTTCCTTCTCTGATTGGCATTGCGAAACCTCCGCATACGACATCACCGAGTACGTCATAGAATACGTAGTCCAGTTCATCCTCGTATGCACCAAGATTCTCAAGGAGACCAATTGAAGTTATGATGCCCCTGCCTGCACAACCAACACCGGGCTCAGGCCCGCCGGATTCCACACACTTGATTCCGCCAAATCCCGGTTGAATGAGATTGTCGAGTTCGATGGATTCGTCGCCTTCTGATCTTAATGTATCGAGTACTGTCCTTTGGTTAAGACCTCCAAGAAGCATTCTTGTAGAGTCAGCCTTAGGGTCACATCCTACCAACAGTATCTTTTTTCCCATGGTGGCGAGTGCTGCAGTCAAATTCTGTGTTGTTGTCGACTTTCCGATTCCGCCTTTTCCGTATATTGCTACTTGTCGCATGGTCTTTTCCTTCTGTACTTTGTAAATTTTTATGTTGTACTGTTTTGGAGCTGACGTGCTTTATAGTACAACGGAATCCTATGTTCTATGTTATATTATAAAAAACTTTGTGTTACTTGATTCTGTTAAGTTATTATGTATAGAAAAAAGTTAAGGAGTATAGAGAAATGAAAAAGAATATAAATCATCATACCTTTTTTTCAACACAATATACAAAATATCAGAAGGATGAAAATATGACTTACATTTTGGGTGCTAGGTGTTCAGACGGTGTTGTACTTGTAGGAGATACAAAAATAACAATGGAAGATGGTGCTGACTTTTCAAATGCCAAAAAAATATTTAATCCTTTCAATTCTGTTGTTTTTGGTGCAGCCGGTTTCAGTGGATTATACAAAGCTTTTCAAAATCGATTAGACTCTACCATAATGGATATGGGTGAAAACGGTGAAAGAATATCGACATCTGCCAAATTCTCTGTAATTACGGAAAATGTGATCCGAGAAATGCATGAAATCTATGGAGATGACAAATACATTTTACGAAACCTAAGTGTTTTGATGGCCACAAGAATTGGATATGAAGCTGAACTTGTGCACTTTCAACCTATTGGCTTCCCAGAGCCAGTTAATGACTACAAAGTGATAGGGCACGGTGAGCCTTACGGAAGCATTTTTCTGAAAAAGATGTGGTCAAATAAAATGAACATGGAAGAAACTGCTTTGATTGGTTGTTTTATTTTGAAAATAATTCAAGAATTTAAATTGGATTATAGTGTTGGTTACTCTGACCAATACCTCCCTCAAATATGGTATATACCAGACATACCTTACCCAGGAGAAAATATTGAAAATGATAACGATTTAATTGAACATATGGGATCATATCCTATAAGGGAACTTGGAGAAAGTGAAGTCCTTTCTTTGATGAACAGGGTTAGCAAACAAGTTGAAAATCTGCGTTCGTTTTTTGTAAATGGAGAGTTAAAGCTATACTAGTCATCCAAGTCTCAAAACTAGTTAAATTTTAAAATTTTTCTAATATTTATTGTAGCTTTTTCATTCTTCATATTCCAAAATACTCTTTTCTTCGAGTGATTCAACCAAGGACGTAATCATTTTATTCAAGTGGCAAATTTCGCCTTCAATCTCTCTTTTTATGACTTCACGACTTTAAACAAGATTGTTGTTATCTATCATTTACATCAACTTGCCACATTTATGAATATCAAGAAGGTTAATAAGTGCTGTGGAAATTTTCTTTGCAAGGGTTACTGTCAAAAACAGCTACTACTTAAAATCAACAAGAACAGGATAGGAAAAAAGCCCTAGAAAATAGATGGAATGTTTTAGGAGGTGAAGATGCGCTTAAAGCGCATCTCCGTCGGTTTCGCCTGTACGAATTCTGAGTATCTTCTCCACCGGATAGATGAAAATCTTACCATCGCCGATTGAACCGGTTGCAGCGTTCTTCATGATGATATCGACAACTTTGTCCATGTCATCGTCGCTGACAACCACTTCCATCTTGATTTTTGGAAGCAGGTCTACGCAGTATTTCCTGCCTCTCCACTGCTGCATGATGCCCTTCTGCTTTCCGCGTCCCTTTACGTCGGTTACGGTCACACTTTCAAAGCCTGCATCTTCCAGTGCGTCCTTTACTTCGTGAATCTTCGTAGGCCTTATGATTGCTTCTATTTTCCTCATTTAAATCACTCCTTTGCGATAAGGAATTCCGGATATGCAGTGATACCGTGTTCAACAACATCCAGTCCTGCAATTTCATGTTCTTCTGATACACGGAGTCCTATTACCAGATCGATCAGCTTGAAGACTATGAGTGAAATACCAAATGCCCATACTATGCTGAGTACTATTCCAACTATTTGAATAAGGAATTGTTCGTAGCCACCATAGATAAGTCCCACTCCTTCTGCAGCATACACTGCATCTGCAAGTATTCCATTGCCCATTCCTATTGAAAAGATACCTACTGAAAGAAGCCCCCAGCTGCCAGCATAACCATGTACTGCAATAGCACCTACGGGATCATCTACCTTGAGTACGTTTTCGTTGAACATTACACCCATGTAAACTATAATTCCACCTACAAGGCCTATGACAATTGCTGCCCAGTTAGCAACTGAACCACATGGCGCCGTGATTGCCACAAGACCTGCAAGAAGTCCGTTTGCGGTAAGGGATGGATCAGGCTTCCCTGTTTTTATCCAGGTGATGATCATGACTATGATTGCCCCTGCACCTGCTGCAAGGAATGTGTTGACAATTACAAGATTTGCGTATGGGTCGTTTGCATCGAGTGTACTGCCGCCGTTGAATCCTACCCATCCGAATGCCAAAATAAGTGTACCGAGGAATGCAAGTGGAAGGCTGTGACCTGGAATTGCCATTGGCTTTCCGTTCTTGAACTTTCCGATTCTTGCGCCTACCAGCAGTACGCCTGCAAGAGCTGAGTATCCACCGATTGAGTGCACTACTCCTGATCCTGCAAAGTCGTGGATTGGAACACCAATTGCGTCAACGATGAAACCAGTTGTGAGTATTCCCGAACCACTCCATACCCAGTGTCCGTATACAGGGTAAATAAGTGCTACCATAAGTATTGTGTAAATGAGATATGCCCTGAAATCAGTCCTCTCAGCCATCGCACCGGAAACGATTGTTGCACCGGTTGCTGCAAAGACCATCTGGAACCACCAGCTGTTCCATAGTCCGTTGTCTGCACCCATAAGGAAGAACTGGTCAATACCAATCAGTCCTGCAAAATCAGCCCCGTACATTATTCCCCAGCCTACTGCCCAGTATACGATGATGCCAAGGGAGATTGTCATAAAATTTTTCATGAGAATGTTAGCAGTATTCTTTGTCCTGGTAAGACCTATCTCTACCAGGGAAAAGCCCGCATGCATCAGGAAGACAATTGCGCCGGCTAGCAGGAGCCACATGAAAGTAAGTGCAATCTGAAGGTTTTCGATTGCTACGCTGTTCTCTTCTATTGAACCGGCAGATGCCGGGACAATAAATGCCATAAATATTACGCTGACCAGCAGCAGGAACTGCCAGATCTTCT
Source organism: Methanolobus sp. ZRKC2 (assembly GCF_045291185.1). Taxonomy (NCBI): domain Archaea; kingdom Methanobacteriati; phylum Methanobacteriota; class Methanomicrobia; order Methanosarcinales; family Methanosarcinaceae; genus Methanolobus; species Methanolobus sp. ZRKC2. The sequence goes on along the minus strand of NZ_CP146980.1, from coordinate 1,512,892 downwards.
TTGAATTATATTTCTTTGATGTTTCGTTCATAAATGCACACCTTTATTTGTCAAAACTATCGGAATACGGATGCTATGTGTAGACTTTATTATATTTAAAAATTTTGGTAACTTTTATTAGGTTTGAACTATGTATGTGTAAGAGTTGTAATTTTACCACGCAGTAATCATCCTTTCAAAATCTCAACTACATATAAAATTTTAAACACTTTTGTAGATTAATACCCAAAAAACGAAGTTAAACATGCTCAATCCTCATTTCAATTTAAAGAAAAGATAAGCAAAAAAAAGAATAAGCGATGTTTTAGGTCACCACCAAACCATAAACGCACAGGTACTACGGACAGTTACGCGTGAACACACTTGGGAATTGGCTTACTTCTCCATGTGAAAATAGTAAAAAAAGTACAGGTATGTTCCTGATAAACCCTGAATCATATTTCAGGTTTTGGTCAGAGTAACTTCATTTTCCTGTATTCCATTACAGTGGATACAGGATGTGTCTCAATTTGGATACCTGCTTCTTCGACTGCTGCCACCGAATTAATTCCTACAATGACAGGAATACCCACTTTTCCTCTTTCTACGGGAGCGTAAAAAACTTCAGTTCCGGACTCTCCTATGCATATGCTCCCACTGATGTCATCCTTCTTTGCACGTTCGATCAGTGTACCTGCTTTTTCAGAAGCAGAAGCAGGTATTTCACGCATGTTGGCAAGCATTTTGCCGCTGCCGGTGTCTATTGCCTGGAGGATGGATGTGGATTTCCTCCTGAGGAAGATCTTGATAGGATCAATGGAAGTTCCGCTATAGGATATCAGGTCAACGAACCCTTCTGGTTCATGTTTCTCCATCTGCATCAAGCCTCCGTATGCAGGAATCGTAGGTATACCATTTTTTAACAAAAGACTGTCAAAGGTGATACTGCATACAGTTGCAATAGCAACTTTTCCTTCCGGAACATAAATATCATACTCGCTGGATTCTTCTTCAAAAATACCGACCTTCGGACTTATGGATGCTCCGTTGGCCATTGCATATCTTATGACATCAGTAGCGTTGTCAAAATCATCCTTGTCTATGTAGCTTATATTAACGATAACGTTACCTTTTCCGGTGTCGAGGTCGTAATCAGCTCTGTAAATCAACTCTTCGATCTTGGTGATAATAAATCCAAGCCTGTCACTGATTAATGCATCACTGAGTTCTTTTTTTCCACGTTCTGTTATCGTTCGGCCGATATAGCCGTGTTTTTGAGTAAAGCCTCTTTCATCAAGTATCCTTAAATGGTATCTGACGGCTCGCTCCCCTATTGCGTAACCGCGATTGTGCATTTCATCGGCTATGAGCCGTGCACCCACCGGTTTATCACTTTCGCTGATGATGCGTATTATTTCAATAAGTTTTCTCTCTACATTAGGGTCCGTCATTTTTCACACCATTCTCGGTCTATACTTTTCCTGAATATCTCTAATTTATAGGCTATGTCTATTATTTAAGTTGTGTGTATAAATGCTAGATACGGCCTGTTCTGAGTATATAAATTATGAGCCACATCCCCAGCAGACCTGCCATTACAAACCCGATTACACCAAGACTTGGCATACCCCAAATGTATGGTTCCTGTCCTGTTTGGATAATAAGGGAGGAACCCACTATTATTGCTGATATAATAAGACTGAAAGCAAGGCGATTGCTTGCAGCATCGAGCTCAGCGACGATCCGGTCTAACCCGTGAGAGTCAAACCGCAACTTGAGATATCCTCTTTCGGCTATATCGAGAATGTGAGATAGTTTTAAGGGTGCACGATGAATTACTCTTGACCAGTTATACATATCACGGTATGTACCTTCGGCAATGTTGTGCAATTTGAAGCGGTTTTTCATTGCTTTTTTGGCAAAAGGCTCCGCGATCGCAGTCATACTAATATCCGGGTCCATCAATGCACCAAAACCTTCCACTGTCATAGCCCCTTTTGATAGCAGGGCAACGTTAGAAGGCACACGCACATGGTGTTTCCGAAGTAATCCTATCATCTCTTCAAGTATGGCTACAGTATCAAGCTGTTTGACAGACCTGCCATAGTACCTGTAGAGCAACTGATCTATATCGATCTTTAAGGACTGGATGTCTACTTCCTCCTCGATGGAACCGAAGTCTCGAAGTATCTCGATGTACAGTTGACTATCATTCTTTGTTATGGCAATGAGTTCATCAATAAGCAGGTTTCGGGTTTCAGATGAAAGAAAACCAGCCATTCCAAAATCAAGGAGAGCTATCCTGCCATCGCTCATTATGAACACGTTTCCTGAGTGCAGGTCCGCATGGAAGAAACCGTCCTCATAGACCTGCTTCATAAAGGCTTCGATAACAATATTAGCTATCTGTTTTCTATCGAGTCCCGATTCGGCAAAGTCATCGAACAAAGTGCTTTTTGTACCATCAATGTACTCCAGTGTCAGGACTTTCATACTGGTGTAGTCCCAGTAGACTTCAGGAATGTATATGTGCGGATCATCCTTGAAATTGTGCGCAAACCGCTCAGCGTTCCTGCCTTCCTGTGTGTAGTCCATCTCATTATGGATGGAATGCTCAAACTCTTCTACGATTTCAAGAGGTTTGTAAAGCCGGGCTTCAGGAATATGCTCTTCTGCAAAGCCGGCGATACTGTACATTATGTCCAGGTCTGCATCGATGGTTTTCTTGATTCCCGGACGCTGGACCTTTACAACTACATCGTCACCGCCTTTTAGTTTTGCACGATGGACCTGGCCGATAGAAGCAGCAGCAATAGGTTCTTTTTCAAAAAATATGAATATTTCTTCGATGTCTGCGCCCAGCTCTTCCCTGATTACCTTTTCAACTTCCGTGAACTCAAAAGGCTGAACTTCATCCTGCAATCCGGAAAATTCTTCGATGTATTCTATAGGTATAAGGTCATGACGCATGCTGAGTATCTGGCCAAGCTTTACATATGTGGGTCCGAGTTCTTCCAGCACCATCCTGACTCTTTGTGGATGGGATATAACTCCCTCCATCTTCCCATCTTTTTTTCTGAATCTTGAACGCAGAGGTCTGAACTGATTGATCCTCAAGCGGTCAGCGATGTGCCCGAACTCGTATTTTATCAGCGTATCAACGATCTTTCCATATCTTTTTATCATTGAATACCTGTGTAATTTGCGGTTCAGCATAATTCTCAAAAAATTTAAAAAATTAAGTTTGCTTGCTTACATATGTTTATTTTGTCGGAAAAGAATTATTAAACTATCGTTTAATGTTCCCGAATATGCACAATTGGGGAAATTGTTAAATAATTACCATTCAAAGTTGTAATGGGTGGAGTTGGGTGTAGGCTGCGAGGTGTATGCTCTGCCTGCCGTTAAGAACAGGAGTGGTAAGATGTTATTTTTAGATATAAGTACATGGGAACCTGAAAACAGTGAAAAGATAATTGAGCATTTCAAGCAGTTAAGACCACCGGCCGGCGTGAACATAATCAATCAGTGGGTAGATATTTCCGGTGGCAGGTATTTCATATTATATGAAGCGGATGATGCAAAAGCATTTGCTGAATTCAACCTTCCATGGTCTGACATATGCTTTATTGAGAGCTGTCCGGTGATGGAGTCTACGGAATTCATAAAATTAATGGCTGCAAAGGGAGTATAATCTCCTCTTTTTTATTAGGCAGGTCAACTTACCTGTCTTAACGTTATTTTCTTTTCAACATTATTTATCCTTACTGTGAAATCACCTTCAGGGAGTGCGTTTGTTTCATAGTTATGATAAAAGTTTCCTTCAGTGTCAGACTTCATTGTTTCCATGGCAGTGAAATCTATGCAGACTTCTTCTTCACCGTCCATTGCTTCCCCGTTGATGGCTATATCATAGGTTCCGGGGGGGACGTTATCTTCAGCAAATTCTGCTATTCCCTCCTTGGAGTCAAAGCTCCTTTTGAAATCGACAAACATCTTGACGATAAAGTTCAGGTCCTTTACAGGACTTGATCTGACTGCAAAGCGGTTTTTTCCTTTTGGTATCCTGATATTCTCAAAATTGTATTCGTAATTACCGCCGTTGACTTTTACATATCTGGAGAATGAAACTGCTACATCGATAAGTGCATTGGGTTCTGCTTTTCCCTGGATGGTAAGTACATCCCCGGCAAGTGGATCAGCAGGTAAGATATTCCATTCAGTAACCGTATTTTCTTCAGTAGAAAACCCCGACTTTGTCTGGGTCAGTGAATAAAGAAACTTCACAAAACCAAGAAAAAGGCTATGGCTCTTGCTAAATGCCACACATATCTCCTTCCCGGTGTGTATTAAAGATCTTTCTCTTCTTTTTCTTCACTCGCAAGGGCGTCTATTTTGCTTTCCAGTGCTTTAATCATTTCCTTAAGCTCGCGGATTTCGTCCTTTTTTGCAACATCCGCTTTGTCCACAGCTTCCTGAACCTTGGATGATATTTTGTTTTCCATCTCTTCTTTTTGTTTTTTGTGCTCATCTTTGAGATCGCGTATGAACTTCTTTCCTTCTTCTTTCTTCATCTCGCCGTTTTCTATGAGCTCATCGGTAATGTCCTGGAATTTTTCTTCAGTTAGCGCCCACATTCCAATTCCTAAAAGGCCAGCCTTTTTCCAGATATCTGTTATTTCTCTCAAATGCAAACCTCCATTAATCAATTGGAGATTGATTGATAAATATCTTATTCTGTGTGAAACAGTTCCGGAAGCAAAGTACAATAAAAAAAATAAGGGTAGTAAGGCAACCGTCAGGATGCAAGTTCCTGAAGATCATGCTCAAGGTAGCTCGCATTGCTCATTTCGATGAGTCTGCTACATACTTCTTCAGGTTTGCTATCCATTATTATCTTGCCATTGTCGACGAGTACTGCCCTATGTGCAACTTCTTTTACAAAATCCATGTGATGACTTACAAGGATCACAGTAGTTCCAAAAGTGTCATTGATTCTTTTCAGGGAATTGGTGACATCCCTGAGAGTTACCGGATCAAGGTCCCCGAAAGGCTCGTCAAGAATCAGTATTTCCGGGTTTGTTGCAAGGGCGAGTGCGATGTATGCACGCACATGCTCCCCTCCACTTATCTGGTAAGGTGTCTTGTCAAGGACTTCCATGGGCAGGTCAAGGGCAGCAAAGATATCCTTTGCATGCTCATCCACATCGTCTTTAGTTATAAAGGGGAAAAGAAGTGAATATATGTCCGGGGTCATATTGATCTGCTGCATGATCTTCTCTTTCTCATCCTCTGACATATCAGGAAGGCTGTACAGGGTGTCAAGCACTTGCTCCGGGATGCCGATCTCTGCTGCCTTTTTCCTGGCAAAGTCCAGGGATTTTTCTCCTTTGAGCCTTAACTTGAAAGCCATCTGTTCCCTGACAGTTGAGTGAGGTGAAAGTGTGAATTCCTGGTGCATTATGCTGATCTTCTTGCGCAGATCCAGGCGCTGTCTTGTGAATTCAAGGATGTTCAGCCATTCCCCTTCATGAAGGTAGCTGATGTTTCCTTCTTTCGGAGTTCTCAACCCTTCTATCATTTTCAGGATTGTTGTTTTACCTGCACCTGACTGGCCTATAAGTGCTGTTATCTCTCCACGGTTTATATCAAGGGAGATATCTTCAAATTTAAGCACTTCTCCGACTCTAAGCAGTGAAAAGCGATTTGAAAGGTTCCTTACCTTTATGACAGGTTCTTTTTGCCGGATTTCCGGCAATTCTACCTGTTTTTCCAGGTCTCTAAGGAAATGCTTCAAAACCTTTTCAGTTTCTCCTATCTCCAGAAGTTTTCCATCTTCCAGATATGCTACCCTGTCCGAAAGGTAAAGGTGTACTTCCGGAAGGTGAGAAACAACAACAATAGGGATGTTTAGCCTGCCTTTCATATTCTTTATGACATCTAGTATCTCCTGTTTCGTACCAGGTCCTGTCATGGTTACCGGTTCGTCAAGAAGTAGCATTTTTGGTTTTGCGGCGAGCTGGCGGGCTATAATAAGCCTCTGTTTTTCCCCGCCACTCAGGAGATTTGAAGAATGCAATGCCTTATCATCAAGACCAACGAGCCTCATGTATTCCATGGCTTCTTCATACATGTCTTCATAATGCAGGGAGTCCGGCTCCGGAAGCCCTTCATCTCCGGTATACTGGAAGTTCAGTCTGCGAATAATATTTTCAATGGCAGGTCCGTTCCATAGCCCGAAATTTCTTTGCAGATGGATCGCAGTACTCAGATGAAGAGACTTTAATGTATCTTTTTCTGATGTGGGTGTTATCTCAAGTTCCCCAAGACGGAAAGATCCTTCATCAAAGCTTTCTGTCCCACGGAGTATCTTCAAAAGGGTAGTTTTTCCGCTTCCGCTCTTGCCTGTTACTCCAAGTATCTCCCCGTCGGCAACGCTGAAACTTATGTTGTCCAGAACACGCTTTTTATCGTTTTTGAAGTCATATTCCTTAACAATGTCAGATACATCAAGCATTGTCAAACCTCTGTTAGGATGATGAAAATATGTAAAAAGGAATATCCAGCTCAGATATTTTAGTTTTTGATAGCTGATACTAGTTCTTCAATCTTGGCAGTAACATTGGAGTTCTTCTCTACAACGGTACCTGTGACTATCATGTCAGCTCCGGCAAGAGCGCATTTCTTTGCGGAAGCTCCGTCACGTATACCTCCGCCGACTATCAGTTTATTGTCGCCGAGGACGTGTTTGACAGCACCTATCATCTCCGGCCTTACAGGTTCATCAGCCCCTGATCCGGCTTCCAGATAGGTATAGTGCATTCCAAGGTACTTGCCTGCAAGTGCATAGGCAACTGCAATATCAGCCTTATTTTTTGGGATGAGCTTTGCATCCCCTACCCAACCAACAGTGCCTCCTGGCTCGACTATAAGGTATGCCATGGAGATGGGTTCTATGCCACTCCTGTATACCACCGGGGCACCCATTGCCTGGTTGGTTGTTATGAAACTAATGTCCCGGGAGTTTAGCAGGCTCATGAAAAAGATAGCGTCAGCATAACGGCTGACTCCTGCTGCATTTCCGGGAAAAAGAACTGTAGGTTTGTCAGTCTGTTCTTTTATTTTAAGAAGTGTCTGGTCAAGCAGTACACCTCCGGCTCCTGTGGAACCACCGACCATAATAGCATCCGTGCCACCCTGGGCAGCGGCAAAAGCAATTTCTGCAGCTTCATCGGGAGACTGGGATGCAGGGTCGATAAGTGTCAAGTGAACTGTACCTTCGCTTTCTGCGATATCATTGAGGTACTTTTCCACTTGCATGAAAAGATCAGCCGCCTCTGGATTCCTTGGATTTTGGACGCAGGCTTTTGTTGTTGCATTTTCTACATCTTGTTGCACGAATAGCATTGCGTGCATTGCATTTCATACAGATCTTCTTATTGAGTATTCTATCTTCAGCTTCTGGAAATCTTCCCATGATTTTCACCTGATCATTGTAATGTGATTAATTAGAATAATGATAGGCTGCTTACATGAAGTTCAAAACATATAATTGTTTTGGCGAGAATATAGCTCTTCAGGATGCAAAAATGTCTTCCCGTTTATGTGCTCTCAACATTATAGATTAGCATCTTTCAAGCAAAGCCTATTTAATACTATAATTATTAATAATGATTGATTATTATGGTTGATGAAGATCTGATGAAGAGAAGTGATGAATGGTACGAGAAAGCAAAAAAAGAGGGAAAGCTCAAGGCAAATCCTACCGAAGACCATAAGGCGGGATTGAATGCACTTCAGCATCCTGTACGCAGGGGAATACTCAGGAGGCTTGGTGAGGGCAGGATGAGCTACGAACAGATCAAAGAAGAATTCCAGCTTGACGACATGCATGCAAGTTTTGACCTGCGTATGCTTGAAGATACTCTCTATATTGAAAAAGAGGAAAAAGGTGACAGTTGTGAGTATTATCTCACGCCCCGTGGAGAGGCTTTCCTTGAGAATGTCGAGTCAAAGCATGAACATTAACAGAAAATGAACCGGGAAATATCTTTGCTACCAAGCCGAATAGTATAAATAAAAAAACAGACCAATTTCATCGGTATGAAAGAAATTTCAACTGAGGGGTTATCTGAAAATCTGTATCGGTATAAGCTGATCGACATAAGATCCGTCGACGCTTATAATGGGTGGAAAGAAGGTGAAGAAACAAAAGGGGGGCACATTAAAGGCGCAAAATCACTGCCTTATAAGTGGTTACACTACATTGACTGGATAGAGATTGTCAGGAATAAGGGAATCCTGCCAGAAGATTCCCTGGTCATTTATGGATATGATCAGCATAAAACAGAAGAAGTAGCAAGGCAGTTTGAAAAAGCCGGATACTCCGACTTAACTGTTTTTAACTCCTTCCTTGAATGGACAGAAAAAGATTTGCCTATGGAACATCTGGAAAGATATGGACAACTGGTTTCGGCTGACTGGCTTAGTCAATTGCTTACAACTAATAATGCTCCGGAGTATAATAACAATAAGTTTGTTTTGTGCCATGCACACTACAGGAATCCTTCTGATTATGATGAAGGGCATATTCCGGGAGCTATATCTATTGATACCAATTCACTTGAATCCCCGGAGACATGGAATCGCCGCTCTCCTGAAGAATTAAGGGAAGCATTGGAAGATTTGGGCATAACTCATGATTCTACTGTCATTCTTTACGGGAGATTTTCCTCTCCTAACAATGATGATATGTTTCCGGGAAGCAGCGCAGGCCATCTGGGTGCAATGAGATGTGCATTCATAATGCTTTATGCCGGTGTAAAAGATGTTCGAATGCTTAATGGAGGTCTCCAGTCGTGGCTTGATTCGGGTTATGATATCACGAAGGCTCCTGCCGGAACTAAAAAAGTACTTTTCGGAGCTGCTATCCCTCAAAAAACCGAAATTGCGGTTGATCTTGAGGAAGCAAAAGAGATTCTCTCATCCCCGGACAAAAACCTGGTGAGTGTCAGGAGCTGGAGGGAATACATCGGAGAGGTAAGTGGCTATAATTATATCGAGAAGAAAGGAAGAATCCCGGGCTCGGTATTCGGGGATTGCGGAACAGATGCTTACCATATGGAAAATTATAGGAACCTGGATCATACCATGCGTGAATATCAGGAAGTTGCAGAAAACTGGAAGAGGATAGGTATCACTCCGGAAAAACGCAATGCTTTCTATTGTGGGACTGGTTGGAGGGGCAGTGAAGCCTTCTTCAGCGCATGGCTTATGGGCTGGGACAAATCAGCGGTCTACGACGGTGGATGGTTTGAATGGAGTAATAATAACCTTCCTTTTGAGACCGGGGTACCTGAAGAATGATCATTGAAGATTTCATGCCACAGGTAGGTGAAAGTTCGATCAGGGAACAACTGGTAACCTGCCTGCGTTCGAATCCTAAAACCCTTCCTTCCATGTTCTTCTATGACCACAATGGATCGGAATTGTTTGAGCAGATCACACAGCTTGAAGAATATTATCCACCAAAGATCGAGATCCCGTTGCTGCGGTCTACTGCCAGGAAGTTGAATCACGAACTTAAGGACTGTGACCTTGTGGAACTTGGAAGCGGGGACTGCTCCAAAATTTCAGTATTTCTGGATGAAGTTCCAAGGGATATTCGTCAGACTATGGTATATTATCCGGTTGATGTCTGTAAAAACGCTATAGAAAAATCCGCCTGTAATCTTCAGGATAAGTATCCTGAAATGGGAATACATGGAATTACCGCTGATTTTCTTGAGCATATTGAGAAGATTCCGGGAAATAGAAAAAGGTTTTTCTGTTTCTTCGGAAGTACAATAGGCAATCTTACTGTAGTAAAGGCAATGGAGTTCATGAAAAATCTAGGGGACATTATGAATGATGATGACAGGCTCATTCTTGGAATGGATATGGTAAAGGATGTTTCTGTAATCGAGAAAGCTTATAATGACTGCCAGGGGGTCACTGCAGAATTCAATAAGAATATATTGAAAGTTACAAACAATCATCTTGGGACGGATTTCGATCCGGAGGAATTCGATCACGTTGCATTCTTCAATGAAGAATATTCCCGAATCGAAATGCACCTGAAAGCAAAAAGAGATATGGAAGTCATTATCCCTGCATTAAACGAGCGGATAATGTTCAAAAAAGATGAAACAATCCACACGGAAAACTCTCATAAATATACCGTAGAGGGTATTAAAGAAATGGCAAAAGCCGGGGAACTTTCTGTAGAGAATATCTTCAGTGATGATAAAAAATGGTTCTCTCTTGTTGAAATGGTGAAAAGATGACGGATTTTAGAGATGATTTTCCGATACTTGAAAAAAAGGTTTACGGAAAGAGATTAGTTTATCTGGACAATGCTGCTACAACCCAGAAACCGGATTGTGTGATTGATACTATCTCTGATTTCTACAGGACAGAGAACAGCAACATTCACAGGGGAGTTCACTATCTGAGTGAGCTGTCAAGTGAAAAATATGAGCAAGCAAGAAAGAAAGTCAGTGATTTCATAGGTGCACGTGATCCTGGTGAGGTGACATTTACTTCAGGAACTACTGATTCCATTAATCAGGTCGCACTTTCACTTGCACCTTTTCTGAAGGGGAATGAAGTCCTGGTAAGTGGTATGGAACATCATTCGAATATAGTGCCCTGGCAGCTTGCAGGAGCAAAAGTTAAGGCCATTCAACTGGACGATGACTGCAACTTATTGATGGATTCTATAGATATTACAGATAAGACTAAACTTGTGGCGATATCTCATGCCTCGAATGTTCTTGGCTGCGTGAATAAGATTAAAGAGATTACTGAAATTGCAAAGGATTACGATGTTCCTGTTCTTGTGGATGCAGCCCAGTCAATACAGCATTTGTCCCTTGATGTCAAGGACATTGGTTGTGATTTCTTAGCTGTCTCCGGCCATAAGATGTATGCAGCAACAGGAATCGGGATGCTTTATACAAGTGACCGCTTCAGTGATCTTATTCCTGCAAGAGGGGGAGGGGGCATGATAGATAAGGTAAGTTTTGAAGAATCGACCTATCTGGAACCACCTTTGAGGTATGAAGCAGGCACTCCACACATTGCAGGAGCAATAAGTGTCGGTGCAGCAATTGATTATTTGCAGAATATCGGCATGAGCAATATCAAGAAACATGAGCATGACGTTTACTCCTACGCAAAGGACCGGCTTCTGGAAATGGATGGTGTGGATGTTTATGGAAATACCGATGAGATGTGCGGTTCCATTTCGTTTAACCTGGCTGGTATACACCATTATGATGTGGGGCTTATATTGGATAAGATGGGAGTTGCTGTCAGAACCGGACATCACTGTGCACAACCATTGATGGAAATCCTTGGAATAGGGGGCACGGTGAGGGCAAGCTTTGCATTGTATAATACCAGAGAAGACGTTGATCAGTTGATCGAAGGCATAAAGAAAGTAGAGATGATGTACAATTGACAGACGCTATCCAGGATGAAATTATAAAAGAATTTGAAGGTCTTGAGTGGTTTGACAAGTACGAACTTCTCATATCTTCTGCAAAAAGACTTGAGCCAATGGATGACAAGTTCAAGACCGAGGAAAATTCGATTAGTGGATGCCAGTCTAAAGTCTGGATAAGCAGTTATCGTGAAAATGGCAGACTGATATTCAATCTCGATAGTGATGCCATGATTACCAAAGGTATCATTTCCCTTTTGATGAGGGTAGTAAACAACCGTCCTCCTCGGGAAATACTTGATAATGAGCTGTATTTCATTGAAGAGATAGGGTTAAAGTCCAATCTCTCACCTGCAAGGTCGAATGGACTGGAGTCAATCATTAAGAGAATAAAAGAAATAGCTGAGAGTGAAGCTAATTAGAAGCGCCACCTGCTTTTTAAGTTTTTTTTTGCATTGAAACCCGTTGATCTGAGATAGAAGGTGGCTTTCCTAAAGCTGCTTATTGCTTAGTTTGCTTATTTTCTTCTTGTAAGATAGAAGCACAGCACTATAGCAGTAAATGCTATTATTCCTGTAAATCCGGGTTCCTTTTTCTGTTCATTTTCAGTATCTGCAAATTGCAGGCTGCTGCTATCTTCTTCTCTCACTATCTGCTCTTCTTCAAGTGCACTGGAAGTGGTTATTAGACCAAGTTCACTCATAAACAGATAATCATCTTCAGTAATTTCATCGGGATACCTGTCCCAGATATCCTGAATTTTAGTTTTGTATTCTTCCCTCACCTCTTCAGGGATAGGTGCATTGTCGATATATCTTATGATCTCTACCTGATCTTCAGGAACATGAGCAGCAAAAGCGAGTCTACCATATGGCATATTTGTAACTACATCTGGCAAAGAATCTTCCATTTCCAGATATTCCTCATTTTCATGCAATCTGAATAAATCTGCCTTAATTTCAGGAAGATCCTCAGGCATGTCTGTGTTTCTCATTGCTTCCAGTTCTTCTGCAGTATATATGCTGAAAGCTTCAGCTTCAATCATGGGTCCTAGCTCAGCCATAAATGGATAATCCTCTTCAGTAATATTGAATGGGTATCTGTCCCAGACATCCTGAAGACCGGTTTTATACCTTTTCTTTTCTTTTTCAGAAACATCGAAATTATCAATATATCCCATATAGACGGTTTGACTTTCCGGTCTGGTAGCAGCGAAAGCAAGTCCGCTATAAGGCATGCCCTTAACAACATCCGGTAAAGAAGCTTGCAATTCCAGATATTCTTTAACTTCCTGCATTCCTTCTTCGCCCAACTCAGCTTCTAGCTCCTCAATCTTTAATTGGGCGTCATCTTTCTCTTCTTCAACTGAAGCCATTGCTAGCGGTGTCAGGCACAGGCATAATACCATAGTAGCAATGCATAAAACTAATAATCTGATTTTCATTCTTTCTCAAATCCGACAATAATCTTGCTTTTTTGTATTCCGGGTTCCAATTTCAGTTGTATTTTCCGTCAGGCTCCGAATTATCTGGTATTTCATAAATAACTTAATTAAATTCTATTAAAAATTTATGGAAAAAACTAACTGAAAAATAAAAGGATTACTAAAGGCTACTGCGTATTACACAGTTTTTGTCTTAATTCCTATCTGCTGACTTATAACCCAGGAATTTATGAACAGATGCAAATGCTAAAATTAGAATTAAAATGAAATTAAGATAAATGAGGTGGATCACCTCATTCAAACATCAGGCATTAATCTTTTCAAGTACCTTTTCCCTGGCCTCTCTTGCATCTGCACGCCCTTTTGTCTTCTGCATGACTTTGCCTACGATGAAGTTCAGGGATTTTTCCTTACCTGCGAGGTAATCAGCTACAGCTTCTGGATTTTCGGTAACTGCTTCTTCCACAGCTTTTGCCACGATATCGTCCTCAACCTTGAGCAGGCCTTTTTCTTCTACAATATCCTGTGGCTTTCCACCCTGGTCAAGGATAGTGCGTATAATCTCAACACCGCTTTGCTCTGTGATCTTGTTATTTATTACAAGTTCTATTACTTCGACAATGTCCTCCACAGTGAAAGCATCTATTCCAAGGTCACGGTAATTGAGCTCTCCTTTGAGGATATCGGCAACCCAGACTGCTGCATCTTTGGGATCAACTTTTGCTGCAACCTCTTCGTAGAAGTTGGCGACCTTTATCTGTGAGGTCAGTGCCTTTGCATGCATGTTGGACATCTCGTACTGCTTCAGGAAACGCTCGCGTTTCGCATCCGGCAATTCCGGCAGTGTCTCCAGGATTGCAGGTACCCTGTCGGCAACTCTCATAGGCACAAGGTCAGGTTCCGGGAAGTAGCGGTAGTCGTGTTCCTCTTCTTTGGTACGCATGGACAGCGTGACACCTCTTGCCTCATCGAAGTGCCTTGTTTCCATAACAATCTCTCCACCACGGCGGACTTGGTTTTTCTGTCTCATTATTTCGTAGAGCAGTGCCCTTTCGGCTCCCTTGAAGGATGAGATGTTCTTGACCTCAACACGTTCTCCCCAGAATACGGAAACGTTTGCATCAACTCTCATGGCACCCTCCAGGTCACCATCGAAAACATCAAGGTAATCAAGGATGCTCCTGAGCTTGTCCAGATATCGCCTTGCCTCCTTCGGGCTTCTCATGTCAGGCTCGCTGACGATCTCGATAAGTGTCATTCCGGAACGATTGTAATTGATGAGTGTTCCTTTGGACTTCTCGATGGTTCCTATGTGCTGGAGTCTTCCCGGGTCTTCTTCCATGTGGGCACGGGTGATGCCGACAACGTGTTCTCCATCTTCTCCTTCGATGACAATTTTTCCATTGCCTGCAATAGGGAAATCATACTGGGTTGTCTGGAAGCCCTTTGGAAGGTCCGGATAATAGTAGTTTTTCCTGTGGAACTGGGTCTGCCCTACGATTTCGCAGTTAAGTGCGAGCCCTATTTTGATGGCAAATTCAACTGCCTTTTCATTGATAACAGGTAGTGATCCCGGAAGTCCCAGGCATACGGGACAGACATGGGTGTTTGGCTCGTCGTTGTGGTAGTCGGTGGAACAGCCACAGAACAGCTTTGTGTTGAGCTTGTTCAGCTGGACGTGGACCTCAAGTCCTATCCTGACACCGTCGGGGTTTTCGTAAACCATTATGCCACCTCCCCTGGTCTCTTTGTATGATGATCTGTATTCTGCTCGAAGCTGTAAGCAGCCCTGAGGATATTATTCTCATCAAAGTGCTTTCCTATTATCTGTAATCCTACAGGCATTCCATCTGAGAATCCGCATGGAACGGATATGGATGGTACGCCTGCAAGGTTGATTGGAACGGTGTTGACATCAGCAAGGTATAATGAAAGTGGGTCATCGATCTTCTCACCGATCTTGAAAGCAGGTGTTGGCATGGTTGGTGCCATGAGTACATCAACTTCAGATAGTGCTTTATCAAAGTCCTGTTTCACAAGGGTTCTGACCTTGAGGGCTTTGAGATAGTATTTGTCATGATAACCTGCTGATAATGCATAGGTTCCCAGAAGTATTCTGCGCTTGACCTCGTCACCGAATCCTTCAGCACGGGTTTTTGAGGCCATCACATGCCAGTTGTCACCATCTGCACGGAATCCATATCTTGTGCCGTCAAAACGTGCAAGGTTGGATGATGCTTCGCTCATAGCTATAATATAGTAAGATGCAAGTGCGTACTTGGTATGTGGCATTGATACTTTTTCCCAGGATGCTCCCATGTCTTCGTATTTTGCAATGGCATCCCAGACTGCCTTTTCTACACCTTCGTCAATTCCTTCTCCGAAATACTCATCAGGAACACCGATCTTCAGCCCGTTGACATCATCTTTCAGTGCTTCACTGTAGTTGTTCTCCCTGTTGATTGATGTGCTGTCCCTGTTATCATAGCCTGCAACAATGTCCATGAGTGTTGCAATGTCAGTCACATTGGTTGCAAGAGGCCCTATTTGCTCCAAGGAGTTTGCATAAGAAATAAGTCCGTACCTTGAGATGCATCCGTATGTTGGTTTCAGTCCGACTACACCACAGAAGGCTGCAGGACATCTTACTGAGCCGCCAGTGTCCGAACCCAGGGAAATTGGTGCCTCGCCTGCTGCAACGACTGCTGCACTTCCGCCTGATGAGCCTCCGGGGACCCTGTCGTTATCCCAGGGGTTGAGGGTTGCTCCGTAGTAGCTGGACTCTGTGGATGTGCCCATGGCGAATTCGTCCATATTGGTCTTGCCGAGTATCACAGCACCGGCAGCCTTGAGTTTCTCAATTACATGTGCATCGTAAGGAGGAACATATCCCTGCAGTATCTTAGATGAACATGTGGTTGAAAGTCCTGTTGTGGAAATATTATCCTTGATGGCAATAGGCACACCTGCAAGTGGTCCCTCGTGACCATCAGTATCTATGTTTTTGGCTACTTCCAGGGCCTTATCCCAAGTGGCGACAAAGCCGTTGACACAGCTTTTGTCGATAGTTTCAAGATATGAGGCTGTAACCTCTTCTGCGGAACTTTCCGCAATTTTCTGTTTTATTCCAGAGATGTCTGTCCATGCTGCCATACTTCTCACCTCATATAATCTTGGGGACCTTGAAGTTGCCTTCCTTCTTGTTCTCGGTGTTGGAGAGAACTTCATCCTGTGGCATGGATTCTGTCACTTCGTCTTCTCTGAATACGTTTACAACGTCCATAACGTGATATGTGGGAGCTACATCTTCGGTATCAACTTCGTCAAGCTGTCCGAAATAGTCCAGTACGGAGTTGAGCTTCTCTGCATAGGCATCGGATTCACTCTCTGCAATCTCAATGCGTGCGAGCCAGCCTACGTGTTCTACTTCTTCTTTAGTGATCATCGTAAGTTCCTCGAATGTGAAAGGATATAATATGTAGATATTTAAGTGTTAGAAAAGCAAACGATAATATTAAAAATGTTGGTTTAAGGGCTCCAATCATAACTTCTGATGTTCGATAGGTGTGTTTAATCGGATGATCGTTCCAACTCTCACCTTGGAATATAAAACATAATGAAAACTCCTATCAGCGCAATCAGTGCGCCAATTATCTCATACCTGTCCGGCTCGGTTTTATCTACGTATTTTCCCCAGATGAGTGAGGATACTATGAATATCCCTCCGTAAGCAGCATACACCCTTCCAAAGTGTGCAGGCTGAAAAGTAGGGATTATCCCATAGACAGCAAGTACAAGCCCTCCCATAAGGCCTATCATTAAACCTTTTTTCTCCCGCAGCCAGAGCCAGACAAGGTATCCTCCGCCTATCTCAAAGAGAGCTGCGAGGAAAAACAGTCCCAGGGATACAAGTGCAAATGTGAATATATCTTCACTCATGCCTTTTCATCTCCCCGGGGCCAGTAGTAAATGATCCCTACGCCGGTCAGAATAACAATGCAGCCAATGATGTCATAGGTATCAGGTGGTATCTTGTCAAACACCCATCCCCACAGCAGTGACATCACAACGAATATCCCTCCGTAGGTGGCGTATATTCTGTGGAAGTGCGAGGGCTGGAAGGTTGGCACAATCCCGTAGAGGAACAGGACGATAGCCCCTAGGATTGCGAAACTGATATCCTTGTTTTCCCGTACCCATAGCCAGACCAGATATCCTCCTCCTATCTCGAAAATACCCGCAAGGATAAAAAGAAGGATGGTATAGATGATACATCTTGTTTTGGAGATGCATTTGTTTTCTATCCGGGTCATGCATTTTAGTTGTCGTAGTTAATATAATAAAACATTTGCTTATGGCAGATTATTACTTACGTACCAGATATTCAAATAGTCTACAGGATAATTAGAAGCAGTAATACTATCCGGGAGCTTGCCAAATGAAAAGTCAATCATCTTCATGGTCACGAATTCAGGCAAAAAATATACCTACGACTCTGGAACTTGATCTGATTCTAAATGAGTACACTTTCCCGGGATGTAAGATTCTTGATATCGGTTGTGGCAGTGGAAAAGCGAGTAATCTTCTGGCATCTCTTGGTTTTTCAGTAACAGGTGTTGACATTAACACCGAAGCACTGAGAATGGCTAAATCTTCTTCAGAATCACAGAACTGCTTGCAGATTCCTTTATTTATTCGGACCGATGCCAGGGCTCTACCTTTCCCCGATGCCGCCTTCAACGTAGTCATCATGCAGGCTTTCCTGACAACTATAGTTTCAAAGGATGACCGTGCCAGAATAATCAGGGAAGCATGCAGGGTGCTGGAGCCTGGTGGTTATCTCTACCTTGCGGATTTCGGACAGACCTGGCATTCGAAGGTCTATCGCGAACGTTACATCAATGACCTGCCGGTGACAAAGGAGGAGGGCTCGATTGTTGCTTATGATGAGGGGACCGAGGAGATTGCTTATGTTGCTCATCATTTTACAGAAAAAGAACTGGTTTTTTTATTAATTGATAACGGTTTTGAGATCGAGTTCTTCAAGAGGGATGAGTTTGTAACGAGGACGGGGAATCGGGTGAATGGGTTTGTGGTGATGGGGGAGAAGCGATAAAAATAATATATGACTGTTAGAAAACTTCATATACTGTTTTAACCGATTGTACTATAATTTTTTATAGAACTGGTATATGCTTAAACAATGAGGGTATTTCATGTCAGATTTGTCTCCAGATGGAATAAATGAAAAAAAATATGATAATAAAGTTTATTTCTGGGATAAATTTGTCTCAAACTCCGGTACCGAAGATAATATGCGATTTTATGAAATTGAAAACGATTTAGAATTAAGAAACGTTATCCGAGAATTGGAGTCTAAAACAATTAATCATAAATTATCTTTTACAGAGGTATCTCCTAAAAATGCATCAATTAAGAAATGGATTAGCAATATCAGAAATGCTTATCCTGGAACGTTACAAGATGATGTGGAATATTTGTTAGATACTTTTAGGGAGTCTTTATATTCAAGATCAAGGGAGAGCAATAAAATTATTGTAGGTTTCCTGTTGACAAAAGACGTGATGTTGCTCATTCATTCAAAAAAAGACTCTTCACTTGCAGAATTAAAGGATGGTATTTTTTCAGCAAAATTGATATTGCATCCAAAAAATGTGCTACGAGCTACACTAATCAAGAATGAGGATGGTCGTACTACTTTCTCTGCATTTGAATCTAGTAGAAAATGGAGTAAAGGTCATGCTGAGTTTTGGGGAATTGAGCCTGAATCTGTTTCTTGGGATTCCCTTGGAAATATTAATCTTACAATTGAAGTAGATTCATTTCCTTATCCGATTCAGTTAGCACTTGAAAATGAAGAACTAGATGAGATGATTAGAGAAAATCGTATATCTCCCTCAGGAAGTATTAAAATTGGCAGGAATGAGGGTAGAATTATTGGGGTAAATGTTTTTAAGAAATCGATGGATTTCTCGGAATTTTTTGATTTTTATATTACTCGAAAAGAAAACTTGGAAGAACAACGCCAACAATTTAAAAATTTGGTCCCATTGCATGCTGTTCAAAATTATTTTCCGGAGCAATCCTACAAGTACCACGATGACATTGATAAGGTATATGAGATAACAGCTGCTGATGGGATGAAACTTTGTCATGATAAAAAGCACCCACGTTTTAAGGTAGGCTTTTTCACAAAAAAGTATCCTGGAATTAATCCATCCAGTAAATTTTTGCACGTGCTTTATGAGAGTATTTTTGAAAATAGACCACTAGAATTTTGGCATGCTGGAGAAGCTACGTCTCGCGAATGTTTTGAAGTTGGTTCTTTAAGCATTTTTAATGAGGTAGAACTAAATACGCAAATGCTTGAATTAAGTAATACATTATTGAATTTAGCTCAAGACTGTAATAGTAAAAAGAAAAAATATCTTTTCCAGAACTATTTCTGTGAGTTTTGGAAGAAGAATTTAAGCAATGGGTATCTAAGTTCATTGTTTGATTTTCTCAAAGATGATATTATAAAAAAAGAAATAGCTTATGAGTTTGAAAATCAAGCTATCATCGAAACAGAAGATTTTCTCGAATTTAAATCATCAAGTGATTTCAATCCAAAACCTACTCGCTTTGCCAAAGACACATTGGTACCTACCGTCAAGAAATATATTAATGATAATGGCAGTCAAAATCGATATTGTATATTGTATGGTATCGAAGACAATGGTGCAATAAATCCTTTGTATCATTTAAAAAGTGATCAAATTGATATTATTCAAGAAACAACTAACAAGATTCTGGCAGATAGCCGGTATCATGTTGAATTGAATTCCATCCCTTTTAATGAAGGGAACATTCTAAGTGTATTTATACTCCCAGTAGTGTCCAATTGATTTGAAATCAATTTTTCATTTTCTACTATACTTAAAGAACATATATTTGAGTGTCCCGTACTCCGCTGTTGACTAATGTGTGTATCACTCTAAAGGGCTTTGATGCGTCTATGGATTTTTCTGTGCTTCTTTTTTGAAAGCCCACTCCATCAAAGGTATCATTGCATCTCTTACTTCAATTCCATCTTCTGTTAATGAGTACTCCACTCTTGGAGGTATTTCTGCAAAAGCTTCTCTTTCAATCAGTCCGAATTTTTCCAACTCTTTCAATCTGTCTGCTAATGTTTTAGGACTTATGTTTCCTAATTTCTCCTCAATTTCATTAAATCTTATTTTTTCATTGTTTCCAATAGTGCAGATGATCAGCAAAGCCCATTTTTTACTTATCACATTGATAACGCCATCAAGAGGACATAAACAAATTTCTTCTCCTCCTTTTTTCGCACAGCGGACATTCTTACAGTGGTCATTACTTTCTGTCTTCATAGTTGATTCCTTTTCCACTACTGCCTATGTCTCTATAAACTTGACACGTTAAATACTTTCTAATTAATAGTTAGTATGTAAAATAAACTATAGGTGCATAATATGTGTTGCGGACAAAAAGAACATCAAAGAGACTTTGGACATTTGAAACATGCTTCAGCCTGTGAGTGCGAATGCGGACATTCTTTCCGTCGTTTTGTATCTGCCAGAGAAAAGCAAGAGCTTCTGGAGGACTATAAAGATCAACTTGAAAAAGAACTGGCTGCAGTAAATGAATGCCTCGGAGAGATCAAAGGTAGATAAATACAAAAGAGACCGGAGGTGGAGGCGCTATTGAAAAATTCTCCATCTTCTTACTTATTTATTTTGAATAGTATTGCAATTTTGAAGGATACCGGGTTTTTATTTATGATATTCAGCTATCGATATTTCAAGACATTGATATGCCTGAAAACCGGCAGGATAGTTCTCATGGCCGAAGCCTTGATCTTCACTGCTGGCTGCTCGAACTGAGCCTCCACATCTTTCATCTTCAAGGGAATGTCGATTTGCTGGGGGCAGAGTTCCTTACATTTTCCGCAATCCACACAAAGCGAAGCGGATGACCTTTCTCCAAGAATTCCCATCTGATATAAGAGATATTTGTGCTTTGCACCGCTATCGTTTGCACCCCCGAATATTTGGTTGCTGTTGTAGAGATCAAAGCATCCTGGAATATCTACTCCTGTGGGGCAGGGCATGCAATAATTGCAACCCGTACATGGTATTGTCATCAAGCCTCTGTACTTTTTCGCGACTTTACGCACCGTTTCCAGCTCACCTTCTGTAAGTGAATCAGGTTTCGCTTCTGATGCTATCCTTATATTTTCATCTACCTGTGAGATGTCGTTCATCCCGGAAAGGACAACAGTAACCTCTGGATGATTCCAGATCCACCGAAGACTCCACTCTGAAGGTGTCCTTTTCACATCCGAACTATCCCAGATTTCCTCCACATCAGATGGTATGTTCCTGGCAAGGTTTCCGCCACGCAAGGGTTCCATCACGATGATGCCTATCCCTTTTTCTGCTGCATATTCCAGTCCTTCGGTTCCCGCCTGGTGATTCTCATCAAGGTAATTGTACTGAATCAGGCAGACGTCCCAATCATAGGAGTCAACGATCTCCTTGAAAATCTCTGGGTTATCATGGAAGGAAAAACCAACGTTCTTTATGCGACCGTCTAGTTTTGCCCTTTCAAGGAATTCCAGCACTCCGTTCTCTTTAACCTTTTTCCATCCGCTCTCTGTCAGGGAATGGATTAGATAGTAGTCTATGTAATCGGTACGCAGCCTCTTTAACTGTAATTCGAGGAATTTATCCATATCCTGCTGGCTGTTGACAAGCCAGTGAGGCATCTTTGTAGCAATCCTGACCTTTTCGCGGTAGCCATCCTTTAGGGCATCACCAAGAAAGCTCTCACTTTGTTCTTTGTGATACGTCCATGCGCTATCGATATAATTTACTCCGTTATCGATTGCGTGGTGCAGAAGAGTAGTTGCTTTCTCTTTGTCAATGCTGCCATCTTCTGTGGGAAGCCTCATGGCTCCGAATCCAAGTATTGATAGCCTGTCCCCACTTTTAGGTACTTCTCTGTAGAGCATTTAGTCTGTCTCCAACCATGCACTTATTAGATTGATTACCAGACGAATATTTAGCTTTGAGGCATATAGGATTTTTGGATTAAATCCTATCAAATGCAATAGACAGGAAGAGGAAAGTAAATAAATATTGTCAGTTGCATGTCTGTCTCAGAAAGAACTTTTACGTACCTGTAAATCTGTTCTTTATCAGGATTTGATGCATATGACTCACATTATTGTTGATCAGGATCTCTGCACAGGCTGCGGTATTTGTACAAAAGTATGTCCGCCGGGTATAATCGATTTAGCTGAAGCGCCTAATCTCCCGCAAGTGCAGGAAGCAAAAGTCCTGCGCTGTATCAAATGTGGGCATTGTGAGGCTTTCTGCCCGTCCGAGGCGCTGCTTCTGGATTTTCGTCCCGATGAAAAAATATCCCTTCCTGTCGATGCCGGAGCTCTTTCTACTGAAGATATAGGGTTCTATATCAAGAAGCGCAGGTCTGTACGTCATTTCACCAGGAGTCCCGTTCCGCGGGAGAAAATTCTTGAAGTTCTCGACGTTGCTCGTTATGCCGCATCGGGAACCAATGGCCAGCCAGTACAATGGCTTGTTATTCATGATCCCGAAAGAGTCAGAAAGATTGCTGAGCTAACTGTCAAATGGATGAAGACTCTTGTTAATACTTCTCACCACATGAGTGGCTACGTACCTGCTTTTATTTGGGCATGGGAAAATGGACACGATGTCATCTGCCGGGATGCTCCGCACTTGCTCTTCGCACATATCCCGGAAGAAAATCAGATTGCACCTGTTGATGCCATTATCGCTCTCACTCATTTCGACATCGCTGCACCGGCATTTGGGATAGGTACTTGCTGGGCGGGTTTTGTAGCTGCAGCTGCAACCTCTTATGAACCTCTCCAGAAAGAACTCGGTTTGCCTACAGGAAGAAAAACTGCTTATGCGATATTGTTCGGAAATCCTAAGTACAAGATACATGGAATTCCTCGCAGAAAGCCCCTTGAAGTTATGTGGCAGTAATCTCTAATAGGCTTGAAATCTGCTTGAAAACCCTAAAAAAGGTCCTCTGGGGTTTTAAAATCTCTTTTTGGTTTATTTTCGTCCTACACCTTTAAAAAACATGTAATTGAATGTCCCGTATTCTCCAGCAGTCCTGTGGATATCCTCAATCCCACGGTCAAAGGTCTCTGCATCGATAATTCCCATCTCAACTGCATTCTCACGCACACCTTTCACCATTGGGATAATGGTTTTTCTCACAAAGCCTTCCTCCATATGTGGAAGGCTTGAATCGCTGTAAACCATGCGAGGTGAAGCTACAATATCAGAAAAACCTGCCTGTTTCAGAAGTGGGTAGACCTGTCTGCCGATGAGCGAATCGCCACCAAGTCTTGCCTGCACTTCAATCAGGCTGTTCCAGGCTTTAACTCCTGCTTCGGTCTCGGGGTGGAAGAAGCATGAGCCGTGGTCGCCTTCGATAACTGTGATTGTGCCACCTTTTTTTAACACTCTGCGCAGGCTTGCCAATGCTTTTACCGGTTCCTTGAGATGCTCGAGAACGAAGCAGACAAAAATGTGGTCGAAACTCTCATCTTCAAAAGACAGGTTGAAAATGTTTTCCAAACTGAACTCTACATTGGTAACTCCCTCTTTCCTAGCACATTCTTTTGCCAGATTCAGGGAGTCTTCTGATATGTCTATGGACGTGATCTGCGCTTGCGGGCTATTCTTTGAGAGTATCACTGTCTGTGCGCCGATACCGCACCCGGCCTCAAGCACGATACTATCCGGTGGGTACTTTGTATCGCTGTGCAGGAGTTCTTCCAGTGTATTTGCCTGGTCGCTGAGGCGGACAGATTCCCTTTCGGAGTAACCGTGGACGTAATCATGAGAGGTCATGGTGGAATATTACATGACTTTGCTTAAAAATAGAGAGGTTTCATGTCTCTTTTATAAATATGGTATCCATGAAACCGTTATCCTTCTGCATCAGGCAAATTTACGATCTTTTCATAAATCAATTATTTACATGTCTCTGCATCATAGAAACATCAAATAATCTACCTGTGGATCGCCGAATACATCTGTGTTTTCTTCATCCTGGCCAGGTTGAGAACGTTCTTCATCTCTTTATCCTCAAGTAAACGGGACTCAATATAGCCGTTGTCTACAGCCTCGTTGAATATCTCGTAACCGATGCCGGAACGTGTAAGTACTGTAGTCCAGTCCTTGGGTGTACCCACACCTCCAAAAGAAATATCAGCATTCTCGGCAGCAAGATCCGTGCAGTATTTGCATGAGCTGCTTCTATACATGTCCAGCTCATCAAGATCGAATACCCTGAGTTCGTCATCTGTCTGGAACTCGAATTTTCCCTTGCGTATCTTCATAGATTCAATATTTTCCAGTTGCATTCCCTTATTTTCTACAAATTCCTTGATCCCTTCATAATGGAATGTATCCATGCAAAAAAGTCCCAGTCTGAGTATATTGGCACGCATGAACAGGTGCAGGAAACCATACGGACTTTTCTGCATTTTGTAGACTGCATCGATATTGCAGCTTGTTCCCACAAAGGCAATGCTCCTCATGTCTTGTTTCACCGCACTCATAAGCGCATCCAGCGTCATGCTGTGACTGTATATGCTCCCGGCCGCCTCAACAATTTCATCGTAGGTTTTTGCTACGATGGGTACAGGTTTCCATGGCTCTTCCTCGGATTTTACTGTCACTATAGCACAGTCTATGAGTCCTTCCTCGAGGCCATAGGCCAGCATGGATGTTACCACTGCCCCGTCCTGTCCTTTAAGATCAGATATGGCTGTTCTTGCACTGTAGGCGTTTCGTAACTTGCCGATTAGCCCCTCTTCCGTTGTGATGGTTCTCGGACACTGATTGTAACACACTCCACATGCAGTGCATTTTCCAATGAGCTTTGGTTGGTTGTTCTCTATAGTAACAGATTCACATGATGCAACACAAGCACCACAAAGTGTGCAGATACCGGGTTTGATGATCTCTTTCCTGAGTTTTCCAAAAGATATTCTATCCTGTTCAGCAATGGATCTTTTCAGGCGTATAACGCTTTTTTCAAGCCTGTCAAACTTATCTTTACACTCCGGGGAGCAAAAGCAATATTTCTTCCCGCCTTCCTCTGAAAAATATAGTGTATTTTCTGATACTATTTTTTTGCATATTGGATCGATTGGCATAGTATAGCTTTCTCCTTCCATGTGGTAACAATTACCATGAAATTATAAAATCCATCTACTATCTATTCCTTATTAAAGACTTAGGAGTATATGTTTAAAAACTATTGTTCAGGGAAATAATTGTCTTTTGTCCAGTCAGCAAAAAAGAAGAATTTCACTCCTTTTCAGTGATATCATCAACAATACAGACCCCGCCAGTAACCTTTCCTCCGACTTTGATGGGTGAGAACCACTTATGGTAAGTTCGTTCTATTCCCTTTTCACTGATGCTGCAGGCTCCCTGGTATTCACAGCTCTCTCCATTGAGACATCTCCTGTACCATTCTTCAAGTCTGCCGTCAACAGCGTCCTGAAACACATTTCCGCCTTCGAGGTTTTCGTTGCTGCACTGGAGAAGCTTCGGGAATACATCATTGAAAGACGTTACATTGCCTTCCTTATCAAAAGTGATTATACCCAGGGGTGCATTTTGAACAATACTCTCATTGAACTGTTTTAAATAAGCAATCTCGTTTATCATTCTCTGATGTTCACTGAGATCATCCGCCACACCTACCGCTTCCATCACCTTCCCATTTTTCATAAGAGGGCTGATACTAACGTTCAGGTATTTCTCATTTCCTTCCTCATCAAGGAATTTCAACATCTCTGTGCTTTTTTCTCCTTTCCGGAGGTCTTCAATGATAGCTTCCAGTTTGGCTGCATCGTCCTTGTGTACAAAATCAAGGATATTTTCCCCGACAGCTTCACTGCTTCGTATCTTCAGGTAATCATGGATGACAGGATTCACATAAGTAAAATTGCCCACAGGATCAATAGAGAAAACAAGGTCGGGATTCGTTTCCACAAGAGTCTGGTACTTTTCCTGTGACCTTTTGAAATCGTTGATGATCCTTTCGACTTTGCGAATTGCTCTTTCCTGCATTTTCTGGGTTGTGCTGATCAGATGTTGCATTTCAGCTGATATCGAATCAATACTCTCCAACTCCGGTGCACGGTCTCCCATTTCAATCGTGGCTTCTTCGATAACATCTGAAATAGATACCCCCCTTTCTTTGGCAATCTTTTTCAGAATATCGTATACCGGGGTTTTGATAGTGGTACTTGAATATCCTTCAGCTGGCATGTGTGTCTCATATGTTCTTTATCTTCATAAATGTGTTTCCCACACTGGGGGTGTTTTCTCATGTAAAACGGTAGCAATAACTTGGAGTGGTAGTATTAAACTTTTTACGGTAAACAAAACCGTAAGACTTTTATTATACCTGTTGCCATGGTTATCATTGTTACCTACTATGGAGGTATAGGAAGTGAAGGAATTATACGACAAAATGGCCAAAGAGGCCATAAATGCACAGAAATCAGTTGTAAGCACGATAAACGAAAAAAGAGGCACTGAGTTCAAAGTAACCGATGCCAAACCATATGTGGATGCAGTCAACACGATGGCCCCTATGGGTGAGCAGAGCAAGGAAGTCTTTGATCTGCACATTGACTCTGTCAATGCACACTATGATGTCATGACATCTCTCACTGACACGGTAAGGCCGGAAGACGATCCATTTGTTGAGCACTACCAGACACCCCCGATCCTTGAGATACTCTATGATGAGGACCCGGCTTTCAGAGCATCTGCCGAGAAGTTCATCGATGCCATTGGCAAGGCTGAAGCTCTCATCGGAAAAGAATCAATAAGAAGATACGGTGGATTCTATGGTCCTACTTGTGTTGTGGACTTCGCATTCACTCCGGGAAGTACCAGCAATGTAGTTAACAGGATTCTACAGAATCTGGACATCCCTGTTGATCACAAGCGAGCAATACTCTCCTCTAAATCCTGGGGTATGAACACCTCATACGGCGTAGGCGCCCAGTTCCAGGCCTCACTGGAGGATGGTAAAACCGCAGCTGACGCAGTGAAAGATGAGATTGAAATGCTTAAGATGGTCTACGACACTCCGGTCGAAGCCCAGGCATTGCTCATGGAGAATCACGGTCATACTTCATTCGACGTCAAAAAATACATGGATGGGTACAGGAAGAAAATGGAAGGCACAGTGAAGGCTGCCATGGATGCGGAAGTGTTCTACGGTAACATAGTAACTGTCCCTGCATACGGTGTAGGAGACGTGGCACACCACATATCACAGTCAATGTTCAACATGACAAAAGATGATATGACAATGGCCATTATCAATGCTGTCAGTGGTGTACTCTATGATACACTCGAGGGCGGAATGGGCAAATTCAAGAACGAGTTCTCCCCACTTACAATTGCAACAGATGCAACAGCAGCTGCAACAACAAAGATTCTCTGGATGGACGGCTTTACAACCATGATGGTAAACGACCTGCTTGTAAAGAGGTTCCACAACTACGTTCTCAACAACCCTACAAGAGGGGCAGCAGCAGAGTTGCACAATGTGGACTTCATTGATCTGATCGAAAAAGGTGAGCGTATCATAGATCACAAGCCAAGAGGTGCCGGATCTGTTGTTCAGGGAATCCCTATCGATTACAGTGCAATTGAGAACAACGATGTCATAAACAATCCTCAGCGCTATGCATATCCTGCATGTGCAATAACAGTACGCTTCTCCTCCCTCATGAGGCTTTCTGACTTCCCATGCCTGCTTACGAGTGAGCCGGTAACTGCAACTCTCATGACGAATATCATTTCCCTGCACAAGGATGAACCACATTCTCCTGCCAGGGTATGTAAGTTCTGCGCTGCAAACTATTTCAATTACAAGTGTGAATACTGCAACTGGAAGGAAGCAGTGTGAAAAAATAAGGATGGTGTGTCATCAGTACACACTATTTCTTTTTTAGAGGTGGTTCTATGGCAGAAATCAGTTTGTTGAAGCGCTCGTTAGCTGAGCTTATCGGTACTTATGTTCTGGTCTTTCTCGGAACAGGATCCGTGGTGACAACGGTTCTTCTTATCCAGGGATGGACAACACCATACGCAGATAATACTTTCAACGTAGGAATCGATATTGCCAGTTGGTTTGCGATTGGTATTGCTTTTGGTATAGCTGTGCTCGCGATGATATATACGTTCGGTCACATTTCCGGGACGCATATTAATCCCGCAGTCAGTATAGCTCTCTGGGCAACCAAAAGGATGCCCACGATAGATATGGTCTATTATATTATAGCGCAGCTTATAGGTGCAACCCTTGCTTCACTGAGTATTGTGGTCATATGGGGCTCACGCTCGGTTGCTACGGGTCTGGGTGCTACTGCTATGTTTGAAGGCGTGACTTATGGCCAGGCTATAGTATGTGAGGCAGTAGCGACATTTTTCCTTATGCTCGCTATAATGGGCACTGCAGTTGACAAACGTTCCCCGGCAGGATTTGCAGGATTGATAATAGGTCTTGTAGTTACTGCAGATATCATTGTTGTCGGCAATATCACCGGTTCATCCCTGAATCCTGCACGCACGTTTGGTCCTTATCTGGTAGAAACTATCATGGGAGGAGTAAACCTGTGGTGGCAGTTCCCGATATACCTGATCGGACCTATACTTGGGGCTATCGTGGCTGCTTTTGTTTATGACTATGTCGCAGGTTTAAAAAGTAGTGAATAAAGTGATGTATTTCCTCCTCTTTGTGACTACTTTTTTATTTTTTTCTTCATCAATTCAAACGTTGTCCCTCTTTTGAGATCACTCAGGGAAACAATAAAGTAGCCCTGTAAAAATAGCCTATATGCTTATTATCACTGAAACTTGCTATTCATCTGGTAACGGAGAATTCATGAAAGCAGAAACCAAAACACAACTCATTTCGGTAGGCTCCGTGAATATGGACCCTTCCCTTATCCATTGGCTAACTATCCCCACAGCAGGTCCGGGCGCAGGAAATGTTGCCTTCTTTTTCAGTTCTGGAGGTCATCGTGTTCGTCTTGCCGTTAAAAAGGAATCTCCTTTGCAGGCAGAAATGGAAAATGGAGAGCTTGTAATAAGAAAAGACGGTGTTGAGATCGCAAGGGGGGACATTGAAGAGGAACTCATCCATTGTCCTGAACAGGCTTTCATAACCATGTGCGAGAAATGCGTCTTCGACTGCAAGTTCTGTCCGGTTCCCAAACTTGAAGGCAAGATTAAGACAATGGATGAGATGCTTGGGATGATAGGGAAGGCCAATGAAACAGGAAAGATGCATGCCATTTCCATAACATCGGGGGTTGAGATATCTCCGGAATCCGAAGTTGACAGGGCCGAGGAACTAATCCGCAGGCTTAGGGAGACCTACTCAGTTCCCATCGGTGTCTCTGTGTATCCTACTGAGGATTCCACCCCCAGACTTAAAAATGCAGGTGCCGATGAGCTGAAGTATAATGTGGAGACCATGGATCGTCCTCTCCACAAAAAACTCTGTCCTGACCAGGATCTTGAATTCATACTTCAATCACTGGAACAGGGTGTTGAGATATTCGGAAGGAATAAGGTCTGCTCCAATTTCATAATCGGTCTTGGTGAATCTGACAAGTCCGCAAAAGAAGGTATTGAAGAACTGGTTTCTATTGGTGTTGTTCCAATCCTCAGGGCTGCTGCAAAACATCCTTTACGAGAAGGGGAGCTCACTGTCGAACGTCCGTCAGCCGAAAGGCTGCTGATGCTTAACCGTTTCCTCCGGGAAAAACTGGACGAATACGGTCTGCGCGCGGATATTTTCAAGACCATGTGTCTTCCGTGTACTGGATGTGACATTAATCCGCATTCTGATCTTGAATGAAGGTTTATTAATTGAATTTTATCCGTGACGGATGTGCAGGTTTAGGCCGTTACATTTCTTCTTTTAATTCTTCTTTGAGAATTGCATATATGCAACTATCCTGCACAACATTATTTTTGATTATGCTGTTTTTCAGGACAGCTTCAAGCCTGAATCCTGCCTTCTCAAGCACTCTTCGAGATGCTATGTTACTGGCAAAAGGTTCTGCATAGACTCTGATAATATCGAAGTTCTGAAAAATATATTGTGTCATACACCTGACCATATTTGCCATTATACCCCTTCCCCAATATTCCTCTCCCAGAAAATAACCGATCTCCATATTCTTTCGGTGAACATCCTCTTTGAAATATGCACCTATGCTCCCGGCAATAACTCCGTCAATTTCAATGGCAAAAGTCACAAAGTTCACCTCGGTTTGCCTGGCAAGGAAAATGAATTCCTTCGCATCATCGACAGAATAAGGATGAGGAAATCCATCTCTCAGATAATCAGATATCTTCTTATTGTCAGCAATAGCTGCAAGCCTTTCAGCATCACTATCTTTCCATGGCCGGAGCGTGAACTCATCAGTCTCTATGACCATTTTCCTTTTTTCCATAAGGGCCCTTATTAAACAGGCCTCAAATAAGAAACTAACTCAAGATCAATGCATCTTTTTCTCAATGATCGCCGGCCAGACAGAAGCTGAGACTATCATGCTGAGTACGAAAACAAAAACCATACCTGCAATGATATCCACCTGGCTGTAAAGGGGTATGATCCTCGAACTGTTCACAATCAAAGAGAGTGCTGCAAAAATAATAACCAGTAAGAGGGATGACACAAGGCTTGCTATCAGAGCATATTTTCCTTTTTTACTGGTATCCTGTCCATTCATAATCTTCTTTCCTCCTCGATTATCTTTTTACTTTATACTCTTCCTTTTCATCAAAAGAGAGTTTGTCGTAACCGATATGGAGCTCATTGCCATGAAGGCTGCAGCAAGTGCGGGTGTTATTAGTATGGTACTGACGAAGGGGTAAAGTATACCGGCTGCAAGCGGGATGCCTATGCTGTTATAGCCGAAGGCCCAGAAGAGATTCTGTTTTATCTTGCTCATGGTCAGCCTGCTCAGCCTGATAGCTGCAAGCACATCTCTCAGGTCATTCTTAATAAGCACTATCTGTGCAGATTCCATAGCAATGTCAGTCCCTGCTCCCATGGCAATGCCGATATCCGCCTGTGTAAGTGCCGGTGCATCGTTTATTCCGTCACCGACCATTGCAACTATGCGTCCTTCATCCTGAAGTTTTGTTATTTCGACAGCCTTGTCTTCGGGAAGTACCTCGGAAAGCACCTTTTTTATGCCGATGCTGCCGGCAATTGCATCTGCTGTTCTGCAGTTGTCACCTGTGATCATCACAACTTCAATACCCATGTTGCGTATCTTCTCCACAGCCTCTTCGGAGTTTTCCTTCAGGGTATCTGCGACCGCAACAAGGCCTATAACATTGCCATCCTTTGCAGCTATCATGGCGGTCCTGCCAAGGGATTCCAGTTCTTCCATCTTTTTTTCTGCAGAGGAAATACCAATATTATTGTCTTCCATCAGCTTGCGCGTACCAAGAAGTATCTTGCTACCCTTTACGCTTGCTTCAACACCTTTTCCGGCAATAGAACTGAATCTTTCCGCGTTGTCAGTTGTAAGGTTTCTTTCTTCTGCGCCCCTGACAATAGCCTCACCAAGGGGATGTTCGGATCCCTTCTCAGCACTTGCAGCGATTACAAGCACTTCATTTTCCTCAAAGTCTCCAAATGGAATCACGTCAGTAAGTTCAGGCTCACCTTTTGTCAGTGTCCCCGTCTTGTCGAAAACAATCGTATTTATTTCCAGGGTTTTCTCAAGTGCTTCCCCACCTTTGATAAGTATTCCATTCTCAGCACCTTTGCCCGTACCTACCATGATGGCTGCAGGGGTTGCAAGACCCACAGCACAGGGACAGGATATTACCAGTACGGTGATGGATATGAGCAGTGCGAACAGGAATGGACTGAGTATTTCGGAATTAATCGGAACATTATATCTCTCGAATCCGATGAAATACCAGAAGAAGAAGGCAAGCAGTGCCAGTACGTGCACGACAAGGATAAACTGGCCAGCTACTACGTCGGCAATCCTCTGTATAGGCGCCTTGGAGTTCTGGGCGTTTTCCACAAGCTCGATTATCCTTGCAAGTGCGGTATCCGCACCTACATTCGTTGCTCTTAATTTGAGGCTCCCACTTTTGTTCAATGTTGAACCGATTACTTCGGCTCCTTTTGTCTTCTCAACAGGTATGCTTTCTCCGGTTATCATGGATTCATCAACAGCAGATGCTCCTTCAACGACTATGCCGTCCACTGCTATCTTCTCGCCGGGCCGGACAAAGACTATTTCCCCAACTTCCACATCCTCAACAGGCACTTCCTTTTCCTGCCCGTTCTCGATGATACGCGCAGTCTTTGCCTGCAGGCCAATGAGCTTTTTGATGGATTCCGATGTTCTGCCTTTTGCACGGGCTTCCAGGTATCTCCCCAGTGTTATGAAAGTAATAAGCATTACAGCGGTATCGTAATAGAGGTGCTCGTAACCGGGTCCAAGGTCAAGGTAGCTGGATGCGACACTGATAATATAAGCTGCTCCCGTTCCGGTTGCAATGAGCAGGTTCATGTCTGTAACGCCGTGCTTGAGTCCCCGGTAAGTTCCAACGAAGAATTGTCTGCCGGGGAAAACAATGACAATTGTTGTCAGCAGGAACAGCAGGTTTTCGTTTGTAAGAAAATCCGGCACAAACCAGAGCAATTCAGGAAATCCGCCTTTCATGCTTCCAAGCATGACAGGCACGGCGATAGCGGCGGATATTATCAGATTATTTCTCTGACGGCGTACCTCTTCTTCTCTTTCTTTCTTTTCCCTGTCCTCAGTTTCCTCTCTTCCGGCAGGCAGGGAAGCAGAGTAACCTATCCCTTCAATTGCTGCTATCATATCCTCGACTGATGTCAGTGAGGAGTTGTACTCAACACGTGCTTTTCCTGTGGATACGTTGACGCTTACGGAACTTATCCCGTCCTGACTCTTTAGTATTTTTTCAACGTTCATTGCGCATGATGCGCAAGTCATACCACCCACATCAAGTGTGGTCCTGTCCTTTACCACATGGTATCCTATGGATTCGATTTCTTCTTCAAGTTCCTCACGGCTGACTATTGAAGGATCATATTTGACAGCAGCTTTTTCTGTAGTCAGGTTAACATTAGCAGAAACCACCCCGACACTTTTGTTCAGGATTTTTTCAACATTTTGTGCGCATGATGCACATGTCATTCCTGCTATCCTGAAAATAACATCTTCCACGTGACCGGGTTCTGTTTCTGTCTTTGCTCCCCGCTCTTCGTCAGGGATTACCTTGCATACGCGCTGCTCCCCGTTATCAACCGGCAGAGGGCATTCTTCTTCCCCAACCTCGTATCCTGCATCTGTAACAGCCTGCTTTATGTTTTCGATACTTGTTTTATCAGGGTCGAATTCAACTGTCGCACTTTCATCCTCTAGATTTACATCTACCGAGAATACGCCCTCCAGGGATGATATTGCATCTGTCACACGCTTGTGACAGTGCATGCATGTCATGCCGTATATTTTGATCTTTGTCTGCATATTTTATTTTCAGAAACACTGGATTATACAAATTGAGCTTAATCAATGACTTTGTAGCCTGCTTTTGTAACAGCTGACTTTATCATTTCAAGGTTGACTGATGCAGGGTCATATACAACCCTGGCCTGTTTTCCCTCCAGATCGACAGTTACGTCCTGAACCCCGCTTACGGATCGAATTGCCTTATCAACTGTCGACTGACAGTGTCCACACATCATTCCTTCGATGCTAATTGATTCTTCTGCCATATTGAAACTCCCTGTTACACTATTTCTATTTCTCAGTTATAGTATTAGTATTGAAGTACACATTTGCAGTTATAATTTATAGTTAACGCTGTTAACAAAGAGCCATAATTATATTCAACTTACCTTTACAATTTGCTCGATCTCTTTCTTCCATTTGATAATATCGTCAACTTCCAGATAATGCTTGTTAATCCCATTGGAAGATTCCGATATCAGAAGTCTGCCTTTTTTAAGAAAACCACCTTCAAGTTCTATCTCCACAATCCTCGAGAGCATGACATCGTTCATGGTACCACTCTCAATATCCATCTGTACTACTCTCTTATTGGTGAGAATTGTCATGGATGAGCTCTTTCTGGAAGACACTATAAGATGCTCCGTGCGTACATATTCCGGTCTGAGATTTTCGAGAACCTCTACTATCTTTTCTTTCCTTTTAGCTGACAACGGGTAAACAGTCAGATTTTTCTGGCCAGCTATCAGGAAAAGGTATTGTTTTTCCACATGAACACCGACCAAGTCCTTGGACCGGATGCTCAGCTCTACATTTTCTTTTCTTGAGAGGATTGCATTGCTCTCTTTTTTGAAAAAGAGATTCTTGTTAGTTATCACCATAATGAGCTTTTCTTTTCCAAGCTTCACAGGCTCCTTTGCAAGGATTTCTTCTCCTCTCCTGAGGATGGTTGATGTTTCCCGGTCCTTAATCGTTTCATCCGGGGTTTTAGTATTCTGGCTACTTTCGTTCTCTCCCGGGAGATAATGATTCAGCATTTCAGCAAGCAGGTTCCCATCGATGAGTTTTACATTGTGTTCGGCAGCTTCTTCCTGGGCTTCTCTTGTAAAATTTGATGTTGTAGCGATGATTACCCCGTCTACCCGGTCCCGGTATCGCAAACTGCTGTATTCGCGGATGGCTTTCACTCCCACGGATTCCCTGTACCTTTTAGCCTGTACGATCCATGTATGTGAGAGTCCGAAATGTGCTATTTTTATTATCAGGTCTATGCCTCTGTCATGGGATAACTGCGTTTCTTCAACGATATATCCCATCTTCCTGAAAAGTTGTGCCAGGAGTTTTTCAAACTCAAAAGGGTCAATATCCTGCAGTTGTCCGGAAGACCATCTTTCCATAGATTATTCATCCACTGTATAGGAAAGTCCGCACTCCGGACAGGAATAGGTCAATGTCCTTACGCCGGTCCTGTTTGAGTTCACTGTCCTTTGCATCCATGTGCCACATGTGATACATTTCTGGTCAAAGATGCTTCTGTCTGTATTTGAGCCCTGTTTTTCATTTTTTTCTGCCATTCTACCACTCATCAAAGCACTCTGCCTTATCCTGTATTATTAATAATCTTACTAATTATTATTGTTTAGCTATTTATTCCTCTGATCTTTTAATTGTATTTGCATTGTTTCTATATACGGTTATTGATAATGGTATTGTGTGATTTATGCCCAACCATGCAAAAGGTTAAATGCATTGAAGATTAAGTGAATTAAAACAGATTTGAGGAATATCCCATTAAATATTTATCAGGCCAAAGTCACATAAGGAATATCTGTTGCTGCAGTTTACATTGTTTTCAGACCGGTGACCATCATGGATGAATTGGAATCTATCAGACAAAGGAAAATGGAAGAATTACAGAAAACACTTCAGGAACGCCAATATCCTGCAGCCCCCATCATCTTGACAGATGCTGATCTTGATCAGTCCGTTTCCAGGTATCCCCTTATCGTTGTGGACTGCTGGGCTCAGTGGTGCGGTCCCTGTCGTATGCTTTCGCCGGTAATAGATGAACTTGCTGCTGAACTCCAGGGTAAAGTGGTCTTTGGGAAACTCAATGTTGATGAAAATAAAATGACCGCTGCTAAATTCGGCATAAGCAGCATACCTGCCATGCTTGTATTCAAGGAAGGCATGCTCGTAGACAGAATTATAGGTGCTGTTCCAAAACAGAGAATAATCGAAAAACTTCAACCTTTTATGTGAGATTTATTTATGAAACCTAAGATTGTAGAAAGTCCTTCCGTACGCCTGATAGATCTTAAGTCCAAGGCTTATTTTATAGTAGCTTCAGTGGAAGTGGGCAATACAACTACCAAATGCATTCTGACCGCTACAAACCTTGAGGATGGTAAAACAAGACTTGTAACAAAAACAGTTAGTATGACAAGGGATGTCCGACCCCCAAAGGCAGATGAAGAAGTATTTGGCAGGACACTTACAGGTGTGGAGCTTACAAGACAGTCAGTGGGAGAACTCGTTCGGGATACATTGGTCGGTGCTGTGAAAAAAGCGAACCTCGATATCAAGGAAGACATACACTTTGTTGTGAGGTCCACAGGAGTTGTTGCAGGTTTCGATACGCCTGATGAAGTAGGAGAGTTCATAAAAGCCCTGGCAGATGGATGTCTTATGGCAGGTGTTCCGCCAAACCGTATGACTCCTCCGATGGCCTTATCCAATATTCCTGAAAAATTCCGTAAACACAGTAAGCTCGAACAGGTTGTCTTTGACGGTGCAGTGGCAAGTGTAACACCACCTACAGGTGCAACAGGTGTGGAAATCGTTGCCAACGAGATGGAAGGTGAACTGGCAACTGCAGGTATCAAGGAAGGTGCCAAGTGGGTTGATGTTGATTTCCGTAATCCCTGCATCTCCATAGACTTTGGTACAACCCTTGACGGCAGGATAATCAGTCCTGATCTTCCTTATGCAAAGACCATCGGAAATTTCTGTGGTTATGCCGGAGCCATCCCCGATGCCATTATTCAGGGAACCAGCCTGGTCGACTCAAAAAAGGGTACTGCTCTTGATGTTTCTGATAACGTATCACTAGGTAGGCTTGCTCATAAGCTCAAGGAGAAGGCTATAAAGGGATATGCAGAACGGATAAATGAATATATAATTATCGAAAAGGTTCCCAGTGGTCGTAAAAGATATGGCAGTGTGCCAGTAAACTCTGAGGCTGCAGATGAGATTGGAGTTGTTCTCATAGGTTGTGATGTAGGACACAATGGCACTGATATGGAAAAACTTTCAGAGATTGGGGCTGAGGTCTATGAAAAACATGATCTTAAGGTGCTCTTTGCAGTGATTGACGAGGTCATGGCACGAGTAGTACAGCGTCTTGTGAAAGTAGCACAGGAAGAAGGTCTTGTGTTCGAGGACACAGCCATCGGTGTCACCGGCAGGGCCGGAATTACTGGAGATAAACCAAAGCTGATATTGAAATACCTGCAAGAACTTGGTATCAATAACAAGATTGAAGAAAATGTTATTTTTGTAGATGACGGCCTTGCACGCGGCGCTGCTGTCATGGCAAGATGCATGAATTCCCTTGGCACCACATTCAATCCACTGGGTGGTCACAGGGGTGGAAAATGCATACTGGGACAACGTATGAAGTTGCAGAACAGGAAATAAAAACCTCAGGGAAAAGTTGCTGGCAGGAATTTCCTGCCAGATAATATTCAGAAATCGAAATAAATTCCGTCAGGAATATCAGGACTTCTCCTTTTTACTGCCTTGCCATCTCATTGGAACTCGATCTGGTGCTTTCTCACTGTATTCCAAGTAGTGAAGTGATACTTTTCATATCCATTGTATTCACAACATCCTGCGGTTGGATCCATGCACGGCGGGCTACATCGATTCCATATCTTATGTTATTAAAATTGTCAAGCTTATGCGTATCAGTGTTAATTGCCAGCTTTATTCCCATCTTTTTAGCCATTTTTGCGTGAATGTCATTCAGGTCCAGACGCGCAGGAGATGAGTTGATCTCAAGTATCTTATCATTGTCAAGGGCTGCCTGAAACACTTTTTCCATGTCAAAGTCGTAAGCTCCTCTTTTTCCGAACTTTCTCCCCGTGGGATGGGCAAGGATATCAACATGTTCATTTTCAAGTGCCGTAATTATCCTTTTCGTCATAGTTTTTCTGTCCTGCTCCAGACCGGCATGTACTGCGGCTATAACAATATCAAGGTCTTCCAGGATTTTATTGCTGTAGTCAAGTTTACCGTTGGACCGGACGTCACACTCGGTACCTGAAAAAAGTGTTATACCTTCAATTC
Source organism: Methanolobus sp. ZRKC2 (assembly GCF_045291185.1). Lineage (NCBI taxonomy): Archaea > Methanobacteriati > Methanobacteriota > Methanomicrobia > Methanosarcinales > Methanosarcinaceae > Methanolobus > Methanolobus sp. ZRKC2. The sequence continues at coordinate 1,474,978 of NZ_CP146980.1, read as the reverse complement.
CATCATTCACCCTGTCGACATCTCTGGCATGCGCAAGTAATTTCTTATCAGAAAGACCGTTTGCTATGGCTGTAGAATGAGAGTGATCCGTGATAGCTATGTACTCGTATCCTCTTTCAAGGGCATTCCCGGCAATTTCTTCAATACTGTTTTCCCCGTCACTCCAGTTTGAGTGGACATGAAGATCACCTTTTATGTCCTTTACTTCGATAAGTTCAGGAAGAGTCTTTTCCATGCCTGCTTCTATTTCTCCCCTGTCCTCCCTGAGTTCCGGTACAGGATACTCTAGTCCGAGAAAATCGTAGACTTCCTTTTCATTTGCACATTTCTTGGTGACATTCGTGTTATTATTAGTAAATCCATATTCATTGAGGCTGTAACCTTTTTCGAGTGCAAGTTTGCGTAGGCGTATATTGTGTTCCTTTGAACCAGTGAAATATTGCAGCAATGTGCCAAAGGAATCTTCAGGGATGATACGCAGGTCAACCCTTATTTTTTGATAAATAATAGAGCTCAGAGCATTTCCTTTCTCAAGAACCTCTGTCACGTTTTCAAGATTCAGGAATTCATTCATTGCCTTTGCAGGATCATCTGAGAATGCAATGAGGTCGATATCCTTTACGGTTTCCTTTCTCCTGCGGAGGCTTCCTGCAACAGTAATCTTCTTTAAGTGGGGAAGGCTGCTAAGTTGTTTTTTTATATCTTCTGCAATGGGATCTGCGGTTGCAAGGGGTGTCCTGCCAAAGTCGTTGCTTTTCAGGTATCGCTGCACGGACCTTAAGATTTTTTCCTCCTGTTTTGGTCCCATGCGTGCAAGCCTTCGGATACGATGCTCCTGCGCAGCTTTCATCACTTCATCAACAGATTTGACATCCAATTTTTCGTAAAGTAATTTTGCAGTTTTGGGACCGATTCCGGGTATATCCATAATTTTCAAAATACCCGGAGGGACTGTTCTTACGGTTTCTTCATATGCCCTGAAAGTACCTGTGAGAAAAATCTCTTTTATCTTTTCCTGAATGGCTTCTCCTACGCCTAGTATTTCCGGGATACGATCCTGACTATACAGGTCGCTGAGGTCTTCATCAAGCTCCTTGATATTTCTGGCAGCTCTTTGATATGCCTTTATTTTGAAAGGATTCTCCCCCTTGAATTCCAGCAATAAGGCCATCCTGTCAAAAATTGCTGCAACCTCAGTATTATCCATTGTAACCATTCCCAATGAATAATTGGCTTTCAGGATTTTTTATCTTTTTGCACCCTGATCGCTTTTTCAACGGTATCTTTGTGTATGTCGGCAGATTTATGGATGCCTCCGAGCGTTCCTCTTATAGCTCTGCATGGGTACTGCTGGATGAGCAGACCTGCTTTTGAGGGTGCATCTTCGACATTTATTCCGACCAGTTTCTCGGCCATGTGCCAGGTGCTTCCACATGGTGCTCCGCGTAAAACGCGAACCGAGGATATCCTGCCATCATGTGTCTCAATTTCAAGTTCCGGCATTGCAAGTTTTGACGTGAAATCTGATATTGCCGGATTGTCGGAAAGAGTGCAGCATATCTCTTCTATTTCAATATACATGTCATATTGCTTTGCGATCTGCTCCAGCTCAAGTACAGGGGCTTTCGCAGCGCCTCCGGGTATAATCATTGACCTGACACCTTTCTTTCCTGCTTTGTGTGCTATCGCAACTGTAAGGTCCGGGTGCAGGGAGTAGGTGATAAGGATGTCGGAATTGAAAACAGAATCATCAAGATTTACTTCTTCAAGGAACTTCTGGGGTTCATCGATAAAATCGGGAAGATATTCAGGCAGGGCTGCAGAAACAACATCAAGCTCGGTTCTTGAGAGTATTGTCTCGATAAGTCTTTTTCCGTACTTCCCTCTGGTTATAACTCCTATTGTGCTCATGAAGATCCTTTCCTTGGGGAAGAATGTTCCATTTACTTAATATGTTTTAGCATTGATTTTTATATTAATACTGTATAGTTTATTTGAGGAGAAACTATGGATGAATACGACTCTTCCAAGGTATATTTCAGGTGTAACGTTTGTGATCACATGTTCCAGGAAAATCCGGATTTCTTCCCGATAAAATGCTTCCAGTGCAGTTCAGAGAATGTCTCACGTCTTTAGGCAGCATATCTGTACAAATAGGCTAAAATACCATATGCTCTCTTTCATTACTGCATGTCAGCAAAGGGAAAACTCATAACTCTGGAAGGTATCGACGGTTCAGGTAAGTCTACGGTAGTAAGGCGTTTGACTGCAAATCCTGAATTCTCAGACTTTATTTTTACCCGTGAGCCCACCGGTAGCTGGATTGGTGAGGCTGTTGACCGTGCCATTCACTCGGATACGGATCATCTGGCTGAACTTTTGCTTTTTACCGCGGACCATGCGGAGCATATATCTAAATTAATCCGGCCTTCACTTGAAAGCGGCAGGAATGTTATCTCAGACCGTTACTCTGCCAGCCGTTATGCATATCAGGGAATGACACTTGCAGATAGGTTTGATGATCCTCTTAAATGGGTTCAGGAAATCCATAGGGGATGGACAATTAATCCTGATCTCACAATACTTTTTGATATAGATCCCGAAATAGCAGTTGCAAGATGTGGCAACCGTGGTGACAAGACCAAATTCGAAAAAATAGGTTTCCTGAAAGGTGTAAGGGAAAATTACCTGCGTCTTGCAGAAGAGAGTCCGGAGTCTTTTGTAATAATTGATGCTGAAAAAAGCATGGATTATAACGAAAAGAAAGTTGTTGATATAATATCTTCTTTTATATGATGCTGATTTACAAAAATATGCCCTCGATCCTGTTTTGACATAGCAATTTTTCATGCGCATGTATAAAAAGGTTCTTAATCTATAATCTATATATTGCCAGTAATTATAGTTATGTCCAACAACAATCTGTATTACTTGTTCCGATCAGTGTTTGGAATATATGTGATTGTAGGTAACAGATGATAGATTCAGATATTGTGCAGAATGCTCCTGTCGGGATATTCGTTGTGGATAAGAATGACAATTTCACTGTCTTCAACAAATCGATGGAGTTCATTTACGGGCTTTTGGCAGATGATGTCGTGGGGAAGAACCTGCTACTTGCATTTCCTGAGCACACTCTCGGAAGGAAAGAAGGTATAAGGGACTTATTTTTAGAATCGAAGGCTTCTCTTCAGCAATCCTCCAGAAAAAATGTGCCTGTCATCACTCCGACAAACAGGCTGAGTTACCAATCCATATCTTTCGTACCCCTGGTTAATGAGTCCGGGGCTTACGATGGCATGATTGGCTATATAGAGGAGAGTATTGAGCATATTTCCAGTGAGAAAGGTTTGCTGGATGAGATATCCAGTGCAAGGGAGCAGTCATCTGTCTACAGGGACATTCCCATTATGGTTTTCAGGTGGTCCGCCGAAAACGGATGGCCTGTTTTGTTCGTGTCTCAAAACATATCCCAGCTGGGTTACACAAAGAAAGAATTCGAGTCGGGAGCTATCAGGTATATAGATATTGTTCACCCGGATGACCGGGAAAAGCTGCTTCTGGATACTTTAAGGTTTGAAATGGCTGAGAAAGTCTATTTTTCAGGAGACTACAGGCTTTTAAGCAAGTCAGGAGACACTGTATGGGTAAATGAGCTCTCCTTGATCAAAAAAGAAGGAGACATCCCGTTTCGATATGATGGTATAGTTATTGATATTACTAAAAGGAAACAAGCAGAAGCTTCTCTTCAAACTGAACATGATCGTCTTGAGAGGATAACTTCGAGTATGGGTATCGGTCTCGCAGTAATTTCCCGGGATTTCCATACCGTATGGGCTAATAATGTACTCAAGGACATTTTCGGCGATGTTGAGAACAAGCTTTGCTATGAGATTTACAATAACAGGCAGGATATATGTGAGAAATGTGCTGTGAAAGCGGTTTTTGAAAATAGCCTGGACAGGTCCGTAAGTGAACAATATGGTACTGATAAGGATGGAAATCCTATCTGGTCCCAGATTATTGCAACTCCGATAAAGGATGAGGATGGAAATATAACTGCTGCAATGGAAGTGGTAGTACCTCTGACTGAAAGAAAATTAAAGGAAATAGAGCTCAATGAGAGTAAGGCCAGGATAGAAAGCATATTAAGGTCTGCTCCGGTCGGTATAGGGGTTGTCAGAAACGGCATAGTTGAAGATGTCAATGACATGTGTTGCGATATACTGGGCTATTCAAGAGAAGAGCTAATCGGCCAGAACACACGGACATTCTTTGAAGTCGGCAATGCCTACAGTGATGTGGAATCCGTCATGAAGTCCGGAATAAAAGAGCATGGTGTCGGTACAATGGATGTTCAGGCCAGGCGTCGGGACGGGAATATCATTGACCTTTTGATAAGTGCTACTCCAATGTATTCCGATAATCATTCAAAAGGTATCAGTTTTACAATAATGGACATAACTGAAAAGAAAAGGAATGAAAGGGAACTTAAAAAACGTAGTGCGGAGCTGGAACAACTTAATCGTCTTAAGGATCTTTTTTCGGATATCATTCGACATGATCTTCTCAATCCGGCCGGTACCATCAAGGGCTATTCGGAGATACTGGAAGAACTCGAGGAAGATGAAAATAAGCTTAATCTGCTACAGATGATACGGGAAAGCAATAAAAGGCTCATCGACCTTATTGAAAACGCTTCTAAGTATGAAAAGCTGAATTCCATAGATGAGATCGACTACTCAAATGACAACCTTGTGGAGATTTTCCAGAGAACAATTCTGGATTTTGAACAACCTTTGAAACAAAAAAATATAAATGTGTCTCTTTCTTCTGAAGGACCGTGTGTCTATGCTGTTAATCCTCTTGTAAGCGAGGTGTTTGCTAACCTGCTTTCCAATGCCATTAAATACAGTCCTGCGGATGAGAGGATAAACGTTCATTTTCATAAGAATGAAAGTAGCTGCAAGGTTACGGTTGCCGATCATGGGGATGGCATTCCGGATGAAGATAAAGCCTTTGTGTTCAATCGTTTCAAACGTCTTGATAAAAAAGGTGTCAAAGGTACGGGTCTCGGACTTGCTATCGTAAAACGCATCATGGAATTGCACAATGGCTCTTACGGCGTTGAGGACAATCCCGAAGGAAAAGGTTGTGTTTTCTGGGTCACATTCAGCAAAGCTGACATGTGACCTCGGTTCGTTTAAAGTTCGTTCTGGTCGGCAAATTTGATTAGAGCTTCACCAAGTGTGCGTGCATATTTGGGGTTCAGGTTAAATCGCCCTTTTTTCTGTCCGCCTCTTTCTTTTGCAATCTCTATGTATTCATTTTCGTATCGTTCGCTGGAGGCAAGGGAGATTGTCAGGAACCAGCCGGCGCCCATCTTTATCTCTGCGTATCCTTCACCTACTTCAATAATATCTTCATTCTCTGCCATAGTTACACCGTAAATAATGTATTTAATTTATTTTTACTGCACCATTTCCAGGGGAATCGATCCATTGTGTAGTGCTGTAGCCACAATGGCTCCTTTAAGACCGATCTTCTCAAGGGTTTCAATGTCTTCTGTATTACGAACTCCCCCACCAAGAAGCACATTGTGCTTTGAAATGGAAACAATTTTACTTAAGAATTGTGAATCCACACCACTTGATGTGCCAACCCTGTCGAGGTCAAGTATTATGATATCCTGAAGCTCGAATTCGTTAAGCAGCTCTACTATTTCGAAAGGGTCGTTTGGCATGTCGGGATCGTTGCTGAGTATTTTCCCGTCTTTTTTATCGATGCTTACCACTACCCTTCCCGGGTGTGTGGCAGCTACTTCCCGAATGGTATCAAGTGAAGCTGTTTCTGTTCCCAGGACCACGGTCTGCACTATTTCCAACACATCATGTGTTTCAGAAGGCGAGTTTATTCCGGGATCAACTATTGTCTTTGCCTTTTGGGCAATCTGCTCAATGACTTCAAAGTTTTTCTCCCGTTTGCCAATATTTTCGAGAATATTCAGGTCGGCGATATAGACTTCCCGGGGTTTTATAGTTTCAACTACCTTTAGAGGGTCCGAACTATCGCATATGAGACTGGAATAATGGATGGGTTTGTATTCATGCCTGTTCCCGCCCTGAGCGTGTACAACTGTCCGGTTGAATATGTCAAGAACTAAAAGGATACGAAACATATTTAATTCATACATCTGTCATGCTATAAAAAAGAGGTTTATACAATGAAATTGCTCGTCAGTCCCATTAGCCCCGAAGAGGCAATTGCAGCACACCAAGGTGGTGCTGACATAATTGATGTTAAAAATCCAAAAGAAGGTTCATTGGGTGCCAACTTTCCATGGGTAATAAAGTCTGTGAAAGAAGCCATCGGTTCCCAGAAACCTATCAGTGCAACCATCGGGGACTTTAACTATAAGCCAGGTACCGCATCCCTTGCAGCTCTGGGAGCTGCTGTTGCCGGTGCACACTATGTCAAAGTCGGACTCTATGATGTACAGACCGAGGAACAGGCACTTGAGATGCTCACAAATATCACAAAGTCCGTCAAGGATCTGGATCCCAGCAAGAAAGTTGTTGCATCAGGTTATTCGGATTACAAGAGGATAAACTCAATATCTCCCCAACTGCTCCCTGCAATCGGCGCGCAGGCAGGTGTTGATGTTGTCATGCTTGATACCGGTATTAAAGACGGTCGTTCCACATTCGAATTTATGACAGAAGAAGAGCTGACCATGTTCACAGGAGCTATCCGTGATCAGGGCCTTGAATCCGCGCTTGCCGGGACTCTTAAGTTTGAGGACCTTCCAATGCTCAGGCGTATCAATCCCGATATAATCGGTGTACGTGGAATGGTGTGCGGAGGCGATCGTACTTCCTGCATACAGGAAGAGCTTGTTGTTAAATTGAAGAATGAGATGTGAACCGGTTTCCGGTCATATCTTTGTTTATCCATCCGGTATGTTTTTTATCTCTATCTGACCATTAATATTTTAGCGGATGCTTTATACTTTTATCGTGGTGATTCAAGTTGACCGAAGAGATTACCGTAAGTGTGGGGCAGGCATACCCCCGTGATGTCGGAAGAGGCATTGCACGGCTTGATAAGGACCTGATGCAAAAAATAGGGGTTATCAGCGGTGATATCGTTGAGATTGGGAACCGTGAAAAATGTTACGCGATAGTCTGGCCCGGATACCTGGACGATGCTGGCAAGGACATCATCAGGATTGATGGGAATCTCAGGAGTAATGCCAAGGTCAGCATAGATGATAGGGTCACTGTCCGAAAGGTCGCTGTAACGGAGGCCGAAAGAGTTGTTCTTGCACCGACAAAGGAGACCCGTCTTGTGGGTGGTGCACGTTTCATACTAAGGATACTGGAAGGCCGGCCAATTTCAAAAGGACAGAACATCCGGGTCGAAACAGTTAACAATCCTATCTCTTTTGTCGTGACGTCAACAAAACCATCCGGCCCGGTGATCGTAAGCAGGAACACGCAAATACAGCTCAGGGAAAGCGCAGTAGTACAGGAGGGAGTTGCAGGCCAAATCACCTATGAGGATATAGGTGGACTTAAGCGCGAGCTTGGACTCGTTAGGGAAATGATTGAATTACCTCTGAAGCATCCCGAGCTTTTCCAGAAGCTTGCCATTGATCCTCCAAAGGGTGTTCTGCTTTTCGGCCCACCCGGAACCGGGAAGACCATGATAGCAAGAGCGGTTGCAAGTGAGACTGACGCCAATTTCACCTCAGTGAGTGGTCCTGAGATCGTGTCAAAGTACTACGGGGAAAGCGAGCAGAAATTGCGTGAGATATTTGAGGAAGCAGAAAAGAATTCTCCTTCCATTGTTTTTATTGATGAGATTGATTCCATAGCCCCAAAACGTGACGAAGTTGTAGGAGAGATGGAACGCAGGGTAGTAGCACAATTGCTGTCCCTTATGGACGGTCTTGCTTCAAGGGGCAAGGTTATTGTTATAGCTGCAACCAATCGTCCTAATTCAATTGATGAGGCCCTGCGACGCGGAGGACGTTTCGACAGGGAGATCGAGGTAGGTATTCCCGATGCTGAAGGCAGGTTACAGATTCTTTTTGTTCACACCCGTGGAATGCCGCTTGAGGAAGGTCTGAACCTTGAAGAAATTGCCGGAGTTACGCATGGCTTTGTGGGTGCGGACATTTCATCTTTGTGCAAGGAGGCCGCAATGCATGCTCTCAGGCGGATGCTGCCTGAGCTGAAAATGGATGATGTGGAGGATGAAATTCCTCCGGAATTCATGGAAAAGCTCATAGTTACCAGAAAGGACTTCGATGATGCACTGAAGAATATTGAACCATCCGCCATGCGTGAAGTATTCGTAGAAGTTCCATCGGTGAAATGGGACGATATTGGGGGGCTGGATAATGCAAAGCAGGAACTGGCTGAGGCTGTGGAATGGCCTTTGAAGTTCCCGGAGCTTTTCGATGTCGTAGGCACAAGACCTCCAAGGGGTATTATGCTCTTTGGACCTCCCGGCACTGGCAAGACTTTGCTTGCAAAAGCCGTTGCCACGGAAAGTGAGGCAAATTTTATCAGTATCAAGGGTCCTGAGCTGTTAAGTAAGTATATCGGTGAATCCGAACGTGCGGTGCGCGAGACTTTCCGTAAAGCAAAGCAGGCTGCTCCCACTGTTATATTCTTTGATGAGATTGACTCAATGGCTTCAGAGCGCGGTTCGAGCACTGATGCCCACGAAAGTGAACGTGTGGTGAGTCAGATTCTCACCGAGATCGATGGTGTGGAAGAATTAAAGGATGTTGTCATAGTTGCAGCTACCAACAGGCCGGATATCGTGGACCCTGCCCTGTTGCGTCCCGGTCGCTTTGATAGGCTCATCTACGTGCGTCCTCCTGATAAAAAAAGCAGGGAAAAAATATTCAGTATACATCTGAACAATAAGCCTCTCTCGGACGATGTGGATGTCCATGAACTTTCAGAGATGACAGAAGGCTATGTAGGTTCTGATATTGAGGCTATCTGCCGTGAAGCTTCAATGCTGGCTCTGCGTGAGGTGGTCACGCCTGGTATCACAAGGCAGGATGCTATTGAAAAGGCTGCGGGTATTAAAGTAAAATCCGATCATTTCCGCAAGGCTATACGTAGAGTAAAGCCGACAACTTCACGCAGTGCCATGAGTTTCTATGAACAGGCTGCGGAGACTTTTGCAAGGTATGCTGCAAATGAAGAAGAGAAAGTCACCGACGAGGATGAACGTGCATATCAGTGAATGATAGATGTATTAAATTTAAAAAAAAGAAAGTAGGAAGGCTTTTTAAGCCATTCCTTCGTCATTCTCTATGTTTTCTGGCGCATCATCATGCTGGAAGTTTTCCTCCTCGGCAATAACAAACCTGTTTACCATTTCCTGCATTGTAGTTGCCATGCCTGCCAGTTCCTGGGAGCTATGTGCAAGTTCCTGCATAGAAGCAGTCTGTTGTTCAACTGCGGCAGATGTCTGCTCGGTACCTGATGCAGCTTCCTGTGATATTGAAGCCACTTCATCAACAGAAGCTGTTATTTCTTCAATAGAAGCAGACTGTTCCTGTGATGCGGCTGCTATTTCTTGTACCATTGTTGCAACTTCTGCAATATTGCTGACAACGTTTGAAATGGACTGGACAGTTTCATTAAGGGATTCTGTTCCTACTTCCACATCCTGACTTCCTTTTTCCATTGATGTTACAGCATCTTGTGTACTGGCCTGTATATCATAGATGAGGTTGGATATTTCCTCGGCTGCTGTGCCTGACTCCTCGGCAAGTTTCCTTACCTCGTCTGCAACAACTGCGAAACCGCGTCCGTGTTCACCTGCACGTGCAGCCTCTATTGCTGCATTGAGTGCAAGAAGGTTTGTCTGATCGGCAATGTTTGATATAAGACTGACTATGTCTCCTATCTTTTTGGATTTCTCATCGAGTTCCTTTATCACAATTGCTGTGTCGCCTGTAGTATGACGAATTGCACTCATCTTATCCAGTAGATCTTCGGATGATGTTCCTATTTCCTGGGCTATTTTATTCGCATTATTTGCGTTTTCAGCTGCTTTTTGTGAATTAGTCGCTACTGCCTGGACAGTCTGGTTCATATCACTCATAGCTCTGGCAATCTCGTCTGCCTTTGAAGATTGTTCTCTGGAACCCTTTGCAATTTCTCCGACGGTCACAGAAACCTGGTTTGAGGCAGCAGTTGTTTGTTCTATTGAAGCTGACATCTCTTCGGATGTGCTGGCAATGATATTTGCATCCCTGCTTACATTGCTGACAATACCTGTAAGAGATGCCATTATGTCATTCAGGCCTTTAGGTATTGCTTCGAAGTCGATACCTACGTTAGTATCTGCCCTTCTGTCCAGTCTGCCTTCAAGTGTATCGTTAGATATAGTTTCAAAGTCTTCCACGATTTCTGTTATCGGCTTTGTTATGGAACGTGCTATAAGGAAAGCAATTCCGGCCATTGCGATAATCGCAACCAAAGATATCATTACCAATTGGTTTCTGAGGGCTATTGCATTTGCAATCATCTCTTCTTCCGAGGCAACCAGAATGAATGCGAAATCGGCAGTTTCTACCGGATGATATGACATGTAAGACATTTTACCGGTTTCAGGATCAATGACTTCTATACTGCCTGCTATTCCATTTTTGATATCGGCTGCCATCTTATCAATTTCTGGATTCTTGAAATCCGCAAGGTTTTTGATACCAACCGCTTCTTTATCTGTAGGGTGAGAAAGAAGAATACCTGAGTTACTTACCATAAAGGCATAACCTGTATCTAAGAATTTAATCTGTGATACCTCTTCGTCAATATAGTCCAGGGCAACGTCCACTCCGCTAATCCCGACGAATTCATCTTCTTTAATAATTGGTGATACGTAACTTACCATCATGACCCCACCGTACAGGAAAGGCTCAAGAATTACGTCATCTTCGAGGGATTTTGGTAGTTGGTAATAATCACCTGTTTCATAGTCAACAAGTGGGTCAAGAGCTACGGAGTCTCCTATTTTGTTCCAGTAGGGAATAAATCTGCCTGTTGAATCATGTCCTGCGGTATTTGCAAATTCCGCATCTTTACCGTCAAAGCTGTTAGGCTCGTATCCAACATAGGTTCCTAATACATCATCATTTGATTCCAATACATTCTTGACGATAGCAGTAACTTCATCTCTGTTTTCTGAATCATAGCTTTCCATTGTGATTGCAAGATTCTGTGCTATCAGCTGATTTGCTCGCATGTCGCTGTCATATTTATATGCATAGCTCTGTGTTATTTCTGCAGCTTGAGCATATCCGTTTTCCATTTCCTGCTCGGTTACTTTATCGATGATGACATATGTGTTTAAAGCCATCAATATGGTAATACTTACCACTATATACAATAGTAGTTTATTTTTGATAGTTATATTTTGAAGTTTCATTTATAACACCACTATGTTAAGTGTGTAACATTTGAGATCTGTGTATATTTTTAACATATTATCGTTATACTAGTTTTAATATATAAAAAGTCCGATATATGTCCTCTACTCTTGTTATTTTTTCTATTTTTATCTAAAAACATATGCATTGGGCACTCACTAAATTTGAATGATATTAGTTTCTGCTTTCTTGTTGAATACTAATTGTGCATTGACTGCAAATGTTGTGCTAAATTGTTGAACTATATACACTCAATGTAGATTTTTTACTAATTAAATCAACAATTTTCAATCTATGTTTCTGTCTAAAAAGGTGAAAATGTTTGAGAAATGCATTTTAAATTTGTAAAGAATAGTGGTGTTTAGATAAAGGAGTACCTCAGCAAAATTTACTTAATTATAAAACTTGTGTCCAGTAGTGGATAATTCAAGGGCATTATCATTTGCTTAAGGAAATTCCCGTAACTTCCAGGAGAGGTTCGGGGAAATGTCTTGAATCTCTCTACTTAGAATTTTTGAGGAAAATAATACGAAGGTAAAGAAGATTCCCACCTTCTACACTCAGGCTATGAACAAGAAATTATATCCCGTCAAACTAGCAAAAATACTTTAACCTCGTTGAACACATTAATCTATGAATGACAGGTCATTTCTGCAATGACTTCGTCATATCAGGGGAATTGCATGCTAAGACAGCGTTTTGTTCTTGATACCACTGCATTGACAGATCTGCATGCCAGACAGAAGATGGGCATCGAAGACATGTGTGACGGGATGAGCAGAATTCTGGAGCTGATAGCTTCCTCAAGGCTGCAGCTTGGAATCAGTTGCTATGTACCTTTTCCTTCGGTGTACAATGAGCTGCGGGAGTTTGCACAGAATAACGGATGTGATCAGGATGCAATTGCAAAGATTGACACATGGCTTGTTAAGAAGGCTCCTGACAGGTATAATGTGCAAATACCTTCCAAGGTATTTCATGAGTATGTTTCTTACATGCGAGAGCGCATAAATAAAGGGATGGGAATTGCAGAAGAGACAATATGGGATTCTTCTACCGACTGTCTTTTTATCACTACCAAGGCCAGTGACAAGAAAGATATTGATGCTGATATTGAGAGGAGAGTTATAGGTGGATATATCGGCAAATTCAGGAATAAGTATCGCTCAGCAATGCGTTATGGAATACTTGATAGTGCTCCTGATATTGATGTACTCATACTTGCAAAGGAGCTGGATGCCGCGGTAGTTGCAAGTGATTTCGGGATACAGAAGTGGGCTGAAGAGCTGGGAGTGCGTTTTGTTCCTGCGAGTACGTTCCCTATGATACTGCAGGAATATCTGGAACATGCATCCGAAGCAAATATCCTTCCCGTGGAGGACTCGGAAGTTTAAACATCCTTGCATAATAATATCATATTACTTATCAATCACAAAGAAGGCATAGGGGAATGTGGGGTTATATCTTTGAGAAACATAACAGTAGAAGAATTCAGAGCATCCTGTGCGACAGCACAGCAGCTTGAGATTGTTGAAAGAAAAGGACTGGGGCATCCTGACAGTATCTGCGATGCAATAATGGACAGAATTTCCGTAAGGTTGTCAGAAGAGTATCTTCAGGAGTTTGGGGAGATCTTACACCATAATGTAGATAAATGCTTACTGGTAGCAGGAGAAGTCACAGGGATATTCGGAGGTGGGATGGTCGTGGACCCCATGAGACTGGTAATCGGGGATCGTGCCACGTTCTCTGCTGAAGGGAAGGACATAGACGTCCATAATATAGCCATAGACACTTCAAGGCGATGGCTCGACGATAACCTGCGCTTCGTTGAACCTGAATTTATGGAATACCAAGTGGAGCTTAAGCCGGGTTCTGCGGAACTGACCGACATCTTCAGAAGAAAAGGGGAGGTCTTAGGTGCCAATGATACGTCTGCTGCAGTGGGATATGCTCCTCTGTCTTTTACCGAGAGGATGGTCCTGGATTCAGAGAAATACCTGAATTCTCCTGAATTTAAGGAAGAGCATCCTGAGTCAGGAGAGGACATCAAGGTCATGGGTGTAAGGAAAGGCAAAGACCTAGACCTGACGGTGGCAATGCCCATCGTTGACCGCTTCCTGGAATCCGAAGAGCACTATTTCCGCATGAAGAATGATTTAATGGATGCGATTGAGAATTTTGCTTCCGGTTATGTTGAGGAAAAAGGAGTCTCTATGAACACTACGTTCTCACTGAACAATCTTGACATGCCGGGTCGTGGAATGAAAGGAATATACACCACTGTCACAGGCACTTCGGCTGAAGATGCGGATTGTGGGCAGGTTGGTCGTGGAAACAGGGTAAACGGCATAATCCCGCTGAACCGGCCTGTAAGTAGTGAGGCTGCTGCCGGGAAAAATCCTGTGAGTCATGTGGGGAAGATATACAACATACTCTCGCACCGGATAGCTGACAGGATATATGCCAATGTGCCTGATGTGGAAGAGGCATATGTGTGGCTTCTGAGCGATATCGGTGCCCCGATTGATCAACCAAAGGTGGCTGCGGCACAACTCGTAATGAAAAAGGGTACTGTGGAATCCGTGAAGGACGAAGTCGCTGAAGTAATGGATAGTGAGCTTGAAAACATCAAGGAATTCACAATGGAACTTGCAAGGGGCATGATATCTCTTTACTGATCAGGCGCCTGCAATGAATGAAAGCAAAGCAAAGGCCATTGCCAGCTTGAACATCTTTGATGATCCCTTAGGATTATCTTTTGCCAGAATCTCATAGACTGCGACAGCAAACAGGATGTCTGCAATAGCTACGAGGAAAAGATATCTGATGCTCATCAGGGACTGTAAATAGGGAAGTGGGCTTGCAAGCACGGCAATAAGACCTATAGCAGATGCAAGATAGGCAGCCTTCTTTGGCCCGATGACTATGGGAAGGGTACGAGCACCGTCTTTAGTATCACCTTCGATGTCCTCTATGTCCTTTACGATTTCTCTGGCAACAGTTGCAAGAGTGGCAAGCAGGAATAGTACGAAAACGCTTTCAAGTCCACCTTTATCATAGAAAACGGCTCCTCCGAAGAGAAATGTAGAGCCTGTGAGATAGCCTACAGCCAGGTTTCCAAGAAATGCTGTTCTTTTGAGTGTCTTTGCATAGTATATTAAGAGAAGAGAATTGACAAATGCGATAATGCCACAAACAGGGTTAATCAAGAGTGCGAAAAGTGTTCCGAGCATGAACAGCGCAAGCGAGAAATACAGGGCTGTTGGCAGGCTTATCTTTCCGGAAGGTATGGGTCTGTCTGGTTTGTTGACACGATCTATCTCCACATCAAAATAATCATTGATGGCATTCCCTGCTCCGGTTACCATAAAAACAGTCAGGAATACCAGAATTGATTCGTATAAGGGAATGGGAATAGTTTCGGAAATATTTGATACCAGAATATTGTATGCAATAAACACCCCGATGGTTGCAGCTATTGCAGCCATGGTACAATTTCCGGACCTTATCAACTTAAGATATGCATTCATTTTTTTAAAAGACCTATCTGCTTCTTTTTATGGCGAGCATCCTGTCCAGTGTGTATTTTGCTTTCACTCTTACATCTTCGGGAACAGATATTATATGTTGCATCTTCTCAAGTGAGAGCAACAGGGCATTAAGGTCAATAGCCTTCATCTCGGGACAGATTGCGAACTCAGATGCATAGTAGAATTTCTTTTCGGGATTTTCCTTCTCCAGCCTGTGCAGGATACCTTTCTCGGTAGCTATGATAAATTCCTCTGTGGTGGATTTTTTGGCATAATCCAGCATCCCTGTGGTACTGAATATTCTGTCGGAGATGTCCAGAACATCCCTGCGACACTCGGGATGAGCAAGTACTTCGGCATCAGGATATTTTTCTCTCACACGTACGATATCACTGGCCAGTATCTGGTTGTGAGTAGGACAGTAACCTTCCCAGGGAATGATTTTCTTCGTGCTGTTTTGGGCCACATAGTCGGCAAGATTCTTGTCAGGTACAAAGAGTATTTCTTCTTCCTCGAGAGAGTTGACAACTTCAACGGCATTTGCAGAAGTACAGCAGATATCACTCTCTGCTTTGACCTCTGCAGTCGAGTTCACATAACAGACGACAGCTGCTTCCGGGTATTTTTTCTTTTCAGCCCTCAATGCTTCTGCTGTGACCATTGATGCCATGGGGCAACCGGCATGTATCTCAGGCAACAGCACTGTTTTCTGAGGACTCAGTATGGCTGCACTCTCCGCCATGAAATGTACTCCGCAGAATACTATTATATCTGCATCCTGCTGAACAGCCTGCTGGCTGAGTCCCAGGGAATCGCCGGTAAAATCAGCTATGTCCTGTATCTCTCCCCGTTCATAGTTATGAGCCAGAATCACAGCATTTTTCATTTTCTTAAGATCGTTAATTTTGTCAATAATAGTTTGCATGTTCTGCATAAGATCACCGATAAATCGTCATGTTCCTGAAGCTGTCGATAATTTCCCGGGTTGTGATCATCTCACCCAAGATGAATATTCAGGACAGTATCTCTATTGATCATGTTCCTATCTGGAACGGATCAGATATTTTCTTGAGTGTGGCAATAGCAGATAGTGGTGCCAGGTAGCTGCTTCTGGGGTTGGTAGGTGAAGGTATGTTTTCAACCCTTGTAGTGAATTCCCCAAAGGCACCTTTTACTGTAATTTCATGAATGTTACGTGTCAGTGCAGGATTTGCAACTATCCGTACTTTAGTTTTCTCAAAACCAAGACCTGCAAGGCTTAACGTTGCTGCAACGTTCACGTTGGCCGGGAAAGCTTTGACTGCTTCGCTTGCAGATCCTTCAAACAGGATGGTCTTGCTGGTAATTTTGTCAAGTTCGATTTTGTTCCTGATAATAAAAGGTGCACCTGCAAGTCCCCTGGGAGGTTTTTGTGTTGTCAGTGTAACTGAATATATATCCTCAACTGATGCCGACTTGATCCCGTCAAGACCCACAATTGCACCGGATGGCAGGTATACCTTGCAGTTGTTATCTATTGCCAGGTTCTCTATGGTCTTGCGAAGTTTTTCATCCGCAAAAGCCCCGACACTCATGACCATTACATCACAATGTGCCAGAAGTGCAGCGGGTATCACTTCATAGACTGCTTTCTGAGAGGCACACTCTACCAGGAGGTCTATTTGCTTGGACATATCCGTTATTTCCAGCATATCGGGCCTGCAACCCTTCAATGAGCCTTTCAGCTTTTCAACATCTTCTACATTCCTGTCATAGATGGCGACCAGTTCTGCCTTGATGATCCCGTCATCTATAGCTTTGCATATGCTTGTTCCAATAGTTCCGCAGCCGATTACTCCTATCCTAAGCATTCTGTTCTCCCGGAATTGCACAATCGATTGTCATTTTCATTACTGCTTATATTGATTGCTTAAGTAGATTTTCCTTAATACATTAAAAGCATATAAATCTCTTGAGGGTAATTATTGCGCGGTGAAAGGATGCTGACGTCTGAAATTGAACATTATCTACGGGAGGACCTTGGATACAATGATGTCTCATGTACCCTGGTTCCGGACATGGAAGCGCATGCTGTCATTTTCACGAAGGAGGATTGTACTCTTGCAGGGCTTGATGTTGCAAAGTCCTTTTTTGATTATCTTGGAATAAATGCTGAAACCGAATACATGGAAGGAAACACTATCAAAAAGGGCGATGTTATCTTTTCTCTCCATGGCAGTTCCGTATCAATACTCCGGGCAGAGCGTATAGTACTAAATTTCCTGGGTCATCTGTGCGGCATTGCAACTCTTACCCGCAGATGTGTGGACATTGTCAGAAATTTTTCAGATACGAAGGTTGCATGCACAAGGAAGACAACTCCCGGACTGCGTGAGCATGAAAAAAAGGCTGTTATTGCAGGAGGTGGTGACCCTCACCGCTTTAACCTGTCAGATTCTGTTATGATAAAAGACAATCATGTTAAGATGATGGGTATTGAATCTGCAATTGAATCCGCAAGGAAAATGGCAAGTTTTACCCAGAAGATAGAAGTGGAAGTGGAATCTTCCGGGGATGCGCTGCTTGCTGCCAGACTTGGGGCGGATATTATTATGCTTGATAACATGGAACCAAGTGCTATAATAGATACAATGACAACTCTGAGAAAGGCATCTGTGCCGGAACATGTTATTATAGAGGTTTCAGGAGGCATAAACCTCGGGAATCTGGATGAATATGCCAAGACAGGTGTTCATGTAATATCCATGGGTTCACTCATACATCAGGCTCGCTGGGTAGATATAAGTCTTGAATTCTTGTCCTGAAACTGGGATAATATGAGAAGTATTAAATGAGGGCATAATCATAAGGTTTATATTAAACTCCACATATTTATCTCACAATGCAAATTACGGTCACAAATGTTCTATTAGCCTGAGGGAATATGCTTCGTTCTAAAAAAACACTTACATTAGCATCACTGATTCTGTTTTTAATATTGATATCTGCAGGTGGTGCCTCCGGTAAAGTATTGTACAATAATACAATCGCAGAAGGCGACGGTTACCAGATAAACGATTATGTTATTGACGTAGCCGAAGTATTCACCAGTCAGGATTCTGCTATCATTCAGATATATGAGGGAAGTGCTAAAGACCCCAAATACGATAAATTGATATCAGTTGATAGTTCCTACAAGTTTGAAATAGAAGATGAGGATGTAGAGGTTACTCTAGTATCTGTACACTCAGGAGTCATACCCCAGGCAAAATTAGCCATCACTGTCACAGATGATGATTTCATTAACAGCAAGACACTAGGTGTTGTTGACGGAGGTCACAGTGAAGCAGAATTATCCCGCACTCCGGTATTGTTAATAAAAAAGTCTGTTGATAAGAGTAACATTAATGTCGGGGATGTTGTTCGTGTAACTGTTACCGTTGAAAATACGGGTGATGGTGATGCTATTGATGCCATTTTTTCAGACCCCAACCAGGAAAAATTCATTTTAGTTGATGACATTCTTGGTTCACCTGGTAAGACTGATGTTTCCGTTGACGATAAAGAAAAGAAGATATATGTTTATGATTTGAAGTCTACGGAAGCAGGAACATTTTCATTAAATCCCGTGAGTGCCGTTTTTACAAATTCGGTAGGAGAATCTTTCCCCGAGGCATCTTCAAACAGACCCACAGTCATAGTCAGCGGTTCATCTGTGACAAAGAGCGCAGACCTTGATGTCACAATGGAAGTCGACAGGTATACTATTGACAGGAACAAGGATCTTCAGGGAATTATAAGACTCAAGAACAACGGAAATACTCCCGCGAGTGCAGTCACGGTAGGGATTGTCGTTCCGGATGGTTTCGAATACCTTAATGGTGATCCGAAAATAGAAGTTATTTCAGGCATCCCTACATTATACCTGGAATCCTTTGGGGTTCAACAGGAAAAAGAAATCCTTTTCAATCTAAAAGCCTCTGAAGAGGGGACATACACGCTCTCTGCAGAAAGTTCTTATCTATTCAATAATGGAATAGATTCGGAAATGCAGGAAGTCAGTTCCTCGCTTGTGACAAATACTATCTACGTTACAAAGGGAGAGTACGATCATCTTTTCGAGCAGCCTATCTATGTTTACCTGATTCCTTTGATTATAATCGGAGCCATAGCGGGTTGGATCTATCATAGGCACAAACAATATAAGTTCTGACAGGTCCATTAATAAAAGATTAATTTTATATTGTATAATATTCATCATATTTAATTTAGATAAGGAGGACTTAGTTGCTCAACGTACTTATCATCGGAAACGGGCAGTGTGGAAACCGTATACTTGATGCTATCAACAGGGATGCTTTTGGAAAACAAAGCCGGTTTGCCAAGTTCTATTCCCAACAAAAATACAAAAGCAATGTTCAGACCATTGCTATAAACACTGCTATTAACGACCTTAAAGAAATGAAATTTACAAAGGCGAAGGATAGGATCCATATCCCGCACCTGCATGGTGTAGGTGCCAACAGGAATGTGGGAAAACATGTTTTTGAGGATAACAAAGCTCACATCATGAAGCAGATTGAGGAAAGAGGGAATTTTGATATTGCCTTCATTCTTACTTCTGCATCAGGTGGAACCGGCTCATCCTTCACCCCTATGCTTGTGAAAGAGTTAAAACAGAGGTTCGATTTCCCTGTTTATTCCCTGGTAGTTCTGCCTTTCAGGGAAGAAGGAACTCTTTATCTCCAGAATGCCGCTTTCTGTCTCAGGGACATACGCGAAAGTGGTGCGGACGGTATTATCCTTGCCGATAACCAATTCCTTAAACAGATGGGAGGAAATGTCGAATCCGCCTATAATGGTATTAATGACATGATTGCAAAGCGTCTTCTTTTCCTGCTGGATGCTCTTGACAGTGAAATGATGATGGTCACCGATCTTGGTGATTTCAAGACTGTCATGAGTGGTGGTGCAGGACTTGCAACAATAGGCTTCTTTGAAGCGGATTCCGATATGCCTATCCGGAGTGCTATAAGACAATCACTTTCTCCTTCCGGCCTGCTGTTCTCAACGGACGTTTATGAGGAAGCAAGCAGATCTATGGTCATCATTAAAGGTGACAGAAAATACCTGAGCATTGACGATATCTCATCCGAGGTTGAAAAGTTATCCAGTTCCGTAGGTCATGTTTTCAAGGGTATTATCGTGAGAAATGAGGAACTTCCCCAGGTGCTCACTGTGCTGACACTTGAATCTGCATCGGAGCTTGAGAACCTGTATTCCATAGCAGTGGATGCTATAAACTATGAGAAACAGAAAAAGGAACGTGTAAACAACGACAAGGAAGTTGACCGTGCATTTTCACAGATAGATGGCATGGATCCTTCTTATTGATCCATCTATTCTTTTTAGATGTGGATTCCTATAATGCTTTTATAAACTGTTTTTTACTGACGGGCTATTGGAATGGCCTGTCAGGATCTGGTGCTTGAGAGCTATCCCGAATAAGGCAGTAAAGACTTCATTTTTCAAATTTTCGATATAAATTGCTTCATCAAAGCTAATCCGGACACTATCTGTGTTTTTACTTCTTTCCGGTTCTATCTGTATGGTGTATGAGTTTACCTGCCTTTCCCAGAACCAATTGGCACTCCCAAACTGGATGTAAGTGAGATCTATTTTCGTAAGATCCTGAATGTCCTGGAATAATTGTTTTCCGGCATCATCATTCCGAATACATAGAGCCATGTATGCAATACGATAGTTAACTTCTTTGGTTTTGTCAGGAAAATTACTGAGTTGTTCGACATTATGGAAATCTGATTCTTTGTCGTGAACAAAATGTCCATAACAACTCTGGAGAGTGAAGCAATGAGGGATTTTTATGAACTCTTCCAGCAATCCTATGATTGGCGGATCTATTGAGCCTTTTTTTAGTTCTTCCCTTAGCTGTGGTAATGCCTTATGGCGTTCAATTTCAAAAGAATCATCTTGAACGAAAGGTCTTGCATCCGTGAAGGTTTGCATGTGAAAGTATCTAAGGGTAAATTACTTATTTTTTGCTTTTAGTTTCCGGAAATTTCTGTAAACGTATCATACCCAAAAAAATAACATACATTGAAATAGTGTAAATTCAAATCTAATCTTACTGAAATCTGTGTTTATCATGAACGATGAATCAACCATCATTGAGATCAAGGACCTCTCTAAAGTCTATTCAGACGGTGTAGAAGTGCGTGCACTGGATGGTATTGAGCTTAATATTAAGAGAGGTGAATTCTTGTCGATTATAGGGCCTTCCGGCTCCGGTAAAAGTACTCTTTTGCATATTATCGGCATTCTTGACACACCTACAACGGGTAAGATCACAATAGATGGTCGTGTTATTACGGAAATGTCGGAAAAGGACCGTTCGCAGGCTCGCAATGAGATTTTGGGTTTTATTTTCCAATATCACCATCTGTTGCCTGACTTTTCAGCACTAGAAAATGTAATGATGCCTCTCTTGATAGGTGGAAAAAGCAAGAATGAGGCAAAGACGATAGCAGCAAGTCTTCTTAATGATGTGGGACTTGGTGATAGGATGAACCACCGGCCTGCCCAGTTGTCAGGAGGTCAGGCCCAGAGGGTTGCCGTTGCCAGGGCTCTTGCAAACAATCCAAGTATTGTCATCGGTGATGAGCCAACAGGCAATCTTGATACAAAGTCGAGTGACATGATATATGAGCTGCTAAGGAAACTCAACCGCGATAAGGGCCAGACTTTCATACTTGTTACACATGATGAAAAAATGGCCAGAAAAACAGATCGCATAATCAGACTTGTGGACGGCAAGATATTCGAAGACAATTATTTTGAATGATGGTGAATTAATGGAATACTCAAAAGGATCGATAGGAAGAGTCTTTACAGTGAGGATAGACCACGGAGATGACCTGCTTTACGAACTGGAAAATCTCGCAAAGAAAGAAGGTATAAGGTCTGCAATGTTCGTGCTGCTTGGAGCTGTAAGGGAGGCCAATCTGGTAGTCGGTCCGAAGGAAAATAAAGTTCCCCCTGAGACCCAGTGGGTAAATTTGAATGATGTGCACGAGGTCATAGGTGTTGGCAATATCTTTTTCGAGAAGGATGAACCAAAAATTCACCTTCATTCCGCAGCAGGCAGGGGCATGGCTTCGGTAGTAGGTTGTCTGCGAGGTAAAAGTGAGATATTCATGGTTGTTGAGGTTTTCATCCTGGAAATAACTGGGATTTCTGCCAGCAGGATGTTTGATGAAAAAAAGGGCTTTGCGCCAATAAGTTTCGGAAGTATCTAAGTTCTTAATTGCTGGAACTTAACTCTTTCAGTTGTTCCAGTGCTTCCTCTATTTCCCTGTTCTTCTTGAGAACTTCATCCTCGAAAATCTCAACGATGTGGTCAAAAGGAACTATAAGCTTGTAATATTTTAAAGGCCTGCCTTTATCACTGTTCTTTTTCTCATTGCGTTCCTCTATCCACTTCCTGTCTCTGAGTGGACGCATCGCAATGCTAACCTCAGGTTGCCTGAGACCCGATGTTTTTTCTATATCCTGTGACGTTAATTCTTCTCCGCAGACCAGACAGGCTATGCATATGGATTCTGTTCGGGGTACGTTCAGTCCCTGTAGTAATTCCACGATTTCGTATCCTTTGCCGTCTAAAATATTAAGTTCCGGAGTTTTCATTTAACTACTATAATACTTTTAAGTTTATATAATTTGTGTGAATATAAATGGCATATTTTACTCAATACTATGCTCGGGTAGGAACGGTAACAATATATACGGTAATTGCAAAGTAGGTGTATAAATTAAAAAGGTGGATCAGGATGGCGTATATCAGCGAAGATTCTAAATATAAAATTCAAAAGATTCGTGCAAGGGAAATCTTGGACTCAAGAGGCAATCCGACGGTAGAAGTGGATGTTTATACACCGAGTGGTTTTGGCAGGGCAAGTGTTCCTTCCGGTGCTTCAACCGGGAGTAATGAAGCTCTTGAGTTGCGCGACAAGGAAGACCGCTACGGCGGAAAAGGTGTACTCGACGCAGTCGACAATGTAACCACAACCATTGAGAGTGAACTGCTGGGCATGGATGTCAGAAACCAGCGTGAGATCGATGGGCTGATGATTGCTCTTGATGGGACTGAAAACAAGATGGAGCTTGGTGCCAATGCAATACTCGGAGTTTCGATGGCTGTTGCAAAAGCGGCAGCTGATTCCCTGAATCTGCCTCTTTACAGGTACCTTGGCAGTGTTAATTCTTACACACTCCCTGTTCCAACGATGAATGTGCTCAATGGTGGTAAGCACGCAGGTAATGCGTTGTCCATTCAGGAATTCATGATACAGCCAAAAGGTGCTGATTCTTTTTCCGAAGCCCTGCGCATAGGTACTGAAACCTACCATGCCCTTGGCAAGGTCCTGGAATCCAAGTACGGTGCATCAGCCACGAATGTGGGTTATGAAGGCGGATATGCTCCTCCAATTGAAATGACCCATGATGCCCTTGATTCTCTTATTACCGCAATAGAAGAAGCAGGATATAGTGAGTCTGAGATATCTTTGGGTCTTGATGCTGCAGCATCAGAGTTCTTTGACGGCCAGAACTATTCCATAGATGGAAAAATGCTTCAGCCTGCTGAACTTATTGATTACTACCTGGATCTTATAGAGACATATCCTATAATCCTCATTGAAGATCCGTTCCATGAGGAATCTTTCGAGGACTTTGCAGCCCTCACGGCTGAGGCATGGGAAACTATCATCGTAGGTGATGATCTGTTCGTGACCAATGTTACACGCCTTGCAAAGGGTATAGAAATGTGTTCAGGCAATGCCCTTCTTCTTAAGGTCAATCAGATTGGTTCTATTTCCGAAGCTCTTGATGCAGCTCAAATGGCAATGCGTAATAGCTACAGTGTGGTTGTAAGCCACCGCTCGGCAGAAACGGAAGATTCTACCATCGCCGACATATCCGTAGCCATTGCTGCTGATCTTATCAAGACCGGAGCACCTGCAAGAGGTGAAAGAACTGCAAAGTACAACCAACTCCTCAGGATCGAAGAAGATCTTGGGGAAGTTGCACGTTACATGCAGCTCTAATTTCTTTTTTTATCTTTTTATTTTATTCCAGAAGAGGGACTGTCAGGCTACCCTGTGGCAGAATTACTGCATAGGGTTCTTTTCCCTGGCTTTTTATTTCCTCAACGGCCCTGTCAAAGGTTTCCTGTATGTTTTTGTAGGGTTCAAGCTTTGCTCTTCTGAGAGTATCTTCATCAAGGTCCGAAACTGCCCACATTTCGGCATAGATACCTATCTGTGCCATTTTAGCAGCTTTGTGATATCCAAGCTTGTAGCCTTCTTCTATCCTGCTCATTACATCTTTGCAGGTATTTGAGGAACAGAGCAGGTCGAGGAATGCATCGTCACCCACACCTTCCCTGCATTTGGATACCAGGATAATTATTCCTCCTTCTTCCAGTGCCAGCTTCCCGTTTTCAAGTGCCTTCTGGGACTGGTAAAGGTCAATGTCCATAGGATATGGCGCTGCTGTCAGTACAATATTTCCCTTTCTTTTGCACTTGGCACCAAACACTTCGTTAGCTTTCTCAACTGCAATATCAAAAGTCCTGAATAGGTCACCTGCGACCATTGCATACAGTCCGTGGTCTGCTGTCAGGACTGTCTGAATAGAGAAAATGTGCAAATCCTTCAGCACTTCCATAGCATCATCCATATCTTCGGCAACAGGATTATCTTTGATGGCCAGTGGCTTTGCAGCATCTGACAGTGCATGCTTGTGGTTCATCTCTATGGTCTTATACGCAGCAACCCCGGGAAGGAAAGATTTTCTTCCTCCGGTATAACCTGCGAAATAGTGAGGCTCCACACTACTGATGGCAATGATATTTTTACTTTCGTTTACCATCTTGTTGATATACATCTCCGTTCCATTGCTGGAGATTCCAAGATATTCCATGTCCTCGTCCCTGCGAGCATCATGGACGAATATTTTGTCCTTGAATTCCTCGTACATTTCCCCGAAAATATACATGAATTCATCTTCTGTCGGTCCCCTGTGTGCGCCCGTGGCCACCAGGAACCTGACATCATTGTGGTCCCTGAGGATTTCTCTCATTTCCAGAAGTACTTTTGCAGTAGGTGTCGGCCTTGTCGCGTCATTGACAAGTATGAGCAGTTTGTCGCTGCCAAGTACAAAGTCTTTCAGGGATTCCATTCCCACAGGTTTTTCCAGTGCTTTTGAGATTATCTCTTTTTCAGGTTCTGTTTTAACTTCATTCGGTGCGATGACTTCATGAGTTATTTCAACGTCCAGGTTGATGTATTCTTTTCCGTAAGGTATCTTAACTTCGATAAAAATCACTCCTGATAAGGGAAGAATAGTTATGTTATGATCATTCCGGCTTTTCGGAAGTCACCTGACATCCTTAATACTAAGCTTAAGCCTGCATTTGATCTTAGTTACATTCTATAAACGGTCATTTTCATAAATGAAAGGTTCATTTATATGATTTTTGTCTTATACATCCTGAATAAGCTTAAGGATGCAATATGAAATGAAATTAGGCATATCATTAATTTTATCTGCAATGGCTCTATTCTCAATGCAAGGTGAATATTTGCTGGAACCTTTACAACTGGTATATTTCATTACTGCATCCGTTGCCCTCACCTTACTGCCGGGACCGGATATCATTTTCGTACTTACCCAAAGTATATCCCGGGGTAAAATAGCCGGCATTGCAACGGCATCAGGCTTGTGTACAGGACTACTGTTCCACACTACAGCTGCAGCACTGGGTGTATCTGCCATTCTCTATAATTCAGCCCTGGCTTTCAGCATTCTGAAATATGCAGGAGCCATATACTTGCTATACCTTGCCTTCAAGGCATTGAAGGATGGTGAACAATTGTTCTCTTCGGATGTTGCCGGAGAAAATGACTTTTCACTTTTGTACAAGCGTGGCATCTTCATGAATCTGCTGAATCCCAAAGTTTCTCTTTTCTTCCTTGCGTTCCTGCCTCAATTCGTAAATCCGGAAACAGGAAGCGTCGCTTCACAGATGATTCTTCTGGGCATCGTGTTCCTCGTACAGGCACTGGTTGTGTTCTTCATTGTCTCCGCGTTTGCAGGATACATCGGAGTAAAGGTGATGGAAAGGCCGGGAATTGGCAAACATGTCAACCGTGCAAAGGCTGGTATATTCTCTGTTATAGGGCTGGAGCTTGCTTTTTCTAGCAGGTTATGATTCTACTTTTTCTGCTATCCCTTGCACATACAAAACATATTATAAGTAGACATACCAACTACCAATAACAAATCCTGAGACAAACCGATGTATGAACTGCAGATTGCCCTCAGGCACATAAGTGCACGCAAAAGACTCACATTCTTTGCTGTTTTTGCTGTAGCTCTGGCCATAGGGGTCATTGTTGTCCTGATGTCCATGATGTCTGGGTTCACGGAGGAATTGGTCGATACGACGGTAGAAAATTCACCTCATATCGTTATAGGTCCTATGGAAGATGATCAGGAGTACATTCATTTCTACAATTATTTCTCTGAATTGATCCGAAACCAGGAAGGTGTCGTGGCAGTATCTCCTGTTTTTTCGGGTCAGGCTGCATTGCAGTTTAAAGATAATGCAGAAGGGGTAAATCTCTTTGGAATTGAACCTGAAGCTGAAAATGCTGTTGTCAATATTGAGGATGATATTATTGCCGGGGACCTGTTTGAACTGTCAAGATCGAATAACGGTATAGTGATTGGTGACAGGCTTGCAGAAGATCTTGATGTTGTGGTAGGGGACAACGTAGACGCAGTTATTCCCACAGAAGAGCAGCGATCTTTCAGGATAGTGGGTATATTCGATAGTGGTACGCCTGCCGATGAAACTACTGCCTATGCAAGGTTTGATACGGTCCAGGAATTTTTTGGTGAGCCCGGAGTGGCAAGCAACATAAATGTGCGTGTGCAGGACCCGTTCCAGGCTGATACAATTGCAAGTTCTATAGAATCGGAGACTGGTCTTGATGCGGTAAGCTGGATCGAGGCTAACAGTGAGATACTCGAACTGCTTAATACTCAGCAGGTGATCGTATGGCTGTTCTACGGGCTTATCTATGCGATAGCTGGTTTTGGGGTTGCCAATACTCTTATCACCGTGGTAATGGACAAGAAAATGGAAATTGGAATGCTAATGGCGATGGGTGCTTCGAAAAAGCATATAACCAGAATCTTCCTGCTGGAATCGCTGATAATGGGGACTATGGGTGTTTTAGTTGGTTGTGTTCTCGGTTATGTGGGTATTATTCTGCTTTCATCATACGAGATTGAACTGCCCAGCGAGGTGTATTTCGGACTGACCACTCTCCCTGTAAAGGCCGACCCGCTCAATTTCGTCTATGCAATCATCTTCTCATTCCTGATTAATATCGTTGCAGCCGTCTATCCTGCAAGGCGTGCTTCAAGACTTGATCCTGTTGAAGCGATTGAAAGTGAGTGACTTTTTCTTGTGCTTAAACTGGCTTCTCTTTATGAAAAAAAATTGTTCGTATGAAGACGAAAGATTTATATCGAATAAAGTCATTTGTATAATTGCGAACGGGTTTTTCTAGTACCTCTCCAACAAACCAATGTCACCAACCTGTGCATTCAACCCTTCTTTCCCGTTCGCACCTCCTATGTTATCTTTTAGTACAAGTTTTGCTAATATGCTTACATGAAAATTGTGATCGAGACTCCTAAGTACAGCTTCCTGAAATATCGGAAGGAGGGATCACAATTCAAAACAGAGTTTTTCTCCCCCATACCCACTCTTTTTAATTACGGTTTTGTTGATGGAAGTTTAAGTGAGGATGGTATGGAAGAGGACGTTGTGGTCATAGGTCCACGCATGCATCAGGGCACTGTGCTCGAAAGATCACATTTTGACGGCGTCGTAAGGTTTGTGGATGATGGTATGCGGGACGACAAGCACATAATCCATGTCGACGGTGCATTCCCGATAGGAATGTTTTCCTTTTATTTCCGGCTGTATGCAATGTTCAAGTTCTTCTTGTATCTGGCTCTAAAGGGAAAAATGTCGAGGTGCCGATTTGAGGGAATTGATTTTCCAGAAATGGGTTCTGCTCACGGCTGAGAACTATACATTCTGTAATCACTTCCTTCTGTATACAATAACACATAAGAGGAAGAACAAAATAGTCATAGTCGATGAAAATGAAGGCGACTTTTTCACTCTTGTATCCGAACCATTTTCTGTATTCAGAACATTCGTTTCCTGTTCGTCAGCAGGCATTGAGTCATCAGCATGTTCTTCAATGACGATGTCACAATCTACGAAACGAATATCATAATCTACGAATTCAATATCACTATCAGGCTCATCACCATAGTAATCAACACGTTGGATAGTATCTTCCCTTACTATTCCATTAACATAATCAAACGTAATTTCCTCTGATACGGTATTCCCACCCAGGTCTGTAGCATAGACAACAAGAGTATTCCCTCCATCGACTGCGTGCTGCTCCAACTCCACCACATCGGTTTCGTTGTAGCCGTTCAAGCTGTAGACCAAAGTCACTTTCTCATCTGTCATAACATTGATCCGAAAGAAAGTGCTGTCAGCGGTGCTATCCTCGGGGAGGATAATGGTAATCTGCGTGATATCCGGTGGATACGAATCAATTATTTCAAAATCTTCAGAGAAAGTAGCTATATTACCTACACAATCTTCCATAGAAACATTGACCGTGTACGTACCTGCATCCAAATCGCGGAATTTGAATGATTCATCGAATGATTTTGAAGTCCTGATGAACCATGTACTACCATCGACATGATCTGTACCTCTTTTGATCTTGCATTTCATCATGGAGAGCTTGTTTGCATCGTTCGCATAAATGGAGACCTTCACTTTCTGGCCATATGGAAGGACAGTAACATTCAGATCAGGAGCTGTATTATCTATGGTGAAATTGACTGACTTGCTGGAAGATTTAGAATCACTTGCTTTGACTTCCACCACATAGTCACCATCGGCAAGAATCATCGACTGGTTAAAAGTATACAAATAACCATCCTGCACATATGGAAGAGCAAAAGACTCCTCATTTACCTCATAGGATAAAGTAGCAAGATTATCATCCAACACATTTCCAGATAGCGTAAAATTGTGCAATATGCTGGCAGGACGGTCTATATTGATCACAGGATGCAGATCCAAAGCATCGCCATAACACGCATAGATTGCCATATGGTGAAGACCACTACTAATAGACTGTCCGGGAGATATTTCAGAAGAGCCATCAATTATCCTTATGGTAATGCCTTCTATGGCATTTGGGTCCCAGTTGAGTTCCGTTGTCTGGCCATCTGGAACCCTTACTTTAAAGTCCCAACTTGCACCGTTGTCACTCTGTTTTATATTTTTTGAAAAACACCCATCCAGTAACAAAAATGTTTTATCGAACGGGTAAGGCGGGAGACTCCCGCAATCTACAGGGTCTAGCCCTTCGGAAGCAGAGGGGTCAATACCGATAGTCAGGTCTTGGATGGAATTGGGAGCAGTGATGTCGAGAGTCCATGAATCCGGTGCATTTTCTTCTTTACAAAAAACTTGCTGAGAAGACATTAACAAAAAAAAGCAAATAATCAAGGCAATTTTTTTATTTATCATTAAGGTTCCTCCTTCTCAGGAATAAAATAGTAATTGATAAACTCAGAAGACTAAAAATGAACTGAAAACCAGAAGTTGTTTTGCTACTTACTGAATTTTCATCAACAAATTCTCCCTCCGGGAAGGACATACCTTTTACAAGGTCTTCAGTTGCAATAATAGGAATATTGCTTTCATTTGTTTTAATTATACAGTTAAATGAATAGGGGTACATTTTAAACTTGGGAAGCGACGTTGAATATTTATTTGCAATAGCCTGCGCTTCTTCGTATGTTACATCGTCATAAAAAGCAATCCACAATTCCGCCTGTCCGTCTTCTATCTTTGCCCATTCCGGCACGTGCAAGCCATAATTTCGATCATACTTGTTCTCAACAGGTATCTCGCCCATCCAGCGAAGTCCGCTTTCGTCTGGCAGATCAGCGGGAGTTAGATTTGCGGGTATTGAAACAATATAAGTATAGTCTGCAGCAACACCTACGCGCTGAACTCCATACTCTTTTAATAATTCCCGTTGTTCCTCATTAGGATTTGCATAGAACTGGAGTAATACGTGTTTCCTTTCAGTTTCGTTATAGGTAGATGCATTTTCCGGTGTAGTACCATTGATGAGATTTGCTCCAAACTCCATCGGCTCAGGGGTGTAAACTTCTCTGCCGTAATTATCGAACGTGTATTTGTTCGAATCATTTGTTCGGTTTGCATTTGCCAATGAAATGAACAATACACAGCAAATAAGTAAAGCGACAACAAGAATCCGGATTACATTTTTCGACATGTTCTCACCATCAAAATGTTTTAAGTCCCATCTTCTTTCCCGAAGCAACTGGAATTTATTGCATGGTCGTTGTAATAATCAAAGTTTAATAGTGTAAAACGACATTATGTGTTTATTTAAGTTTTCATTGAAAATTGTTTGGTTTCAATTTATTGATTATGAAAATTTCCTGCTTGCTTGAAGAAAAGAAAATTTATAAAATCAGGGATTCCTGGGAAAAGGACAACTTCTCTTTCACTTAGCAGATATCGCCGTTACCGGATCAAAGCTCGCAGCACGTCTTGCAGGATATATCCCTGCGATAAGGTTCAAAAGGAAAACGCCGACTATTATAAAAAGTACATCAAGGGGCCTTATCAATACAGGTATTGAAGTAATTTCTCCGAATGAGCCTGCAGGTACCGGGTAACTACCTATTGCAAGTGCAAGAAGAGTTCCGGAAAGTGTGCCGAGAAGTGCACCTGCAAGTCCCAGTATGCCGCTTTCCATCAAAAAAATCAGTCCAATGCTTGACTTTTTAGCTCCCATCGCCATGAGGATACCTATTTCTCTGATCTTTCCCATTACGACCATATTGAGTGTACTCACCACTCCGAATGATGCTATGACCAGGATGAATCCCAGCGTGATGTTATTGGATGTGCTTTCAATGGCTATGGTTCTCAATATTTCCGGGTTGTTTTCGGTCCAGCCGCTGGCCTTGTAACCCTCATCCTGTATTATTGAAGCTACTTCCCTGTCATTATTGAAATCCTCCAGCCTCAGGTCTATTCCATTGATAACATTGTCCGTATCAAAGAATCGCTGGGCTGTCTCAAGAGACGTGTAAGTCAGGCTTTCATCTGCTGGCGTGCCGGTGTCAAAAATTGCGACCACTTCAAGAGAAAGTGTATTCGCATTTGGGAATGATACCTCCACATCATCGCCAAGCTCAAGTTCCAGGTCATCTGCCAGGTCGTCTCCTATCATTATTGTATCCCTGGAAAATGCCAGTTCCTCAAAGTTACCCATAATCACGTCTTCTTCAACATTGGCGACCGCTTCTTCCTCTGAAGGAATAACACCTTTGAGTGCTGCGTTTTTCGTATTGTCCCGATTACTGAAGGACGCTTCTCCTATAAGATAGGGAGACGATGCTACAACTCCTTCGATGCTGTTAATCCTTACAACCAGATTTTGGTAGAGGTGGATATAATCATCACCTTCCTGGGGTGAAACAACCACATGGGGGAGATTGGCTACTGTCTTATCAAAAAGTTCCTGGGTAAAACCTGCCATGAATGCCTGTGAGACCATCAATATCATAACAGCTATCCCTATAGCTGCGATAGAGAGTATTGTCTGGCGTTTTCTCGCTTCAATATGGCGGATCGCGATGAACAGTTCGTAACGCATCTGGTATACCTACCGCTTGCTATTCAGCCGGATGATGAAAATGGCTGCAACAAGAGTGATAATTAAGTAAATACCTTGGAAGCCGGGAGTTTCATTGGTAGAATCCGATGTTTCATTGGTGGCATTAGTTACATTCACGGGAGCTTCGGCTTCAATAATGGTCTCCGTAACATCAAGTGTGTCTCCATCGTTGCCAATCACTTCGATCAGTAATTTGTATATGCCTTCATCAAGCCTTTCTCCCCAGATCGCTTCCACGGTCTCGTCATCACCACTGAGAAGTATCGGGGAATTGATGGTCATTCTTTCAACAACAGTTCCCATATCATCATTTTCCATGACCGTAAATCTAACCGCACCCTTGAAGGGTACCTGGGATCTGCCTTCAATTGTTGCACTCGCGCCTATTGCATCCTTGTAGGTGTCGCTTATAAAAACATCATCTTTTGCCGTGAATTCCTGCATGGCTGCCGTGGTTTCAGAGGGTGTGTACATTTCGACTTTTACACGGCCTTTGTATTCTTTGCCATTTATCAGCAAAGTATTCCACCTGTCACTCAATTCCAGTGGTAATGTGTCCAGGGCGATTCTTTCCTGCTTGTCTGTATAGATTACGTCGGAGCCGTCCACAAGCATGTAGGTAGCATCCACTATCACAGGTTGTACCGGGGTTACCATCATGCTGAACCCTTCTGAATTGGCTATAAAGTCATCGATTTTTATCCTGGGAATTACCTGCCTTCCATTTACAAATGTGTAATTATTGGTATACAGCAGGCAGTCGTCTTTCGATATACGGATGTTTACATTATATTTTCCGTCATCCTTGTTATCTGTCTCCCATTCGAATACCTTGATAGCATTTGAGCCCGGAGCCACCCTCTTAATCCCAAGAGTTTGTTCATCCAGCATCTCACCTTCGTGTTCCAGTTGCAGCTCAAGATCCATGTCTTCAACTTCAGTTTCAGAAAATACGGTCAGATCCCCGCTTTCAATGTCTGAGTAGAAATCAGTAACACCTACTCCGGTATTTTCAGGACATTCTGCTGCCAGCGAGTTGCCGGTGAAAGCAAGCATAAGTAAGAAGCAGCTAAGAAAAACGAAATTGAATCTCATTTTAAGCATTTTAAGGCTCCCGGAGTTTAAATCAAATTTATTCAGTGATAGTATTTATAGCAATGCATTTTTATTGTGTATACTTATCATAAATTTTAATTTAAATCGAGCATAAGTTATCCTTCATGGAAAAATGGAGAATGCGAATGGACGACACTACAGGCACCAAGTACCATAAGATTCTCGAAAGACTTGAATCCCTTTCAGATTCCAATGCAATTGAGGGAATGGCCAGGTTTGGTATTACTCCTGGAAAAGCATTCGGTGTTTCCATACCTGAACTTCGCAGG
Organism: Methanolobus sp. ZRKC2; assembly: GCF_045291185.1. Classification (NCBI taxonomy): domain Archaea; kingdom Methanobacteriati; phylum Methanobacteriota; class Methanomicrobia; order Methanosarcinales; family Methanosarcinaceae; genus Methanolobus; species Methanolobus sp. ZRKC2. The sequence continues at coordinate 1,441,701 of NZ_CP146980.1, read as the reverse complement.
CTTGCAAAAGAAACCGGAAAGGACCACGAACTGGCTCTTAAGTTATGGGAAAACGATTCCCGGGAAACTCGCATTCTTGCCAGCATGACAGATCGGCCCGAAATGGTCACAGAAGTACAAATTGAAGAATGGGTGACGGATTTTGATTACTGGGAAATATGTGACCAATGCTGCATGAACCTCTTTGAGAAAACTCCCTTTGCGTATACTAAGGCTGCGGAATGGAGCTCAAGGGAAGAAGAATTCGTTAAAAGATCAGGCTTTGTGCTTATGGCTCGTCTGGCAGTAAGTGACAAGAAGGCAGATAATTCTGCCTTTGAACAGTTCTTCCCTTTGATTGTCCGTGAGTCCTGCGATTCAAGAAATTATGTAAAGAAAGCCATTAACTGGGCACTACGGCAAATAGGAAAAAGGAACCTTTACCTGCATTCACGGGCCCTTGAGACAGCAGACGAGATTCTTTTGGTCGACTGTACACCTGCCAGATGGATAGCAAGAGATGCTATCAGGGAGCTTACCGGGGAAAAGGTCCGGAAGAAGTTGTTATCAAAAAAGTAACTTGTTTTTGGATCGTTGTTATTCTCCTGTATCTTACATGTAAATCTTACAGGAGCTCTTCGACTTCTCTCATTCAGTAAAACCTTTAGTCTGCATTTTATCCGCGTCCTTAAATCGTGCCATTCCGGTTTTCAATTTTTTAAAGTTCATCTTTTCATAGAATCCTTCTTTACCCGGAGAGGCATACAATATGACATTACATTGTGGAATGCTTTCCAGAATATTATTAAGAATCATTTTACCCAACCCTTTGCCCTGGTATTCCCGTACTACAGCCACATCATAGATGGCTGCCTCGTATGCACAATCTGAAATGGCACGACCAAAGCCAATGAGTTTGTCATCGTCATATACAAACACGACCGAGGAACTGTTTTCAAATGCTTTTTTATGAACATCTCCTTCAAAATGCGTCATATGAACACTTTTCAGGATTGAAGATACGCAGTCCCAATCCACGTTTGAGCAATCATGCTTCAAGCTTATATTCTTGGGCATGTCTTCTTTTGCCATATTTCTCCCATAATAGATTAAGATTAATTGGCAAATGTATTTTACTCATATCGGAGTGCATCCAGTGGTCTCATCCGGGAGGCCTTCCAAGCAGGATACATGCCGCCAAGCAGGCTTGTTCCTATTCCGAAAAATATTCCTTGCAGAATGTAGACTATATTTGAAAACTTCAATAGGTAGGCGGCGTCATCCATTATGTAAGAGATGATCATATAGCTGCCTCCCAGCGTCAACAAACCACCGATAAGGCTTGCAGCAACTCCCAAAAACAGTGCTTCCAGAAGGAACATCTTGAGTATGTCTTTCCTGGATGCACCCACTGCTTTCATGACTCCTATCTCTTTGGTACGCTCCATGGTTGACATGAGCATCACGTTGAGGATACTTACGCCTGCCACCAGCAGGGATATTGAGCCGATTCCCATGAGAAAGAGGGAGATTGCATCAAAAACACCATCAATACTTTCTGTTATCATATTGGTGGCAAAGATCATGATAAGTTCATCTTTCTTATTTATCCTGTCTTCAATGTCTTCCTGGATTCTGTCCAGCTCATCGATATCATCGACTGTTATTATTGCAGAATTGTATCCTTCATCTTCATCCGGGTAGAGTTTATCATACATCGCCGAGGAAGTGAATATACCGCTGTCCGTATCGATATCAAATCCAAGTCCTCTCTCTTTCAATATACCTACTACCCTCAGTTTGGAGTCATCTACTACTATTTTGCTACCTATAGTAACCTCCAGGTTCTCGGCTGTGCTTGAACCTACAACACAGTCAGTAGATCCTGATTTGAAGAATCGTCCTTCCTCCAGTTCGGCAAGGTTTGCAAGACCACTTTCTTCTATGTCGTAGACCGATCCGAAACTCTTCTTATTTTTATACTCTATCAGCTCTCCATGAGATCTGAGAGGAATTATCTCGTCAATGCCAGCTACCTTTCTGATCTGGTCTATCTGTTTCTCGCTTATGGATTCCTCGCCGGGAGCAGGATACACCATAAGTTTGTCACCGATGTCTGCAAAAGAATCGGTAACTGACAGTTTCATGGTATTGCCCAGTATGCCCATGGAGGATATCGCGATAACACCTATGATTATGCCTATGGCTGCCAATATTGTCCGGACAGATTGCCTTTTGAGATTTCTTTTGGCAAGCTCGGCATACATATTATCTTTCAGAGGATCAGCAATTTTCATCGCATATCACCCCATCCTGCAGTCTTATGGTGGTATTTGAAAACTCTTCCAGCTTGGGGTCGTGCGTGACCACAATAACAGTTGTGCCTGCCAGATTGAGCTCCTGCAGTAGTTCCATTACACTGTGACCAGTTTTTGAATCAAGATTTCCTGTGGGTTCATCGGCAAGCAGTATGGGCGGGTCATTTGCAAGAGCCCTTGCAATTGCAACCCTCTGCTGCTGACCCCCTGACAACTCGTTGGGCTTGTGTTGGTCATACTCTGCCGGAAGCTGTGCTTTCCCAAAAAGCTCCAGTGCCTTTTTCCTGCGTTTTGCAGGTGAGCTACCATTAAAGATCATGGGCATCTCAACGTTTTCAAGGGCAGTCAGGGTCTGGATCAGGTTGAATTGCTGAAAAATAAAACCGATATTGTTCCTTCTTATTGATGTCAGCCCATCATCATCAAGCTTGGATATATCTGTGTCGTTGATCATTACTTTCCCTTTTGTGGGAAGGTCAAGGCATCCTACCATATTGAGAAGTGTACTCTTACCTGAGCCCGAGGAGCCCATTATCGTAACAAAGTCCCCTTTTTCAATGGATATGTTAACCTTATTCAGGGCGTATATCTTATTATCTCCAAGGGTGTAGATCTTTGTTACATCCCTGAGTTCTACAATGGGTTTTGGCATGTAAGCACCGATACATTCATTCTTCGGGGAATTCTGAGTTTTCTTCTTGATCGGTTTTTTCCTCATCCCTGCGCTTCTTCCAGGAATATCCTATCAGCGCAATGACTGCAATAGCAACAATTCCGGCAACAACCCAGATGGCAACAGGACTTGAACTTTCCTTGTCACTGTCTCCTGCAAAAGATATCTGGCCATCAATCTCGATATCCTCTTCAATGGAAATATAAGCATTATTCGGGTCCCTGAATTCTATCAATACCGGAATACTTGAAGCATTATCGGACAACACCTGTGCTGAAAGTTCAAAACTGCTGAAATCATCAGCTTCAAGAGTCCCTATAAAATATTTCGCATATGGCTGAACGGGTACTACGGCATCTGACTTTGGAATCGATACGATAACATTCTTTGCATCGGTAGTCCCGAAATTGTTGAGATCTCCTGATACTGTATATCTGTTTCCACTCTTCTCCGTCTCTATGGATGTGAAAATAAGAGAATGCTGACCCGTGATGTCAACTTCTTTTGTTATTTTTTCTCCATTATGGAAATTATCACCGTTAAAGTAGGATACGGCAAAGGATACATCGCTTGCCTGTTCACCGGAGTACATTGTGTTCAGGGTAAAGGTCGCTGTTGACTTGTTTCCCGCCGGAATAGCACCGATAAAGACTTCGGAAGGACTGAATACCATGCCCTCCCCTTCCGGGCTTACAATGACATTTGTTACTTCATTTGGTCGTCTGTTCACTACTTCCACGCTTACGGAAGATACTTCGTTCATCAGGGTCGATGGGAGATTGGATATAATAAGCTTGAGGTCCCTGTCATCGATCTTTATGGGTATCCTGGAGTTGAAGTCATACGTAGTACTCCCACCGGCAAGTTCAAGATCAAGGAAATGAACTCCATTAGGTGCATCATCTTTGGCTTTAATGTTGAACGTAAGCTCAAGAGCATCTCCCGGTCCCACAAGGCCTACATCCGTATAGCTTTCTCCAAGTATTTCAATAACCTCATTCCCCTCAATTGCTGCATTGGCAATATATGCATTCTTTTGCATTGTTATTGTTAGAGTTCCGGTATCTCCGGGCATCAGCACTTCAGGCTCCGTTGAATAGCTTAGTGTTAATGCTGGCCTTATATCAGTATCTGCAAGGGCAAAAGAGGAACATGCAGCCAGGATCACACAGGCTGCTATGATTGTTTTTAAAATCGTTTTCAAATTCATGCACCAAATATTCTTAGTTGGTATAATGTATAGATGATATATATCAGGATAGGTATTCCCACTGTAATTGCTCCATCTCTTACCGACAGGTTTCTGGAATGTACCATTGCAAATAACCAGATGTTTGCGCTCCATAAGGTAAACAGTATTCCTATGATGCCTGCGATCTGAAGTGAAGGATCGGATAACAGGGTTTCCTGAAGAGCCTGAGGGTCCTGGGTCGCCCAGTCAATATTTGAGTAAAGATTGCTCGTAAAGTACGTACTGATCAGAGAATTCAGTATTGAGGGTATGTATCCGTAGGAAACAAATTCAAGCACTCTTTTGAAGTCTCCTTCTCCGTGGAATATCATGGATATAAGGTAGAAAATTCCACTGAAGACGATCCACATTATAAATGTCATGACAAAAGCAGCGATTGCTCCAAAGGCTGCACCAATTGCTGCAAAGCCAGCAGCCTCTTCAGGCAGTGTTCCCATAATGCTCTGTGTTATTATAAAAGCACTAATTGCTCCTACAATGGCTAAAATGGCTATTATTATCAGCGGTGTCTTAAATTCAACATCTTCATTGCTCTTTCTTTTGAAAAAGCCATTGGGGTTTGTCAGGACTTCCAGCATGTTTTACACTTCCGGTTTTTCAGGTATAATTTGTTCATATTCAGACTCGACGATTTATAGACGAACCTTTCTCCATCAATGTATTTATACTTTTGCTTCAGCCTACATTTTTTTAGGCTTGAAACCAAATAAACTATTTATAACTTCAAACAACTCTCTTTATTGGAAGGTTGCAAATTCAAAACGGGGTTTTAGTTTCCATCCTTTGGTCAGGGGATAGTCATGGGTGAATTAATCGATAGTTTCGGAAGAGGTGAGCCTGTAATCGAACTTGTCGATTTGTGCAAGAGTTATCAGGTAGGTGATATGGAAGTCCCTATACTGAAAAGTATAGACCTTTCCGTGAAAAAAGGTGAATTCGTTGCAATCATGGGTCCTTCAGGCTCAGGTAAAAGCACCCTTATGAACATGATAGGTTGCCTTGACAAGCCCAACTGCGGGCAGGTTATCATTATGGGGAAAGAAATCAACAAGCTTTCAGAGGTCGAACTTGCAAGGTTGCGTGGTTTTGAGATTGGTTTTGTTTTCCAGACCTTTAATCTGGTTCCCAGGCTAAGTACTCTTCAGAATGTAGAGCTTCCGACCTATGCTAACAAAAAAGAAGGTATCAACGGCAGGAAAAGGGCAAAGGAACTAATTGAGCTGGTAGGGCTGCAGGATCGTATCAACTATAAGCCCACAGAACTCTCGGGAGGACAGCAGCAGAGGGTTGCAATTGCAAGGGCTCTTATAAATGATCCATCCCTGATCCTCGCCGATGAACCAACTGGTAACCTGGATTCAAAAACCGGTATTGAGATTATGAATATTTTCACCGATCTCCATAAAAAAGGGAGAACGATAATCATGATCACTCACGATCCCGATTTGACAGAGTATGCGGACCGGGTGGTGTACATCAAAGACGGAATGATCGGTGCAACATGAAGGAGGAAACATGCTGAATTCATCAAATCCCGGAAAGATGTGGGAATATATTATTTGTTTTGTGTTTGTTTTCATTTCCTTGAGTATGCCAGCCGCTGCCGCTGAAGGGGCTGATCTCGAGGCAACAATATTACGTTATGAGCCGACACCTGCCGAGATCGGGGAATATGTGACTGTGTGGGTGAAGATCGAGAATCTTGGTTTTGCAAAGGCTGAAGATGTTAAGGTCAGAATGGTCCCTGAGTATCCTTTTTCCCTGGATTCTCCGGAAAATGCTGTCAAAGATATAGGTATACTAAAGCCGGATGATTCTGCTGTTGAAGAGTATCGCCTTTTTGTTGATGAAGATGCAAAAGAAGGGATAGAAACCATTGAGGTATGGTACCAGGAAGATACGGAAGATACATGGTATAAGCAGGAATTTGAAATACGGGTAGGCTCGACCACTTTTGATAGTAAGGGCAATGTGCAGCTTCAGGGCGATCCTGTTTTTGAGCCTGAGGTTTTTATGCCCGGAGATCGTGGAACTGTGAGTTTTACCCTGGCAAACATCGCAACAACAAATACGGTAATTGTTGATGAGGAAGAATTTGATACCAATGCACGGGTACAGGCTGCTTCTCTTGAAGGTCCGGAAGGTATAGAAGTTACGACCAATACCTATCAGGGTGAAGGAATTATAGGCCCTGGTGAGTCCATGAACCTGACTTACAGCATTGTAGTAGATGATGATGTAGTAGATGGGACCTATTATCTGGAACTCTTTGTCATTGGAAGTTCACATGAATTTGATAACAACTGGCGGATTCCTTTTACAGTGGATTCGTCTTCTGTGAGGGTTATACCTTCCTCGCCACTTATAATCAACAATGGTATGGGAACTATTGAATTTGATGTTGCGAATATCCATCCCAATATGCTTTCGTCAGTAAGCGTAAGTCTTGAGGCTGAAGGATTTGATTTTTCACCTGATGATTATTTCATAGGTGCGATGGACCCTGATGAGCTTTTTACAATTGAGTTTATTGTAAATGCAACAGATGAGAATACAGACTACTCGGCAGAAATGCTGGTGAACGCTGAATACAGGAACGGGCTTAATGATCACTCCGGCCTGGTGGATGTTCATGAAATAGAAAATACTGTGGTCAGGGATAATAGCTGGCTGGGAATCGCAATTGGTGTTATAGTTGTGATAGCATTAGCAGTCGGAGGATATATGATGTACCGTCGCAGGAAAGAGAATGAGTAAGGTGCTGGCTTAATGTTAAGTCTGAAGGAGTCTTTCGGGATATCTCTTGGAAGCATTGGCAGTTCTAAGTTAAGGTCAGGTCTCACGACTCTTGGTATAATCATAGGGGTTGCTGCAGTAATTGCTAATGTGTCTCTCGGAGCCAGTTTCAACCAGTTCTTCAATGATGAAATAGGAGCAGTTGGCTCCAACTTTATTGTCATATATAGCCAGAATGACAATGTATTCTTTGATAGCCAGCTTGAACTTATACGTAATACGCCGGGTGTTGTCGGTGTGTCTCCGATAAACCAGCAAATGGCCCAGGTGACATATCTTTCAACTTCACGGCAGATTGATATCCAAGGGGTTAATTCGGATTATGCCGAAGTTGCCAATTTCAAAATGGATTCGGGAAGTTTCCTTGATGACAATGATCAGTATGTGGCAGTGCTCGGCTCAGAAGTAGCCTATGAAAAGTTTGACAAGAAAATATCCCTAAAAAATCCTATCGAGATAACTTTCAGGCTCGAGGATGGCGGGGTTGTGACCCAGAAGTTTATTGTTAAAGGTATAGTGCAGGATCCAAACACAACCTTTGCCCAGACCGGAGTTGAACCGGAGGTCCGTATATTCATTCCAATAGATACAATGAACGAGATTCTTGGGATAGACTACTACGGTGGTTTTTTCATAAAAGCCGAAAGTCTTGAAGCAGTTGGTCCAACCGGGGAAGAGATTGACAAGCGACTTGCACGCAGCCTGGGGGTTCCGAACAGGGACCTTGAGAATCCTGATGCAAAACCCTATGTTCTCTTCGACCAGATTGAGATTCTCGAACAGACTAACCAACTCTCAGCTGCGCTTACGGCTTTGCTGACATCGGTTGCATTAATTTCACTGATCGTCGGCTCCATTGGTATTATGAATATTATGCTGGTGACAGTTGCGGAAAGGACGCGGGAGATTGGCCTGTTCAAGGCCCTGGGTTACACTAAGAATGATATTCTGGCATTGTTCATTATCGAGTCGATGGTAGTTGGTCTTATAGGCGGGATACTTGGAACTGTAATGGGGATCGCAGCAGCACTTATTGTAAATAATTATCTGAATCTTCCCAATATATTTCCTGTAGAACTGATAGTTCTGGGATTTTTTGTAGCGATTTCCGTTGGCTTGATTGCAGGTGTTTATCCGGCCAATAAGGCTGCTAAAATGGATCCTGTTGAGGCATTGAGAAAGGAATAAATTTTTCATGATTGACATCAAGCAGGCACTGGGAATTGCAATTGGAAGTATAAGGAGTGCGAAACTTCGCTCGACTCTGACAACCTTAGGAATAGTAATAGGAGTGGCTGCGGTTGTTGCAAATGTTTCTTTGGGTACAAGTTTCAACCAGTACTTTACCGATGAGCTGGGGTCTCTCGGTTCAAATTTCATAATAATCTACAGTCAGGATGTCAACATACTTTATGACGAGCAACTTGAAGTCGTCAGAAACACTCCAGGTATTGTAGGTGCATCCCCTTTCAACCAGCAAACGGCAGCTGTAAGCTATTTCTCGGCTACCCGGCAGATAGATGTCCAGGGTGTGGGAGAAGATGCTCAGGACATATCCAATTTTGTCCTGGAAGAAGGTAACTTTCTTACTGATAAGGACAAATTTGTAGCTGTTCTTGGGAAAGAGGTTGCTGAAGAGAAATTTGACCAGGATATTTCCACTAAGAACTCCATCGATATTACCTTCCGCAGGGATGATGGTAGTACAGTCACCCGTAAGTTCAGGGTCAAAGGAATACTGGAAGGTGAGGATAATACTTTCGTACAGGGTGGTCCTGATAGGGATGTAAGTATCTACATTCCCATTGCTACGATGAACGAGCTTCTTGAAGTGGATGATTATGGCGGCTTTTCTGCGAAGACTGCAACAGCCGAATCGGTCCGGGAGGTTTCCGATGAAGTGGACAAAAGACTTGCTAGGAACCTTGGAGTACCGGCACGTGATCTGGATAATGATGATGCTAAACCATATCGGATTTTCAATCAAGCTGATATTCTTGAGCAACTTGACTCGCTTTCCAGCTCTCTTACGATACTGATAACGGTAATAGCATTAGTGGCTCTTGTTGTTGGTTCTATTGGTATAATGAACATCATGCTCGTAACAGTTACCGAAAGAACAAAGGAGATCGGCCTGTTCAAAGCACTGGGTTTTACCAGGTCCGATGTCCTGACACTTTTTATGCTGGAATCAGCGGTTGTCGGAATAATCGGTGGTATTTTTGGCACCCTGCTTGGAATGGTTGGCTCTTTTGCAGTTGAATCCTATCTAGACATTCCTCGTATTTTCCCTTCTTACCTGATACTTCTTGGTTTTATCATTTCATTTGTTGTAGGTCTTATAGCAGGTGTTTATCCTGCCAGCAGGGCTGCCAGCCTGGATCCTGTGGAAGCTTTAAGGCATGAATGAAGTAGCCTCTATTTAATTTTGGATTTTGACCAGCCAGTCGATTTATAGAAATACTTAAGTACTCTGAGCATATAGTCTAACCTGTCGATAAATAGTCTGGTTTTACGACATTCTGTTAGATCAAAGTACTAGAGGTATATTGATGGTTGACACTAGTTCGAATAGTCCGGGTTCAGATGCTCCACATGATGTCATTACGATACATGATCTGAAAAAGAGTTATCTTCTTGGGGAAATAGAAGTTCCCATTCTCCACGGGATAGACCTCAATGTGAAAAAGGGGGAATTTGTTGCCATCATGGGCCCTTCCGGTTCAGGCAAAAGTACCTTGATGAACATGATAGGCTGCCTTGACAGACCGACCAGTGGCAGTGTCCGGCTGATGGGAAAAGACACCGCTACCATATCCGATAATGAACTTGCGGAACTTCGTGGTTTTGAGATAGGTTTTGTTTTCCAGAATTTCAATCTGATACCACGTTTGAGTGCATATGAAAACGTACTCCTTCCCACTTATTCCAATTCAAAGAAAGATATAGATGCTATGCAAAGGGCAAAGGACCTGCTGACGCTTGTAGGTCTTGATGACCGTTTGTACCACAAGCCAACTGAACTATCCGGGGGGCAGCGACAAAGAGTTGCAATAGCCCGTTCGCTAATAAATGCTCCTTCTCTCATTCTTGCGGATGAGCCTACAGGTAACCTGGATTCAAAGACCAGTGAAGATATCATGGGAATTTTCTCGGAACTCCATGGAAAGGGCAGTACAATAGTAATGATTACCCATGATCCTGAGATGAAAAAGTATGTGGACAGAGTAGTGCTGATAAAAGACGGAAGAATTGAGAATAACTGAAGTGGTTGATATGGTTGAAAAAAATGATTACGGCCGGAAAATATTAGGTTCCCTTTTTTGTATCGGACTTCTATTTTCCGCATTTGTGGCCCCTGCATCTGCAGCTTCGGCTGGGAACCTTAAAGTAGATGTTATAGATTATGATCCCTATCCTGCAGAAATAGGCGAATATGTGGATGTCACGGTAAAAATCGAAAATGTTGGTTATGGCCGTGCTGATGCAGTTTCTATCAGGATGGATCCAGAGTATCCTTTCTCCCTTGACTCAGAGAAAAATGCGATAAAAGAGATTGGTATCCTTTCTCCTGATGATGCTGCGGTAAAGGAATACCGTTTGTTTGTGGATGAAAATGCCAGATTTGGTACCGGCAGCATAGACATCTATTATCAGACAGATTCCGGTGATACGTGGTTCAAGAAGACATTTGACCTGAAAGTCGGTTCTGCTTCCTTTGACAGCAAAGGAACAATACAGCTGGAATCCACTATAAGTGATCCTGAAGTTTTCATGCCGGGAGACAAAGGTACGGTAAGTTTCACACTTACAAATACGGCAACCGCCAGTTCTGTAACTATAGACGGCGAGGACTATGATACCAATGCCAGGGTTCAGTCTGCTATGCTTACGAGCTCGGAAGGCATTGAGGTAACCAGTAGTGCCTTCGAAGGCTCTGGTGTGATCGGTCCGGGTGATTCCATATCCCTGAGTTACAATGTGGATATCAGCGACGATATTGAGGATGGTACTTATTATCTGGAACTTTCTATGGTAGGAAATTCACATGCATATAATAGTAACTGGAGAATTCCTGTAAAGGTCGATTCCTCAGCAATAAAGGTCATTCCTTCAAAACCACTAATACTTACCAATGGTGAGGGTACCTTTGAGTTTGATGTGGCTAACATGCACCCGAACACTCTAAGTTCCGTGAGTGTCAGGCTAGTTTCTGATGAACTTGATTTCTCTCCTGAGGAATACTACATCGGCTCCATGGACCCTGACGAGTTGTTTACAATTGAGATAAAAGCCAAAGGTGATGCCGAAGCGACATCTTACCCTGTGTCAATTGAGGCAGAGTACAGGAACGGTATAAATGAACATATGACTGAAGTGGGCAGCCGTAATGTAGAGCTGATCACAGAGAACGAAGGAAACAATGGAACTGTTGCAGCAGTTCTGGTGATAGCAATAGTGATTGGCCTTCCGGCTGTGGTTCTTTACAGGCGCAGGAAGCAGAATAAGTGACCCTTCAGGAGAATTCACTATGCTAAGCCTCACACATTCAGTCAGAATGGCATTGGGAAGCATTGGCAGTTCAAAGCTGAGATCAGCACTTACAACACTGGGTATTGTCATTGGCGTTGCTGCGGTAATTGCAAATGTGTCCCTTGGGGCCAGCTTCAATGAATTCTTTACTGAGGAAATAGGCACAGTGGGTAATAATTTCATTATCATTGAGGGCAAATCTCCCCATCTTTTCCATGACAATGAGATGAAACTGGTAAAAAACACGCCTGGAATAGTCGGTGTCTCTCCCTTGCGGCAGGGGGTAGCCGAAGCAAAGTTCATTTCCACGACCCGGCAGATACAGGTGCAGGGTGTTTCCGAGGACTATGAAGAAGTTGCAAACATCGAGATGGAATCTGGAAGCTTCCTGGATGACAATGACAAGTACATGGCCGTTCTGGGACACGATGTGGCATACGAGAAGTTCGGCAAGAATATCTTGGAGAAGAATACAATTGAGTTAACCTTCACCACAAGAGACGGTGAGGTCGTAACCCAGAAGTTCAAGGTCAAAGGCATAGTTAAGAGTCCGGAAACATCGTTCGTTCAGAGTGGAATTGAATCTGATGAAAGAATATTCATTCCCATCTCGACTATGAACGAGATAATAGGTGAGGACTACTACTGGGGATTCTTTGCAGCGGCAACAAGTATGGAATCCATAGACGATGTTACTGATGAGCTTGACAAAAGGCTTGCAAGACATCTTGGAGTTCCTTTCAGGGATATTGACAATGAGGATGCAAAGCCCTATGCTCTTATGAATCAGGCTGAAATATTGAAAGAAGTTGATCAGTTGTCGGCTGCTCTTGGATCACTGCTGACTTCCGTTGCATTAATCTCCCTGATCGTTGGCTCCATTGGAATCATGAACATAATGCTGGTTACGGTCACGGAAAGGACCAATGAGATAGGTATCATGAAGTCTCTGGGTTATAAGAATCACGAGGTATTGTCACTTTTCATAGTAGAATCAATGGTAGTGGGTCTTATTGGTGGCATACTTGGCACAGGACTTGGAATTCTCGGAGCCTTTATGGCAGACAGTGCTATGGGTTTGCCCTACATATTCCCGCTGGACCTGATATTTGTAGGAATGTTAGTATCGATCATTGTAGGACTGCTTGCAGGTGTATATCCTGCCAATAAAGCTGCAAAGATGAATCCAGTGGATGCACTAAGACATGAATAATTAATCTTAAAAAAGGAATTGAATTGTATGTTAGATATGGCATTTATCGGAATTCCATTTTTGATGGTCTTCCTTTTCTTTGGTGTTGGCATAATAGGGACATTGTTCTGGATCTGGATGCTTCTGGATACGGCAATGAAGGAGCCTTCGGAGGGCAATGATAAACTGATATGGATTATCATTATTGTCTTCACTCATCTCATTGGGGCTTTACTCTATTTCCTGTTCAGAAGACCCAAAAGAATCCAGGAGTATGGAAGATAAAGGATCTGTTGATGTTTGATTTAAGCATCAATTTAAACTTTCTTGATTGAAAATTGATCAGATATGTATAGGTAGAAGAAGCATGATTGGACAAAGAAATACATTGGTAGATTTTGTAAGTGTTGCTTTCAGGAAGCAGACATATATGAATATCCTGTATCTTTTGTTCACATTCCCTCTTGGAACTGCTTATTTTGTATTCCTCGTAAGCGGCCTATCACTTGGCTTCAGTCTTATGACTATATGGGTGGGAATTCCCATACTAATTCTGATTTTCCTTGCCTGGTGGGAAATAGCATCCTTTGAGCGCCAGCTTGCAATATGGCTTCTGGGTGTGTATATACCTCCCATGTCCCGGGGACCGGGTGACAATGCCGGTCTTGTCAATAAGGGGGTTACTAGGCTCAAGAATCCTGTAACATGGAAATCACTACTCTACCTGTTCCTGAAGTTTCCTATGGGAATCATGTCGCTCGTCGTCACGGTAGTCCTGATATCACTGACACTGAGTATGCTCCTGTCCCCTGTAATTTATCGTTTCCATTCGATATCTTTTGGTATGCTTCAGGTGAATTCTTTGGAAGAATCCTTGCTAGCCGCCGCTCTTGGAATAATAGTAGGGCTTGTATCGTTACATCTGATGAATTTGCTTGCAAAAATTGCCGGGAGCCTTGCAGTTTTGATGTTGGGTAGCCCTCAGATCGAAAATATTGAAATTCTGGAAAAGGAAACTTGATTTTTGATATTTTGATCTATAAGCAAGTTATGAACTGTTCTCAACCTCGTTGAGTTTTGTATAGAAGTTAAGTATAAGTTGTGTTTTTTTGTTATCAAGATTGAGCCGGAATGTGCGTATTTGTTTTCCAAGAGGTTTTTCTATAACAATACCGCTTTTAATGAGAGGAGAGATCACCCTTGCCACACTGGAATGGGAAAGGCCGGTTTCCTCTGCAATACCCGAAAGATATGTTGACTCGCTCTGATGCAAAATAAGGTTTTTCAGAACTGTCATCTGGGCTGTCTTTCCAAAAATCTCTTCCAGCGCATCCATTTTAATCTTATCTAAGATATTCGGTTATGGATTATAAGGTTTTCTTTTATTTGGATAGTTGGTCTACTCAATATACAAGCTCTTTGATATTTGGAAAGGTTTTAATAGCATCATCAGGGTATTTATTATTGATAGTTCAAGGTAGTATTAATCATGGACACGGAAAAAATTGACCCCAAGATCCTTGCACTAATGGAAAACAATCCCGACATAACCACCGCCGAAATTGCCACCTCTCTTTCACTGGATGAGAACCTTGTTCAACAAAGGCTGGATTTCCTTTCAGATACCCGTGAGAAATTGCTTATAGTCGATGAGGAAATAGATGCTCTGACAGCACTGAAAGTCGCTCTTGAAGCAGAAGGTTATAACGTTATAGTTGCTCTGGATGGTTTTGAGGGGATTGAAAAAGCAAAGACTGAGAATCCCGATGTGATCCTTCTTGACATCATGATGCCAGGAATGGATGGATTCGAAGTCTGCAGACGGTTGAAATCTGATCCTTCCAGTGAGAACATACCTGTCATCATGTTGACTGCAAAAGGGGAGACTGACGACAAGGTAGAGGGACTTGAACTCGGTGCTGATGACTACGTTACAAAACCCTTCAACCTGAAGGAATTGAAAGCCCGCATAAGAACGGTGCTTAGAAGGAGCAGTTTTTGAACTTACTTTTTTGAAAACTTGCGATTTTCGGTCCAATGTGGAATAAAAAAAATAGATGGAACCTTGTTATCTTTGCAGTGATAGTACTACTTCTGGTCGGCTCCATAGTTTTCTTCTGGATGAAGGCAAATGATGAGGTACGATCTATAGTGGAGGATCAATATCAGAATCAACAGCTAATACTTACGCAATACATCTCTTCTTCTATTGAGGAGTTACTCAATGAGAGGGTATTGCTGCTTGAGGTAATGGCTAAGAACCAACAAGGTATTCCTGATGATCTTTTTGTTTCGGATTTTGAGACGATATATAAATCTGCTGAGATATATCATGTTTTAGAGTTCATTGATGCAAATGGTACTGTCGTATCAGGATATCCTTCTGAGAGCGTGCCTTATGGCTATAATCTTTATGAAAATAACAATGAGTGGGCCTTTGAGAATGTAAAGAAGACCGGCGAGGTTTACATCTCCGAACCTACAATGACAATGGAAGGTGTTTTCGGGTCCTTTGTATGGGTTCCTGTCTTTGAAGGTGAGGAGTTCAGGGGTGCGATCTTTGGCATTGTATCTGATGAGAATATTATTCACCAATTCAATACCTCTAACACCTCTAACACTGTCTATCTTCTCAACGGTAAAGGTGAGATCCTCTATGATCAGTCAGGCAGCTATGAAAAAGGAACAAGCTATTTTGATCATATAAGTGATTACGAGGTTGAGCGCCTGAGTATCGTTGAAGCCCAGGTCAATGGCATGGAGGGTAACGGTAAATATCCTGAAATGAACTCGAATGGTCGCATGCAGGATGTACTGGTCTCATATTCTCCTGTCACATGGTATAACAAGAATTGGTCTCTGGGTCTTTCAAGCTCGGGTAGCGAAGTTGATAAGATAATTGTTTCCGTCTACGTGAAATTGTTTACAGTTGCCGGTCTTTCTGTTCTTTTCATACTGTTTTTGAGTTCACAGGTATACTTTATTCTTCTTAACTGGAACAAGAGCCTTGAAAAAGAAGTTGAGAAAAAGACTCGTGAACTACAGCGATCCAACAAGTCGTTGTTATCTGCAAATCAGAAATTAAAAGAGGTTGACCGGCTGAAAACGGAGTTTCTGTCAATGGTTTCACATGAGTTGAAAACTCCCCTCACGGCAATGAAGACCTCCAGTGAATTCCTTCTGGAGGAAAAATGTGACTCGGATACAAGAAAACAGCTACTTGCTCTTATAAACCGGAATGTTGACAGACAGGCCAGAATGGTTGATGATCTTTTGGATATATCCAGGATCGAATCAAACAGGATGAAGTTCGACATGGAAAGCGTTGATTTACATGAGGCTTTGGACTATTCTCTTGAGAACATCCGCAGGTTTTCCGAGGACAAGGGAGTTGATATTGTGTTGGATATGCCGGAATCAATTCCCAGGGTTTTTGCTGACAAAGACAAGCTTATCCAGGTTTTTGTCAACCTGTTAAACAATGCTGTCAAGTTCACTCCTGGAGGCGGAAAGATTACTGTCTCTGCACAGGAAACAGGCAGTAACGTAAATGTAAGTGTTATGGATAACGGGATTGGTATCGATCCTGAAAATCTGGAGCACGTATTCGATAAATTCTATCAGATAGACAGTACTTCTACACGTAAAGTAGGTGGATGCGGGCTTGGATTGTCTATTAGCAAAGGCTTAGTTGAAGGTATGGATGGTTCCATTAAAGTGGAAAGTGAGCCCGGTAATGGAAGCAAGTTTGTTTTTACGCTAAAAAAGAGTGATGAGCAATCAAAGAAATGATAATTTCGTAAATTTGTAAATGAGTAAAGGAGGCATTACATGTTAGTAACGACAACAAATGACATCGAAGGTAAGGAACTGGAGATTCTGGGTGTGATTTTTGGAAACACTGTTCGCACAAAGCATCTTGGAAGTGACATTGCTGCAGGTTTGAAGAACATTGTCGGTGGTGAGCTCAAAGGATACTCTGACATGCTCACCCAGGCCCGTAAAGAGGCCCTTTCAAGGATGATTGAGGAAGCCAATAAAATAAATGCTGATGCAGTTGTAAATGTGAGGTTTACGACCTCGCAAACGATGGCTGGTGCTGCAGAGTTGCTTGCATATGGCACTGCAGTGAGAATTAAAAAAGTGTAAATCAAGTTTGGATTAAGGTGCAGCAGGGATAGTGAAGCTGAAAGTACTACCTTTTTCAGGCTCACTTTCAACCTGTATTTTTCCTCCTAACATTTCCACAAACTCTTTCGCAAGGGAAAGTCCCAGTCCTGTTCCATTAAATTTTCGATTGAGAGATGAATCTGCCTGGCAAAACGGTTTGAAAAGCTTACTCAATTCTTCTTTTGATATTCCAATCCCGCTATCTGTGATGGCGATCCTCAAGAGCTTCCTGTCAGGAGAATATACTTTTACATTTACAGTTCCGCCAGGAGGTGTGAATTTTATTGCGTTATGGGTAATATTATAAAGTATCGTCCTGAATTTCTCTTCATCAGAATATATTGCATTGGATTCTGTGTTGATGTCAAAGCTCAGGTTTATATCTTTCTGTTTTGCTATCGGTGCCATAAAGCTCTCGATTTCGTCTATCACTGCAGGAAGTAAGAATTCTTTTTTGTCAATTTCAAGTGTTCCGTTCTCTATCTCGCAAAGATCAATCATCGAGTTTACCATTTTAAGGAGAGTATCCCCACTTCCTGTTATTACTCGTGCATACTTCTTTTGTTCGTTACTGAGTAAAGCTGAATCATCTTCATGCAGCAGTTTTGAATAACCTATTATGTGATTTAGTGGTGTCCTCAGTTCATGGCTAATGGTGGATATAAATTCTCTTTTTGTCCTGTGTGCATTTTCAGCTATCAGTTTGGCCATTATAAGAGTTTTCTCAGCTTTTTTTCTTTCAGTTATGTCCTCGCCCGATGTAAGAAGTCCTTTTATGTTGCCATTCTCATCTTTTAACAGAATATTGTGCCATTGGAAGGTTCTTATTTCCTTGTCAACCATCTGGATCGAGGATTCAAAATGTTCAGGAAGATTCAGTTCCCCGTTCATGACTTTCCTGTAATTTGCCTTTTCTTTTTCTCTGGAATGTTCAGGAGAATAAATATCGAACCAGTTGCTTGAAAGGACCTCATCTTCCTTGAATCCGAGTACTTCATATCCTTTCCTGTTAATGAGATTGATATTTCCTTCTCTATCAATGACAAATATTATAACAGCTACGACATCGAGATATTTCTGGGCTAAATCTCTTTCTTCTTTTAAGTTCGATTCGACCTGTTTGAGTTTCTTTATGTCTACCATCAACCCGTTTATACCAACTACTTTTGAATCCCTAATAATCGGACGGGATGAGGTATGCACATATCCGATATTTCCTGATTTTTTGATGATCCGGAACATGTAAGGTTCTTTTGCTCCGTGAATTGTCTTCTCGATCTCTTTGATCAGCCTGGGAAGGTCTTCAGGATGAACATAATTTGTAAATGGTGTTCCAAGCACCTCTTCTTTTTTGTATTCGGTTAGATTTTCGATTGCAGAGTTAAGATATGTGAATTTTCCCTCATTGTCAACTGCAAAGAGCACATCGTTCAGATTCTCGAGCCTCTCTTCGTAGAATTCTTGACGTATTCTTAATTGCTTGTTCTTTTTTTCCAGTTCTCTTGTAAGATGCTTTATCTTATCTTCATAGAACTTTGTTGTTTTTTTTGCAACCGGATATTTTGCATTGCTTGGATATGGGCATTGCTCTACCATGTATGACTAAGAGTCTCCATTCATATTTTTATTTAATAAAAATTAAAACATTTATTGGTTTGTCAAAGGCACATTTATTGTTAAATTTTTCTCTCGAATTGCAATCAAGAACAGTTTTTTAGTCTGGTTTTGCTATACTAAAATTAGATATGTAATGTATAAATATATTTTCTCATCCATTATTATGTGAATGAACTAAGTTTATACTAATCAGCAATATTTCTTTCAAAATTTAAGTTTCAACACCATTCAAATTTAGCCTATGAATTAAAGTTAGTGTTATTCGTTTTATTAAGAAGAGTTTGAGTTAAATAAAAAAATGACATATTATCCTTTGCGGGTTGTGGGGTACAAGCTGCAATAAAGGGAGTGGAGTTAAAGAGATGTGGGGACATCTCGAATCGCAAGGAGAGAGGCACCTAAAGGCGTGGTGGTTTATATGGTGCCTCTATCTACCTTCTATTTTCATGTTCATCTGATCAGAACAAACCTTTTCCTGAAATCTTGATTTTAGATATGGATTATGCATCTTGAAAAGATCTTTTATTTTTGATTCAAATGTATAGTTCCAAAAACTTTTGCTTGAAATCCACATGAAACGAGTACTTCGTACTATCAAAAAAGGATTTGTACAGGGCGAAAGATCAATATTATGAGATCTGTCTTATTTCCAGAGGCAGGGTGAAAGAAAAAGTGCTCCCTTTTCCGACTTCGCTTTCAACCCAAATCTCTCCATCATGCATTTCTACAAGATCTTTTACAATAGAGAGCCCTAATCCTACTCCTCCTTGAGCGCGGGCAATCGAACCGTCTACCTGGTAGAATCTGTCGAAAAGGTGTGCTATACTTTCCTTGGGAATCCCGACTCCCGTATCTATAACTGAAAATTTGACCATGCCTTGTAGAGGTTCAGCAAGAACCGTGATAGTTCCTTTCTCAGGTGTGAATTTTGCAGCGTTATGTAGCAGGTTGTTAAGTATCCTTATGAATTTATGTTTGTCTACTACTATTTCTGTAATCTTCGGGTCAATTCTGGATTCTACGGAAATGCTCTTGCTTGACAACAGTGGTCTGGAAGCATTTAAAACGTACTCAACAGTGTCCGGAATTGATACTTTCTCAGAAATGAGGTTAATTTCACCAATTTCAATTCTGGAAATATCAAGGATATCATTGATGATATTCAACAGGTGCTTCCCGCTGTTAAGAACGTTGGAAACATGGCTTTTTTGTTTTTCGTTAAGCTCTCCGAAGATTTCGTGATTAAGGATATCGGAAAATCCTATTATAGAATTCAGGGGAGTCCTTAATTCATGGCTCATATTTGCAAGGAACTCACTCTTTGCAATGTTTGCAGTTTCAGCTTTCATTTTAGCTTCTATTAACATCTTTTCCCTGTTTTTTCTTTCAAATGCTGTCCCGATTATCTCCGAAACCAGGGTCAGGATTTTTGTATCCTCCCCATTCCATTCTCTAGTTTCAACCACATTATCCAAACCAATAAAGCCTCCAAGCTTATCATAAAAGTTTATAGGGAGGACGATCAGGGATTTGATATCTTGGGCCTCCAAAATTTCTTTTTCGGAAGATGCTTCAGAAGGAAGGGAAGAAATGTTTTTGATATGAATTATTTCATTTTTACTAAGCTTGTCCATCCACCACGGAACCATGTCACTGGGCATGTCCTGTAAATTTTCTTTTTGTGCCTCCACACCCTCAATACAGTATTCGTGAGTATTGTCCATGATTGTTCCGTTGTCCCGAAGCAGGAAAATATAACTTCTGCTAGCCCCACATAGTTTACAGAGTTTTTCAAGAGCGACATTGATGGACACATCAATAGTTAAAGGAGATACGAATAAAGTGGAAATTGAAGTAATTGTTTCTTCAATCTCAAGCCTTCGCTGCATCTGTTCTTCTTTTTCTTTAAGGCTCGTGATATCTATGGCCATTTCAAACCGGGCAAATTCTCCTTCTCCCCATTCCACAGGTAAATCGATACATCTGTACCAGCGGTTATTGACACTATTCTTAAATTCTCTGACATATGGTTCATTGGGTTCCCGTTTCATTATAATGTCATTATTGCAAAAAGGACAGGGACTGTCACGCTGTTGAAATATTTTGTAGCATTTTTCACCGACAGCATTCCCAAAAATATTTTCAAGGGGTGTATTCATGTAAAGAATTCTATGATCAGAAGGGTCTGTAATATAGATTGGCTCCCCAATTGAATCAAAAATAGATGCAAGTTGTTTATGGTTCATAGAAATGGAAGTAATAACTTCGTTTTGAATTTTCGGGCTGTTTTTCAAATTCTCATCTCCTGTATACAGGCATCAAACAATCAAGCGAAGTTTGTAAAGCTACAGAAAATTCCGGCTTCCTTACAGTTTAATTGAACTGTATATTTATTTTTCCCTTATTATTCCCCAAACTCATAAGAATTCAACTAGGGCAGCTATTCAAGCTAAAAAATTTATAAATATGCCGACAGTTAGCTTTTAGCATAACAAGCCTTAAAATACTTTGAAAAGTAATCGATGTGAAAGTGTTGGGCTTTTAATCTGGTACAAAACGCCGAGGTTGGGATTCGAACCCAAGCACTCCTCCCGGAGAAACCGGTCTCGAGCCGGTCGCGTATAGACTCCGTGATAATTTTACCACGGATTAGTCCGCTCTGCCACCTCGGCACTGCTGCTTGTGATAGTCTTTATGTATTATATAGATATCGAGATTAGAAATCAAAAAGAGAACTCTGGTTTTTTTCACCTGCTCCGCTTTTCTCCTTCTTTTCCTCCGGCATTTCTATCCAGCCGTACTTTCCTCCACCGCCCGGATGGAGTATTACCTTCCTTTCCCTGAAGGCTATTATAGCATCAACGATCCTGTTGTCCACAAAACCCATGTCCTCAGGTTCTGCATACAGAAGTACATTAAGTTCATCCCCGAATTTTCCAAGAAGGCTATCCCATGCATCCTGAACTCCCTTGGTATTAATACTTGCATGTCCAAGTGCCATCATTATTATTTCCGAAAGTGGCATCAGATGCAGGTATGGCGGTCTGTGGTCTGGATGCATTGGTTCAGAAAGATCGGCAAGTTCGTTTACGCGGTCAAACACTCCTTTTTTGATACGTCCTCCGCATACACTGCATTTCCATTTATGTGAAACGCTCTCCTCCAGTGAATAATGTGTGAAGCATTTGATGCAGGCAGACTCATTGTATTTTCCTTCCTGTGGATAGAAGCCGATATTGAGTGTGACCTTGTAATTGTTTTCCCTCAATATTGCTTTTTTCAGTCCTTCAAATGAGATATCAGGAACTTCCATCTGGTTGAATTCACGGGCGAGTTTATTGGAATAAGGGGAATGTGCATCGGAATTTGAAAGGAAAGTGAGTCTGTGAAGTTCACTAATCCTGTCTGCATAATTACTGTCGGCACTCAGGCCCAGTTCAAGAAAAGAAACGTAATCTGTCATATCCCCATAACAGCTTTTTAGGGAATCATGATACGCGTACATTGCTGTCCAGGGGGTGAAAGCATGACATGGGCCGATAAGTGCTTCAACATCCCTTGCAATTTCTGCAATTTCAGAACCATCAAGATGGACAGTGGGGCGTCCATCTGTTGCGAGATTTCCGTGCTTGCCCATAATCTCTGCAAGCTCCTGTGCTTTTGATATTGATGGCAGTATCAAAAGATGATGTACACGGTTCCTGTCCTCTATCTCTGTTGTTATCGAAAAATTAGTATTTCCTATGATGATCTTCTCATCATCGATTGCATTGTCCCTGATCTCTTTCATCCATTTTGGATGGATGCAGTCTCCCGTTGCGACCAGGTCAATGCCTTTTTTTGCTGCTTCTTCTGCTATCGTCGGCAGGTCCATCTTTTTGGAACATGCCATCGAATATTTAGAATGTATATGCAGATCAGCATTGATTTTCATTCATCGGACACCTTCAGCCTATATATCGCAGGTCTTCATCCCTGACACTGGCTTCCGGTATTCCCTGTTGCTGCTGCTCTACCTCTTTAAGTCTGGCAACGATTTTCTCCATTTCCTTTGCGCGTTCCTCAAGAGGACCTTCATCGATCTCCACATCAAATATTTTGCATATCACTTTCAGTAGTGATTGTGCACTTTTCGGATCAACAAGATATCCTGATGTAAGTCCCATCAGGCATGCAGCATCAATATTTCTGAACTTGCTCAAACCCAGCATTAGGCCGGAAGCGCCAACAATTCCTCCACCAGGTTCGTTCTCTTTGAAAACAACTCCATTTTCCTTAAGCTCGTCAGCAAGCTCCAGGCTGTTAACAGCTCCTAGTACTTCATCAGAGTGTGTAAGCTGCCCTGTGGGAAACCCTCCCAGAGTATAGATTCGCTCAATTCCGAATTCTTCTGCTATGTCCAGATACAGGTCACAGAGCTCATAATGGCCTTCTCCTGTAGAACTCTGATGGTCTCCTACAAGTACGAGAATATCTGACTTGCTGGTAGAACAAATATACATTTCATTGTTAACCATATCGATTTCACTATTCTCATCCACCAGAACCTGTGGTGGGAAATGGTGTGAATATATCTCAATGATCTTCTCAGCATCAAGTTCTTCGATCAGGTGCTCTGCAACGAGTTTTCCTACATGTCCAACACCTGGAAGTCCTACAAGAAAAACAGGGTTATTAAGCTGAACTTCCTCTTTTAATCGAATTACTTTAGTCCCCTTCATAGATTATTCTTCCTTTATGGCCAGTCTTCGATATTTTCCGTAAGGGTCTTTCGGGGAGTATTTTGCCGGTCGTGGATCCACTGCCGGAGAATCACACACCGGGCATTTATCTTCAAGTGTGTATTTGCTGCAGTTCTTACACCTGTAGATCTTCAACCCCAAAAGTACATCACGCCTTTACAGAATCATTATGTCTGTGGAATTCGCCTTTTCCACCGAGCTGCTCGATGGTATCAACAGCAATCTCTGCAGATTTCTTCAGTACGGCTTCTGCTTTTTTATAATCAGGAGCAATCACCTTAATTCTGTATCTGGGTGCACCTGTGTAACTTATGTCGATACGTACTTCATCTTCCTTTACATCATTGGCTGCTTCAAGGGCAGTCTTTATAATTTCAATGCCTTCCGGAAGGTTACACGTCAGGTCGACATAGCCTGCAATATCCACAAAGGGTAATTTGATGTTGTTCTGAGCTATCTCTGCGATGCTGTTAGCAATTTTCTTCTTCAGCTTGATCTCGTTGAAAGCATTGACACCGACCATTGCAGCTTCTTCAAAGGCTGCATAAAGGCTACCGAAATGTTCCAGCAGTTTCTGGCTGGTTTTCTCCATTTCCTCATGGCTGGTATTGGTTTCCTCTTCCACGAACTGAAGCCATTTTGATGCCTTCTGTTCGTTCTTCCATTCCTGGATCTTGGCACGCTTTTGATGCTCGTTGACATCTTTAAGTGACAGGTCGATATGTCGCCGGGAAGAATCCACATTTAATACTTTACAGACTATCTTCTGTCCTTCTCTTACGTGGTCCCTGACATACTTGACCCATCCGGCCTTGATCTCGGAGATATGGATGAATCCTTCCTTTCCATCATACTCCTCAAGTGTCGTGTATGCACCGAAGTCAGTTACATCCTTCACGGTACAGACGACAAAATCTCCGCTTTCAGGCCAGTTGTTTCTATCCATTATGAATCACTTTAATCGAGAACTTCAAGGATATGGGTTGTTATTGTTGATTTGCCGCCTGTAGGTTCAGCAAGTGTCCTTCCGCAAACAAGACATGTTACCTTTTGGCTTGCACTTCCGAAAATGACCTGCTCGTTCTCACAGTCATTGCATTTTACACGTAGGAATCTGCTCTTTGGTTTGTTGCTCATTTATATCACTCCGAGAACTCGAACTTCTTTGCTCTGAAACAGGGCCTTTGGTGGGATTTGTTACACTCTGTGCACTTGTATCTCAGCCAGACTCTCTTGGTTGGCTTGTCTCCTCCAGGCACCTTTGAGAATTTTCCACTGTTACCGATTCCTGTTTGGCGTTTCTTCTGCCTTTCGATATGTGTTAATGACGATGCTTTTCCCTTCTTCACTCTTTCAGCAACAACTTCTGTATGCTTCTTGCATGAAGGGCAATATGTTTTGAATCTCTTCGGGATCTTCATTATCTACACCTTGAATAAGTTTAAATTAATTATTAGTAATCATCTGTGCAACGTTGCGTTTGACCAGTCCTTTTGCGTTCAGGGCAGGTAAAACGACAACATCTTCCGCACGTAATGTATAATTGCGATTGTCCATAGCCTTGAAAGTAGGCAGGTTCTCCAGTATTCGCACAACAACGAATTCTTCATTTATATTACTTTTGCCTATTGCCTCTTTTTCCCGGCTGTTCATGGCAGTTTCTGTTGTGGCTGTTAACTCTCTATAGTCCTGTTCAGGACCTTCAGACATTCTGTTTTTATCAGCAATCTCTTCAGTTGGTTTTGCAGTCGGAATTTGCCTATTTTTCCCTTTGAGTCTGCCAACTGCCTGCGGATCTAGTATGGGCTCAAGTAACTCTTGACGGGAGGTATTTATTGTTGACAGGACAGCGTCATACACTCTCCTTTCTTCGGGGAGGAGCTTATTGATGTCCTGTGGGGGGCGATTGGAAAAGGCGGTTGTGGTAGCACTGACTATTGTTTTTTTCAGCCGACGGATGAATATCACTTCCACATCCGTCATCGCGCTCTGCAGCTCGTCTTCCAGCATCTTTGATTCTACTGATCTTGGATTGTTGATTTCAGCAATCTCTTCCTCAAGCTCTTTCACGTAATCCGCAACTTCCTGGAAGAAGGTCGGATGGATTGCTTTTATCGAAGAACTGCTTTCTTCACGGAGTGTATTTTTAAGCTCAGCGCGATCCATATTCTGCTGCACCTCTGCACATAAAGTAGATTGCGGCGTATTCAGGGACTTCCTGAATGCCTTCCTCTAGTACAAAGTCCTTTCCTTTCATCTGAACTGCAAATGGTTTTATAACTTTTATCTTTACCGTTTTTTCTCCGAAGACAACTGCATCGTCCAGGGGCTCAAAGCCTTCAAGCTCATCAATTCTAAGTGCAGTAACTTTCATCCCGGATTTTCCATGAAGAGAACCCGGCAGGCGGATCAGGCGTTTGATGTCTGCTGTGACAGGTTCGTCTACCTGTGTGCTGCCGAAATTGACTTTTGACTTTTCAACTGCCTGTTTTATCAGCAGGCTGACAACATCCTGAAAATCATCAATATGGCCAAAATCCAGTCTTCCATGTTCAACTATATTCTTCAGTATTTCCGGCTTTTTTGATATCTTTTTAAGTTCCTGGAACCTTTTCGAAGTGCTTTTACCGAATCCTTTGAGTTCTCTTAGTTCACGGAACATCTCCTTGTCTTCTTTTACGGATTCAGCTATCAAGTACTGTACTATATAATGCGCGATCCTTTTACCCCAGCCCGTATCGTAGTTTTTTAATGTGTACTTATAGGGTACAGTCGTCTTTCCCTTGAATGTATCCGTGCCACTTCCATGTTCGCCGATCATCCATTCTTTAGTATAATGCATCTCGGGACTGAGCTTGCCGCTGATATAATCAACAATTTCACGCCTTTCAGGACTTTCAAGCGGGAGCACTGACGGATCACTGATATGGAAGTGGTACCCTCTGCCGCCGGAAAACACGGCATGCACATCATTTTCATCAAAACCGAAATCGTCTATGAGGAAATCCAGCAGCTTCAATGTTTCCCGTTTTCCTTTCTCCAGCATATCTCCATATGAATTTATTTTTCCGGGAAGATGGTCGGAGTCTATGTCGAATATCAGGTCTGCCTTGAGCCAGTTCTTTTCCTTCATCTTCGGAGCTCCGGGGTATTCGTAATAGGCTACTGAATAGTAGGCATGGGCAGGACCGATTCCCTTGAGATAATCGTTCAGTTCTCCCTTTGATCCGAATTCCTTGTGTCTTCGCATGAAAGGATCTCCGGTGCTAAACTCCAGAAATCCCCATTCCCTTGATGTGAACTCCGGCGGAAGTCTAAGTTCCGCTTGCGAATAGTATTCCTGGAATTTTGATACAAGGAAGGAACGTGTTCTCTCATTCATAAGTGCATGCTCTCCGGTTGGCCGACTCTGGGCGCGTAGTTCTATTGGTTTTATTCGACATAAAACTTATAGTCTCCATTTACATTATAATCACCGCATGAAGAAGGAAATGACGAGTGCCGATGTGGCTGCGCTGGTTCTTGAACTTAGCTCAGGTGAGAATTCTATTATAGATGCAAAGATCGGCAAAATATACCAGCCTGCGCCGGAGGAGCTGCGTATTAATATTTTTGTTTACGATAAGGGCCGGGACAACTTTATCATCGAGGCCGGTAAGCGTGCACATCTCAGTGAGCATATTCGCCCGAGTCCCAAGATCCCCCAGGCTTTCCCGATGCTGCTGAGAAAGCACATAATGGGTGGACGTATCACTTATGTCAAGCAGTATGATTTTGACAGGATAATCGAAATTGGCCTGGTTCGTGGTGGAATAGATACCATATTGGTTGCAGAGCTGTTCTCTCCCGGTAACATAGTCCTGCTTGATTCGGAAAGAAAGATCATTTTACCAATGAAACCGGTGACTTTCAAGGGAAGAAGGATTCGTAGCGGTGAGGTTTACCAGTACCCTGAGGCCCAGATAAGCCCGGTTGACGCGGAAGAGCAGGATATAAGGGAAGCATTTGCTTTGTCTGATTCTGATGTTGTGAGGACCATTGCAAGCAGGTTCAATCTCGGAGGTGTCCTGGCTGAAGAGGTCTGCCTGAGATCAGGTGTTGACAAGAAAACACCTGCAAAGGAATTAGGAGACGAAGGAATCTCAGCACTTGCATGTTCTTTGAAAGAACTGTTTACACCTCTCCTCAAAGGGGAACTTAGTCCTAATGTTGTAAAGAAAGAAATAAAATGTGAGGTTCAGCCTTTTGATGTTGTCCCCCTGGAACTCAAACTATATTCTGACATGGAGAAAGAATCTTTTCCTTCTTTCAACAAGGCCCTCGATGAACTCTTTGGCAAAAGGGCGGCTGAAGAGGTTACAGAAGTTGTAGAGGCGGTGAAGAAAGAGAAGGTAGATGTCTTTGCAAGGCGCCTGGGAAAGCAGCAGGATGCAATTGAAAAGTTCGGAAAGGATGCCGATAAGCAGGTGCATATCGCTGAAAAAATATACGCTCATTACGTTGATATCGAAGAGATAGTTGCTGTACTCGATAATGCCAGGGATAAAGGATACACCTGGGACGAGATTAAGAAAATTGTCAAAAAAGCAAAAGACACACTGCCTGCGGCAAAATGCATAGTCAGTATTGATTCAGCTTCAGGTAAGATAGTGCTTGATCTTGAAGGTACTAATGCCACCATTGACCTGCGCCTGACTATTCCTCAGAATGCCCAGTCATACTATGACAAGGCTAAGAAACTGAATAAGAAGAGGGATGGTGCCCTGAAAGCCATAGAGGACACAAAGCTTGCTATGCAAAAGAGGGAAAGAAAAGCTCCTTCAAAACGTAAGGCCAAAATCAAGAAGCATTGGTACGACCGCTTCAGGTGGTTCTTCTCTTCTGACGATTTCCTCGTTGTCGGAGGAAGGGATGCGGAGACCAACGAAGATCTTGTGAAAAAATATATGGAAAAGAACGATATTGTCTTCCATACCCAAGCACCAGGTGCTCCCATAACTATCATCAAGACCCAAGGCAGGGAGGTATCAGAAGAGGTGCTTCAGGAGGCCGCAGAGTTTGTTGTATCTTATTCAAGTATCTGGAAATCAGGACAGTTTAGCGGGGATTGTTACTGGGTCAAACCCGAACAGGTCTCAAAGACTCCGGAATCCGGTGAATACTTGAAAAAGGGTTCTTTTGTCATACGTGGGGAACGTAATTATTATCGTGATGTACAGGTTGCTGCAGCAGTAGCACTGGAATTAGGTGCTGAGACCCGGGTTATAGGTGGCCCTCTTTCTGCTGTAAAGGCGCATGGTAAACATGTGGTGGAAATTACTCCGGGAAAGTTCAACCAGAATGATATAGCAAAAAAGATATACAAAATATATGTCGATAAGTTGAAGGAAGTCAACTTTGTCAAGCAGATAGCATCCCCGGATAAGATTGCAATGATGATTCCGCCGGGTGAGTCTGATATAAAAGTATGATAGTCATGTTTGTCAGTCTGATCTGACATTCATCAGTTTAATTTCATTTATTTGCAGGTAAGTTCCATGCGCGTTACAAAAAGAAGTCTGAAAGGAAGAGATGGTGAGATTGCCGTTACACCCGAAACCCTGGATGATCTGTGGCATCTGAAGTATATAATAGAGAAAGGTGACATTGTCTTTGCCCTGACAAAGAGAAAAGCTGATTCTGCAAGCGATAAGCTGAGGCCTGAAAAAATGGAAAAGAAGAATGTCAGGCTTGGTATAAGGGTAGAGGATCTTGAATTTCACAGGTTCTCCAACAGATTGAGGATTCATGGCGTAATCGAGCAGGGAATGGACACAGGCTCCTATCACACACTCAATATAGAAGACGGTACCAATGTTTCCATAGTTAAAACCTGGAAGAAGGACCAGGTAGAGCGAATAGATGAAGCCGAAGCTTCCTCAAAGCGTCCGAAGGTTGTGGTCGTTGCCGTTGAGGAAGGAGATGCGGATATCGGTCTTGTTCGCCATTATGGAATAGAGTTGTACTCGCATATTACCCAGTCTTCGGGAAAAGGTGAAGGCACTCTCAGGGAAGCATTCTTTAGTGAGATAGTTGACCCGCTTGTCCATGCAGCATCTGGTTCGGAAGCTATAGTTGTTGCTGGTCCGGGCTTCACCAAGGAAGATTTCCTGAAATACTTGACTTCCAAGGAGCCTGAGCTGGCTTCAAGGGCTATTGTTGAAGACACTGCATCTGTGGGGATGTCCGGTTTTCAGGAAGTACTGAAAAGAGGGGCTGTAGACAGGATAATGGAAGAATCAAGGATTGCCAGGGAATCCAAACTCATGGATGAGCTGCTCAAAGAGATATCAACTGATGGGAAAGTCTCATATGGTCTTGATGAGGTAAAGTCTGCCCAGGACTTCGGAGCAATCGAAACCTTACTTGTGGCTGATGAATTTCTTCGCATGGAAAGGGAAAAAGGTAGCATCGATGATTTCCTGCAGTCAGTTGAACATTCCAGGGGAAATATAGTAATCTTCAGCACGATATTTGAACCAGGCCAAAAATTACTTTCACTTGGCGGAATTGCTGCACTTTTAAGGTTCAAGATATAATCAGGTCTCAAAGTTTTTGTATCTATTCTTTATGAAATCATTTTTAGGTTCAAACGATACCCCGGTTTTGAATCAAAAATAGCTCATATGTTTTTCTTATATCAAATTAACCGGGGACTTTTTATATGTAAAAAAATAACAAAAATTTTAGTTTTGTTCTATTACATAAACATTTCGGAATGATTGTGTGTAAATCGTTCACAATTGCTGCAAAAAGAAGATTTTTGTATTTTATATTTGCAAAGTAATATTAATATTGCTTAAAAATTACTTATATTGGGATGTTTACAGGAATAAATCTATTTTGTACCTTTGAATCAATATTAAACAAATAATAATTGCTTAATTTGTAAATAACACTACAAATACCCTTTTCACGTTTCTTAATAATCAAAAATGATATATACCTCTTTACTAAAGTCCTTATCAGGAGGTGAAAAATAGCGTTGGTGAAACCACATATAATACATTTGAAAACGTTTTGATTATAAATTTATTTGAGTTGTTTAATTTGGAATCTCAAGTATCAGTTATATTAACTACAAAATGTTGAAGCTGATTGCATTTATTAACTTATTAGGGAAGTGATTAACTATGGATGGAGAAGTAACAATTAAAGATACAACTGGAAGTCCAGCACCACTGGGTTTCCTTGGTCTCGGTTTTGCAGCCGCATTCCTTGGAATGCCTGCACTGGGACTGTTCAGTGATTTCACAATGATCATTGCAATGGCAATAACCCTTGGTGGATTTGCCCAGCTCTTTGCAGGCCTTGAGCTATGGAAAAAAGGTGACACCTTTGGTGCAACCGCTTTCACAGCATTTGCACTGTGGTGGTTCTCCTGGGCATACATTCAGATAGCAACAACCGTGGGTTTTCTTGGTGCACCACTGCCAGCAGCAAGTGCAGAATCAATAATGTATTACCTCTTGTTCTGGGGTATCATTGCAACTTTGCTAACAATAGTGACCCTTAAGATTGGCGTAATGGGAATAACTGTAGTATTTGTTTTGCTTGACCTCACATTCTTCAGCAATGCACTTGTTGGTGGAATGATTGCAGGCGTAATAACTTTCCTGCTTGGTCTTGCATCACTCTACCTTGGTGTTGCACTGGTAATGGACGAAGTTGGTAAAATAAAAGTCCCTTACTAAAACAAAACACTAATGAACTAAAAAATCCGGCCTTGTGCCGGCATAATTTTCTTTTTTAATTATTCAAGTGGGGTATCAGCAGTATTGTGGCATCTTGCTCTTTCTGTTGACTCTATGGACATGAGTTCTTTTCCGTCCATATATACATGAATCAGTCCGCCTGATTCAGAAACCGTTATTGCTATAGCTACAGTATCTCTTGTGATAGCAGCGGCAGACACATGTCGACCTCCAAGACCTTTGTCCAGCCGGATGTCTCTTGCATCGATATCAAGGTACCGTCCTGCAGATTCCATTTTTCCTTCTTCGGATACTATAAAGACTCCGTCGAGTTGTGCGAATTCTTTTACGGATTCCCAATTCATCTTGCTGAGTACGTCCCTGTCTTCGTCTTTGTGGCCTGAGTATGGATTAAGGATTATCTGGTGGGAACGGCTCATTACTTCTTCAACATCTCCTATGATAAAAGCCGTGCCTATAGGTTTACCTTCACGTCCGGTACTTGATATGTCAAAAGCTATTTTCAGTACCGTACGCATTACTTCGGGGTGTACTCTTTCCTCACATTTTTTCAGTGATTGCACAAGCTGGTTATCTTCAAGACTATGTATTATAGTAGCAATGGAATCGGTCGTTTCAATGATGCCAACTACCAGTCCTTCGTCCAGTTCACCTAGCATGTACTCTGTAGCGGATATCACTTCAATCTGGTCTATCTTTCCTGTGGCCTGCTGTGAAATTCTGTCAGCAATCCCTTTGACCTTTTCTTCTTTGTTTTTTCTTGTGGTTACAAGATGGTCAATTATACTTTTAGTTCTTCTTGAACTGAAAAAGATGGGCACATCCGTGCTTATACCTTCAAGACTTATGTCTCCGGACACTATTATGGCGGTTGACTCCAGATCTTCCGCAAGTTTTATTGCGGATTTCAGAATTGTCTTGATACTGTCCATCTTGTCCCCTCTTGTGTGCTATTATTCAAAGCAGTAATTAATTATAATATGTTCCATTATAAATAAAAACTTGCTTATAGCGTCAACAATTTAAATTCCTAGATTAAATTGTAATTGGTGATCTGTTTGGTGAGAGTTTTTGTAGCAGTGGATTTGCCAGAGGAGTTACACCCTAGAATTGCAGATATCCAATCGAAGTTTAGTGATTTCAAGTTCAAATTCGTGAATCCTGATATCGTGCACATTACTATGAAATTCCTTGGCGAGATTCCCGAAGAGGAGATTGAAAATATATCAAAGGCACTTGATTCCGTGTCCTGTGAACCTTTTGAGACATCTGTGGGGGGGCTGGGTGTTTTCCCGAAACCTCGTTTTGCAAAAGTTATCTGGCTTGGTTGTGGGGGCGATTTTGAACAATTGCATAAATCGATCGAAGAATCACTTTCACCCTTCCAGCTTGCAAAAGATCTTCATCCTTTCAGTGCGCATGCGACTCTTGCACGAGTGAAGTATCTTCCAAAAAAGAAAAAAGAGGATTTCATCCAATTGCTTGAGGAACTTAAAGATATTGAGGTGGGCACGATGCAGGTTGATTCCATAAAGCTAAAGAAGAGCACCCTGACACCTGAAGGGCCTGTTTACGAGACATTGCATGAAGTAAAAATTGGATAATCCGTGGGGATCATCCTTCCAAAGACTACTCTTGTGTAATGTTCTCTGAAATACTTTCATATTCTGCAAACTCACTGGAGCGGACCAGTCTCTTGTCTGATGTTATTATCAGGCATTCGACTCCATCCAATTCCTCTATCATTTCCATCCCGTCTTCTTCTCCCATTACAAATACGGCTGTGGCAAAAGCATCGGCATCCATGGTACTCTCTGTAATTACGGTTACACTGATGAGGTCCTGTGCAGGATATCCTGTACGTGGATCTGAGATATGTGAGACTTTAGCGGCATCGTTAAAATAGCGCTCATAGTTCCCGCTCGTGGCAACTGCCTTATCTTCCATGTCCATCACAACGACTGCCTCTCCGGCTTTGTCCGGATTCTGTAGTCCTACCTTCCAGGGCACGCCTTGCTCTTTGTACCCGATGTATCTTCCATCCCCTCCGGCATTAACAAATCCCGCTTTAATTCCATCATCAGTAAGAGACTCGATTGCCAGGTCAACTGCATATCCTTTGGCGACTCCTCCGAGTGTAAGCATCATTCCTTCGTCAAGAGAGACATTACTGCCCTCCACGTGGATGGCAGAATAATTTACCAGTTCAAGTGTCTCGTTGATCTCTTCCGGAGTAGGGGCTTCATAAGTGCCACCCGGGCTGAATTTGCTTCTCCAGAGGTCAAGTAACGGGAGAATGGATATATCAAATGCTCCCTGACTGCTTTCTGAGTAGGACTTTGACCTGTTAATGACATATATGATGTCAAGGTTAGCTTCATTGAGGTATCCCTGTTCGTTCAGTATACTAAGTTCGCTACTGTTGTCGTAGCTGCTCATTAGCCCGTCTACGTACTCTATCCTTTCAAAGGCTTTTTCTATTGATTCCTGTGCCTTTGTTTCATTGGAACTTAATACGCTGATTGTCACTGTAGTATCCATCAGACTTCTGGTGGTGGAATAAATTTGTTCAGTCTCCGCTTCATTTTCTGCTATTTCCGGCAGGTAATTTATCATTAATAATACTGTGAAAACCGCTATCAGGACAACGGCAACAGTTTTATACTTCATGCCGTATGAAAAGAGATAATTGATATTTATGTACGACGGTACAGTAAAGGGAACCAAGTTTCCGCTCTATTTCACTATATCATTTATTTGAAGGAAGTAATATCATGAGCAACCCCAGCATAAAAAAAGGTACGGGAGGTAGTTCAAGTAAGGACAAGTACCTAGTTGTCGCCCTTCATCAGTTAATGGAAGAGTATGGTTGGAGAGGTATAGAGAAGCATTTTGGCTTTGTAAAACATCATATTATTTATGTTAAGCCTGACTCGCCTCTTGATAAGATCGAACTGAAGGCAAATGTTCTTGGTAACCATATGGATGTGGACTTTTTAGGCGTTACTCCGAAAAAAGGGTTGCTTGATAGAGTTTTCGACTTTAACATAAGGGTAGTCCGTAAGTCGTTTGAGATCAGCAAATATGTCTCAAATGATATGAAAATACTTAATGAGCAGAGCCTCAGGAACAATGTTGTAATAGTTATCAAACAGCTCGAAGAAGCGGTGGAGAGTAAAGAACAGTGAGGTTACCATGGACAAATTAAATACAGTTCTGATTGCAATCTTAATTTTAATGTTCGCCGCAGCAGGAGTTAATGCTTTTGCAGGTTACAGTGGCAATAATGCTCTTGCTGTTCATTATATGACCGAGCAGAAATGGTCGGACGGTTCGTGCGCAGGTTGTCATTTTGGTATGGATGATCAGGTTGCGGAATCATATCATGTGGATCAGGATCTTAAAAAATGGACTTCTTTTATGGATTATGGTGTTGATGTTGATAGTATTGAAGGCGAAGAGCGAGCTCGTACATTTGGCCAGACTCATCCCGGTGGCAACTACATGGCAGAGTACGGTGTTGAGCTTGACTGTATGATATGCCATGAACAACAT
This sequence comes from Methanolobus sp. ZRKC2, assembly GCF_045291185.1. NCBI lineage: Archaea > Methanobacteriati > Methanobacteriota > Methanomicrobia > Methanosarcinales > Methanosarcinaceae > Methanolobus > Methanolobus sp. ZRKC2. The sequence goes on along the minus strand of NZ_CP146980.1, from coordinate 1,407,120 downwards.
GATCTCTATGACTATGAAGCAAGATCTGAGGTCATAAGCTCCGGAAACTTTGATATGGCTGATGAGGCAGCACTTGGGGAAGCACGTTCTGAAGTACAAAAAGAACCCCTGTATGTAATAAGTTATATGCTCGATGTACTGACACCGCTTCCTCTTGTAACCGAAATACACGATGAGGTTAATGCAGGTCCCAGGGGTGAACAGTGTGCAAGTACCTGTCACATCAGTGAAGTTCCAAAAACAGCTGTAACCTGGGTAGATGAGAATCATGCTCTGTACGATGCACATGCAGAGCTCGATTGTATTGATTGTCACGAGACAGAGGACCACCAGATAGGCAGTCCGGAATTAATTGATGCTCCTGAATCCGTTGAGGAAGCTTTTGAGGTCGAAGTGAAGAGTTGTGATGCTGAAGGTTGTCATGCAGGTATATCCCACGGTGCGCTGGTTGATGGTCACCTCTCGGCACTTGAGTGCGAGACCTGTCACATACCCGCTTTGCCAGGAGCAGAAATTGAAGGTGGAGGTGCTCTTGAGATGTTCAGCTGGGCTAATGGCATGAGAGAAGATGTGACCCGGGATGAAGAGTTCACACCTGCTATCTCATGGTATAGAGGAATACCCTATGACAGCCTGCCTGTAGAGACAGGTATGGGTGAGGATGCAATGCTCAAGCCTTTCAATATTGTTACAGGAGTATGGTGGGATGAAGGAACGAATCCGGAAGTGGCTGCAGATCCGAATGGAAGTGCATCTATAGGTAACCCAATAGGACCTGCAATAGTAATGGAAGCGGATATAGACGGCAATGGTGAGGTCACGGTTGAAGAAATCCGGTCTTATGACGGCAACTCGGATGGCAATGCGGATTATCCGGACGCAGTGCTCAGGAATGTGGAGATGTATTTCCCCGTAAGTCACAATATTGCAGGCTCTAATGTGGGACTGGCAGAACCTCTTGGATGTGCTGATTGTCATGGTGTCACAGGAACTGCAATCGACTGGCAGGCTCTTGGATATGAAACAGATCCTGCAGGTGCTGATAGTGACTTCACAGGAACGGAGATCGACGTATCAATTCCAGGCCAGAGACCCACTGAAGTAGAAAGGGAGCCAGCGTTCTGAGGTGATCATTGTGGAAAGCAAAAGATTGAAGAAAATTCCGGAAAAAATGACTATCCCTTTGAAACAGCATGAAGGTACGATCTGTGAGCCTATTGTAAAAAAAGGTGATCAGGTGCTTATAGGCCAGAAAATAGGCCAATCCACATCATATTATTCTTCCGATGTGCATTCCAGTGTCTGTGGAGAAGTTCTGGCTGTAGAAGAAGCTCCCCACCCCAACGGTAACAAGGTTTTGAGTGTGATTATACAGCCAACGGATTCCATGGAAACTGTGGAGTTCGTTCCTAAAGAGAACGCTTCCCAGAGTGAATTGATTGCACTGATGCAGGAGGCCGGTATTGTCGAGCATTACGGTGCGCCAACACATACTGTACTCAAGCCAGAGGGTAAAAAAATAGATCTTGTTCTTATTAATTCTACTGCATCCGAATGGATAGGTGGCAAGTACAAGACACCAAACGAATATGCCTCGCAGATGATGGATGCACTTAAACTTCTCATGAAGGCTGCAGAGGCTTCAAAGGGTGCTATAATAATCCGACAAGATGATAAGGAATCAATTGAGGCATTCGAAGGAGTCGATGTTAATGGGAAGACCCTGAAAGTGGCACCACTTGTGGGTAAGCGACGGCTGGGACATTATTTTGAGGATCAGGATTCCAATATTATCGTTGCTTCCCAGGAACGCATCTATGGGAAGAAAATTCTTAATTTCTTTACATATAATGTAACGGGCCGCAAAGTCCGGATAGGCTGTGACCCTACGGATGTAGGTGTTGCTGTATGTGGTGTCAAATCCGCGAAAGCATTGTATGATGCGGTATACGAGGGAAAACCATACTATGAAACAGTTATCAACGTAGAAGGCATGGTAGGCTGTCCTGAGTATATGCTTGTAAGAATAGGCACGCCTTTTAAGGATATTATAGAAACCTGTGATTTCAAGGGAGAGATCGGGAAGATAGTTGCAAATGGTGTGATCACAGGTGTTGCACAATATACTGATGAAGTACCCGTGACCAAAGGTACAACAAGGATAACTCTCCTGACAAAGGAAGAAGTTCTCCGGGACCAGCCTGTCGCTTGTATTCACTGTGCACGCTGTGTGGATGTGTGCCCCGTATCCCTTGTACCCAGCAGACTTAATGTTATGGCCGACCAGGGTCGTTTTGATGAATGCCGGCAGATGCACATAGGGAATTGTATCGAATGTGGCAGATGTGCTGTTGTTTGCCCTTCAAGAATACATATACTGCAACTTATCAGGTACGCAAAGAATGCAATAGAGAAGGCTTATGCAGATGCTGCTCCCAAGGAGTCATCGAATCTTAAACTTGGTTGTTGCGGAGGTGAGTGATGTGGCTTATACGATTTCAGCTCCACCACATAAAAAAGGTAAAATGACTTTTAGTTCTATAAACTGGAGCAAGATACTGGCTCTGTTGCCTGTTAGCCTTATAGCGATATATTTCTTTGGAATACCTGCTCTTGGGATCATACTGGCAGCAGTTATTGCTGCTGTTGTAACAGAGTACGGCATACAACTAATATTCAAACAGGATATTACAATAAAAGACGGCCACGCTGCAATGATCGGACTTATGCTTGCATTATTGATGCCACCGGAAGTTCCTTTATGGTTGCCTGTGGTGGGTAGCTTCTTTGCCATAGCCGTTGGTAAACATGCTTTTGGAGGTGCAGGCTCTTACATATTCACTCCTGTACTGGTCTCATGGGTCTTTATCAGGAGTGCCTGGCCACATCTTATGACACCTGCATCTATTCCACATATCAGCCAATTCTCTGATCTTATTCTTGAGACTGGTGCCGGCTTGCTTGTAGGGGTATCTCCAATCGCGCTCTTAACGGGAGTTTACCTGATCTATAGGAGATACATTGAGTGGAGAGTGCCACTGACATTTTTCCTTACAGTGTTCTTTTTCAACCAGACCATAGCATTTTTTTCTGATATCATACACCTAGTGCAGGAAGGTGTGCTTAACCCTCTGATGTACCTGGCTACCATGTTCACTTTCCTGGAGCTGAACGAAGAATTATCTTATGCATTAATAGGTGTGGTTCTCTTTGGTATACTCTTCCTGTCAACTGACCCGCCAACAACTCCTATTACTAAGAAAGGCCGCCTGATTTATGGAGTTGCATGTGGCCTGCTTGTTTCTATATACGGACTGTTTGGGAACTACGTGGACGGCACTTTGTACGGTATCTTCCTCGCTAACGGCATAGCGTCTTTCATCGAGGCAAGGACTATACCGGGGTCATTCAGTCAGGAATCAGTTCTTGAAAACAGCTACAATCGTGTAATGGCAAAGATTCCCTCTGCCCTGAAATTCGAGGTGATATCTGATGACTGAGTCAAATAAAGATACGATTGTGGTCATAGGTAAACTTGTACTCGTATCGATGTTTGCTGCTTTGCTACTTGGACTAACTTTCATTCCTACCAGTGAACAGCTGGAACAGAACATGATAGCTGCCCAGAAAGAAATTCTGAGTGAACTTGTACCCGAGGCCCAGAACTTCGAGCCTGTAGAGGAGGCAGAGGATGCTGAAGGTCAAAGTAATATCCTATATTATCGCGCAGTGGATGGCTCTGGAAATATCATCGCTTATGCTTTCTTCAAGGAGCAAAGTGGATCACAGGGTCCGATTGTCGTGGCCGGTGCAGTTGATTCTTCCTTCTCAAATGTATTAGGGATGGATGTTTTAAGCCATGAGGAAACCCCGGGATTAGGATCAAAAATCACTTCTACGGATTTTAGAAGCCAGTTTGAGGATGTTCCTGTATCTCAACTTGAACTGTCAAGCTCCGGAGGTTCAATAGATGCTATTACGGGTGCCAGCATTTCTTCAAAAGCGGTTGTAGATGCCATGGATTCAAAGATCGAGGAAATTGAGGATGCAGAGGCTTAGGTGATACTAATGGACCCATTAAGTGAATATATTCGTGGAATTACCAGGGACAACCCGATCATCGGACTGGTATTAGGTCTCTGTCCTGCGTTGGCAGTGACAACGTCAGTTGAAAATGCGATTGGTATGTCAGCAGGTACGGCCTTCGTACTTGTGTTTGCAAATATTTTCGTTTCGGCACTAAGGAAACAGATACCTTCGGCTGTAAGGCTTCCCATATTCATTATAATCATAGCTACCTTCGTATCTATTGTGGATATGCTCATGGAAGCTTATTTCCCGCCTATGTATGCGGCACTGGGTGTTTTTATCCCCCTTATAGTTGTTAACTGTGTCATCATAGGGCGTGCTGAGGCATATGCAAACAAGAACAATGTGTTCTATTCTTTCATAGATGCACTTGGTATCTCCACAGGTTTCCTGCTAGTATTGATGCTGATAGGTGGAATAAGGGAACTTCTGGGAACCGGACAGATAGTGACATTTGGTTATACATTGGTGTCGCTCCCGGCAAACCCTGACGTGACAACTATGATCCTACCTCCGGGTGCATTCCTGACAATAGGGGCTATCATGGCAGTCGTGAACTATCAGAGAGCAAAGAAAAGGGCAAAAGGTGGTTAAGATGGTAGAAAAAGCTTTATTTGCAATTTTCATGGAAGGTGTCTTCATTAAGAATTTCCTGCTAATTCAGTTCCTTGGGTTGTGTTCCTTCGTAGGAGTGACCAAGGATTTCAAGAGTGCTGCGGGAATGTCCGGTGCGGTTATATTCGTTATGGCGATGGCTGCAACGGTTTCTTATGTGATCTACACTTACGTTTTGGTGCCAACGAATATGGAATTCCTTGACCTGATAAGTTTTATTGTGGTCATAGCGGCACTTGTACAGTTGGTTGAGTTCGTTGTAAGAAAGAATATTCCTTCATTGTATCGATCACTTGGTATCTATCTCCCATTGATCACAACAAACTGTGCCGTACTTGGTGTAGTGTTGCTAAACGTACTTTCCGAATATAGTCTTGTGCAGAGTATTGTGTTCGGCATTGCTGCAGGTGTTGGATATACCATTGTAATGCTGATGATGGCATCTATAAGGGAACGTTCGACCTTCGTTCACATTCCTTCATCGATAAGAGGTCTTCCACAGGCTTTCTTTATCGCAACAATGCTGTCATTGGCTTTCGTTAATTACTTCTGGGTGATACCTATATGACCGAGCTCAGCAGTTTCCTGATACAGTCAATGGCTATTCTGGGAGGTCTTGGTCTTGCAGTCGGTATAATGCTTATCCTTGCATCTAAGAAGTTCAGGGTAGAATCAAACCCTCTTGTAGAAGAGATCATTGAGGTTCTTCCCGGTGCAAACTGTGGAGCATGTGGCTTTGCCGGATGTGCCGACTTCGCAGAACGTGTGGTAAATGAAGATGCTCCGATTGATGGCTGTCCTGTGGGAGGCTTTGATGTTGCAAAAGAGATTGGTGGAATTGTCGGGCAGGAGGTTTCCGAGGGTGAGACTGAGTATCCTATTGTTATATGCAACGGAGGTCTCAACTGTGTCGATCGATTCGAGTATGTCGGTTTTGAAGATTGTAAAGCTGTAATGATGCTTTCTGACGGTGAAAAAGGCTGTAATTACGGCTGTATGGGTCGCGGTACATGTGTAAGAGCATGCCCATTTGATGCTATCACAATAGGGGAGGACCGTCTTCCTCATGTTAATAAGAACCTCTGTACCAGTTGTGGACTTTGTATAGCTTCATGCCCCAACGATATCCTGGTCTTTGCAAAGGAGTCTGAAAAGGTACATGTTCGCTGTGTGTCCAGGGACAAAGGAAAGACTGTAAAGGCAGTTTGTAAAGTGGGCTGCATCGGTTGTAAGATATGTGAAAAGAACTGTCCTGAAGATGCTGTTAAGGTCACGAATTTCATTGCTATCATCGATCAGGACAAGTGTACAGCTTGCGGCATATGTGTAGAGAAATGTCCGCAGAATACCATAGAGGCGAGGTAAGATCATGACATATGATACAAAATTAGGTCTAGATGAGAATATAGTTGCGGCTTTAGGCTATGTTGGTATCTGGATAGCAGGCATTATCCTGTTACTCATCGAGCCGAATAACAAATTTGTCCGGTTCCATGCAATGCAGTCTGTTATGGTATTTTTGCCATTGTCCCTGATAATTTTCCTGGTAGCATGGATACCTTATGTAGGATGGATCATAGCTGATTTCATGGGATTCCCGTCTATATTCCTTGCAGTTCTGCTTGCTTTTCTTGCATTCAGGGGTATGAAATTTAAGATACCTCTTATAGGCAACTACGCCTACAAGCTGATATACGAATAAAAATACTTGGGGCAGATGTACTAAGGATTGCCTCAAATATCTTATTTTTATTGTATGCGAAAAGTTAAAAAATAACGCTTACCTATTTATGGCACCAAATACTATTTTTTCCAGCCGGAGGGTTAGACATTAAAGAAGAGATATGGATTGAAAAATACAGGCCCTTTAAGCTTGATGATGTGGTCGGTCAGGTTGAGACTGTCGAAAGATTGAAATCCTATATTAAAACAAGGAACCTGCCTCATCTTTTGTTCTCCGGTCCACCGGGCGTGGGCAAAACAGCCACTGCAGTGTCAATTGCGCGTGAGCTCTTTGCTGACTCATGGCGTGAAAATTTCACAGAACTCAATGCTTCTGATGAGCGTGGAATCGATATTGTCAGGACCAAGATAAAGAACTTCGCGAAAACGTCTCCTATCGGAGGAGCGGATTTCAAGATAATATTCCTTGATGAGGCTGACGCGCTGACATCTGACGCGCAGTCTGCCCTCAGGCGCACAATGGAGCGCTATACCAATAATTGTCGCTTTATTCTTTCCTGTAATTATTCTTCCAAGATAATCGAACCTATTCAGTCAAGATGTGCTGTCTACAGGTTCCGCCCCCTGTCCGATGATGCGGTTGCGGAACGTGTACGTTTTGTAGCTGGCAACGAAGGGCTGGATATTGCCGAGGATGGTGTGGATGCCATTAAATATGTGGCCCAGGGAGATATGAGAAAAGCTATCAATGCGCTCCAGGCTGCCGCATTGATCGCAGATACCATCCACAAGGAGGCTATCTATAAGATCACGGCTACAGCACGTCCTGAGCAGGTCCGTGAGCTTATCGAGACAGCCCTTTCAGGTAATTTTACAGCATCACGAACTCATCTGGACAGCTTTTTGCTGGAACAGGGACTCTCCGGTGAGGATGTCGTCGGCCAGATATACAGGGCAATGTTTGAGGTAGATATCCCTGAAAGAAAAATGGTCGAACTGGTTGATATAATAGCCGAGGTGGATTTCAGGCTGACTGAAGGTGCCAATGAGCGGATTCAGCTTGAATCACTGCTTGCTCACTTTGCATTATCAGGGCCGGAGTGAATTGAATGTCCCTGGAAGATCAGCTTGTTGAGATTTTGAGCTCTGTTCCCGACTGGCTGGCAACCATGATAATTGGTGCTCTCCCCATCGCTGAGTTAAGGGGAGCCATACCTGTTGCAATAGGTATGTACGGAATGGCTCCTGAATATGCATATTTTTTTGCAGTGTTGGGGAACATGATTCCGGTTATTCCTTTGCTTCTTTTCCTTGAACCTGTTTCCTCATACCTGAGACGTTTCAGGGTATTCGATATGTTCTTTTCCTGGCTGTTTGAGAGAACCCGGCGAAACCATACTGAAAAGTTTGAAAAATACGGAACCATGGCGCTTACACTTTTCGTGGCCATTCCTTTGCCTGTTACCGGCGCGTGGACTGGCTGTGTAGCAGCTTTTGTATTCGGGATAGAGTTCAAGCATGCTTTACCGGCAATACTTGTAGGTGTTATGATTGCAGGCCTGATAATGACCTTTGTTACAGTCACAGGGGTAAGCCTGATTGACCTTCTGTCAGGTAATGTCTGAATTTAGAAAAAAATACGTTTTAAAAGAAATCCCGGGCAAGAGTTGAGGACTTATTTGTCCATCATCTCTTTTGCGAGTTTGATATCTTCTGCTTTTACTGTTTTTCTTCCGGCGTGTTCTGCCAGTTTGATCGCTTCCCTTGATATCTCAAGTCCGTAAGACTCAAGCATTTCCGTAAGAGCTACTGCTGCTGATTCACTAACTCTCTGGGCACCAGCGTTCCTTATTACTCTTTCAATGGGTGCAAATGGTATTATTGTCACAAATATCCCTCTATGAAACTTACATCTCCTAATAGAGTATTCTATATAAGCTAATTGGTAAATAAAGTATATAAATATGCCCAATTCTGTATTAGTGTTCAATATCTGCATTTAGTAGATATTTACTTTCTTTTCAATACAATTGGATGCCATGCAGGTTGATTTATCGGATATATTGTTCCAAGAACCTTTTACATCAGGAATCTGATCATTTATGCTTCATCTTCTCGGCAAGGTCCTTTCCCAGTCTATTGCACTCAAGGAGATCCTTCTCTGTTGGTCTGTATTGAATCCTCAACACCGGATCAATTACTTCCATTCCTCCACCGCGCAGTTTCTCAGCTATCTTTACAGGTGCTTCCCCGCTCCATCCATATGATCCGAAAGCTGCTCCTATCTTGTCTTCTACACCGACTTCCACAAGCTTGTCAATAAACTTTGCTATGGGATCAAGCATCGTGTAATAGAAAGTTGAAGAACCAATCGCTATAGCATCATATTGTGCTGCATCTTCAGGATTCCACTCATAGAAATTATTGATCTCTACATTCACGTGACGCTCTGTAGCACCATCTGCAATGGCTTCTGCCATCATTTTCGTATTCCCCTGAGTACTTAAGTAAACTATTGCAAGTTTTGGCATTGATTTTCCCTCCATTGGTGGAGATTGGTCTGTACATTATCCAAACACCACTCCATAAAGCAAGTGCTGTTTGATTGTTGATATATTTTTCTTCCCACATTTTTCTTATTATTTGATTTAACTTTCCGGTTATGTTTATTGCTAATAACCGGATATTCTAAATCAGACTAACCTTCTTTCTAATACGGAGGCTAATATGGAAGATAAAACTGCGCTCCATGTAGAGGAATTAAGCAGGGCGCTTGGGAATGAATATAAGGAAGAGATAAGGGCAGAACTGGAAAAATTACTGAGTTTTAAAGTTCCTCTGGAAGAAGCCAAAAAGACTGTTATCAATAAATTCATGCTGAAGTCTTCATCTGTGGTCCATGTAAAGGACCTTGTCTCTGGGATGAGTGGATTTGAGATCACAGGACGTATCATAAACATTGAAGAAAAAAATGTTGTAGTAAAGGATGAGCACAGGACTATTTTTTCAGGCTCTTTCGGTGACATTACCGGGATATGTTCCTTCACCTGCTGGGATGATATGTCCCTTAAGGCAGGTAATGTTGTAAAGATCAAGAATGCATATGTGAGAATGTGGAATAACCGGACAGAACTTTATTTTGGTAAGCGTTCTGTTATTGAAAAATTACCGGACGATTATCTGGGGGATATTGACACATCATCTCTTTCCGGTCCGAAGAAACTCCGGGACATCTCTTCTATTGATGCGCTTGCAAGTTCTGTTGTAGTTATAATTGAGATGTATCATCGTGATGTTTCTCTGAAAGGTAAGGTCCAGACCATTGTAGAAGGTGTGATGGCAGATGAGACCGGTAAGCTCCCATTTACATCATGGATTCCGCTAGAGAATATCGATATTGGTAGTTTCATAAGGTTCGAAAGCGCGGCTGTAAGGGTTTTCAGAGGTGTACCTTCTATCAACTTCAACGAGAGCACGAACGTTGAATTGATTGAGTACCCTACTGAGCTTCCTTTCACGCTGGAGTCAGCAAGCAAAATGCCTGAACCATCGCTTATTGCTAACATTTTAGAAAAGAACGGAATTTTCGATGTAATTGTTATTGGGGATATTATTTCTGTAAGGCCCGGTTCAGGGGTTATCGAGCGCTGTCCCATATGCAATCGGGTAACACAAAAATCGAATTGCAGGGCCCATGGTCAGGTCGATTGTGTTTCAGACATGCGTATGAAATTGATCCTTGATGACGGGACGGGTTCGGTGCATGTTATGCTTAACAGCGAGCTATCTGAGATCATATACGGAAAAAGCATGTATGAGGCTGAAAAGATGGTTCTTGATTCCATCTCCCGGGATGTGGTATTTGAGGATATGAGGCATAAGCTTACCGGAAAGTATATTGCAGTAAGGGGCAACTCATCAAGGAATGAATTCGGCGTAACCATTGTTGCAAAATCTGCATGGTACCCTGATTATGATTTGAAAGAAAAAGTAGGATCACTGATTAAAAGGATTGATGGAAAAGGTGATGAATGATGGCTGAAAGAGAGATGGCGCACAGACTATTTGCCAAGGAGTTCAATGATTCATGTTTCCAGATCAGTCCCGGTGCAGATATGTCAGGAGAGTCAGAGCTTCACTCGCCCAATTTTCTCGTCACCAAAGCGGGAGCCAAAGTAAATCGCCTTTTTATAGCGGGGGTTGTTACCGAGGTAGAGGACATTGGTAACCAGAAAGGTGGCGAGAAAGAGCTGTGGCGAGCCCGAATCTCCGATCCAACAGGCACGTTTGCAGTCTATTCTGGTAATTACCAGCCGGAAGCGTCTGTATTCCTGTCAACGATTGAAGTACCCTCGTACGTGACGATCGTTGGGAAGGTTCGTTCATATGAACCAGGAGAAGGCTCTGTTTTTGTTTCTATCCGGCCGGAAGAAATCAGTCATGCGAATGAGGACATTCGTAATCGCTGGGTTGTTGAGACTGCGAAACTGACGTTGGACCGGCTTGATATTTTTGAGGATGTTCTTTCGTCCGATATGAAAGAGGCTGAGATAGTTGAATTTCTTTCTAAAAAGGGTGTTCCTTCTTATATGAGGGAGGGAATCTGCCTTGCGTTGGATTACTATCATACCGACCTTTCCTATTTGAAGGACTTAAAAAGTGATATTCGAAACGCTTTGCTGGCGATAGAAAAAGGTTTTTCCTCAAAGTCAGGTTTCCAGTCTGATGCGGAAGATTTGATATTGCATCTTTTAGAGGAAATGAATGAAGGTAAAGGTATGGAATATTCATTACTGGTCAGGGAAGCAAAATCAAAAAATGTGTCTTCAGAAGCTGTTGATTCGGCTGTAAGGTCCCTGCTTTCAAAGGGCCATATATATGAACCGAAAGTAGGTTTTCTGAGGCTGGTTCTTTAATTCAGATATGAATTTGCATTACTTTCAGAAATGGCCGCCATACTTAAATACAGATACATATTAATCCAGAAAAAACATTAAATTCTTGCCAACTACTGAGTACGAGGGTTGATCATGCAAAGTGATGATATTATTGAACAAGTAAGTTCTTGTATAAAAAACATGGAAGGTGTGGGTGATACCCTTATTCTTACAGAAGAAGACCGTGAGACCATAAGGGAACTTGAAAAGAAGGCTGATGAGATGACTTTGATGGGTCTTGGGAAAGGTGACAACAAAGGTGTCAAACAGGTCCTGAATAATGACGTTATATTCGCCTTCACTACGGATATGGATTTCAAATGGCCTGTCGGACCGAATGTTATCCTTATGCATGAAGGCTGTGTAGTTGGTGAGGATGTGGATGATGAAGCCAAACTTGAGGAATTCAAATGTTGCAAAACCAATCTTGTCATAGGCAATATTGTCATTTATGACATAAATGTCCTCAAACGGATGGATACCAAAACAAATCCTCTTATTGTAGTTCTCCCGCCAAAACCTTGTTCGGAAGTTGAAGATCTTCAGGAAGTTTGTAATGCAACACTCGCCTCGCCTTCACCACCAAGTGATGAATATATCAAGGAAAGGCTGGGACTTCAGAACATACACGGCACTGGTACATTCCTTCTCGGATTCGATTTTGAGTGTAACTGCAATTAACTCTGTTTTTAATTTCAGGCGGTCGGGAGTTCCCGGCCAGCTATCTAATCCAATTTATCTTTTTGATTCTAAAAGTCTGCTGTGTTGGAGAATGCTCTTGCTTCTCTGCGTTCTTTCATGAAAACCAGAAATCTCTGACTTCGAGGTTATGAAAACCGCAACCTCAACAGAGGTAGTAATTGTGTAACCCTACTTTAAATAAGAAAATAAACGATTTTCGTTTACGAAAACCGTAATTTCATGAAAAAAGGATATTAATCTATCCCGGATAAATTATTTGTTTTCGTAGATATTCAGAGCTTCTTCCACGGACGCATCGTCTATTGTGATGGCATAAATTGCATTGCACATCCGGATGGCTTCTTCAAGTTCTTTTTGATGGATGTTCCTTCCGGTTGCATTGCCCTGGGCACCGCTTATGTGTATCTGGTCATGCAGCTTTTTCAGGAATGACTCGCATTCATCACTGGAACCTCCTGCACAGACAACCTTTGTCCTGCCGGCAGCCAATACTGCCTCCTTGAATATCTCTTCGGATTTCTTCCCTTCTTTCTTGGGGTAATTTACTTTCACGAAATCCGCATTGAGAGTTGCACCAACACCGGTTGCTCCAGCTATGAGATGTGGATCCTTTTCATCAGCCACTGCTGCTCCTCTTGGATATATCCAGAGCACGGTTACCATTCCGTGTTTGTGTGCATTATATATGAGTTGAGCTGCCTGGTTAAGCATATCAGCTTCGAATTCGCTTCCCAGGTAAATCGTATACCCTATTCCCAGTATTTTAAGACCACTATTTTCGCGGAACTCAACTATTTGTTCCATATCATAAAGCTGATTGCTGAAGGGATCCATTTGTTTTGTTTTTACCAGGTGTGATTTTGAATTTATCTTTACGAGATATGGTACTTCGGGATGGTCCATGCCGTATCTTGCAATAAGTCCAAGCTGAGTAGCAAAAACACCTATCTTCCCCATAGAAGCTATTTTGAAGAGGTGCTCAGGATCATTGTCATCCGCTGGAATTCCCTCTCCGAAAAAATCATCATTCAGATGCTCAACCTTTTGATCACCTGCGAAAAGCATCATTCTTCCTGTTCCCTTTGTGATCTCCATATAATTGTGAAGGTATGTTTCACGAGCTGCCGGAGGGACATCTAAAGGTACCTTTATATCTTCTTCCCGAATTGAAACCATTTGTATCACTCAAACTAAAAATATTTACGATGATATGTGCTTTTTATTGCGTAAGTACCAATAATCACGTTTTTCTATTTTAAACATTGTGTGTGATGTCCGGAAGAATGAAACAGTAATGACTTTGCAGATGACATTAATGAGTAGTTAATGATAATTTTTAATATAATAAATTGTATTTGTATAGACGTAAATTTAATAATCCTGAATTATGTTACTAATATATGCTCATACTGACCCTGGACGAAAGGGCACAAAAAAATATCATGACATTTTATGGATGGACTCATACTGTGATCTGCTCAAATAACATTTACGTTGCATACATCAGTGGAGATTTGTTGTGAACTCTATATACTTTTTAGGCTTAGCAGTTTTTGTGCTTTCCATGAGCATAGTTGCACAATCTCTCAGCAGGCGTTTCAACGTTCCCATTATACTGTTCCTTCTACTTCAAGGTATATTGGCAGGACCTGAAGGGCTGGCTATTATAAACCCGATGTTGTTCGGAGATGGATTGACTGCAATCGTTTCTTTTTCAGTTGCGATAATAGTTTTCGACGGTGGACTCCATATTGATCTCAAGAGTATCCGTACAATACAGAAAACGGCTCTGAAGCTCACGACAATAGGGGTTCTTATAACTTTTATAGGAGCTACTGCTGTAACATATGCTCTTCTTGATCTGCCGATAGAACTTGCAGCTTTGTTTGGAGCGCTGGTAGCTGCTACTGGTCCCACTGTAATAACACCGCTTGTCAGGCAAATTCATGTAAGTCACAAAATAAGCAAGATACTTGAGATAGAGGGTGTCCTTAACGATGCTGCCAGTGTTATCCTTGCAGCGTTCATGTTTGAATGGATAGTATCCCAGTTATCCGGTCTGGAGGCAGTTGCATTCATACTCCAAAGGCTGATTATCGGCCTGATAATAGGTGTTATTAGCGGAGAAATTCTCAAACGTGCACTTTCCAGTGGTTCTCTTGTGACTGATCAGACTGCGAGACTAGTCACACTTACACTTGTCCTGGCAGCATATGTGACATCGGAACTGCTCGGTAATGAATCTGGGATTCTTGCAGTGGCTGTTTTCGGAATAGTGGTTGGTACTTCAAATATTCCCCACAAGCAAGCTCTCAAGGAGTTTAAGTCTGACCTTGTCCTGATAATGTTGTCTCTGATCTTCATATTACTTGCTGCGATGCTGCGTTTCAGGGATGTGCTGAATCTCGGATGGAATGGAATACTTATTGTATTGTTGCTTATAGTTCTTGTAAGGCCTGCCGCAGTTTTCATCTCTACCCTGAATTCCCGCCTGAAGATAAATGAAAAGATGTTTATTTCTTTTATAGGGCCCAGGGGAGTTGTTCCCGCATCCATTGCAACTTACTTTGCATTAAGACTGGATGAGCTGAATATCGAAGGTGGAGAAGTTCTGGTAGGCCTTGTCTTCTTAACAGTAATAATTACAGTAATCATGACAGGAACATTGGGCAGACGTGTGGCCAATGTATTAGGAGTGATACCCATGGAAATTCTAATAATAGGTGGAGGAGAAGTCGGAAAGATTCTGGCCGAAAGATTTGAGAAAAGGGGCGAAAATGTTGTTGTTGTCGATAATTCCAATGATAGGTGTAACCGTTTGCTTAAGCAAGGTATAAGAGCAGTTCATGGGGATGCCGAAGACATAAATGTACTCAAGACTGCGGGTATTGAAAAGGCCAAGTATGTCGTTGCGACAACGGATCAGGACAATACAAACCTCCTGGTGTCACAGATAGCTAAAAGCAAGTTCGGCCTGAAGGAAGAACAGATAGTTGCAAGGGTTAACAGTATGGAAAATCTCCATGCTTTCTGGGATCTTGGTATACGTTCCATGAGTCCTCAGATGACCACGGCTCTTGTACTGGATAACATGGTAGGTAAAAGCTCTATGTTCTCCTTATGTGAGGTCGGTGAAGAAGGTGAGATCCTTGAGGTGAGAGTCACAAACTCAAAAGTTATTGGCAAAGCTATCAAAGAGCTCTCTCTCCCCGTAAACAGTTTGCTTCTGATGATTCGCAGGAATGATAAGTCTCATATTGCAAACGGTAATTTCGTACTTGAATATGATGATCTTGTAACTGTTATTGGCGAGGATGATGCGGCAAAGGAAGTTGCGGATATCCTGCACCGATAAAAGAATAAGAATAACACTCTTTGACCGTGAATGTTCGGGCATCTGCCCGAATACTTTCACCCCGCTTGCTATCTGCATATATACCAGTACTACATACAGTATACTTGCCTCTCTAAAAGACGCACAAACAAGAGGCCCGAGGTTTGAAAATGAAAGAGATTTCACAAGAGATTAACGCAAAGTTTCTGGAATTAGGAGTCGAGATTCCTATTGAGGACATTGAAGAAAGACTGGACAAAATGATCAATAAGTTCAAGGTCCCGAAAGAGGAAGCCAGAAGGAGTGTTGTCAACTATTTTTTGAAGGAATACAACATTCCAAGAAATGATTTTTATACAGGTCAGTCTGAATCACCCCAAAAGAAAGTATCCGAGCTGAATGTTGACGGTAAATGGGTGAATGTAAAAGCTAAAGTGGTACAGCTCTGGGAGAATACTCATGAATCTATATCCCAGGTAGGCTTGATAGGTGATGAGACAGGGACTATCAAATTCACTAAATGGGAGAGTTCTGAGCTCCCCGATCTTGAAGAAGGAAAGAGTTATCTTTTCAAGAGTGTCGTTACCAACGAGTGGAATGGTAAGTTCCAGGTCAATCTCAACAAAAGCAGTTCGGTTGATTCAATTGATGAAGACCTGGAAGTTGGAACATCAACTGCCACGTTTACCGGTGCCATGGTTGATATACAATCCGGTTCCGGACTTATAAAAAGATGTCCTGAATGTAATAGGGCACTGACTAAGGGTGCCTGCATGGAGCATGGCAAGGTTGACGGAATCTATGACCTGAGGATAAAAGCTGTACTGGATGATGGTCTCACGACACAAGATTCTATCATAAAAAGAGAAATTACCGAGGAAATAACAGGTCTGAACCTTGAGAGTGCAATTTCCCTTGCCGCAGATGCCCTTGACCAGGGTGTTGTGCTTGAGCAAATGAAAAAGATACTTGTCGGTAAATATTATACGATCAGTGGTTCCCGGGTGGAGAGATACCTTTTGGTTGATTCAATAGACGAAAGAACGGTTCTGGATCAGGTGGAACTGGATGAGCTGATTAATGCCGCAGAGGTGGTATAAATGGCAGGTTATACAAGGGAAGTCGCACGAAGAGTCTTCGCCCAGGAGTTCAGGGAATCTGATCTGACCTATAAGGATGGTGATGACCAGTATGCACCGCAGTATCTTCTTACACCTACAGGTGCCAGGGTAAACCGCATGTTCATAGTCGGTACACTTGTTGAAAAAGAAGATATAGGAAGTGATTCCGAATACTGGCGTGGTAGAGTTATAGACCCTACAGGCTCCTTTATGATATATGCGGGACAATACCAGCCAGAAGCTGCTCAGGTTCTTGCGGAGTGTGAAACTCCTGCTTTTGTTGCAATTGTCGGTAAACCAAGTACTTATACTACCGGGGAAGGAGATGTGCTTACATCAGTACGTCCGGAATCGATCTTTGTGGTTGACGGGCAGACAAGAGATCTATGGGTAGTCGATACTGCAAAGAAAACCCTGGCTCGCCTGAAAGAGCTTGGTAATGATTCTCCCGACGTTGTAAAGGCAAAGGAGCACTACGATCCTGATGTGAAGCATTATTATTCAATGGTCTCGCAGGCTCTCAAGTCATTAAAAGAGACTTTTTGATAGTCCACAGGACTTTTTTTGGTGCATACGATTGCACCTTTTTTTTATATCCATATTACCAAAACAGTGACCAAAAGTGTCATATGCCTCTGCATCATTTTTAATTTTGAAGGTGATTTAATGAAAACCTATCTCCTACTCTGGTATAGTAGTGAGGGTGCCATGCCTTCAGAGGTAAACAGGAGTCTCATGTCTCTGGGGTTCAAGCCTGTTCAAGGTACCTATGACTATGTATATGACTGGAGCGATAATGTGGAACTGGATGAAATAGTCCGCTTTGGCGACAAGGTACAGATGACTCTGAAAGGCACAGGTGTAATGTTCAAAACAGAGACGGTAGATGGCAAGGGACAGAAATAACATCCTGTTCTATTTCTCACCGAGTTTTCTGGAAAAATCAATATAGCTACACGATTGTCCGGTAATCTCGATCAGTTTCGTACTTACAGAACCATTGTCTATTACAAGCTCCACTGCACACGGATCTGACATTCGCGGTTTGGTCGGTGATCCGGGACATATCAGAAGTACATCATTCTTTTCTATTATTGGCCTGTGCAGGTGGCCAAAAACGAGTATATTCACACCCATTTCAAGTGCTTTGTACTTTATAGGTGCCGTGTCTACAATAGAAAGAGCTCCCTGGTGCACTATACCTATTTTTACTCCTTCAACTTCAAAAATAAGCTCTTCCGGCAGCAGCTTTCTAAGTTCTTTCTCATCACTGTTACCATGCACGGCTCTTAATTTTCCGGTAGACTCCAGTGCCTTGTAAAAAGCCAGTGAGCTGAAATCTCCGGCATGTACTATTAGGTCATAGTCCTCTATGATCGCAGACAGGTATTGTGGGATTTCTCCTTTTTCGATATGTGTATCAGAAATAAGAATGCATCTCACTGTCATTATAAATTCCTTATGATCGATTACTGTATACTCAGATCTACGAGTTCGTATTCAAGGTTCTCTGCTTCAAGCCGACTCAGGATAACAGGCACTTCTTCATCGATTGCCAGTACCAGAGAAGATAATCCATGATATGCAGCTTCAATAACGGATTCTTTGGCGCCGAACATTACATCCGGTTGCATATCTATTTTTTTCAAAGCAACCAGTGATTCCACACCAACAGTAGCAATGTAGGCCTTTGATTTAGCTAATGACCGCAGGCGTTCAAGATCGACATTCTTTGATCCTCCACGTTCGATCCTTGGTACCCTGCAGATGGTTATGCTAGCATTTTCAAGATCAATGAGTCCCATGAGATCTGTTACTCCCACATCTTCTCCCTTCTTTGCATTGGAGATCGTAGTACCTGAAGCGCTTGTTACTTCCTGGGTTCCTACATACAGGAGTCCTTTATTCATTCTAAGGTAAACCTTTGTACCTTTGTCAAGATCTTCTTCTGCAATGGCCGTCCAGGTTGAAACATGGCTTATGATATCACTCATCACATAGCGCGCATAACGTTTCATATCATTTGCATTCTCGAGTACCCATTCCACACCCTGTTTGGTAATGCGGTAACGTACCCTTCCTTCGGAATAAATATGTCCCTCTGCAACAAGTTCTTTTATGTATTCAGAAACAGCCTGTGGAGTAACACCTATCTTTTCAGCGATCTCTTTCTGTCTGACATTCGGCTGGTGTGCAGCTACTTCTATCAGTATCTGAAACTTGGTTATGCCACTTTTACTATGAAGGAGTTCTATCATTCTTTTTCCTCATCCATCATCTTTAACCTTTGTCCCATCACAGACAGCTTATCAGAACGTCTGGCAACAGCACGTATATACAAAGGGCTCTTGTTCAATGCCCTGGTAAGGCTACTCATTGAATTATTGCCCTGCTCTACTAAATTTTCAAGTTCTTCGATGATGTCCGTTACCTCTTCATATGGCATGAAGGTCAGCATTATAATGTCACTCATATCCTCAAAAGAGCATTGAAAATTAGTCTGGACTTTAGAATATGATGTACGATATTCCTTCTCAGGTGTTTTTCCCGGTTCAGGCATATGCCACTGACTTTCGATGAGTCCGCTTTTTTTGAGTATACTGATGCTGGGTGTGACATCAGTACCCAATACTTCTTCCAGATCATCCTTAGTCATCCATAGATTTAGTAGTTCATCAAAAACTTTTTTGTGTCTCTTTGATCCAAAAACTTGAAGCAGAGGTACGAGTTCAGAGGGGTCATTAATAATTCTTGTTCGTTTACTCATTTAATTACCTCATATAATGGACCTGTTATAACCACATTCGAACTTCTCCATATGTTCATGTGGGGGATGTCGCTTGCCCAAATCAATGTAATTTAGTACCTCTTATATTGGCTTTTGATAAATAAATGTGTTTTGTTTTCACACAGTTTCAAAATGCAAACCTATCCCGCTCTCAGTCCACTCAAAGCAAGGAACATTACGTTTGTGAGTGTCTGTTTTTTCATGAAGTGTACGGATCAGGAGTTCCATGAAGATCCGCTTTTCTTTTTAGGGGAAGTCAACAGGATTTACCTTTAATGTAATTAATTGCCCTTATAGTTACCTCATCTAAGTTTTGAAAGATTTTAACCGATAGGTTTATCCAAGTCTGTTATCAATACTGATACGAGAAAAACATGCCTGAAAATCTTCATTCCAGCATCAATGAAATCTTGGAAGGTAAACAGCTTTCTATAAGCGCTATAACACGTGAGCTAAAAGAAATCGGTGTTAATGAACATCGTCTAATTATGACGGGTTATTTGCGTGCTCTGCGGGACATGAAAAAACTTGAGGAGATTGACATTCCTCCATCCAAAGTATATAAGAAAATTGATGACAAAGAGGATCATTCTCAGGCTGATATCCATTCCCTTATTGCTAAGGAAATAAAACATTTTGACCATAATATCAGTCTTCCACTTGCTGTTTATGTAGTTACTAATATACTTGACAGGCCTGTTTTCAGAGAAGAACTGTCTATGATGGGCTTCCATTCCAAGAATATAAATGATCACCTTTCCCGTCCAGATTGCATGATAAAAGAGTCGCGCAATGAAAACATCAAGGAATATAGTTCAGGCATAACAAAATTATCTATTCCTCCTGCTGATCCTGCGTATGAGGCAAATCTGTTAGACAATGACCTTCTTAAAGATGCCAATTGTCTACTCATAAAGATGCTCAGGTTGTCGCTGGATATGAGTGGTCTTACTCCCAGAACAAAGAAAACAACAATTGCTGATTTCGGATAACAACGGATTCAAAAGCAAAACAACAATAGTATGACTAAAGTGCGAGTTGCCTGCATCCAGACAGATATCTGTCTGTGCCACAAAGAGAAGAATGTTAAAAATGCCATTTATATGGTCAGACAGGCAATCTCAGAGGGTGCTGAGGTTATAGTGCTACCGGAAGTTTTTTCCACCGGTTTTTGTTATGATCACATTTCCGGCTCATCCGAGAGCCCGGAAGGACCAACCCTAAAAATCCTCTCTGATCTTACAAAGGAAAGCAACTGTGTCATTATATCCTCTATAATTGAAAAAGAACAATCAATGGAAGAGGAAAAATACTTCAATCTTGGCTTTTGCCTGGATACAGGTGTAGTCACTGGTACTTATCGGAAAACTCATCTTTTTATGAGGGAAAAGCAGTATTTTACTCCCGGAAGCATGATTGTTCCAATAAGTCTTCAAAGTAAAGATCTTGTAATTGGCCTTCAGATATGCTATGAGTTGAGATTTCCAGAAGTAGCAAGAAAACTTTCCCTTATGGGTGCTGACATTCTTGTAACGGTTGCTGAATTTCCAAAACCCCGAAAGGAATTGTGGCAGACTCTTGTCAGGGCAAGGGCCATAGAGAACCAGATTCCGCACATTGCCTGCAACCGCACAGGCAGTGATCCAGACTCTTCCTTTTTCGGAAGTTCAATGATTGTAGATGCTTCGGGTGAGGTAAAAAAGGAAGCCGGTGAAGAAGAATCTATCCTGATATATGACATAGACACGGCGCAGACATCAGATGTCAGGGAAACGATAACTGTTTTAAAGGACCTGAGAACTGATATCTACTGAACTGTCTGCTAACTTTTAACGATTGAGTGTTACCCAGAAGACGCTTCCCCTTTCTCCCGAAGGATTGTCTTCGACACCAACATCACCATCATGAAGCTCCATTATGCGTTTTACAATGGCCAGTCCAAGTCCTGTTCCCTTTATGTTTGTTTTTCCTGCGCGTTCAAAGCGATCAAATATAAGGGGCTTATCACGATCGGAAATGCCCTCTCCTTCATCAGAGATTGATATTTTCCATCCGCTGTTGTTCCATTCGGAAACCTTAACCTTAACCTTGGTTCCCTCTGGTGAGTACTTTATGCTGTTGGAGATAAGATTGGAGAATACTTCCTCTATTATTGTATTAACCCTTGCAGGGTAATTCTTTTCTGGGTTGAATTCTATCTCTATCTGTTTTTCATCAGCTTTTGGCTGGAGGTTTTGTATAACTTCTTCAAGGATACTTCCAATATCTAATTCTTTGAAGTCCAGTTCTTCAACACTTTCCAGTTTAGCAAGGCGAGATGCATTCTCTATCATTTCGATGAGCTTGAGGTTGTTTCTCTCAATCACCTTCAGGGCTGTAGTCTTCTGCTCATCTTCTTCATACTCCAGGAGGTGTTCTACGTATCCCTTAACAACAGTAGCAGGATTTATGAGATCATGCCTGAGAATGTCAGTAAAGAGGTCCTTTAATTCATTGGAATGTTTGAGTTGTTTAAAGTACTGCTTTAGTTTTTTTTCAGCAGCCATCCTCTCCCTTACTTCTATTTCCAGCTCCCGGTTCTTTGAGTTCAGTTCCGATGTCTTTGTCTCTATCTGGTTCTTCAGTACAAAGCTTAGAATTATGAAGAGAAGTAGAAGACCGCCGCCGATTCCTACTGTAAGCTTTAGCCATGTGGGACTTTCCCAGGTGTTAAGGTTTGCAGATTGGCTGTCTTGCGAAAAACGATAAATATAAGTGGGATTCTCCTTTAGCTGCTCAACATGCATGTCTATGGTTTCCACCATTTGTGAGCTTGAGTTCTTAGGCAAGGCAAAGACCATGTCCGTAGGAGTTATCACAAAAGACATTTTGTGTAGAGTGTATTCCTTCTCAAAGGCATCTCCATACAGGTTTGAAACAATTCCTACATCAGCTTCTTTTTCATTCACCAGTTCAAGAACTTCCCCGTAGCTGTCTACTTCTACAAACTGAAAACTGGTGTTCGTATTCGTAAGACTTGCATTAAGGTCTTTGTAAAATATGTCAGAACTGTAAACAGCTATCTGCTTTCCCTGAAGGTCCTGCATGGAGCGTATCCCGGAACCCGCATATGTATAGGCAACACCCCATGCTGTGGTAATACTTTCACTTGTAAATGTATACTTTTCATCCATTTCAGGTGAATGGGGGACCGCAACCAGAATATCAATGTCGCTGTTGTCCAGTCTTTCAAGATTCTCTTCCCATGAACCCCGGATATAAGTTACTTCCCAACCTTCATCTTCTGCAATGGCTCCGATTATATCCACGTAAGGGCCAGTCACGTCCTCATTTTCACTAAAAGATACAAGGGGTTCATTAGGAAAGACACCTATTCGGACAACATTGTCAGAGTTGTCTGCAAGGGAGGTAGGCATCAGTAGTATAAGGAATACTAATATAAGGAATTTCAGAATTCCTCTGGATCTGAAATATTTAGTTTCAGGGCTTATACCTTCCCTTTTGAAGCAACTATGCATTATATAAAATATATCCAACTTTAATATATATTTATTTATTAGAATTTCTATGTACTTTGCAGTAATCTATTCCTGATGTTTTCGGGAAACCTGATAAAACAGTGAATTAAACAAAAAAGTATGGCAAAGTCTGCCTGACAATGCCGTAGAAAGTTTTATTCAAGATATATTGCAGGTCTCAGGGGTGCTGCAAATCTTGACTTATTTTCAGGGTCATATTCCGGTGAATCTGCTGTATATACTTCAATCGGGCAACCGATTTCATTTGAAAGGCATCCGCTATTCTCTCGGAGTATATTCTGTTCATCAAGATTAAAATCAAGCAACATCTCGAACCTTTCTGTTTTCATACTTGTAATGTCCGGGACAAGCTTCTGCACGTACTTCGGTATCTCTTTTCCATACCGGCGATTCTCCGGGTCTGCCATGAGAGTCTTGATAAGTTTTCCGGGATTAAGCTCATCATCCTTCCTCATCTTCAGGGCCAGCTTGAATGCTTCTGTTTTCCACGCAGGAGATGTATAAAGCACAGCCTTCTTTGGAGTGAGTTTTGTAACCTTGATAATCTCCTCAATGTCTGACAGTGTGTTACAGATAAGTTCCTCTGCAAGTTCAGCATCGTTGTCCACATGCTCAGGGGAGAATATCGGATACGGTGCCATTGATACAAAGTCTCTTCCACTGTGCCCCATCGCAGACCAGATTTCTTCACATACATGAGGTGTGAAAGGCGCCATCAGACGTATCCATGTGTCAAGTACGTCATAGAGAACCGCACTTCCACCACGTCTCTGGTACCATTTTACATCATTATAGAGCAGGAAGAAAGAATTCTGCAATGCACCCCTTGTCCTGATAGATGTCATATCGTTATTTGTATCTCTTACGAACTGCTGCAGCCTGCTGAGCATCCAGCGGTCGATGAGTTGCAATTCACCCTCTATTCCTGATTTTGCTCCGGAATCGATTATCTCCTTAGCCAGCTTGTAGAACCTTTCCATCTGTTTTTTAGCACTTTCCACTCCTGTATTTTTCCAGTCAGCATCCTGGGTTTGCTCTGCGCTGGAAAGAATGTACATGCGTGAGACATCAGCACCGTATGTATCTACTGCTTCTTTCATGGTCAGGATGGGCCCCTTTGACTTACTCATCTTCTGGCCCTCCAGCGATACAAAGCCATTTACAGCCATTGCACGTGGCCATTTATCCTCGTCAAATATTGCTACGTGATGGAAGAGGAAGAAAAGCAGGTGGTTTGGCACGAGGTCCTTCCCGGAAGATCTGAGGTCTACAGGATACCAGTAATCGAAGTCCGCTTTCATGTTTGCGATAAGCGGTTCATCGAGTCCTGTATCTTTTGCAGTTTCCTGTACCGTACCTTTCCCGAGCAACACATAGTCGAAAAGTGAGGGTTTTAATTGCACTGGCAGAATTCCATTTGAAAAAAACTTGTTGGTAATATAATATGACATATATATAGTCGAATCTCCAAGGGATTCGATAAGCCAATCTGTGTCAAAGGGCAGCTTTGTACCAAGTCCCTTCTTTCTGGCGCATGCCTTATCTTTGAGCCAGTCAACCTTATTGTTGAATTCGACCCGGATCTCTTCCGGGATTATTTCCATGTTTTCAATGCACCTGTAAACTTTGTCCTTCCACTCTGGGTTGGAATAGTTCAGGAACCACTGTCCTTTGACCATGTTCACTACACATGGAGTTCCGCAGCGACAAACTACTGGTTCACTGAATTCGTAGAATATTTCTCCAATTCCTTTTTCAAGAAGGTCACGTGTCAGTACATCTTTTATCTTTGAGACGGCAATTCCTGCGTATTCGCCGGTATTTTCCTTTAGTACGCCACCATGAAACTCGCGTCGGTATACAAGTTTGGTTGCCTCTTCTGCTTTTGGGTCTTTCTGGTCTTTTACCCCTAGCTGTTCAACAGCATCAACAGCAGGGAATTCCCCGAAATCCTTCACTTCGATAAGTGAGATTAGATCTATATCACGTACGTTCTCATTAATTCCATATTCGGAAAGATCTCGATCATACAGGTCCTTGACAGCGAGGTAATCGTAAGGTGCATGGGCAGGAACACTCATAACTATGCCGCTCCCGTTGCCTGCTTTAACAAAGGATGCTGGTAGTGTGATAACCTCTTTCCCTGTCAGTGGGTTCTTTACCTTGATTCCAATGATAGATTCCGAGGGAACGCTTTCTATAAATTCGACTTCCCTGTCCGTGTAGGTGAGTTTGTTATACGCTTCTTTGCTGACTACCCAGAACTCCTCTTTTCCGTCTTGTTTTACCTTAATCTTAACATGCTCAATTTCCGGGTTAACCCAAAGGTTTGTGACACCGAAAATAGTTTCAGGCCGCAGGGTAGCACAGGGTAGAATAAGTCCGTCATACTCAAATTTTATGAAAGTGAAGTCTACTATAGTTGCATCCTCGCCGTGGAGGATATCATGATCTTCAACCGGGTTATTGTCATTTGGACACCATTTTACAGGATGTGATCCCTTTACGATAAGGCCTTTGTCATGCAGAAGGTTGAATTGCCATTCGATGAACTTCTTATATGTTGGGTCAGTAGTGGTGAATTTTCTACGCCAGTCAATGGAATAACCAATTGAGCGCATTGCAATTTCCGCTTCTACACTGAAATAGTCAACTATCTTTTCCGGCGTATCCAGTGAAGGCAGGATTTCTTCCGGTATTTTGTGTAGCCTTGAGTAGACGTCCATAGTCTGCGGGTCCCTATTGGCGATGAGTTCCGCAAGACCTACTATGGGTGTCCCTGTAACGTGAAATCCCATGGGATAAAGTACATTGTAACCGAGCATTCTTCTGTGCCTTGCAACTACGTCACCAATCGTGAAGGTCCTTGTGTGTCCAGCGTGTAAGTTGCCGTTTAGATAAGGGTAAGGGATTGTTATGAAGAATTTCTCCCTATTGTCGGGTTCAGGTTCGAAGACCCGGCTCTCGTTCCAACGGCTTTGCCATTTATTTTCTATTACATGCGGATTATAGTCCTGTTCCATTGTTCGCACCTTCTCACGCCGGTTTTGATCTTTGATGAAATTGTAATTTAGTTAGTAAAATGCAAATATTAACTTTATGTCTTTAACTTTGAAAAGACAACCTTTCTAATATTAGGCTCTTGTGCTGCTAATAAGTGCCAAGCTAAATAAAACAAACGGAAATAACACAATTTTCTTATTTTTGAACTTCAAACAAGTAGAAAAAATTAGTTTTTACAAATCTCTCACTCTCTTAACTGCAAGGGTTCACCGCAGCACGGACATATGGACCTTCCTTCATCACAAACATCACAGGGATTCACAACTTCCATCTCAAAATCGCAATTCTCACAGAAATAACGGTCCCCTATTTGCATATCGCACGTCTTGTTCATGGAATCTTACCTCCCATAATTCATTTGTTTCCCCGGAAAATATAATTTGCGCAGATATGTGCAGAATTTTTTAAGAGATACCGATATGCTTATCCGGGATAGCTCCAATTCCAGCACATGGATTTTAGAGTACTCTGTGGCCATATGAACATAGGCAACGTTCCTGAATTTTTGGCACGGCTCTCATTAATATCTTCAGATAATGGGACTATTATCCAGGCAATGGATGTCGGAAAGGTAGCAGGGGAGAAACATATCATGTTTGCCGTCGAAAAGGCATTGCGTGCGATAAATAACAATTGCAATGCTGCAAAGGATCCCGGCATCGAGATCATGAGATATGCTTCTGGGAAAAGACAGATTGGGGAAGCGTTTTCTATGGGAGTTCATGAAGGAGAGATGGATCTTGTCTTTGTTATCCTAGGTGATTCTGAAAATATATCCATTTCAATGTCAGCACTGGAGAAACTGGTAAGCAGGAACAATTCAATCGATTACTCTGCTGAAAAGAAGGAAGCAATCCTCTCTCAGTTTGACATAACGAGCAAAGAGATCGATGCTGTAGGAGAAGAAATGATACCTGATCTGGTTCTTGAAAGAGTAGCTCTTGTGGATGTATTGAAGTAGTTCTCAACAGATAAAGGCTAACATTCTAATATGGAAATTGTTAATACAGGTATTACTTAATCTATTTATGTGGAATTAATTGAAATCAGGGGAAGATAATTATGCCTCATCCGAAAACAGCAGAAGAGATGATAAAATGTGCAGGTTCGATAGAAGCTGAGCTTCTTCCAAGGTTATTGCATGTTACTGAAGCAGCAGCTATTGCGGCATCCTACCAGATGGGCCGCGGAGACAAACACTATTCTGACCAGGTGGCAGTAGAAGCCATGCGCAGGATGCTGAATTGCCTTGATATGAAGGGTATAATCAAGATAGGGGAAGGTGAACGTGATGAGGCTCCGATGCTCTATATCGGAGAGAAAGTCGGTACATGGGAGGACGATTTTGAGGTGGATATCGCAGTTGATCCTCTTGAAGGTACAAACCTCGCTGCAAATGGATTTCCCGGAGCTATCGCGGTTATGGCAATGGCAGAAAGAGGAGGCCTTTTTCACGGACCGGATATCTATATGGACAAAATAGTAGTGGGTCCCGAGGTTGTTAGATATGAGCGTGAGCATCCCGATAAAAGAATAGACCTTGACGCACCAGTCCGCAAGAATCTTGAGATCGTTGCGGAAGCCCTTAACAGAAATGTAGATGAACTTGTCGTTGTTATTCTGGAAAGGAAGAGACATGAGCAGAAGATTCAGGAAATAAGGGAAGCAGGTGCACGTGTGATCCTTGTTACCGATGGTGATCTCATGCCCGGCGTGTCTACAGCTATAAGGGGTTCAGGAGTGCATATGGTTCTAGGATCTGGCGGTTCAGGGGAAGCTGTTCTCACTGCTGCTGCAATAAAAGGTCTTGGTGGAAAAATCCTTGCTCGTTTGGTACTTCCTACGGTGGCTAATGGCAAGTCCGATGAGGATGTTGCAAAGGAAAAAGAAGAGAAAATGGAAAGGCTGGCAACCATGGGTATAACCGAAGAGAACATCAATGATGTGCTTGACACGGAGAAGCTGGTGCCGGGAAAGGATGTAATTTTCTCAGCAACCGGGGTTACCTCTGGACCAATTTTGCGTGGTGTGAGTCTTTTCGGTGAAGGTGATGCAAGGGTGCACAGCCTGACTATTGGCAGTTCGGGTGTAGTTAAGTTCACTGATACCATTTACATCCATGACAAGGAAGAAACACCTCTGCGCTACCAGTAATTGAAATGAAGGTTCACGTATCAACCTACGGATGCTCTGCAAGCCAGGCATCCGCAGAGATTATGACGGCTACTATCCGAGACAGAGGTCACTCTCTTGTTTCCGAGAAGGATGCCGATGTGCTGGTTATCAATACCTGTACTGTAAAGTATACTACAGAGCAGAAGATTCTGCATAAGATAAGGGAAGCAGGTGAACTTGGAAAGGAAGTAGTGGTTTCGGGATGCATGCCTGAGGTCCAGCTGGATGATATCCTGGCCAGGAATCCTGAGGCTCACATATTAGGAGTAAATTCTGTTTCCGGGATTGGCCAGGTGCTTGATTCACTTGATTCTTCCGGGGAAAATGTGCGACTATTCATGAAGAAGCCCGAAGGTTTTCAGAATGTGCCCCGCATACGCTTCAATCCCAACATACACATCTGCCAGCTATCCCAGGGTTGTAATTATTCCTGTGCCTACTGTATCGTAAGTATAGCCCGTGGGAAGCTAAGATCCTTTGAGCCGGAGGAAATTTTTGCAGATATCAAGAATGCTGTTTCTGAAGGATGCCGGGAAATATGGCTGACATCCCAGGACAATGGGCAATATGGAACAGATAAGAGTGTACTTCTGCCTGAACTGTTGGATATGATATGTGGCATACCCGGGGATTTCAAGGTGCGAGTAGGAATGATGAATCCCTTTTCAGTAATTCCTATTCTTGATGATCTGCTTGATTCTTTTGAGAATGAGAAAGTTTACAAGTTGTTGCATCTTCCTATACAGTCAGCTTCTGACAGTGTCCTTGAAAAGATGAATCGTTATCATGGTATTGAAGAAGCTAACGATGTTATACGGAAGTTCAGGGAAAGATTCGATGACCTGACTCTTTTTACAGATATTATAGTAGGTTTTCCCGGAGAAGGAGAAGAAGATTTTCGGAAAAGCCTCGAATGGGTAAAGGAGTTCCGTCCGGACAAGGTGAATATCTCCAGGTATACTCCCCGCCCACTTACAAAGGCCCTGGATTTCAGGCAGATCGATTCCCGTATCATTGTCAGAAGGTCCAACGAACTTCATGATGCTTGTGAAAGCATCAAGCTAAATTCCAAGAACTCTTTGGTGGGTCGTGAATTCAATGTTTTTATTTCCAAGGAAGCAAAACAACGGGGAATGATGGCACGTACGGATTCGTATCTCCCGGTTGTGATACCTGAATGTGGTCCGGATTCCGGCCTTGGGCCTGGAGTGTCCTGCAGGGTTAGTATATATGAGGCCACTCCGGGATATTTCCTGGGAAAGATTATTAGTTGACTGTAAAAAGGTTATGGAAATGAGTATCACTCATCTTCCTGATGAACTTTTTCAAGTACTTTCTTGTCGTATACGTTGACAATATCGCTTCTGGTTATTATTCCCAGCAGTTGCCTGTTATCTTCTCTTGACACTACAGGAAGTCTCCCGATATCTTTTGAGGCCAGCCGTCTTAAAACTGTGTTGAGAGTTTCGTCGGGATACGCGACTTCAATTTCTTTGGTAGATATGTCACAGATGCTTCTTTCAAACTCGTCTTTTTTGACTTTGTCCCTGAGGTCTTTAAGGGTTACTATTCCGCAGAGCTTTCCACTTGAGTCAAGCACCGGGAATCCGGCGTGGCGACTTGACTGCATAAGGTCTATCAGTGCTGTTACGTCTTTGTTTTCAGAAACCGTCTGTACATTATGCTTCATGGCATCACGTACAAGCACGGATTCCATGATGTCAACTTCCTTACCCTTGCGTATGATGAAACCCCGCTTACGGAGTCCTTCTGTGAATATCGATTCGGGATTCAGTGCACTTGATACCAGATTACTTACAACACATGCGAACATGAGTGGCAGGATCAGGTTGTAATCCCTTGTCAGTTCAAAGAGTATGAGTATTGCCGCAAGAGGTGCGTGGCTGGTACCTGCCAGCAAGGCTCCCATTCCTGCAAGTGCGTAAGCTCCTGATTCGGCGGTAATTTCAGGGAATAAGCTATGTACGATAGTCCCATATGCGCCGCCCAGCATGGCTCCCGTGAACAATGCGGGGACTATGGAACCTCCCGAACCTCCCGATCCGAGGGTGAATGAGAATGCGACTATCTTCAGGACAACAAGTGCAAGCATAAGACTAAGAGCAAGATTGTTTGCAAGCGCATCCGTAATTGTGTCGTACCCGACTCCGAATACCTGAGGGTAGAAATAACCTATTATTCCTACAAGCAAACCACCAATTGCCGGTTTGACAATAGGGTGGAAATTAAGGGTTTCGAATGCGTCATGTGTTGCATCCAGAAACCGCATTAATATGACTGCAGTAATCCCTGCGCAAATTCCAAGGATGAGGTAGAGTATTGATTCATAGAAAGGACTCACAAGTTCGTAATTCGATACCTGGATCGTTCTGACTCCGAAGACAGTGTTAGAAACAAGGGTAGCAAAGACTGCTGCTATGACTATAGGTATGAAAGTGCTGGCTTCAAGTTCACCCAGAATTACTTCTACTGCAAAGACAACTCCCCCAAGAGGTGCGTTGAAAGATGCGGCAATCCCTCCGGCAGCGCCACATCCAAGGAGTATTTTTACGCGATCTCCACGTATCTTAAGATTTCGGGCGAGGGATGAACCAATGCCTGAGCCTGCAAGAACAACTGGCGCCCCTTTTCCAACTGATCCTCCTGAACCAATGGAGATCACAGATGCAAGGACTTCCAGGAAAGCGTATCTGGGAGAAATTCGTCCTCCTCTGAGTGTAGTTGCTTCTATGACTTCTTCAATATCATAGCGCCTGATTTTTATGAAAAAGTGTGCAATTATGCCAACAAGAAGACCACCAAGAGCAGGAAGCAGGATTACATAATAATCCGGGAGCCCGGAAATGCTACCAAAGAAAAGGCTTTCACTACCTATAAGAGCATAATTGTAAAGGACTATCGCAAGCCCAGTCAGGATGCCCACAATGAGTGCTAAAGTATTGGATATTACAGATTCGTTCTGAAACCAGTGGTAAAGGTTATGTTTAATTTTTTCCAGCAAATCATCCAAAGCAGGTCATCTCTATTAAAACCAAGTTGTCAAGAATATCCGTGCATTATAGAAAAACTTTACCAATAACTATTTAAATTGGCTGATAATATATTTATTTCAGCTCCTTAATTAATGTGATTTTATAATTTGGAACAAAATAAATAATTTTATAATATATTATTGTATATTACCTCTTAGTGGAGATATGTGGGTGTATCAGTTGTAATACTGGATGTCCACATTAAACAATACATATCAAATATAGGGTACGTAAAGTGCACTAACTGAAAAGTGGAGTATGACTTTAGATCTTGTCAGTCTGGAGTCTAATTAAAAATTGTCATCGAGGGTGGTAGTTATGCATCCTTTTACTAAAAACGAAGTTAAAAAGAGATTACTGAATAATGTCAAAATTCTTATAAGCATTTCAATTGTGCTTTCGATATTTAATCCTGTATTTATTGCGAGCGCTGCTTCAGGTGCAATTGCATCTGTTGATGATCTTAGTTTAGATGTTGGGGAAACATCTTACGTTTCCATCAATATTGGAAATTGCAGTAACGTTACAGCTTTGAACGCTACTCTTAGTTTTAATGATAATACTGTGGAATTTGTCGGAGCTATAATTAGCACAGGTGTTTCAGGTTCTTTGATCAACAAGAGCTCACCAGGAACTGTTAATATTGAGCTTACTGAAATGAACCAATTTAATGCGACCGGGCAGGTCTCGGTAGTTGATGTAATTTTTAAAGGAATTGAAATTGGAAGTGATGCTGTTTCTCTTGATGTTGTGGAGCTGACCACACCCCTTGGTTCAGAATTCCTGCCAGATTCCAGTCTTAATGATGGTTCTATTACTGTGGACTCAGAACCTGTTTCTAATAATGCTCCTGAGTTCGGTATTATTTCCGACCAATTTGTCAATGAAGGTGAAAAGCTCTCCTTGTTGCTCAATGCGAGTGACATTGATGATGACAGCCTTACTTTCAGTAAGAATTCCAGTATCGGTACCATCTCCGGTCATTTCTTCAACTGGACTCCTACTTCCTCTGACATCGGTATTCATTACATCAATTTCAGTGTCAATGATAGTGAGCTCTCGGATCACTCCGTTGTTACTATTACTGTAGAATCAGAACCTGTTTCTAATAATGCTCCTGAATTCGGTACTATTGCTGACCAATCTGTCAACGAAGGTGAGGAGCTTTCCTTGCTGCTCAATGCAAGTGACATTGATGATGACAGCCTTACTTTCAGTAAGAATGTCAGTATTGGTACTATCTCCGGTCACTTCTTCAACTGGACTCCTACTTCCTCTGACATCGGTATTCATTACATCAATTTCAGTGTTAATGATAGTGAGCTCTTGGATCATTCCATTGTTACTATCACTGTTAATGACGTAAATCATGCTCCAGAATTCGGTATTATTGCTAATCAATTTGTCAATGAAGCTGAGAAGCTCTCCTTGCTCCTCAATGCAAGTGATGCTGATGATGATATTCTTACTTTCAGCAAGAATGTCAGTAATGGTAGTATCTCCGGTCACTTCTTTAACTGGACTCCTACTTCCTCTGACATTGGTACCCATTACATCAATTTCAGTGTCAATGACAGTGAACTCCTGGATCACTCCATTGTTACTATCACTGTTAATGACGTAAACCATGCTCCTGAATTTGGTATTATTGCTGACCAATTTGTCAATGAAGGTGATGAACTTTCCTTGCTGCTCAATGCAAGTGATATTGATGATGACCTCCTTACTTTCAGTAAGAATTCCAGTATCGGTACCATCTCCGGTCATTTCTTCAACTGGACTCCTACTTCCTCTGACATCGGTATTCATTACATCAATTTCAGTGTCAATGATAGTGAGCTCTCGGATCACTCCGTTGTTACTATCACTGTTAATGACGTAAACCATGCTCCTGAATTCGTTACTATTGCTGACCAATTTGTCAATGAAGGTGATGAACTCTCCTTGCTGCTCAATGCAAGTGATATTGATGATGACCTCCTTACTTTCAGTAAGAATGCCAGTAATGGTACTATCTCCGGTCATTTCTTCAACTGGACTCCTACGTATAATGATTCTGGAATTCACTATATCAAGTTCAATGTAACCGACGGAATTGCATTTGATAGTGAGACCATTAAAATAACTGTGACCAACGTCAACCGTGCGCCACAATTCAATCATGTAGGCCAGCAGAATGTCAACGAAGGTGATCCTCTTTCATTCACTGTAACAGCAACTGATGCGGACGGTGATTCTCTGACATATGAGGTTTCAGGTGATCCCTCCGATGCTACAACGTCTTCAAATTCTAGTGGAATAACATTGAGTTGGACTCCTGATTTCAATGAAGCAGGCACTTATAATGTAACATTCTCAGTTACAGATGACGTTGTTGAGGATATTTTGATTGTCCCGATAGTCGTTAGTGATGTAAATCGTGATCCTGAATTTACTTCTCTTGAATCAATCTATACTGTAAATGAAAATGCTACACTAACAATTACTCTTGGTGCATCCGATCCTGACGAGGATGATTCTATCACCGTATGGGTGAATAATAGTGACAATGCTTCAGGAGCACTCAATGGAGGCTCTTACATCTGGAATACTGGTTATCTTGACAGTGGTGCTTATAATATAGAATTTGCAGTGTCAGATGGAAAATCAAACGTTACCTCAATAGCTACTGTAACTGTCAACGATGTGAATGCTCCTCCTAAATTCGAGCAGGTTTCATCTAAAACAGTGGAAATAAACAATAATGTCCAGTTTATGATCAATGCAACTGATATATATGACAACGATCCTCTCAACTATTCAGTAGTAGAGGGTACTTTGCCGACCAATGCAACATTCGATAATTCCACCCTCCTGTTTAGCTGGACTCCTTCTGATAGTCAGAAGGGAACATTCCCTGTTAAGTTTCAGGTAACCGACGGAGATGATTCGGATTATATGACCGTTTCAATAACCGTAAAGGACTCATCAACCAGCACAAGCTCAAGCTCCAGCAGTTCTGGTGGTGGAGGCGGTGGCGGAGGAGGTGCTACTGGCGAAGCATATGAGAATATTGATTTCAAAGATTATGTCATCAAGTCTGTTGTAAAGGATATGGAAACTGTCTTCAGCTTTGTAAAAGAAGACAATAGCATAATTTCTGTAAGCTTCACTACAGGCATCAATGGCGGACAGACAAAAGCAGTAGTTGAAATGCTCAAGAATACTTCCACGCTTGCCTCTGAAGATCCTTCGGGAACTGTTTACAAGAACATGAACATCTGGATGGGAGATGGAAAATTCCTTCCGGAACTAATCTCCGATGCGAAGATAGTGTTTAAGGTAGAAAAGAGCTGGATTGATGATAATGACATTGATCCTGATTCAGTAAAACTGCTCAGGCATTCAGGAAGCCAGTGGACACAGTTGCCAACTTCCAGAACCAGTGAGAATGATGAGTATTTCTACTATGTTGCCGAAACTCCTGGATTTTCACCCTTTGCTATTTCAAGCGTTGAAGAAGAAACTGTAGGTGTGCAGGCAAGTGACGAAAAGGCAGAATCCATATCAGAGGACAATGATGTCAAAAATTCAGTGGACGAAATGGTAACACAAGAAAGTAATATTGCAAACCAGGATGAAAAATCAACCGGTTTTATTCCGTTTGTTTTGATTCTTCTGGGAGCTGTTTTCATTGGGCTGCTAGGCTACAATAAAAGAAATTATTGTGAACAGTATTACGAAAGGATTCGGATGAATCTTGGTAATCCTGATGGAAAACGTTACAGACGTGTTAAAAGATAGTCGTAGGCTATTTTTTAACCTATTTACAGGACAGGGTCCAAGTATCCTGATTCTTTATTTAGATATATAAATAACTGAAAATTTATATTTATAGCTATATCTTCAGTAATATTTATCTCATGAAAAGAAAATATTGCCGTATAAGCGGTGGTACATATAGCTTTCAGATTTCCTTGCACATTTCAGGATTCCCCAGTAAACTCCTACTGTAAATTCAGTAGATTGTTTTCATATCTCCTTCTTATTCTGTTGGCTTTGTTTACTTCTTCTGCAGCAGCCGACAGTCTGCTTACCGATGATAATGTTCTTGGAGTAAGCAATGCTCCTGTTCTTGAATTAATAGGTGACAAATCTGTAAGTGAAAATAGTACGCTGACATTTGAATTATCCGTAACGGATTCTCATAATAGCAATATCAGATACTTTTCCTCAAATTTACCTGAAGGTGCAAGTTTGGATAATATATCAGGTGTTTTTGAATGGATACCAAGATATGACCAGTCAGGTGTTCATTATGTTGAATTCATTGCCAACGATGGAGAATACAATGACTCTGAATATATTGCCATTACAGTACTGGATGTGAACCGTCCACCTGTGTTTTCCACAATTGCCGATTCTGAAACGGAAGAAAATGCTTTTCTAGAGATTACACTGATGGCTTCCGATCCAGATGATGACATCCTTGAATTTACTAAAAATGTACCTTTTGGCACGATTTCCAATAACAAATTTTCATGGCTCCCTTCCTATAATGACTCGGGAAACTATACGATAAACTTTGCAGTGAACGATGGTAGTGAAGAAGTGGTCCGAACTGCGAAAATCAATGTTAAAAATGTGAATCGCCAACCAATCCTGTATTATATCTCTGATGTGGCAGTGAACGTAAGTGAATCAGTCAATATATCATTGGCTGGTTTTGATCCTGATGGTTATAATCTGATTTACTCTAATGTGAGTGCCTTGCCAGATGGTGCTTCGTTTAATAGTTCAACCGGAATATTCCAGTGGATTCCAACAAAGCACGCTAAAGAAAGAAATAATATAGTTTTCACAGCAAATGACGGCATATCAAGTTCAAATGTGAAAGCTGTAGAAATAATGGTTGACGTCCATAATTCTCCTCCTGTCTTCAATCCTATTTCGCCACAGTCAGTAAATGAGAACAGTACTCTTTCTTTTGAAATCAGTGCTATTGATTATGATGGTGATGGTCTTAGCTATTCAATGAGAACATATCCAGATGATGCTACCTTTGAGAGTACAACAGGATCGTTTGAGTGGACTCCTTCCTATGAGCAGGCAGGCACATATGTTGTTGAGTTTATGGCGATGGATAATGGCATATTTGATTTCAAATCGTTCGCATCGGTTTTGATTGATGTACACGATGTTAATCGTGCTCCTGTGATTTATCTGGATGAAACTGAAACTTATACTGTTAACGAAACGGAAACTCTTTTTGTAAACTTAAGTGTTTCAGATATTGATGGTGATTCTTTATCTCTTTCAACTAATGCATCATTTGGGACTTTGCGTGGAAACACTTTCATCTGGACCCCGGATTATAGTGATTCAGGCATTTATGATGTGCAATTCCTCGTTTCCGATGGAGATCTAAATTCAAGTGCTTCTGCAACTATATTTGTAGACGAAACAAATATGCCTCCTGAACTTGAAAGAATCGGATCCAGAACTGTTATTGTTAATGATACATTGCTTTTTACTGTAAATGCCTCTGATGGATATAATGATGAATTATTCCTATCTGCAAATGGATTGCCTGCCGGAGCTACATTCAACAATTCAAGCGGCTTTTTTTCATGGTCCCCTACCATTGATCAAAAAGGACTACATACAGTTTCTTTTCAGGTTACAGACCAGGAATTAAATGATTACGAAACAATATCGATAAATGTGAAGGAGCAATCGGAAAACAGTAACGAGACCACCCCAACTACTTCCAGTAGCATAAGTGGTGGTGGGGGCGGTGGAGGTGGCTCTCAAAATACCGGTGAGGCATATGAGAACATTGATTTCAAAGATTACACTATAAAACCTGTCCTGAAGGATGTGGAAACAGTTTTCAGTTTCGTAAAAAAGAATAACAGCATAACTTCTGTCAGTTTTACTACAGGTATCAATGGCGGACAGACAAGAACAGTTATAGAAATGCTCAAAAAAACTTCTACGCTTGTTTCCAAAGCTCCTTCCGGAAATGTTTATAAGAATCTTAACATATGGGTTGGAGATGGAAAAATCCTTCCTGAGATAATTTCTGATGCAAAGATAGCGTTTAAGGTAGAAAAGAGCTGGATTTCTTCCAACGACATCGATCCTGACTCAATAAAGTTGCTCAGGTACTCTGGAGATCAATGGACTCAGTTACCGACTTCCAGAATTAGTGAGAGTGATGAATATTCCTATTATGTTGCTGAAACCCCTGGTTTTTCCCCATTTTCT
Organism: Methanolobus sp. ZRKC2; assembly: GCF_045291185.1. NCBI lineage: Archaea > Methanobacteriati > Methanobacteriota > Methanomicrobia > Methanosarcinales > Methanosarcinaceae > Methanolobus > Methanolobus sp. ZRKC2. Next base: position 1,369,772 of record NZ_CP146980.1, on the reverse strand, counting down.
ATTTCAAGTGTAGAAGAGGAAGCTATAAATTCAGGGACAAGTGGTGAAACGATTGCATTGTCACCAGATGACAATAATGCAAAAAAGTCAGTGGATGACAAAGCAATCAAGGAAAGCAATATTGCAAATCAGGATGAAAAATCAACTGGATCAGCTATATTCATTTTGGTTTTGCTGGGAGTTGTTTTTATCGGATTGTTTGGCTACACCAAGAGAGAATATTGTGAGCAATATTATGAGAAGGCCCGGATGCAATTTGGTAATCCTGACGGAAAACGCTATCGTCGCTTGAAACGTTAGTCATCTATTCTTTTTAAAAATATTAAACTAAATTGATTATGAATTTAGCTGATGCAATTAGCATTTCAGTCTATTTGGATCAATGAATTTTCTTATCAGGTAATTATATACTAAAAACAGTTTCTATAAAGCTTATTGCAATCCAGATTAAAACAAATTCGTTGATGGTGGGGATTCATGATATGTTCTTTTTTTCTCAAAGAGTGAGAACTACGGGGACAGGTCAATGTACTCATAAAAAAATAATTGTTTTCTTAGTCTTTATCTCTTCTCTGCTGCTGATTCCTGGATTGGCGATAGCAGATTCTTCTGAGAGCAGTGAAAATGATTCCGATAATGACGTAGAAGATTCCTCGGACAAAAAGGAGAAGAATGGAGGAAATGATCATTCTTCTGACGATGATTCGGAATCCAAAAACGATGATAGTGATGTCGGTGATGATTCTAATGATGAATCATCTCCTGAAGAAGATGACAACGCTGGCAAGTCGAATGACAGTGGGAATGGCAAATCTTCTGATGATGATGGAGAATCTGATGATATCGAACCAGACGATGATGAAGATGCCAGTGAAGATTCCGGTGATAATGAGGATGAAACCTCATCTGATGACATTGAACCAGATGATGTTGAAGATACCAATGAAGATTCCGGCGATAATGAGGATGAAACTTCATCTGATGACATTGAACCAGATGATGTTGAAGATGCCAATGAAGATGACAATCAATCCAATGACGATACAGGATCGGACGATTCGGAGGAGGATGGTGTCGATGAAAATAGTCCTTCTGATGGTGATGCCGAATCAGATAGCGACACAGGTGATGATTCATCCAATGATGATGTCAGGTCGGGTAATGTGAAGGAAGATCAAATCGAAGATGATACTTCCTCTGAAGATAGTAATGAATCGGGTGATGATAATTCATCTGATGATGACAACGAGTCAGATGATATGGAAGATGATTCCTCGAATGACAGAGAGAAAAAAGGACAAAGTAATCACTCCTCTGACGAAAATTCGAAATCACATAGCAGTGATGGAAATGCCGAGGATGATAACTCTTCTGAAGAGGATTCCAAAGCCGGCAATGCGAATACTAATGATCGGAGAAATGAAATTTCCTCAGAGGATAACAATGAGTCGGATGATTCAGAGGACGATAGATCATCTGTCGATAGTAACGAGTCAGATAGTGCTGAAGATCAAACCGATGATGAAAATTATTCTGAAAACACTTCTTCAGGTGATGAAGAACAAGGCGAGGATGAGGTTCAGCATGCAGAAGATGACAATGAGAGTAATGAAGCTATAAACAGTGCTTCAGGCAATACAACTACTGAAGATTCAACGGATTCGGCAGATTCCGGAAACTCAGCTGACACAAGTGGTACCAGTTCATCCTCCAGCAGTTCAGGGAGCAGCAATTCAGGTATTTCTAATCAGGCACATGAACCGTATGACAATATTGAGTTCACCGACTTTTCCTTCGAATCGGTTCTGAGCGGTAACGAAACGGTTTTTGATTTTAGCGAAGGAAAGACAGGCATTATATCAATTAGTTTCATGCCACAGTTAAGCGGGGGGCAGGTCAAGACAATAGTTGAATCATTGAAGAACACCTCAACTTTTGTAACTGAGAATCCTCCCGGTATAGTTTACAAGAATTTTAATGTGTGGGTAGGGAAAAGTCAGTATGCGCCTTACAAACTCACTGAAGCAAATGTAAACTTCAAAATAGAAAAGAAGTGGCTGGAATCCAACGATATCGAATATGATAACATCGTACTATACAACTACCATAGTGGATGGGATGCACTGGCAACAGAAAAGACGGATGAAGATGAAAAATATGTGCATTATGAAGCTCAAACTCCCGGCTTTTCAATGTTTGCCATAAGTGCGGATGAAAATTCATCTCTCACTCCTTCCGATGAAGATGAAGGTAATCTATCAGAACAAAATGGAAGTTATTCGAAAGATGAGTCTTCTGTTTCAGGTGAAATGGCTGTTACTTCTGAGACATCGAATATATCGTATGGCTTATTAATAGTGGGAATCAGCGTATTTGTGCTTTGGGTTATCGGATTTATAGTCATAAAACGCAGGGTGAGTCTTGATGAAACTGACTCCCAATTGAAGAATCAAGATGAAGAAGTGCTCAAGCAACACAAGAAGTAGTCTGCTATAAGGAATGAATCCCGGAACTGATTTTTCTCGGTGTTTAGTAATTATCCATTATCTTTCCCAATATTTTATCTATAATCGGGACTTAAGGTTAGCAAGGGAAATTCAGGGAAAAATATGCTTGACAGAATGTTTAATCCGAAGGCTGTGGCAGTGATAGGTGCTTCCAGAAAAGAAGGTAAAGTAGGAAGAGCGGTACTTGAAAACCTGGTAGCAAACGGTTTTGAGAACATTATACCTATAAACCCCAAAGATACTGAAATACTCGGGTTCAGTGCCTACCAAAGCATTCTTGATATACCGAAGGAGAAAAGTGTTGATCTTGCTGTCATAGTTATTCCTGCAAAGCTCGTCCCCGAAGCTATAGCCCAGTGTGGAAAGGCAGGTGTAGCGAATGTTGTTGTCATATCAGCCGGTTTCAAGGAAGCAGGTGTAGAGGGTGCCCGTCTGGAAAGGGAATGTGTTGAGATATGCAAACAATACGGTATCAGAATGGTGGGGCCCAATTGTCTTGGAATTATCGACACTGATTCCGGTCTTAATGCGACCTTTGCAGCAAATATGGCACATAAGGGCAATATTGCTATGATGTCGCAATCAGGTGCAATCTGTACTGTGGCTCTGGACTGGGCGGATAAAACAAATGTAGGCTTTTCCAAGTTTGTCAGCTTAGGGAACAAGGCAGACCTGGATGAAAATGATTTTCTGAAATTTTTTGAAAAAGATACTTCCATTAAAGTTATTGCTGCTTATCTGGAAGGTGTGAAAAGCGGTCCCGATTTCATCAGGATAGCACAGGATGTCACCCGGTCCAAGCCGGTAATCATTGTGAAATCCGGACGCACCTCTGTAGGTTCAAGAGCGGTTTCCTCACATACCGGAACGCTTGCAGGGTCTGATGCAGCTTATAATGCAGCTTTCAGACAAAGTGGGGTCATACGTGCAGACTCTTTGATAGAAATGCTTGACCTCTCAAGGGCTTTTTCATCTTATCCTCTTCCGAAGGGCAGGAACATTGCTATTGTTACTAATGCTGGTGGTCTTGGCATATTGACGGCGGATGCATGTGCCAGTGCCGGGTTGAACATTGCATCGTTTGAGGAACCAACCATCAGTAAATTGCGTGATACCTTGCCTCCTGCTGCGAATATATACAACCCGGTAGATGTTCTGGGGGATGCCAGTGCGGATGTATATGCGCATGCTTTGGAAATCGTACTTGCAGATGGTAACGTAGATGGTGTAATTCTTCTTGTTTCTCCCCAGGCAATGACCGATGTGGGTGAGATCGCCGAAAAGATAGTTAATGCGATAAGAAAATCGGAAAAACCGATTTTGTGTAACCTTGCAGGGGGGACACGTATTTCGGAAGGGGAGGATCTGCTGCAAAAAAACGGTATCCCTAATTACCCATCCCTGGAGCGGGCAGTTAACAGCATGGATGCATTATGCAGTTATTACTCAATAAGAAATAGAAAATACACTTCATCAGAGGAGATCAGTTCTGACAAAGATGCTGCGGATGCCGTAATAAAGGAAGCTATCTCAAATAAGGAACGCATACTCGGTCTTGAATCCATGGACATACTGGCTTCTTATGGTATTAATGTGGTTGATTCCCGAATAGTGAAAACACTTCCTGAGGCTGTCGGGGTATCTGAAGAGATTGGCTATCCCGTTGTCATGAAAATAGTCTCGCCGGACATATCTCACAAGACCGATGTGGGAGGTATACGTCTTAACCTGAAGCATGCGGATGATGTAGAACGTGCCTATAATTCCATGATGTCGGATGTCCATCGTTATATGCCGGATGCAAGGATAGCGGGCGTGCAGGTTCAGAAAATGCTTTCCGGTGGAAAAGAGGTTATCATTGGCATGAACAGGGATCCGCAGTTTGGTCCGCTTCTTATGTTCGGGCTTGGTGGTACCTATGTGGAGTTCCTGAAGGATGTCTCATTTGCCGTGGCACCGATAAGTGCAGATGAAGCAAAACACATGGTGTCGTCAATCAAAACCTATCCTTTGATTGCGGGTGTGAGGGGTGAGACACCTGCAGATATCAATTCTATCATTGACGCGCTTATGAAGATCTCGCAACTTGTGATGGACTTCCCCGAGATCCTGGAGTTCGAAATAAATCCTTTGATGGTGATGCAGGATGGGGAAGGCTGTGTCGCAATGGATGTAAGGTTCACTATAGATGTAAACTAAGCTGTAACAAACATATATCAATAATACTTCGCAGGGTTCAATGTTATGGAAATCAGATTCAAGGGAGCAAGATAATGGCATCGATATTGGTTAGTTCTTCAGAGAAATTTTCAGGTAAAAGCTCCATCTGTATGGGGCTGGGAAAGATATTCCGGGACAAAGGTTACGCAGTCGGATACATGAAACCAGTGGGAAATCTCCTGATAGATGTGCATGGTTCTCTCACGGATGAAGATGCTGAAAGCATTAAGGAAATGCTCGGACTCGATGATCCTACTAAACTGATAACTCCTATTCACCTGACAGACAGTTTGATAGATGATGCACTTACAGGTGTCAAAAAGGATCTTGATGAGAGGCTTCTGGAAGCCTATTCTATTATCTCGGAAGATAAGGATGTTGTTTTTGTAGAAGGCACGGGAGGTATTGGCGGAGGGGCTATGTATGGTCTTTCTGATCCCGAGATAGCTTCCAAACTCCAGACCAAAATGCTTCTTGTGACACGTTTTGATTCCATCTATGCAATCGATCGTATATTGTGTGATCTTCGCATAATACAGGATTCAAAAATACTTGCAGGTATCATCCTCAACGAAGTACCAGCAGATATGATGGAAAGAGTTACCGAGCTTGTTGTTCCTTTCCTGGAGAAAAAAGGTATCAGGGTATTCGGGGTTATTCAGCAGGATAAGACACTTCGTTCGGTGCCGATCTCTGAAATAGTTGAAGGTTTGCGTGCAGAAGTTCTTGTAGGTGCAGACAGGCTTGAAGAGTTTGTTGATAATTATCTTGTCGGAGCCATGGAAGCAGGTTCTGCTATCAAGTATTTCAGGAGAATTCCTAACAGTGCGGTGATAACCGGTGGTGACAGGGCTGATATACAGATGGCTGCCATCGAAACAAGGGTGAAATGTCTGGTGCTGACAGGGAACATGCTTCCGAGCGGTGCTGTCCTTGCAAGTGCCGAAGAGGCGAACATCCCCGTGATTCTTGTTCGCGGTGATACCATGACTACGATTGAGAGGATGGAGCAACTGATGGGTCACGCTCACATAAAACAAAAGGTAAAGCTCGACAGAATGGTCGAGCTGCTGGAAAGAAATGTTGACCTGAAATCGATCGCTGAAAGTATAGGCCTGAAATTTTGAAAAGAGGAGTGAAAACAAAGAGAACCTTTACGGTTCTCTAAGGAAATATTGTAATAGTCACTCCTCTTCTAATGTTTTCTTTTTTAGCTCATCAACAACTTCCGGATCCTGCAGCGTGGTAACGTCGCCTGTATCCTTTCCATTGGCTATGGCTTTGAGCACTCTGCGCATGATTTTGCCACTGCGTGTCTTTGGCAATTCATCGGAGAAGATGATTCTCTTAGGACGCGCAAAGGGTCCTATATTGGAACTAACATGTTCAATAAGCTCTTTTTTCAGCTTATCATCTCCGGATATGCCGGACTTTAAGATCACATAGGCATAGATGACTTCTCCCTTTATCTCATCTGATTTGCCCACAACTCCTGCTTCTGCAACCGATGGATATGATACCAGTATGCTTTCGACTTCTGCCGTACCGATACGATGACCGGCTACTTGGATTACATCATCAACTCGTCCACTAATATGGAAATAGCCATCATCGTCCAGTTTTGCCCCATCACCGGCAAAATAGGTATTTTTGTCCCATTTTTCCCAGTATGTCTCTATAAACCTCTTTTCATTTCCATGAATAGTTCTGACCATACTGGGCCAGGGTCTGGTGATAGCCAGCAGGCCATCCTCTCCCGGAGGCATTTCATTTCCATTGTCATCTAGTACTGCTGCCTTAATTCCCGGGAAAGGGAGAGTTGCACTCCCGGGTTTTGAAGTTGTGATTCCCGGAAGAGGTGATATCAGTACCATTCCTGTCTCTGTCTGCCACCATGTATCTACAATAGGACACCTGCCTTTTCCTATATTTTCATGATACCAAATCCATGCACCGGGATTGATAGGCTCTCCCACAGAACCCAGCAGCCTGAGTGTTGAAAGATCATGTTTTGCAGGCCATGTATCTCCCCATTTCATAAAGGACCTGATTGCTGTGGGAGCTGTGTATAGTATGGTTGCCTTATGCTTTTCCACAATGTCCCAGAACCTGTCTTTTTCCGGATAATCAGGAGCACCTTCATACATCACAATGGTTGCACCGTTTGAGAGTGGTCCGTAGACAATATAGGAATGCCCGGTTATCCAGCCACAGTCAGCGGTACACCAATAAATGTCATCGTCCTTGAGATCAAAGATCCATTTTGCGGTTATATGTGTCCCGACCATATATCCTCCTGTGGTATGCACGATCCCTTTTGGCTTTCCGGTAGTGCCGCTGGTATACATTAAAAATAGCATATCTTCTGAGTTCATTGCCTCAGGCTCACACACAGGTCCTGATGCTTCCATGAGATCATGCCACCATATATCCCTCCCGGCTCTCATATTGATATCGTTGTCAAGATGTTTGACAACAACAACCTTCTGGACCGCGCTACAGGAATCCAGCCCGCAATCAACCTTTTTTTTCTGCTCGACTATTTTCCCTCTTCGATAGTAACCGTCACAGGTTATGACAAGGTCGCTTTCAGCATCTGAGATACGTGTGCACAGTGACTCACCGGAGAAAGCCGCAAAAACCACACTATGGGGAGCACCTATCCTGGCACATGCAAGCATCGCGATGACTATCTCAGGTATCATTGGCAGGTAAATGGTAACAATATCACCTTTTTTCACGCCAAGTTCTTTAAGTACGTTTGCAAAACGAGAAGTTTCTACAAGGAGTTCTTTATAGGTGTACTTCCGGATCTCCCCGTTTTCCCCTTCCCAGATAATGGCAATCTTGTCTCCGTTTTTTCTGACATTTGCATCAAGGCAATTATACGACGCATTCAGCTTTCCACCAACAAACCATTTTGCGTGAGGAGGTTCCCATTCAAGAACATTATTCCATTTCTCGAACCATTCTATTTCTTCTGCCTGTTCTTCCCAGAATGCTTCAAAGTCTTCGTTGGCTTTTTTGTAGACATCAGAGTCATTGATATTTGCATTTTTTACAAAATCATCTGGTGGTCTGAATTCGAGGTCTTTTGCTTGAGGATTGATCGTTTCACTCATTGATAACACCACAGTTTGAATATTGTTCCCCAAAACAATATTGTATCAATTTGCTTAAATCGTTTGTTATAAGAGAAAAAATAAAGATAAAGGGCTTTTAATAACCCTAAAAAAGATATTTCGGATTATTTCATCATTTGCAGAACATCGCACAATTTATTGACGGTATCTTCTGCTGTTTTTATACCTTCTTCGTCTTCAGCAGCAGGTTTTTTGAGTATTCCTCCGAAGTGCCCGCCATCACCGACAACTATCATGCCATGTATGTGCATCCATTCATGTATTGACTGGACCGTCTTTTCCTGGCCTCCGTTCCTGGAACCGCCGATGGCCATTGCTGCACCCACTTTGTTGTTCAACTGGAAACCCTGCCTTCTGAGCAGGACACTCCTGTCACAAAGTGCCTTGAGCTGTGCGGTCATTGTTCCAAAATATACAGGTGAGGATACGATAATGCCGTCTGCCTGTGCAAGTTTATCGTATACTGGCTGCATATCATCATCTATTGGGCATTTTTCTCCTTTTCCGCAGACTCCGCAGGCAGTACAGGGACCAATTTCAGATCCTGAGATCAGGACAGTCTCAGTCTCAAACCCTCTTTCCTCTGCAATACCAAGCATTTTTCCAATGAGTGTATCATTATTGCCGTCTGTTTTAGGACTTCCTGAAATTCCGATTATTTTCATTTTATCACCGATGAAAATTTCCATTGATTGCCGTTGAGAATTACAGGTCAACAAATATTAGCTTTTGCTAACCTTCGACTAATCTTTGGTAAATTTTTGGATTAAGGTTTTGTGAAAGACGCAAAAATTATATCTTATTGGTCTATTTACACCAAAATTAATGATAGTTGTCTGTATTTATATCTCATAAAGATATTATGTATATAGACCTATATTGCCAGATATTTACAGGTGACAATTTTAATGGTGATGGAAATTTGACTGCCAGAGATTATCTTACTATCGATGATTTTGATGTGGATGGAAAAACTATCCTCGTGAGAGTGGATTTGAATGTACCCATGGACCCCGAGGAGAACATCCTTGATGATATGAGGATAAAAAGCCACATCCCCACATTAGAAGACCTGGAAGATGCCAAGGTCGTGTTGCTTGCGCATCAGAGCAGAGCCGGAAAAAGCGATTTTACTACTATGAAACCGCATGCACAACGCATGTCAGCTTATCTTGGAAAAGAGGTTGAGTATGTGGATGACATCTTTGGCAGCCATGCAGGATCCAGGATTGCTTCCATGGAAAAAGGAGATGTGTTATTACTCGAGAATGTCAGGTTCTACTCTGAGGAAAGCCTGAAACGTCCTGCAAAAGAACATGCACAGACACATATGGTAAAAAAGCTTGCACCTCTTGTGGACATATTTCTGAATGATGCTTTTGCGGTATCGCACAGGTCCCAGCTCTCAATTACCGGTTTTTCTGAAGTTCTGCCAAGTGGGGCTGGAAGGGTTATGGAAAAAGAGATAACTTCTCTTGACAAGGGTCTAAAGGGCAGTGAATGCCCCTGTATATTTGTGCTGGGGGGCGCGAAGGTAGATGATTCACTAAAGGTCGCCGAGAATGTACTGTCCAACGAAAGTGCAGACCGGATGCTTCTTACGGGAGTTGTGGCAAATGTTGTACTCGCAGCAAACGGTGTTGACATAGGTAAGGTTAACATGGATTTCATAGAATCCCAGGGTTATCTTGACCAGATAGAGCGTGGAGAGCAGATACTTGATGAGTATGATGGAAATATTGGTCTTCCTGTTGATGTCGCGTTAAACGATGGTGGAAAAAGGGTTGAGGTTTTGGTTGATGAACTTCCTGCAGATGGCTTCCCGATAAATGATATCGGCATTGAGACTATAGTTGCATATTCCAAGGAAATCAGGAATGCCAAGACTGTTGTACTTAACGGGCCGGCAGGTCTTTCGGAGCTTGATCCCTTTGCACTGGGAACTCATGAGATTATAAAGGCAGCTGTTCATTCTGATTACTCAATAGCCGGTGGCGGACACATCTCTGCCGAGATCAGAAATCTGGGATATGATGACAGGTTCTCTCACCTGAGCACGGGTGGTGGTGCATGTATTGATTATCTTGCCGGTATGTCCCTTCCTGGCATTGAAGCCCTTAAAGATGCAGCTTCACGATACAGACATAACCAATGAGATACAAATTCTAATTTATGGCCCGTAAGGGCCTGCAAGTCTGGCGATATCAGAAGGCATTCGGTATCGTTGATTTTGTAATTGATGATAATTGGGGTATGTGCATGGACGATAAGTTCGAATTGCTAACAGAAGATCAAGGCAAGAAAGTCGTGAAACTGGCAAGGGATGCAATAGAAACATACCTCTGGACCGGTGAGATGATTGATGGTTCAGAGATACAGCTTCCCCCGGTGTTCGCTGAGACAAGGGGAGTTTTCGTAACTCTGAACAAGAACGGGGAACTTAGAGGCTGCATAGGTCATCCTTATGCTGATTCTCCTCTGAAATATGCCGTCACTGACTCGGCTATTTCCGCAGGTTTCAGGGATCCGAGATTTCCGCCGGTAAGCAAAGATGAGATGGACCATATAACTGTTGAGGTTACAATCCTCACACCACCTGAACGTTTGAATTTAGCTCCTAATGACATTCCATCTTCCATTGAGATCGGCAGGCATGGACTAATAGTTAAGAGAGATTACCGTCAGGGTCTGCTCCTTCCTCAGGTAGCGCCGGAACATGATATGGATGAAGTGGAATTCCTGAGCCATACGTGCCTGAAAGCAGGTCTTCCGCATGATGCCTGGACAACAGGTGCTGAGGTCTACTGTTTTGAAGGGCAGATATTTGCAGAAAAAGAGCCCCAAGGAGAAGTTCTTGAGAAAGATATTCGTGAGAAGAGCTGTATAAAGGAATGATTGCCTTTTCTATAGAAATTAGCTGATTGGAAAAATAAAACCAGCATTTTCCAACTGGTACTAAAAATGTAAAGTAGAGGGAATAAGAACGTAGAGATATTCACTTGTGTCTTTTTTCCAAATTTCTTCATATAGCAATACCTTAAAATAAGAAATTCATGCAGAATTAAAGGTTGATTTGTTGTTGAGGATACAACAAATTCTACTGCTTATTTGTAGTTTTCAAGCTCTTTCAGGATATTATCAACATCCCTTTCCAGTTTTGCAACAGACATTTCCATCATGAGATTGACGATGCCTTCATCCCCAAAGGTCCTGAAATCGGTTTTGAGTCCAAGGACAGGTATTCCCTTTGCATACGCGTATCCCATCTCCCAGGCAGTCCCGGAGTCAACGTCGCTGCCACCGTCAAGTACAGCAAGTACGATATCCGAACCGTCGATACCTTCTACATCGTTTTCGAAGATGTTTTTCATCCTTTCTTCAAGTCTGCTTGAAAGTGTGTCATTTCCGTCTTCCTGTGGCAGGAATACCTTAAATCCTATCTCTACCAACCTGTCCCTGAGATATAAGTTAAAGTCTCTTTCTGCTTTAGAAAAAAGAGGGCCTGCAAGGTAAATCTGTTTTTTCCCATCCATAATTTATCATCCTCGAATTTTGAGAATACTTAGATTGTCGGGATGGTTAATAATGCTGTTGTGAGCAGGGTGAAAATAATGAAGTTATTACGTGTCATGCCAACAAGATGCACTTGCCCGCTGCCTAGATTTACTCTTGTGGAATAAAATCTACTCTTAATCTGTTGCCATTAATTACATCCGCTTCTTCTACTGAAATCTGCTTTGTGTAATTTGCATTTTCGGCTATTGTCACATAATAGGGTTCTATGCTCTGATTATATTGTGTAGCATTTGAATAGGGAACTTTCAATTCATACCAGCCTGAATTGTCGGAAGTAGCTTTATTCTGATACTCAAATGTACGGCCGTTGTCTAGAGTCACATTTGCTTTTGCTGATACGTTCTGTCCCGGGCTGGCAAAACCTTCTATTGTAGCACCTGGTACATACTCAAATATTTTTACATTCTTTATTTCAGTATAATTATCAGGGTTTTTGTCAGAACTTTCGTCGAGATTCATCCTTAAGCTCGCTTGCTCAGATTCATGGATCAATCTAAGGTTTCCAAGATCGGATCCGTCAAACAGATGCAGTTTTACTAGAGTTGTTTCCCGGATTTCTTCTTCCTGAAGGTAGTTGTTGGATGTATTTCCCTTGTAGTAACTTTCTCCGGCAACATCAAATATGGATTGGGATTTTCTAATTGTCATCTGGTTGTCAGTGATCACGTATTTCACATTTCTTTTTTCAAGAATGGATAAGGCATCCGATTCGTTTGTCGTGGCGAAAAAGTGAGACGAATCTTCAATTCCCGTCTGGAAATTGTTTGCAACCACGGGCCTTTTTGCGATATAAAGTATCCAGTTACCGTAATCCCACCAGCTTAGTACTCCATATTCGGGTGTTTCTTCAGGTTCAAGGTAAAATGAGGTTTCAGGGCTATTTGCCTCGAGCCACTCAAGAGATTCCTGCCAGTCAGAAGAAGGAGTTTCGGGGTCACCAAGGGTATCAACTATAGGTGCGAAGAAAGAAAAAGAAATTATAGGAATAAATATCAGCATAATAGAAGCACTTGTAACAGTTTCCCATACAGGTGTTTTTGATGCTGCTTTCTTAGATTTAGACTTAGAATTAGACTTGGATTTAGTCTTAGTGTCCTGTTTTTGTTCATTTTTCCACAATCCATAGAGTGAGTTCACGAAGTATCCCGACAATACAGCAAAATTGATTGCAAGCATATAGGCAAATCTTCTCTGTGAAAGAGTCAGGACCAGAACAATTATTGTCCATGTAAAGAAAAAGACCATCTCAGGTGGATATTTTTTATTATTCAGGTTTGCAGTAAAAATAGCAAGACCAATGATTGCTGTTAAACTAAAGATGGTGAAATAATTCCACACGTGTACGAGTGTAAATGTCTGATCAAACAATAAAGGACGTGCCTGGGCAATTGTTCCCAGAATACTGGCATCTCCTCCCAGATACTCCATTCCCTCGATTACATTCTGGTAAAAGGAAGGAAGAACCTGGTTTATTAAAACAGTTCCAATAGCAGCAATCGTTATGATTACTACGGGATAGTACATCCAGCGTATATTCTTTATGTCAAATATTTTTGCAATAATTCCGCTAAATGATGATGCTAACAATAGAGCTACGACAAAAGTAACATGGAACCAGGAAAGGAACATTCCACTCACTTCAAGTCCGGGTCTCAGGGTTCTTTCAATAATAGGTACAATGAACAGAAGTATTGTGGTATAAACAATAATTACATTGATTAATGCATATTCAGATTGTCTTTTTTCTTTGAGGTCGGCTGTGAACTGGACAAATATATATAGTCCTACCAGGCCCAGGAAAATAGGTGATCCGATCCAGGTAAAGATTGTAAGGGCAAGTATGAGTCCCGCAGCAATGGATAATAAAACTGGCTTTATAAGCAACTTTGGTTCCAGAGTTTTGATATTCGAAAATTTGAGGTCTATTTCCCGGCTTTGCTTCAAAGCAATTATTAACAATGCATATGCTGTAGTCGAAAGAAGGACTTCTGCCACATGGTGGTCAGTAAATCCGGCTTCTGATATAATCAAGTGTGCAGGGATAAGTGAGATTATGACTGCGCTTGCAATTGCTGTTTTTTTGTCAAAGATGGCCGAAGCAAGATAATAGAGGGGAAGGATTGTCAAAGCTCCCAGCAAAGCAGGAAATATTGCACTAACCATTTCTATGGTACTGATACTGGGATTTCCATTGCCCACAACTAATGCCAAAAATGCAATGACCTGATCATAGAGCGGTGGCCATCCGATTTCATAACCAAATGGATAATTGAGATAAGTATCAAAAGTTATAGTATCAGGAAAATGCTGTGCTGAATAAACTATTCGCCTGACGTGATAAAATGGATCTGCCCCAACAAATATGATTTTTCCGTTGGAGTAGATCGTAAATAAAGATGATAGACGTATAAGGAAAGCGGATATTACCAGAAACACAACTAACAATTTGCTATTAGTTATCTTATCAACGTTTTTCATACACATCCCCTCAAATTTATGTAAAAATGTATTAAATTGTATAAGTATCTTTCTAAGATAATGTATACCAGATAATATAACTTTAGCAACTGTATTATCAATCTACTGCAGCTTTTACTATAACTTTCAATTTAGGTTTCACTTAATATGTACTTTACTTCAAAATCTTTTATCACTTCAAGAATACCCACAAAAAATGACCAAATAAAATTCTGTTATGTATCCTGTACACTAGAAAAAGGTTTAAACATCACTATAATTGGTGACCCTGATCAAACACAAAAAACAGTAAATTTTTTCGATCATCAGTTTTGTTCACATCATCTCTTGTTCGATTTTTTCCATTTCTTCCAAAAAGTTCTTTACTACCTTTTCGAGCTTCAGTACCTGTCTGTGATAATGTTCTATAATTCTCAGTTCCTCTTCTGAGTTTTTGGAATTCTCGTTTTTGTATTTCTCTATAATATCCGGGAGTCTCTTTTTTGAAGGAATAATCACATCTTCGTATTTTGTCCTTAAGACCTGGGTTCCTGCTGAAACCAGATTCTTATCCAGGAAGAAGAAGGCTTTTCTGGAACCCGGTTTCTTAAATCTTTTCACAATGTGAAGATGAGATAGGTTCTTCATAGCAGTGCTTACCGCCGAGAGGCTGTAGCCCGTTTCGATTGCTATTTCTTCAAGAGACATCTCTTCGGTTTCTATAAACAGTACACCAACTATTCTTGATGATATTTCATCAAAACCCTGAGCTTTCAAATTCTGCGAAATAAGTTCTATAAACTCATCTCTTGGTTTGGTCGAAATGGCATAGTCACCAGATAAACTTTTACCCTCCGGGTTTGGTAGGGGAATGTAACAGCGTTTCTCCTTACCGATCCTTTCGTCACCCGGGCGGGAGGGTATTACTTTCGCTACCTTTGCTTTCTTTTTTTCATTTTCATCCATGTGCTTGCCTCAAATCAGGTACTGCTTTGAAGGAATGAAAAACTTCAAAGCAAAAATTATGTGCACTTAAGTAGTGTAGTCCTTCTTATTTCCTGCTCTCTTTCAGAGCTGGAACGTTGTTTTGGAATTCAGGATATTCTTAATCTTATTTATGGAACCGGTACCTATAATGTTTTCATCATAACAAATTGATAGATGTATCTTTCCATTGATTGTTAGTATACCAATGTATTTCTCCATTGTATCTGAATAAATTATCGGGCCATATAGTGTCTTCAGTTCCAATGGGCCATACTCTGTGGGTATTTCCAGCAGACCCAGATTTGAAACCGTAAAGGTTGTGTTTATTTCATCCATCATTGTTTTTTTGATGAACTTTCTGGCCATCTTATCGTTTCTTTTTCCAAATTTGTTTAATACAATCGAATCCAAAAATTTTGTATCGATCAGATTGATTGCCAGACTCTTGAAAAGATTCCCGCTAAGCATTTTTGATATCTCTTTCTGGAATATGAGTGCATTTTCCAGGAATGCCTTATCACCTGAATATTTTAACTGAGGCCTTATTGCAGTGGCAAAATAACCAATGCTTTCCTCTGGCTTTTTGGTCAGGCTGTCCCTGATATTAACGGCAATCGTAACCTTATCTGAATATTCTTCATCTTCAAGAACCATCTTTTCCGTTTGAAGCAGTGCAGTTGTCAGGGCTGTATTTACTTTTATTCCATGTTCCCTGCATTTGGATATAATCTCCTGAGATTGCTTTTCTGAAAAACTGAAACAACACATTTCCGGCATATGCTCATTCCAGAATCCATGATGTATACTCCTGTAGGTTTCTCTGGAAAAAGCTACATGCTTTCTTTTCCATTTCCAGTTTATTATTCCAGAAAAAAGATGTGTGAAAAAATTCCCTTCTTTTTGTGAAACATTTTTCTGTTCAAAAAAAACAGGTTCCGAAGGTATGTACTTTTCTTCATTATTCCTGTTCGCAAGATTTTGCATTATATCTTTAAAAAGATAAACAAGAGACATCCCGTCACATATTGTATGATGGCAATTTACAACCAGAAAAGTCTCCTTATTCTCCTTGACTAAAGTTATCCTCACAAGAGGCTCCTTTTCAAAATCAAAAAGATACTTGAGTTCATTTTTTACTACTTCTTTCATGTCACAGGATTCAGCATTGATAACAGGAAGAATTAGAGTCCTGTCAATCGTATAAAATGCATTATCATCATTGTCAAATTTGATTCGACATTTCAAAAACTGATGGTTATCCGGGAGTTTCCGGACGGCCTTCTTGAGATCATCAGCAGAAAAATCTCCCTTAATTGATCCGAACATCAGCACATTTGAGTTTGGCATCCGGAGCAATAGTCTGGGCATCCCTCTAATTTCTTTTTTGAAGGTATTGCGTGAGTTGTTATTCATCAATTCCTCTCCGCCTATTTTGCCTGTTTAATGTTCTGGTTTCATTAGTCTGGTATATGTCAAAAATGCAATCATTTACCCTGTTAATCTTATCTTCCATTCTTTGTAAAGAATATACTCACAAATACAAGCATTAATAATGTCCGGGACATAATCCTAAGCAGTATTTTCTATCCTTTCAGCAACCATTCAAATATTTTGCCCTGTCGAAGAATTCAGAAATCAAAATTGATATAATTGTCATGAGAATAAGTGATAAATTATCTTCCGGCACATCAAATATCCTTCCATGGCCTGTGTTGAAATCCTGCTACCCAAAATTATGATTGGATAAAATGCTTGAATGCTACTTGTCTGAAATTTAGACGGGGTGGGGGTTTATGGAGTTTTGATGGTACAAAAAGTAACATTCAAGCGTATCATTTTGACATGATCTATTTGCAGGTTATATCGACAAATGTTCTGGATTAGTCTGAATGTCAATTTGCTGCAGAAGCGCCGGGGGAAGAAGAATCATCTGTTTCTATTCCTCTCATTATCCGGCGAAGGCTCAAACAAATTCTTCCTTTTTCACAAAGGAAGTAATCTATTGCTTATTCCTCAATATTCTTCCAGGTGTAATTAAGCCCCGACCCCATTCTGATAAGTGCGGCTACAAGTATTGCCTCATCGATTTCTTCGTCGGAAATGCCTGCTTCTTTTGCAAACTTTTTGTTAGTTAAAAAACATGTGTCACAACCTACAGCAACAGCACTTGCAACTGCAAGGAGTTTCTTTGTCCTCCTGTCAATTGCACCATCTTCCATAATTGTTTTTTTCATGCTAGAAAAGCCTATCTTCCTGTCAATTTCGTCAATTCTTTCCTGATTATTCATTATTTCATCTCCTCCACATTCTCAAGGTAAGCTTCACCTCTTGGTGATATTTGGTATATTGTCGGTTCACTGTTTTCTACTTTGTCAACATAAAGTGCATTTTCCAGCATGTCCACATGGAACTTCGCCTGTGAGTTATTGAGGTTCAGGTTGTTGCATATTTCTTCTATACAGAGTGGACCGTCATTGAGCATTTTGAGAATTTTTCTGCGTGTCGGATTTTGAAGAGTCCTGAGTCCGATAGCGTGATCCTCGGTAGGATTAGACTTTAGCCTTCCCTCTTTTTCCAGTTTGCTTATCCATTCCTGTTTTTTGTTTGCAAGATCCTTTTCACTCATTTTCTTACCTTCTACTAATGTTCTGAAATCACTGAACTTTCAGTATTTACTGAAAGTAAAACAATCAACTTATTTATAATTATGGTTTCGGATTTCGTGAATGCTACTGCTAACTAAATGAGCTGTCTGGAAGGATACTGTGAAACGTTATCACCAAAGCCTTTTATTCCCTCAGGACAAACTCATATAAGGATGGATTTGGGGTTAGAAAATGTTGAATGATTCTTCAGGCAGAAGCTTTTGGTGGAGCTTGCTCCTTGTTGTGCTGATAGTGTTCATACTTGCTTTTATCGCTTATGATTACATTGGTGTGCGACCTTCGGCAGGGGCCAATGGTTTAGAGGAGATTTCTCTTCCGCAGGGATTTACAATTGATACGTATGCAGAGAACCTGGGCAGCAGTCTTGTATCATATCCTGGCCCTGATCCAGGGCCTCGAATGCTTTTGCAGAAGGATGGAGTGGTTTATGTTTCCATTCCCAACAAAGGCCTGGTGTCTGTATTGCCGGACAGGGACGGAAATAACAAAGCTGATGGAGTGTCAGTCTTCATTTCCGGCCTGAACAGTCCACACGGCATAGACTATTCTGAAGGCTGGTTCTATATTGCAGAGGAAGATCGGGTAATAAGGGTCAGGGATGATGATGGAGACCTCATTGCAGATGCTGACAGTTTGGAAGTGCTTATTGATGATCTTCCAAGCGGAGGACACTCCACAAGAACAGTGAAGGTAACTGACAATGCATTCTACCTGAGCATAGGTTCCTCATGCAATGTATGTTACGAAGAGGATGAACGCAGGGCTGCCATTACAAAGTGTGATCTCGACGGTAGCAATTGCAGCATATTTGCCAGTGGGCTGAGAAATTCAGTAGGCATGGCATTTCATCCTGTCACAGGACAACTTTACGCTACCGATAACGGACGTGACTGGCTGGGAGATGATCTTCCTCCTGATGAAATCAACCTGATTGAGGAAGGTAACGATTACGGCTGGCCTCTATGTTATGGTAAGAATGTCCGTGATACGGATTTCGATCCCGATAATCCCGATGAGAATGTCTGTGAAAACAAGACTCCGAGCCTTGTGGATCTACAGGCACATTCTGCTCCTCTCGGACTTGCATTTTATGATGGGAACACTTTCCCGGAAGAATATGAGGGTGACATGTTCGTATGCTATCACGGTTCCTGGAATCGTGAGGTGCCCACAGGTTACAAAGTAGTAAGCATTGATATGGATACCCTGGAAGTCAATGATTTTGCCACAGGTTGGCTGAAGGATAATGGCACTGTCACCGGAAGGCCTGTGGATGTCATAGTCGCAGAAGACGGATCGCTTCTTGTAAGCGATGACAATGCAGGAAAAATATATAGAATATCTTTTTCTGAATAATTTTTTTTATTTCTATAATCTGTTTTTTAAGCACTTAAATACATATAAGAGGGAACTAATTAAGTAATAGTGACAGTTATCAGGATCTGCGGGGTCATAATATCAGGGTTGATACAATAGATTCGAACATTGATTTTGTAGTTGATATGCCACAGGGGAGCTATTTTTCTCTCCTGTACGAAACCACTGAAGAATTTATGTATGTAGTTGCTGCTTTTCTTGATGCCGGCCTGAGAGGGAACGAGCGTTGTATCTGGGCAGTCTCAGGTCAGATTACATCGGAAAGTGCTGAAAAATTCCTTAAAGATGTCGGTGTAGACGCAGAATCATATCTTGAGAGCGGGCAATTGATCATAATGCCATGTGCTGAATGTTACATTGCAAGTGAAGGTCCTATGTCCGAAAGAACTCTTAAGAGATGGGAGGATACCTACGACTCAGCAATATCTGAAGGATACAGCGGCCTGAGGATCGCAGATAAATTTACAATAGTTGGAGAAAATGCCTGGAATCGATTTGTAGAATTTGAGAAAAAGGGTATGGGTATAATACGCAGGAAGGGGATTATCGGCCTTTTCGTCTTTCTCTTGGAGGCGCGCACAAGGTCGGAAATACTTGGCATAATAGGGATGCATGACGGTACGATAATCAAACAGGATGGCCAATGGACTCTGCTCCAGAGCTCTTCAACCTGCAAACCCCTTATCCAGGAGAGGCACTTTCCTGAAAACATACTTGAGAATATCTGGACCGGTGTGTGGGCAGTTGACCGGTACGACAGGATTGTATACTTCAATAAAGGGATGGAATCGATATCCGGCTTTTCAAAAGAAGAAGTTATCGGGCAAAATCTGATGAAGTTTATTCCTCAAGAATCAATCGAAGGGGAAATGTGTTTCATCGATCTTTTCAGAGCAGCAAAAGAAAATCTACTATCAAAAACCTATGATGTTTTTCCATTCATCAAACCGGGCGGACAATCCATCTATCATAGTGGAGTCCTGCTTCCTCTGACTGATGAAGATGGTTCATATGGCGGGATGCTGGGTACAATTGGAAAAGTATTCGAGCGCAAGATTAGCCATAAAACATTGAGAGATAAGTTCAGGTCGATAGAAAAACTGGAAGATATTTATAAAAACAGTCCTGTGGTTGCTGTTCTCTGGTGTGCGAAAAAAGAGTGGCCTATAGAATTCATTTCCGAAAATATTTCCCAGTTTGGTTATGTTCCTGAAGATTTCACATCAGGGAGGCTTGTCTATGCGGACATAATCCATCCGGATGATCTTGAACTTGTACAGACTTCCACTAAGCAGCTTGAGATAGAGGACAAGTTCTATTACTCAAAGGATTATCGACTCCTGACAAGGTCCGGGGAAACGAGATGGGTAACAGAAAGGTCCTATCTGATAAGGGATGAGAACGGGGAACCTGCCTATTACCAGGGAATAATAATAGATACCACTGATAGGAGAAAGGCTGAAGAAGCAGTCCTTGAAGCTGAGAAGAAATATCGTCTCATATTCGAAAACTCTCCTTTGGGTATTTTTCATTTTGATGACAAAGGCATAGTAAGCCACTGCAATGAGAAGTTTTTGCAAATAATAGGTGTGAAGGATAAAAAAGCTGTCATTGGTTTCAACATGGTGACACACATTAAGGACAAAGTTATGAGAAAGGCGATTAGTGATGTTCTTTCCAGAAAAGCAGGCCACTTCGAAGGGAAATATCATGCGGCAATAAGTGGTGAAGATATCTTCATCAAGGCAGATTATAGTCCGAATATTGCAGATGATGGCACTTTCCTTGGAGGTATTGGTATTTTCGAGGACATTTCTGCTCGCAAAAAAGCTGAAGAGGCTTTGCTTTTGGATGAGTCACGGCTTGAAACACTCCTTAAACTTACCAGAATGACTAATAACACATTCAAGGAAATAGCCGATTTCGTGCAGGAAGAGGCTGTAAAACTTACTCAAAGCAAGATGGGATACCTTGCATTCCTGAATGAGAAGGGTACGGTCCTGTCCATATATTCATGGTCAAGAAATGTAATGAAAGAGTGCAATGTGGAGGAGGAAAAGAAGTTCGATTATCTTCTGAAATCCACCGGTCTCTGGGGAGAACCCGTCCGACAGGAACGTCCTATTATTGTCAATGATTACGGAGCCTATAATGAGCTCAAGCGAGGTTATCCCAAAGGCCATGTGAAAATGAAGCGCTACATGAGTGTTCCCATAATCGAAGGTGGAAGGGTTGTTGGCGTGGCAGGAGTCGGCAACAAGAAAGATCCCTACGACCAGGCAGATATCAGGCAGCTTACCCTGCTCATGGAAGGAATGTGGCAGATGATGGAGCAAAAGAGGGCAGAGGATACTCTCAGGAAATTCGCTTCCGAACTTGCCCAAGTGAACAGGGAACTTTCAAAAGCCAATACCGAACTATCAAAGGTAAACGAGGACCTTAAATCCCTGGACCTGATGAAGGATGAGTTCCTGTCAAATGTAAGCCATGAGTTCAAGACTCCCCTTACATCCATACAGGGATACAGCCAGCTTATATCGGACGGTACGCTCGGACCAGTGAACGGACAACAGAAAAAAGCTGTTGACACTGTGATCCGCAATTCCGAACGTCTCCGCAAACTTGTGGATTCCCTTCTGTATCTTAGCAGGGCACAGGCAGGTAAGCTATCTTACACCTTTGATGAGGTCAAGGTTTCCGATATAATCGATAATCCAATTCAGGATCTTGCCCTGCAGATTAAGAAAAAGAACATCTCTCTCAACAGGGATGTTGCTGAAGACCTGCCGTTGATTAAGGGTGACGGGGACAAATTGTCAGATGTAATTATGAACCTCATGGACAATGCGATCAAGTTTACCCCTCAGGGTGGAAAGATCAATATTGGTGCGGAAATCAAAGATGATTCTATCCATATATATGTAAGTGATTCGGGAATCGGTATCCCTGAAGACAAGATACCAAACCTGTTCGAACGTTTCTACCAGGTTGATTCTTCGATAAAACGCAGATATGGTGGAACCGGTCTTGGTCTCTATATATGCAAAAAAATAGTTGAGGACCATGAAGGAAAAATCTGGGTGGAAAGCAGGGAAGGAGAAGGAAGCACGTTCCATATTTTACTGCCCCTGGAAAACTCATCTATCAGCACCCAGGTATCTACGTAGTTGGGGCAGGATGAAAGTAATTTGTTGTTCTCGAGCGACAAAATGATATAAAATCATTGTACCTTTTCAATGCTCAAGTTCTTTGTAATCAAGGGTGAAACAATTGAAAATTATAATCATAGGTGGTTTTCTGGGAAGCGGAAAAACCACGACTCTGAGAAACCTTGGGAAACATCTGATTGCCAAGGGGCACAAAATTGCCATCATCGTTAATGAGATTGGCGAGGTGGGTATTGATGGTGAGACCATCTCTGACTCCGGTCTCGTCACAAAAGAGCTGACAAGCGGTTGCATATGCTGCTCACTCAGGATAAGTATGGAATATACCCTGCAGACCCTTGCAGAGGAATATAACCCTGATATTGTTATCATCGAGCCAACAGGCATAGCTTTCCCGCTACAGATCAAGGAACATCTCGAACTCATGGACCTTGAGGATTTAAGTTTTGCTCCTCTTGTGTCACTTGTGGATGCAAGCCGGATTAATATGGAGATCGACCAGATACCTGTTTTCATAGCAAACCAGATAAGGGACGCTGAAATTGTCTGTATAAATAAGATTGACTTGGTGGACGCTGAATCCATCGCTGCAACTACAAAAACCGTGCTTCAGCTTAATCCTGATGCGATAGTAGTGGAATTTTCAGCTATGAATATGGATTCCAAGTTCCAGCTCTTTCTGGACCTGCTTGCCGGTGAGAGTGAGAGCGAATTCACGGGAAGTGATCTCAACTCCATAGAGATGTCAGGTGTTGGCAGCTATTCAGGTGAATATTCTATTGATGCTTCCGACCTGCATGCTGATAAGGTCACCAGCATGCTTGTGAATCTACTTCTGGATATAAAGCAAAAGTTGCAGGAAATTAACCCTGAATTCATCGGTCATGTCAAGATGACCATGAAATTCAAGGAAGGACTCATAAAGGCTAATCTTACGTCTGCACATGGTGATCCATTCGTGGAAATACTAGACGAAGATGTGGATGGTGAGCAACATCTGAGATTCCTTTCTGCAGTAACCCTTGTACCCAAAGATAAACTTGAAGGTATTATTAACGGGGCGGTTCAAAATGTGCTGCAAGCAGAAGGGATTGAATTTGAGAAGAAGGCTCCGTCTTCATCCACCCAGGCCCCTATCAAACTTTAGTATTAAAAAAGTAATTGTATCATTTTTCATTTCCCGGGTTTTTTCCGGGAACTTTTCTATCCTGGAACAAAGATATCAGGAATAAATTAGAGTTATCCTTTTTTATTCAATTCAAAGTACCCTGGCTAACTCTATTTAGTTCTAATCAGCAAAGTACACTCAACAAATTTTGTTTGATTTTGCAAATAAAAAGCTAAAATATTCAAATAAGTTGATGTCAAGACAAAACCGAAAGGTTTTAAACAACTAAAATCATTCGGGTATCCGGGACTTTAAACGATGGTAGACTGATCTTTGCCAGAGTGGGAAATATGTTGAATCACGATAAATCTATAGATAGCAATATGCTTAAAAACGGGGCTGGAAGAAATTTACATAACGACGATAAGTATTTGGATCTAATTTTAAGATATATGGATATAGTTGTCTGGTCTGCAACATTTCCCGATCTTAAGCTACTTAACATCAGTCCTTCATTCGAGAATATATTTGGCCGGGAACCGCAGGAAATTGCGGAGAAGGATGATTTCTGGTATCAATACGTCCATCCTGAGGATACGTACATCGTAGAGGCTGCGACAAAAAAAAGAGAAGATGGGGAGGATGTATCTGCAGAGTATCGCATTTTGCTACCTGACGGAAGCATTCGCTGGGTAAGTGAACGTTCGGAGCTTGTCTGTGATGAGGATAATGCTCCTTTACATGTGGAAGGCATTATCACAGATATCACCGAACTGAAAAGAACGGAAACCAGGCTGGATGAATCTGAAAAACGTTTCGATTCCGTTCTTGGGAATATTCAACTTGTGGGCATGATATTAGATCCGAAAGGAAAAATTATTTTTTGTAATGATTTCTTACTCGGCCTGACAGGATGGAAAAGAGAAGAAGTCCTGAACAAAGATTGGTTTGACACGTTTCTTCCTGCTGAAATAGTTCCCGAGGTAAAAAATCTCTTCCTGAAGACAATTGAAGCTGCAGATGTCCCGTCATATTATGGCAACGACATTGTCACAAAAGACGGGAAAAGACGAACTATTGCCTGGAATAATACTGTCTTTAAGGATGAAAATGGCCGGATATCAGGCATCGTCAGTGTAGGCGAGGATATAACTGATCGAAAGATCGCTGAAAGGTCATTGTTGGAAAACAGAGGTCATTTACGTACTTTAATAGATACAATTCCTGATCTGGTCTGGCTGAAAGATAAAGACGGTGTGTACCTTACATGCAATCAGAAGTTTGAGCGTTTTTTCGGTGCAAAAGAAGAAGATATCATCGGAAAGGATGACTATGATTTTTTTGACAAGGAGGAGGCAGAGTTCTTCAGAGGGCATGATATGGCTGCAAGGAAAGCCGGCAAGCCCACTATTAATGAGGAGGAGATCACCTATGCCGATGACGGGCACAGAGAATATCTCGAGACTATCAAAGCTCCTATGTATGATGCAAATGGACAGTTGATCGGAGTAATGGGTGTTGGTCGCGATATCACCCGACGTAAAAAAGCTGAGGATGAACTTCGCCTAAGGGAGGAGCGATTAAGAAGTCTCGTGTCTATTCTGCGATACAGGTCCGATTCATTTCAGGATTTTCTTGACTATGCACTCAATGAAGCAATAAAACTCACCCAGAGCAAGATCGGTTACATCTGTCTTTATGATAAGGATCAAAAAGAATTCACTCTTAGTACCTGGTCAAAGGAAGTAATGAATTATTGTGGCATTTGTGACCCTCCGACGACTTTCGAGTTGGAGAACGCAGGCATCTGGGGAGAGGCTGTGCGGCAGAACAAATCAATAGTTATAAATGATTTTCAGGCTCCAAACCCACTGAAGAAGGGATGTCCTGAAGGACATGTTGAATTATATAAGTATATGACACTACCTGTGTACAATAACGGAGAAATCGTTGCCGTTGTAGCTGTGGCCAACAAGGAATCGGATTATAATGAGAACGATGTACTTCAGTTAACCTTGCTTATAGATTCCGTCTGGAATATTATAGAGCAGAGAAAGGCTGAGGAAGCGCTACAACAGAGTGAAGGATACCGGCAGGCATACAATCTTATGCAGTCAGTCCTTGAAAGCCCTAACGATGTTGCCGTATTTGCTCTTGACAGAGCTTACCGCTACATTACCTTCAACAAAAATCATCAGATAATGATGAAACGCAGATGGGATGCCGAGATTGAGGATGGCATCGGTATGCTCAGCTACATCAATGATCTTTCGGAAAGAGAAAAAGCAAAAGTGAATTTTAATCGGGCACTTGCAGGTGAAGCATTCACCCTGGTCGAAGAATATGAAGATTCGTTGTTCGACGGGAAGTGGTATGAAAATGTGTACAGCCCTCTCAGGGATGCCGAAGGAAATGTCATCGGAATTACTCTCATTCAAACAGACATCACCGAACGCAAGGTGGCTGAAGAAGCTTTACGTGAGAGTGAGGTTCGAGTAAAAAGGAAATTGAATGCCATTCTGGAACAGGGAGGAGATATCGGAGAACTGGAACTCGTCGATATCATTGACAAGGAAGCCGTGCAGTTGCTTATGGATGATTTTTACCGGCTGACTGGTATCCCTGTTGGTATCCTTGATCTAAATGATAATATTCTGGTTGCTACCGGCTGGCAGGATATATGCACGAAATTCCACAGGGTCAACCCTAAGACATGCAGTCACTGTGTTGAAAGTGATCTGGAATTGGCTCGGGGCGTAGCGCCAGGTTCATACAGGGCTTACAAGTGCAAGAACAACATGTGGGATATAGTAACTCCTATAGTGGTGGGCGAGTCACATTTAGGCAACCTGTTTCTGGGACAGTTTTTTTTTGATGATGAGGATATCCCCTACGATGCTTTCAGGCTTCAGGCAAAAACGTATGGTTTTGATGAAAAGACATATCTGGAAGCACTTGACAAAGTGCCACGCTGGGACCGGGAAACTGTTGAAGCAGTAATGGAGTTTTATACCCATCTGACAGATATCATTTCTTCACTTAGCTATAGTAATATCAATCTTGCCAGGACACTGAAAGAGCGTGACAATCTGCTTACCTCGCTGCATGAGAGTGAAAGTCGCTTCCGCAGTTATGTGGAACAGGCGCCAGAAGGTGTATTCATCGTAGATAAAAAGGGCAATTACGTTGAAGTCAATGAGGCTGCAAGCAGGATCACCGGATATTCAAGGGAAGAACTTTTGGGAATGAACCTGGCAGATATAGTCTCACCTAATTCTAAGGAAAGTGCTTCATTGCACTTCCAAACTGTTGTTGAAACAGGAAATGCTGTCGATGATATCTATCTTTTGACGCGGGAAGGAGAAAGGATAGTATGTAATGTAAAAGCTGTCAAATTGAGTGAAACAAGATTCCTGGGGTTTGTAAACGATATCACTGAACGCAAAACTGCGGAGGAAAAACTGCTAAAATATGCTGATGAACTGAAGAACAAGAACATCGAACTTGACAATGCTTTAATAAGAGCAGAGGAAGCCACAAGAGCAAAAAGTGAATTCCTGGCCAATATGTCCCATGAGATCCGGACACCTATGAATGCTGTAATCGGAATGACCGGACTGCTTCTGGATGCCGGCCTCACGGACGAACAACGTAATTATGCGGAAACGGTACGTGTAAGTGGTGAATCATTGCTCGAGATCATCAATGATATCCTGGATTTCTCTAAGATAGAAGCCGGAAAGCTCGAACTTGAAACTGTGGACTTCAACCTGAATGACCTGCTTGATGACTTTGCATCAATGCTTTCTGTCAGGGCCCACGAGAAAGAACTGGAATTCATTTGTGCGGCTGCGCCGGATGTACCTGTCAGTATCCGAGGTGATCCGGGACGTTTGCAGCAGGTATTGATGAACCTGGCCGGAAACGCAATTAAATTTACGCATGAGGGAGAGGTGGTGGTACACGTGAGCCTGGAGTCTGAGACTGACACAGAAGCATTCTTGCGCTTCTCAGTCCGTGATACCGGTGTTGGTATTCCAGATAACAAAAAATGTCATTTGTTTAACAAATTCTATCAGGTTGATGCTTCAAAGACGCGACGATATGGTGGTACAGGGCTCGGGCTTGCTATCTGCAAACAACTGGTGGAGATGATGGGTGGTGAGATCGGTGTGGAAAGCGTAGAGGACAAAGGTTCAGAATTCTGGTTTAAGATTAAATTTGTCAAGCAGCAGGATACTGATCATGGGGATGTTATCCCTGCAGAAATTCAGGATGCTCGCATCCTGGTGGTTGATGATAATTCCACGAATCGTGAGATACTCAACAGGCAGTTATCCTCATGGGGTGCAAAAGTAAAAGAAGCTATGGACGGTCCTACGGCACTGCAGGTGCTGTACAAAGCACTGGAAGATGGTGATCCTTTCAAGGTGGTCATCCTGGATATGCATATGCCGGGAATGGACGGAGAATCAGTTGCAAGGGTGATCAAATATGATCAGAAACTTGAGAATATAAGTCTGGTTATGTTAAGTTCTTTGGGCCAGCATACTGACTCCTGCCATATGAAAGAAAGTCACTTTGCGTCTTATCTGACAAAGCCTTTGAGGCATCAGGAATTACTTCATGCGTTGTCCGATATCCTGGGTATGAAAAGAGAGGACAGGAAACCGGAAACAACTGCCAATGTCTGCTCTTCTTCTGAGCATCATCGCAACAATTTGAGGATATTGCTGGCAGAGGATAATACCGTGAACCAGAAAGTGGCTCAGAACATGCTACAAAAACTGGGCCACCGTGTAGATACCGTGGCCAACGGTGCTGAAGCGATAAAAGCGCTGGAGATACTACCATATGATCTGGTTTTCATGGACCTGCAGATGCCCGAAATGGATGGGTCTGAAGCCACCCGGCACATCCGTGATCCACAGTCGTCGGTCCTTGTTCATGATATTCCTATTATTGCAATGACAGCACATGCAATGAAGGGAGACAAAGAACGCTGCCTGCAAGCCGGCATGGATGATTATGTCGCAAAGCCGGTTTCATTCCAAATGCTTACGGAATTAGTGGAGAAATGGCAGTTTCCGGTGCAAAAAGAAAGATATCAGGATAATCTGTCTGCAGGAGAGGTGGAGAGATCAGTGAACCCTCCAATATTTGACAGACAGGCACTTCTTGAGAGAGCAATGGATAATGGGTATCTTGCCAGGGAATTAATCGGGATTTTCTTTGAAGATACGCCAAAGCAGGTGTATGCCCTCAGGGAAAGCATAGAAAGAGGAGATGCAGAAAAGATTCACAGGTTTGCACACAAGATAAAAGGTGCATCGGCAAACATCGGAGGTATGGCCTTAAGTAAGGTGGCTGCTGAGATGGAGGAAGCCGGCAAGAATAGCCAGGTTGATAAAGTAGCCTCCATTGTTCCGGAACTTGAAAAACAGTATGATTTGCTAGCTTCACAACTCAGGGACCTGTAACAGATATTTATTTGACTGTTGACATCCCCTTATAAATAATAAAAATCTAAAATAAGGTTGATATTCTTCATGAAAATGAATCCTGAGACAGAGATTATCGAATCGCTTGCAAAGATCATTCTTGTTGCTGCAAGAACCGCACCAAAAGGCAAAGGAATCGATGATATCGTGACCTTTATACCGGATGATTCCGAAAAGGCCGAGCTTACAAATAAAATGGAAGAGTTAAGTGAGATCAAGGGTTTGAAATTCCTGATTCGGGATGCAAAGAACGTCAGGGATGCTGATGCAATAGTCCTCATCGGTTTGAAGTCATCAGGTGCAAGTGGTCTTGACTGTGGAGCTTGCGGCTTTGGGACCTGCAAGGAAATGCTTGAAACCAGGAAGGTTAAAAAAGAATTTACCGGTCCTCATTGTATGATCAAATACATGGACCTTGGAATTGCAGTGGGGTGTGCGGCTGCAAAGGCAAAGGATCTGTGTGTGGATAACAGGGTTCTATATACGGCAGGAGCAGCAGCATGCTATTTTGATATTGTGGATGCGGATGTTGCTATGGGACTTCCGCTGAGTGTCAAGGGTAAGAACATCTTCTTTGACAGACCGTCTGTAAAATAGGCGGTCTTCTTGCATATATTGAAAATAATTGCTGATTTGTTTGATTAATATTAAGTTCAATCTTTTTCACAAACTGGAAGACAGATTATTAATATATAAAAAGTTGAATTCTTATTTCTATACAAACTGCCAGGATACTGAGCATGGATAAGCTACCGAATGTCACTATCAGGCTATTCAGGGAAAATGACTATGGAGCAGTTGCCAGCATTCTTGTTGATTCTTTTATGGATAAATTCTACTCACTGGCAAATCTACCGAAAGAAACGATGATTGAGTTCTTTAAAGACTCCGGTATTGTCGGGAACAGAACCTTTGAAGGATATTGGGTAGCTGAAGCTAATGATGAAATTCTTGGTGTAATGCTATTAAAGTGGAAGAAGCAGAATCGGGTCAAAAGTCATAGTAATTTGAGTTTTGTCCAATTATGTCAGAAATATGGATTTTTTAAAGTAATCAAACTATTTCTGGGACTGTTCGTGTTAAGCTATGAAGAAATCAGCGATGATGAATGCTATATAGAGCATATCGCTGTTAGTTCCGAATCCCGTGGGTTGGGAATAGGTACAAAACTCATTAATTTTGGAAGCAGATTCGTAGAGAGTACTCCTGGCCTGAACAAATATTCTCTTTCTGTGGCTTCGAGCAATAAAAGAGCAATTGATCTATACGAGAGTTTGGGCTTCGTGCTTGAGAAATCCAAGAACAGCATGATATCAAAGTTGTTAGTTAACGAGGGTAGCTGGTTATATATGGTCAAACATTGAGTTTATTTCAAAATCCTGTTTATGATACTTTTCCCTTACAATAGGAAAAATACACAATTTAGTAGCTTTTGGTTTTTTATTTCTGATATTGATGCTTCCTAAGCTTCAATGGAACATCTTCTTGTAGTGAGGGTAAGCATCTTTGACAAATATCCATTGAGTTTCAGCACTATTGTCATCGAAGAGATAATATATATTTTTAAAAACATATTTATATATTTG
Source organism: Methanolobus sp. ZRKC2 (assembly GCF_045291185.1). NCBI lineage: Archaea > Methanobacteriati > Methanobacteriota > Methanomicrobia > Methanosarcinales > Methanosarcinaceae > Methanolobus > Methanolobus sp. ZRKC2. Next base: position 1,339,477 of record NZ_CP146980.1, on the reverse strand, counting down.
ATAATAATATGTTAGTTGATATTTATGGAGAAAATCATTCAAAATCTGGATTTAATATTTGTAGCTGCTTTAGCTTTGGATATACTAATCGGTTATAAAGTTTACACTTTTTTGAAAAAACACATTTTCCGTTTTCTTCACTTAACTGAATAAATACGACTATATTGTACTTTTCAATCTATTTTTACAGAACTTAGGCTGTATGGTTTTGCGAGCTTTAGTAAAGCCACTTTTAATTTTCACAATGCATAATTTTTATATATTAGTAACTCCGTATTTCAAATATATTTGAAACAACTGCTACGTATGGTTTATAATTGAATCCCATCCCGGTATTATCAGGAGTTCCAAGTATCAGATAAGCGGAGAATAATCCAATGGTAACAAAAGCATGCATCGTAAAACAGCCACAAGGTCTTGCCTTTTTTGAAAAATATCTTCCATTATGGGTTTTTCTTTGTATTATTGCTGGAATCCTGCTTGGAAGATTTGCACCGGATCTGGCACTTTATCTTGACAGTTTGGCAATATATGTTGACGGAGCACCTGTAGTCTCTATTCCCATAGCTATCTGCCTGTTTTTCATGATGTATCCAATTATGGTTAAGATCGATTTTGGGGAAGTGCTCAAAGCCGGACAGAACCTGAAGCCTGTGGGGCTTACGCTATTCATCAACTGGGCAATCAAACCTTTTAGCATGTACTTGATATCCTTTTTCTTTTTGGGTACTGTTTTCATAGGCTTCATTGGCCCGGAAGCAACAGATCTTGTAAAGATGCCTTTCGGGCTTGATCTTCCCGTAGGTGCGACTTATGGTGAAGGTACGGTTGTACTGGAGAACGGCATAAAGATGCTGGAGATTCCTCTATGGAGAAGCTATCTTGCAGGCTGCATACTGCTGGGAATCGCTCCCTGTACTGCGATGGTACTGGTATGGGGATACCTGGCTCGCGGAAATGACTGCCATACTCTCGTGATGGTTGCAATCAATTCCCTGACAATGCTGTTTCTCTACGGTCCTCTGGGTGGTTTCCTGCTTGGTATAGGGATGCTTCCCGTACCGTGGGAGGCGCTAGCACTGTCGATCGGAATATATGTGGCACTTCCTCTGGCTGCGGGTTACGCTTCCAGGAGACTGATTATCCGTACAAAGGGTGAAGAATGGTTTAACACGAATTTTGTCCCTCTGCTGACACCGGTTACGATAGTAGCGCTTCTTGTTACACTTATACTGCTCTTCAGTTTCAAGGGTGAGACAATACTTGCGCAGCCACTGACAATCCTATGGATAGCAGTGCCGCTTTTCATACAGACAGTGTTTATATTCCTGCTTGGATATGTGCTTGCAAAGTTCCTGAAACTGACTTATGAAGATGCAGCACCTTCGGCGATGATCGGGGCTTCAAATCACTTTGAGGTTGCGATAGCAACTGCGACGATGCTCTTCGGATTGTCATCAGGAGCTGCACTGGCAACTGTTGTAGGTGTGCTTATTGAGGTTCCTGTAATGCTAATGCTCGTGAGGTTCTGTCTGAGGACAAGAGGATGGTTTAGTTGACCATTCCTTTTCTTTTTCGCACGTCTTTTCCCAGGCTTCTGCAAATTCCTGTACTTTTTTTATTAGAATTTTTATTAGAATAAAGATGTATCTGAAAGTAAAACTTTTAAAATAAATAGTAGCTATCTACTGATAGTGTCAGGAGAATAGCTATGTTTACGAAAAAAAAGCTCATTTGTTCTATATGTATCCTCCTCATGGCCACGTTTGTTACAGGATGTACCGGACCCGAAAACATGTCTCCACCATCTGGAAATCCTGATGAAGCATCGGGAGAAGAAGTCGAGAATCCTGGTATCTCAGAAGACAAGACTGTTAATAGGGATTCGGAAATGGAAGTTTCAGAACCCGGGCAATATGTCGTTACAGATACGATGCAGGACAAGTACTATAATGACAATGGAAACGTAATCAAATCTCCATCCCAAGGTGACGTATTTTATGGCCAGGATGCTCAGTATGATGGCACAAAACCTGGTTTTGTGGATAATGACGATGGGACTATCACTGACCAGAGTACCGGTTTGATGTGGCAAAAAGAGATCACAAGGTCGGATTTCAGTGATGCAGAGGATTATGCTGCTGCAGCAAAAACAGGTGGATATGACGACTGGAGAGTTCCCGCGATAAAGGAATTATATTCCTTAATGGATTTTCGAGGAACTGATCCCAATCCTACAGCAAACTCTGCTTCCGGGCTTACTCCCTTTATTGATACTGGTTACTTTGATTTCGAGTACCCTGAAACCGGAAGGATAATTGATGCCCAGTATATTACCAGCACTGAATATGTTTCTACGGTAATGAATAATGACGATGCTTTCTTCGGACTCAACCTTGCTGACGGAAGGATTAAAGGCTATCCTCAGGATGGCGGGCCTTTGAAGGTAGATGAGGGAAGATACTATCTGAGACTTGTAAGAGGAAATGAAGCATACGGAACCAACCTGTTTGTGGATAACGATGATGGTACTATCACAGACAAGGCTACCGGATTGATGTGGGTAAAGTATGACAGTGGAAGTGATGAGTTTGCTGGAATGCTGTCAGGTTATACAAATGATGATGGTTCATTGAACTGGGAGGAGGCCCTGGATTTTGCAGAGAGCCTGGAGTACTCAGGTTATGACGACTGGCGTTTGCCAAATGCAAAGGAATTGCAGAGCATTGTGGATTACACACGTTCCCCTGACACAACAGGTTCACCTGCAATTGATCCTGTATTTGAAAGTACGGAAATCGTGAACGAAATGGGTGAGGATGACTATGGTTTCTACTGGACCGGTACTACACATGCAAGATCCAATGACATGGGCTCGAGTGCCGTTTATGTTTCGTTTGGAAGGGGAATAGGCTACATGCACGGAAACTGGATGGATGTTCATGGTGCAGGTTCCCAGAGGAGTGATCCTAAATCAGGTGATCCTGATGATTTTGGTAATGATGCTCCGCAGGGTGACGCGATAAGAATTTATAATTGTGTACGTCCTGTACGTGGTTAATTACTTTTGTTTGAGAATGAAACTGTGTCGATGATGAAGGATATGTGTTAACAGGTGTGTGACAGCAGCTATTGGCAATGCTGAAATAGAATTAAGAAATAGGTATATCCATGGAAGTTAAAGATGTGATGAATCCGGATGTCGTAGTATGCAACCCTGAGGATACTATCGGGGATGTTGCACGAATGCTCAAGCAGAACAACATAAGCGGACTTCCTGTTGTGGAAAATGACAGGGTTGTCGGGATTGTGTCCGAGGGTGACCTTCTCAAGTTGCTTGAGGTACCTGAGCATACCGGGCTCTGGCTCCCGAGTCCCTTTGAGGTTATCGAGGTTCCTATCCGGGAGCTTATTAACTGGGAAGATACAAAGCGAATGCTCGATGACATTGGTTCAAAGCCTGTAGAAGAGATTATGAAAAAGAATGTATACACTATCTCCCCGGAGGATTCTATTGAAAAAGCTTCCGAGATTATCACAAGGCATAAGATTAACAGGCTTCCTGTTGTTGAAGACGATAAACTGATAGGAATTGTTACCCGTGGTGACATCATCCGCGGACTTGGCAAATTGTGAAAAGAGGTTATATGAATTTCATTGAAGGCGGTATCTGTGCGGTAAAGGGTGTGCGTGCAAGTGGCATCAAACCCGGGAAGATGGGACTGGCGATAATGCAGGCAGAAGGAAATGCTGCCGGAGTGTACACCAGAAACAAGGTAATTGCAGCTCCGCTGGTGGTTACTAGGGAACATATCACAGATACCGGCAGGCTTGCCGGAATAATTGTTAATAGTGGCAATGCAAATGCTTTTACAGGTGAGCAGGGTATTGCCGATGCTAGGATGATGGCATCTGCACTTGCATCAAAAATGGGTGTTGACGAGAACTTGATAGGTGTGGCTTCCACGGGTGTTGTTGGACACAAGCTTGATACTGGCTGGATCAGTGATCATCTGGACGAGGTTCTGGCTTCCCTGGACGAGGATGCTGATGCCAGTATGAGGGCATCCCGTGCCATTATGACTACTGACACTGTCCCTAAGGAAGTTGCTATCGAGATGGAATCCGGCATTCGCATCGGAGGTATTGCCAAGGGTGCAGGCATGATCGAGCCGAATATGGGTACTATGCTTGCCTTCGTGTACACGGATGCTAAGGTTCACCCGGATGTATTGCAGTCGTGTCTTACAGTTGCTGTTGACAAGAGCTTCAATATGATAGTAGTGGACGGTGACACAAGCACCAATGATATGGTGCTGGTGACAGCTACAGGCCAGTCAGGTATTACTCCTGAACTACCTGACCTTCAGGCAGGTCTTGACCTTGTACTTACCGAGCTTGCCAAGATGATAGCAGCCGACGGTGAAGGCGCCACCAGATTGATTGAATCCAAGGTAACAGGTGCAGCGACAGAAGAGGATGCCTGTCTTGTAGCCAAGGCAATAGTCCGCTCCCCGCTGGTAAAATCCGCCATATTCGGCGAGGACCCCAACTGGGGACGTGTTGTGGTGGCAGCAGGCTATTCAGGTGCCGGTATGGACCAGACAAAGATATCCCTTTCTTTCTCGGCAGGTACCGAGGTCGCTGAGCTTGTAAAGGACGGCGAGGTTGTCAAGAATGACAAGGAGACCCTGTCTCATCTGAAATCCATCATGTCACAGGATGAAATTATCATAATAACTGACCTTGGCATGGGACATGAGAGTGCAACTGCCTGGGGGTGTGATCTGACATACGATTATGTCAGGATCAATGCCGAGTATACGACTTGATTACCTTTTTATAATTCGTCTGATATTTGAGGAAAGCAATGTATAAGATATACGTGGACGGACAACATGGAACCACAGGCTTGTTGGTAAATGAACGCCTGGCAGATCATCCGGAAGTTGAGATTCTGGAAATTCCCTATGAAAAGCGTCATGACAGGGAATTAAGAACTAAGTTACTCAACGAGGCCGATCTTGTATTCCTCTGCCTGCCGGATGAAGTGGTAGAAGATACTGTGAGCCTCGTCACAAATCCAAACACAAAGATCATCGATGCATCTACAGCGAACCGCTTGAATGATTCATGGGCTTATGGTTTGCCTGAACTCTCCGCCTCTCATAGGAATAAGGTGGCCGGAGCAAGCAGGGTTTCTAATCCCGGCTGCCATGCAACAGCTTCAATTGTTGCTCTGTATCCACTGGTTCAGGAAGGCATCATCTCCAGAGAAACGGTCACTCCATTGTTCTCCATCACTGGCTATACCGGTGGCGGGAAGAAAATGATCCAAACCTATGAGACTACAGAAGAGCAGGCTTACAAAGCTCCAAGGCAGTATGCTCTGGGACTGACTCACAAACATGTGCCTGAGATAATGGTTCATTCCGGCCTTAATTTCAGACCCATTCTCATGCCTGTGGTTTCCAATTTCCCGAGGGGACTGGCTGTCACATTGCCTCTGTCCGTAAAGGATCTGGAAAAAACTGTGGAAAAACAGGATCTGTATGGTCTCTACCAGAAATACTATGGGGATTCAATTTTCATCCGTGTTCATGCAGTGGATGATACAGAGGATCTAGTGGACAATGCCTTTGACGTGCAGGGAAGCAATGATACCAACTATCTGGATCTCTACATTTTCGGTAATGACGAACAGATACAGGTGATTTCCCGTCTGGACAATCTTGGTAAAGGTGCATCAGGTGCAGCTATACAGAATATGAACATCATGCTTGGTATGGATGAGACGACGGGTCTTTTGTGAGAGTAATTTTTGTATCTTGATGATGATTGCAAAATCATCACTTTAGCTTATTTGTCTTTTACATGTTTTTCATATTAACTTTGTTTCAGTCATAACTCTCTTTTTTTATAAAATATTTTGTGAATTGGATACTTAATTTTGGAAAGACTCAATATGAAATCACACTTGCGATTTTGAAAGTAGTAGTATTATTATAATGCATCATCAATTAAAAAAATTTATTAACTAATGCTTCCTTTCCGTATACTATTTAAAGAGATTGATGTAAGCTCTCAATTAATGGTGCAAACTAATGAATTACACTAAATCAAAGCAAAAAAATGTCAATTTAATGTTTTTGTGACTACTTTTCAAAAATAATCAAGGTAAAGAAGGTAACCCAACCTGATAAAATTGTTTGGTAGTGTTTGCTACACAATTTCGCAAGCAAGGTCTTAGGATAATCATATTAAAAATATTGAAAACAATTTATGCAACATTATATACAAGGTGATAATGTGAAAAATGAAAATGTGATAAAAAGTATATTTCTCACGATTTTTTTGATGTTATTTCTAATACAATCTGTTTCTGCTGATACTGGCAACAACGATGATTATTTCATAGCTTTTAATGAGAGTGGTGGTTCAGAGGAACCACAAGTGAATGCTACTTTATCTTACTGGATTGAAGGTGTTGACAGTGACGACAGGACCTTTATGAAGGTTGATGAGTTAGCGCCTTCTGAAACAGAGGTCTATGCTGTTCAGAAGGAGAACGGTTATGCACCAAATGGTGATGATGTCTTTGATTTCTTTGAAAATGCGCAATCATACACAGAAGGTACAAATGATCCTGGAGACTGGAGTATAGATTCTTACAACGGATACAATGGTGGAATCTCAATAAAAGCAGTTTCCAGCAGAAATAGTTATGACTTTGGTTCGAGAGTACTTGAAACAACTGGAGTTAAGGATAATTCTGGATGGGTGGATTGTTATGTTAGATTCAAACAAAATATCACCATTCCTCAAAATAATTATATCTTTGAATCAAGGCTAAATCCCGGCTATAAAGACTATTTTGGTAAATGCCATGCAGAAGTATGGATAGATGATGCATTGCTGTACAATGATAATCCTTGTGTGGGTTCATCAGGTACTTGCGACCAGTGGTATAATATCTCATTTAGCTTCAACGATAGTTGCAATGTCATAAAAATAGGAAATCATTTTGACAGTCTTTATACAGGTACTACCCGTGCAGCTTTTGATGATATCGTAATAAGAAAATATGCATCAATTGAGCCAACTGTACTGGTTGAAGACATGGGAACTTGGTATAAGGTAACCATAACCAATAATGCAACTGAAACACTAAATGACTATCAGGTACCTATACCATCTGCAGATTTGAACATTAGTTCAACTGAAGAAAGTCTATACATTGTTAAAATGGATAGCTCTCAGTCTGTAATGATTTCTGAATCTGATTTCACTAGCAACAAAATCATCACTATCTCTCCATCCTCTGATGGAACCTTGACAGATTATCAGATGAGCTTCGCTATTAGTTATGAACCTGAAATGCAGTCTGATTTCGATGATCTTCGGCTCACTGATGAGAATGGAGTTCTTCTTCCATACTGGATTGAGGAAAAGACCGATTCCACCTCTGCAAAGGTCTGGGTAAAGGTTCCTGTGATCGATGGAACAAATGGTGCAACTATCAGGATGTATTACGGTAACTCAACAGTTTCATCTGCTGAAAACGGAGAAGATGTTTTCGAGTTCTTCGATGATTTTGATGGTACCTCACTGAATGCATCTAAGTGGTTTGTAAATCTTCAGAGTGGTGGATCTTTCTCCGTGTCAAATAGTATTTTGTATTTGAATAACCCGGTTGAAGTTTTCTCTACACAAGTATTTGATTCCTCTACTCCATATGAGGTTGTTTTTGATTCTCGTTTAGACAATTTGGCATATGGCTGTAGTCATATCGGATTTATGGACCCTACGCTCTCCAACATGTCATCCCTATATCATTACAGAACTGGCAGATACTATACACGATCAATAAATAACGGCTCATCAAAAACAAATCAATGGCCTGACATTGAAGGAATTGAAGGTGAGTACCATAAATGGTATATACAGTGGAATTCCGGTTCGAATGTTTCTACATCTATTGAAAATGGAAATGTATATTCTGTTGTTGAAAATGTTACAGCAGCTCCGTTGAATGTTGGAATTAGTACCAGGCTGGATACTATTTATGATCATGATTCCAAAGTTTGGACTGATTGGGTATATGTCAGAAAATGTACCGAGAATGAACCTGAGTATTCAATATCAGATATTGTTGATACTTCAGGTTCTGCTAGAACTATTGTCATCTCCAATTCAGGTTCTGATGGAGAGTTAACAGATTTCCAGTATACGCTAGATGACAGGAATTTACCTGATTATGCAACAGGATATGAATATCTACATTACTACTACGACTCGAACTTCACTCAAGAGATTCCTCAGTATCGTGATGAAACTGATAGTTCCATAGTCACTCTCAAACTTGATTTGAATAATGGTAATACGATAATCTATGAGCGCGCAGAGGATGAAGAGGCAGTCAGTGATATTCTCTCTGTTTTCGATCTCATTGAAGGGCTGGATACTGGAGGTACAATAACTGCCAGTAGAACTCCGGAAGTGGGGACTATTAATAACATACTTGACAACAGCACATCAACTTCTGCTTATTACAAAAATGATTATTCTACCTATATAGTCAGGGACTTTGGAGAACCTGTGTACATGTACAAGCTGCGTACGGCATTTGGTACTGCAGCATCAACTCAATACATAAAAGTTTCAAATGATGGCTCTACATGGACAACTTTAGCTTCATGGCCTGGAGCTGACTACAGAAGCACTGTCACGCCGTGGTATAGTGTTGATAATTCATGGCGATATATTAAGCTTGAGAAATCTGGTATAGGATGGCATTCATATCATGTTTTGAATGTATTGTCAAGACAGGATGCTATCAATACAATATCTCACACTTATGAATTAGCATCTTCACCTAATGGTACTACCAATTCAAGTATCTCAGAATCAGATTTTACTAACAACAAAACCATCATTATCTCTCCTTCAACTGATGGAACCTTAACTGATTACCAGATGAGTTTTGATATCGGTTATGAAACTGGAATGCAACTCGATTTCGATGATCTAAGGTTCACTGATGAAAACGAAACTTTGCTTCCTTACTGGATCGAGGACAAGAATGATTCGAGTTCTGTAAAGGTCTGGGTAAAGGTGCCTGTGATCGATGGAACAAATGGTGCAACTTTGAAAATGTACTATGGAAATTCTACTGTAGAGTCGGAATCTGATGGAGATGCAGTATTTAAGTTCTTTGATGATTTTTCTTCCTCTCTTGATACAGATAAATGGACTACTGTCTATCACACTCCAAATGGAGGTAATTGCGATGTTGTCACTGAAAATGGAAAATTAAAGGTAAGTGTTCGGGGTCCCTCATATAGTGTGAAGACAGAGGCATACGCAAAGACTCAAGTCTCTTTTAATTATGAAAATACTCCGTTAGAGATTGAATTCTCTGCAGATCAGGTCGTATCAAGTGGAGAGGGTGCATGGTGGAAATCAGGTTTTATCCTTTCAAATGATACAACTATGCCTCACAAAGAAAGCACTGGCCATTACACGCCGGATAATGGTATATCTATACGCCAACCACAGGATGGATATGGAAGTGAAGGTACAGCTATTGATGTAGATTCATATGTTGATGGCTCCTCCACTCCAATATATTATATCTCACATAATCCCGGTTCACACAAATTCAATCTTATAATGGATAAAGAAAACGTGACATTATATGTGGATGATGTAATGGTTGCAGAAAATGTAAAGCATAATCTCATAGAATATGATTCTTATATCTATTTCTTGCGTTCATCAGACCAATACATATGGAACACCCAGAAATGGGATTATGTCATGGTTCGCCAGCATGCTCCCAATGAACCCATATACTCAATTGAAGATCAAGTTCCAGAGAATACTTTACCTTCCATTTTCAGCAACAATAAAACTATCACCATATCTCCTTCAACTGATGGAACCTTAACCGATTACCAGATGAGCTTTGATATAGACTATGAAGCTGAGATGCAACCTGATTTCGATGATCTCAGGTTCATTGATGAGAATGGTACGCTGCTTCCTTATTGGATTGAGGAAAAGATAGATGGCAGTTCTGCCAAGGTCTGGGTAAAGATACCTGTGATTGATGGACTTGATGGTTCTACTGTTAAATTGCACTATGGTAATTCCACAGTGAGTTCAAAATCTAATGGTAGTACTGTCTTTGAGTTCTTTGATGATTTTGAGAATACTGCAGTTGGTAATACCGGAGGCTGGTCTCTTGAAAAGACAGGTTCATTCAATACAGCTCAATATATAAAGGTGATTTTGGATGATACTGGTGACTACACCAATGTCATGGAGACATATGTTTATCAGGTAGGTGATTGGGCAGGCTGGTACTATACTTGGGCAAGAAAAGACCTATTGATTCCCGCTGGAGATTATATTGTTGAATGTGATTCTAGGACATCGCACACTGACGCAACTTATCGGAAAACTTCTATACAGATAAATGAAGTATTTAAATATCAGGCAGCTCCTCCAAGCAAGGACTGGCTCCACCATTCCTACAACATTCTTGATTCTTCTATAACATCTCTCCGACTTGGTCAGTATGCCAACTTGCATACAGCGTATAATCGTGTCCGATATGACGATGTTATTATACGAAAATATACGTTAAATGAGCCAACCTACATCATGGCAGAAGGACTTGCGGCCCCTTCTGGTCTGGTAGCAACTGGCATGAATACTTTCATGCGATGGGATTGGAATGATGTCGATGGTGCAGATTCTTATAATGTCAGTTTATCAGACGGATGGCATAACGGTACTGTAAGCACAACCATTGATGATACTTCAATTTCAGCACATGGCAACTCAACAATTGAGGTATTTGCTTACAATGCTACCTACAACACGTTATCAGAAGGTGCTTTTAGTTATCATGTGCTTGAGGACAATGTTCCTATAATAAGTGACGTTCCTACAAGTAATTCCGTAACTATCGAGGACACTATTAATATAGATGTCAATGCAACTGACTTGGATTCAGATACCCTTACATTCGGATGCAACAGGACTGATTTGTTCAGTGACTTTAACACTTCAAGTGGTGAAGGTTCATGGTCTATTTCTCCGTTCATTGAATCTGGGACTTATGATGTAGAGTTTACTGTCAGTGATGGTTATGGTGGAAGTAACTCTTCAATAATGTCAGTAAATGTAACTAATAACTTGTCATTAACACAGGAAAACTACTATATTGACATCGACTACGCTAGTGGAAATGTCTATGTAATGGACAATGTTACAAATGGTATCAATAATACCTATTATATCGAAAAGACTAGCGGATATAGTAGAGGTGGAGATTCTGTAATGGCAATTTATGATGATTGTCCTAGTTCAATTGATACATCTGTTTGGGAAAATCATGGTATGCAGACAAGTACCACGCATTATATTTCAAGTAGAGCATACATGAACAATGCCGGATCTGGTGGCAAAGATTATGTTCAACTTAAGAATGGACTAACATTACCACAAATACCAATAATAACCGCATGGATGTGGAGTTCAACCTATTGGACAGCTCAAGAAAGTTACATCAAAATGATAATTGATGGACAGCCTCTATATTGGGGTGTCAGAAGTGGTACTTCAAAGAAAAATCATGTCTATTATTGGGATGGTTCATACCACGTTGCAACTACTTCAAAGAGTGGTTGGGATAAACTGGAAATAGTGTTCGATGAGGACAACTTCTATCTATATGCTGATGCCAATCTGGCATTCAGCGACAGCTACGAGTCATTTGATGACACATACCTTGTGATGGGTGATGATATTGCTAATACACACTATGCAGCTACTTGGATTGATGAAATCTCAATCAAGCAAAGTTCACACCTCGGACCTGATGTCACAGTCACAGATATGGGATCTTACTACCAAGTTGATGTTGCTTCTGATGTATCCTTAATAGATTATCAGATTCCAATACCTGTAAAAGACCTTGGACTATCATCGTGGTCCGATTCATTGAATATTCAGTCTGTTGATAATGGTCCTGCAACTTATCCGCCAAAACCCGTGCTTCTTGATGTCACCGCTGACATGACTTCTGTGACACATAATTGGGTTAACAATACTGGAATAGCAACAGGCCACTATGAAGTATACGATAGCGGTATTCTTGTGCAGAATAACACAAATACATCATATACTGATGTTGTGGGCTTTCACAATGCTTCAACGATAACAATCTATGCAGTAAGTGCAGGTGGTTATCTCTCGGATGGTGTCAGAAGTGAGGGAATGAGCAACTTAGCACCGGTGATGGATGTAATCGGAGACGGTGCTTATCTTATTGGTCAAACCATCACTGTCGATGTCAATGCAACTGATGATGATGATGTTTCTCTCATTTACGGTTGTAACAGGACTGACCTGTTCACAGATTTCAGCACAAGTGATGGTACAGGTACATGGACTACTAGTGCACTTGGAGAATATGTCGTAAAATTCACTGTAGATGATGGAAATGGTGGAATTGATACTGAAAATGTGACATATACAGTTGTGTTACCGCCTGATACTCCAACAAATCTCGATTACACAACAGGAATATTCAATGTGAATTGGACATGGACACCCGTAACTGGTGCAGACTTATACTACGTAAATGTTGATGATACATGGTATAATGACACTGCTACGCCGTACTTCTTATATGAAGCTACAATGGATTCACAGGTTGCAAAGCCACATAGTACATCAAATATCACCATTTACAGCTACAATAGCACCTACGAAATATTGTCTGAGACATATCTTGGTGGAATGGCTACAATGCCAAACCACGATATCAGCATTACAAACTTCGAAAATTGGGTAAACATTACTGATTTAGAGAATGTTTCGGTAGCTATAACCTACGCTGACTCTGATAACGATGATTATCCGGGTGAGAACAGATTTGATGATGCTACTGTTGCATCTGGGACTACTGTAGGTTGGACAAAGGGTGGCATAGGTACCATGTCAGCAGTTTCAAGAAGTCCCGATTACTGCATAAAGATCTCATCAGTTGGTTATGATATGGTATGGGCTTCACAGACACTTAACCTTACGGATGTTAGCATTCTCTCAATGAGACATGTCTATAGTGATTGTTGGAGTCCAGGAGAAGGCGCTTACTTCCAGTTGGATGGTTCAACATATGCTAGGTTCCATGACGATTGGTCAAACCGTGTTATCAACAAGAATGTTTCTAATTTGAACGGAATGCACACTGTTACCTTGAAGGCAATCGGTGGTACCATGACTGCTGACGACTTCTTTGCGATTGCGGAATCACCAGACTATGATACAATAACCTATGGATGTAATCGGACTGACCTCATTTCTGACTTCAACACTTCAACCGGTACAGGTACTTTCAAATCAGCAGTAGGTATCTATCCGGTGGAGTTCACTGTATCTGATGGCTATGGTTCAACTGACAGTTACGTTATCATTTACAACGTTTCGGCTTCAAACAATCCGGTCACTATAACTGATGTTCCAACTAGTATAACGGTGACTGAAACCGAGTCAATCTCAATAGATGCTAATGCATCAGACATAGACGACGATACATTTACTTTTAGTTGTAACAGAACTGACCTATTTCCCAACTTTAATTCATCTGATGGTACTGGTACGTGGGATACAAACCTTGGGGATGCGGGAACATATTACATCGAATTCGGTGTAGATGACAATGCAGGATCCACTGACAATCAGACTATGGAAATAGTAGTTATAAACGCGCCTTTACCCAATGGTACTACCAGTTCAAACATCTCTGTTAATTTCCTTGAACCAAGTGAATACAGTCTGATTCAGGCTGGAGAAAGTATAGATTTCATACTTGAAGCAAGAGACAATACCACCAAATTCGATCTAGATGGTTTTTCGGGATATGTGAAATTGGAAGGACCTGAAGATGCTTCTGAACACGTTTTCCTTTCAAATGTAAATGGTAATCTAAGTGGTCAATATTATGTAGAAGAAAATGATCCGGATGGTGTATGGCTTGCAACTGCAACTGTTTATAATAGCACTCTGGTCATAAATGAAACTACTATACTCTTTAAAACAGGTCCGTACATAATCCAGTCCTATGCTGAATCCAGCGCTTACGTAACAGGTCAGGATATTAACTTCACAGCAATTGCATTCTCAGCAGACAATGTCTCACAATATCTTACTTTAGATGATCTGAACATGAGCCTGGAGTTATATCCGTATAACAATTCTACATCTGCATTCGGTCCGGTTTTCATGCAATATGATTCTAATTCACATGAATTTGGGTATACTGTTAATTCCGGTTCAATTGGCCAGGGTGTCTACACTGCAATAATAACAGGTGACGATGGGAACAGCCACATAGAAAATGCAAGTATGCAGATTGGCATTTCAGATGATTTTAATGTCAATGTAGACGTTGATAGCAAATCCCATAATCGTGCAGAAACTGTTGGAATTTACGGTTCTGCTGAATACTTGGATGGAACTCCAATGGTAAACACTTCAGTCAGCTTACTTTTGGATGTTGATGGTTTCCAGCGTTCATACACTGTTACCACCAATGAATCTGGTGATTTCACCTATGCTTTCGAACCCTTAAGCAATGAAGCCGGTACTTATCTGCTCAACGCTTATGTCGTTAACAATGGGATTGGAAGATCAGCAGATACGGATTTCGTAATTCATGGTCTTCGCATCAGACCTGTCTCATCTACAATAGACATGTGTGAAAATTCCACACATAGTATCCAGTTGGAGCTAAGCAACCTGGGCGACACAACATTGACCGGTTTATCTTTTAATATAACAGATACCGACCCTGCAGATAATGTGACCCTCGTAGTAAACGGATCGATTCCATCCGAACTTGCTCCTGATGAAAGTATACCTATCCTGTTAAATGTACAAGCAGGTTCACTGGTTACTGAAAATACAACATTTGATCTTCGTATGTTCAATAACCAAACAGAATGCACAGCAAACCTGACCGTGAATCTGTTTTCCGATACTCCGGTTTTAAAGTGTCAACCTGGAAATATTGAAGTTGGCCTTAACAAAAACCAGACGACAACAAAAACAGTGACCCTGTATAATGCTGGTTACGGCAACTTGCAGAACGTAACTTTAGAACATTCAGGAAGCCAGTGGTTCACAATAACTACTGACACGCACTTAGGAGATATTCTACCCGGTGATGAATTCTCCTTTGATATCAACCTGAATTCCTACAATGTTGATCTGGGAACTTACACCGACACAGTCCGTGTAGTCAGTGACAACCATGATGATGTGCAGATCGGTCTTGCTCTGTATGTCACAAACCTTCCTTCAGGAAGTGTAAATTTCAATGTATCCGACAGTATTGGAAGGCAGATCCCGGGTGCAGAAATCATGCTTCTCAACAGAGAGACCTATGACGACTATTATGGTAGCACGAATTCTTCAGGTAATGCCCTGTTCACGAACCTTAAGGTTGGAAAATATTTCTACGACATATCATCTGATGGAACAAACACTCTTCCTCAAAGAGGATATTTAGAGGTTGAACCGTCTCCGGTACCAGACGAGATCGATATCAATCTTATGATGAAACTTGGGAACTACCACTCAACAATTACTCCTATAGATATTGATGATACGTACCAGGTAATCTTGAATGGCACGTTTGAAACAGATGTTCCGGTGCCTATAATCGTTGCATCTCCGCCGAATTTAGTTTACAGTCTGGAACCAGGCGATGAAATATCCGATAATTTCAAACTTTCAAATTATGGGCTTATATCTGCTTATGATGTTTCAGTATCTGCAGTCTCCTATGAAGGAGTGATAATTGAACCTCTGGTGAACAATATCGACAATCTTAAAGCAAGAAGCAGTGTCGAGATTCCTTTTAAAATCAAAATTAACGAGTCTGATATAAAGTCTGAAAGATTAAAAGGACATTTTGACATAACGAGTAATTATGTTCACTATGTAAATGATAAAAAAGTGGCAACTTGTGTTGGAACACAAGTTCCTGTATATGTTAAGATTATTGATGACGTTAATTTAAAAATTAATCCTCAGTATCTCTGGCTACATTCTGTTAGTGACACTTTAAATCCAGAGAGCCATTTACCTGTAACATATGAATTGCACGAAAAAGTAGTGACTGCACAGAATCTGGAGACAGATAAAAATATAATCTTAAGCCCTGCAATTGGTGCGTCTTTAGACTACAGTATAGAAACAATTCTGAAACACGGAATGCCTGATGGCGGTAGTGGTTGGGCCGGTGAATTCGAACCTTACGTAATAAAACCAAACTCTACTGCTACTTTAAATCTCACTGAAGTGACAATATCCACTCGCATAACCGAGATTCTTAATATAGATATAGATAATTTTCTATCTTTGCCAGCAGTAGAGTTTGGTATTCTTGGGTTTTCTTATGGGAAAGTAGATACTAATGTTTCACAAGATGACGTGAATAATTGGATTCCTATGTACTATTATACGGAAAGAGCTTATATTCCTATTTGTAAAGTTACCGAATCTCGTCCTACTGGTAACTCCTCCAATGATAAATTCACAGTTGAACATATTAGTTATGCAGTAAAGGAGATGATCTATGCTTTCGGAGGTATTCCACACGCCTTTATTTCACTTATTGAAGATCGTGAATATTATGGAGGTAATGATGGAGGCAGTTCATTAGATTATTCTGGAACACCATATATACCACCTGATGATATCGAATGGATTAATATTCCACCTGAATTGCTCATTGAAGAACCATTTTCTATAATTAATGAAACGGTGCATGTGAAGGTAAAGATCACAATACCTCAACTAGTATTTATGGAGAGGGAAGCCTTCCAGTATGATGTAGAAGTCTTTAATAAAGGGTTCAATGATGAATGGGAGAATGTCAGTTTTGATCTGAATATTCGACAGAATGGAACTTTAGTTAATGATATGTTTTTCACCAATACTCCTGAATTGAGTGGTATAGATGCCATAGATGGATCAGGGGTACTTCCCCCTTCTTCACCTGCAAGTGCAGAATGGTTAATAATACCTAATACGGGTACCGGCGGAACTGATCCTGAAGGAGAGAGCTATACAATTTCAACAACGATCTCCTATAGTATCAATGGAGAGATATATGAAATGGAAATGGAAAGTTTTGAGTTCACCGTCCTGCCTTGCCCTGAAATGGTTCTTGATTATTGCATTCCCGCTAATGTAGAAGGCAATGAACCTTTCAAACTAATGGTAGTGGCTACAAACGATGGTTATGGACCGGCAAATCATTTTTCTATCGAATCATCACAACCTTTGATCTATGAAGATCTCTCAGGTCTTCTGATCGATTTCAAGATAATCGAAAGCCAATTGCAGGGTGAACCACGAAGCAATTCTCTGACAATTGACTTTGGTGATATCCTCCCGGGAGAAAGTAAGATTGCTACATGGGATATGGTCACAACTCTTGATGGAGAATTTACCGAGTTCACAGGAGAATATACCCATGCTGAAGAACTTGGTGGTGTGGCAACATCCCTGATACGGGAAATTAATACGCATATTATCCAAAGCCCGGTGGATGGAATGGAGGAGACTTATGACTACATTATGGCAAGCAAGCTTAATGAAGAGCAGTATACACTAATTGATTCGTCCAGCGGTATTTCCAGATCAGTTAAAAATGCGAACTATACGCTTGTTGGAAATGATTCTTCAAGTGCAAGTCTGGATCTCAGTATGGAAACACATGCCAATGAATGGATGGTAGCTTCAATCGATGATCCGTTTAATAATGAAGTCCCGATTGAAAAAGTTGTGCGGACCTTAGATGATAGTGAGATTCCTGCGCAGAATAGCTGGTTGTCAGATGGTAAAATATTCCTGCTGGACTACTGTAATGGAGGTTTTGATGGGAATTACAGTGTACAGTTTGAACGGGCCGACTTGCAAGCCAATTTTTCCGCCAATATAACTTCAGGGCTTGAACCGCTATCTGTACAGTTCACGGATCTTTCCACAGGTGCCAATAACTGGACCTGGGACTTCGGCGACGGTTCTAACGTATCTGGTACACTTGCTCCAACCCATGTTTATGCTGACAATGGTGTATACAACGTTACTTTGACCGTAACCGATGATGATGGAGGGATCGATACTGACGCTCTGGAAATAACTGTCAGCAACGTTGCTCCAGTTATTGATATCGGCTCCGATGTGATTGTTGATGAAGGCGATGTTGTTTCGTTCTTCGGAAACTACAGTGATACTGGTACTGCCGATACTCACACCTTTGTGTGGGACTTCGGCGACGGTTCTAATGCAACTGATACTCTTGTTCCAACCCATGTTTATGCCGATAATGGTGTATACAACGTTACTTTGACTGTAACCGATGATGATGGAGGAATTGGAACTGATACTCTGGAAGTAACTGTTAACAACGTTGCTCCAGTTGTTGATATTGGCTCCGATGTGATTGTTGATGAAGGCGATATTGTTTCATTCTTCGGAAACTATAGCGATAACGGCACTGCCGATACCCATACAATTGAGTGGGATTTCGGTGACGGTAGCAATTCTTCAGATACACTGACTCCAGAACATGTTTATGTGGATGATGGAGTCTATAATGTTACTCTAATTGTAACTGATGATGATGGTGGAACCGGAACTGATACTCTGGAAGTAATAGTTACATCGAGCAATGAAAGAACGGTAACCGTAAATTTGCAGGATAGTTCAGGATTACCTCTCACAGAAGGAATCGTCAAATATTATGATGGAGGCTGGCAAGATTTTGGAACTACTGATGAGCATGGTGAAGTAAGCAAAAAACTACCAGTTGGAAATTACAAGTTCAGAATGAGCTATGCCTATGGTTCTAACGAGAAGTATCAGAATGTAGGAATCAATTCCACTGTTGTTTTCTCTACTGTCGATGCAACCATTGAATTAAGGGATAGTAACGGTAGTTTGCTTGACAATGGTTCTGCTCAATATTATTCCGGTAACTGGTATGACCTTGGATCTCTTGTTAATGGTAGTTCTCACGTGGAATTGTTACCTAATAATTACAAGTTCAGGATGAGTTATGCCCATGGTTCTAACGAGAAGTATCAGGATGTAGGAACTAATTCCACTGTTGTTTTCTCTACTGTCGATGCAACCATTGAATTAAGGGATAGTAACGGTAATTTGCTTGACAATGGTTCTGCTCAATATTATTCCGGTAGCTGGTACGATCTCGGAGCTCTTGTTAATGGTAGTTCTCACATCGAATTGTTACCTAACAATTACAAGTTCAGAATGAGCTATGCCCATGGTTCTAACGAGAAGTATCAGAATGTAGGAACTAATTCCACCGTTGTTTTCTCTACAGTTGATACAACTGTTGAATTAAGAGATAGTAACGGTAATTTGCTTGACAATGGTTCTGCTCAATATTATTCCGGTAGCTGGTACGATCTCGGAGCTCTTGTTAATGGTAGTTCTCACGTGGAATTGTTACCTAACAATTACAAGTTCAGAATGAGCTATGCCCATGGTTCTAACGAAAAGTATCAGAATGTAGGAATCAATTCCACCGTTGTTTTCTCTACAGTTGATACAACCGTTGAATTAAGAGATAGTAACGGTAATTTGCTTGACAATGGTTCTGCTCAATATTATTCCGGTAGCTGGTACGATCTCGGAGCTCTTGTTAATGGTAGTTCTCACGTGGAATTGTTACCTAACAATTACAAGTTCAGAATGAGCTATGCCTATGGTTCTAACGAGAAGTATCAGAATGTAGGAATCAATTCCACTGTTGTTTTCTCTACTGTCGATGCAACCATTGAATTAAGGGATAGTAACGGTAGTTTGCTTGACAATGGTTCTGCTCAATATTATTCCGGTAGCTGGTACGATCTCGGAGCTCTTGTTAATGGTAGTTCTCACATCGAATTGTTACCTAACAATTACAAGTTCAGGATGAGCTATGCCCATGGTTCTAACGAGAAGTATCAGGATGTAGGAACTAATTCCACTGTTGTTTTCTCTACAGTTGATACAACCGTTGAATTAAGGGATAGTAACGGTAGTTTGCTTGACAATGGTTCTGCTCAATATTATTCCGGTAAATGGTACGATCTCGGAGCTCTTGTTAATGGTAGTTCTCACGTGGAATTGTTACCTAACAATTACAAGTTCAGAATGAGCTATGCCCATGGTTCTAACGAGAAGTATCAGGATGTAGGAACTAATTCCACTGTTGTTTTCTCTACAGTTGATACAACCGTTGAATTAAGGGATAGTAACGGTAGTTTGCTTGACAATGGTTCTGTGCAATACTATTCCGGTAGTTGGTACGATCTCGGAGCTCTTGTTAATGGTAGTTCTCACGTGGAATTGTTACCTAACAATTACAAGTTCAGAATGAGCTATGCCCATGGTTCTAACGAAAAGTATCAAAATGTAGGAACTAATTCCACTGTTGTTTTCTCTACAGTTGATACAACCGTTGAATTAAGAGATAGTAACGGTAATTTGCTTGACAATGGTTCTGCTCAATATTATTCCGGTAGCTGGTACGATCTCGGAGCTCTTGTTAATGGTAGTTCTCACGTGGAATTGTTACCTAACAATTACAAGTTCAGAATGAGTTATGCCCATGGTTCTAACGAGAAGTATCAGGATATAGGAACTAATCCAAATGTAGTGTTTTTCACCGGAAAAATAATTTCAGATTCTGATACATGCATCCATTATTATTCAGGAGGCTGGCAAGTGTTCACCAATGGTATGGAATTACTTTCAGGTTCGTATAAATTCAGATTTAATGATGGAACATCAGAAAGATATTACAGTATAGGGTCCAGCACTGTTAATACAATATATTAGGTACTGCTTTTAAGAAAAAAGTTGGAAATTTAATTTTCAATTTTCTTCTACATTTTTTCTTTTTCTTTGCTCCAAAGGATTTCATAGCTACCATCTCTAGTTGTTCTTTTGTCAGTGAATGTGTGTTTTCTGAACCATAACCTTTGTCTATATGGTAGATGAGGCCGAGGATCTGGTAGATAATGCCTTTGACGTGCAGGGAGCAATGATACCAACTATCTTTATCTCTATATTTACGGCAACAAAGAGCAGATACAGGTTATTTCCCGTCTGGACAATCTGGGTAAAGGTGCCTCAGGGGCGGCTATACAGAATATGAACATCATGTTTGACATTGATGAGACGACTGGTCTTTTGTGAGGGCGGTTTTGTTTTTGGGTAGATTCAGGATACATATTTTTTTCAAGTGGATATTATTTTTTTCAGGTGAGATTTAAGTCTTGAATAAGGAATCTGTGTTAATTATAACAATGCTGTATCTCTGTTGAGGTTTCTTGTGTCACAAACACAAAATATAATGCTGCTGGGGTACGGTAGATAATTCTTGAAGCATGTGGTCATGCTTGACTACGATTAAATCAGAACCAATACTAAGTATAAACTTTATTTGTTCTAAGAATTGTTTTGCTTAGTTTTTACAAATTAATTTTATAATATTTTTTTTTTATGTTTAAATTATATTAAAAAAGTTTATCTACTTTTAATTATTTTTACTTTAGTAAATCTGAATATTTGTTTAGCCTAATGAAATTTTAGTTAAGTAAAATGCGCTGATCCTCTAAGCTGTGTTTTGAGAGATTTTCTTATGAATTCGAAAAACAAGTTAATAGAAGTTTTTTATTTATATATCAAGACAGTAGAATTTCTGTTTTTTCACATTAAGATAAATTTAGTGCACTATGTTGCGACTTGGAAGGTTCAATGATCTGAGTACTTTGTTTGATAAGTTGTTTGTTATTCCATTCTGCACACAATAAACTTTAAGGATAAATCAATAAATTTAAAAAATAAATTATTTATATCTTAAATTAAATTTGGTGAAAATATGAAAAATACATATAAAAAAGTAATTAAAATTTTTATTGTTGTATCTTTTTTGATTCTATTTCTGACACAATCTGTTTCAGCAGAAGGAACTTATCAGATTTATACTTTGGAAGATTTGAACAATATCAGAAATGATTTGTCAGGCGATTATACCTTAATGAACGATATAGATGCCTCACCCACATCTTCATGGAATGATGGAGCTGGATGGATGCCTGTCGGAAATGATTCGGCACCTTTCAATGGTACTTTTGATGGTTATAATTATAAAATTAATAATTTGCATATCGATGGGCCCGAAACTGAGAAAATAGGATTTTTTGGACTTACACGGGGGGCAAGAATTGAAAATGTTAAACTTGAAAACGTAAATATTACTGGAAAGGAAACCCTTACCACTTATAGACATGAAATAATTGGCGGGCTAATTGGCCAAATGGAAAATACTGAAGTAGTCAATTGTCATACATCTGGTAAAATCACAACTAAATATTATTTCTCTAGTAATAAAGCTGCTGGGCTTATTGGTTATGCTACATATGAAGATCCAAGGGTATCATCAAGACTAAATTACATTGGTTATTCAACTTCTTCATGTGATATCTATGGCAGAGATGGTGCAGGTTTTATTTTTGAGGCAGAGGGATATGGAGTCGTGGCTACATGTCCAGACGAATCATACTACTATGAAATAGGATATGAAGAAGGTGTAGACCTTATCATTGAGCATTGTTCTGCAACGGGCAATGTTAATACTTATAGAAGTGGTGCAGGATTTGTATTCTATTCATATAATACTAAGTTTATAGATTGCTTTGCAACTGGTAGAGTAGGAACTATTGGAAATAAAGATCTTGAAGGCGGTGGATTTGGATATGAAGTATGGGGATGCAAATTTGAAAGATGTTATTCTACTGGAACAGTTGAGGGAAGAGACTTTCTTGGTGGTTTCTTGTCTTACGGCGATTCAATATGGATTACTGAATGTTATTCAGATAGTAGGATAATTGGGCATGAAGGATTAGCTCACGGTGGCTTAATAGGTGAACTTACTTCAAATTATGAAGGTGTAACAACAATAGAAAATTCATATGCTACCGGAATGGTAACACAGGACTCAAATCCAAATGGATATGTTGGTGGGCTAATTGGAATGATACAAGATGCTGATTCTTCTAATATTACCAACTGTTATTCAGTTGGATTTGTTCAGGGTGAAAGTCCTTTTGGTGGAATGATTGGTAATATGTCAGGATCAAACAACATCATTCACTGCTATTATGACCAAGAAACATCTGGGCAGACAGATAATGATGGCAGAGGATATCCAAGAACAACAAGTGAAATGAAAACTCAATCCAACTATGTTGATTGGGATTTTGACGATATTTGGGCGTTTTCAAGTGAAGTAAACGATGGCTATCCCTATTTACAGCGACTAGAATCTGATGCAACTCTTCCATATGTAACTATTACCTCACCTTCATACGGTAGTGTAACAACCAGCAGTGTTGTTACTATCTCAGGTACTGCAACTGATGACGTTGGAATAGATGCCGTTACCGTAAATGGTGTTCTTGCCAGTGGGACTACTAGTTGGAGTGCAACTATATCCCTGCTTGAAGGAGAAAACATTGTTGATGTTGTTGTTAGAGACCTTGAAGGTAACGAAGTTAGAGATTTTACACGGGTTTATTATTACATTGATGACAACTGTCATCCCTTGTTCGCAGGAACGTCGCAAGTAGAGGTTGGGGGAACTTATTATTTATGGTATAAAGCAACACCGTATTCTGAAATATCAATTGAATCCGAATACCTGACATATACGCAACCGGATGAAAATGGAATATTTAATGTTTCTGTTGATACTAAAACAGAAGGATTTAGTGAAGGAATCTATGATATTTCTGCTTCTAGTGTAACTTTGTCAATAGGAGATGATGTGTATGATATCGATCCTTCGATGTTTGATTTCTCACTTGAAGTCTTGCCACGTGATTATTCCACATCTTGGTACATAAGTGAAAAAAGTGGGGGAGGATGTGGATTTTTTATATATGAAGACAATGAAACAAAAAAAGACTTTAAATTAACTGTTCAAAATCAAGATACAAACTTAATAATGAATAGATTATTGGATTCTACCCTAACTTACAATGGAGGTCTTGGTTTTGGAACTCGAGTGCGTTCAGCGGAAATTTCTGTAATCAATTCAGATGTCTATTCAGGCTCTAAAACCATGGTTGGATCACAGCTTCAGGTAGATTATGAAAACGCCCCCGATTCAGAGAAGCTGAAAGGTGCCCTATATATATTGACAAGTGTTGCTGATAGTCAAAATCCACTATTATATAAGACAATAGACGCTGTTACAAATCAAATTGAGACCGATTTATCATTAGATTATTATGAATCAGGAGTTGCAACAGTCGATGGAGCTGAAGCATATTTACTTAAAGCTGGCTTATCAGCAAAAGATGAAAATTCCGAAAGTACAAGTATTTTGGCAACTTTAGCAAACATTGCTGTTGGTTACAGTGCAGAAAATACAGCAGCTTGCATAAAAAATAGATTCTATCCTGAGGAAAATTATCAAGAATGCTCGGTTCAGTACACTATTAATCGTGATAAGGACATTTCTGCATCGATACTTAGTAATGAAGTTATTGATTGGGGAGAACATAATGGATATGATGCAACCGTAATAATTGGGAATGATGAATATAATAAAATGTACGGAAAAAAAATAATTAGGGATAATGTCTATTCTGATGAAGGCATTGTTCAACAGAAAACTTATGATTACGGTGAAATAACAGAATCCAACATTGCCAATCCTTTTGGAAAAGAAGATATTGAGCCAGAAAAAGTTTTCTCCAGCTTTTGTGAGAATACAAAAGATGCTGATTCTGGAAACATTAGTATTCAAGAAACAAAGGATGATTCTTATAATGTTGGTTTTCCAATAGAAGTCAAGATTGGACCCGCAAAATATATCTTGCATGATGAGGTAACTTTTGGGACTGCAAACAACTACCTCACTGAAAAGCAATTGATTTTTGGTAAGAATCCGTATATTGTGGAGATGTATTCATATGATAGCCATGTTGATAGTCCCACACAAGACTTGATTACAATTTTTAAGACTCTCCTCGAACCCGTCGGAAATGTTCTGAAATCTGTGGTGAATATTTTAACAGTGGAGATAGGCTCGGCTTCAACAGTCATGTTTTCAGATGGCAGCCTTTTTATCCCACACGCAGTAGAAGGAAATGTTTCCATAATATCATTTGGAACCAGTGAACCTGAAACCATGACATTCCAAATGTTCAGCACTATGGGTTTATTCTCTAGTTATGTAACAAGTATGAGTGGAGATGATTTTGCAATAGGGAATATTACAGATTTACAGCCATACAATGTTACACTGGATCAGGAAGCAACCTTAACCCTGAACTATGAAGACTCGGGAATTGCTGATGAGACGAATATTTCCATTTATAAGTGGAATGACTCACAAAACGCTTGGCTTCCTTTGGATTCGGTCATCAACCAAAGTGCCAATGAAGCTGAGACAAACATATCGAGTTTTGGAACTTTTACTGCAGGATATGACCAGACATCACCGGTAATGCAATGGAACACATCAACTCTGCATCTGGACAGGATATCTGCAAAGGCAAGAATAACAGACTCTGGATCAGGTGTCAATTCGTCTGCTATTTATCTATATCTGGACGATGTCCCACAAAACTTTACCTATAATATTTTCTCGGGAATGTTGACCTCAACTATGGAAACATCAGTTGGAGAACATGTGGTGAAGATATATTCAGAAGATACTTCCGGCAACTTTGAAACACTTGAAGTAAACGTTTCAGTAATTGAGCCTGTAGAGATTACCGATATGGACGTAAATTTCCAGGGTAGTGATTCAATCGTTGTAGAATGGGAATACGAAAGTGGGACATACCCACTGGATTACTTTGTTGTTTTACAAAACAACGAGGTATTAGAAAACACAACAATGAACAACTTTAGTTCAACTGACTTCATAGGCTCTACCTATGGTATATATCCTGTTGATACCTTCGGCAATTTTGGACGGGGAGCTGTTGTAACTTATCGGAGAAGTCAATTGGTACCATTGTTCTTCTATGAAGGTAATAGTTCATTCCTCCCGACAGTTGGGACACCGGTAACTTTCAATGCATCTGATAGTTATGTAACAAAAGGCACAATTGAAACAAATATCTCTAACTATACCTGGATATTCAATGATGATACTGCGAATGCAACGTCTGGAAAGATAGTTAATCATGTTTTTGATAGTGAAGGCCTAAACAAAATTCTGCTTATCGTTGAAGATGAGCAGCAGAACAATGCAACATTGATGAGAGTAATTGATGTGGCAAATAAGACACAAACTTCTGAAGTTCTACCACTAATCAACTTCGTTGCTCCGACTGCAGACAATGCTTCAATAATTTCTGAAAATTATATGCCTATCAATGTTACTGTAGAATCTTCGGTAAGTCAGAACAATACAACGGCCTTTATAGACTGGAACAATTCGCTTGTCGGCTGGTGGAGATTTGATAATGACAACGGAACACTTGTCGAGGATTATTCGATCCATCAAAAAACCGGGATCATGCACAACATGGATACCAGTCTAGATAATGGAACATCCGGTTGGACAACAGAAGGCAAATTTGGCAATGCAATGAGGTTTGACGGACTGGATGCCAGAGTAGAAATGTTGGATGATTCCGTATATGACATACCTATCCAAGGTGACGGAAAAATTACAATGGAAGCCTGGGTTTATCCTTTAAATTTGACCTATGAGTCAGGCATACTTTCAAAAAGAAGTAACTATAGAATGGTCATTCGGTCAGGAGGAGAACTCAAATTTCAATCATTTGGCTGGACAGGCGGAGGAGTTTCTTCAAAAGTGAAGGAGAATGAATGGTCTCATATAGCGATAACTTATGACGGAGAGACGGACCAGCTAAAATTCTATCTTAATGGCAATAATGTGAGAACTGTAGATTTATATCTACCGAATGGCGGAACAAATTCTAACAACTTGTGGATTGGTAGAGGTCATGATTACCTGACAATGCCTACCTTTAATGGAACTATAGATGAAGTCAGGTTATGGAAAAGATCTCTAAATCCTGAAGAGATCAAAGCATCCTACAATTCAGGTCTATATCGTCTTGAAACTAACATCACAGGTCTCGAAGATGGCATATATACTTACACAGCTCATGCACAAGACATTGAAGGTAATGTCAACCAGACTGAAACGAGAACAATAACAATTGACACTTATGTCAATAATGCTCCGGTACTCGATCCTATAGGTGATATTGTTATTGATGAGAATCAGGTTCTTTTACTGAATCTCTCAGCAGCAGATGATGAAGACGGACTTACTTACAGTGTATCATATCCAACTAACGACACATTTGGAAATTTGAGTGGAAATATGTTTACTTGGACCCCATCTGCATCAGATGTCGGTGTTCACTACCTGACTTTCAGCGTTTCAGACGGCAGTTTGAGTGATAATGAAACCATATCAATTACAGTGAACAATGCATCACCATTCAATGGTGATGGTACAGAATCAAATCCATACCAAATAACGAATGTTAATGAATTACAGTCGATGAACCAAGAATTATCAGCACATTATGTCCTGATGAATGATATTGATGCCAGTGAAACATCTACGTGGAACAATGGTGCAGGTTTTGAGCCAATAGGTAATTCTACAATGAGGTTCACAGGTTCATTTGATGGGAAAAATTGCACTATCAGTGATCTGTACATTAATAGACCATCTACTGATATTATTGGCTTATTCGGATATGTATATGGTACATATCCTGAAGATGGAATATGCACTATCAAATACCTAACTCTCGAAAATGCTTCTGTCGTAGGAAACTATTTAACTGGTGGACTTATTGGAAAGGCCGAAAGTAGTGGGATATACCAATGCAATGTTTTTGGACATATTGAGGGCAATTACTATACGGGTGGTCTGGTTGGTTTTCATTCTGGGGGTGATATCATAAAATCACATTCGAACGGAACAATTACTGGGACATATACTGTGGGTGGTTTAGCTGGTCTTAACGGCGCTGGTATTAGGAATTCATACTCTACAGGTTTGGTAAATGGAATATCTGCTGTGGGTGGTCTGGTTGGTGCTAATTTTGAGGTTTATATCATAAACTCGCACTCGAACGGAACAGTTACTGGAATATCTTCTGTGGGTGGTTTGGTTGGTTCCAACGGTGGTGGTATTAGAAACTCATACTCTACAAGTCCAGTTAACGGAGAAGACTACATAGGTGGTCTGGTTGGTTTTAATGCTGGAGGTATTGAAGAATCATATGCATGTGGTCCAGTCAATGGAACAACCAATGTGGGTGGACTTGTCGCTATGGAAGAATATTCCATTGTAACCTCCTCATACTGGGACACAGAAGCATCAGGTCAATCTACCAGTTATGGTGGTACAGGTAAAACAACTGCCGAAATGCAGAATCAGTCAACTTTTGTTGGCTGGGACTTTACTGATACCTGGTCAATATCAGGACAAATAAATAATGGTTATCCATTTTTACTCTAAAAAATGGATAACCTAACATTTTTATTTTTTACATCGTTCCGTCTTGGCAGTTGAATAGTTGACAGTATGGATAAAGTATTTTGACTAACTTACCAGATATGGTTTACATTTACAAATATCATAAATTACAAAATTTATTTTCCTTTCAACATCCAATCTTTATATATAAATTCCAACCATATCCTATACTCACCGGGTGAAACTATGGAGATCGAAGAATGGGAGAAACACTACGTAGAGGCGTATACAAACATCAAGGACTCTTTAAAGGATATAAGGGGAGTGTTCGTAGCCTATAACAGTAATATCGATGCCATCAAGCACATAAATGAGGATGAAGTGAAAAAACTTGTAGGCATCCTTGGCTGCGGTGCTATTCAGGAACAGATTATAAACTATCCCCGGGAAATAAAGGATCCGGTTGATTTCATGGCCCGCCTTGTCATTTCCATGCGTGACGGGAAAGCTGCGGAAGTGCCTACTTATGGTACTGATTTAAATGAATGGCTCATGGACAATCTTGTCTTCGATCATGCACGGATGGGGGGACAGGCTGGTATCATGTCCAATTTGCTGGCAAATCTGGGCCTGAATAACGTTATCACCTATGTACCCTGGCTCTCCAGGGAGCAGACTGAATACTTTGTTGATTCTCCTAACCTGAAGTATCCTGTTGTCGAGGATGGTAAACTGGTGCTGAAACGTCCAAAGGATGCTTACGACCCGGACCAGAAACCCAAGGTTAACTGGATAATCGAATACTCTAAAGGAACCAACATCTCCTGTGCAGGTACGTGTTTTGAGGTTCCCAGGGACAATCGTCTTATCATTTCATCAAGGCCTGAATGGCTGCGCATAGACATGGACAGTGAACTTTACGAACGGATTCCACAGATCAGGAAGGAAATTGATGGTGCAATACTTGCAGGCTACCAGATGATAAAAGAAGAATACGGGAACGGGATGACATATCGCCATTACGTGGAAAAAGCCGTTAATGTCATCGAATCCCTGAAAGCCTGTAATCCTGACATGCCCATTCATGTGGAATTCACATCCATACAGAACAAGGTCATCCGCAAGGCCATACTCACCGACATAGTGAAAAAGCATGTAACATCCCTGGGTCTTGATACTGTAGAGGTCGCGAACGCCCTCAATGTTCTCGGGTATGAGGAACTCGCCTACTCCGTTATGAGCAGGGACGAAAAGAGTGTAATTGCCCTGTATGAAGGCGCTGTCAGGCTTCTCAAGGATTTGCATTTGCATGTTGTCAATATTCATTCCCTGGGTCATTTCATATCCCTGGTTTCCGAAGACAATCCTGTTGATGTAGAAGATTACAGGGAAGCACTTCTTTTTGCATCAATTCTGGCTGCAACCCAGGCTTCCCTTGGTGGCATCAGCAGCATAGATGACGCAGAGGTAGGTCTGAAGGTGCCTGTTTATGAAAAAGGCCATGAAGACCTGAACAGCCTGGCCGCGTACCTTGTCAGGCAGGGAATCTGTACAATGGAAGATTTCGAGGACGGATGCGTGAATGCTCTCGGTCACAGCTTGGTGATCGTACCAACTAAAGTCGTGGAAGATCCCGCAGGAACAGTCGGCATAGGGGATGCTATCTCAGCAGGCACTTTTGTGGCAATGTTGACCAAGATCAAGGACTCAGACAAAGTTAAATGCCCGGAGTGATGCATGAACATACTCTGCGGTTATAATGCTAACGTTGATGCCATCAACAAGGTAGAAGGTGCCATGATGGCTGAAATGGCTGAAACATATAAAAAAGAGATAGTTGGAGTGATGCTTGATCCTCCAGGTACCATATCCTCAATACCTGAATTTTTTGCGGGTCTTTTCATCTGTATGCAACATGGTACGGGTGCTGAATGGATGGTTCTGGATAGTGAAGTCTTCCGCTGGCTCCGGGACAATTTTCTTGAAAGCTCATTCATGAGAATGGGCGGTAATATGGGGATCATGGCAAATGTCCTCTCTGAGCTTGGTGCATCTAAAGTGGTACCCAACGTTGCAAACCCTTCTGAACTTCAAATGTCTTTCTTTTCCAAAAAAGCGATATTCATCCCTGATTGCAAGGATGTCCGGAACGATGAATGTCCGGAAAGTTATGGGAATGAACTTATTCATTTTGTCTTTGATTTCAAAAAAGGAGACAAGTTCACATTTCTTGGAAAAGAAATATCCGTTCCAAGGGAAAACAGGTTTATTGCAACCTTTGATCCTCTGAATTTTGAACTATACATAGATGAGAATTTCAGCAACTACGCCCTTGAGCATATACGGGAAACAGATGGAGCGTTGGTATCGGGTTACCATATGCTGAGAGAAAGCTATCCCGATGGCAGCAGTTACACTGAAAAACTGAACAGGTCACTTGAACAGTTAAAACAATGGAAAAAGGCCAATGATAAATTACACATCCATGCAGAGTTCGGCCATTTCTCATCGGAAAAAATGGCATATGATGTTTTTAACAGTCTTTTTCCCTACGTTGACAGCATGGGTATGAACGAGGATGAGCTTGCAATGCTCGCACATATGAACGGACTCGATGCAGCCGGGATACTCGGGATGGATGCAAATGCGATTATCGAAACGGCCATAAATCTGTGCGACAAGTCCGGGCCAGGCAGGCTGTTGGTACATACAAGGGAATTCGTAATATCCATATCATCCAACGGCCTGCTGAAGCCACA
Organism: Methanolobus sp. ZRKC2; assembly: GCF_045291185.1. Taxonomy (NCBI): domain Archaea; kingdom Methanobacteriati; phylum Methanobacteriota; class Methanomicrobia; order Methanosarcinales; family Methanosarcinaceae; genus Methanolobus; species Methanolobus sp. ZRKC2. The sequence goes on along the minus strand of NZ_CP146980.1, from coordinate 1,308,121 downwards.
ACAGACACTTGAAAGCCTGCACTTCGGAGTGGATTGTGCTGCAGCCTTTGCTTGTTTCGGAAAACTTGATGACAGGGCGTCATTGCTGAGAATCGCATCAAACATAGATGAAAGTGAATTCGGAAAGATGCAGATGCAAAAAATTGCAGACACTATACATTCCGAAGCTGGCATAAAGACCGGAAATTCAATTTTCAGAAGGTATCAGGGGCACGACATCTTTGCAATTCCCACGCGCCTTTGCGATGATCCTGTCTCCACCGTGGGACTTGGAGACACAATATCCTCCGCCATATTCTTAAGGGAACTTGAACTAAAATCCTGATCATGTACACACTTTTTTGTGAAAACTTCAACCTGGATTATACACTGGACTGCGGTCAGGTCTTTCGCTGGGACTACATAGATGACTGGTGGACAGGAGTCGTAAATGGTGAGGTTGCACGCTTGCAGCAGGATCCAAAAAGTGGCGAAGTTCTTGTGGATTCAAAACTTCCGGCCTCTTTATTTGAGAATTATTTCCGCTTCGATGATGATCTTGATACCATTCTGCGGGAGGTTAACAAGGACGAGTTTATGGACGAAGCCATAAAAAAGTACTGGGGACTACGTCTTATCAGGCAGGATCCCTGGGAATGCCTGATATCCTATATGCTTGCAACTGCCTGGAGCATTCCGAACATCAAAAGGGGTATTTCCATGATGTGCAGCAACTATGGGGAGAAAATTGAAGACGGTTACTACAGTTTTCCGAAGCCTTATTCACTAGTCCATGCATGTGACGATGACATGCGGGCCTGTAAGCTTGGTTTCAGAGGAGGTCGTGTTATCAAGGCAGCAAAGCATATAGAGGAAGGGAATCTTGTACTTGAAGATATCTTCGAACTGGATTACAATGTCGCAAAACAGAGATTGATGTTCCTTGAAGGCATCGGGGAAAAAGTCGCAGACTGTATACTTCTCTTTGCATTCGACAAAATGGAGGCTTTCCCTGTGGACACCCACGTGGAAAAAGTTGTAAGAACTGTCTATGGTCACGATGATTTTTTCAACGGCACGGTTACAAAGAACAAAATCGGTAACTGGGGACGCATGTATTTCGGAAGATATTGCGGCTATGCCCAGCAGTACTTTTTTTACCAGAAAAGACTGGAAGGCCTGGCTTGAGAAGCTTTTTGGTTTATTTTTTCTTCCATTTTCTCAGGAACGTCCGGAAATTCTTATCCTCTATATTGCAAAGCTGTTCATTTTCAAGTATCTGGTATCCCTCTTTAACAGTTTCTGTAAGTTGCTTACCCATAGAGCAGGTAGCTAATTTTTCCTCAAGAAGTTCTTTTGCAGTGGGGAATTTCCTTTTGATATCTGCAACGTAATTCCCGTTCTCAATGTAAAGTGAAAAAGTTTCATCTGATCCCTCATACTTGGACTTGAAACCCTGTGCATGACTGCGTACCCACACAGGTGGGCCCGGATGTTTTTTCACAATCGGAAGTGTGGATGAGAGCAGTTCCAAAAGCACAACTGAATCTTCACCTGCCCATGTGCCGGTATTTATTACCGTGAACTCATGCTGTTCCAGCAGTGCCCGTACACTTGCTTCCATTTTATCAAGCTGGGGATACAGTACATCTTCCACCACATTCGGTGTCTCAAAAACAATCGCTATGAAGGAGCTTTTTCGCTCCTGGAGAATATTAAGAATCTCCTCGTCGGTAAGAGGATTTTGAGCCTTTGGGAAAAAGAATTCCACTGAAGGCTTATCCACATATGACCTGCACACTTCTATAAAGAGAGCAAACTTGTCAATAGAAAGTGCAGCGGCGACATTTCTTCGCGGGTCTGTAGGGTCCACGACTACAAGAGGTTCTTCATGTTTCACACTTCCATGTCCCAGCAGGTCAATAACTATTCCGGGTTTCCATTCGCACGCGTGGGCTATGACTTCCCTGAAAGAGCCATAATGGATGACCAGCAGTTCAGTAAGATATCCCGAAAACCCCCGGGTGCGCAGTTCGGAACCATAAACCCCGGTTCCTTTCATGAATTGCTTCAATATCAGGACATCATCCTGAAGACTATTGATTTTCTCCTTTACAAACCTGTTATGGAAAGGTGTCCTGTCAACTGCTGATTTAATATTAGATGCCGAGCCTACCGCAAAGCAAGGTACAACATCCACATCGAATCCTCTGTATCTCATATTAAGATAGGGATGCTCTGCATAGCGCTCCTCAAATGCTTCAGCATCCTTTGCAAGTTCCCTGGCAATCAGAAGACCCGATGATTCAAGTTCTTCCCGGCTTGTTTCCTCGGGAAATGATATGAAAATGTCAAGGTCGTGGGTGCCTGATATCCATGTTCCTCTGGCAGCAGAACCCACAAGCATTGTTTTTGTTTTTTCGATACCCATTTTGCCGGCAGCAACATCTGCCTTCTCAAGCAGTTCATCAACTATAATGGAGAGTCTTTTTTTCTCTTCCCCGGAAGGTTTTATTGTTTCCAGTACCTGCTCTTCTATTGCAGTTTCGGGTTTCTTTTCCATTGCCATTGTCCTGTCCATTGTTACTTCTTTTTTCAGATATCAAGTTTTGTATGTGCAGGTTTAATCTGATATATTCTAAAAGCTTAATAACTAATATGTATCTCTTTTTTGCCCGGATAGTATTATAATTTGCATAAAATAGTAATACCTGACAAAAAATCGACAAATTATTTATACTATCAAATTACTTTGATTCAGTATTATATTAACTATTTAAGTGCTGGCGCAAAAGGGGGACTAAAAATCAAAAACTTTTTTGAGAGGCTTGGTTTCTTCATTGAAAACAATACCATCCCTATCCTCCTGATAGCCTTTCTGTTCATTATTATCTCTTTTCAGGGTGCTCAGTTTATCGAAATGAAATCGGGTACTGATACTTTTGTCGAAAAGAATTCAAAGTTGTATCAGGATTATGATCATCTTTATCTTGGTCTTTTCAGCACTGAATCCATTGTCATATTGATTGAGGGGGACGATGTGACAAAACCCGAGGTCCTGCAGGCAATGGATCGTATAGATAAGACTGCCAGCAACATCCCCGGTGTCATGGAGGTCACATCCCCCTCCAGAATCATAAAAGACAATAATTATCAATCGACGGGTAAGTGGACGATTCCGAACGAGGAAGGTGCGGTTGATGAATTGATATCCCAGGGAATGCCTGAATATCTGATGCCGGATGACAAACACGCTTTTATTTCAGTTGTTTTCGGTGGAACAGTTTCAGAAACCACACGTGAAGAAATACTTCGTGAGACGGAAATATCAATTCCCTATGCAGAATTCCCGCCCGGTTACAATATCATTGTTACGGGAGATGTCGCTTTTGATATCGCCATGAACGAGGAAATGAATACAAGTATGGGTACCTTGCTCATGCTTTCCGTGCTGCTGATGATCGTGGTGCTATATCTGGTTTTCAGGCATGTACGCTGGAGACTTTTGCCTCTTCCCATTGTTCTTCTCGGAATTATTTACACGTTCGGTGCAATGGGCTATCTTGATATACCCATGACAATGGTCTCGATGTCCGCTTTTCCTGTGCTAATAGGTCTTGGCATTGATTATGCCATACAGTTCCATAACCGTATAGAGGAGGAGTTTGAACGCAATCATTCCGCCTCGTATGCGGTTATTGAAACCGTAAAGCATACGGGGCCGGCAGTGCTCATTGCATTGGGTATAACAGGGCTTGGTTTTGTTTCTCTTTTCACGTCATCAGTTCCAATGATCCAGGATTTCGGGAAACTGTTACTTATTGGTATTATAATGTGTTTCATGTCTTCCCTTTTTGTCGGTGTGAGCGTCATCTATGGCCTGCATGGATTATCAAATAATTCTATTGTCAAAAAACTGAGTTTCAGGAAAAAAGAACGCAAAAAGAAAAATAATCGTTCAGGTGCTGGTGGTCCCGACATGATGGAACGCCTGATCGAAAAGTCTACTGTGACTGCAATGCATCATCCTTTTATTATCCTGGCAATAGCAGGTTCCTTATGTCTGGGAGGTTTGTACTTCGATGCACAGGTTCCCATCCAGACCGATGTCACAACTTTTGTTCCCCAGGACATGGAAGCACTCATTGACCTGAAGCATTTCGGGGATATCCTTGGTGGGGATGAAGAGATCAACATTATCATCAAAACGGATAACAATGCCGATCCGGAACTTCTGGAATGGGTTGATGAGTTCTCGGATCACGAAGTAGAGAGCAGGGGACACATTTACGGTTCATCGAGTATCGTAGATGTTATCAAATCTATGAATGATGGTGTTATTCCGCAAGACACCGGGGAAATTGAACAGTTGTATTCAGAGATCCCGGAAAACCAAAGGGATAGGTACCTTCATGGCAATAACATGCTGATCCTGAACCTGAATATCGGCAATGCGATGCTTGAGATCGGACTGGAGGGTATTCAGGACCTTACCAGTATTGTCGAGGAAGATGTAGTATGGATGCCTCCACCTCCCGGTACTACTGTTACTATGACGGGCAACTCCGTAGTGTTTTTCACAGTCATCTCAGCTCTTACATCAGGCCGTCTTATGATGACACTACTGGGACTCGTACTGGTCTTTGCCGGCCTGCTTGTGATCTATCGTGACCTTTTGAAAGCATTCACGCCGGTCATTACAATGTTCATGGTAATCGGCTGGTCAGGAGGACTCATGTACCTGATGGGTATGGAGTACACACCAATGACCGCGACTCTGGGTGCGCTCATACTTGGAGTTGGCTCCGAGTATGCGGTACTCATGATGGAAAGGTATTTCGAGGAAAGGGACAAAGGTGCTGAGCCAGAAGCAGCCATGAGAGAATCAAGTGTAAAAATCGGAAAAGCCATTGTTACATCGGGACTGACAACGGTCTTTGGTTTCTCGGCATTGATAGCTTCCCCATTTTCCCTCACAAGCAATTTCGGAATAATAACTGTCATGGATGTAATCCTGGCTTTAATGGCATCTTTCATCGTATTCCCTGCGGTTATCGTGCTACTTGATAAGCATCGAATGAAAAAGAAGGCCAAAAAGCTCAGAAAAAACAAATCATCTTACAACAGCACACATGAATTGAGTAAAAAACCAAAGGAGGTAACGTTCTGATGAGGACAAAAGAAAAAATAGTTCTCAGGAGATTTTGTCTGATTGCAGCTTGCCTGTGTTTGCTTATAGGGGCGGTACTGCCTGTTTCTTTTGTGGCAGCAGCAAAGGATTATCTTCCTCCTGTTAATGAAATGACAACGAATTACTACACAAGCTACGGTGAACCTGACATATATGCCTCCGTAATTGGTGATACGGAACTTGAGCGTGGGGAGACCGCCAATATAGAAGTGGTTCTCTCGAACAGAGGTGTTCTCTATGGTGTAAAAGGCGATACAAGCACGGGCACTTCTGAAGCAGCCCATTCGCTGGCTTTGCAGGAACTTGAATATGAAAAAATGAGGACAACTGCCATTGGTGTGAAAACCAGTCTGGTGTCGGATACGGAGTATATAGATATTGATCCGGAAACCAGCAGTCAGTCACTTCCGGATCCACTCTCACCGGGCGTACTGCCTGATGATCCTCTTATTTTCACAGTCACTGTTTCCAATAATGCTCCTGCGGGCGTTTATACGCTGGAAATGCCTGTGACATATGAATACCAGTATGATGCCAGGATGACTGCCGGAGAGACTGTAGCCATTGGTCTTCCGGAACTTGACCATGCAAGCTATTACAGGTCCGTTAACAAGACCCTTTCAATCCCTGTGATTGTAGAACCGGATGCAGATTTTGCAGTCACGGATGTTTCCGGTCAGCTTGTCCCCGGGGAAGATAATGTTATCAATATAACCTACAGCAATACAGGTGAACTCCCTGCTAAAGATGCAGTAGCCCGTGTAATTGTCATGAAACCACTTCAGGCCGACAGTCCTATACAGCGCCTTGGTACCATTATGCCAGGTGAGAGCAAAACAGCTTCTTTTGTTCTTTCCTCCGAGGGTCAGGCTGTTGAAAAGACCTATGGTATAGACAGTGAGATAAAGTATCTGGATGAGGATGAGGAAATTGCCTATTCCGATAACATGAAGGTTAATATTGAACTGGAATCTTCCGGAAGGGAACTTAATATCTCGTTACTGGCTTTGCTTGGTATACTCGCGATATCAGCTGTAATAATCATAAAATCATTTAAAAATCAGAAATCGAAGAAATCTCAGAAAAATGAGGAGAATCAATCGGATTTAGGAGAATAATTATGCTAGACATTCGATCAATAAAACGTCCGCTGTTAATATTTGTCACATTGTTCTTCATATTGCAGGCTTGCATGCCTGTACAGGCTGAGCTGCCTGAATTTTTCAATTTTGACGAGAACTACTATACCGTATATGGTGGTCCTAATTTGAGTGCCACTTTCATAGGTGACAATGAATTCTCGCGAGGAGATGAGGTTACAATAAACCTTGACCTTATGAACAAAGGTGTAGTTACGGGCTTTGAATCCGAGGATGAGCCAACATTTGGTTCAGATCTCGAGCAGAAGCTTCAAAAGTCGGAAATGGGATACGAGGCACAACGCACTACTGCTATAGGTATAATTGCAGCGCTGAATTCCAGTAGTCCTTATGTAAAAATAAAGTCCGGTTCCCAGGAAGCAGGCACACTTCCAAGTGGTGAACAATTAGAAGATCCGGTCCGTTTTGATATCGAGATATCAAAAAATGCACCTGCAGGCACATATCCTCTGATGCTTGACCTCAATTATGGTTATCAGGAGAATGTACAGGTTAACGGTGACAATGAGACCGACATTGGGATCACAAACATGGAGGTAGGACTATGGTATGCCGAGGGTTACCAGAACCAGACAATTGATATTGTAGTTAAGGAAGCACCTGAGTTCGAGGTCGTAGATGTGGAAGGTAATCTTTACGCAGGTGAGGAAGGTCTTCTCTATGTGACCTATGAGAATACCGGTGAGGAAGCTGTTAAGGATGCAACTGTCAGGATAAGTGCGGATGATCCTTTCAGCACTACGGATGACCAGTCATTCATTGGTTCGCTGGCTCCCGGAGAAACTGCAGAGGCCGTATTTAAACTGAAGGTGGATGAGACTGCCGTGTCCAAGTCATATGCTATTAACAGTGAGATCAAATATGAGGATACGGACGGACATAACCAGATATCCGATACTCTCAAAATAAGGACGGAAACCGTTCCCGGCCAATCAGCATTGGAATCGCTTTCAGGATATACCTGGCTTCTGGGTATTCTGGCAATTGGAGTTATCGGTGCTGGAGGATACTTTGTCTATGGAAAATTCGTGAAGAAATAAGGATACAGGATTTTCCTTATTTTTCTTCTTTATTAAAAAGTCCGATATTCTCCTTTTTTATGACATGGTTGTAGTTTTTATAGCCAAGAATATCGGCTATCATGTTCGTGTGCTGACCTTTGATTTTTTCCAGCTCTTCAGAAGTATAATCCGTGATTCCCTTGGCAAAGGTCTCTTCATTACATTTTATCTCTATGATGTCTCCCCTGTCAAAACTGCCTTCTACATTGAGCACGCCCGAGGGAAGAAGGCTCATGCTGTTAAGGATAGCATCCCTGGCACCTGCATCAACTTCCACTGAACCGCATGCTTTGGAGAGAAGTATCCATCTGATCCTGTTCCTGTGTACTTCCTGGTTTGCAACGAACAGGGTACCTATTTCCTCGGCATCCAGAACCTTTTTGATAATGTTCTCGACATTGCTGTTGGCAATTACCATATTGCAGCCGGCCATGTAACATATCTTGGCGGCTTCTATCTTTGTTCTCATCCCGCCAACTCCTTTCATGCTGGTCGGGCTGCCGCCGTAACTTTCTACTTCGGGAGTGATCTCATCTATGATACTTATGAAATTGGCATCGTTATTGCGTTTCGGATTCTTGTCATAGAGTCCGTCGATATCGGAAAGAACTATGAGAAGATCAGCTTCTATCTTGCTTGCAACCATTGCAGAGAGTTTGTCGTTGTCTCCGAAGGTGGCTTCTATTTCGTTGACAGAGGTTGGATCGTTCTCATTGATGATTGGAATGACACCGTAGCTGAGCAATGTGGATATGCTGTTTCTCAAGTTCAGGTATGTAAGCCTGTTAGAGAAAGATTCGTATGTCAGGAGAATCTGCGCAATTTTAAGGTTATGTTTGGCGAAGGAATTGCTCCACTCCTGCATAAGCACACTCTGTCCGACCGCAGCACAGGCCTGCCTGACCGGAATTTCCCTGGGTCTGCTGTCAAAGCTGAGCATATCGATACCTATGCCGATTGCACCTGAGCTTACGAGGATGACTCTCTTGCCCATTTCATGCAGAGCGGCAACCTGGGATGCGATATTGTCCATAAAAGGGTGATTGAGTCTCCCTTCTTCCGTATTGATGGAAGATGTGCCGATCTTTATTACTATCTTATTGATGTCGCCAATGATCTCTTTCCGGTCGGTCACAGGTCTGCCTCTACTGTAAAATTGTTATCCATTTATCGGGATTATTCTAGTGTAGTGTCTAGTACTTCAGAGACATTCCTGTCCATAATCCTGTGGGTGAACTTCCTGGCTTCGGGGCCTGCATAGTCTGCTACTTTGTCACCGTTGCCAACAAGTATGTATTTGTATATCAGTAGTCCTTCCATGCCCACCGGACCCCTTGCATGAATCTTGTTAGTACTGATACCTACTTCCGCACCTTTTCCGTACCTGAAGCCATCTGCAAATCTTGTTGATGCGTTTATCATTACGCTGGAAGAGTCTACAAGGTCTGTGAAATCCTTTTTCTTGAATTTGTTTTCGGTGATGATGGCGTCTGTATGATGTGAACCATAGGTGTTGATGTGTTCTATTGCTTCGTCCATTGACCCGACTATCTTTATGGAAAGAACAAGATCGTTATATTCGGTACTCCAGTCTTCTTCGGTGGCCCTGAGAATGCTTTTCAGGAAATCGATCATTTCAAGGCTGTCATAGGACTGCTCGTCGCAGCGCATTTCCACACCTGCTTCGTCAAGCATCTTTGCCATTGTAGGAAGGAACTTTTCTGCAACTTTCTCATGCACAAGCAATGTCTCCATTGCGTTACACACTGCAGGGTACTGGACTTTGGAATCAAAGCAGACATCGTATGCCTTTGAAAGGTCTGCGTTGTCATCAACATAAACATGGCAGATACCGTCTGCATGTCCGAGGACAGGTATCTTTGTGTTGTCCTGCATGTATTTTACGAATGCATTGGAGCCCCTTGGAATAAGCAGGTCAATATATGCATCCATGCTGAGGATGTCGTTGACCTCTTCTCTTGTTTCCATCAACTGGAACGCACCTGCTGGCATACCTTTCACAGACTCAGCAGCTTCATTCAGAAGATCAAAGATTACACGGTTGGAATTGAGTGCTTCGCTGCCACCCTTGAATATAGTTGCATTCCCGCTTTTCAGGCAAAGAGACATAACCTGTGGAACTACATCGGGACGAGCTTCGAATATTACACCGATAAGCCCAATTGGGCAGCTTACCTGGTAGAGTTCAAGCCCCTGGTCGAGTTCAAGTGCTTCGATGGTTTCACCAACAGGGTCTGCCAGCTCAATAACATCACGGATTCCGTCTATCATTCCGCTGATCTTACTGTCACTGACCTTGAGCCTGTCCACAAGTGCCTGGGAAAGCTCGCCTTTTCTTTTCAGTTTTTCTGCTGTTTCGACGTCTTTCTGGTTTGCCGCCAGGATTTTTTCGCGATTATTGTCAAGTGCCTGTGCCATCGCTTCAAGAGCGGTATTCTTTGTTTCTGTATTGACACTTGCGAGGATGATGGATGCCTTCTTTGCCTCAATGACCTTTTCTTCAATTTCCGTAACCATGAAATAAACCACCTTGGGTTTTTAAAAGAGTGATGTAAGTATTAAGTGTCTCTATTATATAGTATAGTGATATTGCACATTGTTCTTTGGTTTTATAGTTATCGATAATGGTGCTTGGTGTCTTTCTATTTCAATCATAACAAAAGAAGACTGTCACCAATTAGCACGATTACTGTTTTCAGATATCTTTATCAATAATCGTTAAGTATACGCTGGCAGGAGATTCTTATGAGAAAACGCGAGTATATGCTGGGAAACGTTGCAATTGCACGCGGTATCGTTGAAGGGGGCGGACAGGTCATATCCGGCTATCCCGGAACCCCGTCGTCAGAAATCATCGGTACACTGGCAGGAATGAAAGAAAGGGACTTTTACGTAGAGTGGTCGGTCAATGAGAAGGTTGCCCTTGAGGTGGCAGCCGGTGCCGCGATGGCAGGTGTGCGTTCAGTTGCAACCATGAAACATGTTGGATTAAACGTTGCAGCAGACCCCCTGATGACTCTTGCATACACAGGTGTCAAGGGTAGTATGGTCATCATTGTTGCGGATGATCCTTCATGTCACTCATCACAGAACGAGCAGGACACCCGCAGGTATTCTCAATTCTCACTCATCCCCTGTCTGGACCCTTCCACGCCACAGGAAGCAAAAGATATGATGGTTTATGCACTGGAAATATCCGGTAAATTGCAGATGCCTGTGATCTTCAGGCCCACAACACGTATATCGCATGGTAAATCCGATGTGGAACTGGGACCTGTGAATGAGGACCGGCCTGAGGCTGGTTTCCAGAAAGATCTGGAGCGGTGGGTCATGGTTCCGAAAAATGCGAGGATACAGCACCCTCGTTTGCTTGAATTGCAAAAGGACATTCTCGGTGAACTCGAGGATTCTCCCTGGAATGAGCTGGATCTTCGTGAAGATGCCAAAACAGGTGTCATAGCATCGGGAATTGCTTCTGTTTACGCTGAAGAGGCCATTATAAAGCAGGGTATAAATGCATCATTCCTCAAGATCGGGACTTATCCGCTGCCTGACAAAAAGATACGCACCCTTATGGAAAACTCCGACCGCATAATCATTTTTGAGGAAATGGAGCCGGTCGTCGAGGAACAGGTAAGGATAATTGCACAGGAAACAGGTTCCTGTGTAGAGATTGTTGGCAAGATGCAGGGTCCTGTGCCAAGGATATTCGAACTGAACACTGATATCTGCGCAGACGTCCTTGCAGAAGTTCTCGGACTTGAAAGGAGTGACGTTCCGGCTGATGTCGGAGAGGATTTTGATTACGATGCTTGCAGGATCGAGCTTCCTATGCGTCCTCCTGTCATGTGTCCGGGCTGCTCTCACAGGTCAACTTTCCATGTCATGAAGAAAGTATATGGAAAAGATGCTATTTTCCCGAGTGATATCGGTTGCTATACACTTGGTATACAGAGCGGTACCGTTGATACCACTCTCTGTATGGGTGGAAGCATAACCGTTGCAAGCGGGATGTACCAGGCCGGGGAGAAAAAACCAATATGCTGTTCCATTGGTGATTCTACTTTCTTCCACACAGGTATGAACGGTCTTCTCAATGCTATCTATAATAAAGCTGACATTACGGTAACCATAGTAGATAATCGCACAACTGCCATGACCGGACACCAGCCAAATCCCGGAATGGGAAAGACGGCTACCGGTGAGGAAACAACTGAAGTGGACCTGGAAGAGTTGTGTAAGGGCATGGGTGCCGGTTTCGTGGAGACTGTTGACTCTTATGATCTCGAAAAGACAGAAGAAGTATTTAAAAGAGCAAAGGACTACAAGGGAACTTCTGTTGTAATCACAGAGCAGCTCTGTGTCATTGATGCAAAGCGTGCAGGAATTCGAAAGAATCCGTTTATCATTAATACGGAGGAATGTGTTGGATGCAGGATATGTGTTAACCTTGGTTGTCCGGCAATTGAATTTGATACGGAATCCAAAAAAGCATCTATTAATTCTATGTGCACTGGCTGTGGAGTATGTGCTCGCTTGTGTAAGTTTAATGCAATTACGGAGGTGAAGAAATGAGTGCTGAAGGAATCTCGCAATTTGATCTTGTCATTGCCGGTGTGGGCGGACAGGGTACTATCCTTGCATCTGATATAATCGGTAAAGCTGCAGTGAGGGAAAATCTGTCAGTACGTGCAGCAGAAACTCATGGTATGGCACAACGTGGTGGTTCAGTAGTCAATCATGTCAGAATCGGATGTGAGTTTGGTTCCATGATTCCCGTAAAGGGTGCTGACGTATTGCTGGCTCTTGAACCAAGTGAATCTCTCAGGTATCTGGAATACCTTTCCGATGATGGCGTGATCATAGTCAACACCGAACCGATACTTCCGGTGACAGTTACCTCAGGACTTTGTACATATCCTGATGTTGATTCTATCATCGCAAGACTCAAGCAAAACCATGAAGTCAAGGAATTCAATGCAACAAAACTTGCAAAAGAAGCGGGAAATCTGCAATCCATGAACGTTGTAATGGTTGGTGCAGTCTCAAATTACCTGCCGATACCTGTTGAAACTATGCTGGAATGTGTAAGGGAACTTGTCCCCCCGAAAACTATCGATATCAATGCCAAGGCCTTTGAGATGGGAAGGTCTGTAATACAGGGATGACCTTCAGGTCATCCTGATTACTTTTATGCCTGTTTTTTCACTTACTTATTGATGTTATCGGGCATCTGTTTACTTTTTACATGTTCTTCGATTTGCTCTCTCATATCTTCATTGTTGAGGGCGAAATCAATGATGGCCTTTACATATTCTACCTTGTCACCGGTATCGTATCTTTTACCCCTGAACCTGTAAGCATATATCATCTGTTCTTCATTCAAAAGACGTATGGCATCTGTGAGTTGTATTTCGTTGCCAACTCCCTTTGCTGTCTCTTTTATGCAGTCAAGTATCTCGGGTGTGAATACATATCTTCCGATAGCGCCGATATTGGATGGAGCTTCTTCAGGCTTTGGTTTTTCTACGATGTCATCAAGAGTATATAGCGAGTCATCAAGTGCTTTGCCTTTAATAATGCCATAACTGCTGATTTTTTCTTGAGGAACCTCTTCTACAGCCAATGTGGAACGTCCGTATTTAAGGAAGTTGTCAATCAGTTGCTTGGTGCATGGCTCCTTGTTAACGATAATATCATCACCAAGCAGTACGGCGAAAGGTTCGTCATTGATGTGTTTTTTCGCTGTGTAGATTGCGTCACCAAGTCCTCTTGGTTCCTTCTGTCGTATGTAGTGGATGTCAACCATGGAAGAGATATCCTGCACAATCTTCAACATGCTCTCTTTATTCTTTTCCCGTAGATGGTGCTCCAGTTCAGGTGAATCATCAAAGTAGTCCTCTATGGATCTTTTGCTTCTACCGGTAATGAATACTATATCATCTATCCCTGATGCTATGGCTTCCTCTACTACATAGTGAATTACCGGTTTATCTATTATCGGAAGCATTTCCTTTGGCATTGACTTTGTCGCCGGAAGGAATCTTGTTCCAAGCCCTGCAACGGGTATTACAGCTTTTTTGACTTCCAAATTCTAACTCCTGATTTTGCAGTTCAGATGGTTATATAATAATTGCACTAATATTTATATGGTTTCTCAATCAATTTTACTCGGTATTTTACGGATCATCACTTATCTATCCTTCAGAACATCCTCATTTTCATGCAAAGATTTTAAATACTTAATATACGTTTAAGAGCCCAACGTTAGATCAAGTGAAGAATATCTAACCAAATTAAACTTACAGTGCGAAAAAGTCGGATTTAACATGAAGTATAGGGCCTCTTCAAGAATGCCCGCCGTGCATAATATAGTGCACAAGAATGCAGAGATGTTTAAATCTTTTCGAGATGACGCCGGAGTTTGCCCTTAGAAGGGTATGCCAAGGTCCATCAGTAGATAATGGAAACGGCATGTCGCTACGCTGAATGCGTGTACGATGGTACACGTGGAGTTCACATAGCGTTATTACCGTCTGAATCAGGTTGATTCTGGTTGACTTGATGGCTTTTTTGCATTTTGGCCATACGCCCAGTGTGGTTCTATTAAGAAGAAAATGTATAATCAGGAGAATAAGAATGGCAAAAGGACATAGACCAAGACGAGGATCACTCGCTTTCAGTCCGCGCAAAAGAGCAAAAAGCCACATCCCAAGATTCAACTCATGGCCAGAGTCAGCAGGAGAACCTAAACTCCAGGACTTTGCCGGGTACAAGGTGGGCATGACTCACGTGCTATTGGTTGATGATGTGAAGAACAGCCTGACAGAAGGCATGGAGATCTCTGTACCTGTCACAGTTGTGGAGACACCTGCTATTCATGTCGCTGCTATCCGCGCTTATAATAATACTGTTGACGGTGAGAAAGCTGTTGCAGAGGCTTGGAGCTCCGAACTCGATGAAAGTCTTGGAAAGACCATCAAGTTACCAAAGGAATCCAATACAGATGCGGCTCTGGAAAAAATTGGCAGCCTGATAGAAGAAGGCAATGTTTCTGATATCAAGGTTATAACCTACACTTTACCAAAGAACCTTACCGGTGTTCCTAAGAAGAACGCAGATATCATGGAAACCGCTATCAATGGCTCAAGTGCGCAGGACAAGTTCGATTATGCGAAGTCAGTACTGGGAACTGAGATTAAGATCAGTGATGTCTTCAGCAATGGCGAGTTCGTGGACGTGGCAGCTATTACCACAGGTAAAGGTACACAGGGACCTGTCAAAAGATGGGGCATCAACCTTGCAAAGAACAAGCATTCCCGTCAGGGAAGTCTCAGGCAGGTAGGAACTCTTGGTCCTTTCCATCCGGCACGTGTTAGCTGGAGAGTACCACAGATGGGTCAGATGGGTTACCACCAGAGAACAGAATACAACAAGCGTATCCTTAAAGTGTCCACCGATGGTCAGGAGATCAATCCTGAAGGTGGTTTCCTGAATTACGGACTTGTTAGGGGAGATTATATCCTGCTCAAAGGGAGCATCCCCGGACCCTCCAAGAGGCTTGTAAGGCTCAGAGATCCGATGAGGTCTAAGGCAACTGCAATGGGTGAACCACAGCTCCTTCATGTGAGCACACAGTCCAAACAGGGGTGAAGTGAATGGCCACAGTAAATATTATAGATTTATCCGGTAACAGCAAAGGCGATGTACAGTTGCCTGCAGTATTCGATGAGGCATACAGGCCTGATCTTATCAAGAGAGCTGTTCTTGCAGCACAGGCAAACAGGCTGCAGCCCTACGGTACCAAGCTGTATGCAGGTATGGAGACTTCCGCTCATTCATGGGGTTCAGGCAGAGGTGTCGCGCAGATCCCAAGGATAGTAAATGGCAGTCGTGCAGCAAGAGTTCCTCAGGCTGTCGGTGGTAGAAGGGCACATCCTCCTAAGACCGAAACAGACAGGACTGAGAAAGTAAACAAAAAAGAAAGGCGTATGGCAATCCGTTCAGCAATAGCATCAACAGCTAATGCAGATGTTGTCAGAGGACGTGGTCACCAGTTCGATGCCCAGCTTCCACTGATTGCTGAAGATGCACTTGAAGGTCTTGAAAAGACAAAAGATGTTGTCAGTTTCCTGCAGGCTGCAGGTGTATATGATGATGTCCTTCGTGCAAAGGAAGGCAAGAACATCAGGGCAGGAAGAGGAAAGCTTCGTGGCAGGAGATACAAACACAAGAAGAGTATCTTGATCGTAGCGGCAAATGATACTCCACTTTTCAGGTCAGCAAGGAATCTTGCAGGCGTGGATGTAGTATCAGTTGATTCCCTGAATGCAGAGGTCCTTGCACCCGGAACTCATGCCGGCAGGTTGACCATATGGACAGAATCCGCATTATCCAACCTGGAGGGAATGTTCGAATGAACGTTGTCAAATATCCATTCATTACTGAAAAAGCAATGATGCTTCTGGAAGATAACAAACTCCAGTTTATTGTTGATTCCCGCGCAAACAAGAATCAGATCAAAGCCGAGGTCATGAAGATGTATGGCTTCCCCGTTGCTTCGGTATGTACTATGAGCACAATGAAAGGCATGAAGAAAGCCATAGTGACCTTTGAAGGCACAGAAGCTGCCCACGAGATCGCTACAAGGATAGGTCTGATGTGAGGTGAAATAATATGGCAAAAAGACTCATATCACAGAACAGGGGTCGCGGTTCTCCTACTTACAGGGCACCTTCACACAGGTTTAAGGCCTCAATGAAACATCCTCGTGTAGACGAGAATGATACCGTATACGGTACTGTGCTTGAGGTTACACACGATCCGGCCCGTTCCGCACCTGTGGTGAAAGTTTCCTTTGATAATGGTGAGGAGCGCCTGATCCTTGCACCCGAAGGTATTGCAGTGGGTGAAAAGATCGCATGCGGAATTTCCGCTGAAGTAAAACCAGGAAACATCCTGCCATTGGCAGAAATCCCTGAAGGTGTTCCTGTCTGTAACATAGAAGGCAAGCCCAACGATGGCGGACAGTTCGCACGTGCTTCCGGGACATACGCAACAGTGGTATCTCACGAGCGTGGAAAGACTATCATACAGATGCCTTCTGGTGAGATGAAATGGCTGAATCCAAGATGCCGCGCAACTATTGGTATAGTCGCAGGTGGCGGCAGAATTGACAGGCCTTTCCTCAAGGCAGGTAAGAAGTATCACAAGATGAAGACAAGAGCTGCAAAATATCCCCGCGTAAGCGGAGTCGCCATGAACGTAATCGACCACCCCTTCGGTGGAGGTAACAGGCAGCACCCCGGAAGACCAACAACGGTCAGCAGAAATGCACCTCCGGGACGTAAGGTGGGCCAGATTGCAGCACGCAGGACCGGAAAGCGTTAAACCGGAGGCTTAAAGCATGGCAAGAAAATCATCATCCAAATTACCAAAACGAAAAGGTGAATATACATTCCGTGGCAAAACGGTTGAACAACTTAAGTCCTTGAGTATTGAGGAGTTCGCTGAGCTTTTGCCTTCCCGTGAACGCCGTACTATCAAGAAAGGATTCACAGAAGGCAGAAAGCAGGTCCTTCAGAACCTTAAGGACGGCAAGGATAACGTACGTACCCATTACAGGGACCTTATCATATTCCCTGATATGGTGGGTAAACACATCGAAGTATACAACGGTAAAACATTTGTGGCAGTAGAGATACAGCCGGAAATGATCGGACACAGGTTCGGAGAATTCGCACCAACTCGCTCAAGAGTCAGTCACGGAAGTGCAGGTGTCGGAGCGACCCGTTCAAGCAAGTTCGTTCCACTGAAGTAAGGTGATCTGTATGGCAAGAATTGGATACTCAATAGAATTTGACCCGAAGACCTCTGCCAAAGCAATGGGTGCAGAGCTTCACATATCACCTAAGAAATCCCGCGAGGTTGGAAGCGCAATCAAAGGAATGCGTACCGAAGTTGCCCAAAGGTACCTCGAAGATGTTATCGAAATGAAACAGGCAGTTCCCTTCAAGAGACACCACGACGGTGCAGGACACAGAAAAGGTCCTATGGCAACAGGCAGATACCCTGTTAAAGTTGCAGAGGCCTACCTTAAGATCTTGGAGAACGCAAAGAGCAATGCTGAGTATAAAGGGCTTGAACCTTCGCAGATGTATATAGTACATGTTGCTTCAAAGCGTGGACGTGTCATACACGGAATGAGGCCAAGGGCTCGCGGACGCGGAAGTCCCAAGAATACGGAAACTGTAAACATCGAGATTATTTTGAACGAGGTGCGCTAATGGCAATAGAGAAGAAGTTTGTCCAAGAAGGCTACGTGAAAGCCTCAATGGATGAATATTTCGCAAAACAACTCAGCAGGGCAGGTTACGGTGGCATGGAGATCAACCGTACTCCAATGGGTACACAGATAACAATATACGCCGAAAAGCCCGGAATGGTTATCGGTAAGGCTGGTAAGGTCATTCGTAAACTTACCAGGGATATTGACAGGATGTACAACATCGACAATCCTCAGATCGATGCACAGGAGGTCAGAAAGCCTGAACTCAATGCTCAGATGATGGCTTCACGTCTTGCTTCCTCTATAGAGAGAGGCTGGTACTTCAGAAAAGCAGGCCACAATACCATGAGAGCTATCATGAACTCTGGAGCACTGGGTTGTGAAATTGTCATCTCCGGAAAACTGACCGGTGCAAGGTCAAGGGTCGAAAAACTCGTAAATGGCTATATCAAACACGCAGGAAAACCTGTAGACGATATTGTTGATGAGGGTTTTGCGACTGCTGTAAGGAAGCTCGGAACCCTTGGCTGCAAAGTAAGAATTATTCCTCCTGGCGCAGTACTACCCGACTCTTTCCATTTGAAAGAAATTGTTGAGGAACCTGTTGCAGAAGTTGCTGCTGAAGAAGAAGGTAGTGACATCAAGAAGCTTGTTGAAACGGAAGCTGAAGGTGAGGTTGCCGACGAAGAGGAAGTTGTTGTTGAAGAAACAGTTACAGAAGAAGTTACTGAATCAGTATCAACAGAAGAACCTTCTGAGGGGATATCCGAAGAGGCTGCTGTGGAAACATCCGAAGAAGCTCCTGAGGAACCTGCACCAATGGAAGATCTTGCAGACGAGCAACGCAGGCTTTTAGATGGTGTATGGCAACACAAACATGAAGGTTACGATTACTGGCATCCTATCGCACGTGTTCATAAGGAGGAGAAGTAATGGCAGTTCTTCGGTTGAACGAGATAAGGGACATGTCCCCTGACGAAAGGATGGACGAACTTGACAAGATGAGAGACGAACTCATTCGTGAACGTGCTCTTTCATCTGCAGGAGGAGCTCCTGATAATCCCGGAAGAATCGGGGAACTGAGGAGAACCATTGCCAGGATCAAGACCATCCAGAGAGAAATGAAGGAGATCTGAAGTGGAAATCACTCCTTCAAAACTAATATTCCACGAATTAATTGGATTAGTAGTTGAAGTTGTAGAAGCTACTAACCCAACACTGAGCAATATACGCGGCAAAGTGGTTGACGAAACAAAGAACATGATAATTGTTCAAACAGAGGCAGGTCTTGAAAAAATGGTTCCAAAAATGGGCACGACCTTTGTGTTTCGGATACCCGCCCAAATTTCGGGCAAGCATGCTGAGAGGCATGTAAAAATAGAAGGGAACCTTCTGCTCTCACAACCCGAGAACAGAACGAAGAACATTAGGAAAATACGCATGAGGTAATAATCATGGCAAAAGATATTGGATTGGATGTCCCGACTCCGGAAAAGGAGTGTAATGACATTAATTGTCCATTCCATGGAGAACTGCCCGTTCGCGGACAGGTCCTTGTAGGGACCGTTGTAAGCGATGATATGGACAGGACCGTGGTCATCCAGCGCAAGCATGAGATGCTTATCAAGAAATATCAGAGATATGAGAAAAGGCAATCTAAGATCCATGCACACAATCCTTCCTGCATAGATGCAAAGGTAGGAGATGTTGTGACGATCGCAGAATGCAGACCGTTGAGCAAGACTAAATCATATGTGGTGATCAAGGCGGAGGCTCAGGCATGAGGGGTATCAGGTCAAGTATCCCCCGTGCTTTGAATGCCGGAGCACAGATCGACTGCGTGGACAATACAGGTGCCCGTGTGGTTGAAATCGTATCTGTCAAGGGATACCGTGGTGTCAAGAACAGGCACCCAAAGGCTGGTATCGGTGACATGTGCGTTGTGTCTGTGAAAAAAGGTACTCCTGAGATGCGCAAGCAGATCCTTCTGGCTGTTGTAGTCCGCCAAAAGCAGGAATTCCGTCGTCCTGATGGCCTGAGAGTCTCATTTGAAGACAATGCAGTTGTTATTGTTGACAAAGATGGTGTCCCAAAAGGAACCGACTTCAAGGGTCCTGTGGCAAGAGAAGCAGCTGAAAGGTACCCAAAAATTGGTACGACGGCATCTATAGTTGCATGAGGTGTGAACAATGGTATCAAATCAGCCAAGAAAGCAGAGGAAAGCAAGATACAACGCTCCTCTTCATGTAAGGCAGAAGTACATGGGTGCTTCCCTTTCAAAGGAACTACGTGAGAAGTACGGTTGCAGATCTGCAAACGTAATAGTAGGCGATACTGTAAAGGTAATGCGTGGAGACCACGCAGGTAGTACAGGTAAAGTAGAGGCTATTTCCCTGAAACATGGAACGATTGTTGTTGAAGGGGTCAGCGTGTCCAAGGCAGACGGAACAGAAGTTGCAAGACCTGTGTATCCTTCAAACGTGATGATCACATCCCTTGAGATGAAGGATGACCGCAGAGAAGCAGTTATCAGCAGGAAGTAGGTGATTCTGTGGGTAAACATCAAAAGAGAATATCTGTACCAAACAGCTGGCAGATATCAAAGAAATCTAATAAGTGGATCACTGCTACAAGGCCTGGTCCACATCATAAAGAACAGAGTATCCCTTTGGCTATAGTACTAAGGGATATGCTGGGTGTAGTTGACAATCGTGCAGAGGCAAAGCGCGTACTCTCAGAGGGCAAGATACTCGTCGACGGTGTAGTCAGGAAAGACCTGAGATTCCCTATAGGGTTACTGGACGTAGTATCCATCCCGGATGAGAATGTATCTTATCGTGTCTTGTTGGATCGTAAGGGAAGGCTTGAACTCCACAAGCTCGAAGACTCCGATGTAGACAAGCTTTGCAGGATCAACGGCAAGACGGTTATCAAGGGTGGAGCCATACAGCTCAACCTCAGTGACGGTTCAAACGTCCTCGGATCCAACGATTACAATACAAAGGATTCAATTATCCTTTCACTACCTGATAAGAAAGTAGTTAAACACATCAAGTACGAAGTCGGCAATCTCGCAATGATCGTCGGTGGTAAACACACCGGTGAGATCGGTACTATTAAAGAGATCAACACTGTCCGCAGTTCAAGGAATAACACGGTTTCAATATCCGGTGACTATGACTTTGAGACAATTGAGGATTATGTGGTAGTTATCGGCGAGAACGAGCCTGAGATCAAACTCGGTGGTGAGGTAGTTGAGTAACGTAATGAGGACGCCTGTTGTCGAAAAGGTTGTAGTCCATATGGGTGTTGGAGAAAGTGGTCAGCATCTTGTGGATGCTGAAGGTATACTTGGAGAGGTTACAGGACAGAAGGTCATCAGAACTTACTCCAAGAGAACCCTCCCTGCTTTCAGCATTAAGAAAAATGAACCTATCGGATGTAAGGTGACTCTCAGAGGCGAAAGTGCTGAAAAATTCCTTACTATTGCACTCGGGATCATCGAGAACAGACTTCGTGCTTCACAGTTTGACATAAATGGCAATGTGGCTTTTGGTATAGAAGAACACACCGACTTCCCCGGAATGAGATACGACCCTAACATCGGTATCTTTGGAATGGATGTCAATGTAGTTGTTAACCGCCCGGGCTACAGGATCAGTAAAAGAAGGATTGTAAAAACCAAAATCCCTACGTCACACAGGATAACAAAGGATGACACAATTGCCTTCTTCAAAGACAAATATTCAGTGGAGGTTATCTAATGGTTCAGACCACAAAGAACTTCGGCCGGGGCGCACACGAATGCAAAAGATGCGGCAGGAAACAGGGACTTGTCAGGAAATATGATATTTACCTTTGCAGGCACTGCTTCCGTGAGATTGCCCACGATATGGGATTCGAGAAATATACGTGAGGTGAGATAAATGGTATTATTAGATCCGCTTGCTGATGCTTTATCCACTATTAAGAACGCTGAGGCTATAGGTAAGAGTTCCTGTACGATCCAGCCTGCTTCAAAGCTCATCGGAACTGTACTGAAGGTCATGCAGTCCCGCGGATATGTCGGCGAGTTTGAATTTATAGAAGATGGTAAGGCAGGTATTTATAAAGTAGAACTTGTTGGTAGGATCAACAAATGTGGTGCTATCAAGCCACGTTATTCAGTAGGTGCTGCAGATTTCGAAAGATGGGAAAAGCAGTATCTTCCCGCAAAGAACTTCGGTACACTTATATTGACCACATCGATTGGTGTAATATCACAGTACGAGGCTCGTGAGAATAACGTTGGTGGACAGTTACTTGCTTATGTGTACTGATGGAGATGGGATATCATGGCAAAAGAGATCAAAAAAGAGATCCCTATTCCCGATGACGTCACTGTTACGTTTGCAGGGAAGGTTCTTTCAGTATCCGGACCCAAAGGCAAGGATGAAAGAGAATTCTGGTATCCAGGTATCAATATTGAGGTCATGGACTCTGAGATTGTTATCGATACTTCGATAAGCAAAAAGACCCAGAAAGCGATGGTAGGTACCTTTGCTTCGCATATCTCCAACATGCTGAAGGGTGTAACAGAAGGTTTTGAATACCGTATGAAAGTTGTTTACTCTCACTTCCCTATGCAGGTGAAGGTAGAAGGAAAGAGGCTTTCAATAGGTAACTTCCTTGGTGAGAAGAAAGCAAGGTCTGCAAATATCCTTGGTGAGACAACTGTCAAGGCAAGTGCTGATGAAGTAATTGTCTCAGGCATCAACAAGGAAGATGTTGGCCAGACTGCCGCCAATATTGAACAGGCAACAAAGATCAAAAGGTTTGATCCGCGTATATTCCAGGATGGAATTTACATAGTGGAGAAGATAGTGTAGGTGATTTGAATGGAAGGAAAAATCAAACGCCTCTTTAAGGCAAGAAAAGTCCAGAAGGGTAAAAAACCCGTATTCAAAAGGACGGACTCCCACAAGTACAAGCGCTTGGATTCAAACTGGAGACGCCCAAGGGGTCTTCGGGGAAAACAGCGCAGGCATTACAAGGCAAAGGGTGCCCTTGCACAGGTAGGCTACGGTAGCCCTAAAGTCGTTAAGGGTTTCCACCCATCGGGATATTCCGAGGTACTTGTTAATACTGTCAACGACCTTGACAATGTTGATGCTTCATCCGAGGCAATCAGGATCGCTTCAAAGGTCGGTTCAAGGAAGAAATCAATTATTCAGGCAAAGGCTTCTGAGCTTGGTATCAAAATCCTGAATCCTCTGAGGAGTGAGTGAGATGACCGATCTGACTAATCAGAAAAGGATAGCTTCCGAAGTACTTGGTTGCGGTGTTCACAGGGTATGGCTTAACCCTGAAGCTGCAGGTGATATTGCAGTTGCTATCACAAGGGCTGACATACGTGAGCAGGTTGAACTCGGTAACATCAAGGCAGAACCTGTAAAGGGTGTAAGCCGTGGTCGTGCAAGAGCAAGGGATGCCAAGCGTAAGTACGGACACCGTAAAGGACACGGTAAGAGAAAAGGTAAGCAGGGTGCACGTAATCCAAGCAAAGAACAGTGGATGAAAAAGATCCGTGCTCTTAGAAAGAGACTCAAAGAGCTACGTGCAGACGGTTCACTGGACAAATCCACCTATTGTAAGGTATACCGCAAGGCAAAAGGTGGCGAATACCGTAGTGTTGCTCACTTGGAAGCACACCTGGAGTCCGAGAAGCTCATTAAACGTGGTGAGGAATAATAATGGATCATTTGTATCATAATTCAATCAGGGGGATCTGATCATGGCGACAGGACCCCGATATAAAGTCGCCTTCAGAAGGCGAAGAGAAGGTCGCACAGACTACCACTTAAGGCTAAGGCTTCTTCTTTCAAAGGAAGATCGTGTAGTTGTGCGCAAGAGCTCAAGACATATGCAGATCCAGCTCGTTGCTCCAAAGCCTGAAGGGGATGTTACCCTTTCATCTGCTGTTTCGACTGAACTCAAGAAGTACGGATATGACGCATCCACAGGTAATACAACGGCTGCGTATCTTGCCGGCCTTCTGTTTGGTTACAGGGCACAGAGCAAGGGATTCGAATACGGTGTTCTTGACCTGGGACTCCAGGCAGCATCTCCCGGATCACGTGTATATGCAACCCTGAAAGGCATTGTAGATTCCGGATTTGAGATTCCTCACAATCCGTCAATATTGCCTTCAGACGAGCGCATAAGAGGAGAACATGTAGCAGAGTATGTGGAAGGATCAAATCTGCCTGAACTGTTCGATGCAGTTAAGGAAAAAATCTCTGCTGACTTCAATTAGGTGATTATATGGCATATGAATATGAAGAAGAATGGGTTCCGCAGACAAGGCTCGGAAAACTCGTTCATGAAGGGCAGATTACTTCCATGAATGAGGCAATCGATTCCGGTCTTCCGGTAAGGGAATCCAAAATAATCGATATTCTGTTACCTGATCTCGAAGACGAGGTGCTCGATATAAACATGGTCCAGAGGATGACTGACTCCGGACGTCGTGTTAAGTTCAGAGCAACTGTCATCGTAGGAAATGGTGATGGTTTTGTAGGTCTTGGACAGGCAAAGGATGTTCAGGTTGGTCCTGCTATCAGAAAAGCAATCGACAATGCCAAGATCAATATCATAAAGGTCAGGCGTGGTTGCGGTTCATGGGAATGTGCATGTGGCCGCGCACACACAGTACCATCTGAGGTAAGAGGAAAGGCAGGCAGTGTTATTGTAGAACTCAAGCCTGCTCCACGTGGACTTGGTCTTGCTGCAGGTGACACTGCAAGAAAAGTACTTGAGAAAGCAGGTATCAAGGATGTGTGGACCCGAACTGAAGGTACGACCAGAACTACCCTGAACTTCGCAAAGGCAACTTTTAATGCACTTCACAATACCGGTACTGTAAGGCAACCTATCCAGCTTGAGGAGGAGGCTTGAAAATGTACGCTCTGATAAGAGTACGTGGTAACGTGAATGTCAGGGGATCTATTGAAGATACCCTGAAAATGCTCCGTTTGCACAGGGTAAATCATTGCGTCCTTCTCAGTGACAACCCTCACAACAAGGGAATGATCCAGAAGGTCAAGGACTATGTTGCTTACGGCACCATTGATATGGAAACACTTGCAGGGATGCTTAAGAACCGTGGTATGTTGCAGGGTGGCGAAAAACTCACAGATGAATATGTTTCTGAGAATACGGATTTCTCTTCAATTGAGGCATTCGCACAGGCAGTAATCGATGGCAATGCATCACTCAAAGATGTTCCAGCTCTGAAGCCGGTATTCAGACTTCATCCTCCAAGAAAAGGCCATTCAGGCATAAAAAGGACTGCACAGCAGGGTGGTATACTCGGTAACAACGGTGAGGATATCAATCTCTTGTTGAAGAAAATGAGGTGATCTGGATGAAAAAATGTAACACCAAGAAATTCAGAGGTTCACGCACCTGCGGTGGAGGTACCAGTAAGAACAGACGTGGTGCCGGAAACCGTGGTGGAAGAGGTAAAAGTGGTGAAAATAAGCACCATGCAACTCTTGCACAAAAAATGGGATACCAGCGTGGTCACCAGAAGGGATTCAGCCGTCCGCTGAAGATCATCCGTGATACTTCCATTGTTAATGTGGGAGAGCTGGATGAACTTGCAGATCAGCTTGTTGAGGATGGTTTTGCGGAACTCAAGGATGAAGTATACTATATAGATCTCAACGGTCTTGATATTGAGAAAGTCCTTGGTACTGGCAGAGTTTCAAAGAAACTGGCGGTCACAGCCTGTGACTTCTCAGCTACCGCAAGAAGCAAAATTGAAGATGCAGGTGGATCCTGCACTGAACCTGAAGAGTAATGCCTTTTGGCATTACATATTTATTCTTATATTTTGTTATTTTACCTAAAATAGATAGAGTATATTTATTAATGGTTAAGGCTATTTAGGGTTGTTTTACCCCAAAAAGTATGGATTTCCCACAAGGGTGGAATTAATGAGTCTTAAGGAAAGTTTAAAACCAATTTTTAACAGATTGCCTGCGGTTTCAAGCCCAGAAGGGCATGTGCACTTTAAAAACAAGCTGACATGGACGCTTGGTATACTTGTGCTCTATTTTGCGCTGGCTAATGTGCCGTTGTTTGGATTGTCCCCGGATTCGATCGATCTGTTCGAGTCCTATCGAGCATTCTTTGCGGGAGCGTCGGGTTCTTTGATGCTTCTTGGTATAGGTCCTATAGTCACTGCTTCCATCGTACTGCAATTGCTTGTCGGTGCTGATGTTATCAAGCTCGATATGTCCAATCCGGAAGACCAGGCATTTTTCCAGGGTGCTCAGAAGGCGCTAGTTTTTGTTATGATAGTCCTTGAGGCTCTACCACAGATAGCCGGTGGCTACATACAGCCGGATGCAGCACTTGCGGCTACATTAGGTGTTAGTGCAAGCCTTATTACAGCCATTATATTCATTCAGATCTGTATCGGAGGTGTCTTGGTTCTCTTCATGGATGAAGTGGTTTCCAAATGGGGCATCGGTTCCGGTGTGGGTTTATTCATTGTTGCAGGTGTGTCCCAGCAGATCGTAACGGGTCTGTTTAATTGGGCGACGGATTCCTCAGGCTTGCCCGCAGGTTTCTTCCCTAAATGGATATATCTTTTACAGAGTCAGGATATCGGCTACTTGTTAACTGACGGTATCGGGTTTACATTGATTAATGGAGGCATACTCGCTCTTTTCACTACGATTATTATCTTCCTTCTCGTAGTATATGTGGAGAGTACTCGTATTGAGATACCTCTGGCCCACAGTGCTGTAAGGGGTGCAAGGGGCAAATTCCCTGTAAAGCTGATCTACGCTTCAGTCCTTCCGATGATTCTTGTCAGGGCACTTCAGGCCAACATACAATTAATCGGAATCGTACTGAGCAGCAGAGGAATTACAATCTTCGGGGAATATGTAGGTTCAACTCCTGTTAATGGTATTATGTATTATCTTTCTCCTATTCAAAGCCCGTATGACTGGGTACCCTCGCTTGTAACAGCGACCTTCTCTTCATATGGAGTCGCTGCTCCTGCAACCTGGCAGATTGCCCTTCATGTGCTGGTTGATGCCGTGTTTTTGATAGTAGGTGGTATCATATTCGCTCTCTTCTGGATCGAGACTACTGGAATGGGTGCAAAGCCTACTGCAAAGAAGATATTTAATTCCGGGATGCAAATTCCCGGTTTCAGGAGAAATATAGGAAGCATCGAGAAGGTGATGCTAAGATATATCCCGAAGGTAACGGTTATCGGTGGTGCTTTCATTGGTTTCCTGACACTGGTTGCCAGTATGCTCGGTACGCTTGGAGGTGCAGGAGGTACCGGTCTTCTGCTTGCTGTCAGTATAGTATACCGCCTCTATGAGGATATAGCATCCGAGCAGATGATGGAGATGCATCCGATGGTGAGGTCTTTCTTCGGGCAGGAATAATTCATAATTTAGGTGTTGATAATAATGAATGTTGTATTGTTTGGTCCTCCGGGTGCAGGAAAAGGCACCCAGGCCAAGGAATTGTCACAGAAATATGACATTCCTCATATTTCTACAGGTGACATTCTCAGGGCAAATGTCCGTGAAGGTACCGAACTTGGTCTCAAAGCAAAAGAGTATATGGACAAGGGTGAACTTGTTCCTGATCAGGTTCTTATAGGTCTCATAAAGGACAGGCTGGAAGAGCCTGACTGTGCGAACGGTTATCTTCTGGACGGTTATCCAAGAACTATTCCTCAGGCGGATGCGCTGGATGATATTCTGAAAGAAATATCCAAGCCACTGGATGTGGTTGTTAATATCGATGTATCAGACGAGGAACTTATTGGAAGGCTCAGTGGTCGCCGGATGTGCAAATGTGGTGAAAGTTACCACATTATGTTCAACTCTCCAAAAGAGGAGGGTGTCTGTAATGCATGTGGTGGGCAACTCTACCAGCGTGATGATGACAGGGAAGATGTTATCAGGCAGAGGCTTGTAGTCTACAGTGAGAAGACAAAACCACTCATTGATTACTATGAGGAGAAAGAACTCCTTGTTAATATTGCCGGAAACGGTACTGTCAATGAAGTGTTTGAAGCGATATCCGAAATAATGGATCGCTATAAGTAAAAAATTTATCAATATAGGTGATGCTTTGGCAACTGCCGAATTTAAAAAGAAACTGGAGCAGGCACTGCTTGCTCTGGGTATTTCATTGATGCTGGGTATTGTTATCCTGGGCGAGGATTTCAGGAATTCCCTCGGACAATCCGTTGGTTTTCTTATGGATCCTCTTGTGAATCTTCTGGGAGCAAGTAATTTTCATATTGTCCTTTTCATAATGGCATCGATAACTGCACTTTATGCATCACTGATTCAGAAATACACCATGGACTGGGAACTGATGCGCTCTACCCAGGAAAAGATGCGTGTGTTCCAGAAGCAGTTCAGGGAAGCCCAGCTTTCAAATAACACTTCACTTATGAAGAAGATGGAATCTGAGCGTACCGCGATGATGTCCGAACAGATGGAGATGTCGAAGCAGCAGTTCAAACCCATGGCATATATCAGTATAATATCGCTCCCCTTGTTCATGTGGGCGTATTATTTTATTACATTGCCAGAGCACGGAGGTGCTTCATTCGTATTTCCGTTCTGGGGTGAACAGCTTTTGACAGATACCATCATCGGTCCTTTCCAATACTGGATATTCTGGTATTTCATCGCTTCTCTTGCGGTAAGTCAGTTGATCAGAAAAGCATTGGATGTCGGTGGAATTTAATTGCTGCTGACTATCAGTGGTCTTCCGGGCAGTGGTACTACCACTGTTTCCCGTATCCTTTCGGAGAAGCATGGGCTCGAGATGATATCAGCAGGAGAGGTATTTCGTTCACTTGCAAATGAATACGGAATGACTCTTGCTGAGTTTGGTGAACTGGCGGAATCCGACGATTCAATTGACCTCAAAATAGATGAGCGCCAGAAAGAAATTGCCAATACAAGAGACAACGTGATCCTTGAAGGACGGCTTGCGGGCCATATGGCGAACAAGGCACTCAAGATCTGGATAAAGGCTCCCGTGGAAGTCAGGGTCAGCCGTATTGTGGGACGTGAATCCGGTTCCTTTGAAGGAAAACTTGAGGAAACAAAGGAGCGTGAGGCTTCCGAAGCTATTCGTTACAGCAGTATTTATGATATTGACATAAGAGATTTGTCTATTTATGATCTTGTGATTGATTCTGAAAAATGGGATCAGTATGGAATCGCAGATATTATTTCCTGTGCAATAGGCATTTTTTCTGATGACACTTAATTGTAACAGGTTCCTAT
Organism: Methanolobus sp. ZRKC2; assembly: GCF_045291185.1. Taxonomy (NCBI): domain Archaea; kingdom Methanobacteriati; phylum Methanobacteriota; class Methanomicrobia; order Methanosarcinales; family Methanosarcinaceae; genus Methanolobus; species Methanolobus sp. ZRKC2. Next base: position 1,279,094 of record NZ_CP146980.1, on the reverse strand, counting down.
GAAATCTTCTGATATCTTACCCTCCGAATATCCGCGAAAACTTATTCAAAAGGCGGATGTTACAAGCAATCCTGATTATGGTTGTCCCCCTGCAGACCGCCCCATGAGAAAATATATCGAGATGGGAGTTGTGAACCTTGACAAGCCACGAGGTCCTACCAGTCATGAGGTTACTGCCTGGGTCAAGGATATCCTTGAGTTAAGTAAGGCCGGACATTCAGGCTCCCTGGACCCTGGTGTGACCGGTGTCCAGCCTATCATGCTCGGAAAGGCTACAAAGGTTGTTTCTGCCCTGCGTCTTTCGGGCAAGGAGTATATCTGCCTGATGCGTATGCATGAGCCTGTCCCGGAGAAGAAGGTGCGTCGCATCTGTAAGCAATTCACCGGGCCAATTTTCCAGATGCCACCTGTGATTTCTGCTGTTAAGCGTGAGGTACGTGTTCGGATGATTTACTACCTCGAGGTGATAGAGGTAAAAGACAGGTCTGTGCTGATGAGGGTCGGATGCGAAGCAGGAACATATCTTCGTAAACTCTGTCATGATATCGGTAATGCACTTGGTTGTGGAGCTCACATGCAGCAATTGCGCAGAACAAAAACGGGTCCTTTCGGGGAAGATTCCCTCGTAACCCTGCACCAATTGAAAGATGCCTATGTTTTCTGGAAAGAAGACGAAGATGAATCCTACTTGCGTAAATATATAAGGCCTATGGAAGAGGGTCTCAGTCATCTTCCGAAGATTATTGTCCGTGACAGTGCTGTTGACGCAGTATGTCAGGGTGCGGCATTTGCAGTTCCGGGTATAGTAAGCCTTGACAGCGATATAAAAAAGGATGATGTTATCTGCCTTTTTTCTTTGAAGGGTGAAGCTGTTGCTTTGTGCAAATCCTTGATGAATACGGAAGATATGCTGAATTCCGAGCATGGGATTGCAGCAGTGACCGAAAGAGTAATAATGGATGCTGGCACTTATCCGCAAGGCTGGCACAGCAAGCCAGAATAATCACGCGTGCCGAGGTAGTCTAGCGGTAGGGCGCAAGCCTGGAAAGCTTGTGGGGCATCCGCCCCTCGGGAGTTCGAATCCCCCCCTCGGCGCTTCTAATTTTGTTCAAAACTCATTTTTTTATGTTTCTTGCAATTTTAGTGCACTGGTGAGCGGAAGCAGATAGTATGGTTCACATCTGTTTAAAAAATAGAGAATGCCAAGAGGTGGGGCATTCTCAGAAAATGATTCGTTTTTCAATTTTTCCGTTTGCTGAGGATCTTTTAGGAATAGGCTTCCTCAGTCTCTTGGCCAGCTAAATCTCCTGGGTTGTCGGTTAGCAAAGACTTGGGTTAAGTCTTGTACCAAGTGGAATTTTGTGGGGATTTTTTGGCACCTTCATTGCCATAGCAAGGAGAGGTGCAATTGCACTACTATGTATATACAAATCTCTATAAATATTTTGCGCACAGTTGCACTACTATTGCCTTACTTCAAAAGCTTTGCAGATGTTGGGTCAATTAATATGTGGTCTTTGATCTCTTTTTTGATTTGTCAGTTCGTTGGGATTGATCATACTCTCTGTAATTGTAAATATCAGATTGCAATATTTGATGGGATGAAAGTGCCTGTGCACTAGGGAAAAAGTATTGAAAAAAGGATGATTGGCAGATAATAAGAAAAAATGCTCGTTGAGGACACAACTCTGTATTCTGTCAGAGCGCGAGGAATTTTATGTAAAATACGCATTCAAAATGATGCGTAAGCAACGGTTAAATGAAACCAATCAATGTCTGGTCTAGATAGTTATTACTTCTGGTTGCTAAAAAAAGTTTATTCCTAAAATGAATGGCTATCGCTATCTAATCTAATACATAGATAACTAAAAAGAAAAAAGAGATTAAGCAGTGACTGCTTTTTTAGTTTTCTCAGCTTTCTCTTCTTCAGGAACTTCAACAGTTTCAGCTTCTTCTCTCGTAAGAGCTGCAATCAGACAGCCTCTTGCGATGGAGTAGATAGGATCTTTTGAGTCCGAATTGGTGTACTTGGTCTTCTTTACTTTGGAGATATTTATCGGCAGGTTTGCTTCGGATATTCTCTTCTCGAAAACCTCGAGGAAACCTTTGGAACGGCTGCTGCCTCCTGCGATTGCAATTGGGAATTCGGCATCTGGTGGTGCTACTTCTAGGAGTTTCTTCTTCAGGTTTGCAATGATATAGGTAATCAGAGCATCATAGTAAAGGGCAAGTGCACCCTGGACACTTCCAATTTCATATTCAGAGTCCAGTGAAAAGTCACTCTCCTTTATTGCTGTGATTCTTTCTGTTGCTACGCCAGTGGCACCCGCTACCTGTTCATCGATCCAGTCTCCGCCTCTTGCAATACTGAAAGAGACTATTGGGGTTGCAAGGTAGGCAACAGTAATATTTGTCATGCCTGCTCCAACACTGATTCCGATACCTGTAAAGTTAAAGTCTCCGAGCTCCGAGAAAACAACTGCCAGGCCTTCGTCGATCAGGCTTGTTTCATATCCGAGCCTTCTTGCCAGGGCTTCAACAGTTTTGCTATGGTATAAAACATTGATCTTGCTGTCAACAGGACTTGCAGGAACAGAAATATAAGCAATTTCTCCATCAGTCTCAGGTTCTCCCAGGACTCTTTCAATAATTAATTTAATCATCGGGATGGATTCTTTCTCATCTGGACTGATAATTCCCTGTTTCATTGGTCTCCTGATTGGTTTATTGAATACGTTTGAGAACTTAAAGGCATCCTCACCAAGTACATTCATATTAATTCCTTTTTGAGTGTACAGTATCTTGGCGCTATCAAGCATGTTCTGTGCCAGGTCTCCTGCCTCCATTTCCAAAAAAGCATTTCTTTGCTGTGCAAATGAGATTGAGTCTCCCTTCCCTTTCTCTGCACATATTATGTTCATAGTTCCAACATCAAGTCCTTTTGCCATGTTTTATCTCCTGATAGAGTTCAATTTGGTTTTAAGTTTATTAGATAAACTTTTATTCTGTAGATCTGCATTTTGTTTCATTGTATTTTTCAGCATTTTTGTTGTTAGATCGATGCCATAGTCATTCACATTGACCTTTCCATTGATTGTGTTTTGTAGACATTCAACTTCCCTGGTGCTATCTTTTACTCTAATTTTGCTTTGCTTTGATTCTTTCAAAGTTTTTCCCGGAATAAAATCTAATTTCTCTTCTTTGATGTCCAGATTGAATTTTGAAAAACTTGTACTATCTGAAAAAGATTTATTCAAGGAATCTTCAACTTCTTTTTCAATGTCTTCTATAGAATACTGTTTTGCTTTTGTTTCGATCAATTGCATTGAACGTTCTTCAATGAGTTTCAAAACTGCATTTCCAAAAGCATTTCCTGAAAGCAGGCAGATTCCCGAAGCATATGCAAAAGATACATAGCTGACATTTGGATAAAACCAGCTATTTTCAAAGACTACCGCAAAGAGACCTACACCAAAAACTGAAGACAGGAATCCGAATATCATAACCCAATTACTATAAAATCCATAAGGTCTGCGTTGGCTTATCATTAGGTTAATTCCCAGTAATATGAAAGAAAGCCCAACGCCCAGAAGGCCATAGGTTGTTATTATTTCAGAAGCATCAGATGTCCTCCTGAGATGAACCATTATAGCAAATCCAATTGCACTTATGGATACTATGAGACCAGAAAGAAACATCATCGATCCAAAATAGTATCTGAATTTTGATTCCATCAGCATATATGTATATTATTATTAATATATAGTTTTTACTTATTCATATATTTTTTATTTCAAAATATAAATATATGTGTATATATTTATATGCTTGTATATTTATCTCAGATTTTAGATTCTATCAACAGCATAGGGCAAATTTAAGATAGCTGTCTTTTGTTTCAATGATCTGGTTCCCAACTCTAAATCTAAAACAAAACTATATACGCCCTTCTCACATTTTTCCATATGGGGGTAGCTTTGTGAATCCGAAAATTGATGCTACAAGTTTTGGCTCGATCACAATTGATGGAAAAGTATATGAGAAAGACGTTTTTATCCGGCTGAGTGGAAAAGTTAAAAAAAGAAAAAAGAAACTCTCCAAGGTAATGTATGGCACATCCCATATCATTTCTCTTGACGAAGCCAAATATGTTTATGAGAAGGGTGCTGAAAAATTGATAATAGGCTCAGGACAGAACGGGATGGTAAAATTATCTGATGAGGCTCGGGATTTCTTCAAAAGCAAAGATTGCAGGGTAAAATTGTTTCCAACTCCCGAAGCTATCGGGAAATGGAACTCTGCAGAGGGAAAATTCATAGGTCTCTTTCACGTTACATGTTGAACCAAATTAGATTGGTATATGTAAAAAAATAAAAAGGTAAAATTAATTTTTAGAAACCCGTTGTTTCATATTATACTGAAAAAGAGCCTGAAAACTCTGCTTTTGAAGGTAGAGAGCTTTCAAGCATTTCTCTCCACGCTTCATCTGTAAGTCTCTCTGACATTGGCTGCTCAAACTCATAATGCGTCATTACAGGACCTGCGCCTATGATAATCCTGCCATCAGGTAACTTATAGGCCACAACTATCATATCCACATATCCGACACCTTCTTCCAACACATTGCCGGAATTGATGTCAGTATGTACATCTGCCACTATTGTGGTTTTCTGGTTTTCTTTTTCAACACCGCCTATCACATCTTCAAGCTCTTCCCCGAAAGATTCAATGAAATCATAGTCTTCGTCCGAAAGCTCCTCATTTTGAAGTTCCTTCTCGGATATCTCAACCAGTTTTTCAAGTACTTGTTCCAGGTTTTCCAGGCGATTTGTGGAATAGGTTTCAATTACGTCCATTTCTCCAAGGCCGTTGTTTGTCATGCGGGTGAGGGCAAGTAGTCTGTTGTAGAATTCCGGCACAGGCTCGACATAGCCTACAACCTCTTTTTCCTCAGGTTTAAATATGCTTGCTCTGAATGCATAGCTCTGCTTGGCATAAAGGATTGTATCATGCCTTAGCTCTGTCCATGATGCCATACTTGCCGTAAGTTGCTTGTCCTGCCATGCTTCGGTCTGCATGAAAGTGGGGTAACCTGTTCCATAGTCTTTCATTAAAGGCTGTAGTGCATAGAGCCATGACCAGTACAGGTTCCTTGTCCAGTCCGAATCATTAAAGTCATTGAACTCGGTCTCAAGTATCTCATATTGTTCCGTATATCCGGGTTTTGAAGTGTCTCCCTGAACTTCAAGATATTCATAAGCTTTTTCCGATCCAAGAAGTGCCATAACATCCAGGCTTTTGGGCATGAACCTGTCATCTACGGCGGGATATACAAGATTCTGGAACATATACGAGTCCGGTATGAATCTCTGGCCCATAAACCTGAATCCTTTTGTGTCCTCAAGTGCTATATCAAGTTCTTCAGGGTCAGCTACATTAATTTCTATGGCCCCCGTACCTCCGTATATTTCGGGACTCCTGTATGTCGCAAGTTCTGCCTTTAATGCCTCAATATCAAGTTCTTCTATGTTCCTGCTTCCTCCCATTACGGAATTAAGGGTTTTTATATACTCATATGGTCCCAGATCATCTGAAAATCCTACATAGAAAGCGGTTACAGAGTAAATCCTTTCCCAGCTTTCCATAAGTTGAACGTCTTTTTCAAGGTGGGAAGCTATAAGGCTGGCACTCAGGGTCTGTATCCTGGCATCATGTTCAGGATCGGCAGATTCTATCAGATCACCCTTGAGTAACATGCTCATACGGCCGTGCCACATAAAAGCTTTGAAATAGTTTTTTAGTTTTTCAGAATAGGTGTAGTGTCCTCGTGGAACATACTGGGAATAATCTTCTTTGTAGCTGAATATGGGTGAGAGGGCGAATCCCTCATGGGATTCTATGAGTGCGAGTTCTGCTTCAACGTCGTTTTTTACGATTTCAGGGACTTCGAATGTGTATATCTCAGCTTCTTCGGGTGTAAACTTACTTTCTTCTGAAAGAAAGGCTTGTTCATCATCAATTGCAACCTGTCCTTCATCCGGTTCAAGCAGGCTCAGTGCAACTGCAAAATAAGCCATGTTTCTTCTGGCTGCTTCTTTTGTGTCTCCTGTGGATGTTTCATAATCCTTTATGGACTTTTGGAGAAGTTTATAGTCTAATTCCCAGATGGTATTGTAGAATTCCTTTTCTTCTATACGTTTCAAAGTTTCATCAAATTGAATGTGATATAAGTGCAGCAGGGAGTCAGAAGTTATGAATACGGGAATTTCTTTGTCTTCAAGTGTTCCGTACATGTCAGTGATAATCTCTTCTCTGGGGTAGAAGGGATTTTCCATAACTACAAAACCATTCTTCTGCAGCTTTTCAATCGCATCCTCGTCAAGTGGTATGCTTGAAACGAACTCCTCGTAATTCACTATGTCTCGTGTGTCAAGTGGCAACTCGTATTGTGCTGCTTGGAGCTCAACGTCAAGTGGTTCAAGGTGATAGTGTTGTCCGAAGGACATTTCCTCACCTTCAAGTTTGGCGATCGTTACTTCTTTGCTTGACAGCATTACTACATTGTCTGCTGTCTCATTTGAATTGTCAGAAGTACTGGCATCATCGATACACCCTCCGGTGAACAAAATGGATAAAAGTATTGCCAGTGCGATTAATTTGCTTGATTTTGTCTGCATAGTTTTTTCCGTTTGCCTTGTCTTTGAATATAACTCTGAGTAAAATTAATTATCAGTTTATTTAATAATTATCAAAGGTTCAAAATAACTTGAAGTTATAATGTATGAGAAGCATCAACTAAAAACGAAGGAGAAAAAGTCTTCATTCCTGCATTGACTTTGCGATCCTTATTATTTCTTCTTTTTCAAGATTTGCATCGATAATCATAAGTGTATTATTTGTTTTCCATTGCAGTTTCCTGAAATGTCCGGTATCTGCCACAAATTTTGCATCTACACCATTAATGGAAATGTTTTCTCTTTTAGAAGGTATGGGGATTAACCCATTGTCTTCTTCATAGAATGTCTCAGATACAAATATCTCATTTTCCCCATTTGAATAGATCAGAGTAAGCGCTCCCTTATCGGGAACCCCAGAAGATTCATCGTTAAAAAATGTGTGTTCCAGCTCATAGCCTTCAGGCATGTATGAAGGTATCAGAAAGTCAAATTCCGATTCTTCCAGTGTGCTTTTCAGTATTGCATACGCATCGCCGATTTTCCTTACTTCAGCACCATTTGGTATCTCAAACTCGAATTCTTCATCCCGGATACCTGTATTGGTTTTGAAGTTCTGGTATTCTACGGTGGAGCGATATTCTCCCTCTTTTGCTCTAGTCATGGTACTTTCATACTTTAACGGTATCCATGTTTCTTCATCAACCCATGCCTTCATGTCATAAGCAAAGTAATTTTCTTCATCTCTTTTTTCTTTCGATTTGACTGTTATTACATAGGTATTCCTATCATTAAATTCTTCAACTCCGACTATTGCAACATCGCTTTCTTCCAGAATGTCTTTGAACATATTTGCGTAATCAAACTCGCTTGTTTCTAAGACTTTGAAGTTATCCCATACTTCTACGATATTGGTACTAGGATTATATTCCCACTTATTCTTCCCATTGCAAACAGATATTGATCCTGCAAACTCATCTGGTTGTTTTATGGTGATTTTTGTTTTTTCCGGATTCTTCTGAATTATTTCATATTCCATTTTTTGAACTTGACCTTCAAATGAAGTCGTCACGTGAATTGTTGCCGAGTAATCCTTGATATTTGCTTGCTTTTCCTGCATTTTTTCGGCAATTCGTTCGGCTGAAAGTTCTTCATCAGTGCATCCCGAACTGAACAGAGCTATGCCTATCAATAATAATACAAAAAATAAACCGGTTTTCATATATTTGATCCTGTATTTTTGTGTTTGAATTTTTCACTTAATTCAATTTCAAGACTTTCTTTGCATTTTTAGAAATGGTTGCAAATAATAATTATAAAGTCACATCAATTTTTAAACTTGTGGCCAAACTATCCAACTATCATCAAGAATTCATCGTTAAAGTTGTTCCAACCCCCGAAGCTATCGGGAACTGGAACTCTGCAGAGGGAAAGGTCATAGGTCTCTTTCACGTTACGTGTTGAGCTTATTCTCTACAAATTCGCTCAAGTTTTAGACCAAATGTATCATTTCTTAGAAATGATTTTTCTTATCAAGAGAAGTTAAGACATTAAACTTTAGCTTAGAAAGGTCTGGGGTTTTAATTAGCTTTTATAAGGGTTTAAATGCAGGATTTTTGGAGGTGAGTCTTATTGCTTGTATTTAATATATTTTCATCTTCATTAAATCTTCTTTTCATAAATTATCATAATCGGAAGGTTCAATAGCCTTTATCTAACTTGCATAAAATTGTGCATAAACAATTTGATATAATCCGAAGCAAGTTGGGTCCGCAACCACCATGAAAGTTAATACAATCCAACTCCTTGCAAGCTCCTCACACACAATGTCAATTATCTTCATCCCCATATTTGCCAAATCTCTTGGTGCTTCATTTTTTGAAGTGGGGATAATAACTGCTGCTTTTGCTGCTGCATCTTTCCTGTCTTCTTTCATATTCGGGAAGGCAGCGGATATCAATCGACTGCGTCCGATAGTTCTGGCTGGATTAATAATGTCAGCCCTGACTTTCTTCCTTCAGGTTTTTGCGTATGATGCTATCTCACTTGCTCTCATCAGGGCTATGGCCGGCTTCAGTATGAGTATATACCCTGCTGCACTCACTGTCTACATCTATTACCAGAAAGGAAGTATTGGTAAGTTCAGCTCCTTTGGTTCCCTGGGATGGATGATAGGTTTCCTGATGGCTGCCTTCATTGAGAATGTCCAGTATTTGTTCACTCTCTCTTCCCTCTTCTATTGCATCGCCTTTATCACTGCCTTGGGCCTGAAAGATGTACAAAAACCATCTGTCAATGTGAGTTACTTCTCAGTGGACACTTTCTCAAAGAACAGTCCTACCTATCTCTCTGTTTTTATCAGGCATGCCGGGGCAGGTGCAGTTTGGACGATACTGCCTCTCTATCTTACATATCTGGGTGCATCCAGTTTCTGGATAGGGATTATTTATGCTATTAATCCATTCGTCCAGTTCTTTGTAATGCGCAGGCTGGACAATCTCAGGAACGAATGGCTTGTAAAATGGGGTTTCATCATGTCAGTACTGGCATTTGTAGTCTATTTCCTGGCACCTGGCTTCATATTCCTGATTCCGGGGATGCTTTTCATTGCCTTTGGCTGGTCATTCCTGTTTGTGGGTGCAAACCAGCTACTGGTTGAGCGCAATGCAGAAAAAGCTACAGCTGCGGGGATCCTAAATTCAGTAATCGCTGCTGCTACTATTGTAGGTTCAGTTTCCGGAGGATTGATTCTTGAGTATTTCGGATACAAGGAAACGATGATCTTTGCAATTCTCTGTTCACTTGCCGGAATGTTCATATTTATTGCAAATGGTCGTTTTCCCTTCGGGATTGTTGATAAATTGCTTGCCCGTACGCCATTAAAGGATTGACTATATTGCTTGGGAGTCGCTTTTTAAGCACTCCTACTTTTGTCTTACTCTGAAATACAAATAATCCGGCATCCTGGAAGGTTAATTCCAATCAGGTCATGTGAAAAAGTATTTAAGGAATAAACCTCTAGTGAATGCTCGCTTGCATTACTATTTCTTGCACAAATAATGTTAAATACAAAAAATAGTATATACAGCCGAGTCATGTTCTATTGTTAGAATACATTACCCCGGATTCGGGGTGTGCCGGGCTTTTCGACCCCGGGGCTACGGGATGCGTTGCATCCTTAAGGAGGAAATTTAATGGCAGACGAAGAAATAAGACATCTTGTCCGTATCATGAATACTGACCTTCAGGGTAGTCAGCCTGTAATAAATGCGCTGACTGGCATTCGTGGTATAGGGATGAGGACATCAAAGGTTATTGTAGAAAGCACCGGCATTGACCCGAAAGCGGTCATAGGATATCTCTCAGATGAAGACATTGCGAAGCTCGATGAAGCTATCGGCAACTTTGAGACGAAAATGCCAAAATGGATGCTTAACAGGCAGATGGACCCACTGACAGGGGATGACAAGCACCTCCTTGGACAGGACATTCTCCTTACTTTCAGGGAAGACATAAACACTCTCAAGAAGATCAGGGCATACCGTGGTCTCAGGCATGAGAGAGGTCTTAAGTGCAGAGGTCAGAGGACAAAATCCACCGGCAGGCGTGGTTCAACCATTGGCGTAAGCAAGAAGAAGTAATACTAAGGTGATTTTATGGGATATCCAGGTAAAAAAAGAAAGAGTTATGATACTCCAAAGCACCCCTGGCAGGCAGCCAGGATGGCCGGTGAACTTGAGCTTGTTAAAAAGTATGGTCTCCGTAACAAGAAGGAACTCTGGAAGGCACACAGTGTCCTGAGAAGGTACAGGGCGGATGCCCGCAGGCTTCTTGCAGAATCTGCAGAAGGAGAACTCACAGGTCACTTGAAGACCGAATCTGACCAGATCCTTGCAAGGCTCATTCGCTACTCAATACTTCACGGCGATTCCAATGTTGATGATATTCTTGGTCTGCAGACCGATTCCATTCTGGAGCGCAGGTTGCAGACACAGGTCCACAGGCTCGGACTAGCACGTACTCCAAAACAGGCCAGGCAGTTCATTACTCACGGTCACATTGCGATTGATGGTAAGAGGGTTACAGTTCCCGGTATGCTTATATCAAAGGACGAAGAAATGCGCATAGACTATTATGGCAAATCACCGCTTACCAGCGAAGGGCATGCAGAAAGGCCTGCACAGGTTGCTTCATCTGTAGCAGGAGTAGCAAAGGAGGAATAAATTCATGGCTACAAACGGAATCTGGGGCGTTGCTCACATCAAATGCTCATTCAATAACACTATCATCACAGTGACAGACATCACCGGTGCGGAAACATTAGCCAAGTCTTCCGGTGGAATGGTTGTAAAAGCTGCACGTGATGAAAGTTCACCTTATACTGCCATGCAGATGGCAAGCCAGCTTGCAGATATACTCAAGGACAAGGGAATCGAAGGAGTTCACATCAAGGTGCGTGCACCTGGTGGGAACAAGCAGAGAAGTCCGGGTCCTGGAGCACAGGCTGCAATCAGGTCATTTGCAAGGGCAGGTATCAAAATTGGAAGGATACAGGATGTAACTCCTGTGCCACATGACGGAACCCGTCCAAAAGGCGGAAGAAGAGTATAATCTAAAGCGGATACTGACTCATGACAATGGAAATAGACGTACTGGAGATATCTGAGAGGTCTGCAAAATTCGTATTGTCTAATGTAAGTGCGGCCTTTGCGAACGGTATAAGGAGAGCTGCTCTCTCCGATGTACCTACACTTGCAATTGACGATGTCAATATATACAACAATACGTCTGTCCTCTTTGACGAACAGCTTGCATTAAGACTTGCTCTTATTCCTTTAACTGCAAACATGGATGACTTCGTGCCCATGCAGGAATGTAGCTGCGGTGGTTCTGAATGTCCTGGATGTAAAGTTTCCCTGACGCTCAGCGCTGAAGGACCAAAAATGGTATACTCGGGTGACCTTATTTCCTCTGATGAAACAGTGCGCCCTGCAGATCTCAATGTACCCATAATTGATCTGAAGGAGGGCCAGAAGGTCGTGCTTGAAGCTATAGCTCATGTGGGTTATGGTTACGATCATGCCAAATGGCAGGCAGGTGTTGCTTGTGGATATAAGAACATGCCTGTTGTTACATTCACAAACTGTGACAAATGTGGTGCATGCATTCAGGAATGTCCTCAGGATATCATTAAAATGGGACCTGAAAAGGCTGAAATCTCAGACGAAGATATTCTGAAATGTATACTCTGCAAACTCTGTCAGGAAAAATGTGAGATCAATGCGATTAAAGTTTCCCAGGATGAAACTTCTTTCATTCTGACTATGGAATCGGACGGCTCTTACACTATTCAGGAGTTAATTATAAATGCAGGGACGAACATTAAGGACAAAGCCGCCCGGATGGGGGAAATCTTAGATTCCCTGTGATCCGGCCAGGAGATTTTTCTCCTGAATATTTATTTGATCTGCACTTGTGCGGGGGTTGCCCAGCCAGGCCAAAGGCGCTAGGTTGAGGGCCTAGTCTCGTAGGAGTTCGTGTGTTCGAATCACACCTCCCGCACCATATTTTATCATTTCAACTTCATCAGACTTTAAGTAAAATGCGTTAAATTATTTCATTCATAATTCTTGTGCGGGGGTTGCCCAGCCAGGCCAAAGGCGCTAGGTTGAGGGCCTAGTCTCGTAGGAGTTCGTGTGTTCGAATCACACCTCCCGCACTATGTGCTATATTGTGGACTCTGCTTTTTCTTGTTTCAAGGATTTTTAATGTATAATGCTCAATATATCTCATTTTTTATCATATTCACAAAATATCATATTTTCATCAACAGATTTAACACATTGTTGATTTTTGTTATCAGAAGACTTTTTACTGATTTTATGTCCAGAGTGAATATATACTGACAAATTCCAATCATGCATTGGGCGTATATGCTCCATGGAGTCTAACAATAAGGGGGAGTGAATATGGACAAAAAATTCAGGGAAACAGAACAAGAAAGAGAAGATATTCGTACTGAATATACAACTGCAAAAAGTAGAAGAGAAGAAATTGAAGACATAGAAAAGAAGGAAAGAGAAGAAATTCTTAGCAAAGACAAGAAAATGAAATAACAACAGAATGCAGAAGGCATCTTTAATTATTTGTCTATCTGCAACATATGAGTGCTCAAGGATTTAAACAAATCTCCTGGGCATGTACTCATTTTATTAGATTTTCAAAGCAACTGAACTTTTACGTCTCGCTAAACAGAAATCCTATCATTGTCCAGTTGCAGCTGTCTCATATACAGAAACAGAGGTAACCCAAGAGAAACTCCTACCAACAATGTTGCTACCACTGGTAGCCAGAGTTTCTTCATATGCAGTCTTCTTCCTTCAGTTGCAATAAATACTAACAGTACAATGGCAGACACAATAACATCCATTGCAAAAAAGCTGCTTATATCGCTGGCCAGCATTTGCTCAACGAACAACTGGATATCTATTCCGTTTTCCATCAGGAAGGAAACAAAGTAGAAGTATGGCAGGATAAATCCAGCAATGCACAATATAAGGTATACATTCCGAAGTTTCATAAATTCAGAACCTTTGTGAGCTATACACAAAGTTTCTCTTTTAAGGATATATTTTTTATGAATAATGGAGGAAATCAATGTTGCATTTTTCCTGTTTTTGATATACTCCTCATATCGTTAACTTCCGCCTTTCCAAGCACTTTCAGGAAATGGGCAGCACGAACTGCAGTTTGTTGTTTTCTCTCTTCTATACGGGTCTGGTAGACTCTTATAGAACGAAGAAAATCAATCTTGCGGAATTCAGGCCAGAAAGGAGCACAAAAATAGGATGCACACTCGTTTCCATTTGCCTGCCAGGGGAGAAAATTCGAAACACGTTCGTCTCCCCCTGTTCGAATGATTAGGTCAACGTCAGGAAGTGCTGTTCCTCCGGAAGGATAAAGGTGGTTGGATATAGTATCTTCGTTGATATCCTCAAGGGCTATCTCACTTCTTTCAACCTTTGCTGCTATCTCTCGGACAGCTTGTACGATCTCCTGCCTTCCACCATAGGCAATTGCAACATTAAGATTGAACTTGTCATACTTTGACGTTACAAGTTCAGCGTTCTTTATGGATTCCTGTAACTGTTCTGGTAATTTTTCTATGTCACCGATAGCATGGACTCGCATTCTTCTTTCATGAGTCCTTTCATCCTCTCCTATCTCGTCGAACCTGACTTTTATCAATTCGAAAAGATTAGCTTTCTCATCATTTGGCCTGTTAAAATTTTCGGTTGAAAAAGCATAAATGGTCAGATGATCAATGCCCAGCTCACAGGACCACTCTATGACTTTTTCCGTCATGTCTGCTCCCTTTACATGTCCAAAGACATTAATCTGGCCAAACTTTCGTGCATACCTGCGATTACCATCCATGATAATTGCAACATGCCTCGGAATCGGGGCATTTTTGACTTCTTGTGTAAGAAGATGTTCATATCCTCGATAGATCAACTGAGGTATGCGCTTCAATAAAGGACACCACTTCTTTTAGATTGCTTGCAAATCAACGGAAATATCTGCGTTTTTGATAATTCAATATATAAGAATAACACGATATGTGCAATTAATAATTTTCCAGAACAGTTTTTACAATATCTCTATAATCTTCTTTCAACAAATAGATATTATGATCACCAGTCACATCAATGCTAAGTATTCCTAATCTGGTATTCATAAGGCCTACCATTGCTGAAACACCTCTGTAACTTACATCAAAATCAGCGTTGTGAAGATGTTCGTAAACGTCGCCTGTAGTGAATTTACCCCCTTTGAGGAATAATTTCAATACGACTTTACGTATACCTGTGTCATCGCGACTAAGATATTTTATGAGTCTCTCCCTTACTCGCTCTTCTATCGTTTCCAGTACAAACACCTCTTTTTTTTATATGTTACTTTCTCTTATAAAACTATTGTACTTGTAATCGTAAACCCGTGAGGGCAATGAAAATCGTACTACTTATATCATCCTAACATATATAATTTGGCTTTCAAACAGGCATCTTTTCGACTATTAGTCCCTTTTCAAAAGGATATCTCTCTATAATGTACATTTCATCAGTTTTTTGCCGTAATAGTTCTGCAAGATCTTCCAGTACCCACCATGCAGTCTCAATCCCGGATTCTGTTATTTTTACCAGTTCATCAGGTATGCCTTGCTCTAGGAAGCAATCAATTACTTTTTGCATGGTTCTTTCATCCTTACAGATGACCTGTCCGTAAATTATGGTTCCGTCTTCAGTAATTTCATCAAAATCCCTTGCAGTGTTTTGAGCAATGCGTATCAGGCGTTTCCTGAGCTGAACTGCATCTTTGTAAGTTGATGAGCAGAAGTGCATTTTGGAGGCTACCGGAACTATCGTCCGTGCAAGCTCCCTTGAGCCTTCAACAGCATTGGATATATCGTTCTGAAGTGTAAAACCATGCAACTTCATATCCTCTGCATTGGAATCAGAGAACTCCAGTTCATTAAGGTTCAGGAAACAGTCCATTTTTCGAGTGAAATCTGCTATCTTTTCAACACCTTCAATTGCAGGAATTTCAATTCCAACCTGTAAACCATTTTCCTTTGCACATTCAATTGACATGGAATAATTGCTCTCTTCGATGCTGTCCCAAAGGTCTGCCGGTGGATGGAACCTTATTTCATTCAACCCGGCATCAGCAAGTCTGACGATAACATCCCTTTCAGGGGCCAGCGATGTATAAAGATGAATATGATGATCCTTTCCAAACTCTGATTTCAGCACTCTTATGTAATGAAGTACTTCCTTGAGTTTGAGAAGTGGTTCCCCTCCGGTGATACCAGTGCCAAGAGCATCCATCTGCCTTGCTTCTTCGATTATGTCCCTGTCGGAATTGATGAGTCTCTCATTGGCATAAACCACCTCATTTCGTCTCTCATGGGACACCGGGCAATAAAAACAATTCCTGGGGCATATTCCAGTAACGAAAAGCACCATCTTGGCTCCAAGCTGGCACAGCTTACAGCCTTCTGATAAGAATGTGTTAAAAGACCCTGTCTCACTCTGGCTCAATTCACTCATTGCGCAATCTAACGTTTGTATGTATATAAGGCTTGGTAAAACCATTCCTTATTCAACATCTTAATGTAAAATAGTTACATGCTACAACCGGATGGAAGAGAAGAATGGCCATATTGCAGTCATTGGTTGCAGGAAATGCGGTAAATGTAACAATGTCTGTCCTCAGGGAGCCCTGTACAAGGTGGATGGGATTGTGCGGGTGGATTATAGCAGGTGTACCTTTTGCATGGAATGTATCAGGGTCTGTCCCAATAAGGCCCTGATTTACATGGAATGAACATTATTTCTTCTTGATCTCCCCGCCAATTGAGAACGCTTTCCCGAGTATTTTTCCTACTCCGTGGTAGTTTCTGGTCTCCGGTGCGAACACAATTGCTTTAACTTTTTCAATATCAGGTGTTCCACTTTCACTCAGTATGGATTCGTTGGCCTTGATGTCAACGATCTCTCCTATAAATTGCGTGTGGAGCCCAATCTCAAAACTATGAATGAGCTTGCATTCCAGAGCAATCGGGAACTCTTCTACGTAAGGAGCGTACACCAGCTCACTCTTTACTGGCGTGAGGCCTGCCACTTCGAACTTGTCCGCATTTTCGCCGCTTTCCATGCCGAAATAATCAGTATGTTTAACGTATTCTTCTGAAGGTATGTTGACAGTAAAAGCTTCTTTTTCCATGATATTCGTGTAACTTTGGGTTGCTTTCCTTAATGATATGCTGATACACGGAGGATCCGAGCAGGATATTCCTCCCCAGGCAATGGTTGCTGCATTGGGGTTGCCGAACATATCATACGTACCGATCACCCATGCAGGTGTCGGGAATGCAAGTGGTTTAGCTCCTATGGATATTTTCATGAATCTGACTCCCTGTCAAAATAGAGACTATTGCATATTGAACCTTGCGGAATGCAGATGATAATGTCCGGGCAAGCTTTCAGAGTATAATTTCATCCTGATGCTAGCATTAAGAAAATTCTCTTCCTATATCAGGAACGCTTAATATAGTCGATGAACAATAGTTTCACATAGCTTCCTTCAGAATATAATAGCAGTAATGTATTCTTAAAATAACGGAGTATCACGTATGGGAATATACACGGTCTCACAATTGAACGATTATATCAAGCATCTGCTGATAAGTGACCCTCAACTTAGTCAGGTATGGGTCAGGGGTGAGATCTCAAACCTTACTAAACATAGCTCTGGTCACTATTATTTTACACTGAAAGATAAAGGCAGCCAGATGAGCTGTGTAAGCTTCAGGTCAACTAACAGGTCACTGAAATTCGACCCGGAATCATCCATGAAAGTACTGATATTCGGCTCTCTTGATGTATATACCGTACGAGGGCAGTATCAGCTTCGTGTTCTGGACATGCGCCCGGATGGCATAGGTGAGCTGTACAAGGCATATGAACAACTCAGGACCAAGTTACAGGAAGAAGGATTATTCGAAGTATCCCGCAAAAAGCCCATTCCGCGTTATCCGCATAGAATAGGGGTCGTGACATCTCCGACGGGTGCTGCGATACATGATATACTGAATGTGCTCAAGCGCAGATATCCCGTAGATGTGCTGCTGTCCCCGACAATCGTACAGGGTGAGATGTCAGCGGATAGCATCGTGAGTTCCATTGAGAAACTCAACCATACGGATGTGGATGTCATTATACTTGGAAGGGGTGGAGGTTCATTGGAGGACCTATGGTCGTTCAATGAAGAAATAGTTGCAAGGGCCATATACGACTCATCTATTCCTATTATCTCTGCTGTGGGACACGAGACTGATTTTACAATTGCCGATTTCACAGCTGACCTGAGAGCACCCACCCCTTCAGCTGCAGCAGAACTGGCAGTACCTGACAGTTCCTACCTTCAGATGCATATCCTGTCACTTTCGGAGCGTATTGAAAAGGCTGCAATACGAAACATATCCACATATTCTGAAAGACTCGATTATCTACGCAGCAGACTGGAACCGGAAAAACTCAGTGATATTTTGCGGCAGAATTTCCAGAGAGTTGATGAACTCACTCTCAGGATGGAGCGTCTCTCCGGAAGAATAATAGAATCAAAACAGTCATTACTTTCCAACCTTGCAGGCCGGTTGAATGCCGTAAGCCCCCTAAAGACATTGGAAAGAGGCTATGGCATTGCAATCAGGACTGATGACCGAAAAGTAATCCGCAGTACGGAAGATGTGTCTGAAGGTGATGGTGTCGGTGTGATCGTGAGTAACGGAACTATAATATGCAATGTAAAAGGAATTTCTAATGATCATGTTCGAGATATCGGAAATTAACGGAGGAAATAATGAAAAAGCTGGAAAATGAAGAAGAAGACCCGAAAATAAAAGTCGATCATGAAGAAGTCAGCGAGGATATGAGCTTTGAGGAGTCTCTCGACCAGCTTGAATCCCTTGTGGACAGACTGGAAAGAGGTCAGTTACTTCTTGATGAAAGTCTTGAATTGTTTGAGAGGGGTATGAAACTGGCACGTATCTGCAACAAAAAATTGTCCCGGGCTGAAAGGAAGATTGAAGTGCTCATTGAAAAGAACGGCAAGCTTAAGACTGAGGACTTCATCGAGGATGAATAATGGGGTGGCCAAATTAATGAGTAATGGTTTTGACGGTCAGAAATACGAAAAGTCTTCTTCACACCAGAAAGAATGGGGAGAGAGACTTATCAAAGAGATTGACCTGAAAGGCACGGAACATATACTGGACCTTGGCTGCGGAAACGGTCTAATCACAAAAGCCCTGGCTGAGAGAGTACCCGAAGGAAGTGTTGTCGGAGTTGACAGTTCATCTTCTATGCTTGAAAGGGCACGCTTCCATCAGCTTGATAACATGGAGTTTCGGTTGCTTGACATAAGCGATATAATTTTTGATCGAGAGTTCGATATTGTTTTTTCGAATGCAGCTATGCATTGGGTCAGGGATCATGGCAATGTACTCCGCAAAATATACGCTTCTCTTAAATCAGGTGGAATTATGAGGATGCAGTTTGCAGGCGAGGGAAACTGTCCTACTCTTTCAAAGGTACTGGAAGAATCGATGTCTTCCGCTGCATTCGAGCAACTGTTTCAGGATTTCGAATGGCCCTGGTATATGCCTGACGCAAATAGCTATGAAGATATGCTCTCATCTGCAGGATTTATGAAGTACAGGGTATGGATGGAGGATGCTGATCGCAATTTCCAGGACGATCAATCTTTTGTAGGATGGATTGAGCAGCCAAGCCTTGTTCCTTTCATGAATGCACTGCCGGAGGAAAGCTATGCTCTTTTCAGGGATACGGTTATCGAAAAAACAAAGGCAGCAGCTTTACAGGCAGATGGTACCTACTTTGAGGCTTTCAGGCGAATCAATGTCTTTGCTGTAAAAGAATAAAAAAGAATAAAGAGCAGAGTTTCAGAGCATTATTTTTCATCCTCTAAGTATCTTCTCACGAGCAAAAACGCACTACTGCCAGTCAGCACTATAAGGAAGATAGCTATCACAAGCCCTTCCTGGCTGAAGTCCTGCCATGAATGTACTGATGCCCACATACCGCTCCTTGTTACAAAGGTAGCAAATATCACAAGTATGAACGAAAGCACTGCAAGCAGAGGCGCAAGAAATCCGTATTCTCCATATGATACTCGTGTTCTTGCATGCAGGAATGCAGTGGATGTGATCCAGGGTATAAGGGATGAAGTTTCCACAGGGTCCCAGGTCCAGTACCATGCACCCCATCCAAGTACTTCATATGCCCAGAATCCTCCAAGCCCGATTCCGAGTGTGAGGAAGAGCCATGCTACACGCATCCAGTCCTTTGCTATATCTGTCCACCTGCTGTCCTTTGTAAGCAGATTTGCGATTGCTGCTGCAAAGGGTATCGTAAATGCAGCATATCCAAGGAAAAGTATGGGGGGATGCACTGCCATCCAGGGGTTGCGGAGCAGGGGATTCATGCCCTGGCCGTAGGGAACATCATGGAGTACGACAAAGGGATTCCAGTTCGTAAGTTCAACTCCGATACCTTCCACTACGTGGTAGGCAGCAAAGGGATTCTTCAATACCAGAAGTAGCAGAAGTACTGAACTTATTGCAAGTGACGTCATTCTGGTGATATCCATGAGCCTGGTACCTGCAAGGTGCTTTGTGGGATTTGTGTATTGCATCAGAAGCAACATCATCAATATTGCCCAGGCCCAGAGTAGTAGTGATCCTTCCTGACCGGCCCAGAGTGCTGATATCCTGTAGTACCATGCCAGGTCAATGCTGGAATGGCTGAATACGTAATCATAGGATGCATTCACAACAAGAAGCTGGAATACCAGTACTATCATCGAGAGTGTGGTTGCAGCAGCACAGAAGAATTCCATCCTTTTTGAAAGGATGCCGAATTTGTGCCTGCTGGTAATGATTTTACCAAGAGATAATACTGTTGCTACGACACATGTGATGAAAGCAATCCATATAAGTATCATTCCAACATTCATTTTCTTCCTCCCTTGGTTATTTTATTTTTATTCCCGGGAGATTCCTTCGCATCTTTCCTGCGGTCGGTTATTAAGAGTGCGATAATACCAATGACCATGAGATACATCCCTCCCCACAGGAAATTTATGAAAGGTACGGTTCTCATATAGATGTCTATTTTATCTTCCTGGAGATCTACAACCCTCGGTGCTACGAACAGTTCTTCGGTGAGTCCTCTGTGGATGTATGTTGTAGTGTAGCTCTGTCCCCATTTGAAGTCGGTTATATATTCCATCCGGCCTTCCCGGAAGTATTCTCCTCTTTTATAAATCTCAAAATCTATTTGAGTAACATACGATGACCCGGGGTATTGCTGATATGCATTTCCTTTATATGAAGAATCCATTCCTGTTATCTTCAGGACGTAATTCTGATTAGGAAAATGAGCCACCTCATTTGAGGAGACTACGCTTGTTCCCTCTACTTTCATATTTGAGCTCAGTACGATTCCGAGGAGGATAAACAGTATTCCCAGATGTATCAGATGAGCACTAAATCCCCTGACTTTCTTTCTCAGGGGTTTTTGGCCAAGGGCTTTTATTATCTTGTAGATAGTTGCCATAAGAGCAACTGCAATGATAGGAACAGAAACATCAATCGGCAGGTTTCCGAAAGGAGATATGATGGCAAAGAAAATAGATAGCAAAGCATAACCGCCGACTACCACTAATGTGTTTTTCTGACCCATATAACCCACAAGGAGGCAGGTACTCAGGATAAGTACCAGTGCTGCAGTTGGCAAAGCGGTCCTGTTGTTGAAGTACTCAGGCTCAAGGCTTATTTCAACCCCGGTCGTGAGTTTTGCAATAAGAGGTGTAATCATCCCCATCATTATTATCGTCGCCAGGAGCAGAAAAACAATTACTGTGGCGAGCATTGTATTCTTTGATGTTAGAACAGGTTTTTTGTCTTTCATCGTTTTCCAGCCAATGTCTGCAACATATATATAGTATAGAGTTGCAGACTGGGGCTTGCGATAATTTATATAGTTGTTACGCTCTCATGCAAATAACTGGAATATTATACAAAACGAGTTTTGATAACATGATGGAGATAGTGCTAACTGCTGTGTGGCTAATGCTTCCGGCTTATATCCCGAACTCGACTGCTGCTGTCTTTGGTGGTGGAAAACCCATTGATGGTGGCCGAACGCTCAGCGACGGAAGACGTATCCTCGGTGACGGGAAAACCTACAGGGGACTTGTGGCCGGTACTTTGTGCGGAATGCTGCTGGGCTTGCTTCAGACATATTATCTGGCGGTCAATGGCACAATATTTGGGGTAGAACTGCCTTCCTTCGGGGAGCTCCCCGGTGGCCTGGTAGTAATCTTTACGCTCGCCTTTGGTTCTCTTTTTGGTGATATGTTCATGAGCTTCTTTAAGCGAAGGCTGGGGCTGAAAAGAGGTGCACCGTTGCCTGTAATTGACCAGCTTGATTTTGTTTTTGGTGCATGGTTGCTGACTTATATAGCATCTCCTGTGTGGTTTACTGAAAATTTCACTTTCGGAGTTATCATTGCAGTGCTGATAATTACGCCGTTGCT
Organism: Methanolobus sp. ZRKC2; assembly: GCF_045291185.1. Classification (NCBI taxonomy): domain Archaea; kingdom Methanobacteriati; phylum Methanobacteriota; class Methanomicrobia; order Methanosarcinales; family Methanosarcinaceae; genus Methanolobus; species Methanolobus sp. ZRKC2. The sequence goes on along the minus strand of NZ_CP146980.1, from coordinate 1,257,237 downwards.
GCATTTTGTGACAAATGTCATAGGTTACTTCATTGGGGTCAAAAATGAACCCTGGTGATCAAAGAGCTTAGATTGACAGGGTTTTAGGATTTAATGGGTGAGGCTTATATTCAGGCTCATACTTAATTGTTGGAACTTAGAGTTAGATAATTCAGGTACAGAGTTAATCAAAAGTTATCAGAGTTGTATTCATGGTAAAGGAATCTTTTAACGATAAACAGTCACTGATCGATGCCCTGAAAGAATGTGGAGCTGTCAGGTTCGGAGATTTTACTCTTGCTTCAGGGAAGAAGAGCAGTTATTATGTAGACATCAAAAAGGCAAGCACTGATCCGCTGACCCTCAAAAAGATTGCAAGGGAAGCCACCACCTTGATCCGTGATATGCACGTGGATTCTGTTGGAGGAGTTGTTCTTGGAAGTGTTCCGCTTGCTACTGCAGTATCACTTGAATCGGGATTACCTCTGGTGCTGATCCGTAAATCCGATAAAAGTTACGGGACTGGCGGGCGTTTTGTAGGAGATGTCCGGGAAGGTTCTAAAATTGTCCTGCTTGAAGATGTGACTACCAGTGGAGGCTCAGTCAAGGATGCCATTGAGGCTATTCGTGCTGAGGGTGCCATAGTTGAAGCTGTGGTAACAGTAGTGGACCGTGAATCAGGTGCATCGGAAAATCTGGCATCTATGGACGTAAAACTTGTTCCACTGGTCAGGGCAAGTGAACTTGTCTCGTCTCCACAATAGTTTTCCTGAGAAGAAAAGGTAAATTATTTATTTCAGGAAATTGAACTTTGTGATATTCTAAATCCTATTAAACAATAAGGTAAAGAAATCGTATTTTAGCATCTATCAAATTTATCACACACTTATTATCAGCATTTTTAAAACGAGGTTTAAGTCATGAACATTTTAGTAGTCGGTGGTGGCGGAAGGGAGCACGCTATAATAGCAGCATTGGCAAAGAGCAGGAAAGACCCTTCTCTGTACGCAGTAATGTCAAAGAAGAATCCGGGAATTGCACATCTATGTGAGGATTTTTTGCTGGAGAAGGAAACCAATGTTGAGAAAGTGGTCGAGTTTGCTGCCAGGCACAACATTCAGATCGCAGTGATTGGTCCTGAGGCTCCTCTTGCAGCCGGACTTGCCGATGCACTTGAGGATGCGGGCATTAGTGCTGCAGGCCCCAGAAAAGCAGTTGCGGAAATAGAGTTCAACAAAGCATGGGCACGAAATTTCATGAAGGAGAACAATATTGCCGGATGTCCCGAGTTTGAAGTATTCGACGAAAGGGAGCCAATGGATGCTTTTATCGAAAAGCTTGGTGATGTTGCTATCAAACCTGCAGGTCTTACAGGTGGAAAAGGCGTCAAGGTCATGGGTGACCAATTGCCTGATCTGGACGCGGCCAAAGAATATGCTGCAAGCCTTCTTGATGGGGATAGCGTTGTGGTTGAGGAAAACCTCAAGGGCGAGGAATTTACCCTTCAGGCTTTCGTTGACGGTGAAAATCTTGCTTTCATGCCTACAGTACAGGATCACAAGCGTGCCTTTGAGAGTGATCTTGGTCCTAACACCGGTGGAATGGGTTCGTACAATGCGCCGGGAGAGATACTTCCTTTCCTGATTGAAAATGATGTAGTTCAGGCAAAACAGATCATGAAAGATACAGTAGTTGCATTGAAGAAAGTAACCGGTGTGGGCTACAAGGGTACATTGTACGGACAGTTCATGATAACTCCTAACGGCCCCAAGGTCATTGAATTCAATGCCCGTTTCGGTGATCCTGAAGCAATGAACGTTCTGCCACTTCTGGAGACCGATTATGTGGATGTTCTCTCTGCAATTGTCACTGAAACCCTTGACAAGCTTGATGTCAGGTTCAGCGGAAAAGCTACCGTCTGCAAATATGCGGTTCCTGCAGGCTATCCCGATAACCCTACAAAGGACCGGGAAGTTGTAGTAGGCGACATCGGAGAAGCACTGATATTCTATTCAAGTGTCTATGAGAAGGACAATAAGGTCTATACAACTGGTTCAAGGGCTGTGGCTGTTGTAGGTATGGCTGATTCAATACAGAGAGCTGAAGAGATTGCTCAGAATGCACTGGAGAACATAACCGGTGACCTGCATTCCAGGCGGGATATCGGTACCAAGGCCCTTATACAAAAACGTATTGATCATATGAAAACGATACGTGGAAACTAATAATAATGGATGATACCATGAAGCACCTGCTATCGATGACCGATCTTTCCCATGAAGAAATAATCGAATTGCTGGATATGGCAACGGACCTGAAGGAAAAACGCCAGAGGGGTAAAGTCACAGACCTGCTGAAGAATAAGAGTATCGGTATGATTTTTGAGAAATCATCAACCCGTACCAGAGTTTCTTTCGAGGTAGCTATGTCAGATCTCGGAGGTCATGCCTTGTATCTCAATACAAGGGATATGCAGGTTGGAAGAGGAGAAACCGTAGCCGATACCGCTGCTGTGCTTTCACGATATCTCTATTGTATTGTTGCCAGGGTATACAGTCATGATACTGTAAAAGAACTGGCTGAACATTCCAGCATACCTGTGGTAAATGCACTTTCTGATCTGGAACATCCCTGCCAGATAATTGCTGACCTGATGACCATCCGTGAATATAAGAATCGATTGACAGGTCTGAAATATGCCTGGATCGGTGACGGTAACAATGTTTGTAACTCTGCAATTCTGGGCTGTGCCCTGGTAGATATGGAAATAGTTGTTGCATGTCCTCCTGGCTATGAACCGGATGAAAATATAGTTGAGCAGGCCAGAAAAATGGGAGGCAAGGTCACGGTAACCCATGATCCTGCCGAAGCTGCAAGGGATGCAGATATCATTTATGCTGATGTGTGGGTTTCCATGGGAGATGAGGAAGAGCGCGAAAAGCGTTTAACGGAACTGGCACCCTATCAGATTAATTCAGAACTTGTAGACCTCGCAAAGCAGGATGTAATAGTTATGCATTGCCTCCCTGCACATCGTGGTGAAGAAATTTCCGCAGAGGTTATGGATGGTCCTCATTCTGTGGTTTTCGATCAGGCTGAAAACCGCCTGCATGCCCAGAAAGCCCTGCTATTGAAATTAATGTGCTGAACCGCTTATTCAAACACAAGCTTTAACTAGAAAAAGCGCTACTAAACAGCATTCAGTTTGCGGGAGTTGCCCAGCCAGGCCAAAGGCGCTAGGTTCAGGGCCTAGTCTCGTAGGAGTTCGTGTGTTCGAATCACACCTCCCGCACCATACGTTTTTTAAATGTCACTTATGAGCATTGATCTTTGTTTGTAATTCTCAAAAAATTCTTTACCCCATTCTGAAGAATTCCGGTTAAAGCTCAGAAGAGTCTTATTATCATATTGTAATTTTTCGTTAAATAGCATGAGCATAATACAATGATCATTCTGGGCGAATTTCATGAATTCGATATTATCAGGATACAGGAAAAGTTCGAAACTTCCGGTATTTATGCAATTCATGAATTCTTTTGCATGGCTCTCTTTAATCCGCTTTAATAGTTCGTTGTCAACTATCATTGATATTTGCACCTGTTTCTCTATCCACTCATTTAAGAGTGAATCAAAATCAGGATATAAGAACCTGCAAATAAAAGACGCTGAACTTGATTCGAAGGTCCTGTCGCGGAAATCATTGTTAATGCCATGTAAGTCCATTGAACTGGGTTCTGTTATTTCACAATCTCCAAGTTCACTGATCCTTTCAAGGAGATTTTTGGGGAGAAATTCTAAGTTTCGGGTTCCCCAGTAGTCAATATCAATGTCAAGGATATCAACGGTTTTCAGAAAAGGTTCAATTTCATCAACTACTAATTTACCGATAGTTGTCAATTGGTAAACATCATTGAATTGGGTAATTAAGTGATAATCTTCCAGTATCCTGATTTGAGGGAGTAATGCCGGCCTGTTAGTTTTCAGATGCTTGAGAATTGTTTTCATTACTTTTGGGCCGCTGTTCAATAACAGGAGCACTTTCTTCCTTTTCTCTGATGCAAATACTACGTCAATTAAGGGTTTCTTCATAGTCCGACACACTTCTTTAACTTATCATTCCCCCAAACGATAAACTTCAAGTGATTTATTACTCTCAACCTAGCGAAGTTGTCATGACATTTAAACTTATTGAAATTTAACCTTAAATCCCGGAAAACAATAAAAAATCCCTGCCTTTCTAGTGGCCTGGCAGGATTACATTTTAAACAAAGCCTGTGATTTTTTCCTGAACTGATGATGACATTGCTGGACTGATCTATTCAAACCTTAGTCATTTCCAGGAGACTCTGGCCGGCTCTCTTCCAGGTATGTTCCTTACTTTGTACATGGGGTAACCAAACATCATTGCATATTGCACAATATGACCCTCAGGCAGGTCAAGTTCTTTAATGAGTAGTGGATATTCCGATGCGGCCATTTTCAAAAATCCAGCCCAACAAGTCCCAAGGTCAAAAGCCGGAGCAGCGAGTTCAAACCATGAAAGGGCAATTATACTATCTGTGAATGCCATTGGATTTTCTTCAGCAGCGTACGCAATCGCCACATGCGGTGCTCCATGACAAATGGGATCTTTTCCTGCTTCATATGCAGAGATGAGTGGAGGCACAATTGTTTTTAATGGGTGCATTTCTTCACTGTCACGGATGCCGCGCATCCAGTCGATGCTAATCCGGGTCAGTTCACGTACTTCTTCAGGATCATGTATAATAAGCCAGTGAACAGGCTGGTTATTCATTCCGGATGGCGAATAACGGGCAATGTCAAGAATTTCCTCAATTTTTTCCCTCTTTACTATTTCATCTGTATAGTTACGGACGGAACGACGCTGTCGCATGTAGACTCCTATTTGCCCGGGTGTAATTCCATGCCTTTCTTCTTCAGATATGGTTGAATGTGTTGTATTGAACTCCGGTGAAATGGAATCTTCAGGGCAGAAAGCTTCACAGTTTCCACATTTCGTACAAAATACACCCACTTCATCCGGCATGAAAGGCATGCCTTCACTGTCCGGGACAATCAGGTTCACTGGACATATTTCCATGCATGTGCCACACTTCGTACACGTATCAGGGTTAATCAAAATACTTTTCATACTATCCAACTCATTTAATAATCAGCGACCCTACGTGATAAATATTTGTGCTACTGTCAGTCAGCTACCTGTAACACTTCTATATCTTCGGGCTATATAGCAATAGCATGGCAAGTTACAAGATGCTGGTCAAGGATGTAATCAAGCAGGCAGACGTACTTCTGGAAATTGTGGATGCACGTTTTCCTGACGAGACAAGGAACAGTGCTGTCGAAAATGAAATAAGCCGCTTCAACAAGCCATTCATCATCGTTCTGAACAAATGTGATCTTATCTCAAAAGAGAAACTTGAAAAAGCTAAATCCCGTTTTTCCAAGATAGCCCCAACCGTATTTGTCTCAGGTAAGGACAGGTACGGCACGACTATTCTCAGGCACAAGATACTGGAGGTCGTCGAAGCTTCCAAAATCAAAGACCGGGATATTCTGGTAGGCTGCCTTGGTTATCCCAATACAGGTAAATCATCTGTTATCAATGGTGTTACAGGAAGGCACAGGGCCGGAACCTCTGCAGTATCCGGGCATACAAAAGGTGTGCAGTATGTAAACGCCGGCTCACGCATCAAGTTTATCGATACTCCCGGAGTGATACCCACCGATGAATTCGATGAGATTATGCAGGGTCTTCTGGGAGTGAAGGATGCCACGCATTTGAAGGATACGATTGGTGTTGCCCTTAAGATCATCGAAGTGATGTGTTCCGGGAACCGGGCTGCTCTGGAATCTTTTTATAAAGTATCTATTGAAGATGAGGATGCCTACGAGGTACTTGAACTTATAGGTCAGCAGAATAAGTTCTTGAAGAAAAAGGGCGAGGTTGATGAAACAAGGACTGCTATCCGGATAATCCATGACTGGCAAAAGGGACAGTTTATTGTCTGAGTTTTACATAGGAATTATCTATGTCAACTAATATGGGAAAATATTTCGGGGTCTGCACTTCTTATCATCATTCTAAGGGCTGCAACTGTCCGACGTGTCCTTCGTATCCTGAAAATGGGATGTATATGTTCTGTTCGAAAGGTAAAAGTTCGAAATCCGAAAAGAAGGCCGGATGCTTATGTAAAGAATGCGAGATATACCTGAAATTCAGGTTTGAGGGTGATTATTTCTGTAGAGATTAACTGCAGAAAATCATTATCGACACAAAAATAAAAGAAGAAAAAATGGAATCATTCTGATTCCATTGTCTGGCTTTCGATTTTGAACATTTCCAGCTTCTGTCTCAGTGCATCTGCCATGTTGCTAAGGTCCTGTGCAGTATCTGTGAAATCTCCCATCGATGAAGCCTGTTCTTCAATGGCTGCTGCAACTTCCTCAGTTCCTGCTGCCGAGCTTTCACTGACGGCTGAAACTTCTTCCAGGGATGCGGTTATCTCCTGGATGGACGCAGACTGTTCCTGTGCTGAAGCAGCTATGTTCTGTGCCATACCTGCAACTTTTCCGCCACCTTCAACGATACTCTTTACAGCATCAACTGTTTCGTTAAGTGCTGCTGCCCCACTTGCAACAGTACTGGTGCCACGTTCAACAGCTTCTACCGCCTCACCGGTTCCCTGCTGGATTTCCTGAATGAGCAGGGATATCTGCTGTGCTGCATTGCCAGAGTCTTCTGCAAGTTTTCTGACTTCATCCGCAACTACTGCAAAACCTTTCCCGTGATCACCTGCCCTGGCAGCTTCTATAGCAGCATTCAGTGCGAGGAGGTTTGTCTGATCTGCAATATTGGTAATCAGGCTTACGATTTCGCCGATTTCCCTGGATTTGTGATCAAGTTCCCTTATAACATTTGCAGAGTCTCCTGAAGCTTCCTGTATCTCATCCATCTGTGAAAGTAGCATTTCTGACTGGTTGCCAACTTCTCTTATGAGATTACTTGCTGCGGTTGCGGTTTCGGCTGCTTCCTGCGCACTGCTCGCAATTTCCTGTACATTCGTTGTCATGTCAACCATGGCCTTTGAAACCTCATCTGCCCTGCCTGACTGGCTCTGTGCACCGGATGATATCTCTGAAATGGTATGGGATATTTGGTTTGAAACAGAACTCATTTCATGTGATGTGCTAAGGATTCCGCCGGATGTGGATGTTATCTGGTTCACGCTATTGTTGACTTCCTTAACCAGTTCCCTCAGGTGCAACGTCATTTTATCCATTGCAATAGACAGTTGTCCTATCTCATCTCGTGAATCATCTGCAACATTCACACTCAAGTCACCTTCTGCGATCTGGTTTGCAGCAAACAGCATCTTGTCGATTGGCTTTGTTAGTGTCCTTGAGAATCCAACAGCTGCAAGTGAGCCAATTATGGCGACTGCCAGGATTGCCACAGCAACTCCGTATTTTATATCGCTTATGGACCCTTCGAAATCTTCAAGGTAGCTTCCTGAAGCTATGAACCAGTCCATATCTTCATAATAAGTGTAGGCAAGTACTTTTTCTCTTCCTTCCCAGGTATACTGGATGTATCCTTCTTTTGTGGCTATGATTTCCTTAATGAAGTCCTGATCGTAGACATTTTCACCTTCCATTGTCGGGTGTGCTATAAGATCTCCGTTGGAATCCATTATAAACATGTAACCGGTTTCACCTATTACGATGTTGCTGAAGTGGTCTTTTATCTTACTCAGGAACGGCTCTTCTTTGACACCCACGTATAAAATTCCTATAATTTCTCCGGATGTGTCCTTGATTGGCTCATAAGCTGTTAGATACCATGCATTTACCACCCATGCTCTTCCGTAGAATGTTTCTCCATTTTTTACCACGGCATCATAAACAGGTTGGGATACTGTCGTGCCTACTGCCCTTTCCCCTTCATCGTTAATTACATTGGTAGAAACACGCACTGCTTGATTGTCAATAACCTGGAAAACTGTTGCAGTTCCTCCTACCATATCTTTAATACTGTCGACGATCTCGTAATTGCCGTTAACCACATGTTCATCGCCAATAACCATTTCTCCGTCTACTATTTGTGGTTCACCTTCAGTATAGAAAAGGCTTCTCGCAACTTTCAGATCACTATTAACTTTGTCCTGTGCAAGAGAAAATGTTGATTCCAAAGAGTTTTTTTCCAGCATCACCTGCTCTTCGAGCTTTATCTGTACCTCATTGTGTATGGCTTCTTCTGCCTGTATTCCTGCATAGACCCCGACAATCAAAGCAGGTACTATGGCTAATATTAATGTAAATATTATCAGCTTTTTGTTTAGTCCGACGTCACGAATGCGCATTCATTCTCCTCCAGAATTCTGGTCCATATTCCATCTATTAATATATCAAAATTAATAATAAATATATAAGTATATAAACACTTCTATAATATGTTCCATAACTTGGCGCCAGGTAACTTTTTTACATATTATAATTAAAATACTTACAAATAAAAAAATTATGTGTATTATATTTTAATCCTATTATATTTCATCCCAAAAACCTTTAACCTGTGATTTTATTATGGAAACCTAGTGACTTTCAATGAGGATACACTGTCTACAGCATCTTGAATTCGAGACTCTTGGCAATATAAACCAATGGGTTTGTGGTCGGGGTCATACTCTTTCAAGAAGTCTTCCCTATGCCAGTACACTGTTTCCTCAGCTCGATGACCTTGATCTTCTCATTATTATGGGCGGTCTTATGAGTGTGTATGAGGAAGACAGCTATCCATGGCTTAAACTTGAGAAAAAATTTGTAAAAAAATGTCTGAACGAAGGGAAAGCAGTTCTAGGTATATGTTTCGGGGCACAGATGCTGGCCGAAATACTGGGCTCACGTGTCTCAAGGAATGAGTATAAGGAAATCGGATGGCATAAGGTGAAAACAATAGATGGGAATGGAAAGTTTGCTTTATCTTCTGGTTTCCCGGAGGAGTTCACTGCTTTGCAATGGCATGGAGACACGTTCGCTCTCCCTGAAAATACGGTCCGCCTGTTCGAAAGTGAAGCATGCAGGGAACAGGGATTCATTTTCAGGGACAATGTACTTGCTGTCCAGTTTCATCCTGAAGTTGATGAGAGATGCATACAAGACCTGGTTGAGAACTGCAGAAGTGATTTAGTGTATGGCAGGTATATCCAAAATGAGAATGACATCGTTGACAGGCCTGATTTCATAGAGGGATCTGCATCCCTCATGTTTTACATACTTGACTGGTTTGAGTCTATCCATTTAAATAAAACAGATCTATGGAATCCAGGAAAAAACTTTCAGGAGGAAGACAATGGCAGATGATATTGATAACATGAAAATAGAAAAAATGAGGGAACTATGCAGGATGCGTCCTCTTATCTATTCTGATCTTGATCACCTGAAAAAAGGTTCCACCGGCTTTCTCCATAATAAGGGTTACTCTAGCCGGGAAATAGCTATTGCCCTGGAGCTGGACTTGAGGGAAGTAGAGAGCAACCTCAAAGGAACTGGCTTTGCGCTTGATTTTAGGAAAATAAGTAAGTACAGTGATGATCTGCCTGACAACATCGGCGATGTGATAAAGATCAGAATTCCGTCATTCCGTCCTGATGACATTCCTGTTATTGCCAGTGTCCGTGTAATTCAATGTATCCCAGGGAATGGGAGCTGTGGTTTGGTTGTAAAACTTCTGGAGGATGTAGATACCGTTTATCCTATGTTCGGTAAGAAAAAAGAGGGAGATGAAGCTGTTGTTCCTCTTGAATGGTATATCCACTGATATACCTTTATTTATGGCTTCTTTACAGGACCGGTTCTTTGGTTCTGGTAGCATCTGCGAATGACTCAATATTGATATTTTTCCTTTCAAGAGATTCTATTAATGCCCGCTGGTCAAAATACATATCATGTGTGTTATATTTTCCAAGTGAACAACGTGCTGTCCTGTCTTGTCCGTGGAAATCTGACCCACCTGTTATCAAAAGATTATGCTGGTCGGAGATACCATACATAATATCTACCTGCTCCTTTGTGCTGTTTCCGTAAAATACTTCAAATCCATCGATACCATTTTGAATCAACGACTCAGCTACAAAAGGTAACATTGGCATACTATCATACAGATCAAGTGTTCTTAAGAGGTGGGCACAAATTGCTTTTCCACCTGCCTTATGAATTGTCCTGATAGTTTCACGGGCTGAGAACTTTTTAATTTCTACATAGAACGGTGAGGTTTCAGCAAGCCATTGGTTGTGGAAGTCGTAGTTGCTCATATCTCCCTTAATAACAGAAGTACAGATATCGTGCTTGGTTATTATTCCCCTGGCATCTTCAAGCATCGAATAATCGATTATCCAGTCATGGGATTCCAGCATGGAACATACTTTTTTGGAGTAATCAATTGCGTTGTTCCTGGCTTCATCTGTTTTTTTCAGCAGGTACGGGTCTTCTCTGTCAAAACCATATCCAAGGATATGCAGTTCTATTTGTGGGATGTCAAGTTTGCTTGTAAATTCTATTCCCGGTATGAATTTGAGCCCTCTGTTTGCACATTCCTTTTCGGCAATATCAAGGCCTTCCACCGTATCATGATCGGTGATACTTAGTGCTTTTAACCCTACATTTAAGGTATATTTCACAAGCTCCGCAGGTTCCAGATCCCCGTCTGAAAATGTTGTGTGTGTATGCAAGTCTGCTATTACTTCGATTTTGACACCTTCGTAAATGAATGATGAACTGTATTTATCTTAATAAAATATGTATTTTGCCTCTATAATCTATATTTTTTGTAGAAAGTATGTGTTCATGAGTAAAAAAATAATAAACATGTGGTTATCATCCACATGTCATATTAAGATACTATTTCTTCATCTGTCCTGATACCTGCAACGATCTCCACAGGAGAGACGAAGATCTTCCCGTCACCGAATTTGCCGGTACGTGCAGTTTTCCGGATGATGTCAATGATAGGACGGACATCCTCGTCGCCTACTATCATCTCGATTTCTATCTTTGGAATCATGTCTACTTTAATTTGTTTTCCTCTGTACTGGAGACAGATTCCTTTTTGTGCACCACGCCCTTTCACTTCATGCACTGTCATTGAGAAGTAGCCTTTCTCCTCCAGTGAGGATTTAACATTTTCAAACACCTCGGGCCTGATAACAGCTATTACTCTCTTCACACCATCACCTCATGCTGTTGTGGATTCCCCGTGCTGGGATATATCCAGTCCCACATATTCTTCCTCTTCGGTCACACGCAGTCCCATTACCTTGTCTACCAGCTTTGCCAGTATGAATGTCACTGTGAATGCATATATCATGGCAACGGATGCATCAAGTACCTGAATGAGGAACTGGTTAACGTTTCCGTAAATAAGTCCGTCTACCCCTCCGATAGCTGCACTTGCAAAGATTCCTGTTGCAATAGCCCCCCAGAATCCCCCCATCCCATGAACTGCCCACGCATCAAGACTTTCATCAAGTCCTCTGCGCACACGGAAAAGCAAAGTACCGTAACAAAGCAGCCCGGCGAAGCCGCCGATTAAGATCGCAGACATCGGGCCTACAAACCCGGATGCGGGAGTTATTGCTACAAGACCTGCAATCGCTCCACTGATCATTCCCAGTGAACTTGGCTTACCTCTTATCCATGATGCTATCATCCAGGTGATTGCCCCGGATGCAGCTGAAATATTTGTAACTACAAGAGCGTTAACAGCAAGTCCGTCTGCTGCCAGTGCACTTCCTGCATTGAACCCGAACCATCCGAACCAGAGCAGTGCTCCCCCAAGAAGAGTAGTAGTGATGTTTTCAGCTTCCATACTGTATTTCCCAAAACCTGCACGGTTACCTATTACCAGTGCAAGGGCAAGTGCACCGAATCCCGAGCTGATATGAACTACGGTTCCTCCGGCAAAGTCAAGAGCACCGAGTTCCCCGGCCCAGCCGCCGCCCCATGCCCAATGGGCCAGGGGATCATATACCAGCGTTGTCCAAAGTACCCCAAACACCATAAAGGAACTCAGCTTAATGCGTCCAGCGACTCCCGATGTGAGAATAGCAAGTGTGACTCCTGCGAATACAAGCTGGAATACCATGAAAAGCATATCCGGTATGCCTTCTCCATCAAGTCCTACGCCCCTGAGGCCTACGAAATCCAGTCCTCCTATGAATCCTGCGATATCGGACCCGAAGGAAAGTGAATATCCGAATAGTACCCACTGGATGCTCACAATGGCAAAGGCGACAAAAGACATTGCAATCATGGAAATAAGGTTCTTGTTGCGCACCATTCCACCGTAAAAGAGTCCGACTCCAGGTGTCATAAGCATGACCAGAGCAGTACAAATGATTATAAATGCGGTATCTCCAGTATCGAGCACCATTTCAGATCACCTTCTCATGGACCAAAACAGCTTTTTTTGAAATCCTGTTCATAGTTGTACCTTCCATATTATTCACCAAGTATTTATGTTAGTATTAGGATGTATGAAGCATTCTTCCTTTTTCCTATTTATTAATATTTAAAATTAATGGTTTTTTAATTGCTAAATTAATCCAAATTCAGGCTATTGAGAAAGGAATTGTCCTGTTAGGATCATCCAATCAAAGGAGAAAACTGAAATAACTACAGTACTGTCGTTTGTTCTGCATTTTCCTCTGCAATCAAATGACAATATTTTTAAACTTCCACAATCACATATCCATAATTTATAGATGTTGAATTCCCAATGGAGTGAAACTTATGGTTTCTGGCGATATTGATACAAAAAAGAAAAACGGTAAAAATAAAGGAATCAAGATTGTTGTCGCGGTTGTTGCGGTATTTATTTTTGCTATATTATCGGTTGCAGCAGCTTCCGGGATGGTATACATTCCCGGTTTGACTGAGTTGCTGGGTACTGACAAGGCAATTGATCTTGGTGTTGAGACTGACCCCGTGATATTTAGTGAACTTGTGGAAGAACAGGGTATTACCCTTAGTGATCCTGTGTCAGCTTATAAGCTTACAAGCAGTATCGAATACTCGGACACATCCCCGATGGAAGCAAGTCTTTCAAGTTCCCAGTTAAGCTCTTACCTGCAGGCTACAAATAATGACGGTCCCCTGAAGGATATACAGATAAAGCTGGGAGATGGCAATCAGGCGCAAATGTCTGCCTACATAGACCTAAGTGATATGGGATATGATTTCAAGGGTCCGGTTTATGCTGAAGGTAGTTTTGAGAAGGCAAGTGGCAACTCAATTAAGCTGGACATCTCCAGTGCTAAAGTAGGACTCCTCCCTCTTCCCGAAGGAAGTACCACACAGGGAGAACAGGAGCTTGAGAACCTGATTAATTCCCACCTTGCAAGTATGCCGGGGTTAAATATCGAAAACCTGGAAGTTGAGGAAGGAAACCTGAATTTCATGGGTGATTTCCCCAGGACTATGGATGTAGTCAATAACTGAGACTTCAGGTATTGATTCTTTCTTTTTATCCTCGTCTTTTTTTCTTTTTGACTTTCAAAGCCTATTTATCAGATACGGATAATACCAACATCCATTACGCTTGATGATATTATTATCATAGTACCAATAATGGAGATCTGATACATGGCAATCCATCCAATTGAATATCGTTATGGAACAGAGGAGATGAAATTTGTCTGGAGTGAGGCCAACAGGCTTGAGAAGGTAATGACAGTCGAAGCTGCACTTGCAAAGGCAGAGGCTGATATCGGCCTGATTCCAAAGGAAGCGGCAGACATCATTGAAGCAAGCATCGGCAAAGTCGAACTTGAAAGGGTTAATGAGATCGAGAATGAGATCCACCACGATATGATGGCTGTTGTGATTGCAGTCTCCGAGAAATGTGAAGAAGATGCCGGAAAATGGGTGCATTTCGGTGCAACTTCTAACGACATGCTGGATACAGCAACCGGTTTGCAGCTCAAGGAAGCAGTGCAGATTCTTGAAGATAAGATGCAGAGCTTGCTTGATATATTATTATTGCAGGCCGATGAACACAAACATCTGGTATGCGCCGGAAGGACGCACGGCCAGATCGGTGTCCCAACAACCTATGGCTTACGCTTTGGCATATGGGCTTCCGAGATAGCACGCCATATCGAACGTCTGGAGCAGCTTAAGCCCCGTCTGCTTGTCGGACAGATGACCGGAGCTGTGGGAACACAGGCGGCATTCGGAAAAGATGGGATTGAGGTTCAAAAGCGTGTAATGGAGTATCTGGAGATCGGTTCGGTGGATGTGTCCAATCAGATCATACAGAGGGACCGCCATGCAGAATTTGTAATGTGGATGGCCAATACCGTGACAACAATCGATAAGATTGCTGTTGAAATACGCTCCCTGCAGAGAAGCGAGATCGCAGAGGTCGAGGAAAGCTTCAGGAAAAAGCAGGTAGGATCATCAACCATGCCACACAAGAGAAACCCAATCAAGTCAGAGCAGATATGCGGGCTTGCAAGGATCGTGCGTTCAATGGTAGAGCCGGAGCTGCTTAACAATACTCTCTGGGACGAGCGTGACCTGACCAACTCTTCATGTGAAAGGATAGTCTTCCCCGAGTCATGTGTGCTGACCGATCATATCATCAAACTGGCTATCGGTGTTATTGAGAATCTCAGGTTCTATCCCGAAAACATCCGCCGTAACCTGGACCTTCTAAAGGGCCTGAATATGGGTGAAGCAGTGATGATCGAACTTGCAAAACGTGGTGTAGGTCGCCAGGAAGCCCACGAACTTGTTCGTTCCAGTGCCATGGAAGCCCATGAGAGTGGTATGCATTTCAAGGAAGTCCTTATGGCAAATCCGGATGTTGCAAACTACCTGAGCGAAGATGACATCATAAATCTCGTGGACCCTGACAAGTACATCGGAACTGCTGTGGAGCAGGTCGAGATGCTTGTTGAGAAACTGAAGAAGAAATGATATTCGAGGGTTATTAACCCTTTATTTCGGTAAGTGACCTATTTATTATGCTCTCTCAAATGCTCTTCATTACAGAGAGTAGTGAAAAACTAAGACGGAGATCATTTTTCTTATAGATCTCTGCCAAGTTTTCCGCTTGCTTTTAGAAACAGTGTTGACTTATCGTTGTTCGTCAGTCTATTTTATCGTATTTTGATACGGGTGCCCCGCAGATAGGACAGTTGCCTTCAGGTTCGCCTTCATGGGTGTGCCCACAAACACTGCATACATAGTAGTCAACTTCTGAATTTTCACCAATCTCTTCCAGTGCCTTTTCATATAGCCTGGCATGTATCTTCTCTACTTTGTTCGCAACCTCAAAGCTCCAGAGAGCCCGGTTGTCTCCTTCTTTTTTGGCTTCTTCTATGAATTCGGGGTACATTGTCTCAAATTCATATGTCTCGCCCTCAATGGCATCTTTCAGGTTGTCCATAGTGGTCCCGATTCCACCCATACGTTGCAGATGGTTGTGTGCATGGACTGTTTCAGCTGCAGCAGCGGCCCTGAAAAGTTTTGCTATCTGATGGTATCCTTCATCATCTGCTTTTTTTGCAAATGCCAGGTATGTTCGGTTTGCCATTGATTCGCCGGTAAATGCGGCCTTAAGGTTATCTTTTGAACTCATTCTTACCAATCCATAATTTAACAACTTCAGCAGACATTCAGGGCTCTGAGTAATTGCTGAAGATCAGCTTTTTCGCTTTCGACAAAAACGCCCCTTGTGCCTGAGATTACGATTATCCAATCACCGCCACTATACATCCAGTTATGCTGGGGTGCCCAGTTCATCTGGTAGAGTTTTGTGTAGGCAGTGGCCAGAGCATCGAACATCATGTTAACGGTCCCACAGAATTTGGATGTCATCTCTGCCATCTCTTCAGGCATGGCTATTTCGGATTTATAGTCCACAAGTTTTCCTTCCGGACTGAAAATACCTGCAGCTGCAACGCCATCAATTTTAAGAAGCTCATCCAAGGATAAATTACATTCTTTTCCGTTCATATTCTAACCCTCATTCTATCCAGAGGCTTCCCATCACCTCTATTCTGATAGAGGCACATCGCTGTATATAAGTTTATAACAATATGGATTTTTTCAGATTTATTCAAAAGATGTAACTACGGTTCATAGTTTCGTAAAAATAAAAAAGAAAGAAACAGAGAAATTTCAAAATGCTTATTTAGCAAGCATTTTCTTCAAAAATTTCCCGGTATAGGATACCTTACTCTTTGCAACCTTTTCCGGAGTTCCCTGTGCTATAACCTTTCCACCCCTGTCACCACCTTCCGGTCCCAGGTCGATGAGCCAGTCGGCGGTCTTGATGACATCGAGGTTGTGCTCAATGACTATCACTGTGTTTCCTCCTTCTACCAGCCTCTGGAGTACTTCCAGGAGCTTTTTCACATCATCGAAGTGCAGGCCGGTGGTGGGTTCGTCCAGGATGTAGACTGTTTTGCCTGTAGAGCGCTTGCTCAGTTCGGTTGCCAGTTTTACTCTCTGTGCTTCGCCGCCGGAAAGGGTTGTGGATGACTGGCCCAGTTTGATATATCCCAGACCCACATCGTACAGAGTCTGCAGTTTCCGGTTGATGGATGGTATGTTTTCGAAGAACTCAAGTGCTTCCTCTACAGTCATGTCAAGGACTTCAGCGATGTTCTTATCCTTGTAGGTGACCTCCAGGGTCTCTCTGTTATAACGCTTACCGTGGCAAACCTCGCAGGGAACGTAAACATCCGGCAGGAAATGCATCTCTATTGTGATTATACCGTCACCGGTACATGCCTCACACCTGCCACCGCGGACATTGAAACTGAAACGGCCGGGCTTGTACCCGCGGGTACGTGCGGTCTTTGTCTGTGCAAAGAGATCCCTGATGGGTGTGAAAAGGTTGGTATAGGTCGCAGGGTTTGATCTCGGTGTTCTTCCTATGGGTGACTGATCGATTGTTATGACCTTGTCCACATGTTCCAGTCCGCCGATGTCCTTGAACTTACCGGGAATTTCCCTTGCCCGATTGAGTTTCTTGGCCAGAACCTTGTTCAATGTCTCATTGATAAGCGTACTTTTGCCGGAACCCGACACCCCTGTAACACATACAAGTATCCCCAGCGGGAATTCCACATCTATGTCCTTCAGGTTGTTTTCACTGGCTCCGTAGAGTACGAGTTTGTTCTCAGGCTTTCGTCTCTTCTTTGGTATTTCTATAGCCAGTTTTCCACTCAGGTATTGGCCTGTAAGGGAATTATTATGTGCCATAATCTCTTCGGGGCTGCCTTCGGCAACGATTCCCCCTCCGTGGATGCCTGCTCCGGGCCCCATATCCACTACGTGATCCGAGCTGCAGATTGTCTCTTCGTCGTGTTCGACAACGAGCACGGTATTTCCGATATCTCTCAGGTGTTTAAGAGTATTAATGAGCCTAAGGTTATCTCTCTGGTGCAGGCCGATGCTTGGCTCGTCAAGGATATAGAGCACCCCCATGAGACTTGAACCGATCTGGGTTGCAAGCCTGATGCGCTGTGCTTCTCCTCCGGAAAGTGTTGCTGCAGACCTGCCCAGGTTAAGGTAGTCGAGGCCGACGTCTACAAGGAAGCCTAGTCTGGCCTTGATTTCTTTTAGTATGAGGCGTGCGATAGTGTATTCACGCTCATTGAGCTTTTCTTCAAGATGCTGGAAGAAATGCAGGCTTTCCTCAACGGACATGCCTGTGATGTCAATGATGTTATTTCCATCTATTTTTACAGCAAGGCTGGCTGGTTTGAGCCTGTCACCTCCGCATACGGGACATGGTTTTGTGCTGATGTACCGCTGCATTCTATCCTTGCTGCTCTCTGATTCGGTTTTCTCGAAAATTTTGGAAAGATTTGCAATAACTCCCTTGAACTTGCCTGTATGTCTCCACATACCGCCGTTCCTGCCGGTGTGTACGAAAGGTATGGGCTTATCACTGCCGTAGAATATTATCTTTTGTACTTTCGGGTCAAGTTCACTAAAGGGTACATCCATGGAGAATCCCAGATGGTTTGCAAGTGATTCCACTGATTGCATGTAATAGCCGTCTTTGGTCTTGCTCCAGGGTTCGATTGCTCCTTCACGCAGAGTAAGAGTCCTGTCAGGAACTATCAGGTCGGGGTCGAACTCCATAGAGGTGCCCAGTCCGTGACACTCGGGACATGCACCCTGGGGACTGTTGAATGAGAATGCCGCAGGCTCCATCTCCTCAAAACCGATGCCACATTCCGTACAAGCAAGTTTTTCACTGAATGTCAGCTCTTCACCATCCAATACCTGGACAGTAAGGGTGCCTCCACTCTTCTCAAGCGCTGCTTCAACGGAGTCTGCAAGTCGCTCCTCTACTCCTTCCTTGATGACCAACCTGTCGACGATTATCTCTATATTATGCTTGACATAACGTTCCAGTTCAATATCCTGTGCATCTTCCAGTGAGTATACTTCGCCATCGATACGTGCGCGTGTAAAACCTTCGGCAAGCAGTTCTGCAAGCAGTTTTTTGTACTCTCCCTTCCTCTCCCTGACTACAGGTGCAAGCACATGTATTTTTGTGCCTTCAGAAAGCTTCATTATGCTGTCGAGTATCTGGTCAACACTCTGGGTCTCGATTATCCTTCCGCACTCCGGGCAGTGCCTTATGCCTATTCTTGCATATAGCAGCCTGAGGTAGTCATAGATCTCTGTGACTGTACCAACTGTGGATCTTGGATTCTTGCTAGTGGTTTTCTGCTCTATGGATATAGCAGGTGAAAGACCTTCGATGTACTCTACATCAGGTTTTTCCATAAGTCCCAGAAACTGCCGGGCATATGCGGAGAGAGATTCCACGTATCTCCTTTGTCCTTCGGCATAGATGGTATCAAAAGCAAGAGATGACTTCCCGGAACCGCTGAGTCCTGTGATAACTATGAGTTTATCACGTGGAAGAGTCAGATCCAGATTTTTCAGGTTATGTTCCTTTGCGCCTTTTATTATGATATTGCTCAAAGACATGGCTGTGTTCTCATAAGGTGATTAACAGGTAAAGTTTACGGTGCTGTTCTTTTGTTCGTCTGGTGAACGTTTTTCAGGTCGTGACCGGGTCACAAAAAAGTATCTTTTCTACGATCTCATCCTATTATAAGCTGGTGATATGAGTAGATATTTGCATCCAGGCTGTTTCCATGATAAAACATTATATCTGGTAAGTTCCTTTAACTAAGAGATAGCAATTACATAAAAATAAGGGGTTTCTCATGGTAAAATGGAAAAGGGATCTGGGACTCGAAGGAAGAATGTTGTTGACTATGTTCCTGCTTGCGGTAGTCTATCTGTTCTTTTTGGTATTTCTTACTTTTATGAATGCTCCGCCGTTATTCATGCTATTGTTCATAGGCGTGGCCCTGGGAGCACAGTATTACTACTCTGACCGGATTGTCCTCTGGACCATGAATGCAAAGGTTGTATCCGAAAATGAGGCTCCGAACCTTCACCAGACCATTACCCGGCTGTGTGCTATAGCCGATCTTCCAAAACCCAGGATTGCAGTGGTGAATACCCAGGTGCCAAATGCATTTGCCACCGGCAAGGGACCAAACAGTGCAGTTGTGGCGGTTACAACTGGCTTGATGGACAGACTCAACCAGGGGGAACTGGAAGCGGTGCTTGCCCACGAGCTCAGCCACGTAAAGAACAGGGATATGGCCATACTGACTATAGCAAGTTTCATCTCGACCCTTGCGTTCTATTTTGTGAGGTATTATCTTTACTTTGGTGCCTTCGGAGGCAACAGACGAGACTCGGGTGGTATCATGCTTGTATGGATAGTTTCTATTGCTGTCTGGGTTGCAAGTTTCTTGCTCATACGCGCTCTTTCCAGGTACAGGGAGTTCGCGGCAGACAGGGGTTCTGCGATTATAACAGGCCAACCCTCAAACCTTACATCCGCACTGCTGAAGATTAGTGACGTGATGCCGCGCATACCTTCAGATGACCTGAGAAAGGTGGAAGGTATGAATGCTTTCTTTATCATACCGGCAGCAGTCTCAGGTTCTTTCATGAACCTTTTCTCCACTCATCCTTCCACCGAAAAAAGGATTGCTGCACTTGAGAAGATCCAGAAGGAGCTTGAGCTCTGATGGGACTGAAAAGTATGTTCGATTCCCTGCTTGGAAGGGGAAGCCTTCCCAAAGCAAAGACTGATAAGCTTTTTGCCATATCCACAGCGGTGGTTACTATGGAGATCGATCTGCGTCTGGAGCCTTCCAGCTCGGCAGGTATCTGTTTTAAGCCCATGGAAATGTCAAAGTATGAAACAGCAAGGGAAGAAATAGAGGGTCTTTTGAAGTATAGTACCCAGGAAACGGGGACTTCGTTCAGACTTGAGAAGGATGAGTACAACTTTCTGTGGGTAATTTTAAAGGACCCGGATTTTGAAGATCTTGTCACAAATATTCATATGATCTCCCAGACACTCATTGAGCAGGATTTCGGTGAGCAATTGCTTTGCGCCGTATATCGCTTCGAGGGCAAGGGACCGGTTTACTGGATATACAATTTTAAGCAGGATGGCTATTATCCTTTCGCACCCCAAAAGAACCATCAAAGGGATAACTCGCTGGAAATGAGATTGAAGTCCCTGATGGAAAGGGAATTGCCTATTGAAAAAAATATAGAAAAATGGTATCCCCTTTGGGGAATGCCATTCTGATCTTTTGTAGCTTAATCTTCGAAGATTCCTTCGCCTGTAAAGATTTCTCTTGCTTCATTCAGGGTGAGGTCTTCCGGTGGAAGGATAATATCGGACTCCCTGATCTCATCATCATCCAGTTTCCTGCCGTTTGACCTGACCATGCCGATGAGCTTTGAAAGTTCGGTCCTGTATTCATCTTTTTTTTCCTCGGCAACCAGATCCACGATCCTGTTGTCGATGACATTGAGTTCGTCCAGCAGGCTGCTTGGAACCTCATACTGCCCGTCTTCGGATACCCTGATTATCATTTGCCTGCCTCCTCCTTGAGTCTGGCAAGTTCCGCATCAACGCCGGACTCAGCATGCATTTTTGCAAGTTCCCGGTCAATGTCATCGCCGCCGCTGGCCGTGACATCATCCAGTGTTCCTGTTTCCAGAAGTTCGTCGAGTGCAGATGCACGGGCCTTCATTTCTTCTGTCTTGTTCTCAGCCCTGTCTATTGCCAGGCCGACATCAGCCATTTCCTCACCGATACCGGAAACTGACTCATTGATTTTTACCTGGGCTTCTGCTGCTGAATACTGTGCCTTTATGGTTTCCTTGCGGGTCCTGAATACTTCTACCTTTGTGGACAGGCGCTTTTCGGCTGCAACCAGCTTTTCCTGCTCCTTTTCAAGGTCGGATATTTGCGTGTCAAGGCCTTCAACCTGAATCACCAGGGCACTTTTTCTTTCAAGTGCCATCCTTGCCAGGTCTTCCCTGTCGGCTTTAATGGCATCTTTTGCCTGCCTGTCCAGTTTGTCGATGTTTTGCTGGAGTTTTGAGCGCTGCAATTGCAATCTCTTTTTTGAAGTCGTGACATCAGCGACTCCTCTTTTGACATTTTGCAGCATTTCCAGTTGTTTCTCATAAGAGTAATCCAGTGTCTCTCTAGGGTCTTCCATCCGGTTGACCAGTTTGTTCATCTTTGCTTTTACCACTGTTCCCATTCTGTCGAGTAAGCCCATTTTCTTCCTCCGCATAGTTTTGATATTTGAAAGACTATCAGATTTGCTATTCCTATTGTTGTCTGTGTTGATATTTCTAATTTTAGTTTCATTAAGATATGCACCAAGTTTTGGCAAAATCGCCTGTTTTTCTAGGGATTTGTAGATTTAAGGTTGCAATTATTGAAAGATAATGATGGTTGTTTGTACATGGAATTTATTGATTACTCCTTGTATGTTATTTGTATCAATGAGTAAAAAAGATTATGTAGTATGTCTTCTTCATTCACTTGAATGAAAATTCATACTGTTGCAATAATTCTAACTATCTCAATTATCGTAATAACCGTGATGTCAGGTTGTATCGAAGACACTTCCGTAGATTCTCCAATAGATGGACTGAGTAGTGAAAATTCAAGTATTGCTTCTAGTGCAATAGATTATCTTGTAGAAAATGGTGATGAGTATACAATTCAAGCGCTAATTCAGGTCATAGAAAATAAAAATGAAACAATTGGAAAACGAGAGAATGCAATTGTTGTTCTTGGCAGAATAGGTGACAATAAGACGGCAGATTTGCTGCTTAATATTTCCATGAATGAAGAGGAAGAAAAAACTCTCAGAAGGGCTTCGATACTGGCTCTTGGAGATATTGGTAATAAGACTGCAATTGAATCTCTCAGGAAACTGGGTTATGGTGATGACGGACTTATTCTATATCATGCTGCGTATGTTCTCGATAAGTTGGAAGAAAATCCTGAAGTGTTCGGAACTTATGGAGAACTCCCATATCCTTTGAGTGAGGAACATAGGCTTTACAGGAACAATGTCCGTGAGATCAGTATAGCACACAGAAGTGAGAAAGATAATTACTCTTTTCCGAATATAGAAAATGCAACCAGTATTTTAGTTGGTTACAGTACCAAAAGTGGTTATATAGAGATCTCAAGCAATGTCAAGCCTGAGGCTTCAGCAATGGATGAGATTTACCAGGTATATGACAGTGAAGCAAAGAAAAGGGGAATCAGTAAAGTACCTGTTCGGTTTGTTTATGGCAACGTATCTTTCTGTCAGGGTTATTTCTGTTCATTGGAAAATGCCACAAATGATTTTGATTTGAGCTCTTAGATCCTGCTTTAATCTTTCTAAAACAGCAGGTCATTTTTTTGTATCAATATTTCTAAACTACATTTTCCTGACGCTTACCTATATTAATCTATAGTTTGATACTTTGTTTAATAAAAAAATGAGGTATGGATATGAAGACATTAGTAACGTACATGACACAGACCGGTAACACAAAGAAAATCGCAGAATCCATTTATGGTGAACTTGAAGGAGAAAAAGAGATCAAACCCCTGTCTGAGGTATCGGACCTTGAAGGATATGACCTTGCATTCATAGGTTTTCCGGTGTTACAGTTCGATGTTCCTCCAAACGTAAAGAAGTTCATGTCTGAGAAGACATCAGGAAAAAATATCGCCATATTCATGACCCATGCTGTTCCTGAAGGATTCGAAGCTATTCATTCATGGACCGGTTCCGCTTCTCAGGCAGCTACCGGAGCTAACGTGCTTGGATCGTTTGACTGCCAGGGGGAACTTGCCCAGCATGTGATTGATATGCTCTTAAAGGCAGATGATCCGCAGATGAAGGCATTCGGAGAGATGGGTCCTTCCACAAAGGGACAGCCTGACGATTCACGCGTGCAGAAAGCAAAGAAATTTGCCAGGGAAGTGCAGTCTAAGGTCTGAATTTATTATCTGATCAGGTCTGGAAGAGAAGGGGATCATAATGGCAGAAAAGAAAAAGGCTCCGGTTTTCTGCGAGAACTACTGCCTTATCTGTAAGGGAGCACGTGCCGGGAACAGCCTGTGCAAGGCATTGCAGAATCTTGAACTTAAGATTGTCGGAAAGAATGGCTGTATCTGGGGCAAGGCAAGAACTGAATACTACGGTGTCACTCCTGACAAGCCAATTCCGAAATGATGTATATATAAAAGGCAAATTTGTCTTTTACCTCTTTATTTTTCTGTATGTTTTAGATATTTTTCTTTTTCTCGAATTCTGTTATCGAATTGGTAATTAGGGGGTTACGAGATTGTGACTGATGTTTATAGGTTTTTTACTTCCTGTTTTGCCAAATAGAGGAAGGTATAAGAGATGCCATTCCTAATGTTCTGTACCATAGTTCGATGTTATTTAATTGTTCAATTCCCAAATCAACAAAAAAGTATAACAAAAACAATTATGGCAACTATTTCAACTAAATATTTCTCTATTAAATCCAATAATTGCATCAAAGAATCCATGACTTCCTCATATTTATAACGGAATGTATCTATTGACATTATATAAAACATGCGTATGATATATTTGCAATTTGATTAAATTACCGACTTCTCCCAAAACTGCCATATTTTCACCATATATGTAATCATATTTTAGTTCAAATATATACCTAAACCGCCAAATAAAGGAGGGTGACTACAAAATAACATTTGTAAATTAATCCCACCACTCAAAATAAAAGAAATGAATGACCGAATCTAGTAATGGAGAATTTTTTGATATATTCATAGATTCGAACTTATCAACATCATTATAAATGGTTAATCGTTATAATTGGTCAAAATGTTTAATTATGAAGTTGAGATAAGTGATTAATTATGAATGATGATGAACTTGAAGAAATGATAATGAAAAGTCCTTCAGCACGAGAATCCGTTAAAATGGAACATGAATTGCTTCGGAATACAGCTTCACATCCATTGAGAAGAAAAGTTGTTAGATCAATCGGTATATTTGGAAAGAGATTTGGTGAAATTAAGGAAGATATCAGTATCGATGACAATTCCCTTAAGTATCATATCGATTTTCTCAGGAATGGTGAGTTTCTGTTACTTGAAGATGATACAACCTACAAGCTTACTGATAAAGGTATGGATCTTCTTTCGGACATGAGCTCATCCTATATCGCCAAATAAAGGAAGTTATTTAAAATACATATTCTGGCGCGTGAATTAAGCTGCTAGAAATGCAGGTAAAATTGCTAAAGCTGCTCCTACAAGTAAAGCCAATATTCCCATGATGTTAAAACCATTTTTTTGGATGGCTATTCCAAGACCAATGATGAATATTCCTACAAATGTAATGATAATGCTGGTTAATAAGGACATTACAACACTCCCTTTTATTCATAATTAACCCGATTGTTTATATTGTTATTGTCATCTTAATTTACCATATAGATGAAATCGCTATGAAGCGATTGCTTCCATAAAAGGTTCTATGGAATATTTCTCGAAAATGGAACCAGAATTTCCGGGAAATACTGGTTCCTGGAATTCCGTAACTGCCAAATAAAGGAAAATGATTTGGTATTTGCTAGATAAAATTAAATATGAAAGTATCTATATATTTTGGCTATTTATTAATTCCAAATCATAAAAATGGTCCTAAGAGAAAATCGTTACAGTACCGTATTCCGGCAATCGATACAAACCTAGAATACCAGGATAAGATCATGAAAACAATGTCACAATGCTTCCATAGCCACAAGAATAATGCTCATGAATTCAAATCAAGGTCAGCCATTCTGAAAATCTCAATGCTATTGCTGTTTTGCCTGTTACTCAGCGTACCGGCATCGGCTGCTACTTATTCTGGTGGCAGCGGTACACTTGCCGACCCATATCAGCTATCAACTGATAGTGATATTGATACGCTGTCCGTCACTTCTGCTGATTGGGGCAAGAACTTCACACTGACACAGAACATTACACTTGTAGGCAATCACAGCTCAATCGGTAATTCCAGCATCAGATTCACAGGTGACTTTAACGGAAGCGGATTTATAGTGAATAACCTGACCGTTTTTCAGACCACTTACGATGCCGGATTCTTTGGTTGTACAGATTTAGGTGCTAATATCCATGACCTTGGAGTAGAGGCAAGCTCGGATGGTATTGTAACAACAAGCGATTATGTCGGTGTGTTGGTCGGAAAGAATTATGGCACTGTGAACAACAGTTATGCTACTGGTAATGCCTCAGGTAATCACCGTGTTGGCGGTCTGATCGGATATAATTATGGCACTGTGAACAACAGTTATGCTACTGGTACTGCAACAGGTAATGAGCATGTCGGCGGTCTGGTCGGACAAAATAGTAAGACTGTGAGCAACAGTTATGCTACTGGTAATGCCTCAGGTAGTCATATTGTCGGCGGTCTGGCCGGATATTCTGGTGACACTGTACGCAACAGTTTTGCAACTGGTACTGCTACAGGTGGTAGTTATGTCGGCGGTCTGGTCGGATTTAATGATTACACTGTGAGTAACAGTTTTGCCACTGGTACTGCCACAGGTAGTAGTGGTGTCGGCGGTCTGGTCGGATATTCTAGTAAGACTGTGAGCAACAGCTATTATTCTGGCATTCCGGACAACAGTATTGGAATTACGTCTTCCTATGCCAATTTCACCAGTTTTGCATTCATTTCCGGAAGCTCAGGGCTTTACTGGAATGCAAGCGACAACAACATCACAACAGCCGATGATCCGGGTTTTGTATGGAAAATCGTAGATGGGTATACTCATCCGTACTTCCAGTATCAGGACACGCCTGCACCACTTGCACCATACGTAGAATCCATATCAGTGAGCAATGGTATCAATAACAGCGACGACAGTGCGTCATTTAAGCTCAACGTTACAGGGTGTAGTTTTAACATCACGGATACTGTGTTTGTAAACCTGACGATGGAAGGTCAGACCCCGATAAACGGAACAATTGACAGTATCACCTATACTACCATCAATACTACATTCAACCTGACACAGGCTATTGCATGTGACTGGTCACTATATGTCATCAACCCTGACAGCCAGAATTCAATAGCTAAGACCTTTACAGTCGGATCACTTTTCATGCCGGGAATTCCGGAAACA
Organism: Methanolobus sp. ZRKC2; assembly: GCF_045291185.1. Classification (NCBI taxonomy): domain Archaea; kingdom Methanobacteriati; phylum Methanobacteriota; class Methanomicrobia; order Methanosarcinales; family Methanosarcinaceae; genus Methanolobus; species Methanolobus sp. ZRKC2. The sequence continues at coordinate 1,230,603 of NZ_CP146980.1, read as the reverse complement.
TTCACAAATACAACAGGTAATTTCTGGGTGAATCATAGCTGGAATGCAGGTACAGGGGATATAGCTGATTTCTATAACGTAAGCCATGACCTGGGCTGGCAAAACGATACGATAAAAAGTTTCAATCATACCGGACTTGCCGCTCATGAATGGTCCAATATAACGGTCTACGCATACAATTTCACTGATTCCACATTATCGGCAGGAGTCAGTAACAACGTTCAGATCCCGAACAATGCTGTCACTATTCTCAATGTAACGGATATTATGGTATGTGAAGGAGAAACTATCAGTTTTGACATCAACTCCACGGATGCAGACGGAGATACGCCGCAATTTGACTGTAACAGGAGTTCCCTGTTCGACAGTTTCAATACCAGCAACGGCGAAGGTTCGTGGGTCACAGACCTCACTGATGCGGGAACTTACTACATTGAATTCAATGTAAGTGACGGTTATGGTTCGGTTGATTCTCAGGTAATGAACATTACATTAAACAATGTCGTAACTCCGGTTGCCAATTTCAGTGCGAGCGTAACTTCAGGAACAGCACCTCTGACAGTCACTTTCACAGACAATTCCAGCAACAACCCGACAGCCTGGTCCTGGGACTTTGGGGACGGTGCAAATTCCAGCCATCAAAGCCCGATTCATACTTTCAACGCTGTCGGAACCTATGACGTAAGCCTGAATGCAAGTAACTTTGCCGGAAGCAACCTCAGCAGTAACATGACCATCACCGTTACAACAGTACCAAGTTCCGGATCATCAGGCTCCGGTGGAGGCGATGGAAGGACCGGAGAACTACACATCCGTGAATTGGATGAACCCGGTGAGAGTATTGGTGAAGGTAATACGGAAGAAAAAAGCACAAAGTATGTCGAGTCCGTGAGCTTTGAAGCTGGTTCCAACGGCGAAACCCTGACTGATGTAGCGGTCTGGTCCAGTGAAGAAACCGGATATCTCAGCGTCGGTGCGGGCACCAAAGTTACAAGTGCGTCAGGTGGATCTGTTAACAATATCAGGATAGTAGATATCCTGCCTGCTACGGACGTTCCTGAGATGGAAGGTGCAATGGCTTTTCAGGCCTATGAATGCACACCTGACGGTACAACATTCTCCCCGGCTATCAGCCTGACATTTACACTGAGCGAGGAAGAATGGAAGCAATACGGAGAAAGCACAAGAGTAGGCTGGTACAATGATGACACCGACGAATGGGAGATAATGAAAGGAACCGCAGATGCCGGTTCAAGGACCATTACCATTAAAGTATCGCATTTCAGCACTTATGCTCTCTTCAGTGATGATATCGGAGAGGTTGTGACCGGGAAAACGGACAAAACAGGTATGCAGAGCAGTATGTCTATGCTCTGGCTGTGGATAGTTTTACTCCTGGTAATTGTCGGAGGAGCCGGATACTATGTTACACAGGTGAAGAAGAAGGAATAATTCCGTATAGATACGGCATTTTTTACTTTTTTATTTTGTGTGTTTCATATTGTACGTTTATTTCGATATTTATGGGGATGCAAATTTATCATATATTGCTAATTAATGGAAAACTTCCAACAGCATTTTAAAAAATGCCTTTTTCTTTTTAAACAATCTTGGTTTTACTGCAAGCTTCCAAAGGTGAAGTAAGATTTTCTCCTATAATACCGACTAATCGGAAATTTTCAGTAAGGAAAAAATCGAATACTACGTTGTCACCTCTAACAAGCCGATTCCAATAAGATTTAGAATACAGGCTCTATAGAAAGCCTATAAAGGCACAATTCTACAGAGCTGCCTTCCAATCTTTTAAAATACGCCTGTACCAATTCCATATTATGGGTGTTTATCAAACAAAGGGAGAAGTTGAGATATTTCCCCAAAAGGGAGGATGGGTATACGTGCGAGTTCCTGTAAGTATCACAGAGCAATTGCTTTACAGGGCTCAAAGAGGTTTGATACCCATCAGGGCAACTGTAGGGAATACTTCATGGGATACTTCACTCATGCCTATGGGAGATGGGACTCATTTCATTGCGCTGAATGCAAAAGTGAGGAAAAAAGAAGATATTGAAGTTGGAAACGACATAACAGTCACATTCCAGTTGAGGGAATGAGACCTTAATTTTTGTCTGTTCCCATCTATCCTGGCAATTCGAAAAGAAGCCGTATTTGAATAATGCTTTTAAGAAGGGTTTTTTCAAATGGCTCCTGAACAGGAAAGGTTTCATGCGCTGAATATTGACGACTGGCACAACTGGCTCAGTGATAATTACAGAAAAAGCAGTGGGGATAAGAAACCTTGAAAGGCTTCTTATTTCTTTTCCGCTTGTTCAGTGCGTTTTAATATACTCAATCATCTTCGGGGTCAGAAGCGGTGCAATCTGCGGAAGCATGTTGGGCATCAGATTCCCCATGGCCGCAGGCATGAGGTCAGGCATCTGCTCCTTCATATGATCCGGCATTGGCACTCTTTTCTCAACAGCCTTCAGCATCTTTGGCATCACCTTGGGCATAAGGGATGGCATTAGCAGCGGCATCATCCTTGGCATCATTGGTGTCATGAGAGCGTCCATACCTGGCACATACTTTACTGTCTTCATCATGGCCTGCATGTATGAAGGCATAGCATCTATCATATCAGGTAGCAGTTCAACCATCATTTCCGTCATGTTTTCAGGTACCATGAGTTCTATCATCTTGTCGAAAGTTGCCCAGGCAACAAGTGCATCATTTGTAGAATCCGGGATATCATAACCGAGACTGCGGGCGGCAAGCGCACCAAGGTCCTGAATTTCCATGTTCACATTGTTCTCCTTCGCAGCTATCCTGAACTGGACAAGGCAGCACGGGCATAGTGCAGCCATAATGTCTGCATCCTGGTCTGCAGCCTCCTGCAAGCGTACATTACCGATTTTACCGGCAACATCCGGCTCATCAATAAGCGTCACCACAGAACCACAGCAGAGAGCTTTTTCACGGTTGTGCTCCATTTCCCTGAACTTAACACCAGGAATTGCCTTGAGCAGTTCGCGTGGGGCATCGTAGACTCCGGCACCGGCCCTGCCAATATGGCATGAATCGTGCCATGCAATGGTCTTGTTCAGAGGTACCTTGAATTTAGGCTTCAGGATATCCATCTTGTCCATGAGAACTTCAGAGTAGTGCTTTGCTTCGATGTCAAAGTCCATACCAAGTTTCTCAGCCCACTGAGGGTAGATTGTCCTCCACATGAGCAGACATGCAGGACATGAAGTGACAACGGTCTTAACCTCCTTCTTCTGCATGTTGGCGATATTCATTTTGAGGATTCTCTCAAAGACATCCCATTTTCCTGCCACAAGCATCGGTATACCACAGCAGGCTTCCTTATCTCCAAGATATGTGAAGTCGATTCCTGCATCGTCAAGCAATCTTACGGTTCCCACTGCAACATCCTTTTCCACAAAGGATGCAGTGCATCCTGCGAAATAGGCAATTTCTGCTTTATCTTTCACCTTTTCACGAATATCATCAGGCATCCATTTGTCCCTGTCAGTCCTGTAACTGGCCCATATGTTCCTCTGATTATCAAGGCTCTGTGCCATGATCTCAAAGGGAGGGATAGTCATCATGCCTCTCTTCTGGACAAAATTCTCCCTTAGTGTCATCCATGAACGCTCGATCGGAAGGTCAAGCTGACAATAGTAATCACACATCTCACAGGTAGTACATGCAAGGAAAGTATCAACCTGCTCCTGGTTAAGTTCCATCCTGCCTGCAAAATATTCCTTGAGGAAGAACCATTTTCCTCTTGGTGACTGGGATTCCCATCCTCTGCCATAGTACTGGTCGCATTCATTCACGCAGTATCCGCACTGTGCACAGGTATATGCATGAGAAACAACATCCCCGGGAATTCCTTTTGTTTCCCTGAACTCCTGTTTTCCTACCCCTGACATATTTCCCACTGCACGGGTGATGGGCTCAAAGGCTTTTGCAAAGGAAAGTCCTGTCTTCAGCATCGACTTGCCTGTAAGGGTCTCAGGATTCATTATGTCATCAGGATCAACCTGTTTTTTGAATTCTTCAATGGAAGGGAGTCTCTTGCCAAAAACATTCTCTGCCTGTTTTGAGAAATACAGTCCAGAGGAGTATATTCTTCCACCATTCTCTTCGGCAATTTTGACTATGCTCAAAGCAAGCGGAAATGCAAGGTTATACTTGAAAGACGTTTCAGAGTGCGGCATAAAACAGAGCATGACAGCTTCGTCACCCTTTGTGACCATTCCTTCAACAAGCACAGGAAGGCCAATCTTATCGTAAATCTCCCTGAACATTGTGTCAATCTTATCTACCGGGACAACCACTTCGGCAGGAATGAATGATGGTCCAAGTCTCTTAACCTTCATTGACCTGAACCATTCCTGGGTCTCATGCTCTGCAATCTTTTCAGGCAGTACCTTTCCTCCTGCCTGTTCAATTATCTCTTTAAGCCCGCTGACATTCCTTGATTCTGGATACGCAAAGTTACATATATAGGATTCAGGAAGCTCTGGCCTGTGTTTTTCGACTGTCTCTCCGTAGTGTGTTTTGTAAGGCGCACGATTTTTCATATCGGCCCACTGTGGGTTAATGAATGAGATGGCCCAGACAGGGATATTTTTCTCCCCTACTTTTCTGATAGCTTCCTTCATGCCTTTAGCATCGGGAAACTCTGCTGACATGGCGTTTGTCTTCTCGTAGTCCCTGATTTTCAGTGTGACCTCTATGATGATACCTGTAGTTCCCATTGTTCCGGTGATCTTATCAAGTTCTTCTCCGGAAAACTCTTCGACCTTGCCGTTTGGAAGCACAACCCTGGCAGACTCCATAGTATCCTGTGACCATCCGTACTCATAACTTCCATAACCGACTCCGTTCTGGGCAAGCCATCCTCCCACGGTTGCCGAAAGTGCACTGGAGGGTACAGCCTGCACGGCAAGTCCTTCCCTGTTCAACTTAGTTTCCAGGTCATACCATATGATGCCTGCTCCCACCGTTACAAGATGTCCGTCCTTATCGACATTGATGATCTTCCTCATGGGAGTAACATCTGCAATAATGCCCCCCTTTGTAGGTATAATTCCGCCATAACCGGAGGATGCACCTGCTCTTGGCACCACAGGGATACCGTATTTGCGTGCAAATTTCATCAGCTCGACTGCTTTCTCCTCGTTGGTAACCTTCACGATTGCAGCAGGTTTTGTCTTGCCAAGCATTTTTCTTACAAGTGACGGCAATGCACCTACATCGTGAGTGTAGTAGTGCCTTTCCGTTTCCTTGAAATTAACCCCTTTTCCGAATAAGGATAAAAGCTCTTGTTTTTGTCCTTCCGCAAGTTCATAAACCGTATTTACCATTATAACACTCCAATAATTAATATTATTTTATATGTTCATAATAATTCTTGATAATTAATCATTTAAATCGCGTTTATATAAAGACGCTTGAATACTGCGGAATAAACCTTAATTTGATCAGTTCTATAATAGTAAAAAACGGGAGTAACCGAGGAACGATATAACCATGCACCTGCCTGAGAACAAAACAAAGATCGTGTGTACGATTGGCCCTGCCTCTTCCTCAGAGGAAGTCCTGAAAGAGCTGATCATGAACGGTATGAATGTAGCAAGGCTGAACTTTTCCCACGGCAATCTGGAAGATCAGCGCGCGGTGATCCACAGGATAAGATCACTAAGTTCTGAACTTGATAAAGTTGTTACAATACTTGCTGATTTACCCGGTCCGAAAATGCGAATTGGTAAATTTGAAAAGGAACCGGTGTTTTTGAAAAAAGGTAACCGTACAATTCTTACAACAAAAAATGTACTGGGTACAGAATCATTAATTCCGGTAAACTATTCGAGGTTGTCGCAGAGTGTAGAGGCTGGCAAACCGGTATATCTTAATGATGGTTTCATTCATTTGAAATGCACTAATATTCAGGAGGAAGAGGTTCACTGTGAGGTGATTGTCGGAGGTTCTCTTTCTTCAAATAAAGGACTTAATATCCCGGGTGCAAAGATATTCATTGATCCTATAACCGGAAGGGATCTTGAGATCGTTGACTTTGCTCTTGAGGAAGGTCTGCATATATTTGGTGTGTCTTTTGTAGAATCCGCAGAAGATGTCAGGAAACTACGTGAATATGCAGCCAGCAAAGGAAAAGATATTTTCGTTATATCCAAGATTGAACGCGAAAATGCTGTCCATAACATCGATGAAATCATAGAGGAAAGTGACGGTATTATGATCGCCAGGGGAGATCTGGGTGTGGAGATTCCCATACAGAATGTGCCTGTTGTTCAGAAAGAAATCATACATAAAGCCAATTTGCTTAGTAAGCCGGTTATCACTGCTACCCAGATGCTGGAGTCTATGATTGAGAATGTACGTCCTACGAGAGCAGAGGCTACGGATGTAGCAAATGCTATTATTGACGGTACCGATGCCATCATGCTTTCTGCTGAGACCGCAGTGGGAAAGTATCCTGTAGAAACAGTGCAGATGATGGTGGAGATTGCAAAGTCGACTGAAGCCTGGAGAAGTCATACCAAGGAAGGTATTGAATTGATGAAAAAGGCCCTGCGACGTATGCATCCGGGTGTTGAGGACATGATTTCCATACAGGTGAATGATGCCCTCCAGAACCTTCCTATCAAATGTGTCGTTACTCCGACAGTATCCGGAAAAACACCAAGGAATATATCCCGTTTCAGGCCTGATCGCTGGATACTTGCTTTTAGCCGCTATCCCGAAACCTGTGAACAGCTTGGATTACAGTATGCTGTATATCCTACATTTGTCAGGGAACACGTTGATGATTGGGAATCCAAGGTTACAGGCTTCTTAAAAAATTCAGGAGTAGTCATTAAAGGAGATATGATTATCCTCACAAGAGGTCAGCCATCGGGTCGAGGTCATGCCGGAGGTACTAATCTTCTCAAATTCATAGAAGTCGAATGAACCTGGACAGTATGGTTAAAATGAGATGAATGGAATCAGTCAATTCTTCTCATGACTATTGATCCGTCACGCATACGGACTTCCATGAATTTTTCTTTTTCTTCTTCAACCTCATACTTGTTGTAGAGCATGGACTCTACTCTGCCAGCTCCCATTAACTTTCTCATAAGAGCACTGTCTTCGCCCTTCATTTTGACTTTTGCAGCAGGAGAGCTGGTTTTTGCTTTCTTTTTAGAATAAATACTGCCACCTGCCATGCCTGCACCAATAAATCCCTTGGCTTCATGGAATGCCAGTACCCCAGCCTTCATATAAGCACCTGCAAACTCTCCTACACTGCCATGTATTGCAACTTTGCCGCCATACAGGTGTGAGCCGGTATTCATTCCTGCATTTCCGTGGACAATAACCGTACCTCCTTTCATTAGCACCCCTGTGCCGTTATGGGTGTCATTTTCCACGATAATTTTCACGGGATTATAGCAGCGTGCTCCGATTGTTCCCCGCAACAGGCCGTCGTTTAGTATAAGTGTTCTGTCGCTTGAATTATATTCATTTGAAACCAGTGTGTCATTTCCCGGCCCATTGCAGGCTATGTCCGTGATGGAGCGAAATTTGCGATAGCCTTCAATGTCTGATAACACTTCAATGATGTTCCCAAATGGTTCTTCAATTTCGCCACTGGCATAGAGTGAGCCCGAGACCATGCCCATGGCAGCCTCAGGGCCAATATTTCCATCTACAAATATGTTTCCTGCCTTTTCGGCATCCCCGCTTCCGCCGAAATGCCTGAGGTCTGCTCCCATACTATAGGCAAAATTCTTGCCGACATCTCCTTTAATATGGATATCGTCTCCGGCTTTCAGTGCCTCAACAATTTCACTGTAACTATACCTGGTGTTTTCCTGGAAAGGAATCTTGTCGCCGGGATCAATTGTCTGGTTGTGCCAGTGAAAATTGAAAGTATAGTCACATAAGTAATCTGCTGTTTCTTTTAGCTCGATATTGATTCCCATACAACCTTATCCATGTATCAATTGTGGGAGGCATCTTGTACATACCCAGATGCTTTCCATATTGTGCCTTGCAGGAAGGAGGTAGGATTCTTCTTCTCCGCAGCCACATTTGAAGCACTGTATAGATACATCTGTCTTCTTTGGCTGTGCTTCGGCTTTTTCAGGATTGAATTCAAGAGCTTGTCTCTGCTCAACAGATATTGCACCTACCGGGCATACTCCTATACAGAATCCCATCCCATCACAGAGTTCATCCGAGACTACCTTTGCCTTGCCATTGACAAGCTCTATTGCTCCCTCAGCACAGGGGGCGATACATTGCCCGCATCCGTTACATTTCTCTTCATCTATTTTGACTATTGTTCTGGTTTTCATTACTTTCTCACCTGGATATTAGTGATGTGTTCCTTCAACGATTTTTATTCCTGCATCGGTGATAGTCTTTTTTATCTCCTCTATATGAGGACATCTGGGATAATTGTCCATCTGCATGCATGAACTGAGGTGGATTACATCAACTCCACGCTTCTTGAGAGACTTTATCAGGCGGTATACTCTGCGCCCGGAACATCCTCCACACGTGAAGAAGGCTACCATTTCAGCTTTATCATCATATTCCTTGAAGTGCATGTTCCGTTTGTTAAATGCCATAAAACATCCGACTCCCGGACATGCCTCGGAAACGATGTCGCATCTGATAACAGCAATCCTTGTTATTTTTTCAGCATCTTCGATAGTATCAACCTCGTTTTAAGAAAAAGAAGGGGGAAATCCCCCAAAATGTCAGGAATTGTAAGGTTATTACAATCCGATTTCTTCCTTGAACTTGTCAAGGCCCATTTCGTCAATAACTCTTCCAAGACGGTGTTTGGAACCATTGGTTTTAGTGAAACTGATGATTTTGTCCACCAATCCCATAACTTCATCTTCGTTCAGTTCGTCTGCGATGACGTCAGCAAGTCTTGGCTTAAGAGCTGCATTTCCTCCAACCATGACGGTGTATCCTTTTGGTGTACCCATGATGCCTATGTCTTTTATAGCAGGTTCTGAGCATGAGTTTGCACAACCCGAGACAGCCATCTTAAACTTGGACGGAAGTGGCATTCCATGGTATATTTCGTCCAGTTTCAGTCCGAGACCTACGGAATCTTGCTGTCCACGCTTACAAAATGTTGTACCTGGACAGATTTTGATACTCCTTACGCAAATTCCGATAGCTGCACCTGGTTTAATCCCAAGGTCGTCCCAGGCATTATCAATGTCTTCTTCTTTCAAACCTACAATGGCTACCCTCTGGGATGAAGTAACTTTTAATGTTGCAGCATCATATTTTTCCGCAACGTCTGCAATCTTCCTCAGGTGTTCTGCTGAAACAATCCCTCCTGGAAGGTGTGGTGCTATTGCATATGTTTCCTTGTCTCTCTGCAGGATCGCTCCCTTTTCAAGTAAATCTTTTGCCATTTATGTCACTCCTTTATTCCATTATAAATCTCTGGACCCTGATATATTATGGATAGTGCCTTATATATTGTATGGTTTCCAATTAGATATCATGAAAGACTGTACGATCTATAAGACGGTGGATATCATCGGCAAGAAGTGGTCCCTGTGCATCCTGCTTGAGCTCTATAAGGGTGAGAAAAAGCAAAAGCGTTTTAATGAACTGAAAAATAAATTGCAGGATGTTACTCCCAAAACTCTCTCTATAAGGTTGAGAGAACTGGAAGAACAGGGCTTTATTGTTAAGAAGATCGATGATTCTACAGTTCCCATTAAAAGTGAATATTCTTTGACTGAAGGCGGCGAAGATTTTATCAGGGTTATTCAGAATATCAAAAAATGGGGCCTTAAATGGAAATATGAGAACGATGAATGTGAGAACTCAAATTGCAGGCTTTGCCATTTATAAGTTTTTTGTTTATATGCTCTGCAGAAAATAGTTCTCCCAGAAAACTACGTCTTTAGATTTTCTTCTCCTAATTACGATGTGCATTTAATTCAGGCTGGCTTTCAACAAAACATTTATTGATGCAAAAGTAAGTAACTTTAGCAATGGTAGAAACGCCAAAGCCAAGTATGCAATCATCCAAAGTCACTGAACGCATAAATGCGAAAGCTTTTGAATTGTTGGAGAAAAATCCACAGGGTTTGCATTGGTCAGAACTGCTCTCAATGATTGCTGAATCTGATCCCTCTTTTCATCCGAAAACCGTCAACGGATGTATCTGGAAACTTGTCGAAAAATATCCTGACAAAGTTTACAAACCATCCAGAGGGCTTTTTCGTTTACTGAAATATTCCAATGAGTCCTCTTAATCAGTCCTTTCAAATTTTTCATACATCTATAGTGCTAAGCTGCATATGAAAAATAGCATATTCTCAGTAGCTGATAACATTTAAACGTACATATTTGTCATTTGACAGACTCTATTGAAGGATTTTTGAGGAATTTCGCTTCTTTTATGAGCATAAACACTACGAATGAGAACATCAAATACTGTCCGATCGGGTTTGCCATCCACACACCTGTAAGACCGTAGTATTGTGGCAGCATGAAGAGTAAGGGTAGGATGAAAATGAAAATCTTACCGAACTGAATGAACAGTGAAGGTTTTACCTTGTTCACTGATTGGTAATAAACCGCTGAGGCTATGATAATACCTTCGACAATAATTCCGAACATGAATATTCTCATGCCTTCTGTTGCCGTTGCCAGTAGTTCCGGATCGTTGCGATTGAAAATCTGGATGATTGGTTCTGGAAAAGTGTACATCAAGCTAAAACCAAAAAGACCCACTAACAGACAGGCAATAATCGCCATCCGAATCGCACTATAAACTCGATTATAAAGTTTTGCACCATAGTTGAAACCGATTATTGGCTGAACGCCATTAGAGATACCCTCGAATATCATGTAGAAAATCGAGAAAGAATATTCGATTACCCCATAAGAGGATACTGCAACTTCGGAACCATATTTCAGGAGCATATAGTTGTAACCCAGAATAAGCACTGCAAGAGATGTCTGCATGACGAAAGTTGGAAAACCGGTCTTCAATATCCCTGCCATCATTTTAAGATCAAGACTCATATCAGAAAGACGAAGTCTCATTCTTGCATGGCTGCTGAAGAAATACAATATGAATACCACAGCAGAAACTCCAAAAGCGATTATTGTAGCAATTGCAGCACCCTGCATTCCCATATTCCATTGCATAATGAATAGATAGTCAAGTACGATATTTGTCACAGCGCCTAATGCCGCTACTTTCATAGCTAAAGATGGCTTGCCGTCATTACGAACCAAAGGATCGAGACCGATACTTGCAATCAAGAAGATTGAACCAATGAGGATAATACTGAGATAAACGTTTGCCATGTCGAAAACGATGCCAGTGGCGCCTACCATTCTCAATAGAGGCTCTGTGAAGAATATGCCTATAATAGCAAAGAAAGCACCTACAACAACCATCATCGGTAAAAGATTCAAGGCGATCCGATGAGCTTTTTTCCTGTTTCCCCTTCCGAGTTCAAGCGCCACGAGTGAGGCACAACCGATACCTAGCATCATTGCTATTGCTAAAGTTGCAATGAGGATGGGATATACAAGGGTAACTGCAGCAAGTCCAAGAGTACCAACACCGTTACCGATAAAATATCCGTCTATGATTATCTGGATACCACCAATAATGAAGCCTACAACCGCAGGAAAAGTGAACTTCTTGAATAATTTGTTCACACTTTCAACTGCTAATTCATCATCATTATTCATTTTCCTGTTTCCTCTTCTAGATTTGAGGTTATCTTTTCCCAGAGGCCCACGAAGACCTCAAACTCCTGGTAATCAAGGATTTTTTCGATCTTTTCAAAGAACCTCTCATCAGCAGATCTGAATTGTTCGACCAATTCATTTCCTTTTGCAGAGAGACTCAATTTAGAGACACGTTTATCAATGTCTGAGCGCTTGACCTCTAAAAGGTCCATGTCAGCAAGTTTTTTCACCATATTGCTTGCAGAAGGTTTCTTCACATTCATTGCAGATGCAAGCTCTGATATGGTAGGGTTCGTGAGTGATTGAACGTTTTCAAGATATAACAGAGAGTTAAAGCTCACGTCAGCATACGTCTCAAGCATTTTATTTTTAGTCAGGATATTTTGATAGTACTTATCAACTTTTTCAAACGAAAGCTGCGCAGACATGATATATAGTTAGGCTAACTAACATATAAAGTTGATGAAAGCACTATGGCAGCAATGAAGTATAAAATATGCTTTTTTGTTAACTACCAGCACTTTTCTTCTCTGAATATTTTTAAAAATAACTTTCCGCTTTTTATTTATCCTACAGTCTTCTGCGATAAAGCCGATAATATAATAAGAATCATTTAGCTTTTTGCGACTGATTGAGTTTTACCCTCATTCTGCTCTTTCAGCCGAATAATTGTCCAATAATATTCTCAAACCGGGATTTCAAATTCGAATAAGTATCTGATTTCTACGACAACATAGTTGAAGCTACATCTCAAGCAGCTACACGTAATCAAAAAGATCATAATGCAACTCCCGGAGTTCACACAAGGTTTATATGTGAACTTTTGCTAAACTACTAATGGATAATAAGTTATACATGATTAACTACGGGGGTAGTGACAGTATGGGGAAACATTTGAGAAGGTCAAACGACAACAAGATGATAGCAGGTGTCTGTGGTGGTATCGGTGAGTACATTGGTATTGACCCTGTTGTAATACGCTTACTATGGGCTGTTGGAACGCTAATCAGCTTTGGTGTAGGCGTCATAGTCTATTTACTTTCATGGATTATCATTCCTAAGGAGGAAGAAGCACCGGCTCCCCGGGAAGTACAGCGTCCTGAAGAAGAGAAAGATGAGAAAGAAGAGGAACAGTAAGGCTTGTCCTGAGCTCTGTTTTAGCTCGTTACATGTTTTTATCCGCCATTGCGTCTGCAGTACAAAATAATAAATAGCTAGTATACCTGGTTGTAGCAAAGATCGGTAGGTGTGTCCATATCCGATCAGGGGAAACAAAATGGTATCCAGTAGCTTTTCAGGACATATCATTCTTTTTATTATCCTGACATTTGTGATTTTGGCTGCTGGGTGTGCTACAGATAACAATAATGAATCTCCGGAAAATTCGGATGGCCTGGCAAATGAGTAGGATGGAAATACACAGTTAAATCATTCCGGGGTAGATGACATTATGATTACAAGTAATGCTTTTGAAGATGAGGGAAAGATACCGGTAAAATATACCTGTGATGGGCAGGATACAAGCCCTCCTCTGGAGTTTTGGGATATTCCTGAAGGAACACAAAGTCTGGCATTGATAGTTGTAGATCCGGATGCTCCTTCTGGTGACTTTTTCCATTGGATTGTTTGGAACATCACGCCTGGGCCAGGCATAGATGAAAACAGTGTACCTGGAGTAGAAGGCAGGAATAGTTTTGGTAAAATTTCATACAATGGCCCGTGTCCACCTTCTGGAACTCATAGATATTTCTTCAGGGTCTTTGCCCTTGACACCGAATTGAATCTGGAAAGCGGATCAAAGGTCGATGAGCTGGAAAAAGCTATGCAAGGTCATGTTCTCTCGGAAGGGCAATTGATGGGCAGATACGGGAGAGCTTAGTTACCTTGTTTCATTCTATCTGATTAAGAGGTAATTTTATGCCAGATGACTTGATCTCCGATGCAAAAGAAATTGTCTCAAATGCAATCTCGGGAGTCGATCCATACAACTGTATTCAAAAGTCTGTGAGAAAGGATGGCAATTTCCTGTATGTTGGTGAAAAACAGTTTGACCTTTCATCTTACGAAAACATCTATCTCATTGCCTTTGGGAAAGCTTCGGTTGCAATGTCACGCGCCCTTGAGGAAATATTAGGGGACAAACTTTCAGATGGTTGTGCAGTCACAAAATATGCATTTGTTGGTCCCTTAAAAACAGTGAAAGTAATGGAAGCAGGTCATCCTATTCCTGATGAAAATGGTGTGATTGCAGCAAAGCACATTAGTACCTTTCTCAGAAAAACAGGTCCCAAAGACCTTGTATTCTTCCTGATTTCCGGCGGGGGTTCGGCATTGATGACTCTCCCTCGAAAAAACATTTCTCTGTCTGATATTGTTCACCTGACCGATAAACTCATGCAAGTCGGTGCGACCATTGAAGAGATTAACGCAATAAGAAAACATCTTTCTGCAGTAAAAGGCGGGGGACTTGCAAAAATGGCCTATCCTTCGGAGTCAATAAGCCTTATTCTTTCCGATGTTGTGGGTGATCCACTTGATGTGATTGCATCAGGTCCCACGGTTCCCGATAGTTCCACATTTGATGATTTCCAGGAAATAGTGACACGATACAATTTGAACCTGTCTTCGGCAGTACAGGGTTTGCTGGAAGACGGGCTGGAGGGTGTAGTGGAAGATACTCCCAATCATGAAGATCCGATCTTCCAAAGATGTTACCATTACCTTGTGGGCAATAATTCCCTCTCCCTGCAGGAAGCAGGGAAAAGGGCAAATGAACTGGGATACAATACCTTGCTGCTTACTTCATCACTGACAGGCGAGGCTAGGGAAATTGCAAAGGTCTTTGCGTCTATTGCAAGGGAAGAAAGGAAAAATTCCGAACCACTACCACTTCCTGCTTGTATTCTTGCCGGTGGTGAGACAACTGTACTAATCAGGGGAAAAGGCCAGGGTGGCAGATGCCAGGAAATGGCGCTTTCCTTTGCAATTGAAGCACAAGGGCTGGAAGACATTCTTTTCTTACCTGCTGGAACGGATGGAAATGATGGTCCGACAGATGCGGCCGGAGCTTTTGCTGATGGCTATACTATTGAGAAAGGCAGAGACCTCCATATAGATGTAAGGGAGATGCTCCAGCAGAATAATTCATATGAGTATTTCAGAGAATTGGGAGATTTATTGATAACCGGTCCCACGGGCACGAATGTGATGGATGTATATATCCTGCTTGTCAAATGAGCCTGTTTAAATACATGACATTTTACACTTCGATGTCCACACTATAGACTTTCTCAGGGTTTTCCTTGTGAATCTTCCAGAATGGCTCTTCTCCAAATTCAGCCGCAAGCTTTAGGGTTCTTTTGGGTATTGTTTTTGGTCCGAGTACCGCCCCCGGTCTCTCGGGATCATCAATGTAATCTGTCTCCATCATGAAACGAGTACCCTGTTCAATTGCTTCTTCAATAGCTCCCTTGCCTGCAAGCACTCCGGGAAATATGCCCAGCCTTTCACACACGTTGACCAGAGGTGGAGCATAATGCTTGACAACTCTATCCAGCCTTATACCCGTCTTCTTAGCTCGTTCGGTTATGTCGATCAGTTCGGGTTCACCTACACTTTCAGTATGTAACTGAATGGCACAGTCCAGATCTGAAGCAAGTGTGAAAGCATATTCCATAACCTCATTGGAGGCATCCCACACTTCTTCGGAAACAGGGTAATGCGGTCTTCCACTTTTCAATCCGACAGCCAGTCCTCTTTCGACATAACCTGCAGCTATCTCCAATCCACCTTTCATGGTTTCAACAGCTTTTTTGAGATCCATATACTCTGTAAGCTTTGTTATCTCCGCAGGATGAACTCCCAGTACAGGGAAAGATGTGATTCCTGTCTCGTTGATTTGCTTTGAGATATCGATTGTTTCCTCAAAGACAGCTATATGGTCTTCAGGCTTTGTAACCCTGATACCAAGGGTCCAGCTCGGTTTCATTACCAGGAATATGTGGGTTCCTCCCGCATTCTGGAACTCCTTGACCGCTTTTAGCCCCTTTGCACGGGGATCAATGTGCATGTGTTCATCTGTGATGGGGAAACTGTGTGTCATATTAGCATTTATGCTCTTATTTTATCTAAAGCGATACGGTTTAATTCACGAAAACTGGCGAGTGATTATTTATAAATGATTATGATGTGAATACTTTTTCATGAATGTAGAATTATTCCTGAAGCACAGGGAAGTCAAGCTCAGCTTGCTATCACTGGTGGGCCAAATACTCATAATTTCTTTTGTCTCTGCAAGCCTGGTCTATGGGGATGTGTCCTCTGAAAGAGCTACCCTATTAATCATTGTTTTAATCAGCTTTATCTTTGTTTTTTTGGTTACTATCAGAAGACTTGTTTTACTGGCAAAATCAACTGATTCCCTCGGGAGCTAACCTCTTATCTGCGGGAAAATTTTGCCTGTTTCTCCTTCAGGTATGGCCTATATATATGATGTAGTCGTTAATAAAGCAATTTGCCCTTCATGATTATACAATTTATTGGAAAGTGAGAATATGAGTAAAGCAGCAGCAGTTATTAAAGGCTACGGAGTTGCCCCGGATCTTGTAGAGGCAATGCTCAAAGTAGCAAACGCTGCAAACAGCGAAGTGGAGTTCATCACATGTGATGCAGGAGCAACATGGTGGGAAGATAACGGGATGACTCACTTATCCCTGATGAGGCATGGGATCTCCTTGAAAGCTCAGACGCATGTTACAAGGAACCAACAACTACACCTGGTGTAGTTGGAGCTCCAAGAAGTATAGCAATATCTATCAGGCAGAAATACGACCTCTACGCAAACTTCAGGGATATATATAACGTGAAAAAAGTGTACGCTTAATTTTGAAGAAGTCCAAATTTTGTCCCCTCGCACAATACTTCGGGGATATAGTTAATACTGAAAAAAGGAACTCTTAAAAAATTATTTGTTTTCTGTCAAATTACATTTCGTTAAAAAACGTATTGATTTTGAGCAATATTAATTTACAGAGAAAAGGATTGACATGGCACAGAAATCGACAATCATTTATACGAAAACCGATGAAGCTCCGGCTTTGGCAACCAGTTCGTTCCTGCCTATTGTACAGGCTTATGTGAAAAACGCCGGAATCACTATGGAAACGAGGGATATCTCCCTGGCTGGAAGAATCATTGCCCAGTTTCCCGAAAGACTGACAGAGGACCAGAAGATTTCCGATGCCCTTTCCGAATTGGGAAAGATGGTCTTAACTCCGGAAGCCAACATTATCAAACTACCCAATATCAGCGCTTCAGTTCCCCAGATCAAAGCGACAGTCGCAGAACTCCAGGCTCAGGGATATGATCTGCCCGATTATCCCGAAGATCCTTCTAATGATGAAGAAAAGGCGATCAAAGCGAAATTCGATATTGCCAAGGGCAGTGCTGTTAACCCTGTATTGAGAGAAGGGAATTCTGACCGCAGAGTTCCTAAAGCTGTAAAAAATTATGCGAAAAAACATCCCCATTACATGGGAGAATGGAAGTCCGATTCCAAATCCCATGTAGCCAGCATGACCGGCGGAGATTTTTATGGCAGTGAGAAATCTGTTGAAATTGAAGAGGCTACCAATTTCAGAATTATCTTTACAGATGATGCTGGTAATAAAACACTATTAAAAGACAAAGCCTCTCTTCAGACTGGAGAAATCATTGATGCAGCTGTTATGAGCAAAAAAGCGCTTCAGGCATTTCTGGCTGAACAGATAGAAGATGCCAAGGCTCAAGATGTCTTATTCTCCGTTCATTTGAAAGCGACAATGATGAAAGTTTCTGACCCTATTATTTTCGGTCATGTTGTTAAGGTCTTCTTTAAAGAGATATTTGATAAATATGGTGATCTGCTTTCAGAATTTGGTGTAGATCCCAACCAGGGGCTTGGAGATCTCTATACAAAAATCCAGAATCTGCCTGAAGACAAACAGGCTGAAATCAAAGCAGATATAGAAGCTGTGTATGCTAAGAGACCGGCATTGGCTATGGTTAACTCCGATAAGGGAATTACCAATCTCCATGTTCCCAGCGATGTTATCATCGACGCTTCCATGCCTGCAGCAATCCGCTCATCAGGTGGCATGTGGGGACCAGACGGGAAACTGAAAGATATGAAAGCCATAATTCCAGACCGCTCTTATTCGGGAGTGTATCAGGAAACTATTGAGTTCTGTCAAAAACACGGTGCCTTTGATCCATCAAAAATGGGAAGCGTTTCCAATGTGGGGCTTATGGCGCAAAAAGCTGAAGAATATGGCTCACATGACAAGACCTTTGAGATGACTGGTACAGGAAAAGTCCAGGTTATCGATGACAACAATAATGTACTCATTGAACAGCCGGTAGAGGAAGGAGATATCTTCCGCATGTGTCAGGTGAAAGACGCACCCGTTCAGGACTGGATCAAACTGGCCGTGAGAAGAGCCAAAGCGACAGGCAATCCTGCAGTCTTCTGGCTCGATGAGAAAAGAGCTCACGATTCACAGCTCATTAAAAAAGTGAACAAATACTTGAAAGATCATGATACTGATGGCCTGGAACTATTGATCAAAGCTCCCGTTGAAGCGACCAGGTTTTCATTGGAGAGAATTAAAGAAGGCAAAGATACAATCTCTGTGACTGGAAATGTTTTGAGAGATTATCTGACAGACCTCTTTCCTATTTTGGAAGTAGGAACCAGTGCGAAAATGCTATCAATCGTTCCTCTAATGAATGGTGGTGGGCTTTTCGAGACAGGTGCCGGCGGTTCGGCACCCAAACACGTACAGCAATTTGAATCGGAAGGTCACCTGCGTTGGGATTCCCTGGGAGAATTCCTGGCCTTAGCTGTTTCTCTGGAGCATCTGGGCAACAGTTTTGACAATCCTAAAGCTCTGGTTTTAGCAGAAACATTGGATGAAGCGACAGAGCTGGTCCTGGAAAACAGAAAATCACCTTCCCGAAAAGTGAATGAGATTGATACCAGGGGATCTCATTTTTATCTGGCAATGTATTGGGCTCTGGCTCTGGCTGATCAGGAGAAAGATAGTGAATTAAAAGCGATTTTTGAACCTGTAGCTAAAGCTCTGATGGAAAATGAAGAGAAGATTGCCAATGAGTTGTTAGAAGCTCAGGGCAAAGCTATGGATATCAAAGGATACTATGCTCCAGATGAGGAGTTGAAATCCCATGCCATGAGACCTAGTGCGACTTTGAATGGGATTATCGATTCAATTTAATTTTATTGTGGAAACAAAAAGAAAGCCCCGGTTTCGGCCGGGGTTTTTTAGTATCTAAATAATCAATGTGATTAGGGAGCTAAGGCTTTCGCTTCTGCTTAGGTTGGAAAGACAGATGCGTCTTCTATCATACCATTAAACTAAGTATTACCGGGTGGATATAAATTCATTATTTAGTAAAAATATATAGTCTCCGATACTGTAGGCTAATATCGAGAAATGTGGCTTCTACAAAAGTATCAGATAAAAATAAATGAGTGATGGCGGAAGTTCCCGCCATGAGATATTGCTACGCTTTTTAGCCAGCAGTCTCTGGAAAAAAGATATCACTAATTTGATCCGTCTACGGTATCATGCATACGTGGCTTAATCCCGGTCGTACTGGTTCCTGCATTGGTCTCCCGATTCTCGCCATCTTCGTCACGATGCATGTCCTTTCTGACCATTGGATTGAACATGAAGTATTTTTTGACATAGCCGAGTATTTCTTCATCGGAGATGCATGAAACCCTTTTGTCTTCGTTGTAGAGCTTCTGGATATCGGATTGGATGGAACGAAGACGCTTGTCATTCTTTTCCACTTCTATGTTTACGTCCATCAGCTCATTGAGAGTCTCCTGCACTTTGAATCTTAAAACCTCGATACCGGATGAATCTCCAACCAGGAAGTTCCTTTTTCCACCTACTGTCTCAGGTGGGTAGGGCTCATAGGTAAAGGGGTTCTTGATAACGCCTGCAGTGTGGATTCCTGACTCATGGGCAAATACATTGTTACCCACAACAGACTTATTCCTTGGTATTCTGATGCCGATCTCCTTTTCCATAAATCTGGAGAACTCCGCAATGCAATCAAGATTATATTTGTCGAATCCTTCAACACGCCTTTTCAGGAACAGAAGCAATTTTTCCATCTCCGCGTTGCCTGATCTCTCTCCGATCCCCAGGAAAGTTACGTTTGACCAGTCGGCTCCATGCCAGTACCCTGCAAGGGAATTGGGAACCGCAAGACCAAAATCGTCGTGGCAATGAGTTTCGATGTGCTTCACATTCAGCTCTTCTTTCAGATGCCTTACAATAGTCGGTATTCCATATGGCTCATCTACACGTGTGAAAGGTACTCCGTAACCTATAGTGTCACATATGCGTATTGTACAGTCGGGATCGATGTCAATTATTTTCTTGATGAGCGGGAAGACAAAATTATAGTTGTCAGCACGGGTCATGTCCTCGATATGTGCTCTTGTCCTCAGGCCGTGGTCTACAGCATATTGTAGTGCATTGAGATATTTCTCTTCCGCTGCCTCCCGGCTTGGAAGTCCCATCTTATCAAAGATGTGTGGATCGGATACGGACATCAGAACTCCTGTCTCTTCAATTCCGTCGATGTCCAGAACCATATCTATATCTGCAGGATTTGCACGAGCCCAGCCTGTGATCTCCGGGAACTCATATCCCATGTCCTGCATGGTCTTAATGGCTTTTCTGTCCCTTTCATTGTAGACAAATGATTCCAGTTTTTCAATGCCTATTCTGTGCAGATATTCATATATCTTCACTTTGTGATGGGTTCTCACAACGATTCCTGGCATTTGAGAGCCATCACGTATAGTACTGTCACTGATAGACACTTCCTGCCCATATGGCAATCTGATTTTCGGAAGGTCATCGTAGTCCCTGTATGTTTTCATTCTGTTCCTCCTTTAGAGCAAGCTTTCCGATATTCCCGGTATACTTACTATCTCTAGAAATGGCAGGATGATCTTTTTCCATCCGGATAACGAGCGTTCCAACTCCGGGCAAACGTGCGTTATTAAGTAACTAGCAGATTCTATAACATGATCTAATCCTTAAAATGCTTTTCTTTTATCTTCTTTCAATCCTGAAAACTGTAATAAGGATAAACTAACCCTAAATCTTAATACCTTTAAGGATTACATGATGATTATGTGGAGTGTACTGCTCAAAAAGTTTGAAAAACATCCGGCACAACAAAAAGTCCTGAGACTTTTGTTCGAGCGCGGTTTCCAGGTGAATGATGAAGGAAAGGTTATATCAGGTGCAATTGAAATTGCTCATACCCAGCTTGCAAAGGAAGCGGGTGTTGACCGACGGGTTGTAGATTCAACAACAGAGGCGATACTTTCCGATGAGTTGTTAAGGAAGATATTCCAGAATGTAAAGTCAGTTCCTTTCTTGCGTGATGTTGCTCCGTTGCTTGGTCTCGGTGTAATCATAATTACGCCTGATGATGCTGTCCATAAAGGGATTATTTCCGAAGTATCTGCTGTTATAGCATGTCATAATATCAGCATCAGGCAGGCAGTTTCAGATGATCCCTTCTTTATAACGGAACCCCGCCTGACAATAGTCACTGACACAAAAGTCCCAGGCAGCATTGTTGAAGAACTCCTTGAACTTGAATCTGTCAGAGGTGTGAGCATTTACTAGGAATTCTAGAGCACAGCTTTTGCAAAGGCTTTGAATACCCCGAACAAGTGCCTTGAATTAGAGGGACTTAGCAGCTTTTTTATGACGATTGAGGGATGGTCCATGTCTCCATAGGTAGTAATAGTGTCAAGTATGGGTGGCTTGTTCATTGAAGCAATGAGTTCATCCATCTCGCTATCTCCCAGTCCTCCCATAAAGCTATGAATCTTCATACCCATGGTGAGTTCCTTTCCAATTTTTGCTCTCCACCTGCGGTCATACTCGGAAAGTCGTTGCGCTGAATTGTCCTCTTCAAGCGCAGCCCTGGCAGCAACCTCGCCTGCTATCTTAGCACATGCAGCACCGGTATATATACCTCCACCTGACGTTGGCTTAACTTGTCCTGCAGCATCTCCTACAATCAGCGTACCTTCTGAATAGGTTTTTTCCAGAGGGCCGAGAGGGATTCCTCCGATTACAAGGTCAACCTGTCCTCCTCCGTACCGTGAACTAATGTGAGAATTGCTCTTAAGCATTCTTTCAAGATGTAAAGAGACATTTTCATCATTATTGTAGTCGACAGCCATACCTATGCGGGAAACTTTTTCATCGATGGGAACTGTCCATCCGAAGAATCCGGGAGCTTGCGAGCCAACAAATAGTTCCACAAAGTCCTTGTCCGGGGAATTATAAGGAGCTTCTATCTGTATTCCCGGGAGTGTCTTCTTCACTCCTCCAAGGCCTGCCATCTTTGCTATACGGCTACGAACCCCATCAGCACCAATCACGACTTTTGAGGTGATATCTTTGATGTCACCATTTTCAATGACCGATAATTTCTGAACACCCTCTCTGTTCTGAAGATCAATTGCTCTGGTATTTATTTTCAGTTTCACATCACTGTCAACTGCCATTGCTGCCAGGGTCCTGTCGAAATTCTTCCTTGAGACTACATACGCTTTTGTTTTTTTTCCATCTACGGGGAGGCAGGCTCCGTTCATTGAGTGCACAAAAGCCCCACGTACCTTGTTCAGGACAAAATTATCAGAAGGGTGTACATCGCATTCGGATACTGCCCTTGTGCTTAAAAGACCCGTGCAACTCACAGGTGAGCCTATAGATGCATGGTCTTCTATCATCAATACATTTGCACCGCTCTTTGCAGCATATCTTGCAGCTGTAGAGCCAACAGGTCCGGCTCCTACAACAATAACGTCATAATCTGTGTTCTTCATTCTTCCCATCCCGTATAAGCTTCAGTACGTCACTGAAATTTTCGAGTACATGATCAGGTTTTTCTTCGATAAGTTCCCGGCCCGTTTCCGGGTTACGGTCACCATAGATTGCATACGCTGCTATCATTCCCAGTTGTTTTGAAGGTATAATGTCCCTTTTCAGGCTGTCGCCTACAAAAAGTGTTTCATGAGGCAGAAGTCTCATGGATTCAAGAGCATATGTGAATGTCCTGTGAGAAGGCTTTTTCCATCCTGTGATGTCAAATGTGAAGAGGGAATCAAAACAATCGTAAAGGCCTACCTTTTCAAGTCTTGCTTTTGCATTTCTCATTTCCGCATCTGTCAGGATAGCCAGGTTAATGTCCATTGACTGAAGTTCCTTGATTGTGTTTCTGACACCAGGATATAGTTTTACGGAGCGTACCTTTTCTTTTTCATATATATTGCAGCACTCAAGGAAGCTCTTTTCAGAGAAAAGGCCACAATCTTTCATGTAGTCACTGATGTTTTCAATATTCTCGAAGCCATGTTCTCCTCTGCGGAAATATCTGAAAAGCTCATAAGCGTCCCCTTTTCCCAGATATCCTACAATAGCTGAACAGGCAAATATCTTTGCTTCAACAAAGTCGAAGAGGGTGTTATCCATATCAAAGATAATACCTTTAATTTTGTTGTTATCGTTAACTGGCCCAGACTGCTTTATGAACATCCCCTCCCTCTGTTTTCAATTAATAGTTTTTGGGTGTATACTTAATAAATTCGTTGCTTTTAGGACCTAAACAGCAATATTTTTATATAGCTTTTTTATATATTATAACTATGAATATTTCCAATGAGGAAATTTTCTATCTGGAGGGATAAATTGGTTACAGGAACAAACCCAAATACAAACGAGAGCAAAAAAACAGATTCTGGAGGACTAATGTCTTATGGGGGATCTAATAATGAATACGAAAAGGAAGGTTTCTATTCTGCCTGCGGACAGGCTTTCATACGAGTATCTCCGATAAAAAAGAATTAGTTTTATTCACAAACAATTTGACGTGCTCTTGAAGCTGTATTCCAGGGAGAAAAAGCTTTAAGAATATTCCATTTTCTTTTGCCAATCTTCTGCTTTTATACTATTCTATCTCCTTATATAAGGTGATAAAAGGTTTGGTTATATACGAATAAACCATACTTTTACTTGTACACATCTTGACAACCTCAACCAACTAACTTTTTACAAAGGGTGTGTACTGACCACTGAAGCACCTGTTTAAGGTGCTTCAAAAACTGTGGTATGCAGCAGTAAGATATTTGGAAGCCATCCCCCCGGCTTTGTGCAGTTTAACCTTTAGTAGTTCAGACTTTCGGACCTGTCTTTATAGTACTGGAAAAGTTCTTCTCCCCATTCAATAGCTTTAGATTCGGAACTTAAGATAATACGGTTAGTGTATCTGCCGTTTTTATCCAGCAGGGAAAAGGACATGAACAGATCACTTACTGTGATACTCACAGGTTTTACATCCTGTTTACAGATTGAAATATGTGAGCTACCTTCTTCTAAAAGTATCTCTATTTCCTTCTCATATTCCCTTTTCAGTGACTGGGAAAGTGGATTTTCATTGCATGGTTCGGTAATCTCTGAATGAATATCTTCTTTAAGCAGATTGTATACCTCTTCTGTCATTATGACCTTCACATCAACACCTTGTTCCAGAAAGCTGGAATATGGGAGGAGATATGAAGGGTGGTATATGGAAATGAAAGTCGATATTCGGCTCGAACCATCAATCCTCTTGAGCATTTCTTCTTCTTGCTCGAAAATACTCGGAAGGTTCGGTTCCAGAATTTCACATGTTCCCAGTTCTCCTATCCTGAAGAGAAGTTCTTTAGGTATGGGACTGAGATCGTGGTCGGTCCAGTAATCCATGTTCTTTTCATGTACACTAAGACTCATCAGGAGTTTTTCCATGTTCTCAACTATGGCTTCTCCTGTTGGTGTAAGGGCATACTTGTCCCCTTCATAGATTATCAAGTTCCACTCAAGCAATTTTTTTACCTGAGGTATCATGGATTTCCAAGGAAAATCAAAGTAATCTTTTATTTCTTCTTTTGTTTTTGATCCTTCCTTTAAGAATAATAAAAGATTCTTCCTTTTCTCTGAAAGAAATATCGTGTCAAGTAAGGAAGACCTCGTTCTAACCCCCCACACATATTTAGTCGTGCATGCATATAAAGCATTGCAAAATGGTTTTTTAATTTCACCCTTCATTCGGGATAGTAAAATAAATTCTTAGAAGACCTTCACAAAGTCTATATCCTCAGAGACACCTTTCTTCTTTCACATTTTGCTCATGTACGCTGGATTGGAAGCGTTGTACGGACCTGCCGGGAATTGAACCCGGGTTCTAAGCTCCGGAGGCTCAAGTGATATCCTCTACACTACAGGTCCCTTCAAAAACCGTGGTATGCAGCATTTCATAACACTTTCATGAAAGATAAACCTGATGCATAGTAGCACTTTTTGCAATAGGATGCTATTTGTATAATTTGAATCTTCCCGGATAAGTGAATTTCAGGAGATAGGGTGGGGGCATTTTTGAAAGACGAGCAGTTTTATTTAAGGAGGTGTGATCCATATTCAGGAAAGCCCCGCACCGAAGACTCCTACAACTTTTCCCTAAATAAACTGTTGGCAAATACTTGCTATAGATTGTCAGAAGATATTTAGGTTCTATAGTTCCTGGGATTTTGATATCTAAAAGATAGCGTTTCCTCTCTCGCAGGTTTTAAATATCAGATATATCTATTAAGAATATTCACAATTGTGAATTATTGCCAGGATGGCGGAGCGGCTACGCAATCGCCTGCAGAGCGATTCTATCCCGGTTCGAATCCGGGTCCTGGCTTAACCTAACCATAATGATTCTTATATTACTGTAAGGCGTTGAATTCATGAAAGTCACATTGCATTCCGGAAAAATAGAAGAACTGGAAATCGAGTCCCTGACAGTTGAAGAACTTCTACGGACTCTTGGAATCAGCCAAAGTGAAGTACTTGTGACAATAGCAGGGGAAATAGTGCCTGAAGATCGTGTTCTCAGCAACGAGGATGAAGTTCGTATAATCCATGTTGTTTTTGGTGGATGAGACCTTCATTCTTTGATTTATTCTTTACAATTGTCCTTGTTCTTTTTCAAGGTAGCCGGCATCTTCAGAAGGCATATCCGATACACGTTTTCCTCCCGAATAAATGTTCATTTTCTTTCCTCTCACAAAACCAATAATGGTAAGGCCTCTGGCCTTTGCTATCTCTACTGCAAGCGTTGTAGTCGCACCTCTTGAAACAATAACAGGTATGTTTGCCACAAGGCATTTACGAACCATTTCTGAGGAAATACGTCCCGAACATATAGCATAGGTCTTTGAAAGGTCGATATCCTTTTCCAGGGCATGTCCTATCACCCGATCGAGTGCATTATGCCGGCCGATATCCTCCACAACAGTGATTCTACCTTCTGTGTCATACAAACCTACTACGTGTATGCCTCCTGTCCTGATGTGGAGTTCAGAGTCAAGTGCTTCCTTTAAGGAATTTCTGATTTTTTCAGCATTGAGGTTCAGGTCCGAATCTATTTCCGGAAGTTTCTCCGTATCAAGGAACGACATACTTCCACCACAGCCACTCAGGACTGTCTTTTGCGAAGTAAGTATTTTGAAAGGATTTGTTGTGAGAACGCTTGCAGTGTTCTTCTCGAAGCGAATTGATTCTATCTCTTCAATATCTTTGATAATGCGCTCGGTATAGAGAAAACCAATAATAAATTCCCTGAGCATAACAGGACTTGTCATGGCTGTAAGGGCATGTCGTCCGTTGACACTGACAGCAAGTGGCATTTCCTCTATTACCGGATGCATATCCTGTGAGAAGGACTCTCCTTCTGCTTTTACACATGGTAATTCCCTGAACATCTCATAATCTCCGGGTTATCTCTTTAATGGTATCCAGAAGGAGGTCTATCTCTTCTTCCGTGTTGTAAAGGTAGATACTTGCACGTACCGTTCCGTGGGGAAGTTCCAGGTAGTCCATCAGGGGCTGGCAACAGTGTTCTCCTGATCTTGTGATTATACCTGATGCTTCATCAAGTATATGTGAAACTTCATGCGGATGCATACCTTCTATGTTGAAGGAAACAACGCCTATTCTCTCATCCTCTTCCACGGGACCGTAAACTTGCACCTTTTCAATATCTTCAAGCCCATTAATTAATCGTTCAGCAAGTTCTTTCTCATGCCTCTCAATATTTTTCAGTCCCACTTTTGTCAGGTAGTCAACAGCGTGTCCAAGTCCGATCATTCCGGAAACATGAGGTGTTCCCGCTTCGTAGCGTTCGTAGCCTTCGGAAAGGGTATAAGTATCAAGGGATACTTTTTCGATGGCTCCACCTCCTAGAAGCAGGGGATCAATATCAGCTTCTTTCATCCAGAGTATTCCCGTACCCGTGGGCCCGAGCATCTTGTGTCCGGAGAAACAAAAATAGTCACAACCTATGTCCTTTACATTCACGGATATGTGCGGGGCTGATTGTGCTCCATCAATAAGCAGTTTGGCTCCGTGTTCCTGGCATAATGATGCTATTTCCTTTACCTCAAGGATATTCCCGAGTGCATTGGATGCGTGCGTAATAGCTACAAGTCTGGTATCCTCGTCGATTACAGCTTCAAAGGCATTGATGTCTATAGCGCCATCATAAAAAGGCTCAACAACGGATACATCTACTCCTTTTTTCCGCAGGTGAATCCAGGGCAGGAAGTTTGAATGATGCTCTAGAACAGTGGTTACAATATTGTCTCCATGTTGCCAGTTGAGTCCGTAGGCAATTGTATTGACAGCCTCGGTAGTATTCTTGGTAAGCACGGTGGTACCATCTTCTCCACCAATGAACTCTGCCACTTTCCTATGGGCATCCCAGTATTTTTGAGTTGCAAAGGCGGTCAGTCTATGGACTCCTCTGCCTACGTTTGATCTGTAGTGTCGCTCAAACTCGTTCATTGCACAGATCACAGGTTCAGGGGAAAGGCTTGTTGCAGCGTTGTCAAGATAGGCAACATCATTGAGGAGTGGAAAGTCTCGTCTTATACTATCGATATCCATTGAGTTTCCCATCTCCAACAAAGAACAGTACGAAATCAGCTCTTACTTTTGCCGCCCAAACACTTCTGGTCTTCTTCACGCATCTGTACGCATATCTGGCATATACGGGCAGAAAGGTCATCAACGCGTTTCTCTTTCATGTCCAGCGCCAGAAGATGTATGGATTCTTTGACATCGTCTTCGAATACGATCCTGTAACCTCTCTTCTTGGAAAGATACTGTGATACTGCTGAGGGTGCCATATCCAGCTCTTTTGCAATATCCTGCTGATTCAGGCCACAGTTAACAAGTTCTTCCGCAATTGCCGCTCTTATGGCTGGCAGTACATCCCAGACTATCATCTGGCAGGGTAATTTCATAATATCTACTCTTGTTCTGATTTTAAATATCTGTTTTTCGTGTCTAATTCACGATTGCGAATTAATTCTGTATCCTAAAGTACCTTTCGCAATGTTCTTTGTACGGTTTGTTTCCTATGTCTGGCATAATTCTTATATAGACATAACTGCTAAACAATAAATTCACAATTGTGAATCCAAATAAATTAGAGATTATCATCTACATGCGAAGTGAAATGCCAAAATACAGAAAATGAGGTTTGAGATAAATTTCATCAGGAAAGGACAAAGAGGTATTTATTTTGAATATTAGAGTTCAAAAAACATTTGAAGCACTTTTTGCTTTGGAAGACATCCGTGAAATGTTGCGAAGTACTTTACCGGATGGTAGTGACCAAGTGGAAAGCAGAGAGTTCAATGAACAGATTAACAGGATTAAAAATATAATCACTGATTTAGAAGCAGGCACTGGCTCTCCTAATGTTGGCAAAATTGCCGGGACATTGCCTGTACGCAGCCGTGAAGAAGAATACATTAACATACAGCCGATTCAGGCTGCAGGGAGACTGACTCCTGAAGCACGCAAAGCTCTCATAGCTTATGGTGACGGATATTCTGCCTGTGACAGTTGCCGCAAACCTTTCCGCCTGGATAAAATTTCAAAGCCTCCAATCGCTGATTTCCACACAGACCTTGCACAATTCCTGAATATGGATACAGCTCGTGTTGTCCCGGGTGCAAGAAGAGGTTTTCAGGCTGTAACTTCCAGTCTGGTAGAACCTGGTGATTCGGTAGTTGTATCTTCACTTGCCCATTATACGGAATTCCTGGCAGTAGAAGCTGCGGGTGGAATAGTAAAAGAAGTTCCAAAGGGCCTGGATAATATTATTAAACCGGACGATGTTGCTGAAAAGATCGAAGCTGTAACTAAGGATACCGGGAAAGCTCCCAAGCTTGTGATGATAGATCATTTTGATTACCAATTTGCCAACGAGCATGATGTGCGTGGTATCGCCAAAGTTGCACATCAATATGATATTCCTTTGCTGTATAATGGAGCATACACAGTCGGAGTAATGCCTGTTAACGGTAAGAAACTGGGTGCTGATTTTGTGATTGGCTCCGGACACAAGAGTATGGCATCTCCTGCTCCTTCCGGTGTGCTTGCGACTACCGATGAATGGGCTGATGTTGTGTTCAGAACTACGAGCATGGTCGGTGATCTTACAGGACGTAAGTTTGGTGTAAAGGAAGTTGAGATGCTCGGATGTACTCTGATGGGCTCTACCCTGATGGCAATGATGGCTTCTTTCCCTGCTGTTAAAGAGCGCACTCTCCACTGGGAGGATGAGATCCGGAAATCTAATTTCCTCATGGAGAAGCTCCTGTCCATCGAGGGCAGCGAGGTTCTGTCCGAATACCCGCGAAAACACACTCTTTCGAAAGTTGATACTACCGGAAGTTTTGATGTTGTGGCTGGTACTCACAAAAGGAAAGGTTTCTTCTTCTCTGACGAGCTCTCAAAAAGAGGTATTGTAGGAGAATTTGCAGGTGCAACACGCGCCTGGAAGCTGAATACCTATGGTCTTTCCTGGGAGAAGGTCCGATACCTCGGGGATTCACTTCAGGAAATCGCGGAAAAATATGAATTGAAAGTCAACCGCCAAGGTTGACCAACCCGGATGACAGGATCAGGTTTTTCTGTCTTGAGGTGGAAATGAAAAGCATGTTAAGTGAGCAGGAGCTTGAACGTTATTCCCGGCAGATAATGCTCTTTGGTGAAGAGGGACAAAAGTGCCTGAAAAATGCCAGGGTTTTAATTGCCGGTGCAGGTGGCCTGGGATGTCCGATAGCATTGTATCTGGCTGTTGCAGGTGTAGGATATTTGAGACTGGTTGACAAGGATGTGATCGACCGCTCAAATCTCAACAGGCAGGTGCTTCACTGGGAACCGGACATCGGAAAAGAAAAAGTCACTTCAGTTGAAGAAAAACTTCGTTCTATCAATCCTGATATTGATGTCGAGATTTTTACCCGGACCATAGATGAGTCAAATGTCTCAGAATTCACGGAGAATGTGGATGTGATAGTAGATGCAATGGATAACTATGCTACACGCTATCTTCTTAATAAACAGGCACAAGAGAGAGGTATTGCGCTTATCCATGGAGCTGTCCGGGGCTTTGACGGACAGGCGACGACCATAATCCCGGGTAAAACTGCATGTCTGAATTGTTTTTTTCCTTCCGCACCTCCGAATGAAGTATTTCCTATTGTAGGTGTGACAGCCGGAATAATCGCAATGGTACAGGCGAACGAAGTGATTAAGTATCTGGTGGGAACCGGTGAAATGCTTACTGGCAGGCTGCTTATATGGAATGGTCTTTCTGCTGAAATGGAATATTTACGTTTTAATAAAAGATGTGACTGTGAAGTTTGTGGCACGCCTCAAGACAATAAATGAGGTTTAAAGCTCATTTTAAGGACAACAATCTCCCGGTTCAACGAACTTCAAGCATCCGTGTTATGGCCTTGCGTGCCCTGTCTGCAATTTCCTCCGGGACAATTATCTGTGGAGTAAGGCTTTCCAGGGAAGCGTGCACTTTTACAAGATCTGTTTTTTTCATGGTAGTGCAAATAGCCTGTGAGGAAAGTGGATAGCATATTTTTTCAGGACAATCCTTTTTCATCCTGTGAAGGATACCTATTTCTGTTCCGATTATGAACTCTTTGCCGGGACTCGAACATACACGTTTTATCATCCCTGAGGTCGAGTACACGCCGTCTGCCAGGTCAATAACTTCGGCCCTGCATTCCGGGTGAACAAGCACTTCTGCTTCAGGATGCAGTGAGCGAGCTTCTTTTACGTCATCAGTTGTCATTCTATCATGTACAAAACAGAATCCTTCCCAGGGAAGTACTTCTTTGCTGGTGAATCTGGCAACATAAGCTCCGAGGTTTCTATCCGGCACGAAGATAATCCTGTCTTCGTCCAATGACTCCACAACTTTTACTGCATTTGAAGAAGTGCAGCAGATATCACTTTCTGCTTTAACCTCTGCACTGGTGTTTACATAACAAACGACTGCTGCATCAGGAAATCTTTCTTTCAATACTTTCAGTTCTCCGGCAGTTATCATCTCTGCCATGGGACAATTAGCTTCAGCTGCCGGCAGCAGAACTGTCTTGTCTGGGGAGAGGATGGCTGCTGTTTCAGCCATAAAATCTACACCACAGAAAACGATAACATCATTGTCAAGGGTTGCAGCTTTTCTTGCAAGTTCCAATGAGTCTCCTATGAAATCGGCTATATCCTGTACTTCCGGTATCTGGTAGTTGTGGGCGAGGATGATGGCATCCTTTTCTTTTTTGAGCCTGTCAATCTCTTCTATAAGTGAATGAGGGTCAAGTGTTTCCTTGCTGGTAAGGTTCATGAATTATACCTTTGTCAGAGATATCTTTCTTTTTTATACTTAAATATCCAACTGACAAATATGTTCATCACAATTGTGAATCAATTATGTTAAGTGTACTGATCCATATTTATAGATTTTGTGATAGGTGCAGACAGTACATTCAAATCTAGAAATTAAAATGCGTTAATCACTTGCTGCCCGACCAATAGCTTTCAAAAGTTCTATCATGATGCCAAGTCCTTTCTGGAAATCTTCATCCTGTATTTCCCTGACCAAACCGCCGACTCCTATCTTTGGTGGGTCCAGAAGAGCTTTATCAAGCTGGGGGTCCTGCAATCCTCTCTCCATGACATCGACAAGATCAGTACTGATCATTGCGTTAATCATTTTGAAATAGACCGATGCAATTTCAGCTATACCGTGTGCAGTCTGATCGTTCATGTAGTCCTGTAGCATTCGTGATGTTCTTATCAGGTCCAGTAAAGCTTCAACATCTGAAGGTGTAATTTCGATTCCCGATATCTGACTGGTGGTAATATCTTCTGTCATGCCTCTCCCTCCTCAGAATAATCCTTTAACACTGGCATCCCAGTGTATATGATAATACATACGATACAGATACCAGCCTATTTCGGTGGTCTTGAAAGGTGCAGGAGGTACTCCGTATTTCCATGTGGCAATATAGCCTTTCCCTGGTGTGGTTTGGGTTTCCATATCAGTTACTATCGGACAACCTGTTTCACCTTCATAGTGTGTCTTCATACCGTTTCCATAAACATCGTTGATCAGGTTCTGACTCACCGCCAGTGCCTGGTAATGTGCTCCGATTCCTGTTTTGAGAATTTGGGCCGGTCCAAGATCTCCCAGGACATATACATTATCAAAGTTACCCGCAGGCCCTCTGTACTGAAGTGTGGTTTCGTTTGCTGACAGCCATCCCTTTTCATCTGTAAGACCGGAATCTATCAATGGTTGGGGAGCTTTATGAGGGGGGATAGTGATTAATAAGTCGTAATTGGCTATTTCACCATTTTTTGAGGTCAACATTTTTGCAGTAGCATCGATGCTGGAGAGCTGGAAGTTTCTGATGACTTCTACATTCTTTTCTTTAAATTGTTCACTTACCATTTTATTGAACTCAGGAGGTCCTATGGGTTCCATGGGCCAGAACAGGGTCAATTGCACATCATCCCTGTTCTTTTTTACATTACGAAGATAACTATCGAGCATGAAAGTGAATTTTATAGGTGCACCGGGGCAGGGAACAGGCATGGAGGCAACTGATATTGCAACTCTTCCTCCATTGATTTTTCTTATGATATCCCGTACCTTGAAAGCATCCTCCAAAGATGTATAAAACGTATTAAGGTCATCTGTAAGCCCCGGAACAGCATCGACATCGGCTCTGCAACCCATTGCAACGACGAGGTGTTCATAACTGTACTTTTTACCACTCCTGACAGTTACTTCTTTATTTTGGAGATCTACTGAGGTAACCTCGCCATTCTTTCCATAGAAGGCTTTCACTCTGGGACTTATGAGTTTCTTCCGTGATCTTGTGATATCTTCAGGTGTATAAAGATCAAAAGGGATGAAGGTAAAACCGCCCTGATTAATACTCGTATCACTTTTGTCGAGAATTGTTATCTTCAGTTCTTCTCTTGCAATTCTATTCCTGAATTCCCTGGCTAGGATATTTGCTACAACCGAACCGGCATAGCCTGCTCCTAATATCAGTATTCGCTCTTTCACACATATCTCCCCAGAGTTTACTGAGTTTTCACTTGATATATTAGTTGCGTTACTGATGTATTTTGGCAGTTGTATTGAGAATGAAGGTGTATATATAATTTGTATATTTTAGCAGTTTAGTAATGTGAACGGTCTTTGTAAAAAGTACAAAGACTACCGTCCTTGTTGAAAAATTCAAAAGAATATTTGGGGTGTTACAGAATGTTCTGTAACGTTTAAGGAGTATAGTTATTGTGAACAATAACTATAGCGTTTTTAGTTCTGTAATACGATCTCAATGTTTATGTCCTTTGGGACTTGAATACGCATGAGCTGCCTGAGTGCACGTTCGTCGGCTGCAATATCGATGAGCCTCTTGTGTACACGCATTTCCCAGTGATCCCATGTTGCGGTTCCGTCACCACTTGGACTCTTACGGACAGGTACTACCATCTTTTTAGTTGGTAGGGGAACTGGTCCTGAGATACTTACACCTGTTCTGTCTGCAATGGCTTTCACCTGTTCGCAGACTCCATCCAGGTTTACCGGACTGATCCCTGATAATCTTATTCTTGCTTTCTGTGACATGTTTGTCTCCTAAAAAAAGGAAAAGTTGAGTGTCTTATTTCTGTGTGACACTCATGCACATGCCAGCTGCAATGGTCATACCCATATCACGGATAGCGAATCTTCCAAGTTGTGGGATTTCCTTTACTGGCTCGATTACCATTGGCCTTGTTGGCTTTACGGTAATGATTGCTGCATCTCCTGCCTTGATGAAGGTTGGGTTCTCTTCCTTGACCTGACCTGACTTTGGATCAAGCTTCTTGTTGAGTGCCATAACTGTACATGCGGTCTGGGTTGTGTGGCAGTGGAATACAGGTGTGTATCCTGCTGTGATCGCGGATGGGTGCTGGAGCACTACGATCTGGGCGGTGAACTCATCAGCAACTGATGGTGGGTTCGCAGCCGGGCCACAGACGTCACCTCTTCTGACATCGTTCTTTCCGACACCACGTACGTTCCAACCGATGTTGTCACCAGGTACTGCTTCAGGAACTTCTTCGTGGTGCATCTCGATTGACTTTACTTCTCCGGTAACGCCACTTGGATTAAAGGTCACATCTTCACCTTTCTTCATGATACCAGTCTCTACCCTACCTACTGGTACGGTTCCGATACCTGAAATGGTGTATGCGTCCTGTACTGGGATACGGAGTGGAAGCTTGTCTGGCTTTTCTGGTTCCTTGAGGTCGTTAAGGCATTCAAGAAGTGATGGGCCTTTGTACCATGGTGTATTCTCGCTTGACTTTGTGATGTTGTCACCTTCGAATGCGGATGTTGGGACAAATGGAATTTCGTCTGCCTTGAATCCGACCATACCGAGAAGCTGGCTTACATCTTTCTTGACTTCGTTGTATCTTTCTTCGCTGTAGTCAGCTGCATCCATCTTGTTAACAGCAATGATGAGCTGGTTGATACCGAGTGTCCTTGAAAGGAACACGTGCTCTCTTGTCTGAGCCATTACACCATCAGGTGCTGCTACGACAAGAACAGCTGCATCTGCCTGGGAAGCACCGGTGATCATGTTCTTTACGAAGTCACGGTGACCTGGGCAGTCTACTA
Source organism: Methanolobus sp. ZRKC2 (assembly GCF_045291185.1). Lineage (NCBI taxonomy): Archaea > Methanobacteriati > Methanobacteriota > Methanomicrobia > Methanosarcinales > Methanosarcinaceae > Methanolobus > Methanolobus sp. ZRKC2. Next base: position 1,195,650 of record NZ_CP146980.1, on the reverse strand, counting down.
CTGTAAAGTAGTATTTGTCGGTATCGAATCTCTTGTGGGAGATATCGATGGTTACTCCTCTCTCACGCTCTTCCTTGAGGGAGTCCATTACCCATGCGAAAGCGAAGGATTCTTTTCCTTTCTCTTTTGCTTCTGCCTTGTATTTCTCGATAAGGTGAGCAGGTACTGCACCTGTTTCGAACATCAATCTTCCGACAAAAGTTGATTTGCCGTGGTCAACATGACCGATAACTGCTAAGTTCATGTGTGGTTTCTCAGCTGCCATTTTCATATCTCCTACTTTTAATTATAAATTATCAATTTGATTTGACCTAATAGTTGTTTTCACGTTTAAACCTTTCTGAAGAAAAGGGATTTGCAGCCAATGCTGCAGTCCTCTGTTCTCACTGGCTCAAGAAATCAGATGCCTGTGGTAGGTCCTTCTTCAGCCCCTTTCTTTCTCTGATGGAGCACACGATCTCACTGCTCAGGTTTGTTGGCAGTGTGTCGAATCCTGCAAACTCAGTACTCCACATTGCACGTCCTTCAGTTGCGGACCTTATGTCTCCTGCAAATCCAAAGAGTTCGGATACGGGTGCTTTTGACTCGATAATGGTCATGTCACCTTCTGCCACCATGTCAGCAATAACTCCGCGACGTCCCTGAATCTCCTTGGTTGCACCGCCCATCTGGTCCTGTGGAACCTGGATGAATACCTTCTGGTATGGTTCAAGAAGTGTGTCATCTGCCATGAGCATTGCTGCCTGGATACCCTGTCTTGATGCAGGAATTACCTGTGCAGGTCCTCTGTGGACAGCATCCTCATGAAGCTTTGCATCAACGAGTTTGACCTTTACACCCATACATGGTTCTTTTGAAAGAGGTCCTGCCTTCATTACTTCCTGGAATCCTTCAAGGATAAGTTCCATAGTTTCGTTAAGGTGCTGGATACCCTTTGTTACATCGATGTAAACATTGCTTTCAAAGATATTTGCAATACCTTTTGCCTCATCCTTGCTCATTCCTGCTGCCATGAGTTTCTCTCTGCGCTCCACTTCAGGCATGCGCATTGATATCTCACCCGCTTTGATAAGGTCTCTGACTTCTTCCTCAAGAGGCTCGACTTCAACGTAGAATCTGTTGTGCCTGTTTGGTGATTTTCCTTCAACAGGGCCGGCACTACCGCGAATTGTTTCACGGTACACAACAATAGGTGGTGTTGTTGTAATCTCTACACCCTTGTCACGCTCGATCCTGTGAGCAATGACTTCCAGGTGAAGTTCACCCATACCGGCCATCAAGTGCTCGCCGGTTTCTTCGTCAAGTGTGATCTTAAGGGTTGGGTCTTCCTTTGCTACCTGTCTCAGTACATCAACAAGTTTTGGAAGATCCTTCATGTGCTTTGCTTCAACAGCAACAGTAACTACAGGTTCACTTGCATGAGTAATGCTTTCGAAAGGTTCCATGCCATCAAGGGTAGTTACAGTTGAACCGACAATAGCATCTTTTAGTCCTGTTACAGCTGCAATGTTACCTGCAGGAATGTTCTCCACTTCCAGTCTCTTCGGACCCATGAAAACACCGACCTGCTGAATTCTGTTCTTCTTTGCAGCTCCTGATACATATACTTCCATTCCACGGGAAAGTGAACCACTGAACAGTCTTCCAGTTGCGACTTCACCTGCATGTGGGTCCATTGTAATGTCTGTTACCATGAAAGCAAGATCTCCTTCCGGATCTGCATTGATCATTGACTTGGCAATCTCAGATTCCTTGTCACCGTGCCAGATTGCATTGATCCTTCCTTCCTGTGCTTCAAGAGGGGAGGGGAGATACCTGATAACCATATCGTTCAGGACTTCATGAAGTGGACACTTTTCTGCAAGTTCCTTTATGCTATCTTCATCATCAGCTTTGTTGTAATCATAGATCTGCTGGAAACTGATTCCGGTCTTCTGCATCATCGGTACGCTGATAGCCCAGTTGTAAAGTGCTGAACCGAATGCTACTGTTCCGTTAGCAGCATCGACTCTCCAACCTGCTTTGTAACGCTCTTCGTTCATACCTTTGATGAGCTTGTTTACGTGATCAATAAGCTTACCGAGTCTGATCTGCATTTCCTGTCCGTCGACCTGCAGTTCGTTGATGAGACGGTCAACCTTGTTAATGAACAGTACCGGCTTGACATGTTCCTTCAATGCCTGCCTGAGAACAGTCTCAGTCTGTGGCATTGTACCTTCTACAGCATCAATAACCACAACTGCACCGTCCACAGCGCGCATTGCACGAGTTACGTCACCACCAAAGTCTACGTGACCCGGGGTATCAATAAGGTTAATGAGATATTCTTCGTCCTCATACTCGTGGACCATTGAAACGTTTGCGGAATCAATTGTAATACCTCTTTCCTGTTCTTCTTCATCAGAATCTGTCCAGCATGCGTTACCAGCAAGCTCTTTTGAGAGCATGCCTGCACCTGCAAGAAGGTTGTCTGATAATGTTGTTTTTCCGTGATCGATGTGCGCAACGATACCAATGTTGCGTATCATCTTTGGCTCCTTCATAAGCCCCGCAACACGGTCAACCATTTTGTCGCTTTTAGCCATATTTACTACCTGTTTCCTGGAATTTTCTAATTATTATAATATGTATGGCGTTAACGTGCTGCCTTCGCAACCCTTTCCTTTGCATCCTTTCTGTTAATGGAGAAGCATTTAGCATCGCGGTTTGCCGCAGCGATTATCTCGGATGCAAGGCAGGAGGCTGCACTTTTCTTTGATTTGAAAGCTGCCTGGTTGGCACCCATTGTAATATATCTTAATGCAGTGTCCACACGCCTCTGTGAAGATGTATCAACAGCCTTTGGTACGGATATTCCTCCGTATTTGAGCCTTACGACTTCTTCTCTTGGTCCTGCATGTGCAATAGCCTCGACAAGTACCTGCATAGGGTTCTTCTGTGTCTTTGTGCTGATTATGTCAAAGGCTTCCTCAACGATCCTGAGTGCAGACTGCTTCTTGCCGGTATTCTGCTCGTTGCGCATGACATTGTTCACAAGACGCTCGACGATGGATATGTCGGACTTGTTGAACTGCTGCCTTGCATGTTTTCCATTACTGTGTGGAATTATTACAGGGTCCAGGTTCACATAGCTCTTGATTCCAAGATCAGCGACCTCTACCTCTCCGAAATCCCATTTTCCAAATAATTTTATCATGTAAATTATCTCCTTGGTTTTTCCTTGCGGCCGATGACCATCTCATTAAGAGATACATTGTTCACTGCGATGACCTTGAAACGTACACCTGGGATATCACCCATTGCACCACCCATACGGCCACCTATTCTTTCTACTGTAACCTCGTCGTGCTCATCAATGAAGTTGATTGCACCGTCACCAGGGCAGAAAGCTGATACCTGACGACCATTCTTGATCAGTTGTATTCTTACACATTTCCTGATAGCCGAGTTCGGCTGTTTTGCTTCAACGCCCACCTTTTCAAGTACGATACCTCTTCCCTGAGGTGCGCCACTGAGTGGATCTGCCTTTACGTTAAGACCAAGTTCACGCCTGTTATAGCGAGAGTCCTTCCATCTTGCATCCTTTCGCATGCGTTGAACCGTGTGAGCTGCATATTTTCCATTTGGCATTATTATGTCTCCGATTATGTATTATTGTGAGTTGTTGACTTTGTAATTATCATTGCAAGATAACGTCATCTATATCATGATGCCTTTTAGCAACAAGCTTGACTTTCTCTATATTTTTCCCATTACGTCCTATGGCAAGTCCCTTGTCCTTATTAGATACTTCTACATAAGCTAATCGCTTGTTGTTTCGGCTAACGATGTTCACCGATTTGACAGTTACCGGGCCGAATGCATTCTTGATAAAAGCAACAGGTTCCTCTGAGTATTCTACAAGATCTATATGCTTATCTACAGTTTTTTTCATCCGGTTTATGTGATCTCCATTCTTTCCTATAGCAGCGCCCATGTCGCCTTCCTTGATCACATATATTATGCGTCCGTCATCGATTATACAATCCTTGACCGTTGCTCCCGTCAGTTTTTCAAATAATGCAATATATCTGATCCCTTCTGTAGACAGCTTGATCTCACTCAAGTAAGGCACTCCCTTTAAGATGCAGCTAAAATATCAGATTCGCCGCTGTCAAGGATAGCCATTGCTGCAATGATGAAAGGCTTACCGCATGCAGGTCCAAGTTCGGTGCCAGGGCCTGGGTAATTAAGTACAGGTACGTCTGTGCTCTCTACTTTCTCTCTGATTTCTGGAGGGCAGTTTGCAGCGAGTACCACCATTTTCGCTTCATTCTTTACAGCAGCATCAATAGTCCGGTTTGAGCCGATAATGACTTTCCCGGTTCTGATGACCTTGATAAGTGCTTTATCAATGTTAATATCCATTTAGATCAACTCATTTGTAATCAATTTGAGATTTGTATTCTAATAAATGATTCCTTATATGTAGTTTCTGGTTGTTCTTCCTAAGCAACATCATATTGTTTATCTGGAAACTAGGTGTACGTCGCCTGTACCAAGCTTAATTGGCTGGCCAACAATGATGTTCTCAGTTACACCATTGAGTTCGTCCCTGTCACCACGCATTCCCGCATCAAGCAGGTGGTTGACTGTGACCTCGAAAGCAGCACGTGCAAAGACACTGGCTTTCTCACCGGAGATTCCATGTCTTCCGATCTGCTTCACTTCACCGTCCGAACACATGATGTCCGATACAAGCATGATATGCCTGATGTCCACAGTAAGACCCTGCTCGGAAAGAGTATTGGTTGCTTCAGTAATAATTGCATTTCTGGCAGCCTCGATGCCGAATACATCGTAGATTTCTCCGATGTTATTGGTATAGGTCCTTGTAACATCCACGCCTTCTATTTGCAGAACTTCTTTAAGCTGTGAGCCTTCGGTATAAAGGGTATATTCTTCGCCATCCTTCCTGATTACAACCCTTTTGATACCTTCAATACCCTTGAGGGTAATGCCATGGATATTCTTGGCAAGTTGCAAGAGTTCCCTGTACGAAGGAGAATTAGGTACCAACACTATCTGATTCTGAATATTTCCTGAAATATTTACCATAACATCCAGTGAATCTCTTAGCTTGTCTGCGATCTCATCCGCAGTAAGGGATCTCTGCATCAGCGTCTTTTCATGCAGGTCGATGATGAGCTGCATGTTTGCCAAGTCAGTTGTGATGTCTGCAAGGTGTTCGATATGTGTTGCCTCTATCTCCCAGGCAAGTATACGGGCCTTGTCCCTGTCGGTTGCATATCCTTCCTCAAGTGCGATAGTCATCATCGGTGTGCTTGGTTGCTTTCTTGCATCCACGATCTCAATAAGACGGGGCAGTCCGAGGGTAACGTTAATTTCGGCCACACCTGCATAGTGGAATGTACGCATTGTCATCTGTGTACCTGGTTCTCCTATGGACTGTGCTGATACAACACCTACAGCTTCACAGGGCTCCACACAGGCATAATCATAACTTTCCATGAGACGTTCGATGATTTCTTCAAGCTCCTTCTTTGTTACACCTACTTTGATCGCATCGTCTCTCAGGGTCTTCTTTATATTCAAAGGAAGATCGAGATTCTCGATCATCGCATCTATGGTAGTTTCACTGATGCTCATTTCAGTTCACCTCTTTCCCGGTAACCATCCTGACTATTCGGTGTACAGCTTCCGGCTTACTATAATCACTCTTGGTAGAATCGATTCCATCCTCACCATATTTGAATTGTACTACGACGCCACGAGTCTCACGAACAGAACCGTCATATTGTACTTCCAGATCCTGCAATGCGTTCACAAGTCTCCTCTGGAGGTAACCTGATTGTGATGTACGGACCGCAGTGTCCACAAGACCTTCACGGCCACCGATTGCGTGGAAGAAATATTCGGTCGGATTAAGGCCACTCTTGTAGCTGGCTTTTACAAAACCGTGCGCATCTGCTCCAAGGTCACCCTTGTCAAAGTGCGGGAGTGTCCTTCCTGAGTAACCTCTCCTTATCCTTTCACCACGAACAGCCTGCTGACCAACACAGGCAGCCATCTGGGTAAGGTTAAGCATTGAACCTCTTGCACCGGATTTAGCCATTATCACAGCTGAATTTTCAAGACCTAGCTGCCTTCCTGCAATATTACCGGTCTGGTCCCTGGCTTTACCAAGCTCCTGCATGATCTTCATTTCAATGGTTTCCTCAAGAGTACGTCCTGGCAATGGTTCCAGCTCTTTTGCCTCATAGGCTTCGATAAGACGCTTGACATTATCTTCAGCTTCATTAAGCAGGTTGGCTATCTGGGTCTTGGCAGTAAGTGGTATGTCTTCATCACTTATTCCGAAACTGAGTCCGGTCTTCATAACACCACGTATTGCAAGTCTTGTGAAATCATCCACGAACTTTGCTCCTGCCTCGGAACCATATTCCTTTACCATCTTATCAAGGATCTTGCCTTTGAAAGCACCGATTGACTGTTCATCGATGGTTCCCAGGATCATCTCTCCATCCTCAATCACTACATAAGCATTGTACTCGCAGTCTTTCTTCTTGCAGATGTCACATTTGTAACATACCTGGGCAGGGAATTCAAGGTACAATCCCTTTGGCAATATCTGGCTGAATATCTGCTTACCGTTCCAGAGAGGCTCTCCGTCTTCGGAGTAACTTGCAGGCTCGGGAAGGTCTCTAACATCGGATTTTCTGAGAAGCTCCAGAGCTGCATTCTTTGTGATCTTGTTCTCATTCCTGGTTAGCAAGAACAGTCCTGATATGTGGTCATGTATACCACCAATGATGGGTCCTCCGAAACGTGGGGAGAGGATGTTTTCCTGCACCTGCATGAGAATGCTGGCCTCAGCCCTTGACTCTTCGGTCTGAAGAACATGCATGTTCATCTCATCACCGTCAAAGTCAGCATTATATGGTGGACATACTGCAGGGTTCAGCCTGAATGTCTTAAATGGTAGTACTTTTACCCTGTGTGACATGATACTCATCTTGTGCAATGATGGCTGCCTGTTAAACAGGACAATATCTCCGTCCATAAGCTGTCTTTCAACTGTCCAGCCTACTTCCAGTTTCTCGGCGAGTTCTTCCTTATTGATCTCTGATACCCTGATGCGCCTGCCATCATCACGGATTACATAATTAGCACCGGGATGGACCTCACTTCCACGCTCCACATACACACGAAGCAGCTCAAGGTTCCTGGAGGTTACCCTCTCGGGTATTGTCATCTGTCTTGCGATTTCAAAGGGCACGCCGACCTCATTGATGCTCAGGTTTGGTTCGGGAGATACAACAGTACGTGCAGAGAAGTTCACACGTTTACCTGACAAACTTCCTCTAAACCTTCCTTCCTTACCTTTAAGACGCTGGGTAAGGGTTTTCAGGGGCCTTCCTGACCTGTGTCTTGCAGGTGGTACGCCGGAAACTTCATTGTCAAAGAAAGTTGTCACATGGTACTGAAGGAGTTCCCATAAATCTTCAATGATTAGCTGTGGAGCACCAGCATCACGGTTCTCCTGGAATCTCTGATTAATACGTATAATATCTACAAGCTTGTGGGTGAGGTCGTCCTCACTGCGCTGACCGGATTCAAGGGTAATGGAAGGCCTGACAGTTACCGGTGGTACAGGAAGTACGGTGAGTACCATCCATTCGGGTCTTGCACTTGCAGGATCCATTCCAAGAACTTTAACGTCTTCATCGGGTACGCTTTCAAAGCGATCCCTTATCTCGGTTGGAGTCAGCTTGTGTCCGTCCTCAATATAATCCGTAGGTTTCTCGAATTTTATCTCCTTCTGTTCGGCAGAACAATAGGGACAAACCTTTGTCTTGCGGGCTTCCTTGAAGACTTCGTTGACGATGTCATCAGGCAAGTGTCCCATTTCCTTGGAGCTGGTAAGCTGTGCAAGGAATTCATCCTTCTTCCCTGCCTCCAGAAGCAACCTGCTACAGTTGTGGCATATTGAACGAAGGGTTTTACGTATGGTCTTGTTGAATCCTACATGGATTACAGGAGCTACGAGCTCGATATGTCCGAAATGTCCGGGACATTCGCCTGCACGGCTTCCACATGTCTTACATTTAAGACCGGGGTCTATCACACCGAGCCTCAGGTCCATAAGTCCCATGTCAATCGGGTAACCATCATCATCATATGTGTCTGCAGTGATGATTGAGGTCACACTCATTTTCCTTACTTCGCGTGGTGATAACAAACCGAATTTGATAGCACCGATCCTTTTAGGAATTGATGGCAGATCTTTCATATTATATCACCTCACACAGCATCCTCGAGCTGCAGCCTAGGAGCCACACCAAGGGACTTGATCTCATCAAGCAATAATTTGAATGCATAGCTCATTTCCACCGGATGGATATCAGTCTCGGCACCACAGTTCGCACAGTACCTGATATTTCTCTTCCTGTCGAAAGTGGCGATCATTCCGCAGTGACCGCAAACAAGTTCCACTACCTTGTCTGATTCATCCAGTAATCTTTCCTTCAATGTCATTGCAGCGCCGTGGCCAATAAGCACATCACGCTCCATTTCTCCGAAACGCAGACCTCCTTCACGGGCACGTCCTTCGGTTGGCTGGCGGGTAAGCACCTGTACAGGACCGCGGGATCTTGCATGCATCTTTGAAGCAACCATGTGGTGCAGCTTCTGGTAAAGGATAACTCCGACAAACACATCTGCCTGGATTTTCTTTCCGGTAACTCCGTCAAAGAATACTTCCTTGCCTGTATGTGCAAATCCCTGCTCCTTAAGTCCTGCACGCAGGTCATCTTCGTATTCTCCTGAGAATGCAGTAGCGTTGATACGTCTTCCTTCCATGGAGCCTACTTTTCCTCCGATCATTTCAAGCACGTGACCGACTGTCATACGTGAAGGGATTGCATGTGGGTTGATCACAAGGTCAGGAACCATTCCCTTTTCTGTAAATGGCATGTCGTTGTATGGTACGATGAGTCCGATAACACCTTTCTGTCCGTGTCTGGATGCGAATTTGTCACCAATCTCGGGAATCCTCTGGTCTCTTATCTTCACCTTTGCAAGCCTGGTACCATTGATGGATTCTGTAAGCAGCACCGTATCAACTATACCTTTCTCGTTGGAACGCATGGTGATTGCACTTTCCCTGCGTTGTTCTACGGTTATTCCGAAATCAGATTGTTCTTCAAGGAAACGTGGAGGACTGGTTTTCCCGATAAGTACGTCATTTGGTCCGACGATGGTTTCCGGGTTCACAAGACCGTCGACGTCCAGGTTTGCATATGCTTCGGGACTACGGGCACCTCTGTACTCTGAATCCGGGATCTCAAACTTATCTTCCTGTCCTCCCGGATATCTTCTTTCCTCGCCTTCGAATGTCCTGAGGAAGTGGCTTCTTCCAAGGCCTCTCTCGATGGAGCCCTTGTTGAAGACCAGTGCATCTTCAATATTGTGTCCTTCGTAGGACATGACAGCTACCACGAAGTTTTGCCCTGCAGGCCTTTCATCGAAGTGAATAGCTTCACAGGTCTGGGTTCTTACCATTGCCTTCTGTGGATAGTGCAAAAGATGTGCACGTGTGTCTGGCCTGAGTTTTGTGTTTGATGTGGATACTCCTATACACTGTTTAACCATCGCCGCACCCATGGTGTTACGAGGTGATGCATTGTGCTCTGGATAAGGTACCATTCCAGTACATATTCCAAGCATAAGGCCAGGATTGATTTCCTGGTGGGTGTGATTTTCGGTGATGTCCTCACCATAAAGTGCAATGAAAGCATTCTCTTCTTCTTCAGAATCAAGGAATTCTATTTTTCCTTCACTGAGAAGTTCTTCGAATGTCAATTCCCCTTCTGCAATCCTTTCCTGTTCTTCCTGGCTGATAAGGGATTTTCCATCTTTTACGATGATGGCAGGTCTTCTTGCACGACCCATGTCCGAGTTGATAATTACTTCATGAATGTCTTCATACAGGGTCACATTGATCTGGCTGGAAATTAATCCTTCCCGACGCTGTTTCCTGATATTTTCGACAAGGTCAACAGGATCTGTATGTGTTCCTATCAGCTCTCCATTCAAGAAAACTTTTGCCTCATTCATCGATATTACCTCCTACGCTGTCATCCAGTGTATCAGAATAGTTTGAATACCCGATAGGTTCAGAAGTCGTTTCTTCTGTGTGCTGGATGTTATCAAGTTCTTCAATGTAGTCTTCCAGTTCTCCTTCGTAGTCTACCTTCATAGTTGCAGAATGCAGTATTGTCGGCACGACTCCAAGGTCACGTAATATGCTCTTGATGGCTTTACTGTCATCGGTTCCGGTAGAAAGTTCTACCATTTGTGCAAAATTCTTCACCAGACCACAGTTAGGACCTTCAGGGGTTTCTGAAGGGCATAACCTTCCCCATTGTGTGGGATGCAGATCACGGGCCTCGAAATGCGGTTGCGCCCTCGAGAGTGGGGAGATAACACGCCTTAAGTGGGAGAGTGTTGAGATATAATCTGTCCTGTCAAGAAGCTGTGATACACCTGTTCTTCCGCCTACCCAGTTTCCTGTTGCGAGTGGATGCTGTAACCTGTCAGTAAGCACATCTGCCCTTACAAGCGTAATAACGTTGAGTTCACGGTTTCTCATGTTTGCCCTTTCGAGCTGGTATTTTATGTCACGTGAAAGCCTGTTGAAAGCCACCCTGAAGAGGTCTTCCATCAAGTCTCCTGTAAGCTTGAGTCTCTTGTTGGAATAGTGGTCTTTATCATCCTGTTTCCTCTTTGACAGAGCAAGTTCGAAACATGACTCGGCCATTCTTCCAAGGAAATTTGCCTTTGCCACCCTGTTGTCCGGCTCATTACCCAGATGTGGCAACAGATATCTGTCAATAACGTAATTGGCACGTTTGATCTGGTAGTCTCTGGCCTGTCCTGAAGCAACACGGGAACCTATCTTTTCCATGGCTTCTTCCATGGTGTCGACTTCTGCTTCCTCAAGGTTCTCGAACATGAACTTCATGATCTCAGGATCTGTGGATACGATTTTGACAAGATCCTCGTCAGTCTCCACACCGAGTGCTCTCATAAGTGTGATGAAATTGACACGTCCTGAGATAGATGGGAATGAGACCTCAAGAAGTGATTTTCTTCCCCTTTCAACAACTACAAGTGCCCTGTAACCTCTTCTTTGTGAGAATACTTTTGCAACCTCTATGATGTCGCCGTATCTTTCTCCGAACTCTGCGAGAATCTTGTTGGGAGCGAGATCCTCAAGCGTCATAACTACACGCTCGGTTCCGTTAACAATGAAATATCCTCCCGGGTCAAGGGGATCTTCTCCGTATTTGACCATTTCCTCATCAGTTATATCTTGCAGGTTACAAATGTTGGATTTGATCATTACGGGAAGCTGGCCGATTTTCGCTTCCTGTGGCTCCTTTTCTTCCTCACCCTCTACCACGCTCATCTGGAGATAAAGCGGGGCTGAATATGAGAGATTCCTTAACCTTGCTTCGTTCGGGTAGAGTCTTTCGATGGCTCCGTCAGCCTCTTTTACAATAGGATTCTCCACTCGTATCTTGCCCAGTTTGATGTATGTATCTTCAAGATCCGTTTCAATTATTTTTTGTTCATCGATTATCTTCTGAAGCCCGGTCTCCAGAAACTTGTTATATGAATCGATGTGATGCTGTACGATCTTATCTTTCGTAAAAAATGAGTTCGCAATCTGTCCTTTACTTAACGCTATGATAGCACCCTCTTTATGTGACTTAATGATATCGTGAAAAAAACATAATGATACTGTCCTTGCTTTCTTGTGAAATGAAACTTGGTTTATTTCACGCAATTACAAGTCTGTAATAATACGCCTCGCCGGCTGTCTGGCTATTTCGGGTAATCTTGACAACTTCTCCTGCCTGTGCCCCTATCTCCTGTATCACAGGATCGTCAGTTTTAATCTTTGGAAGTTGTTCTTTCCCGATATTGTATGCTTTTAAAACAGTTTTTAATTCTTCTTCCGACATAATCTCATGTTTCGGGATTAACTCATGGTCGAGCAGGCTGAACTTTCTCACTTAATTTCCTCCCTCAAAAATGTGAACGTGAACACCCCTTGCAAAATGTGGCGGGCTCGTAGGGATTTGAACCCTAGGCCGTCTGGTTAAAAGCCAGACGCTCTGCCTGACTGAGCTACGAGCCCATTGTGATTTGCATGGTTTTTGCTGGAGGTACTGCACGCCCTTTCTTCGGTGTAGCGGTGACAAAAGGAATCCATGGTATATATATCTTGTGGAAACCGCTGCCATTGCTGCGATCTTCATCCTGTAATGTTATTTGGGTATTTATATTTATTTGTTCTCTATTTTATTTATATCTGGTTAAATAATTAAATCTCATAATGTATATATATGAGTAATTTGGCTTTTTATACTGTAGCACAGATTTTTCTTTTTTAATGCGTTGCACATTGTTTTTCAGTATTTTTCTTCCTTGATTTAAAGCACAACTTATCCAGATGTTCATCTCTGCAGAATTTGCCCGGAGAAAAAAAAGAGAAAAAGAAAAGAAGTTATGGATGTGGTTTTATGTACCGCATGACCAGCTGTCCATATATTCAGCCTGCTCCGGTGAGAGCTTGTCCAGGCTGATACCCATGGACTTAAGTTTCATTTCTGCAACACCTATGTCCAGTTCATGGGGGACGGAATGCACACCATTTACCAATTTGTTCTCTGCAATGTATCTTACACAGAGCGCCTGGTTTGCGAAACTCATATCCATAACTTCAGCAGGATGGCCGTCGCCTGCTGCAAGGTTTACAAGCCTGCCCTCGGCAAGAACGTTGACTTTCCTGTCGCCAAGGTCGTACTCTATAATGTTTTTCCTCACAGTTCGAACTGACTTAGCCATTTTCTCAAGGTCCTCAAGATTTATCTCTACGTTAAAGTGACCTGAATTGGCAAGTATTGCGCCGTCTTTGATGACCTTAAAGTGTTCTTTTGTGAGGATATCACGATTGCCTGTGGTAGTTAGGAATATGTCTCCTATCTTTGCTGCTTCTTTCATAGGCATAACCTCATTCCCATCCATACGGGCTTCCAGTGCTCTTATAGGGTCTACCTCGGTAACGATAACATTTGCTCCGAGCCCTCTTGCACGCATAGCAGCTCCTTTTCCACACCATCCGTATCCGCCGATGACAGCATTCTTGCCGGCAACAAGGAGGTTTGTGGTTCTCATTATGCCATCCCAGGATGATTGTCCTGTACCATAGCGGTTGTCAAAAAGGAATTTTGTCATAGCATCATTGACAGCAATAACAGGCATCTTCAGGGCACCTTCACGTTCCATGGATTTGAGCCTGTGGATTCCGGTAGTTGTTTCTTCACAGCCTCCGAGGATGGTAGCAAGCATTTCCGGACGTTCTGTATGCATCTTGAAGATGAGGTCGGCACCATCATCAATTGTAATATCGGGTCCGAAGTCGAGAACCTTATCGATAGCATCATAATATTCTTCTGTAGAACAGTCATAGCTTGCATGGCAATCTATACAATCACGCGTATCAAGGGCAAGTGATACATCATCCTGTGTGCTCAACGGGTTACAACCGGTAATAGCAACTTCCGCACCACCTGCAGCCAGCGTCTCTACAAGCACTGCTGTTTTAGCTTCAACGTGTAGTGCCATTGCGACCTTGTGTCCCTTAAGTGGCTTTTCTTTCTCAAACTGCTCCCTAACTGCGGCAAGAACCGGCATGTGATTGCGAGCCCACTCTATTTTCTGGTTCCCGGATTCCACCATTTCTTTATTACTCATTTAGTATCTCCTTAATAGTTTAATTACGAATGTTGTGTATACTTCTGCATCTAATATTTAAGAGTTAATTCTTGAGACTAGTTCCTTTGAGGCTTTTTGTATCTTCTCAAGGATGCTTTGTTCATCAAGACTGATTACTTTGTAATCCTCCATCAGTATTTTTCCGTTCACGATGGTAGTTTTGACATCTTTTCCACAGGCAGCATAGACCATATGTGACGCTACATCGTACAATGGAGTAAGATGTGGCTTTTTCATGTCAACAATTATAATATCAGCGTTGCATCCTTTCCTAAGCATTCCGCTGTTTATGCCAAGTGCTTTTGCTCCGTTCACAGTGGCCATTTCAAGAACTTCACGTGCAGGTAGTACCGTGGGGTCCATAGTGCTGACCTTCTGGAGCAATGCTGCTGTTTTCATCTCCTCAAACAGATCAAGATTGTTATTGGATGCGCATCCGTCCGTTCCAAGTGACACGTTGGCTCCGGCATCAAGTAGCTTTGCAACAGGTGCAATTCCCGATGCCAGCTTCATATTGCTTATAACATTATGGGAAATGTTCACATTGTGTTCTGCAAGTATCTTTATATCACCGTCAGATAGCCAGACACAGTGGGCTGCAAGCACATCGGGTCCCCAGAAGTCAATATTCTTGAGGAAATGTATGGAACATACACCGAAGTTTTCTTTCATGTGGTTAAGTTCAGCTTCAGTTTCCAGAACATGAATGTGTATCCTTACGCCGTCTTTAACAGCCTGCTCCTTAACCCTTATGAGAAAATCCTCTGAACACGTGTTAGGCGCATGGGGTCCGTACATTGTGGTTATTCTGCCATCTGATTTTCTTTTCCATTCTTCTACGAACCTGGCACCTTCTTTAAGTTCGGCATCTGCTTTCTCCTTATCTCCAAAGTCGATCATTCCGTAGGAAAGCGCTGCCTTCATACCAGATTCATTAACCGCCTGTGCTACCCTGTCCATATGGATGTACATGTCTGCAAAAGCCGTTGTTCCCGATTTAATCATCTCCAGGCAGGCAAGCTGTGTCCCTACATAAATATCCTCATCAGTGACCTTAGCTTCTGCGGGCCATATGTGATTCTCAAGCCAGTCCTGTAGTGGCATGTCATCAGCATAGCCTCTGAACAAGGTCATTCCTGCATGGCAGTGAGTGTTTATCAGTCCGGGCATGACAATGCTGTCTTTGGCGTCAATTACTTTCTCTGCAGTTTTATCTGTCGAACTGCCGACTTCTGTGATGATACCATTCTCAATCACCACAACCCCTTTCTCAATGTCTCTTTTATCGGGGTCCATCGTAAGTATGTAAGCATTCTCTATTATGATATCAGCCATCTTTACCTCTCTTGACCTGTTTCCTTTTCAAGTTCTTCCAGGTACAGGTGCATTATCCTTAATCGCTGTTCTGCAATCACCTTTGCAGTTTCCGTATTAAGTCTGTCCATTATCTTAAAAGGTTTTCTTTGCATGTAATCATAGAATCCGTCAAAGGGATCTTCAGTATAAGCATTCATAGAAGTTTCTTTGACGGTACCAATGGTTTGTTTCAGTGCCCTCAGGGCTCCCATAGAAACAAGTGAGCGGAATATTCCGACTGCTCCCAGTGCATCCAGCCTGTCGGCATCTTGAAGTATACAGGCTTCGATGGTCTCGGCTTTCATACCTCTGCTGAATCTGTGAGTCCGGATGCAGGATGTCACATGGTTTATCACATTACTGTCAGCTCCTTCGGAGGACAGGAATTCACGTGCAATTTCCGCACCGTACTCGGCATGGTTCCCGCCTTCCTGGTGCTCCTTCACTATTCCGATATCATGCAGCAATGCTGCAAGCTGAAGCACCTGGGGGTCACCACCTTCCATTTCATGAATCTCCAGGCAAAGCCCCTCCACACGTTCGATGTGTGAGATATCATGTGTACTTGGCTCATTTGCCAGTGTTTCGGCAACAAACTCCCTTGTACGTTCTATCAGATCCATTGGATTCCTCTTTCCTCTGACTGCTGTTTCAACTTTTCCTGGATGGCATAAAGTGCATCGGGGATCACTTTATTGTTTTCATATGAGTCAATAACCTCCTGAAGCGATTCCCTGCTGTCATGCTTCATGTCTTTTGCGAACTGGATCATGTTCTCCAATGCCCGGGTCACATTATCCACGATCGATATTGTGGCGCTTAAGGATGTTCTTGAGAGTGGGTTCAGATCAATTGTGATCACAGTCTTCTCCATTTCTACCAGTTTTTGACAACGGTCTCCGTCTTCAAGGGGTACGAGCACCACATCGGCACTGAAGATGCCTTCTTCATCCACTATGGCACGGTCATGGGACAGTCCAAGCCTTTTGTCACCCTTGCCGCCGAGCACTTTTCCTGCTCCATTGGCTTTGAGATGTTCTATTATCTTGTGTACCCTTGCATCACTTCTGTGGAAAAGGTTCACCTCAAGCATAGCCCCTGTAACATCTGCAAGTGCTACAAGGCTTTCAGGCACGAGGGCTGCGGTGTTCCCGTTAACGGAAATTATCGGGTTCTTGGCAAGAAGTATATGGGCCACAGCCGCACGCTCTGCAAAGGCTGCAGATTCTGTTGTTCGTTCTCCTATAAGGTAATCGAATGCTTCTCCTCTGCCCTGGGCCACCAGTCCTTGCTGACTGGTGATGCCCATATGTATTCCATCTATTATTTTTTCCCGGGTGATGAGGGATTCATACCTTGGATGATCCCTGGGAATTCCTGTCATTTATGTCCGTATCTCCCAATTTGCTTCGATTCACTTAGTTGCTTATTTGCTTGTATCCAGTATAAGTCCCTGGTCTGTAGGAACTATCATTGTGGATATTTCCTGGCCCTGAAGCATCTCTATGTACTTGTAATCAATCAGGTTCGGGTTCTTTGACAGTTCTTCATTGATGACGCTCAATGCCTCGGCCTCACCATGTGCCTTTGCAATGGTTGCATTTGCAAGACCATTTGCCTCGATGATTTTTCTCTCTGCCTCAAGCTGTTCTTTTTCCTTAACGAAGACCATCCTCTGGGCTTCTTGGTCTGCCTGGAGCTTTGCCTCAATAGCCTCTGCGACTCTTGTTGGCAATACGACGTTTCTTACCAGTACTTCTTCTACAATGATACCATCGCTTCCCAAAGCTTCGTCAATATTGGTCAGCATTTCTCCTGCTACCTGTTGCCTTTCCTCTCCATAGACTTCCAGGGCGGTTTTGGTTGATACTACTTCACGTATAGATGACTTTATTGAGGGACGTATTATCTTTTCAGCATAGTTACTTCCCAGGGTCTGATGTACTGTGCTGACTTCATCGGGTATTAACCTGTACCTGACAGTTATATCCATTCCAAGGGTAAGTCCTTCTACTGTAAGGGCTTTTATCTGGTCATCACCTGAAACCTGGCCTTCACCTTCTGTTCCGCTCATAGTGTATGTTTCACTCCTGACAGAATATTTGGTAACGCTTACCCATGGAGGGACTATGTGCAGACCTTCCCCGAGTTCCTCTTCTTCAACGCCCCCGAACTGGTTGAATTTCACTCCTACCTCTCCGGCACCGATGGATACGAATATCGAGCCGAACATCACTGAAAAGACGATTAAAATTATGAATATGATCGCAATAGATCGGAATACCGTTACGAATATCGGTGGTATCTCTTTTATCGGAATGTTTGGGCCTTCCTTAGGTGGCTTAGGATCCCATTGTTCTTCAATAACCATGTTTTTACTTCTCCTTTTTTTTATTCAAATATAGTCTTCAGTGAACTATGATCGTGTATTTAAATAAGTTTGTACCTTTCTGTTCTTTCTGACAAGTTTCACACTACCGGTGTTTATCCTGTACTGTAATACGTTCCCGAAATCCGAAAGTACATCCGCTATCTCATTATCTTCTGGTTTTTGTGCCATTGCAAAGACTGTGTTTCCCAGCATTGCCTGGGATGCGATCCCGTCTGCAGATTCTACAGCTTCTATAACTTCTGCTATTTTATCATCTGACAGGCCGGTTTCGATGGAAAATTCCCTGGAGCAGAGCATAAAATTCTCCATTGTGGGTTTTTCCATGAGTTTATTCATAGCTGTCTCTCCTGCCAGATTGATGCTCTCAACTTTTTCCTTTCTGTTCAGTACTGATGATGTGGATAGCTCTCCAAGTACGACACACCAGACATTTTCCTCACCTGAAGGTATCCTGTCATAAATTCCTATGCCAGGAGCACCTGGCGTTTTTCTAATCACGATTCCACCCAATGATTGGGCAGCAACATCTCCCAATCCGCTGCTGTTCTTTACCTCTGCTAAATGTGCAACCTGATTCAATCTGTTGGCAGTGAGATTGAGGCCAAGAACAGAGTTAAGCGCATAAGCCGTCCCCAGAGCGCCTGCACCGGATGCACCCAGGCCGGACTCAATGGGTATTTCTGCTTTGCATTCTACTTTTACCGGGCTGTCGGTAAGTGCTTCAGCTACGGTGCGTATTGTTTGTCCTTCAACTCTCTGGCCATTGAGTGATATTTCTGTCTTCTCTATTCCTTCCCCGCAGAAGACAGTTGTCTCAATGCCTGCATTAAGAACTATTCCACATCCTGTGGATCCTTTCCTTAAAGGATCATTATGGTCATGCACTTCAAAAAAACCGGTAATATGAGCCGGTGCAAATGCTTTTGCACTGGCAATGTCTTCGAAGGCCATTAATGTTTTTCCCCTTCCGGGAACATTCTGGTAATCTCATCCATCAGGGCACTTGCAATCATACTTTTAGAACCGCTTATGTTTGTGTGCTCTTTCCTGCCAGGATGGATAATATACACACTGTTCTCTTCTGTACCCATGCCTCCTGAACTGACATCGTTTGCAACTATCATATCGAGTTCCGAGCTCTCCAGAGTATGCAGGGCACGTTTGAAAAGCTCTTCCTGTCCAATGCCTGTCTCTGCCTTGAAGCCGACTATCTTTATTTCAGGATGGGTTTTTCTTGCTTCTTTAATGAGTTTGTTAGTCGGTCTGAGGGAAAGAGTCAGTTCTCCTCCTGACTTTATTTTCGTCTGAGATGAATCGAGTGTGTAATCGCCAATTGCAGCTGCACTTACCAGCACATCACAGCCCTTTCCAAGTTCTTCCAGAACTGTATTTGTCATCTGCTCGGCGCTTTCTGCATACATCTCATTTATCCCGTAGATTCCAAGCTTGTTTCTGTGAACGATGGTGACATCAGCACCCCTGCGATAAGCTTCCAGTGCCAGCTCAACGCCAGTCTTCCCGGATGCCCTGTTAGTGATTATGCGTATAGGGTCAACGGATTCGGCAGTTGAACCGCTTGTAATGAGGACCTTTTTCCCGTGTAATGTGTTGCTGCCGATACGGCGTTCGACTTCCAGTACGATCTCATCATTACCTGCTATCTTGGCAATGCCTTCTTCTAGCCTTGGTCCGACGAAGCTGATCTCCCAGTCTTTTATCTTCTCTATATTTTCCATAACTGCCGGGTGGTTGTACATATCCTCATGCATTGCAGGCACGATCATTACTGGCTTGCCTGCTCCGATGGCTGTGGTGGCAAAGGTCGTCACAGGTGTGTCATCTATCCCTGCTGCGATTTTTCCGATTGTATTAGCTGTTGCAGGTGCAACTAGTAGGAGGTCTGCTCTGCCAAGGTTGCCAAAGAACTCCACATGCTCAACTTTTCCGGTAATCGAAGTGATAACTTCGTTTCCAGTGGCGTAGTGCAGGGCCATAGGGTTTATAATCCACCCGGCAGCTTCACTCATGACCACATATACATCTGCTCCCCTGCGGATAAATTCCCGTGCAAGCTCTACTGTTCTCACAGCAGCGATGCTGCCTGTGACTGCAAGCACGATTGTTTTTCCCTGAAGTGACCTGGATTTGCCGGATTTTATCCAGAGGGTGGGATGTTCATTTGGAATTTGAGGCATGTTCTGTCCTTTTTTGATTAAATAAGTGGATTTTTAGTATTTAAGAAGGTTGGGTTGTAATATCCCTTATTCAATATTTTATTTGTTCCAACATATTTCCTGTTCTCGTTTGTGTCCTCATACACATGCCATTCACTTAATCTTTTGTCAGCTTATCTTCGCTCTCGCCGATTCCAGAGAACTCCTTCCAACGACTTTTTCTGCGAACATGTCCGCAAGTGCCTCCAGTTCATCTTCTGCACCGTTCCTGGTAAAACTCATCAATGCCAGTTGTCTCAGTATCGGCGTTCTGCTATTGTGGCGAATGTGCCATACCTCGTGTGCGAGGATGGCTTGCAGCTCATGTTTCTCCATAAGCTCCAGTAATCCCAGGGACAGAAAGATAGCTTCTCCCGAAGCGAATGCCCTGGGAATTGCAGAGTCATAATAATAGATGGTTGCTTTTGTGGCAAGACCATCGACAAACTCCTGAGGCCAGTCCATGATCTCGGTAATTGGCCTTGCATCGTATCTTTTGATAAGTATCCTGTAGTACATTCTTGGCAGGAGCAGGATAATGGCCGTCGACAGTGTCACGTATCCCAGATATATCTCAATGCTCAACATTCGGCTGCATTGCATTGCGTAAACGACGGCTGCGATGGCAGAGATGATAAACAACTGGCCTGCAACAAAAGATGAGAGCCTTGTAATGGGTCTGCCGGTCTTAATATAGATACTGAACATCAACAATGCCAGGATCAACGATATTCCTATCAATGGAAAAAAACCGGAATCGTTGATGCAGGCGATGTAGCATTCCACCTCATTTTGTATGGAGAACATGTTCAGTATCCTGAAGCAGGTCACTTCTTGTTATTATATGCGTGAAAATTCTCGATTGCCACTTTCCCGAAGCTGTCTACAAGACTGTCAAGCACCTTCTTTGTGATAGTGTTCGCGGTATTGTCCATGGACTCGGTTGCTGAATAGAGATATCTTACCTTCGGTCCGCTTTTATCCAGCTTACGTGTTGCGAAACCTGCTTTTACGAGCCTGTCAAGAGTTCCGGCAACGCTGGATAGGGGTATATCGGTCCTTTCGGTAATCTCGGGGGTTGTCACTTCTTCATTTTCCCAGAGAATTTCCATTATCCTGGATTCAGTGGGACTGAAGAATTTTGTCAATCCCTCATTGGAGAGATTGATCCTGTCCAGTTTTACCATGACTTTACAACTGCTGTAAAGCGATATATATCTTATGAGTTTGTCTATTTCTTGCTTTACACCTGGCGTAAAGTTAATTTATGTTTACACTTAATGTAAAACAACTTACTTTACACCTGGTGTAAAGTTGTGCTCGATCGATTTCTGACAGGGCAGATAGTGATAAAAGACAGAGGACAAAGAATGCACTTACACTCTTTTGTATTGAAGGACGTATTCCGCAGGAAGACCAAGCTTGTGGTCGCTGTACTTGGTGTAGTTGTGGCAGCTGCTGCAATTGTAGCTGTTGTTACCACATTCTCGGCAGCAACGGAAGGATTCCATGAAGCTTCGAACAAATTCGGTGCCAATATTATAGTCCGCCCGGAGGTAGAATCAATACCCCTTGTGGACGGATTCACTTCAGTGGGTTCACTTTATACTGGAAATAACTACATCGAAGAATCAGATATTCCCCATATCTACAATATTAAGGATAGTGCAAGCCTGTCTGTCGTAGCACCGAGGCTCTACGGTATTGCAGAACTTAGTGGCTCCTCCGTTGTCGTGATGGGTGTCGATCCGGAGCAGGAAAGGCAACTCAAGCCCTGGTGGAACATCGAAGGTCAATGGATATCCGTGGAGGACACGGGACATGCCGAGGCACTTGTAGGTTCGGACATCGCCCTTTCCCTTGGGCTTGAGGAAGGCTCCATGATAACCCTTTCAAAGGAAAATGTTTCCATCGATGCTAGGGTTTCCGGTGTGATTGAGAGTACCGGTGGCAATGAGGATGCCTACGTCATACTTCCGCTTGCGTCTTCCCAGTACCTGCTTTCGCAGGAAGGCAGAGTCAGCAGCCTGGAGGTAAGGGCGCTGTGCAATGCCTGTCCTGTAGAGGATATGAGCCAGCAGATAGAAGGCGTATTTCCCGGGTTGGAAGCCAGGGCGATGAGCCAAATAGTGCAGAATGAGATGCTGGTGGTAAATCATACGAAGTCTTCGGCAATGGCTGTCTCCATAATCACCCTGCTTGTGAGCACACTGACCGTTGCATCCACTATGCTTGCCTCTGTTAATGAAAAGATCAAGGAGATCGGTATTATGCGTGCTATCGGTGCAAGTGACATCCAGATAGTTTCCATGCTCTTCCTTGAAGGTGGCATTATCGGTCTTGTAGGTGGAACTATCGGTTTTATTGTCGGGACACTGGCTTCCTATGCTGCAGCCCCTATGCTTGTCTCGGTAACACCTGAGCCTATGTGGAATATCCTGCTTCCGGTTGTAGTGATCTGTATGCTTACAGGTATGATAGCTTCTCTTGCTCCGGCAAAAAAGGCTCTGGGGATAGACCCTGCGGAGGTGTTGAGAAGTGTCTGATAGTGATACTGGCAATACTAACAATACTAACAATACTGATATCATCAAGGTCATGAACGTGACAAAAAATTACAGCCTTGGTTCCAGTGAAGTTGAGGTCTTACACGACATCGATCTTAACATCAAAAGTGGTGAGTTCGTATCTATCATGGGTCAGTCAGGTTCAGGCAAGACCACTCTTATGAATCTCATAGGTATGCTGGACCGTCCTACGAGTGGAAATATCCTTATCAACGGCAGCGATATTACAGGCCATTCCCAGAAGGAACTCGTGGAGATGAGACGCAGGGCAGTGGGCTTCATCTTCCAGCAGTTCCACCTCATCCCTTCACTGACGGCTTATGAGAACGTTGCTTTGCCACTGGTATTTGCCGGCATGAAAGATGAAGGTGCGGTTGCAAGCGCAATGGAACGTGTGGGCCTGTCCCACAGGATGCACCACAAGCCCTCGGAACTGAGTGGTGGTGAACAGCAGCGTGTGGCAATCGCAAGAGCAGTTGTCATGAAATCGGAGATACTGCTTGCTGATGAGCCGACAGGTGCCCTTGATGCTGTCACAGGAGATAGGATTATATCTTTGCTGAAGTCCCTTGCCGGTGAGATGACGGTGATAATGGTAACGCATAACAGGGAGCTTGCTGCACATTCTGACCGGATAATTGAGTTGCAGGATGGTTGCGTAAAGAAATAGATCTTATATGAAATACCGGGAGCAAGAATATGAATAGAAAATTGGTCTTAGTTTCGTTGTTAGCAATTATATTATCCTTTTCAGTACTGGGATGTGTGGGTTCTGACGATTCAGCATCTGCAAGTTCCTCTGACCCTGCAAAGGGAACATGGATTGAGGCAGAGGTAAGCGGGGATACGGTATCCATTCCTGTCAGTTCTGTTGAACACTATACAAATGCCCACTTCAAAGTTAACACCGATATCGGTGAAGTCGCAGCTATGGCTTATATATTAGATGATGAGATCATGGTGAAGTCCAATGTATGTCCTCCCTGTGGCTCGATAGGATTCACTTTAGAAGATGACATTCTTGTCTGTGACTTGTGCAGCACTGTCTTTGACGCAGCTACGGGTGACGGTATCCAGGGAGGATGTGTGGACTATCCAAAGGAGAGCATTCCATATACGATATCAGATGGAAATATAGTCATGAACCTGGATGACATTGTGACTGCCCACAGGAATACTGTAGCTATATATTGAACATCTTGCATGATTTCATTTTAGTGAATAAGGCTCCTCTGTCTTATTGCCTATTTTTTCAAATCTTTTTGATAAAGGACTCAATAGGCATATTTTTTATACAGGACGCTTCTATTGCAGTTAGATGGTTGAAAAAGACAGGGTCATTAACAATATCAACTATATTTTCAAAAAATATTCAGGCAAAGAAGAACTTGAGGCCGAGATCAACAAGCTTCAGTCACACATACTTGAACTTGAGCTGGATGTGAATACTGCCAATAAGCGCTATGAGAAGAGTGCAGCATCTGAAAAAAGGGCTGTTGCAGCAAAACAGGGGGCTGAAGAAAAGCTGAAAGCTGCGGAAGTAAAGCTTCGAAGTCTGGAACATGAACTTGAGAAATGTAAAAAGGATGTTCCGGGACAATTATCTTTTACACGTAAGGATATGTTTAACAAAAAACAAGCTCATGAATTACTCCAATCCCTGTCATCCATTGAATACCCTGCCGCTTCACTGCTCACCGTTCATATTGCTGCCGGAGGAAAACCGGAAAACATACAGGACTACGGGAAGCTTGTGGAAGAACTGGATTCTGAAACCCTTGCAATGATTGGGAAGGTAAGCTCATCCACAGGTCTTGTATTGTTTTATTCTCCTGATCATCTTGTAAATGAACTGATAGTCCCTCCTTTGCCCCTGAAAAGATCTTACTGGACCAAAGGTAACACTTTTGACACTGACTCCTTACTTGAGTCAATAAAAGAAAATGTCAGCATGAGTGTTTTGGTAGCACATGCGGGTGAATCTTTTGTTGGTTACTCATTTGATTCTGAAGAATTCGATTCATTCCAGGTGATAAAGAGCAGTGTAAAGGCCAAACATGCAAAGGGAGGTTTCAGTCAGAGAAGATTCGAGCGCCTAAGGGATGAAGATATAGCCCATCACATCGACAAGGTAAAGTTGTCTTTGAAGGAACTGCTTGAAGAATTCGAAGAGAACATAGACTACCTTTTTCTGGCAGGTGACCTTCAGCTTGCAAAGGAAATGACTTCAGATGTGCCTCTGGATATCGAACAGGTATTCTCTTCATCTGATATACGTATCGAAAAGCATTATGTCCAGGATATTCTGAATCAGTTGCTGGTTTATCGTAGGTACAGGCTTTAATGGGTTGAATGTTATGAAAAGTAAAGAAGAGCTCTGCGGGATAATTGATGCCCTTGGCGCCCTTAGCGTCGAGGAGATATGCTTAGTTTCAAAAGAACTGTCTCTGCTCAGGAACATTACTCCTTTGACTTTCCATTCCGTAAAGGATCTTTGTGCTGATGCTGAAAAGGAGCATCTTATTGCTGCTGTTTCCTGGGAAGAGATTGAAAATCTGGAAATGGATGAGATCTCTTATTATATACTTGGTCCCAATGCATTCCCCGAGATTCCCTTCGAGTTGAGTGAAGTTATCGATATACTTCAGATTGAAGAGAGGGAAGTTGATCTCAGCAAAGTTGCAAGCAGGTTCAGCAGAAATCTGCATAAAAGGATAAAAAATCTGGAGATCAAGGTTGATTCCATTGATCAGGCAAAAGTCAATCCAAAAGACCTTGAGAATCTTGAACAAAGGTATAGTGATATATTGAACCAGTACTATGATTACAGTTTCTGGCTTCCCGGGGACATGTCAGATATTGAAGCCGAGATACAGGTTCTTAGCAGCAGAATAGAAGCTCTGAAACCGGCATAAGGTATTTGACAGTTGGATATAATCAGGTAGCAGATTCACATGGCAAGGGACAGACGGGATACTTACTACTGGAGAGCCAAGGACGAAGGATTTCGCTCCAGAGCTGCCTATAAGCTTTTTCAAATTAACGAAAAACACAATATCATAAAACCCGGAGACACGATAGTGGACCTCGGAGCAGCTCCGGGGGGATGGCTTGAGGTTGCAAAGAAGCTTTCCGATGGGCGGATAGTTGGCGTTGATCTGCAACGGATCAGTCCGATCGAAGGTGTGGAGACTATAAAAGGTGACATCACTTCAGACAGGACTATCGAGAAGATACTGGAAATGGTAGGTGAAGCAGGTGCGGATGTTGTCATATGTGATGCGGCACCCAACCTTTCAGGAAACTGGAGTCTTGACCATGCAAGATCCATAGACCTGACTACATCAGCCCTTGAATGTGCCAAGAAGATACTGAAGCCTGGTGGTAACTTTGTGGTGAAGGTTTTCCAGGGAGACATGTTCAAGGATTTCCTTGATGAGGTCCGCAATAACTTCACCTTTACTCGTTCTTATTCTCCCAAAGCTTCAAGGTCACAGAGCGCCGAGATATATGTCATTGGTAAAAAGTTCCTCACTGCCCCGCTTCGCAGGGATGATGAGTTTAATGTTGAAATAAAGAAGTTGGGATCAAGTGGAGATGGAGCGGTTCTTGTTGAGGGTTTTGTAGTATTTGTGAAAAATGTCCGGATCGGTGACAAGGTCAGGATCAGGATAAGGGATGTAAAACCCAATTTTGCTTTTGCGGATGTCATTGATGACGCTGACCAACGATAAGGATCAATTTTTATTATTTTTATACGTGCTTTTTATACCCACTCCAGAATATTATTGTAGTAATTATCTTTAAATGTAAATTGTGAGATAATGTATTCATCGCTTTCATCTGGGGATTAGACCCTTTATGCCTGTTCCAAAAAAAATTTCCCGTCGTGTTGCTCTGGCAGCTTCGATTGTAGTAGTCCTTATAGCAGGTGCCACGTTATTAGACCTGTATTCAACAAAACAGACACAATCTGATGTTGAAAACCTCTGGCAGGAGGCTAAAGATTATCGTGATCTGGGAGACTTTGAACCGGCTATGCAGGTTTACAACAATGTGTTTGGAATAATCTCCTCGGATGATTTCCCGCGGGAATATGGTATGAATCATTATTATCGTGGAAAAACATATGAAGAGATGGCCTCTCAGGCAAATGCTTCTGCCAATCTGCAGAACAGTATATCTTCATACACTATGGCCTCAGATTTCTTAACAAGAGAAGATAATCCTGCAGAATTTGCCCTGCTTCAATATGGCCTGGGAGATTCATACCTAAAGTTATATGAAGTGAATAACAGGAATGAAGACCTTCAGGCAGCTCTACTTTCCTATGAAGAGTCCCTCAATTATTTTTCGATAGCTAGTAATCCTATGTACTATGCTTCAATAAATAATAAGCTTGGGAATGCATATCGGAAGAAAGGTATGGTTCAGAATGATTCTCTTGACCTGTCTAATGCTGTGGGGTTCTATGACGAGTCTTTAAGAGTTTTCAGGGCAGACGTTTATCCTGTAGAATATGCAGGTGTGCAGAACAACCTTGGAAATGTGTATCTGGAGCTATCAGGCATAAGTGATGGGAAATCAAATATCAACAAAGCTATAGCTGCATATGAGAATTCTCTGGTGGTATTCACTATTGATACACGGCCTATGGAGTATGCCACCGTACAAAACAATCTGGGAAATGCTTACTTTGAGCTGTCAAAACTGGAAAATAAAAAATCGAACACCGAGAAGGCAGTAAATGCCTACCATGAATCCTTAAAGGTTTTTACAGCGGATCGCTTCCCTGTTGAACATGATGGAATAATGGACAATATCATAAATGCCTACAAAAATCTTTGATTCTATTGCTGCCAAATAGAGAATAAAAAAGTAACTTACTTTTTCATCTTTCCTGCAGGGTCTCTACTTCTTCTACGAGTTTTTGGCCGGCAGCAATCTCATCTATACTGTGTATGACAGCGCCCAGATTCTCAATTGAGTTCTTTATCTCTTCATAGTCAAGGTTTTCACCTTCGATTGTGATTTTAACGGTTTCTGTCTGCTGGTCTACCTCGTAAAGGCTGAGGTTGACTCCATAAACACCATCAATTACACTTAGTATCTTTGAGAACTCTACGATCGATGGATGGTGGGGCTTTAGTACATCCAGAACTAGTCTTCTGATTCCTGTCAATTTTTACATCCTTCCTGCTAGAAATATGATTGTAATTAAACTCTCTTTATTAAATATGAATTTTGTTGATAAATAAAGACTTTTGTATTTTTATGTACATGGATGGCTTTATTAGAGTATAATGCATAGCCATCTATAAGTTCCGGAAAAACATGCAAGGTGTTATCATGATAGATATGCATACCCATTCCATTTTCAGTGACGGTGAACTTATTCCCAGCGAGCTTGTAAGAAGGGCTGTAGTCAAGGGCTACAAAGCGATAGGAATCACGGATCACGTTGATTTCTCTAACGTGGAACATGTTCTTGAGAATGTCAAGAAGGCCAAGTATCTGGAAGATGAGCTGGACATACAGGTAGTCGTAGGTGTTGAAATCACCCACGTACCTCCAAGGAAGATTGCTCCGCTGGCCAGAAAAGCAAGGGAGTTGGGTGCAGAGATAGTTGTTGTTCATGGAGAGACTATAAACGAGCCTGTCATGCCCGGTACAAATGCAGCTTCTGTTGAGCTTGAAGATATTGATATACTCGCACATCCGGGTTTTATCACCCCGGAAGAAGCTGAGACTGCCCGTGACAATGATGTGTGCCTTGAGATAACTGCGCGCAACGGCCACAATAGGACAAACGGACACGTGGCCAGGATTGGACTGGAAGCCGGTGCAACACTTGTTGTCGATACAGATGCGCATAGTCCTGATAATCTCATAACACGTGATTTTGCAAAGATGGTGGCAATGGGTGCGGGGCTTACCGAGAGGCAGGCAAATGATGTGCTGGATAACTCATTACGTTTCCTGAAGAGCTGACCCTATTCATGTCAAAATTTAACATCCGCAAAAAGATCATTGATATCTCCGTAGGTATATCTCCTGATACTTTTGTGTATCCCGGTGATCCTGAAACACAGGTAGAATCCGTTTCTTCTATAGACATGGATGGCTATGCTGTTTCCAGAGTGAGTTTCGGTACGCATACAGGAACTCATGTGGATGCTCCTTCTCACATTTTTGAAGAAGGCCTGAGCATTGAAAAAATTCCAATTGAAGCACTTGTTGGTGAGGCTATAGTTCTTGACCTCTCTTTTGTGAATTCTGAGATTTCAAGCGATGATTTGAAAATGGCTCTTGGGAAACTTGTAGGCGAACACAAATCAGATGTTCAAGTGTTGCTCATAAAGACATGTGTTTCCCTTGATGTAAAAGAGAATGAAGATTCCCTGTATACCCAGAGGAATCTGGATGCAAGTGCAGGTTTGTGGATTATGGAACATGGTTTCAGGACAGTTGGCGTGGATACTCTTTCTGTGGATTCAGATGCTTCTTTTGATAATCACAGACTGTTTCTGGAAAACGGTATAATAATTGTGGAAAATCTTAACTTTTCGGAAGTAAATGCAGGCTTTTATCAATTTGTGTGTCTTCCTTTGAAGCTATATGGCTGTGATGGTGCTCCTGCGCGGGCGATTCTGTTTGAGAATGGGCTCTAGATGGATGATTTTGTTTTATATCAAGAATAACATATTAATGGATTAATTTAAATATTACATATGTTATACTATATTGTGTAAATCGTTTGAAATGAATATATGGGATGAGAATGCGGTTATTCTGCTAAGTTCCAAAAATTATTAAATAACAGAATTAATATACTATAAACTATATACTCATGTTACACGATTGCTACAACGTTTGATGAGGGAAGTCGCACGAAAGCAAATCAGAAGCAGACAATGCACAGTGACAACCGTGCACAGGTAGGTATAGGTACTCTAATCATTTTCATATCAATGGTACTGGTGGCTGCAGTAGCATCAGCACTCCTAATCAAAACTTCCGGTGTGCTTCAGCAGAAAGCATCCCAGACTGGCCAGGAAACTACCAGAGAGGTTGCTTCCAACATGCGTGTTGATCGTGTGGAAGGTGAACGTGCAATATACGAAACGGTTACTGTAACCGATGGTGTGGTGTCTCCTACAAATATAAGTTGCGATCGAGGAACAATAGTCGAATGGATTTCTGAATCCGGTGGGTTCAATGTTTCCGTTAATGGAGGAACTGCCAACTCGGTTGAGGCTGGATCCTATTATGAATATCGTTTTACACAATCAGGTACTCACAATTTTACAGTGAGTTCTGATTTTGCAGCTGATGTAGTCGGAACGGTTGTTGTAAGTGACACACTAGAGTATGGTGAGATCACAAAATTACACATATCCGTATCACTTGGTCCTGGTAGTGAAGATGTGGACCTTTCACAGCTGATTATTTATCTTTCAGATGGTGAGCATGTTGCTAATGTCCGGTATAATACTGATGCTGAGACCACTGAAATACACAATCCTACTTCTGAATATTTTTCAGTAAGCCCAATACGTTCCCGTGATCAAGCAACATTCAAGGCCACACAACCTGTGTTAAGGACAGGTGATATCATGGAGATCGTAGTAGATATGCGAAAAATCTACCAGATTGATGATGAAGACTATGAAGGCCTTGAACCAAGGACTGAAGTTGCTTTCCAGGTAAGGCCGGAAGCCGGTGCTCTTGTAGTTTTCGACTTTATAACACCAGGTGCTTACTTCAATGAAAAGTATATCCTGCTGAGGTACTGAGAACTGGTTTAAAAAGTGTGATACAGTACATTTTCTGTTGCAAAATACGATCCAGAAGTGAATTCATCAGTGACTACAGGATTTGTATTTTTCTTAATATTTCTCACAGAGTTATGGAATATTGTCTTTGTACCTTCCATATCCTTTATACTCTAAATACACATTCTGGATTGAAAGCAACTCAACAGAAAGCTCATGTATCTTTTTAGACTTACAACCTGTGTAGGTTGCTATCACTCCATGAAGTAGATTCAAAAATAAGTATAGCTGTGGTT
The DNA here is from genome assembly GCF_045291185.1 of Methanolobus sp. ZRKC2. Taxonomy (NCBI): domain Archaea; kingdom Methanobacteriati; phylum Methanobacteriota; class Methanomicrobia; order Methanosarcinales; family Methanosarcinaceae; genus Methanolobus; species Methanolobus sp. ZRKC2. The sequence goes on along the minus strand of NZ_CP146980.1, from coordinate 1,165,203 downwards.
ATCAGTGTAGGATGAATAATTTTAAGAGGAACAGCTATATCTTCAATTTTTTCTGTAATTTCCTCTCAATCCAGCCATTCAAGGAATTTATCCAGGGCTCTTCTACGATGGGATAGCTTATTCTTTTCTTCATTACCCAGCTCACCGAATGTTTTCCCGTTGTAATCAAAAATAGGGTCGTATCCAAAGCCACCGTTCCCACATTCTTCAAAAGAGATCTTTCCATCAACTGTGCCAGTAAACACCTCTGGCTCTTTGCCGGGTTCGCAGTAGCCAATAACTGACTTGAAGGTTGCAGTCCTGTCTTCTTCATCTTCCATGAGTTTCAGTACCCTTTTGTTACCAAGATTCTCTTCAACAAAGGCTGAATAAGGGCCTGGAAAACCGTTAAGTGCCTTAATGAACAGTCCGGAATCATCCACCATTACAGGCATTCCCAGCTTTTCAGCCACCCACTTGGCTCCATAAGCTGCAATGGGTTCAAGCTCATTCTCCTGCAACTCGGGATATCCATCACTATTCTGGATAACCTCAATGTCCTTTGCTGCAAGTATTTCCTTCACTTCACTGAACTTGCCTTTGTTGCCTGTTACAAAAATGATCTTACGCATATCTTCCTCTTTTTTCTATTTCCTTTACTCTTTCCAGTACTTCACCAGAATTGTCACATGTATGCCTGTAGCCTCTGGAAAAAGCATCTATAAGTGCTCTATAGTCATGATGTGTACTCTCGAACGTCTGGAACAGGACGTGTACGTCCACACCTTTTGCTTCGACTCCCGGGTCCATGAATGATAACCCGAAGTCTATCATAAATATTCTTTCATTGTAAAGTAGTAGATTTGAAGTTGTAAGGTCACCGTGGATGATTCCTCCTGAATGCAATCTGCCTATGAGTTCTCCGAGTCGCTCGCTTAAGCTTTCATCGATAACATGTTTCAGTGGAGTTCCCGGAATGTATTGCATAACAATGGTCGAGTTTTGTATATCGTGTACTATCGGGGTCGGTATTCCAAGACGCCTGGCTTCGGATATCAGGCGGGCTTCGGCCTTTGTCCTTTCTTTTCGGATTCGTTCATCAAGTTCCCTGATACGGTACCTTTTTGGTACTCTTTCCTTGACGATAAGTTCTCCCTTTACTTTAACTGTAGCTTCGGCACCACTCGTCAGATATGTCATATTTTGCTTACCTCATATTACCGAAAGTCATTCACGCCAGGTCACATTGACATCGTCAGGCCTGAAATTCGGGTTCACATGTGAATCCTCAATCGACAGTGTATCTCCTGCCTCATACATCAGTAGTCCCAGATAGGCTATCATTGCCCCGTTGTCGCCCATAAATCTTTTTTCGGGAACATAGAAGGATGCTCCTCTGTCTTCACACATAATGCCAAGCATTTCCCGAAGCCTTGCATTTGCTCCCACTCCACCTGCAAGAAGCACTTCATTCTTCTCAGTATGTGCAAGTGCGCGTTCGGTTACCTCTACGACCATGGCAAAGGCATTTTCCTGCAGGGAATAGCATACATCCTCTATAGGATATTTTTTGAGACTCTCTGTTGCAGCAGTGGAAAGTCCCGAGAAGGAAAGGTCCATCCCCTTGACTACATAGGGCATGGGAATATAGTTATTTGATTTCTTGGCCAGCTGCTCAATCTTTGGGCCACCAGGATGGCTGAGGCCTGCGCTTCTTGCAAATTTATCAAAGGCATTTCCAAGACCTATATCCAGTGTCTCTCCGAAGACACGGTATCTTCCCATACGGTAAGCCAGTACCTGTGAGTTTGCACCGCTGACATAAAGTGTTACGGGATCATCAGCAGGTGTCTTCCATCGTCCTACTTCTATGTGGGCAAGACAATGATTAACGCCTACAAGCGGGATATCCAGAGTAATGGCAAGCATCCTTGCAGCAGTTGCAACCGTACGTAAACAGGCGCCGAGTCCGGGTCCCTGTGAGAAGGAAATAGCATCTATGTCATCTGCTTTGATACCTTTTTCCTTAGCCTCTTCAAGTGCTTTTTTAATCATGGCAGAAGCATATTTTGCATGGTGCTGCGCAGCTTCACGCGGATGTATGCCTCCGCTTGGAGGGCTGTATGTGTCGGTTGCCTCCGAGATTACGTCTTTTTCATTCACGACAGCAACGCTGAGATTCCATGCCGTGCCTTCGATACCAAGGACTGTTCCTTTCAAATCTAATTTCACCAGCGTTTAATGGTCAGCATCATAATATTAATTTTGCTGTTTCCTTACAATGAAATAAGCAATTGTAAGAATAATTCCGGCAAAACCTGTGTAGATCAATGACATTGTATTTGATGTGGATGGTTTGCTATCTGAACCGGATTCCTCTTCCGGTAAAGGTACTTCGTCGGTTTGCACTTCCTGTTCGAGCAGGACGTCAGCATTGACATTATTTTCCATTTGCTGTATCGTACTCTTCCCTGTGATTGCAAAGGGTGAAAAGCCAGGTGTCCTTGATTCAAAATAAAGGTAGTTCTCATCCGATCCGGATTGTTCGGTAGGTAGCTTTTCCCATGACTCGTCTGCGTATCTGTACAGGTTTATTGATTCCTCATCGATGAAGTTGCCAACTACCCATGATCTGTCAACTCTGAACCCAATAGTCGGATCTTCGATATTGCCTTCTGTTGCATAGCCTGTTTTACCAACCCAGATATTGATGTTTTTATAGACCAAGTCCGGCGCAGGACTATGGGTAAATGTGGATATATTCTTCAAAACTTCGATCGTGACGGTTATTTTTCCCGCATTTTTCAGTGAATGGTAGCGAACATAGTCAATATCGTTATTCACATCATTAAAATCAAAGTCTACTACTTCCTCTTTTCCTGCATACACGGTAAGCACGTCTTTCAGTGCGATATTCTCATATTCTTCACCTGTGGATCCTCCACCACCACCGCCTCCTCCGCCACCGGATGAGCTGGAACCGGGTGAAGTGACTATTTCTGTGGATGTTTTGATGCTGGTATTTGACCAGCTACCAATGTTGTCTGCGAAATCGATGGCTTTGAGGCTGTACAAATAGCTTGTACCGGCAGAGAGTCCGGTGTCTGTCATTTGCGTACCTGAGTTATTCTTAAGAAATTTCCCATTCTTCCATATTTCGACATGATTCGTATCTTCAGACTTGCTCCATACCAAAGTTATGGATGATGTGGTACTGGAGCTACTCAGATCGCTGATAACCGGAGCTATGTTGTCTTCAAGTGGTGCATAGATGCTAAGGTGGGTTATGTTTGCAGTTACTGTGTGGGCTGATATGTTTCTTGAAGTTCTGAAAGGAATCCATGAATTGTTATCAGGGTCATACCATGCAAACATAACTTTTTCAGTGTTCGTTACGAGATATGGGTCATATCCAAGTGTAAGAGAAACGTTTCTGCCAAACTGATGTGAATAGTCTTCATCCGATTCATTTTTGACTATGATATCAAATACACTTCCAGTAAACTTTGATCCCATGTCTGGTTCAGTCATTTCTATAACCGAAACAGAGAGGTTTCCCGGATTTGCAGAAGTGCCTGTGATGTTAAAATTGAAGGACGGGTCACTGACATTGTCTCCAATGCCTGGAACATGGAGTGTTACTTCATCATTTCCGGTTGTATCAAAAGTTTCCCCAAGACTAAGATAAATGGTGGTATTGGAGCTGTAGTAATCATCTTCTGAATTATTGAAAATAGATGTGACATTGATAGTGTTTGTCCCGTTTGAAAGAGGAACACCACTGAGATTAAATATTCCGCTCGAAACCGGATGAGACAGGTTAGTGATTACTCCGTTCACATAAACAGAGACATTTGTTGCGACTCCTGCACTACCGTTCATTGAAAAGCTACTGATCGGAAGGTAATAGATGGTTCCTGATTCAGGGGAATCGATTGTTGGCTGACTTGTGAACACCGTGAAGTTTACAGTTGTTGAATTTACGTGTCCTGTGATATCCTCGGCAAAGACTGTGATGCTATGATTTCCTTCAGTAATATTTAGTATGGTAGTGGATGAAAATCCTGTTTCTTTTGTGGAGTTAGCTCCATTGTCAATGCTATACCAGAAATCGCACATTTTTCTATTACTGATATTTATCTCAAATGATTCTTCCTGTATTACTGCTTTCTCTTCAAGTCCCTGTACTTGAATTACATTTTCTTCAACACTGGAATAAAATCTCCATTCGTAACTTATCTCTCTGCTCAGGTTTGTCAGTGCACTGACAAACACATCATGATATCCTTCGGAATATGGCTGCGCTGTCAGGTTTTCTATCCTATAGCCTCCATTGATGCCTTCCAGTGAGTGAACTACCTGCAAACCGTCTATAGTCATGTTAATTGAGCTTGCATTTATTCCATGGGGGTGTGTGAAGTTAAGGTAAACAGCAGTTGTAGCGTTATCTGTGTATTTATCGTTTTGCGGATACTCGTTTGAATCAAATGTTGTGTACAGGACAAGTGAGAAATTCTGAGGTCCCTGGGGTATGTTTGTACCGTTCACAATGAATGTATATGTTCCACTTGCAGGGTTGATTAGTTCAATGCCTTCTACGTTATTTAATTCATCAGGAGCTCCATTTCCGTAGTATGTGGTGTCATCGGGTCCCACTACTTTCAGGTCAAGATTGTTAACGAGCTGCAATTCTACGGCTGCATCCCCGGGATAATCCGTCCAGGCAAGTGTTGCCCTGAGAATTTCAGAATCAGCGACTATGTCGTAACTAATGTTCCATGACTCGCTGTAATTCAGTGCGATATTATCAAAATAGCTTATAACTTCCGGATATTGCGGACATATGGAGTTTCCAACATCAACCCTGCCCCATCCCTGTGAGTAATCGGGTCTTCCGGAAATTTCCTGTGTGCTCCCTGTTCCGTATTGCCCAGGTGTTATGTTCAATGCACCATTGATTAGTGTTGCTTTTAACAAAGCAGCACTTGGGTTGCTTAAACTTTCGATTTCCGTATAGTATTCTCTTACAATTGCAACTGATCCTGCAGTTATTGGGGTGGACATGCTTGTACCACCCATGTACAGGTAATTGTCATCAATGATTCCCCATCCATTTGAATTCCCTATACTCGATCTGGTGGAAGCAATGAATGTGCCTGGTGCAACAACGTCAGGTTTAATTCTCCCATCATCAGTTGGTCCTCTGCTGCTGAAGGCTGCAATACCCTTGCTGTCGTCTGCCAGATAGTCACTATAGATCGGATTTGCTGCGAAGCTCAATGGCCAGGAAGTTCCATATCTGGAACTTGTTATGTCTGGTCTGTAATTTTCTGATGCACCAACGGTAAGGCAATTCTTTGCAGTAGCAGGAGCTCCTAAAGAATCCTGGTCAACCACTCCATCTGCGTTAGAATCTACTCCGGAGTTTCCTGCGGAGAAAAGTATCAGCATATCCGGATGTTCCCACATAAACTGATCGACCTGCTGTGATCTTGTGGTATAATCTCCGTTAAGTGGGCTTCCCCAGCTATTGGTATGTATTCTTGCTCCAAGGTCATACGTTTGCTGGAAAAGATCATTAAGATCGCCGGGCAGAGTCAGGGAACTGTAGCTGTTTCCTGCAGCCTGAAATATTAGCGAGGCTTCAGGTGCTATCCCGGTATACTCTCCTCCTGAGAGTGCTCCATTCCCAAGTACAGAGCCTGAAACATGAGTTCCATGGCCATTCTGGTCAGCAGCACTTCCATCATCTGCCACATCAAAGATATTGATTATTCTCCCTCTCAAGTCTGCGTGCATTGAATCATCGTTCACACCTGTATCCAGTCCGGTGTCACATACTGCTACGATTTGGCCACTGCCATTGAGTCCGAATGTCTCGTGAACTGTTTCAACATTAACGATTCCTGTAGAGATGCCGTTGTCTACGGTTGGTTGAACGTATTCTTCAATCCAACTGATTCCGTTAATGGTCGCAATTCCCGGAAGGATGTCCGCCTGTGATTGTACTTTTAATGTCTTTCTTGAGCCGGAAATGACATTTCCTCCCGATGTTTCAATGTCATTTGCTACTCTTTCATAGTCTTCTGCCGAGAAAAGTATTATCTGATATACAATGTCTGTTTCAAGTTCGGGGCTAGCAATTTGAATCGTCTTTGTATCAGTTACTTCTGGGTCGTATTTGTATGAAGGCTTGTACTCGCCAACCCACTTGACAAAATCCAATGCTTGAACCTGAATTTTGACATCTTCATTCATTTTGAAAACAAATGCATTGTTTGGAATGTAATTGTATATTTCGGCTCCCTTTGATGATACGTCCTGTTTCCATTTTTCCTGCACATGTCCGCTGAACTGTACAATATAGTATTTTTCTACATTTCCAGCAGGCATTGCAGAGTAATTTATTGCTGCTTTCTCAGAAGCCTGGCTTTCGTATTCATTTACGATATCTGTTTTAACATGCCCGGCTTTCAAGAGAAGTACATCGGTGTTACCAAGGTCATTTTCATCTATGTTTGCTGAGGCATTAAAAGCAGTCAATAAAATGATAAGGATAATTTTTATGAGGGTTTTGTTTTTTGTGCACATGCAAAAATCCTTCAATTAGATACAGATAACACAATATTATATCAAATATATTTATATCTGCTGTCTAATAAAAAATGAAAGGTCTTGCTATCCTTAAAATATTTTGCGTGCACGGAAAAATAGGTTATTGCCTTTTCAGGAAGAAACAGGCAATACAAATTATTAAACCACTGATTAAACCGGAAATGAAATTCAAGCTATTTTCTTTTTCAGTTTGATTCAGATCAGCATTTCCCTGGCCTGTTGAATCATTTCTGAGAATTTCTTCATCTTGGGCTGAGTACAGTGTATCCTGGCTGTCAGCCAGTTTTGTCTCGCTTTGTACTTTGTCGCTGCTTATTGCAAAGGGAGAAAAGCCGGGTGTCTCTGCTTCGAAGTAAAGATATTCTTCATCTTCTCCGGTCAGGGAGGTGGGAAGTGCTTCCCATGAGTCTTCCGAATACCTGTACAGTTTCACATCATCAGTTTCAATATCATTTTCTTCCAGCCAGGATTTTTCGACCTTGAATCCGATCTTCAGGTTTTCAACATTGTCAGGACTGACGAATCCGACTTTACCCACCCAGATGTTCATTTGTTGATAGACATTGCCTGGAGCATCTGTATCTGCAAACGAGGAAGTGTCTTTGAGAACTTCAATGATTGCCTGTATTTTTCCGGAGTTCTTCAGTGAGTCAAACTGGATAGATGTGATTGCGTTGCCTTCTTTTTCAAATTCATAGTTGAGATGTGAATCTTTGCCGACAAAGATACCAAGTACTTCCTTTACAAGGATATTCTCGTATTCTTCACCGGTGGCTCCTCCACCACCACCGCCTCCACCACTACTGCTTCCTCCGGATGATGGGGTTGAAGGTGTAATGGGCGTATTTTGTTCAATGGTGACTGTTATGGCATATTCCTGAGTGGTGCCGTCTCTGGCAGTTACATTGTAATTCACCAGGTCTGTAAAGTTCTGTGAAACTCTTGAATCTGGTGCTATGCTTTCTCCGGTATGAATTATTGTTGGAACAAGTGCTGTGACATTAGTTCCGTAAGGTACGCTTAATGTCACCGTTTTTGCTGTTTCATTAATTGTACCTGTTACTACCGGATCCAGTTCATTGAACTTGAAACTTGTAATTTCTTTGCTTGGATCCAATGCAATGTTGACAGTCACTATGTATTCCTGGGTCGAACTATCCTCTGCTGTTATGGTATATGTTACAGGATTTGTGAAGTTCTCTGCAACATCAGAATCTGGAGAGATGCTCTCTCCAGTGTGAGATATTGTTGGTACTAATGTTGTAGCATTTGTCCCATAAGGTACATTTAGTGTCACCGTCTTTGCTTCTTCATCAATTGTACCTGTTACTATCGGATCAAGTCCTGTGAATTTAAAATTTGTAATTTCCTTAGACGTGCTTGATGCTATATTGACAGTTACTGTGTATTCTTGGGTCGAACCGTCTTCTGCTGTTACGTTATATGCTACAGGATTTGTGAAGTTCTGTGCAACACCAGAATCTGGTGATATACTTTCTCCGATGTAATCTATTGTTGGAGAAAGTTTTGTGACATCCGTTCCATGTGGCACATCCAATGTTACTGTCTTAGCAGCTTCGTTGATTGTACCTATCACTGCCGGATCCAGCTCTTCAAGCTTGAAACTTGTAATTTCTTTGGCTGGATTTAATGCAACAATGACAGTCACTATGTATTCCTGGATCGAACCATTTTCTGCCATAACCGTGTATGTCACCGGACTCGTGAAGTTTCTTACAGCTCCTGAATTTGGTTCAACGTTCTTTCCAGTGTGGGATATAGTTGGAGCAAGTGCTGTAACATCAGTTTCGTATGGTACATTCAATGTAATTGTCTTCGTTGTTTCATTAATGGACCCTACAATTTTTGGATCAAGTTCTCCCAATTCAAAATTTGTAATCTCCTTAGACGTATTTGATGCTATATTGACAGTTACTGCGTACTGTTGAGTAGTTTCATCTTTTGCTGTTACAGTATATGTTACTGTATCTGTGAAGTTTTCTGCAACTCCTGAGCCTGGCGATATGTTTTCTCCGGTGTGAGTTATTGTTGGAACAAGTGCTGTAACATCAGTTCCGTATGGTACGGTCAGAGATATGGTGTTTGCTTCTTCATTGATATCTCCAATCACTAAGGGTTCGAAGTCTTCAAAATTAAAGCTTGTAATTGCAGCTTCTACATTGAATTCCCATCCATAGGAGAATTGTTGTCTGCTAGCTGTTTGAGCAGTTACCAGTACATCGTATTCTCCGTTCTGGTAAGGAGTAGTTTTATCGTAATATATCCTGTATCCGCCGGGTATTTCCTCAGTACTGTGCACTACGATAGAACCATTGATCATCATATTTATTGAGCCTTGGTCTACTCCTCCCGGATGAACAACATCCGTGGAGATGATTGTTGAACTATTATCAGTGCTTGATCCGTTTTCAGGGAATTCATTATTGTCGCATGTAAATGAGAGAACGAGAGAGAAGTCCTGGGGTCCTTCCGGTACATGAGTACCATCAACCCTAACGTTGTAATCTCCATCCACAGTTTCACTGATTTCCACTCCCTCAACATTATTGGCGGTATCGGGAGCATTATTGAGATCATAATTTCCATAGTATGTGTCATCAGGACTGGTTATCGTCAGATCAAGGTTGTTCACAAGCTGTGGAATTACTAGTGTACTCCCTGGATAATCCGTCCACACAAGTGTTGCACGAAGGGGCCTGCTTTCTTCTATGTATTCATAATCAAATTCCCAGAAATCATCTGTGTCTGCAATCTTCTCCTCATCAAAATAAGCGATAACATCTGGATATTGAGGAAACAGGGAGTTTTCGATATCGATTCGTCCCCATCCCTGAGAATAATCCGGCCTGCCTTCTATCTCTCTATAATCTCCTGTACCGTACTGACCCGGTGCCATGTCATGGGCACCGTTTATTAGGGTTGCTTTGAGTAACGCAGCGCTTGGATTAGAAAGATTTTCAATCTCAGTGTAGTACTGCCTGACAAGTGCTGCAGAACCTGCAACTATTGGTGTTGCCATGCTTGTACCACTCATTGGAGCATAGTTTACATTTTTATACCAAGGACTAATAATGGCTTGGCTAGACTTGACAGACACAATGAATGTGCCTGGCGCGACAACATCTGGTTTAATCCTCTCATCATTTGTAGGCCCTCTACTACTTGAAGCTGCGATGCCTTCAATATTATCTGCTAGTTTGTCTTCATCAATGGGAAATCCATATGAATTTCCCCACTGGGTGAGGAAATCTTCTCTATAATTTTCAGAGGAGCCTACAGCAATGCAGTTCTTTGATGTTGCTGGGGAATCAATTGAGTCATGATCAATAACTCCATTGAGATCCGAATCTACTCCTTCGTTCCCCGCCGCAAAAAGAATTAGCATGTCAGGATGTTCCCACATGAACCTATCGATTTCTCTTGCATCTGTAGTATATGCTCCACTTAAAGAATCGCCCCAACTATTGGTATGTATTTTCGCTCCAAGGTCATATGCAGGCTGAAAGACATCACTTAAGTTAACTGGAAGATATAGGTAATCGCTATCATTTCCAGCAGCCTGAAATACCAGCTCTGCTTCAGGTGCCATTCCACTATAGTTTCCTCCAGAAAGTGCACCGTTTCCCAGTACTGAACCGGCTACATGTGTTCCATGACCATTCTGGTCTGCAACACTTCCATCATCTGCCACATCAAAGATATCGATTATTCTTCCTCTCAGGTCTGCATGAATTGCGTTTTTATTTCCTGTATCAATTCCGGTGTCGCAAACGGCTACGATCTGCCCGTTTCCGTTCAATTTGTGTGTTTCGTGCACCGGAGTAACACCAACGATAGTTACAGCAACATCGTTTGAAAGAACAGCTTCACGGTATTCTTCAATCCAGCTTATACCGCTGATGGATGCAATCTCATTGACACGGCTTTTTTCAATCTCGATCTTCATCATATTGCCAGAGGTCTCTATCACAGATCCTCCTGTCCTTGCTATCTCTTTTGCTATTCTTGAGTTGTCGTTTGCATTAAAAAGAAGTACCAGAAGATCAGCTTTTTCTTCTGATGATATAGACTTTGGAAGGTCTGTGGAAATTGCAACCACAGGTTCATATTTGTAAGAAGCCTTGTATTCACCTATCCATTTTACAAATTCGAGTGAACTTACCTGTGATTTAATAGAAGAGTTCATCCTAACAACGAAGGCGTTGTCCGGCAAATAGTCATATAGTACAGCTCCTGTTTGGCTAATTTCCTCCTTCTGATTTTCAAAAATCGGTCCGCTAAACTGTATAATGTAGTATTGTTCTTCGTCAATCTGGTTTTCTTCAATCATGATTGAGGATACAGCCATTTCCCCTTCATTGTATTCAGAAAGATTATCTGTATTTATAGTAGCTGTTTTCAGGAATATCATATTCCCATTGCTGTCTGAAGAAGCTGAAATTGCAGTGCTTGTGCATGATGTTATGAGTAATGTGAACGTAAATAAGATTAAGAAGAACAATCGTTTTTTGTGCATTGCCACCCTTCCATTTTGTTGATTCTGACACTCGCCGGGATCTTTACCACATAAGATTCTGCGAGAAGGCTAAAGAATGTTAATAGCCCCTACTTTACATTCTCAAAAAGAGAAATTATTCAATGATATTTATGTTTTTGTAAATTCTTTTAAAAGTAAATAATATATTTAATTTAAATAAAAATAGATAGAGGCACTTTTCGATTGAAAAGTGCCAAAAAAGTCTTTAAATTTGTCTTCTTCTCCAGAATCCAAAGTACATGGCTCCAACTCCTGCCACTACCAGTACAGAGGCTACAATATCTGAACCCGTAAATGAGAAACTACTACTTTCTGGTTTACTGACACTATCTTTTGTCATCTCATAGCCTTCTACGTAGTTATCAGGTGTAGATTTTGCTGCATCTTCTACAGGTGAGTTAAGGTCCATTCCTGCTCCGGAACCTGACATCATGGTCTGGTTGGATGAACCGGAACCGGCTTCAGTAACTTTAAGTTCAGTACCTGTTTTACTGCTTGAACTGCTCGAAGGGCTAGTTATTTCAGGTTGCTGGGTCTGGAATTCCGGTCTCTTGGTTGCATCATACATCAACTCATTGAATTTATTCTGTGTGTCTTGACTGATTCCTGCAGCTCCCATGTTACCCTGTACGAAATCATTCAACAGTGGATTTCCACATGTGTGATGGCAGCAACTGACACCATTCTCAACTACAGACTCGACATATTCTTTCACGAGTTTCTGGATCACTTCTTCAGGTGCATCGAAATAAGACTCACCACTAGGATCTTTTTTGCGGATTGCTTCAAGCATTCTGGCTTCCATGGATTGTTTTGCCCATGGATTCTCCTTCTCGAAAAATTCATCCAATCCGAGATCATATTTGTCTTCTATGTAGACATTGTACATCTCTTTCCACATTTCATCAGTAACTTCATCCGGGAGCATTGTATTTAGGCCCCAGAAGTCTTCAAAGATGCTGTCTAATTCACCGGCACCAGTGTAACCGTGCTCCATCATACCACGAATATATTCAGGATTCCAGTATGTGGAATGAAGCTCCCTTGCAAGGAATTTTCCAAGGGTTTCGGTCATTGCCTGAGCCGGGTCCTTGAGATTGACTATAAACATTTCTGGCGTGTCTCCTGAAACATTCCTAACAGCCATGCCGAAACCTCCGAAGAACTCATATGTGTGGTCAAAAACCACACTGTTGCTTCCCCGGCCGGAATTACCACTTCTGCTGAAGAACACGGCTTCTGTATTTGCAAGTACATTCTTGAATACTTCAGTATCCTTTAGAGCCCATACTTTGTCACCATAGATATTGCCCATGGAATCAATGTAGAGATTGGCGAGCTTCTCTTCGTCGTCCCAACTTCCACTTGCATCCACTGCATTTGTGAGACCGCCAATTCCCCAGCTTCCGTCATCCGGACCAAACAATCTGCACATTGAAAGATCACGAGCTTCTGAGGAGCTGTAACTGCCGGTGGCCATCAGTGCATCATAGATAGCATCAGAATGCTCTTTGACATAATTGTCATAGGTTTTATCTTCAGCCTCTGATGCAAGTCTTACAGCCCTGTCCATCAACTGAATCTGCCACTTCCAGTTATCACGGTAAACACCGGTCATGGTAACAACAACATCAATTCTTGGCCTTCCTAGTTCTTCTTCTGGAATAAGCTCCACACCTGTTACCTTACCGTTAGAATCCCATACTGGAGTCACACCAAGCATGTAAAGAACTTCAGATTCCATAACTCCCTTATGTCTCATTGATTCAGAAGACCAGAGTACAAATCCGATCTTCTCGGGGTACTCACCATCATGAGTTTCCTTCCATTCCTCAAGGAATTCGTCCGCAAGTTGCTTACCCATTTCCCAGGATTCCTTTGTAGGAACAATGTTTGGATTAAATGAGTAGAAATTCTTTCCAGTTGGCATAACTTCATCAGGGCTTCTGGTAGGATCATCACCTAATGCAGGAGGGATGTATTTTCCATCTAGAGCATTGAGCATGCTTTCAACTTCGGCGTTCGTACATTCCTTGATAGCCTCTGAATAATCAACTGCGCTGTAAAGATCGTTCACAACAGTGAGCTGTTCATCTGTCATACGTCTGATCAGCACAACATTGCAATTTGATTCGCCACTCAGTGTTTCGTCTAAACATGTACCTGAAACTTCTCCAAGAAGAGAGTTTGCAACAAGCCCGGCTTCATTATCCTTTTCCATTGCAAAGTCAATGTTAATGCTGGTAGATTCTGTCGTATTGATTTCGATGGTTTTTGTCTTTAAATACCAGCTTCCACTTCTGTTACTTTGATAGAGTGCAGTAATTTCGTATTCACCATCATAGACATTGGTAAATGTATAGTTTCCAGTTGAATTTGAGAGCTGAAGCTCAGTCACAACTCCATTCTGCTGAAGGAGTAGCTTTGCATCTTCTCTGATCTTCGGTGAAACCATTGGAGAATAGGTAACCTGGCCGAATATTTCTACAGTGCCGGATAATTCAACCGGTGGATTCTCTTCAAGAAGGTCGAGAACATATTCAAGTTCCGGATTGGATGTGCCTGTTGCATTCTTGGTAAGATTCAACTGTACTTCTGAAACAACTTCACCATTTTCAACGGTTACATATTTCTTCCCCGTAAGCCATCCGTCATGCTCTTCTTTCAAAGAGTAGACAGTGTATTTTCCATCTTTTACAAATGAAAAATTATATTCTCCGGATGCATTGCTTGTTACATTTGAATAGTACTGTCCGGATGTGTGGTCAATATTAAACCTATCAATCACGACATTCATTGGATCGGTTCCATTTACGAGAACATCTTCAAGCATGAAATCAAGAATATTTGGCGAATGTGCCGGGTTCAAATCATCAGGATCATCACAGATTCCCGTTGCATTTACATTCCTCACAAAATCGTTTCCGAGCATTGACTTGACCATGGCAATGAGCCCATCATCACTCATGTCTTCGCCAAGTATGTGGAAACCATAAGTCATGTAAGAGGCTGCGATTTCGTGCAGGTAGTCATGCACCGGTCCGTAGAGGATGAAATTATCAAACGTCTCATTATTCATTGCATAGAGATCTTCTGAGGAGTTACCAAGATCATTCTCAAAATTCAGGTTCTCATAGTATTCAATTATGGATTCTTTGTATTCCTGCTTGAGAACGCCTTCAGCGGTCTCGTAATTATGCATGGCATCATGCAATTTTGTAAGGTTTCCGTAAAGACCCGAACTGATAACCGGTGCAGTCAGGTGATCAACCATTACCGCGTTACCTCTTCTCTTTGCAGTAATACCTTCTCCGACACCTCCGACATCATAGAGATAGACAACAGGCATGTCCTGTATAAGGATTGCAGGCCAGCACTCCTTGGCTGACAGGCCAACACCTTTGCCCTGTAACCATTCCTGGGTTCCATGTCTTCCAAAATGAACAACTGCATCAGTATCGAAGCCACCTGATTCCTTCTCTTGATTCAACCAGAGATAGAATGCGATGTAATTGTGTGATGGTGGAATTGTCTGATCATGGTAGAGCATTGTATCATTAATAGTTAGGCCTCTTGGTGGCTGTGGTGCAATGAGTACATTACCAACTTCAATCTTCGGGAAAACGAAGTACTGTCCGGATTCATTCTCGTAAACCATTCCTTTTCCGGGTGCTTCACCCCATGTGTCAATTACACTTTGCTTCGCTTCGGGTTCAAGTTCATCAAACCAATCCATGTATGTTTCAACAGGAAGCAGTTCAACTTCATAGTTCTCGACCATATATTCCAGTTCACCTGGTGCCCAGATTCCAATATTTCTTCCCTGTTGCAGAACGAGATCAAGGAATTCGGATTTGTTCATATCCATATCATCCATATCATAGCCGCTCTCATTCATGGCATTCAGGAAATTAGGAATACTTGGAACAACATCAAGATTTGCAGCAACCATTGCTCCTGCTTTTCCATGGTTATAGTAGATGATTGCAACTCTCTTGTCTTTATTCTGGATGTGTTGTAAATCCATCCACCTTACTGTACGGTCTATCATCCAGTCCATCTGGTAGTCAATTGTCTCGAAAGTCCATACATGAAGCTCTTCATTATACTCTTTTCCACCAATGACGATAGCTTCGATTTCACCGCCAATTTCCATAATTGGAATCTGGTATTGGAATCTTCCATCCTGTCCATTGACAGTTTCTTCCCATTCTTCAATTGTACCCTGGTACTGGATACCATTGATAACCGGCACATTCATTTCCTGCAAAGCTTCTGTGTGCCACACTGAAGAAGACATGCTGGAAACACCCATTCCAATATCAATGAAGGCGTTAACCTTGTATTCGTCTTCAGCTTTGAAGAGATCTTCTGCAAGGTCTTCATCATAGAGGACTCCCGGACGGAATGCCGGAATAACATTAATTCCTCTAGATTCCAGTTTTTCAATTAGATCCTCTGTGATACCAGTGCAGAGATCACCGTCATGTCCTGCAAAGAATGCGACACCTACCGTATAGTTTTCAGGATTGTAGACATGGTGAGTGCCATCGTCATCTGCATACCATTCAAGATAGGATTCCAGATCTTCAAAGATTTCATATCCTGCATCAGGATGTATGATTCCGTCATCAGGTTGCATTGAAGGTTCCTTTATTGTAATAGTTCCCGCGTAGTTGCTGAAGGGTTCTGAAAGATCAACAACTGAAAGATAAGTTATCAGCCGGACAATGTTGTTATCATACTGTTCAAGCCAATAGTCCTCAAGATAAGGATGCTCCGTGTGATTTACATAGTTTATATTGGAGAAATCTTCAAGATCATAATTGTGATCATATACAAAGGTGCCTGGATTTGTTTCGTTGATCATCTCATGAACCTGTAACTTAAGATTTGAACCAAGGAAATCCATACCACCTTTCCAGGTTATGAAAACAGCGTCATATTTACTCATATTGATATTATCATCAAATTCGGAATAGATGACTTCAACACGGTTTTCACGATAACTACCGTAAACATCAACGTAGTCTTCCATACCCATGTCCTGAACAGCCTGTTTTGCCATGTAGGTTTCTTCCGCACCAATGACAAGGAAGAGAATCTGCTGGGTCCTGTTGACATCCGGGAGGTTGCTTGTAACCAAATTGATTCTTCTTTCAGTATCGCTGCCTGCCGGATTGCTGACAGTTAGTTTTACCTTGAAGAAACCCACACTATCATACGTGTGCAAGGGGTTTTGTTCAGTAGAGTTAGTGCCATCTCCAAAATCCCAATACCACTCAGTTGCATTTTCAGATAGATCAGTAAATTGAACAGTTACAGGACAATCGCCGTATGTATTATTGACTGAAAAGTCGGCAATTGGGGGGGATATCTGTCCCTTTTCCTTAAGCAGGACAACCGTACATGATTTATTATAGTTAGTCCCACCATCTGAAGTGTACTTTGTTATTCCAGAAATTGATGAGCGATTGAATAAGGAATAAACTTCAGAATGATCTATTGATCCTCTTTTCTCCAAAGAAAGAATAGTATGTTCATCAGAATTTTTGATCTCCAGAGTCAATTCCTTGTTATATGGAATTAGGGAACTGCCCATTCGAGTTTCATTCACTGCAATTAAAGTATATTGCCCATTTGGCAAATCTGGAATCAGAAACTGGCCATTTAAGTCACTAGTCGTGTTGGCAATGAGTTCCTTAGTTTCAGAATCTAGTAGCACGATTGTACAAGATTTATTATAGTTAGTCCCACCATCTGAAGTGTACTTTGTTATTCCAGAAATTGATGAGCGATTGAATAAGGAATAAACTTCAGAATGATCTATTGATCCTCTTTTCTCCAAAGAAAGAATAGTATGTTCATCAGAATTTTTGATCTCCAGAGTCAATTCCTTGTTATATGGAATTAGGGAACTGCCCATTCGAGTTTCATTCACTGCAATTAAAGTATATTGCCCATTTGGCAAATCTGGAATCAGAAACTGGCCATTTAAGCCACTAGTCGTGTTGGCAACGAGTTCCTTAGTTTCAGAATCTAGTAGCACGATTGTACAAGATTTATTGTAGTTAGTCCCACCATCTGAAGTGTACTTTGTTATTCCAGAAATTGATGAGCGATTAAATAAGGAATAAACTTCAGAATGATCTATTGATCCTCTTTTCTCCAAAGAAACAATAGTGTTTTCATCAGAGTTTTTGATCTCCAGAGTCAATTCTTTGTTATATGGAATTAGGGAACTGCCCATTCGAGTTTCATTCACTGCAATTAAAGTATATTGGCCATTTGGCAAATCTGGAATCAGAAATTGACCGTTAGCGTCACTAGTCGTATTTGCAACAAGTTCCATATTGTCATAGCTTCCAGCCGATACCACTGTCGTTAGCGATGCTAACAACAATAAACTTAAGATAAATAAAATTATATATTTATACTGCACGTTACCACCTGTTAATGTGTATAACACTCCTGTACTTGCTTGGCGGCTATGCAGGAGTGATCACAACTATTGTTTTAATCAAAATACCAATTATCAAAACTCATCATTTTTCAATACCCATTTACGATCTCGGTGAATGAAATGCGGTTACAAAAAGAGTTCTAAAGAGAATCTTTTTTAGGGTACCACAGTTCCATTCTAATCACTATATTATCTATTCCAACCACGTGAATTATTACTTACTTTAGTTACGTAAGTATTTTAGGTTATACTGATTAGTACTTAAAAACTCTTTGGTCACTCGCTGTTAACTTAAAAAATAAATGGCGCTTTTGAATAAAAAGCACCAAAAGAGTCTTTAGAATTTCCTTCTTCTCCAGAATCCAAAGTACATGGCTCCAACTCCTGCCACTACCAGTACAGAGGCTACAATATCAGAACCTGTAAATGAGAAACTACTGCTTTCTGGTTCATTGACACTTTCCTCTGTCATAATATATCCTTCAACATTGTTGTCAGTTGTGGATTTTGTTGCATCTTCTGCTGGTGCATCAAGATTCATTCCTGCTCCAGAATCCGCTTCCTGTGTCTGGTTGGAAGTGCCAGAACCTGATCCTACAACTTTTAGGTCAGTTCCAGTATTACTGCCTGAACTGCTTCTGGAAGAGCTAGTTGTTTCAGGTTGCTGGGTTTGGAACTCTGATCTCTGGGTTGCCTTGTACATTTCTTCATTGTATGCATCTATGGTTTCCTGACTGAGACCTGCAGCACCCATATTACCCTGTACGAAGTCATCCAGCAATGGGTTTCCACATGTGTGGTGACAGCATGTTGCACCATTATCTGCAACCGATTGCATGTACTCCTTCACAAGATTGTTCACAATATCGTCTGGCAGATCAATATACCCTTTGCGTAAGCCCTCCAACATCCTGCCTGTGATGGACTGATAAGCTCCGGGGTTGTTTTCATTGAAGAACTTTTTCATTTCGTCGTTAATGTATGTATTATACACAGTTTCCCACATACTGTCATCAACAAGTTCGGGGTTGGAGACTTCCCATCCCCAGAGATTATCTACGAATTCAGCCATCATCCTCCCTCCGGCATACTCTGAACTCATCATACCTTCTATCCATTTATCGTTGAGATATCTGGAGCGCAGGTTCGTGTTCAGGTATTTCTGCATGGTGACCATTCCGCCGTTTTCAGTATCCCTTGTGTCCGAAATATACATTTCTGGTGTCTTGCCGGAAACATATCTGGTTGCAAGGTTGAGGCCGCCGAAATACTGGAAGACGTCATCATTGTCCAGAGTATCATACAGGTTGGATGAATCTGAATGTACCGAAGCATCAACATTCATCAGGTTCTGTTTGAGAAGGTCAGGGCATTGCTGTCCCCATAGTTCTGTACCGTAGGCAAATCCCATCTTACTCAGGTAAAGTTCTCCTATCTGGGCTTCATCATCCCATGTGCCACTCGCTTCTATGGCATTGGCAATGCCAATCTCATAAGTACCGTCTCTGACAGCAAAACAACGCATTGTCGAAATCTGCTCAGCAGTCTCGTTATCATAACCTGCTTCTATCAATGCCTGTTTTATTGAGATTGTACTTTCGTTTACATAGTTGGTATAATTGCCAGCAGGAGCAGAGTTTGCAAGTCTTACTGCTTCATCTATCATCTTGAGCTTTTCCGGGAAGGCGTCTCTCATTCCTGCGGTTGCATAGACTACATCAATACGAGGTCTGCCTGGGTATTCGCCATAACTTGGCATAAGCTCGGACTCATTCATGAGTACAAGACCTTTTATCTGTTTGGATGTATCATCCCACTCTGGTTTTACTCCAAGCAGGTACAGCATTTCGGCTTCGAGTGTACCATGGTCTCTTATGAATTCTACACCGAATCTTGAGAATGACACCTTCCTTGGATATTCTCCATGTTTGTCATAATAGTCTTCCAGCAGATCCTGTGCAAGTCTGGAACCAAGGTCCCAAGTAGCCTTGGAAGGGTATAATCTCGAATCGACTCCATAGAAATTGCGGCCAGTAGGTACTGAATCCGTATTCTGGATTGGGTCCCTTCCAGGTCCCGGTGGGACGAAACCTGCATCCAGAGCATTAATCACCCGGTCAAGCTCGGTAGCTGATTCAACAAGATTGTTCTTGTGTATGATTCCATTTTCAAGTAAAGCAGTAACTGAAGAATCATTGTATCCAAATACCATGTCCTGAGCTAGTGCAGGGTCTGTGTTATTGGTAACAACTTCCCATACAAGCCAATCAATTTTTGTATCGTTTAATGGTATTCCAAGTGGATATTCAGTTGTATCCGAATAGAACGTACCGGATATCAGATTTTCAAAACTGCTTCCAAGCATTGATCTTACCATGACGGACATCTGGTCATCAACTGGTCCGCTTTCATTCATAGGTGGGACTTCTCCAAGCACATGGAAACCATAGGGGATGTTCTCTTCGGATATCTCTTCCAGATATTCATGGAGCACGTTCTTTACAAAAGCCTGAAACTGTGAATCATCCGCTCTGTAAATCTCGATCATACTTTCAGTCACATCCAGGTCCTTATGGAGATTGAGTTCCACCATTTGGTCGATTATAATTTCTCTGTATCCGTCTCTGACTTCATCCGAGATTGCAGGATCATAGTACTCCTGAATGTTTGATGCAAGTTCTGCCATCTCCGTATGAAGGCCTCCGTGTTCGAGGGTTGGAGTAAGATGGTCAATTATCAAAGCATTTCCACGGTATTCTGCTGTAAGTCCTTCGCCAACGTTTGCTACGATATATGGGTAGATGTTAGGCAGGTCCTGCAGAAGAAGTGGTGCCCAGTCTGCTGTCCTGTTCATTCCGTATGCAAGTCCTGGAAGCCATTCGTGTGTACCGTGGGTACCAAGATGGATAATGGCATCAGGATTCCAATCATTGTTTAGCCAGAGGTAGAAGGCAATATACTGGTGTGGTGGAGGAACAATAGAGCTGTGATACATTACATTGTCATTTTGCATAAAACCGCGGGCAGGCTGTGGCATGAGCCATACGTTGCCACACTGGACCGCAGGGATCACAATATACTTGCCGGTTTCATTTTCCCATATCATGAGTTTTTTGTCCTCTGGGAAATCATCGGACCAGGGTTCTCCCCACTCATTTATTACATCATCTTTAAGGTTTTCAGGCAACTCATTCTCAAACCATTGTTTATATTCGTCCATCGGGATGAGCTGTAATCCCCATTCTGTGCGGTTATTCACCATTTCATCAAGGACACCGGGTGCCCAGGAACCGGCATTTATTCCCTGCTCCTGAATCATTTCCAGAAGGAGTGTTTTGTTCTCAGGAACATTGTTAAGGCTGTAGTCACTTTCATTCATCTTGTTGAGCAGGTTCATCATACTGGCCATGGTATCCAGGTAACTTGCTCCTATGTTGTCCTTACCGGATGGATAATTGTAATAGATGATACCAACTTTCTTGTCTGGATTTTCTAAGCGTTTAAGCTCTGTCCATTTGATAGCACGGTTAGTCATCCAATCAATCTGTGCAGCATTTGGTTCATACTCGTAAACGTCCCATTTTATTTTTTTGCTCTGTCCAAGCACTACATATTCAAAAATACCGTCAATGTTTGGACTTACTGTTTTCCTTATGGCTTCTTCATTGGAGATTCCTCTGTTTGTATCTGCAGGATCTCCTGAATCCGGGTCTGCAACCATACCCTTGAGTACGGGAACATCAAGATTTGTGAGTTCAGTTAGGCCGTATCCCTCATATTTATTAACATCCAGCCCAAAGCTCTTGAGAGATATCATACACTGGACCAGTGGTTCTCCACTTTCATCACAATAATAATCACTGATGTTATAGAATGTATCAAATCCGGCAATAACGTTACAACCCTTGCTTTCAAGATCATATATAAGAGCGTCAACAACCTGCAAGTTACTGTTCTTGTAATCTGATTTATGGAACCATATGCCGATCGTAGGTCTGGAAGGATCATATGTGTGATGTTCACCATTGGATTCATTCTGGTACCAGTCCAGATATTCGTTTGTAGTATCAAACCAGTAAACATCATCATCCGGATGGTAAAGGCCCTGTGGAAGTGTTATGGGAGGCTGACATTCCCAGCTGTCTGTAAGTGCTGATTTGTTTCCATATGTCTTTGCAAGGTATACAATGAAATTTTCACCATTCATTCTCAGGAAATCTTCCTTCATTCCCATATTGAAAAAGTAATTCTCATCGTCGCTTTCATAGGGTTCTGGTGCGCTTGGGAAATCATAATCATATAAGGAAGTATTTATTAAACTGGCAATATTTACAAGGGTAGTTCCATTATCTTTTGCTTTTTCCAGCTCAGTGGAAAATTCGTCGTATTTAGTACCCCATAGCATATAGGTAAATATGACATCCTGATTGCTCAGGTCAATGTCTGACAGGTCACTCAGTGTTGTAAAATATTGAACATTTATGCTTTCATTATAGATATTTGAGCTTTTGGCATAGCTGATCACTTCTGCATCATCAAGAGTAATGAGGGTGATATTCACATGGTTTTCGTCTGCCGATACAGTGTTTATTAGTGATAAAACTAACAATACACTTAATACTATTATCAATATATTTTTTACTCGCATGTTATCCACCTGATAATGTGCATGGGCACTTCGGAAACAGCTTGGCGGCAAGACCGGGGTGCCCTAATATTCTTTTTATTTTGTCTTCGTTTTGTATCAATCAAAATTTATATTTAAATAAATATAAATTGTTCGAAAACAAATTAACTTGTCTTTAAGTAATAAAAAAAATTAAGTAGATGTCTTGTTTTCCTCCTCCGGAACGTAAACAACCCTGCCATCTGCCAGCTTGTATGCGGTACCAAGTGCTTCACCTGTTCCGCCCCCTATCTGGTCTGTCATGTTCAGAACTTCTATTGGCTTACCCTGATCCTTTACAATTATCTTCATGTCCTTTTGTCCAGGATTTTTTACGATGGTAATATCATCTGTCGGTGCAAGGAGTTCGGGCAGTTGGTATGACATAACCAGTGCAATAAGTAATGCCACTGAGAAGACCATGGCAATATCAAAAAGGTTGGCAACACCCGTAAGTGGGCTTTGCTCATCCTCATTATTCAGAAGTCCTGTTCGCCTGTATCTTCTGTTTCTTTTCATTCCCCAACCTCTAGTGTGTCCAGAATATAATCGATATCAACCATGTCCTGCCAGTACCATCTTTTTCTTACCTGTGTAAGCACATAGGCTATGGTTCCGGCGAACAGTCCGACTACTGTTGTTGCAAAAGCGATCATCAGGTTATTGGCAAGCTGCACGATATCACCCTGGGACAATCCGATGAGTGCCGGTCCCAGAGGAATTAGAGTTCCCATCAGGCCCAGCATAGGTGCGATAGTTGCCACGATCCTGGTTTGCTCAAGACGTTTTGCCATTTTTATCTCATATTCCTGTGAAAGCCATTCTATTGCAGGAATTGTATTTTTTTCCAGATGTGTTGCTGCCTCTGTTGCAAAGCTTGTGACCATGAAATTCTGTTTAACATCACGAAGAGCTGTGGCTGCCGTTTCAAATGATTTTTCCGCAAGATTATTCCTGACCTCAAGGCAGCAATTCTCCAGGTTGTTCATGTCACGATTACGTTTTGCATATTCTGAGAGGAACTCCCCTATCAGTATCAGCGAGAAGAGAACCAGTATAAGAAGTATGATAACTACCGGGTATAACAGTGAAGACGAAAAAGTGTACAGTATACCAAACAAAGATGAAGTTGTATCCATTTTTATTGACCTCTCATATAATTAAAAGCAAAGCCTCCAAGAATGAAGATTGAAAAAGCAAGCAATGGCAGTATCTCAAAATTTCCTCCGTCAATAGCAGAGATATTCATCTGCTTTGCCTTGATATATGCAGGAACAAGCATTGCTCCGAGCATGTAGAATATCCCGAGGAACATCATCACTGTGCCCAGGTCTTCCGGAGAGCGGTTCAGCTTCCTGAAAACAAAGGTTGATGATATCACTGACAAGAAGAAAACGATCCCAACTATGATGCCTACCTTCCATCCGCTGATTTCAAGACTGGATGCAAGTATCATGCAGGATACAAAAAGAGCGGTAAGACAAACCGGGCAGGGGATAGAGATTACTAGGAAGGTTTTCTTTGAAACATCATGTCCGCAGTTCCATTTTTTCTGGGTATATATCCCGGCTGCTATAAGAATCACTGCAATAAGGACATGAAGTGTCATACCAAGGTTGGCGATCTTTTCCAGATAAGACTGGTCAACCAGTCCCACAAGGCTTCCCAGGATTACAGAGATAATGAAGTAACCGCTAGCTAACAAAAGTACTTTCTTCTTCTCAAGGTTCGAAAACCCACATCCTACTCCGGTCTTCAGACCAAATATGAATATACCTATAAGGATACCTACAACTGCTGCATAAACCGTATTCATTTCAACCTACCAACCAAATACTATGTTGTATTTTAGTTTTTATTCCAAATATAGCCTTCAAATGCAATTTACATTTGATAATGTACTCATGTACATTTTAATAACCCATTCAAATGTTTGCATTTAAGGTAATAAAGAAACATCTATTTTAATCTTACTGAACTATACTTCATATTTTAAAATTTTCTAAATGATGTCGGCAATGCAGTTCCTGCTTAGTTTCCTTAACAAGATATATCCAGAAAAAGTTCAGCAACTAAGTTAATTGCTTAGATCCCAAAACAAAAAAGAAAAATTACAACCGGCTGGTTGTGTAAAAATGAAATTATTTTTTAAATTCTGTGTAGCCACATTTGCCGCAGGAGCGTCTGTCCTTGTGCTCTGCGAGGAATACGCCTTCACCGCAACGGGGACATGGCTGGTGTGTTCTTTCGATTGAATCGCCACTGACTTTGTAATAATCCTTTACTGCCATCATATCACCTTATTCTTCAGGAGTTTCAGATGCTTCTGCTTCTTCAACTACTTCCTCTTCCTTAACTTCAGGCTCAGGGAGTACGTTCCTTTTAAGGACATAGTCTGCTTCGACCTGTTTCATCCTTTCGGCATTTTCATATACTTTTATATATGCGCTTGCTGCCTGCTTACCGAACTCGTTATCCATTTTCTGGATGATCACAAGTTCCAGAGGTACGTTCATCATAGCGGCAACTTTTCCTTTTACCTGGTCCCTGGAAGGTGTTGCTCCGTCGAATTCAATGTCCAGGTTCAACTCACGTCTGTTGAGAAGTGCGTTGTTTTTTTCTTTAATGATTTTGATGTCCATCTAATTTTCTCCAAATGGTTTTTACTTCTTCTTCATTGTCCTGCGTTTCAACTATCTTATTCAGCAGGTCTCTGATTTCTTCCTTTTTCGATTGAGTGATTTGTACAAATACGACACCCTGATCTGGTTGTCCGTATAAAACAACCGAACCCTGTGGTGCCATTAGAATTGCGGGCAATGCTGCAAGGTCTTCTTCGCCGCGCACGAATATTCGGACACGTTCATCTGATCTTATGGCGCTACCAACAGCATCTATCAGATCCTCGGTTATGACCCCGGCTGGATTGTCAACGAATATTTCAGTGAAGCCTTTATGCTTTGTACCCACAACGACCCGGTCAGAAGCCGGTCCGCGTTTTGTCCGGTCATCCACTATCAGGATGTCCGGTATAATATCTGAGTTGAGCAAGTGGAATGTAGTAACATCACCTACGGATATAAGTTTTGTGGGACTTCCCAGATCCCCTGAAAGCTTCCTGATAGTGTCATCTCCACTACCTGTATACAATACGCCAAATATCCTGTTAAAAAGTGGCCTGAGCTGTTCATACAGAACGATCTGCGCACCCAAACTAGCGCACCTTCAGAGCATACTTGTCAGCTACTTTCACATCGATTTTCTTTGCTATCTCCGAACGTTCCGGATCTATAATAATAACCATGCCACTCCAGTCTGCACTGAGATTGCTGGAGCCGCAGATAGGACATGTCTGGCCTGAGATTATGCGATGGCATTCACGACAAACCTGGTCACTCATCTATTCACCCTCCAATCATTCTGCCTTATCAGCTTTTGGCTTTTTCTGTTCCTCGATCCATTCGATCTTTCCGAGAGAGTGCTGTCTCATGGTAAGCCCTATTTTGCTTTCCCTTGGCTCTCTTTCGTTGATACTGACAGCGACTATACGGGCTCTTACTTTGTCACCTTCAGAAAGTGATTTTCCACCGGTTTTGCTTACAAGCCTGCCGTTTTTACCATCATAAGACATGAAATCGTCGGTTATCTGGCTCACATGTAAAAGGCCGTCCATTGCTCCGATGCTGACAAAAGCACCGAAATCAACAGTCTCGACAACTTCTCCTTCAATGACTTCCTGTATTATCGGAACGAATACAATTGCTTCAAAAGTAACGTCATAATACACTGCACCGTCGCCTACAAGAATGTGTCCTTCTCCAATCTCATCGATTTCAGTAATGGCAACAATGGCACCAAGCGCTTTATCGATCCTGCCTTCAAGCTTGTCCCTCAGGGCAGCTTTGACATTTGTTTTCACATCTCCGCCCAAAAGGTCTGGCGCCACACGAATTGTGTCCGCTAGTTTCATCTTTTTGTACATGTGATTGACTCCAATTATCCCGATATGATTAATTTAAATGCTTTATTTGGTTTTAAACTTCATCTGTGATCTTCTCAAGCCTGTTTTTCTGTCGCAGGCATATGATCGGAACGTTTTTACTCTCCAGTCTTTTTCTCAATCCTATATCGTTTGTCAGTACAGCAGAGCCACGTTCAAGAGCAAGATCTATAATGACATCATCAGCATGTCCTGATGTTTCAACTATCTCACATCTCTGGGCAAGTGAATATGCGACCTTTGCAGCTGTCCTGTCCTTCCCTTTGAGTTCCTTTTGGAGTGTTTCCAGTTCCCTTATCACAGAAAGAGGCACGATGAACCTGTCATATCCAAGTCTTTTGAGTTCCTCAAAAATATCGACATTGAACTGTACCGGTATCATCAGGCCATTTGTATCGATAATGACTTTCAATCCTTAATTACTCCTACACCAATAAGGCGCCAGCGGGATCCTACACGCCTGCTGATGGCCACAGTTGATCCGATATCTGCACAGACCGGTCTCTTTAGCTTGACCTCGGCGATATCTGTCCTCGCACTGGTGACAATACCTACAGTAGTAGCAGTTCCAACGTTGAGCATTAAAGGCTCGCTTGTCTTAATGGCCCCGATCTCTTCTTCATCACTAACTCCTACCACCCTTTCAAGAAGGTGTAGCTCAAGTGCAAATGAGTCATGAGTTGGTGGAAGGGTTCCGGGTGAACCTGCGACCTGTCCTGTAAGTGTGTCGCTCTTTGTCAATGAAGGGTCAAGTGTGGTTCCGACTGCAAGCAATCCGCCTGGGCTTGCTTCTTCCACATTTTCTTTTCCGGCCACGATTCTGGATATTTTAGTTTTAATAGGCTCCCATCGGGTGGTTCCTTCGCTTTCAACCTTTATTCCCGGACGCACTTCCATCTCATCACCGGCACGCAATGAGCCTTCTGTAAGTGTGCCGCCTATTACTCCACCTGTTATATCTTTAATAGGTGTACCGGGCTTGTTAATGTCGAAAGACCTTGCTATAAGCATATGTGGCGGCTTGTCCAGCTTGTGGACTGGTGTCGGTATGATTTCCTCCATTGCCTGGATGAGGGAATCTACGTTTGTATTCTGCTGGGCAGAAACCGGTATGATTGGTGCATTCTCAGCAACAGTTCCCTTTACAAAATCCTTGATCTGGTGATAATGTTCAATGAGCTGCTCCCTGGATACCAGGTCTATCTTATTCTGCACTATTACCAGGTTCTTAATGCCAATAATATTCAATGCCATTAAGTGTTCCTTGGTCTGTGGTTGCGGGCATTCCTCATTAGCAGCGATTACAAGAATAGCTCCGTCCATAATGGCAGCACCTGAAAGCATAGTGGCCATGAGTGTCTCATGGCCTGGTGCATCGACAAAAGATACTGTCCTGAGCTCTTCAGAGGGCTCTTTACACCCTTCACATTTTTTAGAAACAGTATAACATTCCGGCTCAGGGCAGTTAGGGCACTTCCTGAATGTCGCATCCGCGTATCCGAGGCGGATAGATATACCACGCTTCATCTCTTCACTATGTGTATCTGTCCAGACTCCTGACAGTGCGCTGACAAGTGTGGTTTTTCCATGGTCGACATGACCTACCATGCCGATATTAACGCTAGGTTGACTCAATTTTTTATTTCCCTCCGGGTTGAGCAATAATTCGAATGTACAAAATATATGAAAGATTTTATTGATTGCAGTTTAGGTTTGTGCTATCATTCAATTAATCATATTTAAATGATTTCAAACGCTTAATCAATATTCAGTTTAATTTACCATACTCTGAATCGTAACACTATTCATTTTATATAGTAAATAATTTGCTCCTGCAAGTAAAATCTGGATTATATGCCAGTACGATGTTTCAAACAACAGATCCGAGAGCTTCCCTTAATATCTCATCTCTTTGGAATAGCTTCTCTATACTTATTCCTGAAGGTGTAATCCTGAAACTTGTGGGTTCCAGAGAAAGGTTGGTACACCTCATTTTTGGAATATAGAGTTGCCTTAATCCCTTTCCTGTTCTCTCATCCCTATTGGTGTAGAGCATTATACTCCCGAAGGATATATGTTCAGCAATACTTTGCTTTACATCTGATTCTTCCTGCCCGATCAAAAAAAGGGTCGTACATTTTCTTGTGGAAAGAATATCGTTGATTGTAAAGAACTTGTCCGCAAATTCTTCAACACTATGGTACAGTGACAACATGTCAAGGTTATCGATAACAACTATCTCAACATCATCAGGTATCTCCTGTACGTTCTCTACGCAGTCCTTTTCTACAAAACCAATTCCGCTTCCCAGTCTGGAAGCATTATGTATTTTGTTCGTACGGACCTCGAACGACTTCGTAATCAGAAGCGTCCCGTTATCAATGCATCTTTTGAAATCAAATCCAATATTATCTGCCTGTTCCAGGAAACTTTCAACATTTACATGTGTAAGCATTAACATGCACTTTTTCCCGTCTTTACAGGATTGGTGGAGAAAATGGGTTGCAAGAATAGTTTTTCCTGCACCGGGAGGTCCGCTTAAGAGGATGCCATGCCCCTTCGGATACCCTCCCTGAAGTAACTCGTCAAGTTCTGGTATTCCGGTTGGGACTCTCTCAAAAGACATACACAACTATAATATATGCAATTATATAAAAACAATTGTATGATCTTGCCTGTCATTGAAACAAAAAAAGAGGACAACATGAAATTAAATCAGTTGTCCCTATAGAAAATAAAACCGTTCTTATCTCAGGTTATAATCTTGTCCAACTGGTCAGTTTCAAGAGCCCTGCGTACTTCAAAAGCAAGACGCCTGCCAGTGCTCATGGGTTTGCGCCAGAGTGTGTTGCCGTAGGGATGACCAACAGACATGTGGACGTTAGTACCTCCGCCTACCCTTGGTGCTACATCGTAGATGTAGTAGTTCAGATCCTTATCGACACAGGTCTGCAGGCAGAAGGGTCCTATGATTCCCGGATCATAATATTTCTTTGCAGCTTCCACGTATTTCTCACAGAGCCTGAATGCTTCTTCAAGGAGTGATTCTCTAAGGGTTGCAGAGTTGTGACCACACACAGTATACTCGGGAGTCAGCTGGTGTTCTGCCAGATTCATCTGCTGGGGTGCAGGTAGTCTGACATGACCGTCCAGACTTGTCTCAAACCTCCAATCTACGCCCAGCAGCTCGAGTTTATTCATCTCTGACTCGATGGGTGAATAGAACATATCCAGGTTGAAAACAGGTCCTATTATGTATCTCTCAATCCTTGCACTCTTAAGAGCTTCTTCTGTTATGACTCCCTGTTTCAGGAGTGCCTGTGATTTTTCAAGATATTCCTCATATGTACCTGCGGTGAAGAAACCCCTTTCAAGTTTCTTTACAGCATGAGGCAGTTTGACCATCACAAGCTCATCTATATCCTGTGGGTCTTCTATTCTTTCAGGGAATGGCAGGCCTGCCTTCTCAAGCAACCAGTAATAGTCCCTTTCCATTCCTCTTTCCTCACTCCTGAGCATGTTCCTGCTGCCCACAAGCGGGACTTTGAAATTGTTCTCCACATCATCGATGCCACAGTAGGAAGTGAATGATCTGTTTGGTATGAAAAGTACATTTTCATCAATGAGCTTCTGCTGGTTCTCAGCTTTGATGACTTCATTGAACTTTTTCAGGGATATGGATTCGTCCACTATTCCCCTGGTAACTTTGCCATTGGCGTTTCTCTGTGACTTAAAATAATCTGTGTATGTTTTTTCACGGCCTTCCTGGCAAAGGGCCAGTGTCCTGAAGTCTTCTTCAATTGCACCGTCGAAGATGTCCAGTGCTGAGTGTGAGGCAACAGCGCCTATTTTTAATTTGTCAATGTCATAATCTTCGATAATCTCTATGATCTCTTTTCTGTCTATCATCGTACGACCTCGATCTTGTGCGGAAGATGTAAATGGTGGTTTATAAATCTGTTCACATTGCCCTTTTGGATAGCTTTCCGACTTAAACTCCTGAAACCAGGTAAATAACAAGCGGTGTTATGAATGTCTCGATCACTGCAGCAAGGAATATCAGAGGGAGAAGTATGTACAAAAAGAACTGTACTCCTTTGATCAATTCATCTTTCAGGTTAGACGGCTTTCCAAGAATTATCTTGAAAGTCTCATGTCCGAGTTTCAATCCAATAGCAGATGAAATAAGGAGCATGGGTATCTCTATTATTCCGTGAGGTGTCAGGCCTGCAATTATAAACAGTGCACCGTTTTCAATGATTTGCAGGTGAACAAAAACACCCAGTACGAATCCGTTTAACAGCAAAAAA
This sequence comes from Methanolobus sp. ZRKC2, assembly GCF_045291185.1. Classification (NCBI taxonomy): domain Archaea; kingdom Methanobacteriati; phylum Methanobacteriota; class Methanomicrobia; order Methanosarcinales; family Methanosarcinaceae; genus Methanolobus; species Methanolobus sp. ZRKC2. Next base: position 1,134,612 of record NZ_CP146980.1, on the reverse strand, counting down.
GCAATTGGAACCAATCCGAAGATGGGTCCAAGCAATATTGCAGCAAACATTTTAGTGGCATTGTTGAAGAATATGAATAACATTATTTCAAAGGCTGAAAGGTTTTGCAGCATCTCTGCAATTTCCTCAAGGCCCGAAAGTGAATCTGCGGAAAATTCCGGTATAAGTCCGTATGCAATGTACCCCGCAATCATTGCCAGTACAAAAAGTGTTGTACTGGCTATTATGTATGGTTTGAGCTCCCTGAAGTAAGCTCTGAAAGTAGTTCTGCTATCTTCATTAAACATGGTCAAAATACTCCCGTTGAATCAGATTCCCAGCGTCATCCTGATAGTATTCCTGCATGCTGGTGCCAATCCGAGTACGATTATAACAAATTTCAGGAACTCTTTCAGGGTTCTTGAATCTTTATCCTCTTCAAATTGGGTGTCCAGTATATATATTACAGGTATGAATATTGAAAGTTTTAGCGGATACATTATCAATGCAGTGCCTGTAATGTCTATGAGGTAGGCAGGTACCACATGTTTCTCGTAATATCCCAGAAAATCTACACCGACAACCGTAGAAGATGCATCAAGCAGGTGTGCCATAAGTATGGAAAGGTTAAGCCTGTCCTTCAGCATTGAGGAACCTGCCCTGTCAAATACGAGATATGTCAGGTATAACACCAGGCTTGCGGCACCTATTACTGCGAAAGGAACCCAGGGTAATACAACATTTTCCAGATATAGCAGGATGACAATGTTTGCAGCAAACCAGGCAATTCCGAAAAATGCGAAAACCTTATGGAAATCTCTGCGGCTGTCAACACTGGTGATCAACCTGGAAATAACCAGGAATATGACCGTAATGAAAAATGCCATGAAATAGATATTCGGAGTAATGAAAAGATAGCTGAGAGGAGGCTCCAGTGCACCTGTATCTTCAATAACCCTGAAAGATGCACCTGCCAGTATGTAAGGAATCAGTGACCATGTAAATTTTTCGTCGATACTGACATCAAACCTTCTGAGCAGCTTGACTAGTCCGAAGACACAGATTCCCAGAATAATTGCCCATGTGATGGTGTTCACAACATTGTAACCACTATCCTGCAATATCGGCTCTATGTAATACTCATTAATGAGTCGGTTTATTTCGTCCATGAGTGAAACCATTTAGATCACAGCAGTAAGGTAATATAGGAATATCCTAATACAATCAACATTTAATAGTTTATGGGAAAATGTCCGTCTGATAACAGGTATCATTTTATAAGGGCAGAACTTCTATAATGCATATTAAAAAGATATACTATGGTATAAACCAGCAGGTATAGAATTGATCCCGATGCAAGATGGAATGAAAAAATGGATGCAACTTCCGAGAGATGTGCTTGTCGGTCATGGTGTCATCAATGATATCAGCGATGTTTGTAAAGACCTGAAACTCGGAACAAATCCTTTGATAGTTACGGGCACAACAACTAAGAAAATTGCAGGTGATGTTGTCCATGATATATTGGGGGATTGTGGTTATGATGTTCATGTAGTGGCTTCCACCGATGCATCAATGTCTGAAGTCGATAGGGTTAAAACGGAAGCTATCGAGCATAAATCCTCATTTCTTATCGGAGTCGGCAGTGGTAAATCAATTGATGTTGCAAAATATGTAGCAACACAGAGAGATGTCCCATTTTTGAGTATTCCCACTGCTGCGTCCCATGATGGTATTGTCTCTTCCAGGGCTTCGATACGCAGCGAAGGAAAAACCACTTCTGTGGAAGCAAACGCTCCTATGGCGGTGATCGCCGATACTGAGGTCATATCAAAGGCTCCCTATCGCCTGCTTGCAGCAGGATGCGGAGATATCATTTCTAATTATACGGCCGTGAAGGACTGGGAACTTGCACATCGCCTGACTAATGAATCTTTTAGTGAATATGCTGCAGCCCTGTCCCTGATGACTGCAAGGATACTAATCGATTCTGCTGATTCTATAAAACCGGATCTGGAAAGTTCTGTAAGAATGGTTGTAAAGGCTCTTGTATCCAGTGGCGTTGCAATGAGCATTGCAGGTTCATCAAGGCCGGCATCCGGATCGGAGCATATGTTCAGTCATGCTCTGGACACGGTAGCTCCAAAACATGCTTTGCACGGAGAACAATGCGGAATCGGAACAATTATGATGATGTATCTGCATGGTGGTGACTGGTGCAGTATAAAAGAATGCCTGGAAATCATAGGAGCACCTACGACCGCTGAAGAACTTGGTATTGAAGATAAGTATATATTAGAGGCGCTTCTTGTTGCACATACGATCCGCCCGGAAAGATACACTATATTAGGCACAGGCCTGACGCCTGCAGCCGCTGAAAAAGTAGCACGGATAACAAAAGTAATCTCATGATCAATTATTCAAGGTGACCAAATGACAGATACAGACACTATGATCACTCTCGTTGGCTCAAGGCTTGCAAAAGAGGGGGAAGAATTCGTATTCCTCGGAGAGTCACGTGAATGCCAAAAATGTAAACTGAAAAGAACATGTCTGAGCCTTGAGCCCGGGCGCAGGTACAGTGTTGTAAAGCTCAGGGGTGACACAATTCATGAGTGCTTCATCCACGATAGCGGAGTTCTTGCAGTAGAGGTCGTAAATTCTTCGATCATAGCTGCCATCGACTCAAAAAAGGCAATTGACGGTGCCAGGATAAGTTATGAACGTCCAAAATGTAGTGATTTTGATGACAGTCTCTATGACCTGATAAACCCTGAAGGTCTCAAGAGCGGAGACAAGTGCACTGTTAGCAAGGTAATTGAAAGTATTGATGAGGATCTGACATCAGGTTGCTCATTGAAAAAAGTTGAACTGAATTTGTAACTTTATCTGTGAAATTTGTCTCGAATATGTTTTATACGACAAAATAAATCGTATTAATTAATAAAGACATAAGGTGAATTCAAAAAAATTGAGGTAGGGAAATGTCTGGCACAGAAGATGAAATTCTTCATCATGATTTTTATACGGCAGAGCGTTGGAACAACTGGTTAAACCAGGTAAAAGAGAGTGATTTCAAGTTCGAGGAATCCGATGAGCCACAGGGAAAAGAAGGAGCTATTTTTGTCAATATGGAAGACGATATTATCCTTGCCTGTTTGAAAATAATTGCAAAATTCGATCGTGATCAGATATCAGCTGAATCAGCTCTCCAGATGCTTTCACGCATAAGGGACATAGCACTGGCTGAGATCGAGCCGATATCTGAAGATGCAGATCTTATGATTGATTCGCTCCAGACTTCTCTTATAGGAAGTTTTGCAGCATGTGAATGCTACCTTGGTGGCGATTACGACGAAAAAGACAGTGTTGACGACCTGGTAAAGGTTGCCCTTGAAGCAGAGGCATCAGATGACATAGAGATCGCCCTTGCTACGGTCGCCGAGATCGGAGCATTGATCCTGAAAGGAAATAGCTTCTCCGATAAGACTATGGAAGAAGTTCCATACGGACTTGTAGCGGAATGGCTTGATGGAATAGAGTCAATTTCAGCTGCAATGGTGGGCTCGGACAGTTACAAGGACGATGAAGAGGACGACGAATTCTAATACTCCTCTTCTTATGCATTATTTTGTTTAGTTTGTTATACTCTTTTTTGCCGGAACTTTCCGGAAACATTTAAACATAATACGAAATGAGTCAAATAGAACTGGTGTTTTCGGAAAAAGTTATTGTTTTTGAGGTTTTATGTTTCCCCCTAAAAGTAATGTTGCAGTCCTTGACCTGACGCATGCAGGCATTATCATCGCCCAAAGGCTTGCAGAATACGGCATGAATGTTATCGCGGTGGACGTCTATAATACCGTGGATGAAGTAACTCTTTCGATGCTTGGGAATGACTTTGGAATTACGGTATCAAAGAATGTGATTCCCATAGATGATATCGACTTTATAGTAAGTCCGGTACATCTGGACCCTGGATACGAAATGCTCAAAGACGTAAGGGGTAAGGGTAAGAAAATCATAAGTCATCACCTTGCGGTGGGAATGATCCTGTCATATGGCAGGGTCCTTGATGGAGTCAAGGTTATCGAAGTAACTGGCTCCAAAGCAAAGACCAGCACCACATCTCTTCTTGCTGATATGCTTTCAAGGGTCATGGTTGTAGCTTTGCATACTTCCAGGGGACTTGAAGTATGGGAGAATGGTGAAGCAGAGAGGATATACTCCGGTCTCAGTATAGCACCTGGCAGTATCTTGCTTGCCGTTGACAAGTTGAAATCCGAAGGCATTAATGTCGATTGTTGTATTTTAGAGGTATCCATTGGAGGAACGGGTTATGCGGATATCGGTATTATCACAACCCTGGAACCCGATTATGCGATCGCCAGGTCCAGTTCCAAGGCAAGTGATGCAAAGCTTAGCATGATTGAATATAGAAAAGATGAAAGCGTCCTTCTCCTGAATATAAGGGACGAAAAAGCTGTAATGAAGGCTAATAAACTTGGGAAAAAGTTCTTAACATTCAGTGATTCGAAGGATATGAAATCTGATTTTCGAATGGAATTCGATGGTAAAAAAGTGATGCTTTTTTCAGGTGATGTCGAACTGACCGCCGATGTAAATCCTTTCTACAATGCTTCCTCCTACGTTACTGCTTTTGCTGCAGCAGGTGCTGTTGCTCTGCATATGGGAGTCGGTGAGGATGTTATAGTACAGGCTATATCCGGCTTTACGGGTCTTGCCGGAAGAATGCAGGAAAAGAAAGTCAATGGAAGAGTACTGATAGATAATTCTAATTCGGGAATGGATATACGCTCGGTTGAGAAATCCCTGGATTACGGACTGGCAAAAGTTTCGGACAGGATTGCTACAAAAGTGGTGATGGTACTCGGTGAAGAGGCTGCACAGGTTTGTGAAGGCCTTCCCCCGGAGAATGTGGCGGAATTCGTTGAAAGAAGAATCAAGGATATTGATGTGCTGATACTTGTTGGTGAGAGGATGAGGGCTGTTACTCCTGAAAATATGATCTATGCATCTCATTTGGAAGAAGGTCTTGAGCAGGCTTTTCGGATTTCATCGGAAGATGACCTTATTCTTTCCTGCGTTAAGTGTTTCAGATAGATGTGAGGCTTAATAAGCTTCAAAATATCCCTTTTTTTAGGATGAATGATACTTTTATAAGATGAGGAAGTAGATAGTGCAGAAAAACTACAGTCTTTTTAGTATACGATTTCATACTTATGCTTGCATAAGTAGCAATAAAGTATAACTTCCAAAAGAACTGTCTACATTAATCGTCCATTTCAAATATTACTTACCAAACACAGTTACGGAATGACTATGATGGGAAATGATATATCAATCATACATCCGCGGCCAAGTTCTATTGTGGCAGCGTTATACACGTTACGTGACCTGAATGTTGATGTTGCTATCCTCCACGGCCCACCAGGCTGTTCATTCAAGCATGCAAGACTCCTTGAGGAAGATGGTATACATGTTGTTACAACGGCCCTTGATGAAAACGGTTTTGTCTTCGGAGGACGTGAAGAGCTTTCTTCCCTGCTGGAAAAAGTCAATGAAATGTTCCAGCCTAAACTGATAGGTGTGGTGGGAACATGTGCCAGCATGATAATAGGTGAGGAGCTTCGCGAACCTGTGCAGGATGCAAATCTTGATGTACCTGTCATAGAGGTTGAAGTACATGCAGGATATCCGAATAACACAAAAGGTGTTCTTCTTGCACTTGAATCTGCATGTGATGCAGATATAATCGATGCAGAGGAGCTTGAAAGGCAGAAATTCCTTCTTGAGGAAGCCACCAATGTCGAGAAACGTCATGGTGCGGCAAGCAGGGAGTATCTGGAACCTTCCAGGGGCGATGTAAAATACAAGGTCGCTGAAAAGGTTATCAACTACCTGAAAGAAGGCAAACGCTGCCTGACAATAATGAACGCCAAGAAGGAAACCGGTTACATGTTTGCTGATATCACAGTTGCTATCAATGAAGTGGCTGCTCAGCTTGGCAGGGAAGACAATGTTATCAACATGGCAAATGTGGATGACAGCGTAGGTCTTCCACGTGTTCGCTACCATGCAAAAAGCATAATGGATGACTTTAGAGAAAAGGGTGTTACAATCCATGAGAATATTGGTGGCATGGATGAGTATCCTATTGCCGGGGAAAGGGTAAGTGAACTCATCGCTGAAAAATACGGGGATTTCGATTTTGTTGTCATTACCGGTGTTCCACATGCAATACCTATGGACAATCTCAAGGGAATGGAAGTAATATCCGTGACCAATGGTCCGAGGCAGGTTATTCCCCTAAAGGAAATGGGACATGAGCATGTTCTCGTGGAGATCGATCTGCATCCGAAAACTCTTGGTGTTAACCATATCGTAGAATCGGAGTTTGGTGCAACAATGCGTGAGCTTGCAAAGGATATGCAGGAAGAGAACAAGGAGATTGCATAATGGCACAGAAACGAATTGCCATATACGGGAAAGGTGGTATCGGTAAATCAAGCACTGCTTCCAATGTTGCAGCAGCCTGTGCTGATGAGGGTTACAAGGTAATGATAATAGGATGCGATCCTAAAAGTGATTCATCCATTACGCTTCTCGGTGGAAAGAGAATACCAACTATTCTGGATCTGCTGAGACAGAAGATCGATGTAACCGAACAGGACGTAGTTTTTGAAGGTTACAAGGGTGTTAAATGCGTGGAAGTCGGTGGACCGGAGCCTGGTATTGGCTGTGCTGGTCGCGGTATTATTGTTGCCATACAGAAATTAAGCAAAGTCTGCAAATCTATGGGTGACATGGACCTGATAATCTACGATGTACCCGGTGATATCGTATGTGGAGGATTTGTTGCACCCATACGCAAGGGACTTGTTAACGAAGCCTATATTCTTACTTCAGGCGAATACATGCCGCTCTACGCTGCAAATAACATATGCAGAGGACTTGCCAAGATTGATACGCCATTGTCCGGCATAATATGCAATTCCAGAAGTGTAACCCGCGAAGAGGAAATTGTGAGAAAGTTTTCCGAGGAAATCGGAAGTAAACTAATGGCTTTCATACCAAAAGAGCAGATTGTACAGGATTGTGAAAGGGATGGTTTTTCTGTGCTTGAAAAAGCTCCTGATTCATCCGTTGCAGGTGTCTACCGTGAGCTTGCACAGGCTATTATGACCAACGAAAGCTCAGTCCTGCCTGCGGCTCTTGAAGACGAAAGGCTGCGTGAGCTAACACGCTGAAGGTTGGTTCCAATGTCCGAGAAGCCTCATGTACCGGAGACAAAGAACATACCCCGAATACTCCTGTCAGCCGGCAGTTCTTCTTCGGGAAAGACCACCATCACAATTGGTCTGCTTGCTGCCCTTGTAGAAGCCGGGTACAAAGTCCAGCCGTATAAGGTGGGGCTGGATTATATTGATCCAAGTTACTATTCTGAGATTACAGGTCGCAGAGCCCGAAATATCGATGGTTTCCTGATGGATGAGGAGGGTGTTAGGGATGTATTTATCCACGGTGCGGAGGCCGATGGGGATGCTGACATTGCAATTATCGAGGGTGTGCGTGGCCTGTATGAAGGCTTTGACAGTTTTACAGATACCGGCAGCACGGCACAGATCGCAAAGATACTGAAATGTTCTGTCATACTTATCATCAATGCAAGGAGCATTACTCGCTCTGCTGCTGCCCTGGTTAATGGTTTCAAGGAGTTTGACAGGGACGTGCATATTGCAGGTGTTATCCTTAACAACATTGGTGGGCCAAGGCATGCTAAAAAAGCTACAGAGGCCATTGAGCACTACACCGGCATTCCGGTTATCGGTGTAATTCGCCGCAATAATTCCATGAAGATCTCCATGAGGCATCTGGGACTTGTTCCTGCTATTGAGGAGCGTCGCAGAGCTGATAATTTTGATGAAAGGATCGATTTCATCAAAAATACTATCAAGGAAGGGGTACAAGTCGACCGTCTGCTTGAGATGGCTCATGAGGCTCCTGATCTTGAGAGGCCATCGAAGACAGTTTTCTCCCCACGGGAGATTGAAGATGAGCATCCTGCAATCGGTGTTGCTTTTGATGAGGCTTTCAATTTCTATTACCATGACAACATCGAACTGCTGGAAATGGCTGGTGCCGAAATCAAATACTTCAGCCCGATTCATGATAGTAAGCTGCCTGATGTGGATGGCCTGTATCTTGGTGGTGGCTATCCTGAGCTTTTTGCAGCAAAACTTGAAAACAATGTCTCCATGCGAGATGATATTCTGGATGCATCACGTTCCGGCTTGCCAATCTATGCAGAGTGCGGTGGCTTAATGTACCTTACAGAAAAGCTGAGCACAGGTGTAAAAGGTAAAGGAGCTCATCATATGGCAGAGATGCCGGAGTCCACTCATGAGATGGTGGGTGCGCTTCCGGGCCATACTCTAATGGGACATAAACGTGTGGTCAGCTACAATATCGGCTCTCTGGCAATGGATGCGGTTATCGGTAAAACGGGCAATTCTTTCCGTGGCCACGAGTTCCACCACTCCGAAGTTACCGGAATTCCCAAGGATGCGAAATTCGCTATTAAACTCTCCCGTGGAACGGGTATCATTGATGGCTGGGATGGACTAACAGTTAATAACACGCTGGGCTGCTATGCTCATCTTGTTGCGAGCTCTTACAGGGAATTTACAAAGAGTTTTGTGGATTTTGTGATCAAGGAAAGGTAATCTTGTTTTAGATTCATATTCCTTTTTTTCCTTTCTGGAACACGAATATGTACAGTATAGGGAGTATCCCTAAGCTGTTTATGATCAGTATTGCAACAAACCAGTATTTCTGCTTTTTTCTCGCAGCTTTCCATAGGGCAATTCCTTTCCAGAAAAGTTCCCAGATTGCAAGGATCAATATAAGGGCCAGAAACTCCGAAGACTGGGTATTGCTTGCCAGAAGTGATATGTCAGCCATATTTCCCACTAAAAGATAGTTGGCTTTATTGTGATAATAATTTTTGTCCTATTCTATCTTATGTACAGAATCTTTGTTCCGGGACAAATATATATTACTCAGACAGAAATGTGGTTAGGTGGTTTTGTCTGGATGCCAGAGACGTTGACTGGAAGAAACTGATTGCATCACTTGTAATATGCCAGTTTGCAGGAATATTCGGGGCCATATTTACCACGCCTGCAATTCCTACCTGGTATGCAGCTCTTGAGAAGCCCTTTTTCGTGCCTCCGAGCTGGACATTCTCGGTAGTATGGCCGATCCTCTACTTGCTGATGGGACTGGCTCTCTATATTGTATGGGAAAAAGGATGGGAATATCGTGAGGTAAAGGTTGCAATGGGAGTTTTCGGACTCCAGTTGTTCCTGAATTTCCTCTGGTCTGTATTATTTTTCGGTTTGCAGTCTCCGTTTCTGGGACTTATGGGAATAGTTATTCTGTGGCTGGTCATTCTGGTAACTATTGTACTCTTCTACCGGATATCAAGGGCAGCCGGATTGTTGCTTTTACCCTATATTTTGTGGGTGTCATTTGCAACCTTGTTGAATTATTATATCTACATTCTGAATCCATGAAAGAAACGGAGGAGCTAATAGCTGTCCGCTCCCTGGTTTGGAACTACAGTATTTCTTTCAATCCTCTTGCAGCTGTGTATACACTTCCGACGCCGGATATGAAGTGAGCCACCCGTACAGCCTCCATTACTTCTTCCTTTGTGGCGCCCTCTGCCATTGCCTGCATTGCTAGCACCATAACTCCGTCTTCAGCACCTTCGGCGGCATCCAGGGCCATTGCAATAAGTAGTTTGTATTTCAGAGGTATAGCACCCTCTCCGAGTGCTGTTGTACGGGTAATTTCAGTAAGGTTGAACAATTCCGGATCTGCGCTCTTTATTATTTCCAATGGATTTTCTTTCATTTGTGTATCTCCATTTCTTGTAGTATTGTGGTTTTTATTGTATAATGTTCTCCGTGTGGTTAACTATTTTGTTCTTATTACTAAAGACTGAATGTTATTGAAGGTGTCAAGAAAGAAAAACCGGAGATTATTCTACCATCAATCCACTATTGTTAAATATGTTGTCCAATATCTGTTTCCTGGTTCATGTTTTAAATTCACAGGTGACTTCTTTTGATAGGAAAACTAGCGCAAGATCGTGTCCTTTCGGGAAAACAGGCAATAAACGAACTCTACAAAACCGGCTATTACGGGCGGCAGAAGGGTGATACCCTTGAGCTTACACTGGTTGAGGCGGCGTATCTACTTTACAAGAAGAAGCTCGATATTGAAATGGACGGAAGAACTCTTGTATTTGAGGAATTCTTTACTGAAGCTGCGAAAAGGCAGCAGTATTTCGAACTGAAATACATCGTCTACAAAGACCTCAGGGAAAGAGGTTTCTATGTGCAGTCCGGTGTCACCGATTTCAGGGTATATCCAAGGGGAGGTCATCCTGGGAAAACGCCTGCAAAGAGCTTTGTTTATGTCAGGTCCGAGCGCATACCCATGCCATTGTCCGATCTGCTTCCGTCTGTCAATGCTGCGGAAAATGTACGCAAGCAGATGATACTTGCTATCGTTGATGAGGAAAGTGATCTCACATATTATGAAGTGAAAAAGGTGAAAGTAAAAGGTAAAAACCCTCAAATTTCTACTACAGAGCAACCTATTAATTCTACACTTCTTGAGGACCGCGTTTTGGTATGGGATACAGAGTCTTCACAGTATCTTCACAGGAATGGATTTTACGGGAAGCCACTTGATGATGAGCGTCTTCAGCTTTCCCTTGTAGAGTCGGCTTACCTGATGGAACTTGATTTAATCAGGATTCAGAACAGTGATACTGGAAATAGCCTGGATATTGATACTTTTTCCTCGGTTGCCTCTTCCATTGAGCCTGATTTCCTGCGTAAGTACAGGGCGTATGCGGATCTTCGCAATGCAGGCCTTGTGCCTAAGACCGGTTTCAAGTTTGGCACTCACTTCAGGGTATATGCCGAGGTTACTTCCATTGAGAAGATTCCTCATTCTGAATATCTGATACATGCCATCGCGCCAGACCACGTGTTCATGCTTCCTGTGATGTCAAGAGCCGTGAGACTTGCCAATAGCGTCAGGAAAAGAATGCTGTATGCCGTAGAGGACCGTGAAAAGATGATGTACCTTGATATCGGAAGAATAAAGATGTAACATTTTCCTCTTAATTGCTATTTTTATCGAAACAAGTTCTTGATTGTTACACTTATATATCATATTGCATTTTCTTACAAAAGATGTTTAACATAATTGCGGTGGATATTTCGGGCCGCCACAAGGTAAAGGACTATTATCTCATGGTTTGTGCGGCGGTCGCTGCATCCGTAACTCCTGATCATGTTGAGAAAGTGAATCAGATCAATATTCGCTCTTTCAGGAATGATTCCGCACCGGATGTTCCTATGGTCGTAAGCATGATTGAGGATACAGTTTCCGAAATGCATTTTGACGGTACAATTGTTACAGAGCCAGGCGACATGTATAACAAGCCCCAGTGGCTTATCGACAGCATGTTTTCAACGGAGTTCAAATACGAAGAATCCTTAAGCGAGAGGCGTTGCATGGAGATTGCACATCATGTTTCCCTAAGTGCAAGGAAGCTTCTGCTCAAGGAACTGGATATTCAATAGAAGTGCTGACTGTCATGAAACGTGCTATCCTGGTTAAACGAAATGATCCTCGAAGTGAGGATTATAAAAATGAGCTTCAAATGGCTGAACTGGAGGAGTTGGCAGGATCGGCTGGTTATACTGTTATCGCCGAGCTTACTCAGACCAGATCTCCTGATCGAAAATATCAGATCGGGAGGGGAAAGGTGGAAGAGCTGGCACAGCTTGTACAGGATGTCAAAGCTGATAAGATTATTTTTCACAATCAGCTCAGTACAATGCAGGTATATAATCTCTCTGAGGTGTGCCGCTGCGAAGTTATTGATAAATTCCAGCTCATCCTGGAGATATTTGCAACCCGTGCAACAACACATCGTTCAAAACTGCAAGTGGAGCTTGCAAGACTTGAGTACGAGCTTCCAAAGGCAAGGGCTATAGTCTCCATACTTAAAAAAGAAGAGCGCCCGGGTTTCATGGGTCTTGGAGGTTATGAGGACTCATATGCCCAGGATGTGAAGAACAGGATCGCACGCATCAAAGATGAGTTGAAAGATATGGAACGGGACAGAGACTCCCTTCGTAGTTTCCGCCATTCCAAAGGTTTTTCTCTTGTAGCCCTGGCAGGATATACCAATGCCGGCAAAAGTACATTGTTCAATTCACTTGTTGATGAAAGCACCACCGTAAAAAATATGCTGTTCACTACCCTGGTTCCCACTACAAGGTCACTCAATGTGGATGGCAGGGACGTTTTGCTTACGGATACTGTAGGTTTCATTGAAGATCTTCCGCACTGGATGGTCGATGCTTTTCGCTCTACTCTCAATGAGATATTCTTTGCAGATGTTGTCCTTCTGGTTGTAGACTGTGCTGAGCCGCTGGAAACAATCCGTCGTAAACTTCTGGTCTGCCATGAAACGATGTGGGAACAGTTGCAGGAAGTGTCGATAATAACGGTTTTTAATAAATCTGACCTGCTGGCGGAGGAAGAACTGGAAGAGCGTATGCTGAGTCTTGGTTATTTAGCAGCAAACCCGGTGGCAGTTTCGGCAAAAAAAAGCTTTGGCCTTGATGCGCTAAAACAGGAAATACGCAGACATTTGCCTAAATGGGATAGAATACAGATTTCTCTCCCTATGTCCGAGGAAGGTATGTCTATGCTTTCATGGCTTTTCAAAGAAAGTGTGATTCACAATGTAGGATATAGTGAGTCGATAGATGTTGATCTGGAAGCCAGGGATAGTATTATCAACAAAGTAAGATCCTTTGCAGGAAAAAAATGAACCAGTCGAGAAATTTTATTTGTTACTTATTTGCGTAACATATATATAGAATAAAGTTGTTTGTAAACATGCGAACGGGTAACTTCTCTAATGTACCACCAATCCTATCCAACCACCCAACCAACCACAAACTTCTATTTTCCCGTTCGCCAAACTTTTCATATGTTTTTCCATAAAAATCCTTATATTTCCTTAGCCCCTAGATGCTTTTATGCGATTTGATCTTCATGTGCATTCTTTTTTTTCCAAGGATAGCAATGCAAGCCACGATGACATCCTGAAGTATGCTTCAAGGAATGGTCTGGATGGTTTTGCAATATGTGATCATGATTCCATAGAAGGTGGAATTAAGTGTGCAAAAAGAGCACAGGAAATAGGCTCCAAACAAATAGTTATTCCAGGTGTAGAGGTCAGCTCCTCAAAAGGTCATATACTTGTTTTAGGTGTAAAGGAAAGGATAGAGCCTGGCTTAAGTCCTGAAGAGACCATTAAAAGAGCGCGTGAGCAAGGTGCAGTGGTTATCATACCCCATCCTTTCAAGATAACCTCTCATGGTATAGGATATCTGAATGGTCTTGATATCGATGCTGTAGAGGTTCTGAATTCCCGTTGCATGACGCAAGGTCCGAATGAAAGGGCCAGAAAGGAAGCAGAAAAACTTGGTTTGGCTCAAGTGGGCGGAAGCGATGCACATGAAGCAGAGATGGTCGGCAGAACATATGCCGAGATAGATGTTTCCGAAAGGAGTGTAGAAGCAGTTCTGGATGCAATACGTGCAGGCAGGACGAGCGCCGGTGGAAGTATGACACCTGCCTCATTTGTTGTAAAACAAATGTTTGCAGGTCACCTGAAAAAAGCAAAAAGCCGCCTTAGAAAACATTAGTTACAATTTTTTTATAATTTCGATAATCTCTTCCGGCTTTTCAAGGACGGTAATACCTTCAAGGTTTTTGATAATCTCCACGTTCCTTGTATCGACATCCCTTACTTTCAGTTCCACAGGTCCGCCTTTGATTGCGTTGTAATCGCAAAGTTCCTTGCATAGGCCGCATCCGTTGCATTTAAGAAGGTCTATCTGGTCAGCTATGGCATTATTCGGACAGTTGTCTTTTGGTGGACATGGATTGCATTTGCGGCAAAGTTCCCTGTCTATCCCGAAAGGAAGCTCGGACACAACGACACCTGCGATGTCAACAGGTACTACATAGACAGGCACACTTCCCTTCACTGCCTGTGCCACAGCATTACTAACAAGAGAGTCAGCGGTTCCATGTGCTATTTTGGACACGGTATTGGATGTGGCAGGGGTGACAATGAGTGCATCATATTTTTCAAGAAGGAAGCGGCCGGTTTTGGGCCAGCTTTTACCCTGCTGGGTCTCAAGGAATATCTCTTCAAGGTAATCTCCACATGATATTGTTTCCAGATCCTTTTCAAGTCCGTACATCCTTACCACTTCTTCGGCTGCACTTGAAAGGAAAGTATTCACTCTGATATCATGTTCATTTTTTATTTGATCGAAAATTCTAAAACTGGATGTCAGGAAGTGTCCTGCACCAGTAATGCCCCATGCAACTGTTTTTTTCATAGCGCACAAAACGGTTTTTTATATATTATATCTTTCTGACAGGAGAAATTTTAGAGAAACTCATATATCAGCTTCATTGCTTCTTTTTCGGCTTCTCCGCCACATTTTTCCACGATGTCTCCATATGCCTTGATTAGCTTGAGATATTTTTCATCTTCTGTCAGTTGGTATCTGGTAGCATGTATGCAGGCTTCTATGACACCACAAAATCCACGATTAGGTGCACGTATCTTACATTTGTTCAAGTGTGCGCGTATCGGGACAAGTTCGGAAATAAATGCTTCATTTGTAAGTTTTGAATTCACGCATTTGAAGGCAATCCAGCACTGTGCTTCTTTCAGAGAGGAGATCGATATACCATCAAATGCCTTTGTGTCAAAATCCGAATCGTTCAGGTCAGTGAATGTGGCAAGTACGAAAAGGATGGGGTCATGTGTAATGTTTACTACAAGTTTTTTCTCGGCGAGCACATTTTCATAGGTATTTGATCCTTTGAAAAGCCTGATAAAAAGCTTGTCTTTTTTTCTTATTATCCCCATAGGCGCCGCGTTTGGCGTCCATCCCTTGTTAGTTGTTACAATAGTTTCGGAAATTCCGTCATATATCCCGAAATCATCAAGATTGAAATCCTTTTCCATCATCAATATCTGACTCCTGCAAGCAAGGCAATGAATATACCGGCGATCACTATATCCGCAGTGGATCCCGGATTGATCTTCCTCTCCAGGAGTTCCCTGTCCATTTCTTCAATAAGAGGTTCTATATCTATAAATTTTGATTCATTATTATATATTTTTTGTATCAGGAATTTTGCATGAGATGATACCGAAAGGGCAGTCTCACTGTCGAACTTGGTAGTGATGAAGGTATCTTCGTTTTCTGAGAGGATCTTCAGAAAAGTAAAGACTATCAAGTCATTGATATCGGCATCTAGATATCCCGGTAAAAGCCTGTTGTCCATGCCTGAAATGATAGTTTCGGCGCAGGCTGTGCATCTCATGAAGCCTGAAGTCCACTCATTTGCTATCAGGTCATAGTCTTTTGCTATTTCCATGAGGTCATAGAGGCTTACCTTTTTTTCATTCAATTCGTTTATTGCCTTTTCATTCTGAAGGCTGAATTCTTCCACTGGATTGACCTTCACCCCGGCAGCTTCAAAACAACTATAGAAATCAATAGCATCTGATGTATCCGTATTTTTCACGATTCTGTTTGCACATTCGGTGATTTCGGAAAGTGAAAATGTATCCTTTTCCTTGAGAATTTTTCCGGCTGCCATTGAAAGAGGTATAAGCAGTATAATTGCACCGAAATGAGTGTTTCCTCCTTTCTGCCAGTTGACGCTTTCTATAACTGCGTTTTTTATGAGCTTTCCAACACTATCAGACCCATTAGTGGCTTCTTCTATAACCGGATACATACTGATAGCAGATGCCAGAAAATGCTCGTAACGCGTATCCTCATAATCGTCGTGTCTGTCCACATTGCCGGGTTTTGGAGAGGATGAGACTTCAAGGCACATTGCAAGCTGGGCACATCGCGCAATATATGAATTAAGGGTATAATTTCCTTTTTTGATCGTAAATTCCGGATCTTCGCTCATTTGTCTTGCCTTTAGAACATTTAGTGGGATTTTGAATTTTGAAGAATATGGTCGGCAAGCTCTTTCTTAAGACGCATGTATTCAGCATCTGAAAGGCCAAGTGTTTCAAGTACACCGTCTCTGAGGAAACATGGTTTTGAGATCTTGCAACACCATACGAGGCTTCCAAAGCATGTACTGTCTCCGTATTCCAGCATTGTTCCTTTTGCAAACTCCATTTTAAGGTCTGCAAATTCCTGTGCTGTCAGTCCCAGTCTTTCGATCTTGCCATGTACAGGGCATTGTTTGACAGGTAGGCAACAGAACGTCAGTCCTCTAAGATCACCTTCACCTCTACATACATGTTTTGGAGCGTTGTACCATCCCATGTCTTCCTGAAGCATTGACATATTCGTGACAAGTTGGCTGATAAGTTTTGGATTCTGAAGTAATCCCCTTGCAACGGATATCATATCTGCTCCCCTTGTAAACATATCCTTAGCTGTTTCAAAGTCCGTGACTGAGTTGTTGCAAATCAGGAACATACGGGTGGAATCACGTACATTCTTGATGAGGTTGAGATCTGCTCCTGCACCTTCCTGCATTGCATCAAGGTGGAGTATGTCAGCTCCGGCTTCTTCAATCTGCTGAACGAGTTCGATGTCATCCACTACATTCGCACGAACCTTTACAGAGAGTATAACTCCTGTTTCTTTGATCCTGCTTATCCAGTCACGGAGTTTTGGAAGATTGCCAAGAAGCGCCTGTCCTGCTCCAATATCTGTCATTTCCTTCTGCCTACAATGTGCATCCAGTTCGAGGATTGCACCTGCATCATTAACCAACCTGGCAGCTTCAATAAGTGGCTCAATGGTTGAACTCCTGACATTAATCCCTATAACAGGTCCGCTATTTACGGCTTTTATCTCATTTTCAATAAGCTCAAAAGGCTTCTCTGACACAAATTCTTCCCTGCCCCTTGCAACCATATCGGCTGCAGCTTTCTCTGTTGCAGAGTCAAGATTGTATCCTCCAAGTATTACAAGACCTGCATCATTAGCCTTTTCATTCGCAAAATTACTGTCGGTTATTCCTCCCATTGGGGCAAGTGCAATGGGATTTTTAAAAGAACAAATTCCTGCTCTAATATCAAAAAGATTATCTGACAAGTTTTTACCTCAGGTAAGTGTAAATTGGTATTATGTCGCTGAATAATGGTAGATTCTATTATTAATATAACGCTGCACCATGTCCCTTGATTTTTTTCACTGAGCCATTATTCTTCTCTTATTTGGCTCTGAACTCAAAAACTAAATACTATCAACACAAACGTTTTAAATAACAATTTATTCCATCAAGTGGGACTGAAATGTGGAGGTAAATTCATGAACTGTATTGTTTGTGGTGTCGAAAGTGATGCAAGATATTGTGATGAGTGCGGGAAAGTTATGGATGAGCTAATAAGGACTGTCGGTGAAGAACGTTGGAACGCAATTGATGATTGTTCCTTCATATATCCCATGGTGCTACGTGTCGCAAGAGGGGAACTTAACATCTACGATATTATACAGGCCCTGGAAGTTGAAGACTGAAACTTTCCGGGAAATTTATAATTTGAAAAAAGTAAGAAAAGGATAAAGTAAGCAGGGCTTACTTATCCGTCGAGTATTTCTTCTGCAACGTCTCTGTATGCATCCATTACGTAAGCGATACCGGATACCTTTGCAGCTTCCTCTGTAAGTGCCATGAGATCCTTACGTGAGAGTGTTGGAAGGCTGAATCTCCTGGAACCAGCCATGAGCTGCTGCAGTCCTACCCTGGTTTTCTCTGAATAGGAGTAGATTCCGAGAGCTCCCAGTGGGATGTCCTTCATTTCGCTTCCGTAGCGTTCTTCCAGTTCTTCGTAGTGTGTGAAGATTTCTTCTTTTCTGTGTCCGAATTCGGATACAGTCTTTGGAAGATCATCTTCTTCAAGCCACTTGCCGATATTCTTGCCTACCATTCCCGGGATCATGAGACCACGGCCCATGCAGACTGCCTTGAAGTAAGGTGCGCCCATTGCAAGTACCTTGTAGATTCCGTCTTCGCTTGAGAAGCCACCTGCCATTGCAAGGTCAGGTACTCTCTTGCCCTTTGAGCTCAGCTTTTCTGCGAACTCGTAAACCAGTGACTGAAGGTATATTGTAGGAGTTCCCCATTCTTCCATCATTGGCCATGGGCTCATACCGGTACCTCCAGGAGCACCGTCGTATGTCAAAAGGTCGATCTTTGCATCGGAACTGTACTTGATAGCCATTGCGGTTTCTGCCATGGAGTAAGCACCAGTCTTTAAGGTGATACGCTTGAAGCCAAGGTCTCTGAGTCTGTCACATTCTTCGTGGAATCCTTCTTCTGTGACAAATCCAAGTCTGGAGTGTCTCTCGAACTCTCTGATAGCACCTACCTTGAATGCTTCCTGGACGGATGCAAGTTCTGGATCAGGGGTTACGATGTAGCCTCTCTTCTTAAGCTCAATTGCACGGTCAAGGTCTCTTACTTTAATCTCTCCGCCGATACATTTTGCGCCTTGTCCCCATTTCAGCTCGATAGTGTCCATCTCGTGCTTGCTGGAAAGGTATTCTGCTACACCAAGGTTTGTGTCTTCTACGTTCATCTGAACAAGCATTTCGCCGTATCCATCGTAGAATTTTTTGTAAAGCTCGATTCTGCGGTCCATTTCAGGAGATTCTGTTACAAGGCCGTCACTTCCCCTCTTGAGTTCAGGGTCAACGCCACATACGTTTTCACCGCATACTATAGTAACACCTGAGATAGCTGCACCGATTGCGAAGTGTTCCCAGTTCTTTCTTGCGATATCAGTAGAACCAAGTGCTCCTGTGAAGATAGGTACCTTCATCTTTACTTTTTTGTCCCATCCGTATTCGGTTTCCGTACTAACGTTCGGGAATCTTGCGGTTTCAGGACCAGGTATCATGTCTTCGGGCATGCCGATAGCTCCGACAGCATATCCCTGAATGTTGAGGTGGGAGTAGTCGACAGGATAGTTCTTGTCAGCACCTGCTGTTACCTCACCGAAAGGTCCTGGGTAAAGGACTTCACGTCCTCTGAAAGTAGATTTAAAAATTTCACAATTTCCGCGGCATCCGTCCACACAACGTGTACAGATTCCTGACATTGGTACGACGCTTTTTGACCTGTTGAAGGTCTTTGTAGCTTCATTTGCATTTGGTTGCCTAAGGTTGACCATGCGTGTTCACTTCCTCTGTTATTCAGTACTATTTGATACAGGTCGGTCTTCCTATTTCCAGCCTGTTTCTAACCATGTAGGTGGTAATAGTAGGATAACGGTAGGCTTGTGCTTTTATTTATATTTTTCCATTAATTCTGGTTAATTTCATTTCTGCAGGTATAATCAGCAACCTACTTCCTTTATGAGTATTTATAGGATTCGACACATTTTCTGAATTGGTTTACTGTCGGCTAATGGATTAAACGACTATTTTTGAGCTCATGCTGATTTGGTGGCCAATTAGATTATCTCTGAAATCCTGCAGGTTAAACAGGCAGAATCGAGACATCAACGCTTAAACAACATTAATAAACCATTAACTATTATGTTTCAAAGGGAGGTTTTATCATAGTCCATATAATGAGATGTCGTGATCTTGGATTCAATGATGATTTCATCGTTGTAGACAATGATCCTGTAAAAGTAAAAGAAAAAATGCGTGAACATATAATGGACAATCACAAGGATGAGTTCGAGGAACTTTCTGATTTTCACAAAGAGGAAATAATGTCAAAAATGGACTTCCTGCTGACTCGTGGTTGTGGATGTGGTGTCCTGAAACTCTGACCATACTGTTTATTTTTAGTTTCTTTTCCTTGTGTGTCTGGTCAGAATATAAAATCCTGCGATAACAGGTGGAAGGCCTATTAAGGCAGCTTTGCTCAAGTTATCAATTCTAATATATGTACCGTTCTCTAAACCTACATCTTCTATAGCAGGTGCTGATACATAACCTGCAAAGATGATGAGCAAAATAAGCAACATCAGAACAATACCTGCCAGAAGATATCGATTGTACTGCATTAAGCACCACTATTTAACAGCTTAAATTTTATACATGATAAATTTTGTGCATTCACTCTATTATTTGAATTGCAGCAATGAGGATTCACAAAATAGCACTCTCTATACGTATGCTTTTATTACATCTTCTAAGGATTATTTGTTGTGAATATTCTTCTGTACGAAACATATATCTAGGATACAGGCAGATATCCAACTTCACTTCATGAGAGAGGAAGGGCGGCTACCGGGTCGTAAGACCTGAGGAAAGTCTCCCCACCATTTAAACACACGAGTGCCCGTAAAAGGCACCTGGCGAGAGTCCGGGCAGTTGCAATGCAACTCATGCAGTTCTTCTGCGTGCTGGCACAGAAACGATACCGTACCATGTTAATGCTGTGATGCTGAAAGGCTGAGGTCGCATGGATTGCGGATGGAACGGCGAATCCTCGTGGGTGCAAGTCGGAAAAGGACTGGTCTTTGATCATCCTGGTTATATGACGCTTAGCCGAATGCCGTCAATGCAGCTTATCAAAGCACATCTCCTGCCAGGCAGGATGATGTATTGCATCAACAGAAGGGAGCTTACTCTCCTCACTCATATACCTTTTTTCAGGAATTGCTTTTCAGCAGCCATCCGGGTTTGAAATTGAAAAGCAGCCATTTCAGATACTGCTTATAGCTTAGTCTGAAAGCTACGACTTCAAGGAACTGGTCAATGATTTGTTCTTCCTTTGTGAATATATTGAATGAAATCCCCGGGAAATGATGCATGATTTTTGCAAAGGCAAGTGAATACTTTAAATGTTCTCCGAATTCAAGATCACATCTTTTATCATAATCCATAAGCTGAGCAATATTTCCATCAGAATTAGAATTCAGTGTCTCTGATATTACTTCTGCTGCAATCTGTCCTGATTTAATCGCATAAGCCAGACCTTCGCCGGTAAATGCATCCACAAAACCCGCAGCATCTCCGCTAAGTATTATTCTTTGATTAACCAGTTTTCGCTTGTAGCCACCACAGGGAATCACGTGGCCTTTAAGTTTGTATTTCCCTGTAAATCCGTTTTCTTCAAGAAAATTTCTTATAGCACTATTCGGATCAGGTAAAAGGCTTGCAACCCCGCCAATGCCTACTGAGTAGTAGTTGTCATGGGGGAATATCCATCCGTAACCCATGTTTGCAACCCCGAAACGTAGCTCAACACTGTCCCGTATGTACCTGTCAATAGTCGCATTATCTTCTTCTACTTCAGTGACAATACAAACGCCATATTCTTTCTTCCTGTCTTTTCTGCGGACTGCATTTTTCAGGGAGTTTTGTGAGCCCGTTGCCAGAATTACGAATCTGGATTCATAGCTCGATGTATTTGTCTTCACGGTTACGTGATCATCTTCGTTTGAAACTGAAGTTACCTTCTCACCGTGCAAGATCTCTATTCCGGCCTCTTGTGCTTTTTCAAGAAGGAAACTGTCAAGCTTGCTACGTGTAACAATAATTGACAGGCGATAATCTTTGAAGCACTCGATTGTCCTGTCATTGAAACATATTCTACCGCCATAGACTTCTTTTTCAATCATAGCTTCAGGTATTTCAAAGTCAAGGTAGTGGAGTGCATGATCAGAGAGGGCACCGCCACATGGTTTATATCGCGGGAATTCTTCTTTCTCTATAAGGAGTGTTTTAAGCCCTGCTTTTCCTGCAATCCTTCCTGCTGCCGAACCCGAGGGTCCACCACCAACAATGATTAGGTCATACATCGGGTCATACATCAGTCTCACCGGTTAAAGAACTTCCGATTGACATTAAACATATCCAGCGTCTCTATGACTTTGCTATATTCTACTTCCGTATTGAAACATCCATCATTTAGCATAGGGATTCCATATGTGACAATTTTCTTTCCTTTCAGTCCTATCATCACCTTGTTAAGTTCGTAATCACAGGCGATTGCAAGAGCGCCATCATATTTTCCTTCTTTCATTATGTGTTTTACAAAGGAAGAGCCTGTAACAATGTAGTGCTTGTATCCATATTTTTCAGCATCATCCTTAAGTTTTGTAAACACACATTTTCCACAGGAAATGCACTCTATACCTTTCTTGGTTGAAGCTGCAGGGCAGTCGAGGGAACGCATGCAATGGGGAGTGATTATCATACGCCTTTTTGTTCTTGCGAAATCTTTCTTATGGGCAGTATTCTTCAGGGACACCATCCATTTGTCAAGTTTTTTTGTATCGGATAATTTGAAGAAAAAGAGCCTCAGGGGCAGGTAAAAGAAATCAAGTACTTCTGCAAAAAAACCAGCAAGCCATACATTCCTGTTCAGGCTTATCCTGCTGGCAGCTAGGGAGACACTTGCCAGCAACACGGAAAAAACCGACAGTGAAAGTATAATCTCTCCAAGAAGACTATACATAGTACTCTCCCATCTTTCTGATAACATCAAACACCTCAGCTTTTGTATCGGAACATCCGTTATGTGTCAATGCTATTTCTTGAACGACCATAAAAGGTGAATCTCCTTACAGTTACTCTGCGAGTTCCGGGCAACATACAACGCCTATTCAGCTTTTTGGTTTTAGTGTTCTGATTATCTTTTTTTACGAAAATGCGACTCGGAGTCACATAAATCTTGAAGTTATTTTTACAGCTTCATGGACACAATTAGTGCCGCATAGCCTGCATTAGCATATTCATAAATACTTTAATTAAATCGCAGCAGGCCTTGCAATAAGGATGAAACATGCATTATAGCAGGAAATCAAAGTTTTCCCCTGCTTTTCTAAATTTGTCAATCATCTTGGCATTGCATTTCTACCAGTATCTTACCCACACCAACATCATTTATGAAAAACACCTTGTATATAAGTTTCGCAGGCCTGCAGAAAAGATGGAACAGGAAGAATGAAATAGCTCTTGAAGCTGGAAATTAATATCTCTTATGAAAGAAATCTATTGATTAATTGTAAGGTCAAAAATCTATTTTACCGGTTAAAAAAAGTCCGGTTTTCATCAAGCATTTCCAATGTATCGATAACTTTGCTATACTCAACTTCGGTATTAAAGCACCCGTCATTTAGCATAGGAATGCCATATGTGACAATGTTTTTTCCCTTCAGTCCCATCATTACCTTGTTAAGCTCGTAGTCACAGGCTATCAAAAGAGCGCCTTCATATTTCCCTTCTTTAATTATGTGTTTGACAAAAGAAGAGCCTGTAACGATGTAGAGCCTGTAGCCATATTTCTCTGCGTCTTCTTTGAGTTTTGTGAACACGCATTTTCCGCATGAAGTGCATTGTATCCCTTTTTTGGTGGAGGGTGCAGGGCATTCAAGAAAGCGCATACAATGGGGTGTAATCATCATACGCCTCTTCGTTTTTGCAAAATCATTTTTGTGAGCGATGTTCTTAAGAGAAACCATCCATTTATCAAGTTTCCTGGTATCAGACAATTTGAAGAAAAAGAAGTTAAGTGGTAGATAAAAAAAATCGAGTATTTCTACAAAAAAACCAGCAAGCCATACATTTCTGTTCAAACTCATCCTGCTGGCAGCCAGAGAGACACTTGCTAGCAGCACAGACATAACTGACAGAGCAAGTATGACTTCTCCAAGAAGCCTATACATCACATTCCTCCATTTTTCTTATAACATCATCCACATTGACTTTTGTATCGAAGCATCCGTCCTGAATCAGTGTCACTCCCTGAACAACCATAAATGGTGAAGCTCCCTGCATTGACTCGGTAAGTTCGGGATAGCATGCAACACCTATGCAGCTTTTTGGTCTCTGTGTTTTGATGATCTTCTTTACAAAGCTGCCTCCTGGAATCACATATACTTCGAAGTTGTGTTCGCTTGCAGCTTCATGGATCTTGTTGATATCACATAGCCCGCACATCTTACATTCATACCCTTTAATCGGGTCACAGCGAGCTTTACAATTAGGATGGCGCATGCATTGTGGCAAAAAGATCACGCGTTTGTCTTTTGTCTTCTTGAACTTATCTATCATCACGGCATTGCGTACTTCTACCAGTATCTCATCCACAATAATATCATTTATGAAAAAAACCCTGCATATCAGCTTTGCAGGTCCGTAGAAAAGGTAGAGCATAAAAAGAATAAAATTTGGAAATAATATTTTATGCTTTTTGTAGCTGTAGGCTCCCAGTAACAGTGCAAGCAGTATTCCTGTTATTACAATTATGGCAATAACGACAAATACTTTCCCCAGAAAATCATAAGGTATCAACATGAGCACATAAGACTAGGTATCATAAGTATATCTAGATTATCTCTAAAAAGTTAGGAATGGCAAAGTGAATCTATCACTCTGCCACAAGTTTCATCAGTTTTGTTCTCACTCTGGTGCGTCGCTGAGGTCAATTCCCATTGCTTCAGCAGTGAGAACTACAACGTCCTCAACTTCAAGTTCCTTTGCACCAATTGCATCCCTTCCGTCACTTAGGTTTCTCTTACAGAACGGGCAGGCACTTGAAAGAATTTCTGCCTTTGTCTCAAGTGCATCTTCAACACGTGTTGAAGCAATGCCGAGTGCAAGGTCAGGAATACCTGCTTTGACACCTCCACCTGCTCCACAGCAACGCTGGTTCTCTTCGATCCTTTCCATCTCAATGAGCTTAATACCTGGGATAGCATTAAGAACCGCTCTTGGTGGTTCGAAGTAACCTACGTGACGTCCAAGGTGGCATGGGTCATGGTATGTGACAGTTTTGTCAATGGACTTTTCCCATTTGATCTCGTCTTTCTCGATAAGGCCCTGAAGGAACTCTGTGATGTGCATTACCTTGAATGGAAGTTCCTTTCCTGTGAGTCTTGGCCAGTCAACAAGTGATGCTCTGAAACATCCTGCACAAGCGTAAAGTACAAGCTTTGCACCCTTTGCCTTGATGTTGTCGATATTTGCCTGAGCGTTGACCTTTGCAGTATCGTTGATGAAGTACTGACCTGTCCTGATAAGTGCTGATCCACAGCATATCTCATCTTCGCCGAGCATTGTGAACTTGATGCCAAGCTTGTTGAGTACACGCGTAGTTGCAAGTGCAAGTTTCCTCTGTTTGAGTTCTGCGGTACATCCTCCGAAGTAAAGGATTTCTGCCTTGTCTTCTACCTTGATATCTTCAGGGAACCAATTGGTCCTGTTGACGTTATCTTCCATGTATGGATTCTTGTACTCTCCGATGAGTTTGAGGAAAGCACCCTGCTTGCCGAAAGGACCGTTTCCGCGTTTAACAAGGTTTGCACGCATGGATTCCCAGAGTTCTACGGTATTGATCGCAGATTCACAGACAGTTGCACACATGCCACAGGTTGTACATCCGTATACATCATCCTTGAATTGCTCTATCTCTTCTTCTGGTATTTGCTTTGGTCCGAAGAGCCTTGCCCTTAGTCCATAGGACTTGTTCATAAATTCTCTCCATCTGAGGATCTTGTCTCTTGGGGCAAGTCCCGGATCCTCTCCGGATGCATCATAGGTGGGACACCAGTTCACACATTCGCCACAGCGACTGCATGAGTCGAGTTCCATTAACTGAACAGCTGTAAGGTTTTCTGTATTAATTGAAGGTTCGCGCTTAGCCATTATTATTCTCCTCCTTTGTTTGCAAGGAGTGCAAGCGGTATTGCTATCATGTGTATGTATTTACTGAAAGGTATGTATGCTATACAGAACAGCAGTGAAATTACTACGTGGAATAATGCTGCTGGAGGTGCCAGGGTAGGATCGTCGATTCCAAGTGACCAGAACCTGCCTGTCCTGATTCCGTCTGCAATAAATCCTGATATAGTTATTACAGTCAGTCCGATAAGGAGTATTGAGTCATATGCAATAGTTGATTCTCTTACCTTGGCAACGAACAGTCTTCTGTAAAGCGCTATGATAATTCCTGTTAGCAGGATATAACTGAAAATGTCGTTTGGTACTGCCAGTATCTCTCTGAATATTTCGGGGATCAGGAATTCCGGAAGTGAATGCGAATATCCTACCCGCTCACCTATCAGATAGACCATTTCCACAAGGAACATCGCAACTGAGAGGACAAAAAGTGCCATCCAGCCGAAGAATATAGTGAAGTGCATAAACCATCTGAGTGGACTTCTTCTCAAAATCCTTCTCTGGAGGAGGATGTCAAGGAAGAATGTTGAAAGCACAGATTGATTGTGAACATGTGCATGTTCGCTCATCTGGTATGCAAGCATTTTCGGGAATGCAAGGATACTTCCCGAAGGTTCAAGCCCGTAACCGGTTGAACCCATACCCCATTTTTTGAGGTTTATATACATTCCAATAAGGAAAATACCAATTGACAGGTTAGCAAGTATCATAACCTGTACGAAAGTAAGCCTTAAGGCATCAGAGACGCCAGCAAAGTACTCCATACTCATTTTTACCTTTCTCCTGATATATCATCACAAAATATAATTATCATTTTAAGAATCGAAATACATCTTTACTTATAAGTAACCGCTTTGGTTTGCATGACTGTAGTATCTATATTATTTAAAGATTGTCATCATGGATATCTGCATCAGGAGACTTATTGTTCAAAAAGGTTTTTAGACGATAAGCTCCTAGTAAGCGGGCTAAACAACCTATCCGGGCTTTTTATGTCTGGAATTCGAATAAAAAACACTCCTAACGAAGCGCTTCAGGAACATTCCAATGGATCTTAAAGTAGTACTTGTTGAACCTTTGTATCAGGGAAATGTCGGCTCGGTTGCCCGGGCAATGAAAAACTTCGGTTTCTCCGATCTTGTGCTTGTAAATCCATGCAAGCTTGAAATAGAAGCCAGAGCAATGTCCTCCCATGCATGGGACCTGCTTGAAAATGCGACAGTCGTATCCTCTCTTTCAGATGCTATAGAAGATTCCAGCATAGTTATAGGGACCACCGGCGTATCAGGTCTCAAATTCGACGAACACCTGCGGATGCCTGCCTTTTCTCCCGGCGAAGTAAAGAAACGTCTCTCTGGTGTTGATGGTACTGTGGCAGTGTTGTTTGGAAGGGAAGATCAGGGATTTTCCAGGGAGGAACTCAGGCTTTGTGATATGATAATGACGATCCCGACATCAGAGGTCTATCCTGTCATGAATCTTTCACATGCCGTTGCTGTTGTGCTCTATGAGATGAAAAATATTGAAATGGGCGAGCTTCCTCTTGCAGATGCTTTTGATGTACGTTTACTACACACACATTTTGCTGAAGTTCTGGATCAAATTAACTATCCTGAACATAAAAAAGAAAAAACCAAGCTCATGGTGAAGAGGATATTCGGGCGAGCCTGTCTACTTGAGAGAGAAGTGCAAACGCTGAGGGGAATATTGAGAAAAATACAACAGAACCTTCGTTAGAAATGTTTGACACTTAATGATGTTTCGAAATATTCATATTGTTTTAAGTGCATCTTGCATACCCGTCTGGGTACTTATAATATAATTCCGCAATTCGATATTCTGTATAAACTCTTGTGTAAAACATGACTGAAGGTAAGTGGGAAGAAAAGTTCAGGACTTTTCTAAAAAAATATTACTGGGACAACATTCTCCAGCTTGCAAATGATTATCCTGACCAGCGTAGTCTGTATGTTGATTTTTCAGATCTCGAAATTTTTGACAGGGAACTTGCGGATGAGCTTCTATTTCATCCTGACGAGGTAATACCGTCAGCTGATAATGCGCTTCAGGATATTGATCTTCCGGTTGAGAAGTCACTGGATGATGCAAAGGTCCGTTTTACCAGGATTCCAAACAAGATCCCAAATCGTGATTTGCGAAGCAAGCATCTTCTTCAATTGGTTGCTATCGAGGGCATGATACGCAAGGCAACAGAGGTCCGCCCGAAGATACTCAATGCGGCTTTCAAGTGCATGCGCTGTGAGCATATTACTATGATTCCACAGACAGAGCTCAAGTTCGTTGAGCCTGTGGAATGTGAGGAAGAATCCTGTGGCAGGAAAGGACCTTTCAAGATAATGATAAACCAGTCACTTTTTATCGATGCCCAGAAGTTGCAGGTTCAGGAATCCCCGGAGAACCTTAAAGGTGGTTCACAGCCACAGAGTCTTGATGTGGATGTGGAGGATGACCTTGCAGGTATCGTAAAGCCGGGCGATCGTGTAATCATTAATGGTGTGCTTCGTTCCCACCAGCGGACTACAAGGGAAGGCAAGTCCCCTTTCTATGATCTTGTATTGCATGCTAATTCCCTTGAATACGTGGATCAGGAATTCGATGAACTTGAGATATCTCCTGAGGATGAGGAAGAGATCATGGAACTTAGCCGCAATCCTGAGATCTACAATAAAGTTATCAAGTCCATAGCTCCTTCAATCTATGGGTATGAGGATGTGAAGGAGGCACTTTCTCTTCAACTTTTTTCAGGTGTTCCAAAACACCTTCCCGACGGTTCCAGAGTGCGTGGGGATATTCACATGTTGTTCGTTGGTGACCCCGGTGTTGCAAAAAGCCAGTTACTGAGATATATGGTAAAACTTGCACCCAGAGGGGTCTTTGCCTCGGGTAAGAGTGCGTCTTCAAGTGGTCTGACAGCGGCTGCGGTCAAGGATGATCTTGGTGATGGCCGATGGACCCTGGAAGCAGGAGCACTGGTGATGGCTGATATGGGTATTGCTTCAATTGACGAAATGGACAAAATGAGCGCAGAAGACAAGAGTGCGCTTCACGAGGCCATGGAACAACAGACTATCTCAGTCGCAAAAGCTGGTATTATTGCAACACTGAAATCTCGTTGTGCACTTCTTGGTGCTGCAAATCCTAAATACGGACGATTTGATCGATATGAGGGTATTGCCCAGCAAATAAACATGCCTCCGGCACTTATGTCCAGGTTCGACATGATCTTTGTGCTTCTGGATACTCCTAATGAGGAAATGGATTCCAAAATTGCCAAGCACATTCTCAAGTCGCACTATGCAGGCGAGCTTTCGGAACAGCGCAATAATATCCTCTCCAGTGAGATCACGCAGGAGCAGGTAGAGGAGCATATGGAAGTGATAAAACCTGACATCGATCCAGATATCATGCGCAAGTACGTTGCATATTCCAGAAGAAACATTTATCCTATCATGGAGGAGGATGCCCGTGAGCATCTAGTTAAATTTTACATGGATCTGCGTAAGATGGGCGAGGGCAAGGATTCTCCTGTACCTGTAACAGCACGTCAATTGGAAGCTCTGGTCAGGCTTGCCGAAGCAAGTGCCAGGGTAAGGCTCAGTAACGTGGCTACTCTCGATGATGCAAAAAGAACTACAAGGATAGTATATTCATGCCTGAAACAGGTAGGTATCGATCCTGATACCGGGGCATTGGATGTTGATATAATAGCCTCTGGTACTACTAAGAGCCAGAGGGATAAAATAAAGTTAATTAAGGAAATAATCAAGATGGTTGGTGAAAAGCATCCTGGCGGGAAAGCTCCCCTGGAGGAAGTCTATGCTGAAGCACAGGCCCAGCAGGTTGACAAGCAACATGCAGAAGAGCTTATATCTAAGATGCGACGCTCGGGTGACCTGCTCAAGCCAGATAAAGACCATGTTAAAGTAATATAATCGATGTGATTTGATGTATCTTAAAATACATAGATCCGGTGAAAATGTGATCGTTGCTGTGTGCGACAAAGATCTTATCGGGAAGACCCTTAAAGAAGGCAATCTCAGTGTAACTATTTCAGAGGAATTCTATAAAGGGGACCTTGTGTCAGAAGAAGAGTTAAGGAATACTCTGCTTGATGCAGGAAATGTCAATATTTTCGGAGAAAAATCCGTGTCTTGTGCCATAGATTGTGGCGCTGTGGACAAAGACTGTGTTAGATTTATCGATGGGGTAGCGCATGCCCAGGTATTCAGAATTTGATGTAATGAGGTTTACTTATGAGTGATGGTGCCCAGGATGGAAATGTTGTGGACATAACTACATACGAGAAACAAGAACTACTTGAAAAAGTAATTGACAAACATAAACGTTTGTTGGGTGAGTATAGATTAGAGTTGGATGGGATCGAGAGCAAGCTGGAGTCACTGAATTCTGCTATCAGCTTATCCAAGCAGAAAAAGGATGAGATGGACAGCAAGATCGATATCCTTACTGAGAAAAGGCAATTGTTCTACCACCAGGCTGAGAAGCAAATGGATGAACTGAAGGCTCTTCCTGTGGACGACTCTGTATTCCAGAAAAGATTGCGGGATATATTGGAGGATATATCAAAGGCAAAAACCTCTCTTCCTCCCGAGGAGGAAAAGAAGCTTGCTGACTCTATTCTTGAGAAGTTATCTTCACTTGCCTCAGATTACTCAAATGCAAAAGATGCTGTGAATTCAGTTAAAGCAAGAATTAACGATGCTGCTGCTTCCAGTATGGAACTGTCTTCCATAAAAAACTCGGATATTAATTTCGATAAAGAGAAAACAGAGTCCGAAAAGGAGCTGGGCGAGATAGCTCCCCGGCATAAATGGCTGGAAAGCAGGATAAACAGTCACAAGGAGGCGCTTGTGTACTGGGAAAAGCTACCATTAGAGCAGGGAGATGAGGTGAAAGCATGACCGAAGAAGCTTCAACGATGTCGGAGAAAGAGTTGAAAAACAAGGTCAATGAACTCAGGACTCAGATCAGCCATAATGACAGGGAGTTAAAATCCATTTACAAGGAGTTAAAACTTCATCGAACCAATATGGATGATCTCAAGGCAAAACGCGATGAATTGAATTCAAAAGTGAGGGCCCTTGTAGCAAAGGCCCGTGAAGCCAAGTCCAAAAGGGATGCATTCAATGCAAAGATTTCTTCTCTCAAGAACTCAAGGAATGAGATTGAAGACAAGAAGCGTCAGTACTCAACCGAGATCAATGAATTGAAGAGCAAGCGTGATGATCTGAACAATCTTTCGAAGGGAAGTGTGGAGACTCTTTCAAAGGCATATGTGGCTGACCTCGATGTTTTTGTGAATGCTGATATTCCCTTAAACCATGAGATCGACCTTTTTGAAAGACTGGTTACAATGAAGGAGCGTCTCGATGCAGCTTTTGATGCAAACAAAGTTCATCAGAAACTTGTGGAAGCCTATGAAAGTTCGAAGGATGTATTCGAAACCCATGTGGATGTAGGTGGTGAAATACACGAGCTTGCAGAGCAATCACAGAAGTACCATCTTGAGATGATAGATCTTTACAAGCAAGTGGATGAGATACGTAAAGATGCGGATCTTGCACATTCCCAGATAACTGCAAAGTTTGCTGTGACCGCACCTATTAGGGAAAGGATCGACCCGCTCAAGGCCAAAATCTCCCAGTTGCGAGAGGAACTGGATGTCTATCTGGAGAAGCTCAACGATATAAATCTTGAAAAAGATGAGAAAAAGCAGGAAGAGCATCTGGTAGTCGCCAAGGAAAAGCTGGATAAGAATGCAAGACTAAGCCTTGAAGACCTTAAGGTCCTGATGGAAAAAGGGAATCTCAAATTCTGATAACGTTTCCTTTATTTTCCTTTTTTATTTTTTTGACCACGGCAATATGTTATAATTGCAATTGCTGTGAGTGCCAGTAATACTCCAAAACCCGGTATTGATGGACTATTTTCATTTTCCTGGATGTCTGTCGTATTCTCTTCAGGTTGCTCATTTTCCGTGATTTCATTTGATTCCGGTTCCGGAAGCTCCGGGTCCAGGTATTGGTATACAGGTTTAAATGTGAC
Organism: Methanolobus sp. ZRKC2; assembly: GCF_045291185.1. NCBI lineage: Archaea > Methanobacteriati > Methanobacteriota > Methanomicrobia > Methanosarcinales > Methanosarcinaceae > Methanolobus > Methanolobus sp. ZRKC2. The sequence continues at coordinate 1,102,705 of NZ_CP146980.1, read as the reverse complement.
AAGCTCTCCGGCAGGACTTGAATATATGGTGTCAAGTGTAATATTCAATATTTCGCTGTTATGCGAATATATCAGAGTTTCACTTTCGCCCATTATTCCTTCATGCAATATGTCCTCGTTGAGTGAAAGCTGCACCCATGCCCTGTTATCTGCCGGATTCACACTTTTAACTTCCAACTGGTATCCCTGGTCAAATGTCCATGCTTCACCTGTAGCCAGAAAGATACCTGTTCCGTTCAGAAGCATCTTGTTCTCAGCACATGTGACTATGGCAGGGTGGGATAATAGAAAGACAACTAAGAGTACAGCAATTATGATCTCTTTTTGATCGCCTAATCTGCTTCCCATAATTTGGACCTTTATTCACTATGTCTGCAGCGTCCTGCGATAATCTCCTCTCTTACGTTGTTTTTGGACTGGACCAGAAGAGCGCCTCTATCGGTAATCCCTACTGCTTTACCCTCGATTATCCTCGTAGGCGTTGTAACGGTTACTTTCCTGCCAATGGTGTCTGAAACTGATATCCATTCACTGACGATGCTTGAAAATTGCTGGGTCTTGAATTTTATATACTGCTGTTCAAGTTCAAAAAACAGGTCCTTAATGAAAGAAACTCTATCAATGGGTTTCCCGAGCTCTGCTTCAAGGCTTGTGATATTTTCTTTGATTTCGTCCCTGAATTCATTCGTTTTGACATTTGCGTTAATGCCTATTCCCAGAATGATATGCTCAATCTTTTCAACCTCTGCATCGACTTCAGTAAGTATTCCACATACTTTTTTACCTCTGATTAGCACATCGTTTGGCCATTTGATGCGGGCATCAACACCCAGATTTTGCATTGCTCTGGTCACTGCCAGTCCTGCAAGCAGTGTTATCTTAGCTGCGTATTCCAGAGGTACGGAAGGTTTCAATATGACTGAGAACCAGATCCCGCCTGGCATTGACTGCCATTCACTCCCCATACGTCCACGCCCTTTATCCTGGGTTTCCGCTATAACTATCGTACCTTCGGGGTATTTATCCGCAATCTCTTTCGCAATGATATTTGTAGATTCGACTTCGTCGTAGTAAAGTATCTCCTTTCCGAGCATACTTGTTTCAAGGCCTGCCTTTATTTGTTCCGGGTAAAGCATGTCCGGTGAGGACTTTAGTGCATATCCTACCTTTGGTGAGGACTGGATTTCATAACCATCCTTCTTGATCTCCTTTATGTATTTCCAGACCATTGCACGGGTTATGCCAAGTTTCGATCCGATCTCCTGACCGGATACTGGTTTACCTTCTGAACTTTTAAGTATTCTGATAATCTCGGCTTTATTACCATTCACAGCTATCCCACCAGTAAATATTAAGTTCCCACACTATATATTACTTACACAGGTTTACTATTTTTTCTGCTTTTCCGCAGCAGCCATATATGAACCTACTGCTGCTGTAATGGCTGCAACTTTCTGCTCCCGGTTATCAAGTGCCGACCTCAAGGTAGCTCCCTCTTCGGAATCTTCTTCCACGACCTTCTTGACATCTTCAATGATATTGTATTCGTCGATGAAGTGAGTTGTAAGTTTACCTTCCCTGAAAGCTTCGTTTCTCAGAACTGCCTTGTGGAATGGGATGTTTGTTGTTACTCCTGCAACTACATACTCATAGAGTGCACGCTTCATCCGGTCAATGGCTTCTTCCCTTGTCTGTCCCCATGCGCATAGTTTTGAGATCATGGAATCATAATATGGTGATATAGTATATCCCATATGTACTCCGCTGTCAACTCGTATGCCGGGACCTCCTGCGGAGCGATATCTCCTTATCTTACCTGGAGAAGGTGCAAAATCATTAAGCGGATCTTCTGCATTGATACGGCACTCTATTGCCCATCCTCTGTGGACAATATCTTCCTGCTTGTATGGGAGCTTTTCACCACATGCAATGTGCAACTGCTGTTTAGCAAGGTCTATACCGGTGATCATTTCGGTAATGGTATGCTCGACCTGCAACCTAGTGTTAACTTCAAGGAAGTAGTAATCTCCTTTTGAATAGAGGAATTCTACAGTTCCTGCATTCTCATAACCTATAGCTTTGGCAGCTTTGACTGCTGTTTCACCCATTTCCTTACGAAGTTCGGGTGTCATTACAGGAGATGGTGCTTCTTCTATTAGCTTCTGATGTCTGCGCTGTATGGAGCATTCTCTTTCCATAACATAAACGACATCCCCATATTTATCTGCAAGTATCTGGAATTCTATATGCCTGGGTTCCTCGACATATTTCTCTATGAAGACAGTGGGATCACCAAAAGCTGAAGCAGCAACAGACTGGATTGAATTGAGGGCTGCCTTGAAACCTTCTTTGGAGTGGACTATCTTCATACCAATTCCGCCCCCTCCTGCTGATGCTTTGATCATGACCGGATAACCTATGGAGTCGGCTATTTCGATAGCTTCTTCTTCGTTTGATATGGCTCCCTCGGTTCCGGGAACTACCGGAACACCTGCCTTTATCATTGTATTTCTTGCTGCTATCTTGCTTCCCATCTGCTCGATTGCTTTGCTGGGCGGGCCGATAAAGACTATTCCTGCCTCTTCACATTTTCTTGCAAAGACGCTGTTTTCCGAAAGGAATCCGTAGCCAGGATGTATGCCTTCTGCTCCGCTCTCAAGGGCCACCTCTATTATCTTGTCCATGTTAAGATAACTCTGGCTTGAGGGTGCAGGACCGATATAATAAGCTTCGTCCGCATACTTTGCAAAGAGAGCATTCTTATCTGCTTCCGAGTATACTGCTACGGTCTTGACTCCCAGTTCCCTGCATGCTCTCATCGCCCTGATGGCGATTTCTCCTCGATTTGCAACAAGTACTTTCTTGAACATAATAACTACCTCTAGTCAATGCTCATAAGTACGTAACCGGAAGTTACAGCATCACCCTCTGCAACAAATATCTCTTTCACGGTGCCTCCGTGTGGTGCATGAATGGCATTCTCCATTTTCATTGCCTCTATCACACAGACAGTGTCACCTTCGCTTATCTGGTCTCCAATTTTGACTTTAACGGACAGAATCATTCCCTGCATGTGGCTGGTAACTGCTCCTGGGACTGATTCTGAAGTTACTTCTTCTTTTGGAGCTTCTACTGTTACTGCTCCTCCAACCGGGTTGACCTTGACATTGAACATTTCCCCGTCAACTTCTACTTTGAAGTCAGTTGGAAGTACCGTCTTATTTTCAGAGGCACAGGGATGTGGTTGTGTGCTAACCGGCACAAGCTCTTCTTCCTTTGCTTCTCCCTTTAGGAAAGCAGGTGCAACTGCCGGATAAAGGATGTATGTGAGTATGTCTTCTTCTTTCTTTACAAGTCCCATTTCTTCGGCTTCCTTTTTCATCTTCTCGTATTCAGGTTCAAGAAGATCTGCGGGCCGGCATGTTATGGGGTCCTCATTTCCTATTATCTTTCCGACGATGTCATCATCAATTTTCTGGGGAGGCCTGCCGTAAAGGCCACGCACGTAGTCCTTCACTTCTTTTGGGATTACCTTATATCTCTCACCCATCAGGACATTGAGTACAGCCTGGGTACCTACTATCTGGCTTGTCGGAGTGACAAGCGGAGGATATCCAAGTTCGGCTCTGACCCTTGGCATCTCGTCAAGTACATCATTATACTTATCAAGTGCATTCTGTTCCTTGAGCTGGGAAACCAGGTTTGACAGCATACCGCCCGGTATCTGGTAAAGCAATACATTAGTGTCGATTTGCTCTGATATCGGATTAAGTATGCATCTGTATTCTTCTTTGAGATCCGCAAAATATTTGGCAACTTCGGCTATCAGTTCAAGGTCCAGTCCTGTAGCACGTTTTGTCTCGGCAAGTGCGGCAACAATAGATTCTGTAGGTGGCTGGGAAGTACCCCATGCGAAGGGTGAAAGTGCGGTGTCAAGTACATCGACACCTGCCCTGCATGCAGCGGTATAACTCATCGGTGCCATGCCTGATGTACAATGGCAGTGCAGGTCCACCGGAAGGTTCACTTCGGTTTTCAGGGCTTTCACAAGGTCATGTGCCTGCTGTGGTGAAATCAGTCCTGCCATATCCTTTATACACAGGGAATCACATTCCAGTTCTGCAAGATCTTTTGCAAGTTCGACATATTTCTCAATGGTGTGTACCGGGCTTATGGTGTAACATATTGTTCCCTGGACATGTGCACCTTCCTTTTTAGCCACGGTTATTGCTTTTTCCATGTTTCGGATGTCATTTACAGCATCAAAGACCCTGAAGATATCAATGCCGTTCTCATGGGCTTTCTTAACAAATTTTTCCACAACGTCATCAGAGTAATGCCTGTAACCAACCAGATTCTGTCCGCGCAGGAGCATCTGGGCCGGTGTATTCTTCATGTGCTTTTTTAGCTCCCTCAACCTTTCCCAAGGGTCTTCGTTCAGGTATCTTATGGAGGTATCAAATGTAGCACCTCCCCACATCTCAAGTGAAAAATATCCAATTTCGTCCAGTTTGTCAACTACTGGTAACATGTTTCGGGTGCGCATTCGGGTTGCAATAAGTGATTGATGCGCATCTCGTAGAATGGTTTCAGTTATTTTTACTTTCATGGGAATCCTCCGGGAAGTGATTATTGTGTCAATGTTAGTATTGTCATGATAATAATCACTGTGAATAATTACTATGAATAATTTTTGTAAACCATCTGGCACCACGTCTCAGATGGATTTCTATTCTATATATCATGTTCTTTTATGTAGTTTCTGGTAAGTGCTTATATAGCTACAAAAAAGTCCTCTAATGGCTTTATTACAAAAAAAATTTATTACAGCTATACTGTTTTTTATCCTATTCCCTAAAAGTGAATTCTTGTAGCAAATATCTCTATTTTACAATGGATTCTATCATCCTTTTCCGATTTATCATTATTGAAATTGCAGCTAAGGCTTGCAGTAATTATTGCCCCATCCTTTCTGGTCATTTCACAATGGGAGTGAAAGATATTATTCTGCTTTCCAGATTGTATTTCTTTTACTGGTGTGTCCTTATTTTCGTCGCGTAAGAAATTCTCGAAAGGTTTTCCTATGACTTCTTCAGCGGTGTATCCCATCGTATGCAACCATTCGCTACTCACCACCAGAATGATCCCTTTTCTTGTCATGAACTGATGTCCAAGGGGTGGATTCCATGTACAGTTTTTTGTACCGTTCTTCGCTCTCTTTCAGGAGTTTTTCGGCTTTTTTCTTTTCTGCAATTTCTTTTTTCAGGAGTCTGTTTGTCTCTTCCAGTTCTTTTGTCCTTTCTTGTACAAGCATTTCCAACCGGTCGCGGTGCTCTAACAATGAGTTATGCTTGTAAACTCTATCGGTAATGTTTTCCAGTATAAGTGTGGCTCCCTGTTCTCCTTCATCGAAAGTTGAAGGTACAATCTTGGTGTAAAAAAAACAATCTTTCTCATCATTAAGAAAATGCATGGTTTCCTTGTGCTCTTTTCCGTTGATGGCTTCATTTAATTTGGCAGCAATATTTATTTCCGGGAACATGGGTGACAACAGGCTATCAGCTTTTTTCCCCACTACATTGTCCTTTACAAGACCAAGCAGACTCAGAAACTTCTTGTTTATTTGTATTATACTGAGGTAGCTGTCTACTACCAGGATACATTCGGAAGAAAAATTAAGTAACGTGGAAACAGGTATTCTGTGCGATAAATAATATACTTTGGCGGTGCCGATGGACTCCATGTCCGCACAACCGCTGATGCGTAACATCTCCAGATATTTTGCAGTAGTATTTCTGCTTAATTTCATCTCTTTTGCAATATCAGTTACGCTCATACCTCTTGGGTTGGCCTGTAATAGTTTTTTAACTTTTTTCAATTGTGTGGTATATATATCCATAGATACCGCCATCAGAAAGTTTTAGATTTGTATATTAAATTGCTTTGTGTGTTTCTGGTTTTAATATAAGATTATATTTATTTATCTCAGTGTTATTTAGATGTTTTGATTTATCTTGCTACTGTTAGTTAAAATCATACATGTAATATTCTATTATTAATATATCATAAAATTTATATAGAATACTTTGTAATATCCTTTTGCTAATCAAAGATGCTAATCATCTGTGATATGCAACGGCGTAACAAATCAGAAGTTGCGCAAAATTAAGTTAAAATGTGAGAGTAATTCATGGACGGGTAACATGTTTGGAACGAACGATAAATTTAAAACGGAACTTATCAGCGTAATAGATGCTGTAATTTCCGGGGACTTAAATGCGCGTATGTCTTTGAAGGCGGGTTCGCTTAACAGTAAAGCGGCAGAATCTGTAAACACGATCCTTGATGAATATCTATCCTTAAAGTATGGCCTGGATGTAAATGGGAAGCTTGCTTCTTCTGCTTCAGCGGGGCAAAGTAGCCTTGTCAATGAGGTATTGAGCCTGATCGATGCAGCTGTGGAAGGCAAGCTCGACACACGCGCACAAGTAGAGAACTATCAAGGTGATTCAAGAAAAATCCTTGAAGGGATTAATGAATTGCTTGATGCGGTGATAGGTCCCCTGATTGTTTCTGCGGAATATATTGACCGTATTTCCAAAGGTGACATCCCTCCGAAGATCACAGATGAATACAAGGGTGACTTCAACGAGATTAAGAACAACCTCAACCTCTGTATAGATTCCATCAATACTCTTCTTGAAGAAGCAGAATTGTTGACCAATTCCGCAATAGAGGGAAAGCTTACGGTACGTGCAGATTCAGGAAAGGTCGGGGGCGAATATGCAAACCTTGTTCAGGGAATGAATGATATTCTCGGTACACTCGTAGGCCATATTAATAGTATCCCGGTACCTTTCATGATTATAGATAAAGACTATAATATCTCTTATGTAAACGAAAAAGCTTCCCAGACCGCAGGATTGAATGCTCAGGTAATGGTCGGGACGAAATGTTATGATCACTACAAGACCAATGTGTGCCAGACAGATGGTTGTGTATGTACCAGGTCGATGAGGACACATAATGTAGAGTATGGTGAAGCAATTGCGGATCTTGGGTCGGATGTACATATAAATTGCAGTGGATCACCTCTTAAAGATAGAAAAGGCAATGTGATCGGTTCTCTTGAAATATTCATGGACCAGACCGAAGTCAGGAATGCACTGGATGACACCAGGTCAAAAGTAGAATTGCTTAACAGTATTCCTACGCCTGTTATGTCAATAGATACTGATTATAATATATCTTTCATGAATCCGACAGGTGCTGCTGCAGTAGGAAAGACTCCTGAAGGCTGTGTCGGTAAGAAATGTTATGATCTTTTCAATACTCATCACTGCCAGACGGAGAACTGCCAGGTTGCAAAGGCAATGCGGACCGGAAAAATATGTACTGCGGACACCACAGCAAAACTGCCTTCGGGTGAAATGCCTATTCGTTATACCGGTACAGCTCTTAAGGATAGCCATGGAAATGTTGTGGGTGCTCTTGAGTATGTGCTTGATATCAGTACCGAGGTTGGCGTTACAGAAGAGGTTGTGAAACTGACAGATGCGGCTATAAACGGAAAGCTGGATGCAAGGGCTGATGAAGATCTTTTTGAAGGTAACTGCCAACAGATAGTTATGGGTGTTAACAGGACCCTGGATGCTTTGATATCTCCTCTTATTGTTGCTGCCGAATATGTTGATCGTATCTCCAAAGGTGAGATCCCGCAGAAGATTACTGATGAATATAAAGGTGACTTTAATGAGATCAAGAACAATCTCAACCAGTGTATCGATGGACTGGGTGCTTTGACAGAGTGCAATACTGTCCTTCAGAATCTCACAGTTAATGATTTTACCGTAGATGTCAGCGGAAACTACCAGGGTATTTTCTGTGAAATGGCCCGGGAAGTTAACGAGGTGATTGGTCACCAGAAAGCTGTTCTGGATACAAGCAAGAAAATAGCACGCGGTGATCTCCAGATGCTTGAAGTTTACAGGGAAATAGGGCAGAGGTCTGAGAACGATGAGTTCTTGCCTGCCTACATACAAATGATGGAAAATATTCAGGGTATGGTAGATTCATTTGTTGAAATGGGACATGCAACATCTCAGGGAAAACTTGATTTCAGGGCTGATGCAGGTAATTTCGAGGGTACATATAATGAAGCTTTAGTTGCCGTTAACGAAGCTTTTGATGCAGTGATCGGTCCTCTTAACGTTGCAGCCGAGTACGTTGACAGAATTTCAAAAGGTAATATTCCTGAAAAGATTACTGACACCTATTATGGCGACTTCAATGAGATCAAGAATAATTTGAATCAATCGATAGATGCTATAAAGTCTCTTGTTGAAGATTCACAAATGCTTGCTGAAGCAGGAATAAGCGGAAATCTTGCCGTAAGAGCAGATCCTACAAGGCATGGTGGTGATTTCAGGCAGATTGTTGAGGGTGTAAACATGACACTTGATGCGATAGTCGCTCCGGTAAAGGAAAGTTCCGAGATAATCAATGAATTTTCCGAGGGAAAGCTTGACTCAAGAATAACGACCGAGATGAAGGGTGATTTCAAAGTTCTTGCTGAAACATTGAATGGTTTTGGTGACAATTTGCAATCCCTCATAAGTGATTCCGGGGAAGTTCTTACTGCGATAACCGGGAATGACCTGACACGTCCGGTCTATGTTGACGGTGTTGGCGACTTCAGGAAACTGACTGGTGGGATCGAGCAGACAAGACTTTCAATGAATGGGATCGCTTCAATGGTAAAGGGTTCAGCTGATAATGTTGTTGTAATTGCAAATGAGCTGTCCGCTTCATCAGCGCAAATATCTGCTTCTGCGACGCAAGTTGCCGAAACAATCGCTTCCATATCGAAGGGTTCTCAGAACCAGGCTGTAAAGACTGAGGAAGTCTCACGTGCAATGGTTGACATGACCATGACCGTTCAGGAAGTAGCTTCCAATTCCCAAAAGGCTGCTGAAACTGCAAAAGAGTCCAATGACCTGATCCACAATCTTGGTATTATTACCAAGGACCTCCTGAAAAAAATGGATGGCATAAAGGATGCAGCATCCGATTCCTCCGATGTCATAATGGAGCTTGATGGCAAGTCCAAACAAATTGGTGAAATCGTCAATCTTATTACCAGCATTGCAGATCAGACCAATCTGCTTGCTCTTAATGCAGCAATCGAAGCTGCCCGTGCAGGCGAACATGGTCGTGGATTTGCCGTAGTTGCGGATGAAGTCAGAAAACTTGCCGAAGATTCGGGCAATGCAGCTAAACAGATTGCAGATCTCATACGCCAGATCCAGGAAGGTACTGCCAATGCAGTCACTTCCATGCAGCAGGGTTCTGAAGAAGTTTCTACAGGTGCGGAGGCACTCAATGAAGCTGCTGTAGTAATTGAAAAAGTTGTAACTACTGGTGATATTATTGCAAGTATGGTACAGGATATTGCCGCCGCCGCACAGGAACAGTCAGCTTCTATTGAAGAAGTTACTTCTTCTGTGGAGGATGTGGCTTCCATATCTGAAGAGGCTGCTGCAAGCACTGAAGAAACAACTGCTGCCGTGCAGGAGCAGACTGCATCCATGCAAGAACTCGCAAATTCCGCCGATGGTCTTACACTTGTGTCAAAGGAAATGAAAGATGTTGTCGGCAGGTTTGTTCTTGACGGTGCTGGAACGACAAATAAAGAATCTTTTCAGGAAAAAGTTCCTGAAGAAATGTCGGGTAGCGATGTAAATAAGTCTGGAAAATCGCGCCCTGCTCTTCTATGAAATTTTTTAAGATTGCAGGATAAAGAATAATTTGAGATTGGCAATCAATAAATCCTGTTTTTCGATTGCCAAGCATTCTTTTTTGTTCTTTTTTTGTGTAGTTTCCCACAAATTTTCCTCCATCTTTTTTACAGTTAGCCATAAATTATTTATAAAAATATAAAATTTTAATAGAGAATATCTTTTTATATTATTATTTTGATACCAGTTTAGTATATAATTATAATTATAATGATAAAGTTAATCGTTGTTATTGTGTAAAAGTTGATTTAAAAGGATTGTTTTTCACATTAGGGAGATTTAACTATGCTGGGAAAAAATAGTAAGCTGAACAAAGAAATAATTCGTGTACTGGATAGCATCAATAGTGGTGCGCTGGATGCAAGAATTAATACTGAGTCTGTAGGAAGTGATACGGAGATTTCCATGTATCTGAATTCATTTTTCGATGAAGCTGCAAGATGGAAAGAACTGGCAGATTTACAGATTACAGTAAACGAGGAAATGAACCGACTCTTCACTTCAGTGAGTGAAGGTCAACTTGGCTTAAGAGTGAATACGGATCGCTTTTCAGGTGAGCAAAAGGAATTGATGATCGGTGTCAACGATCTGATGGAAACTATCAGTCAGATGGTTTCCGATGTAAGGGAAAACGAAAGGTCTAAGGCATCATTCCTTAATAATGTACCTGCACCTGTGATGGCAGTTGAGAAGGACTTCACAATCAAATTCTTGAATGATGCAGGTGCATCACTGCTCGGAAAAACAGTTGACGAATGTGTCGGCAAAAAGTGCTATGATCTTTTTAACACTCCACACTGCAATACTGAAAACTGCCGTCTTGCAAGGGCTATGAAGAATGATAAAGTATATACTGCAGATACAATAGCACACCTCTCATCAGGAGATGTCCCGATCCGTTATACGGGAAGAGCTCTTAAAGATGAGAGTGGAAACATTATAGGCGCCCTTGAGTTTGCATTTGACATAAGTTCTGAGGCTGATGTCACAAAGGAAATAATGGACCTTGCAAATGCTACTGTTAATGGTGACCTCGCAGTACGTGCAGATGCTGACAGTTTCAGCGGCAACAATAAGGAGATTCTTGTAGCTGTAAACAGCACTCTGGATGCAGTGGTAGAACCATTCATGGCTGCATCGAAATATGTACATCGGATTTCTAAAGGAGACATTCCTCCTCAGATCACTAAAGAGTACGAAGGTACCTTCGATGAATTCAAGAATAACCTTAATTCCTGTGTAAATGCCATTAACGCACTTGTTGAGGACTCTGCGAAACTGGCAGAAGCGGGTATTGAAGGCAGAGTTGATGTACGTGCGGATACTTCCCGCCATGAAGGTGATTTCAAGAGGATTATCGGAAGCCTGAATACTACACTTGATGCTATCTCACGACCTCTTCAGGAAAGTACGGATGTTCTTTCAAAGCTTGCAATGAATGACTTCGAGATTGGTGTCGAAGGGGAGTACACAGGTATTTTCAAGGACAATTCAAATGCTGTCAATGAAGTTCGCAATAGATTGACGAATATTCAGCGTACGTTTGAATACATGGCAGTGGGAGACTTCAGTGATCTTGAGAAGTACAGGGCTGTAGGCAAACGCTCGGAGAACGACAAGCTTCTGCCAAATACCATAACATTGATGGAAAAAGTCAAGGGAATGGCAGATGAGTTCATAGAACTGGGCACAGCCGCAGAAGCTGGAAATCTTGACTATCGTCTGGATCCGTCAAAGTTTGAGGGTCTTTTCCAGGAAGCTGTAACTACTGTTAACGAAGCATTCGATGCCCTGATAGCTCCTCTCAATGTGACTGCCGATTATGTTGCAAATATCTCAAAAGGTGAGATTCCAGAGAAGATTACTGATGAGTATATGGGAGATTTCAATATTATCAAGAATAACCTTAATGCATGCATCAATGGCCTTGCAGGTCTTGAGGAATGTAGTGAGATACTGCAACTTATGGCAGATAATGATCACACGCGCAGGGTTGAGGGCCAATATCAGGGAATCTTTGCCGATGTAGGAGAAGCTACAAACACTATCCGCGAAAGAATACTTGCTGTGAAGGCTGTCAACAAGAAGATAGCCGACGGTGACCTGAGCGATCTTGAAGGTCTCAAGAAGATAGGCAAACGTTCTGAGAATGATGACCTTATTCCATGTTATATTGCTATGATGAGCAATATTGAATCCCTTGGAGAAGAATTTGTCAAGCTTGGTAACGCCTGCGAGGCTGGTGACCTTGATTACAGGGCAGATATCTCTGCTCATGAAGGTGAGTACAAAGAAGCTATCACTGCAGTCAACGGTGCAATAGATGCTCTTGTAACTCCTTTAAATGAAGCTATACGTATCGTTGATGAATATTCAGAGGGTAGGCTTGATGCCAGAGTAAGCTTTGAGACAAAGGGAGATTTCAAGCTTTTTGCAAATGCCCTTGACAGCTTCGGTGAAAATCTCCAGGCAATAATTATTGATTCAAGCGATGTCCTGGAATCTATTTCAAATAATGATCTTACACGATCTGTTCGTATAAGTGGGGTAGGTGAATTCCTGCAGCTCACTGACGGAGTGGAGAATACAAGAAAATCATTGAATGATGTTGTTTCAATGGTACATGGAAGTTCAAGGAATGTTGCATCCACAGCAGAAGAAATGTCTGCATCGGTAGAAGAAATGACTTCATCATCCTACCAGATTGCGGATACTGTTTCCGAGATCTCCAAGGGTGCGCAGAACCAGGCCGGAAAGACTGAGGAAGTTTCACGTGCAATGGTTGACATGACCATGACTGTCCAGGAAGTAGCTTCCAATTCCCAGAAAGCTGCCGAAACTGCAAAAGAGTCCAATAACCTGATCCACAATCTTGGTACAATTACCAAGGATCTGCTGAAGAAAATGGATAGTATAAAGGACGCAACATCCGATTCATCCGGGGTAATAATGGAGCTTGATGGCAAGTCCAAACAGATTGGTGAAATCGTCAATCTTATTACCAGCATTGCAGACCAGACCAACCTGCTTGCGCTCAATGCTGCAATTGAAGCTGCCCGTGCAGGTGAACATGGTCGTGGATTTGCCGTAGTTGCGGATGAAGTCAGAAAACTTGCCGAAGATTCGGGCAATGCAGCCAAACAGATTGCGGACCTCATAAATCAGATCCAGACAGGAACTGCTAACGCAGTTACTTCCATGCAGCAGGGTTCTGAAGAAGTTTCCACAGGTGCGGAGGCACTCAATGAGGCTGCTGTAGTAATTGAAAAGGTTGTAACTACCGGTGATATCATTGCAAGTATGGTACAGGATATTGCCGCTGCTGCACAGGAGCAGTCAGCTTCTATTGAAGAGGTCACTTCTTCTGTGGAAGAGGTCAGTGCCATTTCTGAGGAATCGGCTGCAGGCACAGAAGAAGCATCTGCGGCTGTACAGGAACAGACAGCAACAATGCAGGAACTTTCAAGATCTGCAGAGGATCTTGCCTTGCTGGCTGGAGAAATGAAATCCGTAGTTGACAAATTCGTACTTGACGAAATAATGTTGAATAGTTCTGTCTCAGTTGAGCAGGATTTTGACGCCAATCCGGACAAATCAGATAGAAAACCGGATGGTATTGAACGAGTAAACGAGGGCAGTGCCCTTGTATAAATCTACTGTGAGGAAAGTACATGGATAAAATATCACTTGAAGGAACAAATGTTTCAGAAGATCTGCTCCAGTTGGTAATTTTTCAGCTTGGTGGCGAAGAGTTCGGTGTTGAAATCGTAAAAGTTCAGGAAATCATCAGGATGCCTGAAATCACTCACATCCCTCAATCTCCTGATTTTGTAGAGGGTGTGATAAATCTTCGTGGGAAGATCATTGTTGTGGTTAACCTAGATAAACGCTTTAACCTCAATTCAAAAGAAGTAGACGAAGATTCCAGAATTATTGTTGTTGAGATTGGGAACAATGTTGTAGGCATGATCGTCGATGCTGTAAATGAAGTATTAAGAATTCCAAGTTCAAGTGTTGAACCGGCACCTGACCTTATTCTCTCACAGATCAGCAGGGACTATCTTAAGGGTGTTGGGAAGGTTGACGATCGTCTCCTTATAATGCTGGACCTTGCCAAAGTCCTGACTGTTGAGGAAATGAAAGAGATAGCTGTTCTTGCCTGAAATAGGCAAGGCATTTTTTTATTTACAGTCATTACATTTAGACTTCTATTTTTTTTAACAATAAATTTATATAATTAATTGTTAATTATATTGTGATTGTAGTGCCTCTGGCACTTTTCTGCGAAGGGTTAATCATGGCTTTTACATACTTTTTCAGGGATATACAGACTCTTGAAATGATCAGGGATCATGTTATTCCAGAGCTAAGGACACGCCGATATATTCACATATGGGATGCAGGTTGTGCTATGGGTCCGGAACCTTATTCCCTGGCCATGGTATTGCGTGAGAACATGGGTATGATCTTCAGGAACGTTAAGATACATGCGACTGATATTGACAGCAGCAATCTTTTTGGTGACATTATTAGCAAAGGTATCTATCCGAGAGATCAGATTCAGAGAATTCCTAAGGATATTTTTGAAAAATATTTCTCGCCGGCTGATGAACCGGATCACTTTGTGATTTCAGAAGAGATCAGGAAAAGTGTTTCCTTTACCAGGCATGACCTGCTGGACCTACAGCCTGTAAGAAAAGGTCTGAACCTGATTCTTTGTAAGAATGTACTTCTTCATTTTCAGGAAAAGGAGCGCATAGAAGTCATCAAAATGTTCCATGATGCTCTGGAAGGAGGCTATCTGGCTATGGAGCAGACTCAGAAAATGCCTCCAGAACTTGAAGAATATTTCGAACCGGTAGTTTCAAACGCACAGTTATATCGAAAAGTGGTTTGAAGATATTCTTAATTGCGTGGGCTGACGGGTTAATTATGACTTTAACCGGTTTTACAGAAATGTCAACAAAAGAAAAGATTTAATCTCTGTAGACATATCTCTTCATGTGGTATACGATGGAAATAGAAGCAAAGTTCCTTTTGTCTGATAAAGATGTTTTTCGAAAGCTTTCCATGAATGATTCAATTGGAAACTTTGCTGTGGGGAATACTTGCAAAAGCAACTTCAGTGACACTTATCTTGATACAGTGGACATGGTTTTGTACTCTTCAGGCTATTCTTTCAGATGCAGGCAAAAACCCGGCAAAATTGCGTATACTCTCAAATCTCTTGATGGCGCCGGCTCAACAATCCGGAGACGTGAAGAGATAGAAGTAATAGTGCCTGAAAAATGTGAGATCGATGAGCTGGAGGAAAGCAGACTTAAAAGTATGGTATCAAGTATGATAGGCTCAGGTAAGTTGTTTCCTTTATTCGAAGTGATACACGAAAGAACGACCTGTGATCTCAAGGACAATTCACGCAATGTTGCCGAGCTAAGTCTTGATGATGTTATTATCAACTGCGAAGGAAATGAAAAACCTTATCTTGAAGTTGAAATCGAGCTTCAGGAAGGTTCGGAAGATGAGCTTTTCTCACTGGTTGATGTAATGCTGGATGATTTCGGATTAACTCCCGGAAGTAACTCCAAGTTTGACAACGGGCTTGAACTCTTGCATGAAAATATCTGGTCAGATGCGAAGATACTTGATTATGGAGATTTTCCTTTCAGGAACAATATCACTCCGATCTCTCTTGCAGAAATGTTCGAAAAATATAATATTGAAAGGGATCATGCACGCAAGGTTACTGAGAATTCCCTTGAACTGTTTGACCGGTTGGCTAAAGTGCACCGGCTTGACCCGGAGCTTCGAAATACAATGAAAATAGCTTCACTTGTCCATGACATTGGAGTTATGACTGATGTGAAGAAGCATCATAAGGTGGGCAGGGATATCTTACTGAGTCATACTCCGGCAGAAATGCCATTTCCATTGTATGTAATACTTCCGTGGACAACTTTTCTCCATAAGAAGAGGATTGATGAAGAAAAGCTGGCAAAGCTGTTTGTTAAGAATAAATTCTCAGCCCTGTCCCAAAGGATGAGGGAAGATATTCTGAGAATTGCTGCCATTCTCAGAATTGCTGATGGATTGGATTACAGTCGATCAGACAGCACTATTAGTGATATAGAGATCAGAAATGAGAGTATAGTTATTAAAGTAAAAGGGCGGGGCTCTCAAGTTGATGCTAATCGGGCAAAAACTAAAAGTGATCTGTGGAATCTTCTGTTTGATAAGAAATTGAACTTCAGGCCAGTTGCCTGATGTGCTTATTTTACCTTGAGTTCTTTTTCCAGGGTTTCAACAACCGTACGAAGGATCTTTATCCTCGCAAATTTTTTATCATTTCCTTCAACGATAGTCCAGGGTGCGTAGGTAGTACTTGTTTTTTGCAGCATCTCATTGACAGCATCTGCATATAAGTCCCATTTATCCCGGTTCTTCCAGTCATCGTCAGTAATCTTCCACTTTTTGTGGGCTGTTTTTTCTCTTTTCCTGAACCTGTGAAGCTGCTCATCCTTATCTATGTGCACCCAGAACTTGATAATGATTGTACCGTAGTTGGAAAGTATCTCCTCGAATTCATTAATCTCCCTGTAAGCACGCTTCCACTCCTGATCACCGCAAAGATTCTCTACCCTTTCAACCAAAACCCTGCCATACCAGCTCCTGTCAAAAATAGCTATATGACCTGCTTCAGGTATCTCGTTATAGAATCTCCACATGTAATTATGTGCCAGTTCGACATCTGATGGGACACCTACGGGCACTACCCTGTATATTCTTGGATTCAGTGCCTGTGCAAGCCTCCTGATTCCTCCTCCTTTACCCGATGCATCCCATCCTTCAAAGGCTATTATCAGTGGTCTGTCCTGCATGAAAAGCTGGTATTGCAGTTTACTGAGTTTTTTCTGGTATTTTTTGATCTCTTTCTCGTATTCATCCTTGGGCAATGACTTACTGAGATCTATTTTTTCCAGTATGGAGGTGTTGAGGGCTGGAATTGTGCATGTTTGTGTGGCCTTTGTCTTTGCTTTTTCATGATTCTCTTCTTCCCTGTCAATCCTCTCTTCAACTGCCCGGATAAATGATGCCATTACTTTCACAGTTGCAAAATTCAAATCGTCGGATTCAATTATGTTCCAGGGAGAATGGGATATATCCGATTTCTCGAGCATTTTCTCAATCAAGGGCAGGAATTTGTCATATTCTATGATATAATCCTCCTCTTCTTCTTTCACGAGGAAAAGGGGAGTTCCCTTGTTTCTGATATCTTCAAATCTTTTCTGCTGCCTTTCTTTACTGATATGCAGAAAGAACTTGATTATGAGATAGTTATCATCTGCAAGCTGTTTCTCAAAATATGTTAACCCGTTCAGGCAGTTATTGGTATCTTTCTCTGAGATATTCTTACTGAAGTGTTCAAGTAGTGCCCTGCGATACCAGCTCCTGTCAAAGATGGCTATTTCACCTTTTTTCGGTATTTTGGTCCAGAAGCGCCATATTAAAGGTTTCTTCTCTTCCTGAGCACACGGTTTTCCAGCGGTGTAAAGCTCGAATCCCATTGGGTTGAGGGGCATGAGGAACCTGTTGATTATTTCTGCCATGCCTGAAGCATGCCATCCCTCAAAGACGACTATAATTGGAATGTCCATTTTCCATGCTTTTCTTTGTAACTCTCCCAGGCGTATGGAGTACTCCTCTGTTAGCTTCCTATATTCTTTTTCCCCGATACTTTTGGACAGGTCAACTTTTTCAAGCATGTTATCACTACCATTTTTCTTTATTTTTGTATGGACATTGTCAATCAAAAGAATACTTCTATTTGTATGATCTGCATTTATTGATAATTATATTTAATTATACGTTATAATATAATTAAACACTTGTTATATATCTTCATTAAAGAAACATTTTTAAAGTTTGACTATAAACTTCTATGAGAATCACACTATTCCGAGTTGATGCTATGCCCCTGGTAAATAAGAAAAAGTGCGTTTCCTGCAAAAAATGTGTAAAAAAATGTCCGGTAGATGCCATTTCCATGAAAAAGGGAAAGGCACAGATAAACAATGACATCTGCATCAATTGTGGTAAATGCATCAAAGTATGTCCTGTGAAAGCAATACTCAGGGACAGGGAAATAGTGGAACTTGAGGTTGCATCAAATATCAAATCATTTAAGAAGAACCTTGCAAAGTCCAAAAGCAAGAAATCCAGAAATCGCATGATAAAAAACAGAATGCGTCAGATGAAGGTACAAGACAAGGTTCTCAGGGATACTCTCAAAGAAATGAAACATCTGAAAGCATGAATTGTTTATACGTACCATTTATTTACAGGCACATCATAGGATTCAACAATGCAAGGTAAAGCCCTATTCAAGAAATATTCCGTATTAGCAGCCTTTTCCTTTTTGTTCGGTCTGGTATTTTCAATGACCGGAGTGCTCTATGCTATAGTTGGAAAAGTATCGAGGTACTCTGATCCTCAGGTTATTCTTATTTCTTGTACCCTTATAGGGCTTGGATTTGTGCTAACTTTGATTGGCATCAATTTTGGTGGCATGAAGCAAAAAATTACTCGCAGTATTTCATTCCTTGCAGGAGTATTTTTATCATTCGGAGGACTTGTCTTATTCCTGACGTCCTACCCTGAAAACTGGTTCTATCCTACAGTTGCTTATGCTCTTATCTCTTATTCCTTGGGAGTATTCCTGCTTCTGATCAATATTTTTGTCAACTATTACACCGGACTTTTCCTGCAATCAGAACAACCTTCCAATGAAATGCCGGCAGATCATGATAATGTGGAAAAAGCTTCTGAAAAGTCATTCGGGAAAGATAATTCCATCATGGCAACTTTTGCAGGCATACTCCTGACAAACCTGCTGTCTGATGGTCCGGATTCTTCTTTGTACCGAAAAGATGAAAGGAATGATGAATCCCTGGTAACCGTACAGGTAAATGAAGATAATATAATAGAAGCAGAGCACGAAGATCTGAATGCTGAGGATGTTCCAAATAGAAGTGTGGAAGATTCCGGGGACAGCATGGAAGTTGAAATTGAAGCAGCTAGCAATGATTCTTCTGGAAAAGTAGGTGAAGTTGAAGAAACAGCAGTTGAAGAAGTCAATGTTAACGCTAAACCTGTTTCCAGGGAAGAGAGAACTGAAGTTGTTATGCCTTATTCAGACTTTCTTTCCATGAAGAAGACAAACGTAAAAGCTGCGGATTCCATGCGCGTTGCCGCACGCAAGATTCTGATGTTTCATTTCGGAGTAATGATTGAGCATGAGAGGGGCACCAAAGTTGGGAAAGACATAGAAGAGCTACACGACATGCGCGTTGCCGCAATGCGTATGCGTTCTGTTGTTGAAGTTCTGGAAGATTATCTTGATATGAAGGAAATGTCTTCATATTACAAGAACATCAAATCCACAAGAAAAGTCCTTGGGACAGTCCGGGATCTGGACGTTTTCCTTGAGAAGATCGATCACTATCTTGAAGGGCAGCCTCCTGAAAGAAGACTGGAAATGGATCCGCTTACAGATTCCATTCTGATTGAGAGGGCAAAAAATCGAGGTAACATGCTTGTGTATCTTGATGATTCAAAATATAACAAATTCAAAAAGAATTTTTCCAGCTACCTCCTGCATAAAAAGTCATGGAAAATGAAATCCGTAAAAAAGGATGGTGAGCCCATTCCATCCAGGGTAAGGGATATATTACCTGTACTTTTGTACACACAGTTTGCAACTGTAAGGGCATATGATGAAATTGTCTCCGACGAGTCAATAGTTGATCCATCTCTGGAAAAGTATCATCAGCTAAGGATCGATGTTAAGATATTACGTTACACGCTTGAGTTCTTCAAGGAAGTGCTTGGTTCCGAGTCCAAAGGACTAATAAAGGACCTTAAGGTCCTTCAGGACAATCTTGGAGATATGCATGACACTGTTGTTGCGCTCGAGCTTCTGGAAAACTTTGAAAAATATGGCACGTGGGGTGAAGTGAGTAAGAAGAAGTCATCAGGTTCCGGTGGACTTCAGGATTATCCGGGTGTTGATGCCTACATGGAATACAGGAAACAGGAACTTCAAAATTTGCTTGAGGCTTTTCCGAATGCATGGTCAAAGGTTATTGACCATGATTTCAGTGTTAGGTTCTCTCAGGCAATATCAGGTATTTACACTTCCTGAAAATGATGTCTGCTGAGTCTCAATAGGCTACTAATAACTACACTGTATTATGTAGGACTATATATGGATCTGTATGAAGTATTATATAATAGGATTGTTGTATTTTTATCAAAATGCCACAGCAAGCTAATGTTTTTACAATCAAGGAATATGACCTCTATGTCCGACAAAGTAGATGAGTATGTTAACAGGGAAATCAGCTGGCTTTCGTTTAATGAAAGAGTGCTTCAGGAAGCAAAAGATCCTGAAGTCCCGTTAATTGAGCGTTTGAAGTTCCTTGGGATATTTTCTTCAAATCTTGATGAATTCTTCAGTGTAAGGGTTGGGACACTGCAGCGTATGATAGATGCAGGTGTAAAATCCAAGGCAATGGTTGGTGTTTCCCCGAAGAAAGTCATGAAACAGGTGCATCACATAGTATTAAGGTTACGTGATGATTTTGACAGGGTATTTGCTGAACTTACAGAGGAGCTGGAAGAGCATAACATTTTCATTGTCGATGAAACCCAGCTTGACGAAACCCAGAGTTCTTTCCTTAAGACCTATTTCCAGGAAAAAGTAAGACCACGTCTTATTCCTGTAATGCTGAAGGACGTTCCAAGCTTTCCATATCTTAAGAACCAGGTTCTCTATCTTATAATCGACGTTCGGAAGAAATGGGATCCAAATAGTTCTAAATTTGCTTTGATAGAAGTACCTGCAGATGTGCTTCCACGTTTTATTATGCTGCCTGAATCCGGCGACAGGAAATGCGTGATAATGCTGGATGATATTATTCGGTTCGGTCTTGATGATATCTTTTCAACCTTCGAGTATGATTCCATTAGTGCATATACAATAAAATTGACAAGAGATGCTGAACTGGATATCGATGATGATGTAACCAAGAGTTTCTTTGAAAAGGTATCCCAGAGTCTGGAAGAAAGGAAGAAAGGTCAGCCTGTACGCTTTGTCTATGACAGGGATATGCCCTACTATTTGCTCGATTTTACATTAAAGAGGCTGGAGATACAGAAATTCGAAAATCTGGTTCCCGGGGGAAAGTACCATAACGCTAAGGACTTCATGAATTTCCCGAAAATAGGTCCCGATTCTTTCTATTACAAAAAGAAGCATCCTTTTCCTTTGCCTCATAAAGATCTCATGAGTCACAAAAGTATTTTTGCTGCCATGAGGGAACGGGATATCCTTCTTCATTATCCATACCAGTCATTCGACTATTTCATCGATCTTCTGAGGGAAGCTGCTATTGATCCTTATGTATCAAGCATAAAAGTCACTCTTTACAGGGTTGCCCGTAATTCCAATGTCATCAATGCACTCATCAATGCAATAAAGAATGGAAAAAGTGTTACAGTTGTTATCGAACTTCAGGCACGGTTTGATGAGGAGTCTAATATTTACTGGACACAGAAACTCGAAGATGCAGGTGCAAGGATAATCGATGGTGTACCTGGTTTGAAGGTCCACTCAAAACTCTGTCATATCACCAGGCGTGAGGAGAATGACATTGTTCACTATTCATGTATCGGAACCGGTAATTTCAATGAGTCCACAGCAAAACTCTATTGTGACCACATGCTTATGACCAGAAATCCGGACCTGACATTCGAAGTCGAGAAGGTTTTTGATTTTTTCGCTCACAATTACAAAATTTACAACTACAAGCATCTTGTAGTCGCTCCTCTTCAAATGCGTAATACATTCGAGAAATACATTGACGATGAAATCGAGAACGCTAAGGCTGGTAAACCGGCATATATCCTTGCAAAGATGAATAGTCTTGTGGATAGTGAGATGATCAATAAACTGTATGATGCCAGCAAGGCAGGTGTCAGGATCAAGATGGTCGTCAGGGGGATATGCTCACTTGTGCCGGGTGTCAAGGGCCTGAGTGAGAATATTGAAGTAGTGAGTATAGTTGACAAATACCTTGAACATTCACGAATTTTTATTTTCTGTAACAATGGCGATGAGAGATATTATATTTCGTCAGCTGACTGGATGGTAAGAAACCTGGACCGGCGTGTAGAAGTTGCCACTCCTATCTATGATACTTCAATAAGAAACGAATTGGCAGAATATATGAACCTGCAGTTCCTTGACAATACAAAAGCAAGGATTATCAACGATCGCCAGGATAATCAATACAAGAAAGGCGGTAAAAAGTCCTACCGTGCCCAGGAAGACATTTATACATTCCTTGAAAAACAATTAGTTAACGAGGACATCGAATGAAATTTGCTGCAATAGATGTGGGCTCTAATGCTGTGCGCTTGCTTCTGTCAAAAGTAGATACGGAAGGTATTGAGCCTATTTACGAAAAGATTTCTCAGATACGTATGCCTATACGCCTCGGGGATGATGCCTTTGTCCACGGACATATCTCTGATGAGAAGGTTCGTCAGTTAGTCAAAACAATGATCGCTTTTAAGCATCTTATGGATGCCTATGAGCCGATAGATTTCATGGCATGTGCTACATCTGCAATGAGGGAAGCGGAGAATAGCGAAAAAATTGTCAGGAAAATTAAAGAAGAAAGTGGCATCGATTTAAAAGTAATAAGCGGAAGGAGAGAAGCAAAGATTATCTACTCCAATCGCATTGAAAAGATAATTGCCAATGGTGATCCTTCTTCCTATCTGCACGTTGATGTGGGTGGAGGAAGTACCGAGATAATTGTTTTCAACAGGGAAAAAGTACTTGCATACAGATCATTCAACATAGGGGCCATCCGTATGCTTGAGGGTTTTGTTTCAAAGGATGAGTGGAACGGGATGAAAAAGTGGGTCCAGTCGGTAACCAAGGAGTACAAGCCGGCTTCAGCTATAGGCAGTGGTGGAAATATCAATAAAGTGTTTGTCATGGCAAATGTAAAAGAGGGCACTCCTCTCTCTTATGAAGAACTTAAAAGAGTGTACAAATTCCTGAAAGGATATACTCTTGAACAACGCATCACAAAACTTGGTCTTCGGCCTGACAGGGCTGATGTCATTATTCCGGCATCAAAGATCTATTTCTCTGTCATGAAATGGGGACATATCGATCAAATGCATGTTCCACGGCTCGGACTTGCAGACGGTATTATCCATGTGTTGTACCAGAAACACAAAGAAAAATATATATAAACAAAATTCCAGATGTGATCCGGGATTTTGTACATAGCTCCAAAAGTTTATTTGCGTTCGTTGCTACCTGTTCTTGAGATGTTATTTTTTCTTTTGGGATTTCACCATAGCCATAAAGCTGTGTTCTATGTTCATAATACATAAATACTGATTTACTACAACCTTGTCTTGTTATAGATCAGACAAAGATCCGGGGTATTATCTTGGAAGATTCTGAACAGGTTAAAAATGAAGAAATAGCTGGAAATGAGACGATGGGACCTGTAAATGGGCAAGAAGTGCTTTATCTGGGTATAGACCTTGGCACGTACACAATAGCAATATGCACAAACAAAGGTACAAGGCTTGTAGAGTATAGTGCCATTGCCTGCGAAGGGGAGAATTTCCCGGAAAATCCGGAAAACGAAAATGTATTTTTCGGAAAAGCGGCATTTGAACAATCGGATTTTCCTGTTAAAGAACCCATAAAAGAACTGCTTCAGGGTAAGACAAATGATCCCGGGCCTGTTAAACTTCTGTTGAATCATTGTTTTAAAAATGCAGGAATCGAGCTTGATTCCCTGGAAAGTTATGCAATTATAGGTGTTCCTGCGGGTGCTGATCCATCCTATAAAAGAACTATTCTGGATATTTCAAAGGACCTGTTCACAGGTGCAATGGTAGCCGATGAGATTTTCTGTGTGGCTTATGGAAGTGGCCACCTGGAGAATTCCCTTATTGTAGACATAGGTGCAAGCAAGCTGGACATCTGTCATATCAATGGTAATATTCCGGCAGATGAGGACCACTTTAAAATGTCTTTTGCAGGAGACAACATCGATCAGGAACTTATTGACCTGATTAAGGAAAAACATGAAGATTCGAAGGTAACAAAGCATCTTGCAAGACAGTGGAAGGAAAATTATGGTTATGTAGGTCTTTCAGATGTCCGGTGTAAGGTTGAATTGCCACTGGAAGATTCCTTTGAAGAAACATGTATAGAAGAGGAACTGAGATTTGCATGTGAATCACTTATACCTGATGTGGTTTCCGGGCTTACTAAAATGATTTCCTATGCGGAACCGGATTTCAGAGAAGCATTGAGGAATAATATCTATATTTGTGGTGGTTGCAGTAAGATGAAAAATGTTGGCAGTTTCATTGAAAACGAATTGAAAGATCTGGGTGGAGGAAAGATTATTTTGCCGGATGATCCGGATTTTGCTTTTGCTGAAGGTGCCAGAAAACTTACTGAAAAAATGCCCCGGGAATTCTGGGAACAGGTGAAAAGTTAATTATTGGAAAGATTCGGATGTGGTGTTATGAGTTCATTAACCTGGTCAAAAAGCTCCAAACAGGTAAATAAGGGTAGACAGGACTTCACCCCTAATATTTACCGTAAACCTGTAAAAAATGATAATGCAGACAGAGAACAAGAACAAAAGGTTTCATATTCTCGTGACCAGGCTGGCGCTGACTCACAGGAGCAAAATTCTAAAGTTAAGGAGCTTGGGTCCGAGCTTGAGAGCTTGAAGGAAAAATATGAAGCTGAAATCCGGGAGTACAAGGAAAAAGAGACTGTTCTTGCAGAGGTTAAAGCAAGATATGAATTCGAAATGGAGGAATACAGGCAAAAGCAGGATCATCTCAATCAACAAATGGACGATATTTCCAGGAAGGAGAAGGATCTCAATCGCAAGTGTGCATTGCTTAAATCCGCATCTTCAAAAGCTGAGGACTTAATCCCTGCAGTAGAGGTAAACGATTTCAACGAAAAACGTTCAGCTTTTGATAAACAGAAATCCGAATTCGAAAAACAGGTTGCAGAATTTGAAAATTCTAAAGCGGATTATGAAAAACAACTTTTAGCACTCAAGGAGAACAGGAGCAAACTTCTTGATCAGCAGTCCTCTTATGAAGAAGAGATGAAAGCCTACTTGGAAAAAAAGAATGAACTTGAAGAAAAGGCAAGGCTGCTTGAAGAACAGTTATCTTCAGGTAACGATGTAACACTTGATTTTGAAGGTCTGAATTATTCAGGGGCTGTTGAGATTGTCAAATCCCGATACTATTCCGAATTGAAGGAATTGAACCGTAAACGTGCTGATCTCAAGACACTGAGGGAGGAACTTGAAAGCGAGGAATCACTGCTGATGGCAAAGAGTTCCGGTGTTGGAGAGATAAAATCACAGGTAGAGGCCGAATTTTCCCAACTCAAACCAAGGGCTGATGAGTTAGAAACGGCTATGCAAGAATACGAGATCAAAGCTAAAAATCATGAGGATAATGAACTTTTACTCTCGAAAGCCGTTTCAAAATATGATTCCGAACGTACCCTTTTCAAGCAAAGACAAAATGAGCTTGAGGAACTTAAAAATACACAAGCAAAGCAAGAATATGGCTTGATGAAAAGAAAAGTTTCAGTATTTGAATCCCGAAAACTTCTGAAACTTGAGGTATGCAGGGTCAATTCACTATCTGAGGACTTAACCGGAAAGGTAGCTGATTTTGAGAATAAGATTGCAGAATATGAAAGTGGTCTCCTGCAATATAAAGAGAATCTCAGGGTACATGCTGAGAATGAAAGCAAACTCAATGAATCGATCTCACAGTATGAATCTGAACTTAATTCCTACAAAGATAAGTGCTCTGAACAGGAAGAACTCAGGAAATCTCTGGAAGTTTCAGAAGATGATTTGAAGAAAAAACAGTCGGAAGTCGAAACCTGCAGGAAAGGACTCGAAGTAGAAGAAGAAAGTCTTCTGGCACGTAAAAAGGAAGTTGATGTCCAGAAGACAGAGCTTGAATCCGAACTTGAAGGTATGAAGTCAAAACGTGAGCATAATGAGCGCCTGGGGAAGGAACTTGAAGTGGAATCCAGTGAGCTGGAATCCAAACGTAAGGAGCTTGAAGAACTTCTTGAGACCACAAGCAAGGAAATTGGTACGCATGTGACCATCCACCGTCAACATCTGGATATCAAGAGAATGAATACAAAGCTCGAACAACAGTCGGTTTACATACAGAGCCTTAAAAAGTCTCTTGAGGAAATGCAGAGTTCCCTTGAGTATTCAAAGAAAAACGAAGTATTTGCCGAAATCGTAAAAATGAATGTCGAGATACTGAAATGACCGTTATTAACATAAATGTGCCTCAGAACTCATAGGGTTCATCATGGATCAGAACAGTTTTATCATCACAGGCACATTTCTTCTTATTTATTCTGAATACTAGACTGCTTCTTTTATTTCTCTGACTATCTCAGCAGCAGCACCTGCCGGGTCTTCAGATTGGTATATGCTTCTTCCTACGATCGCCCAGTCAGCACCTGCCTTAATGGTATCTGAAGCACTGCCTCCCTGTGCGCCAACTCCCGGTGATATTATGGCAATCTCGTCACCTATTATCCTTCTGATCTCTTTTACTCTCTCCGGTCTCGTGGCAGGGGCTACAACACCTGAAGCTTCTGCGTTTGCTGCCATTCTTGCAATAGCTTCTCCGGCATCCTGCATTAGGTCAAGTGCACCTGGGTGACTCATCTCTGTAACTACAAAAACATCCTTTCCACGTTCACGTGCGAGGTCAACACAGATCTTTAAGCTGTCATGTCCGGTAAATCCTTGTACAATAACTGCATCTGCACCTGCATCGAATACCTGCTCACATATCAGGCGGTTTGTGTTCGGGATATCTGCTACCTTGAAGTCTGCTATGATGTGTGCATACTTTGCAAGCTCCCCAATGATACCGAGTCCGCTTGCAAGTACCAGTGGATATCCCACTTTTATGGCATCCACATTTCCTGCAACATCCTGTGCTATCTTTATGGCCTCATCCCTATTCAGAACATCCAGTGCAAGTATGAGTCTTGTGTTCTTTTCCATGATCTACTCCTCTACATTTGTTCCCTATAGCCTATATTGTTACTTTGAAGACAATACATTTTTCTCTATCATTTTTTTGCAAGTCTGCTCCTTGCAGCTGCAACAAGGATGGGAAGAGTGATTGTGGCATCGGAGTGAACTGTTACGGAGCGTGCTGTCTCACTGACCTTTCCCCACGAGCGTGCTTCATCGAGTGTTGCACCGCTCAGACCACCGGTCTCCGGTGTGTCCATAGTCAACTGTATGGCATATTCGAATTCCTGGTGCGTGATAAGCATTGACTGGAAGATGTAGTTCTTGGGAACACCGCCACCTATAAGTACGGCACCCGGATCTTTTGCCTCGTAGCAGATGTCGATTATCTCTTTCATGTCTGCAAAGACATCAACGTTGAGTTTGTTGGTCTGCTTGTAGAGCCATGCCTGAAGTCCTATCATGGAGTCCTGTATCGCAGGACAGTAGACTGGTACGTTCATGTCGGCTGCAGCCCTGAGGATGGAGTCCCTGTCATCGATATTGTTTCCGAGGTGTGTCATGAACTCCCTTATGGAGATGGTCTCGGGACCGATATCGGAGAGTATGCTCTTGATCTTCTCTTCGAAGTCAACAAAATAAGGTTCAGGGAGATAGACATCATATATCCTGTTTATCTCATCGTTTTTCAGTTCGATGTCATCACATTCCGCACATCCCTTGTAGTGATGCAGTCCCATTGATTCAACTATCTCATGTACCATGTTGGCACCGGTGGTAACAAGCACATCGATGTAACCGTCATAGATGAGATCAGTTACTATCTGTCGCATTCCGGCAGGCACCATTGCACCTGCGAGCCCGAAAAAACTGGTGGACCCGTTTGCAAGCATCTCGGTGTAGATGTCTGCGGCATCGGCTAATTTGCCCGCACCGAAGGCACAGCCATCGATGGCAAACACAAGTTCGTCCACGCTCATATTCCCAGTGATCTTTGCCTGTCTGATAGGATCCTGGAGTTTTTCTCCATATGAATGACAATGTTCCATTTTGAAAGCCTCTGTATTTAGCAGGGTTTATGCTAAAGTTGTTCTTTAAGGTTATTATGGGAGAAGGTGGAAGGGTGGGTGGAGAGGTTGAATTCAATCTCTCTCACAATAGGTAGGGGATATATACAACTCTAATTTTGGCAACGCTTTTGTAGATAACAAAAGCGATTTTTCTTAGTTATCACTATTCTCGTGATATGTATATTCCATACAAAAAAGTACAATATTAATAAAAAACAAAATTCGTAGGCTCAGCTCTGTCAAAATCACCAAAAATAAAATTGGATTGTGATTCTTTAAAAAAACTAAGCAAAAGTAATAAAAAATAGGGAAAGAAAGAAGTTAAAAGCTTATTTTTTATTGCTTTTAACCTTCTTTAAAAATGCACTCCTTTCAGTGGAGCTTTTATTAAGACCAGATTTATATGAATATTCTGGCCAGTCCTCCTTTAGCAACGATTGGACTGTTGCGACTGCTGTACTATTCTCAACACACAAACAGTTTTGTGTCAAATATTTGCCAGCCATTGCTTTTCCTCCTTTATTATTCAATCTTTTCTTTTTCTAAAGTTTACTTCTTTCTATTCTTATATTTGCTATAACACGTACATATACTGCACGCTTAGATAATCAAAATATTACAATGTGTATGATGTATACATGTTTTAATGCACTATGCTATAAAAAGTTTTCAGTCCGATTTTTTAATCACTTTAAGTAGATGAGAATACAATCCATCTTCTTGTTCTTCTTCTTGGAATTCTTTAAAACCATTTTCTTCATAAAACTTAGTAACGCCCGGATGTTGTTTTTTTGCCTCTACCCACACAACTCTTCCACCGACAAAATCTGATGCATTTTGTATCATTTCAAGTGCACTGTGCAATATTTTACTTCCTTCTATATTATCTTTATATTGATCATTTTTTGCCAGTATGGCAATATAATAAGTGGGTATATATTGGTTTACTGTATCAGACAAGTGTAAAAGTTTTGCTTTTTTCTTACTTACTTCTTTTAGGCAAATAACTTTTAAAGTGAGTGCATAGTAACCCAAAACCTCCAAATCCTGGCTATCGTTGTCTAAAATGAAGTATGATTTTGTATCTCCCATTTTTTCCGCATGTATACATTTATTTTGGACAAAATCTTCAATAAAAGGTTCTCTACTGCAGGTGAAACTCTTAATCATTAAACCTATTTCTTCTTCACTAAATTCAGAAAGCAATTCTCTAAAGGGTATGGCTATGGGATCTATATATATCACCTATTTTGCGGACAATTACTAAAGTTTTTTCGCCTTTTTTACTTTGCGGTCGTAAATAAACCGAGAAAATAGGATTTTTCCTAAATATCGTTACATGTACATTAACAGATCTAATTTATTTAGTAAAGCATATATAATGGCATAACAACCTAAAATATTACTTAGGGGTAATCAAAGTTCATAATAAGTGTGCTTTAAGAATAGACCATGGCATCGAATACTCTGGAGTAATTACCAAATCAGCTTTTTTTCATTTGCACCACATACTAATTTCAGTATTTACAAAACAATAATTTGTTATTCTATTTAAATTAAATTAACCAGCTCTGATTAAAGTCATACCTACAACCAGCTTGAAAACTAAAAGTGAAGTTATCCACTAACACTTTCACAGCTCCATGCTTCAACAAGGACTTTAATGAGATTATCTTCCTTTGGATTTACATGAACATCATAGATTTCTGTTTCTTCAATGTCTTCTTGTATCCCTTCAAGAACAAATCTGAACGCTCTCTTTATCTTAGGAGATTTGCCGGAAAGCAACTTTGAAGCCAGAATATCAGGAAGAAAATAGTACAAAGAACCGTTATAATTCAGGTAATTTATACCAATGTTATAGCTCTCTTTTTCTCCATACTTAGACCGTATAGGTAAAATGTCCTCATCAGGCTCTACCTCAATTAGTATGTTTATTTCCTCCCATGAATCCTTATCAAGAGCCTTATCAATGTCAAATGAATCTACTATCTTTTGTACATCCTCTATATTGTCAATAATCTCTTCACAAGCAATCTTTTCTGCTACAACATAATTCCATAAATCAAGAAGCAAAGTTATAGTAGGCTGTTCGAAGTCATTATCTGAAAATATTTATGTTGATGCTTATTATCTACTATCAAAAAAAACGCCGTTAACTTCTGCATTTAATTAAGTACAATGTAAAAAAACATATATAATATTATAACTTTTTTATATTGACCCGTCTATCTTGAATTATTTGGGCGGGGGAGAGAAAATATGAAAAAGACTAAAATTATATTTGGGCTGGGATCTATTCTAGTCATGCTGCTGGCAGTTTCTGTAGGAATTGCAGAAAGCAACGAGAAAGAGGAATTAAAGGTAGGATCTAATGGTGTTTTCTTGAATGAGGAGAGTTTTACATTTTCCGATAAAGAATTGACTGCAATCTATAAAGCCTATGGTGTAACTGAGAATGATGTTAAGCATTTTAATGGTGAGCTTCCTCATTGGCTTGATGGCACTATTTTGGGAAAAGGAGGACCAAAGGTTCTCGGATATCCTGAAGGTGTTAAGCTGACTGATGCTCAGAGGGAGAAAGCTGATATTGTAATGCCTATGGCAGATGTTCAGAAGATCTGGGACAATGCAAGTGCCAAATATCTGGAAGAATATGGTGTAGATGTGAATAATCCTGTAGAATTTGAGATAATCAATGGGTATGTTTTACCTGCTGAGTATGTGAAGAAAGAGATGCTTCTTGAGTATCTTCTATTTCAAGTTTGATCGTTCTCATCCAATAATTTCGTTTTTTATTTTCAAGTGTGGGTAGTTAGTGGTTCTTTTTAATGCCACATTGATTTACAAGATATTATACAATCTATTGTTGTGTTTTTGTTCTCCTATAAGTAAATATTTTTGTGGAATGCTTGCTTTTTTTTATGAGAATGTAGATTATAAAAATGTAATTAACTCTATATCTTAGAAAAACATTTTTTATTAATTATTTTACATACCCTTTCATCTCTGACAGTAAGCGTGATACAGCTAAATGTCTGGCTATGTATGCAGTTTCAAGTTATGTCCAAGGGCATGATGGTGTAGGTGGTGTTCATTCAGGAGTTAAAATCCCTGATAAAAAAGTCACTGTTCTAAACAGGTTGCTATATAGAATTCCAGATGAATTTAGGCAAAAATTCTAAAGTATGTGTATAATAAGGCTTTTATAAAATCTGAATTAACAAAAAAAGAGATATTAGAAATTGGTTTCAAAACCCAGGTTATCATAGAATATTTTGATGTACCTGAAGCCGAAATTACTATAAACTTACATAATTTAATGAGAGTTCAATGCTTAAGAGATTTAAGTCTAGAAACAAATTCCTTAGTTTCAGATCCAATTGCATTTAAATGTGAGTTTCAGGCTGGCTTACTCCTTTAGGAGTAGCTTTTATTGAAGCTTGTATAAAGTAAAATTTATCAAATGATAGACTTTGCGATGATGAAGAATAAGCAACCTACTATCAATAATCACATATGAAACTTTTTGTTTAAGAATGCTTAGGAAATGATTGATCAGTCTATATAAAAACAGAACTGCTTTAAAATAATTAACTTAAAAATAGATTAAAGCATTAAGTTTCAGAGTACACTTTTTCTTGTAAATCAAAAAAAATGGTTGTGCATATTGAGTGCAAAACGCCGTACACTTTTTTTTAGTTGTATATATCCCGACGTGTAGGTGCGGGGATATAGTTATCTCAAATTTTTTGTACGCTGATTTATGGAATAATTTCACAACTTGCTTAGTTTTTAAAAATAAAAAAATGTAGGATAACTACTCCGTACTTAAATATAAGAGTATTAATTTTATATCTATATGAAGATGAAACTAATTATGTTGTTAGCTATCATTTCATTATTTTCAGGGTGTATTTCATCACCAATAGAAAATAATGGTGAAATTTCTGAGAATGAGAATGAACAATTAAGTATGAGCAATGATAAAAACAAGAACGATAAGCCAGTCTTGAATTCAAATTGGGTGGAATATCCTGATGCATCACTGATCCGTTATGATGTGAAAGATACAGGGGTAAGTGGTGCACAATCCTATACAAAATATGTTAATTATGAGGCACCCAACGGGAAACCAATATACATTTTA
Organism: Methanolobus sp. ZRKC2; assembly: GCF_045291185.1. Classification (NCBI taxonomy): domain Archaea; kingdom Methanobacteriati; phylum Methanobacteriota; class Methanomicrobia; order Methanosarcinales; family Methanosarcinaceae; genus Methanolobus; species Methanolobus sp. ZRKC2. The sequence continues at coordinate 1,070,523 of NZ_CP146980.1, read as the reverse complement.
GCACAAGACAAAGTCACAGATGAACAACTCTTAAAAGCATACAATGTTCTGGACTTTTATCTTGATTCATTAAACAGCACAGAAGTTACAAACTCGATTGCTAATAATAAAGCCGTCATTAACATGCCAAATGGTGCAGATGGTGACAGTAGTATTCCTTTCTGGGCATTGACAGGACAACCGCTATACCAGATGGAAACTCCCACAGAAGGAAGCAAATGGTATATTGAGAACGATTATGAACACAGGGATGCTTCATACGAAGAAATATTGCATTTTGTTCATGATTATGGCATTGGAATCCAATCCAGCGAACAGGCTCTGCCTGAACTACAAAAAAGAATCTATGCAGCAACAATGAATGCTCTTCCTGAGAACAAGGATGATTGGGGTAAAAAAGGATTATGGGGACTTGGTGCTAAAGAATGGCTTAATGAACTTTCAAAGGAAGGCAGTCTTGAGCAAGAATATTTGGCAGCTGTCGTAGATTCATATTATGGTCAATGGGGAGCTAGTTCAGATTCTGATAATGGAATGGATGGTTTATATGTTGCAAAGACTAGGGAAGATATCATGGAACAGGATAACATTGGATATGAACTGGTTACAGGAATGTTCCCTGAATATCTGACATACATGGCAAGGATTGACTCCCAATTTGAAGGAACATTTACAATGACCTTTGATCCACAAATACCATACACTCATAAATCACAGTATCTGCTAAATGCCAGATTACTCGGAAGCAATGATTCAAACCTTGTAGGTAATTCCCAGAACAACATTTTGATCGGTAACATTGGCAGCAATATTATTGATGGAAAAGAAGGTTATGATGTAGTCCAGTATAATTCATATTCTTCAGATTACATCATAGATTTTCAGGAAACAGAAATTATTGTAACTGAGAACTCAACTGATCAGAATACTGATACATTGAAGAATATTGAACTGCTGAGGTTTAAGGACAAAGATATTCAGGTAAATTAAAGGTCAATTTGTTTATAGAACAAAATAGCAATCAATTCCAATAATGCTGGAATTGATCTTTTTATTTTGAATTTATTTTTTGATTCTGTAGAAATGCTCTTTCTAAAATCAACCTAGAAATAGCTAATATGTTACATCTTTTTTGTTAATTTAATATACGTATTTTCCTCTTCACATTTTGTGACTTAAAATTCAATCTCCCTTCATTCGCTTTTTTCTTCAAATAAACCAACGCACTCCTATGCTTGATTCCTAGCTTTCTTGCTCTTTCAGGAGTTAGGTTCAGGATGAAATCATAGATTGCTGTTTCATTGATGAACTCCTGAGCCATTTTAACGTCAAGAGCCTGCTCATCTATGTTATTAGCTTCCTTACCAATGTAAACAATAGGATCAGCCTAGACATATTTTCTTTCATTAAAGACAGAAGTTGCTCATACTTTCTGTTTAGGCCATTTGCACGCATATACGATAATCATCAAAAGAAGCACAAATTCCACAACAGAACCGAATATATTAAAGAACCAGGTCTACCCTATTGAATTCCCTATCTTTTGCTATTAACCAAAGCACCTCATGACATTCCCGGTTTCTTGTTTTCCTCAAGTCTATTTATAACTTCTTTGAGTCTTCTTTGCCTTGTTTCCTCTTTCTTTGCATTGAGGATCCATTCAATGTAGTTCCTCTTATATCCGGGTGCGAAATTTCTGAAGTTTTCCCATGCTCTTTTATTTGCAGAAATAGCTTTCTCGATCTCAGGAGGGATTACAAGTTCCTTTTTAGTTTCCTTTTTATCGGTTTTCAAACCGTTCTTATTCTCTGCAAGCAGTTCCCTTATTTTCTCGCAGCCTGCATCTGTCATCTTTCCGGCTTTGATCATCTTCCTGGCCCTTTCTTTGTTCAGGTCAGACCAGTTGCTTTTCTTTTTTCGGGGAGTGAATTTCTGCATATATCTCTCATTGTCCAGAGTCCTTACAGTGCTATCTATCCATCCAAAACAAATTGCTTCTTCCACAGCATCATCATATGGTATGCGGGGCATGTTTGTGTTTTTCTTGTAATATACCAGCCAGATCTCCTTTTTCTTGTCGTGATGGATTTCCAGCCAGTTTCTCCATTCATCACGGTCGGTTACGTAGAGTTGTTCAGGTGGCTGTCTTCGGGCCAGTTTAGAGTTGTCTGCGGAATTCATGCGACTTTACCCATTTATGAATTGTAGTTCTCGCTTATTTATTTCTTTATGTGGACGGCATGTATCCAAAGACAGCATACCCGAAAAAGCGTTGCAAAAAATGTCAGAAGAAGATGGGGAGAAAAGTGACACAAAATTCAAAAAAGAATGAATGGAAGAGATCACTCTCTCCATTCGTAGATGTAGTTTGTTCTGTAGACAGCACCATGCTGAATTATCAGATCCGTATCTCCAGTTTCCTTCGAATGAATTGCCTTCCTTGCTTAGCTTTAGTTCTACGTCACCTACTTGCAATCAACTTACTTAAAAATAAAATACAAATATAAATATCACATCAAACCAATCTCCCTTAAATGAGTTCTATAATTGACAGGATAGTTCCGAGACAGCGCAGGATGTCTACAAAAGTAGGAGGCATGCTTATTATAGTAGGAGAAACTATGTTTTTATTCTCCCTGCTGAACTTCCTGATGATCACAAGACTTCAGTATTATAGTTCCGGAGACAGTTTAATAAGAGTGCTCTTTCCACATTATCTGCTTTTCCTTGCAGCACTATTTTTTGTTGCATTCACAGGTATGTGGCTGGCCTATGTTTACATCTTTCCAAGTAAGCAGAAGTTTTCACAGGAACAGGCTATTAAGGATGACCGCAGCCCTATGTACCAGAAGATACTGGAGATACAGGAAGAACTGAATGAGATGAGGGCCACAGTTGACTCGCTTTCAGAGAAAGTCAGCACAATTGTTGAAGCTGAAAAGAAATGATTCTTTTTATACAAAATGACAGTAGAACTAAAACCTATTATCAATGAACCTGCTCTTGTTATGGAAAACGAGACAAAGACTCTTGTTGTTGCAGACATTCACCTGGGAATCGAGTGGGATCTTTACAGAAGTGGTATTTCCATACCAAGCCGTATGCAGTACGGCTTGGACCGTATGCTGGAGTATATTAAGCAGGAATCTCCCGGGAGAATAATACTGCTGGGAGATGTGAAACATAATGTCCCCCAGATATCCTGGCAGGAAAGGGATGAAATACCCTATTTTCTGGAATCACTTGCCGAACATGCTGAAATAGACATTTTTCCCGGCAACCATGATGGAGGTATTGAGCACCTGGTTCCCAAAAGAACGGATATCAGGATACATCCGGTAAGAGGCTCGACCATAGAGGGAATAGGTTATTTCCATGGTCATACCTGGCCTGATCCTGACCTGCTTTTTGCAGATTTTATTATTACTGCACATAATCATCCTACCATACGTCTTACCGATTCTCTTGGATACTCCATTACAGAGCAGAGCTGGATAAGGACTAAACTTAAAAAAGATATACTCCAGGGACATTTCAGGAATACGGACCTTAATTCCGGGAAAGATAAATGGAAAGATCCTGAGCTTGTAATAGTCCCGTCGTTCAATGAACTCTGTGGTGGAGTTGCATTCAACGAATCTCTTCATGATGATCTGCTTGGGCCGCTGTTTTCTTCCGGGGCTGTGGACATTGATGATGCACAGGTTTACCTGCTCGATGGTACTCCACTTGGAGCATTGAAGCACATTCGAAGGATGGAAGAAAGCAGGTTCCGTGTAAAGGGTAATAGAAAGAGTTATAGAAAAAGTGGGAACAAGGGTGCTATAAAATGAGTTTTGGCAACATCTTTGACTCTTTTGACTCCCGGATACAGGATGCTTTGAAAAAACAGGGTTTTGAAGCTCCCACCGAACCACAGGAAAAGGTTTTTCCGCATATACTTAAAGGTGAACATACTTTTCTGGTGGCTCCCACCGGTTCAGGTAAAACTGAATCAGCCGTGCTTCCGATATTTCATGCAATTCTTTCCAAAAGCAAAGAACAGAGGGCTGGCATTTCCGCACTTTATATAACTCCTCTTCGTGCACTGAACCGTGATATGCTTTCACGTATACAGTGGTGGGGAGCTGAACTTGGTATTGATGTCCGGGTACGTCACGGAGATACTTCCCAGTACGAGCGACAAAAACAATCACGTAACCCGCCTGATGTTTTGATAACCACTCCTGAGACTCTCCAGGCAATGTTCACGGGTTCACGCCTGCGTAAGAACCTTGAGTATGTGACTCATGTTGTGGTGGACGAAATACATGAGATGGCATCCTCGAAGAGAGGCACTCAGCTTGCTGTCGGTCTGGAGAGGCTTGTGGAACTTGCAGGTGAGTTCCAGAGAATAGGACTTTCAGCAACAGTAGGCAATCCTGAAGAAGTTGCAAAGTTTTTGGTGGGAGCCGAGCGAGATGTTTCGGTTGTGGTCGTGTCCCTGCTGAAACTTCTGGAATTCAACGTGATTACTCCTTTTCCTACGGAAGATGATCTGAAGGTTGCCAAATTAATTGGCTCCGATGCTGAATTTGCAGCTCATCTGAGATGCATCAGTGAAATTGTTGAAAATAATGTTTCCACATTGATATTTGTGAATACCAGGCAAAGTGCTGAAGCACTCGCATCCGGTTTCAAGATACTTGAACTGCCTATTGGTGTGCACCACGGCTCTTTATCAGTGGATTCCAGGATAGAGGCTGAGGAATCTTTTAAAAGCGGTGACCTTAGGGGTCTTATATGCACATCTTCAATGGAACTGGGAATCGATATCGGTAACGTGGATCATGTAGTTCAATATGGTTCTCCAAGGCAGGTTTCCAGGCTTTTGCAGCGTGTGGGTCGTGCAGGCCATAGGATACATGAGGTTTCCAGGGGCACTATCCTGGCAATGGGAGTGGACGATGTGGCAGAGAGCATGGCTATATGTAAACTTGCTCTTGAGGGTAAAGTGGAAGCTATTGATCCGCATATGAATTCCCTTGATGTTGTTGCAAACCAGATATCAGGCCTTGTTCTTGATTTTGGTGAAGTTGGGATACAAAAGATGTTTTCTGTTTTCAAACGTGCCTATCCTTTCAGGGATCTGAAATTCGAAATGTTTAAAAAAGTAGTAGAACAGGTAAATGATTACAGGATGGTGTGGAATGAGGAAGGATCGGATGTATTTTCACGCAGAAGGAAAAGCTGGCAATACTATTATGATAACCTTTCCATGATACCTGATGAGAAAAAGTATGAGATATTTGATATAGTCACCGGAAGGACTGTGGGTGTTCTTGACGAGGCTTTTGTCATCAATTTTGTAACTCCTGGAGCTGTTTTCATAACCAAGGGCGATATGTGGAGGGTACTTGAGATGAACAGTGACCGTGACAGGATTAAAGTAGAACCTGTGCGTGGAATGGGAGAAATACCAAGCTGGGTAGGTGAGGAAATACCTGTACCTTTTGAAGTTGCAGGAGAAGTAGGTTTTATCCGAAGAACAATAGCAGAAAGGATGATTGAAGGTTGGGAAGATGACAGGATAGCTGTGCAGCTTACTAATGATTATCCGGTTGACCTCACTGGAGCCCTGGAACTGGTAGGTCTTATGAGGGAACAGGTTTCTGGAAATTTTCCTGTCCCCGATGCGCAGACTATCGTTATTGAGAATGATGAGGAATCTGTTCTCATCAATGCTTGCTTCGGTCACAACACCAATGAAACTTTTGCAAAGGTTCTGACATCACTACTTGCTGCAAGATACGGGAGCAGTGTCTCTCAGGAAATTGATCCGTACAGGATACGATTACAGCTTCCAAGAAGAATAAAGGCCCGGGAAATCGAGCAATTGGTACGCGATATACAACCCGAACATATAGAACCTATCATAGAGATGACCTTGAAGAACACCTCTCTTATGAAATGGAAGATGGTACATGTTGCCAGAAAGTTCGGAGCCCTGAGTAAGGATATCGATTATGACCGGATAAGCATGAAAAAACTGCTTGAGATATACCGTGGGACAGCCATGTATGACGAGGTTATAAGGGAGATCTTCCATACGATGCTTGATGTTGGAAGAGCATCGAGACTTTTTATGGATATATACTCGGAAAAAATAACTCTCATTATCAGTCCTTCTACTCCTATAGGAAGGGCGGGATTTTCCATGAAAAGGGATCTTATTGCACCTGAAAAGGCTGACAGGTCCATAGTAATGGCCCTTAAAGGACGGATTATGAATGACAGGGTCATACTTTTCTGTGTACATTGCAAAAAGTGGACCTCAAGAAGACAGGTAAAAAATGTTCATGATGATATCATCTGTCCTGTATGTGATTCGAAGATGATAGCTTCCCTGAAACCCTGGGAAGAGGATGAGATAAAGCTTGTACGAAAACAGGAAAAGCTAAGCTCGAAGGAAGATCTCAAACGTGTAAAGAGGGTTTACAGGAATGCAAATATTGTGATGACACATGGAAAACAGGCTGTAATAGCACTTGCCAGCAGGGGTGTGGGTCCCGAGATGGCAACACGTGTGATACAGAAGATGAGACATGATGAAGAGGCATTTTACAGGGATATACTTGTTGCAGAGAGAAATTATGCAAAAAATAAGAGATTTTGGGGTTAATTGTTAATTTTGCACGACCATTTTTTAATTATATATTATTAATATAATTTCACTTGGATATAAGCTGAAATAGCACTTAAAACTTTATTTTTACGTTGTTATGTTGTAATTTTCATACAAATTTACATATTTAATATGGTTTAAATTGTTATAAAAGCATACTTTATAACTAAAAATACACTCAATTCTCTTAAAAATAAGTTTTTGGGACCAATTTCACACTGTTAATTTTTGATTTGTATGTATTTATTATACTTTTATCCAAATTAAATCTTAATAATTACTTTATTGAATAATATTTTAGCGCTTTTCAGTTGTAATTTACATACAAATAATCATACTTAATATGACTTTATTTTATATAAAAACATACAATCTTACTGAACATTATACTTGATTTATTCGAAAAATCAGCTTCAAGCAATAGTTTTATATCTTATGCAACGTAAATCAAAATGACTAAAATCTACTATAAAGAGAAGGATTCATATGAACATGAAAGAAAGGTTTTTGAAAGCATTACAGGGCGAAGAAGTTGACAAAGTTCCGGTTTTGTCTGTAACACAGACAGCTATTGTTGAGCTAATGGACAAGACTGGCGCTGCATGGCCGGAAGCGCACAGTGATGCACAGAAAATGGCAGACCTGGCATACGCATCATATTCAGAATGTGGTCTTGAAGGTGTCAGGGCTCCATATTGTCTCACAGTACTTGCAGAAGCTATGGGCTGTGAAGTCAACATGGGTACAAAGAACAGGCAGCCTTCCGTAACAGATCACCCATATCCAAAGGGTGTCGACAACCTCAAGATGCCAGACAATCTCCTTGCCGAAGGCAGGATTCCAGCAGTAATGGAGGCACTTGGCATTCTGAAAGAAAAGACCGGAGGCGAAGTACCTGTAATTGCCGGTATGGAAGGTCCGGTAACCCTTGCATCCGACCTTGCAAGCGTAAAGAAGTTCATGAAATGGTCTATCAAGAAGCCGGAAGACTTCCAGACAATTCTTGATTTCGCATGTGATGCATGTATCGAGTATGCAAATGCTCTTCTTGATGCAGGTGCAGATGTCATTAGTGTACCGGACCCGGTAGCTTCACCAGATCTTATGGCTCCAGACACATTTGACACTGTCCTTAAACCAGTTCTCCAGAAATTTGCTGATGGTGTAAAAGGCCCGATGATTCTCCACGTTTGTGGTGATGTTTCCCCGGTTCTTGAAATGATGGCAGACTGCCACTTTGAATCTATCAGTATCGAAGAGAAGGTTACAGATCTTGCGGGCGCAAAGGCAAAAGTTGCCGGTAAGGTAACAATCTGCGGTAATGTTTCCAGCCCATTCACTCTTCTTGCAGGCGATGAAGCCAAAGTCAAGGCAGACTCAAAGAAGGCTCTTGATGACGGAATCGATGTACTTGCACCAGGCTGTGGTATTGCACCGGACACCTCCGTTGCAAACCTTAAAGCAATGGTTGCAGCAAGAGACGAGTACTACGCATAATTTCAATATCTGCATGACATAGTTTTTAACTATGCCATGTAATTCTTTTCTTTTTTAGTTTATTTTTCGTTATAATTTAAGGTTACATTCCTGAATTTCGCATGCAATAGCTTCATCAAATTTTTCCATAAATTTTTAATAGAACCTAAATCTACTTACTACATACGTATTTGCATGCTGTTATTGCAGATGCAATGCTACTGATATTTTAAAGGAGTTCTCTATCATGCAATTCAGTCTTGGGATAGACGCAGGAGGCACATATACGGATGTTATTCTGGTAAGAGATTCGGATGGTTCTGTTCTAAGTTCCAGCAAAGCTCTCACGACTTATCCGGATTTGATCATCGGTATAAGAAATGCTATTGACAACATCGAACAAGAATATCTTGAAAAGGTAAGTCTTGTATCCGTTTCCACTACTCTTGCCACCAACACTGTGCTGGAAGGTACGGGCAGTCCTATTGCGCTAGTTCTGGTAGGTGATCATCCGCTTGAAGGTGATTTTCCGGCAGAGCACGTTATTCTGGTGGACGGTGGCCATGATTTCAATGGTGAGGAAACTGTGTCTCTGGAGGTTGAAAAAGTCCGGGATTTTGCAAAAAAAGTCAAAAACGATGTTGCTGCCTTTGCGGTTTCTTCTTTTTTCAGTATTCGTAATCCTGAACATGAAAATACCATACGTGACATTGTTCATGAACTTACAGGGATGCCTGTGGTCTGCGGACATGAGCTTTCACAGGATTTAGGTGCATATGAGCGGGCTGTGACTGCAGCCTTAAATGCACAACTGTTGCCGATTTCTGATCACTTCATTAAGTCCGTGATGGAAGAGGTTGAACGAAGAAATATTGATGCAAAGTTGCTTATGTTAAAATGCGATGGTACTGTTGTAGGACTTAAGGATGCTCTGGAAAAACCAGTAGAGTCGATTTTTTCAGGTCCGGCTGCAAGCCTGGTAGGTGCATCTTACCTTTCAGGCTGTGAAACATGTGCTGTAATAGATGTGGGAGGAACGAGTACTGATGTCTCCGCAGTGTATGACGGAGTTCCTGAGTTAACAGATGCCGGCGCCACTGTTGGTAACTGGAGAACAAGGGTTCGGGCAACGAGGATGGAAACTTCGGCTATGGGTGGCGATAGTCATGTGTGGACATGCTCAAGAAAAATACATATCGGACCAAGAAGGGTAATACCTCTTTGTGTAGCTGCAGTCAGGTATCCGAATTTTGTGAAAAAACTAAAAAATAGTGCATCACCATCAAGGCACACGCTTGATAGGAACATACAGCCGACCAAATTTTTCATGCGATCCGGTTTTAAGGCATTTGGTCTTGAAAGATCTGAAGCTGCAGTCTTTGAGGCTATCGGTGATGAACCAATGTCTCTTGGGGAGATCGAATCAGTTTCAAAAAGCTATCCTTCAAGTGTTGTTCTCGATTCTCTTATACATAAAAGGTTGATTCAGCCAGTCGGTTTTACACCAACAGATGCACTACATGTTCTTGGTGATTACGGGCGTTGGAAAACTGAGGCGTCGATGATCGGGGCTGAAAAACTTGCACGCCTCAATAAAATGGATAAACTCAAGTTCTGCTTCAGGATAAAAGACATGGTTGCAAAGAACATGGCTTTTAATCTGATGACTTTTGTCCTTCAGGGTGTGGATCATTCAGGTATTAAAAAAATAGTTGATGGGCAGTTTCCCGCAAGATTCAAAATGGATGTTCCTGTCGTTTTGCTGGGAGGGCCAGTTAGTGCTCTATGTGAAGAGCTTTCTAAAGTGATTGATGCTGAAATTGTTGTTCCGGAGCATGCAGAAGTTGGGAATGCAGCAGGTGCACTTTTTGGCAAAGGAATAAAAAGGATTGAAATTTTCATAAGGCCGGTTTCGATTGCTGATCCCGGTGAGGGCTACTTGGCATTTTCACCTCTCGGTAGAGAAGAATTCCAGACGTACAGTGAAGCAGTTGCATTTTCAGAAAATCTCGGTGAAAAAATGATTTTGGAATATATGGGTGATTGCGGGGTAAGTAAGGAAAATCTTGAAATCAAAATTACTTCAAAAACTTTCTCGCCGGAAGACTGGAAACACGATCCAATCGAGACAAAAATGATGGTTGTGGGGATTGGTTATCCTAAGAATCTGAGAAAGCATTGATTTTGAATACGCAAATCTTTATTTTTAACATTCGCTTTCTTATGCTTTAAATCAACTTTTGGATAACTGCAAAAGAAGTCCGGTAAAAAAAAGGTGACAAAAAAAGAAAAAAGAGACAAGTTCTAGGCTTAGAACTTGTAGTTTGCGTCTGGTCTGAAGACTGCAACTTCTGCCTTGTACTTCTCGAGACTGTCACTCATGAAGGTGTCGGCTTCGTCGGTCATTGCATCGAGTGATGCCTTTGCGTCTGCAAGTGCATTAAGCTCGAACTTGGACATGACGAGTTTCTTGTTGTCTGCTGCATTGAGAATGTCGACACTGGCAATTGCTGCGTTCTTTGCACGGAGGTAAAGATCGTCTCCGTCCTTTACGATTGCCTCTCCTACCTTGTATGCGTTGTCGTATGCAAGGACGTATCCCTGTGGGTCTCTGTACTTGTCAGAGAGTACGAGGATGTCACGGAGCATCTTTGCGTTTCCGGTCTCGGTTGCAACATTGAGCATTGCTGCATCGTAGTTAAGGGACTCTGACCAGCACTGGACAGATGTACCACCGAATTCACCGTGGTATTCTACAGATTCGTTTGACCACAGGTCACAGCACTGCATGACAAGGTTACCCATTACATCAGCGTGTGCACAGGTTGAGGTCTTTCCTTCCTGTGAGATTGGGCATCCGGTGATGGACTTTACGATTGTGTTCTCGTATCCACAGTCCTTACCTGGACCCTGGGCACCTGCTTCATATCCTGCGAGTGTCCTTGGTGCGGAGATTGCCCTTGCGATGATTGCAATGGTGTGTGCAAGGTTCTTGTCGAGGAGACCACCTGCAATAAACATTGCAGTGTTTGCCTGTGCACAGTCTGTGTCACCAGCTGCAATTCTGCCTTTCTTGTCTGCGATCTTCCTGATGTCTGACCAGATCATGGTCATGTCAATTGAACCGAGGCAGCCAATTGCGTAAATGAGACCTGGAATGTCATTTCTGAGAATTGCGTAGTCAAGAATTTCCTTACCGCCCATGGTTTCGATGGACAGGAAATCAGCACCTGCTTCAGCGACAGCTTCGAATGACTCCATGAGTTTGTCATACTTTGCACCGATCAGTGCAAGAAGGTCACGGTCTTCACGGATGTCACCAGGTGTGTGTCTGAGACCACATTTGATTCCGTATTCTTCGTGGTATTCTTCAAGGATTGTCTTCTGTACGTGAGCGACTTCTCCTCCCCAGTCAGGGTTGTTGGTCATCTGCTCTACGTGTTCTGTCTCAAGTGATACTGCTGGGAAACCGATCTGTACAGCTCTTGCCATGATGTCGGTTGTAAGCCTGCGGTATTCTGAAACGAGTTTCTCCTTGGAGACACCGGCCTCAGGCCTTGGTGCGTAGTTAACTTCTGCTGTTACGTATCCAGCACCTACTTCTAAACCGAGTTCTGCCTTTACAGGGTAGACTGAGCTTCCGAAAATCATGTCGTCAGCAGCTTTGTATGCCATGTCAGTGTATCTTTTAACCATTTATCTCACCTCTTAGTGCTTGTGCATCATTTCCTTTAGCTGTGCAAGGCCTTTGCCTGCCAGTATTGCATCTGCCATCTTTGGTGCATCTGCTGCTTCTTCACCATATACTCCAAGTTCGTACTGGGTAACGAAGTCCTGGTTCACTGCACCGCCACCGCACTGGAATGGTATTTTAATTCCTGACTCGAGAAGTCTGTCATTGACTTCCTTGAATGCATACATTGTTGTTGTCATCAATGCTGTTCCGGTAAGCATCATTGGGCTTTCCTTCTTAACTGCTGCGATGACTTCATCGACTGGTACGTCACGACCGAGGTCAACTACATCGTATCCGCCTGCTCTGAGAAGAGCTGCTACGATTGTCTTACCGATGTCGTGTACGTCACCTTCTGCTACGTGGCATACAACCTTTCCTTTTGGCTCAGGTGCGGATCCGCCCTGGTCCTTACAAAACTCGATACCTTCGAGCATTGCATCTGCAGACATCATGACGTTTGGCAGGAAGATGACACCCTGGTCGTATAAATCTGTCACTATTTTCATACCTGGCATAAGGACGTCGTCGATAAGTGCAATTGGGTCTGCTCCACCCTCGATTGCTTTTTCGAGACCTTCGATTACGTCATCTTCTTCCCCGTCAAAGATTGCAGCGGAAATTGATTTTGCTGGTTCTGCACTTGGGTACATCTCAGCTGCCATCTGTTCAGGTGTCTGTGCTTTCTCTTTCTGCACATTGTACCTAACTAAAATTTTGCTTGGGTCTATATCCATCTATTCTACCTCCTAGTATCTAGATTTCACCACTTCATCGCAAAAAAGCAACGATGAAAGCGGCAAATGGATTCAATCAGCCAATGGCACTTCATGATGCGTGAAAGATCTCCACAATCTTGCAAGCATCTCAACCTTCAGCCAACTTCATATTTCCACACAAGCACTTATTCTAGACAGATATATAAACTTAACGGTTTTAGTATTTTATAATAAATTTTAAATGCATTTCAATACTATATTTTTGAGAGTCTCGCTTGTTTTCCTTTTTTTTTGTAAATCGTTGTATACTGAGATATTATATTTTGACAGTATCTTTCAAATAGTTTCTATTTTTTATCTTATTTCATTAATAAAATTTTGCATGTTCGGTTTTGAAGGAGTAATCTTAAATAAAATGACTCATCAAAACAAATTATATTGTTATAATTAAAGTAAACTTTAGTGAAGTCCAGTTTCCATCAAGTTTATTGTTATTGTTGCTTGGGAAAAATGTCTTTTTTTTCTTTTCATTCTTCATATATTATATTAATAAGTGATCATGTCATTGTAAAAAATATGCTGATTTTTGAATTTCCATCGCATTGTCTACCGTTTAATTTATGTAGTAAAACATTTTGGTCGACATATGCCCTGTACGTAATAGTATTTAAATGTCTCTTGCAAAATACTGTTCACGTTATATCTATATCTGGCCATCTTCTCGTAGAGAAACAACTCTCTCCGATCCATAATGCGGTAACTCACATTCTTTATGGTAAAAATGAAAAAAAATATCTCCTTAACGCAAGGAGATTGATTTATCTGTCAATCGTATAGGTTCAGTGCTTATGATCATTCTTTTTATGACCATTATCCAACGTTATGGGAAAAGTCAATGTTTTTACCCTTTAGTTTTCCTTCAATAGTGTACTGTACAATTCTCACAAGTTCATCGCGTCCTATGCTGGAAACTGCAGACAGTATTTTCAAGCGCGGCACACCTGTGGTATTGGATTCTATTACCTCCACAGCTACATCTTTATCAAAGGCTGTCAGATTCACTTTTATCGTATCTGTTTCGGATTCTGCAAATAACTTTATATGCCCTACAAATTCCGGACTTTGTTTGATAACCTCTGACTTTATGCTTTCCATTATTTCCAGGGAAAGCGATCTTGCCAAAGCCGTGTCGATATTTGAGATGGTGTATTCGGTGGCGTAACTGGTTACACCTGAAGCTTCTATTGAATTCATAGTCATTTCAATAGGTAGCCCGGTATCCTTATCGAGCATCTGGATACCCTCATTTGTGGTTTTAAGTTCAGTACCTTTGGAATCCTGTATTATCCCATCAGCTTCCTCACCAAGCGTAAGCCGCACAAAATTGTGCCAGTGCTCATCCTCATATTTAGCCGAAAGCAGGATGACCTTGGCCTTCGGGTTTAATTGCTGGACTGAAGTTTCAATAATTGGTATTCGTATATCTTCCACAAGATCCAGCTTGTTAATACCGAGTATCTCTGCGTCAATAATTTGCCTCATAGCGAAGTTTTTCACTTCTTTCATGAGTTGCTTGAACCTGCTTCCATCGATGAGAGTCACAAGGGGCTGGATGGATACATCAGTAAGGTTCATCAGGTTGATCTCATTTTTGATCACCTGGGGGAACGCGATACCCGTAGGCTCAATCAGCAATATATCCGGAGCATAATCCTTGGCCAACAGGGTAATCGTTGTTTTCATATTGACCTTCAGAGAACAGCAGATACATCCGCTGGTAAGTTCTGTGGTCTGGAGTCCGTATTTGGAGATTACGTCCCCGTCTATGCCTACCTCGCCAATCTCGTTAACTATGATGGCAACTCTCTTGCCTTCATTACTGAATTCTCTTCCCAGTCTTAAGATGGTGGAGGTTTTGCCGCTTCCCAGAAATCCACCAATAACCAATATTTTCATGTTACTTCCTTCTGTTTATTTTCAAAAAGCTGGATTCATTCCGCAATCTCCAGAACTTCCAGATTCTCCCACTTGAATTTATCTTTCGGGCATGCGTTGATACATCTCTTGCAGTTCGCACCGTCGCAGAGATCTGATCTTATCATAACAAGACCTTCATCATCCACGGTGAGGGCATCAGTGGGACAAACTTTTGCGCACTTCTGGCACTCGGGACATTCAACTCTCATGGTAAGATAGGTACCAACTTGCTCAAGCACATCGAGTCCTTCTTCACCAAGAACGGGTATATCTCTCTCCACTCGTTTGTCTACGCTGGTAGTTTTTTCCGGGAGATCAATCAGAGGAAGTCCCTTCTTTTTAAGGAATTTCTTGAGCATCTTGAAAGGCATCCCTTCCGTCCAGTAAGATATTTCCTGTATGTATGCTTCCTTGAAACCAGGGTCAGTTGCAAACATGACGTGATTGCTTACAATTCTTGAAGCTATCTCCTGAAGTTCCCACAACCTGTCTTCCGAGAGAAGTACTTCTTTTGCGACAATCAGTGAAGTGTTACCAATCTGTATGACTTCATCAACATTGAAAGGCACCATGCCTATCTGGTGCGCCTTGACAGCGTCCATATATGTTCCTGCGGCACCTGACATGTACGCTTTCTTAACGTCTGCCATCTGTATGCCTGCAGCGTTGCAAAGTGCAAGGTGTCCGGCACGTATGGCACCGATAGCTAGTCCGGCTTCCTGGACATCACTCTCGAAGAACTTCACCTGGTCCTGAAGATACAATATGTGGTCCGGGGTATTAATCTTCGGAAGTTGTATTACCTCATTTTTAATAGCAGCATCAAGAACTGCAATAACGCCTGTTCCGGTGATTCCCTTTGCACTGATGGTGTGATCTTCTATCACGTCTCCACTCTTAGGGTCAACAAGCTTTCCCTTAACGGTGTTCATTTCGTCATCAAGCACATAATTACGCAGGTAGTTATTCTCGAACTCTACATCGGAGATAACAAATGGAGATGCCAGTTTCCCGTGTTTTATCTGCTGACCTTCCAGTGCAGGGCCTGCTGCAGCGGAGCCTGTGTAAATTGTTCCTTCATGGATCAGTGCCATTTCTGCATTGGTTCCGTAATCAGTAGCTATTGCAGTTTCCTCTGTATCAAGGAAACCGGATTTTATGATAAGGGCAAGTGCATCGGCACCCACTTCGTGCCTGATGGCAGGCGGTACGACAAGCTTGGCATTCGGGTAAACTTCAAGACCGGTAATCTCAGAGCATTCAACGATGCGCGCATCTCTGTTCTCTTCCTTGATGTTTAGTTTTTCTTTTTTCCTTTCCCCGGCGTAAGCAAGATCATCTATGGGAATTCCCTGGAAAATTGAAAGCTGTATAGGATTACCGCAGATCGCCATTCTTTGCAGTTCTTCAGCTTCTATACCTAATGCCTCAATGACTTTTCTCACGGCATTTACATGAAGTCCATGAGCACGCTCAAGACCATATGTGATTGCAAAATCAAGATGGTCCATTACGTTTGCACCTGGAAGTGGATTACGAAGGGTTATGACTGTTTTATGTATTTCCCCGCTGTCAAGGTCGATTTTCTGTGCTCTTATGCCACTGGTTCCTAGATCAATTGCAACTCCTGTTCTCATATGAATCCCTTGAAGTATTTGTTAAAGTTGTAATATTGTATCTAGTTCTAAGTTAAAAATATATGTTATAGTACTGATGTTTTTAAACAGTACTGTTTTAGATGGTTTTACTGCTTACGTAATCACTGAGAACTAACAATACTTTGGCTATTGTAGCGAAGCTTTAATAACTCAAGTACTCTTGATTTACTACTTCCGGCAGCTCAACGTTCAGTTCTGTTACACATTCTCTTTCCTTTTTCCGTGAGAATCAGCTTCTTTCCCGTTATGCTACAATTTTCGACATTTAATGTCTGTGTGCCCCCACATGATCGGCATCCTGAACAAGTTGCGCTAATATCATCACGTATCGTTTTGACATAACCCATATGCTCCATATTACGTATCATTTCTTTCAGGCTTTCGGAACTGATGCCCAGTTCTTGCGCAGTCTCCCCCAGAGAAAGATTTTCAACGTACAGGCACCTTAATATCTCTTTTATCATATTTTCACGGTTTCAATGTGTCATCAATGTCAAAACTATCTTTCCATTTCAAGTAAGCTAATAGCGATATCAGGCCAAGGTATATTTCGGGGCGGATGTCATCGAGTACTGACCATTCTGCAAAGGCCTCGTTTTGTAGAAGATAGGCCTCGAGGATGTTTCCAAATGCTGCCAGCACATAGATTCCTGCAAATATGAGTGACAGGAGTATGCCTACATACACGTAAGCAATCCCTTCCTCCTTACCTGAATGTATTTCTACAAATCCGTAAGTGAATACACAGCCTATCAGTATGAGAACTAATCCTCCTATCGCATCCGGGGGGATAAATAGCATTTCTGTAATTGCTTTTCCAAGGCTTCCAGGTCCGGTAATGCCTAATAGCGTATTTGAAGATCCTGCGATAAGTTGCGCAAGCCCGAAAAAAATATAAGAGGCTCCCATAAACAGGGTGAACAACATTTTTCGTCTGCTGTCCTTTTTCATTTTCTCACCTCAATAGCCAAGTAGTTTTCCTCCCTGATATACTATGAAAGCAATTATCCAGGCAACAGTAATTCCATACACAAATGCGAAAATTGTCCATTTCCAGGACCCGGTTTCCTTTCGTATAACTCCCAGGGTGGCTATGCAGGGCATGTACAGCAAACTGAAAACCATGAGGCTAAGTGAACTCAGGGCTGTGATGGCGGGGTCGGCAAGCAGGCTCTGCGTCAAAGCTTCCTGGCTGTCACCTACTCCGTAAAGTACTCCCATAGATGCCACAACGATCTCTTTTGCTACAAATCCGAATATAAGTGAAACCGTAATCTTCCAGTCAAATCCAAGAGGCTCCATAAGAGGCTCGAAAAAGTGCCCTATCATTCCCACGTAACTTTCCTCACTTCCGTACTCTACTCCCCATGGGAATGATGCAAGCAGCCAGATGACCACTACGCCCAACAAAATGATCGTTCCTGCCTTCTTAATGTACATGGCGCCGTTGTCCCACATATGGACCAAACTGGTTTTAAGTGTAGGCACGCGGTATGGGGGCATTTCCATGATAAAGGGAGCAGGTTTTCCTTTGATAATTGTGGATCTTAAAATTTTTGCCGATAGTATCGCTACTCCTATCCCGAGCACATACATAAGGAAAACAACAGTTCCTGCCTGCCTTCCAAAGAATGTCCCCGCAAGAAGAATATATATGGGCAACCTGGCCCCGCAGGATACGAAAGGAAGCACAAGTATGGTGATCAGCCTGTCCTTTTCATCTTCTATGCTGCGGGTTGCCATGATTGCCGGAACATTGCAGCCAAATCCCATGAGCATGGGTATGAAGGATTTTCCGTGCATTCCTATCTTATACATGAGCCTGTCCATGATGAAAGCGGCTCTTGCAAGGTATCCGCTACCTTCCAGAAGAGAAAGCAGGAAGAATAATATAAATATGTTCGGGACGAACGTCAGCACAGCCCCAACTCCTCCGATGATGCCGTCGCCTATGAGGGATGCCAGCCATTCAGTTTCAATTGTGGATGTCACAGTGGCTGCCAGCCAGGAGAATGCCATTTCGATCATGCTCATGAACGGAGCTGCGAAAGCAAAGGTGAGCTCAAAAGCGCCCCACATCAGGGCCAGGAAAATAGGTATTCCGAGGTACTTATTGGTAAGCACCCTGTCTATCATGTCTGATTTAGTTAATTTAACGTTGCATCTGGTGCACAACTGGGGAAAGATTGCGTTGATTGCCACATACCGCTTGTCTGCGACTTCTGCCTCGTACTCTTCCTGATCGATGGATGCCAGCAGTTCATTGATAGCCCCGGATGCGGGACTGTTCATCATCTTCTCCGTTACGTTCATATCGCCTTCAAGTAAGCGAATACTCATCCAACGCAGGGGATATTTTTCTCCCAGATGCGGATCTGTGCTGAGTATCTTTTCGATCTCAAGTATCATCCCCTCTATCTCATCCCCGTAGCCAATTTCATGGCCGTGGTATTGTTCATTGTTTTTTTCTTCAATGACCTTATCCAGCAACTTTTCAATACCGATATTACGGCTTGCCACAGTCCTGACAACAGGGGCTGCAAGTATTTCTTCCATCTTGTCGAGGTATAGCTTGTCCCCTCTTTTCAGAGCAAGATCGCACATGTTCAGAGCAATGATCATCTCTGTTTCAAGTTCCATCAACTGCGTTGTAAGATAGAGGTTTCTTTCCAGGTTAGAGGCATCTACAATCTGGATTACAATATCGGGTTTTTCTTCAATGATAAAGTCTCTTGCAACGATCTCATCCATAGAATAGGCTGTCAGGCTATATGTTCCCGGCAAATCGATGATCTCTATTTCATAACCCTTGTATATTCTGGTACCACTTTTTTTCTCAACAGTGACGCCAGGCCAGTTACCGACATGTTGCCTTGAGCCGGTAATCGCATTAAAAAGAGTTGTTTTTCCTACATTGGGGTTACCGGCAAGGGCGACTCTGATCTTGTTGTTTTCCATTATGTCCTCTATATTGTGTTTATGAAAAGGCTCAAAAATCAGATCCTAAAAGAAAGTGAAGATTTATTCTTTTTTGTGAACAAAGATCTGTCTCGCTTCATCTTTTCTTATTGAAAGGTTGTATCCCTTTATCCTGAATTCTATAGGATCGCCAAGTGGTGCTTTTCTAATGAGCTCGACTTCCGAGCCTGCAACCATTCCCATATCAAATAGTTTTCTTCTGGCAGGCCCTTTCACACGCACCTTTGTAATTTTAGCCAGATCGCCAGGCTTTAGGGTATCAAGTGTGATCTCTAACATTTAAGCTAATTCCTCGAATCATCATTTCCATCCCTGCTTCTGACTTAGCGTAATCGCACTTTTATTATTTAGCGATTTCGCGATAGCTAATTAGTTTGCGTATGCAAACAACAAAGGATTCCACAATATCTGTTTTTCAAATCTGTATCCAATCAAAAAATGCTATTGTTCCAGACGGGATTCAGTTTGACTTTGCATTTTTTCCGTGTATGGGACATGTATCTTTTGCTGCAGGTGTGCATTCGATATATTCGCCAGTAGCATAAAAATGTCTGAAGTGTTCAAGCCAGTATGGCCATTCTTCCCTTTTGTCGATAAATTCTACGAATTTTGTAAGGACTTCAAAAGTTTCAGGGGCAAGAACATGCTCTATCTTGCATGCATCCTGATCGGCAGTCTCTTCATCAACTCCCAGTATCAGCAGGAAATCCCTTATGACGCTATGTTTTTCCATAGTGCATTTGGCAATTCTTTCACCTTCAGGAGTCAGTGTGACACCGCCGTATTTCTCATAATTGATATACCCGAGCTTGGTTAGTTTTTTGAACATGCCAGTTACACTGGGAGAACTAAGTTCCAACTCCCTTGAGACATCTTTTACCTGAGCATAGCCTTTTCTTTCTACTATCTTTTCGATCGCTTTCAGGTAGTCTTCAGTTCTTTCACTTGTCATTGTTTCTCACTTGCAGAGTTGTATTATGCTAAATGCACCTTCAATATTGTTCGGCACAAAGCTATTTTCTTCGATAAGTCCTTTATGTGCTAAATTGGTATGAACAAAACCCTATATAAACTTTACTGAGTTTTACTACATTTTGTAGCTTAGACTAAAATATTTAAGTTCAAGTTCGTTTATAAATTGTTATTTTTTGTAATTTAACCACAAGACTTCGATGCGATTCCAGATTTTATGTCAAGGTTACTTATGAATCAAACTTTTAAGAGAATACACATAAAATAATTTATATATTATTATGCATAAATATCCTTACAGATAAAATTTAGTAATATCTATGTAAAATTTCTTCTCTGCACTAGTTATCTGAATTAATTAAAACGCTGAATCACTGTGGAAGATGGTATACGATGAAAAAAACCTTGCATGATATAGTATTCACATCTAACTTAGCACAAGATACTCTTTTATTGTTGAACGATGGTCCGAAAGATATTGAATCAATCCTATCAACTCTAAAGACAAACAGGCAGGCATTATTTCCTCAAATCAGGCTTCTGAAGGAAAAAAACATCATCTATCATGAAGGTGATAGTTGCGGACTAACAGCTTTTGGGAAAATAATCGTTAATAAGATGGTGCCTTTATTGAGTACATTTGATTTATTGGAAGACCTGAGTGATTACAAGCTGGATTTCATTCCCCCGCACCTTCTGAAAAGAGTAGGTGAAATAGGCCCATGTAATGTCATTGACCCTTCTCTTCCTGAGATATGTGAGTTAGACAAAGAGTTTCATAGGAAGTCAGAAGAATCAAGGTCAGTTATTTCCATCACTACATTTTTGTTTCCTAATTTCAGCGATATATTTGCAGCTTATACTGAAAAAGGGGTACATGTGTCGATCGTTATCTCTGATATACTTCACGATAAACTCAAGTGCAGCAACTATAATGAATATAAAAAACTGCTAGATAATGAAATTACTGAAATTTATGTTCATGAGGCTCCCCTAGGCCTGGTATCTTTCACTCAAAATGACTACAGTATCCTATTAAGATTGCTATCGGGCACAGAATACTCAAACTATGACTACAAACGTATCCTGTTCCAAAGGCCAGCTTCTCTTGCATGGGGTAGGGATTTATTCGATCACTACAAAAAGAAGTCTCTGCAAGTCACTGATATTTGATCTTTTTTTGCTTGAATTGCTTCATTTGCCTGAAATAAAGTATGCCTTTATTCTGTCCATGCCTTCTTTTATATTTTCAAGACTGTTTGCGTAGGAGAAGCGCAGGTAACCCTCCGCTCCATCGCCAAAGTCTATTCCCGGTGTTACTGCGACACCTGTATCTTCCAATATCCTTTGGCTGAGTTCAAGGGAATCTTCGCCGAATTTACGGGCATCAGCAAGTATGTAGTATGCACCTTTGGGTTCGCTTTTGACTTCCATGCCTGCCTCAATGATCCTTTTTAAAAGATAGCGGCGTCTTTTGTCATAAGTGGAAACCATTTTCTTTACATTATCCTGAGGACCACGGAGGGCTGCAATTCCTGCATATTGAACAAAGGTATTGGTGGATATGAAAAAGTTCTGCTGCATTTTCTGCAGTGTCCTTATGTGTTTTTTTGGGGTGATTAGGTATCCAAGTCTCCATCCTGTCATTGCATAAAGTTTTGAGAAGCCATTGAGTACGAAAGCGTTTTCTGTGTACTCAAGAATTGTATGATCTTCTCCTTTATACACAAGTCCCTGGTATATCTCATCGGAAATTATTGGTACAGCACCTGCAATATCTGCCAATTCTTCAAGCAATTCCGGAGGCAGTATCTGTCCTGTGGGGTTTGACGGTGAGTTGATGAGTATTGCTTTTGTCTTCTCATTGATCCTTTCTTTTACTGCTTCTGGTTGCAGCATAAATCCATTGTGCCTGTCAGTATAGACAAATTCAGGAATACCGTTCACTGCCTTTACAAAGTTGGGATAACATGCGTAATGCGGATTTGACATTATGACTTCGTCACCGGGATCAATAAGTGCCATGAACAGTAAAAGCATTGCAGGACTAGTGCCTGATGTGATCATCACTTGTTCAGGAGTGATATTTACGTCGAACTTATTTTTGTAATTCTCTACAATAGCCTGCCTTAGTTCAAGCAGACCCTGGCTATGGGTGTATTTAGTGTTCCCGGTACACATAGCTGATGTTGCAGCTTCGCAGATATGTGGTGCAGTAGGAAAATCGGGTTCCCCGATCTCAAGATGGATTATATCTCTGCCTTCTCTCTCAAGTTCCTGTGCTCTTTCCAGTATCTCCATAACATGGAACGGGGGCATGTTAGTCATTTTGTCGGATAGAGTTTTTTTCATTTAATTGCACGGTCCGTAACCTAATCTATAGGTTTAGGTACAAATAAAAATATAAAATTGTTTTCGTTGCGTCCAAATAATGCGTGCAAATCAAAAATTAGTTGGCCATGAACGGCCAACATAATCAAAGGATTTATTTCTTGGCTTTGGCATAAGCAACCATTGCTTCTTTAATACCCCATCTGAATGCGACTACAATTGCAATACCCCATGCGAGAGGTTCTAGCAGGATGTAGAAAATGGTCGTATCGATCAACAAAGCATCAAGGGTAAGCAGTACTACTACCAGCGCAAGGAATCCTCTCAACGCAGATATCCATATATCACTACCCTCAACATCCATGTTCTTCATCATTTCTCCGATGTAGTCTGCAAACAGGTCAATTGCAAGGAGTCCGACTACCAGTATCAGAATTCCTGCAAACAGATTTGGAAGGTAGGCTAATATCTTTCCGACTACTACTGCAATTATCGGCAGGTTAAGTATGTCCAGTGCAGCCAGGATGAATACCAGATATCCAAAGAGTTTCACAACAGCTGCGAGTAACCCTGAGAAAGTAAGACCACTTGTCTTCATCGCGGCCCCGAAAGATGTGCTTTCTATTCTTTCGTCAGCGCCAGATGCAACTGTGACATTTTTTACAAGCCCTGCTATGAAGTCAGTTACCAGTAATCCTATTATCAAGACTACCAGTGCAGCAAGTATAATTGGTATATAGAGAATTATTTCTGTAAGGAAATCCGCAACAATCTCTACATTCAGAAGATCAATGATAATAACTGCAAAAATGATGTATATAAACCATCTTATCGCAGCATCAAAGAATTCCACTACAGTCACGTTTGTTCGTTCGAACATCGTGCCCAATGATGTCTTCAGTATCAGGTCATCAAGCCCGATCCTGTCAAGGAAATTCGCTCCGATTTTTCCCAGAGCTCGACCAGCTATCCACCCAACTATTATGAGAATAATTACTGCCAACAATGTCGGTAAGAAACCGACGGCGTCGTTTGCTATAACGTATACACTACCCGTTAACGATTCTGACATTTTATGCACCCCTTTCTAGTTTATATCAATGATGTTCTGTTCTAGAAACACCACACCCATTTCACAAAAAAAATTTGTTTTTTGTGTTATTTATAGTTATTGTAACCTTCTTTTCTTATGTCTTCTACGAAAAAGACAATACAAATAAAAACGATTTAAGGCTCAATGGATGGGAGTATTTTTCAGGGCTTCAGGAAATGGTTCATTAATTATGTGAATTTATTCAATTCGGAAGACTCTTTTATTTCACAGAATATAAAACTCAAGGAAGAGCATAGCCTGAGGGTTTATGAAAATGCTTCTCTTATTTCCAAATCCGAAAAGCTGGATGAGAGTGAGCAATACCTTGCCATGACCATAGCGCTTTTCCATGATATTGGTCGCTTTGAGCAGTTCCGAAAATATCGCACATTCAAAGATTCGGAATCGGAGAATCATGCTTTATTGGGAGTAAGGATATTGAAATCTGCGAATATACTTTCATTTTTACCTTCGCAGGAGAAAGAAATAATCTACGCTGCTATCTCTTACCATAATCTTAAAGATCTTCCGGAGAACCTTAACAAAAGATGTCTTTTTCATTCCATGCTTGTAAGGGATGCAGATAAACTGGATATATTTAAGATTCTGGACGATTACTATAAAGTAAAGAATACATTTCCTAATCCTGCACTGGAGTCTGAATTGCCTGATATTCCCGAGTATTCACAATATCTGATCAGGGATATTCTCAGCAACAAAATTTCGAGTACTGTGGAGGCAAGAACCTGCAACGACCTGAAGCTTGCAAGGCTTGCGTGGGTGTTCGATATGAATTTCACTGAAACTCTCCGTCTTGTTCTGGAAAAGGGATATATTGATAAAACAATAGCTGAACTCCCGCAGAACAAGGAGATTGATGAAGTGCATGCTCACCTGAAAAATTACATGTACTCTGCGCTTTCCGGTTCAGTTGAGTGATAAGTAGATACGGAAGATGTATGTTGGATGGCCTGTAATATTTCCAGATGATGTTAAGTAACGTTTTCATGGAGCATTCCTATCATGAACTCTAACTTCGGCACAGCGATAAATTCAAAGATAGATCTGATCAATTCCTTGCCTGTTATCAGTGGATACTATCTTGTTCTGGGTGGTGGGAAGATCGGAAATAAGTTTGTTGAATATGCAAAAAAGCACAATTTGCCTTTTATACTTGTGATTGATATTGATTGCGAGGCACCCGCTTCAATGAATGCAGATATATTATCCGATAAGGATAATCTGATTGAAGCTATTAATTCACTGTCTATTCATAAAACAGGATACTATAATTCTAAGTGGGATCAAGAGACTGCAGCTTATGGATCTGATATCTATTTTTACTGTATGGATGTAAAAGATATACCTTCCCTACTGGTTCATGGAATTCCCGAGTACATTGTCCCTGCTATTCCTTCCCATGCGGCTGTTGATATTGTTGTGGATTTTTTGAGATTTGATGGAAACAGGAAAACTGTACAGGAACTTTCTATTGATGAAGAAGATAATGAATCCAGTGAACTTTTCAATAACATGGTTTCTGCTTTCCCTGAAGATATTGTGGCAGGAAAGGTTCCGGAGGATGGTACTATCTTTTTTTCTTATGCAAGACCCGGTAAAATGTGTCCTGATAACTGCAAGGGCCAGGAAGGCTATTGCTACACTTTCGAAAGAGTGAAGCCAAAAACTATTACCAGTTACGTGCGTGAACGTGCCAAAAGACAGGCAGGCTGGGTTTTTGAAAGCTACCAGATGGGACCCGGGATTGGTGGAATACGAGGGATTGATCTTAAGGAAAACTTGATTTTGATCATGAAACATGTGTGCTGTCTTAAAGAAGATTCTTCAGGTTTGAGCAGTGAAGACAGGTATTTTTTTATAGCGACAACATGCAACTGTCATGGTATTCTTAACATGCTGTATGTGGTATAATTAATTGAAAAGTGTGCGTTTTCACACTTCCCAGTAAAAATGATTGCTAGGATGAGTAGAAAAGTTGGCCGGATAAAATTGGTTGGTGTTGGTTGGTGGTACGCTATGAACCCGGCCTATATTTTAATATGCATTGTTAATATAAATATATATCTATATCAAATCTTTATGTGAGATTTTGTATCTGCTTTCAATACTTTTCTTTGAGATAATCCGAATGCTCCTTTTGAATTTTATTGCTACGTACTATACATATATAATTTCATCCTGATGTACATGTTTAAATCTTTTGGATTCGTTTACCTGCCCAATGAATAACGTGAAAACACCCCTTTATCTGGTGAGTGCAGGTCTTGTTATTGTTTTTCTGGTCGCTATTATTTCTTCTATGTGTGGTGTTTTCGGAATCGATTTAGTCCCTGATGATTACTGTGGTGAATCTGGAAAGATCTCTATCCCGGCGTCTATAATCTTCAATGTCGGTTTGACAGGTGTGTTTATGGTCTTTCTGGGATCCGTATGGACTATCAAGGCTTATTTTATTGGAGATTAACGTTTTGTCTCTCTTTTCGAAAATATTTCACAATTTTTGTCCGGGCGAAAAACTGCTAATTGACAATAGTTTCAGCACTAAAATCCAGAATGGCCATTGAGATTAGCATTCAGAAAGCATCAGGTGAAAAATTGAATATATAAAAAAAGGGCTTTTAGCCCTATCTAAAGCCCCTGGAGAGATTCGAACCCTCGGCCTGCTGATTACGAATCAGCCGCTATACCGCTAAGCCACAGAGGCATTGTGAACAACATTATACTTCTATAAGGGGATTTAACAATTTCGCTTATTTGCCTGTTTAGCACATATTTATCTGACTTTCACTTCAATACAGACATTGAGTTGGTGCGGGGCGTAGGAGCGGACTACACGTGCATCTATTAGTTCAATTTCTCTTCCTGCTTTTGATGCTGCTTCTTCGATAAGTTTCAGGGAGCTGTCGAAAAGGTCGTCTTCAGGAGTGATATCATAGTAATGGATTATGGCTCCCTGGGCGCACAGTTTCATGGCAGCGTCGAGAAATTCGTTTGCATTGTGAGGCAGGTTCATAATAACATGATCTGCAACATCAGGGAATTTTTCTACTTCCTGATTGGCGTCGCCTTCTATGGCTTCAACGTTTGTTACTGAGTTAAGTTCAATGTTACGTCGCAGGAACTCAACAGCATCGGGATTTTTGTCCATTGCTATGACTCTTATATCAGGGTTTTTTCTTGCTATCATGATACTGTATGGGCCAACGCCTGCGAACATGTCTGCAACAGTCTGGCCTGCTTTTACCTGTGCAAGTATGCGCGAACGTTCAGTTGCCAGGCGGGGGGTAAAGTATGCTCTCTCAAGGTCAATATAATACTTGCACCCGTATTCCTTGTGGATTGTGGAAGTCCTGTCTTCTCCTGCAATTGCCTTGAACCTGCGGGTCCTGAACTCTCCCTCGACGGGTCCAAGGGCAGCAAGCACCGTTTTCACGTTGATCTTAACTTTCATGATAGCATTTGCCACCTTTTCAGGTTCAAAGACGTCATCTTCGATGAGTGCAATATCCCCTATAACCTCGAAGTGTGGCACATCTTCCAGCAGGTCTTCAAGCTTAAGCTGTCCTTTCTGCTCTTCAAAATCGTGCTCAATTAACTCAAAATCCCCTGTGATTCTTTTAAGGTCTTCTTCCTGTGGTTTTCCTATAAGGGGAAGATACAGAAAATCTCTTTCCGAACATATTCTTGCCGAATTGTCAAGCATGTTCATTTCCAGCAGTTCCCTGCGTATCGGCTCTCCATTTTTCTTCAAAACCTTAATGCAATTTTTTCTCATGTTTACGTACCTATGATAAACCATGACCCAAACAGGACAAGGAACAGACCACAAGACATCAATACCCGCTCATAAACCTTTGGGGACATGAGCCTTTTTCCTTTACTGAAGGATGTGGAAACCACGGTGAAATAAGTAAGATCTGCAATCCAGTGTCCGATTACAAACATTGTCGCGGCGAACAGGCTGATCTCCAGTCCGCGCAGGACAAGTGCACTGCCTGCGGCAAGCCACCATAGCCAGAAATAGGGGTTTGAGGCGGACGTGATTACTCCCGCCAGCATTGGATTGGTGTTAACCGTTCCATGTTCGTGCAGTGAATCTCCTGCTCCCTTTGCATTCCTCATTGTCAGAATGCCGAACAAGATAAGTGTAGCTCCTCCAATCATGGATATTGCAAGTATCGTGTTTTCACTTACAGATGCCATTCCGAAGATTACCAGTATACAGACCAAAAACTCCAGGGCTGCATGTCCTAAAAATACTTCAGGACCTGCTTTCCATCCCTTCTTCAAGGATGTATCTATGGTAGCGAAAAGCATTGGACCGGGCACAAGTGCCCCTGTCATTCCCACAGCAAATCCTATGGTCAGCATCTCAAGTAATTCCAGCATAGTCTACACTGCTTAATCGGGTCAGGTAATAAAAAAGGTTTGGGCAAAAAAGAATTAGAACAAAGGAAGTGCTGTTACAGTCTTCCTTCGCTTGTTTAAATCGTTATCTATGTGTTCAGAGAATGATTTCGATGTCAAGCTCTTCTGCAAGTTCCTTGTATCTGTTGCGGATTGTGACCTCGGTCACACCTGCAACATCGGCGACCTCACGCTGGGTACGGCGTTCGCCACAAAGGATGGATGCAATATAGATGGCTGCAGCAGCAACACCAGTCGGACCACGGCCACTGGTAAGTTCCTTTTCTGAAGCCTGCCTGAGGATCTCAACACCCCTTGACTGAACTTCACCTTTGAGATTAAGTCCTGAGCAGAACCTCGGGACATAGTCAATCGGTGATGTTGGCATAAGCTTGAGAGACAACTCCCTTGATATAAAGCGGTATGTCCTTCCGATCTCTTTCCTGCTTACCCTTGATACTTCTCCGATCTCGTCAAGCGTCCTCGGAACACTGCATTGACGGCATGCTGCATACAATGCTGCTGCTGCAACGCCTTCAATGCTCCTTCCGCGGATAAGATTCTTGTCAACTGCTTTCCTGTATACGACGGCAGCGGTTTCACGTACAGTTCTTGGAAGACCAAGAGCCGATGCCATACGGTCAAGTTCTGAAAGTGCGAAGGCAAGGTTTCTCTCAGTTGCATTACTTACACGTATTCTACGCTGCCATTTTCTGAGCCTGTAAAGCTGTGCCCTGTTCTTTGATGAGATGGACTTTCCGTAGGAGTCACGGTTCCTCCAATCGATCATGGTTGAGAGACCTTTGTCATGGATAGTGTAGGTCATAGGTGCTCCCACACGGGAACGCTTCATTCTCTGGTCATGATCAAAAGCACGCCACTCTGGTCCTTCGTCAACAAACTCTGCATCAACTACAAGCCCACAGTCAGCACATACCAATTCCGCTCTTTCATAATCCTGTACAAGGCTGCGACTTCCACACTCAGGACACTGGACCTTTGCTTTCTCAACTTCCATGTCCTTTTCTTTCTCTTTACGTGCCTTGATCATTGCACGTATCTTCTCCCTTTCGGAAGTGTCTGAATAACGTACCCTTTCAACTTCGACCATTTCAATCACCTTTCATCATAATCATAAAATATATTTCATAAGTTCTATATCGATCAATCAAAGCTCACTCTTATGTTCAAAACCACTTTCACTCTCACTGAACGTATACACGTTCGTTAACCAGCTTCTGTAAATCAGAATCAGTAAATCCTTTATTTGGCTTTATTATAAAAAATGGCCAATCAACAGGTCCAAAAATGCCGGCGACTTTCCCTATCCTTTTTATGGATTTATCAAGGACAAAGGAATTCATTTTAGGCATTTCCTTCATGGATCCGGAGTACTTCCTTTCATCCCCTCTGATGATGATCTCTTCCTGTTTTGAAATATGTAATACTTTACCCAGTCTTTTCATGTCTTGTATTGTTTAAGATATATTTTATTTTGTCTTTTATGTACCCATTATCTTGCGCCAATCATATATATAGTTTTCGCAGATCTTTTAATATCATAAGTTTTTAAATACAAAAAGATATCGTTGATTTTGAGGCAAAATCTTACCCGTTTTTAGTCATCGGTGTGGCCATGACAACCCGTAACAGACCACAAACTTAAAGAGATAACAAGACTATTTTGGCACGACTTATACTTAATACGATCCATCATATATTTTATGTATGGAGGAAATTCGGTGGCAGATAGAAAATTCGTATATTTTTTCGGTAACGAAGATACAGAAGGCAAAAATAGCATGAAAGATCTGCTGGGTGGCAAAGGTGCCAACCTGGCAGAAATGGCCAACTTGGGAATTCCAGTTCCTCCCGGCTTTACCATCACAACTGAGGTTTGTGTGCTCTATCTTGAAAAGGGAGCATATCCTGATGGTGTACTTGATCAGATCAATGATGCGATTGAGAAGCTTGAAAGGATAAACAATAAAAAGTTCGGGGACGTCGAGAATCCCTTGCTGCTTTCAGTAAGGTCAGGTGCACGTGTCTCCATGCCTGGTATGATGGATACTGTCCTTAACCTGGGCCTGAATGACGATACAGTCGAAGGGCTTGCAAGAAAAACAGGTAATGAAAGGTTTGCATATGACAGTTATCGTAGATTCCTTACAATGTTCGGGGACGTTGTACTGGGGATAAAGCACGAGGAATTTGAATCAACGCTTGAGGCCAAGAAAAGACAACTTTGTGTAAGCCTGGACACGCAGCTTGACGTCGATACTCTCAAGGAACTGGTAGAAGAGTTCAAGGAGATTATCAGAGAGAACACCGGTAATAATTTCCCGCAGGATCCACGTGAGCAACTTCAGATGGCAATAGATGCTGTTTTCAATTCATGGAACAACCAGCGTGCTATCACATACAGGAAGCTCAATGACATTCCTACGGACTGGGGTACTGCAGTCAATGTGCAATCAATGGTCTATGGAAACATGGGCGAGACTTCCGGCACAGGTGTTGCATTCACAAGAGATCCGGGAACCGGGGAGAAAGAATTCTTTGGTGAGTATCTTATTAATGCACAGGGAGAAGATGTGGTGGCTGGTATCAGGACTCCACAACCCATAGCAACCCTGAAGCAGACAATGCCTGATGCATATGCACAGCTTGAGGAGATCTACCAGAAACTTGAGGATCACTTCAAGGATATGCAGGACATTGAGTTTACCATAGAGGAGGGCAAGCTGTACATGCTCCAGACCAGAACCGGTAAACGAACTGCAGCAGCAGCTTTGAACATCGCTGTAGACATGGTTAACGAGGGCCTGATTGACAAAGAAACAGCTTTGATGAGAGTTAAACCGGAGCAGATGGATCAGTTACTACATCCCATGATTGACCCGGAATCAGAATATGAGATTATTGCTACAGGTCTGCCGGCATCACCCGGTGCTGCGGTTGGTAAAGTTGTTTTCACTGCAGAGCATGCCGAAGAGATGGCATCAATTGATGAAAAAGTAATTCTGGTTAGGGCTGAGACATCACCTGAAGATATAGGTGGTATGGATGCGGCCCAGGGTATACTCACGGTTCGTGGAGGAATGACCTCGCATGCAGCAGTAGTTGCCAGAGGTATGGGAAAACCATGTGTTGTAGGGTGTGGTGCTATTAGCATCGATGCGCATGAAAAAATCTTTAGCATTGGAGATATTCGTGTAAGCGAAGGTGAATACATCTCAATTGACGGTGCAAAAGGATGTGTCATTCCAGGATCAGTCAGTCTTATCACACCAGGTGTTACCGGAGAATTGGAAACACTGCTTAAGTGGGCTGATGAATTCAGGGAAATGGGTGTAAGGACAAATGCAGATACACCGCATGATGCACTTGTAGCAAGGGAGTTTGGTGCAGAAGGTATCGGACTTTGCAGAACTGAGCATATGTTCTTTGGCGATGACAGGATACCTGTTGTAAGGGAAATGATCCTGGCGGAAGATGAAGATGTCCGAAAGAAGGCTCTTAAGAAACTCCTTCCCATGCAAAGGGAAGATTTCATTGGTATTTTCCGTGCAATGGAAGGTTATCCGGTGACCATACGCCTGCTTGATCCGCCATTGCATGAGTTCCTTCCAAAACATGAAGAACTGGCCAATAAATTGAAGATTCTTGAAGAAGATGCATCTAATAGGCCTAAGGTCGAGATCGAGAGTCTGAAGAAAGTGATGGAGCGCGTTGAATCTCTTATAGAGATAAATCCTATGCTGGGACATAGAGGCTGCCGTCTTGGTATTACATATCCTGAAATATACGAGATGCAGGTACAGGCAATCATTGAAGCTGCGTGCGAACTCAAACTTGAGGGTATTGATATCGTACCTGAGATCATGATTCCTCTGATATGCCATGTAAATGAGCTCAAGTCAGTAAAGCAGCATGTGGTAAACGTTGTTGAAGCTGTATTAAATGAGAAGAATGTCAAAATGGATTATCTTGTGGGTACCATGATTGAACTTCCAAGGGCAGCATTGACAGCCGACCAGATTGCACAGGAAGCAGAATTCTTTTCCTTCGGTACCAATGACCTGACGCAAACTACCTTTGGTTTCAGCAGGGATGATGCAGGCAAGTTCCTTCCATTCTATGTTTCAGATTCCATTCTTGAGGCAGATCCGTTCGCCGTCCTTGATCAGGATGGTGTTGGTGAACTGGTAAAGATTGGTATAGAAAAGGGCCGATCCACAAGACCTGATCTAAAGATCGGTATTTGCGGTGAACATGGAGGAGAGCCAAGTTCCGTTAAGTTCGGCTACAATATCGGACTGAACTATGTAAGCTGCTCCCCATTCCGTGTACCAATCGCCAGGCTGGCTGCGGCACAGGCTATTCTTGAAAAGAAGAAAGAATAAATTTATGGATACGGTTTATCCGTATCTTTTTATTTCTAGAGTTGGCTTCTGCTTTCACAGATGTCCTTACTTTTTTAACTGAAGTCTGCAATGATTTCTCACTGTAGTTATCAGTATATTGGAATAAAACAGGAACGTAAAGAAAGACGATGAACTTGCTTTTACTTGCAAGTTCAATGTGATCTCCGGATCATATAGTCGGCAATAGCACGAAGTATGTCCTTTGATTCGGAATCATCCAGAACATCAAGTAATTCTTTGCTCCTTGCTATGTATGAAAGGGCAAGGTTTCTTGCGTACTCAATGGAACCGGAATCTTCCAGCATACGAACGGCGTTATTAATTTCCTCGCTACTTGCATCTCCTTTGCCGAAAATATCAAGCTTGACACCGCTGTTCAATGCATGGATTGCGATCAGTGTTTTCTTACCTTCCATAAGATCGCTTCCCCTCACTTTTCCGAGTATTTCTTCAGGAGTTATCATGTCGATAACATCGTCATATATCTGGAAAGCGATACCTATCAATCTTCCAAATTCATAAAGAGCTTCTGCAGTTTCGTCGGATGCTCCTCCGAGGATAGCACCGATTTCACATGAAGCAGCATAGAGGACACCGGTTTTTTTCTCGATCATCTCAAGGTATTCTTCCTTTGTCACATCCATGCGGTTTTCAAACTCAACGTCCATCCATTGCCCTTCACAGATCTCTTTGCATGTTCTGGACAGTATATCAACGCACTTCAGGATCCTTTCAGGTTTTCCTTCTACTTGAGTAAGTATCTCAAAAGCTCTCGAATAAAGGGTATCACCTGCAAGTATAGCTCCTGCTTCCCCCCATTTAACATGCACCGCCGGAATTCCTCTGCGAATATCATCCCTGTCCATTATATCGTCGTGTACAAGTGTGAAATTATGCACCAGTTCTACGGCTACAGCAGCAGGTATTATTTTATATGGGTCAGAACCTACTGCTTCAGCAGTGAGCATAACGATTGCAGGACGAAGTCTTTTTCCACCAGCATCCGGAAGATAACGGGCTGCCTTGTAAAGTTCTATGGGTCTGGAGACAGGGAGGTAATCCTCAATACCTTTGTCAACATGTACAGACCTTTTTTTGATCTCTTCAATTAAATCCATACTCATTC
The DNA here is from genome assembly GCF_045291185.1 of Methanolobus sp. ZRKC2. NCBI lineage: Archaea > Methanobacteriati > Methanobacteriota > Methanomicrobia > Methanosarcinales > Methanosarcinaceae > Methanolobus > Methanolobus sp. ZRKC2. Next base: position 1,036,940 of record NZ_CP146980.1, on the reverse strand, counting down.
CCACTGTTTTTTTGGTTCTTATAAATAATCACTCATCTTCTATGTAGAGTTCTTCACCGTTTCGTAGCAGATGGAGTGTATCACCTAGTGAATAACCGGCATCTTCTGCCATCTGGATATACTCGCTGTGCATCTGTATGGTTCCGTGTGCGGGAATAACATGTTCAGGTTTAAGCATCCTGAGCAATTCCCAGTGGTCTTCCCTGTAGGCATGTCCGGAAACGTGGACATCGTCATATATCCTTGCACCTTTCATCTTAAGTTTTGTTTCAAGTGCATAGCGGTTTGCCTGTGTCATCGGGTTTGGTATTATGTTTGCCGAGAAAATCACCCTGTCCCCGGTTTCTACCTTAAAAGGCGTTTCTCCGTTTGCAATCCTGCCAAGTACTGCACCAGGCTCTCCCTGATGACCTGTGACGACCGGAAGATACTTGTTCTTGCCTTTTTCCATTATCTTTTTCAGTGCATTGTCAATATCTCTGCGATTGCCGTAAATCTCTACTGTCTCCGGCAGATCAATGTATCCGAGCTGGTGGGCCGTACCTACATATCGTTCCATGGATCTTCCAAGGAGTACAGGTATCCTGCCCATCTCGCCGGCAAACTGCACGATTGAATTCATACGGGCTATATGGGAAGCGAAAGTCGTGACGATCATACCAACATCTGCTTCTTCAGTGCCAAGCAGCACATCTCTTAGCATCATGTGTGCAATCATCTCAGAAGGTGCTTTTCCATTCCTGCCTGCATTCGTACTTTCGGTTATAAGTGCGATGACTCCTTCCTGGCCGAGCTGCTTAAGTCTCTCAAAATCAGGAATTTCTCCTACAGTAGGTGTCCTGTCCAGTTTGAAATCACATGCATATACAATGCTTCCACTTGGGGTGTGTATTACTACAAATACAGTATCGATGATACTGTGCTGTGTATTCACGAACTCGATTGAAATATCCTTTGTGATCTCAGTTGTGTCTCCTGCCTTTAATGCAACAATGTTGTTCTTGACTCCGAATTTTCTTTCAGAATCTATCTGGTGTTTTACGAGTGCTGTAGTGTAAGGTGTTGCGATTATGGGTGCAGTGTATCTGTGTGCGAGTTTGGATATCGCACCAATGTGGTCAAGGTGACCGTGCGTACAGACAATAGCACGCACATTCCCGTTGACCTCATTCATTATAGTGTCATCCGGGATTGCACCCATCTCAATTAGTTCAAGGGAGTGCATGCGGTCTATATCCACATCCTCATGTATCTGGACTCTGTCCAGACGAAGACCCATATCAATGATTATTATATCCTCGTTAATCCGGATCGCAGTCATGTTGCGGCCCATTTCATTATATCCGCCTACTGCGATAATACCTATTTCAGTCATATATTATCCTCTTGTATATTATAAAAATTGATTTTTTTATTATTAAACCTTTTTTTAAATGACAGTTAAACTATCTGAAAATCGCTCTTTTCAGAACGCAATGCAAATTCCTTTGCATCAAAACCACGAAGTTCGATGTATTCCTTTGTCCATCCCGTTATTACTGTGGGAGCTGAGTGCAGTTTTCTCATGTCATCACAACCACAAAGGAACATTGCTACCTTCAGTTCTCCAAGTAACTGGGAGATACTCTCTTCAACTTCCTTTTTTCCTTTCATGGCAGGCTCTACAAAGGGTAGTGCAGCGCTGGCAACTGATGAGCCAAGAGCGATACACTTCGCGATATCGAGTCCTGTCCTGATCCCTCCGGTAGCAATTACCGGTAATGAAGAACTGCATTCTATTATACTTGGAACTGTGGGTATTCCAAAATCCCAGAAAAGTTCGCCCAGTAATTCCGATATAATATCCTCTCTGTCTCTGGCACGGTATACTTCAACACCAGACCAGCTTGTGCCTCCGACGCCGCCAACATCTATGGCTGCAGCTCCGGCATCCTTTAAAAGCCGGACATCTTCAAGTGAAATTCCTGCTCCTGTTTCTTTTACAATCACAGGGACTTTGAGCTTGCATATCTCCCTGATGCTTTCCAGTGCCCCTGAAGCGTCTCTGTCTCCTTCGGGTTGTATGGCTTCCTGCAGGAAGTTCAGGTGTATTGCCATGGCATCGGCATCTATCATCTCAATTAACTTCTCAACACCTTCAATTCCATATTGCTGTATCTGTGCAGCACCTATATTTCCATAAACAAATGCGTTGGGTGCCATATCGCGGACAACCCTGAATGATTCTTCCTGTTCGGGATCTTCTATAGCCGCTCTCTGGCTGCCAACACCTATCCCAAGACCAAGCTCCTCCACAGCACCTGCAAGAGCTGCATTAATAGCTGTGGTTCCGGGGTGTCCTCCTGTAATAGAAGCTATCATGAAAGGTGCACTCAGCTTATTTCCGAGAAAGTCCACGGACAGATCTATTTCATCCATGGAAATTTCAGGAAGAGCTTTGTGAACAAGCATAATATCGTCAAATCCTGCTCCCATTTTCTTTGATTCCACAGGACTTGTGGCACATAAATGAAGGTGTTCGATCTTTCTCTGTGAAGTAGTCATGATCCTGGTCCTCAGTATTCAGCTTTTGAGATTGCAGTGCCAATGTTTTTTCCGCTTAAAAAGCCTGAGACATTTCCGGCTTGACCTGCGTTGAAAATGTATGAAGTGGTATTTGATGATTCACTAAGGTTTAACAGTTCAAGTACCTTTCCCAGCATCCCACCAGTCACATCTGTGCTTGCGGAACCACCGATGAACTTTTTTATCTCTTCAAAGTTAGCGGGTGTGATTTCTTCAACAGTTCTTCCATTTCCGTCAAGTACTCCATTTTCGGCACTTCCTATGCCTATACGTTCTGCTTTCAAAGAATGTGCAAGATAGGGGACTATCTGATCTCCCGAAAGCACTGAAGTGCCAAGTTTCCTATCCATCACAACGTCGCCATGTAAAACGGGTACAAAGCTATTGTCCACCATCGTATGGATGTGTTCTAGGAACATATCCTTTATTCTGGCGTCTTCTGAAACAATGCAGTTCATGGGATGAACTCCGATGGCATTAACACCTGCATCATTCAGGGCATCGACTATCAGCCTGTTCAGGTCCTTTACCGAGAGATGAGTTATAATGCTACCCATAGGATCGAATTTTCCATTCAGGTCATAGCGTTTCGCCTGGGGATGTCCATAGGATCCGGCACCGTGGACTACAATCAGCCTGGAATCAGATCCTGCTATTTCCCCTGCGATGCGTTTTATTTCTTCAGGCTTTGGAGTGCCTTCATCTTTTCCTTTATCAGTGATGACACTTCCGCCGATCTTCAAAATTGTAATACCATCATCATTTTTCATATTATGGCTCCAGCCTGACACCTTCATTTGTGTTTCTTGTGAGGATGGCTTCAGCACCGGTCTCCTTTATTGCCTGTGCAACTGCGTTTGCATTTGTCTTACTTGTAAGTGCAACAATACAACCCCCTCCTCCTGCTCCTGTTATCTTTGCGGAGATTGCACCGGCGTTCCTTGCCGCATACACTAATGCTGATAATTCTGCCCCTCCTACACCTATGGAATCCAGAAGCCCCTGATTAACGTTCATCAGTTTACCAACGGTCTCGTAATCATTACTGTTAACATGCTCTTCAGCTATATGGGCCATTTTTCCTATGTTGGTAAGTATGGGATCAATTATAGCAGGAAACTCCTGACGCAGCTTCGCTACATTTGATACAAGTTCCTTTGTTGATGAGAATTTTCCCGTATTTCCAACAACAATCTGACAGTCCAGATCTTTGAGTTTCCTGCGTTCAGGAATCAGTACTACTCCTCCCATGGTACTGACATAGGTATCCGTAGGACTGGCATTTCCCTGGACTTCTCTTTCAATGGCATGTCCCATGTTTGCGATATCGTCAAGTTGTAGCCCGCATGAATATAACTGATTCAGGGCCTGTATCGTCGCAACGGTAACTGCTGCAGAAGACCCGAGTCCCGAACCTACGGGGAGTTCGGAATCGATCTGTATCCGTATGCCTTCGATATCCTCATAGCCTTTCATTTTTTCGATTACTCTGGAAACATATGGATGAACCTCTAAATCAAGGCCCGTTGTTCCAAGCACCGACTCAATTATTATTGAGTCATGCTTTGCTACCTGCACCCTTGTACGCAAATCGATGGCGCAACATATGGCGCTTTGCCCGTAAACAACCGCGTGTTCACCGAACAGATATACTTTTCCGGGTGCAGAGCACGTTATCATATATGTCTCCAAACTATCATGATGAATGTTTCTTCATTCAACGACCAATGCCGCATATCCTACTACCTGTGAGTAATCTCCGCTTACATCACCGCTGTTTGCATACTTTAGCAGGCTGACATGGTCCGCACCGAATTCTCTTGATGCGGTGAGCATGGCTGCAATTGGACCAAAACCGCAGGCAGTAACGTTTCTTTCTTCCTTTCTTCGATAGAATTCAGGAATATCTTTCTTGATAACGGAGTCTATCAGGTAGTTGTCATTGTCCGATGCAATCTTTGCAGGTTGATAGTGTGTAAAGTCGCTGGAAGCTATGAAGACTGTGCGCTTACCGCTTGTCTTTGCAGCTTGTGCAACTTCCTTTCCAACCTCTACGGCGGTCTCTTCATCCTGCAATCCCATACAGATTGGAAGTATTTTGAAATCATCTCCAAACCTGTACTGAAGAAAAGGTAGTTGTACTTCTATGGAATGTTCAAACCTGTGTGCCAGCTCGTCATAGTCAACTATAGTTCCTGCAAGGAGTTTCCCAATATCCCTGTCGGTTTCTACTGTTCCTAATGGTGTTGTCCATGTTTCCTGGGAAAGAGAGATAGCACATCCGTATCCTGTGTGGTTAGGTCCGAATAATACGTAGGTATCTGCTTTTGGGAGCAAAGCGTAAGCATGTGCTGCAATTTCTCCCGAGTAAATATAACCGGCGTGGGGTACCACAGCACCTGTGATATCCCTTTCCCGGATTTCTATATCTTTAAAGCATCTGCTAAGTTCTTTCTTTAGGTCCTTGGGATTTAACGGATAGAACTGGCCGGCAACTGTTGTTTGTCTCATACTACTGGTCACCCCATAGCAATATAAGGGTTTTTTCTATTTGTAGTATGCCTGTGCAGCTGGTGGTTTCAGACGCCTGATTCGAAGTTCTCGAGCTCGTAATTGAACATTGAGTTGTTGGCCTTTGCAACTTCCCTTGCGAGCAGCCAATAGACAAGTGAAAGTGCTTTTCTACCTTTATTGTTTGTAGGAATGACCAGATCGACATTTGATGTCATGTTGTTGGTATCACAAAGGGCTACTACGGGTATTCCGATGTCGTTAGCCTCTTTAATCACCTGTGCATCGCCGGTAGGGTCTGTCACTATGACTGCGTCAGGTTCAAAGAAATTCTCTACTTTCGGGTTTGTGAGTGTACCCGGGATGAATCTTCCAACCATTGACTTTGCACCGATTGCCTTTGCGAACATCTTTGCAGGATATTGTCCGTACTGCCTTGCGGATACTACCAATATTCTTGAAGCATCGTATGAAGACAGGAAGTTTGAAGCCAGCTTTATCCTTTCGTCTGTTGCCTGGATGTCAAGGACATATAGACCATCGGTCCTGACTCTGTACACGAATTTCATCATGTTCTCTGTCTTCTGCTGGGTACCGATATGTACTCCTGCTGCGAGATACTCATCTATCGGGACAAGTGAAGTGGTTTTCTCTGCTTCACTCCCTTCATTTTCTTCAGTTGTCGTTTTCACTTCACTCTCAACTTCTATGTTTTCATCTTCTGTAATTTTAATATCTTCATTTGCATCCATTTTATCACCTTATGAATCATCTCTTTTTACCGTAATGGGGATAATTCCCATCTCAAACTCTTTTTTGGCAAGATAAAGGGAATTTGTATTTTGATCATCGATCAGCACTGGTGCTCCCATTGAAATCTGTAATGACCTTGCTCCAATGATCCTTGCTTTTTCATACCTGGTATAGTGTTCTGTGTTCAATCGATCACCTAACGTACAATTCCGTAACAATAATAATCAAAATAGTTCGACCATAGCAACTAATAGTACCAAAACAGTTTCCTAGTGAACAACTCTACTATGGTCTTGAGTTAATTTTAATAGATTTCATTCGGAATCCCTCCGAACGTGGTTTCACGTCTATCGACTGACTCCTCCAGTGTTTACCTTAAAGGATATGGGACCGCTGAGATTTGAACTCAGGTACCGGCGTAATTCGCATGATGTACTCATGTCCCGAACGCCGAAGGATGGTCCAGGCTACCCTACGGTCCCTTTACTGGTATGGAGCCAGCGTATCTACAAGTTGGACATGGGAAAGAATCATCCTGCGACAACAGTACCTTGTGACTCCCAAGTCATCAAGTACTGTGCCAGGATTTTCTCCTTCCTGGACACGTCTTTTATATTCTTCCCAACAGTTTGAAATTACCTTTCCACAGGTAAAACACCGGACTGGAATCATTTCTTAAAGCTCACCTGTATGATTTCTGATACTTGGAACGTGCACCGGGTCCGCCGAACTTCTTAGTCTCTTTCTGCCTGGAATCGTTTACAAGCAGGTTACGGTCGTATGCCATGTATGTATCACGGATTTCGGTATCATTTGTCCAATCAACTATGCCTCTTGCGATAGCAGTCCTGACTGCATTTGCCTGGCCCATGATACCTCCTCCGTTGACGGTAACATCGATATCAAGGGTAGCTGCCGTCTCGCCTGCGAGCATGACTGCCTCGTCGATCTTCAATTTTGCGAACTCGGGGTCATATATCTCGAGAGGTTTCTTGTTTATTCGCACTCTTCCTGTTCCTTTCTTGACAGTCGCACGTGCTATTGCTGTCTTCTTTTTACCGGATGAAGTTACAACTTTAATTGACATTTCTTATTCTCCTCAGAATTTGGAACCCAATTTTGTGCTGACCTGCCCGAGGGTAAGGTACTTGTTAGAACTCAGACGGTTCATATCTGCTTCTTCCACGCTGGTAATTTCCTTGTCATTGAACTCTGCCGGAACCCCTACGTAGACCTTGAGGCGTGCCATTGCGTCCTTTCCTCTTGCACGCTTGTAAGGAAGCATTCCCCTTACGGTCCTTTTCAGTATTCTCTCCGGTCTTTTTGGGAAATATGGTCCAAATTCACGGGTACCGATGTTTATTATCTCATCGTATTCCCTTAAGGTGCTGATCTTGGAACCTGATATTACTGCCTTCTCAGCGTTTACTATGTCTATCTGTTCGCCTGCAAGTAATCTCTTTGCTACTTTGCTTGCAAGCCTTCCCATAATGAGTCCGTCTGCATCGATAATTGTCATCTTGGTCACCTTTACTGCAGAATCCTTATTCCGGATCCCTTGGGATTCTCTTCGAGGACCTGTTCAATTGTCAGGCACTTTCCGCCAAGGTCGGTGATCTTTTCCTTTGCTGTTGAGCTGAAGCTTAATGCAACTACAGTTGCTGCTTTGCCAATTACTCCTGAACCCAGTACTTTGCCAGGTATAAGAACAGTTTCATTCTCATTTGCATACCTGTTGATTTTACTGAGGTTTACTTCAGCATAATTCTGCCTTGGTTTTTCAAGCCTGGTTGCCACATCTCTCCAGATGAGCACATCGTTGTCACGGGATACCTGTTTGAGATCTGCGACCAGCTTTGGTATCCGTGGGTTGGTCTTTCTAACTATCTTCACGTGTGTTTTCTTGCTCATAATGTTCCTCCGCAAGATTATGTCTCACTCACGCATGATTATGCGTTCGAACATCCGTAAGGTGCCAGTAAAGTAAGAACATGGAATCTATCTGAGATAAATTCGTGACTCTGAATAACGTTACTAGTACATAAATGTTATGTGCTCACTCTTTACTTAAAACTTTGTCATATATTTTCTGATAGGTGCTCTCTACGTCACATCCTTTTTCTCTCGCAACTATCAGGGCAGCTATTTCTATTTCCACCATGTCCCCAAGTCTTTCCTGAAGACTATTTATCTCAACAATCGCCTCTTTTTCACCTTTGCCTGTTTTCATGGCAATCTGGGAAATAAGTTCCTCTATGGGTGTTTTCTCTGTAAAAATATCGCCAGAAGGCTTGAATCCTTGAGGTAATTCTATATTTTCAATTGCAAATGTGGGTGCCAGTTTGTCGCCTTCAAGCCTCAAAAGCCTGGAGCTAATAGCTTTATCCCTTACTTTTGATGCGTGATCCGGTGCCATCCATTTCAGATCAAAGGAAAGTGCAAACTCAAAATCCTTTATGGAAAGGGAAGATGTTGCTTTTTTCTTAAAAGGTGTTGCAACAACCAGTGCTAATTCATCCATTTATGAACCACGTCTAAGCTCATCTATGATTGTATCCGCGACCCTTCCGCATTCAGTGCGCTTTTGCCCATCCAGATGGTTGATCTGAAGTACCAACAACTCATTCTCAAGGATTGCACGCACCAGGTAAATATCTCCTCTGAAAGCTACTCTGTTGTACTTACCGTCGAGATAACTGTAGTTAAGATTGATCCGGAAGTCAATAATTCCTTCCTTTTCTATGGTCTCGATTATATCATCGACATTCTCATAATTCAACGGAGCAAAGTCTACGCCGTTGGTTACGATCTCCACACGTATCTCCCTTTTAGCCTGTATTCTGTGTCCCCGCTGGGTCACAGATTCGGTAACAAACATTCCGAATTTACCGTCCATATTTGCCATAACCTTTGTAAAAAAGGGTAGGTCCGAATGGTAACGGTACTTCTGTTCGAATTCTACCTGCCTGTGGGGAAACCGGTGATATATTCGCTTTCTCATCATCTTAAAGGATCAACTTCCGCCTTTGTAATTATTTTACTGGACACATTTTAATTATTATATTTATAATTCTATTGCTCTGTAGTTATGTTCAGAGTTTGATGAGTTTAGCATCAATAATTCCTTCTACGGATCTCATCTCTTTGAGGATGGGTTCCGGAACTTCCGAATCAACATTCAAGGCCATCATAGTTGTACCGCCGATCTCAGCCCTGCCGACCTGCATTCCTGAAATATTAATACCGTTCTCCCCGAGTACGATACAACATGGTCCAATGACATTCGGCTTGTTGACGTGTTTTGCAACAATGATGTATCCGGATGGTACTATATCAACGTGCTCGTTGTTAATGCTTATGATCTTTCCAGAATTACCAATAACGGTACCGGTGATTGATTCACTTTCATTGCCTCTTATTATCTTAATACTGATTGTAGATGCATACTCTTCAGAAGTCTCTGACTTGCTCTCGATAACTCCAACTTTTCTGGATTTTGCAAGGGAGGCTGCATTAACATAATTGACAGCAGATCCAAGAGCTACCTGAAGCATGCCTTTCAATGCTGCAACAGTGATCGGTCTTGTATCCTTTTCAGCTATTTCTCCGTGATAGCTGATCTCAAGCCTCTCATAGTTCTTACCCAGCAATTGTGCACAGGCCTTGCTCATGGTTTCAGCAAGCTGGATGTAAGGGGCAAGCATTGTCATAATTTCAGGCTTAACAGAAGGAATATTGATAGCGTTTTTTGCAGTCCCGCCATTAAGTACCGAAATAACTTCTTCGGCAACAGATACTGCAACATTGATTTGTGCTTCCTCCGTAGATGCTCCGAGGTGTGGAGTAGCTATAAGGTTATCGCAGTCGAGGAGTGGGCTCTCAAAGGGAGGTTCATTAACGAATACATCCACAGCAGCACCGGCAATCTTACCACTTTGGAGGGCTTCTGCAAGCGCTTCCTCACTGATTATACCACCACGTGCACAATTGACGATTCTTGCATTGCTTTTCATCAGGTCAAATTCAGCCTTGTCAACGATGTTCCTCGTTTCCTTTGTTAGGGGTGTGTGAACCGTTATGAAGTCAGACTCCTTGGCGATTTCCTGCACGGTTCTGAGCTTTACTCCCAGCTCTTTTGCCCTCTCCTCTGAGATGAAAGGATCATATGCCAGAATATCCATTTCCAGTCCCTGTGCCCTTTTTGCAACTTCCGCACCTATGCGTCCGAGCCCGATCACACCAAGGACCTTGCCATTGACCTCCACACCCATGAACTTCTTACGTTCCCATTTCTTTGATTTCAGAGATGAATTGGCCTGCGGGATATTCCTGGAAAGAGCAAGCATCATTGCGACTGTATGTTCCGCAGCTGAGAGCATATTCCCTTCAGGTGCGTTGACAACGATGATTCCTTTTTCAGTGGCTGCCTCCACATCAACATTGTCGACTCCTACTCCTGCCCTTCCGATGATTTTCATCTTGTCCGCAGCCTCGATAACTTTCCTTGTAACCTGTGTTCCACTACGGATAACGAGAGCTTCGTAATCAGGTATCTTGTCCACCAGTTCTTCTTCTGAGAGCCCTGTTAACACATCAACTGTAAAATGCTGATTAAGTTTCGCCAATCCCTGTTCGGATAACGGATCACTGACCAATACTTTCATTCTGTTTATCTCCACAAGATCAATGTAATTATTCAATTATTTATAATAGTTAATTCTACCTTTGCGATATGGAATTAACGTAACCATATGTATTATAATTGTCTGCAAGCAGCCCATAAGCCTTACGTTTTTATCCTAGCAGACATCAGCCTTTAGATAGCAACTTTAGATACATCTAACTACTTAAAAAGTTAAGCATTCGATGACGCATTAGTATATACACACTCATCCACTATGGAGATGACAAAATAAAATCGGAACTTATATATGCTATATATGAAGACTTTATATATTTAATATCCAATCATTGTCTATAATTTGTTGTTGGAAATCATTAATTTTTGCAGGTGGTACATGAGAAAGAAGTTGACAACCGTTCTAGTTTCAGCAATTCTTGCTTTTCTTGCGGTGATCATCTGTGGCCTGATAAATAATCCGACTCTGGGCAACGGGAGCTTTTTCAATCGTTTGCCACATTTATCTGTAAATGAGCTTTATCTTCCCTCTTTTCTTTTCATTGTTTTTATGCTTTCCAGCATTACTGTTTCCGGGATTTCTGCAAAACGCGAGATTGCAGAGAAAAAAGCATATAAAAAAGATAGGGATCTCCTAATATTACATTCTGCTACCTCAATATCTGCCACTTCTCTTGATGCCGATGCATTTCTGCATGATTTGCTACACGAGTTTCTTTTTTATCTGGAGGCTGATTATGGATTCATTCATATGGTCAGGCATGATATCGGTAAGGCTGTCCTGGTTGCAGACGCCGAGGTTCCGACCTCGCTGAAAACATCTATATGCAATGTCCCTCTTGAAAAATCCTTTTTTTCTGATATCCTGAAAATAAATGATCCATCCGAAAAAACCATAAAACCACTTACTATCACTTTAGACTCAGAAACTTATCCCGGAATGAATTCCGGAAACTATGTTGTTTTTCCAATGGTTGCACATAACCAGACCATCGGTTCTTTTGTTTTCTCTGTAAAACAGGACTTCCAGTTGAATGAAGATGATTTGTATGTTCTTGAGAGTGTGGGTAAGCTGGCAGGTATCACAGTTGAGAACATAGAGCTTTTGGAGAAAACTACCAAATCCTATGAGGAACTGAAATCCCTCGACCAGATGAAAGATGAATTTATCTCCAATGTGACTCATGAGCTCAAGACTCCGCTGATCTCCATAAAAGGATACAGTGAGATAATGTATGAAGGTATGCTGGGTGATTTGAATGAAAAGCAGCGTCAAGGGTTGAAAGTTATTGTCTCAAATTCCGAGCGCCTGCACAGCCTGATAGAATCACTTCTGCATATGAATGCTTTCCAGTTCAACAAGCAGCATATCTTTTCTCCTCTCTGCTTGACAGATGTTCTGGAAAACACTATCAAAAGCCTTTCATTGAAGATCGAGGAAAAGGGGATGTCCCTTGACAGGAATTTTGCTAAAAACATGCGTTTTGTCTATGGCAATACGGAGATACTCAAACAACTTTTCGTTTATCTGCTGGATAATGCAGTAAAATTCTCTCAAAAATCCGGTAGTATCGAAATATCTGTCTCTGAGGAAAACGAATGGATGCATGTCAAAATATCAGATCACGGTGTGGGTATACCTGAAAATCACCTTCCAAGGATATTTGATAGATTCTATCAAGTAGACGGGTCCATGACCCGCAATTACGGTGGTAATGGACTTGGTCTTTACCTTTCAAAGAATATCGTAGAGGTTCACGGGGGAAGAATATGGATCGAAAGTACAGAAGGTGTAGGGACTACGGTTCACGTACTGCTGCCTGTTTATGTGGAAAAAAATGAAAGTATGGAAAAGGTCCTTGTCGGGAATGTTTCTTAAGTGAAATGATAAAGTTGAAAATAGCTGTCTGTATTTCAATCGCTTCTAAATCTGAAATATATTCTTCTGTTGTTCTTTCCCTTGTTCTCTGCTTTGAATATTTCTATGTGGGATATCTCCCCAGTTGATGAAACATGAGTTCCGCCGCAGGCCTGCCGGTCAACATCCGGAATTGTAATTACCCTGATTTCTTCTACATCAGGCGGGAATGCATCCTTGAGTTTGACTACCGAAGGAATCATGAAAGCTTCGTTCTTTGGTAATATGCTTATGGTCACAGGAATATCAAGGTCTATGATCTCGTTAACCTTTGATTCATAAGACTTCAATTGTCCACGATCAAAGTTTTCGAGATTGAAATCAACGCGTGTTTTGTTCTCAGCAAGCTGGTTACCGGTGATCATGGCCCCCGTCTCATTATGGATGATTGCACTCAGTATATGGCAGGCTGTATGGTATTTCATGAAAAGCTGTCTCCTCTCCCAGTCAATGAAACCTTTTACCTTGTCGCCTTCCCTAAGCCCCGGTACGGAAATCTCGTGGCTGATCTTTCCTTCGAATTTGCCGACGAAGGTCACTGGAAACTCTTCGCCATCACGCACAAGTATCCCTGTGTCATGAGGCTGGCCGCCGGATTTCGGGTAGAAAGCTGTCCTGTCCAGTACAACGAATTTATCGTCCTTCACGCTCTCTACTGTAGCTTCGAATTCCTTAAGATAACAGTCTTTCAGGTATAGTTCTTCCATGCATCTGAGTACAGAGCTGGTTCAAATATATCTTTTGCCGGCTAGTATTGCAAGCCATTTATTTTCTCTTTGCAAAAAAATCAAATAGTATCCATTTTAACTTAAATTGACGATGCCAGAAAAGAGTACCCGGAATATTTCTATCTATCCCATTCTGACCGTGAATTTCATAGGAACACTTGGCCTAAGTCTTGTGCTTCCTTTCCTGGTTTTCCTTGTTGAAAGGTTTGGGGGAAATGCGCTAATATATGGTATAATCGCTTCCATGTATCCTGCATTTCAACTTATAGGTGGCCCGCTGCTTGGAAAATGGTCTGATATCTACGGACGTAAAAAAATACTCTTGCTAAGCCAGGCAGGTACTCTGCTATCCTGGATTATCTTTATGATAGCCCTGTTCGTTCCGGTCATAGTACTCCGGGATGTAAGTTCAAGCCTGCTTGGCGAATTCACCGTCACAATACCGCTGATATTATTGTTTATAGCGAGGGCTTTTGACGGACTTACCGGTGGAAATGTGTCCGTCGCAAACGCGTATGTTGCAGATATTACTGAAGAAAAGGATCGGAGTAAGAATTTCGGGAAGATGTCTGTGGCAATGAACCTTGGATTTATAGCAGGTCCAGCACTGGCCGGACTCTTGAGCGTCACCGTTTATGGTGAGAAACTTCCGGTGCTTGCGGCCATAATAATTTCATTGGCAGGTCTTCTATTGATTGCTTTCTTTGTTCCGGAATCCAGGAAATGCGCGGATAATCCCGAAAGCAGCAGTTCTGAAAAAAGTAAAATATCTGGAAACGAGTACGAAAAGTGCGTAACATCCGGACAAAAGTCCCGTCCCGGCTTTAAAGATGCATTTGCTATTGAACATATTCCGTATATGCTTCTGATTTATTTCCTCGTTTTCATTGCCTTCAACATGTTTTATGCCGCCTTCCCTGTATATGCCATTGATATACTTGACTGGGATGTTGCTGAGATGGGGTTCTTTTTCTCTGCCCTTAGTCTAATGCTTGTAATAGTTGAAGGTCCTGTATTGAGTAATGTATCAATGAAGTTTTCAGACAGCCAACTGGCTATAATAGGAAGTATTATTCTTGGTACTAATTTTGTATTACTTGCTTTCGGTGATGTGCTGCTGACCTATGCAGCAGCTATTCTCTTTGCGGTTGGTAACGGTTTTATGTGGCCTTCAATTCAGTCTATATTGTCAAAACTTGCAGGAAAAGAACATCAGGGCGTTGTACAGGGAGTATCATCCGGTTTCACAAGCATTGCAAGTATTGCAGGCCTGGTGTTTGGAGGATTCATATATTCACAAATTGGAGCCGGGGTTTTCCTGATCGCTGCAGTTCTGATATATGCGGCATTTTTTATGTCTTTCAGGCTGCTTTCTTTTGAGGAGGCTAATTGAAGAAAGTCTTGAAATTTCACAAAGCATGGCACATTTCTGCCTTAACCCAGCATATTCCTTACGTCATAACTGATGCTCGGATAGGCATAGATAACATCTTTGAGATCTGATACTCTCATACCATAGCTTATTGCCAAGGCAAAGAGGTTAATTACGTTTTCAGCTTCAGGTCCCAGCATATGTGCACCGACTATTCTTCCGGTATTCTTTTCAATGATGATCTTTGAGGCTGCAAATTCCATATTTGTTCTGATTACAGAGTACCACTGGCACATATCATTGAATATTACTTCATGATCTTCGGTCATCTCTTCTTCGGATAACCCTACTCCTGCAAGGACGGGTATTGTGAAAACCGCCGAAGCTACTGCGCTATGATCAGGAATGTGCCGGTTTCCTTCAATTATATTGGAAGCGACGATCTGTCCCTGCATCGAGGCAACAGGTGTCAGTGGCAATCCTTTTTGTATACAGTCTCCTGCTGCATATACCCTGGGATTTGATGTGCTCTGGAGATATTCATTGACATCTATGGCCCTGTTTTTTACTGCAACGTTCCCTTTTTCAGGTTTAAGTTCCTTTATCCGGGCGGTCCTGCCCATACCATGTACGACCATATCGCACCTGTAAGTTACTTCTTTATGATCGATCCTGTCAAAAGTTGTAACTATGATTTCAGAGTTAGTAGTATCGTAATCTATCTTCCAGATCTCCTGCATGGTTTTGACCTGGATGCCTGCATACTCCGAAGCTCTGATAAGAATTTCTACAAGGTCAGGCTCAAAATTCTTCAGTGCTCTTGAACTTCGATGCAAAATTGTTGCCTTTGTACCTGCATGAGCAGCTATATGGGCAAATTCAAAGGATATGAAACCTCCGCCCGCAAAGATGATCCTTTCCGGAAGTTCTTCCAGGTCGAGAAATTTATCGCTTGTTGTAATATATTCGACTCCCGGTATACTGATATCAAGAGGTTCTGCACCTGTTGTAAGAATAATATACTTCGCTTTTACTGTATCATTCCCTATTATGAGGCTTGAATCATCCTTAAACTGAGCTGCTCCATAATAGGTGTCTATACCCGCTTCCTCATATCCCTTGAGCCTTGCAGCGGAATATGTATCAATAATTTCATTTTTGAAATCAATAAGCTCTTTCCAGATGATGTTCCGGCGTGGTCCTGCCTCGCCTTTTCCTATCATTCTGTTGCTCGAATCAATGATATCTGCCATGCCTGTAAGTATCTTTTTGGGAGTACATCCCTTCAGGACACAGGTCCCGCCATATCTTTCTACGTCAGTGACAGCAACCTTCATGCCTGCATTGTTTAGCCGGTGTGCGATAGCAGATCCTGCTACACCAGTTCCCACTACAATGGCTTCATAATATTTCTCCACATAATCCCCACCTTTAAAGATAAGCTGAAAATCATCTTCTATTGCAGGATTTCTTGCAAATAGTGATCATAGCAAGTCTCTCAGGATTCTATATATTGATTATCATTTTTTCTGTTTTTCTATTTTGATAAGTCGGAATGAAAGAATGACTGCGATAAAAATGATTACAGCAGCTATCAGGAAAGAAAGTGATTCAATCTGCGTATAAAGTAATCCTCCTGCAAGCAGTCCGATAATGCTTGCAAAACTACTGGAACTCATAGCAAAGCCTTGCACTGATCCCTGGTATGTAGCTCCTGCAAATTTCGAGAGAACTGAAAGGATAGAAGGCCACATTATCCCGTTTCCCAATGCAAAAAAAGCGGCTGCCAGATATATGAGGAAAATATTTCCCGGAATTAAGAGTATGAACTGTATTCCAAGGATAAATCCTCCTGTGACTATCAGGATCGATTCTCTGTACCTCCTGGCAAGTCTCTCAAGGACCGGTCCCTGGACAAATGCCATCATTGCGCTGATGACGGAGAAGTAAATTCCAAGGGCAGCCGGACTCCACTTTAGAGCATCCACGGCAAAGACAGGAAAAGCTGTATAGTATATGTTGAATCCCAGGAATATCAGGAAGTACAGCATTAGCATAAAAGGGATGTATTCTATTTTGAAAACATCCCGCAAATTTAATTTCTTTTCATTTTTGACCTTATAGCATTCCTTATGCTCCTGCCCCAGTGTCTTTCTCGTACTTTCGGGATTAGGGTACTCTTCAGGTGTGCAGGCAGGTGCTTCAGGCAGGAACAGGATGATTATTGCCGTACCGATTATAGAAATGACCAGGGCGGCAGATACAGGGAGAACCTCTCCGTAAACGGTGGCACCCAGTACTCCTGCAAGTGCCGGGCCAAAGACATAACCCAGGTTGGATGCCACTGACATCCTGCCGTAATTTCTATTCCTATCCTCTTCCGAGGTCAGGTCGGCCAGATATGCGTTGGCAACAGATACGTTTCCGCCGGTAAGTCCGTCAAGTGCCCTGGCAAAGAATATAGCTAACAGGGGAAGAGTAATAACAAAAACACCCAGGATATCCGAATCTACCTCTATCAACTCAGTAACAGGTAGAAACAGGGCAACAAGGAAGATGATCCATGCAATAAGCGTACCTATCTGGCTTAGAAGCAGTATCTTTTTACGTCCGTAGATATCAGACCATCGGCCCAGTATGGGAGCTCCTATTAACTGAAAGGCAGGATAGGTTGAGGCAAGAAGGCCGTAAATCAGTGCATTGCCTCCGTATTCTGTTACCAGGAAAACAAGAAAAGTAAGGATTATCCCAAAACCGAGGGTTCCGATAAATGTGACAGTGTATAGTGGAAAGAGTGCCTTCCCGTTTTTCTCCGGGAGATTGGAACCCTGTGCCATCACAGAACATGCTGGTCCTATCCCTTATAACAATTCCTCTTTAGCCGGATGACATCGTTTTCTGTGTGGAGGGCACAGGGAGTACAATTTTGCAATGAATTATTTTATAAAGGATGCCCTATTTTACAATTCATGTTAAGGAAGCAAATTTCCAATACAAAATGGTGTTTCAATGTCGGACAAAAGAAAAAGGCGAAGTTTTTTTGACAAATTCCCGGATGATGAGGATTTCAAGGATATTGAAGATATCATCGAACACATGATGGAAAAGTTTGGTCTGGATCTGGATGATATCTCCAAACAACCGTTTGTTTATGGTTTTTCTGTGTCCAAGCGTCCCGGGGAAGAGCCCGAAATCAGGAAATTTGGCGATACGCCGGATTATGAAGACGATATGTTCTCAGGGAGGCAGCAGGTCCGTATTGAACAAAGAAATCCTCTAATAGATATTTTTGAGATCGAGGGTCAGGTGCATGTTGTTGCAGAACTTCCTGGTATCGATAAGGATGACATTGAAGTGAATGCCACGGAATCTTCAATGGAACTTAAGGCTTCTAATGATGAACTGGACTACTTTGAGGATATTGATCTCCCTGTGACAGTTGATCCTGATACGGCACAGGCAAGTTATAGGAATGGTGTTCTGGAGATCGTTCTGGAAATAAAGGACTTCGGAAAAAAGCGCCTCATTCAAATAGACTGACAGTTCCATTCCCGGCTGTCATGCCTTTTTTATATATGTTTTTGAGATGCCGATTCCGATATACGTGCGAAAATGTTCCCTTCTAGCATTAAATCAAAATAGTCTCTTTTGAATGCAAAAAACAGTAAACGAGCGTATTTTTAAAATTTTTCTCCTCATAGTATGATTACCACAAGTAATTTATAGTAATCTAAATTATTCATTTTCAAGATCTCAGAGGAATAGTGCATGGTAAAAAAGACAATTCATGAAATTAACTCTAAAATAAAAGATGGCAGTGTCAATGTTGTCACCGCAGAGGAAATGGTGGGTATTGTTGCAGAGCTTGGTCCTGAAGGTGCTGCTAGGGAAGTCGACGTGGTGACTACAGGTACCTTCGGCGCGATGTGTTCATCCGGTGTATGGTTTAATTTCGGTCATTCCGAACCACCTATTAAAATGCAGAAAGTGTGGATGAACGATGTTGAAGCCTATACTGGAGTAGCTGCAGTGGATGCGTTCATGGGAGCAACCCAGCTTTCCGAATCCCTGGGTATGGAATACGGTGGAGCACATGTCATAGAAGATCTTATACGCGGGAAGTCGGTAGACCTGCATGCTGTCTCCCATGGGACCGATTGCTATCCGCGCAAGCTGCTTGATACTTCAATTACTCTTGAGGACATGAACCAGGCAATTATGGTTAATCCAAGAAATGCATATCAGAAATACAATGCAGCAACCAATGGTACTAAGCAGACCATACATACATATATGGGTTCATTGCTCCCGAATTTCGGGAACGTGACATATTCCGGTGCAGGTGTACTATCTCCTCTGTCAAATGATCCTGATTACCGGACAATTGGAACCGGAAGTCGTATTTTCCTGGGCGGTACGCAGGGCTATATTGTGGGGCCGGGCACACAGCACGCATCTGCCGGAATGTTCGGGACTCTTATGGTTCAAGGTGACGTGAAGAAAATGAGCTCCGATTACATCAGGGCTGCAAATTTTGAAGGTTATGGTACTTCCCTATATATCGGAATGGGCATCCCTATTCCCGTACTGGATGAAAATGTTGCTCAGGCTGCCGCTGTGACAGATGTGGATATCACTACCAACATACTTGATTATGGCGTTCCCAGCAGGGATCGTCCGTCTCTGCGTAAGGTAACATATGCAGAATTGAAGTCCGGCTGCGTTGAAATCAACGGAAAAGAAGTTGCCACATCATCGCTTTCGAGCTTCAAGAAAGCCAGGAAAATAGCAGTCGAATTGAAGGACTGGATATCAAAGGGTGAGTTCTCCGTTACAATGCCTGTAGAGAACCTTCCTTCCGATGCTTCGGCAAAACCAATGAAAGAGACTGAGGGAGTCACCTTTGTTTCCGGGATAATGTCCACAAATGTGGTAACTATAGATAAGGATGCGAGCGTCTATGAGGCTGCAAAGATCATAATGGATACGGCTTTTAATCATCTTCCTGTGGTAAGCAAAGACAATTCACTGGTGGGTATCGTGACAGCCTGGGACATCTCAAAGGCTGTTTCCCAGGACAAGTTTGACCTTGTAGAGGATATAATGACTAAGAAGGTCATAACCGCAAAGATCGATGAACGTGTGGATGTGGTTGCCAGGCGTCTTGACCAGCAAGGTGTATCTGCATTACCTGTTCTGAATAATAAGAATCATGTGATAGGTATCATAACTAGTGATGACATCAGCAAGTTGTTCGCCAGGAGGCACTGATATGAAAATCAAAATTTACATCTCGTCTGAGGTAGTCATAAAACCCATCCTTGCAGAAGCAATTGTTGAGACCGGTGTGCTCTTGAATGTATCTCAGGCACATTTTGACCGCTCACATGGCGAGGTTGTTGCGGATGTCCTGGAAGAACATTTTGAGAAAATGAGGTCTTCTCTTGTATCCAAGGGAGCGGTTGTCACAAGACTTGATACTCCTATTGAATGGGATGAGGATGAATGCGTTGAATGTAGTGCATGTATATCTGTGTGCCCTACAAAGGTTTTCTCACTGGATGAGGAATACAGTCTTCTTGTAGACAAGAGCAAATGCATACAGTGTGGCACATGTGTTGAAATGTGTCCTCACAATGCATTGACCCTGATCAACAACAAGTGAAATGCAAACTACAAACGAGTAAACCCTGGTTTTATACCTTTTTTCAGTTGACATGAAAGAAAACTATCGTTTAAAGGAGACTATTGTCACCATCCAGGCAGATGAGCAGTCGTACATAGACGTTGCAAAAGAGGCTATCATCTATCACCGCAACGAACTCGAGAGGTACATTTCAGAAGATACTTTTTTTAAGACCAGTCTGGAACCCTACGAATTAAAGGATAAAGCTCCCGAGATTGTCAGGAGGATGGTAAAAGCCGGAAATGCAATGAACATCGGTCCCATGAGCGCTGTTGCCGGTACGATATCTTCCCTTGCCGTTGAAGCGATGGTTGAGTCTGGTGCTTCTTTTGCTTTTGTGGACAATGGAGGTGATATTGCTATCATCAATGACAGGCCTGTTGTCATAGGTATTTATGCAGGTGAATCTCCTTTGAAGAATCTTGGGTTTACACTGGAATCCCGGGAGACTATTACCGGAATATGCACATCCTCTGGTACTGTGGGACCTTCTATTAGTTTCGGTATGGCAGATGCAGCGGTTATTTTTTCTGACAATGTCTCATTGGCAGATTCTGCAGCAACAGCCCTTGGGAATGCAACAGGTGCCGGAAAAGCTTCAGTTGAAGATGCTTTTGATACTGTGAGAAATGTCGATGGCATAAAAGGAGCTATTGTGATACAGGGTGAGTTCATAGGTTTCTGGGGTGATATCCCGGAACTTGTAAAGGCTGACGTCAGGTATGACTGTATCACAAAAGGTTAAAGATAGCAGGGAATATATCCCTGAATCTCTGTTTATTTCTTTTATCAGGCAGTGTTCATAACATAGGCCACTTCTTCATAGGGTTGGACAACAACAAAACCCTCGCCTTTGAAGGCCATCTGTATACTCTCACCACTTGACCTACCCACAAATGTCTTAAATGAAACATCAGTCTTGACATCTGGCTGTAGGTTTCCTGACCATGCAACAGTTGCATTCGGGTCAGTGAAAACCGGCGTGTTGTTTGAAACTCTCAAGGTGAGGGGGTCATAGTGGGTTGTAATAGCTACCATTCCGGTTCCTTCGAGTCTCACATTGAAGAGACCACCTGACATGATGCCTGCCACTCTTTTCATTAGTTTTATGTCCCAGTTTATCCCTTCTTCAAAGGCAAGAAGGTCGTTCCCGTTAACATATATCGAATCGTTTTCAAGATTTATAATTGATATTTTTTTCCCGCTGTCTGCAAGGTACACTTTACCCGCGCCTTCTGCTTTCGTAAGGGATATTCCTTCACCCGTAAATGACTTCTTTACGAACTTGCCAAGTCCGTGTTCAAGTAATCCTTCACGTGTGAATTTGACATTTCCAAGATGTGCAACCATGGTGCCTCTCTTGGTCCAGACCCTGCCGTTAAGATTGACTTCAAGCATCCTGTCACGTTCAAGCTCGAATTTCCCTTCTCCAAGGTCCTTCTGGCCGGTTTTGCTTATGAACTCTTCGATTGAGTAGCGTGGCATACTAACTATCACCTGTTTTTAATTTTAATAAAGCTATTAGTTTTTTTTATATGCAGGTTAGTATTTATATTCTACTCTGAAAGCCTGGAAATTTATATAATCTGTAACGAGATATATCATTACTAACATACAATCAACAAAAAACCAAAGGAGTGGTATATTTGGTAAAAGTAACTCTGGTCCATTCGGAATGGTGTCATTTCTGTCCTGCTGCAAAAAATCTCTGGAGGGAACTCAAAGAAAAATATGATTTCGAGTATGAGGAAGTAGATCTTGATACCCCCGAAGGAAAAGAACTTGCCAGCAAATTCAATATCCGGTCAATACCTACAACCATTATCGATGATGAAATCGTCTTTGTCGGTGTGCCGGACAGGGAAAAAGCAAGTAATATTCTAGGCTGATGGTTGTTATCATGCATGACCTTATCATCGTAGGAGGAGGACCCGCAGGCCTGACAGCGGGAATATACGCTGTTCGATATGGGATGGATGTAATAGTTCTTGAGAAGTCCGTCGTTCAGGGACAAATATCATTGACAAATATCATAGAGAACTATCCGGGTTTTGCTTCAATTTCCGGTGGTGAGCTGATGGAACGCTTCAATGATCATGCAAATACTGCCGGTGTGAAGCTACAGTCTGCTGATGTTGAAAAGATAGAAGATGCAGGAGATAAGAAGATCATTGTTGCTCATAATGGAAAATTTGAAGCCAAGGCTGTGATTATAGCCACAGGTGCGGAACCAAGGCGTCTGGGTGTAACGGGCGAGGGAAAATACCTTGCAAAGGGCGTTTCTTATTGTGCAACCTGTGATGGTCCTTTCTTTGCCGGGCAGAAGGTCATTGTAGTGGGTGGAGGTGATTCCGCAGTTACTGAAGCTTTGATACTCTCAAGCATTGCCAGCAAGGTCTACATTGTACACAGGAGAGACAAGCTCAGGTCATGTAGTCTTCTTCAGAAAAGAGTCTATGAAAAGGAGAACATCGAATTCATATGGGACACTGTTATTGAGGAGATTCTTGGCGAAGAACTTGTTGAGAAAGTTCTCTTGAAGAATGTAAAGACGGAAGAAAAGACCGAAATGGACATTGACGGTGTGTTCATATCTGTAGGTATTGTCCCCAGGACGGAACTCATAGATGTTGATAAGAATGAGGCCGGTTTCATAAAGACAAATGAGAGAATGGAAACTTCTATCAGTGGTATTTATGCAGCCGGTGACTGCCGTGAGACTGTACTCTGGCAGGTTGTTACAGCAGTTGGAGAAGGAGCTGTTGCAGCAGTTTCAGCTCATGAATATGTCATGGTCATGGAATAAGCCATGTAAAAAGTATCTTTCTAATCCCATGAAGTGGAATATGGAATGATCTAAGATGGAATGCAATAGTGAAAACAAAGAAACTTTTTGTTTGAAAATATGTGCGGATTCAACCTCCGAAGATCTTGAACCTATAGCTCAGGCCATACATACTCTATTAGGTATTCCCATTACCATCCGTAGTATGAACCACAAAGGCATTCGCATGGAAAGGGGAAATATTATCGATAGGAACTATACAGGACCTGTGCTTGAAGAGGCTATCAGGACTAATACGGTTATCAGAACGGTCCCTTCAGAAGGAGTGTACAGGGGAAAATCTGTAGTTGTGGCTCCTATCAGGACACTCGATGGTGGAGCCATTGGTGCTATCGGCGTTGTAGATCTGGTTGCAGCCCTTGATATTCTTTCCATGTTCAGGGAATATCCGGGCATCATCGATGAGGTCGAAGAATCCAGGAAAAGAATGAAGTGACCTTCAGAGGTCCCTATACCTGTGAAACTTCATGGCCTGGGTGACTACGAACGCAACGATTGAAACGGCGACTGCAAGCAGTATTACCATAACAATATTGCCGCTTTCTGCAGATTTCATCATGCTGTAAAATAAAAAGGCACTCAGTGATATGCCAATCGCCAGCAGGATTGCAGTAGGCAAATTATATATTTTTTCAAGTGGTCCTTCCATAATGGGAACAGAGTTTTATTCATATTATAGTTTTCTGTTGAACTCTTAACTTTTGATAACGTTAAAATATGTATTTGCCATCATATAGAATTAGAATTGCAGCTGATTTGTCAAATTAAATGAATAATATTCGTGCCTATGAGCCTATATTTCCTGGAGTAAAAAATGGAACTTAAGAACCTATTGAACAAAATAAAGAACAATGAGATGGACCTTGAAACTGCAGAAGAGCAGATAAGGTGCATGGGTTATGTACCTGTCTCCGATATTGCGAAAGTAGACATCTTCCGCAAACATCGTACTGGTATTATGGAAGCTGTGCTTGCGGAGGGGAAGGATCCGAAGGATGTTGTGGAAATTGCAAAAGCCCAGGTTGCTGCAACAGGTCGCGTATTGATAACCCGTCTTGGAAAAGATCATCAGGAAGCATTGGATTCCAGCTTCAGCCCGGATGAGCTTGAGTGGAGCCTGCACAGGACTTTGGCTGTAGTTCACGACGGCACGCCAGCTCCCAGTACAGGAGGCATTGTTGCTATTATCACGGCCGGGACCGCAGACATAGACGTTGCCGAGGAGGCACGGATGGTAGCCAATGAGATGGGATGCGAGACAATTGCTATCTATGATGTAGGTGTTGCCGGTTTCCACAGGCTTGTGGGAGAGATGCTGAAACTCCAGGAAAAGAAACCCGATTCCATTGTTGTCGCGGCAGGCAGGGAAGGCACCCTTCCAACGGTAGTTTCCAGCCTGGTGGATGTGCCTGTCATAGGGCTTCCCGTGTCAACAGGCTATGGGGCAGGTGCTAAAGGTGAGGCTGCGCTGCTTTCCATGTTGCAGTCATGTTCTGTTCTCTCGGTCGTTAACATTGATGCAGGTTTTGTAGCCGGTTCTTTTGCCGCAAGGATAGCAAATACTGTTGCAAAGGCAAGGGATAAGGAATAACTCCTTGTGTGAGTTTTTGGTCATTCACGTTAAGCGTTTCAAAATACAAACAGGTCAATTCAACAGATGTGAAATCATGAGGTCTCTTATATTCGAACCTTTCTCAGGTGCAGCCGGCGATATGATACTTGGAAGCCTGATAGGTCTTGGTGTTGATGGTGAAAAGGTATGCAAGGTGATAGAATCCGTTGTTGACGTATCAGTATCCGTTAACAAGGTCGACAAACGCGGTATCGAGGCTGTCGATGTAAGGATAGATGTTCCCCATGAGACCCATTCCAGACACTATTCTGAAATTGTTGATGTGGTCAAAAATGCAGGTCTTCCTGCTGTTGTTGAACAAAGTGTCCTTGGTGTGTTTTCCATTCTGGCAGAAGCAGAGTCAAAGGTACATGGTCTGCCTCTTGAAGAACTACATTTCCATGAGGTTGGTCAGAAGGATGCGCTTGCGGATGTTATTGGTTCCTGTTTTGCGATTCATGAGGTAGCTGCTGATTCAGTTTTCTGCACGCCTGCCAATGTTGGTGGTGGAATGGTAAGAGCCGCTCATGGTGTGATGGCAGTCCCGGCGCCTGCAACCCTTGAAATACTCCGACAGAGTGACCTGTCATTCTATGGTCGCGGAAGCATGGAAATGCTGACCCCGACAGGTGCGGCTATCCTTGCATATTTTGCAAAACCACTGGAAAATCTTCCAAGGGGTAAGGTCAGATCAGTTGGTTACGGTGCCGGGGATGCGGATACAGAGGACCCGAATGTGCTGCGCTCGATGATCATGGATGTGCAGGATACACTTTCCAGGGATACTATTGAAATACTGGAAACCAATGTGGACGACGTAACAGGTGAGATTCTCGGCAGCCTTTTTGAAAAATTGCTGTCTGTGGGTGCAAGGGATGTAACAATCACGCCGGCAACCATGAAAAAAGGCAGGTCCGGTCATATTATCAAGGTAATTACGAAGCCTGAGAACAGTGACCGTGTTGCAAGGGAGCTCATGAAGGAAACAGGTACACTTGGAATACGTGTTATTCCCACCAGGCATCGCTACGTTGCAGACCGCAGGATGGACAGGGTCAATATCAGTGTAGGTTCTAGGGAGTTTAAGGTTGCTGTCAAGATTGCACAGGACAAAAGCGGCGAAATATTGCACATGTCTGCGGAGTACGAAGATTGTCGCAGGGTTGCCGAAGAAGTGAAATTGCCGTTGAAGGAAGTGATCAGGAGAGTCGAGGAGGAGGCATGGGCTCGATTCCTGTGATAAATTCTCCCTCTTTTATACTACTATACAAAAATATCCTTTTTTAAACTTATACCACAAACCATCTAAATAATCCCGGTAATTACAAAGCAGATGATAACCGACGTCATTAAGATATTCAGGGAACTCGACAGTAAGGATCTTCGCATACTTCAGGGTATTGAGGTCGGGATGAAGCATTATGAATGGGTGCCTGTGGAAGAGTTGATGAAGATCACCAAACTGCCATATTCCACACTTGAATACAAAATCAGGGCGCTAAAAAAGAAAAACCTTGTAGTGGTGACCGGTACTCCTTATGAAGGCTACCAGATATATTTTGATGCATATGATGCACTTGCCTTAAACACATTTGTCAAGAGAGGCACCATCAGCGCCATCGGTGATGAGATTGGAGTTGGCAAAGAGTCGGTAGTGCTTGAGGCTGTGAAAGAGCCTGAACTCGGTTTTGGTGAACCGCAGGGTGTCATCATAAAGTTTCACAGGGAAGGGAGAACCAGTTTCAAAAGGGTGAAGCGTGTACGTTGCCATCTAGAGGACAAGGAACACTTTTCATGGATATACGCAGCCAGGCTTGCTGCTAAAAGGGAAGCTGAGATAATGCGCAAACTCTATCCGGATATATCCGTACCCCGGCTTATAGATAACAACCGGCATGCACTTGTGATGGAAGTTGCGGAAGGCAGTCTCCTGTGCAAGACAAGACTTGAAGATCCTGCATGGTTTTTGGATTGCATAATCGACCAGCTGAATAAGATCTACCAAAAAGGTATCATTCACTCTGATCTGAGTGAGTATAACATATTCGTATACGACGGAGGCGTGCAGATCATTGACTGGCCCCAGTATGTTGGGACGGATCATCCACATGCCGACGAACTTCTGGAAAGGGATGTCCTGAATCTTCTGAAACATTTCAAGCGCAAATATTGTCTTGCAAGAGATCCCGGAGAGGTCATTGATGCAATAAAAGCGCCTGAAGAGTCATAACTATATTACATCACTAACATACATTGTTCTTATATGCAAAATGGGGTTATTTACGGAATTGACATCGCAAAGGGCTCTTCAAGAGCTCAGGAAGCACCAAGATATGCGGTGGCTGTTCTAGGGGAAGGCGAAGTTACCCATTATTCTATGCTTCGCCGGCATAAGATCCTCCGCATGATCCATAGAGATCGTCCAGTATATATTGCCGTGGACAATATCTACGAGCTGGCGGCGGACAAGAGAGATCTCATTCATTTCCTTGAAAAACTTCCCGAGGGTACGAAACTTGTCCAGGTTACCGGAGGTATTCATCAGAGGCCCCTGACCCGGCTTGCCCAGGAGCATAATTTCACATTCAACCAGTTCAATCCAAATGAGGAAGCTGAAGCATGTGCTGTACTTGCAAACCTTGGTGTGGGTTGTGAAGTATCGCTCTTTGAGGACATGACAAAGATAAAGGTGAGCAGAGCCCGCTCCCTGGGTAGGGGTGGATGGAGCCAGAATCGTTACAGACGAAAAGTTCACGGTGGTGTCAAGGAGCGGAGCAGGGAAATTGAGAATACGCTGCGCAAATTTTCCCGTGATACCGGCTTTACTTTTAATTCCAAAATTACAGAGGGATTCGGAGGTTATGTCAGGGCTGAGTATACCATCAATGCAAGAAGGGATAAGGTGCCTGTAAAGCCTTCTTCTACAGCTGATGTCCAGGTGACCGTGAAAAGTGTCGAAAGGGACAAGATAAAATACCTCCCACTCAAAAGCAAAGGGCGCAAATACACGATAGTCGGCATAGATCCCGGGACAACCGTTGGTATCGCTATACTTTCCTTTGAGGGAGAGTTGCTTTTCCTGAAGAGCATACGGGGAATATCGCATGATGAAGTTGTTAAGCTGATTGCAGAATACGGTAAGCCTGCGATTGTTGCAACAGATGTTTTCCCCACTCCTGCGGCTGTTGAAAAGATACGTCGCAGCTTCAATGCGGTAATAGGAACTCCTGGCGGGGAAATCAAAGCCGAGGAAAAGATTGCTCTGGCACGTCCATTGGGCTATTCCAATGATCATGAAAGGGATGCACTTGCAGCTGCGCTCACAACGTATAAGAATTACAGGAATGTTTTTTCCAGAGTTGAAAAAAGAACTCCTAAGCATCTTGATTTGGATAAGGTGAAGTTCCATGTTATCCACGGCGCCTCTATTGAGGAAGCTATCGAAAAAATAATTCCGTCTCCGATAGTCCGAAAGGATGTCAAGCCAGAGCCTCAAAAAGAGGAAGATTCAAATACTGATGAGCTGGTGCAAAAACTCAGAGAAGAAGTAAGCCAGAAGAATTCGCAGATTAAGCAACTTAAAGGTTATGTGGCCGAACTGAAATATGAATCCGGCCAGAAGGAGCGAACTATCGAATCACTGGAAATGCGGATTAAAAAAATAAGAAATGATACTTACATGAAAGTTCGGAAAGATAAGGAAATAGATATCAGAGACAAGGAGATCGAGAGGCTTAAAAAAGAGGTTCGTAAGGTTCGCAAGTCCCTCAAAAAGCAGCGTTTGCAAACTAAAAGAATCAAACAGATGCACAAAAAAGAGATCAGGGGTGAAGGCTTGCCTGTGAAAATCATCAGCTCTTTTGCAAAGGAAGCAATACAGCACACAAAAGATTCCTATGGCTTGAAGAAAGGAGATCTCATCTATCTTGAGGACCCAAGTGGCGGGGGACCCGTTACAGCTGCGGTACTTGTTGACTCCGATGTGAAGGCTGTTCTTATTTCAGAGGATATGCCTCATGCAGCACTCGAACATTTCTATGATTCGGATATACCTGTACTCAAGGGTCTGAAATTGCAGAGAGTGGATGATTTTGCCACCGTTGAGCCGGATGTCCTGAACAATGCAATCTTCGAATGGGAAGAGAAAGCCCGGGAGCGTCGCAAGGAAAAAGAGCATGAACAGTTTAAATCAATTCTTGATGAGTACAGAAGTGAACGCAGAAGAGGCCTTGCTTAGTCTTGTGGTAAATTTCTGGGAGTTCTAGTTATGAAAAAGTCTTCACTTTTGCTGGCGGGAGGTCTCGGGACAAGGCTCAATGGATATGAAAAAGCGTTGCTTCCTTTAAAGGATGGAACTTTCATTGAAAATACTCTGAAGGTACTGGACAGGGTCAGTGATGAGGTAATCATTTCTTTCAGAGATGAAAAACAGCTTTTGTTATTTGAAGAGTATACTCACGGAAGAGAAACAGTTGTTGATATACTCAGGAATGTGGGTCCTCTTGCAGGCATGCTTGAAGGATTTAAAAAAGCATCATATGATTATATTTTTGTTGCAGCATGTGACATGCCTTATCTCAATGGTGAAGTCGTGGAATTATTGTTCGATATGTGTGAAGACCATGATGCAGTAATCCCTGTTAATACATCCGAACAAAAGGAACCATTACATGCAGTTTACAGGAGAAAGCCCATGCTCGCTGCCATAGAGAACTCACTCAGGGAAGGCAATTTGTCCGTGATGTCTCCGGTTTCCAGACTTGATGACGTTCTGTTCCTTGAAAGTGAGGAAATAACTACGATAGACAAAGGAATTATGACATTCACAAATATTAACACACCCGGGGATATGGATGCGCTTGAGCGAAACAGGACCGGTTAATCTTGCGGAGACAAAGTAATATGGATGACAATATAGTAATAGAAAAGGCGATCAAAAGGATTGCAGAGGCATATTGTTTTGATATTGGTACTGTCAGGAATGCAATTTATGAATCAAAAGATTCACTAGATCTAAAAAAGATGGTTAGCGAAGGTATTTTCTGCTTCAGGGGGCCGAATAATGAAATAAGATACGATAACGCATCAATCTGCCTGTCGAACAAAATCCTTGCTAATACAGATGTAGCTAAAGTCCTCTTACCTGAGATATGTGCAAGGATCAGGCACTGGGATAAGGAGGATATTAACGTTCTTTTTGCGGATATGAAAAAAGCTATTAGTATCATGGAACTAAATCCTGATGATTTCCCTGGCTTTGATTCATGTGGCCTGGATATCAATAGTCTTCCCTCTGAAAAGATACCGTTAGATATTGAAGCTAAGCATCGGATATGGGCGATGGACAAGAAAAATATGTGTCTTGTGGGTATTGATGCGAACAAGATAATGCATGTGGATGACATAAGAAAATTGCCGGACCAGGCCAATATCTCATGAAATAATTTTTTTTGCAAGTATAATGTCCTAAAGCTTATATCATATAAAATATATTTCGTTATATCATACAGATGGATTGGTTGGCGTAAATTCTTTATTGACTGCCAGGTTAGTTGCTGACAGCAGGTACTTGTTGTTCCTGATTATATATGCAAAGAATGTCTCTGAGTAGGCTTGTTAGTGGGTAACTGATTTCTATATGTCAATAAGCTTATATACACTAAAATCCTGCAATAATATTAACATGTTCTTTAATGAGCATATTTATTCATTCATATCGTAATCTCGGAGTTGGTTGGCGGGATGGAAAACGATACCCCCGAAGAGTGGTTCAAACTGGCTTTTGAAGCCGAAGATCCGGAAGAAAAAATAGAATATTTTGATCTCATACTTAATTGTAAAACCTTGAATCCAAAATTATGGAGCCGCGAGGCCATCGCACTCGTGTGGAACAATAAAGGTATTGCATATTCTTTTATGGGAATGTATCGTGAATCACTGGAATGTTTTGAGAGCTCTCTTAAGTTCAACAAGAATGATGCTGATGTTTGGTACAATATGGGAGTCGCTCTTTTTCACCTGGGGAGATTTGAAGAGGCAATCAAGTGCTACAACAGGATTCTCTCAATTGATCCCAGAAATGATAATGCATGGATAAACATGGGTGATGTTCTTGAGTACATGGGAAACCACAGTGAGGCAATAAACTGTTACAGCAAGGTCCACAAAGAAATAGAACTTGACAATAAGTTCGCTATTGTCTGGAATAAAAAAGGACTCGTCTATTTCGGTATCGGTCTCTATAAGGATGCTGCTGAGTGCTTTTCAAAAGTTCTCAAAATCGACCCTGAACATGCCGAAGCTGTGGAGTATCTCGGGATTGCCATGGAAGAAGCCAAAAAAGAAAACAACAAGATGATACGTGCCTGAACCTTATACTGTGAATTCATCACCGAGTTCTGGTGCATACGCATCTACGCCTATTTCTGTTCTTATCCATTCGGCAAAGTTTTCTGTGTCGTCTCCATGCATGGTAAAGACATTTTCGGTGCCCCTGTCACAGAAATCGGATACTATTTCTTTCAGTTCCTTGTCTCCGCAATGAGCCGAGAAATCATATTGTTCTACCTTTATCCCGAGCTGCTGGATTATGCCATCGTTATCTATGATTCCGTTATCGACAGCTAATCTTCCATTTGTTCCCTCGACCTGGTAACCTGTGATCAGTATCTTGGATTTAGGGTCTTTGAAGACCTTTTTAAGGTAATACATTACAGGTCCCCCGTTCAACATCCCGGCTGTCGTAACTATTACTGAGGAATCCAGGGGTACCTTTCCTCTATTGCTGCCGTTTACTGTAGTTGCGTGACTAAAGGCTCTTTTCAGGTGTGTAGGATTGCGCAGGCAGTGCGGATATTTCATCATTAGCTTGTAAGCGGAAACACCCATTCCGTCAACATATGCCCTGATGCCGTGTGCATCGAGAAGCATGAGTATCTCCTGAGTTCTTCCGATTGCAAAGGCAGGGATGATCACATTGCCGCCGATGTCAAGTGTGTCTCTTAAAGAGTCTATGAATGCTTTTTCGATCTCTTTTCTTGGAGGGTGATCTTCTCCGAAGTAGGTACTTTCGATAAGCAGGGAATTTGCATCTGGAAAATCCGTTGCACCGGAAACCAGTCTGGTGTCCAGGGTGTTTATATCGCCTGTATAGAACAGGCTTTTTGAATCCTTTCCTTCAAGATATATGGAAGCAGCACCTGGTATATGGCCGGCGTCAAAGAACTGTGCCTTGTATCCATGTGTATGGAATTCAACACCAGGATCTATCGCGTTTGTCCTTTCCATGAAACGGGAAAGGTCCATACTGTTAAATGCGGCATCTTCTCCTTTCTTATCTGCAATCTTCAAAGTGTCCCGGGCAAGCATACTTGCAAGTTCGAATGTCATGGGTGTCATGAAGACTTCAGGTGCTATATCCATAAGATTGGGAACAGCTCCTGCATGATCAAGATGTGCATGCGATACAAGTACAGCCTCAGGCCTTGAACCATTGAGAGGGTATTCGATTTTTTCTCCCGGTTTTAGACCGTAATCCAGCATGATCCTGTCGTCGACGAGGACTGCCGAACGCCCTACTTCCCTTGAAGCACCTTTGAATTTTAAGTTCAGCTCAATCACCTTTTTTGCCTTTCAGGCAATAGCATCCTGCCAGCTTCTGATTTTTTTGACAGGAATATTCGTGGTTTTCGCCAGTTCAAATGCATCAACTGCTACAAGATCATTGACATCGGATACTCCCGCGCCCTCAAGCTTTTCTGCGGTTACCTTGCCAATTCCCGATATATCGGTTATCTTCTTAGGTTTGATCTTGCCATTATTGTTCTTTTTCTCTTCTTCCTGGGTTTTTTGCCATTCCTCGAAATTGCATTGGGGACATCCTAGTTTCCACGGCCTCTTTCCCGAATTGATAATGGTGATATGGTAAAGGTCATGATCCTCGCATATTTTATCCGTAACAATGACTTTACCTCCTCTTGGTAGGGGTAATGCGAAATTACAGTCAGGGTATCCTTCGCACCCGATGAATCTGGAACCTTTCCTGGACCGCATTACCATCAGGTTGGAACCACAGTCAGGACATTTGCCGATGATTTTATCTTCTCTCAGGCCTGCCCGGAGCGCTTCGCTGACATTTTCCTTATTGTCCTCAAGTTCTTTAAAAATAGAGAATAGCATCTCACGCGACTCACTCAGGACTTCTTCCTCCGGGATCTCACCTTCGGCTATCCTGTCCATATCGACTTCCAGCTTGCTGGTCATGTCATGCTTTGAGATCGTGGGAGCAAATTTCTCCAGTGCCTCAACAACCGCATAGGCAGTCTTTGTAGGCTGGAGGGGATTTCCGTGGATATATGCCCTGGAATATAATTTGCTTATTATCTCGTGTCGGGTCGCTTTTGTACCAAGTCCGAGCTCTTCCATGATGCGTATGAGTCTGCCCTGTCCGTATCTTCCTGGAGGTTGTGTTTCTTTGGCCTGAACTTCTTTATTTAGGACTTTGAGTTCATCTCCTTCCTGAAGTTCTGGAAGCAACCTGTCTTCAGGTGCATTGTAATGATAGTACCATCTCCATCCCGGAACTACAAGTCGTGCACCGTTGGCCTTGAATTCTTCAGAGTCGATATCAAACCTTGCCTTTATTGTCTGCCACTGTGCAGGTTCGGCAAAGGTAGCAAAGAAACGTCTGACAACTAGTTCATAGACTTTCCATTCCTGCTCGTTTAGTTCTGACTTCTTCGCCAGGGATGCAGGGTAAATAGGCGGGTGATCTGTTGTTTCTTTTTTACCCCGTGTTGGTTTGAGTTCTTTTTGCTCAAGTAGTTTCTTAGCATATTCCTTAAAAGGCCCCTTGCTGAATACCTCAATCTGTGTCCTCATATCAATGCTTTCGGGATACACCGTATTGTCGGTCCTGGGGTAGGAGATAAAACCATTCATATAAAGTGATTCAGCGATCCGCATTGCATTTGCGGCCGTAAATCCGATAGAACTTGCCGCACTGATAAATTCAGTGGTATTGAATGGAGTGGGTGGCTTGTCTGTTTTTGTAGATGTGGTAATACTCGAAACGGTAGCCAGGTCTCCTAACTTCTGAAGTATCTCGTCTACTTCTTCCTTATTCCAGAAACGACTGGTTTTGTGCTCGACCTGGAATGTTTCTCCTTTTGCAGTTTCCAGGTTTGCAGAAAGTTCCCAGTAAGGTTTAGGCACAAACGCCTCTCTTTCTTTTTCCCGTTCAACTATAAGGGCAAGTGTGGGTGATTGTACTCTTCCCACGGAAAGGAACATGTTCCCAAGACGTCCGGCAGCAAGAGAAATATAGCGCGTCAGTGAAGCACCCCATACAAGATCGATAACCTGTCTAGAGTGACCTGCATCAGCCAGATTGAAATCTATTTTTGTCGAGTTTGAGAATGCTTCCTCTATCTCCTTAGGAGTGATGGCACTGTAATGTACACGGTCAAACTTGAGTTCGGAATTGACATTTTTTAATATCTCAAGAGCCTCGACTCCTATAAGTTCTCCTTCCCTGTCGTAGTCAGTAGCTATGGTTACTTGCGTAGCCTGTTTTCCAAGCTTCTTGAGAGCTGATACGATCTTAACCTGTGTGGATGCAGTAATGATCTCAGCATCTATGAGCTCTTTAGACTCCACTTTCTGCCAGTTGTTATAGGCTTTCGGAAAGTCGAGTTTCACAATGTGTCCGCTAAGTCCGATGAATATCTTTTTATCTTCTTCCGAGCCAAACTCGTAAGTGTCAACCCCGCTAACACGTACCTGTTTCAGCTTCTTAGGAGCAAGGATATTTGCTATCCTTTTTGCTGCAATGTGTTTTTCTGCTATGATGAGATGCATGTTATCTCCAAAGTCCCTCGTGAAATGAATAATAGAAGATTTTTCAGGCCAAGACATAATAAAAATTATTGTATTATGTGGCTTTTCAACATTTTATTTTAAAAAACATCCTGATAAATATATCTATCGCAATCAAAATAAATTAATTAGATTTGTGTACAGTTGTGAAGATCAGGCATTGAATTAACAATTTCAGGTTTTGCAGGTTGATTTAAGGAATTATTACAGAATGTTGGGGAAAATTCATTCAAAATTTCAAGGCCACCAACGAATTTTTTTAATAATCGGGGCAGACTGGTGATATTCTGGATTATTATGGTGGTTTACGTTTGTTCGCATGGACTAGGTTAAAAGGATGGAGTTGAGAAGAATCTGGGATCAGATCATGGGGTTCTTTTTGAATGTTGCTTATAAATAAGTCACTTTTCAATGGCACTAGTATGTGTTTTTATGATTTTTAATTGAAACTAAGATACTGCTATTCAGTACTTTGTGGAAATTCAGTATAAGTGTTGTTGCGTTTATGGCCATAATGAATAAATACTAAAACTGAAAAAATAACATTGTAAATATATGTTATTGGATTCAAATAACAATTGCAAAGTAGGCTTGAATCCGGTAAGCCTTGAGGCAAGAGCATGGATAACTTTGATATTTTAAAGTTTACGCATCTTGCCTTGATATTAACGAAAAGAGGTAAGAAAGAATGAAAACACAAACAATAACATTGAAATGTGCAACTATTTTTTTTTTGTTGTTGATGCTTGTTGCACCGGCAGCTTCCACCCCTGATGCCATGTTGGATCGAAGTCGCACACAGTTTGGTGATACAAGTGCCAGTACAAACAACTATATTGATGCAAGATTTGGTGAAGTCAAGAATGATCTTTTTTTGATATCTGATATTTCAATAATATCAGACTATCAGTCTGGAACCTTAAGCGACTATGATTTCATAAATGGAATTGATCTTCTCGATGATACGACAGACGTGAATGTTGTTTTGATTCATACACATGGGGGAACATCTTTGTTATCAAGCTATCTATGTTTTAAAGATGATAGTAAATTATATGACTCTGATGTAAACAGCTGGATGGATCAGCGGAATGGAGGATTCATATTTGCAGGAGCATGTAAAAGTGCAAAGTATACTGACCTAGGCAATGAGTTTATTGATGAAGGCTTTGATACTTTTTTTGGATACAAAGATACTGTTTTTACTCTGCATAATGCTCGATTTTATGCAGCATTCTTTGACTTGGGCACATTCACAAACGTTGACGTTTCCCAGGCAGCTAGATACGCAGAAGATGAAGTTGAAGATGAATTTGGTGATGCAACGGATGTTGCAGATAATAGGTTCATAGGTAATTCAAATCTGTGCTTAAGGACTTAAGGAGGAATTTTATGAAAATAATGCGAGTTCTTATACTTGGTTTGCTACTGTCAAGTGCAATATTCGTAGCTTTTGCTTCTGAAGAAGGGGCCACAATATTTACAAAAGAAGATGTGAAACAAACAAAATATCTCGATCAATCAACTATGAATGTAGATATTACTCTTGAAGATGTAAAAGCAAATTTGCTTTCTGAGAATCCGGAAATAATTTCGGAATCTATTGATGGGGAACTAATTGATAAGGATAAATTTGGAGTGATCTGGCAAGTAAGTGCAAAAACAATTAATGAAAAGAGTATTGTCATGGGAATTGACGCATCTAATGGGGAATTAGTTTTTGTTTATGATGGATCAAAGAGTGTACGAGGCGTTGACAAGATAAGTGAAAAAGAAGCCTTAAGCATAGCAGAAGAATATGTTCAATCCAAAGTATCAAATGAATTGATAGATACTATTGAGCTTGAAAAGGTAAATTACAGAGAGCCAGTTGCTGCTGATTTAGCTGGAGTCTATAAAGTAGATTATGCTAGACTTATTAATGGAATACATTCTCTTGATGGAATACAAATAAGAGTTAATGCAGAAACCGGTGAAGTTTCAACCTATCGTAAAACATGGTCCATTGATTCGGATAAGGTGACACTTGTTGATACAAAACCAAGTATTACAAATGAGGAATCTGTAGAGATACTTAAAAAATATATGAGCAATATTCCGCAGATAGGAGAAGAAAAGGCAGAAACTGTTAATGTTACTTCATCTATGTTATCTTGGAAAGAGGATAATGATGAAATTCATTTAGCATGGAGAATACAATTCCAAGATTCGACTTTTGTAGCAGATGACAGTTCTTCGGCATCAGCTTGGATTGACGCACATTCAGGAAATGTAATACTATTTGATTATGAGAGGGATTAAGACATCAGTTTGGAAGGGTCCTAACCCTTCATTTTTTTTTAGTTTATGCAATTTTCCAGAAGGAATGTATTTAGATTATATGTAAAATTTCATTCCTGCAATAGTTAAACATACATGTATTAATGTTACTTTTACGAGGAAGTTATGTGAATGCAGACAAAACACGTATAATAATCCTTATATTAATATTTACAATAGTTGTGATAATTTCTTTTATGGGGAATGTATTTTCTCCTAAGCATAATGTAAGTGAGAAAGAAGCTTTGGAAATTTCAGAGCAATATCTTCAATCCAAGGTCTCAACTGAAATATTAAATGACGTTAAGCTTGAGGACATAAAATATAGAGAACCTGCCGCCGCTGACTTGCCTGGCTACTACAAAATTAGTTACAGTAGAATTATCCGGGGAATTCAATCTCTAGATGGGATACAGTTAAGAGTCAATTCAGAAACCGGTGAAGTTTCAAGTTATCGCAAAACCTGGTCTGTAGATGAAGATGAGACAGAACTAATTGACACGGAACCAAGCATTTTGGATGTTGAAGCTGTTGAACTTCTCAAAGAGTATATGATAAATGCGCCTTATATAGGTAAAGAAAAAGCAGATACAGTTGAAGTGATTTCATTGATGTTATCTTGGAAAGAAGACAATGATGCTAAAATGCATTTGGTATGGAGAATCAGGTTTAAAGATTCAACATTTGCATATGATGACTCTCCTGCTACAGCATGGTTAGATGCACATTCGGGTGAAATGCTGCTACTTGATTATGAAAGAGATTAATTTTAGAAAATGTCTACTATTAACCATGCAGGACTGCAGGCTGAGTAAAAATAGTATGCATCGCTGGTACGTGGTACCTATTCATGCATTTAAAAAAGATAGATGCATCCCCTGCGCTGCTTTAAGCACAGGGAATGCCAGGATAAGACCACTCCTGCTTATTTTTTTTGGATGAGCTCGATGTCTTCAAGAACTGCCTGAAGATCATCTTCATGCTCTATTTCGTCGGTAAGGATCTGGAGTACTATATTGTAGGTTATAGGATCCTTATCTTTGACCATGCTTAATATTGAATTGTAGGTCTGGATGGCGCACTGCTCTCCCTTGATATTCTGCTCAAGGACCCTTTTAACGAAAGGATCTGTTGGAGCATCATACCCACAATTCGTCATCTTTTCCCAGTTATACGGGGAAAGGATCGGGGTTCCGCCAAGCTGTAAGATCCTTGTCGCAAGCATGTCGGCATGTCTCAGTTCATCTGTTGCATGCTGAATGAGTTCAGCAGCAGCCTCTTCTTTCATAGGTCCTTTAATTACCTTTGCGCCTACCCAGTATTGGTAGTAAGCAAGCCACTCATCAGCAAGTGCCTTATTTAAGGATTCGATCAATCCGTTGACATCTACACCGAGTGCTTCAAGCAGTTGTACTCCTTTTGTTCCCATTTTGTCACCTGTGAATTTTAGGATATAGGTTAATTATGACTGTTTCCTGAAGCACATAAACCAGTCAAGGCAGTATTTTCCCTCTTCCTCTGACTCCACTCTTTCCTTTGCGGTTCCACATGAGCCAGGTGGTGGGATTATGACATCCTCTCCGGGTTGCCAGCTGGCAGGAGTTGCAATGTTTTCAGCATCTGATTTTTGCATGGCCTGCAGCAACCTCTTGATTTCATCCATATTCCTTCCGTTAGAAAGCGGATAGTAAAGTATTGCCCTGATCTTGGCCTTCGGGTCCATTATGAAAACTGCCCTGACAGCCTGTGTGTCTGAGGCATTGGGCTGAACCATGCCGAATTTCTTTGCTACATCCATTTTGAGATCAGCTATGACAGGGAAAGTTATCTCTACTCCTTTCATTCCCTTGTACTCTATCTTCTCTTTTATTGTTCTCAACCAGGCTATGTGGGCATATATGCTGTCAATGGACAGTCCGATCAGCTCACAGTTCATTTCTTTGAATTCATCCTGCATACTTGCAAATGTCATGAACTCGGTGGTACACACCGGAGTGAAATCTGCAGGATGGCTGAACAGGATTACCCATTTGCCTTTATAGTCTGCCGGGAAATTGATCTCCCCGTTGGTTGTCTGTGCTTTGAATGATGGCGCATCATCGCCGATAAGTGGCATTGTTACAATGTCTTCCATATCTAATCCTCCGTACATTTTTTACATATTCCATAGAAATTCGTATCTGTTGTCTCCACTTCGAAATCCTCTATTTCCCCTGCTATTTTCAGGGAATATTCCGTTAGTTTCTCCGATTCGTAATCGGATATCTTTCCGCACCCAATGCAAATGATATGATGATGCGGTATGAGGTTTGCCTCAAATCTTGAAACCCCCTTAATATTCACCTCCTTGACAAGACCCTTTTCTGCCAGGAACCTGAGGTTCTTATAAACAGTGGCTTTACTTATTCTTGTCAGTTTTTTCCGTACTCCTTCATAGACATCATCTACAGTCGGATGACCGTCGAATTTCTTAAGGAAATCCAGGATCTCAATCCTCTGGTTTGTGTACTTGATGTCTTTTGATTCCATTTCTCTCATGTCTTTTTTTGTGTTTGTCCAGGTTTATAATGGTTTTGCTTTTAGTTAGCAAATGTCATTTGACATGCAATACTAAGTAATAATTATTGTTATTTAACTCTTTTTATCAGAGGATATATAATTCTATATAGTTTTGGGGATTTCACTAGCATAAGTAAGTATCTTGATGCGTAGCCTCTCTGGAGAATGTTTGATATCCAACAGGGCAAACTTAATTAGATGTGTGATTCCCAATAACTAAAAAAAATTCATGCAGGTATGATGATGAAAAAGATCAGGATAATCTCTTGGAATGTCAATGGCATCCGTGCAGTTCAAAAGAAAGGTTTTCTGGAGTGGCTAAAGAAAGAGCAGCCCGATATTCTGTGCATTCAGGAGACAAAGGCCCAGAGGGAACAGCTGAACAGTGAACTGCTGGAGGTTGAAGGCTATAACAGTTATTTTGCATCCGCAGAGAAAAAAGGTTACAGTGGTGTTGCAATTTATAGTAAACTGGAACCTGAGAATATCAAGTGTGGATTTGGTATTGAGAAGTTTGATCGTGAGGGAAGAACTCAAATCGTCGATTACGGAGATTTTGTATTGTTCAACATTTACTTCCCCAATGGTAAGGCATCGAAGGAAAGGCTGGAGTACAAGATGGAGTTTTATGATGCCTTCCTGGAATATGCTGATACCCTGAAGGGAAGGGGCAAAAAACTGGTTATTTGCGGGGATGTTAACACTGCACACAAAGAAATAGATCTTGCACGTCCGAAAGAGAATGAAAAGATTTCAGGTTTCCTTCCTGAGGAAAGGGAATGGATAGATAAGTTGCTAAGTCATGGTTATGTTGACACTTTCAGGCACTTCCATAAGGGGCCCGAACAATATACCTGGTGGAGCATGCGCACGCGGGCTCGGGAAAGGAATGTTGGCTGGAGGATCGATTATTTCTACGCAAGTGAGAATGCAATGGGAAATATATCCGATTCCTATATACTATCGGATGTTGTGGGTTCTGACCATTGTCCCATTGGGCTGGATATTGAGATCTGACTATGTGTTACAGCGAACTTGCCGCATTCAAGGCGAGTTCAACGGCTTCTTTTGGGGAGCTTGCTTTAATCGTACCCTCGATTTCCCATTTTGATTCGAGGGTTACGACTGTTTTACCCATTTTTAGGGAGAAGGCTATTTCTGAGAGGGTTCCGTATTCTCCTCCGACAGCTACCAGGGCATCACAGGATTGTGCAATGATAGCATTTCTTGCATGGCCCATGTTGCTGAGAATGGCAATGTCAATGTAGGGATTCGCACTCTGTCGACTACAGCCTGGCACGATTCCCACGGTTGTGCCGCATGCTCTCTTTGCTCCTTTTGCAGAAGCTTCCATGACTCCTCCGAGTCCTCCACATATCAAAAAGGCACCCCTCTTTGCGATCTCGTATCCCACTTCTTCGGCCTTTACCTGCAGGCCTGCAGCACAAGTGCTGGCACCGATTACTCCTATTTGTATTTTCATGATTCTAACCCTGAGTAATTTGTATGGCTATCAGCTTAAATGTACTCGCTTTGTATTCTTAATATTTCTTTGCTATCCTTTGCGGCTGAATATTCTTCCAACGGTTCATGGTTCAGTTCTAAAAATGTATGTCCCCAGTTGAATTTACCCATTACTGCTCGTGCCTGTTGTTTATTGCCTATTATGTACAGTGCCGCAGCAAAGGCTTCTGCTGATGTAAGTTTGAATGGTTTTCCAAAGTTCACAGGATTGCCTGCAACTAAAAACGGAAGTGCTCGATGCTGTAGGTTGAGCCTGACAAGCTGTGGAAACACCTCTTCTACATGCTCCCACGAACAATCAAGTACAGTGATCCCTTTTCCTGTAGAATCTTGTGGCGACAGGGCTTTTTCCGCCATTGGATCCAATAAGATTGATTCTCTGGGTATCTTGTTCACTCTTTCAAACATCTTCACAAGCTTGAAGCGGGCCATTTTCTTTCCTGTGCATTTTTTGGGATCACACTGGCTTGCATGATAAATGAAGAGTTTGATTTCTTTTTCATCCATAGTCTGCTCTGTTGGTGTTATCCTATAAATTGCTTGGTCCTACCAAAGTCAACATTCAAATTATTATAGATATCTTTTTATATTTATACTACGTTTTTTAACTAAATATATTTATATTATACTAGTTTGACTCAGGGGTGTTTCATGACCGTAAAAATATACTCTATCATATCGGGAAAAGGTGGTACCGGCTCTACCACTGCTGCTATTAATATCGGAGCTGCTCTTGCTGGATTTGCAAAGAAGACACTTGTCATTGACGCGGATCTGGGTATGCCTACTGTAGGACTTATGCTTGGCCTTGAGACAAAGGCAACACTACATGATGTTCTCTCTGGAGATGCTGATATCGAGGACGCCATCTACGACGGACCTAACAACATGAAAGTATTGCCGGGAAGTATGTCTCTGCATAGTTTCATGAATACAGATTCCAGTAAGTTGAAAAACGTAATTGAAGGTGTCAGGGAAAAGTTCGATTTTATACTCATCGATTCTCCTACGGGAATCAGCAAGAACTCACTGTCGGTAATCTCCCTTGCTGATGAGATTATACAACTCATGAATCCTGACATTGCATCTCTTGCCGGTGCAATGAAAGTTAAGGCAATCTCAGACTCTATGAATAAACAGTTCCTTGGGGCAATGGTGAACAGAACCGGGGCAATAAGTAATGAGCTGAGCAGTGAGCGTATTGAGACCACACTGGGTCTCAAAATCCTTGAAAATCTTCCTGAAGATCCCAATGTTAAAAATTCGGTTGCATTCAAGGCACCGATGGTGGTTAAATATCCAGGTTCTCCTGTATCAGTAGGTTTTAACAGGCTTTCTGCGGAAATTGCAGGTATCAAGATTCCTGCTATTGAAACATTTGTTGAGGAAAAAAGCAATCAGAAGAAGAGCAAAAGAACATTATTGTCTATGAAACGATAGTGAGGTCTGTCATTGTGCATTCCAAGGGACAATATGAGTTGCTCGGTACCCGGGTTCGAGATCAGATGTTGATTGGGGCTGGTAATAATGAATGATGGGATACTTAGAAAAAAAGGTGGCAAAAAAGATTCTTCGGATTTTCCGGAAGATGACTGGGGGATTGAGGTTTCCGCACCTTCAGCTAATTTTGAAGAAGGTTTGCCATCAGATGATGTAGGAATAGAAGAAGAACTGTCTGCAGAGATGCAGGTGGAGAAAATTGTAAATCCGCCTTCAGAAGGAGAAAGTGGCTCTTTTTTGCCGCAAGAATTTTCTTCTTATGGAAGTGATTCTGAGGAATGTCTGGCTGACGATAATACCTCTGAAGCTGTACCTCTTGTTGATGATGATTCATCTGTGGATGAACTTGCAGACCTGATACTTCCTTCTGATGAGGTAGTAACTATTGAGGAACTGAAAAGCAAGGTAGATTCGTCCTTATCGGATACTGCATATGAAGATAAGGTATCCGAAGAATTAGAATTCAAATGGGAGCAGGTAGCAAAAGAGATATTTGCGGAAGAGCTCGTTGAGGAAGAAACAGATGTAGATGAAGAAGAATCTGAGACTCTCATAGATCGCATCAACAAGCTTTTTGCAAGAAAAAAGATCAACGATGATCCCTACAATATGATTGAGCATGGTCCGATTGTTGATTTTACTATCCCTGCAGATAGTCCGTATAAGGAAGTAGAATTGTACGAGGTGAATCCTCCTTATGCATATGTAAGGATTGCCTATAATCCGGACTCTCACGAATTCCAGTACCAGGCACTTGAGCCCATACTTACGGAGAAAGAAGAGGAACTCCTTGATGCCATCAAACTGAAGTTCGTAGAAACCCTCGATATAAACCTTAAGGAAATATCCAGGGAGAATGCTGAGATTTATCTGCGTGGCAACATAATGTCATATCTTCGGGAGTATCAGATCAATATATCTCCTAAAAAGCGTGAAAGGATAATGTATCACCTGATTCGGTCTTACGTTGGATATGGTGAAATTGATCTTCTGATGAGGGATGATAATCTTGAGGATATTTCCTGTGATGGTCCGAATACCCCTATTTACATTTATCATAAGGAATACAATTCTATTCCTAGCAGTATAGAGTTTACAAGTGATGATGAACTGGATTCTTTTGCCATAAGGATTGCACAAATATGTGGCAGGCATGTCTCTATAGCAAATCCACTTCTGGATGCTACAATGCCTGACGGCTCACGTATCCAGCTAACTTTGGGCAGGGAAATTACCACACGTGGAAGTACTTTTACTATCAGAAGATTCAAAGATAATCCGATAACCCCTACTAATCTCATTGACTTCCATACATTCTCCACCGCAATGATGGCTTATCTCTGGCTTGCAGTTGAATCCAACAAGAGTCTTATTTTTGCAGGTGGTACGGCGTCAGGAAAGACAACTGCAATGAA
Source organism: Methanolobus sp. ZRKC2 (assembly GCF_045291185.1). Taxonomy (NCBI): domain Archaea; kingdom Methanobacteriati; phylum Methanobacteriota; class Methanomicrobia; order Methanosarcinales; family Methanosarcinaceae; genus Methanolobus; species Methanolobus sp. ZRKC2. The sequence continues at coordinate 993,118 of NZ_CP146980.1, read as the reverse complement.
TGCTGTTTCACTTTTCATTCAGCCAGAAATGAAAATAGTGTCCATAGAGGACACAAGAGAACTTAATCTTTCTCACCCCAACTGGATTCCCGGTGTTACAAGACAGTCTTTTGCAGGTGGTGGAAAAGGTTCTATCGAAATGTATGAGCTGCTGAGGGCATCCCTGAGGCAGAGGCCAGAGTATATTCTTGTGGGTGAGGTTCGAGGAGCTGAGGCTTATGTGTTATTCCAGGCAATGTCTACAGGACACACTACATTCTCTACAATGCATGCAGATTCTGTACAGTCGGTTGTTCACAGGCTGGAAAACCCCCCGATCAATGTTCCAAGGATTATGATCCAGGCACTTGACCTTGTATCTATTCAGGTCCAGGTGAAGGTTGGCGAGGAGCGTGTCAGAAGATGTAAGACGCTGACAGAGATAGTGGGTGTTGACCCACGAACCGGTGAATTGCTTACCAATGATGTATTCTCATGGGATGCTTCAAGGGATATGTTCCAGTATTCGGGAAGGTCCTATGTGGTAGAAAGTGTTATGGAGAGCAGGGGCTGGACTGAGGAAAGAGTGCGTGAAGAGTTGAAACGCCGTCAGGATATTCTGGAGTGGGCCCGTGATAAAAAGATCGTTCACTTCAAGGAATTTGCAAAGATCGTGGTCACATACAACCGTGAACCTGAAAAAATAATGAAAATTATAAGGCAGGATCTTTATGGCTAATCTCTACTTTACTTTTGCGTTCAACATATTCGGGGAATATTACTCGCAGAAAAGGTTAGAATATTTTAATCTTCGTCATAACCTGTTAAAGAACAGGATGGATATCTCGTATGATACCTATCTTTCGGGTACGTTGCTAACTTCCATACTCGGCTCGATTGTTTCTCTTATGAGCTTTGTTTTTTTAATCTCGCTAATCGGGGTTCCTGATTTCAGGGCGACAAGGCTTACGTTTCCGGCATGGACAGGTCCCTATCTGGAGTATAAGGCTTTTGTGTTTGCCATAATTGGTGGCATCCTTGTCATGGGAATAGTTTTCCTTGTAATCTATCGCTTATTCCTGATGTATCCGGTACTGATGGCAAGTGAAAGGAGGGGAAAAATTGACATCATGCTTCCTTATGCTGTAAACTACATGTCTGCAATGTCAGGTGCAGGTGTGCAGCCTGTTGAACTTTTCAGGTCTCTTGCAAATAACCCTATTTATGGTGAAGTGTCAACAGAATATCGTTATCTGGTACGTGACCTTGAAGTGCTTGGTACTGATCTTGTAACAGCTATGAAAAACCTTTCACTGACAACTCCTTCTACAATGTTACAGGATTTTCTTCAGGGAGCGATAACCGTTGTAACTTCCGGGGGAGAGCTTGAAACCTATTTCCAGATAAAAACTGAGCAGTACCTTATGGAAAACAGGCAGCGTCAGAAAGAGTTTCTGGAAACTCTGGGACTCCTGGGTGAAACTTATGTAACTGCTTTTGTGGCAGGCCCTCTTTTCCTGATAGTCGTTATATCCATTATGTCAATCATGGGAAATGCAGAAATGATTTTCTTGTACCTGATAATCTATGCGATAATTCCGATTGGCAGTATTATGTACATTGTTCTAATAAGCAGTATGACCCCGGAGACCTGATATGAATATCAATTATTTGTTCAAAAAAGACCTTCCTTACGATTATTTGAGCCTTACCGAGGAAGAGCTGTGTGAACTTGAAGACTCTGTTGTCGGCAAAAAAATGGATGAAGCAAGGAAAAATGCAATTTTGAAGGAGTTTATCAAGGATCCGGGAACTACACTCTTCAGAAATCCGGAATATGCATTTATTCTCAGCGTTCCTGCTGCTTTACTGGTATTCATATTCGGAATGTTCATTACATGGGGTACACCGCTAATTGATGATGTTATCATCTTCACTGCATTGATTACTATTACGCCTCCTGCAATTGCTTATCAAAAAAAGTACCGTTATACGGATAAGACCGAGGAGTACCTGCCGACTTTTCTGAGGGACATCTCTGAAATGAGCCGGGCCGGTCTGACACTTCCAAGGTCAGTTAACACGGTTTCCAAAGGAGAATACGGAGCTCTTACTACTGAAGTCAAGAAAATGGACCTGTCAATGTCATGGGGTGTTTCCTTTGAGCAGACATTGAAGAATTTTGCCAACAGGGTACCAACTCCGATCATACTTCGATCTGTTTCCCTGATTACGCAGGCAAGCAGGGCTGGAGGGCGTGTTTCATCTGTACTGGAAGCTGCAGCCCGTGATGCAAGGGAAGTGAAGCTGCTTGAACAGGAAAGGCGTGGAAACATGATGGTCTATGTGGTCATCATCTATATGTCATTCTTTGTCTTCCTCTTTGTGATAGCAATGCTGACATCAGCATTCGTACCAACCATGGCAGAAGCCGGTAAAGCCGCTTCAGCAGCAGGAGCAGGCAATCAGTTCATCGGCTCATTTGATCCTGCTCATTACACAAGGCTTATGTTGCATACTGCAGTAATCCAGGGTTTCATGAGTGGGCTTGTTGCAGGTCAGATGGGAGAAGGTGCTGTTTCCAGGGGACTTAAGCACTCCATTGTTATGACAATGGTAGCCTGGATGGTTTTCACGTTCCTGATTTAAAGCCTGATTAAGATTCAGGACTCAAGGTCGGAGAGTACTTCTCTGGCTTTTTCTTCTATTTTTGAAAAAAGGTCATTGCATTTTGTATCAATTCCTACAATAAGAGGACCGAAGTTTTCGACTTTAAGTTCCCAGACAGCTTCGGGCATTCCAAGGTCCGGCCAGTGGACGGTTTGGACATCTTTTATGTTCTCTGCAGCAAGGGCTGCACAGCCTCCGGTGAATGCAAGGTAGACACACCTGTTTTTCAGTGCTTCTGTGACATTTGCCATGCCACCTTTTCCTATCAATGCAAGTACTTTATGTTTTTCCAGAAGTTGCGGTGTCATCTTTGACATGCGTGCGCTGGTGGTGGGACCTGCTGCTACAACTTCCCATTTTTCTTCTTTATTCTGCATGAGGGGTCCGCAATGGTAAATAACCGCACCTTCTAGATCAAAGGGAACTTCTTCTCCCTTTTCAGTTAGTTCAAGTATGCGTGCATGAGCTTCATCCCTGGCAGTGAGTATCGTTCCCGTAAGGTAGACAACATCTCCGATGTCCAGCCTGACAATATCTTCTTTCTGTAAAGGAGTATTGAGATAGTACTCCATTATTCATCACTTCCCAGTGTAACAGATGCATGGCGGTTGGCCCAGCACTGGATATTCACCGCCACGGGAAGGGAAGCTGTGTGACAGAATGCTTTCTTCACATGCACTGCAAGGGCGGTGGTATCTCCTCCAAGTCCCATCGGCCCGATTCCAAGGGAATTAATGTCATCAAGCAATTCGCTTTCAAATTTATCCATGTTATCCATATTTTCCAGCAGGGCGGATTTTGCAAGTCTTGCTGCTTTGTCAAATGAACCCCCGATGCCTACACCGACAACGATTGGCGGGCATGGCTTTCCTCCTGCATTCAAGACAGTTTCAAGGATGAATCGCTTAATATCTCCTGTCTCTGTGGGGTTAAGCATTTTTAGAGAACTCATGTTCTCAGAGCCAGCTCCTTTTGGTGCCACAGTGATCCTGATTCCTTTTCCGTCCCTTAATTCGTATTTGATGTCAGGTATTCCATCTCCGGTATTATTGCTGCTGTTATGTCTGCTTAGAGGGTCAACTGCGTTTGGACGCAGGGGAATTGATTCAGTTGCCTGTCTTACTCCTTCGACTATTGCATCTTCAAGATTGAATTCAAGCCTGGCTTCCCTGCCGATCTCAACAAAGAAGATAAGTATTCCCGTATCCTGACACACAGGTATGCCATTTTTCCTTGCAATCTCGATGTTCTTGAGTATGGCTTCCAGTTGTGCCTTTGCAACAGGTGACGATTCTTTCTGCCTTGCAGCTTCCAGAGAATCCACAACATCCTGAGGAAGGACAGTTTCGGCACTCTTCAATATGTTAACGGTAGCAGTAACAACATTTTCATAGGAAATATCTAACAAAAAGAATCACCTTTGGTGTATGGCGCAGGATTGGATCTGACTTGCTGAACGCCTGAGTTAGTGTAATTGGAGTATTCTGGCATTTCAGGTTAGTAGGGTCTTATGTTATTTATTTTGCTGCTATTATATCAAGGGTTGTGATTTACTCTGAATTTGCTTTTTGTGAACACAGAATAAGCTCAAAGGGCTGTGATCTTTCTACTTTTTTTGTTCACGGGTAGAACTATATAAAAATAGTAGTATATTTCTCATAACCTATTGTAAATAGCTCATATTAATTCTGGTGCTAAGAAGCTGATAATATGAATACAAAAATAGCCACCACATTGATCCTTGGATTAGTTCTGGTCAGTGTATCTTTTTTCATGTTGGATTCAAAAGAAGCCGGATCGGATTATGAATCAGTTAAGGAATTGGATAACAAACCGAATGTCAAACCAGTTGCTGAGTTGAATAGCCAGTACAATATTGAACAGGCGATATCTGATAGAGCTCAGGAAAATACGATTGCATTTGATGCTTTAGCTTTTTTTACAGGAGATACCTGTGCTGATTCCTTCCTTCCTCCCGGGAAAGTGGCGGATTTTTTTGGATATCAGTATTTAAGAGATAACACTCCGGATGGTATGGGCCATAATACTGATTTTGTGACAAACAGTGCTAACAATGTACTTTTTATCTTAAATGAAGAGCAAAAACAGCAGATGATTGATCTTGCCGGATCACAGAATGATCTTGTAAATGAGTATGCTTACAAACGGTATCAATTGCTTGTGGCTTTCAGGAAACAGCTTGAAGATGACATCCCGTCTGGAAGCACTGGGTTAAGTAAGGAAGCTGTAATTGAATACTCTGAAGAACTTTATCTGATTGATGCAGAGATCAGCATGCAAAGAGCTGAATTGTTTGGGAATATTATAAAATCCCTTGATGATGAACAAATAAAATTCTTAGATTCAATGGTCGAAGGAGGCTTTGATTCATGGGAAGCAAGGGAAGATCAGGTGGATAAACGGAGCCTTTCCCATGATGAACATGTTCTGGTTATGACATACGCAAGTGAGATGTTTTCCTGGTATGCAGGCTCGGTTGAAGCAGACACTTATTTTTGTCCCGAACGCCATGCAACATATTTTGGATCATTTTACATGAAAGACGCACCTGCGATGGGTAAAGCAGGCTATGTGATCGATGAAACTGTAACAGGTGACAAAGGAGAGGAATTGCTGACTTTGCTGAAAGAGCCCCAGAGAAATTTAGTAACGGATCTTGTTGACATCCAAAGAGATAATCTGAACGACATCGTAGATGTCAGGGAAGACATTTCGATCGAACTCAGGAAATACCAGACACAGGATAGCATTAACAAAGATGCGGTCAGGTCTCTGGCAAGACAATACGGAGCTTATGATGGAGAGAATGCTTATCATTATGCAATTAACTTTGCAGAGGTCGGAGATACTCTGACAGATGAACAAATGGATGAATTGATGGAATTAAGGGATCTGGAAGATTATCCCTGTGAAGAACATAAAATATATCTTTATTCTGAAAAAATAGATCGTCCAGAGATCGGAAACACTGATTTTTTGTTTGGAGTTTAAAGTTGATATCAAAAGGAGCTATCTGATGAGCTCCTAATACTTTTTTTGATTATATATGAGTTTCTCAATAAGTAGTACATTACAAAATTAGAATGCATTGTTAAATCTGGTGCGGGAGAAGGGATTCGAACCCCCGAACGCCTACGCGAGCAGATCTTGAGTCTGCCACCGTTGACCGCTTGGTTACTCCCGCAATTGAGTATTCGGTCTTTGTACAGCGGTATTAATTATAAATCTATCTATTGTTCTTTATACCTACTGCTCTCTGGAAGACCGCAAAAGTTATCTTCTCTTCTCTATTTCTATTACGAAAGAATATTCAAAAACGATTAGGTTAAATATCTGTTTATCAATATTCTTTACTAAACAGATTGGTATTTAATGGGGTCTGTAATTTGAATTAGATGCGGGGGGCATTTTTATTAGAAGGAGTAGATTAGACATTACACTCGCTATTCTGAAAATCGCTATGAATGGCGCTAAAAAGACACAAATAGTCTATGGGGCTAACCTGAATTCAACAATAGCGAACAAGTATCTTGAAAGGTTAGAGGACAAGCAATTGATAGAGCAAAAAGGTAATATGTTCATTACAACAGACAAAGGGCGTGTATATAAGGACCTGGCCAGCGAACTTGATGTCCGCTAGCTACATAATCGTTTTTTAATAAAGGATTAAAGGCCAATTTATGCAATTCCCAAAAAGTCTGATAGTTTAAACAGAACGTTTGCGACCTGGAATTTGATGGTACCAACGAGACCTATTGGCTCGACTATGATATTCTCGCTTTCAAGTGCATCACTGAAAGACTCAAGAGGTTTTTCGGATGCCAGCAGCTCGTAAACAGTGTTCTCTTTTACTGTAACCTTGACGGTAGCTTCTATATTATTTTCTGGATCAAATTCTTCAAAAGTTGTTATCAGGGCGTTCTCGGTTACTGCTTTAATATGAAGTTTGGAACCATCATCCATCTCTATCAGGAGATATATTACTTCATTTCCAAGAGTATTTTTGAGCAAAGAAGGTACATGATCGGTATTTTCATTATATTCGTTAACCATCATGTCTATCTCATTGAACACATCAGCGCTGGCAGGCTGCATAAATATTGTCATCAAAAGCAATAGCGTAAGCAATGTTTTTTTCATTGTTATTCCTCCCATCTTATCCATTATTCAGTCATCCCACGATGCATATATATTTGTTAATTATATATTAAATAGTAATCTGTAGTTTTTATATCATACAATACTTTTTATCTTCGAATGCGTACATGCATAGGTTATACTCATTATAGGTTCGATGCAGAGGTTCATAAGTGGGCGAGATAGTAGTCAGTGACTCAATGAAGGCTTATTTCGAAGGGCTTGAGTCCAAACTGAGGCAAGAAATCGAAATAGCAAACCGGGCACGTTCAAAAGGCAAGGACCCAAAACCCTCAATAGAAATCCCTCTTGCCAAGGACCTTGCTGACAGGGTGGAAAATCTCATTGGCGTTAAAGGTGTAGCCGAGCAAATACGTAAGTTCGAAGAAACCATGTCTCGTGAGGAGGGAGCCCTCGCAATCGGCAAAGCAGTTGCAGAAGGTGTCGTGGGTGAATTTCCTTCCAAAGCTGCTGCTATTGAGGCTGCTATCCGTGTTTCAGTTGCCATGCTCACAGAAGGTGTGGTTGCTGCTCCCATTGAAGGCATCGACCGAGTGGACCTCGATAAGAATGACGACGGTACCGAATTCATAAGAATTTATTATTCAGGTCCTATACGCAGTGCAGGAGGTACGGCCCAGGCTTTATCCGTGCTAGTGGGTGATTATGTACGGCGTGCTGTGGGTATTGACAGGTATAAGCCCCGCAAAGAGGAAGTTGAAAGATACGTTGAGGAGATTCTCCTCTATAGGCGTGTGGCCACCTTGCAGTACACGCCTACTGAGGCGGAGATCAGACTCATAGTCGAGAATTGTCCCATATGCATTGACGGAGAGCCCACCGAGGCAGAAGAAGTGGAAGGCCACCGTAATCTTGAAAGGGTACCGACCAACAGGATACGTGGAGGGATGGCCCTTGTGCTCGCAGAAGGTCTTGCCCTGAAGGCTCCGAAGGTACAGAAGCATGTGAAGAAACTGGAGATGGATGGCTGGGAACTGCTTGACAAACTAATCTCCGGTACAAAAAGTAGCGGCGGGGATTCAAAAGAAGAGTCAAAGGGCGTTAAGCCCAAAGAAAAGTATCTTGCAGATCTTATTGCAGGAAGGCCGGTCTTCTCCCACCCCATGCGTCCCGGAGGTTTCAGGCTCAGGTACGGGCGCTCGCGGAACACGTCTTTTGCTGCAGCCGGTATAAGTCCTGCAAGCATGTTCCTTCTGGACAGCTTTATAGTGGCAGGTACCCAGCTAAAAGTAGAGCGTCCCGGAAAAGCGGCAGGTATGGCTCCTGTGGATTCTCTGGAAGGGCCAACGGTGCGGCTGAATTCAGGGGATGTTATAAGGGTAGATGATGAGGAACTTGCTCTTGAAATCTATTCTGAAATAGAGCACATTATAGATATAGGTGAGATTCTCATCAACTATGGAGATTTCCTCGAGAATAACCATCCCTTGGTACCTTCTTCCTACTGTCCCGAATGGTGGGTGCAGGAGTATGAAAAACTGGTTTTGGGAGAAAAATTAGACGAATCTGTTATCAGGTGTCCTGAACAGGAAGTCGCACTCGGCTTATGCGACGATCATAAAGTACCGCTGCATCCCAAATTCACATATCTCTGGCATGATATCAGGCTCGATGAACTGTCAGCACTATCGTTATTTGTTGCAGAGCACGGTTCCATCGATGACAATCTTTCCTGTCTTGCACTTCCTTATGACCTTGCTCTTGAAAAAGATATCAAGACAATCCTTGAAAATCTGCTGGTGCTGCATACTGTAAATGATGGTAAGATCTTAATTACAGAACCAAGGCCGTTTATCAGATGCCTTGGCCTGGACGACAGCCTTGGCAAAACATGGGATATCCTTCCCTCGGATGACACTCTGGAGGCCGTATGCGGAATAAGTAATCTTACGGTTCGTGCTCGTGCTCCTATCAGGATCGGTGCGAGGATGGGGCGTCCGGAGAAATCCAACAAGAGGAAAATGTCTCCCGCACCTCACGTTCTGTTTCCCATAGGGGAAACCGGAGGCAATACAAGAAAGATGGAGAGTGCTGCCGGGTATAAATCTTCTATGAATGGCAAGGTGGGTCTCATCCGGGTTGAACTGGGTAACCGTGTTTGTCCTTCCTGCGGAAAAGACAATTATGAACATCGTTGTGATTGCGGAGAGTTCACAATTCCCCGGTTGTTCTGTCCCCGATGCGGCATCGCTTCCCAGAAGGAGGAATGTCCCAAGTGTGGTACAAAAACAACCTGTGTGAAGATGCAAAACATAGACTTCAAGAGGATTTACCAGAAGGCCTTCGAGAGACTTGGTGAAAGGGACAACATCGAATTGAAGGGCGTCAAGCGTATGATGTCCAAACATATGACGCCAGAACCTCTTGAAAAAGGCATTTTAAGAGCAAAACATGAGTTATTCACTTTTAAAGATGGTACAGTTAGGTACGATATGTCGGATATTCCTCTGACACATATCCGGCCTGATGAGTTGGGAGTGTCTGCTTCAAAACTGAAAGAGATCGGTTATAGTGAAGATGTCTACGGCAATCAGTTGGAACAGGATGACCAGGTGATCTGTCTGAAAGTGCAGGATCTTGTTGTCTCATATGATTGCGCGGAATATCTTTTGCGTACAATGCGCTATATTGACGATCTTCTCGTCAAATACTATGGTGAGGAGCCCTACTATAAGGCTGAGAGCAGGGATGACATGGTAGGAGTAATGCTTATGGGACTTGCACCCCATACCTCTGCAGGAGTACTCGGCAGGCTCGTGGGATTTACTAAAGCATCCGTGGGTTATGCCCATCCGTTTTTCCATGCAGCAAAAAGGCGTAACTGCGACGGGGATGAAGACTGCGTAATGCTACTTTTGGACGGCCTGCTAAACTTTTCCCGTGACTATCTCCCCGAGAAGAGGGGTGGGAAGATGGATGCGCCTCTTGTGCTCACCACCAGGATAGATCCCAGCGAAGTGGACAAAGAGGCACATAATATTGATGTTTGTGATCACTATCCTCTGGAATTCTACGAGGCCACCCTCGAGTATACCAATCCCAAGGAGTTTGAGGACAAAATGGATCTTGTAAGCGGAAGGCTTGGAACTCCTCTGCAGTATGACAACTTCAGGTTTACGCACCACACTACGGACATTGCAGCCGGCCCCCTGAACAGTGCCTATAAGACGCTGGGTAGTATGGTAGAGAAGATGGATGCACAACTTGCCCTCGCAGACAAGGTACGTGCTGTGGATGCCTCCAATGTAGCAGAAAGGGTACTTGTCTCTCATTTCCTTCCGGATATGTTCGGGAATCTGAGGGCGTTTTCCCGGCAAGGTACAAGATGCCTGAAATGTGCAGCCAAGTTCAGGCGTCCTCCACTCACGGGAACCTGTCCTAAATGTGGCGGCAAAGTGATTCTTACAGTCCATGAAGGAGCTGTCAAGAAGTATCTTGAAGTTTCCAAGCTTGTAGCTGAAAAATACAATGTTTCTGATTATACAAAACAGAGGATAGATCTCATCGGCCTGGATATTAAATCACTGTTCGAAAATGACAAAGCCAAGCAGATGGACCTGATGGAATTTATGTAAATTTTTATTCGGGTGCAAGCCCGCAAGCATTAATCTCGTGTATGAGTTCCGTAAATTGTTTAATCTCGAAATCAAGGACTTGTTTCTTGGTCATTCCAATGGACATTTCTCCATCATAGGATAGCATTTCGGGTCCTCTGCGCACTAATCTGTCAATACCGTCACGTGAGAGTACTTCTTTTGCTTCAGGGTCATGGACAAAGGCCCTGCCCGGAATTATCACAGTCTCTTTGATATTGGAAAGGTCCAGTACTTCCAGATCCTCGATAGTTATAAGACAGCCGATATCTTTTCCCACAGGTACTACATTGACATTGCTTCCTAGTTTCTCGAACACAACTCTGAGCCTGTCTGCTGCTGCCCTGCTTGTTAATAATGTTGCTTCTTTATCGATTCCGGGAAGTTCTGCAAGTGCCTCTTCTTCATTTCTTATGGCAAAAGGTGAACCTATCAGGGGGTCTTCCAGGGGTGTTCCTGTTATCCGCATGTTGTAGCTTTCAGCGGCATTGCGGACAATATTCGTGAATTCGTCGATGCTATGGCTTTCAATTTCTCCTATTACAGGTGCGTTTCCAAGTATCAGGCCCTCTTCGCATTTGTTGGCAAAACGCATTAGTATGGCGCCTTTTGCACCCATTTCTTCCAGATCGTCAAGTGTCTTTTTGAGTTCTTTTCCGTCATTTATTCCCGGTATTAACACAATGGCAGCATAGACGTCACAGCTTGCGCAGAAATCCCTGAGTACTTTAAGTGATGCCTCGGGTTCGGAGTCATTCATGTATTTTCCCCTTATTTCCGGGTTGGTTGAAAAAACAGTAAATGAGACTTCAGTTACACCGTAGCCTATATAGAACTCTGCTTCGTTCCCTTCGCTAAAACCTTTACCGCTGGTGTATCCAAGATGAATAGGATAACCGAACTGGGATAGATTGGCAACCAATGGCATGAGTTCAGGGTAACAGCTGACATCTCCTCCTCCACTGATGGTTATCTTGTCAATGTCTCCTGAACTGAAGTTAATCTTCTGGTAAGTTTCCTGAAACACGAACTGTGCAGGTTTGAAACCTGAATAAGCTTCTCTTACGCCTCTAGTGCAGTAGTCGCAACCTTTCTTGAAAGGAAAACAGTACTTACAACCGAAAGGTGGAACTTCCCTTACCTTTTTGAAATAACAATAGGTACAGAATCCTTTACAGTCAATACCAGGGTTTCCGCCCACATCTGCCGTGATTTCCATAATATTTTTGTAAACAATATATGTCTTACTTAAACTTTTGTGGTGAATTTCATCGTGTAAATAAATATATGGTAGTTTAATATAGTTATCTCAACATAAGAAATTATTTTTTTAAAAAAATTCATTTAGTCCCCGGCGGTTATTGAACTGCTCATAATGCGATGCAAAAGGTTTAAACGTCATCGCTACTTAATACTCCCGAGAATTCCCGCTGGAAAGTTTTACGCACGGAAAATTCGATGTGGTACAGAAATATTACTTATCGTTGACTAAGATGTGCGTATCCAGAATGGGTTATTTCTGTATAGAAACATAGGAGGAAAATATACGTGTCTGATAAAATAGACATTTACGACGACAGAGGTAAACTGTTGGAGAGCGGCGTCGATCTTATGGATATTGCGCCAACAAGAAACGCAGCAATACAAAATATCATTAAAGATACCAAGAGAACCGTTGCTGTCAACCTTGCAGGAATTGAGAAAGCACTCAAGACCGGAGCAATGGGCGGAAAGAAGAAGCAGATCCTTGGTAGAGAACTCGACTATGATATTGTCGGAAACGCAGGCGCAATTCAGGACGCAGTTGCAAAACTTGTAAGTGTAAACGAAGGCGATGACACCAACGTAAAGGAGCTTGGTGGCGGAAAGCAGATGATAGTCCAGGTACCAAGCGTAAGGGCACAGGTAGGTGCTGACTACGTATCCGCAAGTACCGTAACCGGTGCAGCAGTTGTCCAGACAATCATTGACATGTTCAACACCGACATGTTCGATGCACCAATCGTCAAGTCCGCTGTATGGGGAAGCTACCCACAGACAATGGACATGTCCGGTGCAAACATTGCATCCATCCTCAGTATCCCACAGAACAACGAAGGTCTTGGTTACTCCCTGAGGAACATCACCACAAACCACATTGCAGCCATCACCGGCAAGAAAGCAATGAATGCAGCAGCACTTTCATCCATCTTCGAACAGGTAGGTATGTACGAGATGGGTAACGCTGTAGGTCCTTTCGAGAGACACCAGTTACTTGGCCTTGCATACCAGGGTCTTAACGCAGGCAACTTCGTCTACGACATCGTAAAGGAGAACGGTAAGGACGGTACAGTCGGTACTGTTATCCAGTCAACAGTAGACAGAGCTCTTGAAGCAGGCATTATCTCAGTTGACAAGACCGCACCATCCGGATACAACTTCTACAAGGCAAACGATGTTTCAATGTGGAATGCATGCGCAGCAGTAGGTCAGCTTGCAGCAACACTCGTAAACTGTGGTGCAGGCAGGGCAGCTCAGAACGTATCATCAACCATCCTCTACTTCAACGACATGCTTGAGAAGGAAACAGGTCTTCCAGGCTGTGACATGGGTAGGGCACAGGGAACTGCAGTAGGATTCTCATTCTTCAGTCACTCAATCTATGGTGGCGGTGGACCAGGTATCTTCAACGGTAACCACGTTGTAACCAGGCACTCCAGAGGTTTCGCAATCCCTTGTGTATGTGCAGCAGTCTCACTTGACGCAGGCACACAGATGTTCTCAATCGAGAAGACATCAGCACTCGTTGGTAACGTATTTGGATCAATCCCAGAGTTCAAGGAGCCAATCAAAGCAGTGGCAGGAGCTCTCTAAGACACAAAACCCTCCTAAAATATCACAAGGTAATTACAAATGGTCAATTCTTCAGACACAAACTTTGTGCAGCTTGAAATTTATCCTTCAAGATTGCTAAGACCGGAAACAGCCCAGACATTATTGAATGAGATCGCTGAGATCGAAGGTGTAGTCAGGTTGTTTATTCATGGTCCAAGGCTTCCTCAGACTGTTCCATACGGGCCTGCAAAAGGTGAAATCGTGCAGCACCCCGCGAACAAAGTGATCGAGGTTGCAGGTCAGGCCATGGAACTTGCTGTTTGCGTGGGTGGCATCCGCATGGAAGTTATCAACGCTGATGTTAAGGAACAAGTCCGGGAAGTTTGTGAAAAAATCCTTCCTGTTTCATTTGAGTTCAGGGAAGGTCATTTCATTCCGACAAAACAGACAGTGACGGATTACGCAAAACGCGGGCCCGGTGCGGACCCTGTGATGATTGGAATGACTGATCCGAAAGGAAAACTGAAAAATTATCCTGTATGTATCCTGAAATCTGAATCCGAGGATGAATGATCATGTTTGACCGGGAGACACAGGTTGTAGATTGCAGACACGGTATGGGTCTTGGCAGAGGAGGAGGACTTGCACAGCGAGGCACTCTTTCAGAGACTGGAAGATCCGATGTGATTGCAGTTGCCATGAGTCCCGGAAGAAGACATATCACAAAACCCGTCTGTGAACTCACATACGGAATGCGTAGAGAAGAGATTCAGGTCAGTGTGCTTGTGCTTAGCACCGGTTCAGGTGTTCCGGATACCAATATGGGTTCCGGATCTTTTGGCATAAGTCCCGAGGAGATTGCACAGATAAACAGGCACAAGGTTGCTGTTATCCACACAGGGAACATCAGGGAACATGTAGTAAGGAAAGTAAAGGCGATACTTGAAAAAGCCAGTACTCCTGCAGTAGTTGTTTGCCAGACCCCCGTTGATTTCGAGGATTTTGCAATGGCAGGAGTTAAGACAAGGCTTGTAAAGCCACAGGATAGTGATATTTTAACCAAAGGAAGGGTGATGGAAATTGTGAGCGGAATTACACGAGGAGAGTCATGTTCAAGGGAAAAGCTGAACGAACTCGTGAAAGCCGTGAAAACCACAATGAGATCATTAGAGAATCAGGAGTGAATAATTATGGCATATGAACCACAATTTTATCCAGGAGCAACATCCGTTGCAGAAAACAGAAGGAAACACATGTCAGGAAAGGTCGAAAAGCTCAGAGACATTTCCGATGAAGACCTGACATTGGTACTTGGTCACCGTGCACCAGGTAGCGACTACCCAAGCACCCACCCACCACTCGCAGAAATGGGTGAACCAGAATGTTCCATCAGGGAAATCGTAGAAGCAACACCAGGCGCAAAGGCTGGTGACAGGGTAAGGTATGTACAGTTCGTTGACTCAATGTACAACGGCCCATCAACACCATACTTCAGATCCTACGCAGCAGCAATCAACTTCAGAGGTGTCGACCCAGGTACACTCTCCGGTCGTCAGGTAGTTGAAGCTCGTGAGAGAGACATGGAAGAGCTCGCAAAGTTCCAGATTGAGACCGAAATGACCTGTCCAGCACTCGCTGGCCTCAGGGGTGCAACAGTACACGGTCACTCACTCAGGCTTCCTGAAGACGGTGTAATGTTCGACATGCTCGAAAGGGTAAGAAAAGAAGGCGACGTAATCATAATGCACAAGGACCAGGTAGGCAGACCTATCGACAAGAAGGTCAACCTCGGAAAGCCAATGTCCGAAGAAGAAGCAGCAAAGAGGACAACAATTTACCGTGTTGACAATGTCGCATTCAGGGACGATGCTGAAGTCATTGAATGGGTTCAGAGAGTATTCGACCAGAGGACCATCTACGGCTTCAAGCCGGAGAACTGAGGTGATGATAATGGCAGATGACAGACAGAGGAAATTTGCAAAACAGATGGAGATCAAGTTCACTAAAGAACATGGTACCAACAAGATGGAAGGTGGCGAGATCACAGACAAGACTGTAACATACTACAGGCTTGGTGTCGATCAGAACCCCAGAAAATTAGAAATGAAGAAAGCAGGTGCAGAGCTTGCAAAGAAGAGAGGGCTTGTAGGTTACAACCCAATGATGCACTGTGGTGGTATACCACTCGGTCAGAGAGCACTTACACCATCATTCCTTTCAGGAACTGACATGATGGTAGAGATCGATGACCTTCACTACGTCAACAACGCTGCAATGCAGCAGATGTGGGATGACATCAGAAGAACAGTAGTTGTCGGTATTGACATGGCACACGAGACCCTTGAGAAGAGGCTCGGTATCGAAGTCACACCAGAAACAATCAACCACTACCTCGAGACACTCAACCACGCACTTCCTGGTGGAGCAGTCGTTCAGGAGCACATGGTCGAAACCCATCCTGCACTTGTAGATGACTGTTACGTAAAGATCTTCACCGGTGACGACAACCTTGCAGATGAGATCGACAAGCAGTTCCTCATCGACATCAACAAGGAGTTCCCAGAAGAACAGGCAGAGCAGCTCAAAGCATCTATCGGAAAGACAACCTGGCAAGCAGCTCACATCCCAACCATTGTCAGTAGGACCACAGACGGTGCTCAGACAAGCAGGTGGATGGCTATGCAGGTCGGTATGTCATTCATTTCAGCATACAGCATGTGTGCTGGTGAAGCAGCAGTAGCTGACCTTTCATATGCAGCAAAGCACGCTGGTGTTATCTCAATGGGTGAAATGCTCCCAGCAAGGCGTGCACGTGGTCCAAACGAGCCTGGAGGAATTCCATTCGGTCACATGGCTGATATCGTCCAGACAAGCCGCAAGACCCCAGAAAACCCAGCAAACGTTGCTCTTGAAGTAGTCGGTGCAGGATGTATGCTCTACGACCAGATCTGGCTCGGTTCATACATGTCCGGTGGTGTAGGTTTCACACAGTACGCAACAGCAGCATACTGTAACAACATCCTCGATGACAACCTCTACTACAACGTTGACTACATCAACGACAAGTACGATGGTGCAGCAAACACAGGTGTAGACAACAAGGTCAAGGCAAGCCTCGATGTCGTAAAGGACATTGCAACAGAGTCTACGATCTACGGTCTTGAGAACTACGAGAAGTACCCAACAACCCTCGAAGACCACTTCGGTGGATCCCAGAGAGCAACAAGCCTTTCAGCAGCAGCTGGTTCCGCTGTATCCCTGGCAACAGGAAACGGAAACGCTGGTCTGTCCGGCTGGTACCTCTGTATGTACCTCCACAAGGAAGCACACGGACGTCTCGGTTTCTTCGGATACGACCTGCAGGACCAGTGTGGTGCTACAAACGTACTCTCATACCAGTCCGACGAAGGTCTGGCTGTCGAACTGCGTGGACCAAACTATCCAAACTACGCAATGAATGTAGGTCACCAGGGTGGTTACTCCGCAATCACTTCCGCTGCACACGCAGGACGTGGAGATGCATTCGCAGTCAACCCACTCATCAAGGTCTGTTTCGCAGACGACCTCCTGCCATTTGACTTCTCCCAGCCAAGGAAGGAGTTCGGCAGAGGTGCTCTCAAAGAGTTCGAGCCTGCTGGTGAGAGATCACTCATCATCCCAGCAAAATAATTTTAAAACAAGTGTAGGCTTTATGCCTACTACTTACTCTTTTTTGATTTTCTTTCTTCTGACTTTGCTTTCATCTCTGTTTTACTGACTATTTTATTTGGCAATGCTTAAATATTGCAAAGCCATTCGTTTTTACATTATCAATTATTATCTTTGATCTCTGTTTTTAAGGAGTGAACCGATATGCAATATAGTCTGGGAATCGATGCTGGTGGAACGTTTACAGATGCGGTTATAGTCCAGGATTCGGATGGTACAATCGTAGAGTCTACAAAGGTGCTTACCACCTATCCCGACCCAATCGGTGGTATCAAGAAGGCCATCGATGAGCTGGATCCTGAATGTGTCAAAGACGTAAAACTGGTCTCTGTATCAACAACACTTTCAACAAATACAATACTGGAAGATACGGGTTTTCCTGTTGGTGTTGTATTGGTGGGTGACTACGTCATTCCCGAAGAAGGGTTTCCGGCAAAGTACTACGTCCGTCTGAATGGTGGTCACACGAGTAATGGGGAGGAAGCTGCTCCTCTTGATGAGGAGGGTGTAAGAAGATTTGCCCGGGAAACTAGGGACCAAGTCGCAGCATTTGCAGTCTCCTCTTTTTTCAGCAACAGGAATTCCGAACATGAACTCCGCGTAAAGCAGATTATAAAAGAACTTACCGGGTTGCCTGTTGTTTGCGGTCATGAGCTTTCGCAGGAGGTAGGTGCATATGATCGTTCTATCACTGCTTACCTGAATGCCCAGCTCTTGCCTATCACGCACAGGTTCATCAAGTCCATTATGCAGGATATCAATTCCCGCGGAATAGGTGCCAATCTTCTAATGCTCAAATGCGATGGATCGGTTGTCAGTATGGAAGAAGCCTTGGAGAAGCCTATAGAATCAATTTTTTCCGGACCAGCAGCTAGTCTGGTGGGTGCTGCTTACCTTACCAAATATGATACCTGCGCAATGGTAGATGTAGGTGGTACCAGTACGGATGTTGCACTTATAAAAAATGGAATTCCTGAATTGAGTAACCAGGGTGCGGTAGTAGGTGGCTGGAAGACTATGGTAAAAGCTATCCGCATGGAAACCTCCGCAACCGGGGGGGACAGCCATGTCTGGACCGAGGACAAAAAATTCTATATCGGACCGAGGAGAGTAATTCCTCTCTGTCGCGCTGCTGAAGAATATACGGGATTCCTGAATAAATTGAAAGAGAGTAAAAATCCTTCCAGGAAATTGCTCTGTGAAAACATACAGCCTACTAAATTTTTCGTAAGGACTGGCTTTGCGCCCATGGACCTTAGCGCAACAGAAGAAGAGGTATATGATGCTATTCAGAGCATGCCGATATCATATACCGAACTTTTCCAACGACTGAAAAAACAGCCAAGTGTCAGAGCACTGGATAATCTGATACAGAAGCGCCTTGTCCAGGCTATAGGTTTTACACCCACAGATGCATTGCATGTGCTTGGTGACTTCCGTAGATGGGATGTCGAAGCTTCTGTGGTGGGTGCCGAAAAGCTGGCAAAATTCATGAGCATCCCAAAGGAGGAACTATGTTCCAATGTCAAACGTAAAGTTGCGTGGAATATGGCATCTGACCTTGTATCATATCTGGTGGAAGGAATTCCTGCTCCTGTTATAGAAAAAATGCTATCCGGTGAGAATTTCACTCGCTTTAAGGTGGAAACTCCTGTTGTGCTTCTGGGTGGTCCTGTTGTTGCTTTCAAGGAAGAAATGGAAAAACTAATTGATGCTAATATAATGCTTCCCGAACATTCAAGTGTCGGTAATGCCGTAGGGGCACTTGTGGGCAAGGGTATCAAGCGTACTGAAATATTGATAAAAAGAGATTTTGCGCCGATAACTGGTGAAAATGCTACCGATGAGGAGCTCAAAAACGCAAAAGAGGTTGTCAGATACTTTGTTTTTGTCCCTGAAGGAAGGCAGATGTTTCCCGAATACATTGAAGCTGTGGATTTTGCGACAAAAACAGCCAAACAGATCGTTATGGACTATATGAAGTCAGCCGGCTATTCTGCCAATGAAGTTGAAATAAAGACAACCAAAAAGGAATTCTCCATCAGGGAAAGTGAAGAACCTGTAGAGACAAAAATTATAGTTGTGGGTGTCGGTACATCAAAGATAGTTGTGGAAAAAGACGTTATTCCTGATTATATGAGAAAGAAGGCAACCAGCTCCAGGAGAGCTGCAGAACATTCATATTCAGGAAAATGAAGGGTAATGTCCCCTTCTGCCTGCTTTTCTATTTTTTGTATTTTTGGGGAATGAATCAGAATATCTTGAGTTCTGCTCCCAGGGACTGCATTTCTTCAAAGAAGTTCGGATAGGATATTTCCACCGATTCGATGGTATCTATGGTAGTGTTTCCTGCTACCATACCTGCTATGGTGAGCGCCATTACTATCCTGTGGTCGTGCCATCCATGCAGGTCTGCGCCTCTTAGTGTTCCGCCGATAATTGTGAGCTGGTCAGGATATTCTTTGACTTCGATTCCCATCTTGGTAAGTTCGAGTGCCATTGCATGTAGCCTGTCTGTCTCCTTATAGCGTACATGCTCCGCATTTTCTATCACAGTTACGCCTTTTGCACATGCTGCCAGGACGGCGATTGTAGGTACAAGATCGGGGGTTGCACCGGCATCAAATGTAGTTCCCGTAAGGCCGTTACCTGTAACTCTTATGACTCCTTTTACTTTGTCCCACGATATATCCGCACCCATGCGCTTGAGTACTTCGATAATCTCTATATCTCCCTGCTTTGAAGGGAACATGTTTTTAACAAGAACAGTAGAACCTGTGATTGCAGCAGCAGCCAGAACATAGGAAGCTGAAGAGAAGTCGCCCGGAACCGTATACTCTTTCAGGTCATATTTCTGGTTTGCAGGAATAATGAACTTTATATTATTCGTTTCCTCGATAAGTATCTCACAGCCTGCTTTTTCAAGCAATTCTGTTGTAACATCTACATAGGGTCTTGATTTCATTTCCCCTTTGATAGATAGTGTAGTGCTTTTTGTTGTAAGAGGGCATGCGATAAGCAGTGCAGAGATAAATTGGGAACTGATAGACCCGTCGATGGTAGTAATAGCGCCTTTGAGTCCTCCTCTTACTACAAGGGGTGCACATCCGTTGTCTCGTGTGGAATATGCTTCAACTCCAAGACGATTCAATACATCTAGAAGGGGCTGGTTAGGTCGAGTCCTGATCGAACTATCTCCTGTCAGTACAGTCACTCCGTCGGACAGGGATGCTATTGCAGTCATGAACCTGAGGGTAGTGCCTGAATTTGCAACGTCTATGACATTTTCAGGAATATTTGGTTTTCCGTTAATCCCTTGAATTATTAATTTATCGTTTGTCTGTTCAATGTCTGCGCCGAAAGCCTCACATGCACGGATGGTTGCCATTGTATCAGCAGATAAAAGTGGCCTGTGGACTACACACTCATTTGACAATGATGCAATGGTTATGGCTCGATGAGTGTAGCTTTTTGAAGACGGTGCAAATACTTCACCATTGATTTTCGAGATGTTGACAGATACTTTCATTTTAACCTCTTCTAATGTAGAGTGGAATGATCAAGAACTTATTATAACACTTAGAGTGCTGTTTATCCCTTTCCTTTAGCATGGAAATGATAATACTTATTCTTTACTTTTAAAGTAAATATTAATCTATTTTCTTTTATATATTATTTTGTATGTGTGAGATAGCGACTGATATAAAAGTCCTGTATTTTCCAAGTTCATTTTATAAAATGCTGGAAGTACTATCACAAAGTAAGCAATTTTCATGAAAATAAGTAAAAATGATTTTGCATTCAGTTAGACATTAGTTAGCGGGTCTGAATCCTTCAAAAAGCAATCAAACAGGTCTTTACCCCATTCAAGTGCGCTTTTACTACTACACATTATGTATTTGTTATCAAACCCTCCTCCTCTTTTTAGCGGGCTTATCAGGATGTCAAAGTCATTGAAAATCAAGGATAAAAAGCTCATTTCTTTAGGATATACATACAAATAGAACAATTTATTCTGAAATACATCCGGAAGATTTCCCTGATAGTCTGTTTGTAGTTTACTAAATAATTCCCTGGAAATGATCATATATATATTTGTATTATTGCTCATAAGCTCAGAGAACAGTGTAGTGAAATTTGGATGTAGGAACGTAGTAATTGCAAATACGGACCTTGATTTTTTAGAACCTTGATGGAATTCTGCTACAAGTTCATATATTTCCGTAATGGGTGGGCTCACAGTCCTGCATTTTTCAAGTTCATTTATTCTTCTTAAAAGATGATTTGGGATGAAATCAAAGTTATGTGTTCCCCAGTAATTAATGTCAACATCAAAAAGCTGACAAGTTTTTAATAAAGGAACCATATCATTCAGTATCAGTCTTCCAATAGTGGTTAATTCGTAAGTATCGTCTGATTTGACTATAAGATGATGTTCTTCTAATATCCTGATCTGAGGAAGTAATGCTTGTCTCGATGTTTTTAAGGACCTGAGGATCATCTCCATTTCTTTAGGACCATCCTCCAGAAGAACTAGCAAGTTCTTTCTCTTCTCTGACATGAACAATACATCAATCAAGGATTTTTTCAGTGATATCATCTCCTAAGTAACAATTACCTCTGCGACTTTTACAATGTAATATAAGAAAAATTCTTTATATAGAACAAATTGAGCTTTGCTAATATACTTTATGGAAGTTTTGATCGAGAAGTTAAAACCAGATTCTTGTAGTTTTACTCTTCTAGGGATTAAGTGTGTAATAGCAAGAACCAAACGAAAGAAATAAACCTAACATATTCTATCCATAGGTAGGTTCGACAAATGACAGAGATGAATTTGTTTTCCGGGTATTTTGCCTGTAATATCTGAAGAAGTGAGGTATTGACTTTATATGAACCCAATTTTTTGCCTGATGACTTTACCGACTGTACGAAAAAATCACTGCTATACTATAGGATATGGCAACAGGTCCTTTGATGAGTTTCTTGAAATACTTCTTGAGAACCGAATTACGAATCTGGTGGACATACGCAGGTATCCTCAATCAACATTTGAAGATTTCAATAAGGAATCTCTGGAAAAAGCCCTTCCGAAGAATGGCATACGCTACGTCCATTGTGAAGGAGTCGGAGGTATGCGTGACTCAAAGTACGTTGAATATATGGGTACTGACGAGTTCAGGAGCAGTTTTGAAAAATTACAGGAACTCATATCCAGGGTCAAGGAGAGTGGCGGGAGAATCGTTCTGATGTGCGCTGAAAAAAACCCGAAAGGATGTCACAGGCATTATCTCTCGAATAAACTTGAAGAAAATAATGTAGAGGTTATCCACTTGGTCGAACCAGGGCAGATGAGCCTCTTTAACTTTTACGATTGATCTTACATTGCACGAAGGCGCTTAATGCGTTCCTCTGTAGCAGGATGAGTTCTGAACAGACTCATCAGTGTGCTTCCTTTCAAAGGATTCACAATGAACATGTGTGCAGTGTTTTCGGATGCCTGTACATCTCCTCTTCTTTCCCTGTAGTTTGAGGAGCCATATTCAAGCTTTTCAAGTGCACTTGCAAGAGCCCATGGTTTTTGAGATATACGTGCTCCTTCTGCATCAGCTGAAAACTCTCTGGACCTTGAGATTGCAAGCTGAATAATGGTGGCTGCAAGAGGTGCCAGTACTGCGAGTGCAATAAAGCCAACGATATTGTTGCCTTCACCATCCCTTCCGCCGATGCCTCCGAAGATAGCTGCCCATCGGGCCCATGCGGCAAGCATCGTGATGACACCTGCTATAGTTGCGGCAATTGCACTGATAAGTGTGTCACGATTCTTAACGTGTGCAAGCTCATGTGCAAGCACGCCTTCCAGCTCTTCTGCTGTCAGCAGGTTAAGTATCCCGGTTGTTGCAGCAACGGCTGCGTGTTGTGGGTCCCTGCCGGTTGCAAATGCATTTGGCATGGATGTGTTAACGATGTATACTTTTGGCATGGGAAGATTTGCACGCATTGCAAGCTTCTGCACGGTGTCATACAACTGAGGATGTTCGGCAGATGTTACTTCCTGGGCACGGTACATCTTGAGTACTATCTTATCACTGTACCAGTAGCTACCAAAGTTCATGATAATTGCAAACAAAAAGGCAATTATCATACCTAGCTTTCCTCCAACAGAGCCTCCTACCAAAACAAGTAGACCTGTAAGAGATGCCAGTAATATTGTGGTTTTTAACATATTCCCCATTATTTACCTCGTAGAGATATTTTTTCAAATATTTAATGAGCGTAATTAGATTGTTTGTTCTTCTATATAAATATTCTCCAACAATCATCCAAACGAATTACAGCAAAAAAGTAGGGAGATATGAACACCTGTTTCATATCTCTTCGATAGATATATCCTCTCCCAGGTCCATCTCGCCCATAAGTGCTTCAAGCTCTGCAAGCTCCGCTTCAAGATCCTGGATTTCTGAATCAGTGACTCCTACCATTTCATCGTTAAGTGTCTCATCAGCAACGGATATTTCCTGCATTTCTACATTTTCGGAAATCGTAGTTTCTTCCTCCGGTGAAGAACTATCAGTACAACCGGACACAGCCAATGCAAGTATCAGAACAGCCAGTGTAAAAATGTATTTTTGGTTCATCATAAACATTCATCTCCTGAAATATTATTTTCTCAATTTGCTATCACGAGTTCATGTTTACGGTTAAGCACTAGTCTGATTCTGAGACCCGTTTGTATCATCGTCATCTTCTTCATCTGATGATTCATCATTAGAGGACACATTGTCCTCTCCTTCTTCACTTAATGGGTCATCTGTGCTGTCATCGTCTGATGAGCCATCATCTTCGTTTTCATCTGAGGACTCATCATCAGAGGACACATTGTCCTCTCCTTCTTCTTCATCTGACTCTTCTGTTTCTTGCTCTTCAGTTAACTCTTCCTCGTCTTCTACTTCTTCATCCTCTGAATCAGGAGTTGCCCATCCTTTTGATTCACCATCGTTCACTGAGTAGCTTCCATCTCCGGAAAGTATTGCTGTGCCTTTTCCCTCAACTTCAAGATTAATATCAGTTCCACGCAGCATCACTGTAAGGCGGCTTCCCTCAACTGTTACATCTCCTGTGAGGTTGTGGTAGACAAATGCCCTGTTGTTATTATCACTATTGCCCGAATCAATATTTGAAGAATCGTAACTTGCATCTTCAGTATCTATTATCGCATCTCCTGCCATGTCCTTCATTGCAACCTTGGCATCTGTTGCAGTGAATGCTAGTGTGATGTTTCCAGAAATTACTATATTTCCATCTCCTTCGGCATTCAGCTCTCCTTCTCCATTGAGGACTACAAGCCCTTCACGATGATTTTTGAGTGCTCTTAACATATCCTTAAGGATGGCATTTGCTTCTTTGATACTGTTTCCTGCCTGTCTTATATTTTGGACAGCTTCATTGCTTTCATTCCCGCTAGTATATGCTTCTTCGGCCTGTCTCTGGTATTCTTTTGCTTCTGCAACCAAGGCGCTATATTCCTCGAGCATCTCTTCAAGTTCTGTTACATCTTTACCGTTTTTCTCCAAACGTGCAATCTCATTTTCAAGCCGGATCTCCATGGATTCGGATGTTTTTATAACTGCTTCAACCCTTTTATTGACTGTTTTTGCCGCTGAGTTTACACGTTTCTTACGTGCCTCCTGCCATATATCCCTGATATCCTTGGCTGATTCTGCAAGTTCGGCTCTTGTAGTTGCTGCATCGATGTCGTCTTTTTCTTCATTCAGTTTCTCAATATACTCTTCATTTTCAAGAGATTCTATCATCACATCGATAGTAGTGTTAAGATATTCTTTGGT
Organism: Methanolobus sp. ZRKC2; assembly: GCF_045291185.1. Taxonomy (NCBI): domain Archaea; kingdom Methanobacteriati; phylum Methanobacteriota; class Methanomicrobia; order Methanosarcinales; family Methanosarcinaceae; genus Methanolobus; species Methanolobus sp. ZRKC2. The sequence continues at coordinate 968,328 of NZ_CP146980.1, read as the reverse complement.
AGCCTCGATGGATTCCTCACTGTTCAGGGCTGAGTTATTAGCTTTTGCTTTCTGAAAGTTTTCCCTTGCCTGCATGTACCTGTCCTGGGCATTCTTCACCTTTTTGGCCTGGTTCATGATTGAAGCCCGAGGGGTATTTTCTTTCGCATTATCCCTAATTCTGTCTTTTTTCCTCTCATGTATCTGGACGCCGGAAATGTCGTCTTCAGCTTCTTCATCGGAGTCATCTGCCTGTTCATCTTCTACATTACTACTCTGTTCTCCCTCTTCGGAAATTCCGTTCTGCTCTCCGTTGTCTGAGTCAGCAAGTGCTACTGCCGGTATCACACTGGCCAGCATCAGCACAATTGCAATGTATGCAAATATCTTCATTCCTGTGTTTTTCATATCTATTCCTCTGGTTCTCGTTTCTAACATTAAATCTTTATTCTGTCTATTTATGAAATCAATCTTTGTTTTTCTGTATTTGCAATTCCGGAAACTTGTCCCGTTTATTATGTTGGCAATTCCGAAATTGTCAGGTGATTATATAAGCATACTTTACTTCATCTGATTTTTCAAAACTTAATATACGAATTTATGGCTTATCAAGGTCTTATTCGCTTGTTAAAGCTTTATATGGCTTTATTCATAAATTTCAAGAAAATATTATATGCATGAAATGAATAAATATACAGTCTGTGTTGATGCAAAAAAACCGATGTCTATTGTTCCTAGTCTTTTTCACTGCAATTATTCCGCTTGCAGGGGCTAATAGTACGGCAACCATACATGGTGTCATCTATGAATGGGACAGCTTTGAACCTCTGGAAAATGTCATAGTTGAGGTAAATTCTACTCCTCCCCAGTCAATGCTTGCGCGGTATGGCATATATTCCTTCAATCTGGCGCCGGGAAGTTATCTCGTATCTGCCAGTTACTATCGCAATTACACATTAACCTATCATACGGAAGAAGAGATTACAATAACAGATGATGGCGACTATGTGATAGATATTATTTTTCTTCCTACTTTTTATGAAGAAAATGAAATAAACGGATCGGGATTTGAAGAACTGGACGAACTTGCAGGCTTTGCAGAAAGTGATACTTCAACCGAAGGAAACACTTTTTCATTAACCTTTGTCTATGGTCTGGCATTTTTTGGCCTGTTGCTTGCAGGAGCATATCTTTTTTCCAGACGGCAAAAAGGAGAAAAGGATAATGATTTGCAAGATAGTATTGGAAATTCCGAAGACAGCAGTTCATCGCTTATTTCTGATGAATTTGCCAACCTGCCTGCAGACCTCCGGGAGGTCGTGGGTATAATCTCAAATAACGGCGGTCGAATTACTCAAAAGGACCTTCGTGGCAGGCTCAAACACTCCGAGGCAAAGGTGAGCCTCATGGTATCGGATCTTGAGAACCGTGGTATTGTTCAGAAATTTAAAAAAGGCCGTGGAAACGTTATAATTCTTGTTGGATCGGAACAACCAAACCAAAATGTATAACTGTATCTAATGAGTATGGGTAGGAAAGTTACTGAATTTAGTTAAATCTATACACGAGGGTATACATGCGAGTTTCAATGGATCTTGAGTTAAAAGATATCCCCGGCCAATTACTTCTTGCACTAAAACCAATTTCCGATTTTAAGGGTAATCTGATCTCCGTGGTACATCACCACGAAAAGAAAACCCCTCGCGGTACAATTCCCGTGCAGGTAGTGTTTGAGGTAAAGTCCGACCACCTTGAGAAGCTGATAGCAGACCTTGAGGAGAGAGGTGTCCGTGTTGTTAGCATGGACGAGAAGCGCTATCTTGAACATGGTGCTGTCATACTGATAGGTCATATCGTTCACACGGATATACAGGATACTATCGATCAAATCGATAGCACAGGATATGCCGAGGTAGTTGACCTTAACCTGTCGATGCCAAAAATCAACATGGCTTCGTCAGCTTCCCTGAAAATAGATGCTGTGGGTAAAAAAGACCTGCATGCTGCAATAGAGTTGCTCAAGTCCATTGCAAAGAAGAAAGACTTGCTGGTGATAGAACCCGTAGAGAGCCAATTGAGGATGATCGAGTGAAAATTATACGTGCATCTATAATAGGATTCGGTGCTGTAGGCCAGGGTGTTGCGAACGTTCTTCTGGAGAAGGACGATTACCTTCGAAGTATAGGTATAGACCTCAGGATTGTCGCCATCGCAGACTCAAGGACAGCTGTCATTGATGGCAAAGGTCTTGATCTTTCCGCAGTAATTGCTTCCAAAAAAGAAAAAAAAGTAGTAGGTACTGAAAAGATCAGTGGTACTGAGATAATAAAGACTGTGGATCACGAACTTGTAATAGAGACTACTCCTACTAATATTGAGGACGGAGGCGTGGGGCTTGCCAATATGCTGACTGCCTTTGAAAAAGGCATGGATGTGGTAACTTCCAATAAAGGCCCTCTTGCTTTGAAATATGGTGAGTTGATTGAAGCTTCCAAAAGTTCAGGTTCCAGGTTCAAATTCGAGGCAACAGTTGGTGGTGCCATGCCTGTTATCAATCTCTCGTGCGATACACTTGCAGGGAACAGCATACTGAGCATGGAAGGCATATTCAATGGTACATGTAACTATATTCTTACCCGTATGATGGAAGAGCAGGCACCTTATGAGCAGATGCTTGCCGAAGCCCAGGAACTTGGTATAGCGGAGGCAGACCCATCCTATGATGTGGAAGGCATAGATACGGCCTCCAAACTTGTGATCGTTGCAAACGTGATCTTCGGAATGAATGCAAGTTATAAGGATGTGACAGTGACGGGTATTACTAGGATAACCCCTGAGGCTTTACTGCTTGCAGATAATGATGGATATGCCATTAAGTTGATTGGTGAAGTTAATGACAACAAGATCAATGTTGCACCAAAGCTTGTACCATTGGATAATCCTCTTGCGGCAGGAGGCACATTGAATGTGTTCTCAGTTCAGACGGACATCTCCGGTCCTATTACTATTACGGGAAGAGGCGCCGGTTCTATAGAAACAGCAAGCGCAATTCTCAGTGATATCATCTCTCTTTATAAAGAATAACATCACTCAGAATGCTCTGGACTTATACTACAGTAACAGATCACTATGACAAGCTTTAAGGAATTTGCACAGGCCTGCGAGGTTATCGAAGAAACTTCCGGTTCTCTTGACATGACCTCTCTGGTTGCCGAACTGCTGGACCGGGTCAGCCTGGAGGAACTTCCGGTTGTAACTCACTTTGTGATGGGTGAAGTATTTCCCGCATGGAGCAGTGAGGAAATAGGCGTTGGAGCAGGTATCCTTTATGCAGCTCTTGCAAAGTCATCCGGTCTTTCCGTGAATGAGATCGAAAATATTGTCAAAGAGACGGGTGACATCGGTAAAACGGCTGTCAGGGCGCTTGGCAAAAACTCAAAAGGGCAGGCAACATTCTCATCCTTCTTTACAGAAGCACATGAACTTTCCATACTTGAAGTATTTCAGCGCTTCCAGACAATTTCAAAGGCTTCTGGCAAAGGTTCTCAGGCAGCCAGGATAAAGAATCTGCAATATCTCTTTAATTCGGCTTCTGCAGAGGAAGTAGGCTATATTGCAAGGCTTGCCGTTGAAGACCTGCGAATAGGTGTAGGTGAAGGTATTGTACGTGATGCGATTGCAGCTGCTTTTAATGTTCCAGTGGAAGTTGTGGAACGTGGGTTCATGCTTACAAACGATCTCGGACTTGTGGCAACCACTGCCAAACAGGGCGGTACGGAAGCTGTTTCAGAGCTTGATCTGCAATTAGACCGTCCTATCAGGATGATGCTTGCACAGATTACTCCTACACTGGAAGCCACGCTCTCGGATATAGGTGAAGCTGCCATAGAATGGAAATTTGATGGTGCAAGGGTGCAGATCCATAAGGATGGTGACAAAATAAAGCTTTACTCCCGTCGTCTTGAGGACATAAGCAACTCCCTGCCGGATATCGTTGAGTCTGTCAAGAAATACGTTCATGCCGATTCCGCAATACTTGATGGTGAAGCAGTGGCCATTGATGAAGAAGGTCATCCTCGGGCTTTTCAGGATATACTAAAACGCTTCAGGAGAAAGTATGACGTACATTCCACAGCAAAAGAGATCCCTTTGACGCTGAACATTTTCGATATAATGTACCTTAACGGCAAAAACCTCATAGATGAACCTCTTGTTAAAAGAAGAGAATTGCTTTCTGGTTGTGTGGAGAACTCCGATTCTATTATTCAGGTCGATAAGCAGGTAATCACCAGTGATCTGGAGAAGATCAATACTATTTATTCGGAAGCTCTCAAAGCGGGGCACGAAGGTATAATGATCAAGAACCCCCAGTCTCCCTACTCACCTGGAAAAAGAGGGAAGAACTGGCTGAAAAAGAAACCGGTGATGGAAACACTGGATCTTGTTGTGATAGGTGCAGAATGGGGATATGGAAGACGTACAAGTTTCATGGGTTCTTACGCCCTTGCGTGTCATGATCCTGAAACAGGACGTTTTTTGCCTGTAGGTAAAGTCGCCACAGGCTTTTCCGATGAGCAACTTTCCGAATTTACGGCATTATTCTCAGATCTTATTATAATGGAATCAGGCAAAAAGATAGAGCTCAAACCGGAAGTAATATTTGAAATAGCTTTTGAGGAAATACAGAAAAGTACTAATTATGAATCCGGCTATGCACTAAGGTTTCCCCGGCTCGTAAATGTCAGGGATGACAAATCCCTTGAAGATGTTGAAACCATAGGGCGACTTGAGGAAATGTACAAACTTCAAAGGGAAAGGAGTTAAAGGCCTCCAACTATGCGAATAGCGAGATGAAGCTATGAAAATAAAACTACTTACATTTTTGCTGGTAGCTGCATTCCTGATATTTGCAGGCTGCACTGAAAATATAACCGATTTCGATGAGTTTGCAATAGATAGTGATGACTCCGAATCGGAAGTAGTGGTTATCTATCTGGATAATTTTTCTTTTCATCCTGACTTTGTGACCGTATCAGAAGGTGACACTGTCAAATGGATCAACAACGACACTGCTGCATCTGTAATAAGAGGTAGTTCTTTCCAGTCGCCGACTCTGAGAAAAGGTGATAGTTACAGCTATACTTTCCAAAATCCAGGCACTTATAATTATTTCCTGATATCACATCCGTGGACGCGTAGCGGCATAGTTGTAGTTGAATGAACATTCTTCCTTACCTATTCATTCTATGTGTTCGGGCATGGCCTGTTGTCTGATTAGGGCCTCTGTATTTTCTGTTTTGAGATATCTCCTGATCAATGTCTCTATATCTTTGAAGTTCTCGTAATGGATGCCCACAATTTCTTTTCAGTAAGGCTTTTTTCGAATGAAGAACTATTTATTTTTAGGGTCTTACTTCTGGTGGGAAGTTTATTGGCACTTATCCCTGAATATCGCTACATAAGAGTTCAGGCATAAAGATTATTTATGAATTCTGCTAATAAACACTAACTCTAGTGGAAAATTTACGTGATAGGATAAAATGACAGCTATTGCCTTGATGACTATAATGATACCGATAGTAGTATTGCTTAATTTCATTGCGTATTACATTCTTGTACCAAAAAAATACAGAAACTTTTATGACGGATCTGGTCTCACTAAAAAACTAGGTCATTTCTTTTCTTACAGTGTTTTGCCTTATTTCCTGATGATTTCTCTAGTATATATGCTTGTTAAATCACAGGGAATTATTGCGGAATCCCTGAATATAACTCCTTATTATAAACTCGCGGAATTTATATTTTCAATAGAAGGAAACACTGTTAGTTCATTCCAGACTATAATGAGTCCTGCACTGACTTATTTTAGTGCTTTCATTTACCTGTTTGGTTTTTCGTTTCTGTTAATATTCACCTTTGTGGTACTGGTCTGCACCGGCAAAATTTCTGTTCTCCAGGAATATTCCATTGCGGTTGTAATGGCATATTTGATAGCTTTCCCATTTTACATTTTCACACCTGTGAAAGTGACAGGTTATACTCTACCTACAGTTGTCCCGTTGCTCTACGAACTTAATCCCGTCATAAGTGAGGGCTTAAGAAGCGTGGACCCGTATTTTGATAATTGTTTTCCAAGCCTTCATGCCGCACTTTCTATCATTGCCATGCTTCTAATTGTTTTCAGGACCGACCTGAAGGAATTGAAGATAGTTGTTGTCATACTGGCTTTGCTAATACAGTTCACGATCTTCTATCTGGGTATACACTGGATAATAGATTTCATTGGTGGCATCCTCTTGGCAGGTCTGTGTTATTATGTAGCTACACGGTATAGGGAAAAGATAGTTGGAAAGGCAACTGTGCTGTTTGCAAATACAGAAAAGAGAAAGCTCTGAAAGAAGCAGTCTGCTGCTTTTCATGAGCATTATGTTCTCTTTTATATTTTGACCATCTATTCCTATTAAAAGGGGAATCTGGATGGAAGAGCAATCTAACGAATCTGAAATAAAGCGAGTCCCTGAAAATAGGAAGCTTAATCCTCAGCTATATGTTCTTTCTTTTTCAAAACTGTTTAAGGATCTTGGAACGGGAATGCTTGCCTTTCTGATTCCGCTATATATAGTAGACTTGCATAGTTTTGCTTTCACTGATATGCCTATCGTTGTAAAAGCAGGGATCGTAGCAACTGTCTTCGGTATCTCCAATGCTCTCTCTCAGCCTTTTATGGGGAGACTTTCAGACAGGATTGACCAAAGAAAGATCTTTATTGTGGCAGGAATGATCGGGTTCACAGTTCTCTCTTTCATATATGCAAATACAAATGAGTTTGAATATGTAGTGTTCTTACGTTTCATTCAGGGAATCACTGTAGGTGCAACAGTCCCTGCAATTGTTGCAATGGTGACAAACCTCTCCACAAGTCATACAAGAGGGAAGGCAATAGGGATATATTCCTCATTGCGTGGTTTCGGATTCGGGACTGGTGCGATGCTGGGAGGCATAGTAGTAAATTACTACGGATTCACCTCTGCATTTTATGTATGTGCTTTTCTTGGTTTGCTGAGTACTTTTTTAGTATCCTTCTTTGTCAATGAGACCCATGACTCCCTTGCTAAAAGCAGGCATAAGAAAGAATCTTCTGAAATGAATATTCAGTTCCCGGTACTCGCAATTACCATGTTCATGATGATGGTAGGAATAATGATTATATTTGCTTTTCTTCCGGAATACAGGACAAGGCTGAATGCAAGCGCGCTATCTCTTAGTATTGCAGTCTCTTCCTATGTATTTTCAAGGGTGCTTTTCCAGACTCCGATGGGTGTGATCTCGGATAAAATGGGCAGAAAAAAGATGGTTGCTCTGGGTTTATTCGTCAATGTCCCGATAGTCATAGGTCTTGGATATGTTGAGTCTATAACTCAGCTTATCACTCTACGTGCATTCCAGGGCATAGCAATGGCAGCAGTGGAAACTCCTGTAATGGCTTTAGCAGTCGAGCTTACTGGTGGTTCGGGAGTAAGTTCTAAGGTCAGCACCATTACAGCCTCACAGGCCGCCGGAATGGCTCTGGGACCTTTACTTGGGGGACTGCTTGCAGGATACGTATCATTCAGAACTCCTTTCTACCTGTGTGGTGTTCTGATCTTCCTGTCTTTTTTACTGGTACTGGCAGTGGTGCAGGAGCCTAAGTCAGCTATAGATTGAGCGTATTTCTGCTATCACTGCTAAAGGAATAATTCAAAAAAGACTTTTCTACATTCTTTCTTTCTGTTATGTCGTAGAATACAATAATAGTTCCAACAACATCGTTGTGACTGTCCTTGATAGGAGATCCGATTACATCTATGGGTGTGCGGTTGTTCTCTTTTGAAACTAGCACTGTTTTGTCATGAAGGCCATAAAAGGCACCCTCATTTAACACCTTCTGTGTCGGGCTTGAGACTGTTTTACCGGTTTCTTCGCAAATTACTCTGAAGACTTCTTCTATGGGTTTACCAAAAGCTTCTTCTTGCTTGTATCCTGTGAGAGCTTGTGCAAGTGGATTCACAAGTTTTACTTTCCCACTCGCATCGGTAGAAATAATAGCGTCTCCAATGTTATTAAGCAAAGAATTTATCCAGTTCTCGTTCTCAAGCATTTTTTCTTTTTCGAGTTCCCTCTTGTGCAGAGCAATTTCAATATTGGTTCTCAGCTCTCTGTCTTCAAAAGGTTTTAATATATGTCCGAAAGGACTTGTTAATTTAGCTCTTGAGATTGTCTTTTCATCGGAATATGCTGTTAAATATATTACAGGAACATCACAATGATTATGTATTATTTCAGCGGCCTGGATGCCATCCATATCTCCCTTCAGGACTATGTCCATAAGTATCAGGTCAGGGTTGTGGATATTTGCCAACTCAATTGCATCTTTTCCGGTAGATGCCATGCAGGGAACATTATATCCGAAATTCTCAAGGCTATCCTTAATATCCATAGCAACTATTTTTTCATCTTCGACGATCATTATTTTTTCATCTGTCATCAATAGTCCCTTCTTTTGTAGGATAGTTCCTTGAAAATTATTTTGAATGCTGTGCCGTTATTCCTGTCAAGTTCAATTGTTCCTTCTATCTGTTCTACCAAAGAGTTGACCAGTTGAAGACCAAGGGAATCTGTTTCTCTGAAATCCATATCTTCCGGGAAGCCAATTCCATTGTCACTTATCTTCAGGATGAACTCATCTTTTTCGGGATACAGTTCGACCTTAATTTCTCCGGTACCTTCATTGAATGCATGTTTCAGGGAATTCGACACAAGCTCATTAATGATCAGTCCGATTGGTATAGATGTATCTATGCCAAATATTATGTTTTTAATATTTATATGGATTTTGATGTCATCTGATGAAAAACCGTATGAACTCACTAGGTATTTTACAAGTGTTGGTACATATGTTTTAAGGTTGATATTTTCAAGGTCATTTGACTGGTATAGGCTTTCATGAGCCATTGCCATTGAACGTGCTCTGTGCTGGCTCTCCTTGAATGCTTCTATTACTTCTTTATCCTCGAACTTTTTTGACTGCAGTCTCAAAAGGCTGGATATGACCTGAAGATTATTTTTTACCCGATGATGTATCTCTTTTAAGAGTATGTCTTTTTTGCGTGCATCTTCGGCCAGCTTTATCTCTGTGATATCTTTCACCACAGACATAACTTCGTCTTCCCCGCTAACAACAATACGTACTTCAAAATACCTTATTTCACCTTTTACAGGTAACTGGTACTGCATTGTTTGCATTTTTCCTGTTCTTAGTACCTCATCGATAGTTTCGAGTTCTTTTGCTGCAATATCATTTGGCAGTACATCGTCTATCTTTATATCCAGAGGCATGTCAGGTGATTCATAAAGACATTCGTCAGTAGAGAGCTTATAGTTGCAGATGGTTCCATCTTTTTTAATCTGGAACACCATGTCTGGCATCGCCTGTATAATCGCTTGTATGGTTGCATCTCTTTTTGAGACAAGATCTTCCGATTCTTCAAGGGATTCGAGCAATTTGTTCATTGAAACTATGAGATTTGATAGCTCATCATCTCCTTCCTCAAATATGCGCCTGGAAAAGTCCTGGCTTTCTCCGATACTTTTGATATCGTCATTAAGCTTATTCAACCGTGAAAGATATGAATTTTCAAGAAGGGATAAAGTCACAATTCCAAATACACATCCGGATATCAGGAGAATCATAACAAAGTAGGCCATGGTTGCTTTACTATGCACGTAAATGCTTCTCTCAATACCTACATCGAGAACCATTACATGCTCGCCATATATGTCTTTTAGTACAACGCTTCCGTAAATAACGTTCTCGTTAATCGGATTCACGTAAACATATTCTCCGGAATCCAGTTGTAGGTCCGGATTACTTAGTAGTTCGGTCGGATCCTCAGCATAATAGACATTAAGTGCCAGATTATTTTTTTCGGAAAGGATGTTTATTTCTTCCTTCTCCAGAAAACGTCCCATCAGCACAATGCCACCAATGGAGCTATTGTCATAGCCTGTTATTATGGGTTGGGACGTAATGATTATGGTTGCATCGTCAACATACAGCATCCCGGTCTTTTTGCTTTCGCTGTTCTGATGCTCCAGAAGATAGCTATTATCTTTAAGATGGCTAATAATACCTTGAGGTGGAGGGATCTCTATTTCTTCATGGATATCCACAGCCTTTGAATACACCAGTTTGCCGGATGAGTTATAAAATAGTGCGAAATCAAATCTTTGGTTGATGAAAGTTTCATCCATCAGGTAGCTTTCTATGTATTTTTGATCTGGCTTGTGGACGAAATAATATGTTTCATCCCAAACTGCCCAATCAACAGTTTTTTTTTCAAGATTCTCCATTTCCGAATAAAGAGAATTTCTTGCGCCTTGTACATCCTTTTTTAGTTCTTCCTGTTCAAGATAGACAAAACTGTTCGTAATGATCACTTGAGAACTCATAAACAGGACAACTATCAATCCTATAAGAGTTGCACCAATAATTGCCAAGGTCTTTTTTCGTAGCGATGCCATCTATTACCCTATCCAGGAATTTACAGGATTAATTATGAATTAATTCAAGTGCTCTTATAATAATCAATAAAAAAACGATTTATAAAATATATATAATTTGTGTGATTCATCCTCCATGCAAGCTGAAAAGGTTCTTATTCCGGTAGGAATGAAGCAAACAAAAACCCTGAAAAATATGGTAAGAAATAAAAAAATGAGATATCGTATATCTTCTTATCCCACGACACTCATACTTTCTATCCTGATAGAAGGTGTAACAGTTCCACCAACTTTGCGTATATCCTTGCCTGCACCGTTCATTTTGGTAAGCATGTCAAAAATATTGCCTGATATCATCAAAGACTTGATCGGTTTGTCTATTTTTCCGTCCTTGATCGTGAATGCATTCCTCGCTTCAACTGAAAAGTCTCCTGATATGGAATTTGCAGTATGTGCTCCAATGACGGTGTTTACCATCACTCCTTCATCTGTTTCCCCTATGATGTCAGTGCCAGGATAATCTATGATAAAGTTTCTCGGTCCGACAGATGGTGTAGAGAAATATGAACTTCTGGATGCATTACCTGTGCTTTTTACATTGTCCTTGCCTGCAGTATACGAATCATAAAGATAGGACTTGAAAACACCATTTTCTATGATTGTAGTCTTCTGTGAAGGTACTCCTTCATCATCAGATCTACCTGTCTCAATACCGCCTTCAAGCAATCCGTCATCTATTATTGAGAGTTTTTCTGTAGCGATATTCTCTCCGATCCTGCCAATGAGATTCGAGCGTCCTTTCTGCACATTGTCCGCATCAATAGAAGGCATGAAAGCATTTCCAATCAGGTCGGAAAATGCAAACGGATGCAGGATCACACTTGTCTTTTGTGGTTCAATAGATATGCTATTCTTTGAATTATCTGCAAGTTCTGCGGCATTTTTACCAATGTTCAGAAAATCAATGTCATTTTTTCTTGAAATTGCAAAATCATAAGCAGTTGCGATACTGTCTCCTGCTGTAATTACATCCGTGAATCCTGAAATTCCTGTGGCACTTTCTTCAATTTCGACACCATTGGTGTTCATTATCAGTCTTTTTCCAAAACTACGGCTAAAGTTACCGGAAGTTACGACAATATCCTTGACTGACCTTGCACCTTCAATCATTTGTGCAGTGTGTGATATGCAGTCATCCAGTTCCATTTGCTCCAGCTCCGGATCCCTTATGCCTGAAACAAGAGGGTACTCTCCATCGGATGGTAGTGATTTCCAGTCTGGATCACTATGGCGCACTTTCGCAGAGCTGACTGCACTCTTTGCTGCATCCTCTATACGACTGATGATGTTTGTACTGGCAAAACCAACAGCTCCATTGACAATGGCACGGATGCCAAGTCCCTGTGAGATGTTCTCCTTTGCACCTTCTATTTCGTCTTTACGAATGTCCACTGAAGTCTGATAGTCTTCCATGATGAATATCTCTGCTTCGTCTGCTCCGAAATCGGTCGCAGATTTCAAACCTTTTTTTGCGAGTTCATACATATCCATCAGGCACCACCTACCAGGGCTTCCGAAACCATGAGATGCGGGGATCCGTCGGTTACAGGTACTAGTTGCCCGCCTTTTCCGCATCTTCCGGAGTTCATCTCCAAATCGTTACCTACCATCTTCACATTATTGAGTATTTCAAGTGTCTTGCCTGATAGTGATACATCCCTGAGCAAGGTTGTAAGCTCCCCGTTCTCAATGAGATAGCCTTTTTCAGCATTGAACTGGAATACTCCTTCACCGGTGTTTACCTGTCCTCCTCTTGATCCTATAAGGTACACGCCATTGCCAATCTCTTCAAGCATTTCCTCAAAATTTGATTTTCCGCTATCAATATAGGTGTTGCTCATTCTCACTATAGGTCTTGAATGACCCTGGGCCCTGCTGTGTCCAGGTTTGCCACCAAGCTTTGCGGCTGTTTCCCTTGAGTGGAGGTAGGAATTGAGTACTCCATCTTTAATCACAACAGTCTTTTTAGCCTGGGAGCCTTCGTCATCAAAGGGGAAATAACCGTATTCGTGTAGTGTGGGGTCATCGATGACATTGATGAGTGGTGACGCAATCTCCTGACCTATCTTGTTTTCCAAAATAGAGCTTCCTTCCAGCACAAGGTCTGCCTCGGAAGCATGTCCAACGGCTTCATGTGCGAATACCCCTGCAAGTTCAGGATCGAGTATCACAGGCAACGTTCCGCCACTTGCTGGTTTTGCGTCGAGTAGTTCTAAGGCTGTTTTTGCAGCAGACTCTGCAAGTCCGAAGGAATCATGTTTATCGAATAACTCGTATCCTGCAACCCCAAATCTGCTTTCACGCCCTGCCTGGTAAACACCTTCTCTTGATGCCACGGCACTAATAGCAAAACCTGTTCTTGTTATGTCATATTCTCCCTCAATCCCGGTTGAGTCTGAATACATTATTTTGTAAGTAGACTCGCTGTAGACGGCACTTACACTTGAAATTTCATCAAGTTTAGCTCTTTTACCCATTTCCTTTAAGTGATTGACCTTTTCTTCAAGGGAAATATCCCGGGGATCAATCTTTACTTTAGGCAGGTTATTAACTACCGGCTTTGCAATATCCATGATTTCTACTTTCTCTTTTGAGGATCTTTCGTTCATGCCTATAGCAAGTTCTGCTGCTGCTCTGATTGCTTTGTTAAGGTCAAAATCCCCGTCAGCCGAAGTAATTCCCCATGACCCTCCACTCAGGGCGCGAATTCCCGCCCCTTTTGTGTAATTCACAGATACTTCTTTTATATTCCCGTTGTCAAGAATAATTGATGTCGTTATACCTTCAATTATCTTCGAATCAAAAAAGTCTACTTCAAACATATTTTCACTCCCGGAAAAAAATAAGTCCCTGTTCATACAGGGACTACATCGGGCAGATCCAGATTCAGCTTAAAATTAGCCAGACTCTGGAGCTTTTCCACAATACGGTTCTTGTCAGGTCCTACGAGACTGTGCTCAATGACCTCTATAATGCTTGTTACAGGTACGATCTCGATCTGGTCCTTGTAGGCGTCTTCTATCAGGACGTCATCCTCATTAGACTTTGGAATGATGACTTTCTTGATTCCCGCCTGGGCGGCTGCTTCTATCTTGTAGGTCACACCACCGATGGGCAATACGTCACCACGTACTGACAGTGACCCTGTCATCGCAACCGACTGGTCGATAGGTATGCCTTCAAGAGCAGATATGACTGCTGTAGCAATTGAGATAGACGCACTGTCACCCTCTACCCCCTCATAAGTTCCTATGAACTGGATGTGGATGTCGTGGTTTATCACGTTCTTCCCGGTGACGTTCTTGATTACCGCAGATACGTTCTGCACTGCTTCCTTTGCAATGTCCTTGAGCATGCCTGTTGCAATAACACGTCCTTCTGAACTGGACTGGGCAGGTGTGACTTCCGCCATGATTGGCAGGACTATTCCTGAATCTCCGCCCATGACCGCAAGTCCGTTTACTCTTCCTACAGCTCCTCCCATCTTCTTGAAAAGCTGGTAATCTTTCTTGCGTTCAAGATAGTTGTCAGCAAGCTGCTGTTCAATGGACCTTGCCATTTTCTTGGCTGCGAGCACATGCTTGTCTGTTACAATGGTAGCTCCTTCGGAGTGTGCTATGTCTCCGGCTACCCTCACAAGACCTCCAAGATCACGCAATTTTAGTGTAAGGTGGCCTTTTCTTCCAGCCCTTCTCTGTGCTTCACGTATGACCTCGTCCACAGCACTCTTATCAAATGGAGGTATGTGTCCGTCCCTCATGACTTCCTGCGCTACAAATCTAACAAGGGTCTTGCGGTTATCTGGAGTATCTTCCATTGATTCCCGCATGAAAAGCTCATAACCGTACCCCTTGATACGGGACCTGAGTGCAGGATGCATCTTCTCCATTGCGTCCAGGTTTCCGGCCGCTACCATGATAAAGTCACATGAAACTGGTTCTGTCTTGACAAGTGCTCCGGAACTTCTCTCTGACTGGCCTGTAATTGGATACTCTTTTTCCTGAAGAGCTGTTAGGAGACTCTGCTGGGACTCAAGGCTCAAGGTGTTAATCTCATCGATAAAGAGTACACCTTTGTTTGATTTGTGGATGTCTCCACTTTCTACCCTGTCATGTGCAGGAGTCTCAAGTCCTCCTGACTGGAACGGGTCGTGCCTGACATCTCCAAGAAGCGCACCTGCATGTGTTCCTGTGGCATCGATGAATGCAGCATGTTCTTTTTGGTAATTGGAAACTATCAATTTAGGTATCATCAGTTCTTCCTTGGGCATGAACTGACGTGTCAGCAGGAGTATCATGATTGCCGCAATGATTCCCCATAGAAGCTGGCCGACATAGAATGAATAAATTATGATACCGAATACCAGTATCATCATGAGCATATTTCGTGACTGGACTTTTTTCTGCGCTTCCATTTTGTGGGCCATCACGATCTCCCTGCCCTTGCCGGCAGGAACTGACCTTATCTTAGGATTGTTATTGTCTTCGGGATTGGGATAAGCAAGTATGTCCTGCAATTCTTCCTTTGGCAAAAGCTCTGCCATTGCCTTAGCCAATAGTGATTTCCCTGTACCGGGACTTCCTATCATCATTACATGTCTTCTCTGGCTGGCTGCCTTTTTAACAACCTCTACCGCATGCTCCTGTCCTATGATCTGATCGATCAAAAGTTGAGGAACATCTATGGAATCAGTTGTATCAAAAGTATCGCCATAGAGTTCAATCTCTTCACCAGAAGTAGTTATCTCGTTCTCCATAGTCTACTCACAAAGTTTATGATTCGTTCACTGAGGTACGTACAAAATATATACTTGACGGTTTTTAGTAATTTGTAAATATCATTATATGAAGGTACCTACAAGTAGAAACTAATAAATATTAACGTAGTCACACTATAAGAACCTATTTATCACCCTAGATGGATATTTGGTATCATGAGGCAGGCTTTAATTTTAATCTTCGGACTTCTCTTTGCACTCTTCTCTTTATCAATGACAGGATATGCTGTATCCAACGAAGGGCAGTATATTCACTTTAAGGAGATGGCTGTGACTTTTGACGGAACGGATGCAGAGGTCGCTCTGTACTATGATCTGGATATGTTTTCCCGTGTGTACGTTCTGCTGCTTGGGAGCTATAATCTTCAGCCGACACTGGAAAACGTTCTTTTTGATTTTGAGGAGGTTGAGGTTGTGGAAATCGGAAATAACCATGCAGTTCTCTCTGTGAAAGGTATATCCCGCCAGAATTCCGAGTACTATCTGCATGATTCGCATAGCCTTGGGGCAACTGTCGATGTGCTTACATTGATATATCCTGACGGTTCATCCAGAAGAGTACCTTATGCGACATCTACGCCATACACATTTTATGGCAATGAATAACGTTCTATAATTCGGGAATTTTACCTGAGTTAATCATTATCCTACAAAAGCTGCCCTCACTCCAGTAGTAAGCTGTCAGAGTGCTTTTATTATTCGAAAACTGTTTCTTCTTTATCAGTGAACAGGGTTTATGGATATGTCCTATCCGGTCTATTTATGCGGAAAAAGGCCGGATAAGTTCTTCCAACCCAAAAGGTTTATCAACAATAGTGCAATATGAGGGATGCTGTTAAGCGCCTGATGCTTGCGGTAATGTTCAGGAACGGACATACTCGGATCTTCAGTGCTTACAGATATTCGCAAATCAAATGGGCTCGTGGTCTAGCTGGTTATGACGTCGCCTTGACATGGCGGAGGTCCGGAGTTCGACTCTCCGCGGGCCCACCACAAATCCTTTCTATAGGATTCGACAAGTTTAAATGTAAAAGCAGCATTAAGGTGCTTCGGGTCATTAAGCCCAGGTAGCTCAGTTGGGAGAGCGCTGCCCTGAAGAGGCAGTTGTCCCCGGTTCAAGTCCGGGTCTGGGCACCTAAGATGCACACCAGTAGTGTAGCGGTTATCACCGGGCGTTGCCAACGCTCGAACCCGGGTTCGAATCCCGGCTGGTGTACTGTTTTATTTTTTATACATATATTTAGCAAGATTGCATTTTTTTAGAATTTCAAACACTAAAGAATCCATTTTTCTGTGGAAAGGATGACATGGAAGGATATACTAAGAAAAAATAAAGGAACTGTAAATTCAAAATTAAGACGCATTTCTATTTTGACACATACATTTTCATCTGAAAGTTAACAATCTGTTTTTATCTGATTTCATAGACCTGCAAAGTCCAAAACAGAAGTTTGGGTAGACGAATTTTTACTTTCAGGTAGCCATTAGTTCCTGAGATCTTCCTCTAATGATGCCTCAACTACTGGAAATCAGATTTGATCCTAGTCATAGCAAGGTAAAACTGCACAAAAAAATACTTCAAATAAATGCTTGGGGATAGTATCGGAGAATTATTGTTGTCTGAAATTCGAATGCCGACTCTGTAATTGTTTATGATAAATGGACAACTGTATGATGTACTATTTGCAAAATATCTCTGAAATATTTCAAAAAACTTATATATTATATGTCAGTAATTTTTTTTAGTAACTATATTTAGTATCAAGCAAATGAGTAAAAATTTGTTTAACTAAGTTAGTGTGGTGAGAAAATGGGAAAAATATCAACCAAAATAGTGGCAACACTCTTAATTTTAACAATATGCGTTTCGATTACAAGCGCAAATCAAACGAACGATTCTGACAAATACACCTTAGATAATTACGGTGGAGAAAAATTCACGCCACAACCAATGGAGTTTGGCGAAAACATAAGAACTCAGGAACAAAACGGAGCTACGATATCCAGCACTAATCAAGAAAATGCAACTGAAAGGAAACATGTATTACTCCAGTTCTATTCAACTCCTAATGATGAACAACTGGAATTATTAAAGGAGTATGGAGTTCAGCGCGTAGGTGTTGCTGCAGACTATACTTATATTGTTTTAATACCCGCAGGTTTAACTCCTGCTGATCTTCCAGCCGAAAGTGGACTTCGGTGGATGGGTGAATTACCTGTTGAGAACAAATACGACCCTAGTTTTGGGTTAAATGTCCCAGAGAGGGCAAGAACAGAAGATGGACAGGTGGAATTATGGCTGGCTTTCTATGAAGATGTTACGTTTGAGGAAGCACAAGCCATTGCAAATAAATATTCAACGTCATCTCCTAAATTTGAAATGTATCCCTATTCTTTCAATTCTATTATAACAACAAATGAAAGTAATCTCACAGTAATAGCGAGCGAGGATTATGTGGAAAGAATAGTTTTTGGTAGAGAAGAGCTTGTTCCAGAAAGTGATTCTTCAGCAGATATAAAACAATCTCCAGGTTTCGAATCAGTGCTTGTTTTTTTGCTTTTGTCAGCTGTTTTTTTATGCTTGAAAAGAGGGGATTCCAGTGAAAAGTGAAAAAATAGTCGTATTTATTTTTCTTTTTCTGTTAATAATTCCTCAACAAGCACTATGTGAAGAAGGAAACAATTCGACAGAAGGATGGACTGAAGATCTATTTGGGAATAACAATCATCTATTTGAGATATTGGAATTTGTAAATACAGAAAAATGCCATAAGATTTGCAATCTATCTGGATCCAATATAAAAATTGGAATTTGGGAGTCATCAAACAATGCCGATGATAGTTCAAAGGTAGATGATAGCAGAAGCGAGTTAAGTGGAAGAATTCACATTATGGATGACCATCCCGTCCATTCTGAACATGCAACAAAAGTTGCGCTTATAATTGGTTCTAAAACAGATGATGAAGCAGATAATGGGATGGCATATGATGTTGAAATGTATTCATATAATTTAACGCGGTGCTATTCTGAAATGATAGTCTCTTCTGTCGATATTTCAACTAATTCATACGGAAATGACGATGAAAAGGGTAACTATACTTTAGGCACACAAACATCATCACAATTTTATGATAAGGCAATAAGAGACTACAATATCACTTGTTTCAAATCTGCAGGGAATGAAAACAATGGAGAAGACTATTTTACTATAACTCCTCCTGGTACAGCTAAAAATATCATTACGGTAGGTGCAACTGAAGAAGATAGCTTTAGCGATCTGGCAGACTTTAGCAGTTTTGGACCATGTATCGATGGACGACTGAAACCAGAAATAGTTGCACCGGGTTATAATATTCTTCTTGATCTTCCTGGATATGAAGATACTTTCGAAGGCACATCCTATGCATGTCCTATAGCATCAGGTTCAGCAGCCTTGGTTCTTGAGAAATGGAAATCAAATTATCCTGCTGAAGACATGTTGCCATCAACCATGAAAGCACTTCTCGTTCACACTGCCAATAATGATGGGAATGGTCCTACTTACAGATATGGATACGGAATGCTTGATACAAAGGAAGCCGTTGATTTGGTAGAATTGGATATGACAAAGAATTTAACAATTGTTCAGGATTACTCGACATTTCAAAACGGTACATCTCAAACGACTTACGATTTAGGCTATGTTCCAGATAATATAGGCGAAATTAAAGTTACTATTGCTTGGAGTGATAAAGAAGGATCAAATCCTTTTGAGAACTATGATTTGTACAACGACCTTAATCTTGTTATATCAAAAGATGATGGTATTTCCAATCAATATTATTATCCATGGGTTTTGGATTCAGATAACAAGAAAAATTCTGCATCGAGTGTTAATTCAAGTACCTATGACCCGCAGAGCTATGGTGATCACCTGAATCCCCTTGAACAAGTACAAATCAGGAATCCTGGAGCTGGAAATTATTCCATAATTGTTGATGGAGCTATTGATGATGGTCCTCAACCTTATTCTCTGGTAGTTACTGTAAAACCAAAAATAGAGGTTCACTCTGACAAAGATGGATCCAAAGTTTACATCAACAATGAAGATTGTTATGGATTGGCGGACGGAGTTATTCAAGATGGTGTTGCAGAAGTCTGTGCTTATGCAGGTGAGAATAGTATCATGGTTGAACAGGATACATGGTGGTTTATATCATGGCTATTCCCCACAAAACTCAACATCGATTGTACTGTGTCAGAAAGTGCTGAACAGAGGTATTATGCGTACTTTGACTCTTATACACTAGAACTTAAGAGTGGATTCCAGGTGATTTCACTACCGTTTGCTGTGTCCGTCTCAGACGTACTGCCTCCTGCAGGTGGTGAAGTCAAGAAATTTGATGATGGTTCATTTATCGCAATGAATTCTTCAGATATACTTGAAAAAGGCCACTCCTATCTAGTAAAGTCAAATGCAGCTGCAACAATAAATCTAGATGCTGAATCAAATACTTTTGAAAAAGTAGACTTGGCTGTAGGCTCTCATTTTATAGGTGCACCTGCTGCAAGCTGTCAGGTATCAGACTTGTTAGGTGACTCAGATGGGAAAATGGTGTACAAGTACAATGAAACAAATGATGAGTTCGTACCAGTAACATCCAATGAAACTGTAAGTCCGGGAGAGGCATTGTATATATGCTCCATGGAAGCTTCGGAGGTGAGTGTATGAAATTTGAAAACAAGATATTCTGTATATCTTTATCAGCTATTTTCCTGTTCAGTTCGCTAGGTGCAATTGGATCAGCAGCCACCCTGGGTGGAACTCACATTCCGGTTTCAGTATCTTATGACTATTCGGACTATGGAGATTACATAGGATTCGATTATCAAAACGATCCGTATTTAATTGCTTTTAACAACAATGAACCTACAGGTGTAAGCAGCAGTGATAGCTTAATATCAAAACCATGGGCTGTTCCTGTGCTAATTGATGATGGCGATACGGATGTAGTTACTTGGAGCAATCCTAAGATATTGGCAAATGGATATTCATTACATTTGGACGAAATATCACTTGGTGACGATGAAGCTTTTCTTCACTTAGAAAAAAGTGGGGAAATAATAGATGACTCTATTATTTTGAAAGAAGATGAAACATATGTATATAGAACCAGAGTCTATGGTGATGGGACTGGCTCATTTGTTGCTGATTTCCCTGTCATCCTAGTCACTCTTAAATATATCCTAAATGATGGTGAAACGTACTCATTACGTGTCACAGGTATTTTCCAGTTATCAGAAACAGCGTCTGAAGTCGAACTCGACAGGTCGGTTGATGTAGACTCTTGGAGTCTAAATATCACTGCACCAAACTCAATTCAGGACGTAACAATTGGTATTGATTCAAGTACTACTGATAAACTTGATTCCGTTGATACTTGGAGTGTGCCTCCATATCCTCTTAACAAAGTATTCCTGTCACTGGATAAATGTTACTCCAAGAACATAAAACCAGGAGATGATGGTGCAAGCTGGGAGCTTCTGGTCATAGTACCTGATGGACAGACGACATCACTTTCCTGGGATCCTGATGCAGTCGATGGTGTCAACGTACACATTATGGATGGGACATCCGAACTAAGTCCCGAACAAACAATTAGCGAAGGTTCACATAAGTACACAATATATGCAACTTATGGCGAATCTTTTGACCCTATGCCGACTATTAATATTGATTCTCCATCAGGAGAAGTACTGAGAGACTTTACTTTGTCAGGTACAATTACGGATAATAACCTGCAAAGTGCAGCATATCGTGTGAATGGACAGCAATCTTCTCTTCCATATTCGATGAATAACAATGTTGCATCGTTTTCTAAAGCACTGACACTTGCAGATGGCAATTATGAAGTCGAAGTTGTGGCCACTGATTCAGAGTCTTTTAATGAGTCTGTCAACTTTAAAATTGACAATACAAACCCTGCTACAGGCATGTCTATTGATGTACGTGGTGACAACGCATTAATCACAGTAGTAGTAAATGATACAAATCCTCTGTCTTTGGTAGAGTGCCGAGTTGAGAATGGTACAGATTACATGGATAGAGACAGACTAATCATCCGCGATTCAAATAACTTCAAAGATACGTTCAAATACTGCAACCTCAATCCTGGAGTTTATGATGTTGATCTCTTTGTTGAAGACTGTGCCGGAAACCTAGTTCTTCTGTCTGATGAGTTTGAAGTACAGGACATATATCCACCGGAAATTACTGTTATTTCCCCGGAGGATGGCGGCAATTACAGCACTTTCCCAGAGATTAATATCACTGCAAGTGAAGAGGCGACCTTGGTCTATAATCTGAATGGATATAATGAGACCAATGTTAGTCAGGTGACAGAGCATGTCATCAATGGTGAAAATATTTTAATTGTGTACGCTACTGATCTTACGGGAAACGTAGCATCTGCAGAAATTTCATTTTACATAATGCCGGACATATATCCTCCAGAAATCAGTATAATTTCTCCAGAAGATGGAAGAACCTATAGTCTTTGCCCGCAAATCCATGTTACAACAAATGAAGAAGCAACTTTAGTCTATAACTTGAACGGTCATAATGAAACAAGTTTAGAACAATTAGAACAGTATCTTCTCGAAGGTCAGAATACTTTCATAGTTTATGCTTCCGATATTTCAGGGAACACTGTATCAGAAGGAACTACATTTTACTTTGAACCACAGCTCAATGGTGATGGCACAGCATCGAATCCATATCAAATTTATGATGTTTATGATTTGCAGGCCATTGATAATAATTTATCAGCATGCTATATACTAATGAATGATATTGATGCAAGTGAAACAATTACTTGGAATAATGGGGCAGGTTTTGACCCAATTGGCTCCCCGGTCGTCTTCACTGGTTCACTAGATGGTAATGGATACAACATAACAAATTTGTATATTGATCTTCCATCCTCATATTACGTTGGTCTATTTTCTCTTTGCTATAAGGCAGAAATACACGATCTTGGTTTGATAAATGTAAATATTACGGGAAATCAAAATGTGGGAGGAATAGCAGGAGAGAGTAATGCAATTGACTGCAACGGAGTTGTATCCAACGAATGCGTATTCAACGATATCGTTGTAACTGGAAATATTACCTCATTTGATAGGTACTGTGGAGGTGTCGTCGGATGGATGCAGCATTCAACCATAAATAATATCTCCATAAATGTCAATATAAATGGTGATTCGTATTGTGGTGGTGCAGTAGGTAGTTTGATAGATTCCTCAATATCAAATTCAGAATCCATGGGAAATGTGAAAAGTAGAAAACGCACTGTTGGAGGGTTAGTGGGATGGATGGATGGTTCTACTGTGAAAAACTGCCGTTCTAGGGCATCTGTAACATCATCGTCGAGTGAAGCAGGTGGTCTTGTGGGTGATTTAGATTATGGGAATATAGAATATTGCTATTCTACCGGCCTAGTAACTGCTTCATATTTCGCTGGTGGATTAGTAGGCTTTAATTCGTATGGAGCAGTGGAATTTTCTTATTATGACTCCCAAACAAGTGGCTGTTCAGATACAGGAAAAGGAACTCCCAAAACAACCGCTGAAATGCAGACACAAAGTACGTTTGTAGGATGGGACTTTAATAATACGTGGATAATGCAAGGCTATCCTGAATTGAGACGTGAGATTATAGACTCAATTCCACCTCAAATTTCAATAAATTCTCCTGAAGATGAAAGCAGCTATAGTACTTTCCCCGAGATAAATGTCACAACAAGTGAAGAAGTAACTTTGATCTATAGCCTGAATGGGTACAATGAAACGGATGTTATTCAGGTGGAACAGCATTCTATCAATGGTGAAAATACTTTTATTGTGTATGCTACCGATCTCAGTGGAAACACAGCATCTGAGGAAATTACATTTTACTTGGGATCACAATCCGGTGGTGATGGCACAGAATCAAACCCATATCCAATCTACAATGTTACTGATCTGCAAGCTATCAACAACAATCTGTCAGCACACTATATTCTTATGAACGACATTGATGCAAGCGAAACGAGTTCATGGAACAGTGGTGCTGGCTTTGTTCCAATTGGTACTTCAGCAGAAATGTTTACTGGAAGCCTTGATGGTGATGGGTACGAAATAGATGGCTTAACTGTGAGTAGACAATGGACAAACGCTCAAGGATTTACAGCCTATCTTGGTGATGGTGGAGAAATTCGTGATCTGGGATTGACTGATGTTTCTATTATGGGATATCAGTATGTAGGATCCTTGGCTGTGTTTAATCATGGTACAATTTCCAATTGTTTCTCAACTGGAAATGTAACAGGAGGGCATAACAATGTAGGAGGACTTGTTGCCGGCGTAACTTCAACTGGTAGTATTCTAGACAGTTATTCAAGATGCTCTGTCACATGTGCAGGCACTCAGGCAGGGGGTATGGCAGGTTACAACAATGGCAATATTGTGAGTTCCTATGCCACGGGATTTGTTGATTGTAGTAACACCAAGGGTGGTGTTACAGGAAGCAACTCAAATACTGTAACAGACTGTTATTATGACTCTCAAACAACAGGCTGTTCAGATACTGGAAAGGGCACGCCGAAGACAACTGCTCAGATGCAGACCCAATCCACATTTGTAGGCTGGGATTTCACTGATGTCTGGTCAATATCAGCACAAGTAAACAATGGCTATCCTCACCTGCAATTTGCGGGTAGTGGTACTCAGCCAATTGGTGATGGCACGGAATCAAGTCCGTATCCTATCTACAATGTTACAGGTTTGCAGGATATAAACAACAACCTGTCAGCACACTATATTCTGATGAATGACATTGACGCGAGTGAAACAAGTTCATGGAACAGTGGTGCAGGCTTTGTTCCAATAGGTACTTCGGCAGAAATGTTTACTGGAAGCCTTGACGGTGATGGTTACGAAATAGACGGCTTAACTATCAACAGACAGTGGACAAACGCTCAGGGATTTGTAGCCTATCTCGGTGATGGCGGAGAAGTCAGAGATATAGGATTGACTGATGTTTCTATCTTGGGATATCAGTATGTAGGATCCCTGGCTGTGTTTAACCATGGTAATATTTCCAATTGTTTCTCAAGCGGAAATGTAACAGGAGGACATAACAATGTCGGAGGACTTGTTGCTGGTATTACTTCAACTGGTAGTATTCTAGACAGTTATTCCCGGTGTTCTATCACATGCGCAGGCACTCAGACAGGAGGTTTGTCAGGATATAATGCTGGAAGTATTATCAGGTCTTATGCGACCGGATTTGTTGATTGTAGTAACACTAAAGGTGGTATTACAGGAAGCAACTCAAATACTGTAACAGACTGTTACTACGATTCTGAAACAACAGGTTGTTCTGATACAGGAAAGGGTACTCCGAAGACAACTGTTCAGATGCAGACCCAATCTACCTTTGTAGGCTGGAATTTCACTGATGTCTGGTCAATATCAGCACAAGTAAATGATGGTTATCCGTTTTTACAATAATTATTGGATAACCTATCTTTTTTTCTTTTTTATTATTTTTTGAAATTTCTTCTTTTTGTATAGAATTCAGAATATGTAAATAGTACAATATTCAAAATTATTTATCTCCTTCTTGACCGCTTTTCATGAACATAACCTTTCTACTTGAAAAACACCTACATCTCCTTCATATCCATACTTGTGCCGATAGCACACTTCTGCAAAGGTAATGTAGAAAGAATAGCAGCTACGCGATATTCAGCAGGATTTCCGGCCAATAGAAACAGGTCCGTTTGATTCTTTTTATGGACATGATCCTTTTATACATGACATAAATGTTACTTAATTATGAGAGTGGATATCAAAAACCTGGATGTTAAAAAGATTATTCCCGCTGGCATAGCAATTCTGATTATTCTGTTGTTTTCTAACCTGTCACTTGCAGGGGTTGTGGATTCCATAAAGGATGAACTTGTTGAACATGAGGTTTTGGCTCCTGAAAAGAATGCCAAAGATGGCAGGAGATCAGCATCCTCCTCTTCTTCTTCCTCTTATAATTCTGGAAGTAATTCAGGTTCAGAAGCATGTCCGAATGCTGCCACAAACACTGGTTCGAATTCTAATTTGAAGTCGTCTCAAAGTTATGAAAAACCTGCAGTGCTCGATCTTTATAGTCAGATGGAAAGTTATGCAGAGTATTACAATAAAGGGATCGATGACGTCCCAGATGTGGTCAAAAAAGTTGCAGGGAATGATGTCATTCTTCTTGATATTGCCATGAAAGATGGAAATGACTTGAAGATAAAAGCCCGTACAAAAGATGGAGTTCTCGTCGAATTCAGGAAAATTTCAGTAGGCGAATCTGTAGCTCCTACAATAACACTTTCAGGAGATGAAGACACTATTCATGGCATAATTAAAAGCGAAGATCCTCTGGGGAATTTTATTAGTTCTCTGAACCAGGGTTCTGTAGATGTTGAATGCAAAGGCTTCCTGAAGAAGGCAGCTCTTTCGGCTTTGAAAACAATGGCATGAATTGATGAGATCCCCATCAATTCTCTATACTTTATCTTCGCGGATTCATTTTTTAAATTTATTGAACTCTCTAATGAACAATTTTCAGTACTTTTGCCCATCCCCTCTTTCCGCAAAGGGGGCATTTGAGATACTTTCTGTCGAAATTGTTCGGACCTAAGAAATTGGTTATAATGGATATCTCGAAGATTTCATCGCATTTAGGACATTGATATGCAAAATTCTTAGTATGCCAGGCAATAAGCAGGAAAGTAATCACAAAAATAATAAAAAACCATAGGCTCCAGTATCCTGGTAAAAGCAGGAAGGAAGACGCAGTAATAACCAGAACGAATATTAGCAGAATCCAGGCAAACCTGCGCCAGTCGGCTTTAGTAACTTCCCGATAATTCCTGTTTCCTTGTTTGTCTTCCATACAGCTTATCATGCTCTTTTCTTCAGACTAAGTGTATATATTTCAATGCCGGCACCTATGCAGGCATTGAGCCTGCTTTCAGCTATCTTTGCACAGACAATACCCAGTCTTATCTTATTCCTGGGTACTCCGTATTCTTCCGAATAAGTAATAAATCTCTGGACCTGGCCGATTGCGTTATCCTGTGCTTCTATTTCTATTTCAATCAGAAGATGCTCATCATCCTTGCTCTTGAATACAGCATCTATCCTTCCTCCATTAATCTCCACTTCCGTATCCATGAACACCAGTCCTTCCTCGATAAGTTCGGGGAATGTCGAGATAATCCGTGAAATATCCTGCTCTGAAATAGATTCCTGGTCTGTTGCACAGTTCACATTGTCAGCCTTTATCATACCTTCCAGATGAGATATGATATGAATCCTTTTTTTGTTCACTTCATGAGGGTATACGTTTCTGGGCTTTTTGTCCTCTAGCTGTATTAGGATGCCGTTTTTACTGATTTTCTTGTTTCGGGAAATGGGAAGCGCTCCGCTTCCTTTGCTGACAACACCTATCCCGTTTTTCCTGCTGATCAGGCGGATGGACTCTGTAAGTTCTTCTTTTTCACTTTCTGTAAGTTCTTCCAGGCATATGATTTCGTAACTGATTGAATGTTTTTTTTTCAGAGTTTCAAGTAAAGAAGAATACTTTCCTATTTCTTCTTCATTACTTTCTATGCTTGTGTATAATTTGTATTCGAGCATTTATTTTTCCCCGGGGTAACAAGACATGGGAAGATGATATATCAAAAAGCAATCCTGTTTTAACATTGCTATTGTCTTTTGCTATATAAAGCTCTATAGAATTTTCAGTCCCATATTATATTCCTATAGGTTTGGTTTATATTGGAGGTGAGACATTGAACACTCAGAGTTGGTAAATAAGGTATAATAAAGGCAGATTGCCAAAATCAGCCGATAATAGGGCTGCATCTTATGGGAGTGATGCTGCTGCTACTTTCAAGCCAACTCGTAACAAACGGAGTGGAGGTGTCCATCAATGGAAGTTTTAATTAACTGTCCAAAGTGTGGTACAAAGTTGTTCACAGCTGAAAAAGGTGTTCAACACTGCAATGAATGCGGTTATTGGACAAAGAAAATATGGATTTATGCTTAACTGTTAAATTAAACCCGGTTAAATGTAAATCTCCGAAAGACCACAAAAAATCTAAAAACGATTTTTATTCATCTTATTCTTTCTCTCTGCTGATAATTTCCTGTAGATACACTTTCAACTTCAAGCTGATGAAATCAGCAGTATCTTTCTTTGTTTAAACATTAGATATAAATATCAAAATAGGCCAGTGTATATACAATTGCCTGGATGGTAACTGCTATGAAAAAAGGGGTTATGGTTATTGGTTTGTTTCTTGCTATGGCTGTGGGGACCATAGTATACAATCTTTTTCAGTATAGTGGTACGTTTACTGAACTCATTATCAGGACATGTGGACTATTTTCCAATCTGTTCATATTCATGGCAATAATATCTTCCGAGTATATGCTTCAAATGAGGAAGACTTTTGGAAGGTCCTTTATAAATGTACATCATCAGCTTTCAAGGATAGGTATTGCTTTGATGCTGATTCACCCTCTTCCATTTGTTATTCAGAAAGGAGTAGTTGCTTTAATTCCGGTTTTCTATCCACCGGTTACTTTCCTGGAACTTGCCGGAAGGCCTGCTCTGTACATTGTTCTTATAGCAGTGCTGGCTGCTGTTTACAGAAAGAAGATACCACGCAAATGGAAAAACATCCATAAATTGAACTATCTTGCCTTTCTGCTAATATTTTTCCATGCCTGGCTGGTTGGCACGGATCTCCAATCCCTTTCGATGCAACTTATATGGATCGTGATGTTACTGATAGTTGCTGCGGTTTTTATTCACAAGCATATTTTTGGTACCCGGAAGAGTAAGCAACGAAAATGAATTAGCTTTATTTTCTTCGAAGTATGCTTTCATCTATAGGATAGTATTCTGTAGCTGAATTGATGAGTTCGGCAGCTGTGTTCCTTTCAAAAGAATAAACCTCAACACGTACGCCGGAGGCCTTCAGGTGATTAACAAGAGCAGTAAAATCACCATCTCCGCTAACCAGCACCAGTGTGTCAACTTTCTGGGCTAACGATATGGCATCAATAGCAATTCCCATATCCCAATCGCCTTTTGTGGAACCGTCCGGGCGAATCTTTAACTGTTTTGTTCTTGTTTCCCATCCAAGGGTCTTTAACAGGTACTTGAAACCACTCTGGTCCACCTCCTCAGTTTCGACCAAATAGGCTATTGCCCTGACAAGCTGCCTTCCCCTTAGCACCGTAGCAAGCAATTTATCATAATCCAGCCTGCTGTCTTGATAGATATTCTTGGCAGAATAGAACATGTTTTGTACGTCTGCCAGCACTGCCACCCGCTGATTTTTGAATATTGCTGCTTCGTTTTGAGAATTGAACATAGTGTTTCATTCCTTGGGGTCTGTTTCCCAAAACTATGGGAGATACAGATATAACATGGTTGTATTGTTCTGCTTTTATATACATTTCATTATGTAATATGCTTTTTGTTTCATTCGTGCGGATGTTAGAAAGATAAAGTGATTTCTTTATTAGCATGAAGATGGATAGAAATATTTTTCCAAAAAAGAAGTGAACCTGCCTGCAAGGCAGGTACTCAAATCATACGGCTTCTACTATCTTTTTCTGGACAGCCACAATGCTATCGCAATAAATGCAAGCAAAGTGAATGTCACTCCGACTGCCGGTATACTTCCTTCCTCCACTTCGAAGCTTCCGCTGAGTGTGCCAACGCTCACATTGTAGGTTCCTGTTTCATTGCCCTGTACAGTGAAATTGACAGGCTGGCTTGCTCCCGGGTCAAGTGTAATACTCTCAGTTTCAGTGACCTCTCTGTTGATAATAAGCTCAACTTCATCTTCTCCAGTTTCAGTTCCCGTATTCTCCACATTCGCTGTTATTATTACTTCTTCACCTGTTTGAATCAGGAGCGGTTCAATGTTCAACTCCGAATACTCAAACACGGCCTTTGATTCCAGTACTTCGATGTTTAGTTCTGCCGACAGATATTCGTCCGAAGACGTGCTTAGCTTATGTACACCCGGATCACGTGCTTCGTGGGTGACAACACCTTCCCCATCTGTTGTACCGATGTTTCTTCCGTCATAGAATACCTCTACACCTTCAACAGGATCTCCGTTAATCAGTGTGACAACTGAAACGTTGATATCATCTCCTTCGGTTATAGTTTCAGGTGACACTTCTATGGCAAGTTTCCTGCTAACATCTTCCGGGGAAATCACATCCACTTCAACGTTTCCTTTTGCGAATCCTTCCTTTTCAGCAGTAACGGTAAAAGTACCAACTTCTTCAGGTGCATATTCTATAATTCCGTCTTCGGAAGTTTCCCCAATATTATTATCTCCGAATATTACCGTAGCGTTAGAAACCGCAGCACCCCTTGAAGTAACCTCTATGGTAATTGTATCGTTCTGCTCGATAGCTCCGGGAATATCAATAGTGAGAGGCTCCGTGGATGCAGTTGTGACCTCGACGAACGGATAGTATCTAATGGTATTGGAATCCGCAACCTTGAAAGCTATATCCTCGGTAATGCCCACAGTATCGTCCCTTGAAAGAGATATGGAATCTTCATTTTCCATTTCTATTTCTGCAGATGAGAAAGAAGTCACTTCCATTTCACCGAAGCTATCTCCCGACTGTACCTCTACATAATCCTCGGATATCTGAAAAATACCTTCTATGAATACTGCATTCGTCTCAGTTCCTCTGAATATATCCTGGAAATGTACGGCTATGATTGCAAGATCTTCTGCATCACCGACATCTGTCTCATAGACGTAATCGCCTCCTCCGGATACTATACCAGTATCAACTTCGTCGCCATCTTTCTCGAGTGATAAAAGTACTGAATCGCCTTCAAGGTCTACTTCCTCAACAACCAGTTCGTATCCGTCTTCAAGGATAAGTTTAGAACCTGAAAACAGGGAAGTTTCCATGTCACTGTCGATAAGAACCTCTGAAAGCTGTCCGCTTGAAAGAAGGCTGTCCTCTTCTGCAAATGCTGTATTATTGGAGTAGCCTGCAAAATATTTCTCTGCCAGGAATCCGATGACATTGAACGTACCCCAGTTGTTATACTCGAAGCTTACCTGCTGTGGTTCACTTCTGTAGACCAGACTTCCATCCGGTATGGTCCTGCCATTGAGTTCGGTGATCTCCAGGGATTCCGTTCCCACACCTTCATCGATATTGTAATAGAAACCTGCGAAGTTCAGCGGTGTCCAAGTGAATATTTCATCCTCAGCTACAGTTCCCCTGAGCTCATAGGTTCCGGGTTCTGAAATATCCAGTTCAGGTCCGAATCTCAGTATTTCGTCGTCTCCAACGATAAATCTCAGGTCTCCCATTATGGTGACAGTATTTCCTCTGCTGAGCGATATAGTGCCAGAATTCTCCATACTGATTTCGTTTGAGCTGACTGTTTCAACTTCCATCTTGCCGAACTCGTCTCCGGATTCGACTTCCAGATAATTCTCGGAGATCTGGAAAATACCTTCCACAAACACTGCGTTTGTTTCCGTTCCTCTGAAGATATCGTTGAAATGGACAACTACGATCGGTACATCTTCCTGAGAACCAAGATCAGTCTCGTAGATATAATCGTCATTTCCCGAAATGATGTCAGTATCGATCTCATCACCATTCCTTTCCAGGCTAACCAGCACACTATTACCATCGAGGTCTACTTCCTGGATTTTAAGCTCATATCCTTCTTCAAGAATGATTGATGAGCCTGAAAAAACTGAAAGTTCATCGTCAGTGTCCAGGAGGATTTCCGAAAGTTCTCCATTGGACATCATGCTTATTGTATCATCTGTAAATCCGGTACCATTCGTATAACCTGCAAAATACCTCTGCGCAAGAAATCCTATTGTTTCATAAGAACCCCATCCACTTTGTTCAAAATCCGTTTCTATAGGCACAGTAGAATATTCCAGATCTCCTTCTTGAATAGACCTGTCACTGAAACTTTGCAGTGTCACAGTTAAAGTTTCGGAACCTTCACCTGAGTCCAGATCATAATAAAAACCGGGATAACTTTGAGCTGTCCATGTGTATTCCAGTGACACGTTTGCATCAGCTGCCCAAATTCTATTGCCGGTGCTGTTATTCTGAGCAACAGCTGTAGATGACAGAGCAATTATTGATAACAAGAATACACTTACCAGTAAGGCAAGATTAATATTTTTGTTCATTTTAAACCCCTAACCTAAGTTTAACTTGTTGTTATGACAAACTAATTTATGTATGGTTATGGTATATCAATCTTCTTTGCTTTTAGTATCATGTGAATCATTTTTACGACCCTGCTCCCTAAAAGAACATTTCTTCTTGAGATACTATTTTTAAAAAGTTCCTGCCAGGCCAATAAAATATTAATATCCTATCCAGTCATTTATTTATTGCATTCGGATAGGAAGGATAAGGGATTTTCCGGGATATCAGGAGGTGCGGGGTAATATGGAAGAATTTAATAATGTTTTGAATGGTGCAAAAATAGCTTATTTCTCAATGGAAATCGGATTAAAAAATGAAATTCCCACCTATAGTGGTGGCCTGGGTATACTGGCAGGTGATGTCATAAGGGTGAGTGGAGATCTCAGCCTGCCGGTAGTTGGTGTGTCATTGGTTAGCAGAAAAGGTTATTTTAAACAGAAACTGGATGCTTATGGCAGGCAGTCGGAAGATGTACAGGATTGGTCTCCTGAAGAACACATGAAACTTCTGCCAGCAGAAGTAACTGTCCGCATACAGCAACGGGATGTCAGGGTCAGGGCATGGTTATATGAACACAAAAGTCTGGCTCAGGATACGATACCTGTAATATTGCTGGACACTGATTTTGAGGTAAACTCCCCGGAAGACCGGATGATAACCGATCATCTGTACGGAGGTGACAGCAGATACAGGTTCAAACAGGAGATGGTACTTGGTATCGGTGGTATAAGGATGCTTGATGAGCTTGGTTTTCATATAGTCAAGTATCACATGAATGAGGGTCATTCAAGTCTACTGACAACGGAACTTTTGCGCAGTAATGAAATGGATCCTAGCAGGGTAAAAGAGCTATGTGTCTTTACAACCCATACTCCTGTCGCCAGTGGGCATGACGCATTTCCATATGATCTTGTAAGGGAGCTGATCGATGGAGAGCACGAGCTTGAAATGCTCCAAAAGTACGGAGGTGAGAGTGAACTTAACATGACTTTGCTGGCTCTGAACCTTTCTGATTATATAAACGGTGTGGCTAAAAAGCACAGGGAGATTTCGGAAAAGATGTTTCCTGGATACAAGTTCAAATCCATAACAAACGGTGTACACTCCTATAATTGGGTATGTTCTCATTTCAGGGAACTTTATGACAGACACCTGCCTGGATGGGCAAATGAGCCTGAACTTCTGGTCAGAGTGAAAAGTGTACCGAATGATGAAATCTGGCAGGCCCATAAAAATGCCAAAAAGGAACTTGTTGATTTTGTCAACAGGGAAAAAGGAATCGGTATGGATCATCACACTTTAACCATAGGCTTTGCGAGGAGGATGACGGAATATAAAAGACCTGCCTTTATTTTTTCCGATCTGGAGAGGCTCAGGAAAGTTAACAATGCAGGCAACATACAATTAATATTTGCAGGAAAAGCCCATCCTAAAGATTATCGAGGCAAGGAAATTATAGAAGAAATATTCGGCTATATAGAAGAGCTTAAGGGCACTATAAAGATAGCTTTCCTGGAAAATTACGATATGAATCTTGCCTTAAAAATGGTTTCAGGTGTGGATGTATGGCTAAACACACCAAAAAGACCTTTCGAGGCTTCAGGTACAAGCGGTATGAAAGCAGCTCACAATGGAGTTGTGAATTTCAGCGTACCTGACGGGTGGTGGCTGGAAGGCTGCGTCCCGGGTGTTACGGGCTACTCTATAGGTTCCAGAATAGGTCCCGGTAAATCTCCCGAAGAGATCGAAGAAATCGAACTTGATGATCTTTACAACAAACTGGAGTATAATGTAATACCAAAGTATTATGAAAGAAGAGATGAATGGGTGACTATAATGAAGAACTCCGTAGAGATGATAGCCTACTATTTCAACTGCCACAGGATGATGCGAAGGTATGTGACAGAAGCCTATCTCTGATATCCATCTTGCTCTGCGTAATCGTATTTACATGGAAACGTATGTGAAGAAAAGATAGCATCCTCCGATTATAGGAGGATGCTATTTTCTTTAGTTCACTCCCTGCCGGGGACCTCTCATACTCCACTTATCAGGATGCACAATGCTCCTTGTTTGCGCCTTTCTGCATTTCAAATTTTAGCACTTATTTTATTTAAATAAATCCATCTCTAACTTTAACAGCCCTTTTAATCCAGGCTTCTATTTGAATTTTAAAGCCCAAAATGACACAGTTTTTATATAAAAATATTAATCTGGCTGTCTACTATCAAGATCAGTGAAAATCTTTTCAGTGTCATTGCTCGCTTTATTTGTCTGATCGTGTTTAAGGCTTATTTTTATATCGTGTTTTTCAGGCACATACGGCTTTGAGAACTTCGCTTCCACTTCTTCACGGTGCAGCGTATTGTATGTACAAAAGGGTATGACCCTTCCGTCAGGTGTCGCATAATGGATACCACAACGTTGAATGCGTTCCATGTCCAGATTGTACCTGTCCTGAAAGTGCATAGTCCCCAGGAAAAGGCTTTCCCTGTGGAATTGTTGAACTACATTTGATTCTCCTTCTCTCAAAACGTTAAGAAGCATTTTCGTGACGTTCACGCAACCTGGCTCTTTATTTGAATCAATGAAGCTCGGCACTTTGCTCAACACTTTCCCGATGACAATAAGATTTCTACTGTTATCGTTAAGTTCCTGTGAAGCCTCATCTATCATCTCCATAAGACCCTCAACATCCACGAAGTCTGTTATAGGAATAATCCTGCCATTTTCCACAAAAAGATACGTTGCTGCTCCGCAATGAGGATGTACTGTCGTCTCTGGTAAAGTTTTGTGGCGTGCCTTTGAAAGGAATTGTGATATGGGCACTACAAAAGGCACAGGGTACCATGCATCCCGTGATATCTCTCCTTCTGTCTGTTCCTCTACAAGTTTTGCAAGATCAGGTATGGTAATCCTGTTATTTTCTCTTTCTTCCTGGCATATTCTTCCTGTGAAGGAGACTGGCTGGAAATTTACACCCCTGACAACATCCCTGTTATCAGCAGCAAATCTTATGATATCCCCTGCCTGGTGGTCGTTAACACCTCTTGAAATTGTTGGAACAAGGGTTATACTCTGCATTCCTGCTTTTCGGGCGTTAGCTATCGTTTTCAATTTGAGGGGAAAGGCATTAAAGCCCCTCATTTTCACATAAGGATCTGCAGACATTCCGTCAAATTGAAGATATAATGTTTGCATTCCTGCTTTAACAAGTCTTTTTCCATAGGCAACACTCTGCGCAAATTTGATACCGTTCGAAGCTACCTGTATTTGCACAAAACCAAGATGTTTGGCCATTTCTACAAGTTCGGGAAGGTCTTCACGAACTGTCGGTTCCCCTCCGGAAAATTGTATGGAACAGCAGGGCACTGGTTGCTGGTTCCTGAGCATCATCAGCATTTTGTATATTTGCTCTTTGCTTGGTTCATATATCCTGCCCGACTTTCTGGCATTTGCAAAGCAGACCGGACAGGATATATTACATCTGTTGGTGACATCGATGTTTGCCAGGATAGTAGTTGTTCGATGTGAAATACATAAACCACACTGGAAAGGACAATCTGAATTAAAATTGACATTCGGATTCAAAAGACCGGAACCAATACGTGCAAATTTCTCAAACTTGTTATACATTTTTGCATCGGACCAATAAATATCCCGGAAATTCCCGTGCTCAACACAGCTTTTTTCGATGATGATACTGCCTTTCTCTTCAAAAAGAGTAGCTTTGATCAACTGCCCACACTGTGGGCATACCGAGTAAGTATGCTTCAGATGAAAACCCCGCAAATAAGTTATCCAACCCACAATTGAATATAGTAAAGCGTTGGAAGTTATCTTATAAATCCTTTTTCAAAATAGCTTTCAAAAATATGTAGTTGTTTCTCATTTCCTCAAAGACAGGATATAGCTTCCGGAAAAAATTCTGCTTTTATCTAAGATATTATGATTAATTCCTCAACAAGAGTTCATATGGCTATATATACAAACAGTTACACAATATTAATTGCGGGGGAGGAGCAAGGAAAGAGTACTAAAGTGTGGCATCATTGGTATAAACATGTATTGTACCAGCAAATAGCTTATGCATGTGTATATCCTTCAATCCTAACTATAACTTTCTGCGGTTTTACCAATATTGCTTGTTCTCTCTCGCTAAATCGATGCGTTAATTGTTTTCTGGAGCTGGAATTTTAATTCCCTGACTTTTTCATTTACAATCTGGGTCAAATCTTATTTGATCAGGGATGTTGCTTATCTATAGTTTTCCGTATCTACTTTTCACCTGTTGCTCTTCTCCGCTGGCACCCATGTAAATGAAGAATGCGATCAGAATAAGCCAGAAGCTGATGAACAGGCCTATAATACCCATTACAAAAGCAAATATCTTTCCTATGGAAGCAGCTTTTTCCGTAGCCTCCACAAAACCCATGCGTTGCGCAAAAAAAGCACGAAGGATGCGTCCCCCGTCCATGGGGAATGCAGGGATGAGGTTAAACAATCCCAACAGGATGTTTATGTATCCAAGAATAAAAGTCATTAAGAACAAGGGACTCTCTTCCAGGGAAGATGCCGCCGGACTGAAAAGACTGTTGAATAGCAAAAGTAAAATCCCGATAACAATACTTGAAAGAGGTCCCACAAAGGCCATTTTAGCTTCGCTTGAAGGGTCACTTAATTCCTTTCCCATAGCAGAGACACCTCCGATGAGATAAAGCGTGATCTCATTGATGCTCCCACCGTATCTTAATGCAAAGTAAGAATGGGCTAGCTCGTGGATCAGTACGGATATAAAAAGCAGAATCGCCGTCAACAATGACAGGGAATATTTAAGTAATCCCGACTCAATTCCTGCAAAACCGAAAGGTTCTGGTTGAATGGCAAATATCCATGCAAAGAACGGCAGCACTAACAAAAAAGATATGTGTATCTTTATAGGTATACCAAGCACTCTTGCTATTTGAAGTGAATTTCCCATCAGATTTCTCCCCGTGCATCTAAAAAATTTAATATCCAAGGTTTTTATTGGGTAAGTTTTTCATACCAGGTCCCTTATTCCTGAATATTCCCACTCCACGGGTGAAGGCTCTCACTTACAATAATGTTTCCAAAACCATTGGTTCCAGCAGTGATCATTTGACTGAGTGATAGTGAGTACTGCCCCGGTGCGATTTTCAAACCCAAGTTAATCAATGCTGTTCTCCCCGCTTAAGATCAAATGAAAAAGTCTTTTAATCCATGTCTATATTCATTTCTGACTTTATTTAACCTTTAAGCAAACTGGATTCTGTAGTATTCTTATAAGTTTTTTAACCTGATACTTGTGAGAAACTAATCTCACACCTCCTGGCCATTAAAGAATATATTCTCCCCATATCATGAGAATAACAAATCCTATCAGGGAAATTAGAATAAAGTAGTATACGACCTTGCGGAAAAGCTCGTTTGCACCAACGAGTTTAATATACAGTGGCTTTGACAATGTGCTGATTATCCCTGCAAGTACTGCAGTTTCAGCAGCCGTTTGATAGGAAATCTTACCTGCGACTGCAAGGGAAGCCATGGAAGCGGTTACAGCCGAACTACTGGCAATGCCTCCTAATGCGGCTGCATAGGTACCCAGAGGTCCTCCTGCCGAACTGGCAACATTTGCAATAGCTAATACTATGGTAAACAAGATACCGAATTTTAAGGCGGGTCCTATGGCAAAGGGGGATCTAAGATATATGGTTTCTTCTACAGGTGTTATGTTCTTTTTTCTCCAGACCATTAGAAACGTTACCAGGGACATTATCAGAAAAGGAGGTATCATCAAAAGAGAAACCCTTCCTGAAGTATCGATAAGTAAAGCAATGATCACATCCCTTATTGCCATGGCAATAACTGTCAGTAAAGAACCCACGAAAACATTTTCAATAAGTGATTGTTTTTTCTTGGAAATGTTCGACAGGGCAACAATAGCTGCTTCACTGCTCGCAAGTCCTCCCAGAAAACCTGAATATGCTATTCCTCCTTTTGTACCTGTTCTTTTCAGAAGTATATAACTGACAAAACTTACTGCAGAAACGAGTACTACGATAAGTATCACAGCTTTTAAACTCACTCCGCCATAAATTGGCTCGTCCGGCACAATCGGGTAGAGTATGAAAGCAATAGCAACGAACTGCAATGCATCAATGATATCCCTTTCCGAGAGATTTTCTGCCAGTGAATGGAGGGGCCTTTTCTCGATCAGCAGGAACGTAATGATTACTGCAACAATTATGGCAATCTGGAAAAATCCCTGAGCTACAAGTATCCCGAGAAGATAAGTAGAAAAAAGGGCAACAGCAGTGGTAAGACCGGACTTTTTCTGTACAACGTTGACTTCATACATAAGAAAGATACAGCAGAGTCCTATGAATATTGTAGTAATAATAAGGATTGCATAACCAACAAAATCTGCAAGAAAAGCGGAAATGGTTCCCATGATACAGGTTATCGTAAAAGTCCTGACTCCTGCAAATATCTTCTTATCCGACCTCCAGCTTTCCCGCTCAAGTCCAATAAGGACACCTATGAGCAATGAAATACCTATTTTTTCCAGGGATTCCAGCAGGAAAGGGTCTACGCTAAAGCTTGCTGTAGTATATATCATTTCTATTCGATTGCTTTTGAATTCATTTCCCAACGTTTTTCAGGGTATAGTTTATGCTTCCATTCAGAAGCCTTCCAGAATATCAGTTTGAATAATTATAGGCTCTAATCTAAAAGCAGATAAACATTTCCCGCATCTATAGAGGAAATCTTATATAGACATGGAAATGAAACATATTGGGGACTTTTGTTCATGGGGACAGGTAATGGCGATCCGATTAGCGGGGAGACTCTGCAAAA
Source organism: Methanolobus sp. ZRKC2 (assembly GCF_045291185.1). NCBI lineage: Archaea > Methanobacteriati > Methanobacteriota > Methanomicrobia > Methanosarcinales > Methanosarcinaceae > Methanolobus > Methanolobus sp. ZRKC2. The sequence goes on along the minus strand of NZ_CP146980.1, from coordinate 929,779 downwards.
GAGAGTTGAAGAGCAGAAGGGGCTTGAGCCTGGTAAAAAACTCTTCGGTACTTTTGAAGGAGTTTTTGTCCCTACTCTTCTGACTATCCTGGGTGTGATAATGTACCTGAGGGAGGGATGGGTTGTCGGGAATGCAGGCCTTCTGGGTGCATGGCTGATAATACTGCTATCCTTCAGTATCACACTTGCTACCGGACTTTCTCTCTCTTCGATAACAACCAATATCAGGATTGGTGCAGGGGGTGCATTTTCAATAATTTCCCAATCCCTTGGTCTTGAAGTAGGTGGTAGTATAGGAATACCCCTGTATCTTTCCCAGACACTCGCCGTTGCAATGTACATATTCGGTTTTCGTGCAGGCTGGCTCTGGATTTTTCCGGATCATCCGGCTATTGTTGTGGATTTTCTGTCTTTTGCAATACTCTTCATTGTTGCCTATATCAGTGCGTCCCTGGCTTTCAGGATACAATATGTCATATTGGCGATTATCATTTCCTCGTTTATATCCATCATCTGGGCTGCTTATCTGGGCTCCATGCAAGAGCCCATCACATGGTGGGGTTCTTTTCCGGGCTCACCGGAGAATGATTTTTCAGGAATAGGTTTCTGGGGTGTTTTTGCTGTTTTTTTCCCGGCAGCTACAGGCATAATGGCTGGTGCAAACATGTCCGGAGAATTGAAAAATCCACGCAGGAGTATTCCTGTCGGAACACTCTCCGCTATCGGCATAAGCTTTGTAATTTATATGTTGCTGGCTTTCTGGCTGGCGACTTCCGCTAGTACCGAAGAGTTGGTAAGCGACTATACTATCATGCTAGAAAAAGCTGCATGGGGTCAGTTGATAGTTGCAGGTTTGCTGGGAGCCACATTCTCATCGGCACTTTCCTCAATAGTAGGTGCACCACGTATACTGCAAGCTTTAGGCAATCACCAGATACTCCCGGCGAGTGATTGGTTTGCAAAGCGTGCAAAAAACGGAGAGCCTCGTAATGCAATGATATTTACAGGTATCATTGTCTTTCTTGCATTGTTATTACGTGACCTGAATACAATTGCTCCTCTTATTGCCATGTTCTTCCTGATAACCTATGCAATGATCAATATAGTTGTGCTGATTGAACAGAATTTGCAACTGGTGAGTTTCAGGCCCCTTTTCAGGATTCCAAAGTACGTCTCTTTGCTGGGTTTTCTTGGGAGTATCTTTGTGATGTTCATAATCAACCCCTTATTCAGCCTAATTGCAGTTGCAGTTGTCGTATTTATACATGCTTATCTGCTGCAAAAACATCTCAAAGCACCTTTCGGGGATGTACGAAGCGGTCTTTTCGTAGCAATAGCAGAATGGGCGGCAAAGCAAAGTAACAAGATTGCTCCTCCGAGTGAACGTACCTGGAAGGCAAACCTGCTGGTGCCTGCTGAAAATCCCAACATACTTGCAGGTACTTTCAATTTCCTGAGGGATATCACATATCCGAAGGGTTCTATCAAGATACTTGGTCTGGCTGGAAAAGTAGGAGAGGAAAGACTATCTTCTTTCCTGATAGATATAACAGATTCATTCAGGGAAAAGGGTATTTTTTCTTCCTGGACTATTATAGATGCTTCAATGTTCGAACAAAATCTAATAGCAGGAATAGAGGCTCTTGGAGGTTCGTTTTTCAAACCCAGGGTGTTATTCCTGAATTTAAGCAGCTATGACGGTGAGGACGATAAACTAAGAAATGTCATTCTCAAAGCTTCACAACGCAAGATCGGTATTTTGCTGCTGGCTACTCATCGTAATGCAATTTTCGGAAGGAAAAATTCCATTAACCTATGGATTGATGACCGCAGTCCTGACTGGAATGTCAGTATGGATCTTGGAAATCAGGATCTGGCCATTCTGATATCGTATAAGCTAAAAAAGAACTGGAAAGCATCAATGAGGATAATTACCTGTGTACAGGAACAGCGCAATGCTTACAAAGCCCGCGAGTACCTGGAGAATCTTGCCGAGATCGCAAGGATCCCGAATGTTACCAACAAAGTAATGCTTGGTAGTATGGAATCCAATATTGCAAAAGCTCCGAAGGCTTCAATCAACGTTTTCAGCATGGATCCTGAAGTTGACCTCGATTCAATTCGAAAAACAGTTGAACAGACAGGTTCATCATGTCTGTTTTCACTGGACTCCGGAGAAGAGAATGCGTTTGCATAAGTCTTTTGGTACCGGATAAATTTGATTTGTTCTGTTGTGTCCCAAACAGGCCCACTTTTTTATTCGTTATTTTGACATGCTAAATTCGATATGAGGAGCATGTTTCTGCTAACACAATAAGTATAAGAACGATAATTGCCAAATTCTTAAAGGGGAGTGATCGCTAAATGTTGGAATGGATCATCAGGGTCTTATTAGCTCTGATTATTATTGTGGTATTGTGGCAGATTCTCATATTCCTGCTTTGAAATGCCAGACTTTTGGAACAAAGCAATATCCTTAATACCGGAGGATATGTGTGGTTGAGACATTCCGGTAAACATATGGAGGAATACAGTAAAGAAAGAAAATATAACCCTTACAAGTATCAAAACCGCAGGCTATTTTTAAAAACAGGTTTTTGTTTGTCTTTTATGTTTGTTTTTGATTTGTCCTCTGGACTCCGAAATATTGGTTGTTTTTGCTGTGTAATTGGGTTTTTCAGTCTAAGTAAAATTTGTATTCATATTGATTTTCCGGATAAACCTAATTTATTAACTATACACGCCTAATGAATAAAAGATGAGTAGAAATGTCATTTTGTATATCGCAATGAGTTTAGACGGGTATATTGCACGAAAAAACGGAGACATCGATTGGTTGGCTGGCGATGGTTCTGAACCGGATGCTGATCTTGGCTATGATGAATTTTACGAATCAATTGACACAGTGATCATGGGCCGGAAAACATACGATCAGGTGCTTACTTTTGGAGAATATCCATACAAGGGAACTGAAGGATACGTTTACACATCGGAAAAAAGAGTCAACAATGAACATGTTGTATTCACAGATGAGAATGCCGAAGATCTTATCGATAAATTAAGAAAAGAGGAAGGTAAAGACATTTGGCTAATAGGCGGTGCAGGAGTTATTGACAATTTCATGAAAAAGGACCTGATCGATGAATATATTGTTGCTGTCATACCCTGTATTTTAGGAGAAGGTATCTCTCTTTTCAAAGACAATAATCCTGAACTCAAGCTGAAATTGATGAAACATCAAACTGTGAATGGAATAGCAATGCTCTATTATGCAAAAAGATAATGCATTCCTATGCACGGATGGAAAATAAAGGTACAATCACTATTTGACAGAACGCTGTTACTTTAGTCTTATAACCCATGTGTTGCTGCTCTTCTGCATGCAGATCTTGTCCTCTCTTGCAAGCCATCCTAAAGCCATGAAAACTGCCTGTGAATCAAAGCCGTTTTCTTTGAGGTTCATTTTGATGCCAGCCATATTGTACTCACCATTCTCAAGTAACCTGTAAACATGACCTGCTGTCTCCCCTATATGCAAACAAGTCTCATCCATTGCATCCATTGATATCACTCCCCATTGTTAATTTTAATTCCGAAGAACTCCCTCTCAGGAGATAAAGCACTTTCAAAACCCATAAAGATTTCGAGTAACATTGTTCTTCTGCATGATATCTTCTGCCAGGACACGGCTTATTTCGGCAACACTCCAGGCCTGGGAAATACATCCACCTGGCCTGTGGGGAGCATTTCCATCAAATACCTCTGAAATAGTTCCGATACCTGCTTCATCAAGATGTTTTTTGAGAGCATTAAGAAGCAATTCCATATCTTCCCTGCTGTTCTTTGAGTACTCGTTGATTTTAGTGTATGCTGTTATGTACGGTCCCAGCAGCCAGGGCCACACTGTGCCGTTATGATATGCCCGGTCTTTGTGTAAGGTATCTCCCTGATAATTTCCTATATAATTTGGATCAGAAGGTGAGAGTGTCCTGAGACCGTAGGGTGTAAGTAATTCCCTGGTGATAACGTCAACTATACTTTTTTCCATTTTTCGGGGAAGCATGGTAAACGGAAGAGACACGGCAAAGATCTGGTTTGGTCTGACAGAATCGTCCTTTTCTTCATTTTCATTCCCATGCCCCGGGATAGTGTCATAGAGACAGCTCTTTTCCTTGTTCCAGAATTTTTCATTGAAACTGACTTTTGCTATTTCGGCAATCTCAGAGAATCCGGACGTATCCTTTCCAAGTTGCTGTCCGATGAATTCTGCGTACATCAGGCCGTTATACCAGAGGGCATTTATTTCGCAGGATTTTCCTTTTCTGGGTGTAATCTCCGTATCACCCACTTTCGCGTCCATCCAGGTTAGCTGTCCTCTGTGGGATATCAGGCAGTCCTCTTCCATTGCAATGTCAAATAATGTGCCTTTACTGTAATTGTTCAGTATATCTTCAACTGTGCTCCACATAGTATTGGCAAATTCAATGTCACCTGTGTAGTCATAATATCTTCCGAGTGCATGGATAAACCAGAGAGAGGCGTCTACTGTATTGTATAAGGGTGATTCATTCGGATTATCCGGGAAAAGATTAGGTATAAGACCTTCCCTGCAGTTGGCAGCAAAGGTTGAGAGTATGTTCCTCGCATCATCAAATCTGCCGGTTACAAGTGTCAATCCTGGCAGTGCTATCATGGCATCTCTTCCCCAGTCTGCAAACCAATGGTAACCGGCTATAACTGTTCTTGAATTTGTGGACTTTCGACGGGCTATGAAAGAATCTCCTGCAATAACGATTTTCCTGAAAAAAGCATCTTCTTTGTCGTATTTTTCTATAAGCTTTCTCCTGCGCTCAGTTTCGTTATCAAGAAGTTTTTGGACAAGATCTGTGTTAAAGTGAGTAGTATCTTCTGTGGATGCCACAATAAAAAAGGATGAATTTCCTTTTTCAACAACAGTTTCAAAATATCCCGGATTAAAATTGTCTTCCTGATGAGGATAACCTCTTGAAAGTTCAATATCATACTCAAAATTGTAGTACCAGTAAGCTTCAGGCATATACCGCATATCCGAACCAAGATTAAGTATGACCTGTCCGTCCCTCAGAATAGTGCTATCATCAGCAGGTTGCTGATCAAACCTGATATCATCAGTTCTGGTCAAATGATGTATGTCCCTGTTGTTCACCAGCGGAAATACTCGAAAATTTACTTGCGTATCAAGCGGATTACTAATATTGTACTGGATTATCGTGGTATTCTTCCCGTAGACCATGAATACCTTTTTTTCGATGCTGACATCCCTGACAAGATATTGGTAAGAAGGAATTTGATCTGCACTAAAATTTTCAAGATATCGGTAGCCTTCAGGATGAACTTTGTCAGGGTATTGGTGTGTTGCAAGATAGTGTGTCTCTTGCCCTATCCGTAACTCTTCGTCAAGGGATGAGAGCAGCAATTTTCTTTCCACGGGGGGATTTATGGATGCCACAAGAAGGCCATGATATTTTCTTGTATTCATCCCCAGGGAAGTTGATGAAGCGTATCCTCCAAGGCCGTTTGGGATTATCCATTCCTTATTCAGGAAATCTTTTATCTCTCTATCTCCGATTCCCGGATCATGGTTAAATTTCGTCATAGGATATCTTCCCGGTTGAGAGTTTTATCTGAATGGCCTACTTCAGTTCATCAAGCAAAATTATATTGTCCAGCATCAGGGCACAGCTCCAACATAACGGTATAGCCCATGCCGGCCTTCCAGTGAATTTGTTCACCTGCTCAGGCAGCATACCGGCACTGGTCGTCCCTCTCAGTGACCACCGGATATATTCCAGTGCCTCAATTGTCATAATTTCCCATTCATCGCTATTTTGAGTATCTGCATATGTGTCCTTGATTGATCTTGCAAGCAAAAGCATTGTTTTTGACAGCCAGAGGGTCGTTACCACCCAGGGATTCCCTTCAATATAAGTGTCTTTTTCATAGCGTTTAATTCCAAAGTGATTATTCACCGGCACTCTGAGTTTAGATTCAATGTTGCCAATTATTGAATGGATCATTTCCCTCTCATTCTCATCGTCAGCAGAGAGCATGTTGAAGGGGACGACTGTACCAAGGATGCTGGCATCGATGTCCCTGTCGATCTTTCCATGGGCAATTCCTCTCGCGAAATATCCTTCATCAGGCAACCACAACTGCTCTATTGTCTGTTGTTTTATCTGCCAGGCTCTTTCAAGCCAGCGGTCAGCAAGTCCTTTTTCATTATAATCCCTTGCCATGCGTGCAGCACCCACCAGGCCGCCATAAATGGCAGCATTGGTGTAGGTAAAAACACCCTGGTAAGTTTCCCAGAGGCATATGCAGGGCTCATGCATCCCGTCAGGTGTCCTTCTCATAAGGTATTCGGCAGCTGAGAGTACAGTTGCCCAGATGTTGTCAAGGAACTCCCGTTTAAGTATGGGCTCAAGACTCTCATAGTACTTTTCCATTGCAAAGAGCGTGGAACCGGTCTCATCGATCTGGGTTGAGAAACTGAAGTTACCCCATGAGGAACCTACGTTGCCATCAAGCCAGTAGCGCTGAAACCAGGAGCCATCAGGAAGCTGGGTATTCTTGCACCATTTGAAGAAACGCTCGCAATACTCAGGATATCCTGCATTGAGAAGTGAAATAACAATCTCCGAGCTATCCCTGTTCCAGCAATATCCATAACCTCCACTTTTCTCAAAATCGTGATCAAACTCAGGTGATGCTACAAAGGAACCTCTGGACGGATCGTTAAGGATGCTCAACGTGAGTAGCGAACGGTTAAATGCTTCCATGAGTTCCAGATTTACGGATTCAAAGCCCGGGAGATCCTTCAGTTCCAGGAGCTTTTTCTTTGCGAGCCATTTCATCCAGCTTTCCTGTGTCTCAGTCTGCATTTTCTCCACGGTTTCGTTGCGGATATCTCGCATTTGCCTGTAAAGCAGTTGCCTTGTGGATGCCACACCGATGAGCACGGTTATTTCGGCTTCTGAACCTTCATCGATATCAAGTCTCCATCCTATAGCATTGTTTATGTTACCGATGTCCTCACGGTTTTTCTGTAGTTCTCCGTCTTCCATGTCATACTTGGCATTAGTCCACCATATGGTATCCATTGCCTTTCCGATCTGCCATTCTTCAAACATGGGTTGTGAGCTTATTCCAATATGATGTTCTTTCCAGTATTGGACAAGCATATCTGCGTCGAAATCACAATATGCAGAATTCTTTTTCTGCATCTCACCAACCTGGAAATTGGAATAATAAAAGAACTTTCCGTTAAATTTTCTGGATGAACTTATCCTGAAGTTTCGCATCAATATGGGCATGTCCTCATGAACAAAATCACTGATATTCATGGTCAGTCCGCTGGGATGCACCATTTCGGTTTTTACGATATTGGTGTTCTCGATGTATCGCTGGTTGACATGCCATTCGTGATCATTGGACCAGATGAGCCTGTTACCTTCATGCAGGCATGCCTGGGATTCTTCCAAATGCTGGGCGAAATCCCTGCCAGGGTAGAAGAAACCGAAGAGTTCCGCTTTTTTACCCATGGTAACCAGCAATTTGCTGTTACCAAGGATCGCATTGGGTTGTTTGATCAATCTAACTCTCCTCTTGGAACGTGTTTTGTGCCCTCCGGCACCGGGGAAATGACGTGTTCGCAGAAAGTGTGTCCCGTGGTAAGGCATTGGCTTTCATATACCTGCACTGTTCTCTTTGTGACTTCCGATATAAAACCTGCAAAAAAACCACTTATGTATGCACAAACAGGTACCTCGTTGTTTTTGTACGTATCGGCAATGAAACAATCTCCGGTCCTGATAGTTCCTTTAAGGTTGCGGATGTCAACATCATACTCGATTATTCCCCATCCGGCAGCCATAAAGAGTTCTCTGAGCAGATCAAAACAGTTATTTTCATCAATATTGATTACTTTTCGCAGAAGCCTGACCGCAGAGGTTCCACTTTTGATGCCTGTGAGCATTTGTACTCCTTCGGCCTGTGAGACATTTTCATTCACTATCTTCAGAATATCAACAAAGGTACTGGCTCTTAAAATGATAGCTCTTTCACCGAAAAGACTCAAAGGAAACTCAACCGATTGCATAACCTGATTTTTGGATATCCCATATTCCACATCCAGCACTACATCCAGTTCTTGAAGTTCTTTGATAATATCACTAACATCTCTGCCCTTTTCAACTTCTGTGAAGATCACATACTTGCCTCTTGAAGGATCTTCAAGGCTGTCCAGATATGCAAATCTCATATCAAGTTCTTTCTCCGCAAAAAGGGAAGTTATGTCCGCTTCCGAATGAACGGTGTTCTCATAGGATATCTTGAACCAGACAACTTCAGACTCTTTGTCTGCTTTTGAGAACATGCATAGGTCCCGAACCATAATTGAGCTCCTGAGTAAAATACGACTTCAGTAAATAAAATTATTATTCTTTCTCTCTTAGTTTCTCAAACACTTTTTCTTTGAAATCCATCATCACTGCCATAAAATTCACCGCAGCATCATAGGGTGAGTTATGAATGCTGAAATAAGAATGTACATCCCCGTCGCCCAGCCACTTTGTGCTCATGTAATAGTAATGGTCCGATGTCAACAGATGTTTCCATGTCCTGATGAGTTCTTTGTCACCTGTTGCTTTCACATAGGGTCCGAGCAGTTTTGCTTCTTCAAAACAACGTCTCTGCATATCATTACCGAGCCAGGCGCTGGTGTCTCTTTCAACATCTGCCCAGGAGATTGTTGAGAAATCTCCTACATCTATCTCTCCAACAGGTGTGTAGTTTTTGATAGTCTGGGAAGGGGTAAGGAACCTGACTCCCCGGTCGAGAACCTCGCTGGGCAGCATCTTCAGGAATTCGAATATTCCGGTATCTTCCCATTGGTGCTCTCCGAATGTCTCATAATCCATGAAAATATTGCCTGTTTCCCCGAAACTCCGGGATACCCAGTCTGCCCATTTGTCTGCGGTCAGGGGATATTCTTCCCACCACCTGGATGAGAAACGATATCCTATGTCATCACTCAATTTGTAGTTTCTGAGAAGCACTGCAATATTACTGTCCTTTGCCTTATACACGTGATCCGGGGACCTGCCTCCGAGCACTCTCTCAATACCCTCGGTGAGTATCCCCTTGTATCCGAGTTCTGCAACAAGTTTGGATATACCATTGTTGTACATTAGCTCTGTATTCCTGAAAACTTCCGGCTCGAGTCCAAGCAATTCCGAAGTAGTCATACGGTGCTCTTTCACTTCTTCTATGAATTCCTCCCATGACTCAAAAAGTGATGCAATGGAATGATAATAGGTCTCATCAAGAAACTCCACACAGCCGGTGTCTGCAAGGTCGCGAAAAGTATCCAGCACGTCTTCACCCCAGCGCTCACACTGGTTCAGCAGAGTGCCGGTGACCGACATACTCACCCTGAACTTTCCCTCCGTGGCATCTATTAGTTCCAGAATGCTTCGGTTTGCCGGAAGGTAGCATTTTTCGGAAACCCTCCGAAATATTTCCTTGTTGATTTCGGTATCGAAATATCTTTCAAAGCCACTTGATCTTTTGTCAGGCCAGAACCACTTCAGACGATGGGGCTGATGAACCTCAAAATAGAAGCAAAGTGACTTCATTGACTCTCCTCCTTTAGCGCTCGTTTCAGGTCGGAAAGAATTGAAAAGTTATTGACTGCCTTTTCATATCCAAGGCGACGCTCTTCTGCGTTCATCTCCAGTAAAATATCGCTCTGCTGGAGGTAACGGTATATATTCCTTAATTTTTTATAATTGTCATTTGAACTGTGATCGTCAAGTTCTTTTCCGATGCTCCGAAGTTCATGCATGTAAAGATGTTGTGCATGGTTTCCCAGCAGATTATGCATCCCGTAACGTGCTGTCTTTTTGGAATGAAGAGATGGTAATTCTCTCTCTATGAAATATCCTGCGGCTTCTTCCGGCAGGAGCATTTCAATACCCTGCTGTGCCAAACTTAATGGCAAATCTCTCAGGAATTGCAGAATCCCTGTGTCTTTCTGGAGATGTGCCTGAAGAGCATCATACTTCACATATAAAGTAATTATATCGCCCTGCATGCCTGCTATCCATGAGGCGAACTTTTCAGGTATTAGAGGAAATCCTGGCCATTTCCTGTCTGAGAACCTTCTCTCGATATCCTCGCTGAGATTAATGTGACGCAGGAGAGTCGGAATCTCATTTTCGTAAACATACGCAGGCTCACCTCCGTTTACGAGATTACTTGAGCCTTCGGAAATGAAGCATTTGAATCCCATATCTTTGACAATTCCCAGGACATTTCTTTCAAGCAATAGCTCGGGGTTCACAAAAGCAGCAGGCTTCATGCCGAAAAAACTCTTCAGGGAATTAACATGCATGTCTACCTGTGCCTCAAATTCCATGCTGTCGGAAAATAAAGGAGACATCGAATGATAATAAGGAGATGCGATAAGGCCTGCACCCATCTTAAAAAGTTCCCTGAAGCTGTCTAATGTTCCGGGTGACCATTTGCATTGTTCAAGAAAGATGCCTGATATATCAAAAGCATACTTTCCACCGTTGTTCATGGAATCCGCCAGGGCACGATTAATAGCTTCTGCATCCTTTTCCAGGTGAGTAAAGTTCTGGAAGGCCTTCTCCATATCGAAATACTTATCCATTTCCGGAGAAGAGTATCCTTCCCAGGGCCAGTACCATCTGACAGGCAATGGAAGATGTACTTCAAAACATATGCATACGGTCTTCATTTGCTGTTTCCTCAAAATATCTCATTACTCTCTATTTGTGAGATCTCATTAGTTTGCAACTCGTTTGCAAATCTTACAGTCCTTTGCGGGAAGGCTATTTCAATACCATTCTCTTCCAGTGTTTTCTTTATGATCCAGAGCAACCTTGTCTTCAGGTCATACCACTCACTTACAGGTGCCCATATCCTCACCAGGATGTTGACTGAATTGTCTCCAAGGTTATCAACAAATATTTCGGGGGAAGGATGTTTGAGTGCAAATGGTTCATTGTCGAGTATTTCCCGAATAATCCCGATTGCTTCATCAGCATCATCTTCGTAACGTATTCCTACAACGTAGTCGAATCTCCTGACTACATTTGCAACATAGTTGGTTATGCTGTTTGTGAAAACAGTTTCATTCGGTATTCTCATGTAAAGGCCATTGTAGGTCCTTATAATAGTAGAGATCATGTTTATGTCTTCTACAAACCCGGAATTGTCATCAATGTTAATCTGGTCACCTATCTTGATTGGCCTCTCGGTCATCAAAAAGATGCCGGAAATAAAGTTGCCTACAATACTCTGGCTTGCAAAACCAATCACAATACCTACCACACCTCCAGCTACCAGAAGGCCGGCAGGTTCGATTTCCAGTATAGGGAAGATGAAGACCAGTATGGCAAATGAAATTATTCCATAGTAGGCAACCTTTAGCAGGATATTGAGGTGCTCCTTGTCCATTCTGTCCTTGAATGACCTCTGGAGATACATTGACAGTCCTTTCCCTATGATGATTGCTGCAAAGAGTACAAAAATTACTCCTACGGCCTTAAAAAGAGTATCAGAAAGAATTGGTGTGGAAGTCATCAGCCCGGTAATATTCATAGACCGAACTCCATTATGCTCTTGGTGCCGTTAAGCCGGATTTTTCGTGAAGTAAAAAGTTCCATGGATCGGCTTAAACCGGGTGTAACAGGATATGTTAAAAAATCCGTTTCCGCAAGGCTTTTACTAATTATTTTCATTACCGCTCTCATTGATATTCTGTCAGAACCGTAGTAGATTTTCATTCCATAGGCATTGAAAACCGCTTTTGTAACTTCTATCCAGCGATTTGTATCATTAACGATATCCAGCTCTATATTACCTTCATAAAGTATGTCAGGATGAGGGTAAGAAGAGTAAACGTCGCTTTCCCAGTACTTGCATATCATTCCATGGCTCGGATTCCCGTAGAGTGTGAACTTGGATGATGATAAGGTCAGGACGTCTATGGGTTTATATTCTCCTTCTTTCCTTGACACAAATACCCCTATCTCTACCGGGAATTTAAGGTGTACCTTTTGCTTGTCATTCGGAGCTATCATGACCGGACGCTTGAGGTCTATGAGTAAGAATGAGCTTATTTTCTTGGGAATATTCACGGGCTCAATGGGATTTATGAGAAACTCACTATCGTTGTGAAGAAGAATTTTCTCTGTGGCATCACCGTTTAGAACTCTCTTGTATACCAGATTACCGTTTTCTTTTTCAACTGAGATTGTTACATTTTCGGTTTCTATTTTGAAAGGTGGACTATATTTGCTAAACATTATTGGAATCCTTCGTTATTTTATAGCCGTTTGTTGTTGTGCAAATAACTTAACTGATATCCGGACAATTGGATATCCGCATTTCGTCTGATTTCAGGCATATACTTGAAGTTCATAGCATATATACCGACAAGAAAGTAAAGGGAATAGAATAGTGTATTGTTTTTGTTTTGTAAATGTATCATCTTATACTTTTGCATCAAGATAGACTTCTACAGTTTTCTCGGCGATCCTGTCCCAGTTATACTTTTCCCGGAGTAACTCTCTTCCTGCATTTCCCAGTTCTCCGTCAGCATAGTTATCCAGCACATAGTTGATACCCCATGCTATGGATTCGGGATTTTTGTAGACTGTAATACCATTTTTAAAATTATCAACCAGTTCAACAGCATCAGTTGCAACGATGTTCCTTCCGGCATCCCATGCTTCCAGCAGCACGATGCCGAAGGGCTCGTTCCGGCTTGGAACACACATAATGTTGCAGGCGTTTACCCATTCTTTTTTTACTGTTTCGCTTGCATAACCCAGGAAATGACAGCTATCACTTACTTCCAGCTCAGCTGCAAGATTCTCGCACATGTGTCTCATTTCCCCTTCACCAATAAAAACGAATTTGACATCCCATCGGTTCTCAAGTACTTTCGGTATCGCCTGTACTAGTATATCGGGTCCTTTCTGGTAGTTCATTCTTCCCACGAACAACACAACAGGTGCACATGGGTGTATACCATGTTCGGATTTTACTTTGCCTGCGTCAACTTCCATTCTCATCTTGTTTTCGTAGAGTCCGTTGGGAATTATTTCCATCTTGTAGTCCGGCACCTGGTAAAGGTACTGGATTTCCGACTTAAGGGCCGTTGAAGTAACGATGACCTTTGCTGATTCGTATCCGCCTCTCCATTCCCTGTGACTGATTTCCGTAGCTTCCCACCAGCCCGCATGGATGTTACCATTACGACCCCATTCGGTACTGTGGTAGGTAATTATGAAAGGAATCCCGAAATCATCTTTTATCCTGCATACTACATTTACAGGATGCCAGTCATGCACATGGACAATATCAAAATTGCCAAAATCTTGAATGCTATTTACAAAAGCAGCATACATAGCATCACACATGCTGTCCATCTGCTGCACTATACCTCCGTCAAGAGAATGGTTTACACGGTGATAATGTGCCCCGTTGACGATTTCATAGGAAGGCATATCCTGGTTGCGGGTGAATATATGTACCTCATCTCCCCTTGCAGCAAGTGCTTCAGCAAGTTCTGAAACGTGCGGAGCAAGTCCCCCAACCTTTACAGAGTAAAGGCTTTCCCATGAAAACATCGCAATTCTTAGGTTTTCCATAAATTTCCTCCCTTAAATCTGATAACTTATTTCCTGTTCAGCAAGTGTTCGACTGCCAGTTCCGGAGGTACCGGATTGATAAATATGCCTGTGTTTTTTTCAAAGCCTGCTGCAATTGATGTTACGGGCCGTATTTTTATATTGAAATGGTAATTCGGCTTTTCAATCTGAAACAGCATATAGTTGTATGCGAGCTCCGGGATTGTTGCATCAAGCCTTGAAACGGCAAATTTCAGGCATTTTCCCAGGGAGTGCAATAACCTGTCGTCAAAACCTGATATGTGGCTTGTATGTTTGCGTGGAAGTATCCACAATTCATAGGGTACTTTTGAGTAAAACGGTGCAATGACGATGAAATCCCGGTTTTCAAAAACCTGTCTTTCTTTACCACTCTCTTTCTCAATGATTTCACAGTACGGGCACCTGTCAAGATCATCTATGACCTGCATCTCCTTCAGAAGTTCCTGTGGCATCAGGGGGATTGCAATGAGCTGGGAATGTGTATGTTCAAGAGATGCACCGGCCTTTTTTCCCCAGTTCTTGAACAGGGAGACATATCTTATGTCTTCCTTTGACTGGTAATACATTACCCTGTCCCGATATACCTGCATGAGGAGAAGCAATTCATTATCGGTAAAAAGATTCATCCTGCTTTTGTGAAGGGGGCTTTCCACTATTACTTCATGGAAACCATATCCCTTTTTCGTCTCAAAATCAGGATGAAATACGTCCTCCGCATCAGGTGAGAGTACGGGAAACAGGTTAGGGATACACCGTATGTCCCATCCGGTCACCCGCTGGTCATCATTATCCCTGAGAACTTCCCCGTCCTTGTATACTGCTGTTGCAGGAGGTGTCTGGTCTTCATTGCCATGGCAAAAAACACAGCTTGAAGAAATCTTTCCTTCATCACAAGCCTTTGGTGCAGAAGGCCTCTTTCCCCTGTTGGAGGCTATTATGCAATGTTCTTCAAGGAAATAGTGTTTGCGAATCTCTGACATCTTATTTCATCCTTGTACCTGTCAGGAGTTCGTAATATTGCTTTGTCGGTTCTTCCCAGTTCATGTCTCCTGCCAGGAGGTTTGCTTCCTGGCAGAGCAGATTGTACTTGATCTTATCATCGATATAAGTATCAATGAAATAGTCCATTGCAAGGGCATAATCGCTTATTGATTCAAGATATGGAATGTTGATATTGTCTACGACTATCACCCCTCCCATCCCCATGACAAGCCTTTTCAGGGTGCCCAGTGCATCGCTGAAACCACAGATTTTGCTGACAATACTCGGAGTAGCTTCTTTTCCTGCCTCCAGGCCCGTAAGGAGGAAAGGTTCATACCTTGATGGAAAGATACCTGCGATACATCCTGCCATGAATTCCTCGGTTTTCATGTTGAGTCCCCCATCGTTTTCAGAGAGCCATTGGGGATAAAGAACCGCAGTTACATGCCGGTTGCCGTCAGGTATGCGTGAGCATTCCAGCCTTCGCTCTCTTATCATTTGCTGGAGCCTTATTTCTTCACCTATGAGCAGCTCTTCAGGTAAATATATAGGAAAATTATCAGGTGTTTTAGTTTTTGGGCCGTGTGCTGCTACGATGAAACAAATAACCCTGTAGTTCTCGTCAAGATGACCCGCTTCGATCTGTGTCTTTATTCTCCTGTCAAGTATGACCAGCGAATCCAGAAGATCAGGGTATCCTTTGTTCTCTATTTCGATGCGTGATATGGAAAAGATGGGGATTATCCTGTTGGGAGGGATGACTTTGCTGTCATGCACATTATATATCTTCTCAGAGAGGAATTCCTGTATCTTTTCACGGTGCTCTTTCTTCTTTTCCCAGTCGATGTCAATTTGATGGAGGTCTATACCATTGCGCACTACTATGGAATCTATGCCGTAGAACAGTTTTATTTCCTTAAGAGTCGAATCTCCTACCGCAGTGACCACGTCAGCATAAGATGACAGGGATTCAAGTTTTGCAAAATTGACAGGTACGCCACTATCCCATGAGCTGTCTTTTTCCCTGACCTTGCAAATAGAACGATGTCCGGAAGATCTTCCGGGTATTGTTGCATGGTATGTTGCAACAGTCTGGACGTTTATACCTATCTTTTCAAGCCGGGCAGCGGCATAGAATACGCCGAATTCATGGCAGTGAAGTGAAATTTGAATGGACGGAAGAAGTGAAGCTGCAAATTCCGATACTGCAGCGTCTTGATATTTTGTAGTGACTTCCCCCCCTGCAGTCACCAGTTCCCTGATGAATTCGGAAATAGCATATGAAAGATTAAGGTAATGTGTATACTCTATGCCGTTGTTCATGTTCTCGTACCGGAGGGAGTCCAGGCCGAGAAGTTCATATGCTTCGGCTTTGATCATGCTGGCCAGGCACATGCTCTTGCCTCTATATTCCGTATTTATGCGATGGAATTCTTTTGTCCTGAACATCAGGTAAAGGATTTCTGTGTCTTTTATTTTCCTGGACCTGATATATGTCTCAATACCTCTCGATCGTAGCGAATCCAGTGTTTCCAGAAGCTCGCCTTCAGCTTCATATTCATCGAATTCGTCCAGGTCAGTTATACGGTTAAGTCCTTTGTTCCAGTCAGCACCGCTGTGGCCATAGAAAGGGCCTGCAACAATAATCGTAGGTGGATTATTTTCACCAATGTCACCGTTGCTCACCAGGCGTGCAAGGTTTGTTGCCTCGGCATCGATGACGTTCCATATCCCACCCATTTTGTTAGATCTTGGCCCTGCTTCTTCACCTGCTATTACGATGAAATTCCTTTCCAGCATTTTCCCTCTCCCTTTCTCACGCTTTTTCTCTATATTTCCGATTGTATATGAGAATAACTGAAAATGCCTGGAAGGATATTGTTTTGAAAAAATGGCCCAATGGATGATTTTTAATGTGCACATTTTCAGTCGGAATCTCTCTGACTCACCATCCGAGCAATTTCTTTACAATCTTTGAGTCGTGTCTTATGAAGTATTTCCTGAGTTCGTCCGCTGCAAAGAGCAGCAATGCAAATGGTATAGCCAGCAACAGGTATTCAGGTGTGATTGGTGCGGTATTGAATATCACGTTCGCTAACGGGTTGAATATTATAAAAGCAAGGATCAGTATCTCACTTGCAATACCAGTAAGAACCATCTTATTGCTAAGCATCCCTATTGTAAAAACAGACTGTCTTCTGGTTCTTGATGTGAAAACATTTGCAATCTGGCATATGATCACAGCGGCAAAGAAAGCTGTTATCGCCTGCCTGTAGAGGGGATCGGAAAATGCGAGTTGCTCTCCCCATACCCATCCACCGGAGAACAGGACTGCAAAGTAACAGGTAAAGCCGGCTGCTGCTTCTATTGGTCCTTTCAGTCCATAGGATGTCATCAGTACCTGTGGAGTAAGCAGTTTCTCCCTACTGGATCGGGGCGGACGTTTCATGATATCTCCCTCTCCTTTTTCCACGGCAAGTGCTATGGCAGGCAAAATATCAGTGCCAAGGTCAATGGCAAGAATAAGCTGTACGTTCATTGGTAGGGGGAGGGCAAGCAGTACAAAGGCTATGAAAGGTAATATCTGGGGAATATTGCTTGTAAGAATGTATGCAATGAATTTCTTGATGTTGTCGAAGACTGTTCTTCCTTCCTCTACCGCATTTACAATGGTTGCAAAATTATCGTCAAGGAGGACCATGTCTGCAGATTCCTTGGCAACGTCCGTGCCACTGCCCATAGCAACTCCCATGTCAGCATTCTTGATTGCAGGTGCATCGTTTACCCCGTCTCCGCTCATTGTAACTATTTCGCCTCCCGACTGGAAGGCTCTGACTATCTTAAGCTTCTGGAGAGGAGATGTCCGGGCAAATATTATGCTTCTTGACTGTAGTTTTTGACGTAGCTCCTGTTCCTGCATTTCTTCAAGCTCGGAGCCGGTTATCATCACCGATTCCCCGTTCTCATTGTTGAGTCCGACGATCGAGGATATTGATGTTGCAGTAACGGGATGATCTCCGGTTATCATGACAACCTTGATTCCAGCCTGGTAACACCTTCTGATAGCTTCTTTTGCTTCGGGGCGTGCAGGATCTAATGCACCGGAAAATCCCAGGAAAATAAAATCATCATTGTACTCTTTTACTTTTTCCGCTTTCCTGAAAGCATATGCAAGCACTCTCTCCCCTCTTTCTGCCATATCAAGATACTCAATCTCAAGTTCGTTTTTTTTCAGGGAAGTTAGTTCTTCCACCTCTCCATCTATCATTATACGATTGCACATTTCAAGAAGTATCTCAGGAGCCCCTTTCATGTATGAATCCGTATTTCCTTCAGGAGTTTTGCAGATTACCTGCATTCTTTTGACCCTGGAATCAAAGGGATATTCCTCTAGTCTGGGGTATTTATCCTGGATTTCTCCTATGTCTGTGAACCTGTCAGCATAGACCAGCAGGGACCCTTCGGTTGGATCACCCCTGTAGCCAGGTTGCTCTTCTGATAATCTTGAGTTATTGCAGACTGTAGCGACACGTAAAACAAGCTCCGGAGGATTTTGGTTTTTTTCGCTATTGATATATCCCGAGCCAGTATAGATCGAGTGCACGGCCATCTTATTCTGTGTAAGGGTCCCTGTTTTATCTGTACATATAACGGTTGTCGAACCCAGTGTCTCCACAGATTCAAGTTGCTTGATCAAGGCATTCCTTTTTGCCATCCTTTTGGATGCCAGGCTCAGGGCCAGTGTGACTGTAGGCAAAAGTCCTTCCGGAACGTTTGCAACGATGATACCGATTGCGAAGATCAGGTTGGCAAGGTAGGTGTCCTGTATAAGAAAACCTATAATGAAGAACGCTATCCCTAAGAAGATGGCAATTGCCGATATTATCTTAACGAAATGGTCGAGTTCCTTGCGTATGGGTGTCTGGACAGATATTGTTTCTTCGGTTAGCAGGGACAGTTTTCCTATCTGCGTATCAGAACCGGTACTGAAAATAACAGCTTCACCATTACCTGTCTGCACAAGAGTACTGGAGAATACCATGTTCCTGCACTCAAGCATGTCCGGATGGGTGCATTCAAGTGACCTTAACTGAGGTTCGGCTTCTCCTGTTATCGGTGAGTTGTCAACCTTCAGGCTGCTCTGTGCGATAAGCCGACCATCGGCGGGTACCTTATCACCTTCTTCCAGGTAAACAACATCACCCGCAACTATCTCGGAGGCAGGTAATTCTACAATTTCTCCATCCCTGCGTACTCTGGCAGTAGGTGCCATCAGGTTCTGGAAACTTTCCATTATCTTTTCTGCCTGATATTCCTGAATAAAAGTAAAGGTTGCATTGAGTATGACAACTCCCAGCAGGGCAATAGCAATGAAAATATTTCCCTGCCCTGGGTCCAGGTATTCGGCAATGAATGAAAGTGTGGAACCAAAGAGCAGGAGGATCGCGAAGAAGTTCTTGTATTGCTTGAAATACTTCTTCCACAGGCTTTCTTTTTTCCTTTTTTCAAGTATATTGGCGCCGCATTGATTTTTTCGCCTGAGTGCCTCTTCCGATGAAAGACCTTCAGATCCTGTGCTGAGCCTTTGCAGTAGCTCTTCCAGTCCTATCTGGTGCTCATCCCCCTCGGAAGCACACTGGAAATCCTCCTCTTCAGAGACCATCTTCCCCGTACCCATAGTGGGTTATGTGAAGCTGCAATAAAAGAGTTGTTATCAGTTATTGCTACTGTTGTAGAAATACTATCTTTTTTGTCACTGTGTATGTCGGAAACCGACATTCTTGTTTTGCTATATTAAGGTTTCGTTTTGAGTTATTTTCTCTTCTACCTATCAGGTCTAACTGCATTTATTTTTTGCTGAACCAGTCTGTATGCTACTGCAAATGGCCTGAAAACAAATGCATTTGTATTATTGTTCAACTTTAGTATGTTATTCAATAGGTATGTTTATATATGATGCTTTATATCTACGGCGTGGACCAGAGTAGTAATACTCTGGTATTAGTGGTATGGGGTCTATTAATCCATCGCAAATACCTCCTTCAAAGCCTCATTCCGCTAAAATCGGCTCCGGCCTCCACCCGGAGCCATTTCAACTTAAAATATAGACCTTCTTCTTTTCCTTCCGAGTGACCATGCGAAATAGCTCAACAACAGATTAATCCCTGAAAAAAGAATTGACAATATTGAAAAGCCAAGCAGATATATGTTGTATCTGAATATTTCTCCCACTGCATTCGGAGTGTCTGAATAAATTATAAAGGTAAGGAAATTGGCAGTAAGAAGAATCATGAACATGATGGGCAGTCCCTTTAAGGTTCCTTTCAGGTCTTCTCTGCTTAGTGCTATATGGGCTGATATTCCCAAAGCCAGGAATATGTAAATCCAGAAATTGATATTGGCAAGATTTGCCGGATTGAGCAGGCTTGCAGCCATCTCTCCCATAAAACCTGCAATGAAAGTGATAATGGATGGCTCAAGTAACGAGTTACCTGTAAAAGTTGAGAGTTGACCTGAAAAGCTGCTGAATACTTCGGGTAGCAATATATACATACTCCCTATCAGGACAATATTCCCGCTCAGGATGGGTCCGATTCCGATGAAGAAGTTGCCCATATTCTGATAGAGGCTGCTCCTGCTATAGCTGTGCTCGACATATCCAAGGGTGCCGTTGTCGGCTTTAAGATCAAGTAATTTCACTTTTCTTACCCTGTGGTTGAACAGCCAGCACATCAGCAGGTGTCCTGCCTCATGTACAGGCACTCCGATCCATGCAGTCAGGAGGATTGCATTCTTGCCAAAGCTTTGCTGCAGGTAATGGTTTGAACGCTGTTCCATATATCCCAGCAGGAGTCCTATCAGAAGTACCGGGCCTGCAAAGGCCAGCAACTCCAGCAGGCTTAATTGGACTATTGTGCCGATCTCCTGGATCATGTTTTTTCTCCTGTGTTCTTATCCTGTACTGATTGGATTTTTTACGGATAAGTACTTATTCGATGAATATCGCATATTTTCTAGTATATGGGTGATGTGTGGAGCAAGGCCGGAAAAGTTAAATCCGACTACCCAGGGACGTTTCTGCACATTTTGCCTGATGGTGATACAATGGATGAGAAAAGGGATACCAGAAAATATATTGAGAGCCAGTTCCGGGAGATGCGTGACTATGTTTCCAAGAATGTGAAGGATCTTGAGCTTGAAAAAGAATTCGACAAACAGACAAAGGAAATTACCGAATACGTGGATCAGAATATCAAGAAGCTCAGAGGCAGCATTAAAGAAAGCTCTGCAGCCGAATCTACAAGTATCTCAATGCCACTGATCGGGGACGATGCTCCGTCTTTCACTGCTGTTACGACTGCAGGTGAAATAAATTTCCCCAGAGACTATAAGGATAAGTGGGTTATTCTTTTCAGCCATCCTGCGGATTTCACTCCGGTTTGTACTACCGAATTTATGACATTTGCAAGTATGCAGGATGAGTTCAGGGAAATGAACTGTGAACTTATCGGATTATCTATCGATAGTATCTATGCCCATATAGCATGGCTGAGGACCATTAAGGAAAAGATCGATTACAAGGGAATGAAAGATGTAGAAATCACTTTCCCTGTCATAGCAGACTTGAAAATGGAAGTTGCGAAGAAGTTCGGTATGTTACAGCCCAATGCCTCGGACACACAGGCTGTAAGGGCAGTGTTCATGATCGATCCGAAAGCCAAGGTCAGGGCAATCCTGTATTATCCACTCTCCAATGGAAGGAATATGGATGAAATTAAGAGACTTTTGCAGGCATTGCAGAAATCAGATTCCGAAGGAATAGCAACTCCCGCTAACTGGCAGCCGGGCGATGATGTCATTATCCCTCCACCAGGTTCATGTGGAGCTGCAAAGGAAAGGATGGAAGCTGCTGAAGAAACAAAATACTGTCTCGACTGGTTCATGTGCTTTAAGAAACAGCGAGTATGAAAGGGACTTATACGTCCCTCCTAATCTATTTTGAAATGATTTTTTCTTAGTCAACAAGTATTAGTTCTTCTTTTCTTCTTCAAGTGCCTTGCTGACTATTTTCATAGCACAGAGATCTCCGCACATGGAACATGCATCGCTGCCTGTCATGCGGCTTTCCCTGACATTTCTTGCACGCTCACCATCGATAGCCAGGCTGTACTGTGTCTCCCAGTCAAGGTTCTTGCGGGCATGTGCCATCCTGTCGTCAATGGCTCTTGCACGCTCTTTTTGTCCTTCCTTGGCAAGGTCTGCTGCATGGGCTGCTATCTTTGTGATAATGGTTCCTTCCCGGATGTCATCGTTTGTCGGGAGTGCAAGGTGTTCGGCTGGTGTGGTCATACACAGGAAATCAGCTCCGCACATTCCGGCAAAAGTCCCTCCGATCGCACCGGTAATATGATCATATCCCGGGGCTATGTCTGTGACAAGCGGGCCCAGGAGATAGAGCGGTGCCTGGTCACACAGGTTCTTCATTCCCTTTACGCTTAGTTCTATCTCATCGATAGGTACGTGTCCCGGTCCTTCTACAAAACACTGGATGTTTGCTTCCTTTGTGCGCTTCACAAGTTCTCCGAGAGTTATGAATTCCATGAATGAAGGGCCGTCAGAGGCATCATGTATGCATCCAGGTCGCATTCCGTCTCCAAGACTTACTGCCATATCGTATTCCTGTGCGATCTCCAGCAGGTAATCATATTCGGAATAGAATGGATTATCTTCGCCATTATGCAGCATCCAGGCAAGGGTGAATGATCCTCCACGGCTGACGATATCCGTTATCCTGTTTCCCTGTTTGATCCTTTTCAGGGAATCCTGGTTCACTCCTGCATGTATGGTAACAAAATCAATACCGTCCTTTGCATGCTTGCGTACTGCATTGAACATATCATCGGAAGTCATATCTACAACAGCTTTCTGTGAAGCTGCCGCCTGGTAGATTGGAACAGAACCTATGGGGAGGTTCACAGCATCCATTATCTTTTTTCTTATAAGGTCCAGGTCCCCGCCGGTGGAGAGGTCCATGAGTGCATCAGCACCAAAAGCTTCTGCTGTTTTTGCCTTCTCTATTTCATCATCAATGTTGATGTGATCACGTGATGTTCCTATGTTGGCGTTTATTTTTGTACTGAGGTATTTGCCTATACCTACGACCCTGCAATCCCTGACAGGATTATTGGGGATACTTATGAGTCCTTTGGCAACACATGAGCAGATGGTCTTAGCTTCAATGCCCTCGTCTCTGGCAACGGCTTCCATCTGGGGCGTGATGATACCCTTTTTTGCATCTTCCATTAATGTCATTGATTACTCCTTCACTGCTGCATCTGTATGGGCTGGAGATATAATCTTAGTACATATATATGTTTCACACATGTGAAGTAGTTATCATCATGCATTTTGATGTTGGCTGTTTTGTACATCTAGTTGATAAATATTTTTAAATTTTGTCAAACAAGCTACGATTAACAGATCACTTTCACCCTGCAAGCTCAATTCTTATTTAATATCAGAACATAGGAGTCCAGCATGTCAATAGTCGTATTCACGGAAAAGAATAAAGCAGCAGCACAGATAGCTGGTATTTTAAGTGGGGGCGGTTTTAATCGTGCATCAATAGACGGTATTCCGGTCTACGACTTTAAGAAAAATGGTAAGGAATGGCGTATCATGGGTTTGTCAGGCCATATAATGGGCTATGACTTTCCACCTGAGTATAACAACTGGAGAGAATGTGACCCTGCAGTTTTACTTGATGTTGATCCTGTAAAAAACGTACTGAAAAAACCATATGCTACTGCTATTTCCATGCTTGCAAAGCAGGCTGAAGAGCTCATTCTTGCATGTGATTTTGACAGGGAAGGGGAGAACATCGGTTTTGAAGCCAGGCATCTGGCTGAAAAGATATCAAAGGCTCCTGTAAAAAGGGCTCGTTTTTCTTCACTGTCTGCCAGTGAGATCAAACAGGCATTCGATAATCTTGTCGAGCCGGATGCCAACCTGGCAATGTCTGCCGAGGCACGCCAGATACTTGATCTGAAGATGGGTGCCGCTTTCACGAGGTTTATGACTCTTGCTGTAAGGGAAAGGGCACGTACTAAGGATGTTATCTCTATTGGTCCCTGCCAGACTCCGACTTGTGGTTTTGTGTACGAACGTGAGAAAATTATCCGGGATTTTGAATCGAAGGATTTCTGGAAGATCGAGGGAGTCTTCTCTTATTCTGGTGTGGATTTTATCGGGATGCATCGGGGGGGGCACATTGCTGATAAGGCTAAGGCTGATGAGATTTTCAAGAGAATCAAGGATTGCAAGAAAGGTATTGTGGCAAAGAAGAGTGAGAAAGAGTCTGCAGTAAATCCTCCCTATCCGTTGAATACTACTGAGTTCCTCAAACGAGCTTCCAAGTTTCTGGGAATAAGTCCCGAGACTGCCCTTGAGGTTGCAGAGCAGTTGTATCTTGCGGGTTTCACAAGTTATCCGAGAACAGAAACCAACAAATATGCTGATGATTTTGATTTCAAGGCCCGGTTGGTGGGCTTTACATCAGGGGAGTTCCGTGAACAGGCTCTTGCCATACTCTCCCAGCCGAAAATAAAATGCAGGAACGGTACACGGGATGGTCATGATCACCCTCCTATCTATCCTATTAAGGCTGCAACAAAGCAGGAGATTGAGAAGAATGTGCGAATGCCGGATGCCTGGAAAGTCTATGATCTTATAGTGCGACATTTCATTGCTAACCTGATGCCTCCGGCTTTATTTGACAAGACTCGTCTGGAAATCCATGTAAGGAATGAGATATTCGACACAACCGGTTCTGTGATGAAGGATGCCGGCTGGATGGCTGTGTATCCTTTCGAGACCAAGAATGATAAATTGCTGCCAAATGTGGAGTTAAACGAGGAAGTCGATGTTAAGAAGATAAGCAACATCAAATCCAAGACCACTCCTCCGAAGAGGCTTACTGAGGCTGAGTTACTTACGTTAATGGATAAGAATGGAATAGGTACCAAAGCAACGGCTCCTTCTCACATAGAGACTAACAAAAAACGGGGTTATTTTGAGACCAAGGGAAAAACTATTGCCATTCTTGACACTGGTTTTACTCTCATGGAATCACTGGATTCATCCGTGCCAGTACTAGTGAAACCTGATATCCGTGCCCACATCGAAGCTCTCATACAGGATGTGGAAGACGGGCAGAAAAGTTTTGAGGATTCGCTGGATGAAGGGTCCCAACTCATCAGGAAGATGTACTCTCAGCTATCTTCAAGTAAGGAGCAGGTAGTTACAAAATTAGCCGGGACGATTACGGATGAAAATGTTGCTGCAGATAAAAAGAACTTCATTGGCGAGTGTCCGGAATGTGGCAGGATGCTTCGTATAGTCAAGACTGACAAAGGCAGATTTGTGGGTTGTAGCGGCTATCCTCAATGTAAGAATACCTATCCACTTCCAAAAAGCGGTGCTCTTACCATAATGAGATCAAAACAATGCAAAAAGGAAGGTGTTGCGATCATTAAGGTGGGAAACAAGTATCATTGGTCCGTAGGTATGGGTCCGTGTTTCACATGTGATTCCGAGAAAGTGTGTTTTCCTCCTGAGGTAGTAGGTCCCTGTCCGAAATGTGAAGGATCGATGTTCATAATAAGTACTAAGGACTCAAGGTTTTTGGCCTGTACGGAAAAATGTGGGCATACACAATCCCTGCCAAAAGAAGGCCGGCTTACCGTCCTTAAAAAGTGTGAGCACTGTGACTGGAAGAAGCTCAGGCTAAAGCCTAAAGAAAAGGATGCAAAGGAGTTTTGTACCAATCTTCGATGTCCTTCGAGAAGGCAATCTAAAAGTTAATCAAGCAAATTTGATTTCAATCTAAAGCAAACTTCCTTGATTAACCTGAAATTTGACAAATGCTTAAATAGAAGAAATAACATTTTAAGAATTAGAGGCGAAGATTGTACATTGCCAAAATTACAATTATTACCATTTTGGTTGGGTCTACTATACCTCCGATTCATCTCCACAAACCCGGTCTTCGTCTCGTTACCTCCATTTTTCTGCGTAATTTTCTTCAAAACATACATCTTTCAGGTCTTTCCTATTCGAGCTGGATGCTTTTTGAACAGGCTTTCCTATTGCGATCACTGCCATAAGTTCCATTGAGTCAGGACAACTAAGAATCAAGTTAACTTTCTCTTTGTTGTTCAGAATCTCTCCCAGCCATACCGCACCAAATCCCAGTTCGCAACATGCAAGAAGCATGTTCTGTATAGATGCACCGATGGCCTGGATATCCTTTGTCCGGTTGTACATGGTATCCTGATCCAGAAATACGGCTATCAGGAGAGGAGCACTTCTAATTATTTTTCCGTAATGGGTACAATCTTCCAGTTTTGCCATTGTCTCTTCTTTCTGTATGACAATGAATTTCCACGGCTGGTTGTTGAGGCCGGATGGTGCCCATCTTCCTGCGTTCAGTATGGTCTCTATGTCGTCCCTGCTGACCTTATCTTCGGTGAATTCCCTTATGCTTCTTCTTGACAGAATAGTTTCTATTGTATCTGGCAGTTCAATACCTCCGGTTATGTCGCATTAAGTGTATGTAAAAAAAGAAATAAAAAAGGTGTGTAGACCTTCAGGTCTACTTTTCGTTCAGTTCACTGTTCAGCCAGGGCATATTTGCTCTGATCTGTTTGCCGATAACCTCGAGTGGGTGCTCCCTGTCCTGCCTTTCCATGGCAGTGAGCACAGGCCTGTTTGCCCTGCCCTCAAGTACGAATTCCCTTGCAAATTCACCATTCTGAATCCTGTCGAGTGCTTCGTACATAGCTTCCCTGGAAAGCTCGTTGATTACCTGTGGACCCACGGTCATACCACCATATTCTGCAGTATTGGATACTGAGTACCACATCTTGTCAAGTCCGCCTTCGTGAATGAGGTCTACTATGAGTTTTAGTTCGTGGCAGGTTTCGAAGTATGCCATCTCTGGCTGGTAGCCGGCTTCCACCAGAACTTCGAAGGAAGTCTTAATAAGTGAGGCTACACCACCACAGAGGTCTACCTGTTCTCCGAATAGGTCGGTTTCGGTTTCCTCGCGGAAGGTTGTCTCGTATACTCCTGCACGGGTGCATCCTACACCCTTTGCGTGTGCAAGTGCCATTTTCATTGCGTTTCCGGTTGCGTCCTGGTATACGGCAACAAGGCCAGGTACTCCTGCACCGTCAACATATGTCCTTCTGACGAGGTGTCCGGGGCTCTTTGGAGCTACCATGTAAACGTCAATGTCCTTCTGTGGGACTATCTGGTTGTAGTGGATGTTGAAACCGTGTGAGAATACGATTGCATTTCCTGCTTCAAGTCCGGGCTCAATCTCACTGTAGTATACCTGTGACTGAACTTCATCAGGCAGGAGTATCTGTATAACATCTGCTGCTTTTGCTGCATCGGCGACTGTCATGACCTTAAGTCCGTCGTCCTCTGCCTGCTTCCAGCGTCTGCTGCCTTCTCTCAGACCAATTGTAACATCAAGTCCTGAGTCATGGAGGTTCTGGGCCTGTGCGTGTCCCTGGCTTCCGTAACCCATTACTGCTATCTTCTTACCTTTCAGAATGTTAAGGTCTGCATCGTTATCATAAAACATCTGTGCCATTGTTAGTACCTCTTATGAAATAATATGAAATATTTGCTGTTAACTGTACTTTCAGCTTGAAACACCTTTCGCCCCTCTTCTCAGGGCAACCTTGCCTGTCCTCACCATTTCTCTTATGCCGAAGGGCCGCAACAGTTGTTCGATAGCCTCGATTTTTGTCTCATCGCCTGTTACTTCGATAACCATAGATCTTGGAGCAACGTCAATGATCCTGGCGCGGAAAATGTCTGCTATCTGCATAATCTCAGAGCGTGTGGTCACATCCGAATTAACTTTGAAGAGCGCCAGTTCCCTTTCGACAGTTTCTTCGGATTTAAGATCTGTAACCCTGATTACATCAATGAGTTTGTTAAGCTGTTTTGTAACCTGCTCAAGGACTTCGTCATCGCCCTTTACTACTATGGTCATACGGGAGATGGTAGGGTCTTCTGTGACTCCGACAGTCAGGCTGTCAATATTATATCCTCTTCTTGAGAACATGCCTGCGACTCTACTGAGTACCCCGTACTTGTTCTCAACCAGAACTGAAAGTGTATGCCTCATTCTTTTCTCTCCAGGTCAAGTATCTCGTTAATCGCAGCACCTGCAGGAACCATCGGTGAAACGTTCTCCTCACACTCTACTACGAAATCGATAAGTGTGGGTCTGCCTGATGCGATAGCTTTGTCTATTGCAGGACGTACCTCATCGCGTTTAGTAGCCCTCAGTCCAAGAGCACCATAGGCTTCAGCAAGCTTCACGAAATCAACACTGTCCTGTATACATGTTGAAGAGTATCTTTTATCAAAGAACAGTTCCTGCCACTGCCTGACCATTCCAAGGTATCCGTTATTGAAAATTGCAACTATTACCGGAATGTTTTCTTTTACTGCCGTTGCCATTTCCTGGGAGTTCATCTGGAAGGAACCGTCTCCTGAAACATCAAA
The DNA here is from genome assembly GCF_045291185.1 of Methanolobus sp. ZRKC2. Lineage (NCBI taxonomy): Archaea > Methanobacteriati > Methanobacteriota > Methanomicrobia > Methanosarcinales > Methanosarcinaceae > Methanolobus > Methanolobus sp. ZRKC2. Next base: position 901,466 of record NZ_CP146980.1, on the reverse strand, counting down.
GACTACCTTGTCAGGTCTGCCCAGCTTGGCTCCGATGGATGCGGGGAAACCGTATCCCATAGTACCGAGTCCGCCGGAGGATATGAAAGTCCTCGGTTCTTTGTAATTGAAGTACTGTGCAGCCCACATCTGATGCTGTCCTACTTCGGTAACAATAATAGCATCTTCGCAAGCTTCCTTTATCTGCTCGATGATGTATTGGGGCTTGATACCGTCTCCGGTTGCGGGTCCTATGTAATGTAGAGGATACTGCTTTTTCCAGTATTCGATTTTCTTAAGCCATTCTTCGGATTGTGACTTTTCAGAATATTCGATTAGACGGGAAAGAATCCACTTCGCATCACCGACAATTGGGATATCCACTCTTATATTCTTGGATATCTCTGCAGGATCAATATCAATGTGGATTATCTTTGCGTTTGTTGCAAAGGATTTTAGTTTACCTGTGACTCTGTCATCGAATCTTACGCCGACGGCAATGATAAGGTCTGATTCCTGTATTGCAAAGTTTGCATACTTGGTACCGTGCATCCCCGGCATTCCCATGAACAATGGATGGTCTCCGGGGAATCCTCCCATACCTGTTAGAGTTGTGGTCACCGGTGCCTGAATTTTTTCTGCCAGTTTAGTTAGTTCTTCTGCAGCACCAGAGCTGATGACACCTCCGCCAGCATATATCACGGGATTCTTTGAGTTTTTGATCTCAGAAGCAGCTCTCTTGATCTGCTGGAGGTTGCCGTGATAAGTTGGATTATATCCACGGAGTTCTACCTTGTCAGGGTAATAGAAGTCTATCTCTTCTGTTGTGATGTCCTTTGGCAAGTCAACCAGTACAGGTCCCGGTCTGCCTGTGGATGCAATGTGGAATGCCTCTTTAACGATTTTGGGTAGCTCCTTTGCATCCTGGACCAGGTAATTATGCTTGGTTATCGGCATTGTGATGCCTGTTATGTTTGCTTCCTGAAATGCGTCGTTACCTATCAGTGAGCTTGGCACCTGGCCGGTGAAAGCAACCATCGGAACTGAGTCCATGTATGCGTTTGCAATACCTGTGACCAGATTTGTCGCACCCGGTCCCGACGTTGCGAGGCATACGCCTGTCTTGCCTGTTGCCCTTGCATACCCTTCAGCTGCATGTGTAGCCGCCTGTTCATGGCGTACAAGTACATGCCTGATTTTCGAGTCATACAATTCATCGTAAATAGGAAGCAGAACCCCTCCGGGGTATCCGAAAATAGTATCAACGCCTTCCCTGTACAGGCACTCAATGAGGGCTCTGGCGCCTGTCATTTTTTCAGTTGATCCTGTCATATAAATCCTCTGGGTAATATGTTTTACAATATTTCAATCTGTTATCAGAAATGTTCATCCGGTTCATATCAAACGGTTGATGCCGTTAAGCAGGGCTTCGACCGATGCCATTACTATGTCTGTACGGGCACCTCTTGATGTAACCATCTTTCCGTCTTTCGAGAGTTTCACAAGCACTTCCACGAGGGCATCAGTACCACCACTGATAGCGTCTACATGATACTCTTCCAGTTGCACGTCCCCTATGCTTGCAACTCCCTTTTTAATACTTGCCAGAGTCGCGTCAACAGGCCCGTCACCGATGCCTGCTTCGACAACCTCTCTGCCGTCTACTTTGAGTTTAACTGATGCAGTGGGGGTGACCTTGTTCCCTGAAACTACGGTATATTCTTCCAGAATAACCTTCGCTTCTTTCTGGATACTGAGTACAGTCTCGGCTATCGACTGCAGGTCTGCATCCGTTACTTTTTTCCCGTGATCTCCAAGTTCTTTTACACGATCAAGAATCTCATGTAGCTGGACATCGTCAACATCGAATCCCATCTCTTTTACCGCAAGTGTTACAGAGCTCTTGCCTGCATGCTTTCCAAGTACGATCTTGCGTTCCCTACCGATAACCTCTGGCTTAATGGGTTCGTATGTGGATGTATCTGCCAGCAGGCCATGTACGTGAATGCCTGCTTCATGGGTAAACGCATTCCCACCTACAAGTGATTTGTTCGGAGCAACTGGTATGCCTGTCAGCTTGCTCACAAGCCTTGAGGCCTTGAAGATATCTGTTGTACTAATGCCGGTCTTGCATTTGTATAACCATTCAATGGTCATGACTACTTCTTCTAACGACGTATTACCTGCACGTTCACCAATGCCATTAACGGTTACGTGTGCCTGCTTTGCACCTGCCCTGAGAGCTGCAACGGTATTTGCAGTGGCAAGTCCGAAATCATCATGGCAGTGTATACTTACGGGTGCTTTAACAGCAGATGTGATGTCTCTGAATATCTCATCAGCCTTTTCAGGAACAAGCAATCCGACCGTGTCACAGAAGCATAATCTCTCGGCTCCTGCCTGCACGCCATCAGTGTATAAAGACTTCAGGAATTCCAGATCTGCCCTGGAGGCATCCTCACCACTGAGTTCAACTATTAGACCATGTTCCCTGGCATACTCGGTAGTATCTATGGCCATCTGTCTTACGGATTCTCTGTCTTTGCGTAACTTTACGTTGATATGCAGGTCCGATACGGGTGCTACAAGGTGGATAGAATCAACATCACATGCCAGTGCATGGTCCACATCCTGTTTCATGATCCTGCAGTAACTGCAGATCTCTGCATTCAATCCTTCTGCTACCACTGCTCTTATGGACTCGCGTTCACCTTCTGATGTAATGGCAGATCCTGCTTCGATCACATTAACGCCTAGTTCATCGAGCTTAGTAGCGATTGCCACTTTGTCCTCGCTTGTAAGTGCTACGCCTGGTGTCTGTTCGCCGTCTCTGAGAGTTGTGTCTAAAAACCGGACATTTTCAAATAATATAATCCCTCACATTTTCTTGTCTGTTATCCAGTAACAGCTTACAGGGATATTACGAAGTGATATATATGTATAGCGATTATCATCACGATTTTGCACAAAAAAAGTATGGCGGGGAAATCCTCGCCAGTTCATTCTGTTCAGAAGTAGTCGTTTACATTTAGTATTGCTTTTGTTAGCAGATCTGAACAATGCTTAAGGTCAGCAACATCAAGCACTTCTACAGGTGAATGAATGTACCTGGTTGCTACACTCAGCACTCCTGTGGGTATGCCATCTCTGGTAAGATGAATCGCAGTAGCATCGGTGGTACCGCCATCTCCGACATCCATCTGGTAGGGTATCTCGTTCTTGTCTCCGGTTTCCCTGAGCCACTTCAGTACCTGGGGTGATGCGATAAGGCCACGTCCTGATGCATCAACCACGGTAATGACTCCTCCTTTTCCGGTTTCAAGCACCGAGGCTTTCTTATCAATGCCGGGATGATCGCCGGGTATGGTCGTATCAATAGCAATGGCTACATCTGGTTCCAGTCCGAAGGCTGAAGTACGTGCACCTTTAAGTCCTACTTCTTCCTGTACTGTACCTACAACATAGAGAGTTGCTTTCAGGTCAGCCTTTGAGAGCTGTTTCATTGTTTCAATTACAATAGCACAGCCTGCCCTGTTGTCAAAGGCCTTCCCTGTTATCTTGCCGTTTGCAAGCTTCTTTACTTCGCGGTCCATTGAAATGGGAGTGCCTACTTCAATTCCCATCTTTTCAGCATCTTTCTTGTCCTTGGCTCCTACATCGATAAACATGTCATCTGCTTTGACAGGTTTCTTTCTGTCCTCAGCTTTCATCACATGTGGGGGCTTGGAACCGATAACTCCTGGAATCGGACCGTTTTTGGTATGTACGATAACCCTCTGGCTATGAAGTGTCTGGTCGAACCAGCCTCCGATGGTTACAAATCTTAAAAATCCTTTGTCATCGATGTACTTTACCATCAGACCAATCTCATCCATGTGAGCAGCGAGCATAATTGATGGACCCTCACCTTTTTTGACAACAACAAGATTTCCCATCTTGTCAGTCATCATTTCATCTGCATAGGGCTTGAGCTCTTCTTCGAGGATGGCCTTTATGTTTCCCTCACTACCTGATATACCATGTGCGTTGGATAATTTCTCAATTAATTCTTCCATGTATCATCACTTTTAACTTTAGACAGAGAAGAATGGAGTTGTAGGGATATAAGGTTTGAGTAGAGAAAAAGAAAGAAGTTTTTAACAAAAAGATAAAGAAAAAAGTTGGAGTAAGTTGTTAACTTACTCTTCCTTGCGGCGCTGGAATAGGAATGCCAGACCGAGGATTGCAGCTACTGGAAGTGCTACGGTTGGGAATTCTGGGATTGCTTCGAAATCCTTAGATGCGGATGCATCAGCTACACTATTAATATCTGCAGTTGTAATTAGCGTTCCATCTGCTTTATACACTCCTATCACCAAATTTAGTTCAGTTCCTACTGGAACATTTTGGTCTATAGTAAGGTCAAAAGCGTTGTAGTCTATGTGGTTAGCACTTGTCACTGGATAAGGTACCGTGTTATGGAAATTCACGCTGAGTCCAGCGTCTATAGATTCGATTGAGTAACTCATAACAGTTTCATCCTCGAAATCAGCATCAAGGGCTATACTGTAGTTAACTGGAACTCCTACTTTCTGTGCAACTGGGCTTGCGATAAAACTTCCGTCTTGTGCTACAATATCTGCGCTATATGCACTTGCAGTTCCAATCATTGCAACAAGTGCCACTATTGCTATAACTAATATTTTCTTCATTTTTGTACCACCTCTAGATTTTATATCTTTTTGGTTAATTTCTAGTTCTCCGCTTTCCTATATAAACATTTGCAAAAAGACTAAACTGTAATTATCATCATTATGATGATTCAGAAACTATTATCAAGATGATATAGAAAAGGACCATTCTTCCTTTTCAGTGTTTCCTGCATAGTCAGTTATACTCAATTCAACATCTACTATGCCACTTGGGAGTCCTGATGGGATGTATAAAAGTGAACTGGAACTGATTTCGGCATTTTCTGTGACATCTATTCCGTTGATCAGAAGAACTATTCTATCTCTGTCGATACCTGCTCTATCATCAGAGTAGGACGCCCTTATAGTGAGACTGTCTATGGTAACCATTGTGCCAACTTCAGGACTGACGCTATTGATGGTTGGCTTTACTCTGTCTATGATGAATGTTTCCTCTTCATACAGGTTCTCGGAATTGATTGTCTTGGCCTTTACCGTGACACGTGCGACGCCATCGTTAATATCATCATTTATTTCCACTGTGTATGTATATTCGTTGTCCGAAGAACTTTCAAAGCTCACATCAAGGTCTTCTTTGTATCTGTCTTTGACTGTCACAGTGGGCTTGTCCTGAAGTGCTACTGAGGGTAAGATTGTTATAGTCACGTCATTGGATGTCTTCTCAGGGTCAATCGCAATGCCTAGCTCTTCAAGGGAGACGTCGGTGTAGATCGTTCCGAAAGTGTAGCCTGTGTTGTTGACGTGGTCTTTTCCAGTAATCTCAACGTTGAAACTGTCCTTTACATTGACAGTGTACTTTGTGGTCCACACAATCCCGTCCTTGCTTATCATTTCGATTTTTTCTGTGTTTCCGAAGTTGCGTGATGTTATCAAACATATTACTTCTTGTAAAGGTTTGGTAGACTCGACGGTTAGGTATGTCGTTTTACTGGTGGGGTTCGGACTGATCTCAAGAGTTATCTCAGGTCTTGACTTGTCAACAGAAGTGCTGGTGTCTGCAACTGCATGCTCTAGTTCTTCATTCATGGCGTTGTCAACAGCCACTGATCTAAAGTAATAGGTAACACCTTCCTTACCATCGAATAGTGCTGATGTGGCAACTGTTCTACTCAGCCATCTCTTCCAGGTAATTCCGTCAGTGCTGTAGTCTATATTATAATAAAGTATGCCAGAACCTATATCCGTCCCGTTCCAGCTTACGGTGAAATTGTCCTCTTTGACAGCAGGCGGAAGGGGAAGTACTTTTGATACAGGGTGGATAGCTTCAACAGTGTTGTCGTCGCCAATATATGGAGATATCTTAGATAGTGAGATAAAACTAATTTCATCGACTGTCAAATTCACCGGATGCACAACAAGGTTTCTGCTTTGTGCCAGTGTGAATGTTAAGATGTTGCTTCCCTTCATTACGGTAACAGGTACTTGTAAATGCTGCCATCCCTCATCTCCATTCATTCCGTCGGACCAGACTAAGTCTCCATTCAAAGTTACCTGCTTGAATTGTGACTCATCATTTCCTGGGGTACCAAGAGTGTAAGTATCCTTTAGGAATACAGACAACAATACATCTTCAGTCCTGCTGCTTTGTATTTCCTGCTGGATCGAATGCTTATCGACACCATGTCTTCCAATCACGCCTTCATATGTACTATTTATCACATATGCTCCGCTGGAATAGATGCCTGAGTTGTTGCTGTATGAACTATTCACATAGGTTTCATTCGTAGATGCGAATGTCCAGCCATCATTTAGTTCCATGGAAGGGTTATCAATTTCAATGAAGTCTATTATCTCTAAAACTGTCTCTGACAACCTTTCATCACTCAGTTCCTGGGTAACCCAGAGGTGGACCGAGCGATATGGCAATGTATTCAAACTTTCTTTAAATAGTACAAATTCCAGCTTCTGCTTGCCCTGTTTGAAGTGAGTGGGTTTCACCACGATTTTCTCTTCCCATTTCTCCTGATCTTCAAGGTTAATTTTTCTCTGTTCTAGGGTACTTCCATCCAGTTTTATCTGAAGTATATAGTTCACATCTGTAAGTTCATAGTTCTCTATTCCCAATATTATCTTAGCGGGTTTGGATGCCGACAGAACAGTCGGATAGTTCTCAGCTTTTCCATCGGGGCCAAGTATATAGAGTGCGGTGAAAGTTTCCTTTTCTCTAGTGACTTTGGCATAGGCGAACATTGCACTTGCTATTATTATGGACAGCACCATTGCGATCATGAGTGCTTTAACTACTTCGGGAGGCACTTTTTTGATAGATCTTATTTTTCTCGTAGACCCCGTTGAGATTTCTTCATTGAATGTTCGAAAAGTAGAAACTTTTTTCCTGCTAGTGGCTCTGAACTTTTTGTTATCCTGTTCCTTTGTATCATTGCGCTCCTCGACAATTTCAAGTTCAACATCTTCAGATGTGAGAGACCGAATGAAATCGCTAAATGAAAAGCTAAACTGTTCACTTGCTTTCAGCTGCCGTCGGTGTAGGTATGCAAGGGCTACGAACAGTAAAGTCAAAAAGGATATTGAAATAGTGATTGAATCTGGTCTGAACTTCCAGTCTGTTAAACTAATAAGGAACCCATCGAAGACTACTATAATAATGCTGAAGACGACACTCAGGGTGAACCTTTCGATGCCTGATATCTTTCTGCTACTGGGAAAGAGGACTGCAATAAATGCGTATCCTGGCACGAAGAATATTAGTAACAATGCAAAAACAATTCTCAAAGGAGTTTCATTCAGGGGTGCTACAAGAATGAAAATGACAGAGAGTAATGAAAACAGCAACAGCAGTTTAAGGTCCTGTGTATACAGGCATTTTTTGGAACCTGACATCTATTTACTATTCCTTTTGGGCCATTTTTAATCAATGTTAACTGCAAGTAATTATTTGCTAAAATATATAAACATAAGGTTACTATAATGTTCATCGAGAAAGTTACAATTGACCAGATGTAAAGAGGTTTTACTATATATAAGCGGATATATCTTTTGTTTGCCATACCCATGGTACCTATTGTCCTTGTTGGTTTTTATCTGGGTGGTCTGATAGTCGGTGTACTTTCAGCAGTGATAAGTTTTATACTGGCATGGTCAATTTATCGTCTTTCACCTATAATTCTTTTAAGGTGGTATGATGCCAGAAGTATGTCTCGTGAAACGCATTCTTTTGTCTACTCGCATCTATCTGAGCTTTCTTCACATTTTGATGTTCCATTACCTCAGCCCAATGTCTTCGATTCAGAGGCACCAATTACATTCATTATCGGGACTAATAAAAAATGCTACCTGCTTATTTCTACCTCTTCAATGGATATGCTGGATGAGGATGAATTAAAGTCAATACTTACTCTTGAAGTTGCAAAGATCTCAATGGGTACCGTACCTGTGAACACTGCAGTAGCTCTTTTTGCAGGAGCAATCGCAGCTTTTTCAACAATTACTCTGTGGATTGCAATGTTTACAGGCTTCGGCCAGAAAGATGATCCTGCACCACGTTTTATAAGCTTCCTTGCAATGGGTGTCATATCTCTACCCTGTGCCCTTCTTGTTCATATCTTTGCTGTTGATTCCACTATGGAAGTGGATCGGATGGCAGCAGGCATGATGGCAGATACTCACCTTCTTTCAAAAACTCTCAATAAGACAGGAACTTATATTAAACTCCATGTGACAGATAGCTTTAACCCAGGGCATACTCATCTCTTTTCAATGAATCCTCTTAAGACAAACACTATCTTTGATGTGTATTCATCTATGTTCCTTACAAAGCCCACTGTTGAACAGCGTATTTCGTATTTTGAAAACATTAAAGATATAAGTCAGTAGAAAACAATCAGTAAAATGTATAAAAGGTAGTGATATGTTCTCGTCAATAATGGATATCTATAAAGAACTGAAACAATGGCAAAAAGCACTCCTATTCAGCTTTGTCTCCTATGCGATGCTTCTGTTTGCAACAGTTGTGGCAATTACTTTCATGCTCGGAGATTTCAACTTTAAGGTTGTAAGTGGTCTTACTTTCATATATATGTTTGCTTTGATTGCTGGTATTCTGGTTGCTGTAAAAATGTTTCAAAAAAGGCTTGTTGAGGAGTAAGAATCTGTGTTTTTTCCTCTCCGAGTATATCTCTATTTTTTGATGTTCAATATATACATGATGAGGCCTGCAGTTCCTGCAAATATAATCCATCCTATGTGCGTGTGGACTACTGACATTGCCTCAAGGCCGTAGAAATATGCTGTCAGGTAAAGGATGATGACTCTGAAAAGGTTTGCCAGGTAGGCGATAGATATGGCAAAAAGCATGATAAAAAGCGATTTGCGTACCTCTATCTTCTCGATTCTTGAGTATCCTGCGACAATGCCTATGAGCAAGAACATGGAGTACAGGCCCGAGCATGGTCCTCCTATTACGATGGTCATTGCTTCTTCTCCGTACAAGGTTATTGTTTCGATAGCAATGATCTCTACGGGTATGCCTACGATCTTAAGCACCGCTACTGTGGGCATCAGAACGAAATAGTGATCGAAGATGTGCAGGAAGCCGATGTTAAAGTATCCAAAGAAAGAGTAGAATATTAGATATAGGACTGTGAAAACAAATGATATGTATAGACCGAACTCTCCTATCTGTCGCAAGTCGTTCCTTGCTGTACCCATGGCAAAAAGGGAAGTGCCTATTATAAACGTCATGGAATCAAGTGTTCCTATGCTGCTCCTTGTAGTAAGATTGTATGCCGAAACTGCTCCCATTATGAAAATCCCTACAAAGAGAAATATCTTTGAACTTTTAAAGGCTGCATTGTCTCCTGTGAGCTTGATTTTTGAGATTACTCCTGCTGCAACTATGAACAGCACAATTCCGATAATAGTTGACCCTTCACTGAGTTCGATGGTTGCTCCAGTGAAAAGTGCAAGCACTATTAATATAAGGATTATGTTTTTGTTTTCATCCTGCATTTTTAACCTTTTTTAATTTATTTTATGTTATATATATAGTTGACTGAAAATGTTAGAGGTCATTATCATAATCATTTACTTGGAGGTGGTAAATTTATATATGATATCATTGCAATTATATTTTCGATATAATATGGATGACAGTATCTAATAGAAATTCATACAGGCCATTAAATAAAATAAACATGGTTAACTTTAACCGTAAAACTGAGGCTCTACATTGCGAGATTTCACATTGTCTAAATATAGGGAATTGCTTGAGGTTATAGTGTCCTCGAGCTATGAATCAATCACTGTGCATGACTATCTGATGTCTCTAGCGGACAAATGTATTATCTTACGTCATGATGTAGACCGTGCAGTGGACCGGAACCTTGCAATGGCAAGGCTTGAGGCAACATATGATATAAAGTCAACATATTACTTTAGACATGTTAAAGATGTATTTCTGCCCGATGCCATTAAGGAGATAGCTAGCATGGGTCATGAAGTAGGTTTTCATTATGAGGTTATGGATAAAGCAAAAGGTGATAAGGAAAAGGCTCTGGAGATTTTCAGGAAGGAACTCGAAGACCTTCGTCAATATGCCGATGTGACTACTGCCTGTATGCATGGCAATCCCTTTGCGGCTTGGTCTAACAGAGATATCTGGACAAATTATGATTTCAGGGAAACAGGCATAATCGGTGAACCTTATTTCTCTTTGGATTATTCTCGAGTTCTTTATCTCACGGATACTGGAAGAACATGGGCAGACAGGAATATACGTGTGAAGGATGTGCTTGATGTTGATCAGGACTGCATGAACTCAAAGCTAACAAAGGATGTAAGATCCACAGATGATGTCATCAGTTTGGTTAGAAGTGAAGAGTTCGAGCAGATCTGTATACTTGCTCATCCCAACAGGTGGTGTGATAGCATATTTGGATGGACGACAGAATTTGTTATGCAGAATTTTAAAAATATAGGAAAAGCTGGGATTATTCAATATCGGAAAATGACAAAGGGATATGAAAGAGCTTCGAATATATCTTCTAATAAATAGTCTTTTTATTCTCTAGCAACTATTTTCATAATTTGTATGTAAAATTAGCATAAATTAACATTGTAGAAAAACTATTTTCTGCTTTATTACATAGTCTTTTAAGCGGATAAAAAACCCAAAAGCTTTACATATTACAAAAAACACTAGTTATATTTAACTTTTGTGAAATAAGTACATGAAGTTTGTTAATACAGCGCTAGCTGTATCAGGAAAATCACATTTTGATATTTACAGTTGTGAGTATTCTGAAAGGGATAGACAGTTACATCGACTAAAGAAACTTGCTTTGCTGGAAGAATATCTTGGTAAGAATATAGAAATATTATTGAACTTGTCAAATTGATTGGTATGTAAAATCTAAAATTGGATTAAAATTAATTTTATATTTTACCATAGTATATTAATTCTCCAACAGAATTGACTCTATTTACTTAATGGATATACGCATCATGGAATAAATTTCTATGTTTAATGCAAGATATTTAGGAAGGAACTAACTATTAGAAAGTATATATTCATATATTTTGATGAATATGATATAAGCGTATATGTATTTCAGGCATGAAGGCATAATTAGTTTGTTATCGATAGATAGCAATAATTATATTAAAGACTGACTTTGTGTTGGATTCTATCATTATGTCTAAAGTATCACTTGATGCTAGTTATTAATTCAGATTTCGTAATCTTTAAAAATTCAAAGAGATCTTCTTGATATTAAGAATGTTAAAGCCATGAAGTTAGTTTTTTAAGAAAGGAGGAAGACAATTGAGAATTGCATTACATCAGCCCAATTATCTCCCGTATCTTGGTTTTTTTGATAAGATGAATAAAAGTGACATTTTTGTACTATATGATGATGCTCAGTTTAGTAAATCAGATTTCCATCATAGGAACAAAATTCGAATATATCATGGATGGCGATGGCTAACAGTTCCAGTGGAAAAAAGCCGTCTTCCAATTAAGAACATTAAAATAAGAAACGATTTTTTAGTAAAGGATAATTACTGGTTTGAAGATCATTTTCAGTCTATAATGAATAATTATGAAAAAAGCAAATATTTTCATAAATATAAAGAATCTTTGCAACAAATTTATTCTGGAGAATATGATAATTTGGTTGACCTCAGTATAGCACTTATAAACATGATATCTAGTGGAATGTTTACTAAAAATAGGATAGTCTTATCAAGTGAGTTTGATTTAAAATCAACTGGTACTCAAAAAATAATTGATATTGTAAGTGTTCTTGATGGGGATGTATATCTTTCTGGACCAGGGGGGCACTCTTACTTGGATACTCAACTTTTCGAAAAACACAATATTAGATTGGAATTTCAGAATTTTCATCACCCTGTATACTCTCAATGTTATGATAATTTTTTACCAAATATGGCTGCAATTGATTCATTGTTCAATTTAGGAAAGTTACCTTTAAAAGGTGAGATTTAAATGAAAAAGAGGACGGTTTTGGCGATAGGAGCACATCCAGATGACATAGAGATAGGTTGTGGTGGTACAATAAGAAAGCACGTGGAAAGGGGGGATGAAGTCTACTATTCAATTGCCACTGGGGGGGAAAAAGGCGGTCAGAAGAATATAAGGATAAAAGAAGCAGAAAAGGCAGCAGAAAAAATGGGTGTCACTGATGTTTACTTTATGAGTTTAAGGGATACATTCATAGCACATGATGGCCATACTATTGGCATTCTAGATAAAATACTCCAAGAAAGGAAACCTTCAGTTGTTTATGTTCATTCTTTAAAAGATTACCATCAAGATCACATGAATATTGCAAGATCTATTCTCTCTGCTTCTAGAAAAATGAAAAACAGCATTTTCTGCTATGAGGCACCTTCCACTACACTGGAATTTAAACCAACTGCGTTTAGTGATATTAGTATCACATTTGAAATGAAGATGGAATGCATTCAAGTTTTTGCTTCACAAGAGAAAAAAGATTATGTCGAAAGAGAAGCGATTGTCAACTTGTCTAAATTCAGAGGGAAGACTATCAATGTTGAATATGCTGAAGCCTTTGAAGTGCTTCGTTTAATAGAATGGTGATATTGATATCTTTATAGTTATTTTGAGTAAATTAGAATATATACTTATAATCAATATCTTAAAATTGTAATAAAATTTGAATTTCGAAATTGGTTGATAGAAGCACATTGTTACTTAATAAAGATGGATATGTTGTAAATCTTTACTCTTTAATCATTTTAAGTAATCACAGCTACTGATTTCAATTAATTTCTTACTAATAAATGCATTATTTCAAAAGCGTATTCCTTATCCATCACATTAATCTTGTCTTAGAGCTCTATGATATTGCTTAAGTAATGTCATTGCATTTTTGCATCATCAGTAGATTTTACTTATGTCTTAAAAACGGTTATATGAATTTAGCAGTATCTGCTAAAATACTTACTTTAAGTATGGATCTATGTTTCTTCCTTGATCTAAGTGAATAATAGTATCTACAATGAGCACTTGCAAATCAACTTGAATCAATTGCAGTAACTTTTATTCTCTCTCCAATTAATGAAACAGAGCAAGTATTCGTTTCAATAATCTGTTAAGTAAACAAGTTTAAGTGATTCTCTTTTGGAATACTTATAACTGTAAATCTCTAAATGTGATTTTCCTGATACAGCTAGCGCTGTATTAACAAACTTCATGTACTTATTTCACAAAAGTTAAATATAACTAGTGTTTTTTGTAATATGTAAAGCTTTTGGGTTTTTATCCGCTTAAAAGACTATGTAATAAAGCAGAAAATAGTTTTTCTACAAAGCCATTAAACTATTATTTTTACCACCTTATTCGTCGGATTTAAATCTCATAGAATCTATATGGAAAACATTAAAAAACTTATTTCAGTAATATTCTTTAAATTAAAAATTATTTGTGAAGGTATAGAGGATGAAATCAAATATTTATCAATATTTCTATCATTTCCAAAAGCTTTGATTTAAAAAGCAAACCCTTCATGGGAAGTATAATTGTTGAGTTCATGGCTATAAATATAGTAATGATAAGATGTCACTTCGAAAAAAAACGTTGTCGGGTATATTTTGGGTAGGAATTTCCACATTTTTATTGAAAATAATAAATTTCAGTTTTAATATCCTACTTGCAAGACTATTAAGTCCATCAGATTTTGGTCTTATAGCTATTGCTTTGATATCTATCAATTTTTTTGAGATATTTCGTGATTTCGGTATTGGAAATGCATTGATTCATAGGAAAGGAGATATTGAAAATGCTGCAAACACTGCATTTTATCTTTTTCCAGCAATAGCAATTTTATTTTATTTTATATCATATACTACTGCACCATATATTGCAGATTTTTTTAAAGAAGACATTGAATTAATTATAAGAGTACTTTCATTATCATTGGTAATATGGTCTTTTGGTAATCTTCCTCGGAGTTTGCTAAAAAAAGAACTTGAATTTAAAAAAATGACGTTTGTTCAATTAATTCCCAAAATTGGATATGGGCTTGTTTCAGTTTTTCTTGCTCTGGAAGGTTATGGTGTTTGGAGTCTAGTAATTGGAAGATTGATATTAGAGATATTAAGTACCGCTTTTATTTGGAGTGCTATTAAATGGAGACCCTGTATAAAATTTTCATTGGCTGAAGCAATTGAACTGCTAAATTATGGAAAACATGTACTTGTTTCAAGTTTATTTGCTTTTATTATGACTGTAATTGATACGGTAATTATAGGAAAGAATCTTGGTGTTGAATATTTGGGATACTATACAATTGGATTAAGTATTGCTAATTTTTTTACTATCCAACTTGCAAATATTGCATCTCAAGTGTTATTTCCTCTTTACTCTAAAATTGAGAATAGTGATTTAATTGGTCTAACGCATTTAAAAATATTGAAGTTTAGCTCATATGTTATTTTCCCCATTTCTTTTGGGATAATTAGTGTCTCTGAAAATTTTATTCTAATATTTTATGGTGATAAATGGGTACCAACAATTGCAGTTTTACAAATATTATGCATCTATGGATTAACTCAATCAATTCAAAAAATATCTGAAAATGTATTTTTTTCTATGGGTAAACCAAAGATAGTAGCAAAAATTAATTTGATACAATTTTTAATGATAACTGCATTAATTTTTCCTTTGACTTTAGAATATGGGATCATTGGAACTAGTATTTCCGTAATGATCCCGTCTTTATTAACTATGTTTATTGCTCTTCATAATGTTTCAAAAGTACTACGAATAAATTATCGTTATATTTTGGAGACAATTTTTGAGCCGGCAATTGGTTCTATTTTGATGCTGTTTTCAATATTTCAATTAAAAGTTTATCTCCAAAATTTTTCTGATATTATTGCGCTTGGAATTTGTATAGTGTCTGGTCTAATGATTGTTTTTTTATTCTCATATTTTATGCTTAAAAATGACCTTAAAGAAATTGCAAATAACTTAATAGAAATGAGTTAATGATTGAAGTCCATTTTGTAATGGCATCATGTTCCAATTTTGTAGAATGCTTGTAATCGCTCTCTTGTTTTCGAATATGTAGCTTCTAAGTTGTATCCCTTATCTCTTACACAATAACTTGCCTTTTGACTTCTAAACATTGCTTTAGTAATGTCATTGCCGGTTTTGCATCAGGTGTCGGTTCACCTGATATCTTAAAATTAGTTTCGATGAACGAAACATCAACAGAAATGCTTACTGTCGAGGAAGGGTATACGTTCTTTCTTCTTAATGGATAAATGGCTACAGTAAATGCTGAGTACACTTGAATCTATAACATTTATCCATTTCTTTTCAGTATAGATGGAATAAATTAAGTGCTCGTTTCAATCATTTTAAATAAGATTACGACTAAAAGTGGCAGAAATGTACGGAAAAATACGTTCTTTTCTTAGGAAAAAAAGTAGATGCTTTTTATACAACATTAAAGTAAAAATACGTTCAAATAAAATATTTCTGAATGATTTTATTACTGTCTGGTGGTGGGATGCAGGTAAAGATAATTGGGGAGATGCTTTAAATCCTTTTTTGGTGGAGTATATATCAGGTAAGAAACCACTTAAAAGTGATTGCTTTTTTCCATCTCTAAAAATAAATCCAACTTATTCAGTTATTGGTAGCATCTTAGAAAAAGCTTCCAACAAAGAAAAGTTGATTATTTGGGGAAGTGGATTCCTATATGAGACTGGACAACTTAATAAAGAGCCACTTAAAATTGCGGCAGTTAGGGGACCATTGACTCGAAATATTATCTTAAATCAAGGTATAGAGTGTCCTGAGATTTATGGCGATCCTGCTCTACTTCTTCCACGGTACTATTTTCCCAAGAGAACAAAAAAGTATAAACTTGGTGTAATTCCTCATCATATTGATCAGGACAACTCACTTATTGACAACTTTAGAAGTAATAAAGATGTTTTGATAATAGATATATTGGGGGATATTCATGAATTTGTCGATGATATTTGTAGTTGTGAAAATGTTGCATCAAGTTCTTTGCATGGTCTAATTGCAGCAGATTCGTATGGAGTTCCTTCTGTATGGATCAAATTGTCGGATAAAATTCTAGGTGATGGGTTCAAATTTAGAGATTATTATCTGTCAATAAAAAAAGAAGATGTAAGTCCAATGATAATTGATGAAAGTACAACAGTAGAAAACATATGTGCTAAAGCACAAAAAAATATGATTCAATTAGATTTAGATAAATTGTTAGATTCATGTCCTTTTAAATAATGAATCGTGTGTACACCTTGATATACTTGTCACTGTTATCTACTGCAGTTTGAATTGAGCTTTTAAATTATTTCAAAATATCTTTTATATGTTTTTAAAATAAAAAGAAGCATTCAGTATCTAACAACTCTCTGAGAGCATACTGTGTCTTTCATGTCAGATTTCTAGCTTTCTATATTTCATTTAAATCATATATTTAAAATATATGGATGTTAATCAGAACCTTCATAATCATTAATCTACATCCATATCTTTATGTCACCATCGTCAAATACGCATGCTTTGTCGTTATGAGCAGAGACTATAAGTTTAGAGGCAAAAGGTCGATGATTCCATAGGACATAGGTATCAAGATCAACATCCTCAACAACATAATTAATACTATAATTGGTGGGTGAGAGTTTTAATCTATGCAAGTCTGCCCATATTGCATTGCCATGGTCAGGTCCTGAATATCCAGAATACCAAAAATCTTCAGATGTTAGAGGGTATCTTTCAAATTCGGAAATATCCGGGATTATAAATCCATAAATTTGATCCATAACAGAAGATAACGTTAAGAAATGAGTAGTTTCAGCAATAGCGGCAAGTCTAAAGCCTAAATGGTTGTTGTTTGAAATCGCATTTCCAATTGTATTCTCTTTCATCCAATTGCCTGCTACGAAAGTTGATTGTTCCAAATTGTGTTCTATAAAATCATTATTATCATTGTTATGTAAAAATTGAAAATATGATACAAAGCTGGTAATAACAAGTAAGGACAAAATAATGAATAATTTTGCATTTTTAGAAGAATGTACAGATTTTACAAAATTATAGAAACCATATCCTGCAAATGGAACTAAAAAAACAGGAATAAACATTTTAAGATATGTTAAATTATAAATGAATACAGTTATAAAAACGGTTGTCATAATTAATAAATATTCTGAGTATGTCTTATTTGTTTTGAAAGTTAGGTATAGTAATCCTCCTATTGCATATATTAAAGGAATTCCCATATAACGCAAATAATTGGTGAAAAGAGGGGCATATCTTGAATCTTCAACAAACTTACCTGTGAAAAAAGGAATAGAAAACATTATTGAAAAACCAATTAGTATCATCAATGGTCTATATTTTTCAGGGAATAATTTGCATATCTTAAATTTAGGCAAAAAGAATAGTATAACATAAGACAGAAAAAGAGGAATTAGGAAATAGAATAAATGGTGAGTTACGAATAAAAATAGAGACAGTGACACGAATAGAACATAATATGAAAATTTGCTAGTCTCATGAATTTTGACCAGCATGTAATAGCTAAGAGGTGCTAAAACAATCAACAATCCACGAGTAGGTATTGTCATGGTAGAATAATCAACAATTGACAAACTAACTGAAAAAAAAAGTGCCGAAATTAGTTTTATGAAGTCATTATCTGTGACTTTAGAAGCCATTAAATAACCTACAAAAATGCTAAGTAAGCCAATAATTTGGCAATAAATAAAAATCACATAATTCATGTGGATATTTGATATTTGTGAAAATCCGGATAATAAAAATGGAACTGATGATGCATAAGAATATGGATACAAGCCTGCAAATGATAGTGTACTAAGACACCATTTTGCATAACCAAATTCTGATATGGAATTTATCAATACATGAACAAAGAAGGAGTCATAACCTATCTCATATAACTCCACTTGGAAGCGTATCAATATGTTGTATAAAATAATCAATCCTAAAATTAAGCCAGATGATCTTTTTGATATTTTCATTTTTATCTCCGGGGAAGGTACTTTTTAATAGCAATCACCCATTTTCTCTTAAAATATTGCTTTAATTCATCATCAGCTATTTGTTCTTTTCTTAAGAAGAAATCATAAAAATACCCTACCAAATAAGCAAAACCTATGTAATAAGGCTTCTTGGAGATATATATGCAACTTTTTAATATGATGTGTAAGGGATGGAAGCCTAAATAATAACTGCTTTGGCCATACACTATATATCCATTCCAATAGCCTTCTGCATTCGAAACATCCCTTGATTCAACTGCTATGATTTTTTCGAATCTCTTAGTCTTCCATCCTTTAAACCTTGCTTTTGCCTTTAGTACTGAATCCCATGAATAAGAAACCGGTATGCTACCACAATCTTCATAGCATTCTCTTCGCATCAGCATATTGCCTCCCGAAGGTTCATCCTCCGGCAGGCCAGTAACATGGACTAGTTGACCATTTTTTGTTAACTTAATTCCACTACTTGCAATCCCAAGGGTATCATCTAAATTAAATTCATCAACCAACTCCTCAAAAAAAGAAGATGGTATTGAAAGATCAGCGTCAAGATTCCCAATAAACTTATAATCAAGGTCATTTTCTTTAAGGAAGTCTACAGCATATTCAAATCCTCTCTTGATATTCTGGGATAAATGCGGCCCCAAATCTCTCTTATGTTCTTCGTTGATTTCAAGAATGTGAATCCATGAGTTTTTGGAAGCTGCTTCCTTTTCAATATTTTTAGAACCATCTGAACTGCCATCATCTACAATAACCCACATAATGGGCCTAATAGTCTGCTTCATCACAGATTCCACTAGTTTTGGTAAATTATCAATTTCATTTTTGCACGGAGTTATTATCAGATACATGGGAATACACTATAAGTGTTGCAATTGCTTTTAAATTATTTAAATCATAGCTTTGTCGAAATTTAATTGGATAATCTCGTCATATAAAAATATTATAACAGTTAATGACATTAGATATGCAAGATTTACTATCGTATTCCTTAAAAAAGGATTATAGGACTATTCTTGTACGTTGGAGATTGTTTTTAGAAGACTAACCAGTTGATATGAAAAATTCAATGAGTATTCAAAATTTCTTAAGCGCTACATACTTATTTTACGTTGAGGCTATTTTGAAGAAGATTTTTTGAAATAATCAAAATCAAAGTTACACGGTTTCTATTTACTTACATGCATTTTAACACAATAAAATATTATGTTGATGAGAGACTTTATTATCAAAAATTAGAATGAGCTTCTTGAAGCTACCAATATCATTACTAATGAAACAAAAACGGTACTTGATTGTTTGCGTTCGCTTGGTAACAGATAGCTCTGACAAGTATGATGTCAGTCGTAAGTTAGGATAGCACTTTATATGGTGAAGCTTTAATTTAAGGTAGTTTCAAGTTTACTATTTTTGATGCAAACCTACGTTTAAATTATATATGCTAACTATAATTGGTAGAAATGGGCGTGAACTGAGGAATCATAATGCAGCCATAAATGAAGCTAAAGGTTATGAAGAAAAAACGATCGCAATTTCAAAGATGGGTGGGAAAGCTTTATAGATTTTGTTAGCACTGGCATAATATTGTATCTAGAAGCCCAGTATCTTAATCAAGAGTTAATAGGATTTATGCAAAACTTAATTTCATTATATTAATATATTTTTAAAACGTGTTTTCAAGTTTTTATAATAAAATATATATATGTTTATTACTGATTGAATCTATAAAAATAATTTAATGGAATGTACATGAACTCTTCTATTATATATAATCAAGGATATGCTTTCGATTTCCATATTCATACCAAATATTCTAATGATTCTTATACTCAACCTGAGAAACTACTTAAAAGTGCCATCAAGAATAATCTTGATGGAATTGCCATTACAGATCATAATACAATAGAAGGTGCTTTAAAAGCAAAACTGTACCAAACTGAAGAGATTATTGTGATAGTTGGCTCAGAGATAATGACTGATGTCGGAGAAATAATAGGTTTGTTCTTAAATGAAGAGATTAAATGCCACGATTATGGTGATGTATGTGATGAAATTAAGGAACAAGATGGAATTATTTTGCTCCCTCATCCATATCGAAATCAAAATCCAGAGTTAATGATTCATAGAGTAGACTTAATCGAATGTTTAAATGCTCGCTCTTCTAAAGAAGCAAACATAAATGCAAAGAAATTAGCAACAAAACATGACATCCCCTGCGTATCAGGCAGTGATGCTCATATTTTGAGTGAAATTGGAAACGTTAGAACTGTTTATTCAAGCGATAAGATGGATCTTGACATTGAATCGATAAAAAAGACGTTATTGAACGATAAAGCCCAAATCATTGGCTGTGAGTCATCAAAAATGGTTAAGACGCTAAGTAGGGGTATTGGAAAATACAAAAAAGAAGGTATAAAAGGGTTGGCAAAATCAACATCTAAAATAGTTCTCAGGAATAAATAGACATGAATGTACTTATAACGAATGCAAATAGTTCAAAAGCATTGACTGTGACAAGATCACTAGGATCTAAAGGAATAGATGTAGTAAGTTCAGATACAAACAAATATGCTATTTCTTTTTTCTCAAAGTACACAAAAAATCATTTTCTTACAGCATCCCCAAAAGCTGAACCTGATATTTATATGAAACAAATATTAAGTTTTATACAGAAAAAAAATATTGATGTGATGATGCCAATAAATAGTGTAGACACATTGTTAACTTCTAAATACAAGTATAAATTGGAACAATATACAAAATATCCATTTGAAGATTATTCAAAAATGGTAGTGATAAATGATAAACAGAAATTAATAGAACTTGCTGATGAAATTGGATTGCCAGTTCCAAAGACATATACTATGGATAATACTAAAAAAATAGAAGGACTTGCAGTTGAATTATCATATCCTGTCGTCATTAAACTAAAGAATTCAACTAGTAGTGAAGGATTAAGCTATGCTTACTCTATAGAAGATTTCATAGATAAATATAAAAATACAATTATAAAATATAATTTAGATCCAATAGATTATCCAATTGTTCAGCAATATATCTCAGGCGATTCATATGGTGCATCTGTTTTAATGAATGAAGGGGACCTTAGGGCTGTATTTATTCATAAAAGATTAAGGGAGTATCCCATATCAGGAGGTCCCAGTACACTTCGAGTCAGTGTCAAAAACAAGGAAATGGAAAAAATTGCTGTTAAATTATTAAGTCATGTGAAATGGCATGGTTTAGCAATGGTTGAATTCAAGTTGGATCGAGAAACGAATAAACCATATATAATAGAAGTTAATCCCCGCTTTTGGGGTTCAATAAATCAAGCTGTGAGAAGTGGAGTTGATTTTCCATATTTGCTATATCAAATGGCAATTGACGGGGATGTAGCTTCTGTTAAAGACTATCAAGTTGGAATTAAAACAAGATTGTTTTTTAATGATTGCAGAGCATTTCTTTCTTACATGAAAATTTCCAATCACAAAAGCCAGCTAGCAAAAGATTTTTTCACTTTCCGACAAATTCATTCAGACGAGTTCTCTAAAACTGATCCCTTGCCTGGTTTCATGTTCTTTTTAAAGAGTAAGAAAGGTAAATATCAATTGATTAAGGTGAAAAAGAATGAGTAAGAACAATGAAAAAATGAGAATACTCATTATTTTCAATTCATTGATCGGTGTTATTGGGGGTGGAAGTCGGCATATAGTTGAGGTAGCAAATAGATGGATTGTTTCAAATGATATTCATTACTTAATATCTAATGAAGGATATAATGTAGCTGTTGACCACATCGGTGCTCCACATGAAAATAAAAAAATAATTAAGTATGATGTTACATTTGATTCCATCAGAAAATTTCATTTGGCATATATATCAAGAACGGTTAAAAGTGCATATTTATGTTACAAAATGAGAAACGAATACGATGTAGTAGTTGCTCCAAATTATTTACCTCAAAATATAATACCTGCTATTTTTATGAAAAGTAAAAAGACAAAATTGGTTGTTTATTTCCATACGACTCCACTGAAAGAAAGGAGCAAATACCTTAAATCAATAAACGTTTTAAAAAGAAACTTGTCATACCTTAACTGGTATTTTTGCACCGTTGTATCAGAAAGGTACTTCGACTTGGTTTTTGTTATCAATAAATCAACTAAAAACTATTTTGTAAATCGAAAAGTTGCATCTCAAAAAGTGGAGATTATTTCAAATGCTATCCCTTATCAATCTATTGTTTCCATAAAGACACCTACAATTAGAAAATATGATTGTGTGTTTCTAGGTAGACTGGTTAAAAGTAAAGGAATACTTGATATTGTTAAAATTTGGTCAATTGTCACAATTGATAATCCTACAGCAAAAATCTGTATTTTAGGAGATGGACCGGATAGGGATGAATTGGAGAAAGAGATAAGAAAAAATTCACTTGAAAATAACGTATTTGTCTACGGGCAAGCTGAAAACGATGAGAAATATAGAATTATGAAAGATTCAAATATTTTTTTGTATCCAAGCTATTATGAATCACAAGGTATAGTGATTTTAGAGGCATTAGCTTGTGAATTAACTGTAGTTGCCTATAATCTTCCTACCTATAATGAATTTTATGATGACTATTTGAATACAGTTGAAGTTGGAGATTTTCAAGAAATGGCTGATTTAGTTAAAGCAATTATAAAATGGCCTGAGAAATATAGGAAACAAAGAGAGGATATAAAAAATTTCATCTCAAATTATGATTGGGGCGTAGTTTCGAAAAATCAGGAATTACTGCTGAAAAGATAATTATTTTTTTTGAGTGGGAGGGTAAAATGAAAATAGCAATTGGAGTATCTCATCCAAAACATGTCCTTATTTTTAAAAATGTTATTGAATGCCTTATTAAAAGAGGACATGTTGTAAAAGTTATCGCAGTAGAAAAAGATATTACCAAATATCTGTTAGATAGATATGATATAGAATATGAAATTGTTGGAGAGAATCAATCTAACATGCTCGATAAACTAATAGTTTTGCCACGATGGGAATATCGAACATATAACATCTTAAAAGATTTTAAACCAGATGTTTTTGTGGGGCGTGCAATTCCTCATATTGCACATATTAGTGCAATGATGCGAAAACCTTACATAGTATTTGAAGATACCGAAATAGCAAAAGCTGTTCATAAAATAACTTTACCTTTCGCAGATGCAATTATCACACCTACTTCTTATCAAAGGAATCATGGGAAAAAACACCAACGATTTGATGGATATTTTGAACATGAATATTTGTCAAGTAAATTCTTTAATCCAGATCCCTCAGTGTTAGATGATTTAGGTGTTATCAATAATGAAAAAATAATACTTATTAGGTTTGTTGCTTGGAATGCTAGTCATGATATAAATGATCATGGGTTCAAAAATAGGATTGAAGCCATCAATGAGTTGCATAATTATGGAAAAATATTAATCTCATCTGAAGAGGAACTTCCTTTTGAACTAAAAAAGTATGAATTTACACTACCTTTTGAAAAAATTCATAGTTTGATGCATTTTGCTGATTTATTCATAGGTGAAAGTGCAACAATGGCCACTGAATGCGCACTCTTGGGCACTCCTTCTATATACATATCAACATCTAGGCGCGGATACACAGATGAATTAGAATATGTCTATAACTTGCTATATACTTTTTCAGATGATGATGCACAAAATGGAGCTATAAAAAAAGCACATGAATTACTTAAAGATAGAAATAGCAAAAAGAGATGGCTTGAAAAGAGCAAAAAAATAGAAACTGAAAAAATTAATGTCACAAGATATATGTGTGATATCATCGAAAAGCACAATTTATAGGCAAATAGATTGTTTTTTTGGAATTGAAAGTGAATGAGAATCATTTTGTGATCACCTATGATTCCAAATACATCACTTTCTAAATTTACCTTCTTTTCTGTTCTGTATACCACAAATCTATCTGAATCATTTGAATATCAATCTAAATTTGAAGTTTTTCACTTCTAAATTAATAGGTCATAGAATTGTGAAATCCTAATTGAAGATGTAGGTATCCTAATTCGTTCATCAATAAAATCAAGATAAGTTTTCTACAAGACTAGACTATGTACAAAAACATTGCTAATATGGCCATCAGTTTAATGTTCATGTCCATGAATAATGCAGTAATAACATACATCGAAAAGGGATATGATGAAATCAAATGCAACTCTTTTTTCATTAATAGATACTATGGAAAACAATCATTCAAAACTATCACTTATTTTTTCTCTTGTTTTATTGACCCTGATGTGTGGTAATGCACATGCAATAGTTTATACAGCTGACCCGGGTGATGATTTGGCATCGATAGTTGCTAATCTGTCATCTGGAGATGTTTTAAATTTAAATCCAGGAATCTATAATGATCATCTAGTTTTTAGTAGTTCGAATTCAGGTATAAATGGAAACCCTATTACTATAAATGGAAATCAACAGGTGACTTTTGATGGGGTTGATTATACTGGCAAAGGAATTGTCCTAGATAACAATGCCTCATTCGTAGTTTTCAATGGTATCAATGTTACAGGATATGACTACTGCGTCCAAAATCTGGTATGTAACAATATTAAGTGGAATAACTGCGATATCTGGCTGAATGAGTCAGGAGTCCGAGATGATGGTTTTGGACACACCCCATTTTATTTTGGTCCTGGTGCTCAAAATTGTTCTCTCATTAATTCTAAACTTCACGATGTCAGAAATTCTGCTAATTGTATTAATATTATTGGTACTATGGAAAACCCGACAACAGATATAACCATTTACAATTGTGAAATATATGATATCTACTGGCATGATGCAATATGCTTTCAGAATGATGGCGGTGGAGTAGAAGTATGGGATGAACAAGTAATCTTGAGAATTAATATTAGTAACAATATCATACATGATATTGGCGAACAGTATGCAGTTCCCATAACTACAAATTCCGCATCTGTTTGGAACTCTATAATAGCTAATAATTATCTTTACAATGTTGAAAAGTACATCTCAATATCTGGTGGGGACAATTACTATTACAATAACACAATCAAACAATTGTATAGTGATAACTATATTGGGCAGCATCAGTCATATTCTACGCCCAACAATATTAGAGATGTCTTTGAAGGCAATCATGCTCCTATCAGGCTGATTGGCGGCTCTCCTGGCACTGAAACAATTAATCCACTATATGGAGTTCAAATTTATAAAAATTCTACTGGTGCAATTGTCAGAGATTGGAATGGCACACAAAGGATATCACTGGCTCATAATTCATCTGTAACAATAAAGCATAAGGGGATTTTTGAACTTAATTTTGTATCTGGTAGTGGCGATTACACGCAAGGAACCCCTATTTGTTATGACAATATGTGCAGTGCATCTATAGAACTTTCATCTGATGCCATTAAAAGGTGGGATGCTACAATGTATCCTATTCATCCAACTGGAAACAATGGAAATGCTAGGGTGGTGGTTATATGAAAAATAAGTTACTGCTACTATTGTTTTTTACATTCTGTTGTGTTCATTCTGTAAATGCAGAGGTGCTTGACAGTGACAATTTCAATAGAGAGAACAGTACTAATTTGGGTTCAAATTGGATAGAAATATATCCAAAAACTGCGATTGAAAGCGAATATATTAGAATGGCTGAAAGTGCGACTACTGGTATTATTTGGAGTAATCAGTCATTTTCAGTTACTAGAACAGTATCAATCAAGTATATTGATCTGAATAAATCGCTAACCAATGTGGATTGGGGTTTGTATCTAAGTACATCTGCAAACGATACTTTTGATGGTATATACATTAGATTCAGAGAATCAGATGGATATTTGAGATTGTATGATGGGACAACCTATATACCTCCCAGTGGTGGCAACGGTCAACAAGCAGTCGAAAACAACCAGATTATTAATGTATCCATGAATGACACTAATGTCTGGATGTACGTGGATTCCACATATATAGGCTCATGGGATATTTCTGTGAATTCTGGATATGTTGGATTCAAGACAATAGCCAGTGGTGCAGAATGGGGTATTGATGACTTCGCAGTGTATAGTATTGGAGAAGAACCTGAGGTAGGACCATCTTATAATATTGAAATTTTCAACTTTGATGATATAAGCCTCAATACCAATATGCTATTAAATCTATCAAATTATAGTGAAACCCTGACTACAATTGAGTTGTTATATTTCGATACTACTGCAGGAATCACATATTGTTTTGGGTATGACAACTTTACGGAAATTTCTAATATAACAGAGACTGTTGATAATGGAGGAGTTTGGTTTAATAATTCTGTGGATGTTGTCCCTGAAGGCATTTATCGGATATGGGAAAAAAAGGAAGAACCGAGCCTATCTGGTGGTGAATCTTCGTTTAAACCTTCATCTACATCTTTCACTGTTAGTGAAAGTGAATCTACAACCTTTAGTATTAGTTCAGATCAGCCATTCATGAGCCTAGATTGGTATCTTGATGGTGAGCTTGTGGAAATTGGAACTATGAGCCATACGCAGGAATGGACTGAATCTGGAACACACTCTGTCCGCTTCGAAGGAGATACTGGATTGGAAGTTCTTTCCAACACATGGTCTGTTGTTGTGTCAGAATCAGGCTCATCGACTATCAGCATATCACCTTCATCAAGTGTAGTAACTCCTGGGGACACTTTCTCACTTGATGTATACATCGATCCGGAAACATCTCTGTCAGAATCACAATTCGATCTGCATTACAGCAGCCTTGCTTCAGTAAGTTCTGTTCAGGAGGGTGCTTTGTTCTCTTCCGAAGGGCTGTCTACAACTTTTAATGCTGGCGAGGTCGATGATCTTGCTTCAGTACTAAGGGGTGTCAGTTCCATTATAGTAGATTCTGGTACGATTTCAACACCTGGAGCCATGGCCACGGTGAACATGGTTGCAGGAAGCAGCTCCGGGATACTTGAACTTACGCTCTCGGATGTTACGTTAAACAATACATATTCCAATCCTGCGCCTTATACGATCTCCAATGCAACTGTACTGGTAGATTCTGCACCGGAATTCGACATGATCCCTGCAATTTTGATATCCGAAGGAGATAGCATTCTTTTACCTATCAATGCAGTAGATTCTGAAGGTGATGAGCTTACATACTCATGTATGTCTCTTCCTGAGGGAGCCACCTTTGATTCTGCAACAGCAACCTTTAGCTGGACTCCGCAAGAGGGCGATGCCGGCAGTTATGAAGTAGTTTTCAGAGTCACTGATGGCTATCTCAATGATTCTGCAAATGTGGCTATAAATATTGCTCCGGCTGCTTCAGAACCTTCTTACTTGCCTGTGTCAACATCTTTCACCGCTGATGTAGATGACTCTACAGTCTTCAACGTAAGCTTTGACCAGTCATTCATCAGTTGTGATTGGTATCTTGATGGAGAATTGGTAGAGAGCAGCACTACGAGTCATATGCAGGAATGGATCTCATCGGGTAATCATACTGTTAAGTTCTTAGGAGCTGCAGAAAGTGGTGTATTCTCCAATACATGGACTATTGATGTCCCGTATCTTCATCCCTGCTGGGACGTCAATGAAGATGGGATTGTGAACATTCTCGACATAACTTTGGTGGGAATGAATTATGGACAGACATATTCGGATACCACTCCAAGATGGGATGTTAATCAGGATTCAACAGTGGACACACAAGATCTTTCCATTGTTAGGGATCACTTTGGAGAAACAGTTGAGTGATGCTTGTGCATCACTTAAATTTACTCTTTTGTTATTTTTATTTGCCTACATTAACAGCTCAAGCCATTTCTTCTTCGTTGAAAGGTGCGTATGACACATAGGAGATGCACTCGTTTGTTTTAGCTCATCAAGATTCACAATGTTCTTCTGTTGCCATGCTTTTTCAGGCAAAAAAAGAGCCTCAACTAGTAATACACGGCTTGTCATATCAAATCTTAATATAGTCTTCAAGCCTTCAGAAGCTACCAGGAAGGAATATTCCCAGAAGGCAGAAAAATCCGGTCAGAGCATACATTGCCCATGTTGCCTGTTTCTCAGTAACACGGTAGTAATATGGTAATACCCATTTTAAGGTAAGTGGATTGGGAACTTCTAGTGTTCCATCTTCACGTTCCTTTCCAAACTTTGCTATAGGGAATTTCTTTATCCTCCAATAAACATACATCAGAAAGTTAATGGTATGGGGTATAAGCATTATAAATCCACTGATCACGAATCCCTGTATTACAACAATCGCACCTATGGCTGCTCCTATTGTTAATGAGCCTACATTGCCCCAAAATATCTTGGAGGGATACCTGTCGTAGAGGAAGTATGCAAGTGTAGCTCCGGTGATGCTTACAATTGCAAAGATATTCTCAACATCATCAAGCAAAAATGATCTTATTATCAGTGAAATGAGGACTATTACCGAAAGGCCGGAAGCAAGTCCGTTAAAGCCTGAGTGCATATTAACAAGGTTGGAAGCTACAAGAACAAAGGTCGGGACTATGAATTGCAGGTACAATATCCCCAGCTCAAAGCTTCCGATTGACGGAAAAGTGAATGCAGTAGTAGTAGCGTATTGAATAAGCGGATATGAGCAATAGTACATCAGGAGGAGTTTTGTCACCCTGCCTATGTCAATCATGTCATCAAGAATTCCAAACAGCCCGAAAAGTGCAACAACTATAAGTGCAACGTAATTTGTTGTTGAAAACTTGAAAAAAAGGGTATTGAGTGAGAAGCTCACCATGGCCACAAGCAGGATGGCAATTCCACCTCTATCCGGGACCATTGTGATCCTACGTTTGTAGTAATCTTTTGCCAGAATCTTTCTTTCAGTTAACTTCCTTATAAAATAGGGTATTGATATGTAGGCCGCGATGAAAGGAAGCAGGAAACTGCTTATTAATATCAGGCCAAAGACAACTGTAGGTGATTCTATATCCAACATAGTATTGACACTCATAAAACTCGTTTTATTAAAAAATAATTATTAATATTTAATTATCATTGTTTATACGTTTGTAATATATAGTTTTTATGCTGTCTGAAGGCCGTTGTTAGTCTATTTGCAATCTTGTTCTTCTCATAATGATGAGATAGTAGAGTACACTTATCTTTATATACTTGATCACCACATAACGGAGTGTGAATAAGATAAATGGGTTATTGTCTATTCAAATATCATGTGTATGTGATTTTGGTTAAGTCGCATGCAGTTTAAATCGGTGGTATATATGAAGTTAGTTGAAACTAAATGTGCAGCTTGTGGTAGTCCGATATATGTTTATGAAGATTTTGTACGTGAAGAAATGTATTGTACCCTTCATTGTATGGAATCTGCAAGTTCAGGAGAGTTTTTTGGTAAGAAGAATGTAGAACTATATGCCCTATAAAACCTTATTTTCAGCAGATTAATTTTATCATTAAGGATTTTGGATTGATCTTGAGCAGAATTGATTTATAATGCGCTCTCTATTATCTCAATAGCATTAAAAAAATTCTAATCACTGGCGAGTGGGTCAGATCAGAAGTTATTTTGTAGAAAAACTTGTTCTTTCTTCTAAAATAACAGTGCTTGACAATCTCTCCTCGAAAAGCAAGTACCATAAAACAATGTCACTTCCGGAAAGTGATTAATTAATCAAATTGGGCTAGCACTCCTATGAACTTAAAAAAAACATTCTTGCACAATAAATTAATTCTGAATATTATCATTTTGGTACTGTATGGTATGAGAGGACTGCTTGACATTGTCCAAAAAATCCTGAGCTTTAACTACAAAAGTAACAAAAAGCATATATTTCTGCTCCTGACAGTTTTCTATGCTGCTATGATCTTTTATCTTTCCTCAAGATCAGACATTGGTGTTCCTACGCACATGTTTAAAGTTCCTGTCATGTATCAGCTGAAGGACTTTCTTGAAAGTCAGAATCTGGGATTTTTAATTGACTTTGTGGAATACTCTTACTTGCATCGTGACAAAATAGCACACATTTTCCTTTATTTTGGCCTGGGAGTTTTTTTGCACCTTACATTTAGGAATTCGGACAACAGAATCCTCAAAAAATATGCAGCTTTATTGGCCGTTGTAACGGGCATACTCTATGGCATAAGTGATGAAATTCACCAGATGTATGTTCCCGGAAGAACGTCCAGCATTCATGATATATATGCTGATGGAATCGGCGTGACAATAGCTCAAATTGCATTTTTTGCCTTGCTCTTAATAGGCCTTCATGGCAGAAAAAAGAAAGAAAAAGTGCGTCAAGATGAGACTTAGACGCGTATACCGTTCATCTGGGCTTTGATTGGGTGCTGATTCTTGTCACCACGTCCAATTCCCTTGTAGATGAAACCAGCTTCAATAAACTTATCCGGTTCTATTACGTTTCTTCCGTCAATGATCACAGGATTTTCTTTTCCCATAAGTGATTTCAATGAAGCAGGGTTGATGTCAAAGTATTCTTTATGCCCTGTAAACAAAACTGTAACGTCGGCATCTTGTACTACTTCTTCCATACCCTTCAATATATCTACATCGGGATATTGGAGTACATGTGGATCATGGATAAGAATCTCCGCACCAGCATCAACAATCATATCCCTGTATGGCTCCGAAGGGGGATTGCGTGCGTCATCAGAATCATTGATAAAAGCCCAGCCCAGCATGGCTATTTTTGAGTCTTTGATATCCTTATTAATTCTCTGAAGGGCAGCTTGTGTCAGGTTATACATGTGTACTGGCATGAAGTCATTTACTCTCCTTGCAAGTACGTAGATAGATTCCGCATTTTCAGGGTAATCCAGGTTTTCATTTCCTAACTTTACTCCACGCTCAAGATGGTATGTATCCTTGGTAAGGCAGTGACCACCAACCCCTGCTCCGGGCCAGAGCATTGCTCTTGTTATGCCTTCACCTTTGAGGCTGTCAATACCTGTCCTTACGTCATATACGTTTATTCCCATAGACTCGCAGTAGAGTGCAAGCTGGTTCACAGCTGCTATTTGCAGATCACGGAATGTGTTTTCAGCAGTCTTTGTTACCTCTGCTGCAGTTGCTGTCATGGGAATGACATTTCCTTTTGTCAGAACAGGAGAGTACAACTCGACAGCTCTGTCGGTACTAGCTTCGTCGATACCACCAACAATACGGTCGTGTTCCTGAATATTACGCAGTAGTCTTCCAACCATCACCCTTTCAGGGGCATGGGCCAGTGCGAAGTCCTCTCCTGCCACAAGACCGGATTCTTCTTCCAGTATCTTCCTAGCCATGTCATCGGTTGTTCCAGGTGTGATAGTCGACTCAAGGACCACCAGCATACTCGGCTGAAGATACCTTCCTGCATTGCGGATGCCCTCCTTCAGCGCTCCAAAGTCCGGTTCAAGTGCTTTTGAGTCTGCAAAAGGCGTCTGGATAGCAAGGGTTACAGCATCGAGTTCCGCAATCCTTGAGAAATCAGGTGTGCATTCGAATTTACCTGCTTCAACAACCTTTTGCAGGAGTTCTTCAAGACCCGGTTCTTCTCCCTTAAGAGGACTCTCTCCCCGGTTCAGCATATCTATCTTATAACCGGATGATGGAGAATTCCTCTGGAATCCCAACACATGGTCAAATCTGTCCGAATCGGCAAAAAGTGCAGCAGCGGGAATTCCCACATAGCCCATACCGATAACCCCAATTCTCTTTATGGGTCCCTTTTCCCTTAAAATACTTTCAAGTTTGTTGCTCATGGTATCACTTCATATGTGTATCATCTTCTCTTCTTGATAAGACCTGATGGCAGCAAGGCTGACATTAAGTGCATGAATGCCATCCTCTCCGGCTGGTTCCGGTTGCCTCTTGTTATCTATACAATCAATAAAATGCTCAAGTTCGTTCCTGAGAGGCTCTTTTTGTTCAATCTTGGCTTTTCTCACCCAGCTATTGTCATGAAGCTCGACTGTCTGGTCTATATAATCAAGATAAGCAACACCTTTTACGCCTACAGCAGTAAGTTTCCTTACTTTGTGTGGTGTAAGCCAGTTGACTTCTACAAGTCCTGAAAATTCATGGTCAAAACGCATGTGTATGGTGGCGTGATCTTCCATGGAATGGATGTCGGCTCCGGCGACTGCATAAACCTGATTCACATGCCTGCCGTAGAGGAAAGATATGACATCGATATCATGAACGCCGATGTCGAGGATTACTCCTACATCCCTTATTCTCGGATTATATGGTCCGACTCTTGTTGTAGAGATGGATACGATTTTCCCGAGCAGGCCGGAATCTATTATTTCTTTAAGTCTCATGATCGCAGGATTAAACCTTTCGATATGTCCAACCATTACACAGCGGTCAACTTCCTTTGCCGTATTGAGAATCGTTTCTGCATTTTCAATACTGTCGGCAATTGGCTTTTCTACAAGTACATTTGCCCCTGCCCTTAAAGCATCGATCGCTACATCTTTATGCATTTTAGTAGGAACCACAATGCTCACAGCATCAAGTCCTTCCGCAAGCAATTCTTTATAGTCTGTGAAAGGTCGAGTATTATGCTGCTTCGCAAGTTCCTCTACAAGCTCGGCATCAATATCCGAAATACCCACAAGCTCTACACCTGGCATTTCGCTATAGATGCGTATGTGGTTTTTTCCCATTGATCCTGCGCCGATAACTCCTGCTTTTATCACCTGGTACCACTCCATTCTTTTAATGAATCTATTATGAAATTGATTTCCTCCCCTAAAACCTGCGGATGTACGGGGAGGGAAAGTACTTCCTCACTCAGTTCCTCGGCCACCGGAAGCTTATCTGTATATCCCAGTTCCTGATAATAAGGTTGCATGTGTATAGGTATTGGATAGTGAATGCCTGTACCTATGCCTTTCTCTTTCAGGAAGGATGCGAGTTCATCCCTGTTTTGTATACGTATTGTGTATTGATGGAAAACATGACCGTAACCCTGTCTGACTGTCGGGCAGATAACACCTTCGATATTCTGGAGGCCGTTTGTAAGCAATTGTGCATTATGTTGCCTTTTTGATGTATAGCTTTCAAGTTTTTCCAGCTGTACAAGGCCGATGGCGGCACATATGTCCGTCATTCTCAGGTTGTATCCCAACATTTCATGAAGATACCGCTGTCTTGAACCGTGATCACGAACCATTTTGGCTTTTTTTGCAACTTCATCATCATTGGTCGTTATCATACCACCTTCACTTGTGGTCATGTTCTTGGTAGGATAGAAACTGAATGCCCCTGTCCCGAATGAGCCTGCTTTTTTTCCGTTGAAAGTTGCACCGTGAGCCTGGCAGGCATCTTCAATAAGTGCCAGCCCATTGTCATTTGCAATCTCTTCATAGGCTTTCATGTCAGCAGGATGGCCGTAAAGATGTACGGGCATGATAGCTTTTGTTCGGTCTGTGATTTTTTCAGCTACCATTTCCGGATTAAGATTGAAAGTGTCATAATCGATATCTGAAAAAACCGGTTTAGCTCCTGTGAACAGTATGGAATTTGCAGTTGCGACAAAACTGAACGGGCTTGTTACTACCTCATCTCCCGGGCCGATGTCGTGTGCCAGCAAACCTGCATGCAAGGCAGCAGTCCCGGAATTGACGGCGATTGCGTAGTCAACTCCCGTGTATTCGGCAAACGCTTGCTCAAAGTCAGTCACACGCTGCCCCTGGGCTATCATTCCTGAACGCAGTACGTCACTCACAGCCTGGACCTCAGCTTCGTCAAGTTGTGGCTTTGCAATTGGTATCATTGTATCCCCTCATATGTATTAATTTATATATTTTATATCTTATTTATACATTGCATTATGTCCGGCAGGTCTTTTATTTGTGCAGGGCAGCCAATAGCAAGTTTCCAGGCAGGTACATCTTTTGTAACCAATGCGCCTGCAGCCACCATGGCTCCTTCACCTATTTCCACACCGGGTACAAGAGTTGCATTAGCTCCTATGGATGCGCCTTTTCTTAAGATGGGTCCTTCGGGAACATACTCTCCTCTTACAGGATACCTGTCGTTCGAAAGCACTGCACAGGGTCCGATGAAAACATTATCTTCTATAGTAACATGTGTGGGAATGTAGGCATTACCTTGGATACTTACATTGTTCCCGATTGTGACATTACCATCAATTATAACGTTGGTACCAACCAGCACATTGTCTGCTATAGTTGTTTTTTCTCGTACCATTGCATTATGGCCGGTCTTGAACATCCTGCCTGTACTCACATTACTGAAGATGGTTGTACCTGCCCGGATGAATGCCTCCTCCCCAATCTGGCAACCAGGAAAATCGAAGTTTTCTATCTCCCTTTCTTCATCTATAATTCTTTGCAAAATGTCATGCTGGGGATATCCCAAAGTTACATTTTCCATGACCTTACAGTTAGCTCCGATGGTCGTGGAGCCATATATTTTTGCAGACCTATGGATATAGTCGTTACTCCTATACATCAACCCACTCTCTTCCAATATATAATGTGTTTACATATAAACATTTTTGATTCATAAATCTGTTTAGTAATATAATTCTAGTAGCTATCTGAGATATAATTTTTAGCATTTTCTCAGAATCTTGCTTATTGCAGAGATACAAAATATTTATTGTTACCCCAACCACCTATATCGTATATGATATGTTGTAATAAATAATTTCTCCGATTTTTCATTTTGAGGATGCATAGAAAACGAAAATCAGAGTATATTTTTGGATGTATATGATAGTTCATTTTTTGTAGATGACATTCATGTAAGGAATCAACGATCTGTGTTTTTCTCATAACATCTATTTTTCAAGTTGGAGAGGATGAAACTCGACTTTTAATATTGTATTTCTGCATAAATACTGTGATTCACTTAGCACATTCATTCATAAATATAATTATTATAATATTTATATTTTCATCCAGCAGTATATTTGGATTCCTTACTTAAAAGCTTCTTTTCTTTGAGGTTCCCTTCTCTAGATTCGGATGATCTTTTTAGTTTTTTTTGGAAGCTAGCTTTGCAAAAAGTGCAAAGCATTTTTTACTTTTAATACAGTTATCAGGTTCTTGCATTTTTTAGAGTGACAAATAAGTTTAAGTCAGAAAAGAGCCTAGATGAAGTGGGGCACGTGTGTATCTTTCTGACATAGGATCTGCTATATCTGCTATGTTATTGGTATGCTCACGTCTTGAAGTATTGCTGGTCAGTTCCGCTGATGCTTATTGCAAGCTATTGTAGATGGTTGTTGCATTCAATTACTAATCTAGCTACCGTTTTTTCACAGGTTGCTTTTTGTAATTGTTAGTTAAATATATATAAACAAGAGTTGTTCACAATGCCGTATCCTCCTACTCATCTGTTGTTTTTCGGGCTCTCGGTCCTCGTTGCCGTGATCATTTTAATAGCTACGCTGAGCTTTGAAGGGAACCTGCGTTTTCGTGACAAGGGTTTTTTAGCAGTACTGCTGATAGCTGGCGGAATAGCTGCTCTTTTCCCGGACGTATCCGCTGTCTGGAATTTTATCTTGAACGGAAATCTGAGACATAATATGATTGGTCCTTTGCCAAGTCATTCAATACTCTTTGGCCTGATTACTGTTGTCTTGGCAAGCACTCTATGTTATTTTATTTATCTGGATCGTATAAAGACTGCATCTTTGGGTTTAATGGTTGGAATAATGTTTTTCTTTCACCTGGTGTTGGACGACTTTGCAGGTGGTAATATTCCATATCTGTACCCTCTCTCTGACAGCTCTTTCAGCATCTTTGATTTCCATGTGCTTGGTTCAATCATCCAGGTAATCAGAAGCTTGCTATTTTGAATTAACAACTTCCCGGGTCAACTGAAAAACATATGCTCTAATAAGTTTTCACTTTATACTCTGAAGTAACAGTATGGAGCATATTTCACAATAAATGTGAACTAGCAGTGGTAAACCTCTTATCTGCACTGAAAATGGCGAAGGTACATACTGTGATAAATATCAAATTCTCTCTGCAGGTTTTTCGCCAGGTCCTGTCAGTAAATCCTGCTGTCTTCCTGTATACCTCTGGAAAATGTTTGCGTCCTGACAGTCTTATATTTATTATTTTATCAAGTCAGGTTCAATAGTTTTCCAGCAGTGATCTCACGGTTTCTCTGACACTCTGCTCGGAGCTCCATTTTGGTGTCCACCCCATTTGCTTTAGCTTATCTACAGAAAGCATCATCTTCGGCACATCTCCTTTCCAGCCCCTGGAGCCGCCGGTATATTTGAACTTAACATCGTTTAATCCCATTTCTTCAACAATTATCTCTCCGATACGGGTAGGGTTGGTAGCATCTTCCGAGCCAATGTTGAAAATATTAATTTCCTCATCACTTTCGGAAACCGAGAACATCATAGCATCCACACATTCTCTTACGTGCAGGTAGGATTTGGATTGCCTGCCGTCACCCAGAATCTCAAGTTCGGCATTGTTTTTTCTTAGTTTGTCTATGAAATCCACGATAATGCCATGAGTGCTCCTGTCACCAATTATATTGGCAAAGCGGAATATCCATGATCGCATCCCAAAGGTGTGCGAATAGGATGTTATCAGCCCCTCACAGGCAAGTTTGGATGCACCATACAGTGATATGGGTACTAATGGTCCGTATCCTTCTGGTGTTGGGATCTCTGCAGCTTCTCCATAAATCGTAGAGGTGGACGTAAAGGCAATTTCTTTTAAGCCTCTCTTGCGCATTGTTTCCAGAAGATTATGTGTAGCTGTGATATTCTGTTCAAAATGTACTTTGGTGTCCACGCCGCCAAGGCGAACGTCAGGGTTTGCTGCAACATGGAATACAAGGTCAATATCCTTGCATGCCGCTTCAATAGCATCAGTATCAAGCAGGTCACCTTCAATCAGCCTGAGCTTCGAATTGTTTGCATGATGTGAGATAAACTTCATCCGTCCGGAACTAAGATTATCAAAAACAGTAACATCATTTCCCATCTCAACGAGTTTGTCTGCAACATGGCTGCCGATAAATCCCGCTCCTCCGGTTACAAGCACTTTACATTTTGATAATCCGCTTCCAGTCATTTTAACACTTCGTTGCTCTTATTGGCTCTATCCTGAATTTTGATACAAGTGGATAAAATAATAACTTTATATATATCTAACTTTTCTGAAATTGAATCTGATAAAAATAAGATACGTGTTTAAGAAGCGGGTGTTTGGTAAAAAACACAACATGCTCAAAGATTGATAGTTATATGCAATTAGTGGATTAAATCCACAAAAATCAATTTGAGCACTCATATATGTTACCTATCATGCAAAGAATATAATTCTCTATTATGCTTAAATTGCCTGCATTATTCATCACCATACGATAATATTATTAATTTGAAACTCATTTTGTTACTTGGAGTGGGAATGTGAGCATGTCCTGATTGACATTGCTGGTATTTCAATCAGTGAACAGCTTGCAAAATCATACATTAATTGGAACCGTAAGAAGGGGAGTAAAATATGGGGATAACAGGTATAATACCTGCCTATAATGATGAGGCTAACATACATGACGTCATTAAAAAGGCAGGGGTATATGTTGACAATATAGTAGTGGTTGATGACGGTAGTACGGATTCTACTGCATATGTCGCAGAAAAGATGGATACTTATGTAATCAGGCATGAAGAACATAAAGGAAAAATGGAGGCTCTTAAGTCCGCTTTTAAGTTTTCAGAGCGATTCGGGGAAGGTCCTGTCCTTGTAATTAATCCGGGACAATTGTATAACTCGGAAGAGATACCGAAATTAATAGATCCTGTTATGTGGCTTGAAGCAGATGCGGTAGTGGGTTACAGCCCTTACCCTGATAATGGGTTCAGGTACGATATACAGTCGCTAATAGCAGGTAATAATGGTAATGGAAACGGTCATGTTCCTGATTCGGACAGGCAGCATTTCGTAAAGTTTCTCTATGATAATATTGGATATGCGGCATTTTCAGCCCAGTCAGCAAACTTCATGAAATTCGAGCCGGACTCTTTGCCAATGGAACTTTCTCTTGTCAAAGATGTATCGGATGCCGGAATGAAAGTGAAGGAAATTAGCGTCAACAAACTGGAGGAAGGGAACACCGACATCTTCTATAAAAATAAAATAGGTGTTGTGGTACCTGCCTATAATGAGGAAAAGCTGATCGCAATCACTGTAAATGGCATTCCGGACTATGTCAACAGGATATATGTTATCAATGACGCCAGTACTGACAATACTGCCGATGTTTTGAATTCGATCGAGGATCGACGCTTATCCGTGATAACTCATGAGGAAAACCAGGGAGTTGGTGCTGCGATCCTGCATGGTTACAAGAGGGCTTTGCAGGAAGATATGGATCTGATTGTTGTCATGGGTGGCGATAACCAGATGAATCCGGCACTTTTGCCCAACCTGCTGATGCCAATCATCCAGGGAAAAGCAGATTATACAAAGGGTAACCGTCTTAAATCCGAAGAATTCCGTGGGGGAATGAGTTCCTGGCGTCTTTTCGGAAACTCTATTCTGACTCTGATCACAAAGATAAGTAGTGGATACTGGCATGTAATGGACCCTCAGAATGGTTATACTGCAATATCAAAGAAGGCCCTGTCCAACATGGAAATCGATAGCCTTTACACTTATTATGGTTACTGCAATGATATGCTGGTGAAGCTCAATACATTCGGTTTTAAGACCCTTGATGTTTCTATGCCTGCACACTATGGTGATGAGAAATCAAGTATAAAGTACGGGAGGTATATGACCAAGGTATCTACTATGCTCCTGAAGAAATTCCTCTGGAGGCTCAAGATGAAATACTCTATTCTGAGTTTCCATCCACTTGTGTTTTTCTACGCTTTCGGGATGATTTTCCTGCCTCTGGGTGCTCTTCTGACATTGTACATACTGGTTGCAAACTTCATTACAGGCTGGTCCGTACCATCAAGTCTTCCATTGATAGATGCCCTTTTCATCATTGCAGGGTTACAGTTCCTCCTCTTTGCAATGTTGTTTGACATGAGGGAATGCTATAAGACAATGGATATTGATATCTAATGGAAAAAATTTTGTATGAATGTAGAATAAAAATAAAGGAAGGAGGTATGGTTGGCGGACAAGTATTGATCCGCCAACCACATGTCTGATCAAGTATTCGGTTGTTACGGTTTTAGCTCCTGAGGTAGCAGGAACTATGTCCGTCACTTAACGTCACCGGGTATCAGATGCCCGGAACTTCTACCGTACCATCGAAATTGTTGTTTTCAAAGGCAAGATTGCTTCCACAGGAAATAATTTCAAGTCCCTGTGTTGCACCTGATATTGGTTTCATGCTTGCAACACTATTGCCTTTTACCACTACATTGTCGGCATTCTCCAGGTTAATGCCTGTTCCTCCGACTCCGTTGATGTCGTTGTTCTCAACAGTAGCTCCATCAACGCTCTGTAGCACAATGGCACCATCATCTGAAATGAGCCAGTTATTGACGTCACGGATGGTATTATCTGCAATTTTGACATTTGTGATCGGCTTGAGGACTACTCCTCCATGTCCTCCTATGACATAGATTCCTGAGTCCTGTTTCTGACCGTTAGTGTAACCCTGGATCTGGTTACCTGTGATTGTTACGTCATGCAGGGTTTCCGAATAGCTGTCGTCGCTTGTACTATGGGAGACAGCGATTGGAATCTTACAGTCCGTGATCGTATTGTCCTCTATGAAGAGATTGCTTGAGCCGTGGCTGTCGATACCTTCCCATACGGGATTATTCTCGACGGTGTTGCTCCTGATGTAGATGAACTCCGAATATGAGTATGAGCTATCTCCTTTAGCAACGGCAACACCATAGGAGTTGACATTGATCTTCCTGGTGTTGATGTCCTTGAACAGGTTTTCTTCAACGTATACATTACTGGATTGTTTACCGATCATCACTCCACAGTAGCCGAAATCAAGGAACTCGTTGTTCTTAATTGTGATATCTTCATTGTGGTAGGATGGTGAAGTGACATCAAGGTATACGCCGTAGCTTCTGAAATTTGTGAACTTATTGCCTTCGATAAGACAGTTGTTACTGTTCTCAAATTTGATGAGTCCTACGTCACCGACAACCGGCAGGTAGGCTTCGTCTGGATCACTGAATTCGAATCCTCTGATTGTAACGTTTGTAGCATTTGATATGTTGAAGATACTGTATCCTTTAAGCACCGCATCGTTTCCAACCAGCTCTATGTTTGATTTCAGTTCAATTGGTGAACTAATTGCATATGTGCCGGAGTTGAACAGAATGATACCTTCATCAACAGCATTTACTGCAGCCTCTATGGCTTCTACGTCGTTATTTCCTTCGTATATTAGTTGTCCGTCCTTTGTGTGGACAGATGTTGTGGTGGTGTCTTTGGAAATGCTTACTTTGTAGTTGATTCCTTCAGCACCGTTCTCTTCGGCAACTGCAGGAATTGCTGTTCCTAAAGCAAAACTGAGGAACAGACAAACCATTAACAGGCTTGTAGTTTTTCTTCTATTATCCATTTTAGACCTCTCAAATTGAGTGTTTCATAACCGTTTTTCTTTGATTATTCTAGGTCATGCTGTCAAAAATAGAGTCTTGGGTCGATATTGCCCATTTGACTTGAACTGTGTATGACACTTTGGGGATAAGTGTCCGCTCTGGAGCCAATGGGTCAATTGGGGTAACTGTATTTTGTGACGAGCTCCTCGATAATATACGTTTAACTATATATATCCTTGCAGGTGCAAAAAAGGGTTTAAGTTGTTTTAAATCTATTTTAAAGCTCTTTTAGGGCTTCCTTATTAATGGTTCACTAGTTACGGCATAGATTATTAAAGTAAGTGTAAATTGCTATAATGCAACTTTCCGGAATTAGTAGGCCCCGATGCAAATTTATTATTCCGAACTACAGGAATATCCCAACTTCAGGGAATAAGGAGGTATAAAAGGCAAACATAATCTTAAGTCGGGTGAACATGGAAAAAAAGTCGGTTGAGAAGCTTGTGCCAATCAACCTTTTTCAGCTTCTCTGTTAATCTTATGCAGCTGCGCCACTGTTTCCCGAGATAATATTGTTCTCGACTACAGCATTATCGACATTGTGCATTGTCATAGCAGTGTCCACTGACAGCCATTTGTTTCTGTCTTCGATGTTGTTCCCTGAAATGGTTACCTTAAAGTAGGGCTTAATGACAGTGTTGTCATTATTGTTCCCTCCGAAGACATTAATGGCCGAATCCTGATTCTCTTCGGAGAAGCTTCCCCGTATCTTATTTCCACTAATCTTCAGGTCACGCAGGGGTACCGGATATCTGTCATCGTCATTAACCTGGGTCACAGATATTGGTATTTTACAGTCTGTAATTTCATTGTTTTCAATGAAGAGGTAATTAGCTCCGTGACTGTCAATACCCTCCCACCCTGGATTATTCTCCACGATATTGTTCCTGATATAGATGTACTCTGAATATTGGTAGGTACTGCTTCCTTTGGCAACAGCTACTCCGAAAGAGTGTTTGTTCAGGCCATTGACATCAATATCCCTGAATGTGTTTTCTTCAACGGCTATGTTCTTTGACTGCTTTCCTATCATAACGCCGGTGTAACCATAATCAAGGAATTCATTATTCCTTATGGTTATTTGCTGGTTATGATCGGACACGGAAGAAGTCATCAGGTTAATTCCATTATCCCTGAAGTTGGTGAACACATTGTCTTCAATAAGGCAGTTCTCACTGTTCTGGATGTCAATGAGGCCTGTGCTGCTGGCACGTGCGGAATAATTTTCATCAGGGCCGCTGAAGGTAAATCCCCTGACTGAGACATTGGAAACGTCCTTTAGCTGGAATATGTTGTATCCCTGAATTTTGGCGCTATCACCTATCAGTTCAATATCTGATTTGAGGACCACGGCAGAGCTGAGGGCATATGTGCCTTCGTTGAATGTTACAGTTCCCTGTTCAACTGCATTAATTGCAGTCCTGACTGCTCCATCGTCGCTGGTTCCACTGTATATGACATCTCCATTGCTGGTTTTGACAACTGTAGTATCAGCATCCTTGGATATGCTTATTCTGGAATCTGTGATTCCGAAACCGCCAATTATTGACACGGTACTGTACTCGCCAGACTCATCCCAGGTGCGGGGTTCAGGTGGAGTCAATGGTGGTGTTACCGGGGAGTTGACGGTTGTGGAGTCTGTTGTGGCGCTGAGCTTCAGAGACCCTCCGAAACTGGATTGTATCTGATTTACAAGTGTTACAGTGTATGTGTAACCTGAGTTTGCAAATCCGTGATAACCTACAGAACTATCAAATTTATT
This sequence comes from Methanolobus sp. ZRKC2, assembly GCF_045291185.1. Classification (NCBI taxonomy): domain Archaea; kingdom Methanobacteriati; phylum Methanobacteriota; class Methanomicrobia; order Methanosarcinales; family Methanosarcinaceae; genus Methanolobus; species Methanolobus sp. ZRKC2. The sequence continues at coordinate 858,860 of NZ_CP146980.1, read as the reverse complement.
GTCTCTGATTGTTGTGCTGAAGCTCTTTTTTACGGCTGACATTTCTATACCCTTTGTCGATCCTGAGATCTGCTTGAGGTTTTGTATGTCATTGTTCTGGACAAGCAGATCGCCAGCATTCAGTAGATTGATGCCGGTTCCTCCGACGCCGGATATCAGGTTATTCTCAACGATACCACCGTAGACATCCCTCAGGACTATAGCTCCATCATCACTGATCAGCCAACTGTTAACATCCACGATAGTATTTCCCGAGACATTGATGTTAGTATATGGCTGTGCATAGTTGCGCGCACCCAGGATATGAATTCCGGAGTGTTGTTTATATGGGGAATCCATGTTCCCTTTAACATAGTTCCCTGTGATGACTATGTCGTGCACAGGTAGAGGGTAGGTACCCTGGCTGGTCTGGTAGGAAACGGCTATTGGCACTTTACAGTCCAGAACTGTGTTGTCCTGGATATAGACATGGTTGGCCCCATGGCTGTCTATCCCTTCCCATATGGGACTGTTTTCTATCCAGTTGTGCCTGATGTAGATGTACTCTGAGTGCTTGTAAGAGTTACTTCCCTTGGCAACAGCTACTCCATAAGCATTTGCATTCACAGCTCTGGTATTGATGTTCTTGAAAGTGTTATCCTCTACATAGATGTGATAGGATTGTTTCCCAACCATAACTCCGCAGTAACCGTAATCAAGGAACTGGTTATCCCTGATAACTATCTGCTCATTTCTATGGGATGTAGATCCTACGGCGACATTCACGCCATAGTCCCTGAAATTGCGGAATGTGTTGCTTTCTATCAGACAGTTGTTGCTGTTTACAATATCAATAAGTCCGGAGCCACTTGCAACCGCCCTGTATGATTGGTCAGGATTGGTGAACTCGAGTCCGCTTACTTTGACATTTGTAGCACTAGTTATCGTGAATATCTTGTAACCTTTAAGCACAGCTTCGTTTCCGACTACTTCTATGTTGGATTTCAGTGACACAGGTGAGCTGATCATATATGTTCCTGAGTCGATCAAGATAGTACCTTTGTCTATAGCGTTGACTGCAGCCTTTATGGCTCCCACGTCGTTTGTTCCCTGGTATATGACCTCTCCCTCACTTGTCTGGACAAGGTTTGTACCGGCATTTTTAGAAACGCGTATCGTGTAGTCGATTTCTTCAGATCCTTCTTTCACAGCTGCTGAAGAGCTTACTGATATACTTAAACTAAGGATCAGGAAAACCATTAACAGGCTTGTAGTTTTTCTTCTAGTATCCATTTTTTGACCTTCTCAACTTGTGTTTTTCATTAACGAGTGTTTTTTGTAATTCAGGTCAACCTGTCCAAAACATATCTATCAAGTTGTATCGTATCCTTTGGGTATCAGCAATGAAATTATTATTTCATATCCTGATGTTTTGAGAATATTATGATACAATTCATGACATATTGTGACAGGCTACTGGGTAGTATACTTTAAAGTATATATGTGCTGTCAGGACTAAAAAAAGGTCAAAGTTGGCTTAAAATCGTTTTTACGACTCTAAGTAACCTGGATTTTGTTCTAATTACTGGTTACATTGCATAGTAATTATATGTAACAAAAATGTTCTATGGACTGTAGTGTCTCTTCCTGCATAGTTTATCCATATACTGATTCTTTTTGGAAGAAGTCTGACAAATATTCTCGACTTAACGGAAAAAGTATGGTATGCAGTAACATGATCCTGCAGATAAATCTTGATGAACTCAGTATCAGGTTATTGATTAACCGGCTTATTTCTGGCTAGATGCTTAAGAATTGCTACCTGCTTCTTGCAGGTCAAAAATATGCTCTCAAAGGCAGAATATGTGGAAAAAATCTTGCCAGGCAATTAATTTCAAAAAAGAAAAAAGTTTGATCAGCAGGTGTGACCTGCTAATCATGATTTCAGCTTCAGTTCACTACGACTAGTAAACTGTCTGTGTCTTGTTGTCCTTTTATATCAGTCACAGTCAATGTGACCTCGAATTTCCCTGGTGCGGAGAACTCTTGCGACACGATTTCCCCGGTAGCCTCTTCCTGGATGCCATTAGATGCATCGAAGTCCCAGGAATATGAGACAATACCGTTATCATCGGTAGATTCCCCGCCGTCAAAGGTGAGGCTGTTTCCTGCCGGGACAACTCTGACTGCCAGGTTCGCTACCGGCGTTTCATCAACTTCTGGCTCCGGTTCGCTGAGGGTTACCAGGTCCATGCCTCCGTTGGAGGTATAGAACTTTGATGTGTCCTGGTTCATCAAGTTAACCTGATATTTGTGTCCGTCCTTGGCATCCGAATAGGCATTGTAGGTTGCAGAATCATCAAAGGTGTTGTTATTGAGCAAGATGACATTATCCTGTATGATAGGAAGCATCTTCAAACCTATTATTGAACCTGCGATCTTCTTCATGTTCTTTATTTCATTGTCCTGCAGGACTACCTCTGTGGCATCCTCCAGGTTAATGCCTGTTCCTCCTGTTCCGGAGATGTAGTTGTTATTAACAACAGCATATTTTACATGCCTCAACACAATTGCACCGTCATCTGAGAACAACCAGTTGTTGACATCAACAATGGTGTTGTCGGAGACATTTGCTCTTATGTAAGGTTGGATCACTGTTCTGGCACTATTGCGTCCTCCGAGCACGTAGATACCTGAATCCTGTTTTTCAGCAGAGAAGTTGCCTTCCAGATAGTTTCCTTTTATAGTTACATCATGGACTGGTACAGGGTATTTTCCATCGGTATTAATCTGAGCGACTGATATTGGTATTCTACAGTCTATGATTTCATTGTCCTCGATGAAAAGGTTGTTTGCACCAAGACTATCGATACCTTCCCATACCGGATTGTTCTCGATAGTATTGTTTCTGATGTAAATATTCTCGGAATACTGGTACGTGCTACTTCCCGCAGCAATTGCAACACCGTAGGAAATACCGTTCAGCTTTCTTGTATTGATGTCTTTGAACAGGTTGTTCTCAACATATACATTACTTGCCTGCTTTCCAATCATAACACCAGCGTAACCGTAGTCAAGGAATTCGTTGTCCTTTATGGTTATCTGCTTGTTGTAGCTGGAAGTTGTCGGGGTTTCCAGGTCGATTCCGTAATCCCTGAAATTGCTGAAAGTATTGTTTTCAATGAGACAGTTTTCACTGTTCTCTACTTCAACAAGACCTGTGCTACCTGAGCGTACCAGATAGGACTGGTCCGGGTTACTGAATGTAAAACCTGTTACCTTTACGTCTGTTGCATCACTGATACGGAAAATGCTGTAACCTTTGATTTCTGCATCGTTTCCGATCATTTCGATACCGGATTTCAGAGAAACCGATGAGCTGACTGTATATGTCCCTGCATTGACCAGAATAGTACCCTGATCGATCGCATTGACCGCAGCTTTTAGAGCTTCGGCATCACTGCTTCCACTGTACACTACCTCATCTGCATTTGTTTTGACGACTGTCGTTCCTGCATTCTTGGAGACACTGATATCATAGTCCGGTGCTATGACCGGCGGATCCTCAGGTTCCGTTGGAGGTGTGGTTGGTGTTTCAGGATCGGTTGGTGTATCTTCAAGAATTGTCAGGTTTATAGCTCCGTTTGAAGTATAGAACTTTGACGTATCCTGTTCTGTTACACCTACTTCGTACAGGTTTCCGTATTCGGAGTATGCATATGCATTGTAATCTGCAGAATCATCAAAAGTATTGTTCTTAAGAGTCAGGTTGAAATCCTTTGAAATCGGAAGCAATTCTATACTCTTTGTAGAACCGGAAATTTTCCTTATATCCTTGATGCTGTTATTCTGCATTATCACATTGTCCGCATTCTCCAGGTTGATGGCTGTTCCGCCCACACCTGAGATCATGTTGTCGTCAACGGAAGCTTCGTTTACGTTCTGTAACACGATAGCACCGTCATCTGAGAATAGCCAGTTGTTGACATCAACAATAGTATTTTCAGAAACTGTTACTCTCTGGTATGGCTGGAGAACCGTCCATGCGCTGTTATGTCCACCGAGCACATAGATACCGGAATCCTGCTTTTCAGCAGAGAAGTCTCCCTTCAGGTAGTTTCCTTTTATAGTTACATCATGGACTGGTACAGGGTACTTTCCATCGGTATTAATCTGAGCGACTGATATTGGTATTCTACAGTCTATGATTTCATTGTCTTCGATGAAAAGGTTGTTTGCACCAAGACTATCGATACCTTCCCATACCGGATTGTTCTCGATAGTATTGTTTCTGATGTAAATATTCTCGGAATACTGGTACGTGCTACTTCCTGCGGCTATTGCAACACCATAGGAAATACCGTTCAGCTTTCTTGTATTGATGTCTTTGAACAGGTTGTTCTCAACATATACATCACTTGCCTGCTTGCCAATCATAACACCAGCGTAACCGTAGTCAAGGAACTCGTTGTCCTTTATGGTTATCTGTTTGTTGTGGCTGGAAGTTGTCGGGGTTTCCAGGTCGATTCCGTAATCCCTGAAATTGCTGAAAGTATTGTTTTCAATGAGACAGTTTTCACTGTTCTCTACTTCAACAAGACCTGTGCTACCTGAGCGTACCAGATAGGACTGGTCCGGGTTACTGAATGTAAAACCTGTTACCTTTACGTCTGTTGCATCACTGATACGGAAAATGCTGTAACCTTTGATTTCTGCATCGTTTCCGATCATTTCAATACCGGATTTCAGTGAAACCGATGAGCTGACTGTATATGCCCCTGCATTGACCAGAATAGTACCCTGATCGATCGCATTGACCGCAGCTTTTAGGGCTTCAGCATCACTGCTTCCGCTGTGCACTAACTCTCCGTCACTTGTCTTGACAATTGTTCTACCAGAGTCCTTGTAAACACTGATGTCGTGCTCTATGCCACTGGTACTGCCTGGATCCGTGCTTTCTTCCGGAGTTGTGTCAGGTGGTGTCCCTGTTCCGGAATCCGGTTCGTTTGTGTCGTCAAGAGGACGGGGTTTTGGTGGGGTAAGTGGTGGTTCTACTGTAGAGGTAGCTGGTGTGCCCGTCTGGACGTTAAGCTTCAGGGAACCCGCAAACTTTGACGATACTTCATTGATCAGATTTACGCTGTATGTGTAGCCTGAGTTTGCATATCCGTGGTAGCCCACAGAGCTGTCAAAGTTGTTGTCTCTTATAGTTGTACTGAAGCTCTTCTGCACAGCCTGCATCTCTATACCCTTTGTAGATCCTGAGATCTGCTTGAGGTTCTTTATGTCGTTGTTCTGAACGACCAGATTGTCAGCGTTCTTCAGGTTGATACCGGTTCCTCCGACACCGGATATCAGGTTATTGTCGACGATACCGCCATTAACGTCTCTCAGGACTATGGCTCCGTCGTCACTAACCAGCCAGCTGTTAACATCCATGATCGTATTACCGGAGACATTGATGTTAGTATATGGCTGTGCATAGTTGCGCGCGCCCAGAATATGAATTCCTGAATGTTGTTTGTATGGGGAGTTCATGTTCCCTTTCACATAGTTTCCGGTAATGACTATATCATGAACCGGCAGAGGGTAACTTCCACTGGTCTGGTAGGAAACGGCTATTGGCACTTTACAGTCCAGAACTGTGTTGTCCTGGATATAGACATGGTTAGCTCCATGGCTGTCTATCCCTTCCCATATGGGACTGTTCTCTATCCAGTTGTGTCTGATGTAGATGTACTCTGAGTGCTTGTAAGAGTTACTTCCCTTGGCAACAGCTACTCCATAAGCATTTGCATTCACAGCTCTGGTATTGATGTTCTTGAAGGTGTTATCCTCCACATAGATGTGATATGATTGTTTCCAGATCATAACACCGGCGTAACCGTAATCAAGAAACTCATTGTTTCTGATGGTTATCTGCTCGTTCTTATGGGATGTAGAACTAACGGCCACGTTCACACCATAATCCCTGAAATTGTAGAATGTATTGCTTTCTATGATACAGTTGTTACTGTTCACGATGTTGATGAGACCGGAACTACTTCCAACAGACCCGTACAACTGGTCGGGACCGGTGAGCTTGAGTCCGCTCACTTTGACGTTTGTAGCACCGCTTATCGTGAATATCTTGTAACCTTTAAGCACAGCGTCATTTCCGACCACTTCTATATTGGATTTCAATGACACAGGTGAGCTGATCATATATGTTCCTGAATCTATCAGGATAACGCCACTGTTAATGGCATTGACTGCTGCCTTTATGGCTCCTACATCGCTTGTTCCCTGGTATATGACCTCTCCTTCAATTGTCTGTACAAGGTTTGTACCGGCATTTTTAGAAACGCGTATCGTGTAGTCGATCTCTTCAGAACCGTTTGTCACAGCCGCTGAGGAGATTACTGTTCCTATACTTAAGTTTAGGAACAAGAAAACCATTAGTAGGCTTGTCGTTTTTCTTCTAGTATCCATTTTTTGACCTTCTCAACTCATGTTTTTCAGTAAGAGTGTTTTTTGTAGTAATCCAGGTCAACCTGTCCAAAACACATCATAATTCGACAATAAAATAAATCCAAAGGCCCTATGGGGAAAATAAATTTCCACAAACCTCTTTTTTATGACAAATTTTACGCAAATCATCACATATTGTGACAGGCTTTTTCTAAATATACTTTCAACTATATATGTGCTATCAGAGCTAAAAAAACACTTAAGTTTAGCTAAAACACCTTCAAGAGGCCGGTAAATGTCTGGATAACAAGTAAAGCACAAGTTACATTGTATGTAAATTTCAATATACTTGAATAGTTCAAAAAATAGATTTTCTATCCAATTTTTATTTGAATTGATTATAAAAAAATGTTCGTTTTTCAGACTATGTTTCGTAGAAAGTATTTATATGAAAATGTTTTCACTGGATTCTCCTACATCTGAAAGTGAAAAATCTGACAGGTCGATACATAGTTCTTTTTCGGAAATATCCGGTGAGGCATCAAAATGGATCACGCATTCGGCAGAAAGATCGACGGCATTGTCCTCTATTTCTATTGCATAGTCTTTTGTCACATGTGAGACACTAATTGCACTTCTTGGCTCTGAAATTGTGACGAGGTCCTTGATGTCATTTTTTTGTACAAGGACATTGTTTGCATTCTCAAGGTTTATTCCGGTCCCGCCCACTTTGGATATTGTATTGTTGTAAACAAGCACTTCATCGACATTTTGTAGTACTATTGCACCATCGTCACCAAATAGCCAGTTGTTAACTTCCGTGATGGTGTTATCTTTCAGGGTTATATTGATGTATGGAGTACTTGCGCCGTTACGTCCTCCTATTACATAGATACCTGAGTCCTGTTTTGCAGCATCGAGATTTCCATCTATATAATTGCCGGTGATGCTAACATCGTGCAGGGATTCTGCATAAATGTTATCTTCAGTTATGTGTGAGACGGATATCGGTATTCTGCAATCTATAATTCTGTTGTTTTCTATGTAAAGATGGTTGGACCCGTGGCTATCAATACCTTCCCACATGGGATTGTTCTCAACGGTATTGTTCCTTATATAGATATATTCCGAGTACTTGTATGCATTATTGCCTTTGGCAACAGCCGTGCCATATGAGTTTGTGTTTAGCTTAAGGGTGTTAATATTCTTGAAAATATTATCCTCAACGAATATTGAACTGGCCTGCTTACCAATCATCACTCCACAATATCCAAAATCAAGGAACTGGTTGTCTCTAACTGTTATTTCCTGGTTATAGTCGGAAGTTGAGCGTGTTGAAAGGTAGACACCATAATTGCTGAAAGCAGTGAAAGTATTGTCTTCTATGAGACAGTTCTTTGTGTTTGCTATTTGCAGGAGACCATAACTTCCGGTGTGCCTTATATATTCTTCATCAGGACCTGCAAACTTAAAACCTGTAACCCTTACGTTTTCTGCATCGTATATCCTGAATATCCTGTGTCCTTTCAGAATACTATTATCGCCAACCAGTCTGATATTTGACCCAACTACGATCGGTGAAGTGATCGTATATGTTCCCTCGTTGACAAGAATTGTTCCCTGATCAATAGCTCTTACCGCAGCCCTGATAGCACTGGTATCATCGCCTTCATACAGGACCCGTTGAGTACTATTTTCAATTACCTGCGCCTGGGCTCCCTTCTTCGCAACAATTATATCAGGCACCGGTTCAACTTCTTCGATTTGAACTTTTTCTTCTTCTTCCTCTTTTTCTTCTACAATGCCGTAAGTGTAGGCAAAGTACAACGCAATAACAACAAGCAAAATCAGTATTGGTAGTCCTATCTTCGATCTTTCCATTTTGACCCCCGTCCTCATGGCACTAATGACTATTCTATATAGGTCACTCATTTAATAAAAAGTGATTCTCACAGTTTCCGGGAAAGAGGTAAACCCTCATTTATATACTTTATATGGGAAATCATCACTATTCAAAAATGATTAAATATGAGATAGGTGTAATAGTAAAAGGGGGTATAATGAGAGTTCTCATTGATATAGGACATCCTGCGCATGTCCATTTCTTCAAGAATATCGTGTTGGGGTTGGAAAGAAATGGGCACAAAGTGCTTGTCACTGCCAGGGAGAAAGACGTTACTGTGAATCTGCTTGAGTCTTACGGCATCAAGTATGAGGTTCTTAGCAAGATTGGTTTCGGAAAAGGCAACCTTATTCGGGAATGGGTTTCAAGGGACATTAAGCTCCTCAAAATCGCAAAAAAATTCGATCCGGACCTGTTGATAGGGGTTTTGAATCCATGTGTAGCTCATGTAGCATGGCTTATGGGCAAACAATCGTTCATATTCACAGATACAGAACATGCAAAGCTTGCAAACCACGTTACGCTTCCTTTTGCTCATAAGGTATTCACACCTTCATCCTATGTGCGGGACCTTGGAGACAAGCAGATACGTTACAATGGATTCCATGAACTTGCATATCTTTCCCCGGATTATTTCGAACCGGACCCGGATTTCTTATCAGAGCTCAATCTGGACAAGGATGATCGGATAATCGTTCTCAGGTTTGTTTCATGGGGTGCAAGTCATGACGTGGGACATCACGGAATTACAAACAAGCTGGAAATTGTCCAGGAGCTGGAAAAATACGGAAAGGTTTTCATTACAGCTGAACAGGAGCTCGACAGCAGCCTGGAAAAATACAGGATATGTGTCAGTCCGGAAAAACTGCATGATCTGCTGTATAATGCAAGCCTCTATCTTGGCGAAGGCGGGACAACTGCCGTTGAAAGTGCAATACTTGGCACACCTTCGATATATGTTTCATCTCTGGTGGGAACCATGGGTAACTTCACTGAGCTCGAGACAAAATACGAGATGATGCACTGCTTCGATGACTCCAAAGAAGCCCTCCAAAAAGCTATTGATATACTTAGCAATCCTGATGCCAAAAAACAATGGGATGTTAAGAAAGACCGGCTGATCCGGGACAAGATCGATGTGAACGAATTCATTATGAGTCATATAGATCTGCTTTCCAGAAAGCCTGAAATCTTCAAAAAGCAACCGGAACCATCAGCAAATCCAAAACCAAAACAATGGAGTGTTGAGAAAGACAGCTTGGTCCGGGACAAGACAGACGTTAACGAACTTATTATAGGGTCCGTAGATCTGGTCTTAAGCAAGGATGAAAAATAAATCCAGGTGTTGTTATGTATGAAACAATAAGACAGAATCCGGATATATGGGCAAAGTTCATCGGAAAAGATGAAGATCTCATGATGCATTCGAGTGTCGACAGTTTTTTAGATTTAGACCGTTGCCAGCTCAGTGAGGTCCTGTCTCCCGAAGTATCCCGGTCTATGATAGACAGTGGATTTGAAGTAGTCCTTCCTGAAGAAAAAAAATTTGCCCTTTGTCTGACTCATGATGTCGATGACATCTATCCTCCCCTGCCCCATACTTTGCTCTCGATGTTTCACTCAATGAAAGGTGTGGACATGCGTCAGCTTAAAAAACATGCTTTATGGAGGTTCAATGGTAAGGAAAATTCACCTTATCTTAATTTCAGGGAAATTATGGACATTGAGGAAAGCTATGGAGCAAAGTCTTCTTTCTATTTCCTGACAGCTGAAAAAGACCCACGCAGGTTCCGATATGATATAGAGGATGCAGGTGCTTATATGGGGGAAATTGTAGACCGGGGGTGGGAAGTCGGACTACATGGTGGTTATTTTTCTTATGCTAATTATGATAATATTGTAGATGAAAAGCAAAAACTTGAAAATGTTCTCGGTAAGAAGGTAATAGGATTCAGGAATCACTATCTTCGCTTTAAGATGAACGATTCCTGGGAGGCCCTGTCAAAAGCCGGGTTCAAGTATGATACTACATTGGGATTTAACAACGCGGTAGGATTCAGGAACGGTTTGTGCCACCCTTTCAGGCCATATGATACTGAGGGAAGCAAGCCCCTTGATATTCTGGAGATACCTCTTGTTATTATGGACGCTGCACTTTTCAACTGTACCGCGTCTTTTAAGGACGCGTGGGAACTTGCAAAGGGAATAATTGATACTGGGGAGCGGTATAACGGCATAATTACACTGCTATGGCATAATAGCTCCTATAGTACCCCTTTCAGAAAAGATTGGAAGAATCTTTACATTAAGATACTTGATTACTGCAATCAAAAACATGCTTGGATTACAAGTGGTGAAGATATTTACAGGTGGTGGGATAATACATATATCGACAATCAATGACTCGCAGGTGTGGGATACATTTGTTGAACAGAGCCCTTATGGAACTATTTTTCATAAATGGGATTTTTTGCATACTGTAGAGAAGCATACGGGATATACACTCTACCCTCTTGGTATGTACATAACGGAAGAATTGATGTGTGTCATTCCTCTTTTCTTCAGGAACTCTCATGGGGTTAAAATGGTCTTTTCTCCCCCTCCGCAAACGGGAATCCCGTATCTCGGTTTTGTCATTAGTGCGCGCTTTGACAGCATGAAACAGAGCAAAAGAGAGCAGCGGATGTGTGAGATGGGAGAACTTTTCGCTGAAGAAATAAACCGGCTGGGTTCAAATTATGTATCCATTTTACTGACGCCATCATTTAATGATATCAGACCGTTCAAATGGAACGGTTTTCTGATCGATCCTCTGTATACCTTTGTTATTGATCTCCAAAAACCTCTGGATAAGATACTGAATGAGTTCAATGTTTCAAAAAGGAAGATTATTAAAAAGAACGAAAACACTTTTGACATGCAGTTGACGGAGGGAGGTGATATTTCCCTCCTGTATGATCTCTCTGTACAAAGGTACAATGAACAGGGGATTAAATTCCCTGTCACAAGCAAAGAGTACATTGAGGAACTGCAAAGGTTGTACCCCGATCACATAAAGGTTTATTATATCAAGGACAAGGATGAAAAGACCTTGGGAGCTGTCATGACTGCAGAACACAGGCGTGTGACATTGTGGATAGGTAGTGTCAAACCAGACATCAAGGCTCCTGTAAATGAATTTATGTACTGGGAGTTCATCAAGAAAAGTAAAGCTGAAAACTATGAACTTCTTGAACTCGGGGGGGCGGATACTCCCCGCCTGTGTGCTTTTAAGTCGCAGTTCAATCCGAATATCGAGACTAACTACAGGATATTCAAAAAAGACCTTGTGGGGAAAATGGCAGAATGGACTTACCTGAATGTGTGTAAAAAGAGTAAGTTCTAATTGGTTGCCTGATGCTGTGGGCATCATATATCTTCATATTCGGGGGCAGTGAATATTCATATATCTATTATTAGTGATTCGCAGGTTTGGGACAGGTTCGTAGACGAGAGTCCTTATGGAACAATTTTTCATAAGTGGGATTTCCTGCGAACCGTGGAAAAACACACCGGATGTGAGCTTTACCCTCTTGGTTTTTACATCACTGAAGAGCTGATATGCATAATACCTCTTTTCTTAAAGAAGGTAAAAGGAGTCAGGATGGTTTTTTCTCCTCCTCCGCAAACTGCAATTCCCTGTCTTGGTTTTGTATTGAGCCCTCGGTGTGATGTCATGAACCAGAGCAAAAAAAGTATGCATATGTATGACATGGGAAAGCTCTTTGCAGAAGAGATCGACCGGATGAATGCAAATTATGTTTCCATTGTATTGACGCCGATGTTCTCTGATATCAGGCCATTCAAATGGAATGGGTTTATGATAGACCCTTTGACTGTATTTATGATCGATCTGCGAAGACCTCTGGACGACATACTTCGAAGTTTTAGTTCTTCAAGAAAGGATAAGGTTAAAAAATTGGATCGATATGACCTGAAACTGGTTGAAAGTAATGACCTTTCTCTTTTCTATGATAGTTCGGTTGAAAGGTATAAGGAGCAGGGAATTAAGTTTCCGGTTGCAAATAAAGAATACCTGGAAGAGCTTCATAGTTTGTACCCTGAAGGAGTAAAGATGTACTATATCCATGACAGTAAAGGTGATTCGCTGGGTAGCCTGATGACTGTAGAGTACAAGAGAATGACAATGTGGATAGGAAATGTAAAACCGAATAACAATGTTCCTGTAAACGAGTTCCTGTACTGGGAACTCATCAAAAAAGGTAAGTCCAAGGGCTACAATTTGCTTGAACTTGGTGGGGCGGACGTTCCCAGTATAGCCGTATTTAAAGCCCAGTTTAACCCTTCACTCAGGGTGAAGTACAGACTTGTTAAAAAAGATACGATCGGCAAGATGGCAGAATGGATGTTCTTCAATATCTATAAGAAGAGCACCTGAATCAGCAATTTGCCGAAGATGGTTGCGGGGATTAGCAAACTTTTATTCTGCCACGCAACCTTTATTGTCAATAAATAATCTCATCCATAATTCTACTGATATGCAACGCCATATTTCAGTTCCTACAAATATACTGGAAGATTTTCCTTCCAGGAGTTTTTCATACATACTCCTGACCATTTCCCAGTTCCAGTAGTCCCTGCTCTGGAAACTCTCCGAGTCGATTATCTGATTTATAAAATCTCTTACTCCCTCTTCTTTCAGCCATTTATCTTCGGGTGTCGCAAATCCTATCTTATCATGTCTGGATAGTATGCTTGATGGCACATCTCCTTCCATCGCCTGTCTGAATGCATATTTTGTTGTTCCTTCATGGATCTTTTGTCCGGGAGACATAGAAAACATATACTCTACAAGCCGGTAATCCAGGAAAGGCACTCTGGATTCTATGGAGAACCTCATTGAGTTTTTGTCCTCGAATCTGAGCAGATGTGGCAGTGAATACGTAGCGAGACTACTGTAAAGTGCTTCGTTAAGTGAATATATATCCCACCTTACATCTTTCCTGTCCTTGTTCTCCACAATAAAATCAGGTGAAAGGAAAGGAACTTTGTGGTTTTTGTATATATGCTTCTTTATGGCTGATGGTGTCATTCGAAGACAAAGGTAAATAATGGGCGAGAAGGATTTGGATTTAGCATAACATCCATTTGCCTCTTTGAGTAATAGTCCAATGTCGAATTGCTTCAGCAGCTCATAATAATAGTATCCGTGAAAATAGTGGTAACCTGCAAGAATTTCGTCTGCTCCCTGACCGTCCAGAAGGACCTTCATTCCATTATCCTGGGCAAGTTTCATGACCCTGTACTGTCCGTAAACGCTTGTTCCGCTGAAGGGTTCTTCCTGGGTATGGAACAACTCCTGCAGATCGTTCATAAGGTCCGAAGGATCGGGAGTCACACAGAAGTTAACCGAGTTGACCATGCTGTTTATCTCTTGCTGGTATATCCCCTCGTCTATAGAACTGCCCGGAAACCTCAGGGAAAATGTTTTTATCTCTGCATTAGGATCAACTTTTCTCATCGTCACAACAACTGATGAGGAGTCTATACCACCGCTCAGACAGCTTCCAACCGGTACATCGGCAATAAGCCTTTTCCTGATCGAGTCGGTGAAGATCTCTTTTACTTTCTGGTGATCATTTTCTTCCTTTAAAAACCGTGTCTTTGTATCATAATACTGTTCTATCTTTATCTCCTTTGATGAAAGGTCGAATGTCATATTATGACCCGACATCAGTCTTTTAATTCCTTTGAAAAAAGTGTCTTCACAATGATCTGTCAGATTGAAATACAGGTAGTCGAAAACAATGGCCCTGTTTTCCTCTCTGGGTATTTCGTGCTCGATAACTGCCTTGATTTCCGATGAGAACATGAATTTGTCACCATCGAAGTAGTAATATAAGGGCTTTATTCCAAACCTGTCTCTGCTAAGGAAAAGAATATTCTTTGTTTTGTCGTAAATGCAGAATGCCCACATTCCATTGAAATGCTGTACACAGTCTGCTCCGTATTCTTCATAAGCACGTAGTACGACTTCTGTATCCGTATGACTTTTAAAATGATGTCCTTTTCTGATGAATTCCTCCCTGAGTTCTAAGAAATTGTATATTTCCCCGTTGTATATCAAAACAATAGTTCCATCTTCATTGGACATGGGCTGATGCCCTTTTTCTGACAGATCCTGTATTGCAAGTCTTCTATGCCCAAGAGATACTTCACTATCCAGGTAGCTCCCTTCGTCATCTGGTCCTCTGTGCTTGATAGATTCGCACATTTTCTTTAGTAGTAACTCACTTTTCCAGTTAAATCCTGCAATCCCACACATATAACCACTCTCTGTAATTCTATTAATTGCGTTCGGTAAAAACCCCATTTGCAGATATCTGTCACTTTATTCAGCCACAAATTCTTCTTTCTCGATAAACAATCGTATCCACAGTTCTATTGATATGCATCGCCATATTTCCGTTCCCACGAATATTGCAGACGATTCACCCTTCAGAAGCTTATCATACATGTCCTGGATTTTCTCCCAATTCCAGAAATCCCTTGCCATGAAACTCTTTGAACTTATTATGTTGTGAATAACGGGTTTTACCGCTTCATCTTTTAGCCATTTCTCTTCGGGCGTCTCAAAACCTATCTTATCATTCCTGGAGAGTATGCTTGCTGGCAGTTCTTCTTCCATTGCCTGCCTGAATGCATATTTTGTCACCCCATCATATACCCTGAGTTCATTTGGCATGGAGAGCAGGTATTCTGCAAGGTTGTGATCAAGGAAAGGTACTCTTGATTCTATGGAGAACCTCATTGAATTCTTGTCTACGAATCTGAGAAGATGCGGAAGTGCATAGAATAGCACACTACTGTAAGCTGCTTCGCTTAAAGAGGATATGTGCCATCTCATGTCTTCACGGGCTGCATTTTCTTCAATAAACCCACGGGCCAGATAGGGTGCTTTCCGATTATTGTATAAGTATCTCTTGATCTCATCGGGTGTCACACGCAGGCCAAGGTATACAAGATGTATAAACGATTTTGATTTGGAATAGCATTGAGTTGCTTCTCTGAAGAAATTAGCTACTTCAAGGCGTTTTAGCATCTCATAATAGTAATATCCGTTAAAGTAGTTACTTCCGGAAAGTACCTGGTCGGCTCCCTGGCCGTCCATTAAGACTCTGACCCCGTTGTCGTGTGCCAGTTGCATTATCCTGTATTGCCCGTATACACTTGTTCCGCTGAAGGGCTCTTCCTGGGTAAGGAACAATTCCTTCAGATCGCTTATAAGTTCGGATGGCATGGGAGTCACGCCGTAATTAATTGAATCTACCTTATCGCATACATCCTTCTGGTACGGAGCTTCATCTATATTTTCTCCCGGGAATTTCATGGAAAAGGTTTTGATCTGCTCCTCGGGTTGTATCTTTCTCATTGTGACAACTATTGATGAGGAGTCTATACCACCACTCAGGCAGCTTCCCATGGGAACGTCCGAAACAAGTGCCCTGTCGACAGCTTCAGTGAACAGTTCTTTGATTTTCCTGGGATCATTGGCACCGTCTATTACTTTTTCCTCAATGTTGTAATAGCGGCTGATCTCCATTTTATTGCTTGAAAGATCGAATATCAGGCTATGGCTGGGCATAAGCCTTTTGATGCCACTGAAAAAGGTATCTTCACTGTGATCTGTCAAATTGAAGTACAGGTAGTCGAAAACGATGCCTCTGTTCTCTTTTCTGAGAATGTCATGTTCAAGAATTGCCTTTATTTCCGAGGAGAATATGAATTTTTCTCCATCGAAGTAGTAATATAACGGCTTTATTCCAAACCTGTCTCTGCTAAGGAAAAGAATATTCTTTGCTTTGTCGTAAATGCAGAATGCCCACATTCCGTTGAAGTGTTGTACACAGTCTGCTCCGTATTCTTCATAACTGTGAATTACAACTTCACTGTCGCTCTGACTTTTGAATGTATGTCCTTTTTTGATAAGTTCTTCCCTTATTTCCGGGAAGTTGTATATCCTTCCATTATACGTCAAAAGTATTGTGTTGTCTTCATTGGATATAGGTTGCTGATATTTTTCGGATAGATCCAGTACTTCAAGCCTTCTATGTCCAAGGGATACTTGTTCATCTACATAGATTCCCTTTCCATCAGGTCCTCTGTGTTTAATCGATTCACACATTTTCCTGAGTAGTAACTCATCCTTCCAGTTAAATCCTGTAACCCCACACATTTTACCACACTAAGATACTTTGCTTATTCCCTTATAAAAATTTCTCATTTGTTCTACCCAATTTCAGTAAAACAAATTTTGTCTTTCTAACTATATTCATAATTACAATTATGAAAATCATACATATGTTGTGACGCTGCTTGATTCATATATTTTATTGTATTCTTCCAGAGAACCCCACAGTTCTGAATCTTCCAGATAGTAATAGTCAAGTAGTGATTCCATTGTAGGAGTGGCAATAAATTCTCCATCCCGAATCGTAGCTAATTTCAGTGGCCGCTTACTGAGCTCACCTGTTCTTATCAGTATTGGTTCGGAAGTGTTACTTCTGAGGAATTCTTTTTCAGTAGGGTCTACTTCCAGAATGTTGATTTTTTCCACGTAGGGCGAAGTTTCCATGTATCTGTGTGTTACAAAGTCTACCATCACCCGTCCTTTTGCATGGGTCCCTGCATGGTCAAAACCATTTATCTCTTCCTCTGTCAGGTAGTAAGTATAGAATGGCCTTTTGACAATAGGATTATCAGAGGCAACGAAATCATTGGATACGGATAAGAATGCCAAGACAATGAACAGCAGAATCAAGATTCGCTTTGCATTCTTTTTCGACCTAAGGTAAGTTGTGTAAAAGCCAAAAGCTGCAGCCATAACTATAAAGAGAAATGTGTACTCTCCGAATCTCTCGATGTTGAGATGCTCTCCGAATTTGCTTATGAGAAAACCCGGTCCCGGAAAAGAAACTGCAGTTGCCAGGAGACCTGTTAAGCATATCATCTTTGCAGATTCGGATACATTTTCCCTTTTCATGGCTTCAAGTGTTCCGATGAGTACAAAGAAAAGTATGGGTGAGTATTGCAGGTAATTGAACAGCTCCTGCAAAGGTGTCACCAGAATTGAGTCTGTTGAAAGACTGGTTGGAGCAGTAGCCATAAGGTTCCTGAAAATGGTTTTAAAAAGATCCATTGCTATGTATATCCAATATCCCAGTGTTGCGGCTACGACAAATGCCAGATAATCAAAGTCAGCTATACTTTGCTCTTTACTTACACTGTATATTTTTTGAAGCACATATACAAGTACCAATATCGCAAGCACAAAGGGTATGGAAACTGTGTGATATGCGATGATGGATATAGTGAGAATAAGTGCCAGGAATATCTTCCTTGTGTCCCTGTTATAAAGCAAGGATAATACCAGTATTATCAGAACAAATGATATTGTGCTTCTTGCTATCGCTGCAAGTCCGTATTTCAGGATATCCGGATAGAAGGCAACGAATAATGCAGCTACAAGTGAAAGTTTTTCTTCTTTAAATATCTTTTTTGATAACAGATAAGCTGCTGGCGGAATGAATGCGAAAATAATGCCGTTTGTCAAATACATAATCTTATAAGCCGAGGTGTCCAGTGCAGTGACCATGTATACTGAAGCACCAAGGATATGCCATAAGGGGAATGATGCATAAAGATCGAATAATTCGGTAATTTGTCCTCCCTCGACCAGAATTTCTATCATCTGGGTATGAAAGAAGGCATCTGTTCTTTCGATAAAGAAAAAGTAGTTCAGGCTTACTCCCCATATTACATTAACCAACAATAGCATTGTCTGGAAGAGTATTATTTGTGATCTTTTCTGTGAACTTTTAAAGAAGAGGATTTGGCTCAGTATAAGCATGCCCATTATGGCAATAATCCCATAGTAACTGTACGGCCTTATCTGGTTGATATGCAACAGCAACAAAGATATGCTAAAAAAAATGAAATAGGTAGATAGGAATAACTTGAAATACTCTTCTTTCATTTCCGGAAGATAGCTTGCATTCTTGGTTTGTAACGAATATACGAGGGGTGCCAGAAGCATCGGAACTGCAAGATATGTACCCAGCAGGGCCAGGTTGGACTGTCCTATTAAAAATGGTACCATCAGGCCCGCCAATGCTATCACATAACTTCCGAACAAAACCAACCCAAAGGTAATCTTATATTTTCTTTTTGAACCCCACACTGTAACAACCCCTAAACCACTATTATTTTAGTTTTTGATTATAAGATTTAAATCCATCCCTCTTTCCTTGAAATCCTTATTGTAACCAATGTCAGGATTATGTATGTGATCATCCATGCGTAGCCGAACCCAATTATTCCGTATTTTGTAAGGAAAGGATATGAAAGTCCCAGCAACACTGAAAACCTGATGAAATTTATCTTAATAAGCGTCTTAATCTTCATCTGTAAATTCAATATCGGAACAATGAAGTTATGCAATGCTACAAAAAAACTTGATAATACAAGAACATGAAGCAATGGCAGGGACTGGATATAGTCTTCTCCGAAGATCTGCAGTATGTTCTCACCAAAGAAATATATGAGAATTATGCTGGGAAAAAGTAATATGGAAACTGCTCCTGCTGATCTGATTATATTTCTTTTGAGTCCCTCTCCGTAACTACCTTCTATAAAGAGCGAAGTGCTCATTGACATGGGTGCTATCCAGATGAGATTACTTATGGCAAAGGCAATGTAGTACAGAGCAGCTTCTTCTTTTCCAAGAAGGGCCAACATTATCGTAGGCATTATCAGTGAAGGGCTTTCGTACAGCAGGCTAGCAACGTAGTTGCCCGACGAGAAAGTGAACGATTCTTTCAGGAATCCTTTGTCAATCTTGGTTTGTATGCTTGTTCTTTTGTTTAATAGGTATATACTGAAGATAGTAGAAACTATATATGTGACACCTATGGCCCCGAAGATCCCAAAATTTCCAAGGAACACAAGAGGCAATAGCAGCGGGACCCGGACAGAAAGAACAAGGTTCTGCATGAAGAAATCCTTTGTATCTCTCAGGGCTTTGAAAGCTTCCCCGCTCATAAAAAACATGGAGTTTGTGACTACTGTTATGAAAAAGAAGAATGCATAACCACTTTTTTGAAGAAGGGAAATGTTCTGGAGGACGTCGTTAACTATCAAAAGATATACTGTAGCCATGAAGGCAGATGCTATGGTAGTTATCACTATTGAGGTGCTCAGAACATTCTCTTTTATGTGTATGTTTATAAAACGGATAAGTGAGAAATTGAAGCCCAGACTGGAAATGAATACGATCAATCCGAGCGAAGATATCAATGCAGTTGCAACACCGACTTCTTCTGTAGGATACAACCTGGCAGCTATCAGCCAGAAAAGGAAACCTACTCCTACGTTCAATAATCTGCCAAGTAGCAGGAACACCGAATTTCTGTAAAGAGGATCTTTCAGGCTGATAAAGAGGTGTTCGGCGCTGATTGTACGCTTTTCTGCTATGAAGTTTACTATACCAGATCCTTTCATATGTGTATCACTTGCAGGGTTAAACCCGATTTAAAGAATATTCGAATAAATCGTTGTTCATTGTCAGAAACGGTTCTACGATTTATTTTATCATCCGACATTTATTGACCCAGTATCTGCATTACATAGAAGATTATTATTGCTATAAACACTATCGTCAACGGCACAATACTCATTTCGAAGAATGAACCAAGATCTTTGTTCCACCCGTCGGATGCCTTCAGCAGTTTCCTGGAAGCAAGCAGAACTATAAGAGCAAGAGCTCCAAACACGCTGTAATCAGATAGTCCATTGTTTATGCTCATGTTTATTGCTTCTGTTGCAGCATTGTCTGTCGAGCCTAGATTTATTAGAATACTAGGATGAATAAGCACCGCTAACACTACTTCCCACTCCAACTGTTATTGTCTATAAAGACAGATAACATTAGTCATTTAATGAACTTAACTTTTACTATCTGATTTGGTCATCTGGCATGTGCCAAATAATAGCATTGATGCAGAAAATATGCTGCGGAACCTTTATTCTATAACAATTCAACTTTTGGTGGTCTACACAGGTTCCGGCGTAGTTGGTGCAGAGGATGCACAGACTTTGTATGTGCAGGAATGTGCAATATTTATAACCTTTAAACTCTTATGGAATCTTGGAGTGGAAATTTAATGGGTGTTAAAGAACGGATACCTGTGGACATGCAAATTGTTATTGCACTTGTGCTGCTTTCAGATATTTTCATATTTGCTTTTCCCCAGACACCATCCTTCATACGTGCAGTAGTTGGCCTGCCAATGTTATTGTTTCTGCCGGGATATGTGCTGATAAGCGCTTTATTTCCTGGAAAGAATGACCTTGAAGGATTGGAACGCCTTGTTTTGAGTTTAGGTCTGAGCATAGTGATTACGCCTTTCATTGGCTTTGCACTTAACTATAGTATATGGGGCATAAAGCTTGTTCCAATAGTGGCAGTACTATCCTTTTACTTATTGTTCATGTGTGCACTCACAATTCTAAGGCGTGATCAATTACCTAAAAAAGATGTCTTTTCCATCAGTTTAACTTCGGCTTACAGGACGTTTCAAAATGAAATTATGTCCCGGGAATCCAAACTGGACCGTACATTGACCATAGTCCTTTTGTTTTCTGTTATTGTTGCTATGACAACTCTTACGTATGTGCTGGTAACTCCTAAAGGGGGAGAACAGTTTACAGAGTTCTATATGCTGGGCATGGATGGTAAGGCAGTGGATTATCCTACTGAACTTAGAACCGGTGAGAGTGGTAATGTTATACTTGGTGTGACGAACCATGAAGGTGAAACAGTAAATTATAAACTGGAGCTGCGGCTGGACAATGAGTCCCTGCCTCTTGATGATGAAAGCCAGACAATCTCTCTTGAAAATGAGGAAAAATGGGAGAATGAGATTACTTTTACTCCTGAGGATGTGGGTGAAAATATGAAATTGCAATTCCTGCTTTACAGGAACGATGATCTTACAGAGCCCTATAGGGAGCTTTATCTATGGATCGATGTGAAGGAGGCTTAAGATGCAGTTCAGTGAAGATAGTCCAAATGAAAGAACTTCTTATAGCATGATGTCAAGATTTTCGTTTGGCTCAGAGCGTTTAGTGATATTTTTCATGCTGTCCATAGTGTTTGCAGAGATCTTTCTTTTCGCAGGCGTAATGCAGGTAAGTCTTACTGTCCACTTCCTGGTACTTATCGGGATAGCATTTTCAACAATATGGGTAAGGGATCAGGAGGTACTGTATTCTCTACAGGCACTGATGCTTTTGCCTCTGGTGAGGATAATTAATGTCTCTATGCCTATTTCTGATGTGCCTATCTTTATCTACGTTAGTATTTACGCCCCAATGCTGATACCGTTATTCTTTTTGATAAGACATCAAAATTTATCAGCAATGGATTTAGGTGTCACTTTCAAGAAAGCATATCTTTACATTCCGTTTTCTATTGTGGTGGCTTTCATTATCGCAGAAGCTGAGTATCTGGCTATAGGTCCTGATTATCTTTCTGTAAATCTCTCAACGGAGGGTATGGTAGGTATTTCTATTGCAATATTCCTGTTCGTAGGACTTGTTGAAGAACTAATATTCAGGTCCATTCTCCAGACCCGGCTTGAAGGCCTGTTTGGTTTGAAGGCAGGGTTGGTATTTGCCAGTGTACTTTTCGGGATTATGCATTCTGGTTACGGTGTGCCTGCCGAGATTCTCCTTACAACGGCTGCCGGTTTTGTTCTGGGGTACATGTTCCAGAAAACTCGCAGTCTTCTCCTTGTGACACTGACACATAGTTTTGCCAATATTTTTCTCTTTGTATTGATACCTGTTTTTGGTCCCGGGGTGGGAATTATCTGATGGCGGACGTAAATAGTTTTCATACAAAAAGTAATTATAAAATTTACGAATATAGATTAATGAATGCTTAAAAACAAAGACCGTACCAAGTCGAACCTTTATGGTATCAAAGGAATACATAATGTGTATTCGTGGCAGGGACTTGCTATCCATTTCAAGAACAGTTCCAGGGTGAGCAGGTGCGGTGGTTACAATTCCTGTACTTCGGATAAAAGGTCTTCTGCATGTAATTTTTTTGTTAAAAGGCAGGATGCTATCTATATGCTCCAGTCGGAATTTAATGTGAGTATAAGTCTTGCCGAAAAACTGATAGATACTCTCATAGACATGGGAATAGCTAAAGCCCTGCGATGCTACAAAGAGGGCAGTGCCTGCTTTGATGAAGGTACGCGCTCGATAGTCTTTGATGAGGATATTTAAGAGCAATCAAAACTTTATTAAGCCAACAGGATAATCCTGCACCCATGTTTACGATTATCACAGGTGCGCAGTTTGGCGATGAAGGCAAAGGAAAGGTAGTTGACCTAATGTCTGGTGACTATGATCTGGTTGTCCGTTTCCAGGGAGGGAACAATGCAGGACATACTGTCAAAGTTGGAGAGGACGTATACAAACTCCACCTTATTCCATCTGGTTTCCTGCTTGATTCCAGGGTGCTTATCGGTCCGGGTACTGTAGTGAATCCAGAGGTACTGGTCAGGGAAATCGATATGCTTGCTGAGGGAGGTATTGAGCTAGGTCCGGAAAAACTCGGGATCGATGCTAAGGCCAGTATCATTATGCCTTATCATATAGAGCTGGATGGTCTCAGGGAATCCAAAAGGACAGAGAAGATAGGTACAACTAAACGTGGTATTGGTTTTGCTTATATTGACAAGGTTGCAAGGGATGAGGTCAAGATGGCTGATATTGCCGATGAGTCATGTCTGCTCCAAAGACTGTGTGAATTAGCTCCTTCTAAAGAATTTGCTATAAAGGAACTTGATGGTGATCCTGCTATAGTAACCGATGAGCATCTCATCGGGAAATATGTTGAACTTGGTAAGCGTCTTGCACCTTATATGACTGATGTTTCCTATGAAATCAATAAAGCACTTGAAGATGGAAAGAATGTGCTTGCCGAAGGTGCGCAGGGTACGCATCTCGACGTTATCCACGGTACCCAGAAATTTGTCACTTCTTCTTCAACTATAGCTGGTTCGGCATGTGCAAACCTTGGAGTCGGACCTACAAAAGTGGATGATGTGCTTGGAATTGTCAAGGCTTACATTACCCGTGTGGGAGAAGGCCCTCTTCCTACAGAGCTAACTGATGATGTGGGTAAGCAGATACAGGAAGTCGGGGGAGAATTTGGTACTACTACCGGCAGGTCAAGGCGGTGCGGCTGGTTTGATCTTCCTCTGCTGAAAAAAGCGACATATCTCAATGGCTACACATCTGTTGCTCTGACAAAACTGGATGTTCTGTCAAACCTTGATCCCATAAGGGTATGTGTTTCCTACGAACTTGAGGGTCATATACTGGGCTATCCTCCTGAAGACACTGCAGAACTTGCAAACTGCAAGCCTGTATATGAAGACCTGCCAGGATGGGAAGGAGATCTTACAGGTGTCAAGAGCTTTGATGAACTGCCAGAGGCGGCCCAAAGCTATGTTCTCTATCTTGAGAAGAGCATGGGTGTTCCTATAGAGTATGTGTCTGTGGGTCCTGCAAGGGAACAGACCTTCAGAAAGGAAACGGGTAACTGATATTCTGCCGAAAAGCGTATATACTTCTCGTGAGTTAACAGAACAAACTCCAGCATGAACAAAACCAGATATTTCATTGAGTCCATGAAATTGATAATATCTAAGTTACAAGGAGAATAAGATGACAACTGCATATGATGTTCCTGCAGCCGACCTGATCAGCAAGGTAGCAGGGAAACTTAAAGAGAATGATAATGTTACTCCCCCTGAGTGGGCAGCATTTGTAAAGACAGGAGCACACAAGGATATGCCGCCTATTGATAATGAATGGTGGTATACACGCTGCGCTGCAGTCCTCAGAACTGTATACAAAGAAGGTCCTATAGGTGTTGAGAGACTACGCTCTGTATATGGTGGAAAGAAAGACATGGGTTCCAGTCCTTACCACAAGGCAAAAGGAAGCGGATCCATTGCAAGAGGAGTACTTCAGCAACTTGAAGCTGCAGGTCTTATACGCACCCTCAAGAGTGGTCGTGTAGTGTCACCTCAGGGACAGTCGTTGCTTGATAATAGTGCATATGAGGTAAAGCAGGAACTTGTGGAAAAGATCCCGGGTCTTGCAAAGTACTGAATTGGGTAACCTGTTCAATAACACTAATAAGGTTGTATTACTAACATCTCTTTAAGCTAGGTGAGTTCCATGGCGGATGATCTTGAAGAAATAAGAAGGAAAAGGCTTGAACAACTTCAGCAGCAACAGGCTTCTGAGCAGCAGGTAGGCACAGGCGATATGCAGGCAGCAATGCAGCAGGAGCAGGCAAGGGCTGAAATGGAAGCACAGAAGCAGGCACTGCTCCGCCAGATCCTGACTCCTGAAGCACGTGAACGTCTAAGCACATTAAAGATGTCTCGTAAAGAGATGGTAGAACAGCTTGAATCTCAACTGATAATGCTTGCCCAGAGCGGAAGGCTACAGTCAAAGATCGATGATGAGAAACTCAAGCAGCTTCTGCTCCAGATGCAGCCAAAAAAGCGTGAACCAACCATAAAACGTATGTGAGCTGGCCTCTGATGCGGGTCTCTGTTCTTTTCAGTGGAGGAAAGGACAGCTCTCTTGCAGCTATTCTGCTGGAGCCGTTCTTCGACATAGAACTTGTAACTTGCAGTTTTTCGCTGCTTCCTGTGGGTGATATTGCCCGGGAAACGGCTGAAAGGATGGGATTTGCACACCGGGTTGTTCAACTTGAAAGGTCGGTGCTTGAAAAAGCATATGGTATGGTCATTACGGATGGCTTCCCAAAGAATGCTATAAATCATATCCACAGTGCTGCAGTCGAGAAGCTCGCAACTGAGGAAAATGTCAGTTTCATTGCGGATGGTATCAGGCGGGATGACCGGGTTCCGGTCCTTGACATGTCTCGTATAAGGAGCATTGAGGACAAGTACGATGTACATTACGTATCTCCTTTAAAAGGATACGGACGTGCAGCTGTAAATGAACTGGTCAGCAGGCATCTGGTTATTGAAGAAGATCAGAGTGATAATATCATCAAGGCTGATTATGAGACTGAGTTGCGGGAGTTGATCAGGCAAAGGGATGGTTCGGAAAAGATCAATGAGGTTTTTCCTGCACATATCCAGTCCCATGTTATTGAACGAAAGAAGGTAAGGCCCAAAAGATCGTAACAGGCTGGCATACATGATTAAAGATTTATACAATGGTCATGTTATAGGTTCAGACCTAATCGGTACTTTATATAATACTTATAATCCATAATACAGGTGAGACAAGTGAGTCACAATACCAAAGGACAGAAAATGAGGTTGGCTAAAGCCCATAAGCAGAACCACAGGGTGCCTGTCTGGGCAATTGTCAAGACCAACAGGAAGGTCGTCGGCCACCCAAAGAGAAGACACTGGAGAAGAAGCAGTCTTGATGTTAAGTAAGTAGGTGATGATTATGGCAGATGACGCAGTAAAAGAGCAGATATATACTATTCCTCTTCGCTCGGTTAAAGAGGCTCCAAGATGGAAGAGGTCTTCCAGAGCTGTTAAAGTTATAAGGGAGTACCTTACAAAACACATGAAGGTCGAGCCGGAGATGGTCAAACTGGATAAAACTCTCAACGAAAAGCTCTGGGAACGTGGTTGCGAGAAACCACCACTATCAATACGTGTAAGGGCTGCAAAGTTCGAGGATGGAGAAGTCCAGGCTGAACTTGCATGAGTTTTATGAAACCCTTCCATCTATAACAAGATACACGGTAGATAATGATACATACACTTAGTATTAATGAAAGCCCCATCCTCGGGGCTTTTGCAACCTGTACTGAGGACGTTGCTCTGGTTCCTATGGGAACAAAGCCGGAAGTTTGCAAATCGCTTGAAGATATGCTTAAGGTCCGTGTCATACCGACCCTTATCAATGGTAGCATCGTAGTAGGCTCTCTTTGCAGGGGTAATTCAAATGGCCTGCTGGTTTCCCGAAATGCAACTGTGAGAGACGTGGCTGAACTTGACATTCCTTTGCATGATCTGCCGGGTAAGTTGAATGCAGTTGGCAATATAATTCTTGCCAATGACTCTGCAGCTCTGATACATCCGGAAATGAACGATAGTTATGTGGAAAAGATTGCAAAGGCTCTGAAAGTAGATGTTAGAAAAGGTACTATAGGTGGCATCAAAACCGTAGGTATGGCAGGAGTTGCTACTAACAAGGGACTTCTTGTACATCCAAGAGCAAGCGACGAGGAATTATCACAGATTGAGGATCTTTTTGAGCTTCCTGTGGAGATCGGGACGAGTAATTTCGGTACTCAAATGGTAGGTTCTGGTGTAATCGCAAATTCAAAAGGTTATGTTGCAGGCTCACAGACAACAGGGCATGAACTTGGAAGGATAGAAGATGCGCTGGGTTTCTAAGATATGTTTATTCAATACAGATTTTACAGGTGATTTCAGATGAAAACATTCCAGGTTAAAGGTACTTTCAAAGCAGGTATTGCATGGGAAAAGTTCACAAAGGAAGTTGAAAGTCAGAATGAGAAGAACGCCCTCGAGAAGGTATATTCTTTATTCGGAAGCAAGCACGCTATTAAAAGAAACTACATCCGGATCGAAAGCATAACAGAGGCATGATCCATGGCAGGTATGAATGAACAGGACCCTCGGGCACTTGTGATGCAGCATCGGGAGCTCCAGAAGCGTGCAGAGATGATCCAGCAGCAGATGTCCATGGTGAAGATTTCTGCAGATGATTGTGCTAAAGTCCTGACAACAATCGAGGAGCTTGATAATATTGAAGATGGCGCGGAAATGATGTTCCCGATAGGTTCCGGTTCATTTGTATATGCCAATATTGCCCGTGTCGACAAGATCGTAGTTGATATCGGTTCAGGTGTTTCTGTTGAACGTCCTCTCAAGGATGCAAAAGAGATCATGGAAAAACGGAAAGCAGATCTTGAGAAAGCATATGAGAATATGAATGCTTCTATGGCACAGGTTTCTCAGCAGATGCAGGCTATCGAAGCTGTGATCTCAAAGCAGCAGCAAGCCCAAGGACAAGGCCAGATTCCAAGATAATCTTTTTTTATTTTATTCATCTGCAGGTTTGATCAAGTGTTCAATAAACTCAAATCCAAACTCAGTGGCTTCACAGAGAAGTTAGGAAGCAAAATCGATGAAAAGGCTGTGGAAGTAGAACCCGAAGAGGTAACTATATCTGCTGAACCTGCCGATTTGTCAGAATCTGAGCCTTCTTCAGAGTCAGTAGTAGCTGAAACAGCTCAATCTACTGTTTCGGAAGTTTCAGTCGAAACTCCGGAAGTATCTCTAGTTGAAGAAGAAGAAAAACCTGCTGAAGAAAAATCCGAAAAAAAATCTTTCTGGAAAAGGGGAGAGCCAAAAAAAGCTGAAGAGCAGGAGTTTCCGCAGGAAGAGTCCGAAACTGAAAAACCTAAGAAAGCTGGTTTTGCACAGAAGGCCAAGGCTCTCATGTTCGAGCGGGAGTTCATCCTTGAAGAAGGCGACCTTGAAGAACCTTTATGGGAGCTTGAGATGGCTCTTCTGGAAAGTGACATTGCTCTGTCAGTTTCCGAAGCCATTGTAGAGTCTGTTAAAAGTCAACTAGTGGGTACAAGGCGGCGCATAGGCAAAAACACAGATGATATTGTCGAGAGTGCACTCAAAAATGCCATTTTCGAAGTCATGAATGCCAACATCTTTGATTTCGATGAGTATATAAAAAACGCTGAAAAGCCTGTACATATCGTTTTTTTAGGTATAAATGGTACTGGTAAGACGACATCAATTGCCAAGCTATCAAAGCGCCTGAAGGATCAGGGCTATTCGGTTGTTGTTGCGGCAGGTGATACTTTCAGGGCCGGGGCAATAGATCAGCTTGCAATTCATGCAGACAAGGTCGGAGTAAAAATAATTAAACATCAGGAACAAGGTGACCCGGCTGCAGTGGTTTATGATGCAGTTCAGCATGCGAAAGCCAATAATGTTGATGTAGTGCTTTCGGATACTGCAGGGCGTATGCACACCAACATTAATCTCATGGAGCAACTAAAGAAAGTTTGCCGCGTGAGTTCTCCTGATCTCTTGATATTCGTTGATGAAGCAGTGGCAGGTAATGATGCTGTGGAGCGTGCTTCTCAGTTCAATGATGCTGTTCCTATTGACGGTTCCATTCTCACCAAAACAGATGCTGACGCAAAAGGTGGTGCAGCAATTTCAATTGCCTACATAACAGGCAAACCTATTCTTTTCCTGGGAATGGGTCAGGGATATGATGATCTGCAAAAATTTGATCCACAATGGTTTGTGGATCAACTATTCACGGATTAAAACTTGCAGAATAATCTCTCTTTTTTCCTTTTATTTTCTGCAGCTCTCTTTAAGTTCGGATGCAAGTTCTTCTATTCTTCCGTTGATATTATCATCTGAAGCGATGAAATTGACGAATGCAGAACCAACAATTACTGCATCTGCTCCTGCTTTAATTAGTTCGGCAGCTTGATCCTTGTTGGAAATTCCAAAGCCTACTGCTTTTGGAACATCAGTATGGATATGTCCGAGTATGTTCTTTGTAGACTCTGCAACATCAACTCTCTCGCCGGTAACTCCAAGTCTTGAGACAATATAGACAAAACCGGAAGTTTTCTCAAGTATACTCTTCATCCTTGTTTCTGTTGTCACAGGAGTTATGAGGAATATAAGGTCGACACCATGCTTCTTACAGGATTCATGCAGCTCATCGGATTCCTCTGCCGGAAGGTCGGGTACAATTATCCCTGTGATTCCTGATTCAGCACAGTCCCTGGCGAACTTCTCAGTTCCTCTCTTGTATATCAGGTTATAATATGTCATACAGACAAGGGGAACATTTTCTTTTATGGATGCAGCCATTTCGAAATACAGGTCAGGATTCATGCCGGCTTCCAGGGCACGGGTAGATGCAGCCTGAATGGTCGGTCCGTCTGCAACAGGATCGGAGAATGGAAGTCCCAACTCTACTATATCTGCACCGCCCTTGACAAGTGAGTGTACTATTTCCTTAGTAGCTTCCGATGAAGGGTCGCCTGCACACACATAAGCAATAAGGGCTTTTTCTTTCTTTCTTTCAAGTTCAGTGAATTTATCTGCTATTCTCACAGGCAAACCTCCTTTTCTTCATTAAGTTCCCTTTCTTCTTTTAATTTGAAGACAGATTCAAGATCTTTGTCTCCTCTTCCTGAAAGATTGATGACGACCAGGTCTCCAAGTTCTCCTGTTTTCGCCATTTTCATAACATAAGCCATTGCATGGGATGATTCCAGTGCAGGAATAATACCTTCCAGCCGGCTCAGTTCATAGAAAGCTTCAAGTGCTTCATCATCGCTAACATTGCATGGGGTAATTCTGCCTATGTCGGCAAGATGGGCAAGTTCGGGTCCAACACCTGAATAATCAAGACCAGCGGATACGGAACTTGATTCAAGTATCTGTCCGTATTCGTCCTGAAGTATTAGCGTATGTGCACCCTGGAGTATTCCCTCTTCGCCAACACAAAGGGAAGATGAGTGCAGTGCCTCCTTATCTGTGGTCTTTAGTTCCTTTCCTCCGGCTTCTACAGGGAAAAGTTTGACTTCTTTGTTCTCAATGAATGGATGGAATATTCCCATTGCATTACTTCCACCGCCTGCACAGGCAACAATGGAGTCGGGATAACGTCCTTCCTTTTCCATGATCTGTTCCTTGACTTCTCTTCCAATCACGCTCTGGAAGTCACGTACAATCATTGGGTATGGATGCGGTCCAACTACGGATCCAATGAGGTAATGTGTATTCTCAACATTGGTTACCCAGTCTCGGAGGGCCTCATTGATTGCATCCTTAAGAGTCATTGAGCCAGACTTTACGGCATGAACTTTGCATCCCATAAGTTCCATTCTGTAAACATTCATATGCTGACGCATGACATCCTTTGCTCCCATATAGACCTCGGATTCAAATCCCATGTTAGCTGTGGCCATGGCAGTTGCAGTACCATGTTGTCCGGCTCCGGTCTCGGCAATTATGCGCTCTTTTCCCATATATTTGGCAAGAAGTGCCTGACCGAGTGTGTTATTCAGTTTATGGGCTCCGCCATGCACAAGGTCTTCTCTTTTAAGGTAGATTTTGATACCATACTTTTTGCTGAGGTTCTTTGCAAAATAGAGGGGTGTTTCTCTGCCTGCAAATTCCTTCATATAATAGTCAAGTTCCTCAAGGAATTCAGGGTCATCCTTGTATCGATCATACGCTTCTTCAAGCTCTGTAAGTGCCGGCATAAGCACTTCGGGAACGAACTGCCCCCCAAACTTACCATACATCGATCTTTTCATAATCTTTCTCCGTCTCTTTTATTGGTCAAGTGCATCTACAAGCTCTTTCGTTTTGGAGTACATCTCTCCACTTTTGATAATTGATGTCCCTACAAGTACAGCATCAGCTCCGGCATCCATCACTTTCCTGATATCATCGGTGCTGTGAATCCCACTTTCACTAATGATGATGTGATTTGAGTTATTATTACGATCAAATTCTTTTACTATCGGGGCAAGTTTGAGAGTAGTATTCAGGTCAATCTCCAGTGTACTAAGGTTCCTGTTATTGATGCCAATTAATCTTGTCTTTGTTTTCAGGGCTTCTTCAAGCTCTTTTTCATCGTGGACTTCAACAAGTGGCTCCAATCCTTTTGCTATGGCAGCATTTACCATTTCACTAAGATTACCTTCAAGTAATCCTGCTATCAGCAATATGAGATCACTTTCTGTTTCATTGAACTGAATCTTATCAATAATAAAGTCCTTGCGTAATACTGGAAGAATAACATTTTTCCTGACAGCTTCAAGATTACTGATTGATCCGTGGAAAAATCCAGGTTCCGTGAGTACGGAAATCGCAACAGCACCTGCCTTTTGCATTTCACTGGCTATCAGCGCAGCATCATCGGGCAGAATATTTCTTAACTTTTTTCCCGGGGATGCGGGTTTGACTTCAGCTATGACAGCTATTTTATTTTTACATTTTTTTTCGTTTATAGCATCGATAATATCTCTTTTTTTTGCTAGGCGCTTACCTTCTTTTCCCTTTTCGTTATCTGATTCTATTTGTAGTATCCTCTTTTCAGTAGACCTTAAGATATCATTTATTACTGAATGCATGAAATAACCACTTTTGATCTTTAATGTACAAAAACGTACATATGCATCAATCTACTTAAGATTAACGACACAATCCACTCTCATCCAATTGTTTCATGTTTTTCTTTTCGAATGAGAAAGTTCGTGTTAAGGATTCCCATTTTTATCCTTTAAAACAAATCCAGGTTAGGATCAACTATCTCTGTATGGTAGATGTCATTCACCTGTTCTTGTATGCCCAGTTTTTCTTGAATCGTCGTCGGTGGGAAATATGCCAGATATGCCAGCACAGTACCTAAAAGAACGAAAAGTCTTGAAAAAACCTGTATTACATCTATGATTGCAATGACGTCTGTAAGCATGAAATCAAAGACAAAAGAGATTGCTACAAGGGGGAGAACAGTTTTGTATCTAAGACGCTTTGGCATCCTTTGTAGCAATATGAGTAACAGTAACCCCAGTATCATTGAGGTAGGTATAACGAAAAGGCCCATGAGGTAAATGTGTATTGCAATGTTGCTATTAATGCTGAAAAGAGAGGCCCATTCGCTGACTACCGGACCAACGATCCCACTCTGGTAAAGGAATGCAAGGTATGTAGCCCCAAACAAAGTGAAGACAAGTGAAAAGTATTCGCCGGTTTTCTTGCTTCCGGTTATTATGTACATTATAAAAAAGACCAGCGGAACCGAAACAAAGGCAAAGGGTATAGCAGCTATGAAATAAAGTATGGCATCCATTTCCATATTGCCTTGGTAGGCAGCTATTGTCCTGATAGAAGTTGGCAGGTAGGTAAGACCTACGAGTGTCCAAAAAACTACAAGTGAAAAAAGGGCAGGTCTGCTATTCTCACTATACTGTTCATTTTTTGCCAAGAGCACCCATGCAAATGAGATAGATGAGATTCCAATGGCAAAACATATTGTGCTGTTTAATAGAAGTCCTGCACTCATTTTTACCTCAGTATAGTATTTCATTTTTTATATTTATATATTTTCATTGTGCAATTGTGACGAGTTTGTTGTTTGAGATTTCCAACCAAATCTATTTATATTATTTAATTATATAATAGTAATATATCCAAAAATAACTGGATAAATAGGAGGATTGTACATGAAAGCAAATAAAACACAAATAATGAAAAAAGATACTCGAGCTCAGGTGGGTATTGGTACTCTCATTATATTCATCGCCATGGTGCTCGTTGCTGCTGTAGCAGCCGCGGTACTCATCCAGACATCCGGTGTCCTGCAGCAGAAAGCACAATCAACAGGTAAACAGGCAACTCAGGAAGTTTCATCCAACTTGATGGTGAAGAATATCGAAGGTGTCCGTGCAAAGAACAATGCTACATCAATGTCAAGTACCATTGATCTTCTGAAGCTTAAGGTAGGACTTAACGTGGGAAGTGCTCCTGTAGATGTAAATCAGGTAGTTGTTTCAATCACTGATGGAACAACTGCAAACAATCTGGTATATGCCGGAAACACCAAATCATATGCTTCTGTCGGTGGCTCTGATGGTAAAATGGATGACTTCAGTGATTCTGCTTCAACAAATTTGGGGCTACTTTTGGTAAATGAAACAACAGTTTCAGCAGCTTTTAACAACTCTGATCATTATTATACTGCGGAAAAGATACGTGATGAGGATTCATCTTTCTCTCAAAGTAACCCTGTGATGAACACCGGAGATCTTATTACTGTATATATTGCAACTACTTCTGATACTGCTGTCTCAGGTGGCTATGATTGGATTGGTTCAACCGATACTTCTGCAGCACTAATGACTTCCGGCCTTGAACTTGTTCCAAGGACTGTGGTAAATATCGTTCTGACTCCTGAGTCCGGTGCAGCAACAACAGCAGATTTCGTAACTCCCTCTTCGTATGGTGTTAAAGAAACTGTAGCACTGTATCCATAATTGAATTGAGTGCTGATATTTTCAGTACTCTTTATTGTAGGTGAACAAAATGAAAGCAAACAAACAATTATTCATGAAAAAGGATACAAAAGCCCAGGTTGGAATTGGTACCCTCATTATCTTCATTGCAATGGTACTTGTAGCTGCCGTTGCAGCTGCCGTTCTCATCCAGACATCTGGTGTTTTGCAGCAAAAAGCCCAATCAACAGGTAAGCAGGCAACCCAGGAAGTTTCATCCAATCTTATGATAAAAGACATTGAAGGTGTTCGTGCAAAGAACAATGCTACAAGTATGGCAGATAATATTTCCCTGCTTAAAATGAAAGTTGGCCTTAATGTTGGAAGCTCTCCTGTAGATATGAATCAGGTAGTTATCTCCATAACTGATGGTACTACTACTAACAACCTCATTTATGGTGCAAACGATAAAACATATGGTAATGATATGACTGATTTTAATTCAGGAGCAACTGCAGCTGCTAATCTTGATAAGTTGTTGACATCAACTGGTGGACCCGGTGCAAATGGTAAGTACTTCTATACAATTGGAAAGATTCGTGATGAGGATGGCTCTTTCTCTCAGGGTGAGCCTGTTATGAATACTGGGGATCTTGTAACTGTATATGTTTCAACTGTAGCTACTGGTGACACAAGCTTCACTGATATTGGTACGACTACTACCAGTGGTGGTCAGCAGGTTACTGATCTTGTAATTAGTCCGCGTGCTGCTGTAAGTATTGTGATGACTCCTGAGGCTGGTGCAGCAACAACTGCTGATTTCATAACTCCGTCTTCATATGGTACCAAGGAAACTGTTCAGCTCTATCCATAAGGTGATATAATCATCTTATGTTCTTTTTTATTTATTGGTCGTGGTTAAATCTGCTCTTGTTTTTGAAATAATGGTTTTTTGGATTATTTCTTTTCTTGCTCTATTTTCTGGTTACATTTTCAAATCAATTTGTCGAAATCCTGTCATGCAAAAAGATGATTATAATTTATGGGACTATCTATGTCTGGGTCCACTTATGCTCAATCGAAGCCTTAACAGAGCATTCTATTTTCCTGTTCAAAAAGGTTTTCTTAATATTTAATTGAGGTGATTATTTCCTGAGTTTCGCTATTGATTGTCTGGAATCAATGATCATAAATATTAGAGAAATCAAAACAAGATTTGCAAACATTGTCGATAACTGGATTCTTTTGCTGAGTTGTTTGCAAAGAAAAGATATGGAGTTTTAAGACTGATTGTATACTTAAGGCATTCTCTCGATAATTTCTTCCATTCTCTTATTTTTCTTGTAGAATGCAGTTGTATCTTTGAGGAAGCCGGAAGCAGTGAGGCCCTTATCTGTGATTATGTATCCGCCGCGCTTTACTTTTTCGGCTAGCCCCTCTAACTGGAAAACTGTTTTCATTTTGCTGCCTATGCTGCCTTTATCGGCAAACTGGTCGGTGTATTCGCGGATCTCTGCAAACTCTGTAATCTTTCCTTCATTCTTCCCAAGCACTCTGAGAATGAGGCGGTATTGTATATCTCCCGGACCCTGGTGTATGCCCAGTGACTGGTAAAAATCTGCAACTTCCTGCTCAAGGTTAACATCAATTTCCTCACTCATTGATATCTACCTCGTCATCTTCCAGTTTGTCATCGTAGAATTCGTACTGGTACTTTTTTATTCCAAGTTTTTCCTGTAGATTCATAGGTGGGAAATATGCAAGGAATGCCTGTACGGTTCCTATAAGGACAAAAATTCTTGCTGCGAGTTGCATCACATCAACAAGTGTGATCATATCTGTGAGCATGAAATCAAATACAAAGGAAATTGCTACCAATGGAAGTGCTGTACGGTAGCGGAGTCTTTTTGGCATGCGTTGAAGGAATACGAGAAACAGAAGTCCAATGATCATTGCGGTGGGTATTACGAAAAGTCCCACCAGATAGATACTGATCGCAACATCGCTATTTATCATGAACATGGATGAGAATGATGTGACCTGGGGTCCTATAACTCCGTTGGAATATAGGAATGTGAGGTATGCTGCGCCAAAAAGGACGAATAAGAGTGAGACGTAACCACTTATTTTCTGGTCTCCAATGATTACATAAAGAATGAAAAAGACCAGTGGAACTGTTACAAAAGAGAACGGGACTGCTGCAAGATTATACATCAACAGGTCAAGTTGACTGTTGTTGTAATATGCAGCAATCATCCTTATTGTTGTGGGAAAATATGTAAGGCCGACCAGTGACCACAGTACGACAAGTGACCATAGTGCAGGTTTGCTTTTTTCACTATGCTCTTTCTTGCTTCCGGCAAGCACCCATGCAAATGCAAAAGAAGAGATTGTTATTGCAAAACATATGGTTGCATTTACCAGTAGACCTGCGTTCATCTTGTCCCCTCGCATGATATTTTTAATTGTACTTTTTATATTATTCATCTTATAGTACAAAAAGATAGTGTTTGATGTTTAATATTTCCAACCAATCATTATATATATATCATTTGTTTATATAAAAAATAAATACATATTTTTGTATTTATAGGAGGATTGTACATGAAAGCAAATAAAACACAAATAATGAAAAAAGATACTCGGGCCCAGGTGGGTATTGGTACTCTTATCATATTCATCGCCATGGTGCTCGTTGCTGCTGTAGCAGCCGCGGTGCTCATCCAGACATCTGGTGTCCTGCAGCAGAAAGCACAATCAACAGGTAAGCAGGCAACTCAGGAAGTTTCATCCAACCTGATGGTGAAGAATATCGAAGGTGTCCGTGCAAAGAACAATGCTACATCAATGTCAAGCACCATTGATCTTCTTAAACTTAAGGTAGGACTTAACGTGGGAAGTGCTCCTGTAGATGTAAATCAGGTAGTTGTTTCAATCACAGATGGGACGACTGCAAACAATTTGGTATATGCTGGAAACACTAAATCATATGCTTCTGTCGGTGGCTCTGATGGTAAAATGGATGACTTCAGTGATTCTGCTTCAACAAATTTGGGGCTACTTTTGGTAAATGAAACAACAGTTTCAGCAGCTTTTAACAACTCCGATCATTATTATACTGCAGAAAAGATACGTGATGAGGATTCGTCTTTCTCTCAAAGTAACCCTGTGATGAACACCGGAGATCTTATTACTGTATATATTGCAACCACTTCTGATACTGCTGTCTCAGGTGGCTATGATTGGATTGGTTCGACCGATACTTCTGCAGCACTCATGACTTCCGGCCTTGACCTTGTCCCACGTACTGTGGTAAATATCGTCCTGACTCCAGAATCAGGTGCAGCAACAACAGCAGATTTTGTAACACCTTCCTCATATGGTGTAAAAGAAACTGTGGCACTGTATCCATAAGGAATGCAAAGCTAGTGCAGAAAAATCTGCACTGGTTTTTCTATTTTCAGAGTTGATTTTCATGGAAATGAACAAAGAAAATAAGATCTTCCGGAATTCACAGGCTCAGATAGGAATAGGTACTCTTATCATCTTCATTGCAATGGTCCTGATTGCAGCAGTAGCAGCATCTGTTCTGATCCAAACTTCTGGTGTTTTGCAGCAACAGGCACAGTCTACTGGAAGGCAGGCTACTCAGGAAGTCTCGTCCAATTTGGTCATTAAGAGTATTGAGGGAGTTCGTGCTAAGAATAATGCTACAAGCATGGCTGACAATGTATCTTTGTTGAAGCTAAAGGTGGGTTTGAATGTTGGAAGTTCTCCTGTAGATCTGAATCAGCTTGTTATTAGTGTCACTGACGGCACCAATACGAATGACCTTATCTATGCTAATAACGATAAAACGCATGATAATTCGATGGAAAATTTCTCATCTGCAGCTACTGCTACAACAAATCTTGGGAAGTTATTGACTGATACTCAGGTAACACCGGGTGATAATGCAAAGTACTTCTTTACCGTGCAGAAAATAAGGGATGAAGACATTTCTTTTTCTCAGGGAAATCCTGTAATGAATACCGGTGATCTTGTGACGATCTATGTTTCTGCTGTATCGGATAGCGATCTCTCATATACTACTATAGGTGGTATTTCTACCAGTGGTTCACAGAAAGATTCGAATCTTGACATTGGTCCGAGAACAACTGTCAACCTAGTATTGACTCCTGAAGCCGGGGCGGCAACAATTGCTGAGTTTGTGACACCGTCTTCATACGGGACCAAAGAAACTATATCTCTGTATCCATAAGATGATCATTTGATCATCGTTTTTTTATGAAGGGATAAAATGAATATAAAAACAGTTTTAGCAATGGTATTTTTAGCATCTATTTGTTTTGCTTCAACAGCATTGGCTGATGTTTCTTTTATAAATCATGCTAATATTCAGAGAGATTCTATCAATTTAACCATAACTGAAAAATACACGGGCCTTGATTCTGAATCATTCAGAAATGATCTAGATCTTGATGAAAGTGGTTTTGTTGATACTAGTGAACTTGATGTCTTTAAAGAAGTTTTTCTTGATAGCAGGGCTGATCAGTTTCTGGAGTATTTTGAAATTAATGGTAATAAATCATCATTCAGACTTACATCAGTTGATATGTCATTTGATGGTGCTGATGGTGAAGTGAATGAGGATGCTCTTCTTGTGACAACATTTGTCAATTATGAATTGGGCTTTGATATTTCGACAGGCAAGCATGATGTATGGATATTGGGTCATCCTCTTATTGAGGGTATGACAATCATTCTTCCTCAAGGGATGGATCTTGATTCGTATGCAGGTCTTGAGAATGTGTCTCAATCCACAAAGAGTGGAAGGCTGGTGCTTGAAGGGAGCAGTAGTGTGCGTTCTTTCATGATAAATGAGACTCCTACTTTCGAATATGCAGTTCTAATTGAAATTTCCAGAGAGCCCTTTTACAAAAAACCCTTTTTCCTACCTTTGCTGTTTTTGGTGGAAATATTACTTGCATTATTGGCATTATATATAATTAAAAAGAATAAAATTAAATAGTATAGTTGCCTATCTAATACCGTTAACGATTATCAGGTGCTTGAATGAAATCTAGGTATTATAGTCTGCTTTTGCTCATCCTTATTCTTTCTTTATCAATCAGTGGCTGTGTGAGTCAGTCTCCTGAAGAAGCTGTGGAATATAAGGTAAATGAGTTCTTGGATGCTGTAAATAAAGATGAAGTGGGTATTGCCTATGATATGTACAGGGGCAAGGATTTTCTTGCTCCTGCAAGCATCGGCATGATATTTAGTAACAAAGGGATTGATCCGGGTAGCATCAACGAAATAAATATAGTTTCTAAGGAAATTGTTGGTAATTTGGCTATATTGAAAGTTGATTGTGGTGTTTCATCCCTTGACCTTATGGGAAAAGAGAAAGATTCTTCTGTGATTCCTATTTATTTCAGATTACAGGATACTGAAATTGGATGGATTATTACCAGGGTTTCTTTCCACCATCCTCTTGAATTCGAAGATGCGGAACTTGTTGATATTGAAGTGGAAAAAACATCTATAGATCTTATTGCCGATAACGCGGTTGTGATCTCGTTAGCTTCATTCTCTATGCTCGGTGCAGGCTTGTATCTTAACAGGAAGGACAAATCAAAAAAGAAGGATAAAAAAAGGACAATAGACACTTCAGATGCTGTTCTTCTTCCTAAAGAATCCCTGTCTCAGTATGTGAAACTGGTGCCTGCACAGCAGATTCAGGTAGGCAATAAAACAACAGTTGACGTGTGGGTCAAGAATTTCGCCCAGCAACCATATGAGAACTTTGCCATCAAAGCCAAATTCGGGAATACGGTAGATGTCGAAAGCACGAATCTCTTCTTTGATACAATTGCATCAGGAGAGACTGCAAAAAAGACATGGGTTGTTAAACCAAAGGTTTCCGGATGGGCATCTATAGAAGAACCGACTGTTGTCTTTGAATATATGGGTGCCAGGTACATGGGTGTACTTGATCCTGTGTGGCTCCAGGTACAGTAAGTACTATCAGTAGCTGGAACATGTTTTTGAAAATTAATTAAAGCAAGAAGGTGATTGTTCTGGGACAAGAAGAAAAAACTCCTGATGCTGTAAGGAAGAAGTTAAACGAAGCAATGTCTTCCTATTTTTCAGAAAATTCTTCAGATAGTTTGAGTTCAAACGTTTCACCTATGGGGAAATCTTTACTTGATATTGTAAAAGAAGGGCCGGCTGAAATAAGTAGTTCTATGGAGGCAAAAGAAACAGTCGGAGAAGAAAATATCCCTGATCAGGAAGAATTCCTGGATAGTGACTTTGAAGAAAGTTCCGATATCCCCAACGAACATTTGGTTAACACTGTCTCAAATCAAGATACAAATCTGTTTTCAGGTGCATTCGAAGAAATCGAATATCAGTCTGTTGAATTAGAATTACCGGAAGAGCAGCCTCCTGTGGTACGTGAAGAAAATACTTCCAGGTATGCACAAATTGTGCAGGATGCTTTAAAATCCTCTCCTAAGCAAAAAGTACAAACTGTCCTTGGGCCGGAATCTGATCTCCAGGATTCCTGTTTAGTTGATGTCCGCAAAACCGATTTTACAGAAAAGAACAAGGATTTATTGTCTACAAAATCGGAGGATAGCACATATACCTCTGAAAAAGAAGGCGACCTTTCTGATAATAGTGTGAAAGAAGGGGTAGTATCGCCTCCAAAAAAGTCGGTGATCCAAAAACCGAATTTGTCTGCAAAAGTTGAGTCCGAAAAAGCTGCCAGCTCCAAATTCGAGAAGAATGTGAAGTCCAATATCTTCTCTGATAATGAACAGAAAAGCTTTTTCGAAATGGAGAAACCGGACTCTTTGAAAAAGGATATTCATGAGGATGTTCTCCCGAAGAGAGGAATAAAGGAAACTCCTGTGCCTGAGATAGCATTCCTTTATAACGAAAAGCATGTTGAACATGATCCTTCTTCATTGTCCATCAAGACCTATGAGAATCCGGGACGTCTTGTAAAAGCTATGTGGTATCTTGAAAAGAGTGGTATCTTCAGGAATGAAGAATGTACCTTGATAAATGATTTTGATATGGCAACTGAAGAAGATCTTCTGAGGGTTCACGATGAGTCGTATGTCGGATTCGTAAAATCCTATTCTACGGCTGGTGGAGGCTTTTTGGGAGACAGTACATACATGACGCCAAAGTCATATGATGTAGCAAAATTGTCTGCTGGAGCTGCTATAAAAGCAGGTTCTCTGGTGGCTGACGGTAAATACCCATATGCTTTCGTAATGACCCGGCCTCCAGGACATCATGCAAGCAACAGCAGGTATGGTGGTTTTTGTCTTTTCAATAATGGTGCCATTCTTGCCAGATATCTTCAGGAAAAAAAGAATGTGGAGAAGGTCCTGATAATTGACTGGGATGCACATGCAGGAGATGGTACGATGGATATATTTTATAATGACCCTACAGTTTTGTTCGTATCCTTGCATCGTGACCCGCATGGCTTCTATCCACGAAAGGGTTTCTCAGAAGAAACTGGAGACGGCCCCGGCAAGGGATATACTGTTAACGTTGAAATGCCGGTGGATGCAGGTAATGAAGAATATGCGTTTGCCTTTGAAGAGGTTGTGATCCCGCTTATTAAGAGTTTTTCTCCTGAATTCATTATCTGCTCGTGTGGATTCGACGCGTACTACAAGGAAAAGAACATAGGACTGAGACTTACATCAGATGGTTTTCATCGAATGACTTCAATGATCAGGTCTCTTTATCCGAAGAATTTCATCCTTCTTATGGAAGGTGGCTATCATGACTTTAATGGACAATTGTGCCACAGTGTGCTAAGTGCACTGCGGGATGAACCAAATCCTGTGGAGGATCAATTCGAGATGTCAAGTTTCAAAAAGAATCAGCAGCAAAAGATTCTGGCAGATACTCAGGCCAAGATAACCGAAGTGAAAAAACTCATACCTATGCTAATGTGAGGTGCTTATGGTTCATATTGGTCTGACCTTCAATGAAAACCATAAATTACACGATCCTCTGCTAAACGGTTTTCCCAGTCCGGAAAGCCCACAGCGTCTGGATAGGATTTTTTCCTATCTGTCGCAAAATGGAATTCTCGATAATGGGATATGCTCCCTTTTCAAATCTGATCCGGCTTTGATTGAGGATATTTCCAGGGTACATACCAGAGGGTATATTGATCTGGTGCAATCAAGTATCAGACAATCAGTCAGGCATCTTGGAAATGATACCTATCTATGTGATTCTTCCTTTGAAGTACTCCTGCAGGCATTAGGTTGTGTTATTCATGCAGGTGTTCTCGTTGCAAGAGGTACATGTGACCATTCATTTGCACTGATCCGACCTCCTGGCCATCATGCTGGAATCTCTAATTCAAGTGGTTTTTGTCTTTTTAACAACTCTGCCATTCTTGCACGATACTTGCAGGAAAAACTTAGTCTTAAAAGAATTGCAATACTCAATATTGATGCACATGCTTCAGATGGAACTTACAGTATCTTTTCCGGCGATCCGAATGTATTATGCATTTCGGTCCATCAGGACCCATCAACCCTTTATCCGTACACATGTTTTATAAAGGATATTGGTGTCTATCCTGCGCTTGGTTTTTCTATTAATATGGAAATGCCGCCCCGATCGGGGAATGCGGAGTATGCAATTTTCTTTGATGAAATTGTAGAAAAAGTACTTAAGAAGTTTGACCCTGAAATTGTCCTTCTTGAGTGTGGTTTTGATTCATATTTCAAAGAATCACTTGCTCAGCTAGACCTTACCGTTGATGGTTATTACAATATTGTTTCCAGACTTGCAAGCAAGTGGAATGTGGTATGTTTGCTGGAAGGAGGTTATCACGAAGATCTGGGTTTACTGGCATCAGTGGTGATTGAAGGTCTTATGGGCAAAAAGACTATTGCAGATGAAGTTGATCAGGTAGATTTACTAGCTTCCAGGCACATGGGAACAAGGAAGATTTTTGTAGAAAAACTCTCGAAACTGAAGATGGTACTCAATCCTTATTGGGAATCTGACATTATTTTATAAATGGTTGTTATCTTATGATCGAACTTGCAAAAACCAGTGATGGCTTATCTTTCTGCATTCTGGAATATCCTTTTGAACTTGACAAGCTGAAAGTTGGAGAGTTCACCTATTTTAAAAAGCATCTGGGTATGGCAGATTATATGGCCAATTTCAAAAGCTGGCTCAAAAGACCTGCAGTGTTCTTGATTTTGATAATTTCAAATGGTACTATTGTGGGCTGGTCCATGAATGAAAAATGGAACAAACCATCTGTAAATAGCAGGCCAGTTTTCGTACTGAGAGCAATTGAGATATCTCCCGAATTGTCCCGCAGAGGTCATGGAAGAAATCTTTTCTCTCTGGTTTCCGGTTTACTTCCGGGTCATATGATAACAAAGCCTGTAAATGAAAATGCCCGTATATTCTTTGAATCCTTGGGCTTTATGACTCCGGGTGTGCACAGTCCCATAAACCTTAATGATCATCCTGGTTATCTGGTATTATCTGAAGATGAAAAATCCTCTCTGGAATCCGGTGCTATGAATGAGTTCAAGGAACAGGTCCTTTCTGCAAAAAGCAAGATGTTCCCAAAAGAAATCACCATCCGCGTGAAACCAGAGAACCTTGAAGAAAGCGATGACTGTGAAAATTTGGAAAAGGACTATCCCGATTCTCCTGAAAAAGTTTTGGGTCAGTCACAGGTAATTGCTAACACCGAAGGAGATTTTGAAGGCGATCAGAAAATGATGACGCCCTGTGATTGCGGAAGCTATCATGCCGGAAAGTTTCTTCAGAAAGATTCCAGAACTGGGACCGCTTTTGTTTGCCTGCAGTGTGGTGCAGAGCGCTATTTCCTTCCGCTGAAGAAATAGGTCTGATATTTTAGTTCAGTATATTGTCCATTGCTTATCGGCAATTATTTTTATATAAATATCTCGATAGAAGAGTATTAA
The DNA here is from genome assembly GCF_045291185.1 of Methanolobus sp. ZRKC2. Classification (NCBI taxonomy): domain Archaea; kingdom Methanobacteriati; phylum Methanobacteriota; class Methanomicrobia; order Methanosarcinales; family Methanosarcinaceae; genus Methanolobus; species Methanolobus sp. ZRKC2. The sequence continues at coordinate 815,347 of NZ_CP146980.1, read as the reverse complement.
TAGACGTAGTACAATACGTTAAATAATTATAATTATACTAATATATTATATTTTAATCAAACACATTCATGGTGTAGTTCAATGGCTCAAGAGCAGGGTATAGCAAAAGTAGATCTGACTTATATTTTCAAAGCAGTAATGATGGGTAATTCCCTGTATTCGGATAACTGGGAAAAAGGTGTTCTTTACCTGACAAATCTTAACCTATGGTTCTCAGAAGGCGGTGGATGGGTGACCATACCGCTACAGAATATTACTATGGTAGGCAGGGAGGTAACTGACTCTATCAGAATGAAGGCACAAAGATCCATAGGGACTACACATGTCCTGATTATAGATTATCTTCAGCCTTCCAATGTAGTTCAGGGTGCCAGCGCTTCTTCTTCTGCGTTGCTGGCAGGCAATGAGGCAGTGATCAACACTTTAAAATCTTATCTTCAGCCAATGTGCGGTACTCCGCCTAAAAAGCAATCCCTTTCCGACCTGGATAAAAAATTGCTTTACATGTTGTACACAGGTGTCAATGATATGCAGAAGCTTGCTTTCTTCATTGGAGCTGACACCCAGACTCTGGCTGAAAGTTTCAAGAGCCTGAGAGATCAGAACTTATGTGATAATTCAGGAAACCTGACTGAGGAAGGGACGAAACAAATACAGGAGATGATGTGAAATGCGTCTTTTAAGTTCTTCTTATTCGGGGAGGTTTAGTTATGAGTGAGATACCTCCGGGCTTGCCTCCTTTCATGACTGATTCAGCGGGAGGTCCGCCCGCTATGTCTGAAGGCAGCTTTGCACAGTCTATGGGAGCCTTTGGTACACTTCTTAAAGTTCAGCAAAACATAACTGAAAGGTTCCCCAGATGTAAGGTTCCCTGGAATGAAACACGCAAATTCCTGAAATGCTTCACTATAGATGCTATCAGATCCAGTTCTCTTTACAAGTTCCATATGAAGCTTTTCAATGAGATCGGGCTCGGGTCAATGCAACTCATCTCTTATGCACCGATGAACTATATTTTTGCAGTTCCGAATAATCCAATTTGTAATTGTTATCCTGCATTGAACAATCAGAAGGTATGTGTAGCTACCACAGATGCACTGCACAGGTTCTTTAAGGAGGAGCTGGAGCTTGACTGTTCAGTTGAGGAAATAGAATGCATCAAAAATGGTGATCCTGTATGCAAGTTCAAGGTGGCATTGCAGCCCATATCTGCCTACCAGATAATGCTGGATGAGCAGGACAAGATGATCCTTTCCGGTGTTCGTCCGCCTGTTGAACAGAATGAACTCATTGAAAGAGTGAAAGCATTAACAGTGTATAAATTACTGGACAATGGCAAGTTGTCTGAGATCGGGAATGCCTACATGCAGTTTGCAGGAAACATGAATGTTCAGGAAAAAGTATTCGATCCTCCCTGGAAAACAGAAGAAGAAATAGCTGCTGTTGCTGCAAAGCATGGCACTTTCGGAGCAGCGTTTGGTGAAATGGCACAGAAGATACAGGAAGTCCCGCAAGCATCTGCACCGCCTGCTGAAAAGGTACCAGATGAAGATAAGCCGAAATTACAGGAAGAGGCCGAGAAGGTGGACAGTTTTGCCGAACTTATGGCTAAAATGAAGAAAAATTGAGAGGCTCAAAAATGCCAGGTTTCAGAAAAGATCCGTATGACGATCATCTGTCAGATTTCGTCGGTGCGAATGTTCGTGTGATCACAAAGACTGCACATTACAGAGGACTATGTGTGAAAGTAGAGGATGGTAGCAACAATATACTTCTTAACAATGTGCTACAAAAAAACGATGTAGGATGGGTCGATATCAGTGATCGGATGTTAGTAATGGGTTCTGCAATAGAATCAATCTATATTGAGAAAAGTTTCCCCTTTGACAGTAATGAATCTCTGATCCTGGCAATTGAGAAGGGTGATTTAATGGAACTTGAAGTTGGAACTATGGATTTGGAGGAATTGGAATGAGTACGGAAGTAAGAATACCGACTGGCATCGCAGGCCTTGACAGGGTCATCGAAGGAGGTGTTCGTGATAATACCACATTGCTTGTGGTAGGTTCAAGTGGTACTGGAAAATCAACATTTGCAATGCAATATCTTACCTACGGGCTGGAACATGGTGAAAATGCCTTGTACATCAGCATGGAAGAACCTCCTGAACAGATTCTTCGTGAGGCGAGGATGCTTGGTTTCAATCTTGACAAATTCTATGAGAAAGAATTATTCTTCTTCCATTCCAAAGGTAAGGATTTCGTAAAACTCGTCGATGAGCAATTGCCGGCACTTGTAGAAGCAAATAAGAACTTCTCTGTTAAGACACGTGTTGTTATTGACCCCCTCACTCCCCTTACATGGGCTATCAACGACAAACAGGAACAGCGTGAGATTATTACTAAATTATTCTATACGATGAAGCAATTGGGTCCTGTGTTGATAACAACTGAGGAGCATGCTTCACCCGGTGAAACTATCGGTGAGGATGTGCTCATACCCATATACATGTCTGACGGTGCTGTCCATCTTACCTACCGGCCTATTGGTGGTGCTTTCAACAGGGCTCTTGAGATCGTGAAAATGCGTGCCACAAGACATGGAGAGGAAGTATATCCCTATATTTTTGTACGGGGTATAGGTGTTGTTGTCAGGACCACTCCACTGGTATCGGCAGAGGATATGCGCAAATATGACGATCTATTCGACAAGGCTATCAGGACTGCAGCTGATCTCGGGGCAAATGAAACAGTACTGGAACGTCTTGCTTATGTAAAGGAAAACTGGTCCTATCCGTTCTCACCGAAAGAAACACTGCAGATATTCTTCGAATCACAGGGACTCACTGATGCGCTTACAAAAGAAGAGATTGCCAGGAGAAAGGAAGAGAGCGTACCTTCGGATGTACAGCTTGATATAGCTGAGTTAGCTGCAAGTGGGTCTGAAGAAGTGATACTTGAAGTTCCTGATGCAGATTCAACGGATACCGGGGATGAAGGATTGATAGAGATCGAAGATCTTCGTGAACTGGAAGAATTGATACAGTAACGATAATAAGGTACGGTGAAGCTGGTGGCCAAAAAGACAAAGGATGATCTGGAAGACGTATCGCTTCTGAAATTTGCTCTGGTCTCACAGTTAAAGAGGACCTATAAGGCCAGTGAGGTTGACGTAATAATGTTTGCAGGTGCCGATGGCAGGATATATGCTTCATATATCCCGGAGAGCATCGGGCCTAAAATCTTTGAGCTAACAAACCTGATCAGCCATAACCTGCTTCATGTAAGTCAGCAGCTTGCAATGGGCCTTCGCCGTTCTGTCATTGAGTATGATTTCGGGACCGTGATATTTTCATCCGTTGGTAAAGGGGCCCTTTTGATTTCTCTTTTCACCGGCAAGGCAGATCTTTCGGAAGACATGAACAAGATTGAGGTTGCAAGACAGGTAGTCCAGCACATATTTGAGCAGCGTCCCATGACCAATGACCAGTTATCTAATTATTCCGATGAAGTTGCTTCGGAATTACGGGAACTCTCAAAAATCGTGTTCAATGAAATGTATACCCAGTCGTCTGAATATAAAAAGAACATGGAAATACTTGCCGATATCAAGGAAAAGATAACAGGTGTAATGGGCAGGGGTGAAGTTGAACAGGTACTTGCAATGGCGTTTAATGAAATAGCATCATCTCCCAAATGGATGACCGAAGATCTCTGGCCTTTACTTCTGGAGATGATCATAAGGGATCAGATACGTCCTCTGCATGGTGATTATGTTGCTGATATGTGTGAAGCTGAATGGATACCGGACATTAAGCACAAACTGGAATCATTTGTATGAGGTGTCGCAGTGAACAATGAAAATGGTGCCATTTCTGAATGCTGTCCCGGAGAGGATAATGTGATAGCAGACCTTGATGATGATGTGACTATACCATCCAGCAGGGAAGATGTTTCATTCCAGGATGTCTCAATGTTCCATGAAGCCGATTCTGAATGTCCGGATGAAGAACCGGTAAATATGAAATCAGTTGAAACCCATGTCCTGGAAGATATTTGTGAAAATATAACCGATGTTATCCAGGAATCTTCTGAAGATCATATCGAAATCCCCGAAACGGAAGTATCCATGCATAACGAAGAAGCAGGAGAGGACAAATCTGTCCGGGTTGAGGTCGAAAATTGGGTGAACGACGGGTGTGAAACTGCTGAAAGCTCTCAAGAGCTACACTTATCAATGGATGACATGCCTTATCCTGAACTGGAAAAAAAGTATCTTGAATTAGAAACCCAGTTTGCAGAACTCCAGGAAAAAGTGAACATAAATTTGGATGGCCAGTCCGAAGAATTATCATACATCAAAAATGAACTGTCAACAAGGTCCGGCTTGAGTGATTTCAAGCAACTAAGGAAGGACTTTGATGTTTTTTCCAAGCGCTTAAGGAGGGTCGTGAAAGCAGAAGACTCTATAAGTGCCGAAACACTTGATGCTGCAAAGGTTCCTCCTGATGTACTTGAAATTACTTATGCTAAGACCTTAAATGACCTGTATGGTGCGCTGCTGAATATCTTCGGTGACAGAGAATCCTCGGAGATTGTTGAAAATACCAGGGATAAGGTACGCAATTTCAGTGCAGGCGTCGATTTTTTCAGGTTTGAAAACGGCGTTTTCCATGTGAAAGGTCTTTCTGATGCAACTTCATCAAAGCTTGTTTCTGTAAAACAGATTCATGCGACGTATGTAGAATTATTTAAATTGTTGTCACAACATGTTCCAAATTACAGTTCCCAGGACTTCCGTTCTTTTGTGGAGACCGGAAGCCGTGAATATACTGTTGAGAAGGTTGTATCTCATGAAAGGTCCATTGATTGTATTTGGTCGGAGATCAACAATGCTACAACTGAACTTTCCAACCTGACTGAAAATGTAAAGTTCATAGCTGAACTGCAGAATACTCAACTAGATGACATAAAGTCTAATTCTGCGAATATTGAGGAGATAAATAGCCAGATGCAGGGAATTGCAAAGGCTGTAAATCTGCATACAAAAGCATTGAAAAAAATGAATGGCTCTCTTGAATCGGCTCTGTCCACCGGTAATACGGGTGAGGTATCCAATTTGCCGATTATGGATGCTGATATATCCAAGATTGAGGAGGACTTGAATTCAAAAGCTGATCGCAACGAAGTACTCGGTATTTCCAATTCCTTTGCCGCACTCCGGGAAGAGTTAAAAGGATCGCTTTTATCGATGCAACAGCAGCAACAATCGATGGTAAACATCGAAATAGTTACCAGTATCCAGGCTGAGGTCATGCAATTGCGTGAACAGGTGGAAAGTTTGAAACAGTCCGGGTCAAAGATTCCTGATATCACAGTACCTGAAATGAATACCATGAATGACATCCAGGAATATCCGGCAGGGGATTACGAACAATTAATCATTGAGGAGCTGAAGAACCTTGGTTCTGTAACTCTTAAACAGCTTGAGAACCAGGTAAACTCAAGAGGCTGTATAATTGGTTTCGATGAACTATCTACTATTATAGAGCATATGGAACAGGCACAGTTCGTTACGTCTTTTAAGAAGGGCAGGTATACGTATTTCTCCCTGAAAGAGCTTGCAAACGTCTGAATAAAAAATGGAATAAAATGTCGATCAATGGTATGTCTGTACTGCATAAGGCCGGAAGTATCTCTTACGGCTTAATTGGCTCTGAATCAGTCGTTGATAGCCTTGTCATTGAGGTAGGCCTGGCAAATTTATCCGGCTTCAATTATTTTCACCAAAAATTTGGTATGCCCTATGATTTCCTGCTTAAGAAGTCAATAAGTTCCGGACATGCCTTATTTGTAGCCGTGGATGAACAGAGCAGGCTTTTAGGATTTGCACGATTTGAAAAGATTGCGGATGACGTTGAAAGAATGCATAGGGGAAAGAAAAGTGTTGTAAAACGTTCGGTCCATTTGCTTCGAAGTATAGAAGTTCATCCTTCTTTCAGGCATATTGGAGTGGGAAGACTGCTTTTTGCAATCTCGGTAGAATACCTGAAGTCGAATGTCATAACTATGCCTGACAACTCTGAAGCAGCTCGCTTCTTTAAAGATAAACTTATGTTCGAGAAGATCAACGACAATGATTGTACAGTATCAGCCCGCTATAAGAGTTATTTGCTTCTCGCATATCCCAAGGCAAGAGTTCTTCTGAAAACTGTTGCAGGAAACTATCCGCGAATGGTAATGCCTGAGCTGATCGATTCCTATGAATCCCTGATGTTCAGGTCGAAGATGGGAAAGTCAATATCCAGGAAAGATATTGTCAGATTTGAGGATCTTCTCATGAATTCAAGTCATTTGCTTGATAGAAAACTTCTTAGGGAGATGAATGTTTTCCTGAATAATTTCGTGACCAACTCTTAGAAAGATAACGTGGTATTTTTATGAACCTGGATGTTTTGAGATTGCGTAAAGAATTGTTGAAGTATTGCGGGAAGTATAATGTTCAGGTAAGGGATTCCCATGCGGTATCTTCCGAGATCAGTGTAGAAGAATGCTCAATGATAATCGACGAGATTGTTACAGACCTTGTGGAACCAATTGAAAGTAATATGCGTCGGGAAATTTCCCAGCTATTCAAAGCATGCGAAAACCCCGAGATTCCCTATTTTGAAGTTGTCATGGATATCATGCAGTTCATGAATGAGTTTGTGGGTGATTCACATATAGTGGAGCTTATTTTTGTAAGGGTAAACAATAGTGTTGCAAGGAAAAAACTGGAGATTGAGGACAAGGTGTATTATAGTGATGCAGAGTGGACGCCTGAAGTTTCAGAAATCGCACTGCAAAAGCTCAGGGACTCAGGTACGGAGAGAGATTATAATTTTATGATTGACCAGATAGTTGAAATTCTTTCTTACTCTACAAGTGAAGAAAAACTAAAAACGGTACGCATGCGATTGAATAATATCATAAAAAAGCATAGCCATCGTGAACTTAAGGGTCTGAATATCTGAAGAAACTCAATGTTATTTATTGACTGATTTTTCATTTACAGTTCCGTATCAGGCTAATTCCATGAGGGTCAATTCTGAATAAGTGCTCCCCTGCAACAAAATTGCTTCCTCTTGTCTTAATTATTTCGATATACCGATGAACATTTTTCCGGTCTTTTTTCCTTTTAAGCTGAAGAATCGTGTCAACCATATAAGACCAGGCACTGGAAGTAATATTTTCTTCAGGTATTTCTCCTGTTACCATTAGTATTATTTCTTTTTCCTCAAACTCATAAAAAAGATTCTGGACGAATGTCCTGAGTTCACAGCCTCTAAACTGTCTTTCCTCGAAGGTGCTGTCTATATCTGCAAGGATGGTAATAGGGTCAATTACAACTCTTGAAGGTGAGGAGCTCAACACATGCTCGTTCATATATTCGAATATCGAAAAATCGCCTTTTGAAATGGTGTCTGAACTGATGGGGCAGATCCTGAGTTTTCCTGAGTCAATTACATCTTCGGAAAAAAAACTAAAGGATGAAAGCGATCGGATTATTTTCATTTTTGATTCGGAAAGCAGTGATATATATACACAGTCCTCTCCGTTTTTTGCAGCTTCAAACAGTGACTGAAGGCAGATATTTGTCTTGCCGGAGCCTGCGCTGCCTGCTATCAGAATTGTGGATGGTCTAATGAACCCTCCATCGAGAACCTCATCCAGCCCTCTTATAAAAGATGAACTTCTCATAACGATTTCCCTCCAAATGTATGCTGTGATTCTTTATATATTTGTCGAACTGCAAAAAGATTCAAATATTGTTCTATGCTTCTCATATCGATGTGGGGATGCCGAATTGAGTAGATTTATATATTATCACATCTATTAAATTTAGTAGAGAGTAGAAATATCACTTTATCCATTTTGTTGTGTTGATAATTATGTCTGATCCACAAAGCAGTAATGATATTCTGGAATATCTGTATGATATTGACAGGCGTTTAAAATCAATGGAGTCACGTCTTTCTAAGCTTGAAACATACTCTTCTCCACCGATTGAAGACAAGATGGCCGTTTTTCTTACGGTTCCCGATTCCATCAGGAAATCATTATTTGCTGTTTCGAAATTAGAGTTCTGTACTGCAGATGAAGTAAGTCTTGTTACCGGAAGGCATAGGTCAATAGAAAACAAGTACCTCAACGAACTGTACAGGGGTGGATGGCTTGAGAGGGAAAGAAAGGGTAAAAAGATATATTACTCTATGAAGAGAAAGGCTGAGCAAGAAAAAGATTCTCATTGGTCGGCTGTTGAGGAAGTAGAGGATAAGCTCGACCAGCTATTGGGGTGAGATGTATGCTGTTAAGTTTCCATTCATATAAAGGCGGTACGGGAAAGACTACCCTTGTTGGAAATCTTGGAGTCTTACTTGCGATGGGTGGTGAGAAGGTGTGCATTGTGGACACTGATGTAAACGGTCCTGGTATTCATTCACTCTTTGACATAAAATATAATCTTACACTTATTGATTTCCTGCAGGGCAAATGCAGGGCAGATGATGTCGTCTATAAACATAATGAACTTGAGCTCTATATAGTTCCTGCAAGGGCATGTGAGGAAGATATCTCCTCATTATTCAATACTCCGACAGAAGCTAAGGAAAAGATGTCTGAGCTCATAAATGTCTTACAAAGGGATCTTTCAATGGATCATTTGCTTTTTGATTGCAGCCCGGGAATAAACCGCTCCAGTCTGCTGACGATGAATCTTGTGGATAAGGCTACGATCATCTCCACTGTTGATGTGCAGGATATACGGGGAACTTACATACTTTCCAGTATGGCAGACAAGCTAGGCACCAGGGCAAACCTACTTTTCAACAGGACTCCCCGGGACAAGCAACAGGAAATCGAAGCAGTAATTAAGGATTTCAGTAATAAACTTGGCACCGATCTGCTGGGTTCTATAACCTTTGATGATCACGTTGCACGTGCATGGTCAAGAAAACTCGTCATGGAAGACGATCCGGAATGCGATTATTGCCTGCAGTTAAAGAGTATCGCAAAAAAGCTGATATGATATTATATCTGGTGAAAAGTTTCAGGAAATAGTAAATTCTTTGACTTTATCACCGACTATTTCATCAAGTTCTTTTTTCTCTTCAGGCGTCAGCCTGAATATATCTTTTATTTTTTCCATTTCAGAACTCACATCTGAGTCTGCTTTATCATTTGAAGATGAGTCTATTTGACCGGAAAGAGTACTGTTTTCAGGTTTCAGTATGCCGTTATCGTCTATCCTGAAAATGTTGTCAAATGATCTGCTTATATAGTGTTCAGAATCAGAATTAAAGGAATTTATTTTGAAAAAAGAAAGAATGGTTTTATTTTGTTCCCTTTTTCTCCTGAGGAGCACTGAAAGAAACCTGGAACAGGGTTTCCTGCCAACTTCCAGTGTCAATTCTTCCAGACTATCAAGAACTATAAAGGAATCTCTGCCTGTGATCAGTCTTTCAAGCTTGATCATGGTATTTGTTAAATTTCTTGAAATACCAAGCGACATAACATTTTTGTCGACTGACTCAATTATCAGGTCAGAGGACTCGCTCCAGTACATATGGACAATTGCACCATCAAAAAAGTCATAGTGATACAGAATAAGATCTTTGATGCATTCGGGTATTTCTACCTTTTCTTTATACAGAAAAAGAGAACTTTTACCTTCAATTTCTTTAAGAATATCTTCGGATCGCTGAATTTTTTTTCCATCGTTCATATGTATGGCTCAGCTGCTATTTCTGGTTATATATTTAGGCCTGCTATAATATTAATATACTGGTAACTCTTGAGATTTTCAGGAAAATGTAGCACACTAATTTTCAAAAATCATATGTCATATGAAACAATCTCCTTTTTTACCGGAGTCCCGAAAGGATTAAAGCCTATCGAAACAGATGCTATTTGAGGTGCTTTAGTATGTCAAAGTTCCAGAAAAGAGGTTATGAAAGAAAAGGTGAAAAGAAAAACGTAGAATTAGAAGAAAAGCTGCTACAAGAAAACCTCGATGACCTTAGATCTGAAGGCGGTGAAACCACAGATTGAACATACACTTGAATATAAAAATACTCAACTCCGACGAATCCGGCAAAGAACTGGAAGTCTCGGAGGGCACTACATATGAAAAAGTATTGGACCTGCTTGATATTAATCAGGAAACGGTCCTTATTTTAAAAGAAGGGCAGGCCGTTCCATTTGATGGAATGGCCGTGTCCGGCAACTTAACTATAATGTGTATAGCATCACAGGGTTAAAATTTACCGGGCACAAATGAAGATATCACATTTTACGTGTGATGTTCTTCAGTTTAGTAATGGCATCCATTGTTGTTTTTGTATCTTCTATGATCTTGCGCTCATAGTGCTTGATGATATCTTCAACCGGTGCGGAGAGCTTGTAGATCTTAGTAGGTCTGCCCTTTCCAACAGCTTTCTTGTTGTGGATATCAATCCAGTTTCTTTCGCGCATCTGTCTCATAGCAACACTAACTTCCGGCTGCCTGAGTCCGGTGCTCATCTCAATTTCCTGTGAGGATGCTTCATCTACATTTGAGAGATAAGTGAGTGTTGTTGCGACGTTCCTTGACATTCCCAGACTTTTCAAAGCTTCAATGAACTTATAGTCTGTGTCATCCAGTATTTTGACTTCATAGTCTTTCATAATAACCCCTTATTATATATCTTGCTCATTTTGAGCTCTACAACATAGTATGCAATTATTATATTTAAAGTTATATATGCTCATAATTAAAGTGGAAAAAAATTAATAATTTGTACTGAATTTTATTGCACTGTCAGCCAGCAATCTGACCTGGTCTTTCAGTTTAAATAGAGAATCGAAAGAACCAGAGTCTTGTCCCTGAAATATCTCTGATCGGATCTTTTTCCCAATAATATCATCATAGCCGTCTTTAACCCTGAATATTATAGATCCCGGATAGATGTGCTTCCTGTGCGAAAAACCATCCAGGTCTCCGTCGGTTATTCCGATTATCGGTATTTTCAGCCTGAAAAGTATGTCGCCGGCTATTTCTGTTGTGTCATCGCCAATAGTTATTGCCACCTGTGCGCCTTCTGCAAGTTCAAAGGACCTTTCGGCTTCATGATCGATGATAACAGCCCGTATCGCAGTTGGGGGAGATGTTTGCATAATCTCCGTACTCGTTGTGTCTAAGGCACCTGTCTTGGCTATAGTTAATGCCTGCCTACGTACTAAGAAATTATTGCTTCTTAGGGGACCGCTTTTGACCCAACATTTTGTGATATCTATAGTTTCTCTTTTTTCATATTTATGAAGCTTTTCGAGACCATGTTCTTTGACCTGCGCCCCTTTTATATCACGAATAAGCCCGTCTTCAGTAACGATGTGTATATCTTCAGACATTGCCTGTCCTACGATAATACCGTTGACTAGTATCTTTTCACCCGGATGAACTCCATAGATTTTCCTGATAATCCTGTGGCCATGATCCTCTATTCGTATAGGCCTGACGACTTCCGGCACGTCGGACAGGTTAATCCCAAGCAATTGAGCTATTTCAGTTGCAAGGGCTACCGAACTGTTATTCCACGGAATAACCTCTCCCTCGGATCTTGACGGACTTTCTATCTGTATTAGTGGTTTTTCATTTCTGTCTTTGAGTTTCGAGACCACAATACTTGCAAAAATACGACCATTGTCAATGCTTTTTCCCTGATTAAGCAGGAAAACAGCATCTTTTGTCCGGAAGAAATCTTCAATGCATGCACTTGGCTTAAGTGAAGTAGTTATATCTATGGTTTCTTCCAGATGGGCATCAAGTACTGCGGTCTTACCTATAGTGCCTGCCATTCTGGCAGTTGTTTTCCCAAACCCACTCAAAATATCAATAATTTCATGTGCCATTCCGGAATCTACAACATCCGGTCCGTGAATAACAATTCCAATTTCCATAAATCCAATTAGTATATTTTGTCACAAGCATATAATCATTCTGACACAAAATTATTATTTATTAGAACTATTCTTCGCACATGAACAAAGTTAGACTCACATGGCTTGGACATTCCTGCTTTGAGATCATGCATGGAAGGAGGGTCCTTATCGATCCTTTTATAACTGATAATCCTGCGGCGACTGTTTCTCTCTCTGATCTTGAGCCTGACTTAATCGCCGTAACACACGGCCATCGTGATCATCTTGGGGACACTGTTGAAATCGCCCTGAGGGCCGGTTGCAAGGTCGTATGTATTCATGAACTTTCCCAGTATCTGAAATCCAAAGGAATACTGACTGAAGGAATGAATATCGGAGGTTCTATTGATTTGTACGGGTTCTCCATAACTATGACAGATGCCCGTCACTCATCCTCAATAGATGAGTCTGGTCATACTTTTGATGGGGGACGTGCAGCAGGTTTTCTTATCCGTGCAGGGAATATTTCTATTTATCATGCAGGTGATACCGGTATTTTCAGAGACATGGAATTGATAGGTGATCTTTATCGCCCGGATGTTGTGATACTTCCAATAGGAGGGCGGTATACCATGAATTCCCGGGATGCTGCGCTTGCAGTGAGCATGTTGAACCCAAAAATAGCAATTCCCATGCACTATAATACTTATGAAAAAATAAAGCAAGACCCGGATGTTTTTGTATCGGCTGTAAAAGAAGTATCTGACGCCGATGTAATTGTAATGGAAGTGAATGACAGTATCATATTTCAGGACTAAAAATACATAACTGACTTCCTTTTTATAATATTCCTATGGTTAGATTTATATTTCATCGTGTCGAATGTACCTTAGGCAAAAGTCGATTATAATTATTAAAACATATATCCCCTCTAGTTCTCGTCATAGGACTTTTGCCTTCCTCAAAATCTAAGTTGGTTTTCAATTACTTTCAGTTGAACTTTTGTAGTTCCACCTGCTGAAACCATAAAAAATAACTGTATTTTTAAAAAAAGTTTGTGGGCTTTCCGTGCCCACTTTATGACATCTATTTTTCAAAGCAATTCTCAAGATGATCCATTGGTATTGGTTTTGTTGCCAGGCTTACGACGATTGCAGCAATGAAAGCCAGAGGTGTGGCAACGAGTATCGGATCAACAACTGTCCATGTGCCTGTCAGTAGCGTGTCAACTCCGAATAGGGCTTTACTAATTCCAAGGGGAACTGCTTCTTTTGCGTGCACGAATCCAAGCCAGAATAAGCTGGCGAATGTTCCTACCAGCAAGCTGGCGATTGCGCCTTCCCTTGTCATGCGTTTCCAGAAGAGCGCTCCTGCGTATGTAGGAAGGAATGCAGCGGCACAGAGCCCGAAGAATATTGCAGTTGCTCTGGCAATTATGCTAATTGGCAGGATGTATGCGAGTATGACACTTACAAGAATTGTAAAGGCTATGGCTATCTTGGTGATATTAACCGTTTGGCCTATATCTCCTTTTTTAATGAATTCCCGGTAAAAATCATGTCCTATAGCCGTTCCCATTGTATGGAACTGTGAACTCAGTGTTGACATCGCAGCAGCAAGCAAAGCAAGCATGAACAGGACAACAAAGATGTCAGGCATGGAGCTATTGATGTATTCGGGTATTATCAGGTCAGTATTACCGCCGGCAACTACAACGGAAATCTGTTCCAGGGTATCAAAGAAGTAAACATTTGAAAGTGCACCGACTGTGAAAGCCACTCCTGTCATCATCAGTATGAATGGTCCTCCTACCAGTACGGCTCTATTGAGGGCTTGATCGTTTTTGACAGTCATGAATCTGACGGCAAGCTGGGGTTGTGCAAGTACTCCTATTCCCACGCCAAGCACAAGCGTTGATACAAGCGTCCACCATATGGGTGATCCGAATGCAGGCATGGCTGTCCATCCGAGATGTCCCCCGTTGGCAAGACTTTCTGGAACCATGCCACTCATTGATGTAAGTGCCGAATGAGCTGCATTTATGCCTCCGAGTTTAATATAAGTAAATATAAGTAAAAATGCCATTCCGACGAACATAAGACTTCCTTGCAGGGCATCTGTATACATGACTGCAATAAGTCCTCCGGTTATAACATAAGCCGCGACAATAACAGTAAGAATAAGCACAGCAACATCATAATTAATATTCAATGTCGCTTCTACGAATCTCGCACCGCCGATCAATACGATGCCGGCATAAAGAGGCATGAATATACCAATAAGGGCACCTGAAAATCCCTGGATAAAGCGTGACTGGAATCTTTTTCCAAGCAATTCCGGGAATGTGACTGCATCCAGCTTCAAGCCCATCCGGCGTGTTCTTTTTCCGAATACCACAAATGCTATGAATATACCTACAAGAATATTCATAAAAGCCAGCCATAGCAAGCCCATTCCAAGTGCACCTGCCGCACCTCCGAATCCTACTATTGCGGAAGTACTGATAAAAGTGGCTCCATACGAAACAGCCAGGATGTAGGGATGGATTTTCCTGCCTGCAACCATGTAATCTTCGGATTCCTTTGTCCTTTTGTACCCAAGCCATCCAAGATAGAAGATGATCATCATGTAGATCAGGACAACAACCCCGAGTACCGGTGTACTTACTGCCATCAGTATACCTCCTCATCAGGTATGCCGGTTGGTTTTACCGTACTGCCAACATCTTCTTCCTGTCCGTCATTCCATTTCAGGGCTCCATATATTATACAGCCTAGCGCACTTAAAAAACAAAGAACGTACGCTATCCATATTTGTGGATCATCGATTCCAAGCATTTTTCATCTCCTTTTTAATTTAATTATAAATCATGATACTCGTTCTGTGTTATATGTTATCACACTCCATTATTTAAATCTATGTAAATTACATTTACAAATAATCAATATGAGGGAAGCCAAAATATCAAAAATAATACTATCAAAAAAATAAAAAAGGCAGTTTTCTGCCTGTAAAATTATTCTTTAAAACACATTTCGAGATGTTCCTGAGGATCGGGTTTTGTTGCCAGGCTTACAAGAATCGCCGTAAGAAATGCCAGGGGAGTAGCGACAAGTATCGGGTCAATTACTGTCCAGGTACCCGTAAGTATGGTATCCACACCGAACAGGGCTTTACTGATTCCCAGGGCACTCGCTTCTTTTGCATGCACGAATGTAAGCCATAAAAGACTACTGAAAGTTCCGACAAGCAGGCTAGCTGTTGCTCCCTGTCTGTTCATACGCTTCCAGAAGAGTGCTCCTGTGTACATAGGGAGAAACGCAGCGGCGCAGATTCCGAAAAATATCGCTGTAGCCCGGGCGATTATTCCGATAGGGAGAATATAAGCAAGTACTACACTGATGAGTATGGTTGTTGCTATTCCCGCTCTCGTGATACTTATTGTTTTAGATACATTTCCTTTCATTAAGAATTCCCTGTAAAAATCATGTCCAATTGCTGTTCCCATTGTATGGAACTGGGAGCTCAATGTTGACATGGCTGCTGCAAGCAATGTCAGGAGGAAGAATATCACAAAATAGTCGGGCATGGCACTGTTGATGTACTCAGGCATGATTACATCAATGTTACCGCCTGCAGCCTCCAGTGATATCATACCTCTTGTGTCCAGGAAGTAAACATTTGAAAGTGCACCTACAACGTAGGCAACTCCTGCCATCATAAAAATGAAAGGTCCTCCTGAGAGCACAGCTCTCTTGAGTGAGCGTGTATTTCTGACAGTCATGAACCTTACCGCAAGCTGTGGCTGTGCAAGCACACCAATTCCAACACCGAGTATTATCGTGGAAAAAAGTGTCCACCAGACGGGTGAGCCGAGCTCGGGCATAGAGGTCCAGCCAGTGTGTCCTATGGCTGCCAGGTTCTCAGGTACGAGGTGAGCCATGTCGGTAAGCGACTGGTGCGCTTCCACGACACCACCAAGTTTAGAGTAAGTAAGAACGAAAAGGATGGCCATACCGATAAACATCAGCCCTCCCTGAAGGGCGTCGGTATACATAACGGCAATGAGTCCGCCTGTTATAACGTAAGCAGCTACTATCGCTGCAAGAATAAGTACTGCACTGTTATATTCGATATTCAGGGCAGTTTCCATGAAACGTGCTCCTCCTATGAGGACACTTCCTGCATACAAGGGCATGAAAATAGTTATCAGTGCACCGGCAAAACCCTGTATGAAACGTGACTGGAACCTCCTCCCGATAAGTTCGGGAAATGTGACTGCCCCAAGATTGACGCCCATGCGCCTGGTCCTTGATCCGAAAAGCACGAATGCTATGAATATACCTACGAAGATATTCATGAAAACAAGCCAGAGCACGCCCATGCCGAAGGCTCCGGCATATCCTCCAAAACCTATGATGGCAGAAGTGCTTATAAACGCCGCACCGTAGGACAGCGCCAGCACAAGTGGGTTAACTTTACGGCCTGCAAGCATATAGTCATCTGAATCCTTTGTTTGCTTATAGCCAAGCCAGCCTAAGTAAAATACTACTATCATGTAGATGAGTACGGCAATGCCAAGGATTGGTGTACTTACCGCCATCAATAAACCTCCTCATCCACTGTTGATGTTGGCTTTGCTGTACTGCAGACAGTCTCGTCCACTCCGTCATTCCATTTCAATGCGCCATATACTATACATCCTATTGCGCTCAGGAAGCACAAAACATATGCAATCCATATTTGTGGGTCGTCTATACCTAACATTTTTCGGTCCCTTGAAATTTTAATGCTATTCGTTAGCACGAAGCATATTTTAAACTTTCGATTTCGGCTAGCACATAGTATTACATTCATGGGATGCAATAATGTCCAAAAGTTTTTTATCGAATCAACATATAGTAGAAATAGTGTTATGGAAAGTATATTTTGTAACACGAATGTACTTTCACTTATATCTGAATATTTTCAATTTACCTCTTTGCATTGAACATGCAAGCAGGCTCTATATGGTCGGGTGCAGAAGCACCCGATTCCTCCCTATAATCATCACTTTTTTACTGTTGCTTCTATAAAAGCAGACTTGCTGATGTTCCTGAAAACCGCAGAGAATCCTGCATTCTCAAATAGTTTAATCCAATCGTTTCCTTCTCTCTTTGTTCCATGATGATGGTTTAAAGGTTCGGCTGCAAGCACCCTTCCCTCATTTGCAAGTACTCTTTTTATCTCTCCAAGAGCCTTTGGAATATTATCCAGATGATGCAGCATGAAGAAACATGTCACAGTGTCGAACTTCCTGTTTTCATAAGGGAGACTATAAACGCTTGCTGCTTCAAATTTTGCATTACTGATATCGTAAATATCAGCGTTTGAATTGCACTGTCGTATCATTCCTTCCAGCAGATCTATTCCAAGTACATTTGCTGAAGCATGTTGCCGGGCAATCTCCAGGGTTGCAGCCCCAAGCCCGCATCCGACATCCAGTACATCCTTTCCTTTTACAAGCGGTATAACTGCGTCAAAGACGGTCTTTTTGAGTTTTTCCATCTCTTGGGACGGGTAGGTTGCTTCCGGGTGATCAAATTCTGTGTAGGGCAATATGGAGTAGACAGAAGAATTGTTTGTTGCAAGCAGGCCTTTGAAATACAACTTGTTGTTGTCGTGTTTTATGAGTTTGACAACAGAAACTCCACCTTCCCTGCAGAACCTTTTGTTCCACTCGTCTCTTTTTTGTGGGAACTCCATATTAAGGGAATCATGGACCACAATATAATGAGTATATTCCTCAAATACGTATGCTGATGCATGAGTATGTTTACTCAGTTCGACTTCACTGACAGATTCTTTCCACAATGCAAGTATTTCCATTGTCTCTTCATCTGCAAAGTTGACCACTTTTCCGATTGGTTTGAACGACATGCTTCCTAATTTGCTTTTGAGGATAAAATCGTTTGTATTTCAAAAATATTTGAAGCCACAACCTATATATACAGTTTCAACATTATTTGAAATGATGGATCCCTATATAACGCATCTTATATCCGTTGGTATTGCATCGTTACAGGAGTATCTAGCTCTGCATGTGCTTTTATGTCTGGTGCCGGCCTTTTTTCTTGCAGGTGCCATAGCATCGTTGTTCTCGAAAGAGTCGGTTCTTAGGTTCTTCGGTGCAGATGCACCAAAGTATATTTCCTATACTGTTGCAGCAGTTTCAGGCTGTCTTCTTGCGGTTTGCAGTTGTACGGTACTGCCCTTGTTTGCAGGTATCTTCAAGAGAGGTGCGGGTATCGGTCCGGCCACAACATTCCTGTTCTCAGCTCCTGCAATAAACATTCTTGCAATAGTGTACACAGCTAAGATTCTGGGCTATGACCTTGGAGTCTCAAGGGCTGTTGCAGCTATTACCCTTTCTGTAGTAATAGGGCTCACCATGGCGTTGATATTTGAGCGGAACAACGGGGAAAGAAAAGCCATAAAAACATTCGGCGAAGAAAAGCATGCTCACAGTGCATGGCTTTTTGTACTACTGCTTGCAATTCTCGTAGCTCCAGAGATCCTGACAACATGGACAGCCAAGGTTATTGTTGAGATTCCTTTGATACTAATTACTGTATATGTCTCCTTTAAATTGTTCACTGCAGAAGAAAGAAAGAGCTGGATGAGTGAGACATGGTTCCTTGTAAAAATGATAACTCCCCTGCTTCTGGTTGGTGTATTCTTTGCAGGAATAATTGTGGAAATCATTCCTGATGAATATGTTGTAGAATATGTGGGTGGAGCTGATGCAGGCTCTTACATCATAGCCTCGGTATCTGCTGCCCTTATGTATTTCTCTACCCTGACAGAGGTGCCTATAATCAGTGCTCTTACCCAGCTTGGAATGGGTGAAGGTCCGGCACTTTCAATGCTTCTTGCAGGTCCTGCCCTGAGCCTTCCGAATATGATTGTGATAAGCCGGATAATGGGTATGAAAAAAGGTATGGCATACATATCATTGGTAGTGATAGTAGCAGCGTTCTCGGGGATGATATTTGCTACCTATTACTTTAGTGGCATCTAGGTTGTGATAACGAATGAGATTACTATTAATATCTGATATACATGCTAACAAAGAGGCCCTTGATGCAGTGTTAAAAGTGCCTCATGATGAAGTTTTCTGTCTTGGTGATATTGCGGATTACGGTCCTTCTCCCTCTGAATGTATTGCTCTTATCCGGGAGAATAATATTGAAACCGTGCTTGGAAACCACGATGCTGCCGTTGGGACCGGAATAGATTGTGGTTGTGGCTACAAGTACAAGCACCTTTCCATAGCAACGAGAGAGTACACCTGGAATTTTCTTGCAGAAGATCATCTGTCCTTCCTGCGTCAGCTTCCCTTTAAGGCTGAGAAAGTTCTGAACGGACAGAGACTCTATTTCACCCACGGCAGCCCGCAATCAAATTATGAGTACATACGCCCTGAAACACCTGATGATGAAGTGGCTGAGATGATTAAAGGAATCGATGCGGATTTTATATTCACAGGACACTCTCACCAGCCTATGGTCAGGGAAGTAAATGGTATAATGATCATTAATCCGGGTTCTGTGGGCCAGCCACGGGATTTGAATCCTCTGGCAAGCTGTGCCGTATTTAATACTGAAACCCGGGATACTGAAATTATACGCTGTAGCTATGATATTGAAAATACCTGCAACAAGATCCGGGAAAGAATGCCTAACGCAGAAGAATTGATATCTATATTAATGAGAGGATACTGATAAACTGGCATATGGTGGCAATAGATGATATTGTCAATAGAAGTGATCTAATGGTATTCATCGCAGTATATGAAGAAAAATGTGTAGGATGCGGATTTTGTGTGGATACATGCCAGAATAGCATTCTTGAACTAAAAGATAGCAAGTGTTTCCCATCGGACATGAATTCATGCAAATATTGCATGGATTGCGTTGCTTCGTGTGACTACGATGCTATCAAGGTATTTATCTGAGATTAAATAGAGGTATGAATATGAAAATAGAGATTTTAGGTTCCGGTTGTGCAAAGTGCAAAAAGACAAAGGAAATAGTTGAACAGGCAGTAACTGAAGCCGGTATTGACGCAGAAATAGTGAAAGTGGAAGATATGGATACTATCCTTTCCTATGGTGTAATGCTGACTCCTGGAGTCGTTGTGGACGGTGATGTCAAAATAGCTGGCAAGATTCCAAGTCTGGATAATGTTAAAAAATGGATATCTTAATCGGTATTTCTCATGACTGGGAATGTAAAATGTTCCTGCGGTTCTGACAGTGTTGGTATATTTCCCTGTGCAGGGGATTCAAATGTAGGTCAACTAAGCAATGCGGTTGCTGTAGGACTGCATAAAATGGGAGTTGGCAATATGATGTGTATGGTAGGTATTGGTGGCCGCAGGTCCGGTCTTCTGAAATCGGCCGAAGGATGTGAGAGAGTAGTTGTAATTGACGGCTGTCCGGTTAACTGTGCAAAGGAAACCATGGAACAGGCAGGTATCCGGATGGACAAACATATTCTGCTGACTGACCTTGGCATACAAAAGAACAAAAATCTGGATATTAATCCTTCAGAGGTGAAAGATATCCTTTCAAAAGTACGTGCGATTCTCTGAACTTATATTTCATTTATCTGTACACCAATTTCGGGACCAAGGAGTGCTACTGTCTTTTTTCCGGTAAGCACTCCGGCGGTTTCCCCCGGATTCACAATAAGTGTTTTGTTTATCTCCTTGCTTCCTGCTACATGAGTGTGTCCTCGAACCACGATATCAAAATGACCTGATTCAGCTATTGCGTTGACTTGGGATTCATATATTCCATGTAGCAGAGCAATGTGTTTTCCTTCGATGTTCAGATCTGCGAAATCTTCACAACATTCGGCACCAATGTTGTTGAATTTTTTTCTGAGCAGGTTTCTGTCCCCGTCGTTGTTGCCAAAGACAAAGTAGAGTCTCGCATCAAGTTCCTTAAAAGCCCTGGATGTGAAAGGTGAAATGATATCACCTGCATGTAACACCGTAGTAACCTTTTTTTCATTGAAGAATTTCACCGCATCTTTTATTGCTTCAAGGTTATCGTGCGAATCCGACATAATTCCGATCATTGGACATCCCTCTATGCCTATAAAGTGAATGAGAATATAAATTATGATCGAAAAAAAGTTTCACTAAAAAGATTATAATTCCTAAGGCAGGATTATTTCTTTCTCAGGATGGCAACTGCAACCAGACTCAGTGCCAGGAATAATGCAGAATTCTGTCCAAGTCCCTGTGTTTCTTCCGCAGTTTCTCCAGAAACCGGTAATTGCTTCTCAGGATTCTCATCTTCGGTCCTTTCATCAGTGTCTGCTTCTTCCATGAGGGCAGGTTCTGATGAAACCAATGCTGTAATTGCAAAGGGAGAAAAACCAGGTGTTTTAGCCTCAAAGAAAACCAAATCGTCATTTTCTTCCACAATGCTGGTTTTCAGTTCGTTCCATTTATCCTCATTAAACCGGTTCAGACGAATTGAACTTGCATCAAATCCATTGCTTGTTAGCCATTCCTTCGGTACACTGAAACCAATGACCGCTTCTTCTATATTCGCTTCGGTTGCATAGCCTGTTTTACCAACCCATATATTAACATGACAGTAAACTTTTCCCGGAGGGTTATCTGTAACAGCGGCAGAGGTGTCTTTAAGGACTTCAATAGTACTCGTTGTCTGCCCGGCGGTCTTGAGGGAATGGTACGAAATAGAGTTGATGGGGTTATCCTGTTCATTGAATTGATAAGAAATATCCGAATTACTGGTGACATAGGTACTTTTTGCTTCTTTCAGGTCGATGTTTTCTACATCTTCGGATCCACCGGAATTACCTCCGCTTCCGCTACCTGAACTTGCCTCAGTGTTTTCCGTTTGTGGAACAATTTCCTCTGTGGGTTCAATAATAGTGATACCTTCGGCTTCAACACTTACTTCAATGGCTTCTCCTACTGAGTTGCTTAATATTAGATTTGAAAGTCCAAGGTCTGAGTAACCGGTATGGTCACCGCTTGAGAATTCGATTTCTGCGAAAACACCATTGTCATCTATCTGAGTTCCGCCAAGTATCGCTGCATACAGGCCGCTGATTGTTCCGCCCTCATTATCGATGGTACCCTTATTGAATATATGCAGGGTTTCTTCACCTCCGAACAAATCTCCTTCTATGACATTGTTTGCTGCTATCAATGAATTGTCGAAATCGACGTCAAGCTGCGCTCCCACAAAGGAAGTATCAGGTTTGACATTTATGTATACACTGAAATTCTGATTCGTCTGCACGGTTGAACTTGACGGAGTAATGCTTACAATGGTTTGAGCAAATGCTGTCTGTGAACCGAATATAAGACAAATTGAAACTGTGGCAATTATGAGAAGTGTGATTTTGTTGGGAAGTAGTTTATCTTTGTGTTCTCGCATCCATACACCTTCATATGTAACAGGGTATGTTATATTAATTAATCTATTTATATATTATTAACTTCCACTTTCTTCTCTTCAAATGTATAAAATTGTTGAATGTCTTCTTCTCTTTTTGAATTCTAAAATACTTCCCTAATTCTTCAGAATCATGAGAGCTTAAATGGATGTACAAATGATCTTTCTTTAAAAATCTGGCTTGTTCGCATATTGCTGTAATGCGTAGACTCTTTATTCTCAAAAATTGTATCGATTTAACGGCACATTTTAGTTCTGCGAATATCCTTCCATTTTTATATGATTCCTGCTATTCCAAGGAAGTTCTTGAATAGGTTTTCCGCATTATTTGTGTACTCCTCACAGATTGCCTGGAAATCGTTCCTGAGTTCATTTGCATTAAGTACGTTCAGGTCCGGGTCCTTTTCAAGCCATATATCGAGCATTTCAGGTGTCAGTTCAAAATGCCCCTGGATTCCGTAAGCATTCTCTCCGACTTTTACTATCTGGTTCCTGCAGAACTTGCCGGTTGCAAGCAACTCCATTTCATCAGTGAGAGCAACTGTTTCACCATGCAGATGAAATATTTTCAGGGATTTGCCCAGCCCATTAAAAAGAGCTTCTTTTTCTTTTCCTCTACATATATCGACTTTAAAGTGTTCTCCGTCAGGCCCTTTAAAGCCAACTTCCCTGACATCACTTTTTTCAATCCTGCCTCCGCATGCCTTAACCAGGACCTGCATTCCAAGACATATCCCCATGTATGGTATTCCGTTATCTATGGCTGCTCTGACTTTTTGAAGTTCGTCAGTCATTTTTCCAGTCATGTCATTGGCACTATCTGGACCACCAAAAACGAAAATTGCAGCATAGTTTAGTGGATCAGGTATATCTTCCCCGGAATCGGGTTCAGCAACATCATATGATATCCTGCTCTCATCCAGAATCTTCTTGAGGATTCCTTCTCCTTCTCTGGAAATATTTTTGACAATTAGTACTTTCATATTTATTAAAGGAAAAGGTTTTCATAAGTATTTTATCAGCAATTACATAAGAAAAAAGACTTTTCTGTGAGGATGAATAACAAACTGTGCAGGCAAGTATTGGCCAAAAGAAAACCCTGAGAAAATGCTGCCACCTCAGCACTTAATACTCATACTCCACAACTGATGAATCACGGTTCTCAGGGTTCTTTTTTTGACGGCTCGGGTAATAAAGTACCACCATTTAATACCACGTCATAATATGGATACACATGTTCTGTGCATTTCATGTGCAATCTATCTTCATTACTGTTCTACTATATATACTTATTGCACTTTGATAAATCAAGTATTTCTCATTATAATGATATAGGCTCAAAAACAGTACAATTTAATTCAGCAAATTCCAAGATATCAGTCATTGAAAACATTGCTCACTGCACTGGAATAATTAGAATAGGCGTGCTCATTGAAGCAAACAAGTCTGATATCTGTCAACAGATTATCATTTAGAAGGAACTCTTTTATGGTGCTGGCAGCGATAACAGAGGCCCTGTCAGCAGGAAATCCATAGGCTCCGATACTGATTCCCGGAAAGGCTATGCTTTTTATATTGTGCCTGACTGCAAGCTCAAGGGAATTCCGGTATGAACTCGCAAGCAATAGGTCTTCTTCAACATTTCCTCCCTGCCATACCGGCCCCACAGTATGTATCACCCATTTTGCAGGCAGCCAATAGCCCCGGGTTATCCGTGCTTCACCTGTCGGGCATCCTCCGAGGGTTTTGCATTCTTCAAGAAGCTGGGGACCTGCCGCCAGATGTATTGCACCGTCAACTCCTCCTCCACCAAGAAGGGAGTTATTCGCTGCATTGACAATTGCATCAACTTCCTGTTCAACGATATCTCCTTCGATTACACTGACAAGGCTACTGATACTCACTGGTTCACATTCCTGAAGCTATTTTCTGTTTATATGTAGCTCTTAGCCAAATATATCCTTTGCTTGTGACTGTGTTCTAAGAAACCTTTAAAGTCGGTTAAAGTCCTACTATATAGAAAAATAAAAGGAAGAGAGAGCATGGATGAAGTCACGCAGGAGATACTTGATGTCTTGAAGGAGATAAACAGTGTTCCCAGATGTTCGGGGCATGAGGAAAGGATTGCAAACTGGCTGAAAGAATGGTCCCTGGACAATGATTTCAATTTCAAGTTCGACAGTGTGAATAATATACTCATCAGCGTGCCTGCATCAGAAGGATACGAAAAATCACCTGCGATAGTAATACAGGGTCACATGGATATGGTCTGTGAGAAGAACCCTGATTCTCTTCATGATTTTGAAAATGATTCCATCGAGCAGTACATCGAAGGTGACTGGCTAAGAGCCAGGGGGACAACCCTGGGAGCGGATAACGGGATTGCTCTTGCTATGGCACTGGTAATTGCAAAGGATAAAGAATTACCTCATCCTCCTCTTGAGTTGCTCTTTACAGTCGATGAGGAAACAGGTCTTACTGGCGCCAACGAACTGATGCCGGATTTCATTTCCGGGAAAATATTGTTTAATGTTGATTCAGAAGATGAAGGTGTTTTTGTTATCGGCTGCGCCGGTGGAATGAACACTATCATTAGCATATCCCTGAAATTCACACCTGTCCCTGAGGATTATATCGTATGCAAACTGGCGGTTGATGGGTTGGCAGGTGGGCATTCAGGTGTGGATATACATGAAAAAAGAGCTAATGCCAATAAAATACTGGCAATGGTTCTTGACACTCTGATTTTGAATTTTGACCTGTATCTCATCCATATGGATGGTGGTTCGGCCCATAATGCTATCCCACGCCAGGCAGAAGCCACGATTGCAGTTTCTCCTGATGATCATGAAAACATTTTGTCTCTCACTCGGGATATTGAAAAGGATGCAAGGCTGGAGTACAGTGAAAATGATCCGGTTTTGTCCATAGGGCTGACAGAACAGACATGCAAGGATGAAATCTTTTCAATTAATAAAGACCTCTCAGAAAGGATAGTCAGTCTTCTGGTACAGTTGCCTCATGGTGTTGCCATGATGTCGGAAGATGTTCCAGGCCTTGTGGAGACATCAAACAATCTTGCAACTATTAAAATGGAGGACAATGATCTTGTGATACTTTCCAGCCAGCGTAGTTCTACTGATTCGGGACTTGCTGAAATAACAAAAGAAATAGAAGCTATTTCAGCTTCTTCAGGTGCAAATGTTCTTCATAATGGCGGATATCCTGCCTGGCAGCCGGATCTTGATTCTCCTCTTTTGCAGCGATGCAAGGGTGTTTACAGGGATACTTTCGGAGAAGAAGCCAGCATCGAGGTAATACACGCAGGGCTTGAATGCGCCGTAATAGGCTCGAAGTTTCAGGAAATGGATATGATATCCTTTGGGCCGACTATCAAGAACCCGCATTCTCCAGCTGAAAGATTGCATGTGCCCTCGGTTTTGAAAGTCTGGAAGTTCCTGACAGCGCTTTTGGCTTCTTTTTCTTGAAATCATTGCTTCGAACAAGGCAAATACCTGAACAACATATTCCCTGTGGGGACAATGCAGGGTATCCAGAATTTTCCAAGACCGATAGTACTTGTAAGCAAATGCCTTGAATTCGAGAATGTGCGTTATAACGGGCAGCTTATTCATTCACAAGTTGTCAGGGATCTGGAGCCAATGGTCGATTTCATAAAGGTATGTCCAGAGGTCGGAATAGGCCTCGGCGTTCCCCGTGAACCCATCAGGATAGTAAAGGAAGATGACAACTATCGTCTTGTCCAGCCAAAGACAGGAAGGGATGTCACAACGGAAATGGACGATTTTACGGACAATTTCATGGATCGTCTGGATGATGTAGATGGCTTTATCTTCAAGTCAGGTTCTCCTACTATCGGGATCAGGAATATTAAAGTCTATTCTGGCACTAGTATGGCACCTGTGGTCGAAAGAGGTGCAGGATTCTTTGCAAAGAAGATCATTGCAAGGTATGCCGGTCATCCTATGGAGGAGGATGACAGGCTGCGTAATTACAGGATACGTAATCATTTTCTGACACAATTGTACACGTTTGCAGATTTCAGGTGCGTAAAAAGATCACTTTCCCAGAAAGAGCTTGAGGTATTTAACAGAAAGAACTACTTCCTTTTTTCTTTCTATGACGATAGCGTTTACGGGAAAATGTGTGAATTATTGGAACAAGTCAGCACCAGAGGTTTAGAAAAAACTGTTGAAGCCTATGAGACATTGCTCAAAGACCTTATGCAAAAACCCGGAGACCTTGAATCCGGGGTTGTCGTCGCAAGAAAGATAGTTTCTCCATTTAACGAGTCCATGCCGTCCGGTGAAAAGCAGTTCTTTGAGAACTTGCTTCGAAATTACATTGAAAAAAGGATAGATGAGGACGCACTACAGGAAGTTCTTCGGCTCCTGGTGCTTCACTACGATGCTGAAAATGTTAAAAATTATACCTTCCTGTATCCTTATCCGGATATTCTTCGGATGCCATGTGATGGAAAAAGGGATAAGGATTACTGGAGTGATCACTGATAGTCCTTTTTCGGGCAAATAAATCAGGTGATCAGATGCATCGTTTTCAGGAAGAAATAAGTTCGTGTATTGATTGTAAGAAATGCTGGGATGTATGCCCGGCCAATGTGGTGACAGAAGGCAATCGTTTCACGCCCCAAGGTAAAATTGAGAGTCTTGCAAAGATTGTTGCAGGTGGGAAACTGTCACAGGATGAGTTTGATAACATCTACCTTTCCACACGTTGCGGTGCCTGTGATGACGTATGTCCTATGGATATTCCCATAACGGATATCATCCAGTACGAGAGGCAATTGCTGGCAGAACAGGGAAAGGAGCCTGAAAAGACTACAATGATATCCGAGAACATCCTTTACCGGAATAGTCCCGGCAGTATGGACCCTGCAAAGAGGTTTGACTGGGTTACCGATGATCTTGAAATTGCTGAAAACTCTGATATCGCCTACATGGCAGGTTGCTGGGTGGCACACAGCCAGCCCGATATAGCTAGGGCAACAATAAGGCTTCTTAACCATGCAGGTATCAAGCCGATGATAATGAAGGAAGAGAAATGCTGTGGGCTTTTCCTCATAGACAACGGCCATTTCGAACAGGCGGCCGAGCATGCAAAAAACTTTGTTGATTATATTGAATCCCTGGGAATCAGTAAAGTTATTACTTCATGTCCTGGTTGCTATCTGGTCCTGGGTCGTGAGTATCCGAAACTTTACAGGGAATTGAATTTTGAGGTTGAGCATTCTCTCAACATCTTCAAGGACATGATCGCTGATGGCACACTAAAACCAGAGAAGCTGGATTATACTGTTTCAGTCAGGGATGCATGCCCCATGAGAGAGTCAAAGGATGTTCCACGCGGTATTCTGGCTAGCATGGGTGTGGAGGTAAAGGAGCTCTTCGATGGCAGGCAGGTCTGCTGCGGAGGACCGGCCGGCCTTAAACCAAACTTCCCGGATATAGCAACCGATATTGCCATGCTGTCGATTAGTGATTACAAGGATAAGGCGGATATGATGGTTTCGTACTGTCCCTTCTGTATGCATCATATGGGAGGCGTTTCCAAGTCAAAGGATGAAACTATGGAAATGAAAGACATCTCCGTGCTTCTGGCTGAAAGTGTGCTCGGGAAATGAGGAAAGGCTCCTCATTCCACGAGCTTTGATTTCTCTTCCGTACAAGTGACACAGTCAGTATCCCTGATATATTCCTGATCAGTGGAAGGTATCTGCTTTATGTATGGTCCGAGGACCATGTCTTTGTACGCTCCTCCTGCCGGAACCTTGGGATAGAGGGTTTCCTCCCTGTCTGTGCAGATTTCCATGAAACACGGCCCTTCAGCATCTAGGAAGACCTCAAGTTCATCCTTCAGGCTGTTCTTTTCGGTTATTCTCTTTGCGTACTCGAAACCAAATGATTTTGCAATTTCTGCGAAGTGAACATCTTTTTGTCTTTGTGTCCCGGTTCTGATTCCCTCATAAGCAGCATCCTGCAGATTCTGGACCATGCCGTCGCTCCTGTTATTTAGCAGGAGTATTTTGACGGGTATATTCAGTGAAGCGATGGTATGCAGTTCTCCAAGATTCATCCTGAGACTACCGTCCCCGTCGATTGCGATGATTTTTGCATCCGGGTTAGCATAGTGAACGCCGATAGCCGTTGGCATGGAGAAACCCATCGTTCCGAAGGAACCTGATGTCATGAAGGACTTTACTTTCTGCATGGTAAGGTACTGGGCTGCAAGCATCTGATGATTGCCGACACCTGTTGTTATCATGGTGTTTTCGTCAATGCAGTCTGCAAGAAGCGCCATTATCCCGGCGGATTGAATCTGCTCGGACTTCCTGTTATAATCAAGGGGCCAGGAATTCTTCAGGAATCTTGCACGATCCTGCCATTCCTGAATATCCAGTTTGATATCGTGTTTCCTGGCGTAGTCCAGAAGGTCCCGGATAGCTGTGGCAGCATCCCCGATGAACGTGAATTTCGGGCCACGCTCGATCTTGATCTGGTGCATCTTCTCGGGATTGATATCGATGTAGGCTATGTCGATGCCGATAGCAAACCCGACCTTTTCCGCAACCCTGTCATCCCAGCGGACGCCGATAGCGAAGAAGAAATCGTTCTCCTGTATGAGCATGTTGGCATATGGTGTGCCGAACATCCCGAGCATGCCAAGGTTGAGCTCGTCCCGTCCGTCAATAACACCCTTTGCCATGAGGGTATTGACAGATGGTATCCGGAAATACTCATTAAACTCCCTGATAGCCTGGCTACCTGCTTCTGAGTTCAGACCGCCTCCGAGATACAGCAGTGGTCGCTTTGAGTTCAGGAACAACTCAAAGAACTCCTCGCATTGTTCTTCACAAAGGTGCCTGTCATCGTGGTAGCTTTCCTCAAAACGCATGATGTTGATGTCCTGGTATTCGTGCATCTTCTGCTGTTTATCCAGAGGAATATCTATGACAACAGGTCCGGGCTTTCCCGACTTAGCAAAGTAGTATGCGTCCTTGATCATCGACTCGAGGTCATCATCATTTGAAACCTGAATAACCTTCTTGGCAGCCTCTCCAAAGATACCCTTGACATTGATGTGCTGGAAGGAGTCGGTACCTATCTTATGCTCGGGGACCTGCCCTGCAAAAACAAGCAGGGGAATGCTGTCTCCATAGGCATCTGCAACACTTGTGAGGGTGTTGGTAATTGCAGGTCCGGATGTGACTATAGCAACACCGACCTCATTGCTCGACCTGGAATAACCGGCCGCACTGAAAGCCGCCGACTGCTCATTAGAGTTGATGATTATATCGATGTCACTCTTCTCAAGTGCATGGAAAACCGGCAGTATTGCAGCTCCGGTATAACCGAAAATTTGTTTGACCCCGAGGTCTTCCAGACATTTAACTAAGACTTCTGCTCCATTCATTTCTTCCATTTTGATTCTCCATGAAAGAAACGATCCCGGCACAGGATACACTATTCAGTAATTAACCAGAAAATACGCGCACTTGAGCCAGAAAAGTTTCTTTTGTTAGCTCAAGCGTTTAGCACTACCACTACTACGGACACAGGTACATTGGGTACGGTGTGAGTTGTGGTAGGGTTAGACATTATCTGAGAATTGGGGGAGGTGATATTTAAGGGTTATTGCTTGCTTTAAATACGATTATTTTACTTTCTCTCGATAAAATAATTTACCTCAAATGTCTAGGATAATCATAAGTAGAAAAGTTAGAAAGAAAACAGTTGATACAAATGAAAGTTTTCTCCAAGCAGAGAATTCATATTTGAAATGACTGCCAATCAGATCTGTGGTGATTGGTAGTATGGCAATACCTGTAACCAAAAATAGAAGAGTAACTCCAATTCCTTCGTCAGGCTCAACAAATGCTCCAAGTATAATTAATATTCCCAGTGCATAACTAAGAAGAGAGCCAATTTGGAAAATGCTTTGGAAGCTATATTTGTTGTTATTATTTTTGCTTGTATTGATGGATTGCAGGCTAGTCCCTTCTATGCTTGAATACTGTATGACATTTATCGGAATCACATGTTTTTCCCACTTATGGTCATTGTATGTTATAGTTGCTTTAATGGACTCCTTATGTACGCATCCCAATGATTTGAGAATAAACTTTACAGTCCGTAAAGTGGCAGGAGGTGCACTACCTAATTTCAGGACATTGTTACCCTCCAATTCGAAGAGTGATTCACTATAATCCAAAATTACCTGAACGTCAGTGGCTATTATATCTTCATTGTTTGTTAGCCTTATACCGAATCTGACTTTATTGTCAGAAAAGACTTCATCTTCTCTGAATATTTCAATTTCCATAAACAACCAGCGAAATTAATTTACTCGCTAATATAAAGATATTTTCATATGATTAATTTGCTTCCTCAACATTTAGTAACCAGATTTGTAACCTTGCAGCTCTGAACAGAAGACTGGACTCCAATAAGCATTTATGGATTTTATCTGTTTCAGTATTTTTCTGTAAGGTTCCAAAATTCGAATGTTAATTCTTCGAAGATTGTATCTATTAATCAAAAGTAATCTTTTTTTTGGTTTTATCTTTAGCAAAAAATGTAAAATAGAGACTCTAAGCATCTATTTCCCCGACAGCCTCATCTATTTTTTTAAAAAAACGTATATCGCATCCAGGATAGAATTAGTTCCAACGGAACCTATTCTTCCCCTCTTCATCAAGTCATTATTAGGTTACCAGCTTCAACAAATCATTGCGTTTTAGTTTCATCAATGTATTTTTCTACAAGTTTTCTGTTTGCTTCCTTTAGATGATGATGAGCAGTTGACTTGGATATTGCTAAAGCTTTTCCTATATCTTCGATCGAAACCCTGTGTCGAATGTCGAAATAACCCATTGCCTGTGCGGTAATCAGAACTTTTCTCTGCATATTTGTCAAATTATCTTTTAATTCTTCCTTATCCAGATTACGCACTTCATCAATCGACCATTTTCCTATTTCCTTTAGATTGGAATAAACTTTACTTAGATGATTTAAATCTGGTGCAATTATTGTGCAATGTGACTTTCCATTTTTGATTAGGGTGGGCTATATAATGAAGCAGCCTGCTTCTTCAAATAATTTGACTGGGGTTTTAATTCTCATTGCAATAAGAAACAATGTTTGATCCGGTGAAGCCTGAAGAAGTTCGAAAAATTCGGTTGATTCATCCTCTTTCAGTTGCTCAAGGTATAACGGGGTTTTACTCGTACGCTTTTTTTCCCTGACAAGGAAAAGATCCCTTGACTCGGAATATGGCATATGAGAGAGAATCTCCAGTTCAAGATCATTACCTTGTGTTACGCGGGCTATAGAACATTTTGCCTGCTCGACAGAGATTTTTGCTTCAAGCATCTTTTTTGCCTCTACTTTTATTAGTGTGATTAACCAAGGATCATTAATCAACAATAGTTAATTTTTTATTAATGCATATTGATTTGAAATGTTTTGAAATATATATTTTCCTACAAACTACTACTATTTAATGAGAGTTTGTCTAATTAGCTCCAAACCCCTCCTTTATTGTGGATATACTACAAAAATAAGAAATAGATGCCCTCAAGCATCCATTTCTCCAACAGCTTTCCTCGTCCTGCAGAACAACACATTCTCCCCGTTCCACATATCAATATCAGGCAACACGTCATCAAAGCATTCGATGTCCCCAAAGCCTTCCGGCTCCAGCATGGGCTTCAGATCACCGGACGAAAAGAAATGTGTCCAGAAGCGATAGACATCGAAGTTTTCTGATTTATCCATTACAATATGCTGGTACAGTATCACTTTCTCATCCGGGTACAGGAATGAATCCGAAAGCACCATGTATGGCCTGTCCTTCCAGAAGCCGCTCTCTTCAATCTCCCATGTCTTTGCAGCAACTTTTATTTCGATATCTTTGTCGCTCAGAACATCAAAGATGAAGATTCCGCCTGGCTTCAAAGCCCTGTGGACGTTCCTGATAAGTACTTCTCTTTCGTGTGGCTTCAGTACACCGAAATCTGCAAACACCATCATTGCAAGGTCGTACTTGTTCTCCTCGTTGAGCTCGAGGTAGTTCTGGTTCACATACTCGATATCCAGACCTTTCTTTGAGGCTTGTTTTCTGGCATACTCAATGGAGTTCTTTGAGAAATCGACACCTGTGATCCTATGTCCTTTTTCTGCCATCATCTCACAATAAAGCCCCGGTCCGCATCCGAGATCGAGTATGTTCATCTTCTCCATGTTGACCGAATTAAGTATCCAGTCAACAGTTATTTCAATACTTGATCTTTTCCTGCTTGCAAGGTCGATATCGGGGTTAAGGTGAATGTTCAACAACTGTTTTGAAATGTGGGCATCTGTCCACATAATTGCATTTCCTTCAGCGTATAGCTGTGGTTTCTGTGTAAACTCAATAATATCTGTTAAATTCATAAATGAGCCCTCCTTTGATAGATAACAATCCCGGGACTCCAAATCTTCGATTAACCGCTAACAACTTCAATAGAACAGAATGCTTAGTTGTTATTCATCAGAGTGCATAAAGTAATGCTTTGGATTAAAAGGTTTCGATAGCGATTAGCAATTTCTCACTCCTGACAATACCCTTAAATACCTGCTTTCGCATTAATGTTGTCATGACAACAGTTGTTATGACAACTAAATTAGGAAGGAGCAAATATTGACGACATACCCTTCGGACAGTCATATTCCATTCGTAATAATCAGGAAGGAGATCTTAAATGGATGAAACAGATCAAGCTAATGTTGAACAGATAGGTTATGATGATGTACCTGGTGTAGCACTCACTAATTCAAATGTCATTGCGGAGTTTCTGAAAAAGACAAAAATTCAGGATGTCATCAACTGGGGCCGTAAAAATTCATTGTGGTTCGTAGTAAATCCAATGGGTTGTTGCGGTGTTGAATTGATTGCCGTAGGTGTTGCTCACTACGACACTGATCGTTTCGGTATTATTCCGCGTAATTCCCCAAGACACGCGGACTTGCTAATCATCAGTGGATATGTGACTAAGAAGTATCTCCCTGCCCTGAAAAGGATATGGGACCAGATGCCTGCGCCAAAATGGGTGATGGCCATCGGGGACTGTTCTATAAGTGGTGGTCCTTTCTACGAATCCTACAGCACTCATCAGAACATGGATGAAATATTCCCTATAGATGTCTTTGTTCCCGGATGTCCTCCAAGGCCCGAAGCCTTTATCCAGGGTTTTATTGAACTACAGAAAAAAATCGAGGCAAAGAAGGACAAAGGTAGTGGTCATTGGTAGCTTAATTGATTTTGCTTCTAAAGAAAGGTACAATCAATTAATGATATTGCAGGCAAAATAATACGCAGGGCAGATACCAAAAAATCTACAAACAATATTTTTAAATACTCAGTCAATTATTTATCTTGTCTGGACAACAGTTGTCCTTACAACTGTGCAACATAAAGGTGCAACACATGGAAGACATACCTTTCGGAGCATTCATCGGAATAACCTATCGAAGTAATTTTGTGAGAATAAACAACAAAATGAAAGAACTTGGTCTTTCTGCAGGCCAGTTCTTCGTACTTATGGTGCTTTCGTATGAGCAGGGGTTGACACAGGATAAAATTGCCTGGTTACTTCTCATAGATAAGGGAAGTGTTGCCCGTGCAGTAAATGTCCTTGAAGATAAAGGCTTTGTCAAACGTGTCACCGATGAAAGTAACCGCCGGGCTGTGCAGCTTTATCTTACGGAAGCAGGGGAACAGCTCATCCCGAAAGTTGTCAAAATTGAGTTGGAACTGGAAGATACTTCTTTGGCAGGATTGACAGAGGAAGAGAAAAAACAGGCAAGAATGCTACTTCGAAAGATAGCACAGAACAGTTACGAAGCAGCATACGATAACGATGATAAGAAAAAGAAAGAATTCCCATTGAATTACCGTAGCAAAAGGTCGGAAACATCATAAAAAAGGGACTTATCGATATGGACGCCAAAAAGATGGATCTTGGAAACGATAAGATCTCAACAATTTTCTGGAAATATGCTATTCCCTCAATAGCTTCAATGCTAATAATGGCAGTCTATTTTGTGGCTGATGGTATCATTGTTGCCAGAGGAGTGGGCAGTACCGCTCTGGCTGCTGTAAATTTATGTGTGCCATTGATAATGGGAATAAATGCAGTTATCCTGGCACTTTCCCTGGGAGCATCAATAATCATTTCCATCATGCTGGCCCAGAAGAAATACAAGGATGCCAGCAATGTTTTTTCAGTGGTTTTTGTCACAACTGGCGTAATTGCAGTCCTCTTCACAGTAGCAGGGTTGTTTTTTATTGAAGACATATCCTATGCGATAGGAGCTACCGAAGAGGTACATGGAATGGTGCAGACATATCTGTCAGTCATCCTGTATTTCATTCTCATCTTCAGTTTGCAGATTACACTATCAAATGCCGTAAGGAATGACGGTAACCCCAATCTTGCACTACTAAGCACTCTTGGCGGAAGTATACTGAACATACCTCTTGATGCATTTTTTGTCTTTGTACTTCACTGGGGGCTCTTCGGAGCAGCAGTAGCCACAGGATTATCTCAATTTACAGGGGCAGCAGTATTATTAATTCATTTTACCCGAAAACAGGGGCATTTGCGTTTTGTGTTGCCAAATTTCAATTTGCAGATCATTACAAGGATAGTTCACAATGCAATTCCCCTATTCATTGAAACCATTTCATTATCAATTTTCATTGCCACTATGAACATTCTGGCCACTAAATATTACGGAACTACCGGAGTAGCTGCTTTTGCAATAGTTGGAGCTGCTTCAATGCTGTCGGCAATGTTTTTTGTCGGAATTGCACAAACCAACCAGCCTCTGATAAGCTATAACTATGGCCATGGAAAACATAACAGAATACATGATATTGTAAAGTATTCATTGAAAACAACAACTGTACTTAGTATTGTCATAATTGCCATCATTGCAATATTCAGCGAGCAGATGGTCAGCCTCTATGTAAATGTATCCGCAGAATCAGAGCTTGTTTCATTGACAAGCACTGCATTGAAAATCTATTCTGTTGGCTACATATTTTCAGCAATAAACATGGCGCTATTAAAATATTTCCAGTCCACCGAAGATCGCAGATCATCCTTGATCTTAACATCCCTGAAAGCCTTTGTTCTTCTGATTCCTGCCGCATTGGTAATTCCAAAAATATTCGGAGGGGTGGGGATCTGGCTGGTAATACCATCTGTGGAGTTTTTTATTGCGATCCTTTCAGGATTGATTTACTGGAAATCCTTGTCTGCAAAAAATGTGAAGGTAATTCAAGTTCCAGATTAACAGGGTAGTCCAGCAGATGTTTTTGAAGTAGGGATGTGTAAATCCTCTCATAGAACTCTTGATACACGGTCTTGGTGCCTATATCAATATCATGTGATCATTTTTGTCAGGAGTCCTGCTGACACCTCTCTTCAATATCGGATAGTTTCAACTCGCTGTATAATCCGAAGATCACGAAATACTGAAAGCTAATGTGTTGTGAATTGTGAAACTTCTTCTGTGAAGTTCCAAAGAGAGAACTCTATGATGGATTGTGATGATGCACTCAATGCATTGGTAGAAGGGAATATGAAGAAAATTATGTTGAAATTGTTGGTTTAAAAATTTTGAACAGATTTCATGTCGACATCTTCTCTATAAATGTAGGAAGTGCGCATTATTTTAATAAGGTTTAACGAGCGAAGAAAGATTGTGAGATGACTGTAACTAAACATGCTAGTACTTCATGATTTAACCATTTACTTGTGTTGAATAGGTTTCTTTTATAGATCTGCTTTGCTTGTTCTGTTAAAGCTAGTTTCTTCTTGTGGATATATTCAATTTTTGACCGATAGTGGAACCTGTAGAGTAATTCACTTGTATGCAACAAATATGCCATAAATATAATTTACATATGGGCAACAGATATTCCTGAAACCAGCATCAATTAGTTTTCTTTTATAGCCTTCCAATGTATCTATCGAATCATAAGCTGATTTTCTCATTTCAATCATACTCTTTGCATTTTCTTCACTAAATCCAGCTTCAATCATTGAATCAAACCACATGTTTCTGTATGTCATTTCTTCAAATTCAGTATCTGGCTTGAATACATCTGCTGTTATGAATAATCCTCCTTTATTTAAGGAACCATGAATCATTTTGATAAGATTGAATTTGTCTGTGTTGTTAAAATGGTGTAAATTAAGAGCTGTTAATATTACATCATAGTTTTCACTTGGCCAAGTTTCAAAAACATTACCAAGTATCAGTTTTACACCTTCTAATTCAGATTTATTTCTAACTATTTCAAGCATCCATGGAGACTTGTCCATTGATGTGATCTCTAAATTCGGACGTGTATTCAGTACAAACTCTGTAAAAAAACCAGTTCCACATCCCAGCTCGAATAACTTTTTATTATCTTCTGGAATGAAATCTATTATTGTTCTAAAGAAAAAAGAATGATTGGGTATAATTTTCTTTATTTTATCTTCATATATCTGATCAACGTTAGTAAGATATTCTTCGATATTTATCAGATTGTCTTTTTTTTTGCTTTTTTTAATTTGACCATCTCCAATTCTCTCTGATTGCTGTTAGATTTCGAACTAATTTATTTGTGTTTTGCAAAGTGAATACTCATCTTTGATATAAAAATGACCATTTAATACATAATCGATTAATACATGCAATTTATTCACATGTTTTCCTGTATTCTCATATTTTATTTATTCATATATTATGCATGCAGCATTATACTTATTTATTGATATGAGTAAAAACTGCATTTTGTTTTTTATTATTAGTTATAAAACTAATGTTTATATGATCATATGGCACTTTTTTGAAATATTCTTATAAAATATGCACTTGATTCAAACTTAATATTAGCATTTAAGCTAATAATAATAAACAAATTAAAAACGAATATATATGATTAAGACATTTCCAAATTTGAGACCTCAGCTGAAGATTGTAATAAAAATTCCAATTGGAATAAAATAAAACTGGAGGAAAAATAATGGATGCCAGTACAATAGATTGGAACAAAGTTTGGAAAAATGAGATGTTGAAAAACATAGGTTCAAATCCCAATGAAGATTATGCTTCTCTTTGGAGAAAACGATTAAACGCCAGGCAATTCTATGAAATCACGAAGCAGAATGATAGCAAACGAATTGAAAGAACAATTAATAGTTTACCAATTACTTCTGAATCCAAAGTGCTTGATATTGGTTCAGGTCCAGGACTATTATCACTCCAAATAGCTAAAAAAGCAGCTCATGTGACATCTGTAGAACCTTCTAAAGAAATGATTGGTATTCTGAAAGATAATATCAACAAATACGATGTACAAAACATCAAGTGCATCAACAAACGTTGGGAAGATGTGGATATTGAAACTGATTTAGAATGTCAATATGATGTCGTTTTTGCTTCCTATTCATTAGGGATGACTGATATGAAAAGTGCAATCATGAAAATGATTTCAGCTTCTTCAAATCACGTATATCTTTTCTGGGTTGCAGGAAAGAATCTATGGGACATATATTCGCCTGCAATTTGGCATACTCTTCATAATGAAGAATATCATCCCATGCCAAAATCCAATACTCTATATAATGTCCTCTATCAGATGGGAATATACCCCAATGTAAAAGTATCCAAATTAGACTACGTGAACAAATTTTCATGTTTGGACGAAGCCGTTGAATATTGCCTTCCAATGTACAAAATAAACAGTTCTTCTCAGGAAGAAATACTTCGCGATTATTTAGAAAAAATTCTTAGAAAAGATAATGATTCGCTGTTTCTCGAGACTCAAACTAATCATATGGAGATATGGTGGCAAAAATAGTTGGTATTTTTTCTAATCATATGGAGAATTTAAAATGAAACTAAACTTTGGAAAAATGGTATTGTTCTCTTTGATAATTGCAATACTTTTAAGTTCAACAGCTATTGCAGAAGAAATACAAGTTATACGAACACTTTCAACGACAAATCCCACTGAAAGTTCGGAGTTTATTGTCACACTTAGTGTATCGGGAACTGATGTTATTGGCATAGTTGAAAATATTCCCGAAGGGTTTTCCTACACAAGTACAGATCATCCAGAAACTCAGACTAATCAATCTCAACAACAAATTATATTTTCACTAGTCGAAGAGACGCAGATAGTTTATAGAGTGGAAGCTCCTTCGTCGGGAAGTGGAAAATTTACAGGAATATGGTATGATCCACTGGCTAAAACAGAGGGAGCAATTGAAGACACAACTGTAAATGTTAAATCAAAATCATCCAGTACTTCTTCCTCCAAAGGTAGCAGTAGCGGAATCAGTTCCGCTTTAATAACTGAGACTTCTGATGAGCAAACTGAAATAATCGAGGAAAATTCAACGGTCAATATAGAAGCATCTGAAGAGGTAGTTTCAAAAACGAAAGATACTGTTGTGCAACGCTCCCCTGAAGACGAGATTGCTCAAGAAACACAATCTGAAGAAACTGAAGTGCAAAACGCACCTTTCCTGACAATTCTAACTTTGGTTTTGATCATTGGCTTTGCAGCATACTTACGAAGAAATGACTGAAAAAGAAACAATAGTAGGTGTTTTAATGGATATACGTCTAAAAGAAAAAATTCATGTAGTTATTTTATCGTGCTTATTGATGGTTTTGAGCATAAGCACAGCTAGTGCAGCAATTCCAGGAGACTTAAATAATGACCACAGTATTTCAAGAGAAGAACTTTCAGATGCAATCATTTTCTATATGAAATCTGTTTATGTAGGAGAAGATGTGGAATGTCTTGAAAAAGATAAATTGAGAGAAACTGCACGTAAGCATTTTACAATAACAGTAACCGATATTTCAGATAGGGAAGTTACTGTTCCTACCAGAATTGAAAAAGTTGTTTTAGGCCATGCCCTTTACATACAGGAATTTGCTGCCTTGGAAGGAGAGAACTTTACAGATAAAATAGTTGGCTGGGGAACAGAGCTTGAAGTAAATGATATAGATACATATGAGGAATATTTAAAGAAGTATCCTGAAATAGAGGAAATTCCCAAAATTGGCTGTCTGTACAAAAATACATTTGACACAGAAGCGATTGTTGCTCTTGAACCTGATGTAGTTATAATGCCATTAATGTTGAGTATGATGGCACAAGAAGACATTGAGCGTCTGGAAAATGCAGGTATACCTGTTCTTATTGTGGACTTCTGGAAAAATCCCTTGGAAAACACTCAAGAAAGCATACTGTTAATGGGACAGGTATTAGACAGAGAACAAAGGGCAGAAAGTATTTCTGATTTTTATGGAGAACAGATGGATCATGTTTATTCTGTCTTGAACAATATGGATACAGAAAACGTAACATCAAAGAAGGTTTATGTGGAATTTGGATCATATGGCCCGTCCCAATATGGGATGACATTTGATAACTCAAATTGGGGACCAATGATTACCACCCTCGAAGGTACGAATGTTGCCGAAGGTGTCGAGACCATGACACCAATTGATCCAGAATACTTACTGGCTGAAAATCCTGATCTAATAGTCATAGCTGGACAGTATTGGCCGGAAAGTGAAGATTCTATGGTACTTGGATATTCAACAAACCAAGAGAATTCCCTGGCGCTTCTTCAGGGTTTTTGCACTCGTCCAGGGTGGGATACACTTACGGCAGTAGAAAATAATGATGTACATGCAATACACCACGGTATAAGCTACCACATATATAACTACGTTGGAATGCAGGCATTTGCTAAGTGGATGTATCCGGAGGAATTTGCGGATATGAATCCTGAAGCAAATCTAATAGAATTCCACGATCGTTTCTTACCCATTGATTACAATGGCGTGTGGATTTTAGATGTCGTTGAGGCATGAAGATGGTTTTATCGGATAAAGAGATATATGGTGCTATAGTAAAGCAAAAGTATCTCTATTTTATTTTTTTTGCTATAATGGTGTTTTTAGCATTCTTGATAGATATCTCAGTCGGATCAGCATCACTTTCAGTTAATGATGTTTTTACAACAATAATCTCACCAAATATCAACAATCCAACAGCGAATGTTATTGTATGGGATTTTCGATTACCTAAAGCTTTGATGGCAATTCTTATTGGTGCATCACTTTCTGTAGCTGGTGCAGAAGTACAAACCATTCTTGATAATCCATTGGCTAGTCCATATACGCTTGGAATATCGGCGGCAGCAGGTTTTGGAGCTGCTTTAGCTTTGGTTTTCGGATTTAATTCGATTGTTTTAGGTAGCAATGTATTTGTATCTACATCTGCTTTCATTCTTTCATTAATTGCATTTATGACAATATTTTTGGTTGCTAAAAGAAAAACTGCAAGCAAAGAAGTTATAGTTCTCGCTGGAATTGCACTACTTTTTTTATTCCAGGCACTAATCTCTTTATTACAGTATACATCTACGGATGAACAATTGCAAAAAATTGTTTTCTGGTTGTTTGGAAGTCTTGAAAAATCTTCATGGGGAACAGTATCGGTTTGCTTGACAATTCTATTAATTGCTCTTCCTCTACTTGCCATTGATTTTTGGAAGCTCACAGCATTAAAGTTAGGTGATGAAAAAGCTAAAAGTTTAGGGATAAACGTTGAAAAATTACGATTGAAAGTGCTTCTTTATGTCTCTATACTCACGGCATCTGCAGTGTCTTTTGTTGGCATGATAGGTTTTGTTGGTCTTGTTCCACCTCATATAGCTCGGATTCTTGTGGGTGAAGACCAGAGGTATTTTGTGCCTTTGTCAGCGCTTTTAGGCTCATTGTTCCTGTCTCTAGCTTCGATTGGTAGTAAAATAATATGTGAAAAAGGAGTTTTTCCTATAGGAATTGCCACTTCTATCATTGGAGTTCCTTTCTTTTTATCCTTAATTCTAATGAAAAGGGGCTACTCACTTTGAAGTTGGAAACAAATGATCTTACTTTCAGCTATAATTCCCATCCTATTTTTGATGATATCAATTTTAAAATTGATTCAAGGATTACAGCACTGATAGGACCAAACGCAGCAGGCAAGTCTACTCTTCTGAAATGTATAGCTGGGACGCTAGATCCGAAAGGAATCATCTTGATTGATGGAACAAATGTTGAGGACATGAGCAGAAAAGACTTGGTTAACATTAGAAGTTACCTCCCACAGGAATCAGAAACCAATGCTTCTTTGACTGTATTTGAAACTCTTCTTTTAGGATTGGTTCATTCTTTATCCTGGAAAGTTGGTCAGGAAGATATTGAAGTGGTTTCAAACGTGATGAAGTATATGGGAATTGAGGATCTAGCTCTGAAAAACATTAATAAGCTAAGTGGTGGACAGAAGCAAATGGTTTTTATTACACAATCATTAATCAGAGATCCAAAGCTTCTGCTATTGGATGAGCCTACTAATGGTTTAGACCTGCAACATCAATTAGAGTTCTTTGAATTAATAAAGAAAATAACGATGGAAAGAGGAACTACTACTATCATTGCCTTACATGATCTTAACCTGGCTGCTAGATATGCTGATAATATAGTAGTTATGACAAAAGGTGAAATCTATGCAACTGGCTCTCCTTCTTCAGTTTTAACTCAGGAAACAATAAGGGATGTATATGGAATAAATGCTCATGTTTCCATTGATAATGATGGAATTCCATGGATTAAGCCTCTTAATTCTATTACAAATAGATATTTTAGTTCAAACTCAAATTCTAATTTATTTATTGAGTGATTACCGGAGAGTAGTTGATTGAAAAAATTCTGTATATGCTAAAACTGGGATTGTAAATCCGATTGCCTAAGCCTATGAGGACCATAACTACAACAGAAGTCTATCTGCTGTCTAAACTTGCATCAATTAAGCTTGTAGGGGAATCTCAAGATGAATCTAATATCTCGGCCGATGCTATTATCTTTAATATTTGCATTTTTATGTGTTTTGTCTGCAGCTTCTGCTCTTGGATCTGACTGTTCAGAGAAATTTCTGCTGCAGGAAAATTTTAAGTTCAGAGGAGTTTGCATTGATTCATCTAATTTATTGATGAACATTAAAGAT
Organism: Methanolobus sp. ZRKC2; assembly: GCF_045291185.1. NCBI lineage: Archaea > Methanobacteriati > Methanobacteriota > Methanomicrobia > Methanosarcinales > Methanosarcinaceae > Methanolobus > Methanolobus sp. ZRKC2. Next base: position 772,774 of record NZ_CP146980.1, on the reverse strand, counting down.
GGAAAACAGGAATTAACAAAAGAAGTTGATATTCTTCTTGATGATCTGGATAGTGAAGACTGGAGTATCAGGAACAATGCTGTCTGTTCCCTTGGTGAAATGAGGTGTGAAAATGGTATTTTCCCCCTCATGAAAACACTTGAGGACGAAAATAGAAAAGTGAGATGTAATTCTGCTTGGGCACTTGGTGAGATAAGGGATGAAAGAGCAGTTGTACCTTTAATAATTGCACTGGAAGATAAAGATGAAAGAGTAAGATATAATTCTGCTTGGGCACTTGGTGAGATAAGAGATGAAAGAGCTGTAGAGGCACTTATTGTTATGCTTGGGGATGAAAATAAAAATAATCGAGGAATTGCAGCGTATTCCCTCGGCGAGATAAGGGATGAAAGGGCTGTAGAGGCACTTATTGTTTCACTTGAAGATGAAGATAGGGATGTAAGGAGTAATGCAGCATATGCACTTGGTGAGATAAAGGATGAAAAAACAATAGATATTCTTATTCAAATGCTTGATGATGAAGACAAAAGAGTTCGAAGCAATGCAGCTTATGCTCTTGGAGAATTGAAAGATAAAAAAGCTGTTAATTCACTTGTAGAAGCTCTGGAAGATGAAGATGAAGAAGTGAGATGCAGTGCTTCTTATGCACTTGGAAGCATAGGTGATGAGAATGCATCTGTTTCATTAATAGCTGCTTTAATGGATGAGAATGAAGATGTCAGAATAAACTCGATCTGTGCTCTTTCAAAGATTAAAGATGAAAAAGCAATAAAGCCTATTATTGGGCAGCTAGGCGATGAGACTGTCCGAAAATATGCAATGAATTCTTTATTGAGCTATGAAGTAAAAGCAGTTGTACCTCTTGTTGATGCACTTGGAAACAAGAACAATGATATTGGATGGTATGCTTCAGATGTACTTGTTGAGATAGGGGAGCCTTCAGTGGAAAGCCTTATATCTGCACTTGAATCTGATGAGGAATCTTCAAGAAATCTGGCATGTTGGGCTCTTGGAGTGATTAGAGATGAAAGAGCAATAATTCCTCTTGTTGAAGTGATGAATGATGAAAATGAAGATGTGAGAGAGAGTGCTACTCAGGCATTGATCAATATTGGGGGAAATGCAGAGAACATTCTAATCAAAGAATTGGAGAATGCGAATCCAATTTCAAAAAAATATATGATATATGCTCTGATTGAAATAGGGAGTGATGAAACTCATAATATTCTTGTTCAGTATTTCAGTGAAGGTATTAATCAAAATTATAGATTACTTGCATTGTACGATCAAAATGAAGACAAAATTGACAATGAACCGCTTCTACAGGTGTACAGGAACCTGCAAAAGGAGAGTATAAGCAATATTTTAAGTGAACTTGAGAAATGTGATGACCCTTCTGCTGAACTCGTTGTAAGTAAACTGAACTCTGGTAAGAATGAACTTGATGATTATGCCCTAATCCTCAACGAAGGTGAAACACCTAATGTAGAAAATTTTGAAAAGGCTTTGAAAAGCGAAGAGGGATTTGTCAGAATCATTGCTGCACTGTCTCTAAGTGAGGCCAAGGATGCTGAATCTGTTGAAGAGCTTGTAACGATTTTGGCCAATGACAATAACGAACAAAGGACCTGTGCTGCCATTGCTCTAGGAGAGATTGCTAACAATACTGCTGTCTTACCACTTATGAGAGCATTGAACGATGATTACGAACCTGTTGTAGTTAATTCAGCGTTGGCTCTTGGGAAAATAGGGGACAAAAGAGCAGTGAACCATCTTATCGCGAGACTTGATCATACGTCTCCTGATGTGAGAGCAGCTGCTTGCTTAGCTCTTGCGAAAATACCTGACGAGAAAGCTGCTGGTCAATTGATTAAACTGCTGGATGATGAGAACGATTTTGTTGTTGCATCAACAACACTTGCACTCGCCGAGTACCGAGAAAAAAAAGCAGTCGATGTCCTTATTAATCAATTAGAAAATGATTGTATGAGTGTTAGGTGGTATTCTGCATATGCTCTTGGAAAGATTGGAGATGAAAGATCTATAGATTACCTTGAGGATACATTGGAAAATGACGAGAACAAGCTTGTCAAAATATGTGCAATGGATTCTCTTGCTAAAATAAACAGTAAAAGAGCGTCATTATCCATATCTTCAATCCTTGAAAAAGATACGGATGAAGATGTTAGGAAGAATGCTGCAAAAATTCTTGGAAACTCAGGCAACGATATGGTGATAGAATCACTCATAGGCGCGTTGCAGGATGATAACAAGGACGTTAGGAGGAATGCTGCTGAATCACTTATCAGGATAGGACATCCTGCTGTAGAAATGCTTATCTGTGAACTTGAATGTGGAGATGAAGACTGTAAAAAAGATGTTGCTTTCATTCTTATTGAAATAGGGGATGAAAGAGCACTGGAACCTCTACTAGTGGCATATAGCTAATAATATCTGTCAGTTTTTTTTGCACTTAGTACTGAGAGGCTATTTTAGCAACAGTTGCCACTGCTTCACTTTTCTGTAAAATTTTAGTCACTATGTGAAATTAACAACAAGTTTATATAGAAACCACCTTAAACCCATGTCTATGAATAAAGTAGAATACGAAGCATTCAGTCCATTAGAAGGTGAAACTCGTATCAAAATATTTAAAGCTCTGGAAAGTAAAACTCGCTTAAGAATTCTCAAATTGCTATTTGAAGGTGACAAGTATATTTTGGAACTTGCCAGGCTGCTTGATGTATCAGCTCCATTTGTTGCAAAAAATCTAAAAATATTGGAGGATGCTGATTTAATTACCCGTAATGTTTTTGGAAACACTCATGTTATAAGTATCAACAAAAAAAATGCATATGTTGGATTGGATATTTTTGCCATAATAAAAGAAGTTGATTCTCAAAAAGAAAATAACATGCTAGATGCTCTCATGAATTTTACGGCAACTGAAGCTGAAGATACACATAACAAAAGATAATTTATCCAATGATGTTATTAATTTTTATTCTCGCTAGAAGAAAAAGGAATTATGTTCAGAAGAGATCTCTACATAATGAAATTTTCATCCTATAGGCATGATATTAAAGTTCAGATAGCTCAATTGGAGAGTTCAACTGAAATATATTAGCTGAACGTTCAGGCCGTATGCGTTTCAAATGAAAAGCCCAGAATGTTTATCCCAATAAAAATCTCAGGCATGAGATTAGCATCTTACAAATTACACCCTTAAACCCTGCCTCATCTAGGCACTACTCCTTTTAGAATAGCATGTTTATTGCAAAAAACAGAATCTATAGACGCAGCAAACCGTAATAATTCTGATGAAGCACAATCTGAACCATCAAGATACAATGAAGAAAAAGTTCTCCAATATCTTTAATAGAAAAGAAATATTTTGCAGTCCCGATGAGATTGGACTATTGTCCCCACCGTGTAAAAACTTGCATGCATGTAATTTTGAAGCAAAAACGAGATCAAGATGCTACGTCTAAATTATGAATGATATATGGTTCCGACATAAAGGATCTTTAAAGGGTTGGTTGAATACCAAAAAAGTTTCAAAGACTAGAAAGAGGTATCATTATAAAGCCCTTAAAAGTTTCTTCTCTACTAAATCAGTTTTAAGACCACAGGATTTCTGAAGGCTCGATCTGAGGGACAAATAAGAGTGAAGAATACGTAATCTGCTGAACCACTGCAAAGATGAAGATATAGACGATGTCTGCGGATAAACGATTTGATAATCCTCAATCTTATGTCTCTTTAAACATGGTCACACACATGAATCTTTACATCAGGGTCCAGTTTGTAAAACTTATTCTCCGGTGCTTCTATTTTAAATTCAATGCTCATCCACCAACTCGTCACTTAGCAGAGTGCCATCCTGAAACGTAATCACCCTGTCAACATATTTTGTGTGCCAGGGTTCATGCGTTACCATCACAATAGTCTGGCCGTACCTGTCGTTCAGATCCTTAAAAACATCCAGAACCTGTTCCGAGTTTCTGGTATCCAGGTTTGCACATGGCTCGTCGGCAAACAGGATATCAGGCTTCTTGGCAATAGCCCTTGCAATTGCTACCCTTTGCTTTTCCCCGCCTGACAATTCATCCGGGACCCTGTCATGTTTATCTTTCAGTCCGACCTTATCCAGTGCTTCAAGGGCAGTCTCATGTGATTCCTTCTTTGATTTTCCTTCCATCATGGAAAGAATGTACACATTTTCCGCTGCCGTCATCTCATTGATGAGTGCATAGTCCTGAAACACATAGCCAACCTGGGTAAGCCTGTAATAGCTTCTTTCCGCTTCAGGAAGGCTGGATACTTTCAGTCCCTGGATAGTGTATTCGCCGTCCGTTGCATCGTCCAGCAATGCCAGGATTCTCAGGAGGGTAGTTTTTCCGCTTCCTGAAGCACCCATTACAGCGACAAACTCTCCTTTTTTGATATCGAACGAAATACCTTTAAGAGCTTTGACTGTCGTGTCTCCTGAGCCATAATATCTTTTCAGGTCTTTTACTATGATCATTTTTACCGTCCCCATATGGCTTTGAGAATACTCTCCTTTGACACACTCCATGCAGGAAGTGTTCCGGCTATCACTGATAACGTAAGCATGGTGACTATACTCTGGACAAGCAGTACCGGATCGATCTGCGGCCTTATCTGCATGGTCTCATAGAATATTACCGGATTTGCCTGGAAGTAGAACATTAGTGACAGGTACAAAACCAATCCTGCAAGTATCCCAAGGGACACATAGAACATACTCAGGAATGCATAGGACAAAACTATTGATCTTGGGGTGATACCCACAGCTTTCAGTATTCCTATCTCTTTTTTCCTGTTAAGTATATTGATGTAGATTATGATTAGTATTAATGCAGCACCTACGATCAGGCCCACGAACTTGGACATAACATTTATGGCCCCCAGGCTCTGCATTGCCTGCCTTATGAGGGCTTCTGATTTATCAGCCCATGTGAATACCTGTTCGTTTACTCCTGCATCCCTGATCTTAACCTTCATCTGCTCTTCGGTGCCCTGCTCATCAACTCTCACGACCACGCTGGTAGCCTTGCCACTATCCAGGCCATATACGTCTTCTATCTCTTTGTAGTGAACAAGGGCATTAAGGTCTACAAGCTCGAATGTTCCTTCCATGATACCTTTAACCTTATAGGTCCTCTTTACACCGTTGCTGTATGTCACATCAACAAGTGATCCTACCCTGACCTCACCAAGGTTATCATATATTTCCGATCCGAAACCCGTGCCTGCGATCATTGCACCAATAATAATCTCGTCCCTGGAAAGCTCGCCCAGGAAGTCCCCGTCAGTGATTATGTACGGGTATCGTGAAACCTCATATTCTTCAATGGGAAGTAAACCTGTTACAGTCACCCCCACCACATTCTGCCTGTGCTCAATGGATGCTCCTACGTCCAGTCTTTTTGTAGCAGCTCTCACTCCTTCCACGGCACGTGCTTTCTGGAGGACATTGTCAGCATTGTTGATGTAGGTATTATCGCCGGTTGGCTCAATCACAATATCTCCGTAAGGGTAGTCCTGCATAAATCCTGTAAACAGGACGGTCATCCCTCCTATCATGGAAGGAAGAAATACCAGGTTCATAAAGATGAGCGAGAGGACAAAAACAATGAACAGCAGTGTTTTTTTGTTTCCTCTCTTTATACTGCTGGCTGCAATGAGAGCTCCAACCCTGATATCGTTGATCATGTCGGACCCCTCTCACTTCTTTTCTTTGTCGACAGTACGGCCGTTGCCTTCCATTAGCTGTTTGATGATTTCATCCTTTGACTTTTTTGTCCTGTAATTATTGTAGACAAGTCCGCCAATAACTGCCAGGATAATCAATATGGCTATGACTGTTCCTGCTCCGCCATTACTTTCCATAACTATAAGGTTGACTTTTGTCTCGACCTGCTCTTCACCAAAATCATCAATGTACGTTATAGTTACAGGAATCTCATATTCTCCTGCCTGGTCAGCCATAAAAGTAATCACTGCCGGTCCGTCTTCATCAGGATCGAGTGTCCCTATGAAAGACTCTTTCAGTCCTTTGAAAGGATGGTCTGCATAGACACGAATTGAATTAATGGTCCTGTCACCGGAGTTTTCGATTCTCATAGTAAGTTCGACAGTATCGTCCATTTGGGGAAGGACAGGATTAACCTTTACAGATGCAAGATTCAGGCTGCCTTTTCTGTCAAGCACGGTGATCTGGATCGAATATTCATCATTTTGCAGTCCGTAATCATCTTCGTAGCCTATTTGTACCGGGATTTCAAAAGTTCCCGGGCTGTCTGCCTTGAATTTAAATAACGCAGTCTGATTGCCACCCAGTGCAAGAGAACCAATTGTGGAATTTGTTATTCCTTTGAATTCGTGGTCCAGGTTAACAACTACGGACTTTGCAATTGAATCGCCAAAATTCTCGATTTCAAGGTTTAAATCAACAGTATCTCCTTCATAAATGTATGCAGGACTTGTTTTAACTGATGAAATCCTTGGCTCGGCATGCTCACCTGTCACAATCACTTCAACTTCGTAATACTTTGTCCTCTTTGTCTCTTCATTGCCGTATGAAAGTTTTGTTTTTATGATATGAGGACCCGGTGTGGCATCAGGGGTAGTTCTCATATGATACCTGAGCTGCCTTTCACTGTTCTTGTAGACGAATTCAGGGAAATATGCTACAAGGTCCTCGGTAACTATGATGTCAGGAGGAATACTGAGTATCTCGAACCTGACATTTTCAGGTACTCTTGTTCCGCAGTTCTCAAGACTTATTCCCACAGTGAATTCTTCATCTATGCCTACCGAGCTTGGACTTATGTCTTCCACTACAGCTCTTAAGCATTCGTCACCTGAAGATTCAGCCTGGGTCGTAGTAGTACTGGCAAAAACAATAACCAGTGCAAACACAAAAAGGAATGTTAATCTGGTATTCAAACTCATTTTTTATTCATCTCCTTTTGGGCTTTTTCTGTCAATTCGAGAAGATTTTTGAAAATAAAATCCATTGCAAGCATCTGCTCATGATACTGTTCCATAAGTTGAACTGTTTTTTCTGAACCCTCTTTGTTACTGTTTTTGCATTTCTCTATCATTGCAGGAAGGTCTCGCAATGCCGGAACGACCATACACTCATTCTTTGCTTTTATTGCAGCAATGGCCATTACCAACATATCTCTCTGAACTGAGAAGTATAATTTCTTTGAACCTGCTTTAGTTGCTTTATTGGCAAGTCCAACTCCTGTAATAAATTTCATTGATGCGCTGACTGCTGAAAAGCTATATCCTGTGATTCTCGACAGTTCTTCCAGAGTTAACGAATCAGGCTCAGAATGAAGTATGGCAAGTAGTCTTGAGGAGAGTTCATCCAATCCGTAAGATTTCATTCCCTGATACACAAGTTCTTCAAATTCTTTTTTGACAGTTTCCATGTTCGTCCCTATTTACGCAATTTACAGTTATTACTGGAAATAACGTAAATAGATGTATATAAACATTTTGAATATATAGACGAATTAAAAAAATGGTCTATGTACTGGATAAAATACCTCAACGTTTCATACCTGAAAACAGCACACTTTCAAAGCCTGTGCATCTCTGGAGATTACAGGAAATATGCAAAAAAACTACTGGCAAACAAAGGAAAAACAAGAGTATTAAAAATGGGAGTACTATGTATTCTCAGTTTCTTCCCATTTCGGAAGTTTCACATGGAAGGTACTTCCCTCTCCTACCTTACTTTCGATCCAGATCTTACCCTTGTGTGCAACTACAGTACTCTTGCATATATAGAGGCTTGATTCAAGACCCTGGTACATTCTTGCTATCGTGTCATCCACCTGATACATCTTATAGAACATACGGGGTATAACATCTTCTTCAATACCTTCTCCGCTATCGGTCACAGTCACATGGAGACAACTATCTTCATCGGATACCTTCACCCTTATGCAATTTCCTTTTGGTGTAACGGTAATAGCGTTATGAATCAGGTAGAGGAACGTCTCTTCCAGTTTTTCCCTGTCACCTTTCACAGGAGGAAGACCTGTAGGGATACTTTTCTCCAGTGCCAGTTCTTTTTCATCAATCAGCAATATCTGGTTGAGCAATACATCTGAGAGAACGTTTCTGATATTTACCGGTTCGAATGAGTACTCTATCCTGCCGGACTGCTGCATATTATTATACAGAATGGCATCGATAAGGAGTTTCAACCTTTCCGAGTTCATCAGGAGTGCAGAAACAGCCTCCTTCTGAGAATCATCCAGCAGGTTCAGTGTTTCGTCGTCAAGTACGTCATTGCCGTGCAAAACATCATTGCCGTTTTTCAGGTTGTCCTCAAGGAATTCTTCCTTGATCATGTTGACTGACCTGAGTTTAGTATTTGCTTTCGATAATTCTCCTGAGTATTTGCTAAGCGTGCTTATCAGTTGTTTTCTCTGGATGATCTTCCACATACCCTGCATAAGAAGTGTCAACTGGCGCACATCTGACTCATCGTATTCCTCTTCCTTATTTCCGACACCCACAACTGCAACTATGTGGCCTCCGTCAAATATGGGCACATTCATATGTCTCGTCAATTTGACATGTCCCTTCGGAAATCCTTTCTTCAGCGGATTAGGTGCGGAATAGTCATTGGTGATAATAGCTTTTCTCTGCTTGACAGCTTCTCCCCACAAACCGGTGGTTTCCACAGGATAAATGAATTGCTTGTCGTTTATACCGCATTCTTTCATTGCCGAGTTAGACCAGGAATGCATAATCAGGTCGGTTTCGTCAGCATTCATGAAGGCAAGATATCCAAGTTTACTCTCCGTTAGACGAACAGCCTCTTCCTTGACAAATTCAGCAATCTCATCTAAGGAAACGGTTGTCATTTCATTGAGCTGGATCAATGCTTCAAGACGTGACTCATTCAATAGCTTGGCCTTTTCGGCTTTTTTGCGTTCCGTAATGTCACGTCCAACTGAAAGGATAGTCTTCTTCCCGTTGTAATTGATCATTCGCGCATTAATTTCAAGGGGTATGACAGAACCATCCTTACGGATAGCTCCGGCTTCATACATTGCCTTATGGTCCCTTTCGATCAACTTGATTAGTTCGGAAGCACGCTGAACATACCATGAAGGCACAATATCCATTGGTGAGGATTTCAGGATATGCTCTTTTGAATGACCAAGACTATCAACAACAACCTGATTGACATCTATAAGATTCCCGTTTAATTCACTGACATAAATCTGATCGTTGATATTATTGAAGATCGTTTTGAACTTATGCTCGGATTCCCTGAATGATTCATTCACGATCCTGTGTTCGATCTCAATGGCTGCCAGGTCTGCGTTCGCTTTAAGGTACTCGTAACATGTCTTCTTTGGCTTATTGGGGAAATTGAAATACATTAAGAAGGCACCGAGGACCTCACCTGTAGAAGCCGTTATAAGTTCAGCCCAACTGGCCTTAAGACCTGCCTTCTTTGCAACTTCCCGGTGAAGTGCCCAGTATGGATGCTCCTCTATATTCTCAACGATGACCCTTTCTCCCATATAGAGTGCCGTAGGGCCGGAACCTACTCCGTACCCTATCTCAAGACCTTCCATAGCTTCCCTGAAAAACAGGGGAAGGTTAGGCCCGATAACACGGGATATATGCTGTTTTTTCTTGTCAAGCAACATAACAGCACATGTAAGGCCGGGCCGAATCCTTTCAGCGTTAGTGGTAAGCAGTCCCAGTACATCCTCGAGAGACAATTCGTTAAGTGATTTCCCATTATTCGATCTGCGTTGATGGTTAATCATTTCACGGTGCTTACGCTCGGTGATATCAAGAATAGTTCCTTCAAGATGCACACTTTTATCATCATAGATTTTTATGTGTGCCCTGTCCTCTACGTAACGAATTTCACCAAAGCGTGTTATGACCCTGTATTCCTGAACAAATTCACTTAATTGGTTGTTAAGGTATTTGAAAGATTTTAAGACAACTTTACGGTCATCAGGATGTATCAGGTCAGCGTACTCAATTTCGCCGGAATAAAAATCTTCAGGCGTATATCCGAATTGCCATATGTTATTGGATATGTACTTAACAGGAAAGTCTTTTTCGACCTTTCTTGAAATCACAATAATAGGGCTATTATTGATTATTGATTCCATACTGATTTCTTGATGCGCTTTGTCAATCATATTTTTTCCAATGTAGTTTTGATTCCTGTTTCTTAGCAAAAGCAACTCTCACAGTAATTAATATCTATAAATCAGGCAACAGAGACCTCTCCAAGGGAAATTGGCCTGACCTGCCTGTAATTAATAGCTTTTGCAGGACAGACGCCTACACATCTCTTACAGCTCATTCCCAGACAAAGGTGAGCTATATAATCCACGTATATATCCCCGTTCTTGGTGATTACCCGAAGAGCTTTCTCAGGACATTCACGTTCGCATATCCTGCATTGCATACATCCGCTTGACTTCTCTTCTATGATCGTATTAAGATCTTTTATTATCCTGATACCTTCATATCCGGTGTCCTCAATATCTTTGCCGGCCCTCTGTTCAATGGACGGGCTGCAGGCCATGTTCGGCAATCCTGGCATACCATAGGATTCAAGGAAATAATTGTACATTTCCTCCTGCATGCCTTCGGTCCAGTAGGCAAGTTCGCATGCATAGATATTCTTGAAAGTTTCATTTGAAGCAAGCATTATATGGTCTGCTTTTATCCTTTCTGCAAGGTCTTCTATCTCTTTAAGTTCGTAATTTCCGAGAATAATATCCTTTGCAAGTTCCAGGGAAGTGTTTCCGAACTGAACTATTTTCTTTGAGAAAACCGGAAGGAGTCCTATTTTTCTTCCCTTGTCCGCATCTACATAGGTGCCTGATGCACCTGACATGTACATGTACTTCAGATCCTCATACCTCACGCCGGACTCTATAAGCAGTGTCAGGTGTGCGGCTCTTATAGCCCCAATGGCTTTTCCGGCTTCGGCTATATCCTGATTTGTAAGGAAAATGCCATCCCCGAGAATGAGTTTTCCATTGGGCAACTCCGGCAGTTTCTTGATCAGGCCCGTGCTGATTGCAAGTGAAATTGCAGAGATAACACCGGTTCCTGTAATTCCTTTGGCTGTAACATCGCCTTTTTCAACAACAAAACCTGTTACCGGATCGATGAGATTGCCTTTACCGGCTTCCATTTCCTCATCCAGCACAGTTATTCTCCAGAGACCATCCTCAACATTTACGTCAGAGATTGCACCCGGACTTGCAAGCATTCCGCATTTTATACCCTGTCCTTCAATAGAAGGACCTGCGGCTGCACTACAGGTTATTATACGGTCACCAACTTTTAATGCCATTTCCGCATTGGTTCCGTAATCAGTTACAATGGCGATATCTTCCTGTTTAATGAAATCCGTCTTGACCATCATAGCAAGGGCATCGGCACCGATCTCGTGTTCAATTGAAGGCAGCACGATGATTTCGCATTCATCCAGGCCGGAATCATGACCAAAGATCTCGTAGCCCTTATAAGTTTTCAGCCCTCTCTTTACATTTTCAATACCAAGCCTTCTCTGCATGTTCTTACCTGCATAGGCAAGGTCCCTTATTTCGATATTCTGGAAAAGAGACAATTGTATAGGATTTCCACATACAGCTATTTTGCTGACCATGTTGAGAGGGATCTGCAGCTCATCAAACATTTTCAGGATCGTATGGGTCATTATCTTATGAGCACTCTCTTTTCCGACCTGAATTGCAAAACCAAGGTGATCGATTACGTTTCCTCCCGGAAGAGGGTGCTTCATTGTCATTACTGTTTTTATTGTACTTCCTGTTTTAAGGTTCAGAAGCTGTAAACGAAACCCGCTTGTTCCCAGATCCAATGCAATTCCGTACAAGTATAATCCTCCATAGAGTTTCCTAATTTTTAACTATTGATGGTTAACAGGCTATTCAACACTGCATACAGGCAATCTGTAAAATAAGTATAAATAACGAATTAGAACAAAAAATAAGAGCCAGCGATATAATCGATGCAAGTATTCAGGATAACGTGGTTGATAAAACAAAGGTGAAAATAAAAATAATGCAATCGATTATATCAAAACGATTTTCACCTTTTAAGGCTGAGAAGCCCGAAAAGATTTATTTCTGATAAAAGGTTCTACCAGGTGTTTACTTCACAGGGTCTTATGTGTGTGGAGAGACCCTGTAAAGCAGGATAGATGTGACATGGAATATTGCACAGCCACGCAGAAATGGCATAGAATGTGTATTTCTGAAAGTTGATAATGTTGGAAGTGGATTTTATAGACCAATAACCGTGCAAGTACATTTCAGCATCTACGTTTTTTTGTCCGTATGAGCCACGAACAGAAGTCAGTAACCGGTCATACGATATATAACAATTTCTGGCAATTAATCAACAACATCGCCATTATCAATCAGGTGCTTTCCGTCCAAAGGATAGATTCTGAGAATAAGCTGTAAAAAATCCCGGGCTTGCAGGAAAACAGGGACTACGGGACAATTAACATCCTTGATTTTATCAAAAGCATGAATATGTCTGTGAATAAAGCTCAGGTAACATAGCAAACAAGAGAACAGATCAAAAAAATTTATGTCACTTCTTCACAAAACTGTTTATAGTAGTAAAAGTACTCACGACCCCACTGCCTTGCACTTTCTTCAAAACTGAGTACTTTCTTGTGATCGAAGAATCCTTTCTTATTGAAGAAAGAGAGCAACAGAAGATTGTCAGTGACAGATATGGCACCCGGTGTTATTATGTCTTCATTGCAAATGAATAAATGTGAATTTTGGGATTCTACAATTGCGTTGTGTTGCTCGGTATATTCATCCCTTAATCGTTCATATACAGGCCTGGTCAGTATAAGATTGTAATTGACTTCTTTTTTTGCAAGCTCTGAATAGTTGCAGGGACAGGTAGGACAGAAGTATGAATAAAAGGTACACACATTTTTAGTCTGCTTAAGACTTGTGAGTAATTCTTTTGGTGGTTCGAAAAGGTGATTAAGATCAGGTTCATGTATCGTGACATCCCCAAGGTCACCTATTTTGTCCAGCAGATAATCAGGTACCGTACCAAGATCTCTGCTGTCCCAGAATTCCTTGTTTCCTTCTACGATATTAAGCGCTTCGATCAATGGTTTTATTTTTTTCATGATGATCTGGCCAACATGTGTGAGTCGGTATTCATCATCAACTTGCTCTATAAGTCCCTGCTCAAGAAGTATTTTGACCTGAGCCATAATTGCACTTGTCGTACCGTTTATGGATTGCTTTATTTCGTCAATTGTTGCCGGCCCGCTCAGTAACATGATAAGGGTATTTTTCCTCTTTTCTGATAGGAATACAGTACTTATCAATTCTGTTTTCATGTTAGAATCACTTGTCTTCCTTTTGATGACATCTGATTTTTTTTACTTTACTGAACCTGAAAGTCTGCGAGCAATTAAATTAATATTCTCTCGCAGTCAGAAGTTGTCTGGTACGCCGTAATATTATTGGCCGGGTCTTTCCCCGAAAGTATCATAATACCTTTTTACTACTGACTCAATATAATTGGATGTTGTCCTGGTAGCCCTCTTAGACATATGGCTTCTCAAAGGGAACTCTGTATGACAATGTGTGCATCTGGCAAGTTCACATCCTCTTACCAAATCCGGACAACCCGCACAAAGTTTTGCTCTTGAGTAGAACAGATTAAAAGATTTGCCACATTCCGGGCAAAGAAGCACTTTGTTAGCATCATAAAAGCTCTTATTCACCCCTTTCCTTTGCAGTTCAAAAGAGTATCTTTCGTCACGTGTAAGATCGTTAATATATCTTCTTTCATAGGACATCTCTTTTCACCTTTCTTGCTCTGATTTGAAGTTTGAGATTGCGTATATATATAATGAATTCCGGTAAGAAATCAAGCAACTGTAGTAAATCTTCAGCTGGAAAAAAAACAATGGCTTTGATATTATCAACAGCATTTACTAAAAATGAGGATTAGATATAAGGGCCTAATACATTCATATCTTCATTTCCTATAGGGAACAAAGGAAAAAATGTACTTAAGTACATGAACATTTACTTACCGGATTTCCCTTTTTTGTGAGGATGCTTGAAGTATATTATATGTCGTACAATGTTTCATTATGAGGGACCATGACATTTGAGAAACTGTTCGAGCAGGATCGAATCGGTGAATGCAAGCTTAAAAACAGGATCATTATGGCTCCTGTCGGCAACATCAATATGGCAGATCCTTTCGGCCGTCCTCTTAATAAGATGATCGAATATTTTATCGAAAGGGCAAAGGGAGGGACCGGTCTTTTAATCACCGGCCTGGTGCCTGTTTCCTATGGGATTGATCCCACTATTTTGGAGGAGAATAATACTACGTATTTTCCCCGGATAGACGGTTCATCAAGAACCCGCCTTGGTGGCTGGAGAGACCTCACGGCAGGCGTGAAACCATACGGATCAAAAATATTCATTCAGCTATCCGCAGGTCTTGGCAGGGTTGGTTCTCCCGAACCGGCATTGAAAGGAAAAATATTGAGGTCTTCATCCTGGAACAGGAATTTCTATATACCGCAGGTTCCCCATCTTCCTCTTTCTGATCGAAAGATAAAAAAAATAGTTAAAATGCTCGGACAGAGTGCAGCCAATGCAAAAATATCCGGTTTTGATGGAATACACATACATGGCCATGAAGGATACCTGATGGACCAGTTAACCTCTGCACCCTGGAACAGAAGAATATTCGGCAGGTACAGGAACAAGTTCCAGTTCGGAATAGATGTTGTTAGGGAAATAAAGGAACGCTGCGGAGAAGATTTTCCTGTTATATATAGGCTTGACCTGACCCAGGCGTTGCAGGAAAGTTACGGGGATGAGATATTCAGGAAACATTTTCATGGAAAAGAACGGACCATTGATGAAGGATTACGGTTTTGTAAAGCTCTTTATGAAGCAGGAGTGGACGCATTCGATGTGGATAAAGGCTGTTATGATAATTGGTTCTGGCCGCATCCGCCATCCTATTTCGATGATGCTGTCTATGTCAGGGAAATGGCTGGCAGATTAAAGGATTATTTCAGACATGAAGATATACCTGCAAAGGTAATAGCAGTCGGGAAACTTGGAAAACCTGAAAAGGCCGAAGAAGTACTGAAAAACGGATGGGCGGATTTTGTAATGCTTGGAAGGCCTTTGCTGGCAGATCCCTACTGGCCTGCCAAAGTAAGACAAAACAGGCCTCAGGAGATAATCCACTGTATAGGTGACCATGAAGGCTGTATAGAATCATTTAAGAAAGGAGGCCATCCCTGTTGTTCAGTGAATCCTTACACGGGATTTGAAGACACTAAGAAACTGGTCCGGGCGAATACAATAAAGAAGGTTGCCATAATAGGTGCGGGTCCTGCAGGATGCGAAGCAGCTATAACTGCCCATAAAAGAGGACATGATGTAACTGTTTTCGAGAAGACGGGGAAAATAGGAGGACAATTGTCCTTGGCCTGCAAGATGACGATAAAGCATGATATCAGGAGATATCTTGACAATCTTCAATATCGTATGGAACTGCTGAAAAAAGAAGGCTTGCAGATCGAGCTCAATAAGATGGTAGAAGCAGATGATGTTAAAGGCGGGTTTGATGTGATTATCTGCTGCAACGGATTAAAGACTATGATACCTTCCATAAACGGCCTGGAAAGAATCAGACATCTTGAGGCCAGAGAGTTCTTAAGCCGTGATATGGAATTACCTGCAGATGTAAAAGATGTTCTGGTAGTCGGGGGAGGAATGCTGGGTTGTGAGATAGCTTATTCCCTGGCCTATGAAAAAGAGCTCAATGTGACCCTGGTCGGGAAAAATAAGGAGCTTATGCCGGAAACGGTCCTGACTAACAGGGCCCAGATGCTATGGATGCTGATGGGCAAGGGCTCTCCTTCAGGTAAGCAGGAAGATTCATTGAAGAAACCTGTCAGGGTATACAATGCCTCTAAAGTCGAAGGCTTTTCAGGTGAAAAGGCTTACATAAAAGCTAACGTGGGCAGAAAGAACCCTTATACACCCTGGAAGGCACTAATACCGGAGAATGTCAACAATCCTTTTGAAAAAAGACTTGATCCATACAATATGGAAGAAATAGTAATAAAGACAGATTTTGTCATTTTTGCTATTGGTGGAGAAGCAGATGATACACTATATAATAAGCTCTTGAAAGCACATTCTGCAAATGAGATATACTGTGTAGGAGATTCAAGCAGACCCGGGGGGGTCTGGGAAGCTGTAACAGGAGCAAATGAGATAGCCAGGAATATTTGACCTGTCAATATTCCTGAATACACGGCAACGATTTTACACTCAACTATTGCTGATATTCAAGCTATGTAGAAATCCTCAGTCAGACAAATCGTACAATCCTGACAGGTTTGTCAAGATTACATATTTGGTATTGTTGAGGAATTCTACAAAGACGGATTTATGGTTTAGCACTTAAGAGAACTTGTAAAGAAAACCCGTTCAAAGTTATACAAACGTTGTGAACTGACATTATATTTCGCAGGTGCGAACTAATATCAAATTCCATTTAATATTATTCATCGAAGACCTCGAATGATTTTACTTTTTGAATGATCTCATTGCGTGCCTCTACATTTATAGCGATAGACTCGCCATAATCAATAGAGTGGACAATGCCTTCATCATATAACCATGATACCATTGACAAACCCTCTTCGGACATCGGAATTTTGATCCTGGAATGCTCCCATTTTGGTAACTTCTGATATACAAGCTCTTTAAGCTCATCAAGACCTTGTTCCGATATTGCGGATATCATTACAGAATTTGGAGCAAGGTCGCTGATCGCGTCCAGTTTATCCTGAAACTCATCATCGGAGATCAGATCGGTCTTATTAAAAGCAGTGACTATTGTGGTACCTCCGGTCCTCTTCCAGAAGATATCATGACTTACCGCCAGTTTTTTTCTGATAACTTCTACAGGGTCGCTTATATCCACCACAAGCAGGATGATATCAGCAAGAAAGATTTCATCAAGAGTTGATCTGAATGCATCCACCATCCAGTGTGGAAGTTCCTCAATAAAACCTACAGTATCCGTTAACAGGACTTTGCGCTGGTTGATCGTAAGGGAACGTGTTGTAGGGGAGAGAGTTGTAAAGAGCATATCTTCGACGATTGTTCCTTCTTTCACAAGAGACTGGAATAGAGTGCTTTTCCCTGCATTCGTATAACCTGCCAGCGCTATCAGTGAAAAACCTCTTTCATGCCTGAAGCTCCGGAGTGATTCATTTTCTTTGCAGGAATTCATGAGTTCGGTCTTGATTCTCATGATTCTTTTCTTGATATCCTGCTCGTAGGAATCCTCATAGCTTCCCAATCCCATAAAACCCGGTTTCTCTTCCTTTTTGAGAAGAGAAACGATATTCTTAGCCTTGGGAAGCTCATACTGTAATTTTGCAAGCTCGACCTGGAGTTTTGCACGTTTTGTTGTGGCCCTTGAAGCAAATATCTCAAGGATAAGCTGGAACCTATCCATTACTTCACATTTACATGTCTCGGAAATATTATAGATCTGGGAGGTTGACAACTGGTTGTTAAAGATCACTTTCTTAACTTCCAGAGTCTCCACAAGCTCTGCAAGCTCATCCACCTTACCACGACCTATCTGGTACTTCCTGTCCAGATGACGGGACTGTACCATAGAACCTACTACAACATAATCCGAAGCATGTGCCAGTTCTTTAAGTTCCGCCAGCTTCCGTTCGTTCTCAACTTCATCTACATTCGAATCATTTCTTTGTACAACTATAGCTCTTTTCATATTGCAACCTCCAAAAGGATAAACGGGGCAATTGAGCTGAGCGATATAGCTAAAAGAACAGGTAGAACAATCAATTATAATCATCAATCACAATCAATTACTCGATTAACTAGTAAATCACTCAATTAATTGTAATCAGTCAATCACAATCAATTACTCAATCAACCAGTAAATCACTTAATCAATCATAATTAATCTATTAAAAAACAGATAACATTGTATAAAAAAATTTTCCTAAATTCATGTTTTGGCCGAAAAATAATCCAAATTAAAGCAAAGAATAGGTTTTCCACAAAGCTGATATTCAAGCTCTTGATATAATCAAAGGCTTTCTTTTTTTCTTTATCGAAGTTTTTCTACAGGCTATAAACCAGGAATACCGGATTTTCAAAATCCATATTTTGAACGGGGAATAGAGTATCGATAATATGTGTATGGTTGATTAATTACCAGAAGTTATTATTTATATTCCTATCAGGTAATGATCAATTGTCAATAAGTACAGGCATCCAGACTTGTCCTGTTGACATCAAAAATCATTAGTCGGCCAACGGAAAGTATTCGGGAAACGAAATACCGGCTTTTGAACATTGATAAGAAAAATTAGGAGGCATTCTATGGAAGAAAATGAGATCATCAATGGACTGACAGAAGCAGTGGTTAACGGAAAGAAAGACGATGCAAGCGAATTGTCACAAAAGGCACTTGACGAAGGTGTTGATCCTTACATAGCCGTGATAAATGGTCTTGCAAAGGGAATGGAGATCATGAGTGAGAAATACGAGCAGAAACAGGCATTTATGCCACATCTCCTGATGGCCTCCAATGCAATGTATGCAGGTATGGATGTCCTCATTCCTCATATCAAGTCAGAAGGATCAGGTGCAAGAAAAGTTCTCGTTATTGGTAGTGTAGAGGGAGATGTACATGACATCGGAAAGAACCTTGTAAAGACCATGATGAGCGCCGTAGGCTTTGAAGCTATAGACCTTGGTAAAGATGTGCCTGTGGAACAATTTGTAGATGCTGTTGCTGAAAACAAGGCAGATGTCATGTCCATGAGCACACTTATGACATCCACAATGGACAACATGCAAAGGGTTATGGACGGTCTCCAGAGCAAAGGTATCAGGGACAACCTGAAGGTCATTATTGGTGGTGCACCTGTAACTTCCAGCTTTGCAGAAGAGATTGGTGCCGACGCAACAACAACCGATGCTATGGAAGCCGCAAGATGGGCAAAGGAAGCCGCTGAGGTGCTTGAACCTGGCAGATGGGATTAAGATTAAGCTGTTAAAGATCTGATTACAGATTATTCCTGCTTTTTAACCCATCCCTGGCCGTTTTTCCACATTCCCGTCCTACAACGGCTACAATAAGAGCAGGCCTTAAAGGATCTTTTTCGGCAGGGTGACTGGGAATTGATCAGACCTAGGGAGGAATCTGCATCGTCACCTGTCCCGGTCACCTTTTTCAAAAAACATATCAACTGATTAAGGAGTTCACTTCAATGGATGAATATACACCTAAAGAGAGATTGGCACGCGCATTAAGAGGAGAAACAGTTGACAGAATGCCAGCCATCTCTGTTACGCAGACAGGAACCCTGGAACAGATGGAAGCCTGTGGTGCTTTCTGGCCTGAAGCTAACGATGATGCAGAAACAATGGCAAAACTTGCAGAAGCCGGCCACACGGCAGTAGGCTTTGAAGCTGTACGTGTCCCGTTCGACATCAGCGCAGAAGCTGAATTCTTCGGATGTGGTATCAAGGCAGGTACAAAAGAACAGCAGCCATCTGTCAGCAGTCATTGTGTAAAGGACATCTCAGATGTCGAGAAGCTTAAAAATTTTGACATCAGCCAGGGCAGAATAGCTACGGTCTGTGATGCTATCAAGATTCTCGCTGACAAGTATGGTAATGAACTTCCTATCATGGCCAGTATGCTTGGTCCGTTCTCCCTTGCACAGCACATGAATGGTGACGACTGGTTTATGGCAATCATGACAGATGAGGAATTTGCAACAGCACTCATGGATCTCACAACAGAATTTAATGTCGCATACGCAAAGAAAATGGTAGAGAACGGTGCTGACACAATGGTCATCATCGACCCGACAGCGAGTGCAATGCTCATTGGTGACGAATACTACAAGAACTACGTGGTTCCGGCACACAAGAAAATAGTCGATGCAATGAATGAGCTAAATGTAGCAACTGTGATCCACATTTGCGGTGACACTACAATGAGTCTAGGGCTCATGGAATCTTCAGGTGTTGACGCTATCAGTGTAGACCAGAATGTAGACGTGGCAACTGCAAAAAGCAAGGTCAACAGCGCAGTTATTATTGGAAATCTTGATCCTGTAGCGGCACTCTGGCAAGGAACTCCTGAATCCATCAGAGAGGTTTCACAGGGAGTTCTTGATGCAGGTGTTGGTCTCCTCGCGCCTGGCTGTGGAATTGTAAGTAAGACGCCAAATGCCAATCTCCAGGCAATGGTCGAGATGGCAAAAAGCCACAAATATTAAGATCAAGGGTAATTTCTCCGGAAAATAATCTTTCATGTTCAATGATATCCTTTCCGGAAAAATTGCTTCTCTGATATGGTGGAACCTGGGTGAGTAAGATCGCTATCATCAGGTTTTATCCATTATTATACCTCCAGACTTCCCTGGCCGGTGAGTTGTTCACTGGCCTATTTTATTTTTTTGAAGAGGAGCCTTTGAACAATAAAAATAATAATTCAACCGATCTGCGGCAAATGTGAAAATGTAGTGATCAATATGATATCTCAATTAAGAGTGTTTTTAGGTATCCGGGATACTCCGGCTCATCAATCATCCAACTATCTGAGAAGCTCACTTGAAGAAAAAAGCAGGGTTCTTCTTAGTACTCCGCATTACTTTTTCATTTTCATGCTTTCTGTTATATTTGGTGTCCTTGTATACTACAGAGCCACTGTTGATGAGATACTGCCGACATTAGTTCTTTCATTTTTATGGATACTATTCTGGAAGAACAGTGATCAAAAGGGAAAGATATTCCTTGTCATAGCATCGGTATTCGGATATGTCCACGAACTACTTGGTGTGAGATACGGATACTTTACGTACCTTGGAGGCTTTATCGGTGGCTCTCCCATATGGCTGATACCCGGTTATGGAACAATATTCTGGTCATCCTATAACCTGTGGAAGAAATTTGAGGAAAAGTATTCGAAGAATGACTGGTTCGGCCTTAGCAACTATTTTGTTGCTTTAAGCTTTGCAGCACTGTTGGCAGTCGATTACTTTGTATTTGATTTGTCTACAAATCCTGCCGGCATACTGATAAAGTTCAGCCTTGCATTCATGCTTTTCAGGACATTTGAAGGCTTGAGACTTGCCTATTTCGTGGCATTTTTCACTGTCCTCACGGAGTTTACAGGAGAGATGCTTGGCACATGGGCACATCCTGATTTCTCACTCCTGTCCCTTATGGCCGGCTATGTATTCTTGCTATGGGTCTGCCTGACACTAAATGATTTTGCAAAAGGACGATATTTGATGAAAGGAAAGCAGTCTATTGCTGCTGTTGTCCTGACTGGTTTTTATATACTGTCCTTACTCGGACTAATCTCTGTATAAGATTAAAAGAAAGAAGTTGATAATTTCAATGCAACCGGATATTGAGACTGTATTCAGGATCCAGAAAGATAATTGTCCCATACTTGCACTGACAGATGCAAAGGAAAGAATGGAACGTCTGCTTCGTATTGATAATTACCTCCGGGACCCGGATAATCTGGAAGAGCTTTTTGAAGCTTTGTACAATGATCTGCGAAAGCCAAAGGTCGAAGCTATAGCAACAGAAATAGGCGTGGTGCAGTCCCAGATAGCCTACCTGAAGAAGAATCTGTCAAAATGGTGCAGGGACCATAAAGTCCCCACTCCGTTGCCATTGATAGGTACCCGTTCCTATGTCAGATATGAAGCAAAGGGAGTGGTACTTATAATGTCACCGTGGAACTTTCCTCTTAATCTCTCTCTTGTTCCTCTTGTCTACGCTATAGCCGCAGGTAATGCGGTTATACTGAAACCCAGTGAGATATCATCCCATACTTCAGCTTATATCAAAAAAATGATAGGGAAACTGTTCGACTGGGAAGAGATTGCGGTTATTGAAGGTGATGCTT
This sequence comes from Methanolobus sp. ZRKC2, assembly GCF_045291185.1. Classification (NCBI taxonomy): domain Archaea; kingdom Methanobacteriati; phylum Methanobacteriota; class Methanomicrobia; order Methanosarcinales; family Methanosarcinaceae; genus Methanolobus; species Methanolobus sp. ZRKC2. The sequence continues at coordinate 750,688 of NZ_CP146980.1, read as the reverse complement.
CCGTAGCATCCAGGTTACTTGAACTTCCTTTCAACCACATTTTTTTCACCGGCAGTCCGGGGGTGGGAAAAATTGTTATGGGCAGGGCTGCAGAGCATCTTACCAGCGTAACCCTGGAACTTGGAGGCAAGTCACCGGCTATTATAGATGAAACTGCAAACGTTCCAAAAATTGCAAGGCGCCTGGCCTGGGCCAAGTCAATAAACTGTGGCCAGACATGTGTAACGCCGGATTATCTCATTATCCATGAATCGATAAGAGATGAATTCATCAAAGAGTTTACATCATCAATAACAGAGTTCTATAACAACTCCGGCGAAGGTACGGAAAATTCACCAGATTATTGCAGAATTATAAATGATCACCACTTCCGGCGTCTCAAATTCCTGTATGAGGATGCGCTGGGAAAAGGGGCATGTGTAGTTTCCGGTGGTGATTTTGATGAACATGACTGTTTCATTGCCCCCACTCTTCTTGATAATGTCTCAGAAGAAATGAACATTATGCAGGAAGAAATATTCGGCCCTCTGCTCCCTATAATCACCTACAATAACAGATTTATAGTGAACCAGATCATCCACAGGAACCCTAATCCATTGATGCTTTACATAGCAAGCAATAACCGGGACAACGTCCGGTATTTTATGGACTGGAACCATGCCGGAGGAACGGTTATCAATGATTATATGCTCGGCTACAGCAACCCGGATCTGCCGTTCGGAGGTAACAATAACAGTGGTATGGGCAGATCATTGGGATTTCATTGTTTTATGGAATTTTCTAACAAGAGAAGTGTAATCCATCGTAAATGGGGTTCTATGGGCATGATTTACCCTCCTTACAGCGACCGTGTCAGACAACTGATCAAAATGATGTACAGGTGGATATGATCATGCCGGACAACAATAATTCCTTTTGTGTCCGCACAAATGCCGGCAAAGAAACTGTTTTGATAACCGGGGGTGCAGGCGGGATCGGAATGGAACTGGCAAAGCTCTTTGCAAGCGATGATTACGATATAGTGCTGGTTGACAGGGATCTTAAAGGCCTTGAAGATTCTAAGAAGGCATTGAATTCTGTTTTTCCTGAAATTGGCATTAAGTTAGTAGAGCAGAACCTGTCTTTACCCGATTCAGCCGATCAGGTTTATGAATTCACGCAGGCCAATGGTCTTGATATAAGTGTGCTTGTCAACTGTGCAGGCTTTGGTACGTACGGTTTTGTCGGGGATATCGACCAGGAGAGGGAAATCGACATGTTACAACTGCATGTGCTGACACTGTACAGGATGACTCGTCTCTACCTGAAAGATATGATCGGATGCAATAAAGGGCAGATAGTCAATATTTCTTCGATATCGGCTTTCCAGCCTAATCCTTATTTTGCAACTTACGGTGCCAGTAAGAGTTTTGTGCTAAATTTCAGCCGGGCACTGAATTTCGAACTTAAGGAGAGGCAATCGAATGTAAAGGTGCTGTCTGTATGTCCCACGGCAGTGAAGGGCACCGGATTCCAGGTATCCGCCGGAATGGAAAGGGCCAGGACTTTCGGTTCATGGATGGCTGTCACTGCTGAAGTGGTTGCCCGTGATACATACACAGCAATACAGCGCGGAAAGGATGTTGTCATTCCAGGCAGGGGCTTTGGCTTACTGTATTCGCTAATATGCCATTTACCTACAAAATGGCTCATGAGGATATCACGTTCACAATTGAAAGAAACGAGTGAAGGCGAGTTTAAGCATATATTCGATGTTCATTCGGAAAGAGAATTCAATGATACGCAAAGGTGATAAAATGGATATTGCATGCAATGATAGTCTAAACTGTGATGTTTGCAGAACGAAAACCGATTCGGAAACGAGTATCCCACTTATTGTGGAAAATAACAGGACTGATTGCCTGATTTGTAAGGCAGAGGTTGAGTATCTGGATAAAGCGATTAGAGAAAAGTGTTATTATTGTGGAGTCGAAGAGGAAACGTATTTCATATGTAAAAATTTTCATTATGTATGCAATAAATGCCATTCCAGGGAAGCACTGGAAATTATTGAGAATATCTGCCTGAGTACTGATCAGGATGATCCGTTCGCAATAGCAGAAAGGATCATGGAGCACCCTGCTATCCATATGCACGGACCGGAACATCATGCTCTTGTACCTGCGGTGCTTGTGGCTGCTTACAAAAACTACAGAGGACTTAAGAAGGAAACTGCAGTTCTGGAAGCAATCAAACGTGGGAAGACTGTTCCGGGAGGATACTGCGGACTTTACGGAGCCTGTGGTGCAGGAATCGGAGTGGGTATTGCAATTTGCGTTCTGTTAAAAGCCACTCCTATGACACCTTCCGAACGTTCCGATGCCAACTGGGCAACCTCAGATACCTTGAATTCCATTGCCAATGCAGGCGGAGCCAGATGCTGCAAAAAAGCGGTCCGCATATCATTGGAAGAAGGGATGAGTTATCTGTCAGAAAGGTTTGACCTTGATTGGTATGAAAAAACAGCCACTGCGATCAAATGCAACTATACTCAATATAACAAGGAATGTGACAGGAATTGCAGGTATAGGGACGATGCTTGATTCCTGTTTTCTTTTCAATAACTTCACTTAACTTTTTTATTGCGCTATTCTGTTTTACAATGGTAGAATGAAATAATCGTGGAACCTTTTATTTTATTCTTCATAATGCTTAAAAATCAAGTTTCGCAACAACGAAACAGTACCATGCAGTATGAATTCAGAATTGATATTTCTTAGTTTCTTGTATATTCGTCAATTATTTATCCTAAATCAAAATTTAATAAAATTAAGAGATGATCGATATGGATATGAAAGTTAAAGAATACATTGAAAAGCAAAAGCATCCGGAAAAAGAAATCTTAGAAGAAGCCAGGAAAACCATTTATAAGACATTCCCAGGTTGTGATGAAAAATTCGAATGGGGTGTCCTAACGTTTAAAGAAGGAAAATTTTATCTGGCTGCACTAAAGGACCGAGTGCATGTGGGTTTTTCGATTATTGGATTGTCAGCAGAAGAATTGAAGTTATTTGAAGGAAGTGGAAAAACAGCTAGACACATAAAGCTTCATTCTATAGAAGATATCCAGAAAAAAGAAATTGTTAAAATCATGAAAATCGTTGATGAAAAAGTAACAGAGGTTCCAAAATAAAATTATATTTAACTTTTTTTAGAAAAAAGGAAATTAAATACTCTCACCAGCAGCATCCGCCTGTTCTTCAAGATTACTCTCCTGAATAAACACATTATCATACAGCACTGCTGCAATAATGCCACCTATAATCGGACCGATCCAGTAGACCAGGTGGTCTGCCCAGTAACCCGCTATCAGGGCCGGGCCGAATGACCTTGCTGGATTCATTGATGCACCGGTTACCGGTCCTCCGAAAAGGATAGCCAGAAGCACAAAGGCACCTATGGCGAAACCTGCTATTCCTGGGGGGGACCTGCTGTCAACAGCAACTCCGAAAATCGTGAACACGAGCAGAAAAGTGAGAAGTGCTTCAATAAGTATACCTGTTTCAGGTCCGACGTTTGCTCCAAGGCTTGTTGCACCCAGGTTTACGGTGTTCACTGAGGATGGGAATATTTTCAGTAACAGGATACTTGCAACACAGGCACCTGCTACCTGCGACATAATGTAGGCAAAACAATCCCTGATACCCATTTTTTTTGTCACTGCCATCGATATGGTTACAGCAGGGTTGATATGAGCACCTGAAATATGTCCGACGGCATATATCATCACCATCACTGTGACACCGGTGGCAATTGCCATACCGGTAAGGCCAAGAGAGCCATATGACAGATGATCAACTGCATTAGAACCTGCAGCTATGAATACAAGTGCAAAGGTCCCTATAAATTCAGCCAGGTATTTTCGAAGCGGGTCGGACATATTTCAACCTCAGTTGCCAGTCCATCTTTCGATATCGCCGATTCTCTGGTCCACACAGGCACCACATTCACATGGCTCATCGATCAGTGAAGTAATATCCCTTGTCCTATAACGGATAAGTGGCATGCATTTTCTTCTGAGGGTTGTGACAACAAGTTCGCCTTTTTCGCCTGCTGGTAATATCTTCCCGGTTTTCGGGTCTATGACTTCCACCAGAAAGTCCGGGTTGTTCAGATGGAAACCATCCTGATTCTCACATTCTATTGCATTGGCCAGTCCGAGTTCCGTCATCCCCCACTGGCGAAGGGTCTTACATCCCCAGACACTCTCAATCTCTTCTCTCATATCCGGGGTCAGAGGCTCAGATGAACAGATTATCCTTTTAATTCCCAGCTCTCCAGGTTCAATAAGTTCCCGGACCTGCTTCGATAGATCATAGAGGAATGACGAAGTACCTATGATCATAGTTGTACCGGATTTCTTCATGGTGTTTAGTTGCTCATTGACATCAAGGGAATCCTCGATAACAGAATTGAAACCTGCCAAAGCACATGCTTTGCTTAGGACCAGACCGGGATCCCATGTTGCTGTAATGGTAGGATACATTATCTGCAAAGTATCATCACTTGAATCCATCCCGGCCATTTTAAGGCCGGAGATCACCGAATCTACGATCTCAAGCAGTTCTCCCTGGGAATATGCCATTCTTTTGAGCATATTGGTTGTGCCCGAGCTTGTGAATTCACGTGCAATATCCTTCCTCGAAACACAAAGGAAATGATATGGCTTGTTAGCAAGCTCTTCCTGTTCTGTTAGTGGAATTCTTTCCAGTTCCTCATAGGTTCTGATTTCTGAAGGATCAATGTCTGTATCAGCATACAGGTCCTGGTAATAAGGGCTATTTTCAAGTACATATTCGAGAAGTTCTCTGAATTTGAAAAGCTTATATTCCTTGATAGCATCCCTGTCGGTTTCCTCTTGGCCAAGGAGCTCTCTTAGTTCTTTATTGCTTTTTATATCACTCTTGATCTTTGCCAGACCCCACTGTTCAAGCGGGTTCCCATCCTGCAGGCCGATCTTTCTCGATTCGAGTTTTCTTTTAGCCACGCTCATGCGAATAGACGTACTTATCTTCGAGGGAAGACTCAAACTCATTTAATACCTCCTGGTTCTGTTCAGGGAATTATTTTCCGGGAATTAAAAATAAAAGGAATGAATACAGGATCAGGTGGAGTTCCTGTAAAGGAAATCGCCATTACAACTGGTCATGTTGTAATTGCAGAACGGAATGAACCTCCCATCCTGTGTAACAACATGTATGCAGCAGTTCTCAACACGGTCCTGCTCATATGACCAGACATCCTGGAATGCCATTGTGGATATTGTAAGATAGTTGTTCATACTCATTTCAATGAAATCTGCCCATCCACTCTGGCTTGGTTTTGATTTGGGAAGAATATCATTTAATGGCTTTTCACAACATGAACCCTTTACTGTGATATCACTGAGGGGTTTTTCGCAGCATGAACCCTTGATAAGCAGATCAGAGCAGGATGGTTTCGAATCATTTTCCTTCTCAAGTCCTTTCCACCTGCCCATAATTGATTTCTTTGTCTTGCTGGCTACGTCAGATGCAGATTTGACCGCTCCTGACGAAATATTTGTTAATGGCAGGTACCCACCGTTGTCAATCAGTGTAAGGCATGTTGCTCCGCAGTGTGCATGAGGCATAAGGGATGGTGTGAAGTTGTCAACCTTTAGCTGACCATCTGTCTGTTCCTCAATAGCTTCAAGCAGCTCCAGTATAGTGACCCGGTTTTCCTTCTCTTCAGGAGATCTTCCCGAGTAGAAAACAGGCTGGAAATGCACGCCTCTTACCGCCGGGACTTTCCCGGCTGCAAAATTTATGATTTTGCCAACCTCATGCAGGTTGTAGTCCTTTGCTACCAGTGGAACGAGAACGACTCCTATACCCGCCTTTTCACATCTGTTTATCACTTCAGTCTTAACGTCGATCAGGTTTCTTCCGGTTCTCTGCATGTAGATTTCATCTGATACTCCGTCAAATCCAAGGTAGATTGCATCCAAGCCGGCAGATGCTATTTCATCAAAATAATCTTGGTCCTTTGCGATCCTGATACCATTGGTGTTCAGTTCGATGTGGGTAATTCCCACTTCTTTTCCCATTCTGATAATCTCCGGAAGGTCGTCCCTAAGGGTTGGTTCTCCTCCCGATATCTGGATGCACGTCGGCTCATTCTGGCATTTCTTAACAGTCTCGAACATCTTCCTGATGGTTTCCATGTCCGGGTCAAGACTTGCATCCGTCGATGAATTTGCAAAACAGTAAGTGCATTTCATGTTACATCTGTCAGTAACTTCCACTACTGCCAGGCATGTATCCTGTTTATGAGAGGGACACAGGCCACAATCAAAGGGACAACCTTTTTCCGTGTCCGTTAGAGGTTCTCTGGCTTTTGCTCTGTCTACGTCGAAACATTTCTCCATTTGAAGATAATGGTTTACATCTTTGGATACAAGGCTTGTAAAAGTCCCGTGATCCGCACACTCCTTCTTTAGGTATACTTTGTTGTTTTCGACATACTTTATGCCCTCAATCTTTTTGAGGCATTCAGGACACAGGCTTCGGACTGTTCCTATTTGTTCCATTATATCCCTCTCATCTGGTGTTATATCTCAGGGATTCCGAGAATTACTTAAGCTCTCTTTTCTTCCAGGATCGATTCAGCGGTTTTCAGTGTCTTTGCCACACCGGATGAAATATAGAACTCGCTACATTTGGGACATACGAGACCGGGGCCTGGTCTTGTCACTCCCATGTATGTCATGTCTACATTCCTTTCAAGTGCGATCTCACCGCATTTTGTACATTCCCATTCACTTTCATCATCACTTGCTATGTCATGAAGTTCTCCACCGGTAAGGCCGAGAATGCTCATTTTGTGGGCATATGCATCGACCAGTTCGGAAGGTGAGTAGATAGCATACATTGTTACGTTGTCCGAAACACCCTTTGCAATAGACAGATCACCATCTCTGGCTTTGAGCTTTGTTCCGTTGGACTCTGCGTTGTCGACAATTTCCTGGATCTCTTCCTTTTTGATACCGTTGTCCTTGAGTAAATTGTCCATTTCTTCTGTTATTTTTATATCCATGATTTACCCTCTGTATTCTTATCTGTGTGATTGCCAGTTTTCCTTAGAACTTTTCATATTTTCCGAAATCCTTTGCAGCTCTGACAAGTGCATGGACGTTCACAGGCGGAGCGTTGGTCGGACATTCACATGCAGTTCCTAAAATAAATCCTCTCGGACTGTCTTTTCCGGCAAGAACCTGTTCCTTGGCCTGTTCGTATACCTGTGTAGGCGTTCCACGGTCTACAAGCTTTGTGTCAACTGTTCCGAAACAGGTACATTTGTCTCCGAAAGCCTCAACAAGCTTCTGGGTTGGGAAAATATCCTGTCCGTCGTATCCGATCTGAACAATTGTGAACGGACTCATTGGAGCATCTGTCCACATCTTATAGTCATCAGTGTGGTTTCCACAAAGGTGATAATATATACCTGGTCCTGCTCCTGCATTCAGTACCTTCTTGACTGCACGGGAGACTGGCTTGTGGCTGAATCTCTTGATTTGCTCCACATCCATAAGGTCACCACTGGCGATTACTGAACCGGTAATCATGACATTCGCACCGTACCTTTCAGCTGTTGCTTTACAGGCATTTACCATATGGTCACCTGCTTTTGTACAAAGTTTATCAACAACTTCAGGCTCTGTAATCATCCACATGAAGACATCTTCGATAGCAGCCCAGTTGGTTGCTACTTCCATTGTGCCCCCTAGTTGAGTGATTGGAGCGAACATCTTTGGATATTCATTTAAAACAGTATCAAGTGCTGTGTAGTGTGTTGTGAGGGATGGACCCTTTGCCAGTTCCTCGGGACTCAGGACTTCAAAGTTATCAACGTCTTCCGGAGTCTTTACCGGACGCTTTGTAATACCTGGTGGAGAGTTGGGCTGGTACTTAATCTCTGCTCCGTAGTCTACACCCCAGTAATCTGCATAGAGATAGTGTCCGACAGGTGTGACATCATAAAGCTCACAGGCAGCACATACCATTCTTGCAGCTTCATCAGGATTCTGATAGAAATATCCTGCATTTTTCCTGAACAAGGTAGCAGCGTGGGACAAAATAATCGGGTCAACTATAACTCTTTCAGATGGTTTGTCAACCCAAGGTGTAGTCCATAAACTTCCTGCTTCTCCGAGCCAATTTTCATCTATTGGTATATAATCTTTTGCTGGCATGATTTAATCACCCATTTTCTTATTTGACTGACAGGACCGGGAATGTTTTTTCGGCTTCTGTCATCGATTTTACAAGTAATATATCATCGGTCAGCAGGCAGATTCATGAATCTGCAGTTGTGACCATAATTAAGTAGCAAGGTAGAGTTATATATAATAACTTCAGGTAATTAATCAACATCAAGATTATTATCAACACAGCATTTCTGGTTCAAATAATGATTATAGCAAGTGTTGTATTCAGGATTTACAGCATGCAGGAAAACTCTGTCAAAGCAAAAAAACAGGTCATTGATATTATCAAGCCTGTGAATTAAATCGGCCTTGAGAAGAACACTGTGTGTTCAAGGATATGATAGAATTATAGAATTGGAATAAAAAAGAGTAAGTTGCAATAATCAAAGTTTAAGGGGTTTTATAATTTTAAAACCCTATTTTATCTTTTCTGAGTTTTCTTTGTAATATAAAAAGAGATCTTTACCCCATTTGCGTGCGCTTTCTTCAAAACTGATTACTTTCTTGTGGTCAAATATCCCTTGCTTATTGAAAAAAGCTATTAGCATCAGGTCATCAGTAATCGAAAGGGCACCCAGCTTCACTGTATCGTCGTTGCAAATATAGATGTTGGAATTCCTGGCTTCCATCATCGCATCATGTTGTTCGGTATACTCATCAAGCAGTCGCTCATAAACCGGCTTTGTGAGGATGAGATCATACTGGACTTCCCTTTTCGCAAGCTCTGCATAGTTGCAGGGGCAGGTAGGACAGAAATATGAGTAAAAAGTAGATGCATTCTTTGTTGTTTTAAGACTTGTAAGCAATTCCTTTGGTGGTTCGAAAAGATGATTAAGATCAGGCTCATGTACCAGAACACTACCAAGGTCTCCAAGTCTGTCAAGCAGGAATTCAGGAACTGCATTAAGGTTTCTGCTGTCCCAATAATCCTTATTGTCCTCCACTACATTCAGTGTTTCTGTGAGAGGCTTGATTTTTTTCATAACAATTTTGCCAACACTTGTCAACCTATACTCATCTTCTTCATTCTCGATAAGTCTCTGTTCAAGAAGTATTTTTACCTGAGCCATTATAGCACTGGTAGTTCCTGTAAGTGATTCCTTAATCTCATCAATAGTGGCTGGTCCTTCCATTAGCATTAATAGTGTGTTTTTCCTCTTTTCCGATAGGAACACTGTGCTTATTAATTCAGCCTTCATCGTATTTTCCCCTGTATAACTTTGTTTTGATAGTATATAATTTTGTACTCTTCCCTCGTTAACGCCGTTAACATCCATGTTTCAAAATAAACTCTTCCTCCGTTGCTCTTCGATTCTTTCCCGGAGGTTTATAAGACTTGTCATGTGAAAAATATGCATTTGATTTTTTTCATGCATGATACTTGTTTTTATCAACAGTCAGAAGCTGTTTTATCAAGTCACAAATGAAATGTAGAAAACCTTAAATACACGTAACTGTTTGCTCCATGATTTGTAACATTAATCTACTTCGCATGTCGGTAACTATTAACTTTTCCTTATTATGTTGCTTTTTTTGCAATAGCAGGAATTTTTTGAAGCCAGATATCTGGCTTTTGCTTTATAGTTCTATCAATTAGTTATAACTAGATAGTTAAATTACCTGAAAACAAAACATTTTTAGCAAAACTTATATAATATTTAATTTAATATAAATAATTTATTAAAAATGAGGTTTGTTTATGGCAACGCTACATGTTACAGGAATAGGGGTATTTTCCCTTGCAATGATTACCGGAGCGATTAATACAATATTAGGGCTTATATACGGAGTTCTAATGGCTCTCATGGCCATGAGAACGTTTTCCATTATGGGAGGTTTTTCCACAGGCCTGTTGTCTGGAGTAGGGATAATTATCATAATGCCTATAGTATACGGAATTGTGGGTTTCATCATCGGCATGATTTCAGCAATAATCTTTAATGTGGTAACCGGATTCACTGGTGGCCTGGAAATAGAAGTTAAGTAAATCGATAAACGAGATTAACTTGAAAAACGACTTTTTTTATTCTTTTTCTTGCAAGAAAGTATCCAATCTTCTCTGATATCAGGACCTATCCTGGCATCGTATTCTCCGTTCATTCACCAAAGACAGTTGAAAAAATGAAAATACTAATAGAATAATGTGAACAATAAAAAAGGGGGACGATAAAAACATTGCAGGATAATCCTCTGTTTCTACCTTTGTTTTCAAATTGCTCAAAGCTGTTTCTTTAATTTTGCTTCACCAATCAGCAATGCATGACTGGAATTCGGCAATGGTTCTTTCTTCCAGGATTTTAGTATTTTTCAATACCTGCTTTTCAGAAAATCCTCTTTCATCAACAAGATAATTGAATAATTCTTCTGGTTTCGGTTTACTCCACTTGAGAGTGTAGTCCGTAGTTACAGGAGGTCGCAGGAAAAACTCCCTGATATCCTCAATCGATGCACATGACCGGATATCTTTTTTTTCTTCACTGATAATTGTGCTTATATCTCCGTATTTACGAATAAGCTTGAGAGCTGTTTTTGCACCTACACGGTGAATTCCCTCATTGAAATCCGTACCTATACATATAGAAATATCAATTAGCTGTTCCCGGCTTAGATTCAACTGGTTGAGGGAATCTGACAGAGATATGTGTTCAGGAGTTTTCGGGATATACTTCTTCTGCCCCGGCACCTTGCGCTTTCCGGTAGTACCCAGATTACGGATTACATTCTCTGCGCCGAAAAGGAAGACATCATAATCCTGAGAACCGACAAAATCCGCATCTCCCCTGGAAACCATGAAAGCCGCCTGTGCCTCGGCTTCTGATTCTGCCTGTATCCAGGGAATACCCATGAGTTCAAGGAGTTTCTTTGACTCATTAAGTATCTGAGGAGTAATCCGGGAAGTTGCTTGGGCATATTTTTTCATGTCCTCAAGGTTACCTTCGTCCTTAGCAATTTCATAATTAAGAACTGCTGCTTCTTTGCACTCCTTGCGTTTTTCCAGAGTATCTTTTTTCATTTCTGGCGGCTTGCCATCAAAGATAAAAATAGGTTTGATTCTTGAATCTCTTAATTTGCTCGTCCTTGAGAACAGACCTGTAAGGTGGGAAGTTGGATTTCCCTGGGAATCTGTTAGCGGTGAACCATCACGCTGGCGAATAGCACTCAGGAACTGGTAGATGGTATTGTAAGCGTCAATTGCAATTACTTTGCCGGAAAGTTCTTCATAAGTGATTTGATTTTTTATAAGTAGGGGTCCTATCTGCGTGCCCATGAGGATAAGATGCATCTGGCATAGATAGTTCTTTTGGATTTCTGAAATACGATATCATTTGCTACTCTGGACATATCATGGCTCAATCATTACCTCAAGAACCCTGTCTGTGATCTTGTATTCCTTGACAGTGGACAGTTTCATATCTTTCGGATTCTCAATCCAGCCAATGTCATAGCTTTTCTTCTCTCTCCCACCACAGCAGACTTTTCTTGTTATAGTCAACTGTATCTTTACTCTGTCAATATCCTTTTCGTTTATCTCTTCAGCATCATCACGATATCTTTTTTGTATTAGGATCATGAAAACTCTCCTGTTTGATTAATTAGTTGAGAAGGCAATGTTTCACTCTGACTCCGATCTATCCTTTGGACCGCGTAGGCGGCGTATCTGGTCATAGAGCATAAGCAAGATTACAACACCATTTATCCCAAAAAAAATAGTGAGCATTTTAGTTATAGGCTGTGTTGGAGACAGGTCTCCGTAACCTATTGTAGTCAGGGTGATCACTACAAAATAAGTCGAGTCTAAAAAACTCCACCCTTCCAGCCAGCTATAAAGAAGTGCTCCTAAAACGATACTGACCAGTGCATAGAGCAAAACACGCCGGGCTTCAGGATCGAACATAAGATCAAGGAATAAAAGTTTGAAAAAAAAGCGGGTCAAAGGAGCTTTTCGATGTCCTTTCATAGTATCTCCCTGTAATCATTTTAAAATTTATTACTGGTTTGTCAGCCGGAACAGGAAAATCATTAATCATCCTTGCTTTCATTTTTGTTTTCAGTAGATTGCCCGGATTCATTTGCCAATATCTTTTCATGGATCACACTTCTTTTTCCCCTCACATTGATGTAAAGAGCCAAAGCAGCTATCGGTAAAGCTATTGCAGCTCCATATTCCAATATATCGGCCGTGTTACTGTAAACAATACCCAGGAAACTGACTGCTAGCACAACAACGACCATTCCGATGAGATCGGTTTCCAGTTCTTCTATGTCAGTGATTTGCATCCACTTGGGAAGATCAACTTTGCGTACAAAAAGCTGGAAGAAGCCTGCAGCAGTGATCCAGAGCACAGTACCGATCAAAAAAACATGTACAAATTCCACTATATCAATTATCGAAAAGCCTTCTTGGCGATAAGATACATCTGTGACAGCCCTATACAGTGTGTCCAGTAACTCATATCCTCCAAAGACAAACAATAAAGCTGAGGCAATGATGAGTCCGATAACAGGAATAATTATTAGATACCTTGTGAAAGTAATAATATAACGCAATGCAGACATAACTCTTCAAATTCCCCGTAAAAAGGTCATCTTTCCTGATATTAAATGATATTGTATCAGAGAGCCGAAAAAAAGCTTCTATATTCATGAACAGTAAATTGAAAACAACTAATTCTGTTTACATGAATATCTTGACGAGAATCGGAGCAAGGAAAACAGCCACAAGTCCTGCAATGCCAATTGCAAGTCCGCTCATGGCACCTTCTGTCTCCCCGATTTCCACAGCTTTGGTGGTCCCGAGTGCATGGGATGAAGTTCCTATGGCAATTCCCACTGCAACCTCATTATCTATCCTGAATAGTTTGCAGATAATGGGTCCAAGCAGGACGCCGGCTATTCCTGTGAAGACAATGGCTGCGACGGTTATTGAAGGCAGGCCGCCAAGCTGGTTGGATATTTCTATTCCAATGGGAGTGGTCACGGATTTAGGAATCATGGAGATACTAACCAGTTCGTCAAGTCCGAATATCCTGCACATTACGATGATGCTAACAATTCCTGCTGCAGACCCAACGCTAATACCTGCAAGAATTGGCATGACATTCTCTTTCAACAGGCTGATTTTCTTGTAAAGGGGCACAGCCAGTATAACGGTTGCAGGTCCCAGGAAAAAGGATATGAACTGCCCACCTCTGTTGTAATCCTCAAAGCTGATGTTTAAACCCAGAAGAAAGGCTATTATCATCAGCATACTCAATACAAGTGGGTTCATGAAGGGTGACCCTGTCTTTTTGTATAGAAGGCCTCCGACATAGAATGTCAACAGTGAGATTCCAATTCCAAACACAGGAGTAATTATCAGGGCGGATGTAAATGAAGAAAGAACCTCATTCACCGGATTGCCTCCTTTTCATAAGTATTTGCACCGTCATACCTGTCACAACTGCAATGATGAAAGTCGAGGCTACGGAGATAAACATAAGGGCCGTCCATTTTCCTTCCAGTATGGAAAAGCAGGTTATCAGTCCTACGGCTGCAGGTATGAAAAAGAATGAGAGATGCTTCAGCATGAAGTTGCTCACATCTTCGATCATGGATAGCTTAACTATGCCTGTCAGAAGAAAGAGCAGTAGCAATACCATTCCAAGGACATTTCCGGGGATTGGCAGATTGAAAATGTTGTGAAGAAACTCACCCATGAAGCATATAGTAAGAATAATACCGAATTGAATTAGATATTTCATCATATTTCTGTTTTGTATTCTGAAATAGGCCAACAGCCATTTAGAATGTAATCTCTCCGTGGCTTCACACAGATACTGTAAAGAATTAAGGTTTTCGGTTCTGAATAAAGAATCAAAAAAGTAAGGTCCGGTTATTGTCCGGTATATTAATCCAGGTTCAAGAAGTTCTTTCTGACTTCCTGAACTTGTAGTCTGAGCGATCTGGAGTCAGGTTTCGACAATTTCCTGCATTTGCTTCCTGATATTCTCATCACCTGTATAATTCATCATCTCTTCCCATCTCTTCTGTAGTTTTATGAGATGCTCAAACGGATCAAAAGAAGGCACAGCATCATCTTTGGCAAGTTGTATGCTCCTCAACGTCTGAATACTGCTCTGAAGGTCGCCGTTTCTACGGTATTCTGCTGAGAGGAGTGTGCAGGCGTTCATTATTCTCTCATCAAGTTCATCATTAAGAAAAGCACCGGGATAGTCGCCGAAATCCTCGGCTGAAATATGGTTCATTCCATTAACCTTTTTTTGATGTCTTAGTTTTTCCCTCTCAAAGACAAAACGATAAATATCTTCTCTCAGACGCTTCCATTGTGGATGGCTTTTTTCAGGTGGCAGATGTTTTATGTGCAGTTCGTTGTCAAGGAAGAAACTGAAACCAAACATCTTTGCATTCATAATGTAATCGATATCTTCTCCCCGTCTTACATTAGGATCGAAAGGTATCCTCTGGAAAAGCTCCCTGTGAATGGTCATGTTTCCACCGAACACAAAAGGTGTTTCCTTTATTCGTGGAGTAGATGCAATTATGGATTCGAAGGATTTATTCATCTGTAACTGCTTGCCCCAGTAATAGGCCCAGCCATCTTCAGGTACACTTACGTAAAAATTTCCATCAGGCTGCAGATAGTAACCTGCCAGACCATATATGGTCTTGCCCTCTATCACCTGGCCGATATTTTCCTTTACTTTTTTGAGGAAATGTGGGTCCTCGAAAACTTCATCATCATCAATTAGTACTGCAGCGTCTGATCCGAGTATGTGAGGTACGAAAAGACAAAGATTACGGATACTTGAATACCCTTTTAGCTGTAGGAGGTCTCCATACTCACCTTTTCTATCCTTGCCAAGTATATCATGGACTTTTCTTAGTTGTGAAGATCCGAAAACCATTGTCTCCACCCCGGCATCAGGTGAAGTCTGTGCAACTATCTCGGACACTTTCTTTTCTACCTTACTTTCAATATCCGGGGAAGTTGCTACTGCCAGCACCACAAGCCTGAAATCCTTATCATCGAGGTTTTCTATGCTTTTTATTGCCCTGCCAAGCGTTCCTTCCTGATCTATCGGAATGGGGTGGTCATAAACTGCATCCCCTTCTATCCAGCCCGTAGCACTGTCCCGACCCCAGTAGCTAGGTATTACCATTGTAAGTTCCAAAATACTCCACTTCCTATAACCACTAAGAGCATTTATGAGAAGAACAGTATTTATATTCTTGCGATCGATAGCAGAGCTTAGTCCTTATCGACAAGCACAGCATCCTTTATTATCACTTTTGCCGTGTACTCGTCGAGTTCGATGACTTCCATTTCCCTGATCTCTATCCTTTTGTGATACATCGGTCCGTCGAGCACGAAACTTTCAAATTCGCCCCCTTCTCCTGCGACATTGAGCCCTATCTTCTCGTTGAGTTTGACAAGCTTCTCAATATCCTTCTCCTCTATCCTGCGTCCGACCCAGCTCTTATTAAGACCATAGGCTGCAATGCTACTGAAAATGAACTCAAAACCGATTGACAATAGTTGTCGCATCTCTTTTTCCTGGTCGATATGCCATAGTGGCGAGAATACTTTGAGTCCTATCTCGTCACAGATTCTCTCTATTCTCTCACGCTGGTAGTTTGAATAGAGTGCTCCCGTGACGACTCCTTCAATGCCGAACTCGTCTCTGGCCCTGAGAATGGCATTTTTCATATCCCCGAGTTCTTTCTCTTTTTCACCTAATGTCATTTCCTCGATGAGCGGAATGCCCATTGCTTCTGCCTGCATTTGTGCAAGACCAATATTTGGTGTGTGGAACATGTAGGAATCAGGATTCTTACTTTTAATCGTGATAAGACACTCTACGGAGTAGTTTTGCTCCTGCATTATATGCATTGCATAGTTGCTGTCCTTTCCCGAACTGAACAGCACCCCGAGTTTCAGGTTGGGCTGGCTATAGAACTGCTTCAGATAGTCGGTTTTTGTCCGGAAGCCTGCCTTTTTTGTGAGTTTTCCAATGGCTTTGTCGAACCTGCTTCCGTATTGTGCGGCCTGCTTCTTACGCAAGGCAACCTGTTCAGGCAGACCAAGGTCAATGGCAGTTTCTCTTAGTACCAGTTTGTTTCGCTCTTCGCTTATCTTGTATTGTGCAGGTATCTTCAGACAATAGTCTACAAATCTTTTGTCAAGATAAGGTACACGCAGTTCAATGTTGTTGTTCATTGCAACAACGTCGTCCCTGTATGTGTTTTTTTCGTATATTTTCAATATGTCCGCATAGCAATCTCTGTTTATATCGGTGGAGCGCTTATGCCGATCGTAACCTGCCAGCAGCTCATCTGCACCGGAACCTGAAAACATGACCCTTATGCCATCTTCCCTTGCTGCAATACATGCTGCATACATTGTCAATGCAACTCCTACCTTGGGAACATTGGTGTCTTCAACCAGCGGAACAACTGCTTTGAGGTACTTTTCTACTTCATCAAGCGTTATTTTCTTAATCTTTAGATCAAGGCCCAGCTCATCTGCCAGTCTTTGTGCATGCATGATATCAGGAGCTAATTGTACATCATCAAGCCCGGCTGTGTAGCAGGTGAAATCGATCCCTTGTTCTTTTTTAAGCTTTTTACAGAGGTATGCGATCACGGTTGAGTCCAGACCACCGGAAAACAGTATGCCGAATTTCTCTTCAGGTATTCGTATTGAAACAGCATTTTCAAGTAGCTCGATAAAATCGTTCTTTATCTGGCCAAAATATCTGGTGTTTTCGGGAATTATAGAGAAGAATTTTCGATTAAAACGCTTTAATGAATTGTTTTGCACGTCATAGGCAAGTATCTCTCTTGGATTGAGTTCTTTTATGTCGGCAAAGCCGGTTTTTGCAAGAGCTTTTTTCTCCGATGCAAAGGCAAATCCTTCGGAATTAGTGTACCATAGTGGTTTAATTCCGATGATATCCCTGGCGACATATACTTTTTCGTTTTTCCAGTAAGCAAAAGCATATACACCTATTATCTCGGCAAGGAGGTCATCGATTGTTTGCAGTATGATATCTTCGGATGAATCATCGTTTTCCTGCAATTTCAACTCAATGAGTTTTATGAGCATCTCCGCATCATTTGCTGCCGTAAGACCATACTTATTTCCAAGTTCTCTCCAGTTGTATATTTCACAATTAGCAGCCAGTTTTCCATCAATTACTATGGGCTGTCTTACAAAACTGATCATGGAATGAAGGCAATGGCCAAGGAAACTGTCTGTATGAGCACTTTTCGGAGTACTCAGATTGCTTGTGTCTTTTGAGAATCCAAGCCAGTCCTGTCCGCATACTCCCATACAGTCAAGACCTCTGTCCTTCATGATATCGAGAGATTTCAGGGTGAATTCGAACGCATTGTCGATATTAAAAAAACCTGTAATTCCGCACATTTTCCCGGTTTTAAGATGTGTAAGTTCAATTTAGTTTAATCTGGGATACTAAACGATACTGCCAGATAAAAGTTTTGAAACAAAAGGTTAACAGGATCAAATCCAATAACTAAAAAAAGTAGTGTTAGGGATTTCAGGGATTCTGCCGGATGGTTATATCCCTGAAAAGTTAAGGCTTAACAAGATATTTTTTACGGCTTGCAATTAAGAGCCATCCTTTCTTCAGGTGTAAGGGATATGTAGAACCGAAGTATGTCATCAGGGTCCATGTCTACTCCGAGATTGAATCCTTTTCTTTCGCCAGTCTTTAAGAATTTCTCTTCCTTCTCATGTTTATGATACATAAGCTGATTTATTTCTTCTTTATTCAGCCCGGACATGTCGATTTTTTTAAGAAGACCTATCAGCAGGAAATTATTTTCAACACGTTCGTAATAACTCTCTTTCCTTTCCTTTTTTTTGTCCTGATCGAATATATAGAAATTCTTCCCATTTTCATCTTTACCTGAGAGTAATATCTTCTTCAGAACCAATTTCCCGTTTTCTGATACTATGATCTTACGTTCGGTCTTCATTTCATTGCCCCTGCTTAAAATCTAGTCTGGTAAGAGTACTTCATGCAACTAATATGATCACAGGATCTTCGTGCTTTATCTCAGTACAATTTCTGCTTGCTCAATCTTCTATATAAAATTGTCTATACTATATGATATAATCACCATCATAATTATGATAGCATTTTCCTGTATACGAAAAGTTGAACTTACATATAACTAAAATACTAATAGAATCACTAGTAAAATATAATGGAATCCTGAGAAGAGCTAAGGACGAAACTTTATGTTCAGCGAACTAAAATCTAAAGTCAGAGCATTAATCCTGCCATTGGCAAAAGGAATACCTCTGTCTCCGAACTCATTGACTTTAATAGGCCTGCTTGTAAGCATTTATGCTGCATTACAACTTGCAAGGGGCTTCCTTGTATTTGGTGCCCTTATGATATTGTTAAGCGGTTTTTTCGATGCATTGGATGGTGCGGTTGCAAGAGCTAACGGTTCCTCGACGGCTTTCGGTGCCGTCTTTGATTCGGTGTGTGACAGATATGCTGATGCAATGATATTTGCAGGTATAATCTATGGTCTAATAGCAGGTAGTATTCCACAGATGTACATATTCTCGCTTCCTTTGTGGTTCTGGACCGTAATGGCTATTATTGGCTCCTATCTTGTCAGCTATACCCGTTCGAGGGCTGAAGCCATGGGTGCCCGGAAGATGGACATAGGGATTGCAGAGAGGCCTGAAAGGATGCTTATATTAATAGGCGGAGCCATGACAGGGATGCTTGGAGCATCTATTTTCATTATAGTCGTGCTTACCCATGTGACAGTTGTGCAACGTCTTATTCATGCCAGGAAATCACTTGCGTAGACTCAAAACCTAGGCAAAGATTATAATATAGAGCGCTCTATTAAAGCCTGATATCTATTAATAATTCTTATTTAAAGAGAGCTGAGGATGCGAAGATGCAGTATCAAGCTGAAGTAACTATTGAACTTAAGGCAGGTATGCTTGACCCTGAGGGTACAACTATCAAAAGAGCGCTTGAACATTTAGGTTATGAGACAGATAGTGTCAGGACAGCAAAAAAATACACTATCACTCTTCAAGCAAATAATATCCATGATGCAAGAGAAAATGTTGAGGAAATGTGCCAGAAACTGATAGCAAACCCGATAATCCATAATTACGAGATCTCCCTGAGGGAAACAGAATGAGTATTGCCATTGTCCAGTTTGGTGGCAGCAACTGCGACCTTGATGTCCTCCATGTTTTCAAAGATGTTGTGGGTGTTGATGCCGAGCTTGTATGGTATAAGGAAGAAAACCTCGACCGATTTGACGGTGTCGTGATACCAGGTGGTTTCTCTTACGGTGACTATCTAAGGGCTGGCGCAATAGCTGCACGTACTCCTATTATGAATTCGGTCAGGAAACAGGCGGAGTCCGGCAAGCCGGTCATTGGCATATGCAATGGTTTTCAGGTTCTTACGGAATCCGGTCTTCTCGACGGTGCACTGACCACCAATGATTATCCTAAGTTCAGGTGTGAACCTACATATCTAAGAGTAGAGACCACGGATACTCCTTTTACTTCAGGTTTTAAGAAAGGAGAAATCCTGAACATTCCTATAGCTCACATGGAAGGTAATTTCTATGCAGACGAGTCAACTCTTGCAAGCATGGAATATAATGACCAGGTAGCTTTCAGATATGTTGATAAAGATGGTAAGGTAACGGATGAAGCAAACCCCAATGGCTCACAGGAAAACATTGCAGGCATTATTAGTGCGCAAAAGAATGTGCTTGGAATGATGCCGCATCCTGAGAGGGCATCTGAAGATATTCTTGGTTCTTCTGACGGGCTAAGGGTATTTAAGTCAATGGTGGAGTATATCTCCAACCGTTGAATTACGTATTCCGCAATATGAAAATTAAGTAACAAAAAAGTTGCCATTTGGTAATTCTTTGATTACTTTTTTTAAAGTCATTTTTATTTTTATAGCTAATTTTTACAGTTTTTATTTGTCATGTGTTACCAAATTCAATTTAGAAACACTTTTATGCATCTTACGTCCTTATTTTAATTGAGTGGTGGTAGTATGATCAAACTTAAATTAGTTACTACAATGGTAATTCTATCGTTCTTATGCATAGGTATTGCAAATGCTTCTGAAGATACAACTTTTACTCCTGTAGCTTCTTTCTCTTCTTATGTCATAGAAGGCATAGAAGGTAAGGTACCTCTGAAAGTTCAGTTCAATGATACTTCAAGCAGGGAGCCCACATCATGGTTGTGGGACTTTGGTGACGGCAGTAATTCAACTTTGCAGAATGCATCGCATACTTTTATGAAAGGAACTTTTGACGTAAGCCTGACAGTAAGTAATGAAAATGGGTCCGATTCCTTAACAAAGATCGAGTATATCTCGGCAGATACACGTCCTGTAGTCGCAATTAGTTCAATCAGTCCAAATCCTGCAATCAAGGGTGAGCAGGTTGACTTGTTTGGTGTACACATTTATAACTATAGTTTCATCCCTTCCGAAAAAGCTCATGAATGGCGCTCAAGTCATGTCAACTATACAATATGTCGCGGAAAAGAACTTCATACTTCGCTCTTGGGTATAGGCAATCATACAATAAGCTTCAGGGTCAATGACAGTGAAGGTCAGTGGTCGGATCCGGCTTATGGTTTTTTGGTAATTAAGGCAAATTCAGCTCCTGAGGCTACTATTGTTTCTATTAGTTCGGCCTCTGCAGAAGTCGGTGAAACTATTACATTCAGCGGGAGCGGAATCGATCCAGATGGGAGGAATATTACTGATTATGAGTGGAGATCCAACATTGATAATCTGCTAAGCAATAAGTCAAGCTTTTCTAGATCAAATCTGTCCGTCGGAAATCATACTATATCTTTCAAAGTAAAAGATCCGATGTCATGGTCTCCTAAAGTAAACATTACTTTAAAAATCAAAGGCATTACAAACTATTTGCAGCCAAGTTTTGTGAAGCCCATAAGTGTTAATAATCCAGTGGATATAAAAGTCAACTTAAGTAACATTGATTATGTATCAGCTGAATTTTC
Source organism: Methanolobus sp. ZRKC2 (assembly GCF_045291185.1). Taxonomy (NCBI): domain Archaea; kingdom Methanobacteriati; phylum Methanobacteriota; class Methanomicrobia; order Methanosarcinales; family Methanosarcinaceae; genus Methanolobus; species Methanolobus sp. ZRKC2. The sequence continues at coordinate 729,350 of NZ_CP146980.1, read as the reverse complement.
AATAACAAATGACAGTGATGCTATTGTTTTTGAGGAGAATATAACTGAAAAGCTTGTATCAAATATGGGTATGTACACATTTGATTGGAATTCAACAGATCAGCAGGAAAAGCTTCTTCCAAATGGAATGTATACTTTGAACTTGTTTTGTGAAGATATCCATGGTGAGGAGGTCTTGGAATCAGTAGATGTGTTTGTTGACAACATAGCTCCTTCGATTGTTATCGACAGCATCTCTGGTATAACCACAAATGAAAGTGTACTATATGTCAATTCAGACCTGATGGTTAATGTATCTGAGCCCAGCACAACGGAGGATGCAGCAACCGTCAGTATCATTCTGTCGTCAGTCTCCGACAATTTCACGGAAACTGTCTATGCAAACTATGAAGTTTCCAATGGTTTATGGATAGGTAATTTTGATCTTTCTTCAATTCCTGATGGAAATTATACTGTAACAGCGATTGCAAAGGATAATGCAAATAACATCAATTCAACATCTTCTGATATAATAGTAAATGTTGACAGTACCTTCCCTATACTTGAAGACGTTACACCTTCAGAAGGTCAGATATTTGCTGAAGGCACTACCTCAGTATATGTTCGCTTTAATTACAGTGATGCACGCACAGGTATCAATACAAGTTCTATAATTTTTACAGTTGACACAAACGATGTAACAGATAATGCAATCATAAATGAATCCTCTGCCTCGTACAATGCAACAGGTCTGGCTGCAGGCGCTCATACTGCATCGATATATGTTGCGGATAATGCAGGCAATGTAGGGATGTTCAATACAAGTTTCTGGATCGGTCCGAAAGAATCTGATACAGATTCCTCTAGTAAAAGCAGCAGTAGTAAAAGTGGAGGCGGTGGTGGCGGTGGGTCTACCGGTGAAAAGTATGAGAACATACTTGTAAAAGAAGTCGAGAGTTTTTATGTCAGCAAAGATTCACATGTTATGTATGAATTTAAGAAAGATGACAATGCTATTACATCTGTCCAGTTCGATTCCTTGAAGAATTCCGGAAATGTTCAGGCAATTATTGAAGTTCTAAAGGGCAGATCTTCATTCGCCGACAGCAATGCTCCCGGAAACGTCTATCAACAGATGAATATCTGGGTTGGTAAAGCCGGATTTGTCAGTTCTGAAAATGTTGAAAACCTGAAGATTGTTTTCAAGGTGGAAAAGTCATGGCTGGATGAGAACAACATCGAAAATGATGCCGTAAATCTGTACAGGTATACAAATGGTTCCTGGAGTGTACTTGAAACTTCAATGACAACAGAAGACAATGAATATGTGTATTTTGCAAGCCTGACACCTGGCTTCTCGCCATTTGCGATTAGTTCTGAAACCAAGGTTGTGGAAGTTGTCGATGAACCTATTTTGCAATCCATGGAAGAAGAGGATTACCCGGTCGAAGTTCTGGAAGAAGTGGAAACTAAAAGCAGAAACGCTTGGACTGATGTTCTGCCAATAATTGGTGGAGTCCTGGTTGTGTCTGCAGGTGCATATATTCTGTACAGGAAACGAAAATAAAACTTCGTTCCTCTTCTTTTTTTATACAGTTTGTATGCAATTCTATTCAGAATTTTCAGTCACTATATTCTCAGCCGTTTTCCAGGAATGTCTGACTATATCAGGTAATTCTCCGTGCTCCCTGAACCAGTCTTTCAGGAACTGTTTTGTTTTCGGATCGGAAGGGTATCCGCTTCCAAAATCAATGCCTATTTCTTTCTTGATGTCTTCAATCAGCGCATCCCTGCGCACCTTTGCAACGATAGAAGCAGCAGAAACTACGGGATATATCGCATCTGCCTGATGCCTGGAAACGATTGATATATCTTTTGCTCTTTCAGGGTGTTTTTTTGCATATTCCTGCAGGAGTCTTTTCCCGAATCTTTCTTCTTTAACGTCAGCAGCATCAACATATGCTTCATCAGGATGTAGTTCTTCAAGAACCTTTGAAAACGCAAGCACCATGATGTCATTCATACTCATAAGTCTACGAAACTCATCTATCTGTTGCGGTGAAACTTCAAACACAAAGATCTTCTCAGAATACTTTTCGATCTGGCTGGCGAGTTGTCCCCTTTTCTTAGGAGCAATTTTCTTTGAGTCTGCAACACCCAGATTCTTCAGTGCATTAATCTTTGACTCTTCAACAAGTACTCCCCCAATGCACATAGGGCCGATCACAGGTCCTTTGCCTGCTTCATCTATTCCCGCTACTTTCATATATCCTATCCCTTCATCTGTCTATTTTAAGCTGACCATCAGATGAGCAGGGTGAATATAGCATATCCAATAATTATCATTATGGTTGAGTGTTTAAGTCCTGCCATAACACTTCCTTCGCCCATAGCACCTGCCATAAGGCCTGAACTCAGTCCCTGGATGATAGCTGCGTGTTTGAAGAGCTGTGTATAGGCATCCAGATCGAAGTTTCCAAGGAAACCTCCAGAGGTTGAACCTGTCTCAGCCATTTGTTTTCCAGCCTGGGCCATCTCGGAGAGGAATGTTGTCGAAATAACATAGATTACACCCACAAAGACCAGGAATGAGATGTAGATGATGACTATGTAGATCATCATGCTCATGGTACGTTCTCTCTTCATACCCTGTTCTGATGCAGCATCCCTGGCGGCAACCATAAGAACTTCGCCTATATCTCCGCTGGACTCATTTGCTTTCGTTATAAGGGAAAGAGAGCGGGTGACTACCTGGGTTCTCAGCCTGTTGGAAAATCTTATGAGAGCATCATTTATCTCAAGTCCCCAAAAAACATCATGCCAGATTTTCTTTATCTCTGAACTGAGAGCGTCTGTTTCAGACTTAGCCATAAGCCTGATAGAATCTCTCAATGTCATACCTGTTTCATTGGTACTTGCAAGCTTTTTCAGGAAATCAGGGAAACTACTTTCCAGTTTCTTTTTTCTTCTCTGTTTAATCTCATAGAATACTGAAAGAGGTATGATTACAAAGAGAATTGCAAACACGATCTTGTCATCAATGAATTCTACCATCATTGGAAGATTACCAAGTCTATTTGCATTCAGGAAAACGGACCCCACTACAATTAAAAATGCAAGTGGAATTGTAACGGCAAGTGTAGTAAGAGGATTCTTGAACATTGGAGCTAGCGGGTTTTCAATTATCCTCTTCAGAGCAAGAGATTTTTTGGATTTGGCAAATGCTTCGAAATTATTTCTTTCTCTTATTTTTTCCTCAGTTTCGTCAATCAATTCTCCGCTCTCATCATAAACAGGAGCAAGATATGAAGGTATTTCGGGAATCCCATGATCCAGAACAGTATTCGTATTGAGAAGTTTTGGTTCTCCCATCTCTGTGGGAGTAATTATGCTGATCATGACTACAAACATAAGCGACCCGATTGGCAGAACTGCATAGATTATTGCATATACCATGGTTGCGGAACCTGAGCCCATAACTGCCATCATGACACCCATGATGATAATAAACAAAGGTCCTGCCACGAATGCCGTTACATATGATTCGGCGAGTAATGCCAGGGTTTCCAGGAATCCTTTCTGGTCCACCTCGGCTTTGACAAGGTACTGCTCTGATTTATCCCGGAAATAGTTTGGAATATTTCCTCCGCTGTCAATAACTGTCAGAAGATTGTATATAAGATCCTGGAACCTTTCCGAAGGGGTGATCTCAGATGCATTGGTGAGTGCCGTTCTCAGGTCGTGTCCGAAATAATCCATGTCCCGTACAATAGAGTCAACTTCCTTCGAGACTTCACCATATGTGTCTTCTGAGCGTGCAAGTGCCCTGAAAACATCAATGATGTTCATGCCACCTTTACTGAGGGCGTACATGAAAGTTACAGCATAAGGAAGCTGCATATCTATCTTGGACCTTCTCTCGCCTGCCTGGAATCCGGGATATAACATGAAGATAGTATAGACCAGTCCTCCAAGCCCTACAATAAAAACTATAGTAATGAAAAAAGCAACGAATACTTCTTTATATTGCAGAAGGAATGCCATGCCGGGGCTGAAGGTGAGTTTGGTGAGATTTTCAGGAAGGCCTATCAGTCCTATGATAATATATGTTAGTAAAAGTCCGAGGAAAGCGCCCAATACACCTGCCAGTACCGAGTAGAAAACTGCATTTGAAATATACATCTCATGGGATATCGGTATACGTGCCTGATTCAATTGCTTCTGCAGGTTCACATAGTTCTGCTTCCTTGCCTTGATCTGGGTTCCAAGCAGGATAAAAGGTATTCCTTTTGCTATATTGAAGTATACTGTGGCTTTTTTGATGTATGGATCAACATCAAACTTTTTCCCGTTTTTATTTTTAGCCTTAATGTTTGCAGAAACAGTTTCTTCGATGTTGCTGTCTGAAAACTCTTCAACTGCTTCAATCCCCATCTCTTCTTCGGATGTGTCGATTTCAGAAGAGTCCTTTTTTTCTTTCAAGATCCACCCCCCCGTTGTCAGGCCAACTGCAATTTTTTCAGTACTTTTTCGGGTGTTGACTGGTATGAATTGATAATTCCTGAGATCTCATTAAAATTGTTGATGCCGTTGTTTACCATATACTCAAGTATTTTCTGTCGATAGTATAGCTCCTGATCTATTCTTCCCTGTCCCCAACCACGTCTCATCTTAATATCGAAAAGAGCTTTAGATTCACCTGTTCTGACAAAAATATCGGATTCGGAGTCCCATACAAAGATATCATTGGTTCTGATATTCCTGGTATTGGGGTCGATATCGATGATCTCTACAAGTTTGAGATTTCTCCTCACACGATTACCTTTCGAGTATGTCTGTGCCTGGATACTCATAATGTCAAGTGCCTGGATCATTGTACGCGGGACACTAATAGGTGGATTTTCAAGCCTGTGAATGGCGGATGCGACCGAATCGGCATGCATTGTTGAGAATGTGGTGTGACCTGTGGACATTGCTTGGAAAAGTGTCAGTGCTTCCTTACCTCGGACTTCACCTACCAGCAGGTATTCGGGACGTTGACGCAGTGCTGCCTTGAGAAGATCATACATGTCCACGGCTCCTCTCTCATCCGCAGTGAAAGAATCCCTTGTAACACTTGGAATCCAGTTAGGATGTGGTAGTTTAAGTTCCCTGGTATCCTCAAGAGTAATAATCTTGGATTTTTCGGGAATGAAAAGAGATACTGCATTAAGGGATGATGTTTTTCCTGACGCTGTACCACCCGCATAGATCAGGCTCTTGTTATTCTCGATACAAAGCCACAGATAAGCCATGGCTTCTGCAGAGAAAGTTCCCCACTTTATAAGGTCCACAGGGGTTATCGGAGTATCGCTGAACTTACGGATTGTAAAAGTACTTCCATGCGCAGTGACACAGGTACCCAGTGTCATCTGTATCCTTGATCCGTCAGGCATCGTAGCATCGATCATAGGTTCGGCCACTGAGATGTGCTTGCCACTTCTCTGTGCCATTTGAATTATAAAGGAGTTAAGTTCGTCCTCCCCATAAACAATGTTCGTAGCAATGTTATGGTGAGCACGATGGTAGAGGAATATTGGTACGTCATGTCCATTACCGGAAATATCTTCAATTGAATCATCATACATCAGGGCGTCTATTTTTCCGAAACGGACAAAATCCCTTTTGATATAATAGGATATCTTGGCGAGTATCGAAGGTGTTAGTTCCAGGGTATAATCCCGGATAATTGACCAGATCTTGGTGTCAAGAACCCTTTCTTTGTCTTCTTCATCCTCTGAAATCTCTTCAACAAGTAACACATCGCGAAGCCTGTCTTTGATTTCGTTGAGAAGTACTTCCTCGAAATCGGTCAGTTCGGGTTCCACAATATAGTAAAGGTGGTTGTTAATGTCTTCATTGAAAAGTATGACAATAAGTGTATATGGCTCATTGACCCAATAGCGCTCTACCTCTTCATAGCCATCCACACCCTTGAATTCAGTAATCGGACCATGTACGTTAGGATCATAGGCTTCAATTTCGATCTCTGCCTGCTTGAATAGTTTTTTAATCTTCCCTGCAAGACCTTTTTGCTCTTCTTCAGTTTCTTCCTGAGTTATCTCAAGGTCTTTGATTTCTTCTTCCTCTTCTACGGTGATTATGCTTTCTTCTTTAGCTTTTTCTTCCAGAATACTCTTGACCTTGGCTTCTGCCTCTTCATCTTTTTCAAGCAAGGCTGGCTCTTCTTTCCTTTTTACAAATGATTCTGTTTTTTTCGGTCCGAAACTCGCTGACTTGGGAAGCAATATATTAAACTCTACATCCTCCTCCGATGAACCTGAAATGCTTTCACTTTCTACAACAGTAGAAGTTTCGGAATTTGTAGTTTTATCTGAAGGAAGCAAGACACTTTCTTCTCCGTCATCTGTGGATTTTTTTATAATTGGGCTTTTCTGGATAATAGAAGTGAATTCTTCTTCGAGCTTCTGGTCGGATTTCTTGATCTCTGCTAATTTTTCAAGGAGATTCGAGGTCTCCATAGAATCATCATTTTCTTCTTCACAATCCTGATCAGTCTTGTTAGAATCAGAAGAATGGTCACCATCCTCTGACAGATTATCATAGGTTGATGCCGTATCATCAACCTTATCTGCTTCCCTGGCTTTTTCAAGCTCTTTCTTTTTAGGATCTTCTATCTGAGCATCAGCCATTAATGTCACCGCTTGATGAATGTTCAAATGCAAGATTATATTATGTATATATTATAATTACACATATTATTAAAGTTATTGTATTATTGACTGCTACCGAACTACCGGTGATTTCTATCATAACTTTTTCAAGTTGTTTCTATTGCCAATCTGCTTACCTTTAATTCTCCTGCACTGTTGACATGTACATATTTAAAATCAGCATGTACATGATCTACTTGTTTAATCGCCTTGATGTGCTGGATTTTGAAATGTTTGTACAAATTCTCTTTTAAACTCTATTTTTATGTGCATAACATTCCAGTTTCATTTTCAGAAAATGAAATTCAAAAGCAGTTCACTCAAAAAAGTTAAATCCAAGGGTCGATATGTTCAGGTAGAAATATGAAAGCAATCTGGAATTGAGAGGATAGCCTGCATGCCTATAATAACCCTACCATATGAAGATCTTGAAGAATTAACCGGGACTGATAAGGATACCATCATCGAACGTGTGCCAATGATTGGTGCGGACATCGAGCGCATAGAAGAGAAATCCATAGATATTGAGTTCTTCCCTGATCGTCCTGATCTCTACAGCGTTGAGGGAGTAGCACGTGCAATGCGTGGTTTCCTTGATATTGAAGTCGGTTTTCGTGAGTATGAGGTCAAACCGTACCAGGTAGAGATCTCAAAGGATGCTGGAATAGAGGACATTCGTCCGGTATTCGGGTGTGCTGTCGTAAGAGGTGTAAATTTTAGTTCTGCTTCTATTAAGAGTCTTATGGATCTCCAGGAGTCCCTTCATTGGGGTCTTGGGCGCGACAGGAAGAAAGTATCAATCGGTGTACACGATCTCTCAAAGGTAGAGCCTCCCTTCCGCTATATTGCAGCAGACCCTGACTTTGAGTTCATCCCGCTTGATTTCACAGAACCTATGTCCATGAGGGAGATACTTGAAAAACATCCAAAGGGTGTGAGATTTGCACATATTTTGGAAGGCTTTGAGAGCTACCCTCTTATTTTGGATTCCAATGGAAATGTTCTTTCATTCCCTCCAATAATCAATGGTACATTAACGATGGTAAACGAGAATACTACCGATCTGCTGGTGGATGTCACGGGACTGGGTGATGAAGTATACACTGCACTTAATATTGTGACAACCGCACTTGCAGAGCGCGGTGGCCAGGTCGAGTATGTGAAAGTAATCAAGGCGGATGGTACAGAGCAGATTCCTCTCGACCTTACACCTCGTGTCAAAATACTGGAAAGGTCGGAGATTAATTCTTTGATAGGTATGGATCTTTCCAGTGAGGAAATAATCAGGCAGCTTAAGCGTATGGGATTTGGTGCCACGGAACTTGGGGATGGTGTCATTGAAGTTATGATACCCCGCTATCGTGCAGATATCCTGGACAATTCTGACATCATTGAGGATATTGCTATTGGCTATGGTTTCAACAAAATACCCGCAGTGTTCCCTATGAATGCAACTGTTGGCAGTTCCCATGAACTATCTGACATCGGTTCTTCTATGAGGGAAATAATGACAGGCCTTGGCTACCAGCAGGTCATGCCTTTCACTCTGACAAGCGAAAAAATTCATTTTGAGTGGATGTGTAGGGAACTTACTGATGATGTTACATATGTCATGCATCCAATAAGTGAAGACCAGACTATGGTGAGAACCACGATTCTTCCAAATCTAATGGAAATCCTTTCCATGAATCAGCACAGAGAACTTCCTCAACGTATATTCGAGGCAGGTGACGTGGTTGTTAATAGAGAAGGCGGCCTGCATCTCGCTGCTGTATCAATCAATGCCCAAGCTAACTTCACGGAAGTAAGGGAGTTATTTGATGCCGTCATGAGGGAAAGAATGCTGGAATACGAAGTTTCGGAATCAACAGACCCGACTTTTCTGGAAGGCAGAAGAGCAGACATAATTATGAACGGTAAAAAAATTGGTGTTATGGGTGAGTTCGACCCTCAGGTTATAGTTAATTTTGGACTGGGGCAGCCGGTTGTAGGATTTGAAATTGATCTTGGCAAAAATTAATATTTCCTGGTTTCGGGCTTAAGTGTCTTAATATAATTAGGCATTTATTGCCGTAACCCATTTTCATGTTTAATTTCTTTTTAGATTTTTTCTTTATTTGATATTGTATGATGGAGTTATAAAATACATTTTGTATTTTTGTAATACTCATGTTCTACTTAAATAAGAGGACAAATATGCAAAAACAATTTTTTTGTTGCGCCAAAGATTTCAGTGAAACGGAAATATTTATATGTAAGCCATATATACTGCCTATATAGCTCTATCGTACACTATAGGCTTGGTCTGTTTCAGGCCACATTAATCGGAACTACAGGGGTACAGTGTTGTATCCCTCTTTCCTGATTACTTTTCCTGACTTGTAATATCTATTCTGCTTAAAAAAAATAGCGGGCCCGCCGCGATTCGAACACGGGTCAATGGGTGACTTCACAGCTTCAAACTGCATCGAAGCCCATGAGGATATCCTGGCTACCCTACGAGCCCATAGGGATTTACTCATTGATACCGATTGTATTAAAGGTTTCTATCACAGTAGGAAAGATCGAATGAACTCAGTTCGATGATACTGGGAAACTATTTTATACTTCAGGTGCTACTATTATTGTAGCAAGCTATCTATTAAATAGCAAGCTGCAATAAAATAGTAAATGAGGAGAAAATATGCCAGTGATTATAATGAAAGCGGGAAAGATTCCGGCAGAAATGAAAAAAGAATTGATCGAGAAACTAACGTCTGCAGCATCTGAAGTTACCAATATTCCTGAGAATGCTTACACTGTTTTGATTGAGGAGCTTGATCTTGATAATATTGGTGTCGGCGGTCAGGTATTGTCTGAAAAACATGCACACTAAATGATCAGGATGCTAGTTGTCCTGTTTTCCCATCACCAGGAAGGAAAAGAGTTTCAATAACCTTACACAAAGATGAACTGATTATCAAGGTGTAAATATGTCAATTCCAAGTCCCGGTGAATCAGTCAGAGGGTCCCAATCAGGAGTCCCCATTATGGCGCTTTTCGACCTGTTGGGAAGAAGCTGGTCGATGGGAATAATCTGGCAACTACAAAAAGGACCTGCTACCTTCAGGGAACTCCAGAAGCGATGCGAATCTATCTCTCCTTCGATATTGAATAAACGTATCAAAGACCTGAGAGAGGCAGATATTGTAGAGCGTACACTGGAGGGGTACCAGTTGACTCAGAGAGGCGAAGAACTCTTTGAGTTGCTGCTTCCATTTGGAGAGTGGTCACTGGTATGGGCAGAGGAAGTCTTCAAGGTCACAGAGCATCCTGCATTTGAAACCAGAAAAAATCAAATTAAATGACAGGAGTTTTTAGATGTTTCATCCATGCAAGATAACAGTAGTAAAAAAAGGATTTGACGATGAATTAGTAAATGCATATCTGGAAAATCCAGAACGAATGAAGATTTGTGATAGAGTTGAAGAAAATCAGGAGTATTTAGTTTCTGATCCCTTTGAAATGCCGGATAATTTTTGTGCCTGGGCATGGGCCGATATCCGCCCCTCCATTCTTACTATTGCTACCGGAGGAGAGTTTGATATTATGATTAATAAAAAGTCAACACTGGCGATCTGTACGGATCCATTCAGGCCGGTAGTATTCAAAATTGAGAGAGTATAGTAATCCCGCAAATAGGTATGGTCTGGTCATAAAGCCACACGAATGACTGGGCAGTGAGTAACTTGTGATGTGATCACATCGAAGCTTAATATCCTGACCATCTCACGAGCCCACAAAGATGTACTGATTGATACAGATTACATTAAATGTTTCTATTACAGCAACCCGCTTATTATCCTTGCAGCCATGAGTAATAGTATAACTCCAAACATTTTTCTCAGAGTTTCAGCCTTCATCCTGCCAGACATCAGATGAGACCCAAGTTGTGCTCCTGTGAACGAAGCTAGTGCAATGTAGATAACCATTGAGATATCGGGTTCCCATGAGCTTGCATGTGCAATAAATGCAGACAGGGATGTGAATATCACAATAAAGCCGGAAGTAGCGGCAGCACATTTAATGCCGTAGCCAAGCAAAAGAAGCATTGGGACTATAAAAGAACCTCCTCCTATTCCCAGCAGACCTGAAAGAATACCTACTACAAGCCCTCCTATACTCACGATTAACAGCTTTTTGCTTCCGTTTATCTTTTTTTCACGGTAGAATTTCTCAATCCTTGCAAAGATCATTTCCAATCCTACAACTATCATCAGGATCGCGAAAAAGAAAAGCAACATATCAACCGGAACAAGTCTTGTAAAATAGGCACCTATCTGGGCACCTGCAGCAGAGGCTACGATGAAAGGTACTGCAATGTGCAGGTCAACCAGTTTTTTACGCAGGTATATCACAGTTGCTGAGCTTGAAGTCACGATGTTCAACAATAATGCGACAGTAATGGCTTCGACTAATTCCATACCTGTCCAGTAAAAAAAAGGCACATAGAAAATGGCACCACCAAGCCCAAGCATGGAAAATATGATCGAACTAAAAAAAACAGCAAGTACGATCAGTATATCTTCCATTATCTCAACGCCTGAATTCGGTGTATAGTATTCATTTAGATCTCTTTACATACTTTTCCTTGAAACGGCTAATTTCTTCCCTTCCACCAACAACAGCAACGATGTCATCTTTCTTTAAAACAGTGGAGGGGAGGACATCGGTAATTACTTCACCATTTCGTTCGATACCTATTATTGTACAGCCCACAGAAGTTCTCAGGTCCAGTTCCGCAACTGTCTTGTTAACCAATTCCGGTTCCCTGGTAATAAGGTGTTTTTCAATATCAATACCTTCATAAAGCATTATGTCCTCGTCCATTCTCTTGCAGGAAGCTTCAAGACAATTTGAGGTCATTTTTGCAAGCATCTGGCCTGCAACAATGGAAAGTGCCGCAACATAGTCAGCACCTGCCTTGTATATCTTATCGATTGATTTGTAAGAATTAGCTCTTGAGATTATTGTGGATTTTGGATTTAACCCACGTGCCATGAGAGTCGCAAATATAACATCAGTGTCATCGTTTAAGGTTATGATGACTTCTGAAGCGGTCCTGATGCCTGCCTGCACAAGTATCTCTTCATCAGTTGCATTACCGATAATGTGTTTGAAGTCTGCATTCTCAAGTTTTTGGGGATTGGAATCAATAACAATAAAATTGATGTCTGCATGCTGTAGGGTTTCAATCACTCGTTTCCCAACGTCTCCGCATCCCAGTATTATCAGGTGTCCCTCTTCTGCAAGCTCCATGATTATCATTCCAAACGCTGGGTAAGTTTTCTAAGTTCAGATAGCTGGTCAGTGGTGCCTATGGCCAATAACACCGAGTTATCCTTGATAATATCCTCGGGCATTACATTGAAGGATAAACTTCCTCCTTTCCACATACCTATAACGTTGACGCCGGTTTTTTCCCTGATAGCTGCATTTCTGATTGTTTTTCCGATAAGTGGGCTTTTAGGATATATCGGGAATTCAACTATACTTACTCCTTCAAAGAACTCAGTAGCTCCAGTTAGCCTCCTTACGAAGGGGTCTGCCGCTTTTCTTCCAATGAACCTGCCATACAGTTCCTTTGGTGATACTACACTTGTAGCACCTGCATATTTCAGGTATTTTTTATTGGAACTGTCCTCGACTACAGCAATGATTTTCAAATTGCTCAATTTGCGGGCTGTCAGGACGATATTTGCATTCATCTCGTCAGAGCGATTTGCAATGACAAAGCGTGCTGTGTAAATGTTGGCATTTTCTAATGTCTCTTCTTCGGAAGGTATTCCGGCAATAGTATGAATATTGCGCTTGAGAAGCTTTTTTATTAGCTCTTCATCTTCTTCAATGAGCACGTAAGGTATATCATCTTCGTTTAACTCCTCTATTAGAGTTTCAACCAGCTTGTTGTATCCGCAGATAATTATGTGCTCTTTCAGGTTCCTGGATGTTTTTGTTGGCAAGCTTGAATGTACGTTCTTTTCCAGCCAGGGGGTGATCACAACCGAGAACAAAAACGCAAATACAAGGGGAATTCCTGACAACTGCACGAATACGGAGAACATTTTGCCGGGCATTGACTCGAAAACAATATCCCCGTAACCAACGGTTGTGACTGTGGATATTACCCAGTAGAAAGCGTTGAAGATGTTTGCAAATTCATATTGCTGTTCATACCTCATTATCTGAATGAAGATAAAGATATAGGCAAGGATCAGGACAACTGCAAATGAAATAGATTTTAAGATCGTTTTATGTATGAGGTTTCTAATTCTCATAATATCGCCAGAACTATCTCATTTTCAATTGACCTTTAAACTCTTAATCATTCTGTTTTCTTCAAAATCCATGTACCAGGTATGGTCCGAATATCATCAGTATAAATGACATAAGTATCAGCAATGCAAATGTCGCAGAAATGGAAGCTGACAAGCGCTCTGCTTTTGGTTCGCTTTTTGTAAAACGATATACTGCTGAATACAGGTAATCTCTGAAAACATGTCCTCCGTCCAGAGGTACTGCAGGAAGGCAGTTGAACAGGCCTACATAGAAGTTGAGCCATCCTATCCATAACAGGGAATTGGCTATCCAGAAAAGTCCGATTCCAAGGGGCTCGGCCCAGCCCACCGGTTCATAGAACTGTGCCAGTGTACCGCTGAATCCGGGGAATCCTTCTCCTGTAAATCCGATTATCGGAAGTCCGAGGATTATGACCCAACCGGCAATTCCGGTAAGCATTGATGGTATCTGTTTTAGAAGCTCAAGATATTCGCGTGCAGGAAATTCACCAACGGAGAATCCAAGTGATGTTTCCACATATCCGTCACTCTGGGTATAAACTCCCAGATAGCCTTTATCAGCGTCTGGGTGTTGTGCAAGCTCGATTTCATATTCTTTGGTAGCTTCCTGTCCGTTTGAAATTTCTACTATGACTTTTTGACCGACATCAGTCGATCCCATATAATCAGTGAAATCCGAGACTGTCCTCATAGTATTTCCGTCTATACTAAGTATGTACATTCCCTCTTCCAGACCAGCTTCTTCAGCAGGTGATCCTTCCACTGTATTCTGTATCCTGATACCTTTTATATCAGGTTCTGATTCTGTTACTTTCACATCATATGTGGAGACTACCCTGTCGGTGGCAGCATGGACCCGGACAGTAGATCCCATTTCAACAGAATCAAGATAAAACAGCATCTCCTGTGCATTGGCTATACTGGTGTCATCAAGTTGGGTAATGACCATGTTCTCCCTGATTCCGGCAGCATATGCGGAAGAGTCTTCATTAACGTCTACTACCATGGTGTTTCCGAGTGGAGACATTGCTCCGAGTACAGGTCCGAAAAGCAAGGAGAAGGCTATCAGGGTTACAACGAAGTTAGCCATCACACCGGCTGCCAGGATTCTTGCCCGCTGGTTCCGGGTAGCTTTTTTCTCCGGCACTTCTTCGTAGCGTGTTATTTTTTTCTCAGGTTCTTCTTTGTCTATAACAATTCCCAGCCTGCGGTCACCATAGGGGTCCGGCTGTTCATCGTCTTCATCTTTCTTGCCAAAAAGCTCTTCTTCGTCCGGTTCGGCAAAGCCTCCTATGGGCACAAGTGCGAGCAGTATTCCCATAGATTTTACCCTGATGTTTTCTACCCGGCAGAGGATAGCGTGTGAGAATTCATGCACCACAAGGGTTACTATCAGTGCAATGATTCCCCAGGTAAGCGGTATGAACTCATTTACACCGGGTATAAGGAAAATATTCCTTGCTTCATTGAATTTGCCCGGTTCGGGTATGGTATTGTCTCCTATTGAACTGAGCAGTGCTATGTCCGAAAGGATCACTACCATGAACATTGCAATCATGCCGATGAACATGAGCACTATACCGATATTTGCATATAGTTTCCAGGCTTTCCCGGGTTTTGCAAGCTTGTCGAGTATCTCAAGTCCCTTTGTGGTCCGTATCATTAGTACGGGACCATAGGTACTAATATTATATTTTTCCAGAATTCCCTTTCGTTTAAGGATTAACACAATAAGCCAATACACTAAAAAAAGTGCCAATGCAAGGTAGGTTTCGTTCAAAAAAACTCTCCGATCCAGATATTGAATGTGGGTTTTGATTATTTTCCAAAAATAATAGCATCTAAGCCACTGTGATTTAAGACCCTTATATATCCTATCATATAAAAAAGCAACTTAGATATGTTTATATATTGCTATTTTTAAATATAAAACAAAGTATAGCTTGCTTGATTTTGGGTTCTTTGCCACATGGGGATTTAGTGTGCCCAGAAATTGAAAGAGGCTCTCAGGTTTCATGTTTGAGTTGCATAAAAGCATAAGTATAAAAACAATAAAGGAAATATAGCAATCATAGAATTGTGAAACGTTGATAAACGTTGATGAATGGTTCGGCGTTGAAGAGCAAAGCCTAAAAAGCGAATACTATACCGTGATGTAACATATCCGTGAGGGGATGAATGTGCAATCGATAGTTCAGGAAGCATTAAAACACACTGAAAAAGAAAAGGAGTACCGCCAGACAATAGCAGTAGATGACCAGCTAGACATTCTTGGTCAGCCCCGGATTATGATCGTGGGTTGTGGCGGTGCAGGCAATAACACTATCAATAGGCTCTATAACCTCGGAATTGAGGGAGCAGAGACTGTTGCAATCAACACTGACAAGCAGCATCTTGACCTTATCCGTGCCGACAAGAAGATCCTTGTGGGAAAAACACTGACCCGTGGACTGGGTGCAGGAGGTTACCCTGAAGTCGGTGCAAAAGCAGCAGAACTTGCCCGTGGCACACTTGAAGAGGTCTTTAAGAACTCAGATCTTGTTTTCGT
Organism: Methanolobus sp. ZRKC2; assembly: GCF_045291185.1. NCBI lineage: Archaea > Methanobacteriati > Methanobacteriota > Methanomicrobia > Methanosarcinales > Methanosarcinaceae > Methanolobus > Methanolobus sp. ZRKC2. The sequence goes on along the minus strand of NZ_CP146980.1, from coordinate 713,772 downwards.
TACAGCAGGTATGGGAGGAGGAACCGGTACCGGTGTAGCCCCCGTTGTAGCTGAAATTGCAAAAGAACAGGGAGCTATTGTTGTAGGTATGGTTTCCAGTCCTTTCAGAGTTGAAAGAGCAAGGGCAGTCAAAGCGGAAGAAGGACTTGAAGAATTCCGTCGTGCTGCAGACACGGTTATTGTTCTTGACAACAACAGGCTTCTGGAGTATGTGCCCAATCTTCCAATAGATCAGGCATTTTCCGTAATGGATCAGCTTATCTCCGAGACCGTTAAGGGTATTACCGAAACTATCACAAAGCCTTCACTCATCAATCTCGACTATGCTGATATCAGGTCTATCATGGGCTGTGGTGGAGTAGCCGTTATGCTCGTAGGTGAAAGCAAGAACCAGGACAAGAGTGATGATGTTGTCCGTTCCGCACTTAACCATCCATTGCTTGATGTTGATTACAGAGGTGCTACCGGTAGTCTTGTACACATAACAGGAGGTCCGGACCTCAGTCTGAAGGAAGCCGAAGATATCGCTGCTTCACTTACATATGAGCTGTCACCCCGTGCAAATGTTATATGGGGAGCCCGCATTACCAATGAGTACGAAGGCAGGGTACGTGTTATGGCTATCATGACCGGCGTCCAGTCGGCTCAAGTGCTTGGCCCACAGTTCGGTGAAGCTGCAGCCGCTTCAAATCCGGTTTCCGAAGCTCCGAATGGTTACAGGCATGCAAGCACTCCTGTCAACAAGGTCAGGCGTTCAGTTGTTGAGCCTGTAAGTACCAAAAACGCTGGTGGATCTATTATCGATATCATCCACTGAATCTGTTCTGATTCAATTGCTGCCGGACTTTTGGTCTCCGGCAATGCAATTATTTTTGAAAGATATTCTTATCTGCATAAATTACTATTTTAAGCCATGAAAGTACTGGTTGCTACGGGTCACCTTGCAGAGCAAACCGTGAGAGATTCGGTAGGTAAAAACGCTGATGTCCTCGTTGTTGATACGGAGATCGCGGCATTTATTACTCCTCGAAAGCTGATGGCAGCCATCAAAAGAGATAACCCCTCACTAGATGCTGATTCGGATAGCAATCTTGGGTATGATCTTATCTTTATCCCGGGTCTCGTTTCAGGTGATTTTTCAAGGATTGCCAGTGAGCTTGGCTGCAGGATACGCCTTGGCCCCAAGCATGCCTATGACCTCGGTTTTGTACTGTCTTTTGTAGATCAGCTTGAATTTTCAACTGAGATACCTGCCTGTGAACTACTTGCGGATGTAAGGCGGGAAATAGCCCTGGAGAAAATCAGGGAGCTGGAAACTCTGGCAGTTCCTGTAATTGCTGTGAGTGAGTTGAAAATAGGTGGCAATTCGCGTATGAAGGTAATGGCGGAAGTAGTCGATGCCACTGGTCTGGACTCTCATACCCTTTCCGAAAGAATCGAATCTTTTGTGCGAAAAGGTGCTGACATAATTGACCTAGGAGCTTCCCTGCATGCAGAACCCGAAGATGTTGACCGGGCCATAAGGGTCGCAAGGTCTGTTACATCGCTTCCTGTCAGCATAGACACACTCGATCCGGAACTGCTCACCCAGGCACTTGAAACCGGTGTTGATCTGGTTCTTAGTCTGGATAGTAGTAATATATCTATTATTGCTCCGCAACTTGCTGGCTCAAATGTCGCAGCAGTAGTACTTCCTAACTCAGGAGAAGGGCTGGATAGTCTTGTGAGGAATATAACCGAAGCACGCAGGCTGGGTGTGAGCAAGATAATTGCAGATCCTGTTCTTGATCCTATCGGACACGACATTATAGGTTCTATCGTTCGCTACAGTAAGTTTCACGAAATGTTTCCGGATGTGCCTGTGTTCTTCGGTGTCGGTAATGTAACGGAGCTCGTTGATGCTGATTCTACAGGTGTGAATGCAACCCTTTGTGGTATTGCGGCTGATGTTGGTGCAAGCATACTTTTCACACCAGAGTACAGTAACAAGACCCAGGGCTCAATTGATGAGCTCAAAAAGGCTTCACAGATGATGATGCTTGCAAAAGAGCGCAAAAGCTCTCCCAAGGATCTTGGCATAGATCTTATCGAAATAAAAGAAAAACGAAGGCGCACTGATTCTGCTCTTCCACAAGATTTTGTCAGGGCAGAAAAAAGTAAGATGTGGACACTTGATCCAAAAGGTAGTATTCGGATAAGCATAATTCCACATCGCTATGGAAAAGGTGGATGCATCCTTGCAGAACATGGTGATACCTCCATCGTTGGTAAAACCGCAAGGGAGATCATGGATACTATTCTGGACCTGGACTTGGTTTCAAGGATGGAGCATGCGGCTTATCTGGGGCAGGAACTCAAAAAGGCGGAAATTGCCCTGAATTTCGGAAGAAGTTATTCGCAGGATGACGATTTTTAGTCGGCTTCTTAATAAATGAAAGATATCAGGAAGCTTCCTGAATCTCTTCTAATGCCTTTTTGGCACTTTCAGTGACAACCGGATAATCGTCTTCATCTTTTGCAATCTGCTCAAGAGCTTCTATTGCTCTTGGATCATTGAGAATTGCAAGTGAGTTCGCAACAGCTACTCTCAAGTCCGGTGAATCATTCCTGTCAAGTAATATAGCTGTCATTGGAATGGTTGCATTTTTGTCTCCTGCTATTCCAAGACCCTCTGCAGCGTGCAATCTGACACTAAGATATTCGTTTCTATCTTCTGCTATTCTGGTAAGTTCCTGTACACTTCTTTTATCTCCTATCTGTCCTAGGGCACGTGTTATGGTATATCTGAGCTGCTGTTCTGTTTCGTTTTCAAGTGCATTGATAAGGGGCTCGGTTGCATTACTGTCTTTTAGTAAAGCAAATCTTCCTGCTGCAGTACAACGCACACCCCAGTATTCGTCATTTAACGCTTCAATTAATGCAGGTGTTGAATTTCTGCCGCTAATCTCACCTAATCTCATTGCAGCTTCATGTCTGACACGCCATTGTTCGTCGTTAAGCATCATTCTCTCAAGAGACCTGATGACTTCATTATCCTCGGTTACAGAAAATGCACGTATGATGCTTATCCTGATTTCCATGTTCGCATCATCAAGATTGTCGACTAATGGTGTGGTTGCTTCTTTTTCATCTATTGCTACTAGTGTCTTTGGAACTTTTTTTCTTACAGTTTCAGGCTCGTTCTTGTTTTCCAGAATTGAAATTAAGGGAACAATAGCATCCTCATTTCCAATTCTTCCGAGTGCCCATATGGCATTCGCACGCACATCTTCATCTTCTTTCCTGTCCTCTGCAACTTTAAGAAGCGGTTCAAAGGCAGATTGCTCTTCCATTATTCCAAGCGCATGGGCCGAATTCTTCCTCATATCCGTATTTCGGTAATCCAGATTATCTATCAGGATACCTACTGAAGGTTTCCCCATTTTTTCCAGAGCAACAGCTGCTTCATAGACTAGCATCTCATCTTCGTATTTCAATGCGTTCGTCAGAGGCTTACTCGCTTGTACATCACCGATTTCTCCCAGTGACCAGGCAGCATTTTCGCAAACCAGGCTTTTATCATCTTTCAGGTTTTCAATTAGTAATTCAACAGCGTTTTCAGCTTTTATCTGACCAAGTGACTTTGCTGCAGCAGCGCGTATCTCATAATATTGGCTTTTGTTTTCAAGGATATTCATGAGTGGATTAACTGCCCGCTCATCTCCTATTTTTCCTAAAGATTCAGCCGCATTCCTGGAGACTGCCCAGTATTCATCACCAAGTTCAAGTGCATCTATCAGTTCATCGGTATTTTTCTCATTTCCTATATTTCCTAAACCGACTGCTGCTACAGCACGTAAAGACTTTGACTCATCATAATCTGTAAGTATTTTTGCAAATGGTTCGGAGGCTCTCTTATCTTGTGATGTTACAAGCCTTTCAGCCGCATTAATTCTGTTTCTCTCAGTTTCAAAATCATCTGTCATGATGCTAATCCAGTTACTTACATTGTCTTGCTCACAAGGATTATTTATGAATTGTAGCTTATCTTTTGTTAAAGAAATATCATAACCAGATGTTTTATTATTCTGGAAATCATTGCTAGTTGTAGTATTCGTTTTTTCCTGATATACGCATCCTGAGCCCAGGACAGCTATCAGTACTATAAGTGCGGAAACCATTTTGATAGCAAATGTTTTTTTACTCATTATTCTCCCCCTTTTCATCTGGTTCTTCCGGAATTAGTATTTCTGTTTCAACGTTTTCTTCATGCCACTTTGCAGTAAGTTTAACTAGATATTGATCCCCAACCTTCCCTTTAGCAACTACTTGCACAGGCATGTATCTCTCAACTGAATTATTTCCTGAACTCAGTTCTATGATTCCTGCAGCATGTCCCTTCCAGGTACTAAATGAACTTTTGGAATATGCAGGAACATCCAGGTAAACTGTCTCCGATGAAATTGTTTTGTTAGTTTTCGGGTCAATTATACTCAGGTTAGCTTCAACATTCTCTGCCCGCCCCTGGCCGTTATTTAATACATAAGCATTTATCTCGTAAATTTCCAGGTTCCCATCTGTGGATTTTTTATAGGTAAGTTCTACAGTGTTTTCTGGAGGCAGGACTTCTACGGTGAATGATTCATCATCAAGTAGGATTTCATTGTTAATGATCTTTATATGGACATCCTGTTCTCCCGTAACTTTGTAGCCCATCAAAAGTGTTAATCTGTTCTCTCCGGGCTGAAGGGCTATTTTATCTCTTGTAGAAACAATGTCACTGTAGGTCAGACCGTCGTATCCGAATACGATGTAAGTATCTCTACTTTTACCGTTTTCGTCTACAAACGCATTGTCTGTCTCAAGTTTAATTTCCACAGGTCTTGGTTCATTATTCTGGACAACTACTATTACCTGGTTCAGACTATCGCTTTTTAAGGTATCTACTCCCAGGGTTTTAGGTGCAATTATCTCCTTAATATTTACATCTACGTTACTATCGTAATTCCACCAGACAATGACAGAAATAAGAATGATGCCCGCAAGAATCAGAAAAAGTTCTTTTCTCATTTGTTCTCACCTCTTATCTTTTCTGTCAGTGAGATGCAGTTTGTCAGACCGTACTTCTGTTTGCTGATTATTCTTTTCTTTTCCAGATTGGACAGGATGCGCGATGTTTTGGCTTTAGAGAAATCAAGCCGGTTCACAAGTTCGTTCTGCAGTATGTACCCGCTATTTTCAATGATAGTTTGAACCACCTTTCTTTCATCACCCTCAAGAGCCATAAGAAGTACTTCTTTCATACCGGGGGAAGTCGAGATAGATTCCGCTTTCTGTTCACAGGTATCCGGTGTTTGTGGAGTTATTATGGTTTTTTCTTCAATGGGCAGAACCCTTTCTTTGGTAAAAGGACGAATTTTCAGGTCCGTAAATACGTGGTAACATGCAAATCCTGAAAAAAAGCCACATATCAATAGCAAGTATGCTTCACCTGTAGTATAGGAATAGGGAATCTCAATTATCTTAAAAGATTCACCTTCGACCTGTATGACTACAGGTGCATCCTGTAACAACGTACTTGTCACAATTACCACTGTCAGGATCAGAATTCCTGCTGAGATTATGAGTTTTGTTTTTTCATTGCTCAAGTAACCATCTCACTGTTTACAATTATCTTGAAGGATGAAACAAATGATATATTTTGGCTGTGACGATCGGACAAGACGTTTCATATTTTGGAACCACCGTCCATAGATGCTTGTTTTCAGGTAGGGTCTATTTTTAATCCATTATTGGTTCAACCATGCTCTGGCGAGAATCTATTATTTTCAAATTAGTAATAATTAATTAGGTATGTAGTAGAAAAATAATCAATTCTGTCAGTAATGCCAACTTCCCGTTTCTGAATAACTTTTGTAATCAAAATGATAAAATTAAATGTAATAGCGTCATTATATGCAGCAGGTGTTTACGTGGAACTTGAAAAACAGGATATGGATAAGATAGTTGCCATTGTGGCAGCAAGATATTTTGCTGAGCAGGGGTGGAAATGGGTAGACCTCAGGAATGATGTTTCTGCGATCCGCAAGGCACACGATGATCTGAAAGAACAATATGATAAATATCCTTATATGAGTCTTGACTGGTATGTGAGCAATTCCGCAACCAGACACGTTCATATGTGTGAGAGGTGGGAAGAACTGGAAGAACTTATTGGATTCCTTGACGATTATGGAGAGTATTTTGATTTCCTCATCAGGGACACAAAAAAATCTTTCTGTATTGCAAGTATGGATGGCCAGTTAGGGCCAAAAGAGAAAAATGCTATCTCAGTTGCCAGAAGATTACGCTACAATGTCTTTGTTTTCAGGGTTGAAGTGCCTGAAAATATAGGTTTTGAACTTCTTCAGGTAGGTGGAGGTTACTGAGTAAGTTTCAATCGACAGATTCATATTGGGGATTTCCTATTTCAGCCTACATTTATATATTATATTATTCATTATAGCCGAGTTGTAAAAAATTATGTAACAGGTCATCCAGCAACGTTTTGTTGGATCTGGTAACACTTGTAAGAAAAATAATTGAAATTTACGATATTTACATTAGTAGTAATTAAGAGGAGTTTTAATATGGAAGCTTTAATTTATCTCGCCCCTCTTGCTGGTCTTATCAGTTTGCTATTTGCCGGTTTCTTTGCACGCACTGTCCTCAAAGAGGACCCTGGTTCAGAGAAAATGCAGGAAATAGCAGGTGCTATCCAGGAAGGTGCGATGGCATACTTGAATCGTCAGTACAAAACAATAGCAATAGTGGCTGTAATTCTTGCAGTACTCATCTTCGCTCTCCTTGAGGATGGCAGCAAGATTGCAATAGGTTTCCTTGTTGGTGCAATCAGTTCAGCAGCAGCAGGATACGTAGGTATGAATGTCTCTGTCAGGGCAAACGTCAGAACTGCACATGCAGCCTCAAAGGGTTTGCAGAAGGCAATGTCTGTTGCTTTCCGTGGTGGAGCGGTAACCGGTCTTGCTGTTGTAGGTCTTGCACTTCTTGGTACAAGCGGTTTCTACATCCTCTATGGTGATGTGGACCTTGTAGTCGGGTTTGGTTTCGGTGCAAGTCTTATCAGTCTCTTTGCAAGGGTCGGAGGCGGAATCTTTACCAAGGCAGCGGATGTAGGTGCGGACCTTGTCGGTAAAGTCGAGGCAGGGATTCCTGAAGATGATCCACGCAATGCTGGTGTGATTGCTGACAACGTAGGTGACAATGTAGGTGACTGTGCCGGAATGGGCGCTGATCTCTTTGAGACCTATGTGGTAACGGTTCTCGCATCAATGCTTCTTGGTTCACTTATCCTTGATTCATATTCAAATGCAATTCTTTATCCACTCATCCTTGGTGCAGTGGCAATTTTCGCTTCCATCATTTCCGTATTCTTCGTAAAAGTCGGTAGTGATGGTAAGATCATGAAAGCGTTATACAAAGGAGTAGCAGTTTCAGCAGTTCTTTCTCTTATCGCTTTCTACTTCGTAACAACTTCCCTCATGGGTGACATGAGATTCTACTATGCAGCTTTAGTAGGTATTGTTATCATGGTTCTCATGGTGGTTATCACGGAATATTATACCTCAACATCTTACCGCCCGGTAAAGACAATTGCCGCAGCTTCCGAAACAGGAGCAGGTACAAACGTAATTTCGGGTCTTGCGATCGGATTTGAGAGTACTGCACTTCCGGTAATCATCATCATTCTCGGTATCCTGTCCTCCTTCTTCGTTGTGGGTGGTGCAACAGATCCTTCAATCGGACTTTATGGTATTGCGATAGCAGCAGCAGCAATGCTTTCAACAACCGGAATGATTGTAGCACTTGATTCATACGGACCTATCACTGACAATGCAGGCGGTATCGCAGAAATGGCTGGCATGCCATCAAATGTACGTAAGATCACCGATGCACTTGATGCAGTAGGTAACACTACAAAAGCTGTCACAAAAGGATATGCTATAGGTTCTGCGGCCCTGGGTGCTCTGGCTCTTTTTGCAGATTACACCCACAAGGTCGATCTGACCGAGACTGCTCTTAGTCTTAATAGCCCTACTGTTCTTGTAGGTCTTTTTATTGGTGGACTGCTACCCTTTATATTCAGTGCTGTTACAATGCAGGCTGTAGGAAAGGCAGCATTCAAGATCGTTAACGAGGTTCGCCGCCAGTTCCGCGAGATTCCAGGTATCATGGAAGGAACCGCAAAACCGGAATACGGTAAATGTGTGGACATCGTTACCGCAGCAGCAATCCGTGAAATGGCCATACCCGGTGCACTTGCTATCTTCACACCACTGATAGTCGGAGTTGTACTTGGTCCTGCAGCTCTTGGCGGTCTGCTGATCGGTATCATTGTCTGTGGTCTTTTGCTTGCACTCACAATGGACAATGGTGGCGGTGCATGGGATAATGCAAAGAAACTAATTGAAGATGGAAAGCATGGTGGAAAAGGCTCAGAGGCTCACAAGGCAGCTGTTGTCGGTGACACCGTCGGTGATCCTTTCAAGGATACATCCGGACCTGCACTTAACGCCCTGATTAAGGTAGTTAACATGGTTGCAATCCTGTTCTCAACACTGTTCATTGGCGCAGGTATTTTCTAAATCAAAGAACTTAATTTCCGGCATTAGCCGGAAACATTTATTTTTTTGTCGCTCTTTTTCTTTTGTTGTTTTAAATTGCTCACTTTGAACCAAAAAATTTTGCAATCAAATATACGACTCAAATATTTTGTATAAACTCTTTTCAGCTTGAATAATAGGTGCTTTTTTCTTCGAGTGCAAAAACAGCAATTATGCTACCGATCATTCATATATATGCATTAAAAGGATTGCGCGGGTTGGGGAGTGGGGGTTTAATGTATTTGGGGAGTGGGGTTTAGTGTATGAAAAAAGTACCCGCGCAATAATGTTTATTAACATGATTCTATTTAATTATTGTCGTCCGGCAAGCTGCTTCACACTTATATTATTGTGAAATTTATTGTGTATAATCAGTTATCTATATATTTCTACGTATCTGCTCAACGTAAACAATATAAAGTGACCGCCCATAATGCACATATCACCGGAGAAGATTTTTGATGAAGGAAAACATCGGAACAACTATTCACAAAGGTCTTGGCACATGGACAAGAAACCTGATAATCTGCGTACCTTTTATCCTGGAGGTAATTGTAACAGTGCTTCTTTCAATGTTAGCTGCAATCTTTTTTGTGATGTTATTCATTCTACCTGTTGTCTCTGAGAATAATATAGATCCTGAACAGTTATCTCCCGATGCGTTGATGGCCATTCTGGAATCGCTGCTTTCAGGGGATCTATTAGTACTAATTATCTTTGGAGTTGTCTTTCTACTTATCTATACGCTTATACAGTCTTTTTTTGCAGCAGGTGCCATCGGTATGTCCAAAGAGGCATTAGAAAGGGGTGATACCGGCGTAAGAGATTTGTCTTCATATGGGACAAAGAATTTTTTGAACCTATTCCTGCTAAAAGTTCTGGTATCTTTACTGGTACTGGCAGGATTGATCTTTTTGGTACCGGGTTTTCTTTCAATAGGGGATATCAGTACTCTGTTTACAGATCCTGAGGCGGTTCTTACAAGCACGTCTTTAATGCTTTTCGGGTTTCTTTTATGGGGATTCTATATTTTGCTATTAAGCATTGTCTTTATCTTTGTCGATTATGCGCTTGTGATAGATCATCTTGATCCAGTCAGTGCTATTGAGAAAGGTGTTTCGCTTTTCCTTTCCAATAAGGCCTCTGCATTAGCATTATGGCTCCTGCTCATTGGTATATCAATGCTTTTTGGCATTGTCGGTCATATTTTCAGCTATATCGACGTTCTGTCACAGATGTGGACCTTTGTTGATTTTGTGCTCACTGTTCTTGTGATAAGGCCCCTGATAACTATATGGTGGACGCGGTTCTACCTCAGTAAAAATGAAAGGAAGCTCTATTCCTTAGATGACTACATCCTGGATAACTGAAATTGACTAAGATTTACTTAGATTTGCCTAAAAGTTTGCATGCCTGGCAGATATCTGCTGTACAGGCTTGCCCGCAAATACTGCAATTAGACAGTCCTTCCTGTGGGAATTCCCTGCCAAGTATGCCTGATATCTTATCGAATCCGCTAAGGAGGGCATATTTCGTACCAGGATGCCGAACTTCGAAATCATTCAGTAAAGTCCTTATTTCCTTTCTCATGGCTTCATGTGCATAGGGACATCCTCCAAAACCCAGTGGCAGGTCATGAAGATACGCATACAGAGCGACTTCTTTCTCGGGTATCTGCCTTAGAGGCTTCATACGTAGGACAAGTCCTTCAAGTTCCTTTGGTGGTGCCAGCCTGACCATACGCGATACATCGCCCTTAAGGTGGTTAAGGAGAATAGTCTGAGCTTCATCATCAAGGTTATGTCCTATGGCAAGTCGCGTAGCACCAATCTCAAGTGCGGTTTTGTTAAGCAATGATTTCCTGAGGACACCACAGTAACTGCATGCACCTTTTTCTCTCTGCATAGGTGCTATATCATCCATTGTTTTACCGTATTCTTCCCTGAATGACTTTACAATTAGCTCGATACCCAGTTCATCGGTAAGTTTCTTCGCCGATTCAATGGTTTGAGGTCTGTATCCTTCAATTCCTTCATCTATGGAAATACCAACAAGTTTGATATCCGGTCTCATGCCGAATATCCTGTGTAGTATGTAGAGTGTCGTACTGCTGTCCTTGCCACCGCTCAGGCCTACAGCAATAGTCTCATTCCTTTTTATGCTGTAATGCTTCCTGATGGTCAGTTTTATCTTGCGCTCAACATCCTCGATAAAATGTTTCCTGCACAGGTGCATGCCTGAGTATTTTTGGTAGATAATGGCATCCTTATTGCATTTATCACATTTGAGAGTCATAGGTTTGTCCATGCAACGGGATATTGATATAAATATCTGTCCTGTATTTCGCAATCTTTGGAGGCAAATATAAAAAGAAAAATTAAATAAAGTATAAATATTATTTTTATGTAAATAAGGAAAATTCAAATGAATGCGTTTGGTGAGATTTCTTTTGTGATGTTCATATTCTCAGTTCTTGCAGGCTATTCTCTCGGGGTATTTTCAGGTCTTGTCCCGGGCATACATACCAATAATTTTGCCTTGATACTGCTTGCTTTTTCACCAGCTCTGTCGGAGCATGGCATACCAGTATTCTATGTTGCTGTAATGATTCTTTCAAACTCTGTAGCTCATACGTTTCACGATGTCATTCCGGCAATTTTTCTCGGTGCTCCAAGTGATGATATGGCGCTAGCAGTACTGCCAGGTCACACTCTTCTGCTGGAGGGCCGTGGAGCGGAAGCTATCAGATTATCGGCACTCGGCAGTGCAGGTTCTGTTGCCTTTGCTATGGTGATAGCACTCCCTCTTTCAATGTTATTCAAAACTGCTTATAGTCTGATACAATCATACCTTGCCTGGATACTGATATTTATTGTAGTCATCATGATACTGACGGAAAAGGGTGAGTATGTTCCCGGTCAGGGTTCTCTTGTCCAGTGGAAATTCAAGTTCTACGCATTACTGATCTTTCTTATTAGCGGTTTTCTGGGAGTGCTTGCCTTTAATACCGAATACATGATAAAGCCCATTTTTTCATTGGGTGAGCCTTCGATATTATTGCCTCTGCTAAGTGGCCTCTTCGGTTCATCACAACTTATCATTAGCCTTATGTCCAGTCCTGTGGTACCTGCACAACTGGACCACCGTCTGGAACTTGGAAGAAAAAGCATATTCAGAGGCATATTTGTTGGAGGCCTCTCCGGTTCTCTGGTTGCCTGGCTACCTGGAATATCATCTTCTGTGGCAACTGTCTTCGCTCGACTGTTCATCAGGCAGGAACCTAAGAAGGAGTTGGAAATATGCGGACAACATGCTGACGAAAAGTTATTCCTTGATCCGGCAAAAGAGTTCATAGTCTCCGTCTCGGGAGTGAATACCTGTAATGCAATATTTGCGCTTGTGGCCCTTGCGGTTATTGGTAAGTCCAGGAATGGGGCAATGGTTGTTGTTGATGGCTTGCTTGGAGGTGTGGAATTGGATGCACCTTCAATGCTTCTTTTTTTCTGTGCTGTATCACTGACTGCAATCTTTTCCTATTTTTCAACCATCTATGTAGGTGACAAGATCCACACTAAGCTTTCTGACATAAACTACCCGCTTTTGTGCTATGCGGTGATAGCAATTCTTTCCCTTATAGTCCTTTTTTTCACAGGTATTTTCGGACTTGTGATTTTTGCAATATCAACTTCCGTGGGAATGTTGGCACCATTCCTGAAAGTGAGAAAAAGCAATTCTATGGGAGTGATCCTGTTGCCTGTAATATTGTACTTCCTTTAATGGTTTTTATTTGTAAAGTGTTTCAGGGAAGTGTCTCAGGTGTTATCAGACTTCCACTGTTTCTAATGATGTGGTACATTTCTATTAGGTAGTGAGCTTATGTGCTAATCAAGCAATCACTAGATAAGGTTCCCCTGTCTGGGGACCCAAGTTCTTATCAAAGCCTCATCTTTGGATCTATGTGATCTGACCCGAATCTTCCAGTTTTTAAGGTTATTTCAGGATCACTAAATTAAGTTTCAGCTTTGAAGTTTTGTATCATGCCAAGAATATTATCCTTGATATCAGTGACTGCATCCACCCATTTACCTCCTACGTCGATGGGAGCCAGGCCCTGGAAGTCAGCTTCCACGAGTTCAGTGTCATATGGTATCTCTCCCAGGACAGGAATGCCAAGTTCTTCGAGACGAGGCTTAATGTTTGCAGAAGTCCCTTTGTTAATAACTGCAGCAAGGTTCTTGACATCAATGCCTTCTGAGAGTTCCTTGATACGCTGGGCAGTCTCAATAGATCTCATTCCAGGCTCAACCACAATTATCATGAGGTCTATACCACGAGTGGTGCCTCTGCCCAGATGTTCGATGCCTGCTTCCATGTCCAGTATAACTGCACTGGTATCTTTCAGGACAGCATGACGCAAAAAGGCTCTCAGGAAGGCTGATGCAGGACACATGCATCCACTGCCTCCTTTTTCAACTGTACCCATGACAAGCATTTTCACATTATCCGGCCCTACTACACCGAATTTATCGACGATGTCATCGACCTTTGGATTGAACTTGAACATGCCGCCTTTTTCCCCGGCTCTTTCTTCGATGAGATCCTTATAATCAGTAAGTGGCTGGGGAGGGTTTTTAACGCCAAGGGATGAAGCAAGGTTCATGTCGGCATCTGCATCGATTGCAAGCACATCATACCCTTCTCTTGCAAGCATCCTTGCAAGGGTGCCTGAAAGTGTGGTCTTGCCAACTCCCCCTTTTCCAGTAATTGCGATCTTTACCATGCTTTTCAACTCGGAACTTATCCGAATTATATTTTCCGGTTTACTGGCAGTTATGCAATGTTATATTATTTTAGCCGTATATCACTCAATTGTAGTGACCAGCTCAAGCATTTCTTCTATTTCCCGGTTTCCATCTATTGAGAAAAGGTCTGCTTCAACGCCTCCAACTTTTACCGGAAGGCTTCCGTTTGGTGTTACTCCAATGACTATAATACTTGAATCATCCTTTTCAAATGCTGCAACTATTCCAAGGATGTTGAGACTGAGATTCTGGGATGGAGCTAAGCCTGAATAGATCGAGACTTCAATAACAGAACCATCTTTCATTGTTAATTCCCTGGTCTCTATTTTGCTTAAATTCCTTATGCTGTTTTGTTCCGACAGGTCGTTTACTTTGCTGTTGGTCATCTTTGAGATAAGGTTTGTTGGAAGCGTCGCACCGGCTGGAAGGGTGATGGTATTGGTGCTTATCCATGCATCAATCATAGGAATTTCGGGACTGAAGGGTATGTTGTATGATTCCCTAAAATCATTTGCTTGCCCTTGAATATCTGCTGCCAGCCTATTATTCTTGTAGTTGACAACTGTGCTGTTGAAACTAATGCTGTTTGAATCAGAAATGTTATGCTGGATTATGTTGTATTCGATGTCTCCTTCCTGTGACCATCCATACTTTGCCAGCGCACTTTCTTCAAGAAGTGCTGGAGCTGCAGCAGGGGTTTCTATGCACCCCATGGATGTTGCTATTAAAATCACTGAAATGAATGCTATGACCATGTTTTTAGAACAGGATTGCAAGATATCACCAACATATCAATATTAGTAATTTTTATATTATTATCTTTGTACATAATACTATTGTTGGCCTCCCTTCTTTTTTTAGACATGAAAATCATAGATTTTATATTGTACAGATTAATAGTTCTTAGTATGCACACTATGGACTCGAGGTTTCGTAAGATACAAAGAGTCATGTGGTATGTACTCTTTCTGAACCTTGCAGTTGCTGTTGCTAAAATCGCATATGGTATGTGGACCAATGTTTTAAGCATGCAGTCCGATGGTTATCATTCTTTATTTGACGGTGTGTCCAATATAATCGGGCTAATCGGTATCCAGATAGCTTCAAAGCCTCCTGATAAAGAGCATCCTTACGGACACAGAAAATTTGAGACCCTTGCAGCTATTTTCATAGCATTCATACTTGGGGTCGTTGCTTTTGAAATAGTGCGATCGGCTCTTGAGCGTTTCGGCAACGGTAATAATCCGGAAGTCACAACAATCAGCTTTCTGGTAATGCTGGGTACGATGTTTGTAAACTATACTGTTAGTACCTATGAGAAAAAGAAAGGAACTGAACTCCAGAGTGAGGTTTTGCTTGCAGATTCGGCACATACCAGAAGTGACATATATGTTTCGATTTCAGTACTTCTGGGTCTGATCGCAATTAAAGCAGGATATGCAATAGTAGATCCGATCATTGCAATCTTTGTAGCTATAGTTGTGTTGCATGCAGGGATAGAGATTATATTCAGCAGTGCTTCCATACTTTGCGATGAATCACGCATCGATCCTGAGAAAATCTTCTCTATTGTGTGTGGTGTGGAGGGAGTCCAGGGATGTCACAATATACGCACCCGTGGACCGGAGGGGAATGTATATGTTGATTTACATGTGGAAGTTGATCCTTCAATGCCTACTTATAAATCACACACTGTAGCCCATATTGTGCAATATCGCCTGAAGGAAGCTTTTGAGGGAA
This sequence comes from Methanolobus sp. ZRKC2, assembly GCF_045291185.1. Taxonomy (NCBI): domain Archaea; kingdom Methanobacteriati; phylum Methanobacteriota; class Methanomicrobia; order Methanosarcinales; family Methanosarcinaceae; genus Methanolobus; species Methanolobus sp. ZRKC2. The sequence goes on along the minus strand of NZ_CP146980.1, from coordinate 698,588 downwards.
TTGAAGAGGTGCTTGTGCACATTGAGCCTGCGGATAACAATCATAACTATAAATAGAATCAGCACTTTTTTAGGACTATGCCAGGAAACACCTTTGGTCATTCATTCAGGATTACAACATGGGGAGAATCTCACGGTTCAGCCGTGGGTGTAGTCGTTGATGGAGTTCCTGCAGGGCTTAAACTCTCCGAGTCAGATGTGCAGAAGGAACTGGATAGAAGACGTCCGGGTCAGAGTGAGGTATCGACTCCACGTTCGGAGTCTGATACTGTCGAAATACTTTCCGGTGTTTTTGAGGGCATAACTACTGGAACTCCCATATCCATGCTTGTGCGCAACAGGAATGCTAATCCGGGAGCATATGATTATATCAGGAACATTCCACGTCCTGGACATGCGGACCTTTTCTACACGGAAAAATATGGTTTCCGTGACCACAGAGGAGGTGGAAGATCTTCAGGTAGGGAAACTATAGGAAGGGTTGCAGGCGGCGCGATAGCAAAAAAACTGCTTATGAGCTTCGGAATTGAAGTCTTTGCACATGTAATTGAACTGGGTGGTGTAAAGGCAGGCCCTGTCACAGTTGAGGATATCCTTAATAATGTCGAGAAAACCGTGGTGAGGTGTGCAGACCTGAATGCAGCTGAACTGATGCTTGAGAAGGTGAGGCTTGCACGCGATGAAGGTGACAGTATTGGTGGCATTGTTGAGATAATTGCGACAGGTGTGCCTGCAGGACTGGGTGAGCCGGTGTTCGGTAAACTAGATGCCGATATCGCCGGAGGACTTATGAGTATCGGTGCTGTCAAAGGTGTGGAGATTGGTGCAGGTTTTGAGTGTGCACGTATGAAAGGAAGCCAGATGAATGATGCTTTTGTGATGAAGGATGGTCAGGTCGTTCCTGGAAGCAACAATGCAGGTGGTGTTATAGGTGGTCTTTCTACAGGTTTGCCATTGACCTGTCGTATTGCGGTGAAGCCAACGCCCTCTATATCAAAATCACAGAAGAGTGTGGATATGGCTGCAATGGGAGAAATCGATATAGAGATACATGGACGTCATGATCCGACAATCCCTCCGAGAATGGTGCCGGTGGCTGAGTCAATGCTGGCGCTGGTGCTGGCAGATCATATGATTCGCAGTGGACGGATGAATCCTGAGTATCTTTTAGAATGATTTTATTTTTCTATCATGTTGTGCCAGGGATAAAACCCTCGGCTTATATACTTTATTTATAAATTGCTAACATTTAAAATAATTACTTCTTATATGTGAGTTATATATTGTATATAATTGCTATATATCTATTAAGATTAGTTATTTAATTCATCCTGTGCTGTCTGTTGTACCTACAAGGAATCGGATGTGTAGTGATGGATACAAGAAAAGTACAAGTGACAGGTAAATCTACGTATATTGTCACAATCCCGAAAAAATGGGCAGTCAAATCAAAACTCAAATCCGGCTCTCAACTTTCTATTTTATATGCAGAAGATGGTTCACTCATTATTAAGCCACCAGGTTTCAAAGAGGGCAAAAAAACCAAGAAAATAAAGGTAGATAAAAAACTTGAACATCTCAAAAGGGACATAATAGGTCTTTACATAGTAGGTGATCATCAGACGATAGAAATACAGGGAACTGGCATGTCCCGGGAGTTCAGGGAACAAATCAAAGACATTTGTAATCGCCTTGTTGGATTCGAACTTGTCGAGAGTAATGAAACTACCCTTATTATCCAGAATTATCTTGACTCTGATGAATTTACTATCGAGAAAGGAATTAAGCGCATGTCATCGATTATCTACTTAATGCTTGATGAGTTGTTCCAGGCATTTGAAGATAATGACCGGTCCATTTGTAAGGATATAATAAAGCGCGATGATGATATTGACAGGATGTTCATTCTGGTTTCCAAACAGTATGTTAACCGGATGAATCTCAAAAAAGCCTCAAAGAATGATAATCTAAGTCTGATTGAAGCTTTCTATTACCGGTTGGCAGGAAGCAACATTGAGAGGATCGGGGATCACATAACCAAGATTGCTCTGCATTATGAATATACGGATATGCACCCGGAAGTTTTGGATTCTTTGAAAGAACTATGCAATGAATTGCAAAAGATATTCATGGACTCCGTCGAATCTTTACGTGAGTCCGATAATGAGCTTGCCAATGAGGTGCTTGAGAATGGTGAAGAGTTTGATAGCAGGCTGGTAATTGCAGGGAATTTACAGGCCGAGGATTCTATTGAGATAATTATTGACAGTTTCAGCAGGATAAAGGATTATGCATCGAACATTGCAGAGCATGCGATCGATCTATCACAATTATAGGCTGGTTCCTTTATTCTTAAGTGTTTCAGTTATCGTTGACTATTCGTTTACATTCTATTTTGCTGGCAGTATTGAGAACATTCTGGCACATGAGTTTAGTCCCACCCTTGTCTTTGCTGTGAAAAACAATATTGTGCTGCCCTATCTTGGATTTACTGTATTGTTCTATTATTTCATGGGATATACCATTCTTAAATTCCTTGATGGTGATGCAATATATCCAATTGGTGTTTTCATAATCCTGCTGATGAGTGTGACACATGTGCTGGGTGGTTTGTCCTGGTTAGTATTGAATGAGTCGTATTCGAATATGGTATTCATGCTTTCTATGACATCAATAATAATAGCGCTCTCTGTTTTCGGGTATGAGGTTTTCAGGAAAGGATGACATTTGAATAATTGAACTATGTGGTCTGTTTCTACACCCTTCGTGAAACTTCTGGTATCTGCTTGCAGCGGCTATTTTCTCAAGTCACAAATGTGATACCTCAATAGCAAGCTTTGCGATATTTGAATTATAGTCCCTGAGCTTGCCGAAAGCATCAAGAATTATTTCCATACGAGGCTCTTCAATTATGTTTCTTGTATCTCTGATGGCATCTATCCTGGAATCCAGTTTCGTACCCCTTTCGATCACCTCGTTGGCCAGTACGCTGTCGGCAAGTTTGAATGACTCGAATGAGTCTCTGAACATGTCTCGAAGAAAACTGCATAGTTCCTCTATCTCTAAAATAGATTTCTTTGAGATATAGTCATTCTTAGTGTGAAAGGCTATGTTTTCCAGAAGTTCTCCAATATGGTTGGCATTCTCTGCTGCAAGCCTGCAGTAAAATGCCCGGACGAGACTGAGGTTATCTTTAAATGAGACTTTCTTTATGTTCATCTTCTCTACATACATCCTTGATACTAGAGTATGGGTGCGTTCGAGATCAATACGACGGGGAGCCATCTCTTTGCCTTGCAACATTCTACTCTCATTCAGAATATTTGTAATGTCATCGAACATAAGGAATACAAGAGAGAACATGCGTATTGCAACTTTTTCAATGTTGATATCTTCTGTATTGAGAAGATCCTGTATAATGATTTTTCTTGGTGAAGACTCAACAATCTCGTATCCGATCAAATTTTTGCAAAGTACTTTAATCCTTTCTCTTTTTTCAAAATCAATCGCTTCACCTCTGATTTCTATACTATTGTAGCTACCAAGAACATACAATGCCGTAATATCACGTTCAACAAAGTCAAAATTTCTGTCCGCACTAATTCTTTTGACTAAGTGTTCCTCCCTGAATTTAGGTGGGATTAGTAAGACAGAGCCGTTGTCCTGATAAGAAAATCCCAGCTCTTCACCTGCACGCAGCTTGGAACTCACAACCCACTTTTTAGGAAGCGTAACTACGAATGTCGATTTTCCTGTCATCTGAACTTTCCTCGTATCCATGGCACTTTTTTTCAAAAATAAGCCGGTACTGGATTGAGTAGCAAATTTCACTGTTTGTCCTCCATTCTATTTTGAAAAATACCTGTAACACTTGTCTGGATGGTTTTTCTTAAAAAAAATGAGCCGGAAGGCCGGCTCCTTTCAATTTTTCATTATTTTAGTGGTCATGTCCGTGGAGGTCGCTGCCTGATGGTATTCCTGAGATTTCCAGAAGGCTGAAGTATCCGGCATCAGTGTACAAGTCCATTGAAGATGGTTGTTGTGCAAAGTTAATGAAGCGTGCTTCAACAGAGCTTGGCCAGCCGTTAGTGACCATGTACATGTTGTTGAGAAGGCCTGTTGGATACGGTTCCTTGCCATCGCCTGTCTTTTCCCCATTCAGGGCTTTTTCAACATGTTTCATCATGTGGGCAGTATCTTCCACACAGTGCTCACTAAGGGTGCAGGCCCCATCTGTAACACCAATGAAATTGATGTCCATGCCTTCCTCTGCAGCTTCAAGTGCAAACCTGAAATCCACAAAGCCAAGTCCTGTAGGGTCCTTTGCGATGGCTTCAAGCATTCCATGATCGCCAGTAACTTCTACTGCACTAGTGCCTGCTATGAAATCACCGTCACCATGTCCAATATAGCTGGAGAATGTGTATTCAGGACCGGATCTGGTTTCAGCTCTCTTGTAAACAGTGACATTGGCACCACCAGTTACGGTAAGATTTGTGGCTGCAACACTACCACTACTGGTTGCGGCATGATACATGTCGTGCAGGTCATGGGGAGTAAGTGTTGAGTTCCCATTAACAAAATTAGTAATTACATCCTCTCCTCCGATGATTACAACTGCGCTTGATCCTATCCAGTGTGTCTTTAAGTCCGGATACTTTTCCTCTTCCTCATGTGTCATTTCTCTTGAGAGCAGGGCAACGTCAATGACGTCCATGCCTAGTGCAGAAATTCCCACACTGTCGCCTCCTTCCTGGACTGCTATCTTGGTTCCTGCGTGGCTTTCCTCAAAACCTGCTTTAAGTGATTCTGCCAGCGGGGAAACTGAAGTACTTCCGCCGACGAGTATCTCTGTGGATGCTGCAGAGGTTGCATCTGCTGTACTTGCTTCGTCGGAAACGTCGCTTGAGAATGAGCCTAAGATCGTTCCTACTGCTGCTGCACCGGCGATTGCAACTACTAGAAGAATGAGGGTTGCAACGATCGGTGAAACTGCCTGTTCGCTATTGAGTATTTTTCTGTATTTCATATCGTACCACTTTCATTATATCCAACTTATTTGGTATGTTACCAAATATTAAGCAATCATTAACCATTTTTGTAAAAATACAAATGCATGGAAAATACGGCTTATTATGGCATTTTATATCTTGTACACAAGTAGGATATATAATCTTTGGAAATTAATCCAAACAGTTTGGATATGCTACAAATTCTAGTATTTCTTATAAATGGAATCAATAGACATATTTTTTAATTTTTACTAAGGCCAAATATATATTCTTAAATTTGGTCTTACTCCAAAATATGTTGCCATTATCCCAGATACAGTGAATTAAGTACAAGTAAAAAGAGTGGTGATTCTGCATGTCAGTTTTTCAATTAAAATTATAATGCGGAAACAGGGTTTAGCATGTGTTTTTTATTAATTGCTTTAAAACAATTGATATGAAGCTGGTGGGTATGATCATAGTTATAAATAATGTTTTAATATGAGTATCCTTGACATGAATCAATCATAAAGTATGTAGTTCTATATGCTTTATATATTAGGGATGAGACTGAACATTTCTATTTATTTCCTTTGTGCAAGGAATATTACTAAATAATCCTTCTTGTTTTTATGAGGAGATTAGTCAGCCTTCTTGCAGCAATACTATTATCCTTATTCACGTTCTATTCTACCTGTTGGTACATACCTTCATCATTTTTTGATATGGCTGTGTCTTTTGTCTTTGTTACTCTGTTTGGGTATATCCTTTTGATTTATGTGGTGTTTAGGCGTGTTTCGAAGAAGGCTTGAGTTTCCATTCTAAAATTGACTTTTTTATTAAAATTGCATCCGATAATTTCTATGGTTTAATCTGATTCACAGAAGTATATGATTGAATATGTTTTTAGTGGTGCAAATAGACACTATTTATGCTAAAATAATTTACTTCATATTTTTGTTAGAATTCAAAATTTAGAAAACAGAACATCAGAAAAATAGATAAGTATTTATTTAATAGTGAAATATCCTACTTGCTTAAGTTTTGTGAATAAAAACGTTTAGCAGGAGTTGTTTTATTAGAATTGCAGTTACAGGTGGTGCAGGGTTTATAGGTTCACACCTTGTCGATAATCTTCTGGAAGATGGAAATGAAGTTATTTGCATCGACAATTTAGATGATTATTATTCTCCTACTTTCAAAAGAAATAACATTAAGCCTTTCATTGAAAATGACAATTTCCTTTTTATTGAAGATGACATTAAAAGTAAGGAATCATTAAAGGACATATTGAATGGTGTTGATTACGTATTCCATCAGGCTGCCCAGGCAGGCGTTAGAATTTCAGTGGAAAATCCAAGCAAGCCTCATGAAGTAAATGCAACCGGTACTCTAAACCTTTTGGAAGCAGCTCTTGATACGGACGTAAAGAAAATAATTAATGCTTCTTCGTCCTCTGTTTATGGCAAGGTAGAATATCTTCCATTTGATGAAGAACATCCTAACAATCCTGTTTCGCCTTATGGTGTATCCAAGTTATTAGCAGAGCACTATTGCCGGGTTTTTGAAGAACTATATGGGCTGAAGAGTGTTTCGCTTCGCTATTTCACTGTTTATGGTCAAAGAATGCGCCCCGATCTTGCAATAAGCATCTTTACAAAAGCTGCACTAAAAAACGAGCCTATAAATATTTTTGGTGATGGCAGCAAAACAAGGGATTTCACTTATATCGATGATATAGTAGCTGCCAATATGCTTTGCATGCAAAAGGGCAGTGGTGTGTACAATATAGGTGGTGGGGAGTCCATAAGCATAAGCGAACTTGCACAGAAAATAAAAGAGATAAATGAGAGTGATTCAGAGATAATTCACACGGCCGAAGTCAAAGGTGATGCAGAACATACTCTTGCAAGCTATTCAAAAGCTGAGAAGGAAATTGGATGGAAACCAAAAACAACAATTGAAAACGGACTTAAGAGGTATGCTGAATGGGTATCGAATTGTCAGTAGTTATTCCGGCATATAATGAAGAAGAAAGTGTTGGACCTTGCTACAAGGAAATTGTAGAAGCTCTAAATCCTTTAGGAATTGCTTATGAGATTATTTTTGTAGATGATGGTTCCAAAGATTCTACATTCAACGTTTTGCAGAAACTTAGCAAAAGTGACGGCAACCTGAAAGTGGTGAAACTGAGAAAGAACTTCGGTCAGAGTGCAGCATTGAAGGCGGGTCTTGATATTGCTGCAGGTGCCATTATTGCTACAATGGATGCTGATTTGCAGAATGATCCAAAGGACATTCCACTAATGATGGATATGCTCAAAAATCAGGATTGTGATGTAGTATGTGGATGGCGTTATAATCGCAAGGATACGTTTTCTAAAAAAATTGTCTCTAAATTTGCCAACTTTCTCCGTAAAAACGTGACCGGTGAGGAAATACATGATTCAGGATGCACCTTAAGAGCTTATATTAGTGAAAGTGCTAAAAGCCTTGAATTATACGGTGAATTGCACAGGTATATACCTGCTATGCTTTCATGGAAAGGGTACAAGATTTGTGAAATGAAGACAAATCATCGCGAAAGAAAATACGGTACAACGAAATATAACTGGAAAAGGCTGGTAAAAGGTTATCTTGATCTGCTACTTGTAAGCTTCTGGCAGCGCTATTCGATGAGGCCAATGCACATTTTTGGTGGATGTGGATTGGTTATGGGTGCAGTCGGCTTCCTAATCACTTTATATCTGACTATTTCAAAACTTTTTTTTGGTGGCAGTCTTTCTGAGCGACCTCTTTTCCTTGTTGGATTCTTTTTGATAGTAATTGGTGTCCAGTTTGTTGCAACAGGCATTCTAGCAGATATCATGTCTAAAATATATTATGGCCAGAATTCAAGGAAAAATTATCTTGTAGAAAAGGTGCTAAATTGAAGGTACTGTTTCTGAATTATGAATATCCTCCATTAGGTGGGGGTGCTGCAAATGCAACTTACTATATATTGAAGGAGTTTTCCCGGGAAAATGATATTGAGATTGACCTTGTAACAAGTTCAGCAGGCTCAGAATTTGAAATTGAAGAAATGGGTGCTGGTGTAAGAATCCACAAACTTCCTGTTAATAAAAATGAGATTCACTACTGGACTCAGAAAGAGATTCTAGTATATTCATGGAAAGCTTACAGGTACGCTAAAAAATTGGATGCAAAGGACTATGACTTGATTCATACTTTCTTCGGTTTTCCATGTGGGGCCATTGCCTATCTTTTAAAAAAAGATGTCCCGTACATTGTTTCCCTGCGTGGTTCCGATGTGCCGGGGTTTAACAACAGGTTTTCTCTCCAGTATGTATTTTTAAAGCCAATAATAAAAAAAGTATGGAAATCATCCGATGCCGTTATTGCAAACAGCAAAGGATTGAAAGAACTTGCCCTTAAGACCGATTCGGATGTAAATATCGGTGTCATTTATAACGGAATAAAGCTAGAAGAATTCAATCCAGAACTCAGCGAGTCAAAAGATAGTGTTTTTACTATACTGACTGTTGCACGATTAATTGAAAGAAAAGGTATCGATGATCTGATTAAGGCTATTGCAATGTTGGTTAAAGACAATGTCACTGACATCAGGCTGAAAATAATTGGTAAGGGAAATATGGAGGCATCTCTCAAAGCACTTTCCCAAGAGCTTGATGTCGCAGAATTCGTGGATTTTCTTGAATATGTACCTCATGACAAACTTCCACTTCATTATTCATCAAGTGATGTTTTTGTCCTCCCATCAAAGTATGAGGGTATGTCCAATACTGTGCTGGAAGCTATGGCTTCAGGGCTGCCTGTTATAGTAACCGATACCGGTGGAACGGCTGAACTAGTCAATGGGAATGGTACAATAGTGCCTGCTAAAAGTCCTTCTGAATTGAAAGGTGCAATTGCAAAATATTATAAAAATCCTGATCTTAAAAATGAGCATGGAGCAAAATCACGAAAGATTGCCGAGAAGCTCACTTGGAATGAAGTTATGAAAGGATATCTTGATGTTTACAGGATGGTGTTATGAACTGGAGAAAGCCAGTTATTCTGGCTGCCTTGAATCTGAGTGGAAGCAATATTCCAGAGCATCTACAAAACATAAAAAGAATCAGTAATATGTCACCTGAAGAAATAAATAGTTATCAGGATAAGAAACTGAAAGATTTACTATTTCATGCCTATCAGAATGTTCCATACTATGGCAGAGTATTGGATGATACTGGTGTCATCAGGAATGGGGAGATAAATCTGGATAATTTTGAAAATGTTCCTCTCCTGACAAAGGAAATAATCAGGTCTGAATTTGAAGAACTGAAAAGCAGGGACCTTGCAAGCAGAGAATATTATGAGAATCATACAGGCGGTTCAACCGGTCAGCCTGTTTCATTTATTCAGGATAAGGATTATGAAAGTTCTAATTTTGCCAATAAGATCTATTTCTGTGGACTTGCCGGGAAGGAAATTGGCGAAAAAGAAATGAAAGTATGGGGCTCTGAGAGAGACCTGCTGGAAGGGACAACATCAATCAACTCAAAAATTAAATTCTGGCTGTATAATCGTTATTTTGAAAATAGTTTTGTCCTGAGTGAGGAGAAGATAAAAGAGATAATAGATAAAATAAACACAGCCAGGCCGGAACTCGTCTGGGGTTATATCGATTCCCTGTTCATCATTTCAAGATATGCAAACGAAAACAATATTAATATTTCAAGGCCAAAAGCTGTGATATCTGCTGCTGGTACTCTGACGGAAGATATCAGAAAGGAGGTAAACAAAGCTTTTGGATGCAGTGTTCTCAATGTATATGGTTCCAGGGAAATGGGGGATATTGCTTTTGAAGAGATTGAAGGTGAAGGCTTAAGTGTGTTCCAGCATAGCCATTATGTTGAAATCATTAAAAAAGAAGGTTCTGAGATTGGTGATATCGTTGTTACATCCCTGACCAATTACAGTATGCCATTGATCAGATATAAGATCGGAGATGTTTCTGAGGGTTTTGTTAGTGGAAAGGGACACACTAACTTCATCAGGCTGAAAAATGTTCTGGGAAGGGAAACTGATATTTTCAGGACAAAAAGCGGCAGTTTTGTCCCTCCCGAGTTCTTTATTCATATTGTTGGTGTAGTATATAATGAGGGTTCAATAAAAAAATTCCAGGTAATCCAAAAAGGTATCGATTATATACTGATAAAAATAGTCTTTGCCGGGTCAACTGAAGAAGAAAGGGAAGAGGTCTTTGAAAAAATAGCTCTTGCAATAAGAAAGGTCATGGGTGAGAGCTGCAAGATAGAATTTGAGCTTGTAGATGAGATCCCTGCCAGTGAAAGTGGAAAATTCAGGTATACAATGAGTGAGATTTTTTATGACGAGTAAAAATTTTATTGCCTTAGAAATTTCTGATTCCTTAAAATATCCAGATGCTCCTTTTAATCCTCCTCAAAAATATGCTGAGTTTAAACCAAGCCAAATTATTCGGGATCTGGATAAAAGCAATGAAGTTTATAGTAGTGTAAGAGAGTCATTTCACCTTCTTGGCTTAGATAATGAAAATTTTGGCACTGATAGTTGGAATCCTTTTTCTGAGTTTGTCAAAGCAGGAGATAATGTTGTTATCAAACCCAATCTTGTTAATGATAAACATGTACTGGGTGTGGAAGGAACTTCATGTACAATAACACATGCATCAATAGTTAGAACAATAATTGATTATGTGCTTCTTGCTACGGATGGTAAATGCAATATAGTAATCTGTGATGTACCTCTACAAACTGCTGATTGGAACCATTTGATTGAAAAATCTGGAATGAAAAAATTAGTAAATTATTATTTAGACAAAGGAGTAAGCATTCAGTTGCTTGATATGAGAAAAGAGATTGCTCATACAAAAAGTGAAATTATTGTAGAAAGAACAATTCATAATGGGGATCCACTTGGATATAAGGCAGTCGATTTAGGAGACAAAAGTGAATTAATGCCAATAATTGCCTATTATAAGAGATTAGAAATAACTGACTATGGTAAAGGTACAGTATCTCTGTACCATAATCCTTATAAAAATGAATATTGCATTCCTAAAACAATACTCAATTCAGATGTTTTTATTAATGTGCCAAAAATGAAAACACATAGGAAAGCAGGCTTAACATGTGCAATGAAAAACTTAATAGGAATTAATGGAGACAAAAAATGGATTGCACATCACAGAAGGGGAAACAAAAACTCAGGAGGGGATGAATATCCTGAGCTAAAGTCTGCTTTATGGCTCAAATGGCACCTATGGGAGCTTTTAAAAAGGCATCATAGTCTGTATCCTTTAGCACTGGCCTTGAAGAAAATGTATTTAGGGAAAAAAACACTGAAGGAATATTCTTTAACCAATAATACAGAAATGATGGAAGGATCTTGGTACGGGAATGATACTTTATGGAGATGCATTTTAGACATAAATAAAATATTATTTTATGCTGATAAAGACGGTCTTATGAGTCAAAATGTCCAAAGGCGATACTTTTGTGTAGTAGACGGTATTGTATCTGCTGAAGGGGAAGGGCCAATGCATGGACATCCTAAATATACGGGTATAATCATGGCTGGCTTCAATCCAGTAGCAATTGATAAAATATGCGCAGATTTAATGGGTTTTGATTATACAAAAATTCCTCAAATAAAAGGGGGCTTTTCGAGTAAAATTTGGGATTTAACTAATTTTGATGTTGATGATGTAGCTACAAATCTTGAGAAAGTTCCTAACTTTAATTTCAGAGCAAGTGGTGGATGGATTGGCCATGTTGAAAAAAGTGAGTAAAAAGTTCAATTGAATGGACTCGCTTTAAAGTCGGGATTCCAAGTATGAAAATTACTGATATGTAAAGAGGGATGCTTCAAATGAAAAAGCCAATCAAGGTAGCAATAAATGGACGGGATTTGTCTAAAATAGGGGGGGGAACAAAAACTTATCTGATCAATTTACTAAATCAATTTTCTAATATGAAAGATGAAAATTACGAGTTTTATATAGTTCATAATAATCAGGCATATAAAAACTATTTTTCAGGTCTAATTGACTGTTTTATTGATGAAAAAAACCCAATTTTATTTGATTTTTACCATGTACCTCTCCATTGTAGAAATTACGACATCGATGTTTTGTTTGCACCTAAAAACGTAATTCCGTATTTTGTACCATGTAAAAAAGTAGTTACAATTCATGACTTAGCTTATTTTATGCCGGAATTGAACGCATACACATGGAAAGACACATTTTACATGAAGAAGATGATAAAAAGTTCTTCTAACAGAGCTGATTTAATCATTTCAGTATCTGAAAATACAAAAAAAGATATAGTAAGTATTTTGAGAACTAAGGAAGAAAAAGTAAAAGCAATCAATTCTGGTGTCAGCAGTGAGTTTAAAATTATAAAGAATAATCAGGTACTTGATGACATCCGCCAAAAATATCAATTGAACAATGAGTTTATATTGTTTACAGGGGGAATCACTCCCAGAAAAAACATGTTGAGACTTATTCAGGCTTTCAACATAATATCAGAAAAAGTTCCTCATGATTTAGTGTTAACGGATGTTGGAGGATGGAACAATAAAGAAGAGTTGAGAGTGATCGAACAAAATGATAGAATAAGAAGACTGGGCTTTATAAAAGATGAAGATATGCCTGCTTTGTACAATCTTGCAGGCATTTTTGCATATCCATCTTTGTATGAAGGCTTTGGTTTACCTTTATTAGAAGCAATGGCTTGCGGATGTCCGGTTGTATCATCAAATTGTTCTTCTTTGCCTGAAGTTGTCGGTGATGCTGCAGTTATGGTTGATCCTTATGACATTGATACATTAGCAAAAGCAATATATGAAGTTTTAGTAAATGATAATCTACGTGAGGAACTTATTACAAAAGGGTTGGATAGAGTAAAAGAATTCAGCTGGGATAAATGTGCCAGAGAAACTCTGAATGTACTTAAGATGTAAAAACTGAAGGATGGTGACTATGGCTTTTTATGACCACTTTTCTCAAAAAGAAAAAATGCCGACAAAAGCTGGCCTTAAATTGGTGAAATTACAAAACAAACGTATCTATAAAATCCTCAGTGGTTTTGTGAACAAAAAAGAGATTGATATATTAGAAATTGGTCCTGGGAGAGGTGCTTTTGCTGAAGAATGTAAAATCAATAAAGCTGAGTATGTTGCAATAGAAATAAATCAAAAGCTTGCCAGTGATTTGTCTGCAAATGGTATTGATATTGTCAAAAGTAAAGTTCCTCCACTTCCTTTCAAGCCAGATACATTCGATGTAGTTTATATGAATCAGGTCTTTGAACATATGAATGATATTGACATGGCACAGCAAATGATTGATGAATGTAATAGGATCCTGAAAAAGGACGGCCTTTTATGTATCATATCCCCTGATTATTTAGTGTGGAAAGAAGAATTCTTTAACGGGGATTATACTCATAATTTTATAACCACAGCAAGAAGACTTGAAGAAATCTATTATGATCATAATCTCCGAGTTGCTAACATAAGTTATATATGTGGTCCGTTTTTCGGTGACATGTTTACATGGTTGTTAGGTTTTTTTAACGGACTGCTTATGCGACAAAAATTTATTCATAGAATAACTTTTGGTCTGATAAGCACTGAGAAGGTATATAAAGCAAGAACAACTTTTTTCAGAAGTGTCATGGTAGTTGGAGTCAAGAATGAATGAAAAAATGGTTTTCATGCTGAAGTTGGCCATAGGATTGACTTTAATATCCTTTATATTTTCCATGATTGAATGGAATGAATTTATGAGAACAATAAGTGAAATCAACCTGATATTCATAGCTATTACGGTGGTTTTGTTTTTTTTTCCAAGCATGTGGCTAAGTGTTCTTAAGTGGTCAGAACTACTATCAGTGCATAAAATACATCTGCCATTTAACGACCTTTATGCTTATTATCTTATCAGCACTTTTTTCAACAATTTCCTGCCAAGTACAGTTGGAGGTGATGTCTCACGAGTCGTGTACCTTAAAAAGATGACAAACAAAACTGCTGCTGTTGCAGCAAGTGTTATTATGGAAAGGTTAACAGGTCTTGTAGGGCTTGTATTTTTTTGTTTCTTTTCAGTAATGCTGGATCCATTCCTGATTCAGCAATTAAACGTTTCGTATAGTGATTTTTTACTAATGCTATTACTAGTTTGTCTTGGATTTATAGCAGCATTCTATTCTTTTTCAAAGATTAAGAAAAATGATGCTTATTTTCATAAACATAAGCTATTGGCAAGTATCCAGTCAAAAGTTGTAAGTGCTTTTGATACTGTCTACTTCTACAGAAAGCATAAAAAAACATTGTTACTAACTCTAGTAATGTCTGTTGTATTCATATCATTTGGTATTATTTGCAATTATCTGTATTTCTTATCTATAGGTGTAAAAGTGCCTTTTTTGGCATTGGTTCAGATTTATACAATAGTGCGCCTGGTGGGATTGCTCCCGATAAGTATTAATTCTCTTGGTGTTACTGAAGGTCTTTATGTTCTTTTATTTAGCATGATCGGTATAAGTTCTGTAGATGCATTAACTGTTGCTTTACTTGGAAGGGTCTTATTGATGCTGGTAAGTTTAAGTGGTGGGTTATTATTCATAGTAAAAGGCAAAAGTGTTGATAGAAGAGGTATGTATGATAATAATAACTGAAATCGTCTTATTTTTGGCCATTATTACAGGCATTATCAGTATCTTTTTATATAGAAAAGAATTACAAAATTTAAGAGCTATTTCTGATTCAAAAGAAACCTGTGAAAGCTACCAAAAATCAGATAAAATGATTATATTTTCGGTCATATTGTTCACATTTCTGGGTACTATATTGATATTCAGAAATTTGGATACACCTGAATTTTTTCACGATGAATGGTGGCATGTTTCGGTTATAAAAAGTTTACAGGAAGGTTTTGGTTTTAAAATATACGATTATGTAACGAATGAGCCTATATGCCGGTATACCAGTGGGGATATTTTTAATTGGATTATATTTCAAATATCTAAATTGCTTGGTAATGATGAATTTGGATTAAGGTTTTTTGTTGCTTTAGTAGGATCAGCATTAATTCCTTTAATTTACTTTACTTTTAAAGATTTCATAGGAAAAGAGCCGGCATTGTTAACTGCGGTAATGTTTTCATTCAGTGAAATATCTATTTTCTTAGCAAGATTCCTGAGGCCTTATACGTTATTCTTGTTCTGTTATCTGTTAGTGTTCTTTTTATCTTATAAGTTTTTGAGATGTGCTGTGGAAAGAAAAATATTCAATAGTTTGCTAACATTATTCCTCAATATTTTGTTTTTAATAATTGCATTGGATTCTAGGGAATTTGCAAAAATATTGATACCACTGATTAGTTTGTATTATGCAGGGTTTTTTCTTTATAAATATGACACTAAATCCCTTTTACCAAAATATTTACCGTTTTCTGTAATATCATTTTCTCTTTTCCTGATTATGACAATCTTTTTGCAATTATCAGGTGTGATAGACTTATCAATAATCTTCTCTCAGATAGATGGATTTTTTTCATTTGATCAATTAAGTAATCCAACTGAAGAGTATTACTTCTATCTTTTTGAGTTGCCTTTCAAAATGCCTCTTGTGGGCTACTTTTTGTTTTCAGTGGGAACTTTGCTAATGGGTGTCAAATCGTACACAAATCGACAAGGCAAATATACGTATTTTTTGATTTTCTCTTTAATTCCTTTATTTATTATGATATATTTGTTTGATCGTTTTGAAGATTTCAGGTATATCTATTTTTTAATACCATTTATTTATGGATGCATGATGTTTGGTTTTACCTGGACTATCAAGCTGCTTTTGGATATATACTTAAAAGTGAATAGTTTAAAGTTCAACAGGACATATTATATTGTAATAATGCTGACTACTCTTTTACTATTTGTAATATTCCCGTCCATTCCCGGAATAAATATTAATGGATTAACAACTAAATCACCTTCCGATTGGCAGCATTCGGATGGAAATGAATATCTTCATCAGAGAGCAGTTGCTCTGGAATTAAAAGCTGCTTATAATTATATGGAAAATGAAAAGGAACTTGATTCATCTTATGCGCTAGTAGTTACGGATTATAGAGCAAAATATCTGGGTGAAGTTCAATTCAAAAATGTTTATTATCTTGAACCTTACGATGGAGAAAACAAGTTCTATGATATTTCAACAATTGGTGGTCAGGTAAACCTAGGTCAGATTAGTGGTGAAACCTATACTTTGAATGGAATTTTAAGCAGGAACGACAAAGTTATTTTTGTAATAGGACCTGTTCATATGTTAAATGAGGAAGTTTTCACTTTCCTTTACAAAAAAACAATTAACCATGCAGAACAAGCCAGAATTATCAGTTACGATTATAATGACTTTTACAATGGAAAAGAATTATACTGGCCAAATATATTTGTGTATGAGGACTAGGTTTCCAGAAAGGTATTGTAGTTGTGTGTTGTTCATAAACAAGTAAATCTGTATCGGTTCTGTGGGAATCTTCCGTATTCAGATAGGAATTAATATATTGGCAATAATTTGGCTCTGTAGAAAACCTATTTCCAATTTCATGTAATAGCTTAAAAAGGATTAAAATCCAAAGTGTTAACTTGCTACCGAAAACACAAAGGGGATAAATAATGTTTTGAGTAACAAGTAATTAAAGTTTGTTGATACCACGCTAGCAGTATCAGGAAACTCACATTTAGAGATTTTCAGTTGTAAGTATTCCAAGAGGAAATATGCACAACATCAGCTATTGACATTGGTTTTGTTGAAGGAGTATCTGAAAACGGATTACAGAAGTATTGTTGAACTTGTTCAATTGATGAATCCAGTTAAATCCAGAATTGGATTAAAACAAGTTCCACATTTTACAACCTTACATAAGTTCATTAGAAGAATCAAGTCTGTCTACTTCAATGGATTATTGAAACAGACACTTGATCTGTTCTATTCACATGGAGAAAAAAAATAGAAACTACTGCTATTGATTCAAGTGGTTTTACAAGTGGTCATTGTAGCTACTATTATTCACTCAGGACAAAGAAAAAACGTAGATCTTTCCTGAAAGTAAGCATTTCTGTTGATACTACTAAGCTCATTGTCACTGGTTTTAAGATTTCAGGAAAACCTGCTCATGATGCAAAACATGCAATGACATTTGAAGCAATGTCATAAAGCTCGAAGATCAAAATACTATGTGATGGATAAAGGATACGATTCAGAGGCCATACATTCACTGACAAGAGAAGAGTTAGAAGCAATAGCTATGATTCCTTTACGGAACAGGATGAGAAAAAGGATAAAAGGTAAGTTCCGCAGAAAAATGGTACAGGAGTTTGATGAAGAGCTTTATCATAGCAGAAATCTGGTTGAAACTATGTTCTCCATCCTCAAAAGGAAATATGGTGAGGAAATTAAGGCCAGAAAACACTGGAATCAGGTAAAAGAGATTAAAATGAAACTAATAGTGCACAACCTTGGCAGGTGTGCCAAGCTTGTCTATATAATTAAAATGAGGATTTCTACAGAGCCATAATTTTTAATTCTCACGATTTTATATACTTAAGATATTAATTTGTGCATTAGTCTATCATTTTAAATATAAATAAACACTTAGTCATTGCATGCAAAACAAAAAAGACTACTTGTTCTTTATCCCGATATTTTTATTTGTTCTTCTTGCCACTATAAGGCTTGCTAATCCCCTTCAGTTCTGGGTAGATGAACTATTCCATGTTTTTGCAGCTATATCCATGCTTGAAAATGGTCAACCAATACTTTCTTCAGGTTTACCATATGAACGTTCATTTCCCACTACGTGGCTTGCTTCAGAATCATTTAAGTTATTTGGAATTTCCGAAGTTTCTGCACGTCTTCCTTTTATGATAATCGGAGTCCTGTCAATCATTGCAACTTATTACCTTATTAAAAATACATATGATAAGAAGACAGCAATTCTTACCACTTTATTGTTGTCATTTGCTCCACTGCAGATTCACTGGTCCCTTAATGCACGCATGTACATTCTTTTGCAATTGCTTTATGTGTTCTTTTTGTTTGTCTTATATATTTTTTCCAGAGAGATTATGAGAGGGCTCGAAAGCAGAGAATTCAATGAAATAAAGGTGGCATTTTTTACTTTTCTTCTGATTGGAATAGTATGGTTCACATCTTTTGTTCACCAGTTCTATATTTTGTTTGTTGCCACTGGCCTTACTTTTTTTGTTTATCTAACATCTATGAGGTTGCTTGATAAAAAGAAAATATTCAATGAAAGGGATTTTCTCATCAGTTTTGTCATTGTAATATCTTTAGTTCTAATTTTCATCAGAATATTGTTTTTGAATACTCCTTTTTTAACCACATTTGCACCTATAGGTATGCGGTCGGGCATTGGCTTCTATGTCTTTTTAATTGGGAAACATTTCACTGTATTGTCATTGTTTGCTGCACTGTCTATTATTATGTTAAGTAAAAAAGATAATTGCAGCTCTATTATTGTAATTGGATACTTCATTCCATTTATTCTTCTTACACTTTTTCTTGAAGCAAAAAATTCAAGATATCTCTTTTTTGCTTTCCCTCTTTTTATTGCAATTGCCTCCAATGGCATTATTGAAGTATGGAGGAATATCAAGTCAAATAAATCTGATAGATATAAAGCACCAACAAAATACTTACTAATACTGCTGGTTAGTATTCTAGTTATTCAGACTGGTATTGGTCTTTATCATGAAACATTTCATACTTATCAACCTATACCCTATGAGGATCCACATCCTCACTGGAGATTTGCATCAGACTATGTCAAACAAAATATCAAAGATGATGATATAGTTCTCAGTACTATGCCCATATGCACTCAGTATTATCTAGGAGAAACCGATTACTGGCTCAGACAAAATGAATATTATTCTTTTGAGGATGACGAAGGGATTTTGAGAGATCGATACACAGGTGCAATTATTCTCAAAGACTATGAAACTTTCAGAATTGAAATGGAAGGTAAGAATGGATGGCTAATTGCAGATAGAAAACTTGACTCCTATTTTACTGATCCCCAAGTCCTGGATTTTGTAAATCAAAATATGACTTTTGTACCGGAAGGTTCTGATGAGACCATCAATGTTTACAGGTTTGAATACAATCAAAGAGTAGTTTGAATAAGATGGATAGACATATTATTCTCATGTTAGTACAAGAGCTTCTATTTTCAACACTATAAATTATATATTATCTCTGCTTTGTATTTCAAATCTGAAAAACCAGAAAACTGAAGCAATAAAACCTGTATTGATGACAATGATAAAAAATGTAGAACAAAGGAATATTGCTGGTACTCGTTACTCATTTATAGGCAAGACAGTATCATCTGGTATTCTTTTTATACTTTCAATAATAGTAGCGCGATATCTTGGCCCAGATGCATTTGGTGAACTTTCATTAGCATTAATGATCATTGTTTTTGCATCAGTATTTATTGATGCTGGGCTTAATAGATCTACCCAGAAACATATTTCACAATATCTTGGAGAAAACACTTTTTTAGTAGGAATTACCTACAAGAAAATGCTTTTGATTAAGATTGCTTCAGCATTAGTGGCAATGATATTTCTCTATATAACTTCTGATCTATTTGCATTGTTATTCAATTCTACAGCCCTCAGAAAACTTTTGAAAATCGGTTCTGTATTTCTCGCTGCCACAATTCTTTTGGAATTCGGTCTTGTTGTTCTTCAGGGCTATGAAGATTTCAAGCGCATTCTGCAAGTAAACATTCTGGAAGCAACGCTAAAAATCCTCATGACTATAGCTATAATATATGTGGGATTAGATGTTGCAGGTATAATGGGAGGGTATGCTCTTTCAAGCTTAATTATGTCTGTTTTTTTGATACTTGTTCTCTATTTCATGATCAAACCTGGGAAAGCGTCAGAACACAATTCAATAAGACTGACAAAAGAAATAATAGCTTACTCTCCTCCAATTTTCTTATCGACTTTGTTTTTTCTGGTTTACACGAAGTTTGATATACTGGTACTGGGTTATTTTGAGGGAACAACATATGTAGGATATTATTCCCTTGCTATAGGACTCATAGATAATTTATTGATTCCTCTTGTTGCGATAGAAACTGCTGTTATGCCAATTGCAGCTTCATTATTCGTTAAAGATCAGAACAAGGCACATTTAAGTTCTATTTTTAATCAGACAATTGTAAACGGATTTTTTTTCATGATGCCTGTTATTGCAGGATTGGTAGTGGTATCTTATTCATTCATTAAAGAAGCATACGGAATAGAGTTTATTGAGTCAGCTTTCATATTAATTGCTTTAACTCCTTTTATACTTACAAAAACACTTGCTATTTTAAATGGTGCATATCTTATCGGAGCAAATAAAGCCAATATTTTTATGAAATACACGTTTGGAGCAATGTTTTTAAACATTGTACTGTTATTTTTATTAATACCCACTTTTGGAGTTTATGGGGCAGTAGCCTCAAAAATAATCTCTCATTCAATACTTACCTTTTCAATACTTGTATACATTGTTAAGTATTTCCAGATAAAGATAGACAACAAAGCTATTATGAAATGCAGTAAAATAATTTTATCATCTATCATGATGGCAATTTTTTCTTATTTCATACTAAAAATATCAGGAGGAGAATTTTTGGGTCTTGCTTTAACAGTTTGCTCGGGAGTTGTACTATACATCCTGTTTCTGCATCTGACAAAAGCGATTTCTGTAGAAGAGCTTACTGAAATAGCTTTCGGAAAGATAGAAATAGAAAATATATAAAGTCAGACGGTAATGTCAACTTGATTTTTTACTAGGTCCTTGAATTGTGTAATAATAGTATCTAAGTTAAATTTCATTGAGTGAATTCTTGCTTTTTCTGAGTATTCCTTATATATTGATTCATCATAAAGCAGGTTGATAGCATTAATCCAATCATTAACGTTAAGATGTTGGTTGATTACTATTCCTCCTTTTCCAACAGCTTCAGGCAATCCTCCTATTTTGCTTGCAATTGAGGGAATTCCACAGTATCCTGCCTCAACACAAACTCTACCGAAAGGTTCTGGCCAGATAGAAGGAACAAGCAAGATTTTTGTATTACTGTAAATTACCTTTGAATTATCAATCCACGGAATGTATCTTACGTTTTCATATTGAGAAAAGTCTATAAATTCTGGATTATGACCGACTACAAGGAATTTTTTATCTGGCATTCTTTTTGCTATATTGAGAAAAGTATCGATTCCTTTGTGTTTGGAAGCATTGACCATAGTGATATATTCAGGTTCGTAATACTCCAATTTCGGCTCGTTAACGAAAGGGTAGATCACAAATGAGTCTATATTAAACCAGTCCCTGACGATTTTAGACATGTAATGACTGTTTGATATGACAAGTGATGCTTTTGGGATCCATTTTTTTTCATATCTAAAAACAGTATTTACAAAATACCTGTATGGATTGATCATAGAATACCCATAACATTCAGAACATTTCCTTGAACAATTCCGTTGGGGATCTGCACATAAACAAAAGTGCTCATAGTTTCGCATGAAAACAACCGAAGGTATTCTATGTCTGTTTGCAGCTTTAATTGCAGGGGCTGAATAATCCTGTTGTGTAATGACAATATCGGGTTCTTGCTTTAGAATGTTCTTTTCAACGGCACGTTCTATTTGTTTGAAAACAAGGAGTTTGTTGAACATGTGGGTATTTGTTTCAAATACAGGTATACTCTTAGCTTCAAACAGGCTTTCATGACTTCTGGATGATCTTTTTCCAATAGCAAACACTTCATTTTTCCCGTTGAGGACTCTAAGTAGTGTTTCAAAAGATAGCTCGCCACCACCTACCGGATTTAGGATATTTTCCTCACAGGCGAGTATTTTCATCGATCGTCCCCTTGTTTTTGTTCTTAAGTACAGCTCTGTTGAATCCGTATACAAATACAGTAGCAATTACAGACATGGGGATCACTATCAGGCCTACCCTGCTAAACAATACAAGGATGAAGCCACCAATGAAAAGTGCTATAATAGAATTCAAATCCGACTTATCTTCCACGCTAATGAGAAGGATTGTCATCATCAGACCTACTGCAGCTATCATCCCTAAATTGACATATACAAACACTCCCATTTGTTCGGCGTAACCTGAAAGCATATTTAATACGAAAGCGAGCATGATAAACAGGAGCATCAGGATGAAAACTAAGGCAAATAATTCTCTCGGAATTCTGAAACTAATAGTATTGTAGGTCTTCCCTTCATTATCAGTTTCAAGTTCTTTTTTGACGGAAGGAAGGTATCTTTTGAGAGATGACAGTTGTTTTCTTGTGAGTCTTACTTCAATTCCTTCTTCCTCCCGTATGGTAACAGGTATCTTTTCAAGATAGTACGGGACTTTTTCTTTCATAGTCTTCAAAACGACTTTTCTTCTCAAAAGTAGTAAAACAAGAAGTGATAGACCAAACAGCGATATACCTGCAAAACCGGTCAGAATCCCATAAGCCAGCTTCGTTATAAATATTATTTTGACACCGTTTTCTGGATTTTCGATCTCAATGATCTTGTAGTTTTCTTCCGAGCGTATATCTGTTTTTTCGAAGTACACAGGTCCGTTCAAATAGATGACCCTTTCCGCATTTTCAATTGCAAGGGTAACATGTTTTGATGAATTGCCGGAAACATAAGGAACATCCAGTTCCAGAGTGAATACTCCGTGGCCTGAAGGTTTTTGCGAAAGGAAAAGTGCGGTTAAATAGTTCTGCTTGTATGTAGAACTAAATTCCATCTCCTCTTCCGTAAGATCAGTTAAACCAGCATTAGTCGTGTACGATACTATATCATTCCCATTCGTATGCAAGGTGAAAGTTTTTCCTGTATCGAGTACAGACAATTCTCCTTGACCATACCAATACCTGTTCACATCACCGATGTCAGCCTGGTGATATTCAATGTTGATTTCTTCATAGGCGGATGAACATGGGGTAAGAATCACAAACAACAAAAAACTCAGCAGAAACTTACGTAGCATAATAGATATCCCCTCTGGTGTATTCTATGGGAACCACCAGGTTTGAGTTCTTCAACATAGACAAGGGGTCTACTTTAAAAGTCAGATTTACCTGCACAGGGATTTGTATTTCGAATGCTTCCAGCATTACTGTTGAATGCTCATCGAAATTCCAGGTTAGAGCATTTAAAGTTGAATGCCAGATGACCTTGTCCTGCTCATATCTATTGTTTTTGAGAAATTCCTTCGTTCCGAAAATGGCAATGTTACCTTCTGATACTCTTTTGGCAAGCACAATAGTAGTATTCTCATCTTTTGTCTCATTTCCCCTTCTTGCCTGTCGTGAACTGTTTATGCGGAAGAGTTCTTCAGAGTCTTCAAAGTCGATGGTCCTATAAATATGAGAGTCAATCTTTGTAATCGGTACTGCGTAATTGAAAGTCATATTGCTGTCGTTGAAATTTATCTTTGGGTTCAGTATGATTTCTTTACTGAATGCAACATCAAACTGCTTCAGTAGTCGATTGGTAGCATCTATCGAATTCAGGGAATCACAAATGACTATGAGATTGCCACCATTTTCTACAAAATCATAAAGTGCTGCTTTCTCATCATCAGCAAAATCCCT
Source organism: Methanolobus sp. ZRKC2 (assembly GCF_045291185.1). Classification (NCBI taxonomy): domain Archaea; kingdom Methanobacteriati; phylum Methanobacteriota; class Methanomicrobia; order Methanosarcinales; family Methanosarcinaceae; genus Methanolobus; species Methanolobus sp. ZRKC2. The sequence continues at coordinate 674,835 of NZ_CP146980.1, read as the reverse complement.
TTTTGTGTTAATGATTACATAAATATCGACTTGCTTCAAACTAGTTTTTGAAATGAATCCAAGATTTGAGTTTGCCATAAAATTGTCGTCAATAACATAACCCAAATCTTCCGTGTTTTCCACCATTGTACTAAACCCGGCAGGTCCATTATTATTCAGGCCGAAAAAGCCTCCTCCGGAAATATCAACAAAAATAATTGATTGTCTTTGTTCAGTGCTTGCACATGCAGTGGAAATTAAGACAATTACCAGTGCGATTAAACAGATTAAACAAACGTTTTGTTTCAATATACCACTATTCTCCTTAGTAAATTATCATTTTTTGTATCTTTTCTTTCTTATCCAATGATAATATTGATATTACTTAAATATCAATTACTTTAAAATTGATTAAATATATTTTTTTGTATAAAATAAATTACTTTAGCATAAGTAAATTCTAATATCAATTTAATATGTGAATGGATTATGTCATTATATCATTGTTGCTATTCACAGAGTTGCATAAATACTGTGACTTTGCACTATTTCTGTTCACAAGATTAATATCTTTTTAACTAAATAATCTTTATGATAAATGTTGCTTATTGTCAAAAATGTCACAAGGCATTATAAGGTTGTTCAGGAACATAGGTTGAACCAGCGACTAACTTTCTATAATGCTTGAATTTGAGTAATGAATTTTCTCTAATTAAAAACTACTATGGTGGATCAATGTACTTCAAAAAAATAAAAAAATATTTTGAGAAAGACCCTTACATGCCATTTGTTATTCTTGTGGCTATTGTTGCTTTCGTCTTAAGAATATGGGGAATTACATGGGGGATACCCATAGGTGACTACTCCAACTATTATCACCCTGACGAAGGTAAGATAGTAAATGGAGTATTTACTTTTCCCGATCATATTCAGTCAAACACCGATTTAAGATACCCCACATTTTACCATTACAGTTTAGGCATACTCTGGTATCCTATTAAAGCAATAGTAGATTTTGCAATTAATGATCTTAATCTCCTATACCCCGATGGTTCAATAGATATGTATTTGTTTTGTTTTATTTTTGTTCGCTTTTTCACAGTATTGTTAGGAACAGCAACAGTACTGCTTATTTATGTTTACTCAAAAAAAATCTATAATTCAAAGGTAGCAATACTAGCTTCCATATTTGTCACTATAACAATGTTTCATGTCCAGAATTCATCATGGACTACGGTTGATGTTCCAACTGCTTTTTTCTTAATACTGACATTGTATCTAGCTAACTGTATGATTTTTCATAGAAAAACTTCTTACTATCTGTATTCTGCAATTGCTTCAGGTATTCTAATAGGTACAAAATACACTGGTGGACTTGTTATTGCTTCGGTAATTATCTTTCATGTATTAGCAATGAGCAAACATGGTGAGCTAACATCTATAAAAGACATTAAAAAAATATTCGACAAAAATATTATTCTCTATCTATTTATTACATGTATTGTTTTTTTAGTCACAACACCAGGGGCTTTTCTGAAAACTGAATATTTTATAAATTCTTTGTATTATGAAACAAATAGATTAAGCATTAATAAGTGTTCAATGCTTGAATTGAATGTGTGGATTCCTCACATCATTAACCATTTAAAAAGAACAATGGGTTGGTCTTTATCTGTAGTATCTATTTTAGGTTTCATCTATGCCTTTCATCTTTCGACGAAAAAACCTCATAAAGAATTGCCAATTCTACTTTTCATGGGTTTATATTTCTTAAATTTGAGAAATGTTCTAGCTGCAAGATATTTAATTATGATAGCACCATTATTTTGTATTTTGGCAGCTAAGTTTATAGTAGATTTATACGAATCAGAAAGCAAAACAAGAAAAGCTTTTGTCTCGTTTATAGCTATATTCATAATCCTTTCTTCATCGATTTATACTGTTCAAAGTATCCAGGAAAGAACAACTGATACAAGGATTATCGCGTCGGAATATATTTCAAATAACATTGCTAGAGGCTCAAGCATAAGTGACAGTGGGTATATAGGAAATTATGCTAGATGGGAATGGAATCTTCCACGAATTGATTCTGAAAAATATGATGTAAAAAGCTGTTTTGAAAAGCCTGATTATATTGTTCTAACAAGTTTTCGTTTCGTTCCTATGGCAAAAGCTTTGAATTCTCCTAATTTAGGCGATAATTATACGTGGGATGAAAATTATTCAACTATGTGGTATCGTCAGGTTATTCCTGAATCGGAAGTGTTTCTATTTTATGATGATTTACTAAATAATAAATCACAAAAATATAATTATTCGCTTGTGAAATCATTTAAACAAGAACCAAAGATACCAATAGAGTTCCCTGCGCCTGAAATAAGGATTTATGGAAAAAATCAATAAGTTTTATCTGTGGAACTCTTTATTGGTATATTTAAGCAACCTTGGCGTATCCGCTAAGGTTGTGTATTAGTAACATTGATTAATTTCTTTCACATTATTTTAATATTTTTTATAAAACTTCGGAAATATTTGGATGATTACTTACTTTTTGAGTAATTCGGTAATTAAATCTTGAATTTTTATTATGAAAAGACTTTTGTCGAACATTTTTGCCCTGTCAAAACATTTTATTCTATATTTTTCAATATCCGTGGAAACTTCATTTATTGCGGAAACGATTGAATTAACATTTGCTTCAGTCAATATTCCGGTTTCTCTGTCCAAAATACTCTCTTTAAAGCCTCCTTCATTCACTGCCACTACAGGTTTACCAGCAGCCATAGCCTCTATAGGTGTCATGCCAAAGTCTTCATCCATGGCAGTTGCTATATGACCTTTACAATCGGAGTACAGTTCAAGTAGTTTGTCCTCAGATATACTTCCAAGGATTTCAACATTGTTAGGTAGATCCTCAAGTAAGCTGCTTGCATAATCTGACGCATGGTCACCTAAAGAATATCCTCCTACTATCAGAAGTTTTTCGTCAGGCATTTTTCGGAAAGCTTCAATCTGGAGCTTAACGCGTTTTTCGGGATACAGCCTGTTAACAGAAAGCCAAAAATTCCCGTAATTTTTGAAGTTGAACTTCGAAGTATCTACTGGAGGATAAATTACTTCTGCATTTTTATTCCAGTATTTTTTGATTCTTTGTTGTGTATTCTTTGAATTAGTTATAGTTTTATTTACGTGAACGATGTACCTCTCTGTAAATTGTTTGTGTACATGCACCCATGTAGTAAAAATAGTGGCTATCAAAAAGTTATGCTTCTCTTTATAGTTCTCATATAGGTCATAAAAAACTCGAGTAGGTGTATGACAATAATAAAGATTTGGCTTATGTTTCTTTGCCGCAAAAGGTGCCCAATTCCCTGAAAAAATGAAGAAATCGTAATCCTTTGAAAAATCACATCTTGCAAACTTCCATGAAGCAGAGATTTGTTTAAGGGGTGGAATCTTCACTGTTTCACCAAGGGTTATTATTTTGACATTATCAAATCCCATTTTATTAACCGAATCTTCATCTGTGTCTGTGGTGATTACATCCGCACCCAAACCCTTTGCCAAGGTGAGCACTAGTTTCTCTCCTCCGCCTATAGTACCTATGTAATCGTGAAATATTGCGACTTTCATCTTAACTTTGACCTTTATTTGAACCGACAGTACAAAAAAATTAACTCAAAATAATCAAGTTTTTAAGCTTGCTATATTAATTATGACTGTTTCAGTATGGATTCCATTCGGTGATTTCCTCATACTCAGGAAACTTCCCAAATTCATACCCACCAAAAAGATTGCCCCATTCAGTCTTCTTGAATTCATCGATATGTTTTTTCCCAATGATGGGATACCAAAGTTTATCGTGGTAAAACTCGGATGCAAAAATGAAGTTCTTAAAAACTGGAGAATGGAATAAAAGCTTATGCAAACAATGGATGTCAGCAGTTCCTTTTCTCAACCTCTGGTCCCATTCGACAATTGGGCTTTTCTTAGTAGAGAATTTAAAATTCAGTTTTTCAAATTCGTTTTTATCCATACCGCAAATTTCAATCTGATCATAATCACCCATTCCCAGTCCTCTATCATGGGCAATTCTAATGTAATCAATGCTTAACGGATCAAAACCCATTATTTTAGCCGAGATTGCATCAATAGCAACCTGATCATCACTGGCTAAGAGTACATTTCCTACAAAAGGCTCCATCGTACGTGGACCAGCCCCATTTCCACAGACTCCACCATCCATTGCTGCAAAGACACCTTTGTGAATCTCTTTTTGTATTGCCAGCAAATCCACAAGTACCTCATGTATCTTCTTATGGGCATGATGCCTATATTTTGGAATCAGGCCTCCAAAGGCATTTTTCATGGCGCCTGTAGTAGTGGTATGTCCGTGTGTCTTGACAGTAGGAAGATGGATTACATTGCTGTTGAAAAATTCCTTAGGGATGAGAATTTCTCCAAAAAGATCATTCATTGCAAGCATCTCTGCCTTCGGCTCAAAGGGTATCCACTCAGCATTTGTAAGGGGAACATAATCGACATCATATTTTTCAAGTATCGGGAGCCATTTGTTCCCATATGCTCCTTTCCATGGATGAGTTACTACAGTCTGATTTTCCACACAAGTGATATCCCCATATCTATCAGTTCGGAGCTTTTTCAGTACTCCGTCAAGTTGCCAGGGAGGAGTTGAACAGGCAGGATAGAACAAACTCCAAGAAAGATTAATCTTCAAAATAGTTTTATTATCTCTGGGAACTGCTGATGTATACTCTGCAAGTTCCATTAGCTCTTGATAGTCATCTAATATCGTCTTTGGTGATGTTTTCAGAACAGTAACTCTTGACATTAAATTCCTCCGATGATGTAATATGATTATTCTTTAGCCCGCATCCATTATTTGGAATGATCTTTTTTCTGAATAAGAGGTAAACTATAAGGCCCAGAATAACTCCATACCAGAATGATCCAAGACGTACAATAAGTGCAGTACCGATGGTGATGGTGGGAGTAAATCCATTATGCTGCAAAAAACCCGCTATCGTGACTTCAGCAAGCCCGATACCCCCGGGAATCATGCTCACTCCGCCTGCAAGGGAAGCAAAACTGAAAATAAATGTTGATTGTGAAATGCTGAGGTATTGGTCAAAACCAATAACAATGAAATAAAAACCGAGGCATTCACAGAACCATGCTAAAACATTCAAAAGTGAAAGTGATATGAATAGTTTCGGCTCCATTAATTTCTGAAAAGTCCCGTGCAAGCCCTTAACGTCACTGGAATGCTTCATAGCCCGATTCTCGATTACTGATATCATTTTTCCAGAAATTCTCTTAGATGTGATTGAAACATAGAACACCAATATCATGAAGAATAATGTGGCCAGCAGATAGATGCCGTCTCTGTAGGACAATATACCAAAAGCTGACAGAATTACAAGGCTCAGTATATCAGTAACGCGATCAAGTATCACAACTGGAACAGTCTTGCTCAATTCATCTCCAGAAATATCCTTAATCAGCCATGCTTTCCAGACTTCTCCCAGTTTTCCCGGAGTAACAATCATTGAAAGCCCACTTATGAATATAAATATGTTCTGTTTGAAGGTAAGGTTCACTCCTGTATTTTTAAGGAATATATCCCATTTAAGATACCTGAGAAAATAACCTATGCTTGTAAAAAGCAATAATAGAATGAAATATGGCCAGTGAAAGCTCTGAATTGCAAGGGTCAGTTGATTTATGTCTGCATAAATGCCCATTGCAACATAGACAGCCAATGCAAAGAAAACTAGAAGTATCGTTTTATTTTTCTGCATAGTTTGAGACCTTTCGTTAAAGAATGATTATATAGACTATTTCGTTCACCAAATATTTCAATATGTCCGGATAGAATTGCTTCTCTGATATCTTCATTATTATTTATTACCCCAGCATTTCCGACCTCATTACTAAAATGGGCATCGCTTCCTGCCGTGATAGTCAATCTATGCTTTTTTCCAAATTCAACCGCATCAATGTTGCTTTTCTGGAAAACATTTCTTGCATTGAACCCCTCAACTCCGTCAAAATATCTAACATCATCTTCTGTAGGCCAGAGAGCTGATTTTCTCAATGTATCAAACGGATGGGGGATAACCACGATACCATTCTGGTCGTGAATCTCGTCGACAACATTTAGGAAATCAGTTGAGTGAATTTCATCTGACAGAAAAAGTCCTATAACTTCCCCTCTGGAAGTCATCACCTCGGAGCCGATAATTACTTCCAGATCTTTATCAGCATATTCTCTTGACTTTATGCCACCTTTTATAGTATTATGGTCAGTAATGGCAATCCCATGTAATCCTTTTTTTTGTGCAATTTTGACAATTAATTTTGGTTCCATGTATCCACAATTGGGAGAATATTTTGTGTGTGCATGCAGATCGAATCTCATATGAAACCTCCATACAATGCAAAAATAACAAGGACTGTCCATAAAAATAGATTTAACATGAATGCCTTGTCTTTGAGCAAGAGTTCCGCTTCTTCTCCAATACCTTTCAGATTCATGAGTTGAACATATCTGAATATTCCAAAAAAGGCAAAAGGTAGAGTTAACATCATTGCTTGATGTATTGAAACAGTATAGAGAGCATATGACATAAGCAACATAGAAACAGAAGAGTTCAACAAACTTTCACTCATTTTGATATTATACTGCGATAAACTATTCCTTGAATTTATATCTCCATCAAGTTCGTGTCTTCTTTTTCCAAATGCCAGTACAAGTGCAAGAAGAAAAACACAAAGTATCAACCATGGTGAAATGATTACATTTATAGCAAAACAGCCCACAATTGCTCTTAAAACGAAGCCTACAGCAATAAAAATAGCATCAACAATAGCGTAATTTTTAAAATAAAGGGAGTAAACAACACTATTAACCAGATACAACAAGCTCACAAGTCCTACTGCCCATCCCATTGAAAAGAGAATAGCAAGTGATACAATCATCATTGAAAATGATATGATAAGAGCTCTTTTTACAGGAAGGAGTCCAGCAGCAATAGGTCTATTTTTTTTCTTCAGATGTAATCTGTCTTTCTCCACATCCCTAATATCATTGAACATATATTGTGAACCTGCAAGCAAGCAAAATGCTGTGAAAACAATGATGAGGTCTATCCACATTTGAATATTGAATACATTCTCAGAAAAAATGATACATACAAAAATAATGAGATTTTTGTACCACTGATGTGGCCGCATGGAATTTATTATTGCTCCTAACATGATTGTTTTTGTCCTATGTTTTTAGGCAACGATTGCAGATACAAACTTACTTTTTAGATTTTTTAAAAAATATTTTTATAAATTTCTAATAATTTCCACTTTCAATTCGTATAATAACATATATAATTTGTTTATTTACATCATAAACTATGATATAAATTAGGTTGTACAACTTATATTTGTTCGTAAATTGATATACAAGTTATATATATTGATTCCCAATTATATTTCTGTGCTTCGGATTCAGAATTTTCAGCTAATTTGCTGTAGAGAATGTTGTCATCTAATACTTTTTCAATAACTCTTGCAAATTCCTCTTCCCCTTCGACAACAAATCCATTAATCGAATCAGTTACAATTTCTTGTGTTGCATTGTTCTTACTATTTGTAGTAACAACAGGCTTTCCACATGCAAAACCTTCAATCGCTATAATCCCGAAACCTTCTCTTCTTGAAGGTAGTGCCATAACTTTGGAACCTTTGATATTTCTAATTAAATCTTCATATTGCATAAATCCCATGAAGAGGACGTTATTTGTCAATTCAAGTTTATCTGTCAGTTTTCGAAGATTTTCTTTCTCAGGACCATCGCCCATGATAATACAATTGACGTCTGGTTTTGAATATTTCACTAGGTAAATGGCTTTTAATAAGAGATCCACATTTTTTTCTTTTATCAACCTACCTGCAAAAACAATGTCTGATTTGTCATCTGGGGATTTGATTTTGTGAATTTGCTCCAGATCGATTCCATTTGGAACAGTATATGAATTTTCAGTTTTAATCCCGATACTTTCCATTTTTCTTTTTGTCCATCCAGAGACTGCTATATTGTTCTCTGACAGTTTTGACACAATTCTTTCAATCAGTAATCCAAAAAATCCAATTTTCCCCAAATATTCATACCAGTAGTCATCCCATACCTCATGCCAGGTAAAAACTAAAGGCGTTCTTTTGATTACAGAAACAGCTTTTCCGGTAAAACACGAAAAATAGGGAAAAACGCTTACATCAATGATATCAAATTTTTCTTTCAATAAAGGTCGGAAAAGACTTATAGAAAAGATCAGTGCCTGGATAATTGAGCGTCTGCCATTGGTGTAAAGTTTTCCTGACTTACAAACTCCATGTAGTATCATTCCTTCGAGTTCAATGATGTCTTCTCCTTCCCACCACTTCATTCCGAAGAGATGTACTTCATGTCCTCTTTCTACAAGTCTCTTGCCTATCTCATATATGCGTTTTTCAGCACCGCCCTTGACCCAGGGATATACAGCATCGTAGACAAATGCTATCTTCAAGGCATCACCTGTCAATGTTAGTGTCCAGGAGCATTACGCTCAGGAAAATTGAGCTGAAGACCATCTGAAGTCCAATTGCAGCAAGTATCATTGCCACTACGGCAGTTTCAATCTCCTCCAGTGAACCGTATCCTGTATTAACCCAGGTTGAAACTATCCTTATGCCAAGAATGAAACCCAGTATCAACAAAACAGATCCACCGAATAGCTCTTTTTCAAGTGAATGGTAGCTAAACAGTTTTTCTGATAAGTCATTTTTTTTCCGGTAGATCCCGTGGATAAAACCATAAGCTTTCATATAAGATGCAGTGGCAAGGGTTTGCCCTCCTATGATGAGTAACATACCCCCCAGGATAAAGGAATGTAATTTAGTCTCGGCGACATCTCCCTGAATAAGAGTCGCAGTAGTAAGCAGAAGTCCTATCAGAAAAACAAGTAGACCCGGCACGCACATAAAAGAGAGGGGCCTGTAAAGCATCATAAATCTGATATGACGCCATCCATCATGGAAAGACCGAAGCTTGGAAGGAGCGTATCTTACATGATAAGTGATAGGTACTTCCTTTATCCGTAGCCCGTTATAAGATGCTTCAATGATCATTTCAGAAGCAAACTCCATGCCATGAGTCTTGAGATTCATTTTTTGAAGTGCTTCTCTTGTAAAGGCACGCATTCCGCAATGTGCATCGGATATTCGGGTCCCGAATACAAGATTCAGTAACCAGGTTAAAAATGGGTTACCGATATATTGATGTAACCAGGGCATGGCTCCTTTTTCAATGTTACCTTTTAGTCTGCTGCCGATAACAAAATCAGCTTCGCCACTTACAAGATATTTCATAAATCCGGTTAACTCTTCCAGATCGTAGGTATTGTCAGAATCTGCAATAGCAATGTAATCTCCTGTAGCATTTTCCAGGCCAGTCATGTAGGCATTCCCGTATCCTTCAACAGAATGAATAACCTTAGCTCCCATGGATCTTGCAATGTTTGGAGTATCATCCGTTGAATTATCAACTACAAGAATTTCTCCTTCCATGTTGCATTTTTCAAAGACTTTTTTTGCCTTTTCGATGCATATGCCGATTGTTTTATCTTCGTTCATGGAAGGCATTACTATCGATAGTTTTGGCATCCACTCTCCTTAGACTTTTAAGTTTATATTTCTTTGGATTGTAGTAATAAAAATACTCTCTCGCCCGGACATGTTTACAGAGGTTTCAGGAAATCATTTAATGATTCTATAGCAGGTACATACTAGCAAGTATTACTATATACTTCACTTTGAAATCTTTTATATAGCTTTCTTGTTAAAGACGCCTAACTAAAAACGTATGTGGGTTTAATAAAATGGTTATTGGTCGCTCTATTTACTGCTACATGAAAGCATATTCTCTTGCTTTGATTCTTCTGATCTCACTTGCTCCTTTATCTTCAGCTGATTCTCTGTGTCCTTGTGATGATCTTGATTATTGTGTGGATTGGGTAGAAGTTAAAGCTGTTAATTTGAAATGGGGAGAACTTGGAGAAGTATCAGTTGATGGTATTAAGTACAAATTAAGACCTGATGATTTCAATGATGATAGGAGTGGGGTACTGATTTCAGCTCAGAAGGGTAATGAAGATGTTCGTAGTGAATTTCTTTTTCTGAATGGGGATAGTACTTTTCACTGGGAACATGATGTTCGGGTAATGTTGACTGATATCAAGAAAGATAGTAGTGAAACTCCCATAGCTTATCTCAAAGTTTTTACAAGAGGTCTTCCCGTAGTTGATATTGATTTTAAGGCAAGTTCTGAGGAAATCGATGGTGTCAAGGTTGGGTCGGACCAATATGCTCCGGGTGAGGAAAAACATGTAGAAATAACCGTCAAAAACACCGGAGACGGATGGATTGAAAATGCTATGCTTGAATTGGATATTGGTGAATTCAGGCTCAGGTCAAAAGAGGAGTTTGTGTTCAGGGACCAGATATTAAGCAAAAGACTTGGTTGCTTTTTGGAAGATGAGGAAAAAACTTTCAATTTTACGGTAATTGCTCCTGAATGGGATGGTAAGACTTCTCCATATTCTCTCACTTATAACATAACTGCAAAAGTAGATGGTTACGACATTAAGGATGACTATTATGTCTTTGGTGGAATAGCATCTTTTGAGTGCACTGAACCAAAATTGGAAGTAAAGTTAGAAGTCGTTAACGAAGAGATTAACATGAGCTCCTGGTTCGTGCGTCCTCTCTACAGCCAGACAGATAATTGGCAATCTATTGATTTTGAGATATGGAATGCTTGGGAGCATTCTTTTTTAAGGACCAATATTTATAATGTAGGGCTCTATGCGATTGATGATCTTGAGGTACAGTTTTCAGATATCCCCGAACAACTTGTAGTTTCAGAAATCTATGAGTCCGGTGATTATCAACGTGTGAGCCCTGAAGGACAGTATTACCTTGGTCAGAAGCTTATCCCTTTGGAACAAGGAAAGTACACTTTTGATCCGGTGGTGGTTAAAACCACTTTCTTTGGAAAGGATTTTACCTGGAGCTCTGGTTCAGCAAACTTGAATGTGCACGGCCCAAATATTGTTTTCAGTAAGTCTCTGAAGCATTCGGGTGAGGATTATGTTGTCGAGCTTAGTGTTTCAAATGATGGCGACCGTGCTGCCTGGGTAAATGTGGTAGACACGGTACCTCCAGAGGCTAACTATGTGGGCGGCAGTTTTGAAGAGAGTCTTCAGGGAGAGGTACCTCTTGCTGAATGGGATTGGTCCTCTTCTCGTATGAATGGTACACAGAATATATCTGTTGACGGGGTGCTTCTTCCCCCTGGGAAGAGCTTTAATTTCAGATATAGCATCAATCCAAGTGTAGCTCCCAGCCTTCCCTATGCGACCTGTGAGTTCAGGGGTATACCTGACTATGAAGGTGAGTTGCAATCATCTCGCTTTGTTTCAGGGATTGAAGTTGGAAGATACTTCGACCTTTCGAGCGGAGAATGGAAAGATGATACAGAAGAACCTCAGATAACTGAAACAATAATAGCTTCTCTAGATAGGGAAAACAAATGTGAAGAGGAGAATGTATTACATTCTACCAGTGAGGATGATGATGAACTTATCATTTACGAATCTTCCATTGAAGTTCAGGAAGAAAATTCCGATGACTCCTTCCTTTCCAATCTCCTCGGACCTCTTGCAGATTTTTTCACAAAGGCACAACAGTTCGTGCACAATCTGTTCCAAAGTGTACTTGGTGGTTTTAGTTCTGCTTTCGGCTCAATGGAAGGAGTGGCTATTAATGCCGTAGAGAATTACCTCTATGCTATTGTCATTATTATTGCACTGGTTGTGTTTGGCTTAGTATATACGATTTCAAAATAACATTTTAGCTACACTTCTTTTTTACATATTTGGAATATCCTGTAACCTCCTCAATTAATCTTTAATATAATGAAAAGAATATATGAAGATTGCAATAACATCTTATTTTTCTTCAGACTCGAAGCATGTAGCTGAATGAGTTTCATTTTGTAGTTTATTTTTACATAATCTAATAGTAAAATTTGATTACTCAGGCAGTGAGATCCTCTTTTTCTTCTATCGAATATTAGTTGGTTACATATGCAGTTGTATATAGATATACTGTAAATCTATATTGATTATTTGGCTATATACATTATTTGTACAAGTGTTATATATCGACAATGCAATCTAAGGCTCAGAGCGTGTAAAACCCGCTCCAACAAATAAAATTAAAAAATAAAAATTGGTGTACGATATGAACATGAAGAACTTTTTCAACAATGAAGCTGGTGTTTCACCAATCGTTGCTACCCTCGTTTTAGTAGTGGTCGCAATCGCTGGTGCAGCAGCAGTAGGTACAATTATGGGATCATTCTCAAGCGACGTTTCCGACAGTGCAAGCGCAGAAGGCGCAAGCCAGTCCGCATCAACCGAACTTCTCATTGCTGGTAGCTCAACCGTTCAGCCAGTATCCGAAATCCTCGCAGAATCCTACATGGATGCTCACCCTGGTGTCAAAGTAACAGTTCAGGGCGGTGGCTCCGGTGCAGGTGTATCCTCAACAGAACTTGACATTGTAGACATCGGTGCTTCCTCCAGTGATGTTGACACTGTAAACGAACACCCAGATCTTGTAAAGCACGTAATTGGTGGCAGTGCAATCGTAATCATCGGTAACGATGTAACCGGTAACGCAACCAAGGACGAGATCACAGCTATCTACAACAACGTAACTTCTGATGGTACAATCCCTGCTACAACAATCTCAACAATCACAAGTGGTAACCTCACAGTTGCTGGAGGTATCACAGACGTTTCAGTCTTCCAGAGATCAGATGCAAGTGGAACCGAAGAAACCTTCTCCAAGTACTTTGGTGCAGGTGACAAGCACTGGGCAGACAGCACAGATGCAAAAGGCGAAGATGGTAATGCATTAGTACTTAAGGCAGTAGAAGACACAAAAGGTTCAATGGGATTCGTAGATTTCGGATTTGCTGCTGGTTCTGATGCAGTAGAACTCATTAGTGTAGAAGGCCACTCAACTGACAAGGACGACTGTGAAGATGAAGTTATCGCTGCTCTCAAGAGCGAATCCTCAGCTTTCGATGAAGGAATGACAAGACCACTCATCTACCTTACCAACGGTGCTCCTTCCTCACTCGAGCAGTCATTCATCGACTTCGCAATGCAGCCTGCTAACACAGATGCCTTCGAAGATGTAGGTTATTTCCCAATGATTGACCTCGTATAAATCAACTAACAAACAAAAACCATCGACCTGTACTTTTTGTGCAGGTCCTTTTTTTACAAAAACAAGATCATCATGTTTAACAAGAAATTGTTATTTGAACTTCCTAGTCTTTCTTTGAGCAAGAAATTCCGATTTGATCTTCCTCATCTCTTATTCCTGTCATGTGCAATCCTAACGGCTTCGATTGCTTTATTCTTCATACTCTTCATTTTTAAAACAGCAATGCCTGTATTTGAAAGTCAGGGATTTGTTGGTTTCATCACAGGTACTGAATGGAACTACACCACTGGTGTTTATGGTATTAGGATTTTCATATATGGTACTATGGTACTGACACTTGTTACTTTATTGCTGGCTGTTCCCGTGAGCCTGTTTACTGCCATATTTCTGGCAGAATATGCTCCTAACAAACTTGCTGCAGTGATCAGACCTTTGATAGAGTTACTGGTAGGTATACCTTCTGTGGTCTATGGTATTTTCGGTCTTTATGTGCTTGAAGATGTCTTTTTTGAGCAAATTGAACCATTTTTCATCTCTAATTTAGGATTTATTTCATTGTTCGCTGATCATACTCCAAATACAGGTACAGGACTCTTTCTTGCCTCTTCAGTATTAGCTGTGATGATCCTTCCTACAATCACTGCTCTTTCCGAAGATGCTATTCGATCAGTGAAAAATGAATACAGGGAGGCATCTTTTGCGCTTGGTTCTACACATTGGGAAACTATCAAGCGCGTTGTACTTCCTGCTGCATCAGGTGGAATTCTTTCTTCAATTGTCTTGGGAATGATGCGAGCTATGGGTGAGACCATGGCAATAGTTATGCTTTTTGGAAATATGAAAACTATACCTTCGGGTTTTTTCAGCTATGGATTTGCGATGACTTCAAAGATTCTAAATGATATAAAATTCTATGCATCTGAAGCAGAGCCCAGAAGTGCCCTCTTTGGGATAGCAGCTATTCTTTTCCTGATTGAGATGCTATTCGTGTTAATCTCACGAAAAATAGGGGGTGGAAAAGAATGAATTCCAGAAATATGCATGATGCATTCTTCAAATACATCTCTTATATTTCAGCGGTTCTTACCATAGTCATACTTGTGTCTATTCTTGGAACCATTACTCTCAAAGCTTTACCTTCGTTGAATCTTGATTTTATAATTACTCCGGAAGCAGACTTCAAAGGATTTGGGGGAGCTATAGGCAATGCTATTGTGGGTACGGTTTTACTGTCTTTGTTCTCGACAATGCTTGCTGCACCCCTTGCAGTTGGTACGGCAGTGTACCTTGCAAAATATGCAAAAGATGGATTTGTAACAAGGTCACTAAGTTTTCTGCTTGATGTAATGTCCGGTACTCCTTCAATAGTACTTGGAATATTTGGCCTGATGATACTTGTAATGTACATGAGGCATATAACAGGTGGATTTTCTTTTATATCCGGCTCAATAGCCTTGGCTATACTTATTCTGCCTGTAATAGAACGAGCATCAGAGGAAGCTATCAACAGAGTTCCTCAGGATATCGAAGATGCAAGTTATGCTCTTGGTGCTACCAAGTGGGAAACTATCAAACTTGTAACACTTCCATATGCTTTGGCAGGGATTATGACAGGTATCGTACTAAGTATAGGCCGAGCTGCTGAGGAGTCTGCAGTGGTAATCCTTACAGCAGGTTATTCTCAGTTTTTCCCGGAATTCAAATTTGGAGCTAGTGAAAAATTGATTTTTGGTATTAAACTCTATCCTTTCCAGGATCTGGTAGCTGCTCTTCCGATAACTGTCTACCATTCATTTTTGTTTCCTCATCTTGTTTCTGTGTCTGAGGGATTTGCAGCTGCATTTGTGCTGATTGTTATTGTCATGATAATAAATGCTGTTACAAGGCTGATAGTCTGGAGACGCAGGATCGGTTAATCTTTCCTGCGAATTATCCCGATTTATAGTATAGAAGTAATAAAAACGAATGGAGAGGTTGTTCCAAACTTCCTTCAATATAAGTTATGGTTGGCTACATAAAATATGATGAATAAGTATATACGTATAGATTATTTTACTAGCCGATTAATGGTTGGTAAGAATACGGGTCCTGAACAACATGATGAGGCCAATTACCCGGGGACAAAGCAACTTCTTATTGAAAAACAGGACGAGAACATTTCTGAAAATACTGTTCCAGAGAATTCATTAAATCAGGCAGATAGTCGCAAACCCCCCAAAAAAAGATTTTCTTTAAGACTGCGTGGAAACAAAGATGAACAGGTTTCGGGGAATGAAGCAGTAAATATACTCCATTCAGAAAACCAGTCTGAAGAGTCTGCAGAAGATACGGGGCCAGTAGACGGAGATATAATAAAGGATTTTCTCCATGAAGAATCGATTTCTACTGAAGAAATTTCTGTTCAGGATTCTGTTTCCAACGATATGGAAGTGGGACTGGATGTGGATAGCATTGAAGAGCAAATTCTGCTTGATGATATCAAGCAGTCTGTAGTTGAAGAACAGCCAAAAAAGAAGCGTTTTGGATTTAGTCTTAAAAAAGGCGAAAAAAAATCTAAGGACAAAAAACACAAGGAAAAAGCAGAGAGTATCTTGCAGAATTCTGAAAAGGGTGAAAGTCTCAGCGATAAGCCTGTAAAAAAGAAGCGCAGGTTCGGCTTAAGTCTTGGTAAA
Source organism: Methanolobus sp. ZRKC2 (assembly GCF_045291185.1). Lineage (NCBI taxonomy): Archaea > Methanobacteriati > Methanobacteriota > Methanomicrobia > Methanosarcinales > Methanosarcinaceae > Methanolobus > Methanolobus sp. ZRKC2. The sequence goes on along the minus strand of NZ_CP146980.1, from coordinate 658,831 downwards.
AAAAAGAAAAACACTGATGAAACTACAGATAAAGGAGTAACCGAATCCGTGAGTAAGCAGGAACAGGATTCTGCAAAAAAAGCCTCCTCTTCTATTGTTAAAAAGATAGAACAGATAATAACTCCAAAACCCGAAATAATTGAAGAGATAGAATTTGTTGTTGGGGAACTGTCAATTCCCGCTCCCGGTGTTCCCCAGAAAGAAGTAAACATAACATATGAAGTAACTCCTGGATGTCAGTATGTACATATCAGATTCGAAGTTGATTCACTGGTATACCAGTGTCTTGAACCGCCTCTGAGTGACAGTGAAAAAGAAGCATTCTACATTGTACAGAATGCCTTTGACAAGATGGCACATTCTGAAATATTGCTTGTAGAGGAAGAGGACCGTGTAGAAGCTCTGAGGGACAGGTTCGATCTTATTGTTGATATTTATCGACTTAAGCTCAGTGATACACAGAAACACAAGTTCTTCTACTATCTACATAAGAAGTACATGGGTTTTGACAGGATGGACCTTTTGATGAAAGATCCTTATATTGAGGACATCACCTGTAATGGTCCCCATACTCCTCTGTATGTAAATCACAGGGTATATGGCTCAGTAGCTACCGATGTGGTCTATGAGGAGATCGAGCTCAATAACTTCGTCATGAGGATGGCACAGGCGGCAGGCAGGCATATTTCAGTACTGGAGCCTATCAGGGATGCAACTCTTGTAGACGGAAGCCGTGCCAATCTAACTCTTGGAAAAGAGGTCACAAAAAGAGGTTCGACTTTTACAATCAGACGTTTCAGATCCAATCCTGTATCCTGTATCGACCTGATGAATTACAAAACCTATGATTCAACAGTACTAGCCTATTTCTGGCTCATGGTAGAGTATAAGCGTTCAGTACTGGCAGCAGGTGGTACAGCATCCGGTAAGACAACTACTTTGAATGCTCTTGGTGCATTCATCCCTCCGGAGTACAAGATAGTATCCATCGAGGATACCGCTGAAATGAATCTTATGCATCCAAACTGGACTCAATCTATCACAAGAGCAGGTTTTGGTGGTAGTGAAGGTGGCAAGTCTGCGGGTGATATCGAACTTTTCGACCTTCTTAAAGCAGCCCTGAGGCAGAGACCTGAATACATAGTGGTTGGTGAGGTTCGTGGTGCTGAAGCAGGTACTCTTTTCCAGGCTATTTCCGTAGGTCACCCATGTATGGGTACTATACACGCAGGTTCCATCCAGGAATTGCTTTCAAGGGTGGAATCCGAACCAATGAACGTGCCAAGGAATCTTTTTGCCAGTGTGGACATGGTCATTTTCAATTCCATGATTAAAGTAGGTGAACATTTTCTCAGGCGTGCATTGAGGATAGTGGAAATTGTGGAACTTGATCCTGAACGTGGTGATCTTATTACCAATCCCGTGTTCAAATGGAACCCTGTGACCGATGAATATGAGTTTAGTGGCAGTAGTGCTATGTTTGATGCCATTAATGATGAATTCGGTATAGAGCAGGCTGAGCTTGCAAGTGAGATGGATGCAAGGGCAAAGTACCTTGAAAGCATGGCTCGTGAAGGTATCACAGAATACGAAGAAGTTGCCAAAGCCATCAGAAAATATTCAAGGCAGAAAGATGAACTGATGGAGCTGTCCCATTAAATGGTAAAAACGCAGGAAATTGATGTCCATCAGGCTTTCAATGATGGGACAAGCAACAAATATGTAGAGAAATACAAGATGTTTTGCTACGTATTTGGTAAACATATAGACAAAAAACCCCAGGATGATATTGCAAAATCCCTCTACCAGGCAGACATGGTCCTGACTCCCGGTATGTTTCTCTCTCTTGCTCTGGTTACAGCGGGAGTGGCTTCTGCAATTGTCTTTATGTTTTCTCTGATTCTTTTCAGGAACTCATCCTCTCCCTTTGTCTATATAACCGTCCTTACTATTCTCACATTCGGGCTTACTGTTAGTGGATTCCCTTTCATGCTCTACAATAAGATATCTAACAAGAACATGAATATCGAACATGAACTTCCCTTCACTTTAGGATACATGACCATTCTTGCAAGTTCAGGTTCATCTCCCATGGATGTTATCAGAAAGGTTGCTATAGAGGATTATGGGTCCGTGTCAACAGAATTCGGTAAGGTGATGTATCGGGTAGATGTCCTGGGTGAAGATGGTGTCAGTGCCATGAATCATCTTATTCGTAATACTTCCTCCGAATCGCTCAGGGCTATATGTATAGATCTTGCTAATGCTATGCAGTCCGGGGGAGGTCTGCGTACATATCTCGATATGAAGTCCCGGGAACTCATGGACATGAGACGAAAGATGCAGCAGGAGTTCGTTGATTCATTGGGTGTATATGGTGAAGGCTACTTGAGCGGGGTAGTCATGAGTGTCGTACTGGTAGTATTGATGATAGTCGTTACAAGCGCTCTTGGTATCGATCTTGGTCCATTTACCGCTAAACAGATGTTCCAGTTCTTTGTTTACTTCATGCTGCCATTCATTAACATTGTTTTTCTCATTCTGCTGTGGATGAAATATTCAAGGAGCATACTATGAATTTTACTATGGATATTGAAAGATATCGTATGGTAATTCAGCGCTACGTGCAGATATTGACTATACGCTATGATATCAAGCGGGAGTATCTGACATTGGGAATTCCGATATTGGTTGCATTGTCGATACTTTCTGTAGCAGTTCTCACAGGTCATACTTTTGTGACCGACGAAGCATCAATCGGCGGAGCTGTAAACGATGAAACTGCCGCAAAACAGGCTGCGTATGAAGCTCTTGTTGCTGAAATGGAAGCTGCTGAAGCTGCGGAAAGAGGTGAGGTCGTAGCTGTTGAAGAGGAGAAAACTGAACCCTTACCAGAAGATGATAAACCAAAAGACGATCTGGATCACATAATGGTTTTTGCCATACTTGTTGCGATCATTCCATACTCGCTTGATTCTTATTTTCAGAAGAAACTCCTGCAGAAAAGGGAAGTGGCTTTTAGTGAATTAATGTACAAGCTATCCGAACTGATGAGAGGTGGCATTGATCCTGTAAAAGGCTTCATCAATCTGTCAAAGACGAATCTTGGAGTTATCACAAGCAATGCACAGGATGCTGCTTCCTCAATGGTTCTTGGCAAATCGTTTGAAGAATCCATGCACAGAATGTCCGATTCCATGAACAGTCGTCTTGTTGCCAGGTATATTGATGTTCTGGTCCAGGCTGCCTACACCGGGGGTAATGTTGCTGATCTGTTGTTCCGTACGTCGGAAGATATGAGGTCAGTTATAGCCATCCAGAAAGAAAAGGAATCAAATCTGAAACAGTACATAGTCATTTTCTACCTCGCACAGGGTATCATCGTAATGCTGACATACATTCTTTCCACATCCCTGCTACCTCTTATTCAGGGTGTTGGCATGGAAATGCTTGGTGGCGTAGGCCTGTCTGATATTGACTTTGAACGTGGCTTCTTTCATATGATCATATTGAATGCTCTATTCGGAGGACTCATCATCGGACAGATCACAGAGGGAGAGATAAAACACGGGTTCAAGCATTCTGCAGTACTCATAACTTTAAGTTATGTTGCCTGTGTAACACTTCTGCTACCTGCAGGTGTGGGTGGCTCTTATGTAGTTGATGTTATTTCCGGTGATGGGCAGGAAGTGCTTGGGGGCATTCCATTACAAAAACCGATTGTTTTTAATGTGACTGACATGGAGGGTAATCCTGTTCCCGATACATTTGTCAAGATGTCAATATCACCCGACGGGATGATAACAAGTTCTATGACAGAAGATGATGGAACAGTAGCAGTGACACCAATACCCGGGTCAAATGATGGTACATACATAGTAACTGCATTAGCCGGTGAATCAACAGGCACAGCAACTATTATAGTTAAAGGAGGAGATGACTAATCCTCTCTTTTTACCAGTTGGATTTCTTTTTTAATGTGATAAACAAGAAGAAGAGGGACAAGATTATTTTCTCTATTCTAAACTAAGTAAAGTTTGTAAGCGTCAGCCAACCCTTTCTCTTGTATCCATAGTGATTCCTTGGTTTGTAACGTTGTAGGCTATCATTTTGTTCAGAGGAAGGCTACCTTTCATTTTTGGTATATTTATGTACCTGTTTATTTTGCCACCTACATATTCAGTCCTGAACTGGATCACCCCGTCAACCATGGATCTGATTATCTTTTCAGCTCTTTCGGGAAGTATTCCCATGTCTGCTGAAAGGAGAAAAGTAATGTTTGAATCCCGGCTTATGCCGATAAGTGATTCAATAGCTTCGGAAATAACTTCTACTTCTTCATGAATGAACAACGAAGAGAACATGTCTATGATGCAGACATCAGTTTCATTTATATTGTGCAATGGTCCTGCGTTATCTCCATAAAGCCTGTTACATAGTTTATGTCTTTTATAACACATATCAAACAAGGCTACAGGCTCTGAAAAATTTCCTATTATCGTCAAGTTCTTTTCAGAATTCCCGATTCCAATGTTTTTCAACTCTTCAGAGATCATTTTTTCAGAGCTTCGTGTTGAAATGTAATATACTTTCTTTCCAATTGCGAGCGCATCGGAGCTTATTTTGTGGAAGAATACGCTTTTTACGTCTCCTATGTCTTCCTCTATTAGCAGTACCACATTTGAAGGTACGTTTTTCAAACCGAAGCTAGTTAGCACCATCAAATTCCTTAAAGCAATCATTGCTTAAATCGTTTTGGAATAAAATCATCATCTATGTACATTATAGAGTACTATATATATTACATTAGTAAAGTATATAATTTTTAATCTACTTCTCAACTTAGATGGTTGGTAGCGATAAGATTTCTTTCCTGAAGGATACACATGGTGTTTCCGTTATGTTTGCAACACTGTTATTAATTCTGATTACTATCATTGCAGCCTCAGGAGTTGCTTTTATGGTCTCCACCATGCAGAAAGAGGCTATGAATAGGGAAAGTCACCAGGCTGCTGTGGAGAATGAGGAACTCAAGATAGTTTCCATTGAACCTGTACCAGCGGGTGATGGTAACTTGCAGTCCATCGATATCACGGTTCTTAATCTCAACATAGCTGATTCCAGGATATCATCTATACGTCTCAATGATGGTTATTTCTTACATTTCAAAGCTTATGATAGCTCAGGTGCATTCGATATGCATAAAGACTATCCTGCGGTCTACAGCGCCGGAAACAGGATGGTCATTCCTGCTACCAAAAGCAAGACAATCCATCTTAACTTTTCGGACATAGTTGTTGAAAAGTCAGAAACTATATCGACAGCCGGATGGGCCAATAACAGCACTGACTTCAATTACAACCTGAAAATGCATCCCTGGAAAGCTTATAATGGTGTTGATTTTGATTTCTATATGAATGATACAACCAACATGACAAGATGCATACAATCAGGTAATTTCAGTATTAACAACGAAAGACAGGAAATTACATTTTTCGGAAATAATTCGGGTGGTAATCTCACCAACAACACGGATTATGAAATATTCTACGCTATCGATTTTATTTCATATGCAGGTTCTGCTCCCCTTGAGAATGAACCTCTGAGAATCGAATTAATCACTTCTTACATTAATGTCTTCAAGGAACTCTTCACTCCACCCATGCCTGTAGCAGAGGTGCAGTTCAAGGTTGAATACCTCCAGAGTGCTAACGGGTCACAGTCTCCGAACAGTTACCTGATACTGGATGCATCGGATTCCAGAGATTCTGATGGTTTCATAACCAGCTACAAATGGGCTGTATGGAAGGATTCCGGCAATGTAACACTATATGATTATAATCTTTCAGGTATGGTTGTAAGGCCGATTGGTATTGATTCCTATAATGACCAGGATGTAACGATTGATCTTATGCTTACTGATGATGATGGTATGGTATCCCGGCTCAGTCAGGTTTCCGGGAACCTTAGCATTCTTTGATCAACTTATACAAAACCAGAGGTGTGACTCATTTCAGAAAAAAGAAAGATCCAGCTAACAGGCGGATCCACCTACATTGTATCACTTCCCATAAAATGGGTTCGAGAGAATGGGTTATCGGCAGGGGATGCTGTAACTCTTTCTGCACGGCCTGATCGTTCTCTTACGGTAATGGCAGAACCGGGAAATGAAGAAAAGAAGCAGCGCTCCAAGATTGAGTTCTCTCTCACCGGTAACACGGAAGATGATTTCAGGCTTCTGGTTTCTAATTATCTTGTTGGTTACGATATTATCAAGATCATTTCTCCGAATGGTTTTTCTGCAGATGAAAGGAAGTTCATCAAGGAAGCTGCAAGAAAACGCCTTATAGGGATTGAGATAGTTGAAGAGTCAAGAACCGAACTTGTTTTGCAGAGCTTGCTGAACTATCAGGATATATCCCTGGATAAATCGATTAACAGTATGTACAGGATAATATCTTCGATGCTTGAGGATGTTTTGCGCTCGCTTGAGGATCAGGATCTTGAACTGGCAAGGGACGTGATGCAACGAGATGATGATGTAGACAGATTTTATTTGCTGACTGTGAGGCAATTAAAGGCAGCCATTGATGATTCTTCCCTGGCACAAAAGATCGGTGTAGGTCATTCCAAGGATTGCCTTGGGTTCAGGCTGGTGGCAAAGAGTATTGAAAGGGTGGGTGATCATGCCCAAAGGATTGCGAAGAATGTAATAGATATGGACTCTCCCCTCGAGGAAAATGACGAGATATTACGATTGGGGAAGCTTTCTCTAAGTGTGTTCAAGGATTCCATCGAAGCAATATCAACCTCCGATGCCGTATTTGCAAATAATATTATCAATGCCTCGAATAAGATCTCCGGACTTGCAGGCAATCTATGTAACAAGGATGCTGGTACGGACAACAGGCTCGGTGAAAGTAAGAGAAATATACTTGAAAGCCTGCAACGTATCTCTGAATACAGTGCAGATATTGCAGAAATCGTTATTAATATGCATGCAAAAAAGATGAAAGATTCCTGTCGGTTATAGGAATCCTATATATTCGAAAAGACTGATTCTTGCCCATATTACCATAAGGTTGTTGACCACCAGCAAAAGTCCGAGAAGGCTGATCCCTGTTTTTGAGAAGGTCCACAGCACAGTGGAGCTTGATGATGACCTGATTGAATGGTATGCCCAAAAAATAACTGCCAGTATTGCCATTTTGATCAGGAGCAGTGACCATATTCCATAATTAGCTATCATAGTTGACAGGAAGCCGTTTTCTTCAAACCCCAGACCACTTTCAATTGCATGGAATGTAGTAAGAAAATCTCCGATTACGTATAGCAGAATCACATACCTGATGTCATAGAGGAATTTACCTATCTCTGCAGAATTGAAAACGTTAATATTGATATTTTTTGTAAGCATAGTTTGGAGATTGTATGCACAAATATATCTAAAACATGTATATATTTATTATAATAATGTTCTGACTATAATATTTATGATCATAAAAACCAATTCAAGGTACATGTTCAAGTGTTAGTTTATATGATGCCGATGAATTTTCAAATATATGGGAACTCTATATTTTATTACTCAATTCAAAAAAAGTTGGTTTCTATATATTATTACTAATATTATATAAATGACTAGATTTGATATGTATAACTAACATACCAGTGACAAATGAAAAGAAATTACTTCCCATTACTTTTTTGTGGTAAGTATATTCTCATTTATATCTTCAAGTTTGTTGCATGAGGTCATTATCATGGCTTTTATTATGTCCGTTTTCAGGAAATCCATGAGTTCCTTTACACCGGATGCACCGGAAGCCAGCACTTGCCGGGCAATGGGTCTTCCCATCAAGACAAAATCTGCACCAAGGGCCAGCATTTTAACTACATCGAATCCGGTACGAACACCCCCGTCAGCAGTTATAATTACATGCCTGCTACCGGGAGCGTCCCTGATAGCACGTACAATGTCCGGCAGGACATCCGCGACACCGGGGGCAGAATCCAGTACCCTGCCTCCGTGATTGGATATTCCTATAATGTTGGCACCTGCATCCATTGCCAGTGTAGCATCTTCCGGACACATGATGCCTTTCACCATAAAAGGCAGATTCGTTGAATTCTTTAATTCTTTCAAATCTTCAACAGTCTTTCTGTAAACAGGCTTACCTGCCAGGGTGAAATTGACAGAACCTGCCCCATCAATATCAATGCCAACTGCAAAAGCATGTCCTTTCTCAGATTTTTTCATTAGGTTGATAAGCATATCCTGGGACCGGGGTTTGAAGACATTAATTCCATGCCCATGTACCTTTTTTAATGAAAGTATTCCTGCGTGTGTTGTATAATCTTTTGCAGTATCACCTGTGAACCCTATGGTATCGGCAAGCCTGCAGCCTTCAAGAACAGAATAAGAAAAATCCTCCTCGGAAATATTGGCAAAATAACTCAATCCACCCATGGGAGCCGCAAACAGGGGCATACAAACTTCTGTTCCAAAAAAATCTTTTTTGATAACGGGATTTTGGTGCTCGGAAATCAGTCTTGTTCTCAAGAGAACTCTCTCAAGTGCCCGGAAGTTGTTCAGGTAAGTAATTCCCTGGCCAATTGCAGCAAGTCCCAGTGATCTGCCATATTCCTGTGAGTATTCGGGCTGAACCGCCGGGTTGTCAGATGCAGTAGAAATTATTTCTCTTTTAACATATCTCTGAGCAGGTCCTTTCCCGATTTTGAATTCAGTATTCTCCTCTCCTCTGCTTTCTTCCATTTTCAGTTTATCCCTGGTTGCACCACAGATCGGACATCTCCATGAATCCGGAAAATCTGAAGGACTTGTGCCGGGTTCTATTCCTGTTTCCGGATCACCAATCTCTTCGTCATAATGATAAACATTGCAGACAGAACAATACCATTTACCCAAACCTTCACCTTTCCCCATCTTTGGCTGAAGTTCATTGTAAAAATACGATTAACTTAAAATCAGTTTTTTGTTCATGGAACATAAACCTATCTTTCTATTAAGAATAAGTAGCATCGAAACCAAAGTCTCTGCCGATAAGGGGATAATTGCATGGATGAGATAAGAAAAGGGTTAGAGAATGTTATAGCACTTGAGACTAAAATCGCTTATATTGATGGTATGCAGGGGATACTGAAGTACAGGGGCCATGATATCAATGATCTTGTAAACCTCTCCTATGATGCCGTTTCCTATCTTCTGCTGAGAGGCAACCTCCCGGATGATAAGGAACTTGAAGTCTATTCGGATCAATTAAAAAAAGAAAGGGCGATCTCGGAGGATGTTCTGAATGTATTGACTTTCTGCAACTTCAATATTGAAGCGATGGATGCTTTGCGCACAGCAATATCCTATATTTCCCATTGTGATCCTGATATGGATGATAATTCTTCGGAAGCTAACATCAGGAAAGGGATGAGGATGATTGCTTCATTTCCGACTATAGTGGCTGCTTTTTACAGGATAAAAAGTGGACAGGTTCCACTTGAACCTGATTTAAACATGTCACAGGGAGCTTATTTTTTATACATGATACGTGGCACTGAAGCTACTGAGACAGAAGCAGAGATTATTGAAAAGGATTTTATTCTCAGTGCCGAGCATGAACTGAACCCTTCTACCTTTGCCACAAGACTTGCAACATCAACTCTCTCTGATGTCTATTCTGCGGTAATTGCCGGTCTGTGTACTTTAAAAGGTCCTCTGCACGGGGGAGCACGTATGGAAGTAATGGAAATGCTGGATGAAGTTAAGTCCCCTGAAAGAGCAGGGTCTTATGTGGCGGATAAGATTGAGAATCACGATAGGCTTATGGGCTTTGGTCACAGGGTTTACAAGACTTATGATCCAAGAGGCCTTATATACAAGGATCTTGCCCGTGAGATTGCAGATGAGAAGGGTAATTCAATCTGGTTCGATATAGCGGAATCCATTGAAAAGGCAGCATTTAAGGAATTCGTGGAAAATAAGGGCAAAACTATTTATCCGAATGTGGATTTTTACTCAGCGGTCGTGTACAAATATCTGGAAATTCCTCCAAGACTTGCAACCGCGGTTTTTGCGATAGGAAGAATATCCGGCTGGATAGCTCATTGCCTTGAGCAGTATTCAGATAACCGGGTAATAAGACCCAGAGCTAAATTCGTTGAAATCTAGATTCACAGGAATAATTTATAGTTTATTTAAAAAGGTGACATTAAATGAGCGATACTTCTAATCATGACCCCTTCGGGGCAAAGCAGATTTTTGAAATGGATGGTAAAAAAATAACTTTTTACCAATTAAAAACGCTTGAAGAACTGGGTCTTGTCAAATTATCACCCCTTCCATATTCCATCAGAGTTCTGCTTGAGGCACTTTTAAGAAATGTTGACGGAAAACTTGTCACCGAAGATGAAGTAAAAAGCCTTGCAAGCTGGAGCCCGGAGGAAGTATCTTCTTCAGACATTCCCTTCATTCCTTCAAGAGTTATTCTTCAGGACTTCACAGGTGTGCCTGCGGTTGTGGACCTTGCAGCTATCAGGTCTGCCATGGAAAGACTGGGTGGCGACCCTAATAAGATAAATCCTGTAATTCCTGCAGATCTTGTAATTGACCATTCCGTACAGGTTGATTATTATGGTACTTCCTATGCACGCAACTGCAACGAAAAGTATGAGTTCCATCGCAACAAGGAGCGTTACGAGGTTCTCCACTGGGCACAGAAAGCTTTCGACAACATGAAGGTTGTTCCTCCTGCAAGTGGTATCATTCACCAGGTAAACCTTGAGAATCTGGCGTCTGTTGTACACCTGAGAGAAAAGGATGGTGAACTCGTAGCTTATCCTGATACAATTGTGGGTACTGATTCCCATACAACGATGATAAACGGTCTTGGTGTGCTTGGATGGGGTGTCGGCGGAATAGAAGCCGAGGCAGTGATGCTGGGTCAGCCATATTACATGCCTATTCCCGAAGTAGTCGGTTTCAAGCTCACGGGTGAAATGAAGGATGGTGTCACAGCAACCGATCTTGTGCTTAAGGTTGTACAGATGTTAAGGGAACATGGTGTTGTAGGAAAATTCGTTGAATTCTATGGTCCCGGTTACAAGACGCTTGAGCTTGCTGACAGGGCGGTACTTGCTAATATGGGTCCTGAATACGGTGCAACTATGGGATTCTGTCCGGTTGATGAAGTCACCCTTGGTTATATGCTTATGACCGGGAGAAGCAAAGAACACGTAGACATGGTCAGGGAATACTGCAAAAAGCAGAGTATTTTTATGGAAGATGATTCACCTGAGCCGGAATTCACTTCCACACTGGAACTTGACATGAGTACTGTGGAGGCAAGCCTTGCAGGACCAAAGAGACCACAGGATCGTATTCCTGTTCAGGATATGTCAAGTAGTTTCCACCAGACTATGAAAGATGTCTTTGCTGAAAAGAATGGAAAGGAACTGAGTCCGTCCAATGGAGATTACAGCCGCTGGCTGGAAGAAGGCGGCTACAGCATCGCAGAAATAACTCATCCGCATCACACCGGAATAGAGAAAATTAAATGCGCCGATGATGATATTCATGTGACACATGGTTCCGTTGTTATTGCTTCTATCACATCGTGTACCAACACCTCCAGTCCTTCTTTGATGATTGGAGCGGGTCTGCTGGCAAGGAATGCCGTTGAGCGTGGTCTGAAGGTAAAGCCTTTCGTAAAGACCAGCCTTGCACCCGGATCACGTGTCATTACAGACTATTTTGATGAGGCTGGATTAACACCTTATCTTGATGCACTTGGTTTCCACCTTGTAGGTTATGGCTGTATGACCTGTATCGGTAATAGTGGACCATTGAAGGAGGCGGTTTCCCAGGAGATTGAAAACAAGGACCTCACAGTTGCTGCCGTTCTCAGCGGTAACAGGAACTTTGAGGGCAGGATTAATGCACAGGTGAAGGCCAACTACCTTGCCTCTCCTATGCTTGTTGTTGCTTACGCTCTTGCAGGGACAGTTGATATTGACCTGACAACAGAGCCTGTTGCATGTGATCCTAACGGACAGCCTGTTTATCTGAAAGACATATGGCCCGGAAAGGAAGAGATCGATGAAGTGACAAAAGAATTTGTCAGACCTGAGATGTTCGAAAAACAGTATTCTAATATATTTGAGGGAACAGAACTCTGGAGAGGACTTGATGCTCCTTCCGGTCTTCTTTATGATTGGGATGCTGATTCAACCTACATACAGGAGCCTCCTTTCTTCAAGGATTTCCCGATGGAAACGGAAGATATGAAGGATATTAAAAATGCACATGTGCTTGTCCTTGTAAGCGACAGTATCACTACCGACCACATATCACCTGCAGGCTCCATACGCACAGACTATCCGGCTGGTCAGTATCTGCTCTCAAAGGGTGTAGACGATAAGAACTTCAATTCATATGGTTCCAGGCGTGGAAATCATGAAGTCATGATGAGAGGCACATTCGGTAATGTACGCCTGAAGAACCAGCTTGTTCCGGGCAAAGAAGGCTCATGGACAAGACACGTACCTACTGATGAGGAAATGCACATATATCCTGCGGCAATGAAATATGTTGAGAATGACATTCCCCTGATTATTCTTGCAGGTAAGGAATATGGAACCGGCAGCTCTCGTGATTGGGCTGCAAAGGGCACTCAGCTTTTAGGTGTAAAGGCAGTTATAGCAGAGTCTTTTGAGAGAATTCATCGCAGCAATCTTGTCGGAATGGGTGTATTGCCGCTTAAGTTCACGGACGGTGAGAACGTGCAAAGCCTTGGTCTGACAGGTAAAGAAACATTCGATATAATGGGCATCGAGTCACTTCAGCCAAATGGTGAACTCAGTGTCGTGGCCAAGGATGCTGATTCAAACACAAAAAGCTTCAATGTTACTGTGTGTCTGAACTCAGACATTGAGGTCGAGTATTACAGGAACGGTGGTATCCTCCACAAATTCCTCAGGGATAAGATCAAAGAGGAATGATACTCTCTTTACTACTCCCGTTTTCTCTTTTTTCTAAATTATTCTATATTTTTTATTTTATTTGCTTTAAGTAACGTTTATATAGAGCAAAACAAAATGTTATATAAGGGATATTTTACCAAAACATATTTCCTGTATTGGGGGACGCTTACTTGCAAGAAATAAAAAAGGGCTTAGAAGGCATTGTAGCCTTGGATACCAGAATTTCTTTTATCGATGGTATGCAGGGCATTTTAAGATATAGGGGAATCGATATTGAACAACTGGCAGGTATGACCTATGATGCTGTTTCTTATTTATTGGTCAATGGTGAAATTCCGAACGAGCAGGAATTGGCTGCCTACTCTGCCAGGCTTAAAACTGAACGTCGCATCAATGGTGAGATGACAGACATAATGAGGATTTGCAACTATGGTTCCGAAGCACTTGACTCCTTGAGGACTGCCATCTCATGCACTGCTCAGATGGACTATGAGAACGATAATAATTCACTTGAGGCAAACAAAAATAAAGCTATTCGCCTGATCGCAAAGTTACCTACGATGATTGCTGTAATGTACAGGTGTAAAAACGGTGAAATTCCTTTACAGCCTGATGATGACCTCTCACATGGAGCCAATTTCCTATACATGTTAAGAGGGGAAGAACCCTCTGCAATCGAGGCAGAAGCAATTGAAAAAGATTTCATACTCAGTGCGGAACACGAATTGAACCCATCTACGTTTGCCTTGAGAATTGCAGCTTCCACGCTGGCAGATGCTTATTCAGCTATAATTGCCGGACTGTGTACGCTAAAAGGTCCTTTGCACGGGGGTGCCAGAAAAGGTGTGATGGAAATGCTGGATGAGGTTGCAGTTCCGGAAAATGCTAATGATTATGTTTTATATAAACTGGCCCGGAAACAAAAAATAATGGGTTTTGGGCATAGGGTTTACAGGAACTACGACCCAAGGTCAAGGATATTCAAGGAAATGGCGAAAAAGGTTGCGAAGGAAAACGGTGATACTACTTATTATGAGGTCGCTGAAAATTTAGAGCATGTTATGTATCGTGAATTCCTGGAAGTTCGAGGAAGACCCATTTATCCGAACGTTGATTTTTATTCGGCTGTGATATACAAGTATCTGCAAATACCACCTGAGCTTGCAACCTCTGTGTTTGCTATCGGAAGGGTGTCAGGATGGACTGCCCATTGCTTTGAACAATATACGGATAACCGGGTAATCAGGCCGCGGGCACATTATGTATGATCCTTTGAAACCTTTTCGCTGATTTTTTTCAGGGAAAGGTTCATTTCCTTAAATCCCGCTTTGATATTTTCGCCCATAATGTACAATACCAGCGGAGCAAGTATTCCCCGGAATCTCTCACATTGGATCAGGCGTGTTCTGCTCTTGTCAAGTTCTTCTATTCTGAAAGCATGTTCGCCGTCAAAGATTCCTTTAATCCACATACTTCCCATCCACCGAAACTCCCGGACAGGATTGACTTTTAGTACAGTTGGCTTGAAGGACATGGGCTTGGAACCCGGAGGATGTAACTGGACTTCCAGCTGGGAACCAGCTTCGAGTTTACCTTTTTTGATAAGTATAAAAGGGTTCCATTTTTCAAAGTTTTCAAAATCAGTCAGGATATGCCATACCTTTTCGGCAGGAGCATTGATTTCAATGTCAGTGCATATTTTTTGCATCTAGAAATAAACCTCCCTCAAAAAAGGGACAATAGGAGTTGCATGTGTTCTTAAATAAAATGATATACAATTTAGTATTTAAATTTAAAGTATCTTTCTTAACGCATAATAATAATTCCCTACAGGTATGAGGGTGGCGACCAGATATACAATCCATCCGACTAAGGGTAATTCAATCAACAATAGCAGTATGAACACACCAAGCAAGAGTTCAAGCCACGGCTTTCTTTCCCAGCCGATCTTTGAAAATACATATTTGCCGATCCAAAGACCTGTTATCACCCTGGCAAAGTAAAAGATCACTGCAATCAGTAAAAGAATGAGCACTCCGATGGGTATACCTATGAGCGTCAGTAAAAGCAATACTGAAAGTATCCATGCCCCAAGCACTAACCCGAAACCGATAAGAAAAGTCTTTCCTGGTGAAGAAGTTGTCCTTTCAGCTAATAATTGCATTTTTTCCGGCCATATGGCCAGGACCACAAGGCCTATTATAGCCAGTACTAGGTACTTAAATAGCCACCAGATTATGGAAAAAATTCCAATCCCATCATCTTCATTCCGGTCTCCTCCCTGAATGAATTCAACTTCTCCGGCAACAGTTCCTTCAGGAATGGTGATTCTTTCCGGTGCTATATACCTGAGATTTCCTCCTATCTCTGTTCCGGGCAGTATCGTGAGTTCTCCGGCTTCCATGTCAGCATTTCCTGCTATCTGTCCGCCTATTGTGAGTTCGCCGCCAGATCCCATAGCATCTCCCAAAACGCTTCCTAGCATCTTCATCTGTCCGGATGTGAATGAAAGGTCACCTTTAATTATTGCTTCTCTGGTAACCATTGCCTCTCCTGATGCAGAGAGAAGGTCGTCCCTTACTTCTCCTTCCATATTCAGCGTGCCTGATGCGACTCTTATGTCATCTCCCACGCCACCTGTAATAATAACATCCCCGGCCATTGCCGTGAAATCTTCTGTGATGGTACCCCTGACTTCCACTCTCCCTCCGGCAGCTACTACATCTCCCATAACAGTTCCGGAGATGATTATATTGTTCCCGGCAATATAGAGATCATCTTCCACAACCTCGTCTATGATTACAACATCACCGCTTCTTGTAGTCAAAGCAGTAGCAGGACAACTAAGAGCACTTAGAACCAATAATAGTATCAGGAAAAGGCCAACTCTTCTTTTCATAATTTCCTCATAACCAACCCTATATCAATTAAAGTTTTTATTAATTAAAATCTTTTTCCGGGAGGTTGTTTGAAGTTCAACGTGAAGTGAATCCTAAATTATTGAAATTTTTTGCTTCTTTTTAGATTGCCAGATCAAGATTGAAATGGAAAACACATTTTCTACAGACTTCTATTCAGAAACTGCAAACAGACATTAAAGGCTCAATGTAGTGTTCAAAGGATTTTCGCATTTCCGTATTTAATCCTATTTCGGAAAATAGTTTAAAGTGGCTTTTGGAATTGCTCTGTTACTGAAATAAGTATTATGAACTATAGAAGTCGATTCGATAATTGATTTCTGTTAAGAAAACATTGATAAATATATACTTTGTAACATGAACCAACTTACAGCTGATGAAGGAAGTGATTAACAAGTGCTCAAATGTATGGATTCCGATAATCTACATCGAAGAATAAAAAAAATCATGGGTCAATTAAATGCTATTGACAAAATGATTGATGAAGACGTTCCCTGTGAAGATATTTTAATTCAGATTAATGCAACAAAAAGCGCTTTGCATAAAGTTGGACAAGTTGTGCTGGAGGGTCACTTAAACCACTGCGTCCGGGAAGGAATAGAGCATGGGGAAGCAGATCGAACCATTGCTGAATTTGCTAAAGCAGTAGAACACTTTTCACGAATGTCCTGATACACTATCCTCGTACTCTTTTAATCCTTTTTTATCTCTTTTTGATCACATGATAGTTTAATCTCTGCATTATACCCCTACCTCCATAAGTATATATGCCTATACCCCTATAGGTATGCAAAATAGTGTTACTTATTAAGGTGATCGTGTGAACAGAATAAAAGAAATATTAAACTCCGATGAGTGGATAATTCTTAGCATTGCAATTTCTGTATTTGCATTACTTGTTAGCTTCTTTAATCTTGCAGATCTTCCCATTGATAGTGCATGGGTAGCAGTAATTCTTTGCGGAGTGCCTATTCTGAAAGAGTCTTCTATAGAATTCATTCATAATTTTGACATAAAAGCAGATGTTTTAGTGTCTCTTGCCTTGATCGCGTCTGTATGGATTGGGGAAATTTTTGCAGCAGGTGAAATCGCGGTTATAATGACTATAGGTGCTCTTCTTGAAGAGAGGACTGTTGCAAAAGCCAGATCCGGGATTGAGAAACTGGTTCGTCTGAAACCGCAAAAAGCACGTTTGATTAATGACGGTTCAGAAAAAACCATTCCTTCAGATCAAGTGAATATCGGTGATAAACTCCGTGTTCTTGCAGGTGAAACGATCCCTGTAGATGGCATGATAATATCTGGCAACACTTCTATTGATCAATCGGTTATGACCGGTGAATCTCTGCCTGTGGACAAGAAGGAAGGGGATGAAGTTTTCAGTGGTACCATTAATCAATTCGGCACATTTGAAATGACAGCTACAAAGGTCAGTAAAGACAGTTCCCTGCAAAGAATAATTCGTCTTCTTGAGTCTACAGATGCAGGGAAAGCAAAAGTTGTAGGTCTTGCAGATCGTTGGGCTACATGGATAGTAATTGCTGCGTTGGTATCTGCTGCTTTTACCTGGGTGGTTACCGGAGAGGTTGTTCGTGCAGTTACAATCCTGGTAGTTTTCTGTCCCTGTGCTTTGGTGCTCGCCACGCCCACTGCAATTATGGCAGGAATTGGGAATGCTACAAAATATGGCATATTAATTCGTGAAGGGGATGCTTTGGAACGCCTTGCCAGAATAGGAAGAGTCGCATTCGATAAAACAGGAACCCTGACACATGGAAAACCTGCTGTTGTCGATATAGAAAGTTTCAGCTCTGCCCTTTCTACAGAAGAACTACTATCAATAGCTGCGTCTTCAGAACTTCGTTCCGAGCATCCTTTAGGTAAGGCGGTAGTCAATTATTTCAGATCAGTTACTGACAGGTCCCCCGAAGATCCTTCGACTTTTGAGATGATTGCCGGAAGCGGTGTATCTGCAAATGTTGGCAATAAAGACGTTCTTATCGGAAACGAACAGTTTCTGGAAAAGCATTCGATTATGCTGCCACCGGAGATGAAGAAATCCTTAACCACTCATAAAAACAATAACCATACAGTTCTCTGCATTGCGATTGAAAAGCAGGCTGTCGGCATGATCTCTTTATCCGATTTCCTGCGGGAAGATTCGGTTGGGGTCATAGAAGAGATTCATGGGATGGGAGTAAAAAGCATTTTGCTGACCGGTGATAATTCGGAAGTTGCAGCTCATATGGCAAAGAAAGCAGGAATATTGAATGTTATTGCCAATTGTTTGCCGGAAGATAAGGTGAAGGAAATCAGCCAATACCAGGAAAACGGGGAACATGTCTGTATGCTTGGTGATGGTGTGAACGACGCCCTTGCACTAAAAACATCCAATGTAGGAATTGCAATGGGAAGTTCGGGTAGTGATATTGCTATTGATGCTGCAGATGTTGCTCTTGTTGGGGATGATATTCGAAATCTGCCTCACCTGCTTCGCTTGTCTCGCAAAACAATGAATACCATTAAGCTGAATATTGGTTTTTCATTGTTACTCAACTTTGTTGCGGTTATTCTGGCAATGACCGGAGTCCTGAATCCCGTTGCAGGTGCTTTGGTGCACAATGCAGGTTCGGTCCTGGTTATCATAAACTCCTCATTGTTGCTGACCTGGAAACGAGGAACGCAAAGTAACTTTAGAGTAACATCCTTTGGCAGGGAGCTTTATGCAAAGTTAAGTGCCTGATATTTCAATCTCCAAAATTTTTTCTTTTCTTTTTTATTTTGAAATATTTTTTGTTCTTTGTTAGCATGTCTTATCATACTTTTATACAGATGGCATATTTTGAATTCTAACACCTAAAAGTAATCACTCGAATGATAAAATAGGTAAGAATAGCAGAATTAAAAAAGTAAAACAAATGCCTTTGCACTGATGTGCATCGGCAAACAAATGGAATTAAAGCTTTTCAGCTATCTGGACAGCATTCAGGGCAGCGCCTTTGAGTAGCTGGTCACCGCAGACAAAGAACTCAAGGCCGTGGTCACCAAAGACAAGATTCTGCCTTATTCTGCCAACTTCAACATCATATTTCCTTGTGGCAGTAAGCGGCAATGGATAAACATTGTTCTCGATATCGTCCTTCACTTCAATACCATCAACCTGGCTAAGCAGTTTTCTGGCATCTTCAGGATCTACAGGCTTCTCTGTCTCGATTACTATGCTCTCTGCATGCACCCTCATTGTAGGAATTCTCACACAGGTACAACTGATGGGCATATCCGGTTCACTGAAGATCTTTCTGGTTTCCCAGACTACCTTCATTTCCTCGCGGGTATAGTCGTTATCCTGGAAACTGTCTATATGGGGAATAGCATTGAATGCAATTGGATAAGCAAAGACTTTGTTACTAACTTCCCTTTCATCCAGGTAATTCCTGGTTTCTGATGCCAGTTCGCTCATACCGGCTGCTCCGGCTCCGCTGGTTGCCTGGTAGGTACTGATAATTACTTTCTTTACACCGTATTCCCTGTGAAGCGCATACAACGGAATGGCTGCAATAGCGGTTGTACAGTTGGGGTTAGCAATAAGCTTTGATTCCCCGATAGCTGCTGCATTTATCTCAGGGACTACCAGTGGTACATTGTTATCATACCTGAAAGCACTGCTGTTGTCAATGACATAGCATCCCGCGCTGGTTGCCTTCACGGCGTTATCCTTGCTCCATCCGCCGCTGATTGCAAAGAATGCGATGTCGAGTTCGGAATAATCTGCAAGGTCGGCGTTCTCAATGGTGATCTCCCCAAATGGGGTTTCCATTGTCTTGCCCGCACTCCTTACCGAAGCAAAAAGTCTTAATTCTTCCACAGGGAAATTCCTGTTGTGCAATACTTCAATTATTTCTCTACCTACTGCGCCGGTAGCACCCATAATTCCTACTTTGTAACTCATAATTATGTCATCCGTCAGGTTGCCGGAGTTTCAGTGAAACACCTTTTTTAATGAATATATGATATTGCGGAATGAGCGTTTTTCCTGGCAGTATCATATATATGGAATGATATGAAGATTGTCCTCGGTCAGGTATATGGATAGGGGATCTGATTAAAAAAGCAGTATAAAAAAAGCGTACCTGAGTCAATCAGGCTCAGGTATTGAATGTCAGTGCTTTTGTCGGACATGCGGTTATACATCTTCCACATTTTATGCAGTCCGGTTTGCGTTCGTTGGCATGAACTTCAAGTTGCATAGGGCATGATTTGTCACACTTTTTACAGCTGACACATTTCGAGTTATCCATTTGAAGCTGATATCTGGTGCCACCGATTAGGTTCTGTACTGTTCCCATAGGACAGAAAGTACACCAGGTACGGGGGCTTATAGAAATTCCGGCTACAATTGCGATGGAAGTTGTCATAAGACACATGATTACGAACACCATGCCTATCTGATTGATGACACCTTCAGTTGAGAGCAGCCTGTAGCCCATAAATCCCATCATCATTGCAAAGAGAGGTATTCTGATCCAGAAACTCCTGAGGAAGCCAGGTATTTTTTTGTTCCTGGTGATTTTGCCTATCCAGAAGTCATTGAAACTGCCTCTGGGGCAGAGGTTTCCACAGAACCATCTTCCCCTGAAGATACTGGTTATCATGAGAGTTGCAAAGACCACTAGCAGGAAATATCCCAGCAGAGGGAACCAGAGTCCTGCGATAGATACTATTATTACGAGTATACCAAGATGAGGAGTGATTTTTAGCATTATTTCACCTGTGTTTTTGAATATTTACAGAGGTGGCCATAATTTCATCACTGGTTCTTTTTTCTTCAGCCCAGGCCTGCAATTCACTGTCTACGCGCTTTACCCAGCTGTTTACTATTTCCATAATAAGCTCGCGAATTTCCTTTTTGCTACGTATCTTGTAGACGAAGAAATATCCGCCTCCGTCCATATTGTTCTGGGAGCGTATGAGGATGTTGCGTTCGTATAGCTTCTTCACGCTTCTCTGAACCGTGGAAAGATTCAGTCCCAGTTCATCGGCAATATGCTCGGTATTGAGCCAGTTCTGTCCAAACTGCAGGAAATGTTTGAGTACCTGTAGATCTGCTTTTGTAAGGTTCAGGCCGCATTTTATTACAGCTTCGATTTCAAATTCCTTGCAGGCGAAGTCGATCATATGACACCTCCATTTTTCAACAGTACTGTATTAAAACGGCAGTATATATAAATGATTTCAAGTACTGCATGGAATTGATAAAAACGGAAGTATCACCGGGATAAAACACTGGTTTACAATCAACCCATGATTAACGCAAGTTCACAGAGATTCAGGATGCAGGGGACGTTTTCTGCATCTTCGTTCCTTCACACCTGTATTCTTGAGGTATAAACTAAGGCCTAGGTATACCCACCAATAAGCCTGTTAATTTCATCACTGCCGATGATGCCCAGTATTTTCATGTCTCCGTCAACAACAGGAAGTGCGGAAATGTTATGTTCTTCCATTTTCTTTGCAGCACTCTCGATGCTCTCGTCGGGATTTGCGGATATGACATCTCTTGTCATGATCTTATCAAGGGAAGTATATTTCATTGCTACTGCTTTTGATATATCCCAGGATGTGACAATCCCTGCCAGCTTGCGGTCGTCGCAAACTACGGGAAGGTGTGTGATTCCTTCCCTGCACATAATACTGGCTGTTTCCTCGATGCTCAGTCCGTTCCTTATAGAAACGATTTCGGTCTTCATGACATCCGCAACAACAACATGGGACAGGAAATTGCTTATGAGGTAGTTCAGATGCCCGGATTCGAGCAGAAATGCATCATGTCCGTAATTTGATTCAATCTCCCTGTATGTTGCTTCTTTGTCATTGGCACTTAGTGCAGCTACGATTTCCCTGGACTGGTACGGAGGATACAACCAATCGGAACTGACTGCAATGACAAGAAATTTTGCTTTAACGTCCTTCAGTCCTTCCTTCAGGGAACCGTTCCTGGATAGGTCAAAGTAGTCAAGGGCCTTGGTGATATAAAGATAGGAGTTGGCATCAAACCTCTTGGTAAATGACTGGCCCTGATAATGAAGATAACTCTCGACCTCGAAGTCGAAATCAATATTGAAATCGTAATTCTCCTTGTCCTGCAATCTCCTGCCAAATTTCTCCTGCATAGAATCATCGCTAAGATAGGTGATATGCCCTATCATTCTTGCAAGAGCCAGTCCATGGGTTGGAGAATTTCCCGTGTAATAGTCTCCTTTGTTCCAGTCAGGATCGGATGCGATGGCTATCCTGGCAACTTCATTAAAAGCTATCTGCTGAGGGGAAGAGCGGGATGTAGTTGCAATGGCAATTGCCTTGGATACGGATTCCGGGTAGGATGTAGTCCATTGAAGTACCTGTACTCCTCCCATTGAACCACCGATCACGGCAAAAAGTTTCTGGATGCCAAGATGGTTTACGAGTTCCTTCTGTGCCCTTACAATGTCCCCTATGGTTATTACCGGGAACTCAAGGCCATAAGGATTGCCGGTTTCCGGGTTTATGGAAGACGGGCCTGTTGAACCCTTACACCCTCCCAGTATGTTGGAGCAGATCACAAAAAATTTCCCGGTATCAAGTGCTTTTCCAGGGCCTATGAGCGTGTCCCACCACCCGGGTTTCTTATCACCGGAATGCCATCCGGCAGCATGTGCATCCCCTGTGAGTGCATGGCAGACAAGGATAGCATTGCTCTTGTCTGCGTTCAGGTTGCCATAGGTCTCGTATGCCAGCGTAGCTCCCTTAAGATCTTTCCCGCTGTCAAGTCGGAAGTCTAAGGGGAAGTTGTAATACTGGGTTTCTACAGCTCCGACTGATTCATGCTTCATTGAGATCCTCTCAGAGCCTGGTCAATATCTGCAATTATATCCTCAACATCTTCAAGCCCGACAGACATTCTGATAAAATCATCGGTAACACCTGTGGATTTTCTTTCTTCCACTGTTAGCTGCTGGTGGGTCGTGGATGCGGGGTGTATGACAAGTGTCTTCGCATCACCGATATTTGCAAGATGTGAGAGCAGTTTCACGTTGTCGATGAACTTCCTGCCTGCTTCAAGACCTCCTTTTATTCCAAATCCAAGGATGGCCCCATATTTACCATGGAGATATTTGTTGGCAAGTTCGTGGCTTGGATGATTCTCAAGTCCCGGATAATTGACCCATTCCACAAGAGGATGAACGTTGAGGAATCTTGCAACTTCGAGTGCATTCTTGCTGTGTCTTTCTACTCTTAAGAGCAATGTCTCAAGTCCCTGTAGGAACTGGAAGGCATTAAAGGGGCTCATTGCAGGTCCGAGGTCGCGGAGCAGATGAACTCTCATCTTGATTATGAAGGCAATGTTTCCAAGTTCCGGGAAATCTCCAAAGGTTTCCCAGTATTTGAGTCCGTGGTAGCTGGGATCTGGTTCTGTGAACTGGGGATACTTGCCGTTGTCCCATTTGAAATTTCCGGAATCTACGATGATACCGCCAATGGAAGTGCCATGTCCTCCCAGGAATTTGGTTGCCGAAAGTACAACAATATCCGCACCATAATCAATTGGTCGTGTGATTCCAATACCTACGGTGTTGTCCACTATGAGCGGAATGCCTGCCTCATGTGCTATCTTTGCAAGCTCCTCCAGGTTGGCCACATCCAGCTTAGGATTACCTATGATTTCTGTGTAGATTGCTTTTGTTTTCTCGTTAATCACTTTTTTGAACTCTTCAGGTTTAGTAGAGTCTACAAACCTTACTTTACGTCCGAGGTCTGGGAATGTATTATTGAATAGCTGGTATGTCCCACCATAGAGGTTGTCAGCGGAAACAATTTCGTCACCCAGCCTGGTAACTCCAAGAGTTGCAAGGGTTATTGCAGACATGCCGGATGAAACAGCTAATGCCCCAACACCGCCCTCAATGGCAGCAACTCTCTTCTCAAGGACATCGGTAGTTGGGTTCATAAGCCTTGTGTAGATGTTACCGAATTCCTTCAAACCAAACAGATTGGCTGCATGGTCTGAATCCTTGAAGGTGTAGGATGCGGTCTGGTAGATCGGTACTGCACGGGAACCTGTTGTAGGGTCCGGTATCTGTCCGGCATGCAGAGCAAGGGTATTGAATCCATATTGTTTCGCGTCCATGTTGTTTCCTCTTTAGTTTATCAATTTGTGTTTTTTACAGTTTGAAGAATGATCTTAGTAAAGTGATTGTACTGTATAGTAGTCTCAATTAACATATAAATCTTTGCATATAACAATTGTGAATATATAACCATTAGTAATAAACATGTGGACAAATTTTGAATGTACATGTTAAAAAATACCGGTCAAAAGAAGAAAGGCTAAATTTTGAATTAATAAGCGGGCATCTGGCTGGTTTAGTATAGTTCAAAACAAGAGATTTCTTAGTTCTTCACTACCTTTTGCCGTTGCCCGAAGTATGCGTGCCTGTTGGTTTATGTCCGAAACAAGTTTTTCTATCCTGCTGACAACGGCCTTATCAGCAACATCGGTTTTATTAATATAAACAATTTCAGCACTCTCTAGCTGTTTTCGTTTATACTCAATCAATTGACCTTCCTCGATTTCGAAATCTTCCGCATTTACTACAACTACTGTTGGAAGGAATTCTATGTTCGGCAATTCCATCCTTTCGATATCGATTTTAATCTTATGCGGTATTACCGTCTCTCCCGTCTCAATGAAAACAATATCAGGTCCAAACTCCTCATTAAGGCTCATCAGGTTGCTTCTTATATCCATGTTGAGAGAGCAGGGAATACAAACACTATCTATCTCCCTTGTCTCGATACCAAAACCCTTCAGCATCTCCTCATCGTAGTCTGCCTGGCCTTTCTCCTGAATGATGATTCCAAGGCGTTTTTCTTTCCCACTGAGATATTTACAAAGTGCTAGTATGACAGTAGTCTTACCACTACCAGTTGCTCCTCCTATCACAGATACTTGCATAATAGAACCCCCATTATGGTAACTTACTGAAATAAGTCTTCCAGAATAGTATAAAGGTGTTTCCTCGCGGTTGGCAAAAAGGAAAGCAGAAGTCATTCCTGTATCTGACTCTGCAGTTTCTTCATTTCCTGAATTTCCTTTAGCCTTCTGAGTATTACTTCCCCGAGGAAGATTATAAGAGCTGCAAGTAGGAAGTATATTTTCTGATTTACAGTCTCACGGACCAGTTTCTGGGAATTTTCCCTGGCATCCTCAAGCAGGAGTGCTCTTGCTTCACTTTCCTCGGTATAGGTTTTCCCACCATATTGCTTGATTAGCTTTGGTAGTTCCTCATTAAGCCCGACATCACGGTATTCAAGGGCATAGTTAACTGCAATAGGATATCCTGACAGGTCATGCACGCCGATGGTGGCAGGCTCTACAACTGCTTCATAAACGTTGTCACCTGTAAGTGACAGGGGCACGTCATCACCATCAAGCTTAAGGATGGGGATACCTTCGTCGTACATTGTAAGCTCGATCTCAACAGGAGTTCCGAACCATCCATCGGGAGCTTCTACAACAGCACCTGTTTCTTCTCTGGGATTACCGATGACCCAGTTAACAGTAGAGGAAATTAGTTTTGAGTTATTCCCTGTATAAAGCTGGGTGGCCCACCTGGCATCTCCGCCTTCACCGTTATCAGTTGTGAGGGAGGCAACCCTGCCAAGTCCATATCTCCAGGTTGTGAGTACAGGCTTGCCGGTACTGGTAATGACCAGGCGGTCGGCGCCTGCTTTGGGTGTGACATCGTTGAAACCGGTAATGTTGGCATCAAGATCAACATCCCTTGTGATGAAATGCTTGGTGTTGAGTTCGATGAGCGGATAAGAGCTTAATTGTGTACCGTTGTCTGTTTCAGGAGTTTCCTGCAATTCGTCAAAGACAATGTTTGCACGTTCTCCCATTGCAATGTGGAAGTATGTTCCTCCTATCTCATCCATCAGCTTTTCAGCATAGGCAGCTCCAAACTCATCCCGCTGAGAGGGAGCACTGGATTGAATGTGCACATAATACATGTCCACGCCGTTGCCCTGTATATTGCTGGCTAACTCAAGACTTTCATCATATGACTGTTCTATGCCGCCGTCAGATATGATAATTATATCAAGTTCTCCTGCTTCGTTCTGGAGCCATTCCTCTGCAATCAAAAGCCCTTCGTTAAGTGATGTTTCACTGCTTGCTGTGGGTCCCAGCGTTTCTATGCTTTCTTTTAGTGAATCAACATTAGATGAGCTTCCAAGGTAGACCAGGCCGTTGGAAACGTCCAGTCCCTCACTTCCAAATGCTATCACTCCAAGGTAAGCATCCCTTAGATTCTCGTTTTCAAGAATGTGTATGGCATTTCCAAGGATATCTCCCAGTGTCCCGTGTGCAGCTGTACTATGAGATACGTCAAGTACAAGCACAACATTCCTTCCTCCACTATAATCAGTAGGTTTGGATATCACAGGCAGTATCTCTTCTATGTCCGAGTCAAGGTAGTTCCCGAAGTTGTAGGAGCGTTCTCCTCCCACAACAACAATTCCTCGTCCGTCGCTGAGGTATTCTTTCAATTCATCAACGTCAGTTCCGGAGAATGAATTTGAGTATACATTATCAATCACAATAGCTTTTGTACCGTCAAGATTTGAAAAATCATCCGACGTAGAGACATCGTAAAGCTTATAGAGTGTATAAGCTAGGGGTGAGTCTGTTTCAAGTCCCACTGCCTGTATCTTTGGCTTCGGAATTACATAGATGCTCTTATAGAACTCGTTGTTGATGGGGTCCATGTCAGAGTCTGATGGAGTGACTACCAGCTTCAGTGTGTGTTCTCCCAGACTTGAGAATTTTACCTGAGATACCGGTATAGTGTCATTTCTGTCATTTTCATCTATCTCACCATTACCGCTTCTTATCAGTTCGTCATCGCTGTAGAGTTCATAGCTGTAGCTTACCTTCTCATCGCCTGCCTGGGTAACTTCGATATCAAACTGGTTTTCGTTGTTCACGATAACCGTTTTGTCCCCTATTATCTGTGCGCTCAGGTCATTTTTTTCCAGTTCCGGCTGCACATAGTAAACAGTGGTCCCAACATCTTCTGCAAACTGCAGGGCTTCCTCAAGTTCTGCTCCCTGATTGTTGTTACCATCGGTAACCAAGACTATCTGGTTGTCGCCCCTGGCATATTGCATGATAGCATCCCCAAGGGCTGTCTTCTCTCCTGTGAGCTGCACAAGTGTCGTAGGTGTCTTTGCAGTCAGGGATTCGTAGAGGTTAGTTGATGTCTCTTTGCCAAAGAGTTCCATACTGGCAGTCTCATCGGATATCAGGACAATATCGGGATTCTCATCCGAGCTTACCCTTGGATCCAGTGTATAAGGTGATGCAAGTGCAATCACCAGCAAGATAGCAATTATTATCCTGGAGATTATCAGGCTCTTTTTAGTGGATTTCTTCAACAGGTAGATGCCACCAATAATAACAGGAACAATGAGCCAGAGAATCTCGGGATTTTCGAGGTTAATGATTGCCATTACAATTCACCCCGCTTTTTGATAATATATAGTTCAAGCAGGATAAGCAGGAAAACTATGATTATCATGTATGTGTCAAGGTAATTCTTTGCAGTGTATGTATCCGCACGCACAATATTGGTTTCACTCTCTGCTTCAGCACGCTCGACAAGCTCTTTTCCTTCGAGGGTTGTGTCGGATTCCCTGTCATTGTAAACGTTGACTGCTATTTGCTTGCCGGCAACAGTGTAGATTCCGACCTCGTCGTAGAGAACCCTGTTGACAGTTTCAGTACCACTAGGAGTCTCGATATCCTGTGTATTTGCAAGCGCAGATATCGATCCTGTCTTCAGGTTATAGTCAGAGATGCTTCCTGTACCGCCCAGCCAGCCTGCAAGCTTAAACCAGAAAACAGGATACTCCGGCAGATTATGGAAGTTGTTCCACGCATCCTCTCCAAGGGCGTCATTAAGTCCCAGATAGACTACGGTACCATCACCGATTGTTCCGTATGTGAGCATCGGTGTTCCTTCGGTCGTGTTGACAAGAGTGGTTGCACCACGTCTTTCTGTCGCATTGAGATACTTAAAAACAGCAACCTCATCAAACTTGATATCCTCACTAAGCCTTGTTTCCTGTACAACTTCCAGTGTAGTCCCATCATTTGTTTCATCCACGCCGCCCGTCCTGACAGGTAAAAGAGCTTGTAGTTCTGTTCCGGCATTCTCTTCTGACAGGGCATCGCTTGCTACAAAGACAACCTCTCCGCCGCCTCTGATAAAGCTGTTCAGGTTTTCGATCTCGCTGGAAGAAAGTGTCTTTTCCTTGTTTGCGATGACAACTACACTGTATGGTGATAGGTCAGCAGGCACTCCTTCAATGAGTTTTGTGTTGACATTGGGCATAAGTGACAGAGCCGTGTAGGAGGGAAGTTTTTCTGCGTCTGATACTACAAGTATCTGTTTTGTCGAAACCTTTGGTATGGAAATATAGGCAGTATTATCCACCATGAGACTATCAGGTTCTGAGATCGTGACCTCTGTGATGCCCTTTGCAAGATTATTGACAAGGAACTGCTGTGTGGATTTGGCAGGTATATTCAATTTCTGGGTTGTAGTTTTATCACCGGTGCTAATCTTCAGTTCCACCATTTCCCTGCTGTTCTTGTAATTCTTCACGACACCTGTGTAGGAATAGCTTCCGTCAACCGCTTCAACATCTCCCTGTATTACACCGACATTGTCAGTGGTCGTACCAACAAGGACGTATTCGACATCAAGACCATAGGACTGCGCCAGAGTCTTGGCATTGACAGGATCGTCCCCATCCCAGCTGGTGAAATCAGAGATTACTATTATCCTGCCACCTTCATCTGATAGCATTCTCATGCCTGTGGAAACTGCACTGGAAATGTCTGCAACTGTCGCTCCTTGTTCCAATGAGTTAAGTGTCTGGTAAGCAGCATCCGACCCTCCTCGCTCCAGCATGGTTACAGGGATATTCCCGGCGAGTACTATGCTATTAGTTTTACTCACATAATCCCTTGCCTTTGAGATCGCATCATCAAAGCGATCATCGGTCTGCATGCTTGCGGAAGAGTCTATTATGATGACTGTGTGTTCTCCGCTCAGGGGTTCCTGTGTCTCTATAAATGGTGCTGCCGCTGCCAGGGCAAGCAATATCAACACAAGCAACTGGATCAGGAAAAGAGGGTCCTTGATAAGTTTGGTAATGGAAGTGTAGAAACGTTTTTTCTCTTCCTGTACCTTCATCAAGAACATCAGTGAAGGAACCATCACCTGCAATGGTTTCGGGCGAAGCAGGTAAAGAATTATCAGGGGAATTACGCTTAAAAGGGCGATAAGTGCAAGAGGAGTCTCAAAGGGCATTACCATCTCCTCCTGCTGATAGTGTTAAGGAATGCATCGAAGATCGGTATGTCGGATGTGAACGTGTAGAACTCGGCTCCGGCCCTGCTGCATGCATCACTTATTTTGTTAATGTGTGCTTCCAATTGGTCCTGATACTCTTCCTTGAACGAATCGCTGATATAAGTATCAAGGTTAACCTGAGTTTCAAGATCTATCAGCTTGCTGTGACCATGTACTTTCAAGTTTCTTTCTGTCGGGTCAAGCACCTGTACAAGGATAAGGTCGTGATATGAAAAACGATTGATAGCAGACTCTATTGCTGTGAAGTCATCAAGAAAATCAGAGATAATTATGATAAGGGATCTTGATTTGATGGCTTTTCCGTATTGGGTGGTTATCTCATCAATCCCGGTCTTTCCCCCGAGATTCAGGCTTTCAAGTCGTTCGATTGTTTGCAGGAGGTACTTTCTTCCTCTTCTGGCCTTCGAGATATTTATCTCGTCAGAGAAAGTCGAGATTGCAAACTTGTCATTATCCTTTGTTACCAGGTATGCAAAGCCTGCCGCAAGCATAGTAGCGTATTCAAACTTGGTGGTATCTTCACTTGCATAGTCCATACTATTGCTGGCATCCAGTAAAATGTGGGTAGTAAGGGATTTGTCCTCTTCGAACTGGCGTACGTAGAGTTTTTCTGATCTTGCATAGGCCTTCCAGTCTATGGATTTGAGTTCATCACCCTGATTGTACTCCCTGTAACCGACCGTATCAAGTCCCCTGCCACTATGGATTGATCGCCTGCTGCCGGCATATGCGGTAGATACCTTTTTCCTTACCATGAAGGTAAAGCGGTCAAGCTGCCTGAAGAAATCGACGTCGATGGTATGTTTTTTATTGTTCATTGCCTGCTTCTCGGATTAACCTGTTCCGTTCTGGCCGCTTACTTACTTCGTTTTCTCAAGGATATTCCTGATTACCTGATCCGTGGTGATTCCCTTCCTCTCGGATTCGAAGGTAAGTATCATCCTGTGTCTTAAGACCGGATAGGCCATTGCATCGATATCCTCGTTGCTGACAAAGTTCCTTCCCTTGATTAGTGCCCGTGCCTTTGCGGCAAGAATCAGGCCGATAGATGCCCTGGGAGATGCACCGTACTCAATGAACTCGTTTTTGATACGTGTGGTCATGACTATCTTAATAGCGCGGTTCTTGATATCATCTGCAACAGGCATGTCTCTTGTAAGCCTCTGCAGGTCTAGAAGTGTGTTCTTGTTGACTACCTTGCCAACAGTAGGCATCACAGAGCGGGTATAGCGGTTCACGATCTCTATTTCGTCTTCGTATTTGGGATAGTCTACGAGTATCTTGAGCAGGAACCTGTCAAGTTGTGCCTCAGGAAGCGGGAAGGTACCTTCCATCTCAATCGGATTCTGTGTTGCAAGAATAAAGAATGGCTGTTCAAGCAGGAAAGTATCATTTCCTACGGTAATCTGCTTTTCCTGCATGGCCTCAAGCAGGGCAGACTGTGTTTTTGGTGATGCACGGTTGATCTCATCGGCAAGCACGATATTTGCAAAAATGGGTCCGGGCTCGAACTTGAACTGCTTGTGTCCGTCGCTTTCTTCTATGATGTGGGTTCCCGTGATATCTGCAGGCATAAGGTCAGGAGTACATTGTATCCTGCTGAAGTTTAAGTCCATTGCCTTTGATATCGTAGAAATAGTCAGGGTCTTTCCAAGTCCCGGATTACTCTCTACAAGTGCATGTCCGTTGCAAAGTACTGCTATGACTATCTGTTCTACCGTATCGTCCTGGCCGACAACTACCTTTCCAATCTCATTAAAAAGAGTAGCAAACATATCTCCCGCAACTTTGTATGTCTGCGTAATATCCCTCGAATTCAGGTCACTAGCCATTTGTTCTCTCCTTTATCTTAGTCCTCGAAATTATGCATTAATGATTAACGTAAACATTCTATTCTTCAGCAAGTTGCTCGAAATACGATTTAATCACACTTTCATAGCCGTCCGGAAGTTCTTCGTAGTATGTCCCGCCGGGTGTTGCTTCGGGTGGTCCTCCGGGCGAATCCTCAAACTCCTCTATTATTTCTTCAGCTTCTTCATTTGCCTGGAAGCCTGTCCCTGTCCCGGGAGGTAATGAAAGGTCGACTTCTTTCCCGTCCACAACCACAACAGCAGGTTCCCCGGTCAGGTCTTCGTTACCTGAATCTCCTTCCTGGTCTCCCTCACCTTCATCTATTATGACAAGATCATCAGGATCTTCTTCTTCCGGGGGCAGAAATGTATCTATCATGCTCTGCCAGTCTTCAGGGGTAGTATCAGTATGAATATCGTTCACAGTAATAAAAGTCAGAACCGAAACAGAAGTCAGTATCAACATTAGCCCAAAAGTTATTCTTTTTCTTTTCAAGAACTCGGAAGACTTTACTTTTGCCAGGTTTGATGATACCATTTCAAGCAAGTCATTGACAATTAAATTATCAACATTGCTGTTGTCATACGCAGTACGCAGTCTTTCCTGCAGGTTTGGGTGCTTTTCCTCGATCTGCATGATTGCAGATGTCTTTTTGTCCCTGATATGCAAAAGCAGGGTCATTATCAGTGACATAAATGCTGCAATTAAGAACATTGCCACATTTTCAAAGGGGATGTTAATGCCTGCCAGGTTGTAGCTGGTACCTGTGCGTAACTCTAAACTGTCAATAATTGGGAATATTTTGTCAACGCTCAGCACGACCATAAGAGTATATAGGATGATCAATATCGCAGTGAAATCCAGCAGTTTGTAGATCCTGCGATATTTTTTCAGTGCTGATTCCTGTTTCCTGACAAATTCTCTGACATCCATTGCTGCACCGGTTAGATGTGATTAGAAGCTTTTTATTCAATTTGACCGTACATCGGATATGATCCAAGCACTTTCAACATTCCGACTTTTGACTCTATATTGTATATGGCATCTTTTATAATTTCATCACTTATATGTCCTTCGAAGTCGATATAGAACACATAATCCCCAAGTGCACGCTTTGAAGGCCTGGATTCTATCCTGGAAAGGTTGATGTTTCTGGAGGCGAATTCTCCAAGTATTTCATAAAGGGCACCGGGTCGGTCACGGTCCAGATAAACTATAATTGATGTCTTGCAGGGGTGTCTTTTGCATTCAGACATATCTCCTGGCTTCGTCATAATAAGAAAACGCGTATGATTCTGTTCCCGATCCTGTATATTGGGAATGAGTATGTTGAGGTCATACATTTGTGCCGATTCCCGGGAGGCTATTGCAGCCATTTCTGAAAATTCGGTGGCAAGTCTTGCGGCATGGGAAGTACTTCCTGTGGTCCTCAATTCCGCATCTTTGAAATGATCTTTAAGGAATTGCCTGCACTGTGCAAGTCCCTGGGGATGTGAGAGAATAATCCTGATATCTTCTTTCTTGCCCTTGGAAAGTAAGCAGTGCTCGATGGTTACTACGGTTTCCCCGATGATGGAAAGCTCTGATTCAAGAAGCATATCCAGTGTGACCCCTACGGAACCCTCGATGGAGTTTTCCACAGGAGTTATCCCTACATCCACAGAACCTGATGTAAGAGAGGAGAAAACATCCTGTATATCATTACAGTATTCGATGCTATAGTTATCTTCACTGCTATTTTCAGCAAGCCATTTAATGGCAGCTTTTTCAGTATAAGACCCCTTGGGCCCAAGAACAGCAATTATCATCCTGAGGAGTAAGCTTGTTAAATTTAAAGTATTTTCTGTCCGCTTGTGACATTTTTATCATATGATGACTTTTGCAATGCGAGTAAAGCCTGCAGTTTCATTTTTGTCCTGTAAGAAGCCTTTCAACCTGATCTTCAAGCATCTTCAGACTACTATCCACTTCAGTGCTTTTTGCTTCGATATCCCTTATAGTATTAATAATGATTTCCCTGTCCTTTTCATCCATGTCAGTTGTAATATCCGGTCCTTTCTTAAGGTCTGCTATGGCAGGTTTCAATTCCTCTTCCAGTTGGGCAAGAAGTCCAAGTTTTACCTTTATTTTTTCCCTGATATTTTCATCAGGCAGTTCTTTGAATTTCTCTTCAAGAGTCTTTCTTCGTTCCGGGAATTGTTCAACGGATTTGTATATCTGGTCCAGGTTTCGTGCTTCGATTGCTTTATCAAATATGATCTCCTCGGTTTTAACCTCAGGAGTTTCCTGTTTTTCGGATATCTCTTCTTTCTCTTCCGGTGGAAGGCATACATATTCCTGACTGAATACCCGCTGGTTCATGAAAGTCGGAGAAACTATCTCTATCCCGTTTTCATGCAAGGAATCAATCACATTTTTCTTGAAATCAGACTTTGCAGTAATGATGCTTTCAATATCCTTGAGCAGTCCTCCTACCTTATACTTAATGGAAAAGTCACCAAGCTCCATGACATGCACAAAGGGGTTTTCCAGGCCGGTCTTCTCTGCTGCTAGCAAGAGATTTTTTTCGATATTCTTGCGAGGAATATTGTAACCAAGTGAAACGTTGGTTGTGATGATTGTCCCGGAGGAGCGTATGGTCTTGAGGGGGAATGATACAAGTGTCTTATTTGGTACCGTAATAAGATCCCTGTCAACAGATTGAACTTGCGTGTGCAGGAAATTAATCTCTGTGACCCTTCCGAAAGTGCCGTCTATTTTGATGAAATCCCCGAGTTCAAAGGGATTGATGAGCCTGAGCATGACACCTGCCATAGCATTGACAATAAAGGTGGTGGAGGCAAAGGTTATCGCTGCACCGATAATAATACCAACAAATGTCAGGATTATATTCTTGTCTTCAGTGCTGATGGGAAGGGCCAAAATAGTCAGGACCAAGCCGAAAACAAGTACAATGAAAACTATTACTTGTTGTATTATTTTCTCTCTGGAAAAAAGTGACTTTTTCCGGAAAAGATAAGTAAGGATCAGTACCACCAAAAGGGTTACGATAAGTGATATTATGCTTGCCGTAAAATCCTCAAGTACCATTTTTTAAGCCACCGTTGTTCTCTAAAAAGACCGTTGAATTATTACAATAAATAGGTGTTTTTAATATTATAAAATTATCTTGTAACGACACCAGTTCGATTTAATACAGTTTTTTGTCAGGCTTTTTTGCCCATAGATCCAGCAGCTCAAGGGATGCTTCCCTGTCAAGGTTTACAACCTTGAGCTCATGCTCAAATGTACTTTCGTACATCAGATCGTAAAAACGGCTGTCATCAAACCCGATTTTTGCTACATCTTCTTTATCGGAACCATAATAAACTGTTTTTATCCTTGCCCAGAAAATAGCCGCAAGGCACATAGGACAGGGTTGGGATGTGGTGTATATTTCGCACTCGGAAAGGTCGAATTTCCCGAGAGCAGCTGAAGCCTGCCTGATGGCAAGTACTTCTGCGTGAGCCGTTGGATCATTTGTTTTTAAAACCTGGTTGTGAGCTCTGGCAATTATCTCTCCGTCTTTTACTATTACAGCGCCAAAGGGTCCCCCGTGGTTGTGTATAATTCCATGTCGAGCTTCATCAATAGATGTTTGCATGAAAAAATTCATAGATAGGTATCCTTACTGATTATTTTTAAGTGAAGTGGTAAGCAAACCCTGATCTTCTTAAAAGCAAATCTTGCCGGAATTTACCATAAACCTATTTATTCAATAGTGCGCTTGACAGTATAAGATTAAAAGGTGTAAAAAATGCAGTTGAAAGTACAGCCAATTGATATCAAAGTCGGCAAGTATAAAGTGGTTATGAACACCATCGATGCAAAAGAGCTGGGAGTCTATGAAGGAGACCGGGTCAGGATAAGGGATCATGTGACTCTTACTGCTATCGTTGACTTTACAGAAGACATGATATCTCCCGGCATGATCGGGCTGTACCATGAGGTGCAGGAGCAGCTTCAGCGGGAATGGACAGAGATGGTAGAGGTTGAAGCTGCAGAGAAACCTAAATCCGCCCGTATCATCAGGAAAGTTATGGACGGTATGAAACTTGAAAGGGATGAGATAAACGAGCTGGTGAGGGACATCGTTGAGGAAAATCTTAGTGATATAGAGCTTGCCGCCTTTTTGACTGCAACTTACATTAAAGACCTTTCAGAGGATGAGACCGAATGGCTTACAAGAGCCATGATAGACACCGGTGAAAGATTAGAGTTCAGCACATCACCAATCATGGATAAGCATTCCATTGGCGGCGTACCTGGCAATAAAATTTCCCTGCTCATAGTACCTATTGTCGCTGCAAATGGCCTGCTCATTCCCAAAACAAGTTCCCGTGCAATTACAGGTGCCGGAGGGACTGCGGATCTCATGGAGATTCTGGCGCCGGTGGAATTCTCTGCCCGGCAGATAAAGGACATGACCGAGAAGGTAGGTGGCGTTATTGTGTGGGGCGGTGCAACAAATATAGCACCGGCAGATGATAAGCTTATTAAAGTAGAATACCCGCTTTCAATTGATCCTCACTGCCAGTTGCTGGCTTCTATTATGGCAAAGAAAGGCGCTGTAGGTGCCCAGAAAGTTGTAATGGATATTCCCACGGGTTCAGGTACAAAAATACCTGACGTTAAGGCTGGCAGGAAACTTGCGAGGGACCTTATAAACCTTGGAGAGCGTCTTGGTATGGATGTGGACTGTGCTCTTACTTATGGTTCGTCCCCGGTAGGCAGGACAGTGGGTCCGGCGCTGGAAGTTATTGAAGCTTTGAAGGTCCTTGAAACCATGGAAGGTCCTAACAGCCTCATTGAAAAAAGTGTAATCCTTGCAGGAATGCTGCTTGAGATGGGTGGTGCCGCTTCCAGAGGACAGGGAAGAGATCTTGCCCTTGAAACCCTGAAAAACGGTAAAGCTCTTGCAAAGATGAAGGAAATTATTGAGATTCAGGGAGGTAATCCCGATGTCACTTATAAGGATATTGCACTAGGTGAATTCACTGCAGAAATCAAGGCTCCTGCAAATGGTTATGTTATTGAGTTCTATAATAAGCGCATTGTACAGGCTGCAAGGTTTGCCGGCGCACCTAACGATAAGGGTTCAGGAGTCCTGATACACAAAAAGCGTGGTGAACTTGTAGAAAAGGACCAGTCTGTGCTAACTATTTATGCTGAGAAGAAGGAAAAACTCGAAGAAGCTGTTAAGTATTGCAGGGAGTATCCTCCAATATTCGTAGAGGGAATGCTTATTGAAAAAGTGGCAGACCTGAGGGAAATCTAATAATTTCCTTATTTTGAATTTTTAGAATCAGGTGTGTAAATGAAAAGAATAGTCATTTTAAGGCTTGGCCATCGTCCGGTGCGTGACAAAAGGATTACTACCCATGTGGGTCTCACTGCCAGAGCCTTTGGTGCGGAGGGTATGTTACTGGCATCTGACGACCCGAAGCTTACAGACAATATATGTGATGTTGGAAAAAGGTGGGGCGGGGATTTCTATGTCAGGAATAACGTTAACTGGAAGACAGAGATCCGAAAATGGAAGGAAGAGGGAGGAAAAGTATGTCACCTGTCCATGTACGGAGTAAACCTGCCGGATGCGGTTTCGGACATAAGCGAATGCGAAAACCTGATGATCGTTGTGGGTGCCGAAAAGGTTCCTTTTGAGATATATGAGCTTGCGGACTGGAACGTTGCTGTCGGGAACCAGCCTCATTCCGAGGTAGCCGCTGTTGCTGTCACCCTGGACCGGATAGCAGCCACAGATCCTCTGAAAAAGGAGTTCAATGATGGTGAACTTAAAATTGTGCCAGCCGAGCGTGGGAAAAAGGTTATAGATAACAGGCAGGAATAGTCTTAATTCAATTTTCAGAAAAAGTATCAGCAAGAACGTGGTTCCTGCCAATCATTTCTTTTTGA
The DNA here is from genome assembly GCF_045291185.1 of Methanolobus sp. ZRKC2. NCBI lineage: Archaea > Methanobacteriati > Methanobacteriota > Methanomicrobia > Methanosarcinales > Methanosarcinaceae > Methanolobus > Methanolobus sp. ZRKC2. Next base: position 621,633 of record NZ_CP146980.1, on the reverse strand, counting down.
TTGCAGGCCCTCTGTAGATGCCTCTTCTTTCATAGTCACCGTAACCTCTGTGCTTTGGCTTTTCCTTTAGTTTTGATTGCTCTTCAAGCAGCTCTTCCAGTTCGTCTTCGCTTACGTCATTCTCTTCGGACATGATACCTTAATTAGAGTATTTTTATGAAGGGATTGTGGTCAATAAACTCTACGTCCAGTCCGAGCCTGTCTTCCAGTCTTGGGCAAAGTTCTTCCATTCCCGGGTTCTCTGTTGCATAATGCGTTGCATCAACCAGCAGGATGTCTTCCCAGGAACGTATGATGTCATGTTTAAGCTCAGATGAAACATAAGCATCAACACCATTCTTTTTTGCAATTTCCAGATACTCATCCCTAAAGCCGCTGCCTCCAAAGACCATGACTTTACTGATTTCTTCTTTTTTGCCTGTGAAGCAGACATGAGTGTCAAGACTTTTTGAAACATGATTGGCAAATGTTTCGGCCGAGCAGGGACTTATAGTTCCGATTCTGCCAATTTCTGTTTCCTGTAGATTTGAAAGGCCGATCTTTTTTGCCAGTACATCGTTGATACCGTCTTTTGCCTTGTCATAATTAGTGTGCATGGAGTAGAGGGAGATATTGCTGTCAAGTGCAATTTTCAGTATGTCTGCAAGAGATCTGTTTATGTGGTTTACAGCATGGAAAATGAGTGAATGGTGAGTGATCAGCAGGTCTGCGCCAATCTCGGATGATCTTTTTAATACGTATTTTGTAGGATCAAGGGCGACTGCAATTTTCTGTATATCATTTTCAAGGTCAAGTGTAAGCCCTATTTTACTGATATCGAAATCTTCCGCAAGTTCGGGAGGTGCTATTTCTTCAAGGGCGAGTACTACATCTGAAAGCTTCATAAATAACGGATAATTTTCAAAAGATTTCAATTTGTCGCAATCGAATATGTGGTATATATAGGTAATTTATATATAGAATTAATAAGATAAAATTAATTCATAAATGAATACTATTTATATAATAAATATTATTATAATACGATGAGGATACTTCATGAGAATTGGAACTGGAATTGATGGATTTGATGAAGTCGTGCAGGGCGGACTACTCGCTGAGCGCGTTTATCTTGTTAGTGGTCCTCCGGGAAGTGGCAAGACCACTTTCTGTGTGCAGTATCTTGCGCATGGAGCAACACATGGGGAGGTAGGGCTTTATGTCAGTCTGGTAGAAAGTCCGCAAAACATAATCGACGATATGTCGAATTATACAATGAATGTCATACCTTTGGTCAAAATGAACAAATTGCTTTTTGCAGATCTGGGACCACGGATGGATTATGGTTTTATTGATGATCTTAACGACCATGTAACCCCCGGGTATGAGGTAGAGAATTCTCCCGGAAGTCATGAAGCACCATCCCCTGCAACGGTATTCAAGGAAATTGCAGCTTATGTAACTGAGTACGGGGTAAAAAGGCTTGTAATAGATTCCGTTTCAGCTATCAGGTTCACTACAAAAGATCCTTCTCTGCAGGAAAAAGAAATGAGTCGGTTCATACGTAATCTCAAAAAACTCGGCTGCACTACAATACTTATTTCCGAGATGACAGATCCGACGGCATATTCCACGGAACAGTTTGCTTCCCATGGTGTCATATTCCTTCACAATTTCCTCTATGATAAGACCATGACACGTGCAATACAGGTTATCAAGATGAGAGGGACAAAGCATGATTGTAATCTGCGTAGTGTCAATTTCACTGAAAATGGGATGTCTGTGCAGGAACTTCTTGAGTGAGGATGTGTAAAAATGGTCAGATTCTTCAAAAAGAAAGAGGAACAGGCACAGCTAACTAAATCTGAGATAGACGAGCTTTCAAAAAGCGCCTATAATCTTGGTTTTGAAGTAGGCTACCATAAACACTCAGAACTTGGATGGGTCAGTGAACAGTACTCTATGCTTGAGGATCTCTCTAAAGAGTCAGGTCTCGGTAGTCTTGTGAATGAGAACTACAAGAAAGGAAAAGATGACGGCGTCAAAGCAAAAGAAAGAGACGTCAATGCGAGTCTTTCAAGGAAAGATGCCGAAAAACTAAGGAACAGGTCAGACAATCCACATGAAAATGCAGCAGCAGAAGATATCCTGAAGACTATCGAGGCTGGATATCAAAGCCAGCGCATGATTAATGATAATACGATAGTTGCTATCCAGCAACCTGGCATGACTGATTTGCCAAGTTCTACTTCCAGAGTAAAGTCTATTGACAGGCCTTCACAAATCGAGGGGTTCAAGCAACTAATTCCAAAAAGCTAATATATGTATACTTATTCTTTAACAAAATACTTGAGGTCGTGATATGCTCAAAAAACTTTTTATCTTTTTGGTATTTCTTATTTCGCTTTTATGCTCTACCGCCTTAGCTTACACTGTTGATGATATTGAATGGAATGATGATGCGGCTAAAAGTGGTACTCTTTACTGGGGTGACACTTTTACCTTAGATGATTATACAATCAGAGCTGAGGATTTCAATACAGATGGCTTTGTAAGTATCAGCATCTCCAGAAATGGGCAGGTAAAAAACATATCTCCTTTGAAGGTAGGAGATAGCCTGAAGCACCTTGACACCGAGAAAGGTGAAGATATCAGGGTCTTCATTGATTCTGTAACTCTGAATATCGATGAGTGGACAGGAAATATGGAAGATCCTCGTGCATCTGTAAAAGTGTATAAAAGGGCAATTCCCGAGATGGACATAGAGATCACTACTGAAGAGGATACCTATGATCCAAGAGACATGGCTTATAAGTATATTGAGACAACAATCGACATTAAGAATGAAGGTGATGCCAAAGCTTTCGAAATGGATGTTGAGATAGATCCGGCTGGCATGGAGCTGGCTTCCGGAAAACTCAAGCATCACTTTATTTCTATAGAAGAAGATGAAGTCCTTGAACCCATTGTTGTGAAGTTCAAAATACCTGAGTACTGGGAAGAGACAGATGTGGATATCATTGTTACCACAAAATCTCTGGATGTCAATGATGAAATCAATGTTGACAGTGAAAAGAAAACCCTTGCTATCGAACCTGTTGTTGAGCTTATCGTTACAAAGACTATCACTGAAGATATATATATGGATGAAACTGCTCACGTTTCGGTAAGCATATGGAATGATGGTATCTATGGTGTTAACTCAGTAACAGTTACAAATCCTGTCCTCGGAGATATGGAATTGCAGGATAGTGTTAACCAGGAAGCAAAAGTGTCCTTTTCTGCCGGTGAGACCAAGGCAAAACTGTTCGAGTATACAATGAAGCCAGTAAAAACAGGTACATTCAAGGTGCCGGTTGCAACTGCAACTTTTACCGATCCTGAAGGGAAAGTACGTACCTTTAAATCTGAAACTCCCTCTATTGAAATAACAGGGCCTAATATTGTTCTGACCAAAACAGTGAGTTCGGAGACTGTTAGTCCGGGTGACGAGGTGACGGTTAATGTTGCTATAGCAAATAAGGGCACTGTCAGGGTAAGTGTCACAGCTTCCGAAACGTTACCGGATACTGTTGCTTTTGTCAGTGGGGACCTGAATTTTAAGGAAATCCTGACCAAAGGCCAGACACTTAGTTATTCCTACGTCGTCAAAATGAATGAAGCCGGAGATATCAGGCTTCCTGCAACGACTTCGACGTTCATAGACTTTGAAGATTTCAAGGGGGAGAAAATATCCAATATGCCTGTGATCTCCGTAGTAGAACCTGAGGAAATAAGCGCTGAATTTACAGATGACCCTGATTCCACGTCTTCTTCCTCTTCTTCAGGCAGTTCTTCATCCCCATCTTCTTCCGATGGCAACGAATATTCAGAGGATCAAGAGAGGGTACAACCCGGCTTTGAAGGGACTACACTGATATTTGTCCTGCTGTGTGTGTATGTGGTATATGGACGCAGGAGAAGGCAGTAATCTCCATGAAACAGCTAACTTTGAAACTGGTATTTGTGGTAGTTCTTCTTGTGTGCCTGTGTGAATTTGCAGGTGCACAATCAGCTACCAATGATGATATTGAATGGCTTGAAGCGGAAGAGTTTACTCTTTACTGGGGAGAAGAAGTAAACGCAAGTGGTTATTTGATCACTGCTCAGGATTTTTCCCCATCATATGCATTTGATTCTGATTACGATTATGTGATGTTGTCAGTACTCTCCAGAAATAAGGAATCCTGGAGTGCTATTCTTGCCCGGAACAATTCGGATATCCCGGATCATTATACCTTTGAAAATCTTATCAACATTACTGCAGTAGAAATCGTTACAGGAAATGATATCCCTTCACCTTATACGACTATCAATGTTACTATTGCAAACAAGTCAGTTTCCGGTACCAAGGTCGTAAAAAAAATCGATACTATAATAGCCGTGGAAGAACACAGGGCAGATGAAGTATATATGGATGAGAGGGCACACATTGAATTCAGGATAAAAAACCTTAAAGGCGAACCTCTTGATCACGTAGAGTTGATTTCTCCTGTTCCTGAAGAGTTCATATTCGATCCTGATGTTGATCCAATCTGGAATTTTTCTCTACCTTCCTTCGGACAAAAAACTGTCAAGTATTCTTTAAAAGCCCTGAGGCCGGGAACCTATAATTTTTCAGACACACAGGTTCTAGTTAGCATAGGAGGGCGGACTTATGCCAAGAATCTCAATGATTCTCAAATAGTTGTGCATGGTCCTTTCATAAATCTGACAAAAGATGTTTCTGCAGATACTATTCAGGCCGGTAATGCTCTAAATGTGAATATAATAGCTAAAAATGAAGGTGACAGAGCAACGTATGTGTCTGTTTCGGATGAAATTCCAACGGGAGCTGTCCTTTTATCAGGAGACATTTCTGAGAGTAAAGTTTTGCATCCTTCTGATAGTCTGAATCTGACATACTCTGTGCGAATGGATGTGGCAGGCAACATCATTATTCCTCCGGTAAAAGCAAAATTTGTTGATTCAAAGGAGTATGAAGGTATTGTTTATTCCAGGCGTTTATTGGTAGATGTTTCGGATTCTTTCCGTAGTGATGAATATGAGTGGCTTGAAGAGGATTCGAGCAGTTTTACCGATGATTATACAGATTCAATAGATGATTCTTTTGAAAACATCCAGGATGAATCCGTTGTTTCCGAAGATGATCCGGTAGAAGAGGACTACGGCATGTTCCAGTTTGCCTTTGATCTACTGGATTCCATTAAAGCTTATTTTGGAACATAAGCTAAAAATAAGATCGGTGATATTGCTTTCTTTGGTATTACTTCATTCTTTAAATTACGTGGATTTCCTTTTAATTCAAATCTTTGTGGTAATCACATGAAAGGCCTACACAATTCCAGTAAAAGCGACTCCCTTATTTTGACACATGGTGATTCTGACGGTGTATGCTCCGGTGCCATTGCAAAGAGCGCTTTCCCGGATTCAGATGTTTACTTCACATCTCCTGTTGGCATACTTGATGAGCTTAAATTAGCGGATGGGTACAGGAACATAATCATCTGCGATATTGCAGTGGATGGGCGGGCGTGCAAGAAGCTGTACCAGAGACTCACGGAACTTTCGGAGATATCAACTATCACATATATTGATCATCATCCTCTTCCCGGAGATTGCTGGGATGTTGACTGGCTGCATCATGATGTAAATGTATGTGCTGCGGAACTGACATATAAAGTACTTGAGAAAAGGCTTAACAGGGACATGCGCAGGGTTGCCATTTATGGGGCTATTGGCGACTATTATGATAATACTCCGTCTGTAAAGGAATGGCTACGTGATTGGGATAAGAGGAATCTTTTCTACCAAGCAGGTACGCTTATCCAGGCTTTGATCTATATGGGACGCAATTATAATTTCAAGCGGAGTTTGCTCATTCCGCTTTCACGTGATGTTATTCCTTCAGAGATACCTGATGTCCCCAAGCTTGCAAAAGAAGGTTCACATCTGGAGGAAATGCTGCGCCTCAGGGTAAAGAAGCAGGTAAAAGCCCTTAGTCATCTTGCGTATGTGATTGACCCTAAAGGCTATATGTCAAAATCGGCTATTTATGCAGCATCCTACGGCAGGCGAGGTGTTGGTCTTGCAGCGGAGTATCGATATAAGAAGCAGGTCTATGACATGAGTTTGCGTTCCAGAAATGGTGCTGTTGACCTTAACCGGCTTTTGCGCACTGTCGCACCTAAACACGGCGGTACGGGCGGAGGGCATGCATCTGCTGCAGGTGCGAGGATTCCCAAGGAATCGTTCATGAAATTTCTATATGAACTGGATGATGCTATAGGGAAAGATGAGCATAAGGAAAAAAGTGAAAATTAATGGCAAAAAAGGAAACCACAATGGAAGGCGTAAGTCTGGAAATCATATTTGTTGGCCGGTCAAATGTGGGTAAATCATCACTTATCAGGCAGCTTACCGGTCAGAAAGTCAAGGTGGGAAAGCGCCCAGGCGTGACACTTATACCGACTCATATTCGTTTTTCAGATCTCCTTATCACAGATATGCCAGGCTTCGGTTTCATGAGTGGTATAAAGGAACGTAAGCAGGATATTGTCAAGGATAAAATCGTTCGTTATATTGAGAATAACACTGACCGGATAATGATGGCAGTAATGGTTGTTGACGGTCCTGTTTTCGTGGAAGTTGTTGATCGATGGGAGTCAAGAGAAGAGATTCCCATTGACATAGAGATGTTCGATTTTTTGAAGGAATTGAGTATAGACACCGTACTTGCTGTGAACAAGACTGATCGTGTAAAAAATGATGAACTGGACTCTATGCTTGATGGCGTTACGGAGAAACTTGGAATGCTGCCTCCGTGGAGACAGTGGATAGATATGGTTGCCCCCATCTGTGCAAAAAAAGGCGAGATAAAACCCCTGAAATCAATTATCAGGCAAAGGTTGCATTCTGAGAAAAGAGATGACCTTTTTAAATACTTCTGAATTTATCGTACGCGGAAACCAGCACCAAGATCCTTGGCTATTTTTTCACATTTGTCGATATCTATCTCAGACATTCCGACAACGGTCATCTGTGTCTCTATCCCGGCATCAATTGCCTCTTTTGTGAAATCAAGCAGTGAAGCATAAGCCTCTTTAAGGGAGGGCTTACATATTTTTTCATATTTTTCTTCCGACTCAGCATTAAGACTTACTGAAATCGAGTCAAGACCTGCGTTTTTCAGTTCGGCAACAACATCAATTTCAGGATACATGAGCTTAGCATGACCATTTGTGTCAAGTCTTACACGAACACCTTTTTCATGGAGCCAGCGGGTAACGTCAAGTACGGTTTCGAGCCTGCAGGTCGGCTCACCCAGTCCGGTGAAAACAACTTCCTTGTAGTTTGTTATGTCGGACTGATCCAGTTCTCTGATTATCTCTTCGTAGCTTGGTTCCTTTGATAACCTGAGATTATAGCCGTAAACACCGTCCGAAGATTCCCGGATACAGAAATAACAGTTAGCTGAGCATTTGTTAGTAATGTTCAGGTAAAGGTTTCCGTGCGCTTCATAACCAATTGTACCCCCTGAAAATCCCATCTCTGTGATTCTTTTATTGTCCGACATCAGTAAACTCCTGTGAAGTTTTTTCGGTCCAGAATCCTTTGCTTATTACCTGAAGATTCTCAGTGTCCCGGGGATATTTTACTAGAAAATACATCTGTGCAGTCAAACCGGCTTCAAGTTCCACATCTTCTCTGGAATACCATTTACCTTCATAGGCATCTATCTGTTCCAAGGTATTTGTATCCAGGTCATAAACCTCTCCGTGAATAGGTGAAACTTTTTTTTCTTTTATTACTCCGGGAAATGAATCAAGGTCGATCATAGCGAACTTTTCAAGTGTTCGGGTGCTACAGATAAACTTCGAACTTTCCATAAGATGATGGTTTGAAAAACCTCTTTTAAGTGAACCATAGACAAAAACGTACATTCAAGTCAGGCCTACGTTTAGTTTTAACAGGCTTTTTTTGACGGCATCAGGTAGTTGTCCGCACTGGATAGCTTTCATATTCTCAGGAGATATCATTTTGATAGCTGCACTCATCAGCCTGTCAGAGAGCATGAGTTTGTCCATGAGTTTCCTGGTATATACTGCTGTTTTTATCTCAAGTCCCATCTGCTCTCTCCACCGTCTGTCATATTCTGTGAGATTGCATTTGCCTTCAAGGTTGTCTGCTGCGGTCTCACCTGCTATTTTACCACCTACCATGGCTGTGGATATTCCACCTCCGTTGGTAGCGATGATATGTCCGGCGGCGTCACCTGCGATGATTGTGTCCTTTGTGGCCGTGACTTTCGGAGCGCCACCGACCGGGACAAGACCTGCGACAATAGATACGATGGATGCTCCTTCCAGTTTGCCGGCAGCCATTGGATGTTTGTGCATGAACCTGTCAAGATAGTCACGGGCACACATGTGGTCCTCAAACATGGCCTCACGGATACCAACACCAATGTTTGCAGTGTCCTCTCCCTGGGAGATAATCCAGGCATAACCTCCTGGCACGTAATCTCTTCCAAAGTACATCTCTACGGCTTCTCTGTCCACGTCAACTCCGCTTAGCTCGTATTCGAATGCTGTGCCGGTACCCATAGGGTCTTCATCCCTCAGCATATTATTAGCTTTTCCTACTATAGAATTGGGGCCATCGGCCCCGATAATGATCTTAGATTTAACCGGGAACTCACCGAATGCCCCGTCCATTATCAGCTCGGTACCATTGACCTCAAGAACATTTGTTCCCACAAGCATTTGGGCACCGGCTTTTCCTGCAAGCATAGCAAGATGCTTGTCAAAGCGCCTCCTGTCGATTGCATCAGCGTTGACATGGAAACCTTTGGAGGCACCATCAGGTGCTATGAACCGCTGGTATGAAGTGCTTGTGTGGATGCAGGATGAGGGTATTTTTTCAAGGGTATGTGGAAGCCTGGCATTTGGAACCAGTTCCGTGAGAGTCTCGTAATGAGGAAGGAAACCACCGCACTGGAGAGGTGTACCAATATCTTTTTTCTTGTCAACAAGAAGTACGGACATGCCTCTTTCTGCTGCGTACATTGCTGCCGTGGAGCCTGCAGGTCCTGCTCCGACGACTATTATATCATAGGAATCATCCGGTATCATATCAAGTATGTTGTGCACTTAAGAGTGCTATGTGATTGGTAACTGTTTCATGCATTGGCCTTAACTTTATAGAAATGTGCCATCTCCCTGTTGCCATCTTTCATGCATTACGCTTATCACAAACCACATTCTATTAGATATATCTAACTATTACTTATCCATCCATTCGGTGAGAGATGATATGGTATACGAACATCGAAATAACGTGTGGATAATACGTGCCGGGCGAAACAAAGAGCGTGAACGTCTCTTCCTTGAGAAGGGTGTAATCTCTCTTGACCTGAATCTGCAGCTTCTGGATCATTTTGATGAGAATCTTGAGGATTTCAGGAACCTTCCACATGATCACAAGCAACATCATTTTCTTGGGGAAAAGTACAAGGATTTTGATCGCAGCTTCAGGAAAGAGTTCGATGAAGCCGTAAAGGACATTGACTATTCCGAGCGTGAACAACGTCCTGAAGTAGTCAAGAAAATGAAAAGTCTTAACAGCAAACTGAAGGATTTCAATGAGGAAATGAAACAATTCTCTGCGACAATGCAGAAGTTTGATGAATTCGAGAAACGGGAATTTATTAAGGAGATGATCAGTGCAAAGCTGGCTACCCTTGATCATACTATACTTGACCAGTGGGCTGCTGAGATTTTCCATTTTGTAAGTGCTATGAGGACACATGATACTGTCGTGCTTCCAGTAGAAAATGAGGAAATTGCATATATAGGCAAGGTTCGGGAAGGTTACAGGTACAGGGACGGTTTTGGAGACCTGAGTCACTATAGGCGTATTATCTGGTCCGATGATAAGGTCCCTTTTAGAGATTTTTGCCCGAAGTTTACGGAAATGCTGGTTCCTGGAGCCTGTCTTATCCTTGTAAATGACGATTGCAAGGATTCTATACTCGAAATTGCTTCGAAAGTATACTTCTGATTGTCTTTTACTGGCAAAAGGTTCTTAAAGACATATGCGTATAGCGTGCTGGTAATTACACTCATAAATAATGACAGGTTAGTAGAGTTGATCGATTTGGCAATTGAGAAAGGCGATTTCATAAAGATACAGTACACTGGAAAGTTTGACGAAGGTACGATTTTTGATACCACTGACGAGCAGCTGGCAAAGGATAACGGAATATATAATCCCCGTGGTGTATACGGCGGCGATGTTGTGGTTGTCGGCTCCGGCCAGACAATCAAAGGTCTTGATGAGGATTTCGAAGGTAAGGAAGCAGGATACTCCAGCACTCTGACTGTTGCTCCTGAGAATGCATTCGGTGCACACAACCCTGCTCTTGTTGAGACTGTATCAGTCACCAAACTGAAGGACCAGCTGAAGGATAAGAACCCATATCCTGGAATGCCTGTGGAACTCAATGGAAAGCGCGGTGTCATTTCCCAGGTTATCGGCCGTAGGGTACGTGTTGACTTCAACCATGCTCTTGCAGGTAAGGAAGTCGAGTATGAGTACACTATTGAGAAGGTACTCGATGATAATGAAGAGAAGGTAAAGGGTCTTATTGCACTCTATACTGGCATGGAGGACATTGAGGCAGAGATTACAGACGATCTCATCAGGATTGTTGTTCCTATTGAACTTAGCTTCAACCAGAGATGGCTTGTAACAAAGATGAACATAGCCAACGAGCTTATCGACAGGCTTGGCATCCCCAACCTTGAATTCGTTGAGAAGCACCCATATGTCCCACCAGAGGCAGGGGCAGAGGAAATTGTAGAAGTGCCTGCTGAGGAAGAATCAACTGAATCTGAGGCAGAAGAGAGCGAGGAATAAACTCCTCGTTCACCATATTCTTTTAAGATTACTTGTCACTCATCATCGTTTTTGAGTCAAAAACCTTATATTCAAGTGTGCTGTTTAGGTAAATCCATTCGACATGCTGAGGTAGCCAAGTGGACTACGGCGCCGGTCTTGAAAACCGGTAGTGCTAACGCGCTGCGAGAGTTCGAATCTCTCCCTCAGCGTTGAGATTTCCAGTCTAACGCTCAAAAGCCCTAGCTTAGTAGAAATTTTTGTGGATAGGAGAATAAGTTTTTGTTTTCATTTTGAAGCTTTCTGAAAAGCGCTACAGATGGGATTGCATGTTGTTTTGATGCACACATTAACACTTTTTAATTAATCTTTTATTACAATTTCAACAATTTCTTCAAGAATCCAAATACATCTTCCTATTCTCAAAGATGAGATTATAGCTGACCATGTCAACAAATAAAAGGAAACGACAATTAAAAAGTTTGTAAATATCCAGATTATTGATATTGCTGTCGTTAAAGCCAAATATTTTATAGTACTAAAATAAACAACGAATATTGTTCTATAATGTTTGCTTTTTTTGAGCATTTTTAACTTTTCTGACTCTGAAAATGCAATTATTACAGATACACCTGTAATAACAAAACCAAGAAGTGTTCCTGCAATACTTGCTAAAAGTGAATAAACATTATTTTTGTTAACTTCTAACCAAGAATCCACACCTTCAGGAAAAATAATAGGAAAAACAAATTGAATTATTGCGATGCTAAGGATAATAGAAATGATTAATTCATAATGCATAAAATTTTCTTCATAGATATCCTTGAATTTTCTCATGCTTAACTGCCTTTTATTGTTCTATTGATTTCTGACTTGCAGTCTCTGTATGCCTGATGTATTGCAGCGTACATGGCATTAGAATTAACGGTCCTATGGGTTTCATCAATAGTGATTACTTGTTTTTCACTCATGATGTACTCTTGCAATAAATCAAATGTTCTATACTCATCAAGTGTAGTATCTTGAGCATGAATTTTAAATTTATTCACTCCATCTTTGACTTCTGATTTTCTTAGCCAACTAATTAAATTTGCTATGTTTGATATAAGAGGTAATTCTACTTTGTCTCTGGAATACTGTGGATTTTTCAGTACTACTTCAATCATTTCGGAATCACTGGTTCTTTTTAAGGCTTCAAATCCAGCAGATAAATTTTTATCTAACTGTTTTATTAAGAGTCCCATATCTCTATGTGCTGCAAACGAAAAAGATCGGACTTCTCCAATGTCTTGAATGGTTTCCAATACGTCTCTTTTCATTAAAGGGTGTATAGTGATCTTATCTACAACATCTGGTATTTTTCTTGGGATATACTGATTTAAACTGCTAATTCTAGGACCATAGTGATTATATTCTACACCAACTACGTTATCAGAGAACAGTGTGAAGTGAGTAGGTTCATATAGCCCACTTTTAGGAGGTATGTCTAATGGAGTTAAGTTTCCAGCACATTCGACCTCAGGTAGTTCATTCTCTCTTCTGGTACCCATTCTAGCACGAATTGGATTTTCACAGGAATCAACATACATTGCCCATTTATTTCCATTTTTTAACTCATAATAACGTTCATCATTATCAAATGGTATCTCATTTATTTCTGAAAAAGCATCGGATGCATTTACAAATTCTCCATCCATTTCCATAAGTAATCTATAGAAATAAATTTTTTTTATAATCTCTTTTGACATAGTTGGACCTTCTGATAGTATCAATTGGCTAACATTTTATTGTTTACTGATGTCTACCAAGTTTTCACTTGCATCGGAAAATCACGTTGAGTCATCTGATTATTCCAAGTTGACCTGTAATGTTCCAGCATGAATCAATTGCAGTATTTACTTGGTTTAACATCCATAGAAATATATTTGATTAATTATAAACTTTATTATGTTTCAGTGTTGTACAAGTAATTTCATATCTGTTAAACAATCCCAAATCTCTAACTTGATAAATAAATAAATAAATAAATAAATAAATAAATGAAGTTGCTAAGTTCTACCCTTTTCTTTTCCGCAACTTGAAAACAAATAACATAATAGTTATCCAGATCATCAACTGGAAAATGTAGAAAAAATCATCATTGAACTCATATTTCAGTTATCAATTCAGCATCCTTCAGGTAATAATCGAAAAAATCCTTGCTCCACTGATGTCCTCCTGTATCTTTACAATACAGGTGTTTGTTGCTGAATTTATTGTTCTTTGATAACAATCTTAAAACAAAAGAGCGCTCGCATATTGACAGGCAAGTCAGTTCAAGATCTTTCCTGTATAGGTAAAATTTGACATTTTCACATGCAAGATAATGCTTGAATTCTTCATACCATTCACTTTTGAACTTATCAAATATTTCTTCATTGACTATAATTGAAGTATTTTTGTCACCTTCAGCAAGTCTTGCAATAACCTCTGAAAAAGCAGGATGTGAGAATGCAAGAAGAAATGACAGGGAACTGGAATTATATGCTTCTTCGACGAAATCTTTATTCATTTCAAAAATATCCACCAAGCTTGGTTCTATGATTTCGCAGTTTCTGATTTCATTTATTCTTTCAAATATATGAGAAGGAATAGGGTCAATGTTATGGGATGCGAAGAAATCTATATTCTTATTCAGAGATCTGCAGGTATTTACCAGAGGAATCATCTTATTGACTATTAATTTTCCAGGCATCGTCAATTTGTAGGCGTCATCATAATGCACAATAAGATGATGCTCTTCCATTATTCTTATTTGTGGAAGTAAAGCCTGTCTTGTTGTTTCCAATGTCCTGAGAATAGTCTCCATTTCTTTGGGACCGTCTTGCAATAATAAAAGCATATTCTTTCTTTTTTCTGAGGCAAATATAATGTCAAGAATTGGCTTTTTCATTTGTATTACCTCTTGTCAAGAAAATCACTTATCATTCTATCAGAACTTCTGGTATCTGTTGAATCCTTACGCAAGCTATGTTGCTTTATTTAATAAACTTTATGTAATTATTGTCAATCATTATTTTTAGTATAGGTGCTTATAAGTCACCAAAAACAGAGTCGCGCCAGATTTGAAAAATCATCACACTAAAAACTATTATATGAAACAACTTTATGGTCAGAGAAAATACTAAATCAACAAAAAACGATATAATAAATGGATAATAGGGAGTGAAATTGAATGAGAGAATTTACAAGAGAGGAACTTTCAAAGTATGACGGCAAACAGAAAGAAGAAATCTATGTTGCCTATAATGGGAAGATATATGACGTAACTGGCGGCATTTCATGGGAGGATGGAGACCACTTCGGCCATGATAGCGGTATTGACCTTACTGAACAGATGGCTGAGGCACCACATGAAGAAGAGGTTTTTGAGGATTTTGAAATTGTTGGCATACTGATAGATTAATTTGCCAGATGCCTACATCTTCCTATCATTTCTCTTTGCCTGGCAAAATAGTATGCATTCCGGAAAAATCTCACTCAAATTGTTCAAATAAATATCGCAATAGGGTCCAATCTAACTGTTCCCTTACTGGTCCAGTAACCGCATACTCTACAAAATTGTACGTTTTCTCCATCCGTCAATTTTGAATTACATTCAGGACAGTTCTCTAATCTTTTCATCACTTAACCTCCATAAATACAAAAGGATCCCCCTGATCCTGTAGCTTTTAGTTTGCATCTTTTGCTTACATTCTCTCTATAGACTGGTGTGCCAGTTATGTAAGGGACTTTTGCTAAACCTATTGTCATTTGAATATTTATGCAATAATCATAAATATTCTATAAATTTCCAATTCTTATCGGCTTAGTATTTTTACATCAACCACAAATTATTATGTTATGCTACTATTTATCAATATCCATAACATTAGTAACTATTATCTGAAAGACTAACATCATGTATCTGGAATACAGAAGCTTTGAATTCTGGCTTACCAATACAGCATTTCCGTATCTTTCGCCTTGTCTGGGTCGATTGTCTTATTTTCGCTTTGCTCACAAAAAACTGACAACGGTTTCAATGAATTCACGTGTATCAAAAGGCTTGGCGATATATGCGGTAAACCCTGCATCAAGGAATCTTTCTTTATCTCCTGCCATTGCGTTAGCAGTCAATGCGATTATAGGAATATCTCTTTTCTTCCCCATATTTCTGATTATTCTCAGAAGTTCCAGTCCGTCCATTCCTGGTAACTGGATGTCCAGTAATATAAGATCAAAATCTCTTTTTTTGATCAGCTTCAGGGCTTGTTCACCATCCATTGCCTTTGCAACTTCATATCCCTCATATTCAAGAAGGCAACCAATAAGTTCCATATTTACCGGGCTGTCTTCAACAACTAATATGTTTCTCATTGTACCTCATTCTCTTCGGTTATTTCTCACTACAACACTTATCCGGAATGGTGAACGTAAAGGTACTCCCTTTTCCTTTTTCACTTTTCACTTGGATGTTACCTTTATGCATTTCCACGAATTGTCTCACAAGTGCAAGTCCGAGACCGGTGCCTCCATGTTTTCTTTTGCTCGATGAATCCACCTGAGTGAAAGGATTGAATATATTCTGGATTTTGTTTTCAGGGATTCCTATTCCTGAATCTGAGACTGAAACACATACTCCTTTATCAGTTTTATTTGCAATAACCAGAACTTTACCGTTATCAGGGGTGAATTTAATGGCATTGCTGAGAAGATTATACATTATCTGCTTAAACTTCATCCTGTCAGCAAATATTTCTGTTTCCTGTATATTGTTCTCTATTTCAAGATCGATTTTCTTCCTAACTGCTAATGGAGCTATCAATGTTTGCATCTCATCAAGTACTTCCGAAAGAGGGAACTTTTCACATTCAAGTTCCATTTTACCGGCTTCGATTTTTGCCAGATCAAGAATTTCATTGATTAGTTCGAGTAGATGTTCTCCGCTCGTATTTATATGTCTTGAAAACCTGATTTGTTTTTCATTCAAGCTGCCAAACATCTCAGAACTCAGCATATCTGAAAAACCTATTATGGCGGTAAGAGGGGTACGTAACTCATGGCTCATGTTTGCTAGGAACTCTGATTTGATGCGGCTATTCTCTTCTGCCATCATCTTGGCTTTGATCAGGGACTCCTCAGCCTTCTTTCTCTCGGTAATGTCACGGACCAAAGCCATAATCATTATTTTAGATCCAAAGTTGACAAGATTTATTGTCAGCTCTGCCGGATAGATGCTACCATTTTTCCGTATATGCTGTGTCTCCAGACTTACAGTTGTTCCAGGGGACCATTGAGACCATCGCCTCATCATTTTCTCACGGTCAACTTCTTTGGACAAAAAGCTGAATACATCAAGGTTTAGTAGTTCTTCTTTAGAATAACCGGACTGCAAGACAGCTTCGTCGTTGACATCAAGTATATTTCCCCTGAGATCATGCAGGTAAATACCCTCAGCAGATTGATTAAATAATGATCGATATTTTGCTTCGCTTTCTCTTATTTCATCTTCTGACCTTTTACGAAGAATAGCTTCTCCAATGCCATCAGCCACGACCCAGAGAAGATTGATGTCATCCTCATGCCATAGACGAACGCTCTCACAATCGTCAAATCCAATGAAACCCCAGAGATCCTGTCCACAATAAATTGGAAGAATTAGGATAGAAAGGATTCCCTGATCTGCAAGAATCGTTTTTTCAGGTCCATCAAGCTCTGCTACCACACGTGTATAACTCCGTTTCGACTGTAAAGAAGCTAGAAGCTTTTGTCCTCCTTTGCTATATGGCAAGTGCTTCAGAAGAGGATTATCTATTTCCCGGGTGATACCATCAGCAACAACTTCGTATCTCTGCGACATACAAAGGCCTAATTCGCTGTCTTCCTCATTCTGAAACACGTACGTCCGGCTATTACCTACGGAACGATGTATTATCTCCAAAATCCGGGGCAATATCTCGTTGAGATCAGCCGGTTCAAGTAAGAGTCGCATGCTTTTCACTGTTGCAAGTTCGTAGTTGAGCCTCTTTTTTAGCTCTTCCTGAATATGCGTGCTTTCAGTTACATCAGTTAGAGTAGCTACCATGCCTTCCAATTCACCGAAATCATTATTTAGCGGGGCACTGCTAATTGAGAGGAGCATATTGCTACCATCTATTTTCTTAATCTCATGTTTAGCATCGGATATGTTTTCATGGATGTCCATCGTTTTCCAGAAAGGTAGATGGCTACCAGGATTATCATAAATCAGATTGCCCTTTTCATCTCTTATCAATTCCAGCATGTCTTCGGCAGCCTTATTGGCAAATGTGATATTTCCGTCTGTATCTGCTACAATAATACCTAACGGACTTGTATCCGTTATTCTTTCAATCAGTTTATACTGTTCTCTTAATTCTTTTTCAGTAGCTGCAAGAGCCTGCTGTGATTTGTTAAGTGCCTCTATACGGGGTTTCATATAAAGTAAAAACAATGCTCCCGTAACAAAGATAAAACCCAACCCCTTGTAAGTTTGCAATCGGGTGTAAATTGCGATATCCGAAACAATTAATCCTAAAATAGCGTCAGAGAACAGGATCCAGATACTGGACAAGAATACATATAGAACTATAACCCTAAGAAGTGCTCTTGTGCTCTTATCAAAATCAGATACGGAATTCATTTTCTCCTTATCCTTTCTTCACTATCAACAAGGCTTCTGCAATTCCAAGGACTTATTAAATTTATTATGCGGTTTGACTTTTAACCAAGATCTTTTCTCAGTCAGCTGGTCATAATTTTTCCATGAAGATTATGACTTAAATATTAATATTGTTTAATTACATTATATTTATTTGTATTTTGCCTTTTTATCCTACATGCTATCTATTTCAGAGACGCCAATGCAAATGATTTTTTGTCCTATTTGCTAATATGTTTATTTCAGTTTGCAGGTCAGATGTGCCATTTTATGGGGTGTTAATTCATACTTGCCACTCCAGATTTCACTAATTGTATGGGATCTGACAAAAAACTGTCCCGCTAAGAAAGGAAAACATCGGCAGATGGGACTGACAAAAATGGCTCTTACCCGGGCTTTTGAGTAATTCACGATAGGGAAGTATACCTGTATGTATGTTCCCATAAATTACTAAAAAGTGCCTGTGCTTATTTATAACTCATTTTAAGGGTCACAAGCGATAGGCCAAGCTTTTCTTCAAGGTCTTTTAATTCTTTAAGCTGCTCTTCATTGAGCTCAGCATATTGTATGTCCTTGCTTGAAAAAGCAAGTATAGTAGCATCGAATTTTTTTTCAAGTTCTTCGATGGCTTTGGTCTGCTCTTCTGACAGATGTGACAAACCCCAGAATATATTATCAACTCCTGCTAGACTATAATCACGTTTTATTCGCATTTAAATATGTGTAACCGAATTATTTACAGCTTTCGACAGAGCAGAATTTTGAGGGTTGTTTTCAATGAAAGAAAAGTAGAACTTCGATATTTCACATACATTTGGTATGTTTCATTTTCTGAAACTTTTTTGTTACAGTAAATTAATGAAAACATACGGATTCCAATCTGAAAACGCGAGGTGTGCATGTTGGGGGGAGTGGGGTTAAAAAAGGTCACACACCTCGGCAGAGCATAGAGGTTGACTTAGTATAAAGGATAATCGTTTTAGAGCATAAACCATATAAAATAATTTATCTCAAATCAATTATTTTTAATGATTTCTGTAGAAAATAATCAAGAAGTTTTTCACTCATTAAAATGCAGAAATAGTGTAGGTAGCTAGGTATTTTTGGATGCAATTATTTTTTCAGCGGAACATTGTATCCTGCAAGAATATAGTCTACTAGTGCTGAATCATATCTACTTTTCAGTGAAAAATGAAACCATAATAGTTAGCATACTATCTTGGACACTTATAGTAGCATTATTGCTTGGAAAGCAAGTTTTGTTTGTTAATTTCATCAAAGGTATATATAAATAGATTAAATTTCTACAGTAGATAAAATTTCATGTGAGTGCAACCGGCTTTGTGTCTGGGATGCTGTCTATTCTCAGACAATTCACGATTAGTTATAAGGGTGGAATCCTTGAAAATACCGTTGCTTGAGACATTAGGCATATGCGAAGATAGAATGAATTTGCTTTTGTTGTTATACAATGGCCCGATGAAGAAGAGAAAAATTCTTGAATCACTGGAGATAAGCAGCCAGGCATTGGTCCCAACAATACGGACGTTTGAACATAACAATATCGTTGTAAATCATGATGGTACATACGAGCTTACATCAATCGGAAAATTAATTGTCGATGAAATAATTCCCTTCCTTGAGACCCTGGAATTCCTTGAAAGTAATTTTGATTATCTGGCTGAGCATAAGCTTGATTTTATTCCGTTTTATCTATTGAAAAGACTTCGTGAGTTATACCCTTATACCATATTACGACCTACTTTTTCAGAAACTTTAGAATTTAACAAGCAATTGGAAGAAACGACTGATGCTTCAAAAACATTTTATATTGTAACTTCTTTGCTGCTGCCATCATTTCCGGCATTCTTTTCAAAATGGATAAGTGAAGGTGTAGAAATTTCAATGATAGTTTCAGAGGAGTTGTTTGAGAAAATCCAGTCCAATAATCTGCTTTTCTTCAATGAATTATTGGCTAAAGAGCAGATGGACTTTCTGGTCTATCCGGGAAACATGGGTTTCCAGAATTTTATACTGAACGATTATTGTTTTTCCTGGCATCTCTTAAGTAAGACCGGCAATGTGTCAGGAGAGCAATTGATAAGTTGTAATCAGAATGCTCTTGAATGGGGAAAAGAACTCTTTGAGTACTACAAACAGTGTTCAAATCCTGTAACATCTATTTGATTCTTTTGTATCTTGAGTTTTCTTTTGTGTCAGGTGAAAATATCATTATGCTCTAACGTATAATTGAAAATTATTAATAAGTTACTCGCAGATGAATACTTTTATTCCTGTAAAGTTTGTTGTATTCAATAGGAAGGAACAAAAATAAGGTACTTCCAGGAAGTAAATAATTGCTGAGAAAGGAAATGGTGATCAGGGTGAGTGAATAAATGGCCAGATATTGCAAAATTTGCGGGAATAAAAGTGGTAGATGTAACCATATTGTTTTTGAAATTAGCAAAAAGGAACAGGAATCCGGTGGACAAAAAAAATCAAAATCAAATAAATAATACCTTTTTTTTGAATAACAAGACTTGCGGATTCACATTTTGTTTTTGCAGCATAGCTTTTAGAACTGTCTTTCTTAACCTGAAACCTGAAAACTCTTAAATACCTGTTGTTAACAAATAATTCTCTAAGTGAATTTGGGGGTAGATAAGATATATGATTTCTAAACAGATTTTATTGTTAATGCTGCTGACAATTGTCCTTGCAGCAGGAATGCCAGTTGCATCGGCGACTTCCGAGATGATGGATGAGTTCAATCAGAATTACAACACTAGTGATACAAGACTTGCAAATTGTACTGTCTGTCATGGTTCGGATGTTCAATCCTTGAATCCATATGGCCTGGCATATCAGGAAAATAATGGTGATTTCGAAGCAATAGAGCCTTTGGACTCGGACGAAGATAGTTTCAATAACCAGGAAGAGATACAATCTCTGACTTTCCCGGGAGATCCTGAAGACTTTCCGGAGTCAACATCTGATGTTCCACAAGAAACTGAGCAAACTGCCGAGGAAGGCCAGGAGCAGCCGGTAAGTAATGAATCTTCCACAGAAACCGAGCAGCAGTCTCCGGGCTTTGAAGCCCTTCTTGCTATTGGCATACTAATGGCCATATATCTGCTAAAGAAGAAATAAACAATATGTATTGTTTCTGAGGTGTGCTTCAGTGATGACGGGTGGGTTGTGAGGGGGATGTACAATAAAAACCAACACACCTCAGAAAGTACAACTATATCGGAGATATATTATATTTAATATATTTAATAATTTACGGTGTATAATTAATAATTTCAAAAAAATTGTAGCAAATCCCGGTTGAGAAGTTTTGGAAATGATTTCAAGGAAAGAGTTTATGGCTTTCCAGTAAACTCACGATACTTTTTGGCAGCTACCGATATTCCTTTATACTTCTCTTTTTCAAGCCTTTTATGGCCAATTTCCGATCTTCGGGACTGAAACGTTAACTCTTTAGCCAGTCGCTGGTAACTATCAAGACGTTCCTTAGGTATGAGTCCTTCGCTTACTGCCTTCTGTATTGCACAACCTGGTTCATTAAGATGAGTACAGTCTTTGAACTTGCATTTTTGAGCTAACTGGACAATATCTGAAAATGTTTTCTCAATACCTTCAGCACAGTCTCCTATCTGTATTTCCCTTATGCCGGGGTTGTCAATTACAATGCTGCCGTTTGGAAGGAGGAACAACTGACGGACAGTAGTGGTGTGGCGTCCCTTTTCGTCATCTTCGCGCACAGCACCTGTTTTTTGTATCGATTCCTCGAAAAAGGCATTAAGAAGTGTTGATTTCCCAACACCTGAGGAACCGATAAGTGCTACCGTTTCATCAGGATTCAAGTAAGGATCAAGTGCTTCCATACCTTCCTTTGAAAGCGCACTTACAGGAACTACGGGTACATCTCCTGTAATAGAACGTATCATATCAACTGTTGTGGAAGTGTCATCTGCAAGGTCTATTTTGTTCAGCAATATAACCGGTCTTGCACCGGATGAATATACAACAGTGAGGTACCTTTCAAGCCTTCGAAGATTAAGATCTTTCCCGGCGGATGTAACAATGAATATGGTATCAATGTTTGCAGCAAGTATCTGTTCATCGCTCCCGCTTCCCGGAGCTCCTCTTGTAAGGCATGTTTTTCTCGGGAGAATGTCAACAATCATCCGGCTCCCCGTCTCGGGTTGGTCCAGCAAGACTATAAAATCACCTACTACAGGCTGCTTGCTTGATTTAAGCAGAGCACCTGATATTCCTGCCTGTATGACATCATCAGGAACCAGGATATCACATACCGTTTTATGTCTGGCTATGATTCTCCCGGGCAGGTACGGACCCTTATAGGCAGAAAACGCCGATTCAAGTTCCTTATCCCATCCCGGAACCAAATTCTTGTGGTTTTTATCAGAACCCTTTGTTGTGAATTGGTCGTTCATACTCCCAGTTTTATGATGTGACATTAGATAAGCCTTCGGCTATATTTCAGTTACTAAAAGAATGAAATAATCAGTGCCAGGTAAAAATAAATCCATCCATGTACCCTGATTTTCAAGGCACATGGGGATACTAAAACACAAATTTCAGAGACTGAGCTTTGACATCCTGTCCACAGCTTCAGAGATTCTTTCTGCATTCTGAGTAAGTGCAAAGCGTATGTAACCTTCTCCGTGTTCTCCGAAGCCAACACCAGGTGTTGCTACAATGCCTGCATTTTCGAGTAACAGCTTTGAGAACCCAATTGAATCATATCCATCCGGCACGGGTGCCCATATGTAGAAGGTAGCCTTGGGCGCTTTAACGTCAATGCCTATCTCCTGAAGGCCCTTAAGAAGTACGTTTCTCCTTTCAGTGTAGATGCTGTTCATGTCAGCAACACACTGCTGGGAATCTGAAAGGGCTGTGATACCTGCCATCTGAATAGCATCAAATGCTCCTGAATCGATATTGGACTTGACTTTACCGAAGCCGGCAATTATGTCCTTGCTACCAACGGCAAATCCCAGACGCCATCCAGTCATATTGTAAGTCTTGGAAAGGGAGAAAAGCTCAATACCTACTTCCTTTGCTCCGTCAACACTTAAGAAACTTGGTGCCTCGTAGCCGTCATAGGCCATCTCAGAATAGGCATTGTCGTGAACTACTACAATGTTGTTTTCCCGTGCAAACTGCACAACTTCTTCGAAGAACTTTGTATCGGCGGTTGCAGATGTCGGATTATTGGGATAGTTAATGAACATCATCCTTGATCTGGCAAGCATGTCCTTTGGTATCGCATCAAAGTCAGGAAGGAAACCGTTTTCCTCAAGAAGGGGCATTATGTGAGCTTCCCCTCCTGCAAATTCCGTACCTATCTTATAGACTGGATATCCTGGGTCTGGACAGAGAGCTACATCTCCAGGGTTGATAAATGCAAGAGGTATGTGTGCAACTCCTTCCTTTGAACCGATGAGTGTAAGAGTTTCGGAAACCGGGTCAATGTCCAGTCCCCGGCTTTTCTTGCACCAGTCTGTAGCGGCTTTCCTGAAAGCAAGCATGCCTGTATATGAGGGATATCTGTGTGTAGCAGGATCACGTACTGCCTGGCACATGGAATCAACGATATGATCAGGTGTCGGCTGGTCCGGATCGCCTACTCCCAGATCTATCACATCCACGCCTTTAGCCTTCATTTCTGCCTTTGCTTCGTCTATGGTCGCAAACAAGTACGGAGGTAGTGCATTAATCCTGTCAGAGTACATTATTTCACCTGTAATTGAATATTTGTCAATATGTAATTCAGTAAGTATCCTCTCCTATTGCAATGCTTCTATTTAAGAAACATGGTTCCTACTTGTCCTCTTAAAACAATACTGGTAGGGACAGGAACGAAATCTATTAATAACTAAAATATAAATATAATTAATATAAAATTAGCCTAGGTGTGTTTCCATAATCAGTGATGAAAAATCTCTTCTTAGAAAAAGAGAGAAGGAGTTAGAATGCATATACAGCATATCAGATCTTTTTGATATGCATATTCCCCTGAAATCTTTACTTAAAGGAATTGTTAATCGTCTTCCTTCTGCATGCAGTTATCCTGAAGACGCTGCTGCACGCATCACGCTTGATAATGAAACTTACCAGACAAACAATTTTGTTGATACTCCATGGAAGATGACTATTGACATTATTGTTCATGGTAAGAATAGAGGCTATCTCGATGTCGTTTATCTTGAGGAGCATTCTGCTGACGATATGGGACATTTCTTAATAGAAGAGAAAAAATTGATGGATGTAATTGTATCCCGTCTCGGAAAAGTACTTGAGAGGAGGAATGTTGAAGATGCTTTACTTGATTCCGAGAAAAGATATAGAGTCATTTTTGAATCTTCTCCTTTAGGTATCTTTATTGACAAGAAAGGGATAATAACCCACTGCAATAGGAGTTTTTTAAAAGTATTCGGTTTGCCCCGTGAAGAGATAATCGGGGCGGAAATAACTGATTTTGTTAATGATGAAAGACTTGAGAAAGTGCTCTTCAGATACGACCAGGAGATCATGCCCTATTATGAGACAGAATATTCTGCCAGAATAGCAGGCAAACCTGTACATCTCAGATCCTACTATGTTCCTCACAGGACATCGCAAAACACCCTTGAAGGTGGTGTTTGTCTTATTGCCGATATCACTGAAAGCAAGCAATCAGAAGATGCATTACAGCAACAAAAAGAATTGTTAACAAGCACTTTCAATGCATTGCAGGACCTCATAGTTGTTGTAGACAAGGAACTGAATATAGTTACTAGTAACTGGAGAACTGATAAGCTCATGACTCCTGAAGAAATAAAGTTCCGTCCGCATTGTTATGAATGCTTCATGCAGCGTGATGAACCCTGTGACCCCTGTCATGTAAAGAAGGTTTTCTCAACCGGGGATGTTGCCGAGACCGAATACACAAGTCCTGTTGACGGAAAAACCAGGGAATACCGTGTATTTCCGGTATTTGGCAAGAATAATGATATAGTTATGGCTGTGGAGCATATTCGTGATATCACTGAACGAAAAAGAACTGAAACTGCTCTTCAGAAATCCACGGAAGAACTTGAAAAAGCGTATGAAGAACTTCAGTCTCTTGATAAGCTTAAAGACGAGTTCTTATCAAACCTGAGGCATGAGCTTAACACCCCGCTTACAACAATCAAGGGTTACAGTGAATTACTTCAGGAAGGTACATTCGGTCCATTGAATCCTGAGCAGAAGCATGCGGTAGATAAGGTTGTCAATAAGTCCAAAAGGCTGCACAACCTGCTTGATTCCCTTCTTTTTGCCAGTACTTCCCAGGGTGGAAGAGTGAAATACAACTTTGAGAAGATGTCGTTATCCGATTCACTATTATCAGCCGCAGGGGAGATGTCTGAACATGCGAAGGAAAAAAGTATTTCTCTAAATTCAAACTTACCATCGGAAGTTATTTTTACAAAAGGAGATGCCGACTATCTGCCAAGAGTCTTTATGCATCTTGTGGATAATGCAATCAAATTCACTCCCCGGGAGGGAACTATAAACCTTGGAGCTGTTCGGGAGAATGGGGATGTTCATGTAACTGTGGAAGATAATGGTATCGGGATATCCGAAGAAGATCTTCCGGAGCTTTTCCAGAAATTCCATCAGGTAGACAGTTCATCAACCAGGAATTATGGAGGAAACGGACTTGGCCTCTACATTTGTAGAGTCATTATAGAGGACCACGGTGGAAAAATATGGATCGAAAGTGAGGAAGGAGTTGGTACGAAAGTACACATAGCTCTTCCTGTTGCGGACCAATAGATTCCTTGGTTTTATCTCTCAACTCTTTCTATTTCTGACCCTGTATAATTTGAAAGGTCGGCAGTCAGAAAATCGCTGTTTTCAGGTAGGTCCATGAAAAAACCATATGTGTTGTCTATCTCAACCTTTGCTTCAGTCACGTTGAATTCTAGCACATGTCCGCCTGCATTTTTATTTTCGGTTATGAAGTGAAGATGATATCCGGGTACGTTTATCTCTTCAATGTACGAAGGAAGCCAATATCCTACAATTGTTCCGTTCACCTCTTCAAACTCGAAAGTAGGCTGGCTTTTTGTAACTTCTGCAAGTTTAGGATAAGGCTTTTCTTGTTTTGGAACACTCCTTGTTTTTACATAATCAAACGTTCCGTTGATCTTGATGGCATACATAATATTTTTGTTAGGCATTAATTCTGAGAGAAACTCTTCAGTCTTATTCCTGTTCATCGGTTCTGCAATAAGATCTTCTATGTCTGCAGCAAAAAAGGTTACCGCAGCAAAAGGAGTTGTCATGGAATCATTTGCAAGGTATGCGATTCCATCATCTTTTATCTGATATACCACCCCGTCCAGTTCTATCATTTCTCCGTCCAGGCCTGAAAAAGTTCCTATGCCGAAATCTCCTTGATGTTTAAGGTCTTTGCAGTCTGTTTCACCGTCATAGACTCCTTCAAGTAAAGCATTGATAGTTGATACCTGGTATAGGATATCACTCGAATTATATGTGGATAATGATGTTTCCCTTGTTTGCTGGCTGTTGATATTTTCTAAATTGTGATCTATTGCAGGTTTTTCAAAGCATCCACTGATCAGCGTAAATATGATCAACAGAAAAACTGCAAGAATAACTATGTTTTTTCTCATCTCTCATCCTCAATTTAGTTTATAGGAGCATTCTTGAAACACATTTTTTCCATAAACAACAGTAAACAAATTTGTCAGGCGGAGTTTTTGTTGTTGAAATCAAGATAAATGTCTGAAAAATAGCAAAAAAAGTTGATGTGTCCGAATGCTGTCAATTGAACCTTTCTATCCGGACAAAAATACTATAAATCTATTAAGCTGCAGTCTCACTTACAATATTCTCGAGATTCAATAGGATCAGCAACCGGTCGTCCATCTTTCCTACGCCTTTAAGGTAATCTGCATTGATCTTCTGTGTAATGATCTCAGGTGTCGGGTCGACGTTCGAGGATACAAGCCTGATGACTTCACTAACAGAATCTACGACCATTCCGACAATTGTGCCTTCTATGTCTACGACTACAATTCTTGATTCTTCAGTGATCTCTTTGGAAGGAAGGCCAAACCTCTGGTCCAGATCCATTACGACAATAATTTTTCCTCGCAGGTTGATGACACCTTTGATGTAATCCGGAGACTTGGGTATACGTGTTATTTCAGGAAGTCTGATTATTTCCTGTACTTTCATTATGTCCACACCGAATTCTTCCAGTCCCAGATTGAAAATGACGAGCTGGATTAATTCGTCTGAATTATGTCCCTGAAATGTATCTGTTTCATTTTCCATATTGTCCCTCGGTTGAAAAGTGATTAAAACAATATTTGTATGCTTTTAGTAGAATATTAATCTTAATATATTAAAAACTTGCTATATAT
The DNA here is from genome assembly GCF_045291185.1 of Methanolobus sp. ZRKC2. Classification (NCBI taxonomy): domain Archaea; kingdom Methanobacteriati; phylum Methanobacteriota; class Methanomicrobia; order Methanosarcinales; family Methanosarcinaceae; genus Methanolobus; species Methanolobus sp. ZRKC2. Next base: position 594,564 of record NZ_CP146980.1, on the reverse strand, counting down.
AGTTTCTCTAATGCATAATTTTAGACATGAATCTCAGGTCAATTCATCTTTTTTCCATTTATCGAAGGGGTAAATTCCATAAATTGAGTCTCCTATCAAAGAGGCAGTTACAAACAAAAGAACTAATATAGAATGTGATTGTACCAATCGAACTAACAAAAACAGGCAACTCAATTCAGACCGTTCTCAAAAAGGAATTTCAGGATGGATACCAAAAATATTGTGGACCAGAAAATATTTTGGTCGTTGTTCATGGTAGCCGAGTTCTCAATGATTGCAGCAGTGCCATATGCAGTATCAATTTCCGGGGATGCAATATATGAATTTGGTGCTTCTCTCCCGACACTACTGGCAACCCAGTTTGCTCAGGGGACAGTGCTTTTGATCATATCTATTTTAACAGGTATTTTCCTCGGAAAAAAAGTAGGATTGGGAGCACCAATACTTGAATCTTTATTCAGAGGCAGGGGTCTGCCTGCTGAAACTAATTCGTCCCTGAAGTTATCGATTGTTCTTGGCGTTTTCGTTGGTACTGCATTTTTTGTGGTAGACAGGTTTGTTTTTTCAATGTTTACTGATCCTGTTACTGTATTCCTGTCGTCACCACCGCTATGGCAAAGGTTTCTGTACTCATTCTATGTAGGTATAATTGAGGAGATAGTCATGAGGTTTTTCCTGGTAACTCTTTTAGTGTGGATATCATGGAAGATCAAAAAGACGTCAGAGAACCGCCCTGCAAATACGGGTGTATGGATATCTATACTGGCAGTGAGTATCATTTACATTATTGGCTATATCTTATCATTGCCGACATCAATGGATTCTAATCATGTTCTGGGCTTTGGAATCGTGCTCCTGAGCATGATTGCGGGTGTTATCTTTGGGTGGCTTTACTGGAAAAAAGGACTTGAAGCATCAATTATTGCCAATGTGACAGCTATGATTACACTAGTTGTAGTTCTTGGTTCCCTGTGATTTACTTTATTGTTGCTGTTTTAACCAGATGTCTTCTAAAATTATGATGGATTTGTATTCCATCATGGAAAAAGAGATAAAACGGGATATTGATGTTTCAATTTTGACTAACAGTTTCATCTTTAATTAACACCTTACTGATCCAGAGTTTCTCAAGCAAGCTATAAATCCGGGTGCTTTTAAGTTTCTGAACTTCTATCGGAAATCAGGAATTTGTTCTTTAACTTGCTTTCTGATATCTTTAATATAATTCAGGACTGGCTTTTTGATGAGAATTTCAGTATTTTTTAAACCAAGCGTGTCATTGAACAGTTTTTCGCTGAAATCCAGCAGCTCTTCATATTCCAAAGGAATGACATCTTCATCTGAGAATATGCTTTCCCTGGACTGGTCAAGAACTCTCATAAGTTCTCTTGTCCACAGGCCTGCCAGGATCTTCGGATATGGGACGTTGAATGTCCCTTCCTCATTTCCTCTCCGGATTAGTTGTGCATAGAGGTCTGTGGTCAGCTCTTCGAACTGGTCTGCAATTTTCTTGATGATGATGTGATTACCACTGAATGAATATATCCTGCTTAGCTCAGGCCAGTCTTTGACCTGATTAACCTTGTATTGGGTAATCTTGAGAAGGACTTCGTTTATTGCGTCTATCACTGAGACATCATTTTTGAGTATCTCATCGTAGTACTCCAGAAATTCCTGGAAATAATTCAGGGTAATCGCTTCAATGACATCTTCTTTTGACTTGAAGTGGTGATAAAAACCACCTTTGGAACTATCCGCTCTTTTGATGATGTCCTCAACTGTTGTTTTGTCATATCCTTTCTCGGAAAATAACTCATGAGCCGAGTTGATAATTCTGTCTTTGAGTTCCATTTCTTCCCCTGTATGAATGATAAAAGGATTATTAATTTAGCGATAGACAGCCTGATTGAATTTTTTTATAAGCAGTTTTATCAGTGCAAGCTGCAGGATTATACCGATGATTAATACTATCCACCATAAGCCGTTGCCTTCATAAGCCATCCAGTAGGCTTTGCTTATCCAGTACGGGGGAAACAGTCCCATAAGCCAGCTCCAGGGTTCAGGCAAAAACCAGCCCAGCAGGATTGTCCAGCCTGCTATTCCTCCGGCTTTTGATAATGCAAATCCCTGGACCTTGTTTTCGGCAAAGGTTGCAAAGAACAATGCAACAATGGGTGCTGTAAGCGAGGCTCCGGCGATAATCAGGAGCATCTGCCACATTGGTAAGAGGGCCAGGCCGATGAAACCTGCCATTGCTGTGATGATCAGAAAACCCATAAGTGCAGGGACTGCTACCCTGTAACCCAGATATTGATTTAAGGGGACGGGTGTTACCAGCATTGCTTTTATGGTATTGTCATCTTTTTCGTCAAGCAGGATGAACCCAAATATCGCACCAACAAGCAGTGCCCCGTTAAAGAGTGCGAAGAATGCTACCATTAACGGGTAAAGATCTTCAAGGCTTGTTGCAATACCTTCTCTTGGAAGCAGGCCTGTTTCAGTAAGGTGAATATTGAGCCAGGGGAGGCCAAAGTGCAGGACAACTGCGATTATTCCCGCAAAGAGGAACATGAACAAGAGGAAACTGTCCCGTCCGACTAGTTTGAAATCATTGTTCCCGAGACTACGTATGAGTTTTGTGACCTGCATTTTATTTCATCCCCATGACGATGTATCTGTTAAATGCACGGGAAGCCCAGATGAAAAAGAGAACTATCTGTAGGGATGTGTAAACTATGGCATATGCCCACTCTAATGAAGTGAGTTGAACGTATGCTCCCTGCATGATCATTGCAGGTGCGCTCGTGGGGATTGCGAGAAATGCAGGGTGGACTACCCATCCAAGAAAATACAGGAACGGTAGTTGAAGCAATACTGCGACTACCGACATTGGTATGAGAAAGTCGGTGATCCTGTCAAAGCGAACTATGAGGATGATGCCTATCAGTGTATAAATCACTCCGATTGCGATGATACCGATAAGGAGGATGGGAATGTCCGGAAATATTACTGCACCCGAGAAGCTTATGATGAACATTGCCCCGGCTATCATTACGATGGATTCGAGAGTTTCCAGTGCTGTGAGGCTGATTACTTTTGAAGTGAGATATTCGGATGTTCTCAGGGGTGAGACGATTATTGCATTTAGAGTGCCTTCGTCTTTTTCAAAAATTATCAGTCCTGCAACATAGAGCAGTGTGGAGCCGCCTGCAACCATTAACATGAGGGCCGGTATGACTGAGGAAAGATGCTCCGGGCTTACAACCTGTGATATTGCGATTGCAACGAGTATCCCTGCGATGATTCCGATTGTGTAGAGCTTGTTGCGTAGCTGTACGGTTACATCGTTTTTCAGGGTTGAAACCAGGCGGCTCATTTGTGCAGCTCCTCTCCTGTTACCTGGATGAAGATGTTCTCAAGAGTGGTTTCCTGGGTGTGAATGGTTTCAATTTTTCCGGCTGTTTTTAGCAGGTTGTTGAATTCGTTGTTGTTTCCCAGACCATCAAGGGGGAATTCCCTGCACAGGATTTCCTGTTCGTCCGGTCCGCTAAGGTATTCCACCCGGACATTACGTTTTCCATATTGCTTTTTAAGGGATGCAGGTGAGTCGATTATACTGATATTCCCTGATGTGATGAAAGCGACCCTGTCACAAAGCTCATCGGCAACCATCATATCATGTGTGGTTATAAAGACGGTCGTACCTCGACTGCGCAGCTCCAGCACCATATCCTTGATCCTACGTGCATTGACAGGATCAAGACCGGCCGTGGGCTCGTCCAGGAAAAGAATCTCAGGTTTGTGAATAAGGCTGCGGGCAACGTTCAGGCGAACTTTCATTCCCTTGCTGAAATCGGATACTTTCTTGTCGGCATCTTTCTCAAGCCCCACCCATTCCAGCACTTCGGAAGGCTCAAGGGTCTCGCCTTCATAAAGTGAGCGGAAGTACTCCAGGTTCTCCAGCGCAGTCAGTTTGAGATAGTGATTCGGCAGCTCAAAAGAAACACCTACATGCTCGTAGTAGTCCTGTCCCCATTTGCTGACTTCACGGTCCATTACCATGATGCTACCATTGTACTCCCTGAGTAGTCCGATGATTATATTCTGTGTGGTGGATTTCCCGGCTCCTGATGGTCCCAGAAAACCAAAGATTTCTCCCTTTGCGATATTAAAGTCAAGACCATGCAGGGTTTCATTTTCTGCACCGGGATAAGTGTAAGCCAGGTTTTTGACGGTAATCATTGGATTGCTCCTTGACAGGTTGATGATTACAGACCGACCGTCGGTCTGTTAGTTAAAAATTGGAAGTTCTAGTATTTAATTTTTCGTATGCAGGACCTTATCTATTGGAACATCTTATTCCTACATTGCATGGTAGCAATCATTGAATTGATACAGGCTCTTATCCTGGGATTTACAGTAGGCATATCTGCAGCCCTGATCCCGGGTCCTATGATGATTGCCACTATTGGCATATCCATGAGAAAGGGATGGAGAACAGGGCCGTTGGTATTCATAGGACACGCCATGGTGGAAACGGTTATTTTCCTGCTTATCCTGGCAGGTGCCGTGTCTTTCCTCGGAAATAGTGCCATGTCATACATATCCGTATTAGGCGGCATAATAATGGCGCTTTTCGGAATTATGCTGATAAAAAGTGCAAAAAAGATTTCAGTAATGGATATTTCGGCATCGTCGGCTAAAAAAGAACTACCATCGAGCCCTGTGTCCGCAGGGATTCTTACATCTGCTTTAAATCCTACCTTTGTCGCATGGTGGCTGACAGCAGGCAGTGCCATTATCCTTCAGGAATACTTCCTGGGTGTTTTTGCAGTGCTTGCATTCATACTGGGTCACTGGATAGCAGACCTTGGATTCCTTGTTGCCGTTTCATCATCTTCCTCCCGGGGCAAGGAACTCTTCTCACAGAGCACACACGAGAAAGTGATGTACGTATGCGGAGCATTTATGCTCCTGTTTGGTCTCTGGTTCCTGTTTAATTATGACAACGTTTCTGCGTTTGTTTGAATGGTGTATTGATTTTTGATGAATATTGCAAGATGGTATGTGGGGAGCTTTGAAAAAGGTTTGCTTTGTGTTTGTTGTGCAGAAAGTTTCCAATTACTATTGTTTTTATTCGTATTACTAACTAAACAAAGATCTGGATAATAGCAATCTTCAAAAAACACAACAATTTCAAGATACAATATTTGTTTTTTATTTCATTGATAAATTTACAACAAAAAGGTTGCTTTTTGAATCTTAAAGGATTATTTCTTATATGGAACTTTAGGATTTATTTACATTATTATCTATTTTCATTTAACGCATATAGAAAATTTTATATTCAATATTATACTTTTAGAATCTATATTCAGTAAAATTATTTGTGAACAGTGCTAAAAAAGGAGCTTTTGTAAATCTCTCTAGAGGTTTGCATGGCATGATCCTAATACACAGTTGTTTTGCAAATGATGTGCTTTGATTTGTGTCTTTGGTAAGCTAGTTTATGTGATAACCATTTTAAAAAACAAGGAATGATTCCAGTGACCGAAGAAATTGTATATGGATCTATAAACAATGCATGTGGAAAGAAAGGTTTGGTTGGTACCCTCAAAGATTATGATTTGATATTTACAGATAAAAGAATAATTTTTGCTATGGTAGCAAACACCGGTACTGCATTTATGCTGGCTGGAAATGCTGGATGGGCCATTTCTAAGTTGGGTAAAAATAAAAAAAGAGAAAAATACCAAAACTTAGATTTAGAATCCATCTTAAAGAACAATTCCAAAAATTTTGACCTCACCTTCTCCAACATCAGAAAAGTACAACTGCAAGAAACATGGCCTTGGTCTTTCTTGGTGCTTGAAACAACAAAAGGAACAATGAAATTTGAAGTTAGGAAAAATGAAATTGAGTCTGCAAAAAGATTGATTGACATTTGTCTCAGTGATAAAATCAAAAATAACTAGAGTAAATATCATATGTTTTTATTAGTTTACAACGCTTGGAGATGATATTATTTCGAAAAGTCCTGTAAGCAATTCATTATTTGTTTGTACCGAATGTGGACTTGAGCTCAGCAAAAGTGACTATGCCTGTCCACGTTGTTTTAGTAGAAAAAAATCAAATGTTAGCACAACTCAAATCAACAATAGTAACTGTCCAGTATGTAACTCCAAGCTTGTTGGTCCCAGAAAATACTGTTTGAATTGCGATAATTATCATTCTAAGGTCAGTGGAAGTACTTCTGCGAATAATGTTGTCGGAACAAGCAACTCCAAAATTTGTAAAAAACAGGATGATTCAAATGAAACAATGGTTTTCTATTTGGGCAGCATGATTTTACTTTTCTTAATTGGATCTATATTCAATATTTGGTGGAGTTTCACTTTAATCTTACTCATGACTTTAGCTATTTTCTTTAAAGAGCGATAGTTGTTCTTGTGTAAACTTTTGATAATAAATAATTGTGTAAATAAAATTATATATAAGTATTAATATACATATGTAAAAAGTAATAAAAATAGATAAGTACTTACCTTCGTCATAGATTAAACTTACTTTAATATTATTTTTGGTATGTATCTATTGGGAATGATGCTTGGCACAAATTAAAGGATGAATTATAATGAAGAAAACATTAAAATTTTTATTGATAGGTTTCACGATTGTTCTGTTAGTGTCTCTGATTGCGGATTTTCATTTCGGGAATCAGGCAAAAACTGCCCGCTATGAGCTTCGTCATGCGACAAGTGATGTTGAGAAGTCATATTATTATTCATATTTAGAAAATCCTACTGAATCTAATAAAAGAGATGTAAACTCAAAAATTAGTAAGGCACGTGATATCATTCAAGAAAATAGTTTTGCTTTGAAGTACTGGGATGACTCTTGGAAATCAAATGAAGTACAGCTTGATCAGATAGATGCACTTTTGACTTATACTGATGGCTTCACCTGGGAGAGCTGGCGAGTTGGAGTTCAGACTAGAGGAAATGAAGAAGTTCAAGTGGATGCTTCTAAGGGTACTGAAAGTCTGGAAATAGTGGAGCATTCCATAGTTAATAACAAATTAATTTGTAAAGTCAAATCTAAAAAAGATATAGTTTATGCAGATACATCTGTTAGATTTTATAATACCGAGAGCAGTGGCTATTCGATAGGGCTTGCTAGTAATACAAATGGCTTAAAAAAAGGTGATACATGGGACTTTGAGGTAAAGTGCTTGGAAGAAGACGGTGAGTACAATGACTATTCAGTCTTTTTTTCAAATATAGTATATAAAAGTTAATAATGTTTCAAATAACTTGGAGATCAACAATATGAATAAATGTATTTACATCCTGATCATTTTTGCTCTTGTAACTATATCAGGGTGTTTGAATGAGGAAAACGAGTTTGATGCAAGTGTATTTCAGACACATGCTAAAAACACAGATGATGCAATTGATTATTTTATTGATTCAGGAAAAGAATTCAATGCTGCTTTAAGTGAACTTGAAGAAGCATCGTACCAATATAACAAAAACCCAACATTGGAAACTAAAAGAGAATTGAACACAAAAATACGCAAAATGAAATCCGCAACAAATGCGTTTGATGTCTCAATGACACTGCTAGATGCTCAGCTTACGGTAATGTCAACATACCTCGAGGAAAATAAAGAAAGCATAAATGAAAGTTCATATATTGGGATTAATCAAAGACTCACCTCTTTTAGAGCACAGTTGGATTCCAATGAAGAAGTAATCGCGGATGCTCATGCGCTTGAGTTCGTAGAATAGTAATGCTTCTTTGGGCTCTGTAGAAAACCTATCAAATTCACCTTCAGTGGATTGAAACTGGCAAATCTATTCAATAAGTGAAATTACTTTTCAAATTATTGTTGACTTTGATTTACGCCCGAATATAGAGGATTTCTACATAGTCGTTCTTTTTTGATCAAGGTAAATTCAATCTCAATCTTTCATCTAAACCCACTACTCCATCTTCTCCCTGAACTCAAGAATCGCAGGCGTTGGCGTAACCTTCTTCGGACACACCGCCACACACTTATAAACAACATCGCAGCCCCATACACCTTGTTCCGAATTGAGGAAATCAAGAATCTCCTCTTTGTAGCTGTCCCTGTTTCTCGGGTCAAGGTAGAATCTCCAGGCCTTGGCAAGGGCTGCGGGTCCGATGTAGTTTTCATCCCTCGCAGCAGCAGGACATGCTCCGTGACATGAGGCACATAGTATGCAATTGGTGTACCTTTCAAGTTTCTCCTGCATGGAAGGCTCTATAAGTGTCTCTTTTTCGTAGTTCTTTTCCGCTGAGTCAATCCAGGGCCTGATGGAATCCATAAGGTCGTAGAAATGGTCCATATCAACAACAAGGTCCCTGATTACCTTCAGGTTGGGGAGAGGTTCGATGAGTATCTCATTCTTGCCTTCAATCCTGCCGGACTGTTTCACCGCAGCAATCCCATCCTTTGGCTCATCGGCAGCCTCATCCTTTACATTGGCAACCTGTGTCCTGCATGCAAGTCTTGGTACCTTATTAATAAGCATGGCACAACTTCCACAGACAGCACCCCTGCATGAATACCTGAAGCACAGGCTGCCGTCAAGTCTCTCCTGCACATGGAACAGTGCTTCAAGGACTGACATTCCGGGTTCTTCCTCAACCTGGAAAGTATCAAACCATATCCTGTCCTTGTCCTGCCTTTTTATCCTCAGGTCAACCATCAGTACTCCCTCCTCTTTGGCTGGAAGCGGTTTATGTTCACTTCCTTATAGTCAAGCTCCGGCCCCTCCGGTGTATAATAAGCAAGCGTATGCTTTAACCAGTTCTTGTCATCCCTTTCAAGGAAATCCGTCCTGTAGTGTGCACCCCGGCTCTCCTCCCTGATCAGTGCTCCAAGGGTAATAACATGTCCAAGCTCCAGCATACCCTTCAGCTCAATGGCGTTCATCAGTTCAAAATTAAATGTGCTGGTAGTGCTCTTCACCTTGAGATTTTTGCCCCTGTCCTTAAGCTCCCGGATAACTTTCAACGCATGCTCCAGTCTTTCCCTGTTCCTGAACACACCCACATATTCCTGCATGACAGCCCTTAATTCATCCCTTATCCGGGCGAAGTTTTCCCCTCCTTCTCCCATCATATCAGCAATTTCCTGCTGCTCTTCTTCGAGAACCTCAATCAGTCTTTCATCAGGAATTTTCCCAGCAGTTTTTACGTATTCTGAGGCTGCAACTCCCGCTCTTCTCCCAAAGACCACAGTGTCAAGAAGCGAATTTCCACCAAGGCGATTGGCACCATGCACACTGATACATGCACATTCTCCTACTGCATATAATCCCGGCACAGGCGTTTGCCCATCCTTGCCGGAGCTAACCCCTCCCATTGAATAATGCTGACCGGGCTGCACGGGTATTGGCTCATTGATCGGATCCACACCCGCAAAATCAATAGATATCTGCCGGATTCCGGGCAGTCTCTTGTTTATATTCTCCTTCCCGAGGTGCTTAATATCAAGATTCACATATCCTCCCGGAAATCCTCTGCCCTCGTCAATCTCGGTCTGTATTGACCGTGCCACGATATCTCTTGGTGCCAGCTCCATTGCTCCTGGTGCATAATTGGCCATAAAGCGCTCATGATCCTTATTGTAGAGATAGCCACCCTCACCTCGCGCTCCTTCTGTAATCAATATATTAGTGCCCCAGAGCGTAGTCGGGTGGAATTGTACGAACTCCATATCCTGCAACGGAACTCCTGCCACGTAAGCAAGGCTTATTCCAAATCCCCTATTGATGATTGCATTAGTAGAACGCTGGTATATCCTGCCATATCCGCCGGTTGCAAGGATAGTTGCCCGGGCCTTGAATGCCTCCATACTTGAATCTGCCGTATTCATAGCAACAAGCCCGATACAGGCTTCCCTGTCGACTGCAAGTCGGGTAACAAGCCATTCGCTGTAAACCTGAATCTCGTTCTTCAGCACCTGCTCATAAAGGGTATGCAGGAGATTATGGCCTGTCCTGTCGCCTGCATAGCATGTCCTCGGGAATCCCGCACCGCCAAAAGGACGTTGTGCGATACCACCATTTTCCTTCCTGGAGAAGTTTGTCCCCCATTTTTCCATCTCGATAACTCTTTCAGGTGCCTCCCTGCAGAGTATCTCCACAGTATCCTGGTCGGCAAGGTAATCGCTGCCCTTAACGGTATCCAGTGAATGTGCTTCCCAGCTATCATCAGCTCCAAGGGATGCATTAATACCACCCTGCGCCGCTCCCGAATGGCTGCGTATGGGATGAACCTTTGAGATAATTGCAACATCCACACCATTGCGTTTTGCCTCAATTGCCGCCCGAAGGCCCGAAAGTCCGCCTCCGACCACTATTAGTTCGTGCTCAATCACTTTCTGACTCCCGTAAGTTTCATCGGGTCGAGAAGTTCTGCCTTTTTCTCATCCGTAAGGATTTCCATTTCATCCACAATCTCCCTGATTGACTTATCCTCCCGAAAAGCCCGGTAAGATATCTGCGCCGCCTCTTCATAACCTATCTCAGGAGCCATCGAAGTTGCCAGTGCAAGACTGGATTCCGCCAGCTCCGCACACCTTTGTCTGTTAGCTGTAATTCCACCCAGGCATTTCCTGTTGAATGAATCAATTGCACCGCTAAGTATCCTGATGGATTTGAGCAGGTTGTATGCAAGAGAAGGGGTGAACACATTGAGGTCAAGCTGTCCGGCCTGAGCAGCCATCATTATAGCTGTATCGTTCCCGATAATCTGGAAACATGCCATATTCATCATCTCTCCCATAACCGGGTTGACCTTTCCGGGCATAATGGATGAACCGGGCTGGACCGCAGGAAGGTTTATTTCCCCAAGGCTGGCCCGCGGACCACTGGAGAGTAATCTCAGGTCATTTGCTATCTTTGTAAGGCTGACTGCAAGGTTCCTGAGTGCAGCAGAAGTATTGAGAATGGCATCTGCTCCCTGAGTAGCTTCGAATGCATTTTCCGCAAGCCTGAAGTCTATTCCTGTTATCCGGTTCATTTCCTTGACTGCAACAGCTCCGAATCCTATCGGGGTGTTCAGGCCTGTACCTACGGCTGTGCCTCCCATGTTCAGTTCTTCAAGGTCATTCATAGCCCTAAAAAGTCTTTCCACACCAAGCTCAATCATTCTTGCATAGCCGCTGAACTCCTGTCCCAGAGTAATGGGAACCGCATCCTGAAGGTGGGTACGCCCGGGCTTCACAATATCCATAAACTCATCTGATCTTTCCAGTAAAAGCTCGTTCATTTCGAGAACAGCCGGAAGAAGTTCTTTTTTCAGGGTTTCCATTGCTGAGATGTGTATTGCCGTATGTGATGTATCATTGGATGACTGTGACATGTTTACATGGTCATTGGGATGAATAACATCGTATCTTCCTTTCCGAAAACCCATAATCTCAAGAGCACGGTTTGCTATGACCTCATTTGCGTTCATGTTTTGTGATGTCCCCGCTCCTGACTGGAAAGCGTCTACTACAAAATCCCCGTCAAACTTTCCTTCCCTGACCTCAGTAGCGGCCCTGACAATCGCTTCTCCTGTCTTCCCGTCAAGTTTTCCAAGCTGCATATTTGCCCTTGCAGATGCTATCTTGATAGCTGCCTGGGCTTTTATAAAAGATGGAGGCAGTCTTTCCCCGCTCACTTTGAAATTATCCACAGCCCTTGCTGTCTGAGGCCCATAATAAACATCTTCCGGGACTTCCACTTCCCCAAGTGTGTCTTTCTCCAAACGTGTCACTTAACCACCCTGGTAAAACCCTGAGATCAGTTTTTCTAACTCCCATTAAGCATTGATTTTTTTGTTTAATAAGTCTATTCTCATCTGTATAATCTGATCCTTCCAAAACCGATTCTTATTTATGTATTCAGGCCATACCTCGCTACAAAATCAAGGTCACTTTTAATAATATATTTAAAACAGAGGATTCACATGAGCGATATTTTACGCCGGGGACGCCTGTCTTCCACTCCTGACGAGGATATACTGAATTTTACTTCATCGATGTCTGCTGATAAATGGATCTTCGAGGCCGACGTCCTTGTTGACCTGGCACATACGGTCATGCTCAAAGAGCAGGGTATAATCAGGGAGCAGGATTGCAGTAAGATCCTGCAGGGTCTTTTGAAGATAAAGGAAGAAGGAATTGAAAGCCTTGACTATTCCTATGAGGACATACACATCTCGCTTGAATCCAGACTTATCGACATGGTCGGTGAGGATGTAGGCGGCAGGATGCATTCAGGCCGCTCCCGCAACGATGAGGTTGCAACCTGTATCAGAATACGCTTAAGGGATGAGATGCTCTCTCTTATGGAGGAACTTACCGGATTGCGTAACGTACTCATTGACAGGGCTTCCGGGAACGTAGATACCCTGATGCCGGGATTTACTCACCTGCAACACGCCCAGCCCACAACATTTGCCCATCACCTGCTGGCACATGCAGATGCACTTTCAAGGGACTCTGGACGCGTAAAGGATGCATTTTCAAGAATAAACAAAAGTCCTCTGGGTGCAGCAGCTTTTGCTTCTACCGGATTCAACTTGAACAGGGAAAGAACCTGTTCCCTGCTTGGATTCGAAAGCCTTATGGAAAACTCAATGGACGCTGTCAGTAGCAGAGATTTTCTTATAGAAACTGCTTCAGTTCTCGCAAACATTATGATCAACCTCAGCAAGATGGCCGAGGAGATAGTAATCTGGTCCAGTACTGAATTCAGCTTCATAGAACTGGATGACATGTATGCATCGACATCATCAATAATGCCCCAGAAAAAGAATCCTGACACAGCAGAACTGATGCGTGGGAAATCAGGCGTGGCAACAGGCTCACTGATGTCTCTCCTGACAATATGCAAGGGGCTGCCTTTAAGCTATAACCGTGACCTTCAGGAGGCAACTCCGAACATCTGGCGCTCTGTGGAAACCACCCGCAGTGCAGTGAGGATAATGAAAGGCATGATCGAAACCATGAAGGTCAATGGGGATGCGATGTACCGTCAGTCAACCACCGGCTTTACAACTGCAACGGAGCTTGCTGACACAATGGTAAGGCTAGCTGACATCCCGTTCAGGACAGCTCACCAGATAGTTGGTGTCCTGGCACGTGGAGACGGGAATCCGTCACTTGAAGATATAGACGCTGTAGCCTCTGATGTCATAGGTGAGAAACTCAGTAGCAGAGGGCTGACTGCTGACATGATTACTGAAGCCCTTGATCCTGTTCTCAATATCAAAAAGCGTAGTATTCCGGGAGGTCCTTCTCCTGATGAGATTAGCGGGGCCATTGAAAAGCGCAAGGCTGAACTTGAGGCTGAAATGTCCGGTATATCCGACTTAAACAGGTCAATTGAAACCTCTCTTGAAGAGCTTTTTTCCGTAGTTGACAAGAGCATCAATTATTAAAAACGAAACTGGCGTTTATAAAAAACCATTTAACAATCATTAGAAATCAAAGGGAAGCGAAGGGACTATTATGGAATTTGATGAGGGTGACAGAGTAAAGATTGAAAAAGACGGTGTTGCTTATGAAGGCATAGTCATGCCAAGCACTACCGGGCATATAGTAATAAAAATGAACAGTGGTTACAATGCCGGAATAGATCCCGAGAATGCCGTTGTTACGGTCCTTGAGAAGAAGCAGGATGTATCAACTCCAAAAGCACCTTCCTCTACTTCAAAGAAGGAAGCTGCTACTTCCAAGCTTCCGAAAGTATCTATTTTATCCACTGGCGGTACTATTGCCAGTAAAATCGACTACAGGACCGGTGCTGTGACTGCCCAGTTCTCAGCAAACGATATATTGCAGGCGATCCCTGAACTTACGGAAATTGCGGATTTCAGCGGAAAAGCCATTTACAATATCCTTTCCGAGAACATGAAAGCCGAATACTGGCAGGAACTTGCAAGGGCAATAGTCAAAGAGATTGAAGATGGTGCCCAGGGTATCATTGTTGCCCATGGAACTGATACCATGATGTACTCCGCGGCAGCATTGTCTTTTATGATAAAGACACCTGTGCCGATAGTCTTTGTAGGCTCACAGCGCAGTGCAGACAGGCCAAGCAGCGACAATGCCATGAATGCCATTTGTGCAGCCAAAGTGGCAGTCAGTGACATTGCAGAAGTTACCGTTGTCATGCACAGTGACGAATCAGATGACAGATGCGATATCCACAGGGGAACAAAGGTCAGGAAATTGCACACATCCAGAAGGGATGCTTTCAGGTCTGTCAATTCAGCTCCCATCGGCTATGTCGATTATGGCACCCTTGAAATCAATACGTCACTGGACTATGTAAAGAGAGGTAGCAGGGAGTTAAAAATCAGTGATTCTCTTGAAACCAGGTGTGCCATTGTGAAGTTCACACCCGGAGCAAGTCCTGATATCCTCGCCTATTACATAGATGCAGGTTATCGCGGCCTTGTTATCGAAGGCACAGGTCTGGGACATGTTTCAACAGACTGGATTCCACAGGTCGAAAGGGCCACAAAGGCAGGAATCCCTGTGGTAATGACTTCCCAGTGCCTAAACGGCAGGGTATGCGACAGGGTTTATGATACCGGCAGGGACATACTCAGGGCAGGTGCAATCGAGGGTGAGAATATGATGCCTGAAGTTGCTCTTGCGAAGATGATGTGGGCTCTTGGCCAGTCAGATGACTACGCGACAGTTGTAGCAATGATGAAGGAAAACATCTCCGGCGAGATAACCGAAAGGAGTCTTGAATAATTCTTTTTGTTTTCCGATAATCGTAATAATTAGGTTTATAACGAAGTAATAAGTATTGATGCCGAAAGGCAGTTATTGATAATAATTTCAGTTAAATCAGGTGAATGCATGTCATTAGCAAATCTCAGAACACATTATGCATCAGAGATCAACCCGGAAGAGCTGGGCGATGAAAAAGTAACCATCGCCGGCTGGGTTCACGAGGTCCGTGACCTTGGAGGAATTTGTTTTGTTGTTGTCAGGGATCGCACAGGAAGGTCTCAGGTGACACTTGTGAAAAAGAAAACAGACCCTGAACTTCTGGACAAGGCAAGAAAGCTTGTCAGGGAATCTGTAGTATCTATTAAAGGTAGTGTCAAACCGGAAGGAAAAGCTCCAAATGGCTATGAGCTTATCCCAGATGAAATTTCACTTCTGAACGAAGCTGAATCACCACTTCCAATGGACACTACCGGAAAGGTTGAGGCAGAACTTGACACACGTCTTGATTCAAGATTTATTGACCTTAGAAGGGAGAAAACCACAGCTATCTTCAGGATAAGACATGAAGTACTCAGTGCTGTCAGGACTTTCCTTACAGACAATGGTTTCATCGAAACCTCCAGTCCCAAAGTCGTTGCAACAGCAACCGAGGGTGGAACATCTCTTTTCCCGATCACATACTTTGACAGGGAAGCCTTCCTTAACCAGAGTCCCCAGCTATTCAAGCAGATACTGATGTCCGGCGGACTTGACAGGGTATTTGAGATAGGTCCTATTTTCAGGGCAGAGGAACACGACACCCGCAGGCACCTCAACGAAGCAACATCAATTGACATTGAGGCAAGTTTCTGTGATCACTTCGATGTCATGGAAGTCCTCGAAGAGATGGTTGCCTACATCTATGAGCAGGTAATCGAGAATGCATCCGAATCACTTGCAGTACTCGATGTTGAGTTAAAAGTACCGGCAGTCCCGTTCAAGAGAGTTACCTATGATGAAGCCATCGAGATTGTCAACGCAAACACTGACGAGATGCTCAACTGGGGAGATGATCTTGGTACTGCTGCCGAACATGCGATCGGTGAATATGTATTCAAGGAAACCGGTGAATCACACTATTTCATTATCGACTGGCCAACAGAAATCAAGCCATTCTACGCAATGCCTTATGAGGACAACCCGGTCCTTTCAAAGGGATTTGACATGATGCACAGGACAATGGAACTCTCATCCGGTGCACAGCGTATCCACATTCCAGAGCTTCTCATAAGCAGGATTGAGTCACAGGGTCTTGACCCCGAAGGTTTCGAATTCTACCTTAAGGCTTTTAGATACGGTATGCCACCACATGCAGGATGGGGTATTGGCTGTGAAAGGCTTGTAATGACCATGCTGGGTGTTGAGAACATCCGTGATGTAGTACTCTTCCCAAGGGACAGGCGCAGACTTTCCCCGTAATTGAACTTAAGGATGAGTCCTGATGAAAGAAAGGAATCCTGCCGGGGAAAGCCCGGAAAAGAAAGCTGCAGGTATCGCGGCTGCTGAGCTTGTAAAGGATGGCATGGTAGTTGGTCTTGGAACCGGTTCCACCACTGCCTATACGATAGCTGAGCTGGGAAGGCGTGTTGATGAAGGTCTTGACATCATTGCAGTTGTAACATCATACCAGTCAGAGATGCTTGCCATACAGGCAGGTATTACCCTTACATCACTGGCTGAACATCCTGAACTGGATATTGCCATTGATGGTGCTGACCAGATAGATTCGGCATTGAATGTTATCAAGGGCGGTGGTGCAGCTCACACACGTGAGAAGGTTGTTTCACGTTCTGCCGAGCGTTTTGTGATAGTTGCTGACGAGTCAAAATACAGCAAAGAACTGAATCATTTTGTGCCACTGGAAGTTCTTCCTTATGCAAAGGAACTTGTTTCAAAACACATAAGGAAGATTGGCGGCAATCCTGAGCTTCGTCTCGCATCAAGAAAAGATGGTCCGGTAATAACCGATAATGGTAATTTCATTATCGATGCAAGTTTTGGCGTAATTGAAAACCCTATGGTTATGTCCACTCTTCTTTCACAGGTTGCCGGAATTGTTGAGCATGGTATATTCACCAATGCGGATGATGTCTATATCGGCAAAAAAAATGGTTCCGTAGAAATAATGAAATCCTGATCTTTCGGTCAGGAATTTTCTTCATTTTCTTCTTCAAAAGGACAGGCACACATCTCAAACAGTGCATCTTCTCCGGTTCTTGATCCTCTTGCAATAAGGATATCTCCTGCCTGAACGACACTCCTTTTGTTTGGACGGTATACCCATCTATCATCTCTTTTGATTGCCATCACGTGTAATCCGGTTTCTGTCTCGAGTTTGAGCTGTCCGAAAGTCTTCCCTACAATGGGTGAGCAACCCTGGACAGTGAGTCTTGTTATGACCTCATCCGATTGCCTGACAGCCAGAGTCACCACAGGATGCAGTTCAATATCCCTGAGAACAGTATCTGCAATGGTGTATGCTGCGTCTGAAATGGCTTCGGCAGCATTAGCAAGATGCAATAGCCCCCTGAGCTGGTTAACATCAGGCACATGTTTTGCAGTTTCAAGAACCCAGTGCTGGAGTTCATATTTCATTGCATCCATTTCCACTTCAAGTGCTTTGACTTCAAGAGCTATATCCTCATTGTCGAAGAGCAGGGCTGAGTATGCCAGACCAACGGAAAGTTCGCCCATATTCTTCATTTCAACAATAATATCTACGGCTCTTTCAAGGTCAATGAGGAAGCGCTCATGCTGGCCCTCTCTTGGAACATACTTGTGTCCTGTTACAAGTTCCATAAAAATGGGAACTCCTTCATCGTGTCCTCGTGCAAAAAGCACGTCGTCGGCACGTATCCTTGATGCGTGATTGGGATCGTATATCCATTCATTGTGCCGACGGATAGCAATAATCCACATTCCTGTCTCTGTGTCGAGTTCGATGTCTTCAAGTGTACGTCCTGCAACAGGGGAATCTTCACTGACCGTTGCCCTGGTGATTGTTTCTTCGGCTTCCCTCATTGCTACTTTAAGTTCCATGGGTATGCCCATTTCCATGACGATGATCTTTGCAATATCTCCTGCTGCATTGGATATATTCTCTGATGCACGGGCAACCTGCAGGACACCGGACATCTCTTCGGCTTCTTCAACACGTCTTGCACTTAGCATGGCAGCTATTTTCATGTGGTAATCAAGAGTGTCCATTTTCTCTTCAAGGTTTATGACTTCATCAGCAATGTCTTCGTCATCGTAGATCATTGCGGAATAAGCAAGGTCCACCATTAGTTCCGATGTGTTCTTCGTTTCTATCAGGAGATCTTTGAGATTACGTGGAATGTACTTTATTTCCTTTGGGCTCATAATTTTTCTACCAGTTTAATCTTTTCATTTTTCTTATTTCCTTATTAATTCTGTGCTAGATGATATTCAATAAGTGCATGGTGGAAAATATTCCTATAACACCGATGAGGTCTCCAAGGGTGGCTATTATGGGAATCACCGTGTCATCGGGGTCTACTCCGAAACGATGTGATGCAAATGCGATTGCAACAGTGGTTGAATAGACGGCCAGAAGCTCAAAAAAGCCTGAGATAAGGCAGAGTGCCATGAGGGTTGAAAATGCTACCCCTATTCCAAGTACTATACCGGTGATCCATACGACAATTCCAAGGAAAGTAAAGGCGCACATGCCTACAATAAAGGCTGCGAGTACACTGTTGCGTACAACCGGATTGCGATATATGTTACCTCCCAGACCCATATGCAGTGCAGAGGAGAGGCGTGCTCCCAGCATACTTCCCGTATCGCCGCCAATTTTGATGAGTGCAGGTATAAGTATAAGGATTATTGGCATTGAGACAAGATTCTCTATCTCGAAATTGAGTATTTGTCCTGTGAAAATACCAATTACGGATGTGAAAAGGATAATTGGAAAACTTCTTCCGACAATTCCTCTGATTGTATAATAAGTCACAGCAAGAGCACCACCCTTGCAGCTATGAAGATCATTATCATTGAAACTATATCGCCAATCGTGGCAATTGCAGGTGTAACTACGTTATCGGGGTCAAAACCGAATCTGAACATACCCAGGGCAAGCAATACAGCTACAAATGCAAGTATAAGACCGGAAGAGACTCCTGCAAGAACAGCAATCATAGTTAGTGTCAGGGGGCCTGCACTCTCCATTCCAAGTGCAACTGTGACAAAATGACCCAACAACCCCAGAATAAAGGACATTATTGCACTGAGCAATAGCGATCCACCCACGTTATTGATCAATTCCGGATTTCTTTCTATCTTTGTAATCAGTCCCATGTGGATAGCACTGCCAAGACGGGACCCAAGTGTGGATGAAACATTGCCGCGCATACCCAGTACCGCAGGAGCTATGACTATTAGTCCCGGTATCATCTGCAGTTCATCGGTCATGCCTGACAGGATAATGCCTGCTGCAACACCTCCGAATGTTGCTACTAGTTGAAAAGGTAAAGCCTCACCTACAATTGATCTTATGCTTGCGTAATCTCCCAGATATTCTTCTGCAAACACGTCTTCATCATCGTCTTCCTGATGATATGTGTCGTGAGGCATATGCCTTATTTCGTTTGTTTAATATTTAAATAGATAGTATACTTACAATCATACGTTTTAAATAAAAAACCAGACAGATTTGCGCTGCATAAGCCTTATTAATTGTGTAGCGATGTCATTGTATTAATTTTCTATAATTGCAGGATAGGAATTCAGATGTTAAAACATATTGTTATGTGGAAATTAAGGGATGTTGCTGAAGGCAAAACCAGGCAGGAAAATGCAGATTTGATGAAGGAAATGCTTGAAGGCCTTAAGGACAAGATATCTGAGATCAAGCAGATAGAGGTCGGAATCAATATTAATTCTTCAGATGCTGCTTTTGATGTAGTACTATATTCAGAGTTTGAGAATGAGGAAGCACTGGTATCCTACCAGAAGCATCCTGAACATATCAAAGTTGCTGATTATGTTGTCAAAATCAACGAGAAAAGGATAGTTGTTGATTACTTGGTGTGAGAAAACTACACTTGCCCGTATTTTGCAAAATGCCGGATTCTGGTGAAAAAATGAAAATTTCAGTTATACTGGGTCACCCATATGAGAAAAGCTTTAATCATGCCATTGCAGCTACGGTTGTTGATGTCCTGAAAAGTGCAGGACATGAGGTTTTGTTCCACGACCTCTATGTGGAGGATTTTGACCCTGTTATCAGGGGAGAGGAACTTGTTGCGGACAGGTCGGAGGATGTGCTTGTCCGGACTCATTGTGCCCAGATCAGGGAGGTTGATGGCATAGTTGTCATTCATCCAAACTGGTGGGGACAGCCCCCGGCTGTTCTTAAAGGTTGGGTGGACAGGGTGCTCAGGGAAAATGTTGCATACAGGTTTCCTGAGGATGATGACGGCTCCGGTCTTCCCATCGGCATGTTGAAAGCAAAAAAAGCTCTTGTTTTCAATACCTCGAATACGCCGGAAGAAAGGGAGAATACTGTTTTCGGAGATCCACTGGAAAGGATATGGAAGGATTGTGTCTTTGACTTCTGTGGCGTGAGTGGCTTTCACCGCAGGATGTTCAGGACTATAACCGGAAGCTCACTCGAACGAAGACAGGTGTGGCTTGCTGAAGTCAGGGATATGGTCTGTGAACATTTCCCGCAGAATGGCTGATAATCTCAAAAGGTGAGTGTACTATGAGAAGGCCCGAGAAACAGATATGGGATGAGGAGATGATGAAGACCATCCTGAAAGAGGCTTTCATATGCAGAATTGGTCTTTGCAAAGACAACGTTCCTTATGTGGTGCCTATGAATTTTGCATACTCTAACAATGCTCTCTACCTGCATGCTGCAAAGGCAGGGAAAAAGATGGAAATCATCAATGAAAATCCTCATGTCTGCTTTGAGATGAAGTACAAGGCCGAGGTCACTCCTGCACCTACAAGCTGTGGCTGGAGTATGAAATACTATAGCATCATTGGTCATGGGAATGCTTCCATTATAGCTGATAAAGAAAATAAGATCAAAGCTCTGAACCTGTTGATGGAAAAGTATGCCGGGGAAATGGAAAGTTCCTACTCAGACGATGTCGTGGATAAGGTCGCTATAATCAGGATAGACATTACTGAAATAACTGGCAAAAATTCAGGGTACTGAAGAAAAAAACATGTCTACTGTTACTTTTCTCCGGGTGGTGTTACGTCATCGTATATTCTGGCTGCATGAATTTTCCCGTCTTTTCCGAGTTCGTAGACAGCTACACCTGCCTGTGGCAGCAGTTTTGTTTTTCCCCAACTTTCAACGATGTATTCTATTACTGCATTTTTGCCATCGAAAGTGACTGTGCAATGATTCAGGAGTATTCCCCCATCCTGCAATATGGTTGAGTAGAATTCTCTCAGACCGTTTTTCCCGGAGTGTTTATAATCCGAACCGCTGGGCTCACGGGCATAACCACTATCTTCAAAAAGACCCAGGATAGTTTCAGCATCTCCTTTTCCTAAAGCCTGCATGTACTGTTCTACAAACTGTGGTTCATCAAGTTTATTTGCAGGTTTGATTAACGGTTCTCTTATCTCATGTTTTCCTGTAAATGGCCATGTGCTGTGATATACCCGTACTGAGAAGATTTTATCTCTGTCAATGTCAGCAACTATCGCAACAGGGAGATCTATATTTCTGTTATCGCGTTGTAAATGAAGTACTATCTCAACGCATATTCTCTCCGGGCTGGAGGTGAGTTCCATAAATTGCTGTCTGGCCTCATGTACGCTCAGCCATTTCTTTTGCTGATTTATAAATTCAATAACTGCATCTCTTCCCGAAATTTTTCCTTCAAAGGGTGTATCTATCACAGGCTCTGCTACAAAAACAGAGATTAGTTTTGTTGTGTCACCTTCGAGAATGATATTATAGAAGTCTGTTAATGTTTCTGCCAAAGTCACTGTACCCATTCCAAAATAACAATCTGTTAACAGCCTATATAAATGGGACTGTTTTCAGAAGGTAAGATTTCCAGGCAGACAGATTTAGCCGCTGTTTCGGCTCTTTTCACCAAAAAGGATTATATATCACTAGTTACATTATGGGGTTGCTCGAAGACGAAAGCGTCGCCGACAAACTAACTTATTCGCAATGGGCCCGTGGTCTAGCCGGTTATGACATCGCCTTTACACGGCGGGGGTCATGAGTTCGAATCTCATCGGGCCCACCACACTTTTCTGATTCTGCAGGCAACGATTTTTCTTCTACTTTTTGCTGTTTTTTAGTGTCATTCATGTTGTTTTGGGAGTAGTTAGCATCATCTTGTGTAATAGGAATTTCAGATTTGTTTGATTGAGATTCTAAGAGCGAGAGCTGTTTTTCCAGGAATTCAAGTCTAGCTTCGATATCTGCTGTAAGTTGTATAACTTCTGTGGCGGGGGTAAAGTCTTCATCCAAGGAGATTACAAACAAAGGTTTGCCATTATTGTTATTGATTTTGCTTTTACGGATATGATACTGATATTTTGGAATTTGATAAAAAAGAATTGTTAACATTTTTCTAGACAAATTAGTGTATTAGTATAGCGTTGATGTCATAGGTAGTATCATATCACAGCCAATTTTCCCGAATCGTTAAGGAATATCCTCCATCATCTGAAATATATCCCATGGTTTTAAGTTCCCTCAAATGGTTACATGTCATCCCTTTGGAGATGCCTATAGTTGCTGCAATATTCTCTACTTCAACATTACCATTTTGTATCATCTCAAGTATCAACTTCTTTGTAGGTGACAGGTTAAAGCTCAAAATAGGGAATTCAATCATGAAGTTACCTTCTTCGGTAACTTACACCACTTTTTTGACCATATCACTTCTTGCAAAGGCACCATATAATGCACCGAAGGCCTGAGATTTTCTTCTGCATGATACATTTATCAGAACACTCCTACCCAATGCATGTTCTTTTTCAATAATATCTACAACATCTTTTGCAACCCTAACAGGATCATAAAGAGATGTTATTGCTTTTTTTATTTCAATTACCTTCCCAAGAGTAGCTTCAAGAGTGTTTTCGGCCTGAACTTTCCTGTCAACTGCATTCTCTTCTGTTAAAATAATAATTTTTGATGGAGAGAGGCGAGTTACTGTATTATTTAGTGAATGGATGTGTCGGGTTGGGATTGGTGGTACAAAAGGGATAGGGAAAAGGCAGCATTAGGCCAGTAATCTGGTCATTTTGCCTACAAAAAAGACAATTATTCCTTTCGTTCCAGAATCCTGAAATCTCACATAATCAAATAAAAAGATTTTAATGAAAATAAACTATATTTAGAGTGAAATGGGTGATATGTTGTCCAAGGAACTTAAAAACGTATTTCTAAATTTTATTTTTCTAAATGATGGCAGACTAGTTTGATTTTTGTAAAAAGGAGAGATTAGATTGGTTGAAGCAAAACTAAATTCCAAGCAAACAGATGCAGTTTCCTACACATTAGGGCCATTGCTTATACTGGCAGGCCCTGGTTCAGGAAAGACCTTCACGATTACCGAAAAGGTCGTAAAATTAATTGAAAATGGACTGAATCCTGAAAGGATACTTGCATTGACTTTCTCTGAAAAAGCTGCTGGAGAAATGGAGGAAAGGATTGAGAATATAATTGGTACTGGAAGCGGTACCGATGTATCTACATTTCATTCATTTTGTAACAATCTTATCAAAGAATTCTCTTTTGACCTCGGTGAAAATTCCAATGCAAAGATTATCTCAAAAGAACATGCAAATGTATGGGGAATAGAACATGTGGATTCCTTCGGATTTGAAACAATAATTATTCCTCATACTCCTTATGACCTTATAGATAGCTTGCTTGAAGGTGTTTCACAATTCCAAGATCATCTCATCCTGCCTTCAGATGTTCATGACTATGTTGGTGCTTATTTAGCTTCAGGTGCTGAACTTGACGAAGAGAAAGAAGATACTCTTCTGAAATTAAAGGATTTTGCAAGATTCTATGAACAATACCAACAATATAAGCATAACAATAGCTTCCTTGACTATGGTGACATGATCTTAAAGTCATGTCTGCTACTTGAGAATAATAACATTGTCAGAAACAAAGTAAAGAGCAATTATGATTATATTCTTGTAGATGAATTCCAGGATACAAACTATTCTCAGTTATATCTTGTCAGTCTACTGGCAGAGGGCAATAACTTAACGTGCGTAGCCGATGATGATCAGTGTATCTATAGATTTCGTGGTGCTTATCTATCAAATATCAAACAGTTGAATGAGTACTATCCTGAGCTTAATAAAATAGCCCTTGAAGTGAACTACCGTTCCAGTTCTCAGATAGTTGATCTTTCAAGAGAACTAATTGGTTTTAATCCAGAAAGGGAAGCAAAAGAAATTGTTTCACATAATGGTGATGGTTCAAATGTTAAAGTTGTAAAGGCACCAGATGATGTAAGTGAAGCTGAGTGGGTAGCATCAGAGATCAATCAATTAGTCAACGAACAGGGATTGGAACCTAAAGATATCTACGTACTAACAAGAAAACGTGCTGACGGTAAGAAATTCAGTGATGCACTCCATAAGTATCTCATATCTTCAGAATATGTTGGCTCATTGCAGTTGAACCAATTCCCTATAGTTCAGGAAGCAATTGCCTATATGCGAGTGGTAGCAGACCCATTCAATAATGGTGTTGCCTTTGCAAAGATATTTAGCAGAGAGGGCTTAAGTGAGCATAATCTTCAAAAAATCAACACGTTTGCGCGTAAGTTAACTAAGGAAGAGGACAACCAGGGTGATGGTATCTATTCTGTTCTGTTACACCATCTTGAAGAAGCTGGTATTACCCAGGAACCTCTTATACGGTCCATTGTTGCAAGGCTTGATGAGCTTACTAAATTTAAGAAAAATCATCTGCCTTCTGACACTGTCAAGTACCTGCTTACAGATATGACAGATATCTATCGTTCACAACTAAAAGAGGACACTGTTCAATCCCGAAAGAACATCAAAATCCTTAATTCGCTAGTGTCCATGGTCGAAGATCTTGAACTTATCAATGGTGGTTCTGAGTTTGAAATGGTCATTGAACATCTAGACCTTGTGTTCAATCTTGAAATTCAAGATGGGGAATCCAGTGATGACAATACTGTCAAGATAATGACAATACACCAATCAAAAGGTAAGGAAGCAAAGGTTGTTTTTGTATGTGATATGGCAGCAAGGCATCTTCCACTACAGCTCACACGTAAGAAGTTTACTGTTCCTACCGAGCTGGCAAAGGGTGTTCAGAGGGATGCTGATGATAAGACTTTACACCTTGAAGAGGAACGAAGGCTTGCATATGTGGCAATGACAAGAGCAAAGGAACAACTTTACCTTGTGTTTCCAGAGAGGTATACAGGCAATAAACGTGGTGTAAAACCCAGTGAGTTCCTTGAGAATATTGGATATATGGACAATCCACTTGTGGACTTCATTGAAGCTCCCTATTATGAGGAGAACTGCGATGTTGTTGAAGATTCTACACTTAAAAGGAAAAAGGATGAGCTTGAACGCCTTGTAAGAACATATACTGGTCAAGGGCAGATAAAACAAGCTATTGAGTCTTTGATTGTGCTTGCTCAGATTAGGGAACTTGAATCAAATGGTAATCTTCAAGCTTTTGATGCTTCAGAACTTCTGCGGGTAAATCCAGTCCCTTCAGATGAATTGGAATCAATGATCGATGGTAGATTACCATCACTTGTGAAAGATGATATGCACTTTTCAGCATCATCAATCATTAGGTATGAAGATTGTCCTCTTAAGTTCAAGTACAGCTACGTGCTCAAAATACCAACACCACAAAAGACTTTCTTCCAGGTTGGTACGGATGTGCACGCAGTCTATGAGCAAATGTCCAAGTTGATGATGCAGGGAGAAAGCCCAGATATTTCTGTAGCTAGAGAACTACTCGAATCTTTATGGGATCCTTCTGGTTTTGATTCTGAAACACAGAAACATCAGGAACACGACAAGATGCAAAAGATGCTTGATTTCTGGGTGGATTTTGAAAGTACTAATCCCAATGAGACAATCGAGGTCGAAAAATGGTTTGATTTAAGTCTTGATGGTGCTAAGTTCGGAGGTTCCATTGATCGTTTAGATGTAACCCCTGATGGGGATTATATTGTCATCGATTACAAGACAAATAAGACTCCTTATTCCAAGAAAAAGTTACTTGATGATGTTCAGATAGCTCTATACTGTACTGCTGTAAGGGAAATGTATGGTAAGTTGCCAGTGAAGGCAGGCCATATGTATGTGAATCCAGGTGTTGCTGACATTAGATTGATTGATGTGAGTGAAGAAGGTGTTGAAGCTGTTGTTGGCAGAATCAAAGATAATGTAATTCGTATACTAGGGGAAGATTTTGAAGTGAAGGAGGATCCGAACTGTCGGTTCTGTGATTATAAGGGAATATGCGATAGAAATGGAAAATAAATAACTGTACTTTTTGAACAATATGTGGAGAGCATAAATGGAACATCGTGATATTAAACGTTTGAAGGATGAACATCCAGCTATAAAAATAATCAATGCCGACAATAGTCCATTGATAATTAGTTTTCTCAATCAACAATTCAAAGAAACCACGGTTCATGAAATTCCAAAGGATGAACTAAAATCAAATCTGTCAAATTACCTTTACCATTTAGAAAAACAAGAAAGTATAAAATATCCTAGACAACCATCTGAATATCTAGAAGATTGGACAAATTCGGGATTCCTGGGAACTTTTCGTAGTTCTTCGGATGATATGATATATTTTGAATTGACACATCATACTGAAAATGCACTTCATTGGATCAAAAACCTCATTGAGACCAGAAAATTTGTTGGTACCGAATCCCGCCTCTTGGTAATTATTAGTACCCTTAAAGAACTAGCGTATACCAATACGGATAATCCGATTGAAAAATTGAACGAACTGAAGAAACAAAAACAAGAGATCGAACTTAAAATCGAAAAAGCAGAAGCAGGTATCGTAGATACACTTACTGATACACAGATAAGAGAACGATACTTCAATATATGTGAAACTGTAGACAACATGTTAACAGATTTCAAGGAGATTGAGCACAATCTTCGTGTGCTTGATGGAGAAACCAGAAAAAAATTACTCCAGGTAAATGTTCAAAAAGGTGAGGTACTTGATGAAGTGGTCTCAGCCGAGGATATTATCTTCAATTCCGACCAGGGAAAAAGTCTTGAAGCACTCAGGAACTTGCTCCGATCATATAATCAACAAGATGAACTTGAGAAGCTAATTGGAATGGTTCTTGCAACTCCACAAATACAGGAAGTTAAGCAACAATCATCTATTCTTGAAAACATGTTAATTAAATTAAGTAGAGCAGGTGGCAGAGTTCAGATAGTTGATCATTCACTTGCTGAACAATTAAGTAGATTCCTCAATAATCAAAATTTTCTGGAAAATAAAAGAATAATGGAAGTTATTGGAAATATTAAATCAGTGGCGTTTGAAATAAAAGATAATCCACCCACCGATGTAAATTTTGTTGAGCTTGGTGACAAAGCTGATATCGAAATGGTTATGGACCGAACATTATGGACATCAAAGACAACAACAAAATTGCAAAAAAGAGAAGTTGTTCTCGGTTCCGCAGATGATAATGATGCTTCAATCCTATATAATCGGTTCAGTATTGATAAAAAAGAACTTGAGGGACGCATACAAAAATTCTTGGAAAAGCATTCTCAGGTATCATTAAAAACAATCATTGAAGCGTATCCCATAGAGAAAGGAATTGATGAATTGGTAGCTTATATCACCATAGCGTCAGATGATGAAAATGCTGTCATAAATGGAAATATTCCAGAAATAAAAATGATTTCGAATAATATCAATCAAATGCAATTTTTGGTACAAATCCCCCAGATAATATTTTGTCGGAGTGAAATATGATTGAAAATAATAGACAGCTTCCATATGCCATATCGGTTATAAAACTACTAAAAGGAAATGTATTCAAAGATGATGAAGTCACATGGGAAAATATTGTTCAACATAAACCAGTACTAAAAGAATATTTTGCAAACATAGGCATCGAACTGATCATTCATGAAGACGATGGGTATGCTTTTCTCAGACAGCGTAGTAATGACGAACGAACTGAACAAGCACTTCCGTCTTTAATAAGCAAAAAGCAGCTTTCTTATCATGAAACACTATTATGTGTATTTCTTGTAGAACAATTGTATGAAGATCAACAAGAAACAAGCGACAGGTCACCTTTCTGTACCATAGATCGAAAGACTATAATCAGCATAATGAAACCATATATGGAAAAATCTTCCGATGGAGCAAAAACCGATAAGAAGATTGATATTCTCATTAACAAGGTTAAAAAATATGGATTCTTGAGAGAACTGCGCACTGAAAAGGATACTTTTGAGATACGATCAATATTATTTGCATTAATAGATAACGAAATTCTCCACGTGATCAAAGACAAACTGCTTGAACATAAAAATGAAATAAATGAGAATGACATCGAAGGCGGAGTAAACGATGCCACAGAATCTAATAGCTGATTATCTTGATGATAGTAATCTAAAAGGATATAGATTACATAAACTTGAAATTTATAATTGGGGTACATTTAACCAGAACCTCTGGGTTATCGATCCACAAGGATTCAATTCACTGATGACTGGTGCCAATGGATCAGGTAAATCAACACTGGTCGATGCATTAATTACTCTACTGGTCCACCCTTCTAAAATCGTATATAACCAGGCAGGTGATGCAAAGAAGGGCGAAAGATCAGTTAAATCATATGTGCTCGGAAGTTACACAACCGAAAAAGACACTTATAACAATGCAAAACCTGTCAATCTACGTGATGGAAGCAACTACTCTGTCTTACTATGCTACTTCTATAATCGCGGTATCAAGAAAGGAATGACATTGGCACAGATATTTTCCACCGATGGAGAAAAAGTGAAAAAATTTTTTGTTACCTCAGAAGAAGAATTGTCGTTCCAGGAACACATCGAACTCAAGGACGGTGAGACAGACATATTTGCTATAAAGAAACGTATTAAGAATCTACCAAATACTTTGGTTTTCGATTCGCATCGCGAATATAGTCTGTCGTTTCAACGATATTTCGGTATAAGATCTGAAAAGGTATTGGATCTATTTTTCCAAACCGTCTCGATGAAGAATATTGATGAACTAACCCCATTCATGCGACATCATATGCTCGAAGAGACCAATTTCACAGGCATGATCAAAGAAATGTTGAGGGGTTTCAAATCTCTTACAAGCATATATGAATCTATCCAAAAAGATAAGAAGCAAATATCTATGCTTGGACCAATGATAACAAATATCAAAAAATTTCAGGTAATTGACTCGGAAATTGAAGAGTTAAATAGCTGCAAAATGTATTTGCCATATTACATTGGAGAAAGAAAATATGATATGCTTACCCAGTTCATTAAATTCACGAAAACTGAGCTCGCTGAACTGAAAGAAATGATCCAGAGAAAAAAGGATGAAATTGAACAATTAAGAGATAGCGCATCTAAAGTAGAGTTGGCAATATCCCAAAATGCTGCTGGAAATAGGGTACGGCAATTGCAAGAAGAGATTAAAACTCTGGAAAAAGACAAAACAGAAAAGAAAGATAGACATGAACAATATGTCAAAAATTGTATATCCGTTGGAATTGCTCCACCGTACAATGAGGTTGCCTTTAAAAATGCTAACAATATTGCTAATGAAAAATTGACACAAATAGATAACAAATGGAACGAATTTACAGATGGAATAAGCGAAGCATTTGCCGATAAAAAAGATCTGGATAAACAATTTAGTGAATTGGATGACGAACTTCAATCATTGAAGTTGAGAACTACTCAGATACCATCTGATAATCTGGCAATTCGTGCCGATATTCTTAGAAATTGTGCCATTGATGTAGCAGAACTACCATTCGTAGGAGAACTCATAAAAGTCAGGTCAGATGAGAGTGAATGGGAAGGAGCACTGGAAAGGCTCCTGCATAACTTCGGATTAAGTATGCTTGTACCAGAAGAACATTATAAGACAATTAGTAAATATGTCAATCAAACTAATTTAAAAGGTCGCTTGGTTTACTTTAGAGTTCCCGATGGATTTAGACAATCTAAAATAGATAAACACGAAAAAGATATGGTTGTCGATAAAATAGAATCCAATGAAGATTCAAGGTTTCATGGGTGGATATATAATGAACTAATAACAAGATTCAATCTTGTCTGCTGTGACAACATCGAGGATTTCCAGAAAGAACCAAGAGCAATTACTCAAAAAGGACAGATAAAAGGCAGTGGTGGCAAACATGAAAAAGATGATCGGTGGGACCTGCAGAATCGAAGGAAATATGTTCTTGGGTGGGACAATAAAGAAAAAGTTCGAATAATGGAAGCACATAAAGACGAAGTATTCAGAAGTATTCAGAAATGTGCCAGCGAGCAAGCCCAACTCAAAGAAGGACAGAAAAAATTGGGCGAAGATAAAACCGTACTTAGTAGTATCCTTTCCATTAAAAGATTTGATAGTATTGATTGGCAATCCGTGGTCAACAACATCAATGAACATCAGGAAGAGATAACAAAAATCAGGGAAAGTTCAAATGATCTGCAAACTCTGGAAGATAAATTACTCGAACTAAAAAAAGAAATAAGTCGCAAGGACGACGAAAAAACAAAACTTGAGCGCGAAGAAACGCGCAAAGGCGACAGTATTAGGAACAGGGAAACCGAACTCTGCGACTGTATCGAAACACAGAAGGAAAATCCATACCACGGACAAGAGAAATTACCTGATGTGTTAGTCCATTTGACAACACAGGATATTTCCCTAGATTCGATTGAAGGAATACATCGCGACACAGAATCTAAATTGGCTCACACCATCGATACAAAAAATAGTAGACTCAGAGGACTAACCAATGATATTGTATCGAGTATGACAGAATACAGAATTGCTTATCCCGAAGAAACATTTGAATTTGGTAATCATATTGAAGATATTCCTACTTACAGTAAGATTTACGCAAGATTACTGGAAGATGATCTACCAAAACATGAGAATGAATTTCGAAAAAAACTGCAAAATGACACATGGGATTCAATTTCCCGTTTCTCCGCCGAACTCCACGACGCAGAAAGAAAAATCAAGCGAGATATTAATAAAATTAACGAATACCTTCGTGAGTTGCAATACAATCCAAACACATATTTCCAATTGACAACTGAAAAAACAACTAGTCAGACAATAAGAGAGTTTAGGAACGAACTGAAAGATTGTTTACAAAACAGTATACTACCAGATGATAACGAAAACGAAAAAAATTTCCAGAAAGTAAAGAGTTTTTTAGATAAATTCAAAGGAACAGATACATCCGATAACATCTGGATAAACACTGTAACAGATGTCAGGAACTGGTTAGTGTATGCAGCAGAAGAAAAATCATGTACAGATAATCGCATTATTCGCGTTTATAGCGATTTGGACGGATCATCTGGTGGCCAGAAAGGAAAACTTGCGTGTACAATTTTAGCTTCTGCTCTTGCATATAGATTTGGACCAGGTGGAGACAATCCCGAATCCAATTCGTTCCGTTTTGTTATACTTGACGAAGCATTCCCAAGAGCTTCTGATGACACTACCAGATATGGATTTGATCTATTTGATAAATTGAACCTTCAGATATTGGTCGTTACCCCCGAAAGAAGCATTGATGTAATTGCAGATTATGTTAATTTCATCCATGTAGTATCAAATACAGTCAATGGAGATAACTCAAAAATACTTAATATGACAATACAGAAGTATAGAGAGGAAAAAACAATGAGGCAACAGGAAGCGATGGCGTGTTAATCAAACCCAATGAGATACGAACAAAAGCATCTCGTTGCTATACAGATATTCTGGTATCATCGATACAGGATACTCCAGATTTTCCTATATACATACGATTTCGTAAAATTAAACCAAAGGATGCCCGTGGAAATATATCCCTAATTCGGGACGAACTCAGTAATCTGATTAATGGATCAAAAGAAAAGAAAGGATACGGCTACACGATAGAATTAATTGAGAAGAATCATAGAGAGATAGGTAAACAGCAGTTACCGAACAAGATTTTTTTCGAAACCCTCGACGATTACCTTAAGTTCATACGGAGAGAAACAGAATATCACCAATTTCTATCTACTGTACAGCAGATATCGGAAGAACTTCCCCAATTGATACCATGGATCAAATCTAGCCCACAAAAAGTTATTGGCAATCTAAATGAATGGGACGATATAATCAAAGTGTGCAAATATTTTATCCAGAACCCACAGCCACATATATTCATCCGTGAAATCCCTTTGGACATATCCACTAAATTCATTGAAAAAAACACATCTATCATCCGACCTCTTCTGAATATCCTTATTGCAGATTACCTGAATGAAGATGAAACAAACTTCAATAAACGCTTCAATTTGAAATATGATGAAAAATTAGTTCGATTCCGAATACTCGATTCTGAAATAGCACTGGAATTCTTCAATGGTATAGATGATATGAGTATTCCACAGAGCCAATTCAATCAACTTAATATACCATGTCATAATGTGTTTGTTGTTGAAAACAAGACCAATATGCTCACCACTTTCCTGACCATGCCATCTATGGAAAAATCTATAGCTGTGTTCGGTAAGGGATTTGATATAGTTATGCTGAAAAATGCAAAATGGCTATCTGATAAACAAATTATATACTGGGGAGATATTGATCCACATGGTTTCCAGATATTGTCACAAATGCGGAGTTATTTCCCACAAACGCAATCTTGTATGATGGATTTCGATACCTTCAGAGAGTTTGAAGATTTGGTCGTTACAGGAGCATATACTAACGTTACAGAACTGCAGAACCTGACCAGTGAAGAACATCTGTTGTTCGAACATCTCAGCAATCTTGAAAAGAACAACCGATTAGAACAGGAAAAGATTACTCATGAATATGCTTTGAAGAAGATATATGATATTGTGAATATTTGATATTTAATATTGTCATGTTTCTTCAAATTCAATTACAACTTTGAATGATTAATCTACTAAGTACAATTCCTTAAATTGGCTCTTTGCATAGTTGTCTGTCATACCTGAAATATAATCACAAATAGTTGATAGATAGATGTAATTGCATTCTAACAAGCATTTCAAAAATAAATCTTCTTGAGACTCTAATTTGCTAATATCCTGAGTATTTATAGATTTTAATCTCTTTAATATACCATCAGTAGAAGGGTTTCTTTCCCTTTCCGACTTAAAAAACAGTCTACCAGACTGTTCAGGTAGAATTACATTTCTGCTTATATTTTCAATTTTAAGAGTTTCAATCAAGATGGATATTTCACTTCTATCACTATCAAAATTAATATCCTTCAATTTTCTTTTTCCATTGTTACCTATCTTTAATTCAATATCATATATATGAGAAGTATCTTTGATTTTCGACAATAATCTATTAAATACATAACTTGGCATTTGAAGTGGATTACGATAATATGCCTTGAAATGTTGTCTTGTTATATAGTGTGCTTTCCCATCAAACTTGTTTACTTCCCACGAGTTGAGAATTCTTTGTTTGATTAATTTTTCAATGGAAATGTTCAGCTCCTGACCAATTGGTGAGAAACTGATTAAATCTTGGTCAATTATTTTCCTGCTGCTGTCATCTATTAGATTCGATATCTGCAGGAGGTTTTTTTCAGAATGTTTTAGAACGTCTAATATAAAATATTCGATTATATCTCTTACTAAAACTTCTTGCTTATAGAATTTCGTTGATTCGTTATGTGATTCCAAATTTGTTTTTAAATCATTCAACAATGAAAGAGATTCTTCGTGTTCTAATGATGTATATTCATAACTAATATCATTGCAGAGTTCTATTATTTTCGAATAAACATAGTCAACATCTAGTTTAAGTGAATAGTCTCTAAAACCATCATCTATATCGTGTTGCCTTTGTGCAATTTCATCTGCAATAGCAACTATTTGACCTTCTATGGTTACTGAGTGTCTTTTATCTAAGTACAATCTTGGAATTAGTGCCTGGTCATTTACAAACTTTTTGATATCCCAACAATTTCCACAATTCTTGCAATCGCTGCATCTCTTTGTTTTTGTATGCTTCAGGATACCTTCAAGCACTTGCCATGTAAGATTTAACCCATCATTAGATTCGAATTTTGTTTGTACAACATCCAAAACACGTATGCCATTGAAGTTATGTTTGAATCCCCCGTAATTTATTGAATATTTAACCATTCCCAGGTCGTCTTCGCCTTTCATGACTTTATCTAAAACTCTTTCTCCCTGATGTCCAAAAGCAGTATGACCAATGTCATGTCCTATTGCAATAGCCTCAGCCAAGTCTTCATTTACATAAAAATATCGTGCAAGACTTCGGGAAATCTGACTAACTTCTAGTGTATGTGTTAAACGAGTCCTAAAATGATCACCTTTGTCATTAGAAAACACCTGAGCTTTATGTTGCAGCCTCCTAAAAGCCCTTGAGTAGAGAATTCTATCCCTATCTTTTGCAAATTCACTTCTCTTTATTTTTTCTAGCATAGGGGAATTCAATGTGACCTTCGCTTCAATATCCTGATTCAATCTATCAGATGATTGATATTCTTGCTGCAACTTGTGATTCATGTTTGTTTAGATCCGTTGTATTATTGTTTGCAGTAATTCACTTTTTAAATTAATATTTTCCATCAATTTTAGACTGCTGTTGTTGCTTCAGAGTAGATTTCTTCTAAGCGCGTATAGTGATCTAAATCTTTTGCCTTTACAGCTTCCAAAACAATATGCAAAATACTGTTACATTCATGAACATCTGTTAAAATCAAAGATCGAGAGAGACCCGTCTGATGAGAAAAATTATTTACAAACTTATCAACTTTTATTCGATTACTTTCGTTTTCTATTAATAGCTCAAGTCCCTTTTTTAGCCCAAATGAATATTTAAAACCAGTGAATGCTTCTAAAAATCGACGAGTTATATTTGGTAATTGATATAAGTTTTCGAAATCAGTTGTTGGGTTATCATCAAAAGATTTTATTTTATAAAATAGATAGTGATACTCAGATTTATAGTTTAACAGAAAAGAAGGTAATTCGCGTATATCTGATACTTCAGCAGTATCTTTAGTTATTCTTTCAATTAAATAGTAGCGACATTTTTCTCTATTTCCTCTAATACCTTTAAACCAGTCTTTCATTAAATTGAAAAATTCGAAATTATGTGTAGAGATAAAAAGCTGATTACAGTCTTCTAGTTTGGATTTTATTACTGCAAATGTATTGTACAGGTGGTTTGAATCCAAGCTAGAAATAGGATCATCAATGAAAATAATCGCATTGGAAATATCTGTGTCCTGATCTTCGAGACGAGTTAAGAAATATGAAAATGCAATTGCCGTTTTTTCGCCTTCACTTAAATTTTTAGCTTCTCTTCCTTCTCGTAAAATTTGGAACTTATTATTTTCAATAGCTTCTAACTTAATATGCTCTTTTCCAAAAATGCTTTGTAATTCCCCATTTATTTTCTCTGCAGCTTTTCCAATATCAGATAAGTTTGATTTAATTTCTTTCAATGAAGCTTCATGTTCTCTAATTTCATCGACTATTGAAGTTATTTTGATATCAAACTCGAGTAATTCATCCAATTTAATGTAATAATCATTGTCTTTGTTGAATTCACATGCATAATGCAATTCTATTTTTGTAAATGCTTCTGTTTGCTCATTTTGAAAATTATCACAAATATTATTGTGTTTATTAATAATTTCATTGAGAGCATTGAGATCTTCAATAATAAGATTAATACTAAAAATGGGGAAACTATCAGTGTATTTATCAAAAGGATTATTCATTTTTTTATTTAGCAAATCACTGACTTCTTTTATTTTGTCATTGTAAGTATTTATGGACTTATCAAGATTATCTTTTGCTTTTATATAGCCATCTTCTAATTGAGGATTAACTCTTTTTTCATCGGGTATGGAAAGTGAAATTTGATAAGTATTCAGCTCAGCAATCTGTGCGTTTAATTCTGACAGTATAATTTCATATTCTTTAGAAAAATGATTTTCATATGCTTCCAGTAAATTAACATCAAGTTGATTTCCACAAAATTCACATTGATTTTTATCTCTATGTAAAATAAGTCCTTTTTGAATCCAATTGTTAAGTTCAGGATTAGCTTTAAGCTTTTCAATTGTTTGTGCTATAACTGTCCTCTCTAACAGTTCTCTAAAATTTTCTATTTTTTCTTTATCTAGAAGGTGAAATGAAATCTCAGAGATTTTATCTTTTGAAGGAGTGTTTATTGTTTCAATTAATGTGCCAAGTTCCCTTTCATTCAAGAAATATTCATCTATGGTATCTCTAAATACTTCCAATGTCTTTTTCAATTTTGACTTATTATAGGGTGTCTTTATTCTATTGAGTTCTCTTGCTTTATCAGTTAATTTTTTCTCTAAATCATCAAGATGTCTCAATTTTTCTTGTCTATGGTCCTCTTTTTCATTTTGTAAATTATCAATTTTTGTGTCCAATTCTTCTATTTGTTTTTGCAATTCAATATCTTCTTCTCCTAAAATAAAAATCGGATTAGCTTCTTGATCGTCCCAATAAAGATTATCATTTACAAAATCTGTATTAAAAATACGGAATTGATATGAAGAATTATCTAAACTATCATGTTTAATTCTATTAGTATTAATATCTGTAAGTTCAAATTGCGCATCAGAAAAATCAAGATGAAGATTATTCAATTCAATACACCTAAATAATCTAGATAATGTTGTTTTACCTGAGTAATTCCATCCATAAATTAAATTGTACTTTTTAAAATCAGGTGCACAAAATGTCAAGTCTTTGTAAATTCCAAAATTTTTGATAGTATCGATCCTCTCTATCATTTCTTTTTCACCAATCCCAGAAATATCCCATTATTCATCATTTTTCCCAACCTAATTAATCTTAAAGATTTTAATCGATTTACCCAAGACTTTGTTTTTATTTTGTTATATTTCACTAAGCAAGTGATTATTTCTCAAGAGAGTAATAAAACTAAGAAAGAACTCTGCATCCGAGGTTTCTTGCTTCTAAAATGTTCATCTTTAATTTTTCTTTTAACAAAACTAACATGCCTTTCAGTTTTTGTACTTTTCATTAAAATTCTTAAATTTATTTAAGTTTGCTCTTTTTATTTTCTGTAATTCTACAAAAATGATTGAAATCATAATATACCGTTTTCTTGGGCATTCATGGTAAAATAATATTCATGCACACAAAATTACCTGGTGTTCTTCATTTATTATCAAACGTTTTTGTTTCCCTCAAAAATCTCCATCCAACACCTGTCCCAATTTAAACTTAAGCCTCTCTTCAACACACAAATACCCATCAATTGACCAAAATGGAACGTCTACAGCCTTTATTCTAATGCATCCGTCCGTATCACCTTGTTTGACAACAAAAGTATAGTCCTCTGCCAATTCCTCAGATGTATTAGGATAGATGAGTAAAACCTTATCATTCCCTCTTCTATAAGCATAACTGACCATCTGATACATATCAGATTGAGAAATACCCTTCTTTGAATCTCCACTCTCCAAATCCCAGCGTGGTTTGTATTTTGTATCAATGATTATCTGTTCACCAGTTTCCTTGTTCGTGAGCAAAATATCATGTTGGAGGTTGAATGTTTTTGGATCATCATGTAGATAAAGGTCTGATTTTTGAGCTTCCACTTTAAACGTGTCACTAAAATGTTTTCGAATAAAGCCTGCTATGAACTCTTCAAAAATAAGCTCCATAGGGAATAGCAGACTCCAATTCTTCATATCATAGTTCTCATGTGAATATACCTGAGTTTCCAGTATCATACTGCAGATATGAACAATCTCTTCATAATCCCCGTATATGGGGGATATTTGGAAGCTCGAGAGTTGCGATGGGGAACATACCTGATCATCCACTTCATCCAACACAAAAATGATATCATTCAACAATCTCTGGGTTTCAGAAATCCTAGCTTCTGAAAGCAATAATCTAGTACAATATTTAATTGTACGATTCAGTGAATTGTCAAACACAAAAGGTTCATAATCACAATCTATCTGGTGATAATTGCAATATGAAATCAGATCCACATAACGGGTGAAATTTATTCGACCACGCGGTGTTTGTAAAGCCTCAGATACTTCTTCATAAACAGAATAAGGCTGGGTGCTTACAACTTCATGTATTTGATTTGCAAATAAGTAGATGATAAGTTCTGGCAATTCGTATATCTCACATTTATCAAGGAATGCCTGATTGAAAGGGAATTTCACTCTATTACAATAACTCAACCAGTAGAACAAATGACGATGCATGTGGTCTCTGCTAATATCAACAGTATTTTTGAAAATCTTGGGGAATATCTCTACCTTGAAATCCTCAAAATGAATGAAGCCTGCGTAGTTCCTTGCTCTGGCTAGATCCCCATCAAACATCAAAAAAGGCTGGTACTTTTTTCTCTTATTGAGAGAATCATCTTCTTTCTTAGGTGGCCAAACCTCTTTGTATTCTCTCCACAGAGAATACAAATAGGATTCAAGAGAAACTCGGTCAGGAACTTTGACCTTCTCATCGTATTCAAATATCTTTTTCATTGGTCTACTGCTGTATTTGCCAGTCGTATTGTTCAGTATCATATTTCACTGACCAACTGCTTCCTTTGAAGATTTCCTCAACAATATCGGTTTTACCTGAGAAGTATTCCATTAGAAGTGGTATCACCTTATTGCTAAGAACATCAGGTATACCAATACTGTTCATAAAATAGCCATGGCCTATCAGATAATCCGCTGATTTCTTGCGTTCATGTATCTCCTTATTTATATGTCTGAGAATGCTGCGCTTCTCATCCGATAATAATGTATAATCTGGGAAATATCCAATGAATTCGAAACGTCTTCTAAGTGCAATATCGATAAGGGCAATTGACTTATCAGCAGTGTTCATGGTTCCTATAAGATAAAGATTCGGAGGTACTCCAAAGACCTTATCTTCATTTGGAATATTGACCATCAGCTCATTATTAGCTCCTATGCGCTTATCTTCTTCCAGAAGCGTAATCAATTCACCAAAGACCTTTGATATATTGGCTCGGTTGATCTCATCAATTATGAGGACATATCTTTTGAGTGGAACTTGTGTTGCAACTTCTTTTCCTCTTTCCAGTAATTCATTCACCAAGGGGTCAAAATAAGATCTACGACCACTGTTAAGTTCTTTAGTACCTTCATAAAGTCCCTTAAGTGTGCTGATATTTAGCTTACTTGATTTTCCAACACTGTTTCTGAAACTGATGTTACCATTATCAGGATCGATATCTGTGATCCAAAAGGAAACCTTTCCAGAAAGCATTTTAACTTCGATTTCTTTATTCTCGGTTTCTAAGGGTTCCATAAATTCGAAGAATACTTCATCGAAGGGCCTTAGTGCATCAATTATGTTTTGGAATTGCAAGTAATTTTGCTCTGCTCTTTTACATAGTTTATAAAATATTCCTTCTGTCCTTTTGAACTTAAGATCGGAATCATCGAGGTCTGGACGAATACCTACCATAAAATCTTCATAACCATAATTTTGGTGGAACGTAACAAATTCGATTTGTCCTTCTTCCCTTAATGAATCAAAGACCTCTTTATTTTCATCATGATTTCCACTATAACCAGTGATAATTTCAACTGCTCTATCAATAGTATTGTAGGTCTTTCCTGTACCAGGAGGACCATACAATATAATGTTACATGGATGCTTAGGCAGGTCATCCTCCTTTTTTACAGGTGGTGCTTTATCGGATATGAATTCCACACCAAAATAAGGTTTGAATAGTATCTCATTAGCTTCATTCAGATCTTTGGGAGTAATCTCTGAAAGAGTGCTGTTACCACTTGGATAGATATCGTTTCTTTTGTGTTTTATTCCGTAAGGGTACTTTTTGATTGCAGGCTTGATGTATTCAACTTCCCTGTAGATCCATCCAGACTCACCAGTAATGTCTTCTGGAACATATTGCCAGGGCCCAGGCTTAATCTTAGCTATTGAATAAACTTCATCTCCTCCAACGGTAATGTACACATAATCACCAGCATCAAGTGTATTTTTAAATCTCTCAGCTTGGCCTTTTTTGGTGCTTTCATGAAGTACTATCCAGTTGTTTTGTTTTAAAATTTCTAATATGTCAGCATGTTTTTTTAGTTTAAAGGCACCATGTGACATTTTGTAGAGTTTTTGCTCTTTTAGAGGGATTTGTAATAATTGGTCATGTATTTCAGTTTCCATATGTATACATTCCTTTTAACCTGTGAAACTGTAATTCTAATATTTTATGTAATGTTAGTCGTAAATTCGTTTAAAATATTTAAATTTTTCAAATAGGCTTTCATCAGACACATAAAAGGAACAATAGCTAATCCAGAAAAAATAATTTATGAGCTTGGTAGCGTCGCAGACTTAGTATGTGTAAAAGCTTCACGAGGACATTTCAGACTTGAAAGATACAAGAGTGATTCAATAAAGATTTTCAATCTTGATGAAGATAAATATGAGAGCACTGTAAAACCATTACTAAAAGAGATTAATTCTGAAAAAGAGCTCGAAATTGACATAGAAGAAAAAGGTAAAACTCACACTAAACAGATTGGTCGTAAGGTTATACAAGAACTAAAAAATCAAAATAAAGATTATAGTCCTACAAAATAAAGGACTGGGCTAGTACTTGGCTCAATTTGCTTAGGTAGATCTGTCTTAGAAACTTTATGCCAGATCTTTTATGCTTGTGATTATGCTGATTCTTGTAGAATGACTACGCTTTCTAGTTGTTATTTTTGCAATAGGGATGTGTTGTGAGAAAGAGTAATGCCAAAATGAGGCGGGTTTAATTGAAGTTCTTTTCATGATTACTTCTCAATTATATCTCGAATCTATAGGTATTGTAAATGTGAAAGTGCTTCCTTTGTCAACTTCACTTTCAACTTGTATTTCCCCTGAATGCATCTCGATATAATATTTTGCAATTGCAAGCCCTAATCCTGTCCCGCCATGAGTGCGGCTTGTGAATGAACTGGCTTGTTTAAATGAATCAAAAATAGTTTTCTGCTGTTCCAGGGGAATGCCAATACCATTGTCTGAGACAGATATTTGAACATTGCCATCCATTATTTTAGAGTCAAGCCATACATCGCCAGTTGCATCTGTGAATTTGATGGCGTTGCTAAGAAGATTGTACAGAATCTGTTTCACTTTAATCTTATCGGCATTTATTTCCAGATTCTCGAATCCGATATTGATTTCCAGATTAATATTCTTCTCTTTAATAAGAGGATCCATCAATGCTATGATTTCATCAGTTACCTCCTTGAGATTGATTATCTCAGGAGAATATTCCATATTACCTGATTCTATCTTTGAGATGTCGAGTATGTCATTGATCAATTCTAACAGATGCTCACCACTTTTCAGTATATTGAATGTATAACGAGTTTGCTTTTCATTCAAATCCCCAACTATTTTTTCATTCAACATTTGGGAAAAACCAATAATAGCATTAAGTGGTGTACGAAGTTCGTGGCTCATGTTTGCAATGAAATCCGATTTAATTTGATTTGATTCTTCAGCTAGGGCTTTAGCATGAAGAAGTGCCATCTCAGCTTGTTTACGTTCTGTAATATCAAGGATAAAACCATCTATTAAAAACGAATTATCTCCTGGTTCTGTTTTTACATTTGTTCTTGCATTGATCATTAACCAGGCATGTTCACCATCTGCACGTAAAGCCTCAAATTCAAAATTTTCAACATGACCATGTTTTGCAAGGACATTGATAAGCTCGTCATGACGTTGCTGATCAAAATACAATTGTTTTCCTACATTCTGCATGTGTTCGAGAGTTTCTTCTTTACTCTCTCTGCCTATGATTCGTACCATCTCAGGATTTGCCCGAAGAGCTTTTCCATCAGAATTAGTACGGAATATCCCGACAGGAACATTGTCAATGAATGCCTGGAGCTTTTCTTTGTTCTCTTCCACAGCATCCAGTACCTGATTGAAACCTCTGGGTATCGCTTCTAAGTCAACACCGACATCAATATTTGCTCTCTTGTCCAGTTTACCTTGGAGAGTAGCATTGGTTATGTCATCAAATTCAGTAACTATTTTTTGAATTCCACCGGAAATCGATTTGCTTAGAAGGAATGCAGCTAAAACACCAAGAATCACAAAGACTAAAACAGCCATTATTAAACTGTTCCTGATTGCCAGCAGGGGACCTGCAAACTCTTCATAATAAGTACTTGATACTATATACCAATCATTTGGCTCAAAGTACGTGTAACCTGCAATTTTTTCACGACCTTTCCACTCATAAGCGATAATGCCTTCTTTGTTATTGATAATATCTTTTACAAAGTCGTGCTCATAGACATTCTCACCTTCCATACTAGGGTGAAGTACAAGATTTCCTTTTGAGTCCATTATATAGATATATCCAGTATCACCTACAACAATT
Organism: Methanolobus sp. ZRKC2; assembly: GCF_045291185.1. NCBI lineage: Archaea > Methanobacteriati > Methanobacteriota > Methanomicrobia > Methanosarcinales > Methanosarcinaceae > Methanolobus > Methanolobus sp. ZRKC2. The sequence continues at coordinate 552,022 of NZ_CP146980.1, read as the reverse complement.
TCACTCATATGGTCCCTTATGGTGTCGATAAATGGATCTTCAAGAACACCAACGTAAAGAATACCTATAATCTCATCATCACTATTTCTGATCGGTTCGTATGCGGTCAGATACCAGGCATTGACTACCCATGCTCTTCCATAGAACACTCCACCTTTATTGACAACTGTCTCATACACTGGTTGTGACACTATGGTACCGACTGCTCTTTCTCCCTCATTGGTGATGACGTTAGTAGAGATCCTTACAGCCTCTCCATCCACTACCTGGAATACAGTCGCAGTCCCTCCTACCATATTCTTGACATCATCAACGATCTCAAAATTATTGTTGACAACATAATCTTCTCCCAATACCATTTGTCCATAAATGATTTCAGGATTACCTTTTGAGTAAAAAACGGTCCTTGCAACTCCCAGGTCACTGTTTACTTTGTCTTGTGCAAGGGAGAAAGTAGACTCGATATATGTCTTTTCAAGGAACAATTGGTCATTCAAGTAGTCTTCCAATTGAGACCAGGTACCGGCTTCTGTCTGCTCGTAAGCATAAAAACCAACAATAGTTACAGGTAATATAGTTAATATCAAAGTTACTAACAATATTTTATGACTAATACTTATTTTTTTTAAATCCACCTAGCATACCCCGATGTATATGAAACAATTTCACCTGAATATGTACATCAAATATGTTGTTTCCAGATATTCTTGATAACCATCATCGGCATAGGTGACTAACTCTTCATTAACTAAAGACTTACCAGATTCTGATACTTTTGTATTGCTATTGAATAGTAGTGTGTAGTCTACCTTTTCTTCATCTTGGATCAGGAAGGCATGTAATTCTTTTTCAGTATACTCCTTTGTTGAAATTTTAAAGTTCAGCTACTATATAGTCACTCGAACTTTTGGATAAAATGTATGGGGATATTGCATCGTCTGCTTAACTTTTGCACAATATCTTGCATTAAACTATTTCGCTAAATAATATATAAATACTCTTATTCAATTTCTGTATACTGAATATAGGATAAATTAGGAAACTATGATGATTCCATCTGACTTATTATACGAATCATTTCCCAAAACAGAATCCATCCACTCACGCAGACTGATACCTGCTTTCCCGGCATCTTCTAGCAAATTATCGTGGCGAACAAGACCAGCAGGGAAATTTGCGTCTATGGGACTGTACATAAGGTTGTGCCATAAGCAAGCGGCCAGCCATTCTTTTACAGGCGTTCTTTCTTCACCAAGATAAGCATACACTCGCAGAATCTCGTTCTTTGGGTCAAAACCAAGGTCGATGTGTCCCAAGTCAAGCAGTAACAATTGCATCGGTATCCCAAGCAGCCACTTATCAAGTCCTAACACATAACCAAATAGAAGGTGTCCAAGTCTTTCTTTTTCCGTTCCAGACTTCCGGGTCTGTATGCTTAGCTTGTCGGTTCCAATTCCGTGAATCCAGCCTTCGATGTAGCGAAATGTGTTGTGATGACAATCAGACAGAGTGTACACTCCTGATGCGATGTGGGCACAAGTCTTGTACAACTCCCTTTTCTGGGAATCATCAATCTTATCAAGGCTTTTTTTGAACTCTTCGGCCCACCAGGGATAAATCTTCGGTAGACCTGCATTCTTCGATATTTCTTCATCGAGAGATGTTCCACGCCCACCGTCCTCAAAAAGATCCTTGCCTTCGGCCATTTGTTGTTCGATGTCGTCCGATGATGGAAAGTTCATTGTATAGCTGTTTCTGGTAAAGAAATCAATAGTAAGAAGCATCCGTTTCATCATCAGCTTCTGGACGTCCGTCAATTTATCCACTGGCCCAAGCCATTCGTACGTACGATTGATAAAACCCTCAGCATAAGGGTATCTCTTGACAAACTCCTCTTTGCCCTCAGCCGCAAGATAACCCGTCAGTACGGTGTGTATTCTCCTCATGCTTTCCATATGAGACGGTTGGGTAGTTCTCTGCTTCCACCACATGCCGGGGCACCAACAGCCGTTGTGAAATGAGGGTTCATCCAGTTTTCCTCGACCGATGGCGTTTAACAATTCATCAACAGTCACTGGGAATCCACTATCACATGGTACAAGGCTTGCTGTATGAGCGCGAATCTGGCGAGTGCCGTCATCCAGATTTCCCAGTTTACTCTGTATGTTATTGATGTGTTTAATTTCTTCATCCCAGTCCTTTTCCTGGTCAGGAAACGTTCAGGAAAAAACCGGCCATCTTAATATCTCATTACCTTCATTATCCGAAGCAATATTTGTGATAATGTCTTCTTTTTCACCTTCAGATGAAGACTTCTCACCCGTATATATCGCCTCAAAACCGGGTGATACCATATCATACGGAACTAGTCTGTTTCTTTTGTTCGTCATGGTATTTCCTCATAGATTTGTGTTAGAATGCTTGGTACGATTTTTACTTTATTTTCTATCATTTTTTGATAATAGTACATTACATTTCTGAAAACAATATGCAACTTTATACATTGAAGGTGTTCTAACTGTGCCAAGTGTTTATTCCTTGGAAACTGTGAATATAAAACACATAAATCATATCACAAAATTCTCACAATCTTACTGTATCCTCCTTTGGTAATCAGATCTGTGGATATATTCTATTAATTATATATACTTTTTTATAATTATAACAAACTTCCAATTTTTGATATAGCATGCTTGTATACTGAATAGATAGATTGGCAAAAGTGCTATCAAAATCACATTACTCCACTTTGGAGGCGAGTAGTAATTAATGAAAAGTATATTTTTCTACAGAACGGCTATTGGCAAGATAGGAATTGTCGATAATGGGAATGCCATTACAAACCTGTATTTTCATGGAGAGGATATTCCAGAAGATGTCGTTGTAAATGAAACAGAACTGCTAAATGAAGCGGCCATGCAATTGCAGAGTTACCTTGCAGGGAAACGAAAAGATTTTACTTTTCCACTTGCTCCCGACGGCACAGAATTTATGCACCGTGTCTGGGATGCATTACGTGAAATCCCATATGGTGAAACGCGCTGTTATCAGGAAATAGCAGAAATTATTGGTAACCAGAAAGCTTCAAGGGCAGTAGGACTTGCCAACAACCGCAATCCTATTCCTGTGTTTATTCCCTGTCATAGGGTGATAGGCAAGAACGGAAAGTTAACAGGTTATAGTGGTGGACTTGAGGTCAAGGAACATTTACTGAAACTGGAAAAACAATATGAAGATCTATAAATATGGAAAAACGGAATTGGATTATTTAAAAATGAAGGATACTTTACTTGGTTCTGCCATTGATCGAATTGGAATGGTGGAACGTAAAGTAAATCCTGAAATATTTCCTGCATTCATAAACAGTATTATATCCCAGCAAATATCCACTAAAGCAGCTTCAACAGTCTGGAAAAGGATGTTGAATCATTTTGGAGAGATCACTCCTGAAATAATCAATTCTGCTTCAATTGAGGAAATTCAAAAATGCGGATTATCAATGCGTAAGGCAGGATACATCAAAGGCATCTCCGAAGCTGAAGTTAGTGGAGAACTGGAGCTGTCAAAGTTTCCTGAACTTTCCGATGAAGAGATAGTCAGACGTTTAACGTCTCTTAATGGTATAGGCATCTGAACTGCCGAAATGCTTTTGATACATTCCATGGAGCGAACTGATGTCCTTAGCTGGGGAGATCTTGCCATCCGTCGTGGTATCATGAAACTTTATGGTTTGCAAACATTAACAAAAAAAGAATTTGATGAATATAAGAAAAGATTTTCTCCTTATGGTACGGTTGCATCGATATATCTGTGGAAGATCGCACATGAATGGTGATCTGAAAGAAATATTAATAAGGATACTATAAACAAATTTGTGAAACGAAATCTATGGTGCTTAAAGATAATGAAAAATGGGATGCTGTTGTTAGCTGCGATGAAACATATGACGGGAATTTTTTCTATGGAGTGAGAACAACCGGTGTTTTTTGCCGACCATCTTGTAAATCAAGAACGCCTCGCAGGAAGAATGTAGAGTTTTTCAAAACCATAGACGAAGCTTATACCAGTGGTTTACGTCCCTGCAAAAAATGCAGACCTGATTTGCTTGAAAATGAAAAAATGATGCATATAGCTGAACAGGTCAGGACAATTTGTGATACATATTTTTTAGAGGATGATAAACTCTTATTTGAATTTGAACAAATGGATATCAGTGCAAAGCATCTGAACAGCTTGTACTACCGAAAATTCAGTATCAATATCATGGAATATGTGCTCAAACTGCGTGCAAAAAGAGCGATCGAACTTATTTCTGGACAGTGAGTAATGTGACGTATCACTTTTTTGTTTTCTTTCTCTTTTTAATAATTTGACACTTAAAATGTGGTTTCTTTTGCTAAAACTATTATTCAAGCAACTATAGTTGCTCTTCTTATAGCCTGCTATATTCTCTGCCTATGAATAGGAGTTATGACTACGGTATTTCGTATTCAAACTCTCCCACATTGGCCCTGTTGCTATAACCTCTCCTTTCCCAGTATCCTCTGTAGGGCTCATCCGTGACCTCTATGAGTACCACCCATTTTGCCCACTTGTAACCGTACTTGCCTTCAGCAACAACCTGTACCGGAAATCCTCTTTCAGGTGGCAAGGTGATATCGTTGAGCCTGTATGCAAGAATTATGTCATTCTCCAGTATATAATCGAGTTCAAGGGATGTGGAATACCCATCCGGTGCATAAAATATCACAGTTTTTGCGCTTTCATTCACTCCTGCTTCATCCAGCAATATTCTCAGGGGCACACCCGTCCATTTTGCATCAAAACTCCAGCCATCCACGGAATTGAGCCTAACTGCTCTGGATGTGTTTGGGTACGCAAGCAAGTCATCGTAGTCGAGTTCCAGAGGCTTGTCCACCAACCCGTCAACACGGATGCTGTAGTCATCTTTGTCTATAAACTGTGTTCCGTTAAACATGAAATTGCCCTGCTGGGCTATTGGTGTCAGGTTCACACCTTCATAATACCTGGCTTCCCCTTCCATATATGCAGATTCATTGATTGCAGGTGGCTCTGAGATAGAGATACATCCTGTGCTGGTAATTAAAGCAAGGATTAAAAGGGTGGGTACAATTCTTAATGGACCTGTCCCCCTACTCATAATTTAATTTCGTTTCTTATTGGACATATAGGTTTTTGATGTAGAAGCAAAATTTGAATAGGGAGGAATGGACGGCAGGTGACGGGGTTGCAGCTTTTATGCTTTATCGCTATTGTTTAAAACAGAAGCTAAGATACTTGGAAAGAAAATCGAAAGGTTTTTTGGTACTTAAAGAAAAAGCTGATGTTGAGTAATGCGCTATTTTTTAATCAATGACTATTCACAATTGAACAAGTATGAAGCCTGTTAGGGCTTCACTTCACTCAATAAGGCTGACTCCGGCACTTCTTGCCTTTTCCATGAGTTCAGAATTGTTTTTTGCTTCTCCGGGAGCATGATGTCCGACATCCACAATAATGTTCTTCACGTCCATTTCAAAGAACTTCTGCAGTACGCTCGAGAATTCTTCGTACACTTTAATAAAAGTAGCAACATTGGGGGCTTCCTGTGCACCTACTATGACAACCTTCTTTCCTGATTCGATACGTGGTGAATAATCATTGTTCACAAGCGCATAACAACGATCCAGGAATAACCTCATCTGGCCGGTCATCTGAAAGAAGTATATGGGAGAAGCGAAAACAATGGCATCTGCATTGCTGATCACATCGTAGGCTTTTGTCATGTCATCAGTAAGCTTGCATCCCTCTGTCGTCCTGCAGTAATCGCATCCCTGACATCCTTTGAAATCCATGTCGTTGATATAGAACTTCTCCACGTCGGCTCCTGCCTCTGCAGCGCCGTCCAGCACCTGCTGCAATAATACATCCGTGTTTCCATTCTTTCTGGGACTTCCTGCAAAACCTGCTACTTTCATTTTACTACCTTCCTGCTTTAAATAATGCAAATTAAATGAATTGCCTTATTAATACTGTTTAACAGCAACAATATATATACCTCGTACGCACTTTTTGCATAGTTGCTAATAAAAAGTATACTATGTTATTGGGTGGTAAATGCCCGGGCAGACAATGCACCCTGAAGTTTGTTGGTATGCTGATCAACTGAAGTTATAATTTAGAATCAGTAAAATGAATTCACTTATTAACTATTGTCTACTAAAAAAGGAAATTATGCAGGAATAGATCCTGCATCTGCCAGATTGCTGATGTTCATTTTTTGCTCTTCGGTAAAGATATGGTCAATATCAAGCAGTATGAGCAGTCTTTCATCGATTTTGCCAACACCTTCTATGTATTTTTCACTAATCTTCGAGGTGATTATTTCAGGTGCTGACTCGATGTTTCCGACAGGTATTCGTAAAACTTCAGTCACAGCATCTACAATCATCCCGGCAACAATGTTCCCGATTTCCACAATAACTATCCGGGACTGGTCATTTGTTTCACTTTGTGGAAGATTGAATTTGCCTGCAAGACTAATTACCGGAATGATTTTATTTCGAAGGTTAATGACTCCTTCCACATAGTCAGGAATCTGTGGTATTTTAGTAATATCAGGTATTCGAATAATTTCCTTGACGCTGGAAATTTTCACACCATATTCTTCCTCTGCAAGCTGGCAAACGACAAGTTGAAGCAGTTCTTCTGTAGAACTGTTATCATTTATTGTTAATTCTGACATTTTTGTTCCCCGTTCTATTATACAAGCGTTGTTTTCAGTTCATCTGTAAGAATGGTCTTGTTTTCATCAACAATTTCTCTTCTTGAAATATTTTCTTCATCAATGTCCAGCTTGAATCTGGATGTTACACCCATCAAATTGTCTGCCATCTGTGCCAGTTCCTGTGCAGATTTTGAAAGCTCGTGCATGGATGCAGTCTGCTCTTCCACTACAGTTGATGCTTCTTCAGTTCCGGCGGCTGACTCCTCGGATACAGAGGAAACATCTTCTACTGAAGCGCTAATTTCTTCAATGGATGCAGCCTGTTCTTCCGCAGAAGCTGCAATATCTTCAATCATTGTTGCAACGTCATCTATTGCACTGACAACCTCGGACATTGATTCTACAGTCTCTTTTAACGAATTAGCACCAACTTCGACCTCATTTCCAGCCTGTTCCATGGACAAAACAGCATCTTGGGTGCTATTCTGAATCTCTGCTATCAGGTTTGAAATATCCTGGGCAGCAGTACCGGATTCCTCTGCAAGTTTCCTGACCTCGTCTGCAACTACTGCAAATCCACGTCCGTGTTCTCCTGCACGTGCAGCTTCGATTGCCGCATTAAGAGCGAGCAGGTTGGTCTGGTCTGCAATGCTGGTTATGAGGTTAACTATCTCGCCAATCTTCTTGGATTTCTCATCAAGTTCCTTAATGACCTTTCCGGTCTCTGTTGATGCATTCTGGATTCCATCCATTTTTTCAAGAAGATCATTTGAAGCAGAACTGATTTCCTTGGTAAGCATGTTTGCATTGTTTGCATTATCGGCTGCTTTTTGTGAATTAGAAGCAACTTCCTGTACACTCTGGTTCATATCAGTCATTGCACGAGAAACATCTTCTGTCTTTGATGACTGGGTCTGTGCACCAACTGAAATATCCGAAACGGTTTCAGATATCTGATTGGAAGCAGCTGTCATCTGTTCAGTAGATGCGGACATTTCCTGTGCCGTAGATGAAACATTTGCGGCTGTTCCCTGTATGTTTCCTATAAGATGATGCAGGTTACCTACCATGTTTGTTATTGATGTGGCCAGTTGTCCGATCTCATCATTTGAAGTATTTGTGATCTCTGATGTAAGGTCTCCATCTGCAACTTTGTTTGCGGTCTCAACCATTTCACCGAGAGGATTTGTGATTGACTTTGTAATCAGTATTCCAAGAACTATTGCAGCGACAATTGCAGTTATTGCAAAAGCGAGGATACTTGTAACTGCCATACTATGTGCAGCATCAAAATCATTACTTGCCTCTACCACTTCATCCTCAAGAGACCCAATGATAATTTCATTTTTTGCAAGCATGCTTGACATCAGGGCATCAGATTCACCATCTAACTGTTTGATCAATTCCCTGTCATCAGCTTCAACTGCAGGAACAACTTCATTGTAGAAAAGCGCATCATATTCAGCATCAATCGCTTTTATTTCTTCAAGAAGCCGTATTTCCTCCTCAGTATCAACAATTCCTTCTGCAATCAAAAGATTCTTTTCAAAATTTGAGGCACTTTCTTCAAAATCATCAATTGATACTTTATCGCCGTTTATTATGTAATCTGCCTGGTTCTGATACTGTTTTACAGCATAAAACTCCATTCGGTGAATAACATTTATGTCATTTGACCTCTGTTCTACCATTTTTTCAGAGGACGCCATTGAGCTCATTCCCCAATAAGCAATACCCGATGTTGCAAGCAACATTATGGTTAGTACAAAAAAAGCTCCTCCTAATCTTGTTCCGACTTTCAAATCATTCAATTTTTTCATTTTATTTCTCCTACATGTATGCTCATTTTTTGTTCATTGTAATGCTATTGGAAAAACAGGAATCCGGGTAGAACTTGATGACTTAAAATTATCGTTCCTTAATCAGTAAAAATCCCTGTGTAAATGATCATCCTGTAATATCGCAAGCATTCCATATAAATTTTTATATAAAAATTAAAACTATAATTATGAGATTATAGTGACATATATAGGCATATATATCTCGAATGTTCCGTAAGAAAATAAGCTCAATTTGAATATCGGTTCTATGAAAATTCCGGTAATATGATTAATTCAAAGATGCCAGATTGCAAGAAAAAGTTCTCTTGTGCCTTGGCTTTCAGGTCTGCTTATATTGTTTCATTTGATCTGGAAATTGCAGATTTTAAATTCGCAATCAACAAACCAATTTGAAATTTTAATAGTATTAAAAAATCATTTATGGACAAAAGATAGTATTAATTGTACTATTAATAACAGTTTAGTTTAAATAAAAAAATAACTTATTAGGGATTGTGAATAGGGGTATTCGCAAAGCTTAGGAGTGGAGTTTCCAGATAAAGGGATTAATCGGATCTGTGGTAGAGAAGCATGAGACAATTTAGTTTGTACGTTGCTTCATCATAACTACAATCGATAACATTTAAGTCAGTTTTCAATTGAAAAATATTGAAAACCAAAACCTTTGGCTTGAATCAAGAAAACCGTTTTTCTGGAATATATAGCCAGTTATAGACATACGTAAAAGACTGGTACAAACACTATATATTATTTCATTTATGAAATAATTCTAGCACACAAGGGGATAAAATGAAACCAACAAAGAATTGGACAAAAAGTAGTGATCTTGAACACAACTTAGCTGCTGTAGTTACCAGTGAAGATGATGATGCTGACTACAGACCCATCCTGCAAGGAGTAATTAATACTCGTTGCACCTATGATGGTGGCAAAATTGAAGGAAGTTTAGAAGGCTGACTTAAAATCATGCATTCAAGTTGAAAAAACTTTTTAACTAATTCTTTTTATAATGATTCATATTTCCTTAATCGTAACAGTTCTGTTTTTGATAACAACTTTATTTTCCTGAAAGTTATTCAGATAATTAACTGCCTGTTTCATCTAACCTGATTTCCATCTTATAGCATCTTTTCCCCGGACCACATATATCCATTAATTCTTCCTTTATCTCAAAGCCTACTTTCTTATACAGTTTTATAGCAGATTCATTGTCCCTTGCAACATACAACGTAATGTGATCAATAGAATTCAATTTCATTTCATGTATGCTCTTTTGTAACAGTTTGATCCCTATCCCCTGCCTCCTGCATCTGCCATCAACTGCAAATGAATAAAGCGTGGCTATTTTTTTGATTCCTGATGCCGATAAGGAAGGCTTTATGTAGTACAGACAGTAGCCTTTAACCTCATTGTTAACTATATATACGTAGGTAGTCTTTTTGAAAAAACGGACATATTTTGCAAATCGTTTTTCATTTATCTCTGTGAAATTCTCATTATAGAGTTTCAGCATACCTTTAAGCATTTCATCACTTACGTTGGTAACATTCCTGTCTGGTGTCGTGATCCACTTTTGGGTCACAAGACTGCCCAGTAAAAGTTTGGAAGCAGCAAATGACTGTCTTTTGCCGGTATGCATTTTCCAAATAAATTCTCTCATAAGTGCTGTTACTGTCATTCTGATCGATTTGATTGTGTATGCTGATAAATGAGGCTCTGTTAACGGTGTTACTTGTTACAATAAAAGGTTCTTTTGTATTATATCATTTGCGAAACATCTTTCGTATAATTCTATGTTGTTTATTGAAAATTGAGGAAGAATCAGCAACTGTCGAACTATATTGCGACAACGACTTTTTAAGTGAAGAGTTCTATATGTACAAAATGATCCGGAATCAATGCGCCGGGTCTGCTATAAAAAACGGAGAATAAGAATGAGTAACTTTTCAATAGGCATGGATGGTATCGTTATTACAGACATGAGTGGCGATGCTATCTTTGTTCCAAAAAACTATCTTTCGATTTTTAAGATGGAGCTTGAAGGAATTGATTCCGACAACCCTTTTGGTACGATGTCTGCTTTTGGATTCTTAAACATGAGTTTCACGGATTCAGGAGTGCATGTAGCTGATGACAAAGAAGGAGTATTTTTATCAAAACAAGATGCTGATAGTCTTCTCGAGGAACTGAATGATTAAGGCAATAATGGTTATCTTAATAATGGTATAATTGGCAGTGGTGAGTTTACTGCTGCTGCTTATTTTTATATCTTGAAATCGACTATCTTACCATTATAACTCTTTATTTTCTTCTTTTTTATCTTTGCTGCTACTGGGTCTTCATGGTTTACAGGAATTACGAATCTGAAAGTGCTCTCCTTTCGCAGTCTGATTTCAACCTATATTCAAAATAGTTTATGGCTTATCGCCGATTACACAGTTGAGTGGGAGAGTAAATGTGAAAATGCTGCCTTCTCCAACTTCACTCTCAACCCAAATATTGCCATTGTGCATCTCCACAAATTTTTTCACAAGCGCAAGACCTAATCCGGTACCTTCGTATTCGCGTGTCAGGTAAGGATTAAGCTGTTTGAATGGTTGGAAAAGTTTTTTCATATCACTCTTCGAAATTCCAATTCCTGTATCAGTTATGCTGACCTGAGCAAATTCTCCGGATTTTCTTGCTTCAATTGTCACATTGCCCTTTTTAGGAGTGAATTTAATAGCATTGCTTGTAAGATTGTAAAGGATCTGCTTGAATTTGGTTTTGTCTGCATCAATCTTATCCAGGTGAGAATCAACTTTGACATTCAGCCGGATATTTTTCTTTATTGCAAGAGGATATATTACTGTCTTGATTTCATCAATTGAACTGGAAACATGGAATTGTTCATAGTCCAGTTCCATCTTTCCTGCTTCAACTTTTGAAAGATCAAGGATATTATTAATGAGATTTAAGAGGTGCTTACCTCCTTTTGAGATATGAATTATGTACGATGCCTGTTTTTCATTCAGGTTACCAAATGTTTCATCAAGCAGTATGTCCGAAAAACCTATTATTGAATTCAAAGGGGTTCGAAGCTCATGGCTCATAGTAGCCAGGAATTCATCTTTGCTACGGCTGGCAGCCTCAGCAGCAATTTTAGCACTAAGTAATTCCCTTTCAGCCTGCATACGCTCACTGACATCCTGAATTGTTCCTATGATCACATTTCTTTCAGCATAGTATTCTGCAACGGAGTGTATGTCGAGTACTATGCCATCGGTTTGCCTTTTGATTTTGAATTGTATTTCATAAGGTCGATTTTTTTCTATAAGGTCACTCAGTAGTTTGTCCATAATTGAACGATATTCTGGCAATGGTACTTTTTGTATTCTTTCAATAGTGAGTTTTTCACCTTCAAGGCCATATATTCTTCGTGCTTCATCAGAAGCATCAACTTTGCCTGTGCTAAGGTTAATTTCCCAACTTCCGACACTGCTTACTTTTTGTGCAGTGCGAAGTTGCATTTCTTTGCTTCGCAGTTCCTCTTCCGCCAGCTTGCGCTCAGTGATATCATGAACTATAAAATAGAGTAAACGTCGTGAATCAAGTTTCATGGGACCGCAGTAAACCTCAACATAGCGGATTGTACCATTTGCAAGGCGGTGTTTGAAGAAGAAATAGTTTCTCTGTTCAACCGCAGCTCTTTCGATCTCAGCTTCGATCTCTTTAGCTGATAATGAGTTTATCTCATCGATCTTCTTAGAGCTTATTTCTTCAAATGTCCAGCCATAATACTTACATGCTGCCAGGTTTGCATCTACGATATAGGAGGTATCAGGATCTACAAGGAGGATAACTGCATTATTTTCCTTAAAAAAGGACTTGTACATATCATCTTCAGAGAATACTGAACTATCTTCATTTCTGGTATATTGAAATTTTTCCTTTTTCATGCAACCTCGGCAAGCCAGTGTATGGATTAATAATGAAAATCTGTTCTGTCAGACCGAATGAAATCAGGTATTCCAAATTCTGATAATTATTTGAATTAACAGATATTTGGAAGATATTTCCTGTATCTTTATTCCATATAATAGATAAATTACGATGTTGAATGTATTTAAATGTGTTCTTATCCAGTTAGCATTAAAAAAATGCATCATTGAGTGCTCTCAAGTCTGTTCTGCTGGAAATTAGTTTTATATAGTATGCTAATAAAATTATTACTATTGTATGCTTATTGTAGCTAATTGATTTCTGAGTGGGTAATCAGCCAGGTGAACAAACTACATTAGAATAGAGGAGAAAATGAAGAAACAATTACTTGATGTACTTTTCATGTCGGAAAAAAGAAAGAATGTACTCTTGTTACTTCAGGATGGCATGAAAGAGACAAACACTCTCCTGTGTTCTTTGGAAACAACCCGTCAGGCGTTGCTTCCTCAGATCCGTATTTTGGAAGAGAGCAAGCTTGTAGATCATCGGGATGACACTTATGAGCTTACGACGATCGGTCAGTTGGTAGTTGAGGAAATGAGTGCACTTGTGGATACTGTTGAAGTTCTCGATATCGATATTGCCTACTGGGGAGAACGTCAGCTGGATTTCATTCCTCCTGATTTATTCAAGCGCTTGAATGAACTTGGTTCCTGTAAAGTGTTCATCCCCGACATGACTGAACTACATGAAATCAATAAAGAATTTTTTGAAAAAAGCAAAGAGTCAAGAAGAGTAACTAAGGTAATCACATTTTTATATCCTAATTTTCCGTCTATTTATTCTGAATGGATAGCTAGCGGTTTGTATATATCATTAATTATTAGTGCAGAATTATTTGAAAAAATACAAGAAGATAATTATGAAGAATTCAGAGGCTACCTTAACAGTGGAAAGATGGAATTGTTCGTATATTCTGGTGAAATTAAATTCCTGTCTTTCGGATACAATGATCACTGTGCTTCTTTCAAATTACTAAGAAAAACCGGTGACTATGACAGTAAAGAGCTCCTATGCTGTAACCCTGGTGCAGTTAAATGGTGCAGAGAACTCTGTGAGTATTATAAAGCAAAATCCACGCCGATTACAGATATATAAAATTCTTGACAGGAAACTTTTAAAGATCACAGGTTTCATCCTGTGTCTTCATTTTCCTAATTTCGTTAGCTTTTTAACTATACAGGTACTCCTTGATCTCTTCCTGGCAATTACCTGAAGATGAATCAATGCTTTCCATGAACATCTCTGTATCTATTGGAGCAGTTGAACTCATAAACTCAAGATTAGACTCTTGAAGGGCTTCGAGGCCTATATCCTCGTAAAGTGTAAAAGTAAGTGCGAATGCCTTTTTGTAACCAAAATCAACTTCTTCCTGTGTCATTGAATCAAGACTTTCGGGTGTGCTCCATTCTGTGAGCGGAATCTCGTACTGTGTTTTTAAAGTGTCATATTTTTGCAGGAAACGGTCCTTCCTTTCTTCAGCTTTTTCCGGTGTGATCTGATTCAGGACAATATACGTGTAAAGGTCCGCATATCCCTCGTCCATCCAGAGCTGGTCAAAGTCACAGGCACGAGTCCAGTAATGTGCGAGTTCATGAATGAGGATTTCATTACTTGATGTGTGTAACATCCATATCCCTTTACTTCCTTCATTATAACCTCCATAACCGCCGGTCTCCGTAATGTTGGCCTGTGTTATAGTTATGTTATATGATACGGGATATGCTACTCCCCAGGTTTCTTCCAATATTGGAAGGCTTTCACTTGCAGTATTCATCATGTTTTTGGCCCATTCTTCTTCCCCTTCCCAATATCTTATAGTGACATCAACGTTCTTTTCCTGCAATTGAACAGTCTCTTTGAGAATGGAGTAATCAGTGTGTCTGGCAGAGTTTACAAGACAGGAACCTGACCATTCCTGCCCTTTTTCAAATTTATAAACATTCGAATACTTCTTTTCTTCCAGTTTATAATCTTCTCTTGTCAGGTGGGTATCAAAATCAGATGGAATTTCCAGGCTAACAGCCGTATTGTCACCATACTCACTCAGGTAGAAAACAGCTGTATTCTTATTTATCGTCAGGTCATATTCAATGCAAAATGTGTAGCTCTCTTCGTGCCATACTTTCCTGTTGAAATTAAACACATAATAACCTGCCTTATCCTGGTTGAAATACAAATTGTCCTCCTTGTCATATGACCTGATATTCCTGGCACTTTCCGGAAGATAATAATTGTAAGTTGAATAGTAACCTTGCCAGTACTTGGTACCTGGATTGTTGTTAAAAAAGACGATTTCCTTTGTTACGTGGACGATCTCCTCTTCAGGCATGACTTTGTAATGCACGTTTACTTCCGTGATGATATTGTCACCTGCAGTAGTACTATTACTACCTGCCATCACGAATGGAGTACATGCCAGGCTGATGATAATTAAAAGCAAAAAACAGTTTCCTTTTAATTTCCCGTCCATTTCTCTCACACCACTTGTGAAGAAATGAATTATTGTACAGTATTTAATATATTATGGCAATATATAATAAAATATGTTCACGTTTCAATTGTTTATGTACATAAACTACTTATTTATGGATAAAATTATAATATTATGTATAAATATATAATGTCTATGTTCATCCTATTCTTTGTGGTGTGATGTCTACCGTTTTTAAGAGTAAACCATTTAAACAGGAAGCTCTATGTTGGATGCTTGTGGAGATGCTCTTATGAAATACTGGCAGCCAAAGTATGAAACAATGAAAAAGGATGAATTAGTGGCATTGCAATCAAAACGTTTGAAAAAGACGGCTGCATCTGTTTATAATAATGTGCCATTTTACAGAGAAAAGTTCAGGCAGCTTGGAATAAAACCGGATGACATCAGGTCGGTTGCTGACATAAGTAAACTTCCAACTACCCGGAAAACAGATCTCCGCGACAATTATCCTTTTGGGCTTTTTGCTGTTCCTAGAAAAGATATTATACGTATCCACGCCTCTTCAGGAACAAGTGGAAAAGCAACTGTTGTCGGATACACAAGACAGGATATAGAGACCTGGTCCGACCTTATGGCAAGAAACCTTACAATGGTGGGACTTGGTGAGGATGATGTGTTCCAGAATGCCGTAAACTATGGTTTATTCACAGGTGGCCTGGGCTTCCATTATGGTGTTGAGAGAGTCGGTGCAATGACAGTGCCAAGCGGCACAGGTAACACGTCCCGCCAGCTTGAAATGATGATAGACTTTGGTGTTACAGCTCTGCATTGTACTCCTTCTTATGCTCTTTATCTTGCGGAGACTGCACAGGAAATGGATATTGTTGACAAACTTTCATTGAGGGTAGGATGCTTCGGTGCGGAACCCTGGTCCGCAAATACCCGAAAACAACTTGAAAGTGCTCTTAACATAAAGGCATATGATTCTTACGGATTATCCGAGCTCATGGGACCCGGCGTGGCTTTTGAATGTGAACATCAGGACGGTTTGCATTTGTGGAGTGACCATTTCCTTGTTGAGGTGCTTGATGAGGAAGGAGAACAGGTTGCTGAAGGTGAAAAAGGTGAACTTGTATTGACATCTCTAACAAAAGAGGCTCTGCCAATCATTAGATACCGGACAGGTGACATTACACGGCTTCTTGAAAGTGAGTGCGGATGTGGCAGAACGACAACACGTATATCCAGGCTGCTTGGAAGAGCCGATGATATGCTTATTGTAAGGGGTATCAATGTATTTCCATCGCAGGTCGAGGATGTCATAGCAAAAGTGCCTGAAGTCACGGAACATTTCCAGGTCTTACTCGACAGGAATCAGAAAATGCTGGATGAGCTGACAGTAAAAGTCGAACTCGAAGAAAATGCGTTCACCGGCGAACTGAAAGACTTGGCTTCAGTAAAAAGACATGTTGAGAATGAATTAAAAAGTGTCCTGAACATAAGGACTAATGTCGAACTTGTTGAAAAGGGAACTATCCCGAGGACTGAAGGTAAGTCAAAAAAGGTCATAGACAGAAGAAATGCGCTCTAAGTTAAATTATACTGATTAAAAGGTGACCAAATGCCACATGTAATGGAAATTCTGGGACGTGCAAGAGTAGTTGTTGAGGATGGCAAAGTTGTTGAAGTGGGTGAACCGCAGGTAAAATGGTGCCCTATTTTTGAAAAAGCACGGGGTATCCAAAATATCACCAAGGAAGAGGTTCGTAAAAATATGGAATTCCGTATCCGGGATTTCGGACTTTTCACACCGGAACGTCAGCTTGAAATGAATGTCTTCGTCGGCTTCGGTGCATCCGAAGTAATGATGACCGGATTGAACAGGGGTATTATCGATACTACTGTAACAGTTTGTGATGGCGCAGGGACTGTTATCACAAACAATCCTTCTCTTGTCCAGGGCATGGGAGCGCGTATTTCAGGATTAGTCGAAACCGAGCCCATTGATGCAGTAATAAATGGTATTGCCGACAGAGGTGGCATTGTTCTTGATCCTTCAACAGCCAGCATAGATCCTGTAGGTGGAGTAAAGAAAGCTGCACAACTGGGGTACAAAAAGATTGCAGCGTCAGTTGTCTTCCCTGAAACAGCAAGAGAACTGCGTGAACTTGAAAAAGATCTCGACCTGGAACTGACATTAATCGGTGCTCATGTAACAGGGATTGATGCTGCTTATACCGCAGAGTTATTGAAACATCTGGACATTGTGACAAGTTGTGCTTCAAAGTGTATCCGTGAACTTGTGAAGCCATTGGTACAAGTCGGGAATGCTGTTCCTCTTTTCGGCATTACTCAAAGAGGCAAAGAGCTTCTCCTTGAAAGAGCAAAAGATGTGGAATCTCCCTTACTTGTAAGCTCTACAAAGTTACCTTCCCTGCCGGAGGAGAGGCAGCCAAAGGAACTGGTTTAGATTTTAGAAACCAGTTTTAGTTTTTTAATCTAAAAGTTTGAGTGAATCTTTTTTTCTGTAAGCCATTCCATTGAAGATCGCAATGGTGTCTCCTTTGTCATCTTTAATGATAACATCATAAGTGGCAATCTTGGGATTGATAGAGGTTTCCTTTGCTTCTGCATAGAGGCATCCTTCACCCACAGCTTTTACGAAGGAAATATCACAGTTGATAGCTACAGCAACAGTACCATGAGAATTAGATGCAGCTGCAAAAGCCATGTCTGCAAGTGTGAATATAGCACCTCCGTGAACAGTTCCAAGAACATTCAGATGTCTTTTTTCAATCTTCATTTCGGCCTTTGCGTAGCCTTTGGAAACTTCAATTAAGCTCATACCTGAGCTCTTTCCAAAATTCTCCTGCTGGAAATACTTCAGAATCTTGTCCATGTTTAATCTCTTCTTTATTAGAAAAATGTTATGAAAATAGTCTTAATCTTTCATCTTACAAATTTGTTCTGACATAGTTCGGATATTAATTTTTAGGTTATCGATACTTTCGGATTATAAATATACAGATTAATCATGAGAGAATATTTGTAATATTATTTTTACTTTAGAATATGACGATAAACCATGATAGACTCCTCCCTTTTGTCAGATTATTTCTGCCTTTCCATAGATCATAAGAATACTGTTGTGCAAAGTTTCCATATATAATCGTATTTTCAATTTCCCTCACTCATTCAAACATGTAAGGTTTATTGATGTCGATTTCTTCAAAAAATTCCTTTTTTGGATTTTGATGTTCCTTTTTCTATCTTTGTTCGTATGGTATAGAATAAAATGATTAATCGTGATAAATTAGACAAAACTATAAATATCATAGACTCCAACAATATCATGATCAAACATGACGGAATACCACGTTGACCATAGTGCTTCCAACTTTGCAACGCTGATAGTTTCTCTATTGGTCTCACTCTTCGTGTATTACTCCTACCTGAGTTATCATGGAGTCTTGTAATAATCTTCTGTACCACAAAAAGGGGTGAGTGTAGGGTTGGGATAAGGATTGGAAGCAAATGGATATATTTCCATTTGCTTTTTATTTCATTGTTCCTGCTAAACGTTATAATTCAAAATGGTGCTGTTGAGCCCATAGCAGATAAGATCGAAGATAGACTGAGGAGCTCAAAGATTAATCATTTCAGTATGTTTCTTCGTCCCTGTGATTAAAGCCTTTGGTATAGTCAAGATAGTATGCTTTCACGGGTTCCACTTTGAAGAGAATATATTCTTCTGTTGCTGGCATCTCCGACATGGAGGGATATTTGTCCATCATTAGGTGTCGTGCCTTTTCGGCTTCTTTCATATCCTTGACAAGAGATGCTTTTCCTTCCATCTGTACTCCCTTTATTTCCTTTACATTCACATCATCTTCGTCAACTGTGAATGCAACGCTTGGATTACTCATCATGTGAGTGACTTTTTGGGTACCTTTTCTGGTGGTAAAGTAGACTTTTGCCCCTTCAGAAGCATATGCCATGGTATGGACCATGGGTTTGCCTTCTTCATTCACTGTTCCAAGGTTCAGCCAGTTGTGGCTGGAAAGGTAATTTGATATTTTCTTTCTGGTTTCTTCAGACATTTCTAACCCCCGAATCTCTGAATAGCTCTAACGCATACTACTTAGTTCAAGATGGGTTAAATAAGCTTTGCAGTGCAGCGCTTCATTTTTTTTCCACTGCAACACCTCTATCGATGTCTGCATAAACCTTTGTAAACTGGATCATAATCGTCACTATGATTGCAGAATAATATATCCACAGAAAAATTGCAATCATAGAACCAATGCTTCCATAGACACTTGTCGGATCACTAATGCTAAGATAAAGACTGAAAACGTATTTGCCTATAGTGATTAAAAGAGCTGTCATGAAGGATCCTGTTAGTACATATTTCATATCCAACCTGGTCTCAGGAAGAACCCTGTATAGATAAATGAATATCATGAATAATATAAAAAAATTCAGGATGAGGCTAGTGTACTGAATAATATTCACAGATAGTGGAAAAAGTGAATTGAGCCTTCTGGAAATTTCGAGTAAAGCAAATTCGAATGCAGTTGTAAGTACGATTATCAAAACAAATGCAAATACTGCAACAACGGATGCCAGTCTTTTTTTAATAATATCTTCATACCATGTCTCGTGATGATATTCGACATTCCACATTCCATTGATGGTTTTTTGAAGCTGGCGGAACAGATTCGTTGCAGTCCAGAGAAGAAGTAAGGAACTAATAATCAATCCTAAAGTAGTGGTTCCTGTAGTTGGAAGTTGCCCGAAAAGGTCATTCAATGTATCTACGGTTGTCTGACTTGCAATAGTTGAGACGTAAGCAATGATCCTATGCTGAAGAGCCTTCTGTTGTAGGAACATACTTCCAAGCGAAAGCGTAAAAAGTATCAGGGCAGGTAAGCTCAGTAAAAAGATAAATGCAAGGGCTGCGCTGTCGGTTATTCCATCATAATCGCTCCAGCGGCGGTATGTTTCCATGAATATGTCTTTAATTTTACTCATGGACTCCTGTCCCCACTCATATTTGCATTTTTGATAATATACTTTTATGCATTGAAAGCTGATTGATTACGATTGTTTCTTTTTCTCAGAATAGATTTTCTATTGCTTATTCTGGTCTGAAAAGAATGAGCTTGCAATCCGGTTTGACTTATATCTATTTCAACTTGCCAATGAACAAAATTAGTAAGGCAAAGTTAATTTTTATTATATACAACTAAATAGGAAGCTTTTTGTATGTATGCTGCTATCAAGTGTCATAGCTCAGAATAAAATAGATAAGCAGTTTCAGAATATTCATTAGAAACAAAGAAATTTCATGTTATAAAAGTAAGGTGAGACACCTGACAAACCACCACGCTTTCGGTGTCTCTCTCCTTGCCAATCCGGAATTACCCCGATGATCCGGACAGATATGTACTAACCGCGGCTTTCCCTAACCCGCAGTAGCAAGTAAAACCTGTTTTTATTTAACCTAAACCCTGTTTAATTGGAGGCGAAGCCACATATTTCAATGGCATTGAAAATTCAATCGCCTACATACGAACAAATCTTGCTTTTGATGGCTACAAAAACGCATTTCATAATTATATCATGAAACAATTATTTCAAGTCTATAGTACATCCTCATCCCCCAGATCTACATCAAGCACAGGCAAATCCACAATTTGCCCGGTACCATCATAACATTTCCAGTTCTTGTGGCCATAAGGATGACCCGCAATAATGTGTCTTGTACCTGTTTTACTAAACAGTCTAAGATCGGCTTTTGATGGACGAATAATTGAACTGGGGTGGCTGTGCACTGAGCCTACAGCCGAAGTATTGGGCATCATGAAGAGCTTCAAGACGGCGTTACTTTCGCTTGACTCCGTTCCGGGAAGAAATAATACATCGGTTATGATGCCATCCTCTGCCTCAAGAAGACCTGCAAACTCATTGGGATAGGTCGATCTGCTGACCTCCAGAATGAAATCAAGGGTATCCTTGGCGATGCCTTTGATCTCGATGTTCTTTATCATAATA
The DNA here is from genome assembly GCF_045291185.1 of Methanolobus sp. ZRKC2. Lineage (NCBI taxonomy): Archaea > Methanobacteriati > Methanobacteriota > Methanomicrobia > Methanosarcinales > Methanosarcinaceae > Methanolobus > Methanolobus sp. ZRKC2. Next base: position 530,979 of record NZ_CP146980.1, on the reverse strand, counting down.
ATGCATTGTCACGACTGCTTATAAGATTTCTCGAAGCATCAGATCAGGATATTGTCAATAGATGTTCATACTAAAAGCAGGTAAAGGATTCCGGATATCAGTGCACCTGCAAAAGTTGCAACGAAATTAACTCCGCTGTTAGAAAGCATCCCTCTTTTCTGCAGGGTTGCACCCAGCAGGCTGTCAACGTTTGTCCCTAAAAACCCTCCTGCTGTGGTTATCAATATCACCATTGAAGCATCTTCAACCCTGCAAAATAGCACGGGAAGTATTCCTATTACCATAGAACCCAAGAGTGCTGCGATCTCTCCTAAAACAGTTACTGCTCCGTCGACTCCGGTCTGGGTTGGTTTGAGCGTGGTTATCATAATGGGTTGGGAGTGAGCGGTTGTCCCTATCTCACTTGCAAGTGTGTCTCCTGTAGCTGTAGCAACAGTTCCAAGGTATGCAAAAATGATCAGTTCCGCATATTGCGGGTAGATTCCATATAAAATAGCCAACACCAGGGCAGCTGTGCTATTGCTGAATACATTCTCATAGCTCCGGACACCTCCCTTGGATTGTGCAAGACCAATGGACTCCTTATATTTGTATTTGTATTTGGTAAATATTCCTCCGAGTATGAAAAAAGTGAGCAAAAGAATAAACCAGAAGATCTCACTGAAGACTATTATGAGTACTCCCAGCAGTGCCGCACTGAAAAGTGCAGAGAGGTCAGCTATTTTTGTCCTGTAGGCAAGGTAGCCGAGGACCAGGGAAAAAATAAGAGCAATGAACATCTGGGATGGAGGTACTGAAAACCCGAAAGAATGGAACATCCACATAACCATTCCCGACCCCAGAGGGACCGAGAGATTATCATCAACTTTTGAAGGGATGGATTCAAAAAGAGCAGCTGTAATTGAACCTATCACAGCAACAAAGAATATCAGATTCCTGCTTACGCCGCTACCTTCCCAGCTTACGATCCATAACCCGGCAATATATGCCGCGATAATACCAACCCCAAGCATGACTATGCTGGAAGGAAGAAGATAGTGTTCTGACCCGGTTTCGTTAATATTTTCATTCCTGATCATCTGTAATTTCTTGCGGTGACGGATAAATGTAGCTGCACTGCTTCCAAAAGTAGATATTGCCATGGCCCCACCGATCACATATAAAGGTAAGGAGAATGATGTTAATTCAAGCAGCAGACTGATCAGAAGCAGTATGAATAATGACAGGGTCAGATTCTGGGCACTCTTAATACCATCGTTAATATCATCGGTAAGCATTTGCCTTGAGCCCGGAAAAGGTTTCTTATAGAGATACTTTTCGATAGGCGGATAATCCCTGAAATTTCCCAGTATGATCATCAACAGCAAGCTTATCATTAAAAGTGTCAGGGTGCTAAAGAATGGAAATGCAAATATAAGTAAACCAAAAGCGGCATGAATCATTTGGCGTCTGTATTCATGTTCCATCTTTTCCAGGCTTTCAGGGATTATATGCATAGGCATCAATTCGTTTTTGGTTTATTACTTATGCTTTGAATACTAGATAAAAGTATAAATCAATAATGATTATTTCAATATGTTTTTCGTGAAACTCTGTTTTGTAGAAGTATGTATGCTTCAATTTATATATTTTCATTTCAAAAGACTTTTCACCCAAAAGCTGAAATGTATATTTTAATCAGGTTTAGTCTAAGGTGAAATAAATATACCAAAATAAGGGAAACCTATTGTTCTACTCCGTTAAAAAGCCTGAACAATTTCTCTCTGGAGAACTATTTATATCTTAAAAATTCAAACTTATACGGGAGCTGTAAAATGAATGGAAATGCTGTGATAGAAGCAACAGATGAGAATTGGGACGAACTTATCGAGAATCAGGAAAAACCTATGGTAGTTATGTTCTACCTTCCGGGATGTGTTCATTGTAAAGAGATAGAGCCGTATTTCATAGAATATTCAAATGAGTTTAGTGGCTTGTGTACTTTCGTGAGGGTTAACGGGCTTTTTGGTTCCAGGACTGCCGGGAGATACGGTGTAAAGGGAACTCCTACTTTCAAGTTCTTCTGCCGTGGCAGGCCGATCAAGGAAGAAGTTGGTATGGTTTATCCGTCCATACTGCGAAAATCCATTGAAGAACTGATAAAACATGGTGACGAATGCGTATTGCATACAACCCCTTTGCCGGATGAAATTTCACCTTACGAATAAATTTTGCAGACCGAATTATTTTAAAAGCCTGCATTCCTTATTCATTCTGCACATGATCCGAGAATGCAATGCTTCCGACCTTGAATTTTTACCTCTGCTAAATCCCCCGGAAAAACAAGAAAAAAGCCCAGACTACTATTTTATTTTCAATGATAGGAAATTATTGCTCATATCCGAGAACAATAACATAAGACTGCCTCTGGAAGATGACATAATGTCTTTTGGGGCAAAGGTTCAAAGAAGGCAGTATCTTGGTGAGTTACGGGAATCTTCGTGCTTTACAGCTGAAACAACTGATTGTTTTACTGAAATTGAGAATGTTATCTTTGAGGATATAAGAAAATTACCGGACATTGTCGGAGAATCATTTGCGTCTGTCGCAGGCAGGGCCGTCCATTTGCTGGAGTGGGATAACAACACACAACATTGTGGTCGATGCGGTTCAAAAACTTCCAGGAAGCCTGATGAAAGGGCAAAGCAATGCCTGGAATGTAACTTGCTGTTCTTTCCAAAGATCTCACCTGCAATTATTGTCATGATCGAAAAAGAGGATAAAATCCTGATGGCCAGATCGCCCCATTTCCCTCCGGGACGTTATGGTCTCATAGCAGGTTTTGTAGAACCAGGCGAGTCTATTGAAGAAGCTGTTGTAAGGGAAGTTATGGAAGAGGTAGGGATCTGCATAAAAGATATATCGTATTTCGGAAGCCAGCCCTGGCCATATCCGGATTCCCTGATGATCGCTTTTACGGCAAAGTACCTGAAGGGTGAAATACAATTTAATGATGGGGAGATAGAGGATGCAGTTTGGTTCAGGCATTATGAAATCCCTTACGCCCCTAGAAGTAACAGTATTTCCGGGAAACTGGTAGATTATTTTGTGTCCAAGCACAAATAGTGATGTAAAAACGTAAATCAGGTATCAGTGCTACTGTAAAAGTAAAATTCATTAAGCTGGACCTTGGACTTAAAGCTCGGATTTGATCATACATTTAAGTCTTTGCTTACACAAAGATAATGTACAATGCCATTTTTATGCACATATTATCTATTTAAGTACTATTAAACATCATCTTATCCTGAGCACAAAAAGGTGAGTGGCTTGATACAAAAAAATGTCTTATATGTGTTAGTCTCTTTGTTATTTTTATCTGTATTCGTACAGAATTGCGCAGCTTTAAGCTCTTCAGGAGGAGGAGAATGGAATTATTCGGAAGATATCACTATCAGTGAAAAATCCGGCCAGAAACTAGTCAACTACCAGGTCCTTCTGATCCTGGATAGCTCCAATTTCGATTTTTCCAAGGCTGAAGCTGCAGGTGAAGATATTCGTTTCACATCCGGTGATACACAGCTTAAATACTGGATAGAAGAATGGAATCCTCAAAAAGAAAATGCCCGTGTCTGGGTAAAAGTGCCTTACATTCCTGCCAATGGAAATGTGAAGATAAAGATGTTCTATGGTAATTCTCTTGCAGGTGACATGAGTTCAGGAACTTCTACTTTTGAGCTCTTTGATGACTTTAACGGTTTCAATGTCAACTTCGGCAAATGGGACCAGTTTTACACCGGTGGAGGTGAGATCGATTTAACCAATGGTATGCTCAAGCTAATAGTACCAAAGTTCCATCCCGAAGATGTCTCACAAATAAAGTCAGATGATGATTTCCCGGTTAATTCGATGTTAGTTGTCAAAAGAAAGAAGGTCACTACCGGAGAGGATAGTCGCGGACCCATAATACAGCAGGGTTTTGTTGATCCACGAAATGAAAACCGAAATCAGGTGATTGTAAGTACTGAACTTGAGAACGAGACCGATGTATCCTGGATTCTTAAAAACGATAAAAGTGATGCGCGCTACATCCCGAGGGACTTGGCCGCCCTTAACGTACCTGAAGATACCTGGTATACTACAGGAGTTGCCTGGTATGTTGAGGATGAACTTGGAAGGGTCGCATTCTTCAAAGATGGTGAAAGGGTCAGCAAAATGGATATAGCATCTACTGAAGAGCAGAATTATGTGCCCCTGGAAGACATGAAGGCCTATCTTTTTGCAAGCACATACTCCGATAATTCCAAGAATCTGGGTTATGCAGCCTTTGATTATGTATATGTGCGCAAGTTCGTCCCCGATGAGCCTGATGTCATCATGGCAGCAACTGCAGCTCCAGCGGAACAGGATGATTCACAGATCACACCTGTGCCTGTAAAGATTAACATTACTACCCCTGATGGCAAAATAAATGCAATAAAGATCTTTGACACAGCAGACTACAATGATTCTACGATTGTGGATTTAAAGGATAGTGGTCTGAATATGATTATGCTCAGAGTTGATCCGGGCAACATATGGAATCTTGAGAGATTCGTAAAAACTGCTCATGAAAATGAAATGCAGGTCTATGCGATGGTACTCAATGTTCCGGAAGAAGCTGCAGAAGAAAATTCATCTTCAATGATGGAAACAGTCGATGCGATTGTTGATTATAATAAAAAGTCCTTAGCTGGTTTTGACGGAATAAGTATCGCATTGAATCCATGCGATCAGGATGTAGAAGGAGCATGTGAAAACAATCTCATGCTGGTTCAAGAGATACGTGAGAATACAAATAGTACTCTGCCAATCGCAGTAGATGTGCCATTCTCATATGAAAAGTCGGCAATCGGAGAGTTTTCTGATTATGTTGAGCTATTTGTAATTCTTACCTATGATGCTGAAGGTAATTCTCTGGATTCAACTGCTGATATCGTTGATTCCGTTGCGGCTAAAATGGGTGAGATCAGAGCAGCAGGAGGAGATGCACTAATAGGCATCGCAATTGGTGATGACTTTATGGTGAATGAAAGTGCATCGGAGTTGCTTGAAGGACTGCAGGTCTATTATGCTGAAGATTCAGCATTCACGGGTACTGAGATAGTCGTATACAGTGAATACCTTAATTATGCTGAGGTTTCCGATGCTAATGAAGAGAGTAGCCCTATACCTGGTTTTGGTATTGTGCTATCATTTGTTGTATTGCTGGCGTTGGCATTTATCGCAAGAAAAAGATGATGTGATGAGATCACATCATTCATTTTTAATTTTGATCCTGTTTTTTTTGTGTGCATGTGCTTTTGTTTAACTTCTATTCTACAATTCTGACGATTTAATCTCAAAGTGATCTGAATCCTGGGCCTATGTCCAATAATGATTTTACTACAATCCTATCTGCTATCCCACCTTATATTCTGCTATTAGTTGTGGGGTATTGATCTTGCTTGCCGGTGCGTTTGTAATTTACAGAAAGAAAAGTGGTAAGTAATCCCATCCACAAAAAACAATTGCTTAGATATATATGCCAGGAGTTACAAAATATTTTGAAATAACTACAGGTGACAAAAAATGCACTATGGACTTGGGATTGATGCAGGCGGGACATATACTGATGCGGTAATCGTCAGAGGTTCTGACGGTGCGGTTGTTGATTCAAAAAAAGCTTTTACAACATATTCTGATCTACAGAAAGGCATCAGGAATGTACTGGATGCCCTTGATCAGAACTTCCTGAAGGATGTGAACCTTGTTTCGGTCTCGACAACTCTTTCAACCAATTCATTACTTGAGGGAACGGGTGCCTCTGTGGGACTCATACTTGTAGGAGAACACATAGTTGAAAAGGACCTTCCCACAGATCACGTTCAGTGGATATCCGGGGGACACGACACCAGAGGTGATGAAGAGTATTCTCTGGACCTTGCTTCTGTACGGGAATTTGCATTGCAGACTAAAGATAAGGTTTCTGCATATGCTGTTTCAGCATACTTTGGTGCACGTAATCCGGAACATGAGTTGAAAGTAAAAGAGACCATAACTGAGATTACCGGAATGCCTGTAGTTTGCGGACATGAGCTGTCACAGGAACTTGGTGCATATGAGCGAGCTGTTACGGCTATCCTGAACGCACAACTCATACCTATAACGTACCATTTCGTAAATTCAGTAGTGGAAGACATTAAAAGCCGGGGCATTGAAGCAAGGATGCTTATGCTCAAATGTGACGGCTCTGTCTACAACATTGAAGATGCCCTCGAAAAGCCTATAGAGACTATTTTTTCAGGGCCGGCAGCTAGTCTTCTGGGGGCTTCCTATCTTTCAAGGATAGAAACATGCGCCGTTATTGATGTTGGTGGAACCAGTACGGATGTTTCTATGCTGTATCACGGAGTGCCCGAGATAAGCTCTTCGGGAGCCGTTGTCGGTGGATGGAAGACAAGGGTCAGGGCAATGAAAATGGAGACATCTGCAACCGGTGGAGATAGTCATGTCTGGGTCAGGGATGAAAGAATTTGTGTCGGTCCCAGAAGAGTGATCCCTCTCTGTGTCGCTGCCAGTATATATCCCGGTTTTAATAGCAAACTCAAAAGAGGTAAATTAATTTCCAGAGGTCTGCTGGATGAAAACTACCAGCCCACGAAGTTTTTTGTGGCAACGGATTATCAAGCTACGTCTCTTGGTAAGCAGGAAAAGGCAATTCTTTCTGTCATGGGAGAAGAACCACTTTCCATAAATGAAATTGCCCTGTCTCTCAAAAGAGAACCTTCCTCGGAGGTTTTGGATTCTCTTATAAATAAAAGGTTATTGCAGGCAATAGGCTTCACACCTACCGATGCTCTGCATGTTCTTGGCTTATACAATGAATGGAATACTGCAGCTTCGGAGATGGGAGCTATTAATCTTTCAAGATATGCCCGGCAAGGTAAGCATGAATTCTGTATGTCTGTAAGAGAAACGGTTGCAAAGAACCTGGCTTCAGATCTTATGTCTTTTATTTTACCACACCATCCACCGGACATGATCGCAGATCTTCTAAGTACTTCTTATCCGGCAAAGTTCAAGGTAGAGATTCCTGTAGTATTGCTTGGGGGACCCGTGAAAGCATATGCCGATGAATTAAGGTCTGTCATTGATGCGGAAGTGATTGTCCCGGAATTTGCAGAGGTCGGTAATGCAGTGGGTGCCCTGGCAGGTAAAGGAGTTAAGAGAATAGAGATATCAATTGTCCCAACTTCAATACAAAATCCCGATGAAGATTTCCTTGTATTTTCTCCGGTTGGCCGGAAACGTTTTCAAACATACGCAGATGCTGTGGAGTTTGCAAGCGACCTTGGAAAGAAGCTTGTCCTGGAATATGAAAAGAGGTGCGGCATACTCAAAGAAGACACCAAGATAACTCTTTCCAGAAAGACCCATTCCCCGGATAACTGGTCCCATCCTCCCCTCGAAACCAAAGTTATTGTCGTGGGCGTTGGAAATCCTATGATGGTGCTTAAGGAATAGGTAAAGCACACACAATTAAAATTGATGCCTTAACTGGAGAGGCAACCACCCGGATAAATGTATAAGCATTGCGCCTTAAATATAAACAATGGACAGATTCATCAGACTTCTTAAGGAATCAAAACATTGTGTTTTCCTGAGTGGTGCCGGCATTTCTACACTTTCGGGGATTCCGGATTTCAGGGGGAATAATGGTATTTACAGGAAGTTTGATGCTGACAAGATATTCGATATTGATCATTTCCACGCCGAGCCGGAGTACTTTTATTCTCACTCCAAGGATTTCATCTATAATGTTGATGAAAGAAATCCAAATATAATTCATTATGTTTTATCAAGGCTTGAACAGCTGGGACTTGTCAGATCTGTGATAACACAAAACATCGATCTCTTACATCAGAAAGCCGGTTCAAGGAATGTTATTGAAATACATGGCTCCCCTAAAGAAAATACCTGTCTCTCCTGCGGAAAAATCTTTTCTTATGATCATGTTGCAAAGATAGTTCGGGAAGATCAGATTCCAAAATGTGATGAGTGCGGTGGCCTTGTAAAACCCAATATAACCTTTTTCGGAGAAATGCTTGACCAGAAAGCTATCATGAAAGCAGTGGATGAAAGCTCTTATGCTGATCTTTTTGTAGTCATAGGTTCTTCACTGGTAGTCCATCCGGCAGCAACCCTGCCTTTTTATTCGATAAGGAATAAGGGGAAATTAGTGATTGTGAACAATATGCCCACTCCTCTGGACGAACATGCAGTTCTCAGATATAAGGACCTGGGTATGTTCTTTGAATATCTTGATTCTTATTTCAGGGATACAAAATAACTCTTCAGGCTTTTTTTCTCCTCATCCGGGAGATGATGCCATCGAATTCCCCTGATGGCTCCCTCAAGTGCATACAATTTGTTAATGCAGGATGTTTCATCGATTAGCATGATTCTCTTAAAAGCTTCTTTGCTACCAATATCCATTAGTTCTTCGGCATTACAAATTCCTGTTTTTTGAAGTTCTTTTTCAAGTTTTTTGCCTATATTGGGAAGACTGCTTAAGCTGTTCACCAGATCACTTTCTTTTTGCAGGATTAAAATTTATGTTTTTGATGACTATACAAAAGTTAATCTTATTATTTTATCCCTGAATGAAAGTGAAACTAAAATCTTAAAATGTGGAATTGATATAATTAAACTGGAAGTTGGAACTTCCATTAACTTCTTTTAAATAGGATGATCCTTTGATCAAAACAAAGTGCGAACCATCCTGTAACATTTATTCCGGGTACTCAAAAGTAATTTCCAGTACACCATTCAGGCAGGTTGACTTAGCCGTTGACGGCTCAACTCTGGTTGGCAACCTAACGATTTTTGACTGGCCCACTCCGTCAATGATCATATTGATTTCAACTTGCATGTCAGAAGCAAAATATTCAATGCAGTCTTCATCGGCTCCCAGATCAGCAATCAAATGCACTTTGTCACCTGTTTGCTGGACTTCAATGAAAGGATCTTGCTTCAGGATGTAGAAGTTACCTTCTGACTCCTCTTCATCGTGCTGTTTCACAGGTTTTCTCCCCTCAAAACCAAAGATTGTCGGATTCTTTCCAGGTTGATTGATTATAGTAAAACCATGTACGACGGATTCATCATTTTCATTTATGGCATCGTCAAACATGTCCAGTATGTGTTCAATCAACTGGTCAATCGTTTCTATCTTTTTTTCATTGGACTCATCGTCATTATCATGACGTCTTTTATCGTCCATTGTTTCATCTCCATTTAAATATGCGTTTTCTTCATTTATATGAGTATGCTTATATTATATATTCGTTCTATTGTATACGAACAAGTTCTATAAATAGTATACGTCTTCAAAAAAATAAGATGCCTGGATAAATCCAATCAATTATTTATCTGTGTAATAACTTCTAATGGACTATATTAGCTTACAACACGAGGAAAATTCAATGGTATCAAAGGAACTGCCTTTCACGCAAGAAAAGATCAAGGAGATAATCTCTGAATACCCGACTCCGTTTCATCTTTACGATAAGGAGGGTATTCTTGATAATGCAAGAAAAATGAAGGAAGCTTTTAGCATAGTCAACGGTTTCAGGGAATATTTTGCAGTGAAAGCCTTACCGAATCCTTATATCATGAAAATCCTTAAAAAGGAAGGCTTTGGAGCTGACTGTAGTTCCATGGCGGAACTCCTGCTGGCAGAAAAAACGGGCATTACCGGTGAAAATATAATGTTCAGTTCCAATGATACTCCTGCTGAAGAATTTGTCAAGGCAAAAAAACTTGGTGCTATTATAAATCTTGATGATATCAGTCATATTGAGTACCTTGAAGAAGTTGCAGGTCTGCCTGAGCTTGTATGTTGTCGGTATAATCCTGGTTCTCTTAAGAAGGGAAATACTATTATTGGCAATCCTGAGGAAGCAAAGTATGGTTTTACACGAGAGCAATTATTTGAAGGCTACAAAATAATGAAGGAAAAGGGTGTCAAAAGGTTCGGACTTCATACAATGGTTGCATCCAATGAACTTGAGCCTGAATACTTTGTTGAAACTGCCAGAATACTATTCGAGCTGGTCGCTGAGCTTTCAAATGAGCTTGACATACGTTTTGAGTTTGTGAATCTTGGTGGTGGCATCGGTATTCCATACAGGCCGGAACAGGAACCTGTACCCTATGAAAAGATAGCAACAGGGGTCAGGGATGCATATGATGAAAATATCAGAGCTAATGGGCTGCATCCGCTTAAGATATATCTTGAATGCGGAAGAGTGATAACCGGACCTTACGGATATCTTGTGACTACTGTAAGGCACCTTAAGCAAATCTATAAGGATTATGTAGGTACGGATGCCAGTATGGCTAATTTGATGCGTCCGGGTATGTACGAAGCCTACCATCACATAACTGTGCTTGGTAAAGAAAATGAAGAGTTGACTCATCTATACGATGTTACCGGTTCTCTTTGTGAGAACAATGACAAGTTCGCTATTGACAGGCTACTTCCGGAAGTTGAGAGGGGTGACATTATTGTGATTCACGATACCGGGGCTCATGGTCATGCAATGGGCTTCAACTATAACGGCAAACTAAGATCTGCTGAGATACTGTTGAATGAAGACGGCAGTTTCATGCAAATCAGAAGAGCTGAAACAATTGATGACTATTTTGCAACACTGGATTTTAAGGATCTGAATGACTTTTAATAATACAAACCAGACTTTTCTTTCATGAAGGATACAGCATATCCTTCATACATTATTTGTTTTTATATTACCTATTGTTGTCGATTTTTCTTATTTTAAGTTTATTTTTTATTTCTTTTCTCACTATAACTATATGGATACATATGAAAATTGAAACAGGAAAGCGGGTAGAACTGATAGATATTACGGAACATGTACGTGATCATGTAACACAAAGCGATGTGAAGCAGGGTATATGTGTTATCAGTACCAGGCATACAACAACTGCTATCATAGTAAATGAAAATGAAGCGGGACTTCGGGATGACATCCTTTCACTTCTTGAAAGATTCGTCCCGGAAAATGTGAGTTATGCACATAACAGGATAGATAACAATGCCCACGCTCATCTGAGAGCTGTCCTTCTTGGTAGCAGTGAAACTTTACGCGTTATCAATGGTAAACTTGTGCTTGGTACCTGGCAAAGTATATTTTTTGCTGAGCTTGACGGCCCGAGAAAAAGAATTGTTGACATTACAGTAATTGGAAAGTAAATGATGGCATACGGTGGCCTGCACGCTATGTAAAAAATAATAAAAAATTACCTGCTTAGTCAGCAGGTGCATAATAGCATCTTTTAGGAGAGCAAACGGTACCTGTATCTTTCAGGTATTTTATTATCTTGCTTACCTCTTTGCTGTCGACACCGGTCATCTTTGCAATATCTCCGGGTCTGAGTGGCTTTCCTGCACTTTTGAGTGCTTCAAGAACCTTTTCTTCATTTTCCATTGTTTTTATCTCCTTTTGCTTATTTCATAATGCACTTTTTATTTTTTCTGCAAGGTCACTGATATTATCTGTATCCGGGTGAGCTTCGACAATTGTATGCATCGATCCCCCATCATCATTTTCCCTTCGCGGAATGATATGGACATGGACATGAGGCACGCTTTGGCCGGCTACTTCACCGTTATTGACTCCTATATTTAAACCCGGCACATTCAGCGTCTTTTCCACGGCTTTTGCAACCTTATTCACAGATTTGAAAAGGGATGCTGATTCCGATTCATCCATTTCCGTAAATCGTGGAATATGCTTTTTAGGAAGAACTATGGTATGGCCTTCGGAACAGGGGTAAATATCAAGAAAAGCATATGCAAAATCATCTTCATACACTTTATGTGAAGGAATGTCACCGGAAACGATCTTGCAAAACAGACAATCATCCATAGAAATCACCGGGATAGTATTTAGGATAGCATGAATATATCATTATTCCTACACAAAATACAAATGTTGCCTGTATGGACAATTAAAGACTCATTGCCTGTTACTTAGCTTGTTTTTGAGCACTTGCTTCATTCGGTGTTGTTGGTGTGCAAAAAATGCAGGTGATTCATTTCAACTATCCTTTTTTGATAGCTATGAATATCAGATCATATAGGTAGTGTTATTGATAAAAAAATAAAATAAAAAAAGTAAGTTAAGGAAGCTTAATCCTTTACTCAATTCCTTCTGCGCTGGAACACAAATGCCAGACCAAGAATTGCAGCCATAGGTAGTGCAATTGTAGGATATTCAGGAATCTCTGTATTAGAACAATTGTAACCATACTTGTAAATTGTTACATGTCCGTTGTGCACATGATCAACATTCGGGTTTTCTATTTTTATGCTGTGAGTGCTGCTTTCCAGACCAGTGATTTTCAGTGATCTTATTGTTTGTGCACTGATGGGCTGACCCCGTCCCGGAGATGCCCAGGTATCTCCTTCCCATACTTTTTCACCGTCTACATAGACCTTTGCATATCCATCGTTTCTGTCACTGGCAAATACAATGCAGAAGCAATCAGTCGGATATTCAGTTGTTATGAGCATGTGGCTGTTTTCAGAGATTATGGCAAGTCTTCCATCTGAATTGGTCCATATCTTACCTGAAATACTTGTATCAAAATAGGATTCATATCCACTTGTTATACGGTTATGGTTTCCATATGTCCATATGTCAAGGTTGCATTCTTCTTCAGTAAACTCCACAGATACAGTTGCTGAAGCTGTTCCAATTACCATTAGCACTGCAAGCAATATAATAGATATTTTTATTGAATTGATATTTTTCATACTGTACCACCAAATTTAATAGATAAATTATTCACTCCAGTTAAAACTACATAAATATTTCTAAAAAAATATAAAAATGATGGTTATTCTCATCATCATTTTAGTGTTTTTAGGAAGTGATTAATCTATCAAAGGTACATGAGTCTGAAACTGAATTGTTCCCGGAGGACGAACTCAATGAAAACAGGCAATTCAAGCTTTTGTTCATATGTGGTTTGAAAAGCTTCTCATTGAGAGAATCCTGTTATCCTTGCCATCTGCCGTACCGGAACTTCATGTATTTGCGCAAAATTAATAATATTTTAATATTTAGATCAAATAAATTTTAATATTATTCAAGCATAACTAATAGACGATATTATGATGATTGACAGCAAGTGGTCAGTAAGAGTACTAGGGATACTCATCGCGGTAATTCTTTTGCTATCAACCCCTGTACTGGCAACTAATGGGAATACTACTGGCGATTCCGACTCAAGCAGTAGTGATCTCTACGATGCACTGAATGAGGGTGTTGCCATGTACAATGAAAACTTATCCATTGTTCCTCAGCTAATCCTGACTGCCGGGGGAAATGACGTTATACTCATTGATATTGAAATGGAGGATGGCAGCAATTTGATTATCGAAGCTGCTACGAATAATGGCCAAATAACGGAGTTCACTGAGGTTTCTTCAGCTAGTGAAGTTGACCCTACCGTGGAAATAACTACCGATGAAGCAACAGCATGGGCAGTACTTGAATCTGATAATCCCTTGCGGACATTCGTAGAATCTGTTGATCAGGGTAATTCGGATGTGGAAGTAACCGGCTTCATTAAAAATGCAGCTCTGAGAGCCCTGTTAATGCTATATTCAGCATTCTAATTTTTTATTTTAATATATAACGAATACGATTGAGTTTTTTGTTTTTTAAGCTCTTCTTTATACTTTCAATCCTATCATCATCAAGTACTTTTTTAACATAAATCGGAATATTTTGAAAATCTTAAAAATAGCGACAACATGTTTTCGGTAACATTCACATCCGATGATTCACATAATTTCTAGCTGTTAATGCAAGGTTCTATAGGGTTTAAGGATATAACTAAGAGCCTGTTCTCAAAAAGATATTGCGAAAAACATACTGCTGAAGCAGTTTCAGAAGAAGTGATTAAGAATGTGCATCTCTATTCCTACAAAAGAAAACCGGCTTTTTCCTTTCCCTGAGGTAATTAAAATCGAAACAGATGCTGAAGGAGTCGTGGTTGAAAGGCCAAACAGGTTTCTCTGCATTGTAGACATTGCAAAACCTGAAAGTTTGAAAGCTGAAATGGTGCATGTACACGACCCGGGCAGGCTGGAAGATATACTTTATCCTGGTAATCGTGTACTACTCAAAAGAGCAGATGGAAAGAAGAGAAAAACCAGATGGGATCTTATTGCAGGGAATGTAAGGGATGAGTGGATACTTGTAAACTCTGCCTGGCATCGAAAGATATCCGAATGGGTGATCGAAAACAAGGTCATTCCTTTTCTGAATGACGTTGACCTAATTCTTCCTGAGCAGAAATACGGAGACAGCAGGCTTGATTTTCTCCTGATGAAAAGAGAACAGAGTATCTGGATGGAAGTAAAGGGCTGCACGTTTGCTCAGGATGGTATTGCATTGTTTCCAGATGCGCCTACTACACGTGGAAAAAGGCATCTTGAAGAACTGATAAAAGCCAGGAATGAAGGTCATGAGGCAGTAGTGATGATTCTTGTTTTGAGAAGGGATGCTGAATGCTTTGCTCCTAACGATAAAATCGACCCTGATTTTGCCATAACCTTCAAAAAAGCCATAGATACAGGTGTAAAGGTTTTCCCACTTCAGCTCTTTTTTGAAAATAACACGGTTTATTTCCATTCAATTCTGCCCATTTTTAAAAAAGGCTGATTTTGATCACTTTATTTTTTTTTTGTTTTCTCAGAATTCCTGTCAGTTTCAGTTGAATCCTGGCACCACTCATCAATCTTCAGATCACCGGCACTTTTCGAATCGTCAGGTTCTGCAGGTACTTCACACCAGCTTTTAATCTCATTTTCAAGAGAAGGAAGCTCCAGGTCCTCTGTTGTTTTTTTCTTTTTATCTTTCTTTGCATCCATCTTCAGTCCCTCTTTCTGATATGCAAAACTTAAGCTAAATCACTTTTTTCATTCAACTACGGTGGCCGATCTGATCTCTATGATCCGGCCCCACATGTTTATGCTCACCATATCATCCATAGGATATGCTATGAACTCTATCTCAAGACCATCCTTCTTTAAATCTTCATCAAGGTTTACAGGTTCATAATGCGTACCGTTTTGATCGGTGATTCCATAGAAACCACCTTCAAGCTCGATATAATTCACTGTGCCGTTTGCTTTTATAAGCTTTTCCTCAGGTATCACATTCACTATCAAGTCAAATTTGCTTTCATTTCCTGTAATTTCTTCCCAGGGGCGCTTATATACAGCTGATATATTCTGTTCATTATCCTCTGTAACTTCGAATATCCACCTATGAGTCCCACCAGCCCCAACCACATCTTCGCCTTCTGTGCCCTCTTCATAATATTGATCCATAAGTAAAAGTCCGGGGCTTGTAGAAAGATTCCATGAATAACCGGTGGTAGGATTTTCTTCAAGCAAGACAATGAGAGTATCCCCAATTATAGCATTCACTGTGCTTCCACTGTCATTTTCGGAAAATACGACCGTTATAGGCTCAATTCCCGTGTCTTCAGAGACTTCCTGTTCATCTGTAACTTCATTCCCATTGTTGGTATCCAACTGTTTATCTTCTTTCCACTGTTCATCCGTATCTAGTATCTGCGCACTGTTGTTGACTTCACTTTCAGCTTCAGTACATCCGGATATCAGAATAAACAATGTGGATAATATAATCATAAGGAGTAAAACAACCAACTTCTTTTCTTTCATCCACCATTCCTCCCTAATTAAAAAAAGCCTTTTGAATATTTATGTGTATGTCTGAATACTGGAGTATCACTCATATATATTTTTATGTCAGTTAATTCAAACACAGTCAGTGATTTATAGTTTTGCCAACAAAGATTTCCATGAGTATATGGAAGACATGAACAGAGATGAAGAAAGGGCGGAAAAGCAGGAAAAGCCGATGCATAACATGGAACATGAAGGCCATGAGGATCATCACGCTCATATGCTTGCAGATTTCAAAAAAAGGTTTATTGTCTCAATGATCCTGACCGTGCCGGTTTTGATACTATCGCCGGCTATCCAGGGTTTTCTTGGATTTGAAATACCCCTGCCAGGTTCGGAGTATATCCTGTTCTTCCTCTCTGCAGTTGTCTACTTCTACGGAGGATATCCTTTCCTAAAAGGTTTTTTTGATGAAATGAAAGCAAGGTCTCCAGGAATGATGACCTTGATAGCAGTTGCCATAACTGTTGCTTTCCTTTACAGTTCAGCAGTAGTTTTCGGGCTTTCAGGAAAGATGTTTTTCTGGGAACTTGTCACGCTTATCGATGTTATGCTGCTTGGACACTGGCTTGAGATGCGTTCTGTTATGGGAGCTTCAAGAGCATTGGAAGAACTGATAAAAATAATGCCCTCTGAAGCTCATCTCCTGAAGGGGGAAGAGGTAACAGATGTACACGTGGACGAATTGAGAACTGGAGATATGGTTCTTATTAAGCCTGGTGAGAAAGTACCTGTGGATGGCCATGTTGTTAAAGGGAAAACCAGCATTAATGAAGCAATGCTGACGGGTGAATCCTTACCTGTTTCAAAAAATGAGGGAGATGAAGTTATCGGAGGCTCGGTTAACGAGCATGGTTCTATTCAGGTAGAAGTTGAGAAAACAGGAAAGGACACTTATCTGAACCAGGTCATCGAACTTGTCCGCAATGCACAGGAGAGCAGGTCAAGAACGCAGGACCTGGCAAATAGGGCAGCACTGGTGCTTACTATAATATCCTTGAGCGTTGGTGCGCTGACACTTGCAGGATGGCTGTATTTAGGGAGCGAGTTTGTTTTCGCCCTTGAGAGATCCGTTACTGTTATGGTGATTACCTGTCCTCATGCCCTTGGCCTGGCAATACCACTGGTTGTTGCTGTTTCCACATCTCTTGCTGCCAATTCCGGTTTACTTATCAGGGAAAGACAGGCTTTTGAGAGTGCAAGGAATGTCCAGGCCATAGTGTTCGATAAGACCGGAACGCTGACCCAGGGAATTTTTGGAGTCACCGATATAGTGGCACTTGCAGAAGTGAATGAGGATGATGTCCTGAGGCTTGCAGCCTCTCTTGAGTCAAATTCTTCCCATCCGCTTGCAGTTGGAATAGTTAATAGTGCAAAGGAAATGAACCTTGATCTAAAGAGTCCTGAAAGATTCAACTCGATTCCGGGAAAAGGAATAGAGGGATTTCTGGATGGAAGAAACCTGAAAGTAGTAAGTCCGGTTTATCTTCACGAGAAGAAGATCAATGCGATAAATGATGAGATATCGAATATAGAGGAAAAGGGCCGAACAGTCGTTTTCCTGCTTGAGAACGATAAGGCTATTGGAGCTCTCGGACTTGCAGATCAGGTACGTGCTGAATCAAAGGATGCTATTGAACGTCTGAAGTCCATGGATATCAAATGCATGATGCTCACAGGAGATAATGAGTTCGTTGCCCGTCAGGTTTCCGGGGAACTTGGACTGGATGAATACTTTGCAGGGGTCCTGCCACACCAAAAAGCTGAGACAATACAGGAAGTGCAGGAAGAATATGTGGTAGCCATGGTAGGTGATGGTGTTAATGATGCACCTGCACTTGTTCGGGCAGATGTAGGAATAGCCATTGGTGCGGGTACTGATGTAGCAGTCGAAAGTGCTGATATTGTGCTGGTAAAAAGCGATCCGCGGAATGTAGCTGATGTGATCATGCTTTCCAGGAAGACGTATTCAAAGATGTTCCAGAACCTCCTCTGGGCCACAGGTTATAACGCTTTTGCAATTCCACTTGCAGCGGGTGTTCTTTTTGGCTATGGTATTTTGCTGTCACCAGCCGCCGGAGCGCTATTGATGAGTTTAAGTACGGTTATTGTGGCAATAAATGCAAAAACACTGAAAATGTAGCATTTCCTGTCAAAATATTTGATTGTCAAAAACTATATCTAAGATCAAAACAGACATCCATACTGAAAGTATACACATCATCTCGGGGGGGAGTGCTGAATGCTTCATAAACTGTTCAAAGCATGGTTGATAGGAAAATTCATGAAATTGCCTTTGTGGTTTCTGGCAATAATGAGTATGGCTTTAGTTGTCAGATGGATGATACACAAGTGCAGCGATCTGATAAAAGTTGTAACGTGATATTTTAATTTGATGAGGGTGCTAATTTAGTATTTCGTCTTTTTGTTATTAGCAGAGTCCGGATTCATCCGTACTCTTAATATGTAGCAAGGAAAGGTAGCTTCATAGTGGGGATGATGCACATGCATAAGGTATTCTTGATAGCGTTCGGAGCGTTGGTCCTGGCGGTGATCATCGGGCAGGCATCTACTGCACTCACTTCTGTTTATTCTCTGGAATCAGCTTATCCAAAAGATCTGGATTTTGGAACTTCACTCGAAAACAGAAATCTAGACGAGGATTTCGAGTCAAATGGTGAAAGGATATACCATACAGGGACCAATGAGTCAGGTTTGGTAGTGGGTTTGGAAGGAGGCCCTCATTGGATCTATGCCAATGGCGGAGGCTGTGCTGGCTGCCACGGTAACGATGGTAAGGGTGGAATGCCTATAAAAATAAGCAATGTGAAACCACCTGATATTCGCTATGATACACTTATTTCAGGAGAACAACACCTGAATCATGTACCATATACAGAGGAGATGCTAGAGGTGGCCATAAGGGAAGGAATAAACTCCGAAGGGGTCCCGCTTGATCTGATAATGCCGAGATGGGAAATGGCAGATGAAGATGTCGATGACTTAATTTATCATTTGAAAGAACTTTGATTCTACTGCTTCGAGTGTTCTCACCATTAGTTTGTGTAATTCACTTTTTAATTGTAGAAGATTTTAAATAATATGAAATAAGAATAAGGTTGCCGATTAACGGCGGTGAGAACATGGATATTGAAGTCAAATTGAGATATATGCTAATAAACCTGAACCATTTCAGGCGATGTATGCTGAGCAGAATACGCTATCATCTATCATCAAAAGACAAAAAATACAATCCTTCTACTGCTTTTTACATAATTGCAGCAAAGGATTCCCATCCCGAGGATGGAAACCCTTCGACATTTGCTACTAAAATAGTGATTCACTGAGTTCCGTATAAAAAAGAACTTCAGACTTCATCAAATTCAATACTAAGCTTCTCTACTTTCTTTGCAAGGCTCTTTGCGATCATTCCGGTCTCCAGCCTGCACACATTCAGAACACCGGCCGGGACAATACATCCGGGTGTGCACTGTGCTTCTTTTGCCCTTTCCATCACAAAGTTATCTTTGATATCCATAGTTTCCATAAAGGGAACTTCCATATGTGATATTTCCTTTATTTTCGCACATGGAGTTTCAATATCCACGATAATGTTTTTGCCGTCAAACTCTCCTTTAATCTTGTGTGTGAAACCACAGATCGCTGAATTTACATTAACAGTTGTTGTCATTTTTATCCCTGTTTATTCTTCGTTGAATTCAATGCTGACTTTTCCTGATTGCTTTGCAAGGGTTTTTGAAAGCATGCCCAGTTCCATCTGGCAAACATGCAACACTCCGGCAGGAACAATGCATGTTGGACAACAGGTATCTTTTGCTTTGTTCATCACATAATTTTCTTTTATGTTCATTGTTTGCAATTTTGGTATTTCCATATGCGCGATGCCAGCAATCTTCTTGCATTCTGTATCTATGTCTGTTACGATCTCCTTTCCTTCAACTTGCCCGGTGATCTTATGCTTGAAACCACATATTGATGAATTAACCGTTACCTCTGATGGCATGCTAAGCCTCTCTTTAAGTATCAGTACAATGTATTGAATTTTTGATACCTTTGATATGAAGTTATTAATTCATTGAATGCGGGTATTTTTAAGGGTTTGCATGTAAATTAAAAAAAGCCTATTTTTTGTCAGTTCTGTTTGTAATTGATGATAAAAAATTACTGTGTTATGATAACACAGTCAGATAGATATATCATTTTCAGTCTTCATCGCCACAACAACTGCAGGATACATTGCCTTTCAGGATTTCTTTCCAGTCACCTAACACATCATGTGTCCAGCAGTCATCGGCTCCTGCTGCTTCTCTCATTGTCAATGCAAGAATGTATGAAAGCTCCTTTACAGTAGCACCCGCTTCAAGAGCCCCTTTGAAGTGCTTTAAAACACATGGTTTGGACCTGGCTTTGATGGAAAGTGCAAAACAGAGGAACTGATATGTCTTTTCGTCGATGGGTCTTTTCTCGGCATAAAGCTCGTCGATCTCATCGAGTTTTTCTGTAAATTCGGGGAAAAATTCTTCAAGCATTCTCATTGTGGTGCCTCCATTACGGTTTTTTAATACTGTTAGCAGTAGAGTTATCCAATTGTATGATTTATTAGAAGTGATTCAAAATATGCTAAAGTAGTTATTTAAACCTAATTACTTTATGTCCGATCTTTGATCAAGAATAAAAATACAAAAAGATTAGTTAATTCTCAAAACAACAGCCTGCATGTCAAACCCTGCTCTTACATCGTAAATAGGTACATTCAAACCTGTATCTTGAAGTATTTTCCGAATATCTTTGAGCTCTTTTCCGTAACAGCCATTGCAGCTCCAAGTAGTATAAAAAAGCAGCCTATTAACGTGTTAGCATGGATAGGTGTATGTACTACAGTAAAATCAAAAAAGATGCCGCTGACTGGTTCGAAAAGTGCAAGAATGCTTCCGGTCTGGGCTTTAATCTGGGCAATACCGCTGACATAGAGAAGTGCTGCTAATGCTGTATTGACAGCACCGAAGAGTATCAGCATACCAAGATTGTCAATCAGGACCGGTTTTGAGACATCGCCTGCAAAAGGGAGGAGCAGCACTATACCAATTAATGTATACCAGAAAAGCTGGGCAACGCTTGAGTAATCATCCTTGATGTACCGTATGTTAATAATTTCAATACCAAATGAAAGACCTGAAAGTATACCGGCAGTTATTCCTATAAGGTATTCACTCCCACCTGCCCTCAAGCCCTCGATTCCTGCTTCCAGGTCAACTATGAACAGCAGGCCGATTAGTGAAAAACAAAGCGCTACTAAGCCTTTTCTGGTTATTGTTTCCTTAAGTATCGGTGCTGACAGCAGCGTCACATACATTGGAGCAGTGTAGAGCAGAAGTATCGCTACCGAGAAACTGGTGTATCTGATACAGATGAAGTAGGTTAATAATGTAGTTGTGTTGATAATACCCAGTAAAAGCAAGTATCTTTTTTTCTTATGTGGCTTTATTGTAGCAAGCTTGCCTGCAATGATTATGAACACCATCAGGGAAAGTAAGCCGAAGAACTGTTTATAGAATATCATAGGGAGAGTAGGTACTGCATCCAATTGATCTACAAAAATACCAAGCATCCCAAAAATAATGGAACCTGTTATCAGTTCCATATAAGCTATTTTGGGTGTGGTGCTCATAAGCGCAAAATGGTAAGACTGCTTAAATAATTATCCGAATGTCCTGCAGATAAGTGAAATACAAGATTTTTTGTTGAATCGCCATCATCAGATTTATCAGTCCATACAACAATCATCTCAGACAATGTCTGAAAAGGAGATAATATCCGCATTGAAGTATGTCTCACGTATGAAAGCGGAATTCATGTTGTCTGAGATGCGCAACTACATAAAAAGCGAGATGTCCGTTCAGGATATCTATAAAACCGCAAGATTCTCATTCTTTGACCTGGGACTGGATATCATTCCGGAAGATGATGATTTCAGGGTTCTTCGTGCTCCAAAGGGTTTTATCAATTTGAATGACAGGGAAGAGAAGATCAATGAAGCTTTCTTCCAAACTGCCGGTGTGTCGAAAAAGCTTGAAAAATTCATTGAACAATACATTGAAAAAAAGACTGGGAAACACTGGGATGACAAACAGGTTCTGGAGAGGATCAGAAAAGCCATTGTATCCCAAAAAGCCGATTACTGGAAGGAAGGTAAATCCAGGAATATAAGCTACGAGAAAGGTTATTCCATTCTGGGATACCTGGCATACCAGTTTCCGGTATACTTTGTTCAGTTCCAGCATATCCTGTACGACATGGCTCAGGATGGCCTTCTGAAAAAACGCATGAAAATACTGGATGTGGGCTCGGGTCCGGGAACAATCTCATTGGCTACTATTGATCTTTATAGCAGGCTTGATGGTCCCAAAGCTGTTGTTCATTCTCTGGAGATGTACGACGAGAATATCGAAGCTTATAATGCAATAGTACCCCAATATGCACAAATTAAGGAAAAAGTCGATATCAGGGAACCTTTAAAGGCTGATATAAGCAAAATTGATGTGGATATCCTGCCGGAAAAGATTGATCTTATGGTTTTTTCCAACGTTCTCAACGAGATAAAGGAATTTTCAATCCCAGAAAAGGCCAGGCTCGTCAAAAAGATGTCGGAAAAACTTAGCCATGATGGCAGCATCCTGATAATCGAGCCTGCTGACAAGGTAAACTCAACTGAGCTGAGAAAGCTTTCAATCGGCCTGAAAGGGGCAGGACTTAGTATATACAGTCCTTGTTCCTTCATATGGGATTCAGGATGTAATCCGGTAGAATGCTGGAGTTTTGAGCAACAAAAAGATATTGTGCCTACCAGACTCATGAAGAAAGTAGCTGAGTGCGATAAGCCTTATCGCTACATTAATACCGATATAAAATATTCGTATGTGCTCCTGCGTAAGGACAAACTGACCTGTAAAAAGTACAGGGTGCCGAAAAAAGCAAAATATGCAAAACTGTCCAAGCTAGAGAGACACACTGAAAAGCGCATTAACGTTATTGCTTCGCTCATGTCAGGGAATCTGGGAGATGAAAAAAACAGTCTCTTCAAAATATGTGACGGGACCTCCGTGAAAGCTGTGTATGCTGTTCTCCCCTCACATAACCTGACTAAGGAAAACCGAATAATCATGAATGCGAAGTACGGGAGTATTTTGTCTATTGAAAATGTACTTGTCCGGTACAATGACGCAAATGACTCATACAACCTGTTAATAGGAAGGGGAAGCGTTGTTAATCTTGTTGAAAGCTGAACAAGAATAGTACCCATATTTTTCTTTTTGAACTAAAAGGAAAGCTTTAAGTTTTTCCAGATCCAAGCTTCTATGGGTGAGTAAATGCCAACTATAGTCCACATTGACATCCCTACGGATGACCTTGAGCGCTCGAAGAAGTTCTATTCCGAATTGTTTGGCTGGAAATTCGAACATCCTCCCGGAATGCCGAACTACTACCTCATTGAAACAAAAGACTTAAACGGTGAAGAAGGTGTCAGGGGAGGCATGGGTCTCAGGGGAACCCCGGACCAGAGAATGACATCTTATATCGGTGTTTCTTCTGTGGAAGAATATGCAAGAAAAGTAGAAATGTCCGGCGGAAAAGTATTAAACAAAATGCCTGTGCCGGGCTGGGGATATCTTGCAATTTGTCTTGATACTGAAAATAACATTTTCGGATTGTGGGAGGAAAATGAGAATGCAAAATGAGTGAAATCCATCTTTTTTTTAAATCCGGATGGTGATATTTTATTTTGAGACTTCTACTATAGCTTCAAATTATTATATTTTATAAGGAGAATGAACTATATACTAGGACAATTGATAAAATAACACGGATAATACAGCAAGAAATCAATCATCCTGTGTTTAAAACGGTGATATAATGCTTCTTGATATAGACCCAAGTTCCATTCTTGTCAGATACAATGTCAAGCGTGAAAGTGAATTGTCTCCCGATGATGTAGCAAGAGAGTATTTTCCGGAAGATGAACTGATACGCAATATTGTGGAGGCTGTTTTCGAAGGAGATGAGGATGAAGTGCTTGTTGCACTGCAGGAAGCTGTTGATCACGGAAAAGACCCTATCGGCTTGATAGATGATGCACTCATAGCAGGGATGAATATTGTTTCACAATTATATGATGACGGGCTGCTTTTCCTGCCCGATGTAATAATCTCCTCTCAGGCAATGACCGACGGAATAGAGTATTGTAAGAAAATCTCTGACGGAAGCCATGAATACAAAGGAAAAGTTGTGTCATTCGTTGTAGAAGGAGATGTGCATGACATTGGCAAAAAGATACTTACAGTTTTCCTTCGCTCAAGTGGCTATGAAGTTATAGATCTTGGAAGTGACGTGCCGATAGATGAGGTTGTGAGTGCTGTTATTGATAATAATCCAATTATGTTTACGGGCACTGCGCTGATGACGACTACAATGTATTCTTTCAAGGAAGTGAAGGAAAGACTTCTTGATAATGGAGTTGAAATACCTTTTATTTGCGGAGGTGGCGCAGTCACCCAAGACTTCGTAGAACGTTATGATCTTGGTGTTTATTGTGATGATGCCGCAGTTGTTCCGAAGATAGCCGATGAAGTGTTAAAGAATGCTACCATCGAGGAGTTACGGGAAAAGTTTCACAGAAACTAATGATCTCCGGCAGCCTTATTTGAATATCGGTTCCCCGGATGTGCTGGTTGCTCACACCCCAAGACAGATCCTTTTGTGTAGATTGGATTGAAGGAAGTGTCCCAACAGGATGTGAGCAACTTATATCTGTTGAACTGGTATTTAACCTCTTTTTTGCTTAAAAGAGGCCAATAATGTAATTCAAGTTAATTTCGAAAGGTGTTGGTGTATGGAAGCAAACGCATCCTGCAAAAGCCAGATGCATGAACTGAACGAATATGAAAACAATCCTGTTCTAAAGGAATGTGATTGTTTAAGAGCAATCATTGATACTGTAAAGGAATCTATGGTTGTGCTTGACGACAATCTCAAAGTTATTTACGCAAACTATTCGTTTTATCGCTTTTTTTCTACAACCCCCGGGGAAACAGAAAACTTGTCCTTGTTTGATCTCGAAGGCATGCAGTGGAACGTAACTAAGCTGAAGCTGGTTCTTGATGAACTCTTCAAAACAGGAAATTCACTTGAAAATTTTAGAGCGGTGCATGTATTAGGAAAGAGTAAGACGGAATTACTGATACAAGCACGTAGAATGTATGCTGCTTCCAGGAATAATGTGTATGTTCTGCTAACTATCAAAGAGGTTGCACGAGAAGAAAATGCTTGCCTGATGCTGGATGAATATTATTTCGCGATGGCAGAAAGAGGCAACGACGGAATCGTTATTCTCCAGAATGGTAAATTCAAGTTTGCTAATAAAAAATTCTCAGAGCTCACAGGCTACTCGAAAAATGAATTGATGAATACTGATTTTTTGACTCATGTTCCGGAAACTCACCAGCGTATGCTGTCCAAGAGGTTTAAGAAGGTGCTTAAAGATATGCATGACCCTCATTGCAACAATGAGGTCGAGCTTATTACCAGTTCTGGCACTATTCTACCTACTGAAGTAAGTTTTTCCTATATTATACACAACTCAAAACCTTCTGTAATGCTTAATATCAGGGATATAACGGAACGTAAAATTGCAGAATCCCAACTTGAAGCATCAAAGGAAAAATATTCTACACTGGTTGAGAAAAGCAATGATGGTATAGTTATCTTACAGGACGGTGTGTTGAAATTCAGCAACTCCAAGTTTGCTGAACTCACAGGTTATTCCAGAGAAAAATTATTGAATGAAAAACTTCTGGACTATGTTCCGGAAACATACCAACGCATGATCTCAAAGAGAATAAAGAAAACTTTAAAGGACATGCGTAGCCTCCGTCGCAGCAGTGAGGTTAAATTCAAAACAAAAAAGGGTACTTTGCTGCCTGCAGAAATCGGGCTTTCTTTTATTCATCATGAAAGTGAACCGGCAATAATGATGAATGTCAGGGATATCTCTGAAAGAAAACAGGCTGAAAAACAACTGCGCGATTCCGAAAAAAAATACTCTACCCTCGTTGAGAAAAGCAATGACGGAATCATCATAGTACAGGATGATATCCTCGTGTTTGCAAACATGAAATTCTGTGATATCACCGGTTTTTCTAAGATAGAGATTCTCAGGCGACCCTTTGAGAATTTTTTGCCTCAGGAATACAGGCAAATTGTATTAAGACGATTCCGAAAAGGACTTGAAAAGAACCGTGAGACTCCCTTGAAATATGAGATTGAGCTTCTTTCCAAGGAAGGTATCAATACTCCGGCAGAAATCAACTCTTCCCTTATAGAACATGAAGGAAAGCCTGCTATCATGGCTATACTCAGGGATATTACCGATCAGAAGAATAAGGAAAGGAAGCTTCTTGAACTTTTAGAGGTCCAGAAAGTCATGGAAACTGTCATACAGAGCAGTCCTGCGGTTGTATTCTTCTGGAGGCCTGAAGATGCCTGGAGAGTGGATTTCGTATCCGAAAATATCTCACAGTTCGGGTACGATGCGGATGACTTTATTTCAGGAAATATACTCTATGGGGATATAGTACATCCATCTGATCTGGAAAGGTTCACGACAGAGCCTGAAAAATGGGCAAAAGGAGAGGAAAATCTTTCCTATGAATATCGTATTCTCACAAAATCCGGTGAAATCCGGTGGGTTGATGAAAGATCGGTGGTTAAACGTGACAACGAAGGCAGTATTGAGTACATTCAAGGTATTATTGTTGATATTACTGAACGTAAGAACGTGCAGAATTTCATGCATATTGCTTCCGATCCCGACACTTTCTTCAGTCCGGTAGGTGATCCGGGTGATATGTTCTATCAGCTACTTGAGTTTACGATAGAAATGGAAAACCTTGACTGTGGGGCATTGTACCTGATAGACGAATCCACAGGCGACATGAACATTGTTGTGCACAGGAATCTTTCATCTCACTTTGTAAAAAGCACAAGACACTATTCTTCGGATTCTGTCCAGGCAAGGTTGATGATGACGGATTATCCGCTATATACACGGTATTATGAACTAAACTCTATGATACCCGGGAATAATCTCAGCCATGAGGGATTGGAAGCTACAGCGATAATTCCTGTTAAGCACAAGGAAAAGCTTGTAGCTGTACTGATGCTGGCATCCCACAGTGCCCATGAGGTACCTTTCAGTATCCGCAATTCACTCGAGACTGCAGCTTCACAGATTGGTCCTGTTATAGGTCGTATGAGAGAGCAGGTTGATACGGCAAAGGATATTCATGGCTTACAGGTGATTTTTGAATCCATTGAAGATCTTGTCTTTATGGTGGATATTGACGGCTGTATATTATATGTGAATCCTTTTGCCTGCAGGCTTCTGGGTTATGCTGAAGAGGAGCTAAAGGGCATGAACATGCTTAATCTTCATCCGCAAAAAAGGGTACTGGAAGCAGCCCGTATGCTTGCGAATGTGATAAGTGGTGAGATTTCGTATTACGACATTCCTCTTGAAGCCAGGTCCAGAACGGTAATCTCTGTAGAAACAAAATGCACAAAGGGGAATCTGGATGGAAGGGATGTTGTGATCTTCCTCTCGCGGGTTTGTAATGAAGCTAGATCTTTGTAGAAACCCTGATTATTTTAATTTAAATTGCAAGACCACTATTTTTTCTTTTGAAACACAAAATTAAAGGTGTGAGGATACGCTTTTATATGCAGATATCTCTGAATTCTGTTTGGCTATATACGGGGTACAAAACTCACAGGGACAAATTGCAGCAATTCATTATTAATTTACTATACTCCTATTGTTTTGAATGTGAAAATAGCTTTTATTTTGTGCTTGTATTAATTTTTTTATGTACTTTGTAAAGTTTAAATAGATCTATTATTTATACCTTTCCTACAGTAACAGAATGAAAAGATCGCAGAATGAAAAGCTTTAGCAAAAGCAATATCTATTGACTCATTTTTTATAATGTATACTTGATAGTATATGTTTAACTATACATCTGTTTATCTATAAGTTCAAGAATTACCTTATTTTGGTCATCATATATAAGAATATGGACACAAAAATGATTATTTTTTTGCACATACACATGAATTTACTTGTTAAAACGAAATCAAAAGGCCTATTTTTTGCAAGGGATGTTTTTGTTACTTTATTTGTATTTGGCCATTATATTTATATACTAGTGGCATATATCCGCTATCTTTATATATTATCAAATCTCCCTAATTTTAGGGATTCATAAGAACCTATTGTGTAGATTGGATTGAGTCTTCCGGGATTAATTGGTAGATAAAAAGGAGGTATAGAATGCTTGTAGTAGACAAAGAAGGCATCCTGGTCAGGTATAACGTCAAAATGGAAAAATCAATGACACCTGAGGACGCAGCAGTGGAACTGTATCCGCAGGATGAGCTTATTCGTCCAATCGCAGCAGCAATTTTCGAAGGTGAAGAAGATGACGTTATAGAAGGACTGGAAGCAGCAATTTCAGCAGGAAGAGATCCAATTTCTCTTATTGACGATGCTCTTATGGTCGGTATGAAAGTTGTCACAAGCCTCTATGACAAGGGTATCATCTTTCTTCCAAATGTTATGATGTCAGCAGATGCTATGCTGGAAGGTATCGATTTCTGTAAAGAACAGGGTGGAGAAGTACCAAAACCAAAGGGAAAAGTTGTTGTTCATGTTGCTGAAGGTGACGTTCACGATATAGGAAAGTCCATTGTTGCAGCACTGTTCAGGGCAAACGGGTACGATGTAGTTGACCTTGGCCGTGATGTACCGGTTGATGAAGTTATAACAGCTGTAAAGGCAGAAAGTCCGGTGATGCTTACCGGAACAGCACTTATGACAACCACAATGTACGCATTCAAAGAAGTAAACGACAGGCTTATGGAAGCAGGACTTAGTCTCCCTTTCCAGTGTGGTGGCGGAGCAGTGAACCAGGACTTCGTATCGACTTATGCACTCGGTGTATATGGTGAAGAGGCTGCAGATGCACCAAAGATGGCAGATGCAATTCTTGAAGGAAAGAATCTCGAATCACTGAAAGCGGAGTTTCACAAGCACTAAGAGGTGACAAGAATGGCAGTGAACAGATTCACAACAATGGCTTATGCAGAAGCTGACGAAATGGTCTTCGGTAAAGCAAAGAAACCTGTAAAAGCAGGACTTGAGCTTGAGATCGGTGCGGGCTATACAACTGCAGAAGTTAATTATGCTCCAAGACCTGAAGCCGGGGAGACAAAGGAAAAGCTTGTAAATGAATACCAAAGGATTACAAAAGACATCATGGCAAGAATGGTCCAGGTCGGGTTCCCATCCGTAGTACTTGAAACAGAGCACGTACAACAGATGACCAACAACCCAACATGGGGAGGAGAAGTTGCACACGCACAGAAGACCATCATGGAAGAATACCATGAAGAGTACGGCATCAAATGTGCACTCAGACATACACCTGGTGACATCAGGGAAAACAAGGATTTCCTCGACCTAAGAGGTGACAAGCAGGCTGTTGTACTTGAGTCATTTGAAGCTGTTGCAGAAGGTGGCGCAGATCTCTTGTCTATCGAGTCAATGGGTGGAAAAGAAATTTTCGACTACGCAGTACTCAGGAATGACACTGCAGGTATGCTTTGCGCAATAGGTTGCCTTGGCACCATGGATATGGAATACCTATGGCAGGATATTGCAAAGGTTGCACAAACAAAGGGCGTAGTCGCAGCTGGTGACACTGACTGTGCACAGGCAAACACTGCAATGTTCATTGCTGGCGGTCTTCTTGACAAGAACCTTGCACACACCCTTGCAATCATCGCAAGGACCATAGCAGCGTCAAGGTCACTCGCAGCATACGAGTCCGGCGCAGTTGGTCCGGGCAAAGATTGTGGATACGAGAACATCATAATCAAAGCCATCTCCGGTATGCCAATGTCTTTCGAAGGTAAGACTTCAACCTGTGCTCACTCAGATGTTATGGGTAATCTCATCATGCAGTGCTGTGACCTGTGGTCAAATGAATCTGTAGAATATCACGGTGAATTTGGCGGTACAACCGTACAGTGCTGGTCTGAGTCGCTCAACTATGACTGTGCACTCATGAACACTGCACTAAAGTCAGGCAACGAGAAGATTCTCAGAGATCTCCTCATGGCTTCTGACAGGTTCAGAGATCCACAGTCCTATATCCTTGCATACGACAACGCATACAGGATAGGAGAGGCGATCGTAAAGGACGGAAGTGACATTTATCTCCGTGCAAAGAATGCTGCAGTAGAATGCTGCAAGCTTCTGAATAACTCAGAAGGTCTCGATATGACAAAGTTCGAACTCGGTGCTCTCGAAAAAGCAACCGTAGAACTGGATTCGCTCACCTCAGAATCCGAGACATTCATGAATGAATGCATGGAGAAATACAAAGCAGAAGTCTCTGTGTTCAAACCAGAGAACTATGCACTCTAAGTGCAGATGCAGAAGAAGGAAGTTTTCCTAAAGAAAACTTCTTTCTTTAATTTCGAGAATTAAAAATCAAAAAAAATCCCTTCGAACTAATTCACATTCATGGATTTGTCAAAAAGCTGAAGTTGCAAACCCTATGATATTTGAATATGAATCAAAGTAAAAGTTCCAGATTTATACAACTAAATGCGGGAGTAAAAGCATGCCTGAAGAAATTAAAGACTACAAGGATTATGGGTATGAAGTATATAAAGGCGGGTTATTTTGGGAAACATACATCTACAAAAAAATAGTGAAAAGTGAGTATAAATTAGTAGATGTTTTAAGATTTTTAGTGAAACCTACCAGAGAAAAGATTCATAAAAATATTGATCAAAAAGTCTTACAAAGCACAATGAGTCAGATGTAGATTTTTTGATTTTATCCCTTTTCTTCTTTTATTCATCTTCCAGTACAGCATAATCCAGAACATCTTCTATGGTGTCAACATATTCTACATCGATTCCCACTTCTTCCTCTATATATGCTTCCGCATCGACGGTCTCAGAGTCTTCATCAATGATGACGATGTCCCCTATCCTTTGCTCATTGGCATTGCCGATAACCAATATTTCATTTTCTTCAGGAATAAGGAATAAGTCTTTGCCATTATCTTTTGCAGCCCTGGCTTTCTCGACCACTCCTCCGATGGGACCTATGTTTCCTTCCTCATCGATGGTGCCGGTAACTGTTACACCAGGATCAAGGGTTTCATTATCAAGTGCTGCTATCATTATCAAGGTCATCAGTGCACCGGCACTTGGTCCGTCAACACCGGGTATTTCCTGCTCGGCTCTGATACTGTATATAGTATCACTTTCGGAAAGACTGGTGTTCGTAATATCCTGAGCAACCAGGGCAGCCGTATTAGCTGCATCCTGGAATACAACACCCATGAGGGGCTCTGTTTGCACAAGAACTCTCCCTTTTCCTGGTATGAGCTCTACTGAAACGTCTATCATGGTACCTTCTTCAGTCACAATTCTCCTAAAAAACGGTCCGTCATCTACTACTTCTATCTTCTGAATCACCGCTGGTGCCTGTAATGTGGCCGAGCCAGTTATGCCTGTAGGACACACCCCTGCTTGCGATTCAAGCTCAAAGACACGGTCCCGGTAAAAATCAAGCTCTGCGGTACATGATTGCAGGGATTCGTTGTTAAGTTGTATCTGTTCTTTCAATGCGTCGTTTGTATCCTGAAGCGACTCTAGCTCCTGTTTAATCTGCCTGACTTCTGAATCTTCAAGAGGCTGAGCAGATACCCAAAAATAGGCGTTAAGAGCCAGCGAGGCTATCAGTAACAATACAATTACCCGATTCCCCATTAGTTTAAATATAAACATTCTCGTATTTACTGTTTCTCAATTGTAACTGGTCACCAAAATCCCAATGTCTTTATCCGGGACCAAAAAAAGCTTAACTGAAAGTTCCTATTCTCCGGTATGGACGAATCAGTAATTTTTGAGATATTTGACGGTTTGCCACGACAGGGTCCAGGCAGTAATGAATGTACGGAAAAAGCTTTCAATTATCTACCATCCCTTACGCCGGGTACAAAGATACTGGACATCGGCTGTGGTGTGGGGATGCAGACCCGCCATCTTGCAAGCATTTGTGATAACTGCCATATAACTGCAAGCGACATTTACCAACCTTTCCTGGACGAATTGATGCAAAGGGCTTCAGATAAAGGATTGGCAGACAGAATTTCCACGGTCCGTGCCTCTATGGATGATCTTCCTTTCAGTGACGGTGAGTTTGATGTGATCTGGTGTGAGGGCGCAATCTTTATCGTTGGTCTTGAAAAAGGTCTCAATTACTGGAAACGTTTCCTGAAGGAAGACAGCTTCATTGCACTTACAGAAGCAACCTGGTTCACTGACAATCCTTCTGAAGAAGCACTGCAGTTGTGGCAAGCATCCTATCCTGACATAAAGACAATACCTGAAACAGAAAAGGTCATCGAGTCTGCAGGTTACAAAATAGTCACCAGTTTTAAACTGCCTGCATCCGCCTGGTGGGATGATTATTATAATCATTTTGACAAAATGCTTGATGAAGCGGAAGTAAAATTCAAAGGCAATTCAGATGCCGAAATGGTGATAGAGTTCTCCAAAAAGGAAAAGGAAGTTTTCAGGGAACATTCGGATGAATATGGCTATACGTTCTTTATAATGCAGAAAGTTGACTGATTGAATCCTGCCAATAGGCAGGATATTCATGATGCTGGAGTTTAACAATAAAAGTGCTTCTGCCAAACTATAAATTAATTCTTTTTACTTTTTGAATATCCGGATATTCGGTAGTTTATCTCTTCAAAGTTGCTGCATGACAACGGATTCTGCAAGCAGGAAAGTTTGAGGAATAACTGAAAATAGATAAATACGATAAAAAACGATTCCCATCGTGAACATTTACCTTATCTTTGCCTGGATATGGGGTGCAATGATAGCTACTGCTTTCTGGGAAGCATATGTGGAAGGCAGGAATGCAGGTAATCGGGGTAAATTCGGCTGGAAGATCAGGTTCAGCAAGAACATAACCCTGACAGCATATCATTTTTACCTGTTCTTTGTCATGTGGCCTATGTTACTTACCCTGCCTCTGATAGTCAACGGCTGGGACACCCGCCTTTTTGGCATACTTTTAAGCGCATATTTCTCGGGGCTCGTGATCGAAGATTTCACGTGGTTCATTGTAAATCCCGTCGTTAAATTCTCTGAATGGAACCCGAAATTCGTTAACTACTATCCCTGGGTAAAAATTGGTAAGGGATACCTGCCTTTGATGTACATTACACATCTGGCTGCTGCCTTGATCTCATGGCGGCTTTTTTGGGCTAATTGGTGAAACTGATCCAAGAAAATTAAAGTTTGGGAGAATGCCTGGCAATTTCCTCAAATAAGAATCTCTATATTTCCGGCAGAAACCTGTGTTTTAAAGGTCTCTACCCTTGGGTCTTCCATATCTACATACTCACCGGTGTCCACATTCTCACCGTTCCTTATATCAAAACCCCAGTTATGGCAGGCACACTTGAGTACGTATCCATCCAGCGTTCCGCTCTTCAACGGACATCCCTCATGAGGACATTCATTCAAAAACGCATACACATCATCCCCTTTCCTTATCAGGGCGATCTGTTTATCTTTTCCTTTGAATATCTTTATTTTGCCTTCTTTCAGCTTACTTTCTTCGAATGCTGTGATCCATTCGGACATCGTTCATTCCTCCTCTGCTAAAAAGAATGATCAGGATATGCTTAGCAGATCATTTTGATAGCTAACGATTCCACATTAGATTATGCATTTTAATCTGTTAAATATAATCCGTTAATAAAAGCATTATACAGCATTAAAGAAAGATGGATAATCGATGCAGAGGTATCCGAACTGTCCGAAGCTACTGAAAATAGATTCCGAGTTTGTCACCGATAGGCTTAATTGAGTTGTTGCAGTAGAAGATGCGTTGATCTTTTTTGCTTTGAAAAGTAGAGCAACTTGGAACATTGATAATTTGAAATTTAACGTTCACAGAAATACAAACATAACAATATATGGTATCATGTTTGTACTTTTCAATATCATCAAATAAAGTATTAAAAGGAACTTAAAACTATGGAATCTATAACTTTTCAGGATCTTCAACTGTCAACAAGTATGGAAAAAGGAATCGAAGATCTGGGGTTTGAAGAACCCACTCCTATCCAGGCACAGGCTATTCCCTACATTATGGAAGGCAGGGATGTAATAGGCCAGGCGCAGACCGGGACGGGAAAAACAGCAGCATTCGGAATACCTGCCCTGGAGATGATCGAGCAGGATGTCAAGAGAGTGCAGGTGCTTGTGCTTTGTCCTACAAGAGAACTCGCAAACCAGGTTGCAGACGAGTTAAACAAACTTTCAAGATACAAAAAGATCAAAATCCTGCCTGTATATGGCGGTCAGAGTATAGAAAGGCAGATAAGGGCTTTGCGCAAAGGTGCACAGATAGTCATCGGAACTCCCGGTAGGATAATGGATCACATAGAACGTGGGACATTGAAAATCGGAAATGTTTCAATGATTGTGCTGGATGAAGCAGATGAAATGCTTGATATGGGCTTCAGGGAAGATATCGAGTTTATACTTAATGACACCCCCACTACGAGGCAAACAATTCTTTTTTCAGCAACAATGCCCCGTCCCATAATGAAGCTGACCAAACGATATCAGACAGATCCGCAGCTTGTAAAGACCATTCACAAGAAGCTTACCGTACCACATGTAGAGCAGTCTTACTTTGAAGTCAAACATCATGCAAAACCTGAGGTACTCTGCAGGTTGATAGACATTTACGACGTAAACTCTTCTCTTGTTTTCTGTAACACTAAAAAAGGTGTGGACCAGCTTGTAGAAAAACTGAAATCAAGAGGGTACCTGGCTGAAGGTTTACACGGCGATATGAAGCAGCAGCAAAGGGAAAGGGTTATGGCTAGTTTCAGAAAAGGCGATATAGAGACTCTTGTTGCAACCGATGTAGCTGCTCGTGGCATAGATGTGGAGAACATAGAGCTTGTATTCAATTATGATGTACCCCAGGACGAAGAATCATATGTGCATCGGATCGGAAGGACCGGAAGGGCAGGAAGACAGGGACTTGCCTTTACCTTCGCTTCAGGCAAGGAGATGTACAAACTAAAGAATATTCAGAAATATACGAAGGTGAAGATAAGTCGAAAGAAGGTTCCCTCAAGAAGTGATGCGGAGGATTTCAAGGCCAATCTGCTCTCCCAGAAAGTCAAGGATACAATTGATCAGGGACACCTTGGAAAATATGTTCACTGGGTAGAAACGCTGCTGGAAGAAGATTATGCCTCTATCGATATAGCAGCGGGTCTTGTAAAGCTGATGTTGTCTGAAGAAAATAAGTGAAATGAATACTTGAAGAATATTGCCGGAGGATTTCCGGTATTTATTCGTTTTTTCGATTCAACTTATATATGGTGAGTTTTATAGGTAACCCCAGGAGTAGTCTGCGTCACAGTATTAGAATTCATCCTTGTTTTTTAATCATTGCAGCGCTTGGATTATCTTAATTCGGATGTTTTTGGTGTTTATGCACTTCAATATGCACAGCATTTCCATAAAATATCCTCTTGAATATAACAAATAAAATATCACAAATAATTAGAAACAAATCGAGGTATTAATCTGGCTAACTATAACAGCAGGAAAAGACAAAGTAACGCAGGTAGTAAATCCGATGGTACACCTGAAGTGGTGCGGGTAAGAGTACCACGCAAAGATAAAAATGAAGTTCTTGCAACAGTTTCTACTCTTCTGGGAGCAAACAGGGTAAGACTTCAATGTATGGATGGAGTTGTTCGTATGGGCAGGATTCCTGGCTCAAAGAAGAAGAGAATGTGGGTCCATGAAGGAGACATAGTAATAGCTACACCCTGGTCTTTCCAGGATGAAAAAGCTGATGTGGTCTGGAAATACACAAGACCTCAAGCTAACTGGCTCGAAAACAGGGGCTATCTTAAATAATGAGTTGAGAACTCATTCACATTCTTCTTTCTTTTAATATCTTCCAGAATGCGTGGTTCTGGTCAAAACTTTAAGACATTGGATTTCCAATTAAGAGCTTAAAGTCTCAAATCAAAAATAGTGTTTGAAGGACTCTGTCCTTCATATTGAAATTGGGGTAAAATTATTCTGCAAGCTGTCCGAATGCAAACTTACGCATTACTTTTGTGACTTCAATTGTAACTTCATCTCCGACCTGTGTGCCCGGGACAAAAATGACAAATCCGCTTACTCTAGCGATTCCGTCTCCTTCTTTTGCAATGTCTTCGATTGTTACGTCATATTTCTCACCGGCTTCAACCGGTGCGGTAGATTCATTTCTGTTGAACAAATATTTCACATCCATTTTGGTATGAGCTTAAAAAGACCTAACTAAGCTTGAAAACATAACGGTAAAGAAATGTACTTAATGAATACAATCAAATGCCATACGTTTAACAAAACAGTTCTATCTTAAAGCATGCTATATACGTTTATACCCATATATATCCATTTTGCCTTATAATTTGAAAGAACATTAATCATTTTTACGGATTGGAGCATCAACAATTGAAGTAGGCAATTAAATTTAAGAGTGCAAAAAGGCAACAGCAATATATATCAGATGAACAATTCAATTCTGAACTATAATCAATTGTTCATTCTTTGTGGAATGTGCTGTCCAATGCCGAACTCATCCGATCCTAAAAACGATTCCGTAAAACAATTTATGGAAGAGACGAGCTACAGAGACATGATATATGAACTACCGGCAGGTGTCATACAAGTTGATACTGATGGTAATATACTTTTTGTGAATAAAGCTATTCTGGAACTTCTGGGCTCTCCTTCAGAAGAGGTTACTAAGTCCTTTAACATCTTTACCATGGAACCCCTGAAAAAAGCAGGGATATCATCTCTTGTGAAAGACAGTATTCTAAGAGATAAAGAGTTCATATCTGAATTTCCGTATAAAACAATGTGGGGAAAGGAACTCTATCTGAGAATAAAAGTTAAGCCTGTAAAAGACGATCATGGAAAAATTAGTGGCTGCATTGGAACTGTCGAGGATATATCAAGAAGAAAGCAAGCAGAAATAAATCTTAAGCGCCGTGTGGAAATAGAATCTCTTATAACCGATGTTTCATCAGTTTTCATAGGTTCTGAATCAGATGAACTGGACCGGGTACTAAGTACAGCTTTGGGGTTCATATCAAAATCAATAGACGCCGAATATGCCTGCTTATTTGAGTTATGTGGAGACGGACATTTTGCGGTTACATATGAATGGAATACTATCGAAACAGAAAAACGAGATATTTCGGTTCAAAAGTTCTCTGATAAGAATATGCCCTGGCTTGTTAACAGATTGAAAAATGAAAATGTAGTTTTCATATCTAACACCCCGGATATTTCAGATTCAGAGCAGGAAAACGAATTTCTTAAACAACTTAACGTTGGATCGGTTTTATTGATTTCCCTGTCAAATCATCATGGTGAACTTGTCGGTTTCATGACTTTTAGCCCCCTGAAAGAAGAGAAAAAATGGGTAATGGAATTTTCACAGTTACTTGGTCTGCTGGGAAAAATCTTCATGAGCAGTATCGAACGAAGAAGAGCATCCTGGAAATTGCAGCAAAGTGAAGAAAAGTACCGTCGTATATTCCGGGAGTTCCATGACATCTATTTTGAAACAGATACTAAGGGGACAATCCTGACGGCAAGTCCCTCTGTAAGCAAGCATCTTGGATATGAACCTGAAGAACTTATGGGTCTTCCTGTAGATACTGTCTATCGGAATACTAGAGATCGTTTTAGTTTGCGTTCGATTCTCTCTGCAAATGGTTATGTCAATGATTTTGAAATGGATTTGTTGAAAAAGAATGGTGAATCCATAAGCGTTTCTATAAGTGCTCACTGTGTTCATGAAGACGGTTCTTTGTCTATTGTTGCAGGTGTCGTTCGTAACATTACAGAACGGAAGAACGTAATCTTAGAAATGCAACAACAAAAGAACCTTCTTGCAAGTACTTTTGATTCTATACCTGACTTGCTTGCGGTGATCGACCGGGACTTGCATGTTGTGCTGAGCAACTGGAAAGAACGCGATTATATCACTAAAGAAGAAAAAATGAGTAATCCTTACTGCTACAACTGCTTCATGCATCAGGATGAACCCTGTGATCCTTGCCATGCCATGGAAGTCTTTCTTACAGGTAATGTTAAGGCCGTTGAAAAAACAAATCCGATTGATGGCAAGATTCGTGAAATCCGTGTCATGCCCATTTTTGATGAAAATGGAAATGTCTCTCTTGTTATAGAGCACATACGTGATATGACAGAGCGGAAAAAAGTCGAGCAACTTGCTATTGACGCAAAGATGGCTGCAGAGGAGGCTAATCGAACTAAAAGTGAATTCCTTGCTAATATGAGCCACGAGCTGAGAACTCCCCTTAACTCTGTGATAGGATTTTCAGAAATATTGCTCAATGAGATCTTTGGTCCTTTAAATGAGAAACAAAAAAAGCATATCGGGAATATTTCAACAAGTGGAAAGCATTTACTCAGCCTTATAAATGACATACTTGACCTTTCAAAGGTTGAAGCAGGTAAAATGGAACTTAACTTTGAGGAGTTCTGTCTTTCAATTCTGGTAGGAGATGTTTTGGCAATTTCAGGTCCTTTGGCCAGCAAGAAGAATATAGTGCTTAGCAATGAGATCTCTGCGGCTATAATGGTAACCGCTGACAAAAGTAAGATCAGACAAATATTCTATAATCTTGTAAGCAATGCCATAAAGTTCACACCTGACAACGGCTATGTCACTGTGGGAGCAGACTCATGCAACGGTATAGTAAATGTTTTTGTTGAGGATACAGGTGTAGGAATTTCACCCGGGGATATGGATAAATTGTTCCAGCCCTTTAAACAGATTGATTCTTTTTACACACGCAACTATGATGGCACAGGACTTGGTCTAGCGCTTGTAAAAAACCTGATTGAAATGCAGGGTGGAACGATTCAGGTAGAAAGCGAAATTGGAAAGGGAAGTAAGTTTATTTTTACAATACCTGAGTATACAAACCCACTTTAAGAGAAAAGAGCCTATGTTTTTTGGATGATCCATAATTATTGTCTTCATAGTTGAAAACAAGGAATTTCCTAAAAGTCAGGAAATAATCTTTACTCCTGTTTTGTAATTGATTTTCATCTTCAGGAAGGCTTTTCCAGTTCCATTATCATAATAATGATATCCTTCTGTATAGATATATTTATATTATATGTAGCCAAACCGCAACTTGCAGTCAGAAAGATATATTGCAGAATATTGTAAAAAAAGCGTCTCTGCATTCTGCTTAAAGTATTAAGTGGTGGTACACTATGAAGAACAGCTCTGGTTTCGGTACTAAAATCTTATACCTGGTTATTCTTTACCTCATACTGCTGCTGTTGGCAGGATTGTTGACAGTTACCCCAAACAATTTTTGATCCTTTGCATTGTATGCATTTTAATTCTGCCGGATTGATGACCTTAAGTAAAGCTTATCACATAATGAATCTTACTGCATTTATAGTATAATCAAGAGGTGATGATATGTCAAAAAAAGCAATGATCGTTTTACTGATCTGTGCTCTGCTGACAGTTACAGTTTTGTCATCAGGATGTACCGATTCTGGAGAGAATACAGAAATAGAGCAAAATACAGATTCTACTGATCTCTTAGCTGAGGCTGAAGATACTGTCGATGATAGCGTATTCACAAATTCTATTGGAATGGAATTTGTTAAGATCCCCGCAGGTGAGTTTATAATGGGTTCTCCTGAAAATGAGAGTTATCGTGATGGCGACGAAGGTCCTCAACACTTGGTGACCGTCTCAAATGAATTCTATTTGGGTGCTTACGAAGTAACTCAGGCACAATGGAAGGAAATAATGGATTCTGAACCTTTTTATTTCGAAGGTGACGATTTGGCGGCCGAGAAGATATCCTGGAACAATGCAATCAAATTCATTGAAGAACTTAACAGGATCGAAGAGACTCATAAATACAGGCTTCCAACTGAAGCTGAATGGGAGTATGCTGCTCGTGCCGGAACAACTACGGCCTTTTCTTTCGGTGATGACACAGCTGAATTGACAAACTATGCATGGTATGATGCTAACTCTGAGGATAAGATACATTCAGTGGGTCTCAAAGAACCAAATTCTTGGGGTCTCTATGATATGCATGGCAATGTTGCCGAGTGGGTCCAGGATGAGTACCACAGCAATTATTTTAAAGCTCCTACAGACAGTAGTGAATGGACTGGTGGTGTGGACCGACGTGTCTTCCGTGGTGGCAGCTGGATGAGTGATGATGTAAACTGCCGTTCTGCGGACAGAAATGATATCAGTCCTGGAAGCCGAAAAGAATACATTGGTTTCCGTGTTGTGAAAGAAGTCTGATCTTCTTTCATCTGTTTTTTTGACCATTCATCCCATGATGGTTGTCGTCATTATTCCTGAAATTTTTTTATCGTAGATTAGTTCCTTATTCGACCTGAGTTTAGTAATCAATGAGCGTAATAATTCCCAGTTCTGCAAGTCCGTCCACCATGAGTTGCACAGCCAGCGCTGCCAGCAGCACCCCAAATATTGCCTCGGTCAACACCAGGCGTGAGGGGTCAAGATGTTTGGACAGTTTATCTATATTTCTGAAAATAGCAAAGTCAATGGCTCCGACCAATAAAACCAGACCAATCAGGGCTGCCGCAAAAAGAAGGGAATCCATCTCATCAGAAGCAATAACCAGAGCAGCGATCCCGGCAGGATTAAGGGTATAAGGTACTGCCAGGGGATAGACTGCCATTTGCATCGGATCGCGTCCTTCGGATTCTTCGTGATGTTCCTGTTTGGACGGGCCAACAAGCATATGCAAGGCCAGCAGCATTAAGACGATACCACCAGCTATATTGGCAGATCCTGGCGAAAAATGAAGCAGACGCATTAAAAACCAACCGATAATGACCAGAACTAAAGCCGCACTGACAGCTGTTCTTACCATTTTGTCAGCCATCTTTTTTTGCACATCAGCTTCCATTCCCTGGGTTAATTCCAAAAACGGTACCAGAGAAATTTTTGGTCCCATGCCTATAAGCAATAATAAGAACAAGTCGAAAACCGAATAAAAATCTACGTCTCCCAGAACCATGATTCTCCCCAGTTTTTTTATGTTCCCAACGTTAATTAAGAGTTAAGAAGTTCTTTGCAGGATATCTGATACATCATCGCCTGTAAAATAGTTACCAAAGAGCTCATTTCAAATTATGGACATTTTTTTCTTCAATACATATTATAGAATTTTGCAGAGGTTGGGGAAACTCTCGTATTAGCAATGTAAGTTAATACTTCAGTATCCTTGCCATTTATATACTGTTTCACATAACTGAAACATGAAACACCTCTTTTGAAACTGGTTTTAGGGAATTCCAATGTACTGTTTCAGCGTATTTGTGATTGTCAAAAAGTGGATGACAATTGTCCACTGTCGGACAAACAAAGAAGAAAAAATGTAAGAGGTGAAATACAATGTACATAGATACAAAGAAAATTATTTCGACAACATTGGTTTTTTGTATATGCCTGACTTTGGCTTTGCCGGCTACTGCCAGTAACACAGCTTTGCCGACTACTGCCGGTGATATAGCTTTGCCAACTACTACCAGTAATACAACTTTATCAGCTACTGCCAGTAGCACATATACATGTGAAACAAACCAAGTATCGATACTAATGGATGAACCTGATGTTGTATATGAAGATAGTTGTTATTTCTCATTTGGAAGTAACTATTCTTTCCCTGCAGAAATCTTTGAGGATGAATTCTATGCAGACATTCTTGAGCAATTAAAGAAAGAGTATCCTGACAATGTAAGTACTGTTGAAAGCACATATAATGAAATTTTGATTAAGGGAAATGCTCTTGAAAAATTTGATGAACTCAGCATGGCTGAATATGAATTCGAAAATATTCCTTTCCCAAAGGAGATTCTTGAAGATGAATTCTATAGTGATATCATTGAGCAGGTAGAGAAAGAATACCCTGTTCTGGTGGAAACAACAGATGATGAAATAATCCTTTCCGGAAAAGCCCTTAGTCGTTTTGACGAACTATGTTATGAAAAAGATATCTCAGAAGACTTTTATCTTCCCGTCGAGATGCTTGAAGATGAGTTCTATAATGATATCCTTAAGCAGGTAGAGAAAGAATACCCCGATCTGGTGGAGACTAAAGATGACGAAATGATAATCAAGGGCAAGGCTCTTGCCAGATTTGACGAGCTGATTTATGAAAGTGAATTATCAGAAGGCTTTTATTTCCCTGTTGAAATGTTTGAAGATAAATTCTACAGTGATATTCTCGGAAAACTGAAAAAAGAATTCCCTGAACTTGTCAAAGAGGAGAAGGTCAAATATACTGAGGTTATCATTGAAGGCGAAGCAATGAACAGGTTCGACGAATTGTGTTACGAGAAGCAGCTCGTTGAGGGAGTTGCATTCCCTGTTGAAATGCTTGAAGATGAGTTCTACTCTGATATTCTTGAAGAGGTGAAATCAAAGTATCCAAACCTTGTTGAAACCAATGGCAATGAAGTTATTATAAAAGGAGCAGCTATTCAGATGTCCGATGAACTTTTCTGGGAAAGCTGGGAAAATGTGGAATATGAGGAATGCTTTGACGACTGGGAAAATGTGGAATATGGGGAATGCTTTGACGAAAGTGGAGTCGCTTTCATGATACCAATTGTTTGAAAGCAAAATGATCAGCAAATAAAGTAATATCCTTCTCATCATGTCTATCAATACAAATTGTGGATAATGAATTTTTATGGGAAGATGTTACAGGAGAGGGAAGGTATCCACAATACTCCGACAACTACCACCACCCCACTTTTCCTCTCCTTCTTACTCATTTAGAACTGTTTATTGATTTTAACCGATTGACGTTGATTTCAATAAATGCTTTACGGAGTTCAAGATTAATTACCTATATATACTAATCTGTAAATTACTCTCACGGAAAGATGTACAATGAACCTGGGAAATGGCAGAACAATTGTCCTGTTGATAGTATTATGTGTATCAGCAGCTCTTTTGGGAGCTGCAAGCAGCTATATGTTTCTGGGATTTGACGAACCGGATTATTCGGCAGATTCGGAAGAACTGCATTTTTCCACTGTTCTGATAACCGATGAATTGTCTCATATTATTATTGACCTTGAGGATACATACCCTGATAATGTCATAATCGAAAATGATGAAGTTGTCTTAAAAGACGAAGCTATCATAGAATTTGATTCTGCTTATTTTGCAAGTGAAGTTGATTTTGACTGGAATTCAATGGAAAACCAGGCTGAATACATCACATATATTGTTGATGTAGATGGTATTCGTTACTCTCAGGATTACACAGAGTATTACAGATGGAGTGGAGCAGTCGAGGAATTGCATATCTCCAGCAATTTGCTTAACGATGAGATCAACGATAGTTTGAATACAATCAATAAAAAATATCCGGGTTCTGTCACAACCAATGAAAGTGAAATTGTTATTCTCGGATATGAAGCATATAATGAGTTTGATATGTCTTACTTCAATACGGGATTAGCATTTGAGTGGGATTCAAACTCTTCAGAAGAGCAAAAAGTCAGTTTGACGATAAGAAATGACGATTATGTACTACATTCCGCAGACATGACTGATATATACAGAGATGGTTTTTATGATCCATTTTTACCTGGTATGAGCGGGAAAACAGCCATACCGACCAGTAGCTATGATCATATAATTATTAGTTATGAAGAACTGGAGGGACTGCTTAACGGAGACAATGATACAGTGCAGTATTTCCAGGAAACGCTTGATATGCATAATGAATTGCAGGGCAGCAATCTGGCAATCAATATTGAAGAGTATAACGACTGAGATTTTTGAAGAGAGGACAAAACATGGAAAAAAAAGATACTATATACGTTATCCTCCTTGCCTTCTCTCTATTTTCCATTTCCTTGATGCTTTTTTCACAGGGAATAACAAGCCTTTCTGTTACTCTTCGTGATGGGAATAATGTTGCTGTGCAGGTTCCTAATCTATTTCCTCTTACTCAAGTTCTGGGAATGCTGTTTATGTCATCAATCGCTACTTTCTGTCTCA
Source organism: Methanolobus sp. ZRKC2 (assembly GCF_045291185.1). Classification (NCBI taxonomy): domain Archaea; kingdom Methanobacteriati; phylum Methanobacteriota; class Methanomicrobia; order Methanosarcinales; family Methanosarcinaceae; genus Methanolobus; species Methanolobus sp. ZRKC2. Next base: position 486,826 of record NZ_CP146980.1, on the reverse strand, counting down.
CAATGCTGACACAGGATATACTGTTCTTGCGTAACTATAATCTTTCACCGGATAAGCATGAAGATGTATCGGTCTTGTATAATGCAAATAATCCTGTAAATCCTGATCCTCTTGTTACTATGGAAGTCGCCCAACCTCCTCAATCTTTGCAATCTGACCAGGAACAAAAGAAACTGATAGCAACTAAGATTCTGGAAGGTGATTCAAGAAAGCTTTACAAGATCATAGCCGAAAAAGAGGAACTCCTTCAAAGTGATCTTGTTCTCGAATCCGGTTTTTCAAAAGTAAAGGTTAGCAGGACCCTTAAGAAACTGGAAGACAAATCCCTGATTGAAAGGAAACCATACGGGAACACAAATAAGATAATTCTCTCAAAATAAGAACTTTTGACTTAATTTTAACAATTCCGTATATATATTTTTTTAAATAGCTTACCATGTATTCTTTTGAAAAATACTCCGATTACTGAACCATTTATGAGACAAAGCAGAATCTTGATGCAATGGTAAAAATGGTGAAAGGTTCTGAGTGCATGAAAACACTTCAGGAAAAGTTATGAACATATCTATCTGATTTTGTGTGTTGGTATTTTTTCTGCATTCAATGTGGTTCATTGCCACGATTGTTCTTGCTTTCAATGTTGATGATTGCAACATTAATTTTCATGTTCTTAACAGGCGTTATCGTCTGGAAACAAAATTCAGAAACCTCATCCTTTTTTCATAATATGGCAAACTATTTGGTATTACTCCAAATTGTAGCCATTTACAAACCTTTAAGTCATCAACGATGAGAACCACAAGAATTATGATTAATCATGCCACAACCACTCACAGTAGGATGACCCATTGCATTACAAATAACGTCAATTGCAGGTTTGGAAACGAATGATTCAAAACGAGAAACCTCATCGCATGCTTCCTCAGATGACAGGCCATACTGAGTAAGCATCAGAGTCAATATGTTATGCCTGTTTACGAAAAACTCGGCATTTCTCCTGCCTTTTTCAGTAAGGAGTACACCACGATAAGGAACATGATCCACATAACCGGATTTTGAAAGATCGTTTATTGTCTTTGTAGTTGTGGAGGGATCAACGTTAAGCTCTGAAGATATATCCGTTATCCGTACGAGATTTTTCTTGTTTAAGAGAAACTTGAGGTATTCCACTTTTTTAGGAGAGAGTTCAAGACCTGTGATTTCCTGCATGCTAATACATAATCAAGAAGACATATATATTTTTTTGATTCGGGGACAAATATTGGGCGGATTTTTGGATAAATACCAATAATAAGAAACGAATATTTTCTGGATAGGCCAAAAGCAAATGATTTTAAAAATGCCTGCTAATTCAAAAACAGCATTGTTGATAGATATATGTTTAAGTACCAAGCCAACTTTTTCATAAAAATCAGGATTGTTCGCTCAAAGTCATTGGGTTTCAGCAACAAAGAAGATCGCTTGTATCACAGCAACCCTCTTGTTTGCAATCAGAACTGTACTCATTCTCTAACATGAGAATTCAGGCTAAATGGCTTGTCCACCTTAGAATTCATCTCCCACATCTCTCTACACACCACAAGCTTCCCTTAAAAAAATCACCACTCATCACGGGACTTAATCTCTCAACAGTATTATACATTCAAATATAATATTTTACATGGGATAATCCAATAAATTAAGCAAGCGGAGATGGATAAGGATTTTGAAGAGAACAGGATCAAGTTGCTGGCATTGGTTAAACATGTTGAGTATAAGTACGGCTACGCCGATAAAATTTTCATAAATATAGATTTGAAATGAATTTTTATTCATTTAATTTTTCCTGAGTACTAATTTGCTATAACTACAGCAAATCAAATTTACTAGCACCTATAAACTTTGAGTTCCTACAGAGCAATTCAGTTCAAACTATTTTTCACAACAAGCAAGCTCACATTTTCAATAGGATTAAGTAATAACTCTTGGCATTCATCCATTATATTTAAATTAAATATTGCAGTAGGATTATCCAGATTGAAACTGAGCAAGGAGAACCTTACATGATAGAGGAAATTACTAATCAGTATGACCCGGTAAAACTGGAAAAAAAGATCCATGAACTCTGGGAAAAAACAGATGCTTATTCAAAAGTACGTGAGCGCAGAAAAGGTGGAAAGAGGTTCTTTTTCGTTGACGGACCACCATATACTACAGGCCATATACACCTTGGTACTGCATGGAATAAGATCATCAAGGACTCTATCCTGCGTTACCGTTCCATGAATGGTTATGATATACTTGATCGTGCAGGGTGGGACATGCATGGTCTGCCAATTGAAGTAAAAGTTGAAGGAGTACTTGGTTTTACTTCCAAGAAAGATATCGAAAAATATGGTGTCGGTAATTTCATCGAAAAATGCAAAGAATTTGCCCTGAGCCAGAAAAATGATATGACAGACCAGTTCCAGATGCTAGGTGCCTGGCTGGACTGGAACGATCCATATATGACGCTGCGTGATGAGTACATTGAGGCAGCATGGTGGACCCTTAAGCAGGCCCAGGAGAAAAAGCTGCTGGAGCAGGGTAAACGTGTGGTAAACTGGTGTCCGAGATGTGAAACTGCCATTGCAGATTCCGAAGTAGAGTATGAAGACCGCACAGACCCTTCGATATTTGTCAAATTCAAAATAAAGGGAGAAGATAATACTTTTGTTGTTATATGGACTACAACACCGTGGACCATTCCTTCAAATGTTGCAGTAGCAGTGCATCCTTCCTTTGAATATTCAAAAGTAAAAGCTGTGACATCCGATGGTAAAGAAGAGATACTCATAGTTGCATCTCAGCTTGTAGAAGATGTGCTCAGGAAAGGAAGATATGCGGACTATGAAGTACTTGACACAATGCTCGGTGAAGATCTTACTTCCCTTTCATATGAAAGTCCGCTATTTGATCTTGTACCGGAACAGGCAGCAATGGAACATGGCATCTATCTTGCGGATTTTGTAACAGCTGAGAATACGGGCTGTGTACATATTGCTCCAGGACATGGTATGGATGACTTTGAAGTAGGAAAGAAGAATAATCTTCCCATATTCTGTCCTGTAGGTTCTGACGGACGCTATACCGAAGCAGCAGGAGAATATACCGGCATGCATATTCGTGAAGCGAATAAAGTCATCGTCGAAGACCTTCTCGAACGTGAAAGGTTGCTTGCTGAAGGAACTATCACTCACAGATACGGACACTGCTGGCGCTGTAAGACACCTATCATCTATCTTGCAACCGAACAATGGTTCATCAAGATAGGGGACCTTAAGGACCAGATGCTCTCTGAGATCGAAAAAGTAGACTGGTATCCTGACTGGGCAGGTTCTGCAAGATTCAGGGACTGGATAGAGGGTGCACGTGACTGGTGTGTATCCCGCCAGAGATACTGGGGTATTCCTATACCTGTCTGGAAATGTAACAGTTGTTCCAACATGCATGTAGTAGGTACCAAGGAAGAGCTCCTTGAAATGTCAGGAAAGAGCGAGGATATTGAGCTTCACAGGCCATATGTTGACGAGGTTCTGCTTGACTGCGAATGCGGCGGCAAGATGAAACGTGTGGAAGATGTATTTGACGTCTGGTTCGATTCAGCCGTAGCTTCCTGGGCAACCCTTCGTTTCCCCCAGAAAAAGGAAGAATTTGACAAATGGTGGCCTGCAGACTTCATTACCGAGGGACAGGACCAGACACGCGGATGGTTCTACTCACAACTTGGTGCAAGTATGGTAGCCTTTGGGAAGGCTCCTTACAAGAGTGTATTAATGCACGGCTTCACCCTTGACAGCGAGAGCAAGAAAATGTCAAAGAGCCTTGGAAACGTTGTTGCTCCTGGTGATGTTATTGCCCAATTCGGTGCTGACACACTACGCAGTTTTGTACTTTCCTCAAGTGCTCCCTGGGATGACTTGAAATTTGTCAGCGGTGAACTTGGAAACATCAACAGGACACTTAACATCCTCTGGAATGTGTACCGTTTCCCTCTTCCATACATGGTGTTGGATGAGTTTGATCCTTCAAAGGTATCCCTTGAATCTGTTAAACCTCATATGCGTGAAGAAGACAGATGGATACTCTCAAGGTCACAGTCATTGATCAGTGATGTCAACGCAGCAATGGATAAGTATACCCTTCACAGGGCAATACGCGCCATCAACGAATTTGTGCTGGAAGATCTCTCCAGATGGTACATACAACTTATCAGGCCAAGGACCTGGGTAGAGGCGGATGACCCTGACAAAATCGCGGTATACAGGGTACTGTATGAAGTATTCGTTACACTCTCAAAAATCATTGCACCTTTCATGCCTCACCTTGCAGAGGAAATGTACCAGAATTTGGTCAAAAATGTGGATGCTGAAGCGCCTGAATCTATTCATATGAACAACTGGCCGGTTGTTGACGAGTCACTAGTGGACAAGGAACTGGAAATACATATGGATCTTGTCAGGTCAATAGTAGAAGCATCGTCGAACGCCCGTCAGAAAGTGGGAAGAAAACTTAGGTGGCCGGTGTCCCGCATAATAGTAGCTCCAAACAAAGAAGAAGTTGTGGATGCTGTAATTAGTCTTAAGTCCGTACTCATGGACCAGACAAATTCCAAGGATATCATACTTGCAGAGCTTGGTGGATCATGGGATGAGTTAGGATTTGAAGCAATTCCAAACCCAAGTACTATTGGCCCTGTATTCAAGGGAGATGCAGGTAAAGTCATAGCTTCTATCAAGCAGACTGATCCGATGGCCCTTAAAAAAGCACTGGCAAGTTCCGGGGAATATGAACTTGAGATCGCCGGAGGCGAAAAGGTAAGTGTAACACCGGATATGGTCAATTTCCAGGAGAGTCTGCCTGAAATGGCTGCAAGTGCAGAATCCGATGCAGGTACCATTTATGTGGATGCAAAACTGACACGTGAAATAGAATCTGAAGGTTTTGCCAGAGAAGTTATCCGCAGGGTACAGGATATGCGTAAGGAGCTTGATCTTGCAGTTGACGAATCCATCAAGGCACACATCAGGATAGAGGATGAAAGAGTTCTTGATTTAGTACTCGATCTTGAGCAATACATCGCAAAAGAGATCAGGGCTGATGTACAGGTCATTGGACTTGATGTAGATTCCACCGGCACACTCTCCAAGGATTGGGATGTAGAAGGTGTATCAATCAGCATCGGAATCTCTCCTTCAAACGGAGAATGAAGGAAATATAAGGTATGGAATTCGAACTTTGGGAACCCCTCTACCTGAGTATACTCAGGGATATGGGGTTTAGCAGGGAAGAAGATGAGCATGCAGCTCATCTTCTCTCCCGGATGCTGGATCAGTCTAAGACAGCAGATGTATCAGTTCTTAGAAAGCTGATAGCCGGAAAAAGCGTTGTTGTGTGTGGCAATGCTCCGGGTCTTGGAGCCGGGATTGACCACATGGATATTTCTGGTTATGTTATCATTGCTGCTGACGGAGCAACAGCAAGTCTGGTCGATAGAGATATAATACCGGACATCATTGTAACCGATCTTGACGGAGACATAGAAAAAGAGATAATAGCCAACAAAAAGGGATCGATTATTGTAGTACATGCACATGGGGATAATATGGATAAGCTGGAAAGATATGTGCCACTACTAAATGATATAATTGGAAGTACACAATCAACGCCTCTCAAGAATGTATACAATTTCGGAGGCTTCAGTGACGGTGATAGATGTGTATTCCTTGCAAAAGAATTTGGTGCGTCTGATATCAAGTTGTTAGGCTTTGATTTTGAAGATAAAAATGTCACATCCGTAAAGAAAAAGAAACTCAAATGGGCAAAAAAATTGATAGGGGATATACTCTGAAGATATTATATTCTGTATTTAACTTTATTTTTATAAGTCCTTCAGAGTTACGATTTTATGAGAATCTATTTATATTTCCCTACTAAATAGGGATTGGAACTATATGCAAACGCTTATTCTTTGTATTGACAGAGATAATGATCTGGGAGAAAAAGCCAATATCAGGGGACCTCTGATTGGCAGGGAAGCAAATATCGAGGCTGCGGTAAGGCTTGGCACAGCAGACCCCGAGGATTCTGATACGAATACTATTTTCGGAGGTATTCAGGTACTTGATGAGTTGACGGCAAAAGGCGTCAAAGCAGAGATTGTAACTCTTGCAGGTGACAAGAATATCGGCATCATTTCCGACCAGAAAATAGCCAACCAACTGGACATAATCCTCAAAAAATTCAGTGCCGAATCTGCGATTTTTATATCAGACGGCGCAGAAGATGAAACACTGTTGCCAATAGTCCAGTCCAGAATCAAAATAGACTCTGTAAAACGTATAGTTGTCATGCAGAGTGCAAATCTTGAAAGTACTTATTATATTATCAAACATGCATTCAATGATCCTAAGATATCCCAGACGTTTTTCGTACCCTTGGGCCTGGCTTCATTGATATATGCATTTTTCCTTCTGATAAGATATCCTGAAGGAGCTATCATCGGAATACTTGCAGCAGTAGGTCTTTACATGCTGTACCGTGGATTCGGGGATTCTGTCTCGGTATTCTGGGAACGCCTGAAGGATTCTTTCTATTCCGGAAGAATAACCTTTGTTACCTATGCTACAGCAGGTATTATATTCCTGCTTGCAACCATTCTGGGACTAGTAAATGTCTGGAAACTTTACACCAGTGAAGGTATCTGGTACTATGGAATAGTTCCTCTGGCTACTGTTTTCATAAACACTACTATATGGCTGTACACAGGAGCAATTCTGTTTGCAGATTTAGGAAAAATAATCGATTGCAAAAAGAGTGGAAAGTCAATTTTCAAGTATGTGATACCTGCTTTCTTTGCAATCTCAATGGGTCTGCTCTTCTGGGGTGCAAGTACATACCTGATATCCATAAATCCAGTCATTGGAAGTGATTCCCTTGATTCGCAGGAAGGTGTACAGTATTTTGTTTACTCCATTGTAGCTGCCATAATCATAGCTCTTCTGGGAATTAAGATATCCACGAATATCAAAGTAGAAGAGAAAAAAGGTCTGGTAGGGTCGGCTGATGCAGACTCTTAAAGATATGAGTCCTGAGGAATCTGCCCCGGACATTGCAATAATCGGAGGTGTCAGTACTTTCCTGCCACGTGACTCTGAAAGCAGCCTGCTTGAAACACCTTTCGGGAACGTTAATGCTTATTTCACTAAAGGCAATGGCAGGAATGTTGTCATTGTACCAAGGCATGCAGATGGAGCAAAGCATGTTCCTCCCCACAGGATAAATTATCGGGCCATTGTTATGGCAATCAAACAGCTTGGAGTTGAGAGAATAATCTCTGTAAATTCCGTGGGTACAATGAAAAATCACCCAATCGGCAGTATTGTACTTGCTGAGGATTTCCTTGATTTTACCAGAAACAGAATCTCTACATTTTACGATGACATAACAGCTCATGTAGACATGACAGAGCCGTATTGCCCGCAGATCAGGCAGACTTTTAAAAGCGTACTGAAAAAGAGGAAGATGGGTTTTTCAGAAGGAGTCTATGTCTGCACCGAAGGACCAAGGTTTGAAACAAGGGCAGAGATAAGAATGATGAGTCAGTTCGGTGATTTCGTGGGAATGACCGGGGTGCCTGAAGTCGTTCTGGCAAAAGAATTGAAACTCTGTTATGCTTCTGTTTGTACTGTGACCAATAATGCCTGTGGAATGGATGAGAAAAAAGTAACCGCATCAGAGGTTGTTAATATCCTTCAGGAAAAAAGGGAATTGTTGTTCGACGTTATTATGGAGGCAATCGAGCAAATTCCCGAAAACCGAAATTGCCATTGCAGTGAATCAATGACTGATGCTTGCCTTTAGCGATGAATTCCAAGCAGATTTTTCTAAATCTTTTATTGTCACGAAGTTCAGGCTATATCTCTTGAAGTATCTATCTGCACACCTTCCCCAATCTTGAATTTAATGACATCAGCATCTGGCACCATACCTCTTATTTTCGGGATGGCAAGTTTACTTACCAGTTTATCAGGTCCTTTTTCAAGTGAGGAATCAAAGATTACATCAACAGATGCAAAAGCTTCGTTATCCATCTTTTCCGAATTACTGCCTTTATGGCCATAAAGATAAGTAAGGCATTGTATTTCTTTGGTGATTTCGTAGATAACATTTGTAAGCTGACGAATGATTCCGGGATTTACATTCAGGTTCATGAAAAAGGAAAAAGAGTCGATGATAATGTTAATAAGTTCATCACTGGAATCATTTGCAATATTGTGAAGATTATATTCGGTGAACTCAATTATCTTTGAGTCCATATACTCGTTGCCTACGCTTTCGACCATTTCTCCGCATGAACTGAAAAAATATTCACTGTAAACATCAACAAAGATTATGTTTCCCGGATCAAAACCAAGATTTATGATATCATTGAGTACGTATTTGGGCTTGCGGCCTGTGGTGAAGTAGAATGTCTTACGCGACTGGGTAAATTGATAAAGGAAAACTTCAGACATGGATCGCGGGTCAGCTGAAAAATAGGACAATGAACCTGCAGGCAAACCTCCTCCAAGGTTTCTGTCAAGCACATTTATGCCTGTAGAAAGCAACAGTAAACCATCCTGAGATATCATGTCATCGGAAGCCGGTCTTTTGAGGCTGTCATACAATGATGCTGTTTCTCCGTACTCTTCACCCTGTTCATCGGGAGTGACAGTACTAGCTGCAATAGGATTATTCATCAAAATTTACCAGCCCCTTTAAGCAATAACTAATATATTGTTTTTTATATTTTTAGCTTTTGCTTTTTATAAATCCAATACTATTTATACCCACTGTACTATCTGAGAACGCAGATGACTCTCTGGATATTAATTATTGCCGAAAAAGCAAAAATAACCGTCCTGCCGATAAAGGACAAGAAGAAAAAACCGCTATTTGTAGGGGAACTGGTAGTCAAGAATACTGCCAGTGGACCAAGACCTCACAAATTCAAGGTTGAAAAGGATAATAAGGAAGAGTTTCATCCTCCCTCGGAGATGACGGAACTTCTGCGCAGTGCAGAACGCATAATTATTGCAAAGGAAGGAGATAAAGAACAGACAGCAGCTATTGTTGAAATGTTGCAGGGCTTCCAGCTAAGCGCGGATATCGTGAGTGTCTGCAGGTTTTGCCTCTTAAAGAATATGTTCAATTTCCTGAACAGAAGGTCTGTCCGGTATCACAGGGAGAAAATATGTGAGGAATGTGCAAGAGAAGAGCTCTCCAGAGTTCTTATGAGTTCACAGGTGTATTACAGCGATGAAGCCTGTGAAAGGCTGGAATCTGTTTTACTGAAGACCCGTGACCTTGATCGTACCCTGCTTATGCTCAGTCCGGAAGAACTGGATCATGAGCTTACACGCTTCGATTCCATAGCTGCCAGCAGGAATATTTCAGGTTCGAAAATAAAAGATCTTCCTGTCCACAGGAAATTCAAAGAACTTCTTTTAAAGAAATCAGATACCCTGCTTCCTGTTCAATCCCTTTCAGTTAAAAGCGGCCTGCTTAAAGGACAGAACCAGCTTGTGACTTCTGTCACCGCGACAGGTAAAACATTGATAGGAGAACTTGCAGGAATCGAAAATATACTCAGAAAGAAAGGAAAACTTCTCTATCTGGTGCCCCTTGTGGCACTTGCAAACCAGAAATACGACCAGTTCACAAATAGATATTCAGGTCTGGGTATACAGACATCCGTAAGAGTCGGGAGTGCTCGTATAAAAGTATCCAGGAATGATAAGTCAAGAAGAACCCTTGATTCCGATATCATTGTCGGGACATATGAAGGAATAGATTATATCCTCAGGACCGGCGGTGCTGACATGCTGGGGCATATCGGTACGATAGTTGTAGATGAAGTTCACACCATAGAGGATGCAGAGCGCGGACACCGGCTTGATGGTGTGATAGCAAGGCTCAAATATGTTGCACCTGGCGCTCAGTTCATTTATCTTTCTGCAACGGTCGCAAAGCCGGCTCTAATGGCAAAACAACTTGGTGCACACCTTATAGAATATGAATATCGTCCTGTGCCCATAGAGAGACATCTCATTCTCTGCCCCGAGCATTCCAAAATTAAGATAATGACTCGTCTTGTAAGGAATGAGTTCAGCAAAGTATCGTCAAAAGGCCATAAAGGCCAGACTATCATCTTTACAAACTCACGACGCAACTGTCATCGTATTTCCGAAGCCATTCCAATGTATTCGGCACCCTATCATGCGGGGCTTACCAGTGAGGAACGTAAGAAAGTCGAGATCAGCTTTGGCAAAGGAAAGCTCCCTGTGGTTGTGACAACAGCTGCCCTGGCAGCAGGAGTGGATTTTCCTGCCTCTCAGGTTATATTCGAATCCCTTGCCATGGGTATAGAATGGCTCAACATGCAGGAATTCCTCCAGATGCTGGGACGTGCCGGAAGGCCGGATTATCATGACAGAGGTGAAGTAGTTCTGCTTGCAGTGCCGAGCAAGAGATATACAGGCGACCAGGGCGATACTGAAGACGCAGTAGCCCTGAAATTGCTTAAAGGAGAGATGTTGCACACAAGAGTCGATTATGGAGAAGAGGAGAAAATAGAAGAGATCCTTGCAACTGCGGCTGTAACATCTTCTGTGAATGACCTTCGAAGAATACATGGAAACATGCTTGCAGATTACAATGTGGATGTCTTGCTGAAAAATCTCGAAAGGCACAAATTCCTTCACAGAAAAGGAGATAAAATCTCACTGACTCGATTCGGTAAGATAGCTGCGGGTCATTTCCTCTCGGTCTCAAGGGCATTTCTGATACGTGATGCCGTATTGATGGATCAGGATCCCCTGACAACTGTTTCTAACCTGGAATTTTTTGATGCAGTATACTTTAAATATGCCGCCAGAATATCAGCTGCATTGAACATCAACCTGCCGTCCCGTGTTTTCCAGGGTGCTTCTCTGGACATACTTTTTGAAGGGGAGAATATGGGAAAACTGGAAATAAGCCTTCGGGACCAGTTGTTCCAGTTTGCATCTGATTTTATGACATGCAGTTGCAGGGATTCTCCTTACTGCGGCTGTGCGGAACACAAGTTCTCTGAAAAGATCATTTCAATCCGTACTGAAGGATACGATCCTGCGGGAATTGTCAGGAAGCTTGAGAACCTTTATGGTATAACTGCCTATCCCGGTGACGTTTTGGGGTATCTTGACAATGTGGTCCGAAACCTTGATGCAGTAGAGATGATAGCAAAAGCTTATTCTAAAAAAGAAATAGCATCCAAGACCCGCAAATTGAAAAAGCAGATAGAAGGTTAGTTATCTTAAACATATCACAATCCTTTAAAGTAATGCTTACTGTTATAGTACAGGCAGTTTACAAGGAATCATTAACATGAGTGAACAAGCAGAAGACAACAAGGCAAAAAGGAAGGTCAGGATCGAACTCCACAAACCGGAAGATTTCAAACAAGTCTATTCCATAGGTGCCGTGGGGGGACACAGTCCTTATGATTTCAGGATCGGGTTTTATAATGATATGCCTTTGCCTGCTTCTAAAGCAGGAGAAGAACAGGTTATCCAGAGAAAGCTTGAAACTGAAGTTATTATGTCTCCATTGGCTGCTCTTGAATTATCTAAGTGGCTTAACCAGCATGTCAGGGATTACGAAGCAATGTTCGGACCTATCAAAAAGGCACATGTGAGCCCAAAGAAAGAATCTGATACAACATTACAGGACAGTACAGATATTCAGGGTTACACCTGAAATATATATTTTTGTTGCAGATTCACGGATGGATAAAGGTTAAATCGCTAGTGATAAATATTAGATTGTATTATTGTAAGAGCCTATACTTTGAATTTTAAATTCGTATTTTAGAAATGATGTGAGGATTAATTTTGTTCCCTAATAAGAAAGTCCAGAAATTGATTGGATCGAAAGTCCAGGTTGAAATGAAAGGCGACCTTCATCTGCTTGAAGGAACTCTTAACAGTGCAGACGACTACATGAACCTCCATCTTCTTGATACTGTTGAGATTGCTGACGGCGAACGATTAAGATCACTTGGTTCTGTGGTTTTACGCGGAAACAATATCATTCTTGTCATCCCTCTGGAAGAGTAAACTTCAAATGTAGTGGAAATGGACATGAGTGTTGAAGAAACTGCTTTAAATGTTATTCGCGATCAGAAGGAAGGCGTTTTTCAGAACCAACTCTGGAAGATGCTTGATATCGATAGTCGCAAATGTTCCAGGATTGTATCTAAACTTCTGGAAGATGACCTGATCACCCGGGAGCCTGCAGTAGCTAACGGTGCCAGGACCTATCTGCTGAAGGTTAAGGAAGAGAAGAAACCTGTTTTTGAGCTTCTCATGGCAGGAGAAGTATTCTCACCATGTGCAGGTTGCAGGGATGCCTGTCAGCCTGAAACATGTGAAAAGCTTAGCTTTTGGGTAATGAATCTTCAAAATGAAGATGAGGAATCAGCCGAAATGTAGTGTTTCAGGCGAAACCTTTAATAAGGATATCTACTATGTTGGAGTCGCTTGTCTAAAGCGAAATCGACGTGCTCCGGTAGTGTAGTCCGGCCAATCATTCCGGCCTTTCGAGCCGAAGACTCGGGTTCGAATCCCGGCCGGAGCATATCCCTTTTTTTACAATAATTTTTTATAATTAAGCCTCTATAATGTGTTTTTCTATTTAGACTTATTTAATTTACATAGAATGATTTTAAATATGTAAACAAAATGTATATGTACCACTTAAAAAACGGTGGTATGAGTGGAATTACTAGACGACTTTTTACGAAACTGTAAACTAAGAGGCAGAACAGAAAGAACTCTGGAAGGCTACAAGAGTACAGTAGGCGAATTTTTAAATTTGTTTCCAGAACCTGAAACAGTAACCTCAGATGAATTGGAAATATACCTGGAAACATTGCAAAAAAGAAAGCTAGTAATTAAGACACAGAAGACTTATTTTTCTGCTATAAGTACTTTTTATGAATATCTGATATACAAGAAAATAGCAATTGCTAACCCTGTTTTACCCTTTCGGAAATGGTATTTAGATAAACCTAACAAATCAAAACGAAAACAATTGTTATCAGTAGATCAAATGAGAATGCTTCTTAATTCAATACCAGATGACAGAATAGACGTAATTGCAATGATAATGGTTTTTGCTAGGGGAGGACCACGCAAGCAAGAATTTCTAGATCTGCGTAAAGATGATGTTGATTTTCAGCGGAAAATGATAAAATTACCGCAGAAAGAAAAACGATACAATCAGATTATTCTAATGGATATTGAATTAGAAATTGTTATGGAAGCATATTTCGACTGGTATAATCAACACAATATCTATGATAGTCCATACCTCTGGATCGCCGAGAATGGCCGCAGATTAAACAAAAACGATCCAAACAAGATAATACAAGAGTTTGCTGAACCTGTGGGCTTACACGACCCCAATGGCCCATCAGAGAGAAGACTAACGACACATTGTTTCCGAAAATTCATGACACATCATTTTACTAAAAATGGAATGCCTTCTATTTTCCTTCAGCTCCTAAGAGGGGATTCATTATCAGATAAAGCCTGGAAAGATAATTATCTGGAGCCTGAAGATTTGATAGACAATGAAGTAAGAACATGCTTTGAATACACTGCACCACCATTGTTATGCTATTAAACAAAATTAGTGCCAATAGATACCTAAAAAACCGAGATTGCAATTTTAACAAGATCGTAACAGAGTTTTTTCCACTAATTTCTTGATAAGATTTCACGGAAAAATGAGACATTCTAAAATAGTTTTTTTCGATATCAGTCTTTCAACCATACGTCGCTTTTTCCTTCGGTATAAGGAGCATAGGGAAGCCAGGCTGAAGCCTGGCTTCCTGGGAGTGTGCAACCTATAACCCGGATATCCAGAATTAACCCAAAAAGGCAATTTTAAATTTCCCTGGATCTTTCTGCAGCTGCGTTGATGAGCTGTTCCGGAACAAAAGAAAACCAAACCTAGCAATACAGTTAAAATAATATCAGCCGTAAAAATAAAAAAGTATAGCTGTACAAAAGGGATAATTACCCACTTGTACACATACTATCCAGCTTTTCCCGAATTTTCTCTGCATAGAGTGTTACCAGGACAGTAAACCCGGATCCTATGAGAAATCCCATCAGGAACATGACAAGCATTACTTTCTGATATTCCAGGACAAAAGAGTGAGAAAGGAAAACCTCATTATTGGATACAAGGAAATCAGATCCATATTGCACCAGGGAACTATTATTCATCTTTCACCAGCTCCGGAGATCTCACCTTATTGTAAAGCCATATGTACACGTTTCTAAATTTTGATTGCTCCATTTCATTTATAGGATCATCAAGATCTAAGTTTTCAGCCCAATTAATGAACTCTGGTTCCTGATCACAGGCCTTACGGAAATAGTGTGTATCATATGCCTTTGCCACCTTTGGCCTGAAGATCTTATGAGTGCGATTATACAGAGCATCAGGATCCATATGACGACGTTTGAAGTCGTCTTCACAAAGGTATGCATCCAGAGTGAACCAAAGAGGACGGCCAATTATTGGAATTTCGGTCTTTTTGACATAAAAGAAAGTGTCTGTCATTTCACGAATAATAAGATCTATCCTGGCGGGATTTTGAGCAATCAGGTTTATGTTATTTCCATTATGGCCATTGGTTGAAAAGAAAAGGTGTTCCTCATCTGAAAACATCTTATGTTTCCTGCTGTTAAAGTCCCTGTAAGCCTCATCAATGTATATTTCACTATCATAGATAGGCCATTCACACATATGAGGAAACCAGACATCACAGAAGCCAAGTTTTGGATGTTTAATGGGATAATTCGAAAATACCCTTCCTTTGAAATCAGGATCCTTTTTTCTCTTTTTATGGAATTCTTCCATTTTCCTAAGTGCATCATCAGTACAGGAATAAGTCTTTCCTTTCCTGGGAGGAGCCCAGTAGACATAAATCATACTCAGGAAAAACAGCAATATATTAAACACGTAACAGCCTCCTAAAATAGGGTTCTGGTCCAGAAGGAAGCCATAACCAATTGATCAGAAAGATCATAGTTTCCCCCTGAACCCATCGTTACTTTTTAGCTCTGAAGAATTTACGGACAAGTCCGAAAGCGACAGCAACTACAGATGCAGCCGTGAAGATCACGAGAGGCATTTCCAGGAATAGCATCATGACATCAGTTGCAAGACTGATAAACCAAGTGATAACTATTGACAGATTGTCGAGCATTTCTTGTGTTCCCATTTCCTTTATCACCTCCCCCCACCGCTTATTTTGGAACCAATGAGTTTGAAGAGATCCAGGAAGCCAACGGTAAAGATGACCAGGAAGCAACCGGCTATAAGCATGAAGATTATACGCTCCATGTCAGTCATGGGAGCCCCCAGGAAGCTAGTTATAATATCCATAACACCTGAACTAGTCATGGCGTGAGGTCCTCCTGTAGAGCACGTAGAAAGTTTGTAGGATCTGACAGAATGCGATCACTAGCAACAATGCGATTATAACATCCTGTCCCCAGGGATATGTTGAATCCGCAATTGTGGCATTAAAGAGATTATCTGATAAATTCAATCACTATCACCGCCTTTGTGTGTTTCGACAAGTGCAAAGACACCCCATATCGTTATACTGGCAAATTCGAAAGCACAGAGTATGTTTAGAATTGAATGATCTCCGAAATAGACAGAATCCAGCATCATGAATATTTGTGCAACCACTTGTGACCAGAAGTTCATGAGGAGTACAAGATCTGACATTTTTACACCTTATACCCATGAATAGAGACATCTTTCAGGAACCAATACAAGCGCAGAACAAGCGCAATAATGAGCATGGATACGATAGGCACTAGCCAGGGCGACGGGATCCACGCAGTAAAGAAGGTAACAACCAGGGTGTAAAGTGCATTGAACAATGCAAAGAAATTGCCAACCAGCCCGACAAAAGAACCTATCAACAGGGAAATTATTCCCCAGATTGATTCTAGTATCACTTTAAACGGATAGATTAGAGCGAATAACAATTCTCTAAGGAACTGCTCAAAATCAATGTTCAGGAGATCCACCATAGATCTATTTCCTCCTGAAGATCATAATTACAAGCACCCAAAGCAGATTATACGTTACAAGAGCCTGAACTTTAGGAGGCATAGAGTTTATCAAAGGATTCATGATGGAAGCAACTACAGGAGTATATTCTTCCATTTCAGCAGTGGAATTTTCCACCATTATAACAGTGGATCCAACAGAATCATTAAAGGTTGTCACAGGATAAAGTAGCCAGGTAAAACCACCCTCTACAGGAGTAAAGAAAGCACCTGTAATGTTATCCACAGTGGAATAATACCCACTCAGGAAAGTACTGTTATACTCACCTGTCTGATTATCACCAGGAATAGGATCTGGAAAAGGATCATCAGGGATATCTATGGGATTATCAATTGGTGGGTCATTGGGTTCATCAGGTGGATCTTCCGGTTCGTCAGGATTCGTATTATTAGCACTGGATGTAACGCTCAATGAATCAGATGCCAATACTGTATCATTCACCTCAGTTACAGCAGACAGAGAACCCCAATGATTAGTAACAGTTAATGTTTCAACAAGATCTACAGTTATTAACCAGGGATCTGAAGAGAACACCGGGATATAATAATCATGGCTACCGCTGGCATTGTTAACCGGATATTTGCTTTCATAAGTTATCAAGGACCGGGGATCTATGTAAGAATACAATAGAGAATATTCATAATCATATTCCCATATGCCACCAGGGAACTGTTCTTCATAATCGGACTCAACACCATCAATGAAATAATCTACAGTTATCCAGGTAGCTGGTTTTTCTTCTTCGTAGGCAAAGCTGACACTATCATAATCAGGCTCTACAATCGAATAACTTTCGATATACAGGTAGCCTCTAACATGCCTGTTACCACTGCTAGATACATATTTACCCTGCCACACAACACGACCTGATATTGTAGCGATCTGGTCAGCTGTAGGATTATAAAACAAATACTTGTCACTTGAAGCATCACCAGTCATACGAAACTTAATACCATCATCAGGACTAAGAAAATCATATACAGGTACATCAGTAAAATAATCCGTTTCTATGTATGTATAAGTAGAACTGGAAGGAGAAGCAGACACATAAGCGATAGAAGTTAAACTTGAAGGGGAATCATATACTGAAAAAGTGGACTGTACAGAACCATCATCATAGGCATAACAATATCCAACATAATCTTCAGCAGAAGCAGGAATAATTAAAAGTAAGAGAGCCAGAAAAAACAAAATAGGTTTGATGGTTGGCATACGATGGCCCTCTTACTAAGTGGAGTTAAGCAAGAGCTGTTACGGCTTTCATTGCATCAGGATGCTTTGAAACCGCTTCGATCATGTTCTTAAATGTGCCAGGATCTACACGCTTTTTAGAATCCACAATAGCAGACAGATCAACGCAAGGACCGTATTCAACAAGATTGCCTGTTTTATTATCCTGGAAAGATCCACCTTCTTTTATCACAACTTTACCGCCCATAAAAGGCACAAGAATTTTCTTACCGTTTCCGTTTCCATTTTCTTCGGACATACTATCACCCTCCATTGGGTAAAGAACAGTAAGAAGATGTTTGCATATAAACAAACCAAATATTCAAGAAAAGTTAAACACATAAAAGAAGTTACAAAGAGTTATCGTGACGTATTGCATCCGCAAAGCGCCACTACTAAAAGGATGGTGCGTCAATGCAACTGGCTACACAAGTCACATTCACGCGGGGATAGTTATCCACTGAATGAGACTCCCTTTTCATGTCCTTGTACATCTGCGTGAACGCTCATTTGCTCCGGTCCGGTAGGTCCTCGCAGGCCGCAAGGCTAAGATTTGTTATGAGGACCCCTCTGGGGAAATTTAGGAGATTGTTTTCAAGGGAGTCTGCAGGGAGATTCTTTCAATGGTTCAATAGATCTGTAAGAGAGTGTTCCAGGAAATCTTACAGGCTGGGTCTTGGAATCTTTGGGGATATCTTCAGGAAAGGTAAAGACAAAACATAAAGGCAGGTCTCCCTTCCAGGGAGAGGTCCCTGAGGGGGACCAGCCTTAATGATTAGTAGTTACAGGAATTTCCATGATGAGTGAAAAGAGAACCAGGATAAATGGATTATTTTTGTTCATCTTTTTGGGATGTGCCGGCTTCGCCGGAGCCCTTCGGGATAAATGAGAAACTTCAAATTCAATTTACATTTTTGCAGCAATTTTTTATAGATTAAAATATTTATTATGTATATGCAATTTGAAACGCTTATTTCAACTTATGTTACCCTACTTATTTTAGGACTTATAGTTTATTGGTATGGTTTATCTTTCAACAATTATTTACCTTATAAAGTAAAAAAAGAAGAAATATATCAATATGGTTGTATATTTATCATTTTTTTCATTCTAATACCTTTAATACTATCCACAATTTCCATTATTATTTTTTCTCAATTAATAAATGAAAAGAGTAATTCTTCAATTGTAGGTGGATTAATTCTTGTTTTTAGTATTATCTATTTATGTAGTTCATTAAGAATTTTCCAAAGAACTAATAAACTAGCAGAAGCATTAAAAGAAAGACCTGGATTATTTACAAATAAAAACATTAAAGAATGCAACGAAAAAAAAATATTGATTTTATCTTATACAATCGTAATTACTGCTACCTTCATTTTATACTTACTAACACTACTTAATTTAGAAAACCCTGTCATAGAAATGCTAATTTTATCGATTATGGTCTTATTGATTTTAGCAACGCTATTAACAACTTCTGTTGTAGCTGCTTTAATTGGTTATACCAACAGTTCTTATTCTGATGTTAAAATTAGGATTAAAGATTGTGATGAGCCTCTCGAAGGAACAATTTTAAAGCACAATGATTATTTAATTCTCTTAAAAGGAGATAAAAAAATAAGGTTGAAAGAAGAACATATTCTATCCATAACAGAAAAAGAATAAATGTAAATTCCTAACAAACCAGACAGCAAGGTCAATCACCATCTTCATTAATTACAAACTCAGCATACACCGGATAATGATCTGATACTGCAATTGTATTGTCTTCTGTCAAGTTATATTCCAGGTCATACCTGAGAACACCAAACTGGCCATACAAATCAGAAGTGTCTGTTAGGATTATTCTATCATAGGTGTAATCTGTGGATTTGGTTGTTGTATCCTCACTGTCATCGATCAGCCAGTAGTATTCATCCAGATCTGAGGTAGAATCTTCATCGAAATATGAACCGTCTGCGTTGAGATCTCCCATGATTATGAAATCCTGTTCATCTGGATAAATGCTTTGTGAGTATTCCAGAACATCATCAAGTGCATTGATCTCTTCTGTGGCCTCATCAGGATCTGTGTGGATGACTATGAGAACTGCATCATAGTTACCTGCAGTTGCTTTGAATGGTGCTATGTATGGCTGTCTGTGGAAAGGATCTGTGTTCTCTGGTTCTGGGTAGGTTTGAGGATCTCCTATTAGTTCTACTACGTTGCTGTTGAAAACGTAGGCATATTGTTCCTTTGAGCTTGTTCTGCCGAGTCTTTCACTGACAACGTATTCATAGTTTGAACCATCAGAGTTGACTAGATCTACCAGCTCAGGAAGGGCAGTTTGTGACTTGTCGCGGATTTCCTGGATGGCTATTATATCGTGGGTTCTGATGATGTCTGCCAGGACTTCCATTACCTCGGGTTTATCGGCTTTTGAGACACCGAATACCTGGACGTTGAAGGCTCCTATTCTCAAAATTTCGTTTTCTGAGGGTGGAGTGGGTAATTGTTCTTCTTTTTGTGTTTCTTCAGGTTCTTCCTGGAAGGATACTGTTACTTCTTCAACCTGGTTGGTTATCTCTTCAATTGTCTGGTCTGTATCTTCAGAAATACAGCCTAATGTTAGTGATATTAGAATGAGAATGGCTATCGTTTTGAGGTTCATGTTTTTAGATTCCTGATTTCAAGGGATAGTTGCTTGCTTTTGTAAAAAGATAGCTTTATCTTTTTTGCTATCCAAAAAGTATACTTAACTTTATACCTTCAACAGTCCTAATTATTTAAATAGAATATTGATAATTATCATTACATGGATGAAAAAACATGCTTTATCATCATGCCAATCACAACTCCTGATCACACAATTTCTCAATACTCCAATGATGAAAACCATTTTTTACACGTACTTGATTACCTGATTATACCTGCAGTAGAAAAGGCTGGTCTAAAACCAATTAGTCCAAGTTCAAGGGGATCAGACGTAATTCACGCTGATATTATTCAAAAAATTGAATCCGCAGATTTTGTTTTGTGCGATATGTCAACTTTAAACCCAAACGTTTTTTTTGAACTAGGTATCCGGACTGCTCTTAATAAGCCAGTATGTTTGATCAGAGACGATTTGACGCCAACGATTCCTTTTGACACAGCACCTATCCATAACCACGAATATTCTAGCTCATTAAACCCTTGGGTACTAGAAAATGAAATTGAAAATCTAAGTAAACATTTAACTGAGAGTATATCTCAAAATGAAGATTGTAATTCTTTGTGGAAATACTTCAGTTTAAGTTCGACAGCACATCCAATAAAGCCTCAAGAAGGAGGAATAAATGGAAAAATAGAAATGTTAACGATGCAAATCGAAGCGCTTAGAAGAGAACAAAAAGAAGTTAGAGATATACAGGCTACTACGACAAAAATAGTTATGCCTAAGTTCACTAATGAGACATTTGTAAAAGAATTGCTTAAATATTCATACCAAGAAGATATACCACTTAAAGCTATAAGCTACAATAATGAAGGACGTATTTATGCATACGAAATTGATCCTGAGCAGATTGAAGAGATCATGGAGATTCTGAAACCCTTTGTGAGTAAACGTGGATTTTCAACTTTTAAAGAAAACAATGGCATCGTTTTCGAAAAAATTGATTGAAAAAATGATTGTTGCTATTAGATAATCTAACCAGTGATCTCAATTAGGGTGCATTTCTTCGATACTATTTTTAATTTGAATAATATTAAATAACTAATATGTAAAATAATATAAATTTATATACATATCCAAACTTTGCTTGATAATATAGAAAAAGATGTCACAGGACTGTGTAAGTGATACCCATAAATGATTACCATACACTGCACATTTCCTTGTTTTCATTTCTAATCAATTCCTTTACTATGAGAAAAAGGAGGATATGGGTATTATATATTTACATGAAATACACAAATTAATTTTTGAATTATAAAAAATAGATAAAGGGATAATTATGGCAGAGTCACAAGAACAACTTACTCCAGGAGCTTATTATATCGATGAGACAGGAAATTGCAATTTGATTCCACATGGATCTTATTATGTCGATGAAAATGGGAAATTGGGTGAATTAAATCAGGGAATCGCTTCTACGATAAACTGGCAATCTGCGATTGACAATTTCAAATGGGATGAGGTTCATAGACTTATTGAAAATTGGGGAAGTCGTGGAGCAAAAGAAAGAACCTATACTGTACTTGGGAGTTATGCTCTTGCTGCACTTGTTATCATTGCTGCTTCAGCTCTCGCCTACTATGGAATTGTTGAAGGGCAAGCACTTGTTGGGTTCTTAGGGGCTGCAATTGGGTATATATTATCCAAAGGTGAGGTTGGATTGAAGGGATAATCATTCTTCATGATTTTCTTTCCTTGGCAATATTGGATATTTACCTGCAGAATTAACAATGCTCACAAAAAAGAATCTCAAAGTAGAGAAAAGTACGAATTAAAGTTTGTAAATAACCTGAAAATTGCTTTTTCGAGGTTACTTTTCTTTGTCTTCAATGCCTGCAAGCTTACTGTATGCAATCCCTATATTTTTCTGGACCATTGAATAGTCAATAAAGAATTCATCAAAGGTATAAACTCTAAGTGCTTCCTTGTAGGCTTTAATTGCTTTTTCGAGGTTGCTTTTTTTGTCTTCAATGTCTGCAAACTTACTATATACAGTCCCCATATTGTTCTGGACCATTGCATAGCCACTGGGAAATTCATCGAAGGAATAAACTTTAAGTGCTTCCTTGTAGACTTTAATTGCTTTTTCGAGGTTGCTTTTCTTGTCTTCAATGTCTGCAAGCTTACTATATACAATCCCCATATTGTTCTGGACTGTTGCATATTGTATTGGGAATCTATCGAAGGTGTAAACTCTAAGTGCTTTCTCGAAGGCTTCAATTGCTATTTCGAGGTTGCTTTCCTTATCTACCAATATTTCTGCAAGATCACTGTATATAGTCCCCATATTGTTTTGGGTCATTGCACATTGTATTGGAAATTTATCGAAGGTGTAAACTCTAAGTGCTTCCTCGAAGGCTTCAATTGCTTTTTCGAGGTTGTTTTTCTTATCTACCATTATTTCTGCAAGACCACCGTATGCAGTCCCCATATTATTTCGTATCATTGCATATTGTATTGGAAATTTATCGAAGGAATAAACTCTAAGTGCTTCCTCGTAGGCTTTAATTGCTTTTTTGAAGTTGTTTTTCTTGTCTTCTACTTCTGCAAGACTACCGTATGCATTCCCCAGATCGTTCTGGATTAATGCATATTGTTTAGGGAATTCATGGAAGGTGTAAACTTTAAGTGCTTCCCCGAAGGTTTCAATTGATATCTTAGTATATGCAGATTTTTTATACCTTACAAGACCAAGGGAATAAGCCTTAATTGCAACCTTAACAAGAATATTCGGACTCTCATGAAAAACAGATGCCATATCATGAAAAATAGAAATTCTATTTGTTTTTGTATCAAAATCAAATATTTTTTCAAGGTATATTTCTTCAACTTGATATACGTTTTCTTCAGGGTTCTCAATGAATTCTTTAGAAATAAGTGATACCAGTATCTGGTCTAAATCATTATCAGTATGGATTATTCCTTTAGCTTTTGCAAAGTCTCGTATAGTATCGATAAAGAAAAACTTATCTTCTTCAGATATACCCGCACAATACAGTTTTTTCAGTATCCGTAATATTGCCTTCTCTTTTTGATTTAGTTTTTTGTATCGCGTTTCCATGGATCCTAGTTTCATAATCAATGAACCAATAGTACCATCAAAATTTGCTTCACTCCAGTCAATGTCTAAATCCAAAGCTATAGATTGTGCTTCTGGAGTCGAGATTTTGGGATAATCAATGATTGTATCAAATATATCCTCAACACTAATATTTGTAGGCAGCTTTTTTTTTAAGAAATCATACTCAAATTCTGAACGGCAAGTAGCAACAATTATTAGTTTCTTCTCACGCGCTACTTCAAAGAGGTAATGAAAATTTTTCTTTTCAGCAAAAATATGTAAGTCATCAAGAAATAGCACTCTTTTTCGGTTACCAGGTAAAGAAGGAAGCCTAAATTCATCAATCTCAATATCAACAGCTCGTGGCTTTATTATGAAGCAGCTTTCTTCAAGTTTTTTGAATACTTCAAATGCTGCTCTACTCTTTCCCGACATGGGACGGCCAAGTATCAATATATTTTTGTTGTTTTTAATTGATTTTTCAATCTTGTTATCTTCTTTCCTTGAGAAATAATAGTCATTGTAGTATTTGAAACGGTAACCAAAAAATGGTTCTGGCTCAATGCCAGCCGACTGTTTCCAAGAGAAATTGTAGTACTTGCGAAGAATTTGCCGTCTGGTAGAATAGTCCTTTACTACTTGATATGCAATGGAACCTGCTCCAAATATTTCCTCTATCACGCATTAACTTCCAGTTTTTTTTGCATGTTCTTAAAGAGTGAATTCCATTTAAGTGTTGTGATTTTGTTATGGTTTATCTTCCTTTACTTATAAAGCAAAAAAATGGGAAATAGAAAATCCTGCAAAATAAAATTAAGATTCTTAAGATAATTAATTAAATATGACTTTTATAAATACTGATTATATCAATAATTTTATAGTCAAATGTAAAACTAACGAGAGAAAAGAAAATGACTAAAATAGGAAGAAACGAGCGGTGTCCATGTGGTAGTGGTAAAAAATACAAAAAATGTTGTATCAACAAAGATCAAGAATCAGTAAAAAACCAAAAGTCAAAGGAAATTTCTGGATTATGGAGGGACGATCTGCAGCATGAAAAACTATTTTATGATACAATGGAAGAATTCTATAGTGAAATAAGATCAACTGGAAGAGTTCCATATGTAATAGACGAGTATTTCGATGATTATGAAGAATTAGGCACTGTTCATGGTATTGAAGTAAGTGAATTATGCAGACACGGTCATCCATGTGCTGGTAGTGTGACATTTGAAGAAACAGAAGATGGTCGGTGGGAAAGCACAGAAGGCGGTAGTAGAGATATTGAAGTATGCCAACTATGTGAAATCGTAAAAGACGGTACTGTAATAGGTTGTCCTAAATGCAGATCTCCAATGCCTGAATTCACTGAAAAAGAAATACGCGAAATACATGAAAAACACATCGGATTTTTTGATATAAAATGTTCATGTGGAAGCAAATTTGTCATAAGAAACAAAAAAGGATTCCATGTATACCCACTTAAAAAAGAAAATAAGTAAACGATTTACTTATGGAATCTTTTCTTTTTACCAAAAACATGATGAATATGACCATGACCCTGAATTGTGAAATTTTATTTTTCCAAAAAAGTTATATCATGATGATAAATAAATTCGACACAATCACGCCATTCATCATAATCATTGGATCCAATTTGTTCGCATATTTTAGACAAATTACTGGGTAAACCAATAAAATCATACATCGCTTCAGGATCAATACCAGGTTCTAAAATACGAATAGCTTCTTTTACCTCAGGCAAAATCACAATTGTACATATTTCATTTTCTTCCACTTATCACACCTTCCTTAATTATGGGATACAGGAAACAATACCCCACATAGCAAGAGTTCTATCATTAGGGCGGAATCTTTTACCAGGCTTGCAATATAGATCCAGACTGTTAGGTTTACAGAATTGGGTGCAGCCAGTGACCGCCCGACGACTCATTGTATGGATGAGAAAGATTCTTATTTTCATGTCAAAACTGAAACTATAGCACTCAATTTTGACTGGAAAATCGGTATTTTTCGTCAAGATCTTAACTTTACAAAGTGATATTTCCTTTATTTGGAATTCTTAGTGCCATGAATACAGGTACTACAATCTTTACCGCAATACTGGCAAGTTTTGCCATCCCATGAAACATATCCACAACCAGAATCAGGACAGCATACACCCGGAGCCGGACGAATTGAATAAAAACCAACTTGATCAGACATGCATACCCCACAAAGTAAGAGTTCCATCATTCGGACGAGATCTTTTACCAGGCTTACAGAACAGATCTAAACCGTTAGCTTTGCGATGAACTTCCCATACGATCTTACAGCCTGAACACTTGATTTCTTTGTTGTCTACATGTACATGTATCAAAACACCACAATCGGGGCACTTCTTCGATACTATTTTTGATTTAAGTTTTCTTTTCATATGCCAACCTCACACATCTAATGTAGTGATCTTGAAACTATCAGGGGGATCTCTTAGATCCTTCAAGAAAAGACGTCGCATTTTTTGCGGAATGTCATCGTCATCTAAAATTCTAGAGTATTCACTAAGCAGATACTCAACATAAGCACGATTATCTTGATTTTCAATAGATGCTAACCATGCATCGACTGATTCGGCTGAAATTGCATCATGAGCACGCAATTTGTTAATTTTTATTAATCCCCTCTCTTCCAATGTCTCATCACTTATAGAATCCTCATCATCCAAATAACATAATTCCCCATCAATATCGACAGTATAAGGACGAGTTCTTTTTTCATTTAGAATATCAAGGACAGAAGATTGAATTTCTTGTATTTCCTCAGTAGTCAGATAATCACTAGGATCCCATCTAAAGAGATCTCCAAACACACCGGCAGGTTTTACACGGTTATCATGAGAACCAACATTACACAAAACACCTGTATGGGTAACAAGATAGCGAAGATGCCTTACAACATCATCAACAGAATCTAAGGTATAGGAACCATCCGCAGCCTGTAATTTCGTTAAGATAATATTTTTGTCACCGCTTATTTTCTGATGATCTGGAAAAAGGAGATAATGAACATGGGGAGAGAAATTAACAAGATCACGCCACGTTTTATAATCAGAACCAAGATAATCATTTATAGAATCAATAGCAGATTGCCCACTTAATATAAAATCCCAAAAACCACCGGAAGAAGTATTCGAACCAAGTAGAATACGTAAAGCCTCTTGTACATTCTTTTTTATTCTGAAAGGATGTGAGAGCTTAAAACCGGCATTTACACCGCAACGCCTTAAACGATCTTTTGCATTACGCCAGAAAGAACGTAGATCTTCCAATGTCATTTTATAGGCTTGATCTGTAGAAATGGACGCAACAGCCCTAAAAGGCCTATCACCCGTTACTTTTGAGTAGGCTTCAAGGAGAACAGCATATTTGAAAACTTCAGAATCAACTTTAAGGCGATAACAGCAAGGACACCGCCATTGCTTACAAGAAATAATCATTTCAATACCACCATCACCGGATTCATGAACATGAGATAAAAATGGAACATGGCAATAATCTGGCTTTTCACCCTGACCAGGTATCACAAAATTACCTGTATTGAGAATGCTGTTTTTAGGATCAAACTTTTCCTCAAATCCATGATCTAAATCTGATTGCGATTTTTTAGAATATTTCCGCTTATGTGCTCTGATTTCTTTAGAGCGGATAGCCTCAAAATCAGATTCTAGGGCAGCTTGCATACTAAACCCTAGCCGGCTTAATGGTCATTGAAGATCTATCGTGCGTGAGATCCACAGAAACTAGAGGCTCAATTAAATTACCGTCTAGATCTTGGATTCCCAAAGCAACTGCTACCTCTCGAGGAATACAAACAGATAGACCACGGCCATATCGCCGGACAGAGTACACTTTACGGGCCATATTTCAGACCCTCCTAAATGCATAGCGGGAAACTATGCTAAGCTTGTTAAGGGAATTCATTTTGTTAACCTTCTTAATTAATGGGAATTGTAAAAGTTGGGAAAACTCTTACGTATCTTAGATTAGAATAAACAATATATATAGTTTTGTAAAGAATATTACAGCCTAAACCAAAGTATTGTCAAAAAGTGGAAAATAACAAAATGGATACATTGCAGTCTCTTGAAATAATAATTTTAATAATGCCAAGTAACGGATACATAACAAAACCCGACAACATTATATACCAAACAGGAGTAGCAGCAGGAATAATAACCATATCCCTTGAAGGATATATAGAAAAGTTTCAAAGAAAAAGAAAAACTGTCGAGAAAACTATACATATAGTTTTCCCAAGTGATTTAAAAGCATATCCGAAAAACAGATAACTCAAACAAAGTTAAGAATTATATAGAAGAAAGACTATGGTAAAAGTAACCGATAAAATGAGCCTGCGGGAACAGGTAAAAGAATCATGTTTTCTGTTAACCTGCATGATTCCTTCAATTCATCGGGGATATGCTTCGAGGGATTGGGTCAAAACTGCGGGAACAGTTCCAATCCCGGCCGGAGCACCAATCCCATTTTTCATACAGTAACCAAGTATTGAGCTGTTAATGTTACATTATATGCTCTGGATGATTCCGGGTTTTTTATAATTTTTATATAATTATCCTATACAATAAAGAGAGATACACGTGTCATTTGATGATCTTAATTTAATATACCCACTTCAACGGGCATTGTCCGAAGAAGGATATACAGCACCTACTCCTATCCAAAAGCAATCCATACCGCATCTACTGAAAGGAAAGGACATGATAGGTATAGCCCAGACAGGCACAGGCAAGACTGCTTCATTCATATTACCGATCCTTCAGAATATGTCTTCACCATACAAGGCTTCACGTCCGGGAGTTCCGCGTGTGCTTGTACTTGCTCCCACCAGAGAGCTGGCAGCACAAATTGGGGAGAGCTTTGCCACATATGGTAAATTCACGCGATTCAAGCACACTGTCATATTTGGTGGAGTCGGCCAAAGACCACAGGTAAAAGCCCTCTCCAAAGGCGTAGATTCCCTTGTGGCGACACCTGGCAGGCTGCTGGACCTTGTTGAACAGGGGCATGTGCAATTATCCGGTGTAGAGTATTTTGTCCTTGATGAAGCTGACAGGATGCTTGACATGGGGTTTGTTAATGATGTATACAAGATTGTTGGCATGCTTCCGAAGAAGCGTCAATCACTCTTCTTTTCAGCTACCATGTCCCCGGATGTTTCCAAGCTTGCCAGGAAGATGCTCAGCAATCCGGCGCATGTTGAAGTAACTCCTCAGGCAACAACAGTGGAGCTCATCGAACAGTTCGTCTTTTTTGTAGATGCTGAGAATAAAAATAGTCTTCTTCTTCATCTTCTTAGGGGCAAACATCTGGAATGTGTTCTTATTTTCACCCGCACAAAGCGCCGCGCTAACAAAGTCTCAGAGATGCTGAATAAGAATAAGATACCTGCCAATGCAATTCACGGTAACAAATCACAAAATCATCGTACAAAAGCATTGCAGGATTTCAAAACAGGTAATCTGCGTGTACTGGTGGCAACTGATATTGCCGCACGTGGAATTGATGTAGAGGATATATCTCATGTCATTAATTATGACCTGCCTAACGTATCTGAGAGTTATGTGCACAGGATCGGTCGTACGGCAAGAGCAGGTGCGCAGGGCACAGCATATTCTTTCTGTGCAGCAGATGAGAGGGATTTTCTCCGTGATATTGAAAAACTGACACGAATGGAAATTGAGGTTGCTGAGCATAACTACCACTCAGACAAAGCAAAGCATGCTACAGGCGATGCAGCAAAACCTGCTCCAAAAATACAAAAAGGCCAAAAAAGAGGAAAAGGAGCCCGAAAGACTCGTGTCCCTAAAGGCTCACAGAAAAAAGCAAATTATTCCCGTTCTGTCTGAATGACAGAAATCTTTTTATAGTATGGTTACTGATATATTGTTGCGCAGTAAGGCAGTAAAACTAGTTCATTATTTCAATTAGATACTGAAATTACGGGAAAGATAAGGATTTTCCGGATTCCTATACCTATGATTCCTCTCTCCTTGCTAAAAACCTTGTTTGTAAAACCAAATAACGGTAAAGAATACAGGTAAGATGAGGCACCATCAAACCACCACGCTTTCGGTGCCTCTCTCCTTGCTGTTGCGAGATATCCCCATATCTCTGGAATTACTTTTTTAACCCGTGGTCACTCCGACGACCCACATATTATATGTTAATCTTATTTTATTTAACCTAAATCCAGCTTAATTACATTCTGGGCTACAAATTATAATCCCATTGAAAATTCAGCTTGTATATTATATGGGGACCCTTACTTCAAAAGTCCAAAAATATAGTCAATGATATTCAAATACATTGATACGCGAACCTATTATAGCACAAAGTTCATCTTTACTTTTGCTATGATCGATACGATATATATCTCACATGGCAAAGGGGATGACCATCTTGCCCGGGAGCTGGCCCGTACTCTTTGGACTGTGAACCTGGAAAGTCTTTCTTCTTCCTATGATGAGAGTGGATATATTTTACCTGAACAGCAAATTCGCTTTGGCATCAATCGTTCAGACTGCATGATCATTCTCCTGACAAAAAATGGTTGTAATTCTCCGCAACTAAATCAGGAGATCGGCTTGGCAATGGGAAATAATCATCTAATAGTACCTCTTGCAGAAGAAGGAGTCGAATTACCTGTACTGATACGTCGTTTTCATCCGATTAGATTTTCAGAAGATAATTTTGCTGATGCCCTTGGAAAGCTGGTTTATAGTCTCAGGCAGCTAACCAGACTGGAATGGCTGAAGATAAGCTGTCCACACTGCGGTGAAGAGATGACACAATATATAACACCCCAGGACCAGGTTGACACTGCGATCATTGCAGGCACAAATCTTGAAACCATGTGCAGCTATTGTGAAAATAAGCTTTTCCTGGACCCCAGAACCTTCAGACCGATAACATGATTACCAAAATGAAGTAATCATTGATCTTTCTCTTCTATTGCCGGAATAGCTGAAAAACAATATATTATCCAGAGCTTCCAATATCAACATGATAAAGAGGTTCTGGAAAAATAAGAGAACATATCTTTAATTTGCACATGAATCAGACATGTGCAATGTTTAAGCATCCTTTGAAAGATTCCTATAACCTTCCACAAGATGAAGATTTGCTTTTATAACTGATTTTTTGAAATCTGAATCCTCCGGGCTCAGATCCGAAAGCTGCACGGCATTTTTTTGTTCTGTTATGATTGCACCATCCGGCACTACTTTAGAGTCAGGAATCTCTACTTTGCGCACTGTGGCGTTGTGGAGTATCAAAGTATCCTTGCCAACTGTACAGTCAAAGACCACAGCTCCAAAACCTACAAAGCATCCTTTTCCTATTATACAGGGTCCATGTACAATGCAACCGTGAGCCAGGGAAGTATTATTATCTATAGAAACTTTTGAATTTGAAAGCCCGTGAATGATAACGTTATCCTGAACATTGCAATTGTCACCGATAACTATGGATGAACCCGGTTCATCTGCCCTAATGACCGCATTGTGTGCTACATACACATTTTCACCTATTGTCACATCCCCGATGATTGTTGCTGTTTCGGATATCCAGGCGGTTTTGCTTATATTGGGCTGTTGTTTTTGTGGATTTTGAAATTGCATTTTATCACCTTTTAGATTTGTTACAGGATATGCGCAGCCGTGAAGACTGTCTTCAGTCAAACCATATTTTGATATGAAGATTTATGAGAATTTATTTAAACTTGTTGATTGCCCGAATATAACCGGTTTTTTAAAACAGAACATAACCCTGCAAGCATTTTTTTAAGTATTCTTTAAGTAGAAGAAGTGAAAATATCATTTAGGGGGCAATTAGATTTCATAATGAATTATTGAAGGCAGGCTTGAATTATGATTTTGCTGCTAAGGAAAAAATACCACAAATTGAATATGAGATAGCTACTTTTGCAGCCGGAAGCTTTTGGAGAGTAGAGGCCATATTTCGTCAGGTAAGGGGCGTACTGGCCACCACAGTAGGATTTATGGGCGGTATGACGGAATATCCAACATACCAGCAGGTAAGCACCGGTGAGACAGGACATGCTGAAGTAGTTCAAATTATCTTTGATCCGCAGGTTGTGTCCTATGAAAAATTACTTGAACTTTTCTGGGAGGTACATAATCCCACTAAACCTGCAGATGAAGGAGAGAAAATCCAAAGCCAATACAGGTCCGTAATTTTTTACCATAATGAAAATCAGCATATTATTGCTGTCAACTCAAAACGGGATCAGGAAAGTTCTGGAAGATTCAAGAGGGATATCATCACTGAAATCCTTCCTGCAACTAGATTTTATAAAGCGAAGGAATATCATCAGCAGTACTATGAGAAAATGAATTCGGGTGGGAAACTTATAAGGTAGATTTCTCATACGATTTGTTTTTCATTCTTTTTTAAAAATCTGGATAAGAAATTTTGTGATAACAGTCTAATTTATATAGAAGAAGTTAAATACAAATAATGTATATAAAAATTTTAATATTATTTTTATTAAGATAGCCTTCCGGGATGGAATTATGAAGGATAAGGCCAAGCTTGAAAAAAAACTCAACAAAGAGTTGCGGGAAATTAGTGTCGCTTTGAGAAAGCCAGAGACTTCTTCAATATCCTTTGCAGAAAACTTGGAAGGTGAATTGTTTAAAGAAAGCAGACTAGTTGACAGAGTGCTTAGATATGTACCTGATCTTGTATTTTGCAAGAACAAAGAAGGTGCATATCTGGATTGCAATCCTGCCTTTTCAGAATTAGCGGGTCTTTCTGTCAAAGAAGTAATCGGGAAAACGGATTCTGATCTGTTCGAAAAAGAGACGGCAGATTTTTTCCGTATGAACGACAACAAAGTACTGGAAAGAAACTGTTCTTTCAAAAATGATGAATGGGTTACATATCCTGACGGCAGGCGTGTTTTTCTCGAAATACAGAAATCTCCCCTTAAAGTGTCGGATAGAGAAAATGTGGGAATTCTGGGGATATGCCGTGATATTACAGACAGGAAACATACAGAGAGCACTTTAAAGAATCTCAAACATGAACTGATCAAAACTGTGCACGTAAGTCTAATTCCCATGTTCGTAATTGCTAAGGATCACACAGTCTTATACTGGAATGAAGCCTGTGAGAACATTACCGGGATTCCTGCAACCGAAATAGTCGATAGCAAAGACTTGTGGAAAGTTTTTTATCGCGAAAAAAGACCTCTGCTTTCTGATCTTATTGTAGACGACCAGACCGAACTCATACAAAGTTACTATGGTCAAATAAAGATTGACTCATCATCCAAAGAGAGTGCATATGAGGTTCAGGACTACCTGCCTACAATAGATAAATGGCTCTTATTCAGTGCAGCACCACTCAAGGATAAAAGTGGAACTATTATTGGTGCTATGGAAATACTTCAAGACATCACAACTGGTAAAAAAGCCGAAGAAGAGCTTTTAAAACAGCATGATCAACTTCTTTCCATATTTGAAGGCATTGATGAGCCTGCTTATGTATCTGACCCTGATTCCTACGAATTGCTGTTTGTGAATTCCCCTTTAAGAAAGGAACATGGCAATGATATTATTGGCAAGAAATGTTATTCCATACTTCAGGATCTTGACTCTCCATGTCCTTTTTGTACCAATGATATTATATTTGGAGATAAATTAGGAAAAACCCATGTGTGGGAGTTTCAAAACAATGTCACCAAACGCTGGCATCGCTGTATTGATAAAGCAATAGAGTGGACAGACGGACGCATGGTCAGGTTTGAGATGGCCATAGACATCCATGAACATAAAATGTCAGAAAAAGCTTTGCGTGAAAGTGAGGAAAGATTCGAAGCTATTAGTACTTTCGCACAGGATGCGATCATAGCAATTGATAGTAAATACCATATCACTTTCTGGAATAAGGCAGCACAGAGAATATTTGGTTATTCGCATGAAGAAGCACTAGACCAAAAAATAGATCTTTTGTTATCTTCGCAATCTTACAGCGAATTATGCGAAAAATCATTTTCTATTTTTCAGGAAGCAGGAGAAGGTTCAGCTGTAGGAAAAACCCTTGACCTGGCTGCTAAAAATAAAAATGGGAAAGAGTTTCCAATTGAATTATCTCTTTCAGCGGTCATGTTGAAAAATAAATGGACTGCTGTTGTGGTTATTCGTGATACAACCGAACGTAAAAGGTTTGAGGACGCATTACTGCAAGCTAAAAGGGCAGCCGAAAATGCAAACCGGACTAAAAGTGAATTCCTTGCTAATATGAGTCATGAACTAAGAACTCCCCTTAATGCCATCATAGGTTTTTCAGACGCCATGCTTGAAGGCTACACAGGCAATATAAACAAAAAACAAGACCGGTATCTCAACAACATTTCCGGAAGTGGAAAACATCTTCTCAGCATAATCAATGATATCCTTGACATTTCAAAGGTCGAGTCAGGGAATTCACTACTGAAACTTGAAAAAATATCCATCTGGGATACACTGAAACAAGCCATCGCCTTTATGCAACCGCTTGCAGACAGCAGTAAAATTGTGCTAAAGCTGGAAATTGAACCGGGTTTCAATTATATCTTGGCAGACAAAGAAAAATTCAATCAGATACTCTATAACCTGATAGGTAACGCGATCAAGTTTACTGACGTTGGTGGCAATGTTACAATCAGAGCAAAATCAAAAGAAAAAATGGCTTATATCTCTGTTATGGACACAGGCATCGGCATTGAAGCAGATGATCAAGAAAAATTATTCAAACCTTTTACCCAATTGGATTCTTCTTTCTCTAGACAATATGAAGGAACAGGTCTCGGCCTTGCCCTTACCAGAGAACTGGTCGAACTTCATAAAGGAAAGATATGGGTAGAAAGCAAACCTGAAAAAGGTAGCAATTTTACATTCACAATCCCTCTGGAGAAACTGGAAAACAATGTCAAAAATAGTGATCTTAATTGAACTAAATTTAATCAAGCAAAAGAATACCTATACATTTTACCCTGTCAGTATCACAGAACTCAAGCTTTGTTCCGGCCGTATTTAACGCTTTTTCAAGGTTGATGCCAACAGCTTCCGGCGGAAAGCGTCTTCTATCTGGCTTTGAACACTTTTCTCCACATATGTCACATTCATTACAGGCACCCGGCCTGAGAAGTTGTGCAAAGGAGAATCCTTCCCTGAAAGCATGGTATTCAAGCTCAAACATCTTATGAAAGCTGCCTTTGCGGATGCTCGACCATGCTTTGATAATATCTTTAGCATCAGAAGTATCGAATTCTTCTATCAGCAGTATAGCAGTGCTGTACTCCTTCAAAATCTGTCTGAATTCATCAACAGGCATTACATGAGGGGGACAACTTAACCTTCTGCCATATCCTCTGCATCCATAAACACATTTTAATCTGGTTCTATTCTCAACCGGAATATCGGAAGCATCCAGCATGTAAGCTTCAAGGCCAAGTTTAAGTGCTTTTTCCTGAATTAAGCGCGGGTTTTTTGTCATGCCGGATTATAATGAATAAAAAAATAAGTTGTCATTATTCGGTAAAGACAACTTTAACTTCCGTTACGTCCCACAGGGATTCGATCTTTTCCAGTATGTCTTCTTTAATAGCAGCTGCAAACTGGTGATTGGACGGCAGGTCAAGGAGAATACGAACAACTCCATCATCCACTTCGATTTTTGTCACCAGTTCGGTCCTGACTATATCAAGTCCGGCCATCGGATTCATGACATGCTTGAGGCGGCTTCTGACAACATTCTCAGTAGTAGGTTCTTTTGCGCTAACAAGACCATGCTTTTCTTCATAATCCCTGATTGCTGCCCTGAGGCCTTCTACTGCAAGCACTGAACAGTGTGCCTTAACCGGCGGGAGACCACCAAGCTCTTCTGTTGCTTCTTTCCAGGTAATATTTTTTGCTTCCTCAAGTGTCTTGCCTTTGGCAAGTTCGGTTATGATGGATGCTGTGGCAATATTAGAAGCGCATCCGTATGATTCGAATTTCACATCTTCTATTACAGTTGTCTCAGGATTGACTTGTAGGTAAACTGCAACCATATCACCACAGGCGGGACTTCCTTCAAGCCCCTTACCATCAGGATTCTCCAGTTTTCCGACATTCCTGGGATTGCGGAAATGTTCAAGGACTTTCTCACTGTATGGGAATTTCATTCTATCATCTCTTAATTGATAATCATAATCTTATTTTCACTTGCCTTCGTAAAGGGGACTGATTGCCCTGAGTTGCTCTACAATCTCTTTTATGGCATCGATTATGGCATCCACATCTTCTATTGTATTGTACCTGCCAAAGGTGAAACGCAGGGAACCGTGTGCTCTCTCGTGGTCTCCTCCTATACCAAGTATTACATGGCTTGCTTCAAGGGAACGGCTGAAACATGCAGAGCCTGTACTTACTGCAAATCCCCGCATATCCAGGTGAAGCGTCATGGACTCACCTTCTACATAATGGAAAGTAATGTTTGCGTTCTGTGGTACCCTCTGAGTCTTGCTACCGTTTAAAGTTACATGGGGTATTTCTTCTTCAGCTCTTTTGATAGTGTGGTCCCTGAGAGAGGCAAGGAACTTATTCTCCTCAGGTGTCACGAGCTCCACAGCCTTAGCAAAGCCTACTGTTCCGGGTATATTCTCAAGCCCTGCACGACGATTGGATTCCTGGAATCCGCCATCCATCCATTTGTTTATGGGTGTTCCATCCCTGATATACAATGCCCCAACTCCTCTCGGACCATGGATAGTGTGAGCAGACATGGATATCAAATCCACCGGAATCTTACTAACATCCAGGGGAACCCTGGTGTAGCTGTGAGTGGCATCAGTATGCAGGAGCACTTCTTTTTCATTGCAGATATTTGCAATGGTCTCAAGATCCTGAAGAGTTCCGATTTCCTGGTTTGCATGTTGTATTGATACAAGGGCAGTATTCTCAGTAATCGCATTCTCAAGCTCATTAAGATTCAGGATACCCTCGGAATCTACACTGATGTAATCTACTTTATACCCCATTTTCTCAAGGGTTTTGGCAGTGTTTAGAACCGGAAAATCCTCCAGCTTTGAAACAATTATATGGTCGCCTTTTTTCTTCCGAAGTGCTGCAACAACTCCCTTTATAGCCATATTACTTGATTCGGTTTCACCTGATGTAAAAACGATCTCCTCATCTGAAGCCCCGACAGAAGAGGCAATTGTCTGCCGGCCCTCCTCCAGGCCTTCCTTGGCATCAATTCCCATGGAATAACCAAATTCCGAAGTTGCTACTGCATATATATCAAAATAATAAGGTTTCATTGCTTCAAGCACCCTTTCATCAAGACGGGTGCTGGCTGCATTATCAAGATATACCATTCTGTCGAACATATTACCTCCTAATTTAAAATTTACAAAATATCATATGAATAGTGTGATACTGGCATCTTTTGCTTCATTTACGTACGTACCGACAGCTCCGTACTCATCTATCCATTTTTCTTGCAGTTCTTCTTTTTTGATTCCCATGATTTCCATGGTCATCTCACATGCCAGTATCCTGCCTCCAAGCTCCTTGTAATCTTCCATGAGCCTCTCAAGGGATGCAACGTTTGCCTGTTTCATTCTCCTGTTTACCATCCATTTACCAAGACCCAGCATGTGCATTTTTGAAAGGGGACCTTTATCGAGTCCATTCTTTTTCAGGCGTTGCAAGCCCCAGAAAGTAAAATACATAGAAGCTTCCATTCCCATAGCAAGAGCACCGTTTCCGATTATAAGTGCACTGTATATCTTGTCAAGATCTCCGCTATGAACTATGATCACAGCCTTTTCGGACACATCATCACCCTGCCTATCTTTTAATTCTGATCTTCCATTCGTCATCTTTTTCTTCTATGTCAAGTACTTCGAGTCCAAGAGATTTACAGGCCATTGGTATCTCTTTCTTAGAAGCCGGATGTGTTCCAAGAACAACTACCTCATCGCCAGGTGATGCTTTTCTTAATGCTTTGCGACATTCAACAAGCGGAACGGGACAGGTCTGTCCCCTTACATCGATCTCTACTTCTGTCATAAGCTCCTCCCTATCAAACCAGGCTCATGTGGCTGGTTAACACTGTTAACAACAAAGTTCTGCCAAATCTGGCCCGTTGTTAACGACTCATAAAGATAACAAAGATGCTGGAAACACTGCTACCTATATCTATAATCTTACACTATTTAATAATGTTACCGTGGGCTGATCCACCTTCGGAAGTTGATAGTAGTGTATATTTGTTGTTGTGAAAATCATATCCGAAAACATGAATATCCATTTCCCCATCCTTAAGAATTGCAAAAGCTCCATTATTAGAATATCCGCAATACTCTGGTGTGGAAAAAATAGATAAGAGTTTTCTTCCAAACCACCATTCGTAACCTTGTTTTAATGCACTGTGTCCTCTTATCATACAAGAGAGTCTATTCTCCTGCAAGAACCTGATGAATATGTCCTCACCAAAACATTTGGGACCTATTCCTCTTGCCGATGGGGTAATACCAGAAACTGAAGAAGGGTCATTCCAGAGATACTCAAAAGCATCTTCTTTAGTGATGGTCCTTATATTCACAGGACCCGGAATTCCACCATGCACACAAAAAATGTTATTGTTAACTACAGCTGCCACAGGAATTTCACTGAAGACAGTACTTGAAAACTCAAGTAAGTCATCATTAAAATCAAGGTCATGAAAAAAGCCGTAACTAATGTTCATTTCCTTTGTCTCGTGGTTTCCCCTCAGGAGAACAATTTTCTCAGGTTGTGCAATTTTGAGTTTTAACAGCTTAGAGAGGACAGCTATCGAATTGGGGCCGCGGTCCACATAATCTCCCAGGAGGACAAGAGTATCACACCCGGAATTTTTCTTTATCTCCAGTATAAACTCAAGTGCTTTTATGTTTGCATGGATATCCCCTATGAACATCACGCATGGGCTATTAACAGATACGACAGCTTTTTCTTTCCTGAATATGCCATGAGCTGTTTCAAGAAGCTCAATCAAATCCTCCAAGGCAGGCATTGTTTACACCTATTCTTTTAATATTTTCCTTATGAGGGCTAATCCCGCAATATTTACTATGCCGATTAGAGTACCCCCCATTAAGTAACGTGGATTCTGGAAGAATATATCATTTTCGGGGATGTTTGCTGCAGACGTGAAGTCAATGGTCTCACTTTTTATAAGGGAAATTTCTTTTTCAAGCTGGATGCCAGTGTCATCAGAAGTGAAACTGACAATATAGTCATGTCCTGTTTCCAGTCCCCTGAACAGGTAGTCATCAGATGCTGAAACTTCGGAAATGACCGTATCATCCATCTTTATACTAATCATTCCTTCCCCAGGAATGGTTATCCTGAGGTTTGCATGATCCTTGAATTCGATAACTTCCCCGTCAGAAAACCTTAGTTCTCCAGGGAGACCGAGAATTTCCAGTATAGTGGGTGCGATATCCTCCTGCCCGAATTCACCTTTGATTACGGATTTTTCGACATCTGTTGTTGATATAACAAGAGGCACCCTTTGTGCTTCATCGGTGCAGGAATACTTGTCGGACTGATGACCTCCCCTGGAACCAGCACTTGCAAAGGCCATTCCATGATCGGAAGTAAATATGAACGCCAGATCGTTCTCGATGCATTTTTGATACAGGGGCATACATGAGGCATCGAGTCCTTCGATTGTGGCAATATATCCGCTGTCTTTCTTGTAATGCCCTGCAGAATCAACGGCACCGACGTTTATAGTAAGCAGGTAGGGATGATCGGGATAATTAGCCTGCATAAAGTCTATGAGCTCTATTGCGGTTTCAATACCCCATCTATTGTATGTATCATATCTTTCCTGAGATCCTTCCTTGCTTTTGCCCAATTCTGAGTTCAATGTAAGAATATTATCCTGCATGAGAGCGGCAACATCCATTGAAACCTGTTTATTGGTAAGTTCATGGATATTGGTGTCCACAACCATTCCCGGTTCATTGATTGAGTTTGTAGTGTCGTGTACGATGGCATTCTGTTTGGCACAAATTGATGAGAAATCACCTTTTTCCATGATGCCAAAGGTCAGATAATCATATTCATGTACTACGTCATAGATTGTTGTGCCTGATCCTGAAACTGATTCAGAAAGTGCTTTAGAATAACCTGTTACCAGGACTGAATGACCTGCTTCAGTATAGGTTTGCGGGGCCCGGACATCAAGTATCCTGCAGCTTTGATCAAATATGGAGGACAGGTTAGGTGTACTGGCTTTGCTTATGACGCTGTTATCAAGTGCATAGGGCGTGAATTCAGGATAGATGTAAGATGAACCAAGACCGTCAACAATGAGAATGACCGCTCCGTGAGGGG
Source organism: Methanolobus sp. ZRKC2 (assembly GCF_045291185.1). Lineage (NCBI taxonomy): Archaea > Methanobacteriati > Methanobacteriota > Methanomicrobia > Methanosarcinales > Methanosarcinaceae > Methanolobus > Methanolobus sp. ZRKC2. Next base: position 447,169 of record NZ_CP146980.1, on the reverse strand, counting down.
TGTTGACGGAATTTACTTCCACTACAGAATATGCACTTACAGGCTGCAGGAATATGTTCAACAATAACAAGAGAATAAGTATGCAAGAGTTAAGCTCCCGTAGCTTCGTTTTTCGGGTTCTCATGAATGTATTGAGGGAAGGTGAATATAATAATCTTTCTGTTTAAAGTCATTTTTTGCACAATGAAAGATGTAGAGTTTAACATTCTCTATTCGGTGAGGCTTTACATTAAGCCTCACTTTTTAATCTGTCTTTCAGGAAGAGGGACAGGAACAGGAGTATTGCACTGATGATGAATATCGTTTCAAATCCCAGGGTTCCAAGGAATATTCCTGTGAATACTGGCATCAGTCCCAGACCTGTATAGGTGCAGGTATTGAAGGTACCCATTGCAAGTCCTCTTTCAATATTCATATGGGCTACTGCCACTGGCAAACCGATTAAACCGATTCCGGAACCAATGCCTATCAAAGTGAATCCTAGTATAGGATAATAGATGGAAAACAAGGTACCTATGGATGCTATTATTATTCCTACCCTGATCATGGTATTATATTTTAGGTCCAGGCGACCAGCTACGATATTGGTTATCATGGCACTTACATAAAGTGCGGCTATGGAGATCCCAAGTGCGGTTTTACTTAAAAAGTCCTGACTGTATTCCGGATAGAATGCAATAATTACTCCTGTCAATCCAAAGAGCAGAAAGGTGATAATCCATATGCGAAGATACCTGCTGTTTGTGAAATTACTAGCTATATTGCCAATATCCGGTCGATTGACGGGATTGGGAACCCTCTTTTTTTCAGGAGGGCTTCTTCCTGCAAGTATTACTGTACCTGTTACAAGGAGTATGGCTGCGATGCAGGTGAACAGTAAAATACCACTTTTGATGTGCTGCTGTGCAAGATAACCAGCCAGGGCGACTCCCAATGCCAGTCCTGCATTCAGCAGGAAACTGAATTCGCCTATGTACCGGTTCCTTTGCTTATATTCGGAAAGGATTGCATAAGCCACCGGAAAAAATGCTCCGCATGCAGCACCCTCGACCAGCCTTGCTATCACAAGGATGTACAGGTTTTGAGCAAGGAGAAGTGTCAAGCCTGAAACAAATGTCAGCAGAATGGCCAGAACAACGAATTTCAGTTTGTCATATCTGTCTGAAAAGAAACCGAAAGGCAACATTGTAAGCAATGCTCCTATGAAGTACCCGGAAAACAGCAGGCTGGATGCAAAAGCTCCATATGTCCCATGATTCCCGGCAGCAATTTCCGGCAGCACCGGTATAACCGCATTCGATAACCCCATTATCAGAAAGACGGTTGAGTAAAGCAAAAACCTGTTTTTGTCCATTTCTTCTCCCTTTTATTTCAGGTTTGAAAGGCTCTAAGGTTAATAATTTTTGTTGTGGGCATTAAGTCTCAGTTTTTTTGCGGACATATTTCTTCAAAATTATATGACTTTTGATATTTTTTGACTTAAATGTACTATTTAAATTAAATAATAAATTTTGCACAGTTGACTATTTATTAAAATTGATTTAGTAATACTAAAAAGTTACATCTATGATAGAATTGAACAGATAGTCAAGTATACATTACGAGCAAAAAACTGAGACGATAGTAAATTATTTTTTTATATGTATAGAAACCATAAGTAAGATTTTGAGATTTTTAATTTTAATTGCTACATGTTTCAGCAAAAAAATTTACAGTAGCAAAAGATGGAATTTGCATGAGTATTTTCATCCATACTATGATTAAAAGTTAACAATTATTTCCCATAATATCAAATGATAAAAAATAAATAAGCTACTATTGTACGTGAGAAGTAAAATTAGAAAGTAATCGTGTATAATTACAATCCAAGATTATTAAAATATATACTATAGTATATAATAACTTGTTAAATTTTATTTCGTTAGTGTTTTTTTAAGAGTAATTACAATTATTTTTAGAGTTAAAATTTAAAAAATCCAAGAAAAACTAATTTTTTTGTTAGATATATTAAGTTTTAGTAATAATACCAATTAATTACTACTATATTTATAATATATAATTGCTATTCTATAGTCTATCAAATCTAAACACAACACATAATTATAAAAATAGCATAATATAAATAATTTAAATTTGTATTTTCTTGAAAAAATACTTAATTCACAACCTTTTGCAAAAAAGTGAGAGCTATTATAATCTATTGTTTAACTATGGATAGTTAACCAAAAAAGCATATTATCCTTCACAAGACTATTACTAAGACTATAACAACTTAAGAGTGTTAACTTACAACATCGCCATAAATTTATCAGTATGAAATAGATGCATGTTTATGATTTTATGAGTTAGCTTGCGCCGTAAAGACTATATGAATAAACTGATGGAAAGTTTTAATATTTTATACAAACACTATCTCCTATGCGATCGAGATATCCTTCACGCAGGTATGAAAAAGAAAGGAGCAAACTAGAAAAAAGAGATCGTCTCCTACAAACACTTCTTATTCTAATGGGGTTAATACTCGCTAGTCCCCTCTATGCTGTAGCAAACATTCCCGATTTATATTATGTGGTACTCTTTACCTTTATTTTGTCTACCGTTTTACTTTATTCTGACTGGTTAGTTTCTCAAAATCCAAATTTTGCGTTTTTTGTTGAGAGTGTTGTAGCAAGTTCGTTTTCTTTCTCCCTTGTATTCTCATTTGCTTATAGAGATCTCTTTGTTTCTGATATTTTAGCAGCCATAGGTTATCTTTTAGTAACATTTGTAGTTCTAGTTTCAATTCGCATAGTGCCAAAAAAATCACAGACTAATAAAATTTATAAATATTTGTGGTATAGTTATACCGCATTAATAATATGGGGTATCTATGCTATTGGAATGTTGTCACTTCTTTGAAAAACTATATAATTTTTTCTGACCACCTCAGCGAAAGGGTGATTCTACAGTTACCCGCCACAGGGATTACAGCTCAAAACAAATAGAAGGTTCGCTATGAACTTAGCAAAATAAAATTGAAATTTGATTCGTGCGAGAACTTCAAAGTCACTCTCAAATAAGATAGGGCGTAACAATTCATAGTTACATTTTAACAAAATTTTTATTATATACTGAAGTATATGCGATTCCAGGAATCTTAAAATTCTTTCAATGTTAAGCTCGCATTAATTTTTGCACAAAGTTAAATTAAACTGTAGTATTTTTTTAAGATAGACAAAAAGTGCAAAATAATAAATTAACGCTATTTTTATAATAATACTTTTGAACTGTTTAGTATAGAGGTTGCAGGCCGAAAATAGTAAAGTAAAATCTGCGCAATATTTATTTTGAGGGGTGATTTTCTGAGGCTTAGTTCCTGACAAAATCCTCAATTTTGTAATAATCTTTTTTATTTCAATAACTAGTAGTAATATTTACTTTACTTTGCATAATTTATTAAGATGTGAAAGTATTAATTACATATTACAATTTTTTACATCTATTCTATTGATCACATTTTTAGGAAAATCCCTGAAAACGGCCAATTTTGGGATATCTGGTAATAGCATATTCCCATATACTATAGACAGGATTTACACAGTTCGAGAAATGGGTATGTTTTTCTCAACCTGACCATTCCAAAGACTATAGTGATAGAGGGGTGTTGACTTACAACCCCCCCATTATCTGCAAAAAAATATTGAGAATCGTATAATGTCACTTTGAGTCATATCCATTCTCATAGTCAATGTAATATGCAAAAACAGCCTATTTTAAAATTAAAATTATACAAAAAATATACGTTCAAATTAATTCACTTATTTAATTTTTTCTAATTTTTTTGCTATGCTTATATGAGCATTTATGGATTGAAGAGTCTATAGTCAAAGCATTAAAAATTAATATATAAAAATAGTCTTAAAATAATGCTAATTTTCTATCTATTTTAGCAAAAAAAGCTAAACAATAACTTATAGTAATATTAATTCCTTTATTTATTAAACAACATCTCACTTTTTTAACACAATATTATTTAATAATTTATATTAATATATTTTTATATATTAATAACAATTAAATGTAACTATTAATAGTTACACAGATTTACACTCAATAAAATATATATTTTAGTGTATCATACACTCCAAGTAATTTTCAATTTCTTAATTTTACTCCGTTTTCAAAAAAGTTTCAATAACTCAGATATTCAAATAAATACCAAAAAGTTCCTGGAAATCATCATATTTTTTACGAGCTCTGTACAGATATTGGCGAACGTGCTTCTTACCGGCGGCCTTGGCAAACATGGTCTCGATTTCAGCAGGAGTGAATACAGTTTGGAGTTTCTTTGTTGGGATTGACTGCAAATCTTTGAAATCATCACTAAGTACTTCCTGACATTCACCAGTGGTTGTTATGGAATTTGGCTCTTGGCAAGGAGCACCATAAGGATTACGGAGATCAATTGAATGTTCACCTATCCAGTTCCAGAACGCATCATATATGATAGCGTACATCTGTCCACAGTTTGTACATTTGGCGGCAACTGCAGTATGATCACCATTGGTGTGATAACTAATGCTAATAACATCAGCATTGCATTTACTGCATGCACCAATGAAATTCTGCTCAAGGCCGTCCAGAGAGAGTTCCGTTTTTTTATGGAACAGGATGTTGTTTTTAGGATCATATGTGTAAGACATAGAATCACCGAAAGAACTAAGAATAGGTCTTATGCTAATATCCTATAAGATTTTTTAGGTTATCATGATACAAAAATTTAAAAACCTATTTATAGATAGACAATCATATAAAAACATGCTATATTAAAATAGCTTGAGGTGTGACTGTGGATTCAATTCGATCAAAAATAAAACGAAGACTACAACGATTTATCGAACTTGATGTAAATGGTCTTCGTAGCTTTATCTTGTCAAAGTTCCTTGACACAAAAGAAATCACTGTTGACGAATTACATACTTCCATTACAAAGAAATATGATATCTCACGCAGTGCAATTGCATCAATGGTAGGGTATATTTACTCAAAAATTGGTGTGCTGAGGTCCCACAAGGAATCCTACAAAACTCCAATAGTCTATTCTTTGAAGGAGGAGTATGTAGATCTTATCAAAAAGGCTCTCGAATCTAAAACGTCGAATAGTGCTGCCTGATCTTATCTGATCACAATGTCAATAGTCAAAAACGCACCAAGAACTTCCACGACGATAGTTATACGTTCCGATGCAAATGCACGTATAACTCACTCGCGTGACCCTTATTATAATTTAATGCGACGACTCTTTCAGGAAGAAGCAACTGCTGTCAGAGGACAGAAATTCTTGATAATGGTCGAAGAACGCCAGAAAAGTGGCGACCCCATAAAAACAAATGAGTGGCAAAAACTGCTCGAAGAATTAGATATAGGACGTGCTTCTTTTTACTCCATGCGCAACAAACTGCTTGGAGCCGGCTTGATTTCCAATCGTAATGGAGAATACAGGCTTTCAGGACAGTTCAGCAAGGATCTTGTTGACATGGCCAAATGGTGGTGGACTGCAGTTCTGAACGAGAACCCGGAGAGTCTGTGACAACAGTTCAACCGATATCTTAATATGTAACGATTGCAATTAAGGAATGCTTTCAACGAAGCCCGGTAGTGTAGTGGTCAATCATGCAGGACTCTGGATCCCGCAACTTCGGTTCGAATCCGTGCCGGGCTACTAAACTTTTTTTGCTTTAAAGTGCAAAGTTTAATGTTTTATGAGTTTTTCAGTTTTTATATCAGACAAATCTAGTTTGCTAAAATGACACTCTAAGAAATGATACTCTAAGGATACTATGTAACATATCGACAGATGAAAGCTATTTTTGCCAAGATACAATTAATCCTGAATAAAGATTCGAAGATTACAATTCTCCATCATAATTACATTGATAGGAATGGAATGGAAAGCAGAGCACTGCTTTCCATATTCTCTGACAATAACCCTGTTTTGACAACAACCCCGTCCCAAAAGGGACACATCCCCACTCGCTCATACTCCACTATATTGTTACTGCCGAAAAAGTGAACGATAACAGATCATGTTTTTTTGAGGGAGAGAGGCAACAATTTGACCTGTTATCGTTCTTTCATTTTGATTCGTTTTTCGTTTCAGCAGTTTCCGGTAAATCCATATTGTACCACCAAATAGTCTGCAACCACTCCGATCTTCAGATTGTGTGACTGCAAATCATAGTATTATTTTTAACTATATAAATATATCTATACAATGATATATGTTGAGCATCATTATTATGAGATTAAGCGATTTACAATAAAACACAAAATAAAGCAGAAAAATACTACACATCAAATCTTTGTTGGAACTATGCCGGAAATTCTGAATAGACATCAATAAGAGACTTTCCTTCTGCTTATACAAACGCGTTACGTATAAGTATCAGAAAATAAATCTATTTCTTGAACACTAACAATGGCGACTGCTGTATAAAGTGGAGGGAAGGTTGAAAACAAGCTAAAAATAATTAGATATTAAGTGATAATATGAGTTCAGGAGATTTAGAGGATAAAAAAATATTAATGATTGTAGCCCAGCGCAATTTCAGGGATGAAGAGTTCTTTGAACCAAGAGAGATCTTTGAGGATATGGATATTGATGTCACGGTGGCCAGCAATAGCACAGATGAGGCTGAAGGAGTTCTTGGCAGGAAAATAAAACCTGATATCAGTATAGACGATGCCATCGCAGCAGACTATGATGCAATAGTCATCACAGGTGGTGGTGGTTCAAAGGAATATCTCTGGTCTGACAAAAAGCTCCATGAACTTGTACAGGATGCTATTGAACATGAAAAAGTTGTTGCAGCGATCTGTATATCTCCTGTTGTACTGGCAAAGGCCGGAGTTCTTACAGACAAGAAGGCCACGGTTTTCAAGGATGACGACTGCATCAAGGAACTTAAGAGCTGCAAGGCCATCTATAAGGATGAAGAAGTTATCATCTCAGACAATATCGTTACCGGCCGTGACCCTAAATGCGCAGAGAAATTCGGTGAAGCGGTATTGGAAGCCCTTTCAAGTACATGAACCGACGAATCTGTCGGTACTATCTTTTTTTGGTTTTGTTTATTGCATTTTTTTCTCTGCTAACAAACTCAACTTTAAACTTCAGCCCGGTCTTTTAAACCTCAATTTCCATTAAATCCGAGGCTATTGTCACTTTGCCCTCAAAGTATTGATTTATGTGGTCCAAAGTCTCCTTTTCATGTCCCTTCATATGAGGATACAGATGAGTGAAGAAAAGCCGCTTTACATGAAGTTGAGTCTGTTCCAGCATTTCGATAAACATGTCCGGAGTAGTGTGGTTGGTCATTTCGAAGTTCACCGGGAAAGAGCATTCATGTATCATGATATCGGCATTCCTGGCAAATTCAAATACTGACTCCGACGGCTCGGTGTCGCCTGTATAGACTACTGACTTTCCCCCACATTCTACACGATATGCCAGGGAAGTAGTGCTGTGAATGGTTGGTGTGCAGGTGATATTACAATCGATTCCCTGAAATGTGAATGTCTCGCCTCCGGCGAGTTCGGTTATTTCAACCTCGAAATTCCCCTTGAGGTAGTCATAGGTCTCCATGACCTTACCAAACCATTCCTGTGTCCCCTGCGGCCCGAAAATACGCATGTCTGTCTTACCCATCAACCAGTTGGCCTTGAGCAGCGCCAGCACATCCCCCACATGGTCAAGATGCAGATGAGTCAATACGATGTTCCCAATATCCGTATGCTCATATCCCGCTTCTACGATTCTTACAAGAACACCGCAACCGCAATCGAATAATACCGGAGTCCCATCCATTTCCATGATAAGCCCGGACTGAACTCTTCCGATCTGGGGTATCCCGACCCCTGTTCCGAGAAATGTAATCTTCATATTTGCTATAATAAGGCTTAAGTAACTTAATTGTATTTATCAGGTGTTCAACTGTACTGATATAAGTATACTCTTCTTATTGCGAGGGTTGCCCAGCTGGTCAAAGGCGCTGGACTTAAGATCCAGTATCGAAGGATTTCGAGGGTTCAAATCCCTCCCCTCGCACCTACGCGTCGGGATATAGGTAACGTCAAAAAACCGAACTTTCATTATGAATTGTAATTGTTTCGATTTTACAAATTAAAAAAAGTGAACTTTGTATTTTGAATAAAAACTTTTCATTGTAAATACTCTTCATGTAGTTTGTCAAACTCATGCTCAATTATATACTTCTTCTCATTTGTTATAACTAGCTTAATAAAACTCAAGTATACATAAGTAAGAATTAAGAACATACCTATGAACAAAAGTTTTAATGTGAAGTTTTGGAACACTGCAGAAAAGGCAATTGTACCATAGATTATAATTGCTCCTGATAGTAGCAAGTGAAGAAATATATTTTTTTTATTCATTGAACCCTTGTATAAAATCCTGAAATCATTGGGTGATTTTAATATACAATATGCTAGAAACAAAACTAAAATATAGCCAACAAGAGGAATATAGGGATTAAAAGTTATGTATTCAGCTAAAATCATTCCCTCTATACTGATTAGAATTGGGACTAAAACATAGGCTATTTTTGGCAAGTAGTTATATAATCCCGATTTTTTCTCGTCTTCAAGATTATCTTCAAGAGTTTCTATTTTAGAGATCATTCCCTGATATTCGGATATAGTAGACTCTAAAATACCAACATTACTAAAAGCTTTGGAATCAAGTTCACTTAGCTGATTTTTCAGTTTCCTAAATTCTTTGCGTGAACTATTGTAAAAGTAAGGATTCTTTATTTCAAACTCAATTTGTTTCAGTTTTTTATGTGCTATTTCAGATAAGGAAATCTTGTGTAATCGATTTACTTTATCATTTAAAGTAATAACATAATCAGCATAATCATCAAAATTCTGTTGATATAAACTATTGACTATATGCTCATATGATTTCTTCATCACTTTATCTAGAAAAATGAGACTTTCACTCTTTTCGACATAGTATTCAGAATTATATTTTCTTATAGATTCATTTGTTTTCTTAAAATTATCATATAAATTTTTTATTGTATTCAATAAAAAATCCATATTTATTTCATCACTCATTGAAGTTAAATAACTGTAAATACTTATAAATATATCTAGATATGAATAACAAATAAAATCATATATCCCACATATTTGACTTTATAGTAATCTCCTTACAGCCTGAGTATTCAAATTCAACTTTCCTGTTCTTCTTATCCTTTTTTGCATGTCCCATAGTGTTGTTTTTGGAATTCCCAATGGTTTTGCTTCAGATACAGATAGATTGAGTATTTTCTGCATTATGTTCTCTTTGTTGATAAACGCTTGAGACTTTTTCACATCAAGAGCCTGCTCATCAATATTATTTGCTTCTTTGCCGATATAAACAACAGAATCAGCCTGAACATTTCTCCTTTCAAGTATTCCTGTTTCCCCATCAAACTTAGATTCAGGATGATTGGCATATTCTATAATTGTCCTGCTAAGTTGCTTGAAATAGTGAGATCCTTGCTTTATCTCTCCCGTTTCATAATCAATGAAAGGCTCATAAACAATACTCTGTGGTTCACTTGAAAAAGGAGCTAAAGGCTTTACTGTTTTCCCATTTTCTTCTATTGTCTGAAACCCTACAAGATAGAAATTAAACGGTTTGATCTGCTTCTCCCAAGGCTTCCCTTTATTGAGTTTATCAAATCTCTTCCATACATTTGGAGTGCTAACAGTAAGTTTGGAAATAGCATACAGGTTAGAATACTTTTCTTCAATATCAAGTTCTGATATAATCCCATAGTGCAACTTAAGCAAATCTTCCCATATTTCAGCCTGCCAATCACCGACAGCCTTTGGAAATGGGTTTGTCAGATGTCCTAAACCATGAAGTTTAAAAGACCGTTCTCCTTCCATGAACTTAATCTTTCCATTATCATAAGTGTAAAGAGCATAACGTTTTGATGATACGCCATAAGACCACATATCGACCTTTTCAGGCTTCAGTAGGTCAATATCAAGGTTATAAGGATTAAGAGGTTGAAAATAATCTATAATCTCCTGTGCATGTTCAGGAGGGACAAAGATAGAATCAGTATCCATGTAAGCATGAACTGAACCAAGTTCTTTGCATTTAGCTTCCGCCATAGCCAAGAACAGTTTAGAACCTGAAGTAATCATAACAGCTAGCAGAGGATGATAATAGTTACCTGCTTTCTCAAATCTATTTTCTGAAGTTTCAAAACTATCTAATCCATGTACCTGAATAGCACTTTTTTTATCCTCTGGATTCAGTTCTATGAATATTCCATAGCTCATTGCATTAACAAGAATCTTAATTGCTTGTGCTCTACTTTTTAGGGCTTGATATTCGGAATCCTCACTTTCAAGTGACTTCATTCTTAGTTTAATCTTCTGTCTTTCCTCAACGAGAGCCTGAACAAGATTATCTTTTGAAGGGTCTATATCAATTCCAAGAATCTGAGACTTTCTTAAACTCTTCTGGATACCTTTTGGAACGAATTTGACAGCTTCCAAAATCTCAGGTACTTTTCCAGTAAGGATTACTGAAGATATAACATCAGGTAAAGCATACCATAGCTCCGAATCAGAACTAAGATAGTTAATACCTACGTTATAGCCTGTCCCAGAGCCTTTATAGTCCATCCTGACAGGCATTATATCGCTATCAGGCTGAATCTTAACCATCACAACAAAGTCGTTCCAATTCTCTTTATTTTGTAGATATGCAAGGTCTACTTTTGAAAGCATTCTACTTATCTCATCAGTAACATTTTGTATCTCAAGAGATTCAGCAATAATAAATTTCCATAAATCCATTTCCATTGTAATGGTTGGATACATGCTTGTAAAATCAAGAGTAGTAACTTTTACAGGTTCTTTTCGTATCTTACACTCACACCTACCACCAAAATAAGAGGTCATGATATTTCCAAGAATATCTGATGGAAAATCAGGATTAAGAGACAGAAAAGAATCAATACCTAGCTGTTTAAGAGCGTATTTTCCAATTGATGCAGAACTGTATATTTTTGTTAGCGGTATATCTATTTGATAAATATTCAATTCAGCTACGAGCTTTTCATATACTTCGTATGTAGTCTCTACATCCTGAATCAGATAGTCTATGTATTTTTTCGTAACTTTCCCGTGTTCAACATCTTTCATTTTCTGTATTTGTGTATTGAGTTTTTCTCCTGCCATTTTAAGAGAAATGCGTTTTGATTGGAGCAGGATCTCAGCTAGTTTTTGAGCGTCAAGGAAATGTCCTGAAAAATAATCTTTTCCTTTGTTCTGCTTGGTAGTAGTAAACTTGAAGTTATAAGCATCCCCTAGCTTTTTTATGATTATAGGAGGATTGTATCTATTTTCAGATAAAGTAAAAGTAAAGCCACCCGTATTCTTAGCTCTTGATATGCCTATACTCTTAGATAATCTGCTTATATCGAAGGCAAGATTATAGCCTATGCAGAGGCTATGCAGGTTATAGACTTCCTCATAGAATACTATGTCTATAAACTCTTTAAGAGTATAGAGGGCGATGTTTTGTCTATCGCTATAGGCTTTGCATGTCTCTACCTCTATGTCTGTTAAGGTAATTGGATTATAGAATAACCCATAGTGTTGAATATAGCCATCCTGATATATCTTAAAATATCCTATCTTAAGGTTCTGATATTGGTCTATGGTTGTCTCTGTATCAAAGACCAATACCCTAGCATGCCTTAAAGGAGTGTCAAAAAGGTTAAAAGATGGATAACCCTTAGAGTTCTTGACCTTTTGAGTATACCCTCTTATAGCTATTTTAGACACTGACTGTCATCTCCATTCCAAGAGATATCAAACGGTCTCCAAGCTCTCTTAACAAAGCCCCAATAGAAATAATATTGAATGCTCTCTTGTTCTGTAAGGATGCTTCTTTAGACCTTACTTTTGGACCAAGCCTGTTCTGTTCAGATGTTATTTTTTTATGACAATTCAAACAGAGGGGCTTTTCCCAATCAGAGTTATTCCTCCCATCTACATGATGCATTTCGATGAGAGCCTTATTATCTTCTCCACATACTGCACAGGCAATAGGTGGCTTTCCTCCCTTCTTTTGTCTTTTAAGGTACTTTTCATATGCATTTTTGTTCATAGCTATCACTCCTTAGTTACTGTATATCTCAAAGAATTCAGGTTCTTCAATCGTTTCTCTTATTTCATACAGCCTTTCAAGGTCTGTTTCAAAATGATGTTCTTTGCCTTCAGCATCAACGAGCTTCAGGTTTTTGTATTTCCTGAGAACAGATTCATCACCTGCTTTCAAAGCCTTCTGAACGTCATTGAAGTATTTTGCAATTCTGATTCTATCCTTTGAAGAAGTAATTACTACTGTTCTTAGTCCATCGTTAGTGTAGACAGACATTCCAACATTCAGGCTGTCTGTCTTACATGGAATCCATTTACCGTTGGATTTCTGAAGCTGATTACCAAGATTCTTAAGAACAAAGTCTTTTCTGAGTCCTCTTTTCTCTAATGCCTGAGTTAGTGATTCTCCTTTTCTGACAGATCTTAGGATTTCAAGAGACAGGTTTCTATCCCTTTTTTGTTGTGATGTCAGACTTTGCCATGCTGTCTGGCTCAGATCATAACAACTTACTTTTAGATTCCTTAATTGATTCAGACTCTTATCTGGAAAGAGTTGATGTTTCCGGATAATCTCTTTTGCATACCTGGAATTCCTAGGCATAGCTTTGAGCCATTCTCCATAAGTCCTGTATTCTCTGGAAAACTGAGGTCTGCTCATTTCTCGCCCTCCCAGAGTTTTAACAGTGCGATTCTGACAACTTCTGCCTGAGAGCATCCAAATTTATCTGCCATCTGTACTATTTTTGCCTTCAAATATGGAGACACGGTTGTTAGTATTCTTTCATTGTTACTCATGGTACTATCACCATGATTCAACATTCTCCATAATTCTTATATACAGATTTGAGGGTAAATATAAGTATGAATTTGAGGACTAATAACAAAGTTAATAATAGTAATATTAACAAAAATGAGGTTGATTTTGATACTGAAGTACTCAATTACCTTGATTTAATAGGATATATTAGAAGGCGGCAACTGGTGAATGATCTAATGTCAGCACACAAAGGTGAACGGGGTTATTCACAAAAAAGTATAGATCGAAAATTAGGAATTCTTGTTAAAACTGGTCAAGTACTAATTTTAAAAAATCCTGAAGAACTTGAAAGATATGGAATAGATAGAGAAGATGGTAAAGCATCCTATTTTGTTTCTAAATTATCCTCAGAAATAAAAACCCATATAGATAATGTTATTGACATCTTAAAGTCTGAAAATGAAATTGACATAAAAGAAGCTTTGATTGAAATTGAAAACTACGAGCAAAGTTATGCTCTTACACCATCGCATCTAGATTTGCTTGTTGAAAACTTGAATACTGAAAACACAGACCTTGTTGACCATCTACTCAGAATTTTATACAAATACGTAATCGATATTGGAAGAGAACCAGCAAATAAAGAAGCTTTTACTCAGATGTTGAAGAGGGTTTTAATGAGATATCCATCCCCAATAAAAGGGTATATAAATCTAAGAACGGGCCTAATTCATCTACTTGGTTATTACGAAGATGAAATAGTAATTAACCAACTAAGAGCTGATGCAAAAACTATCAGCAATTTGGACACTGTAATGAACGACTACCGAACAAAATGCACTGCGTCCATAATTGAAAAACACAGGACTGATCTTTTTGATTTCAAACGAGAATTAAAGAAACAGGGTAATGATGAAGCAGCTAAATTTATCGGAGTAATTCGATATGATGCAATAACGCAATGTGGTTTGAATGATAGGAAGATGCTTTTACTGGACAACAACATGAAAGAATGGCAAAATGAGGTTGATTTCTAATGAAGATGCTTCTTCTTAATGGTCATGGCATTGATATGCGTGTGAGTGGTGCAAAGTTACATGTCAAAGATGGTAGGACTTCAGCTAATGAAGAGCCTGAAGAGTATGTGTTCTCTCCAAAAAGGATTGATATTGACCATATCATAGTTTATGGCAGAAATGGAAACCTGACTCTTGATGCTATTAGATGGTTGATTAAACACAATGTTCAAATCTCTATTCTAAACTGGGATTGTAAGCTCCTTACCACAATGCAACCTCCTGAAAGTACCAATGTCAAAATCAAGTTTGCTCAGTATCATGCTTTTGAGGATAATGAACACAGAATTGAGATCGCAAAAAAGTTCATTGAAGCCAAGTTTGATAAGTCCATTGTAGTTATGGACTATCTTAAACAAAGGTATCCTCAAATTGATTATGATTTCTCAGAAGATATTGAAAAACTGAGTACTGCTAAAACCATCAGGGAAATAATGGGCATTGAAGGTGGAGCTGCTTGGAAGTACTGGAATGAGCTTAACAAAGCAATACCTGAAGAATATGATTTTTGTTCAAGGATAGACCAATACAGAAGAGCAACTGGAGCAGGAGATAAAGTCAATGTCATGCTCAATTATGGTTATACTCTGCTTGAAGCTGAATGTCTGAGAGCTATTAATACGGTTGGTCTTGATGCTCATGTAGGGTTTTTGCATGAGATGAACCCTAGCAAGAGCAGTTTAGCCTATGATTTACAAGAACCTTTTAGATTCCTAGTTGATCTTTCAGTTATTAACTTGATTGAGTCGGGTAAAATGGAGAATAAGGACTTTATCAGAACTGAGAGCTATGCACTCAGGCTCAAACCTTCAGGAGCTAAGAAGGTTACTGAAGAGTTCAATAACTGGATGAACAAGAAAGTAGCTTACAAGAAGCAATCTGTTATGTGGAGCTATGCTTTGTTATTGAAAGCTAGAGAATTAGTTCAGTATCTTGTTGGGAAAAGAAAGACAATTGACTTCATTAAGCCTGCTTATACGATTGAGAGACAGGATTCTGAAGAAATCAGGAAAAAGATAATGAGTGTTTCCTATTCTGAATGGAAGAAAATGGGGTTTTCTAAGGGTACGCTCCACTACATGAAAAAGAATGCTGAAGCTGACAAGCCATTTACTCTTACTACTCATGTCAGAGAAAGATTAGAAATGTTGGATAGATGTTGATACAGACATGCATCACGCAACTAACAACAAAAAGTAAGCTAACGATGTGTTTATTAGGTCATTCATGTCAATGAAATCTCCACGTTCTATCGCTTTATTCGCTTTCTTATAGTGATAATTCTGTATCAACGCAATTAATGGTATTACACCACTTGGTAGATGATTGTCACACTCAATAACCATCTTTTCTTGGGGCATTTCCTGAAGATTTAGCTTTCCACAGAAAATACATACCACATTGTTTTCTTTGTCTGCACTCGGAAAAAAGACCACTTTTCCACAATCCATACAAATCCATGATCTGTTTGAGTTCACAATGAAACACCTTAGTCAATACATGAGTGTTACACATATTTGAATACTTTGGTGTACACCGTAGTATTATATGACTCCAAAATCTAATAACCCGAAAGCACCCCCTACCAAATCATATCGTCTTACCGATCGCACGATTGATAATCTCGCTTATCTTGTGGACATTGGCGCAGCTAAAAATCATACGGATGCAATTGAAAAAGCAGTTGAGCATATGGCAACTGAAGAAAGAACGAAGAGAAAGTTGATGGAAGAAAATGACTCACCTGAGTGAGCTTTCACTTTAAATGCTCATGTTAGGGAGAGGTTGGAGATGTGGGAATAACTTGAAAGGATAATTGTTTTCATTTTTATTATCGTAATTCAATAGCTAATGATTGGAAATGTAGGTGTTGATTTGGTGGAAATAAATGATTATTTGAAGCATTTAGAATGGGATAAACTTCAGAACGAAATTCAAATGGACAAAGTTCATGGCAACCCTAATTTACCGCAAAACATACAAAAAATAGTTGTTTCAAGAGACGACTCATATAAGCTGCGAGCCAAGCTATTCTATATTGAAAAACGAGACTCAGATAAAAGTTGGATGAGAGAATCTGTGCCAGGTAGTCAAATTGATACGTTTACTATAGTTGGAGAAACAAATTCTGGAATTAAAGTCGAGCTATATAACTGTTTCATTGATCAATGGAGTAGTAATTGGAGTGCAACATCTAACGAAAGTAATAGTGAGTTAGACATATCAGTGTACAAAATTAAAGTAAATTATTCAAATGACTCCGAAGCAATTTGGTTAGCTGACTGGTACTTAAATGGTTCAGATATTTATCTTCCTAGATTTACACATAGGGACACTACTCTGAATTACAATAGATCAAGAGGTGTTTTGAAAGAATTGAGAACCAAATATGAAAACAAATATTTGGGCGTTGCAGGTGCTGATTTTGCTTTTATAAATGCTGGAGATATAAAATTTTTGATTACGCAAGTGGACAAAGAATTTAGTCCACAGTGGTCACATAGTTTTAGTATAGAATATCGTAAGGAATTTGACTTTATTCCGACTTTCGATCAAAGAAATGCTATTAGTGAAATAGTAAGTTTTGTTATAGGAAAGCAGCTAATCTCAGTTGGAAGCACTTGCTATAATCAGGATGGTTATTTAACAAAAGTAAGTGCAGTGTCGCCTTTTAAAAATAATATTCTTAGTCTTTGCCGCAAACCAAGCCGTGAACCAATAGCCATAGGGCCTAGTAACGCACGTGAAATAGAAACAATCTTAAATGAATTAATTCCTTCTTATTTAAATTTGAGAACTGAATTAAATCTGGATCTAGCCCTTAATATTTACTGGGCATCATTAGAAGCTCCTTTGGGGACAAATTTACCTATCTTAGCAAGTGCTTTAGAAATAATCATGAAAGGATGGTTTAAAACAACCAAATCAAAAAGTAAAGGGTTGTATATGAAAAAACGAGAATTTGATAAATTATTAAAAGATGATTTGGAGAACATATTTAACAAGCTAAAAGACAAGGATAATGGTACTCCAATATTTAACAAAATTAATAACTCTTATAATATGTCAGTAACCAATCGTTTTCAACAATTTTTTGATGAAATTGAACTTAAAGTTGGAGATATTGAAAATTCAGCTCTCAAAAGTCGGCATAAAATGGCTCACGGGGATTTAGGGGATAACGATGAGATTTATAATGAGATGTTGAATGAAACATTCGCTTATGAATCCCTTTTTAATAGAGTATTTCTTAAAATCCTAGGCTATAATGGGTATTATATTGATAAATCAACTTTGAATTTCCCAAGCCGCCATATCAACACTCAATTAGGTGGGGATAAAGGAAAAACTTGAATTATAGCTACTTTTTCTTTTTTTATTATAATTAGTTACATACTAAATTAAACATAAGAGTTCAGTTTTTTCTTGCAATTATAATTTGGATTTAGCTTTGTCATTTTTTATTATAAGTTCGGTTTTTCGAGCTTACCTATATCCCCGCACCTACGCGTCGGGATATATACAACTCTAATTTTGGCAACGCTTTTGTGAGATGGGCACAGCTGGTATAAAATTAGAAAATCATTACATATATATGTAATAAAGTATTGAAGCATTAGAAAATGTCTAAAATTTTACTTTTATCTGTCGGTATAAATAAATATCCATTTTTATCTCAAGAGTATCAACTTAACTATTGTGTAAATGATGCTCGCTTAATACACAACAAATATTCTCAGTTTGAACTGCTTTATAATAAATTGTTGATAGATGAAGAAGCAACTAGAATCAATATATTAAAAGCAATAAAAGATATTGTTCATGCCGCTAGAGATGATGATTATGTCATTTTTAGTTTTGCAGGACATGGTTTTACTACCTCAACAGAGGTTGATAAAATAAATTCAATGAATACTTTTTTATGCCCTTCTGATTTTGAAGAAAAATATTCAGAGGAAACCGCACTCAAAATTGGTGACTTAAACGAATTAATCAAGTCTATTAATGCAAATTCTAAACTGATTATATTGGATGCCTGTCATAGTGGAGGCGCTTTAAGAAGAACGTTATCTAGGTCAAAATTGCGTGAAATTAAAATTGATAAGGTAATAGAACTCATAGGTCACAATAAAGGAACCGGAACACTTACAGCTTGTGATTCAGATGAATTTGCTATCGAAGATCCCGAGCTTGAGCATGGTGTTTTCACACATAGTTTTGTTAATGTTCTAGAGAATATTGAACATGAAGCAGAAGATTATCTCTTTTCTTTTGATGGAATTTATGCCAGTATATTAGAAAAAGTGAGAGATAAAACAGAAAATAAACAAAACCCACAATCAATAAGTAGTAATGATTATTTTAAGATATTAGTTCTTCCAAAAGAAGAAGTAAGAGCAACAAAAGAAATCCATATTGGAAAAGATACTTTGGTTCCAAGTTCAGCGGTACAAAAACCAATTGAATACTATACAGAAGAAGAATTAAATGAATTCGAGAGTCTTATCATTGAACTAATTGAATCTAATAAAGTTATTAGTATTGATAAACTAATAAAAAAAGAAATTAACAAGTTATACAGTAAACTTTCTACTCCTTCTATATCTTTTCAGGCTTCAAAAGAAGAAGCTATAGATTACTATGAGAATTGTAGAGAATATGCAAAACCACTAATGACATTATGTAGATATATTTTTGAATATTCTGACACAGAATATATAATTAAAAATCTTCCATATATATTCAAATTGCAAGAATTAACACAATATAAAAGTGGAAAGCCTGCAATTGTTCAAATACCTACTATCATTCTTTCAGAAATCATTTTTGATTTTCTAAGTTTTGCATATAAAGACAAAAATTTGGATGTTTTAAAGGCAATTCTTAAAAGCTCTGTTGAAAAATACAATGGTCGTTTAAAACCTGTAATTTATTTATCTGAGTTTTGGCATCCTGATTTATTTAATACAAATGTATCTATTTATTTAAATTATCTTTATCCTGAAAATGAAAGAACCGAAGATATATTTAGTTCAGATAAACTACGTTACCTAAATGAAATTGTATTCTTGTTATGTTGTTATGGAAAATCAAAAGAGGATTTGCATTATGTTTCTTATCCGTCTTATCTAGTTCTCGATGACTTTGAAGTCCCACGAAGAATAGCGAGGAAATTAGAAGATAATAATTTTACAGTTTTCATAGAAACTTTATTTGATGTTAAAATCGATGATTTTTATCAATATATTTTACAATTAGAAGATACTTTAACTAGAAAATGGGAAATTGATCTTGATGCCGCTGAAAGTATGCTTTTCTTGGTTAACCAAGTAAAGTCTTTTGGCAATTTGGATTAATCAAAAATGGAAAAATTTTTCACCAAAACTTTCACCGCTCCTTTTCTATAATTCAGCTTCTTCCCAGATTTCATTTTATCCTTGATTCTTTTCAATGTACTCCTATCATTGATTCCCATTGCCCGGGTATCTTTTGGTTTCAATTGAAGCACCCATTCGTGAAACTTCTTGATATCGAGATATGTTTCAACGTGATTACTTTCAAGCTCCTGCATCTCAACCTTGTTGGCTTCCTTACCAATGTACACGCATCCTTTAGGCTTCAAATGCCTCCTTTGTAGAACTCCAACCTCTCCCTCAAACTTAGCTTCCGGATGGTCTATGTAATCGAGAAAAACATCACTTAACGGCTTCCAATACTCTCTTCCTTGAAGCGTATCTCCTGTATTGTAGTCTATGAATTCCTTTTCAACTGCTAGCTGTGGATTCTTGTTGAAAGGAGCAACGGGTTTAATCCTCTCACCATCCTCATTGACTGTAGCACCATTGCCAACATGCATAAAATTGAAAGGCTTGATTTGTTTGTCAAACTCTTTCCCCTCATTCATCTTCTTGAAGCGCTTCAGTATAGTTCCGGTCGACACTGAAAGATTAGAAATAACTGCATAATTCTCATACTTCTCCAACACATCCGGCAGCTCTTCAGGATAGAAATGAACCCTGAGAATATCTTCCCACAATCTCTTATGCCATTGATCTCCTTTCTTTAACTCCCGGCTAAATGGATTTGTGATATGACCTAATCCATGTAGTTTATAGAAGAGCTTCTTGCCTTCGGGAATTACAATCTTATTTTTGTCCTTGTGGAATAAACAATACCTCTTAGAACTGATTCCATAAAACCAGATATCTTCCATTCCTTCCTCAATTTCCAGAATAGGCTTATTAAAATCATAGGGGTTCAGTGAATCGAATAAATGACTTAGTTCTTCAGCAAGATGTGGAGGAACAAAAATTGAATCCGTATCCATGTAAGCATGTACCTCACCCTTATCCATCACAAACTTCTCTGCAATTGCAATCAATAACCTTGCTCCTGCCGTAATGTTTGCTCCGATAATAGGATTAAAAAAAGTACCTGTGCTCTCTTCACATCAAGAGCCTGCTCATCAATATTATCCATCTTCTTTGACTTAATTAAGCTGATTACAGCCAGATCAACAAGGAATCTGAAAGGCTCTTGGAGGTCATACGCTAAACTGATCTTGCTAGGATTCATCTCATGTAAATTTCAATAGGTCATGAAGAGTAACTTAAAAAGTTGGATTGTCATTACCTATATTACCGCCTGTCACTAAAAACAGAAGTCTTGAGAACGTGTCAATAGGTTGAATAGCATCCCAGTGCTCTACCAGTTTACCACCTTTCAATCTAAATGTATCTGTAATAATAAATCCTTTTTTCTCATTGCCCCTGTGTTTTGCCTTCATTGTGGTATGGCTATGCAACAGTACATAATCCCCATCAGCATAAATGCGTTTCACATCAAAAGAATACTCAGGAAATCTTTTGGTCAATGTCTGCACATAACCTATAAGCCCTGAAATTTCATTCGGTATAGCTCTGTTGTGCTGTGTGTACGAAGTACCTCCATATGTCTTAAGTGTGTAGTCAAAATCATGTTCGTTCATCAGGTGCTGGAAAAAGTCCACAACTACTTTTACATTTTCAGTTTCTTGTTTTGTCCAGTTTTCTTGTAAATGGTTATTAACATCAATTTTGGGATACTTTTGTAATTGACTCATTCTACCACTCCTATTTCCTTGATAATTTTAGATTTACATAGCAACTTAATATGAATAGTTATATACTACAATAATAAGATAATACTTTCGCTTGCAAAATGCAAGTGAAACCGGAGGGAAAATGCAAAGATCTGATTGTCCGATTGCAAATATTCTAGACTATGTGGGAGATAAATGGACTCTTTTGATTCTTAGAGATATTTTGCTATTCAACAAAAAAACTTACTCTGATCTGCAAAATTCAAAAGAACATATTGCAACAAATATACTCGCTGACCGATTGAATAAGCTTGAAAATGCAGGAATCATTTACAAGTCACCACACCCAAATGACAAAAGAAGAAGTATATACTCTTCTACGGAAAAAGGATTTGATTTAATACCACTCTTACTGGAAATGGTGATTTGGAGCAAGAAATATGCCCCTGAGACTTATGCCCCAGAAGATTTCCTTTTATCCGCGAAAAATAATAGGGATGAATTGATTCAAATGATTATTGACAAAAATAAAAAAGAACAAGTGTAGAATGAACTATACCACATTCTAAAATTCTCCCGAACACTTTCTTTATATTCCTGCTTTTAAATTCAATTCCCCATCCTATGCTTGATCCATATTTGGCGGGCTTTCTCAGGAGTCAGATTCAGGATGAAATCATAAACAGCTTTTTCATTGATGAATTCTTGAGCTATCTTCACATCAAGTTCCTGCTTATCAATCTTACTGGCTTCCTCGCCGATATACAAGCATCTACAAAGATTAAACTAAAACCTGATTCAAAACCCATGTATGATTGAACTTATCTGAAAATACTGCATTTTTCACATTTATTTCCCTATATTCAGTAATTGGTTGTATGGATTTACCTTCCATTTGCAGTGCTTTTTCGTATAGGGTCTCAATATCATCAACAACTAAACTCATCCATATGGAACTATTTGCACCACTTGTAGGTGAAAAAAGATCATAATCCTTGTTTTCATTTAACAACCTGATCTCTGTACCTGCGATCATCAGACTGGCTTCATTCAGGTTTTTTTCCAGATCGGTTTTCGATAGGATTTTAGCCCCGAATAATTTTTCATAATAATCTGCTGCAGCAATAGCATCATCAACTACCATATCCACTTCTAATTTCATACCATCAACCTCCAAATCTGCTATATGGAAATATATCTAAAATGCTTTACTTAAATCTCTTGCCACATCTCCAATATTCCCTAACATGAGCATTGAGAGTAAAAACCTACTCGGACAAGTCTTTTTCTTCCATTAATTTTCTCTTCGTTCTTTCTTCAGTTGCCATTACTCAACCGCTTTTTCAATTGCATCTGTATGATTTTTAGCTGCGCCAATGTCCACAAGATAAGCGAGATTGTCAATCGTGCGGTCGGTTAACCGATATGATTTGGTAAGAGATGCTTTTGGATTGGTAGATTTTAGACCCATACAATACTACGGTAGTATGCATGAATAAATAAATTTATCAACTCCTTATTCCTATTTGTTTACATGGATTCTTTTAAAAAAAGGAAATGCAATACTGGTATCCATTATTTCTAGTCCGATTTTTAAAGTATTCTCATTGACATATAATTGTCACTCAGGAAGTTTTAGATGATCAGTGAGTTTAAAGCAGACAAAGAATTCAGACCATTTGTCATTATTGCAGTTATAACAATTATTGTGACAATAACAGCCATAACTTTTGATGCATTCGAAATGTTTTATGAATTCTCACAAGCACATGAGACATGGGAGCTTGATGAGATTGTTATCGGATTTGTTTTTTTGGCGTTCGCTCTTGGTTTTCATTCTTTTCACATGTTTCATGAGTTGAAACTCAAAAATATCTCTCTCATGCAGTCTGAAAACAAATTCAGAACTATATTTGAAAATGCCAATGATGGAATCAGTATAGTAGACACAGATAGTCACTTTTTGGGCGTTAATAATCAATTTTGCAATCTTCTAGGTTACAGGAAGGATGAACTGCTACAAATGACGATGAGGGACATGGAACCTCCAGAATATGCAGTAAAATCATCGGAAATAATGAAAGAACTAGATACGGAAGGACATGCTGTCTTTGAGACAATTGGTGTTTGTAAGGATGGTTCTACCGTACCAGTCGAGTTGAGTATCCGGAGAATTGAGTATGAAGGAAAGTTGGCGTTACTAACCATTGTCCGTGATGTCACAAGTCGTAAGAAGGCAAGGGATGAACTGATAAAAGCAAAAATTGCAGCAGACAGTGCAAATCGTGCAAAAAGTGAGTTCCTTGCAATGGTAAGCCATGAATTAAGGACACCTCTTAATTCAATAATTGGTTTTTCCCAGATTCTGGAAACTGAAAAAAAGGGTCAATTAAACGATGAACAGCTGCAATATGTTAGATATATCTATAAAGGTGGTAATGATCTTCTCCAAATAATCAATTCGATACTGGATATTTCACAAGTGGAGGGTGGTAATTCAGAGTTACACTATTCTTCATTTGACATTAATGACTTTTTGAACGATAGTATAAGCTTGTTACATCCGATAGCAATGCAAAAATGTATATCCTTGGATTTTGACAATAGGAGCAATTTAACTACTGCAATTGCAGATAAACAAATGTTAAAGCAAGTCCTTTACAACTTACTTAGCAATGCCATTAAATTTACAGACGCTGGTGGTTCTGTTAAGGTTATTGTATCAAATAATGAAAACACGTTACAGGCTTCTGTGATCGATACAGGAATAGGAATCCCAAAAGAAGAACTCGAAAGCATTTTTCTTCCTTTCAAGCAAGTCGAAGATTATTTAACCAGAAAATTTGATGGAACAGGTCTTGGTCTTACCATTGTTAAAAAATTTGTTGAATTGCAGGGAGGAAAAGTATGGGTTGAAAGCAAAGTTGGAAAAGGAAGCATATTCACATTCACAATTCCCTTAGGGGAAAAAGTGCAATAAAAATACCATTCAGGAATATTATAATTACCGAATATGTAGAGACATTTGAGGCTGAATGCAAAGCGTATAAGTACCAAATATCTACAAAGGTAAAGGATGATGGATATAAAGATGATAGATAAGGACAAGGGTTTTTCAAGAGACTTGAGTGAATTGATGCAATTTCCTTCAGAGGGAATTTTTAGTATGGTTCTTGCCAAAAATGAAGGATACAATTATACTTTGATGTGTCTTGCTGCCGGAACGGATATTGATGAACATACATCTACAAAAACGGGAGTTGTTCAAGTACTCAAAGGAAAAGGCATTTTCAAGTTATTTGATAAGGATATCGAGATGAAGGAAGGTACTTTTATTTTCATGCCAGCAAATGCACCCCATGCTCTTCAGGCAGATGAAGATTTGGCAATACTGCTTTGCCTGACAAAATAGAGCAAGAGAAGATCAGTGCCTTCATAGCAGGAGTGAACATCATTGTCATCTCCTATTGCAGCAAAGTCTTTCCATTTGTTGTTTGTGGCAAACCACTATTAGAGTTCAAGATTTATGATATTAGGTTCGTCATGGATCTCTGAACTTAGTTTCTCAAAGGAAAGACCTTCCTTTTCAAGAGCTCCACGGATGCTGTCATCCACGAAATCCATAAGATAATCTTTTGGAACCTTTGTCACTGCACAGAGGAATTTAAGATGTTCTTCACCGGCGCCCTTCTCATCAAGTATCTCAACAACAGGCTCGCCATTTGAAGAGGTCAGGCTTCCCTTGACAAGACCTTCACTGTATTTGAAGTTGAACTTGATATGACCTACAAAGTCGGGGTTTACCGCCCTAACCTTATCCTTGATGTCCATAAGCAGATTGTCAAGCATTGTTGTAACCTTGTCGGAGTGCATTCCATTTGAGCTGATCGAATACTCTCCTGCATATGCCCCAACACCGGATTCTTCTATTGAGTTCAGATCCTCACGCTGCTGATGGAGCTCACTCTCACCAGTCAGCAGATCCATGAACCTCTCGAACTTCTCATCCACATTCTTTGCTGAGAACTCCACAACAATTACATCAGAATTTATCTCCAGAACCTTCTGTGTTGAAGAAGCTATGGCATCCCCGTCCGCAAGATCGATTTTATTGATGCAGACGATCTCAGACTCTACTATCTGGTTCTCGATGAAGCGAGGGATCTGGTCCCATTCAACACCTAACCTACTTGCATCAACGATCGTTACTACAGGTGCGAATGATACATCGCCGATGTCCATAAGCTCTATATGTTCCTTGATCTGAAGAGGGAAGGCAATACCTGTGGGTTCTACAATAACAACATCAGGGTCGAAATCCCCAATGATGGTCAGCAGGGTGGACTTCAGACTTGCCTGTAACGAGCAACAGATACAACCGTTTGTAAGCTCTTTAGTGACAAGTCCACCGCTTGAGATAGTCTCACCATCAACTCCAACCTCTCCTACTTCATTGACAATTATAGCTATTTTATGTCCTTTGTCGCTCAGATGTTTACCAAGATTCCTCAAAGTAGTTGTCTTTCCGCTACCAAGAAAACCGCCTATGATTATAACTTTCATGATCTCACCTTTTTTATATGCAGATGTAGAGTAATTGCCAAATCGTCGCCCCCTTCGATCACAGTTTCCGCTAATTGGTTTAAAATTGCTGTACTCATAGTTTACATCCAATGTTTAGGTTTTTGAACAGTGAATCTCTAGTTTTCACTGTTAACAAATGGCACTATTTTACTTTTCGTATATATCATAACCTCTGGTTATTTATTAACAGCATTAATCTGATCAATGAAACTGATCTCATAAATGCAAAAATAGAACACTTTCAGACAGGCATTCCGGGTTAGAATATGTAAGATTTTGACAAATATGAACAAAGATACAAACAATATTTGGCCATCAATTAAATTGCAATTTATTCAAAAAGTATTATGCAACAATTCAATGAGATTACAAACTAGCAGGCATCAATAAGGAACTCATAACCTGGACCAGTTTATGTCAAATTGAATCGCTTCCCCTTAGTCCAAAGGTCGTCGAATTTAGCCTTGAAACGCTTTGTATATGACTCATCATTAATTTGCGTCATACCGAGACTAGTACCCGTATTAATCTGATCTTCAATATCAAGCAAAAGAGTCTTTGAATCAAAGATTACAAAATCATGCTTTGTTTCCAAAATTCTTATTTCCATGAATTTCTGCAAATTACCTTTGACCGATTCATCTTCTATTGAATTAAAAAGTTCTTTTATTGACGGCAAAAGTTGAGAGTAGGAATCTAGAATTTTAACATGAATGCCACGTTGTGCCAAATTTAAGTAAGCCTTGCTGAATATTGTCATTGAATCATCATATTGCTCTGATACTCCTGGCTTATACTTAAGGGGGGTAACAACACATATTTCATGCTCAATATCTTCAAAAAATGAATTCACCGTCTCTTTTAGTTCATTATCATGGAACTTGTCAGGCCAGAATATTGTTTCAACATGCTTTGGAGAATCGTCATTGGAAATTTGCCGTTCAATTTCAGCAAATGTTTCCCTGAGTATTTTGAGCTCATTGAGTGCTTCTTTTTCTCTTCTTTTGTACATAAGTTCAAAAGCAATTTTCGGATCAACAGTCCTGTATTTTCGTGGCCTTGAAGGTTGGATCTCCACAAGGCCATACTTGTTCAAATCCCTCAAAATCTCATAGATCTTTCCAATAGGAACTCGTGATAACTGTGATAATTTACTTGCTTCCAGCTCTCTTTTTTTCAAAAGCGTCCAGTAAACAGATCTCTCATATTTGTTTAAACCGATATTTGCAAGTAACTTTTCATCCATCTTTTCACTACTTCTGAGTTTATTGTAAAGTAAAATTGTTATCTATTCTGCATGATATTAAGAATCACTGCTTGAACATATAAAATTGTAATTGCCAAAAGTCATATTGACTTTATTACATATCCATATCAAGCAAAATAAATGATGAGTATAGGTGCAAAAATGGAATCACCAGTTTTTGAGATATATGAAATATTTGACGGCTTACCCAGACAGGGTCCTGGCAGCAATGAATGTACTGAAAAGGCCTTTAATTTGCTTTCTTCCCTTCCTGCAGGCAGTAAGATCCTTGACATTGGTTGCGGTGTGGGTATGCAGACAATACATCTTGCGAAGATTTGCAACGACTGTCACATCACTGCAACTGACATTTACCAGCCTTTTCTGGATAAGCTGATGGAAAATGCAGCTAAAGAAGGAATTGATGACAAGATTACCACGGTTTGTGCTTCCATGGATGACCTGCCCTTTGAAGCAGGAGAATTCGATGTCATCTGGGCAGAAGGTTCTATCTTTATCCTTGGCTTTGAAAAAGGAATTAGCTACTGGAAACAGTTCCTGAAAGATGGTGGCTATATGGCAGTGACAGAGAACACATGGTTCACAGACGAACCTTCTCCGGAAGTTGTTGAATTCTGGCAGGAAATATATCCTGGAATAATGAACATAACTGACACTGAAAAAGTTATCACGGCAGTAGGATATGATGTCATTGATCACTTTGAACTGCCAGCTTCTGTCTGGTACGAGTTTTATGACAATCTGGAAAAAAGAGTTGATGACATCAGTGATGACTATAAAGGAAACACTGAGGCAGAAATGATACTTGAGTTTAATAGAAGAGAGATAAAACTCTTCAGAGAACGCCCAGATGAATATGGTTATGCGTTCTACATTTTTCAAAAGAACAAACTCTAATAGCGTATATGTGGAGTGACTTGCTCATAAAAAGCAGGTCACATCCGAATACAAATCATTTTTAATTTTACTTTTTTGTTTTATTAATCATTCCCATTTATGTGATTTGACAACTACATTTTTACCAGTCTGCCAAATAAAGAAAATGCTTCCAAGAGCAGTCAGAATCAAGACCCTGCTCATCAATATTGTTAGCTTCCTTCCCTACGTACATGCATCCTGTAGGCTTGACTTGTCGGTTTTTGTTCAATAAGTTGCATGATCCAGAGACCACAAGAGATAAATATATTCATCATCATTATTCATGATGGATGGGAACTATTAACCTCTGGTTTCATTATCTCTTCCTTATTTGGCCCCATCAATATTCATAACACTAGCTGTATTTTCAACTGCTGGGTTCTGTTGTATGGTTCCAAAACTGAGTTCAATTGATCTGGGATAAAGTCAGGTCATGTAAAATATATAATGAATAATAGTTAAGAATAGATAGAATATGTCTGAGAATTTTGACGTAAAACTTGAACATGAAAACTAAACTACACTATAATGTCATTAATAATAAATTTCCGGAGGTATTAGCATGGATGAAACTTTGATCAAGGATATAACAGCAAACCCAGCTCCATTGGGATTGATGGGTTTTGGGATGACTACGGTACTGCTTAATTTACATAATGCAGGATTTTTTGGACTGGGATCAATGATCTTAGCTATGGGTTTGTTTTATGGAGGTTTTGCTCAAATTATAGCAGGGATTATGGAATGGAAAAAAGGCAATACCTTCGGGACAACAGCGTTCACTTCATACGGTGTATTCTGGCTCACTTTGGTCTTCATACTGATCGCACCAGAATTTGGCTTGGGAGACGCTCCAAGTGCAATCGAAATGTCAGCATATCTGTTTATGTGGGGACTGTTCACCTTTGGAATGTTCATAGGAACTTTCAAAGCTAACCGGGCATTGCAAATCGTTTTCGGAACATTAGCATTGTTATTCGTGTTGCTGGCAATATCCGATTTTACAGGAAGTGAAATGTTAAAGCAGCTCGCTGGCTATGAAGGAATCCTTTGTGGTCTTAGTGCAATCTATTTGGCTCTGGCTGAAGTATTAAATGAAAAATATGGTAAAACAATTTTGCCACTAGGTGAATAACAAATTATTGAATTTGTTTTACCTGGTGAATTAAATCTTCCACAAGGACATGTTGTTCGGTTACCCAAAACATAAGGTTCAGAGGGTATCGAAGATAGTCTGCAAGAATAAATTGAAAGTGAAGGGGTCACCTCAAGGACAAGTTTTCTTAATAACTTGTTCTATTAATTTATTTAAGATATTATCTTATTTACTGTTGCAATGAATGCTTATGTCTGCATATATTACTGAGCTGTGTACCCTCCATCTATGCAATGAACACTTCCCGTTATGAATGCAGCTCTCTCACTAAGTAAATAGGCGACTAAATCTGCCACTTCTTCTCTCGTAGCAAGACGTTTCATGGGATGTGCGGATGCCATGTAATCCAGAGTCTCCTTTCCGGACTCCACGATTCTAGGAGTTGCAACATAACCGGGAGCAACTGCACATACCCGAATATTGGATTCTGCTAATTCCAAAGCTGCAGAACGAGTTAACCCAATTATGCCGTGTTTTGTTGCGGTATACGCTGCCATGCCAGCCAAACCGACAAGTCCGTTTGCAGATGACATGTTAACAATAGCACCATAGCCATTCTGAATCATTGCTGGTATTTCGTATTTCATGCAATGGAAAACACCAGTTAGATTAGTATCTATAACATCTCGCCAAATTTCGGCATCAAGATCTTGAAGAGGAGTGTTTGCTGGTCCTGTAATTCCAGCGTTGTTGACGGCAATATCAATCTTTCCGAATCTTTCGATAATAGAGTTAATTGCTATCTGATCACTGTGTGAATCCCGAACATCAACTTCCAAGGGAATAGTGCGTTTTCCTGATGAATCAATTCTCTCACAAATGTCATGAAGGGGCGCTATATGACGACTAACAAGTGCAACTGAAGCTCCTCCTGCATAAAGCCTTTCAGCAATAGATTCGCCATTGCCAGTTCCTGCTCCGGTTACAATAGCAACTCTTCCCTTGAATTCATTTTCTATTATCTTAAAAGTTTGACTCATATCAAAGCCTCATCCAGTCTTGGATTTGAAATCATAAATAGCTAATTCAAGTGCAGTGAAAATAATAGGCTTTTACAATTATGCAGCTACTGTGGGATAAAATGTGTAGTGTTTTTTTAGACGTTACCTATGTTCTCCCGACTTGTTATACGGGAATATAGTATCTTGAAAAAACGGAAATCTTACTATCAACAGAGAGAGGACTTCATTAATAATGTAAAATATTTATCAAATATACTTATATTGGATGCAACAAATATGTCTAATAACTTTTCTACAAATCATCAAGTGTTAGATCCATATCCAACTTTACCTCGCATTTTATTAGTAGTACAATAAGAGTTTTGTAGAAATTGATAAATGAGTTTTAATCAGAACCGTAGATAAACACAGATAGTAGTTATATTGCATATGTATGTCTGCCTTTCATCTGTGGTTATATACAATGCAGAAGATTGCTACGACTTTGCACATTTATTCCGCCCTGCACAAAAATGCATTTAGGTTATTCTCCTTCATAGATAAAGAGTTCTTCCATCTTGATTTCAAAGAATTTAGCAATCTTGAATGCTAGTTCTAATGAAGGTGAATATTTTTGATTCTCAATAGCAATAATTGCATGTCTTGAAACACCAATCTTGTTTGCAAGTTCTTCTTGAGTAAGATCATTTTTTGCTCTTTGCACTTTCAACGTGTTTTTCATCTTCATCATACAACCCGCATTTGATATCATATCTTATTTTGACAATCGTCATCCTGGATCCGAATGCTAGTCATTAGATACTGCAAGCATCAGAGATTTTGATTTGATTTAATAGATGGGTTAAAAAAAGTTTTCCTATAATACACAATTAGTATTATTGTCGTAAATAATAATTTACAGTATATTTTTTCCCTTGTTTTAATCAATAGTGTTGATAGAATATCATAGTTAATGCTATATCAATTTCTAAACAAGTAGTAAATAACTAACACATATGTGTATTAATTTCATAAACAAAATTTTGTATTTACACTCAGGGATTGAATATCATGGTAAGACTAAAATGGGAAATTAAATGGAACGGTACACAACTTGGAAAAACAAATGATTTTGTAATGATAGATGGAATCAAGTATTTTAATCGTGATTATTTGAATATGGAATATTTAAAAGAAAATAATCATCACACTGAAGATGAAAAGGGACAAATCAATTACTATGATATTGTGATTGGCAACGAGGTCTATAAGAATGGAGTATGGTATTACGCAGATTACAAAACCCATGCAAGAGATTTTAGTAACTTTGTTGCTTTTGGAAAGGATGTAGAATTATCTATCTAATTACTTTCATTTTTAACAGAGTTTGATACTGAGTATTCTTGATTTGATACTCATTGCAAGACTATTGATAATGTAGAAAATGTTGAAATCAAAGACAAAATCAAAAAGACAGCCGTCATTTTCATCCACATTGAATTGGAAGATGAAAATGGAAATAGCAAGTACTCTTAGAAAATCCCATCTTCTTCCATTTTCTATTCCTTCTGCATCTACAATCTTTTTACCTTTGAATTCCCTCAATACTGAAGGGTCATTTGTTCTAAGAGCTTTTTGTACGTGAGCAAAGTATTTTCCTATCAATTACAGATTATTTACTATTGAAAATTACTTTTGATCCTAACTATTACAATGAGTTAATGATATAAAATATAAAAAAAGACAATTTAGTTCAATTACGGAGCTTGATGTTATGGGTAATAAAATAAAAGATCAAAAGATACTTGAAAATATACTGTCAGAAACACAATATCTAAGACTGGCGCTTTGTAATGATGACAAACCTTACATCGTACCGATGTCATTCGGATATGCAAATGATGCAATCTATTTACATAGTTCCCGAAAAGGTACTAAAATTGATTTGTTGCGAAATAACAAAAATGTCTGTTTTGAAATAGATGATTTTTATGAGACGCTTCCATCTAATGAACCCTGCTCATATTACATGAAGTATCGAAGTATTGTTGGATATGGGACAGCAACAATTCTGGAAAAAGAAGAAGAAATTAAAGAAGGCCTTCGAATAATAATAGACCATTTCCACAATAAAGAGTATAATATTGATGACCTGAATCTCAAAGGAGTAGCAGTCATCCGTATTGACATTGAAGATCTGCATGGCAGACACTACGGAATGAATTATGAGTGAACAGGACTGATAGATCATTGTACAAAGAAAATATGGCATACTTCTCTGGTTTTTTGAATGCATGATCTGCTCTCATGCGAAATGAAAATGTTAGTACTATTTTATCCAATGAGTTCATCAACATTGCTACGATTTTTCTTTCTTTCAAGATAACGTTCACACTGCTTCAATCTATCATAACCAAGCATAATTCCAAGGATAAAATCTTCTTCATCTGTGTATTTCGCCAAATCCTTTTTTCCAATTTCCTTTAATACCTGAATACATGCATTGTTTCCAAAAAATACATTTATTTTTTTATCTCCTGTTGGAACGATGATGTAGTTTATATTATTTTTTTCAAGTATTTCCGCCATTTTTCCCTGGTAATTATTTTTAGTTGTATGTAAAATTAGATGTCTGAGCCCTTTTTGATATTCATACATATGATGGTAGAATACTTGCATACTCCCATTTGCGTGATGTTCTTCCATTTCAGGCTGCCTCTTTAAATACTGGATAAAAAAAGTACCATATACCCATAAGCACATGGTATGCATCTGTCTGTATCTGGCATCTAATCTATTTATTTGAAACTAGGACTGCGATATATTGCATCAACCGGGCAAACTGCAGCGCATAATCCACAGTCAACACAACTCTCGTCTATTGTGTATTTGCTACCATGGCTTATTGCATCTACTGGACACTCTGGTTCGCATTTACCACATTCTACACAAGTATCTGTAATAATGTACATTCTGTTTTCACCCCCCATTTAGTGATAACATGTTTATTTCACATTTCAATCATATATAGGGGTGATCGAAACTATGTTTCATTCCAATTCAATGAGTCTGTAGATATCCATTTTCTCTCTTCCTTCAGCATGATAGTTTTAAGTGTTTACCCCCTGGAATAACACTTTTAGAACTCTAACGACATACTTAAAACCGACCATTTTCTTATACACAATAGAGGGAGATTAAAATGACCGGAGAAGAGATTACTGTAACCTACAAGTGGACTGCTAAACCTGGAAAGGGAGCCGAGCTCAAGGCCATGTATGAAAACGTCGTAAAAGAGGCGAAGGCAAATGAACCAGGTGCATATAGGTTCGAGGTTTATGAAGTACAGGGATCGGAAGATTTAATCATCGTTGATATATTCCGGGATAGCGATGCGTTGGGAGAGCATCTTGGAGGAACAGCTGCAAAGCATTTTCCAAAATTGTTGGAGATTGCGGTCCCCGGACCGTTCTTCTTCTGTGGTGACGTACCGGATGAATTAGTGCAGATAGCCTCTGGCATGAACATGGGAGCCATCTTTGCAACCCGTGCATTTGGATTTTCACGAGGCCCGTCAGAGATGTCGTAAGTTCACAGTTGGTCGGGTTCGTTGAGTGAATCATCGCTCTATCATTCATGAACGCGTGAAAATAGTCATTATTACTTTAATGGCAATGCTATTGATTATTTTCAGTGCTGGATGTACAGATCTTGTTAAAAGGAGTAACGGTTTAACCTGCTCTCCATTCTCATTGTAAAAGAAGCAGGTAGTTGTCAACTATTGAATTAAGAGCCAGAATACTCTGTCGATTAAATAAGCGAAGAAAAAACATAATTTTAGGTGCAGTTAACACTGCCTCAGGAAATCTTTTTAACTTATTGCCATCTCTTCAGCGTAGGTATATTCTTCCTTGAAACTTCCAAAGCTACTTCATAAGACACGCTTGGATTATGTTCTGCCCATCCTTTAGCTGTTGCCTTAATCATCTCTTCCATTGAGATATCGGGATCTGTAAATGCTCCTTTTTGATAGCAGTAAGAGCAATAATCTTCGTTCTTGCTGCCGTCTGCATTTGTGCCAAACTCTTCGTCACTTGCTTCTTCCATTAGCATGCCGCAGCTCTGGCAAAATAATCCTTTTAATTGTGTTTGTTCCCATTCTCTTGATTGTGTTTGTTCCATGTATCCAATCCTCCTAAAACCAGGTTCATATGTTTCTATGGTTATTGTATACTAAATATTTATTATATGCAATCTCATAAAATATTTTCGTTAATATACTCTTGAGTTTTCTATATCAAGAGAATATTCTTCAATATTATTGACTTTTTTTCAATATAAACAGTTCAATCATGCCACTGGTATGCTGGAAAGAAGATCATATACAGCGATGGAATCACACTCATATGAAAAGAAATGAACAAAATCGATTTATAATCGATTTATATTTATCCAATGTATCATTTAAGCAATCATGCTTTGCATTTAGTTTTTTATACACCCCTCTCTATAAAAATAATTTAGTTGGGTTTAGTTAACCCATCTAAAATTTTCTATTTGCTAATCATACATTATTTGAAATTGTTTTGTTCTTCGATCCAATTTTTTGTTCAAAACTCTGAAACGAATTTTCTTGCTTGCCACAATGTAAACAGATAATACGCAAAAATCACAACAATCAGTACTTTGCCTGCTTCAGGTATTGGGGCATTGGCAAAATATGAATTGTATGCTTCCAGTGCGGCTTCACTTTGTACCATTTAGTAGACCTCCTCATAGATTTCTTATACAGCAATTGGATGCACGAAGCTTGCCAAAATCGGTAATGACATATTTCTGCATCAGGAATCCTTTCTTGTAGATTCCTTCTTTATCGATCATTTCATCCACACCAGAGAGCATTCCACCGGAAACAAGTTCGATAATATCGAAATTAATGGAGTCTCTGTGGTAATCACCGGGCATATTGTATTCTTTTTGGATCTGTTTTACGATTTCATAATTCCAGTGTTCCTGTCCATCAGAGAACAATTCCAGAATCTTGAATTTTATTGGCCTCAGTGTCATTTTATACACCCCTTAAGGACTCTTCACCATCATGGCTCTCTGAAAACATTATGTAACTTCCACCAATACAGAGTATGGCTCCAATCACGATTGTCCATTCGGGTACATCTCCAAAGAACATGAAAGAAAAAATAACTGCCAGCAGACCATATAGATTTGCAATACCCTGCCCTTTTGCAACACCAACTAATGGATATGATTTATAGAGGGAAGCATAGTTTGCAACAGCTACAAAACCTGTAATTGCCAATATAATTATTGTCAGTGTATCAAATATCTGGAATGCATATGTGAAAATTGGGTAGCCGACAATTGCCAGGAGTGGGATGACAAGTACAAACCAGAATCCGGATTCAAAGAAATACCTTATTGTAAGGCCTATTTCCGGTTTTGTGACATCAATGCCTTTTCCTACAATTGCACCTTCTGTGCCAAAACCAATTGCTCCCATCAATCCCCCAATAATTCCAAGCCATGGAATTCCTTCAGCTTTAGCAAGTTCACCAAAGGCAGCGCCACCGAAAATTGTGATTCCACCAACGATGATTATCATAATTCCAAGTGCCGCCCGTTTTGATATCTTTTCACCATACCATTTCCATGCAAGCAGGGCACCAAATATGGGATATGTAAGACCTGCAACGGCTGTAAATCCGGGACCAATAATTCCCATTGCAATAAATGAACCAACGATTGCTATGGGTCCTCCAAATATTGATGCTAAAAAGAACCATTTTGAACAAGGGTGGAATTCTTTCATTGATCTTCCGATTTCACGATGATTGTCAAGTGCCCTATTCCAAATTAGAAGAGCCACTATTGCTGTGATCGCAGTTAAAGCAGAAATCATTACTGCAGTTAAGATGAGTGCAATAGTATCGCCATTTATTCCGGCAATATCAAAATACATTCCATAGAATGGGTCAACTGACCATAAGAGGGTGCCTGCTATGTACCAGAGAGCCCACCCTATTGCGCAGAATAATGCCCACATGTACCCTTTACGCATTCTTTTCGAATGTAGCTCTTTTTTCAGGGCCTTTAAATCACTAGTATTATCATTCATTTTTAATCCCTCAACTTTCTTTGTACAATTTTTTATTTATCGTCTAACGTTCTACTTTTCCATATTTCATCCACTCTAGTAGAATATCTCAAAAAGAAACGAATGTGGGCCACTAGTACTATTTCTTGTCACTTCGGTCCACACAACAAATTCCAATTTGAAGTTCCCTATCTATAAAAAAATAAGAATAATTTTGCAATTTCTTACAAAATAATTTTGTTTTACCTTAGGAGGTCAACAGAGGGAATTTCAATATCAAGTACTTCAGCGATCTTGGCTTTTGCCTTAAGTCCCTTTGGTTGACCTGGAACTGAGAGAATAGTTCCAATGCCCAGGTTTTCTCTGATCTCTTTCATTTCATGCTCGTCTGAAAGTGTAAATACATCTGTTCCGAGCTTCTTGGCAACATACTCTTTTGCATCCCCAAGTTTCATTCCTTTCAGTTCCATCCTCATTACAAGATCACCAGCGGTCCTGACACCGTTCATTCCCACTGACATGCCGATCGCACTTACCATCGAAACGGGATCGGCAATTCCTACCTATATGCCATCGATGCCTGCAATCTCTACAAGTGCCTTTGTACATCTTGAAACTGCATCTACGGGAGCAGTCTCGATCATAGGCACTCCTCCGACACCCATACCTATATTTGAATGGACTGGAATCTCTGCTTCCTTCACAGACTGTTTTGTGAGAGCAATCGTTTTTGCCAGGTTCCAGGAAGTGGATTTCTTGGTATTCGTATTCACAACACAGCCAAACATGTCAACTCCGGCCTTTTGTGCAACTTTCACCTGGTCGTGTGGGTACAATCCAGCCAGAGTATTTCCATCGTACTGAAGACCACCATGGACACCCAGGACATACTCATTTGCCATGCCCATTATAATGGATTGTTTGGTATTTTTCTTGATAACTTCAGCTGCTTCAAGACAACCAAGAAAATCACCATCTCCACCAGATGCAGTTGTATCCATATTGATACAATCGCAACCAATTGGCTCGAGTACTGCTTCTGCAGCCCAGATAGTATCGTCTCTAAGGGCTTTTAGAGCTTTTTCGTACTCTTCCATTCCTTCCATGATCTTACCTTCAGATATGAGGTCAGTTGCATTATCATAAGATCCATCTGGTTTGTAGTATTGTCCAAGATTTGGGGCAGCAATGAACTGCGTTGGAGTAATTGACCTTATCAGGATGTCTTCTATTGCCTGCTTCATTTGAGTGGCTACAGGTTTTAATTCCTTGAAGGTGGCATTCAGGCCAATGACCGTCGAAATATCATGCCCGAATGCTCTTTCGTGTACCAGATTTGAAGTGGTGTAATCCATTGGAATTCCCACACCGCCAAATTCACCATAGTTACCAAAAAGTCCGGTTGGTCCTACATCAGTGGAGAATACAACCTGATCTCCGGGTTTAACACTAACAACCCTTTCAGGAGCCAGGAACATATCCAGAAGTTGCTCCTTTTCATCGTCAGAAAGTCCTGGGATTCTTCCTCTTTCAGCAGCAAGATTTGATCCGTCTTCAATATCGTTTATGATCTCCTCTTTTGTCATCTCGATACGTCTGCCATCGCCCATTCTTTGATAATATGTTGTTGTCATTTTCACACATCCTATGAATATTGATCACTGTGCCATCAATCCAAGAGCCTTATTCAATGCATCTGAAGCATCTTCGGCATAAGCATCTGCCCCGATCCTATTTGCAAAATAATCTGTGCATGGGGCTCCACCAATCATTGTTTTGACCTTTCCTTTCAGGCCTTTTTTCTTTAGCATCTCCTCCAAGGTCCCCTGACCCACCATTGTGGAGGTCATCAGGGAGGAAGTTGCTATGATGTCTGCATTTACCTCTTCTGCTTTCTCGATGAATTTTGTTAGCAGTACATCTCTTCCAAGATCGTGAACTTCAAATCCATTTACTCTCAGGAAGATCTTGACTATGTTCTTGCCGATATCATGTACATCTCCTTCTACTGCTCCTAATACAACTGTTCCAACCTTTTTTTGTTCTTCAGCGCCCATATGATGCTTAAGTTCCTCAATTGATTCAGTCATAATCTGCGCGGACATCATCAACTGTGGAAGGAAACGTCTGCCGGCTTCAAACTCTTCTCCTACTGCAACCATTCCTGCAGCAAAACCATTTTCAATCATTTCTATTGGGTCCAGTCCTGCATTCAAACCTTCCTCAATTGCAGCTCCAGCAGCTTCTTTATCAAGATCCAGTACTGAATTTTTTAATTTTTCCAGAATTTGTTCATTAGTCATGGTCTGTCTCCTTTCTTCTAGTTCATTTTTTAGTAGAATATCTCAAAAGGGTCCGCATGTGGGTCGTTTGCACAATTTTCTTGTATCCATATCCACACCATACATCCCAATTTTAAATTCTATCGAATGTTAGGTGTAAGCGAATTATGCTAAATCTCATCTAATCGCTTTATCCTGCAAAAAGCTTCTATTTTATAATATATACACATTTTGGTTGAGAGGGTTTTGTTTATATATTAGATTAACAACTAGAATTTTTAGTGAAAGCATTATGAGTTGAAAAAATCGAATATATCAAAAGCACAAGAATAAAAAAAAGAATCATTGGACCTCGTCCATAGTTTCTAGTGAAGGAAGCCCATATATCGAGCACTAATATTGAGCTAAAAAATTCAAACTACTTATGAGTCAGAGATAATGACCTAAAATAAAATAAGATATGCGTACAATTAATCTGTCTATTGCCCTTGTTTTTATCAAAAATGATTACAATACAAAATATTTAGTGGATATTGCAGTCCTGCACAAGAATTTTTTAGTCAGTAAGTGTACATAAAATTAACTATTAATGACAAAAGTATTAAATATCACTGATTTTAATGAGTGCTACCAAATACAAACTCTTTACAGATGAGATCAAAGCTGCAAAACCTAAAAGCAATTGTCATCGTTGCATACGCCTACGAAAAAAATATGGCCGATGCAGTTGCCAAGTATAAAGCATTGACCGAATGAAGTGGGTTAAAATTGCAGGCACTCACAATAGATATGCCTTTCAACTTCATTATTTTGAAGATTTCGATTTCAGAATAATTTCCCTCTTCATTTTCACCAAAATTAAAATGAAATGGTGGTGAAGCAATTTTTCAATTCATTACAATATGTGCAAGATATAGAGAGCGAGCATTATCTCCTGATACGACGGGATCCACGCACATATTTCTGATGCATTGTTTGATGTATTTCATCAATTGCTTTTTCATAAATCTCCATATACTCACTAGTTGGTTCAATTTTATCCAGATCATAGCAATCAACAAAGGATTTTCCAATATCGGGATGACTAATCATGTCCTGATATTTAGAAAACAACTCTAAGCACAGATAATTTGCATCTTTCTTTGAAAGGTCAATTGCAAAACGAGCTACTTCGGCCATAAAGTGGGCATCAAGTCCGGCAACATGATCTGGAATACTACCATGATTGGAGACTGGTCCTGAAATTATATCACAACCACATGCAACATATCCTATTGTTTGCACAGCAGTCTCATACATCATCATTTCTGTGCATGGGCCTGCAGAATTACTGACAACACTTCCATGCAGGCACACTTTGTTCTGTGAAAGTGCCATAGAGGCAAGGAAAGATGCCCATAACATCTCAAGAGATCTGCCCGGCGATGCAGTTTCCACTTGAGTAGGATATTTCACAAATGCAGATGGGTCATATATGACCTGTGCTTTCAATGCTTCGGCAACCATCTCAATTGAAGATTGTTCCGGAGAAGATGTTGTTATTCCCCCCAGGAGAACCATCGGGCTGCAAAGATAATTGGAGCCAGTCATACGATAATGATAAACTCGTGAAAGCTCATCAAAATTAACCTTGAGGTCAAGATGTGGAATAATTTCCTGAAGGTCCCCAGACCCCATAAATCTAGGATTTGCTACAGAAACCGCTGCAATTGGATCCTCAATATGAGGAGGAGTTACAATACACAAATCCGGCCGACCTTCGAGAGCACAGGCTTGTTTGACCAGTTCCACTGCCTGCCTTGCATGGAACAAGTTGACAGGACCTTTGTTCGAAAGTATACTATCGGATGCATCGAGAGATGCAGGAGCAAGAGCACCAATATCTTTAAACTTCGCATATGAGCGATGGATCGGAGTATAAAGTTCTGTGGTCACGGGAGATGCATTTGGACCGCCCATGATGAGTGGCAGCTTAGTGCCAGAATCATTTCTGATGCTCAGGGAAAACTTATCAATCCCTTCTCCCAGATTAAGATAGTTGCGAGTATTTTGTGTACTTCTAATGATTTGTTCCCGCGAAATGTTGATTACTTTCTTGGTATCAACGGAATAGAAGCCTACTGTTTCCAGAAGATCGATGGCAGCCTCATATACATTTTGTGCCATACTTTCATCAGTCGGAATCAGATTCTCATGATCAAAAAAAATCTCATAATCCTCAACGAGTTCCAGACCTGCTTCATAAATAAGTGCTTCGTGTTCAGATACGGGCATTTTTTCCCCATTCTGCAATGAGTCAATTATATATTGCATAATAATATCTTCTCTTTCAAATATCTACATTATTTATATTCATAAATGAAATTCAATCTATGCTAAATATATTTGTTTTATTATTCATAAGGTTATCCTTTTGATTACAAATGCTTATATGGCACATTTGTTACATTAAACTTCCTTTAAAAACAAATGCACAACCTGATTTTGAGAATTACTGATATACGAATTTACGCTTGAATTTTCTGAGTTGAAGAGGAGAAAGGTGTGCACAGCCCCTAAATAAACAACTTATTCGGAAAAGCTACCATAAGTACTGAAATTCCTGGAGCATTAAATAGCCCTAGCATAGCTAGTCATCTAAAGCGTATTCCTTATTTCATACAAAAGGTTGATTTGTAATACTATATAAAATTATCTTTTAAAATAGAAATACTTAAGTAATATGCAGTTGGTCTTTTTTTTGCATATATGAAGTGAACCCAATAGTCGCGATATTTTTGATAGATAAAAGGAGTGATTATATGGACTTGGAATCTTTGATAAAAGAAGAACATAAAAGAAAAGCTAAAAAAGGATATATGTGGGCACTTATATGTGCCTTACTTTGGGGCATTTGGTACATACCAGGAACTGTCATCTGGGTCTTGAATCCATTTGATACAATGTATGCAGAAATTGCACCAATAGATGGCGATTCAACTGCACTTTTCGTCACAGCAATATTGATAACAGCACTGACTGCACTTACAGTGATGATCGGCCTAACGCTCTGGAATCTTGTAACTGGTAAGTTTGGAGAAATATATAGGACTACCAGGGAATTCCGACCATGCAGCATATGGTTTTTCCTCGCAGCCATCTGTGGAGGTCCAATAGCAATACTTGGATCATACATGGCGATGGGATTTGTAGGCGGAGCATTTGCAGCCGTTGCATCATTACTCTTCCCAATAGTAAGTTCAATACTTGCATCCAAATGGTATGGTGAAAAGATATCAAGACGTGCAGCACTTGGTATTTTTCTTATAGTATGTGGAGGAATTGCAATTTACGCCGGTGGATTGTTATCTGAACTAGCAACAGGTAACGTTAGATGGCTTGGATATGTCGGCGGACTTATGGCAGCTGTTGGATGGGGTGCAGAAGGTGCTGTTGCAGGCAAAGGTCTTGACCTTGCAGAGCCAGATGTTGGACTCACGATCAGATTCTTTGCTGAAACAGTTCTATGGTGGATTCTTATTATACCCATACTTGTGATAATCGGATACCCAATGATCAAATACACATTGATGGCTCTTGACCCAATGGTATTCATGGTATTGATGTTTGCAGGTCTTGCATTTGGATATTGTTATGTTGCCCTCTACAAAGCATTACCACTCATTGGAGTTGGAAGAGGACAGGGCGTTGCAAACCTGTATGGCCTTTGTGCAGTAATTTTTATCATGATGTTCTTCGGCGACATCCCAAGCTGGACGCTTCTTCTCGGCGCATTCCTTTGTTTGACCGGAAGTACAGTAATGTATACTGAAGAAGTTTCAGGCGAAGCATTGAGAGCTGAAGGTACAGCAATGTATGCTGAAAAAGTCAGGTGAGATAAGAGATTGAGGCGATATTATGACATTACGTCCAATTAAATTCAGGTTACTTGAGCTATTCTCTGATGGAATGGAGCACTGGAACAATGAAATTGTCACACAGATGCAGAAAGAATACAACATGAAAAGCGATTTCGAAAGGGATTCGATCAACTTCGATATTATCGAACTTGCTTCAGGAGGTATGCTTAAATCTGTGGAATCAAAGGTTGATGAAGAGGGTGTGTACAAAAAAGGTTTCCTCTTGCACAAGTATGTAATTACTGACTTTGGAAAGCTTCGTGCATCCGATGCATGTTTAATGTACACATAAAGGAGGAATATTAATGGCACAATCAGAAGCTGCAATTGAAGCATATAACTCATATTGGGGAGGATTTGTTCCTGCATCCGAAATTATGTGGATGGTAGTTATCCTAATAATATGTGCTATTGCATTATGGCAGGCAAGAGCCTTCGTTCATGAATTTTAAAGGAAAAATAGATGGCATAGAAATAAAGTTATTTCTCCTTTACGTATTGTATTTTTTTAAGTAAAGCCAGACTTCATAAAATGGCTTTCATCTCTTTTTTATAGCGTGATACCAAATTAAGATTGAATCCTGCTCTGAGTCCTTTTTATAATCCTTCAGCCCATTAAGGAAAAAAAGTCCTACTGATTTGTATGATGATTATAAAGCAACAGATTTTCTCAAAGAAGCTTGTGCATTTGAGTGAATTCCTGATCCATACATTATAACTCCTCCTTTCACGAAAAATCCTGTTTATGCAATGTATGTTGCCAATTCCAAGTTTATGAGTTCTGAAAATTCACAGGAAATAATCCTAACTCTGGATTTGAAAGTAACCTGTGATGAACTCTTAAGGCTAGTCCATTATGAGGTAGTGAGTTTGAATTACTCATATGGCAACATGTTGTTGATGGGGAGAATTTCTTCTGTTTATTCGGAGCAATTTGCAATTGGGCACATGGCATGTAGTTGTGAAGGAAATTTCAAATCTGGCATCCAGCAGCAGTAACATGATAGATTATTCTGCAGGTTTGGATGTACTTTTTGTGGCAGATATTATCAAATTTGCAACAAAATAATCTTTCAGGGATGCAAATATCACATGTCTAGAGATGTGCAACAAACATTAAGATATGATTAATCTCCCAAGTGCCTGCCAATCATTTATAGGTTTATACAACCCTGAGAAAATAGAACTTTCAGATAAGTGCCTCGAAATATGTGATTAAGCCATAAAGAGAATATATTAAATTCTAAACTAAAGGTATGTGAGAAACAATCCCATGGCAAGGGGATAATGGAGGAAAATTCCTCCATTCTGAATTTCATAGGGATCCTTGTTCATGCAAATGTTGTTTTGAGCTTGGCAACACAATCGTTTGCATTCTCCCCATAGATGTCTGCACCGATTTTGTCTGCCCAGTCCTGCGTAACAGGTGCACCACCGACCATTGTCTTGATGCCGTCACGCACACCGGCTTCCTTGAGAGCCTCTTCGAGCTGTATCTGGGCGACCATTGTAGTAGTCATCAGGGCAGAGGAACCTACGACGTCTGCGTTGTTCTCCTTGACTGCATTGACATACTTGGCGATTGCAACGTCTCTGCCAAGATCAACGACTTCAAAGCCCGCGATCTTGAGCATTGTTGCGACGATGTCCTTGCCGATTGAGTGAATGTCACCTTCGATGGTGCCGATGACAACTGTGCCGATCTTTTTGCCTGTTGACTTCCCCTCAATTGCAGGAGCGAGGATTGCCATGCCTGCGGACATTGCCTCGGATGCTGAAATAAGGTGTGGTAGGAATATTTCTCCGGCTTCGAACTTGTCACCGATTTCGTCCATTGCTGCTGTGAAACCGTCCTCAATGATGTCCATTACGTCAATACCTGCATCAAGTGCTTCTTCTGCTGCCTCTTCTGCTGCCTCGTCATCGAAGTCGAGGATCGCAGCTTTTGCATTTGCGATAATCTGTTCTTTTGTTGCCAT
The DNA here is from genome assembly GCF_045291185.1 of Methanolobus sp. ZRKC2. Taxonomy (NCBI): domain Archaea; kingdom Methanobacteriati; phylum Methanobacteriota; class Methanomicrobia; order Methanosarcinales; family Methanosarcinaceae; genus Methanolobus; species Methanolobus sp. ZRKC2. The sequence goes on along the minus strand of NZ_CP146980.1, from coordinate 402,940 downwards.
TTTTATATCACCTGTAATTATCTTATTCCCCAATTCCCATTGCAAAGTTTTTGTCGGCTGCTTTCACTATGGCTTCCATATCTTTGAGAATGTCTGCGTCGATTGGATTGACTTCGTAGTTCTTCAGTACATCAACAACCACTTCATGCGCAGAGTCTACAATATTCTTTGAGCCTGCATGTTCCCAGTCGCCGATCATATCCCTATTAATGAGGTTTGGATTGGATTGGATGTCCATGTTGTTTCTCGTAGTCTTATGTGCCAGGAAATTATTTCCAGCTCCCACTTTCAGAATAGAATCCACACCAAGCGTTTCTTCTGTAACTGATATGCCTTTTGCTGCCCTCTCTACCATTGGGATGTAATCGTTGTCTATTACAAATTGTTCAAGTGAGAATGACATTCCAAGCTCAAGCATTCCTGGCCCATATATTGTCTTTGCACCAGACAATGCAGGAAGCATTGCAGTAATTGTTTTTTCATGTCCTGCCTGGTTATCAGGTACTTTTGCGTCTGCCTACGATCCGGCAACGTATGTTGGTAGACGATAGTATGCCCCTAGTTCTACTACAGCTGCACTGATGAGTCCGATTTCTGGCGAACCTACGGGTGCTGTACCTCTCTTTAGATCAAATGCAGTGGTTGAACTTCCATACCACACAGGAGCTCCTGGAACAGTTAGCTGTGAAAGTACAATGCCTGCAAGCACCTCTGCATTGTGAGTAACTAATGTTCCTGCAAGGTACACTGGCGAGGATCCTCCGGACATTGCCATACTCAAGATGTTGCATGGCATGTTATATCTGGCACTTTGGATGATGACCTGGCAGAAATTCTCACCAATCTCCAATGGGCTTGTGGGGCACCCAGTCATTGACATAATTGGTTTCTTGCGAGCTTCTTCGTCATCGCCCCCATAGTATGTTTTAATTAAGTCAAAGTATACTGGCATATTAGACCCGACTGCATCAACCAGAATGTTCTTTGAAGTATTTGGCATGGGCGCAAACTGTTCATGGACATTCTGTGCTTTTACTCCTGTGAGATCTCCTGCAGCTACTGCGCTCAGGTAGAAGTCCACATTTTCTGCCCAGTCCACAACTTTTGCTATATTTGCAATATCCTTTTCAGTGGAGTTTCTTGTAATAAACTCGCCTGGAGCCTTGTAATCGCACATCTTGACTCCAACACCAAAGTTGTTCCATGTGGTGTCCCCGCCATGCCTAATATCCACAGTATTTTTTTTATGGCGACCATAAAGTTTGAATCCTGACGGGGCAAGTTGCAATGCTTTATTAACAACATATTCAGGAATCTTGACCATTTGCGTTTTTTCGTCGACTTCACATCCATTTTCCCTATATATTTGCCTTGCTTCAGAATCGATTATCATGATCCCCGATTCTGAAAATACTTGCAAGGTAGCTAGGTGAATTGCTTCTAGTTCCTCTTTTGAGAGTAGTTGGTATGTATTTCTTATCACTTTCAATCTATCCTTCATTTGTTCGTTGAGATGGCAGAGTTCTAATTTAATGATCTTTACTTTAGTTCCACCGTCTCTGAATGAAAGTTAGTAACAACTACTACATATAATTTTCTGTTTTGGTAGTTAAGTTTATATATTGGCAGTCAAAAGAAATGAATGTATTTTTAGACTGTTACTAAAAAGAATATATCGAGATTTTGCCATAAAATGCATTAACTTAGGTAGCATTTTATGAAATCGATAAGAAGAAGGTTACTTTATTGAGATGTGAATGACAGATATTTTTGCACTGGTATGTTTTCAGTGGAACCTGTTGATGTAAGAAAGTGGCAGAAGTCTATTTATCAAAGAGGTATAGTTTGATATTCAGCTTTTAGAATTCCCCGACAAACTCTTTTGAAAAACCAAGAGTAGATATGCAGTTACCTAATCAGGAGGTAGGAAAGGTTACATTACGGATTTAAAAGCTCATGGGTAGTTATTTGGGATTTCTTTTTGCTTTTTACTTCTACCACCAACAAAATACAGGTTTTGATACTATTTGAAGCTTTCTAATGAATAAGAAATTCTTATATATTAGTACATCAAAGAAGATTGTGCTAATATGCCAATCAACTGGCTAGCTCAAGGTTTCTTCATTTTATATCCTGCAGTTGTGGAGGATCTTTCGGTTCATCAACTCTCTCCTGGGATTTCCTATGAAATAGGCAGTTGTGGAATCCCTGCTGAAGAGCTACTTGAGCCTGTTCTCCTTTTCCTTTTTAAACGAAATATCCGGCAGAGTCATTTGCGTGCTTTTCAATGCTCTCGCAACTGCACGTCGGGGTATATGCAACTCAAAATATGACAACTTTTTTTAGATAGATTTCACAATCAATTTTTAGATTTCAAAGAAAAAGTGTATGGTGTGTTATGCTTACTATACACAACCAAATTTTAAACTTCTTAGGAAAAGAATATTAAATTGAAAATTTACAATTTTTAGCACATCAGGCAGGTCCAGTCTCTATCTTGTCTAAGAAAAAACTCTTTTTCTCAATAGCTCCGGCGTCTTTCATTGCTTGCTTTAAATCATCCGACTCATTAAAAGTACGTGCATTATCAAGATTATCCCATTCAAAAAGGATGATTAAACTTTTTGGGTTCCCTGATTCATGGAATACTTGTTCTCCCAAACAACCATGCTTTTTTCTCATAGAACTATTTTGATCAAATATTTGCTTCCATTCAGCAAAGTCCTTAACTCTGCCTTTAATAAGTAAATATGCCACGGTAGATACCCCCGAAAATATCCTAATTAACAGTACATTATAATCCATTAAAAAAGAGTGGAACAATAGTTTCTGACAAATACTTCTTCTGAAAGTGTTACCTCAAAGTTCCTTTCCATATATTCAAATAAAAGACTTTTAAGTCTTTTAATCTCTTTAATAATCCTGATTGTTTTCTCATTAATTGAAAAACTAAAATCCCAACAACAATTTTAACTTAATTTTAAAATTGCCATTAAGAGAATATTTAGATCTAATAGGCAAGTACATTTTTTATATAAAGATGAAATACCCTTTATGGGGAGTAAAAAGTGTTCTTGCAAATGTTAGCTTAGAGCAATTTTACAAACTACAGTAAGAAATACCAGGGGGTACATAATGAAAAAATCAATCTTAATTACAGGAGCAGGTAGCGGATTTGGTGAAGGAGCTGCACTTGCATTAGCAAAGAAAGGACATAGGGTAATTGCAGGAGTAGAGATTGCACCACAGAAAACAGCACTCCTTCAAAAAGCTGAAGAAGCAGGAGTCGAACTACAAATCGAAGTGCTGGATATCACCAATGAACGAGACAGGGAAGCAATCTTCAAAAATGAAATTGATGTGCTTATCAACAATGCCGGAATTATGGAAACAGGCCCGGTAGCAGAGATTCCAATGGAAATTGTCAGAAGTAATTTTGAAACAAATGTTTTCGGAACACTGGCAATGACGCAAGGCTTTGTGCCACAAATGGTCAAACGCGGATCAGGTAAAGTGATCTTTGTTACATCAATGGGAGGTTTAATCACATTCCCATTTGTAGCAATTTACAATGCAACAAAACACGCATTGGAAAGTCTGGCTGAAGGACTAAAAGGAGAATTAGCAGGAACCGGAGTAGAAGTCTGTACAATTAATCCTGGTGCATATGCAACCGGATTCAATGACAGGGGTGCAGAGACAATGGCAAGATGGTTTGATCCGGGAACAAGCTTCACAAAACCAGAAATACTGGCATCTATAGCAGGCGGACTGGAGAATCAACTTGATCCTCAGGAATTAGTGGATGCAATAGTAAGAATTGCTGAAGAAGATAATTCAAACTTCAGAAATGTTATTCCTGAAGGAATAATACCCTGGATTAAAATGCTGCAGGAAAAAGCATGGGTTGCTAAAAAAGATGATCCACTAGTGTTTTTGGAGAGTTAAAAATAAAGTAGAAGAGGTTCTGTGGTTCATGGGCTAAACTCTTCAAATTAAAGTTAATCCCATACAAGAAACCAACATGGGAATCAAAATTATTTGCATTAAAGCTCTCAGGCACTCAGCTTCATGCAAAGCATAACCACAGTTAAGCATGGAATTTGTTTTAATCCCATGCTTTACTTTTAAAATTTTACTTTAAGAGCCTCTCCATGTCTTCTTCAATAGTGCTGCTTGGTGTTATATTGAACTTCTCAACCAGTACATTAAGAACATTCGGTGAAACAAAGGCCGGCAGTGTTGGACCAAGCGTAATATCCTGAATTCCAAGTCTCAGGAGAGTAAGCAACACAAGGACTGCCTTTTGCTCGTACCACGCGATATTATACGAGATAGGTGCTTCGTTAACATCTATAAATCCAAGCCTCGACATAATTCCCTGAGCAATAATGATCAATGAAAACGAATCATTACATTGTCCTGCATCCAATACTCTTGGAATCCCGTCAATATCCCCAAGATTAAGCTTATTGTAGCGATATTTAGCACATCCGGCAGTAAGTATAACAGTATCCTTGGGCAATGCCTCTGCGAAGTCAGTATAGTACTGCCTGTCCTTGTGACGACCATCGCAACCCGCCATAACAATGAATTTCTTTATCTTCCCTGTTTTAACAGCATCAACGATTTTGTCCGCATTAGTCAATACGGAATTGTAAGCAAAACCACCCATGATGCTACCTTCTTCCAGTTGTACCGGAGCTTCACAGGTCTTTGCTTGCTCGATAATAGCCGAGAAATCTTTCTCACCTTCCTCAGCCACGATATGTGTAGCACCATCATAACCCACGGAGCCTGTAGTGTATAACCGGTCAATGTAGCTTTTCTTTGGAGGGACTATACAATTACTTGTCAGCAATATCGGTCCGTTGAAACTCTCGAATTCATGTTTTTGTTCCCACCATGAGCCGCCGTAGTTACCTACCAGGTGTTCGTATTTCTTAAGTTCAGGATATGAATTTGCAGGCAGCATCTCACCGTGAGTATAGACATCTATACCGGTTCCTTCAGTCTGGTCCAATAATTGTTTCAGGTCCTTTAGGTCATGACCGCTGACAAGAATCCCCGGATTATCTCTTGTTCCGATGTTAACCTGTGTTGGTTCCGGGTTTCCGAATGCAGACGTATTTGCCATGTCAAGATCTGTCATCACATCAAAACCTTTTTCACCGCACCTCAGGACCAATGAGACAAGATTCTTATCAGTCAGACTGTCATCCGTCGTTGCCACAAGGCCATCTTCTATAAACGAACTAACCTTTTTATTAGAATTTCCAAGCATCATAGCATGATGGCCATATGCTGCAATTCCTTTGATACCATAAATCAGCAGTTCTCTCAATGACCGGATATCCTCATCCTCTGTTGCAAGTATGCCAGTATTTCTGTCCTTAAGGTTTTCCGGGGTCAGGGTTGCGATCTCAGGCAGATCATTCTCATCGAGTAGATCGTTATCAAGAAGTTTTTGTTTGATCTCATTCCGAAGCTCGAATCCTCTGTCAATGCGATCCTGAATCCCGGTAGCTCTGAAATCGGTATTCGTTATAGTTGAGAACAATGCATCGAGCATGAATTCATCAGTGCTTTTTTCAGAAATGCCTGCCTTTCTCGCTTTCTGGTTGTAGAATGCAACGCTCTTAAGCACATAGATCAAATCATCCTGAAGGTCTGCAACCTCCCCTTTCTTGCCACACATTCCGTTATTTGTGCAGCCATCCCCGTTCATTGTTTCTTCACACTGGTAGCAGAACATTTTGTCACCTCTATTTTTTTAGGTATGATGTATATATATTCATTTACTATTTTATGCTCCTACTTATCAAGTCTTTCCCTGGCATGAACATATGGAGTAAAAGGTTTACTGGTTTCATCATTTTTCTTTTGGAAAGAGGATGAAGCAATTCATGGAACATATGAAACAAAAATATAGTTGTTCCCATACTTTATTAGTCAGGTAAACATAATAATTTAGCCACATGATCACAGAAATTGAGACAATTTCACTGGGAGGATTCAGTTGTAATTGTTATCTTCTTAGGACAGACAAAGGATTTGTTTTGATTGACACGGGAAGGAAATCCGAAAGAAAAAAACTTGAACAAGAGCTTGCGGAGGCTGGCTGTCATCCTGGAAATCTCAATCTGATCATTTTAACTCATGGAGACTTTGACCACACTGGAAATTGTTCATATATTCGCGAAAAATACGATTCAAAAATCGCCATGCACAAGTATGATTCAGGAATGGTAGAATATGGAGATATGTTCTGGAACAGAAAAACTGGCAACTGGATCATAAAAAAAATGGTTAATGTATTTTTCAGAATAAGCAAATTTAAACCTGATATTACAATTGATGAAAAAACAGATTTATCCGAATATGGACTGGATGCAAAAGTTCTTTATCTTCCCGGACACTCAAAAGGTTCCATAGGAATCCTGACATCTGATCATGATCTTTTTTGTGGTGATTTATTTACAAATACAAAAAAGCCAGAGTCATCTTCAATGGTAGATGATCCAAAAGCGTTGAGTGAAAGCATTGACAAAGTCAAAAAATCAAATGTTAAAATGGTTTATCCTGGTCACGGAAAACCTTTTTTGATGGATTCATACAGATAATTTCAAATCACCTGCTTGAAAGAATTTATCCTGAAGGTAATTCCTATTGAAACAAATGATACGAGGATAAAGTATACACATATAAAAAAAGTAGATTATTCCTGCGATTTTGCTCGCAGGAAGTTTCTGTTCAGGCAAAAGGATGTTCTGCAGATTCCTTCTTTGCAAGTGCATCTTCTACTGTAGGAGTCCCTTCAACAGCACGTTTTATTGCAAGCTTTGTAGCTTCGTAGTTAAACTCATATACCTTATCTTTGTCTGTTGCATCCCACTCAATGAACACTGAAACGATTATTAGAAGATTTTCTGCCTCTTCCTTTGGAATAATTCCTTCTTCCACACTGTCCATTACAGCTTTTGCGATAGATGCCTGGGCAGGTCCGAACATCAGGGCTGCCTGGGACACATTCTTGATAGTTACTTTATTAACAAGCAGTGTTGCAGGTTTTGGTGTAACATTTGGTTCAAGCACTGCAAGTAAAGGTGAATGACCCTGTCTTGGTGATGCGAGTGATGTCATGAATGCAGTCTCAACTGCACTTCCTTTTGTACCAATTACAAGATCAATGTGAGCAACTTCCGGTCCTTCTCCTACTAACGCTTCGCCAATCATACTTTGTGTTATTTTAGTCATATCTTGAACTCCATTCGAACTTTGCAGAAACACCATACTGAATACCTGATTTCAGGAAATCTAAGACATTAGTATTTTTTATTACTAAAGAAAAATGTTTTCTACAATGCTCTCTTTGTACTCCATAATTACGAAAATAATTTAAATACTTAAGCTAACCAGATGGTAATCAGGTGAGAAATGATGGGAGATTTGAAGCGAAGCCCTATAGATAAAGCAATCAAGATAATAAGCAAAAAATGGACACTTAACATTATCAGGGATATGTTTTGTGGGAAAAAACAATTCAACGAGATTTTGAAGAATAATCCCAAACTCAGCAGCAAAGTTCTATCAAGTAAATTACGCCAGCTAGAGCAGGACGGACTAATAGAAAAGGGAATTGTCTCCAAAACACCCTTATCTATAGAATATCATCTGACAGACAAAGGCAGGAACCTGAACAGAGTGCTTTATGAAATCTCAGGATTCGCATATAAGGAATGTGTTAATGAATCTACTCCCGAATGCACAGAACATAGTTACAAGCTGACTAAAGAAATACTGGGCATAGAAGATTGAAAGGACTGTGTAGAAATCATATTGAAAATTACGGCATTTGCTGTCTTTGAACCAAAAAACAAATCGAATCTGCTTTTATCTATGGGTTAACTTGAGAAAGTGCTCAAACCTCTTTCCTTATGAACATTCAAAACTATCTTATTGTTATGACCGGTCAGATGTTTGTAAATTTACCCGTGAAAGATCTAGACAGATCAACAGAGTTCTTTACTAAACTTGGTTTCGAGTTTAATCCACAGTTATCTGACGAAAAAGGCAGTTGCATAATCGTCAACAAAGAGAATTTTGTAATGTTATTAACTGAGAGCTTTTTCCGGATTTTCACTGCAAAGCATATCTGTGATTCCAAAAACTGTACAGGAGTGGCGGTGTCCATATCAACTGAAAGCAGGGAAAAGGTAGATGAACTTGTAAACAAAGCCATAGAAGCTGGTGGTTTCGAAGCAGCAGAACCTCAGGATCATGAATGGATGTACGGACGCAGCTTTGAAGATCCTGACGGACACATATGGGCAATATTCCATATGGATGAAAGCACTGTCAGTGAAGAATAATCTGGACTTAGATTGAGTATATTTAACATTTTTTCAAGGAATCTTCCTCCTATCAAATCAGCCTCATCTTTCCATCACATAAGCAAATGCATCAGGCTTGCCTATCCGTTCGATTCATTTCATTCTTTGGGTCCTGAAGCTCATCATTTATTTAACTTATAATGCATCATATGGAATGCAGTATATTTGGAAGTGGATACAATAAAAAAGATAATCATAATAGCATTGCTTTTGATAATAGCATCTATAGGCACCGTTTCCGGTGAAAATGATATTGATTATCAGGCATACATGAATAATCAGGACTTCCTGAAAGAAGATAAAAACGATTGGGTGTGCGTTGACCATGCAGTAAATTATTCCAGGAATAACCCGGAATGGGGGATGGTTATTCTCTCACCGTCACCACGTTTTAGTCTTCAGCCCCACATGACTAACTATAAAATCTCTGGTAACACGCTTTTCATTCATGAAGCCCAAGTAAACCGCACATATGAGTTAGAGATAGTAAATGGAACAATGACAGTTCCTTATTATGAGGACTTTCCAGAATTCTTTTCAAGACATTGGGAAGGTGCCACGTATTTTCATTTCATTCCGGATGAAGAAGATGTGATCAGAGTTTATTCCGTATTAAATGATAACCGTGTGGACTTCTTCGATTATACAAACATCAGTCAGGATGAAACTGTAAATATTACAGTAGAACATGATAACATTGCAGATGTCATGTTTATTGAAAGCAATGACAGTAATACGGATAAAAATGCAATCACAGCAAATAATACAACCAGTAATGAGTACTGCATTGAAAATACTGATGAACCTGAAAGTTACATTTCCATACTCATTGGATTTGTAAAATCAGTCTTAGGACTTGTTTAATAGCCCGTCATTTTTTGTGGTACCAAATCATGAAGTGATTTTTCAATATCAGCAATCCTTAAGCCAGGTTTGTAGCATAGCTTCGCAAGATCTATCCCCGTAGTATCCGAATACTAAAACATCAGGAATTATTGGAGAGATAGACATGACAGATGATGATTTTCCAGCACCCGATAAAGGGTTTGTGCTCACGCATACGCTTATAGTTAATGATGTGAAAGCTTCATGTGAATGGTACAGGAAAATGCTTGAAGGCAAAATAGTTATGGAGACGGATGCTGCAGGTGTACCGTGCATAATCAAGGTGGCAAATAGCTGGATAATTCTCAATATCGGTGGCGGCGAGCCAACAGATGACAAGCCAGAAACTACAGTAGCCGTAAAGAAAGATCATGATATTTTGAGTGCGTTTTTGAATATCCGGGTGGCTGATATTCATGATTTCTATAAATCGCGAAAAGAAATGGGTGCTCAGTTCATAACAGAGCCAAAAGAACACGTTTCCGAGATACGCTGCTATATGGTAGACCCTGACGGTTACCTTATAGAAGTCGGCGAATCAAAACGTTAAGGTTAATGCGGTCTGCAATAAAAAAACTGCGAAACTAAATTCCATCTCAGACACTTATTTTTTTCATATACTCAACAGATTGCCTGACCAGCTCCCGCAAAACATCCTGGTCCACATCTTCAAGTTTCTTGATATAAAGACAGGATTTGCCAAGTTTGTACTTACCAAGCTTGTCCAGAAGATTATCATATTGTTCAAAACCGGACATGATATAGAGAGTAAGGTATTGTTTACGGGGAGAAAAGCCAGTCAGCATCCAATCTGCTTTACGTCCGCTGGCATATTTGTAAGTGTAACTCCCAAAACCGACGATACTGTTTCCCCACATAGCAGGTTTCTCTCCTGTTACTTCCTGCATTAAATTCATGATGGCGAAAGAATCAGCACGTTTCTTTTCATTCTCAACACTATTGAGAAAATCTTCCACATTTGCATCATTCTTCTTTGTCTTCAATTCTGCCATTTATAACACCACATTTGGTCCCTGAAAGTTTAAGCCCTGAATACTGGATAATTGCAAAGCATTTATTCTTATGCTGTAAAGACAGATATTAATTTCACGATTTTGGTATTTCCCTGGCGGAATGACGTATTAGACAAAACAAAAACTTATTTATTCTACCATGCACCTTTTCTATTTACTAAGATTATTGGAAGTGTTTGTGTGACAGAAGAAATTAAAAAAGTAATAGAAGATTACCTGAAAAATCATGAATGGCTCAATCTTGGAACGGTTGATGGGGAAGGAAGAGCAGTTGTTCACACGATGGGGTATGTATCAGATGGTGCAACTGTGTACTTTGGAACAAACAAAAATACCCGTAAAGCACAGAACATCATGAATAATCCATCTGTAGGCTATGCTGTTGATGAAGACGATATAGAGGTCATGAGCATTACCGGCGTACAGGTGCAGGGTAAAGCATCATTTGTCACTGATATGGATGAAATGAATAAGGCAGGACAGATGATGGCTGAAAAGTTCCCATTCGTTAAAGATATGCCAGCTGATCCTGACTTTGTGATGATAAAAGTCGAACCTCTGGAAGCCTATTATCTGGACTATACAAAAGGTTTCGGACACAGGGATCAGATAAACTACTAAGTTTCAGGCCCCGTATGGGCCCTTTGTAGCATCGGCATGAATTAACTTAAGTTGATGTTACAAAAAATTATTTCTTTCATATGTTAATCTCATTAATTTGATGCGTATTTTTTATGTAGCTTTGATAAAACAGGTTTTTGGATTATAAAGAATTATTATTGATGTTCTGGCTTTTATTGAAAATATATAGGATAACTCAACCGGACTATCAGAGTGAATATGAAAAAGAGTAATGTTGATCAAATTTCATTTAGTGGTATCGAATCCTGCAAATAGTAATCAAAGAGATCTTTAATCCAATCAAGAGCTTTTGGATCGGAGCACACGACATGTGTACTGTCAAACTCTCCGTTGTTTTTCAATAAACTCATCAGGACTTGATAATCATCAAAGGTAAAGAATACGAAGTCCATTTTTTTATTATAAACAAAAATATTGAAAAATTTGCTTTCCATATATTTTTCAAAATCTTCACGGTAATAAGTACGTATTTTTTCAAGCAGACTTTTAGAGACAATTAAGTATATATTTACGCCATTGTCGATTAACTCAGAAAATACGATCTGATAGTTAGGATACAAAAGCTCAGTAACTGCATACACAGACTCGGATTCTTTACTTTTCTCACTATAGATCTTTTGTATATCATATTGGTCCACAAGTGGGAGATCTACTACTGTGGATTTTCTGAATTCACTTATACCCGGTAACAAATGAGTTGGAATGAAATCCAGGTTGTGAGTTCTCCAATAATTAATATCGCCGTCAAAAAGCTCAAAAGTTTTCAACAAAGGAGCCATTTTATCAACTACTACTTTTCCCACGGTAGTCAATTCGTAAACATCCATGAAAGAAGAAACCAGATAGTTGTCTTCCAGAATCCTTATTTGGGGAAGCAATGCCTGTCTTGTAGTTTCTAATGATTTGAGAAGATCATCCATCATTCTGGGTTCTTCCCGTAACAATAAAAGTACATTCTTTCTTTTTTCGGAAGCAAACAACACATCAGACAAAGTTCTTTTCATCAACAGCACTACTCACATTATTGCTTGTCCCGTCACCCTGCTCAGCAGAATGCATTAATAAATAATTTGACTGCATCATAAATAAGTATTGGTAGCATTATTGTAAAAAACAAAGTTGAGTAACATTACTTTCAAGAAAAACATAAATAACAGATATAGCCAAACTTAATTTGGGAGAGTGGAAATTGGAATGACAAACCGTTTCGTAGATATATCTTTACGTGAAGCTGCAATTATTGCAGGGTCAGATGATGCTATATATCAACTCATTTAACAACACATGGCTGATAGGATTGGTGTTTTTTGCCCTTCAGCTATTTGTTTTTGGTTACTTGATATTTAAGTCAGACTACATACCGGGAATTATTGAGGTTCTATTGATAATTGCATCCTTAGGTTATCTCATAGGTTGATTTAATGAAGCACTAAAAAATCAGGGCATTTTAATCCCGCTTATCTCAATGCTGATGACAGAATCAGCAAGTTCTTCTGCTTCCTGCATGGAAAGATTCATATCGTCAAGAATAGCATCCATCTCCTCAGGAGAGAGCATTTCAACGATCAGGTCAAAAGGATAGCCGGTTTCATCCAATATCTCGACGTCCTGAAAACCTGCATTTTTTATTGCACCCAGATAATCAGCCTTTAAGGCAGCACCGGCAATGCAACTGATATACGCTTCTGCTGATTCTCTGAACCTGTCAGGAATATCCTTTAGAAGAACAATGTCAGATATGGCAAAACGCCCACCTTTCTTCAGAACCCTGAAAATTTCCCTGAAAACTTTATCTTTGCTGGGGGAAAGATTGATGACGCAATTAGAGACAACAACATCAATAGAATCAGAAGCTATCGGTAGCTTTTCAATTTCACCGAGTTTGAATTCAACATTACCGAATTCTCCATCCCGGGCATTCTTTTCGGCTCTCTCTATCATTTCCGGTGTCATGTCCACACCTATGACCCTCCCTTCACTTCTTACTTTCTCAGAAGCAAGAAAACAATCAAAACCAGCACCACTACCAAGATCAAGAACAGTCTCACCTGGTTTCAGGGATGCTATCGCGGCAGGATTTCCACAGCCAAGGCCAAGATTAGCACCCTGTGGAATAGCATTAAGTTCTTTATCCGAATACCCTATTTCCCTGCTTATATCTTCTGCTATACCACTGAGACTACAACAAGGATTTTTCTTTGAGCATCCAGAATGTCCGGTTCCGGCTACTTCACTATAGCCTTCTTTTACCAGTTTTTTCACATCTTTAGGATCCATTTATTTACTTCCTTAATCCAGGACTACTGATATCAAATATATCTGGATATTGTCAAATTTCCCTGAACTGCTCGCTCATTTTCTTCCTGTAGAGGATATTATAAACACAGAATGGAATCATCTGTCCGTTAGGAAGGATCTCCGTAATACAGCATTTTTTTGCTCTTTCCAGATCAAAGTTATATTCATCCATGAAAGCGTGTACTGAAATAAGAGTAATGTTATCAATTATTTTCCCGGAACCGGTAGTCATCCCTGGAAATAAAGTGCAATCACATTTCCCTGAGCCATCACTGCAACAAGCATTGTTTTTATTCATGAGCACATTGAGAACATTGATCGATTTTTCAACCTTTTTCATAACCTCCAGATCTGCAATGCTGCGATCAACAAGGTAATCCCTCCTGTCACCGGAACTCAGGAATTTGGTCAATGAGATCATCTTTCCATTATGGTTATAAACATAGGAACAGACCGAACAGGTAGGATGCGGGCAGGGCACACTGGTAAAATTATCTTTTTTCAATATGCTGTTTGTCTGTAGTTCGATCTCATGGAGGACTTCGGGAATTGTCATTCGCATTTTTTCCCTGTTTTCCAGTTCATATCTTCCTGTCAGGGTAGCTGGCTGGAAATTAACCGCTTTTATGTTTTGCTTTTTCATCGCAAAGTCGATGATCGATCCGATCTCATGGTCATTTACTCCTTTAACGACAGTGGATACAAGGGCAACTGTCAGGCCAAGATTTTCACAGTTTTCAATAGCCTTCATTTTTATGTCGAGCAAAGGTTTTCCCCTGAGTGTCGTATAGATATTGTCATCAAACCCGTCAAACTGGAGATATATGACAGGCTTTCCGATCCCGGAGTCATCATCATCAATAGTGGATGCTATATTTTCTGCAAAACCTACATCAGCAAGCATAAGTCCGTTAGTATTCAGTACAGGATACAGTATATTCTTCTGTCCCATATACTTCAGGATATCGAGTATGTCAGGATGCAGAGTAGGCTCCCCTCCACTGATCTGAAGAACCTCGGGTTCTTTCTCGCACTCGAAATATAAATCTATCATTTCCTTTACTTTCTCAAACGACAGGGCATAACTGTTTTTTGAATCTGCAAAGCAAATAGGACAATTCAGGTTGCAACTATCATTTATCTCTATAATTGCGACACATGTGTGCTGTTGATGATCCTCACACAGACCACAATCTAACGGACAACCCCTTGAAACGGGATTCTGGTAACGCAGGGGTTTTGAACCGGGAGTATTGGACTTTATTGCATTAAGGTAATCATTGGCATCAGAATAAACGGGAACTTCAAAAAAGCCATGTTCCGGGCAATTCTTATGTAAAAAGACCCTATTTTCCCGTATTAATTTCTGGCAGTCAATGACTCTAAAGCATTCAGGACAAACACTTTTCGATATTCCCACAAGATCTTCTTCATAAGCGCTCTCACAACGGGCCGAACAATCTTCTTCACGTTCATTTCCTGAATTTTCAGTAATTTTTAATCCTCCCCATAACCGCATCAGAGTCAGATATTATTCACCAGACCCCAATAATTAATTCCGTTTAAAGAATATAAGGTTCATCCTGAATCATTGTGGAGCTATCAGCTTAAAATTTTAATTTAGAATATTATCTATTTTTTCGTATGTGGATTAATGTTGAGAAAAAAGCTTTCAAATCAGAATTGAGAAAAAGTGATCTGATGCGATAATCTCAAATAATCTTTTATAAATTGAAGCAATTCTAAATTATGGGGGCTTAAATATTAGTGACGAAATAGACCTGAAGAAAACGGCTCTGATAATCGTAGATCCACAGAATGATTTCCTGTCAGAGGAAGGAGTCGTATGGGATCTTGTGGGAGAAGGAGTTAAAGAAACGAAAGTTGTAGAGCACTTGGTTGAGCTTAAAGCCGCAGCAAAGGAGGCTGGAATACCGGTTTTCTACTCGCCTCACTACTACTCTGATGAGGAGTTTAAAAGCTGGTCTCACCTGAATCCTATAGATAAGCTAATGTTCGACCGAAAGATGTTCAGAAAAGGCGGCTGGGGCGCAGATTTCCATCCTAAGTTAAAACCCGATGATAATACCATTGTCCTCTCGCCTCATAAGGCTCTGAGCAACTTCTGGACAGGAGATATAGGTATACAATTAAGGCAAAGAAATGTTAATACTATCATCCTGGCCGGTATGTCTGCAAATCTTTGTGTTGAATCCCATCTGAGGGATGCTATCGAAAGCGGTTTTGATGTCCTGGTTGTCAAGGACGCTACCACTGGTCCGGGTCCTGAGGCTACACAGGCTGCCTATACCAACTATGGCCTGATAGCCTCAGAAGTTGTGACCACCGACGATGTAGTAGAGCGTTTCAAAAAATAAGCAGAGTGACAGCAGCCCAGGGATGACCATTTCTCTGCTCCGGGTTGAGTGTAGAGATGATATCCCTTCTTTTATTCTTTTTTAAGCGATTACTTAGTGGAAAAATTATAAAATCGGAAGATGAATTTCAGCTCAAATTTCAGTGATCTGTGTTGACTGGCTCAAATAGTATTCAAAAAAATCATTTCCCCATTTAAGCGCTTCCGGATTGGAGCATAGAACATGCTGGCTATCGATTTCACCATCACTTTTTAATGGACGTACCAGAAGGTGGTGATTATTGTATACAACCGCTAAGAAATCCATTTTTGCAGAGGAGACATAAAAATGGAATAGTTTGTTTTTCAGAAGTTCTTCAAAATCCGTTATGCGTTCTTTCTGCAATTTATTGAGTACTTCTGTTGTTGTAATTAAATACACATCTATATTCTTCTCCATCAAACCAGAAAAAAACTTGGAAAAATGGGGATGATAAAATGTACAGAGAGCATAATGAAATTCAGACATATAGGATGTTTTCATAACAGTTTTATTCAGATCGTATATGTGTACATGAGAAGGTTTCATTACCTCACATTCCCGCAGTTCATTTATCCTCTTCAGAAGATAAGACGGAATGAAGTCAAGCCTGTGAGATCCCCAATAATCGATATCAACATCAAGAACTTTAACAATATCCAACAAAGGAATCATTTTTTCAACTGTCAGTTTTCCGATAACCGTTAATTCAAAAGTATCACCTGACTGAGTTACAAGGTGATGATCTTCAAGTATTCTCATCTGTGGTAATAATGCCTGTCTCGTCGTTTCTAAAGACTGGAGAAGAAATTCTATTTCCTGTGCTCCGTCATTTAACAATAAAAGAACTTCTTTTCTCTTCTCTGACTTAAACAATACGTCAAGCAACCTTTTTTTCATAAAAGCCACCCCAGCCAACTAAAATTAATCATATTCTACCCCAGGTAATAAAAAACATAATCTGAATTGCTATTATCCAAGAAATCGTACTTTAGCAAGAACTCCCGACTTGAGAATTTAGTAAACAATTGATTTAAACCTAATCCATAAACTACTATGATGTTTCAAGTATAACAGGTAAAAAGAATAATACCCATTATATTTGAGTTACTTGCATAGAATCCTTAAGGTAGTGATTGAAGAGTTCTTTTCCCCATATCACTGCATCAGGACTGTGGCACATAAGTTGCTTGTGGTCATATGTACCCTCATTTGTTAACAGCTTCAATACGATGCAAAAATCATTTACTTTCAACGAAAGGAAGTACATCTTTTGGGGATACATATAGATTTTAACTTGCCTGTAACTTACAAGTTCCTGCAGTTCATCATAATTATCTCCTTTTAGTTTATCTAAAAGAGATGAATCAAAGATGAGGTATAGATTAACTCCTTCATCTATGAGATCCCTGAACAATTCCGGAAAATAAGGATGCAGACTGGCTGCTACCATACGGAATGACTTTGAGCGCTTGGACCTTTCATGAGCTTCTTTGTTGTAGTCAAACATATCAAAAAAACTGGGTTGGACAACAGTGAAAGAATCGATTTCATACAGCCTCGTCAATAAAGGTAAGGGAATGAAATCCAGGTTTCTTTTTTGCAGGTAACCATCACTGGTGTTCAGAAACTTTTCTATGTACAGAAGAGGTTCTAATTTCTTGATAATTAGCTCTCCCATAGAAGTCAACCTGAAAAGACCATTTTCCTGGCTTATCAGGTAGCAATCTTCCATCTGCCGCACGTTCAAGAGAATTTCTCTTATGCTCAGTCCCGAAGATATGCTGAGTTCAACAACATTTTTCTGACCATCAGATAGGGAAGAAAGTAAACAGGTGCATTTTTCCGTTGCGAGTACTGCCTGAAGCGATTTTTTTTTCATTTAGCACCACCTGTCCGGGTGATTAGCTTTTGAAAAAACGTGTTTACCAGACGATTTTTTATCATGGTAATCGTTGTAAATGTATTATGCCCCTTCTACAAAATGAAGTTGTTATTTCTATTTATAGATTGCCAGTATAAATTTAGCTTAATGACATAATTGTCAACCGTGCTTTTTTGTCAACTCAGAATTTGGGTGATTCCAGTCAGATTTAATTTATTGACTAAAATTCATGCATATGTTCATTTGTATCTTTTCTGGAAAATCGGAAGTACTAATCCTGAAAATAAAAAATAAGCATTCACTAAAATCAGAAATGGTTCAGGTAACACTATATTAACAAGCTGCATCTCAGTTGATGAGCAAATTCGACTGAACTGAGCAGACTGGTATTAAAAAGAATTCAAAAATTAAGGTTTTCAGTTATCCTCAACATCTGTTGTCAATTTCATCTTTTATGGAAAGATAGCATTTCTCGAATATTTCCTGATTACCATTTACTTCAAAAATACTGTATCCGAACAATTCTGCATATTCCTCGATTTTTTCATCGACATCCTTAACGTATGTAAGACCGGTATTAACCTTTGCAACCCTTGAATATCCAGCCAGGTCATTGATCATTTTTGCCATCTCCAGTGCTTCACCGGGATCTGAATGAAATTTGTCTATGTTCAAAATTTCTCTCCATGAAGTCGCATACATAGGTGTAAAGAAAAATGCAGGCTCTTTACTATGGGTTTTCAGCAATTCAAGGTAGTTGGCACTACCACCCACTGTTGCTCCGATACAGTCATCAACGATCCTTTCATCATCTCTTAGTATTCGCACTATGCAATCATCTTTTTCCAGGCAGAAATCCTCTTCCACCTTACCCAGGACATTGCCGCAAAGCCCGTAAAAAATGAGCATTCCATCGGAAAAAGGTATCATTTCCCTGATACTTTGATAGACTTCAGATTTCAGCGTTTTCGGAACAGCATGAAGCCCGAGTTCCAGAAGGTTGACTACAACAGTCAGTTCATCTTTATGAGCATCCTTGACGATACCTGATATCTTTTCAAGCGAAAAAACATCATAGCAGATATTTTGTTCATCGAGCTTTTCCGTAAATTCAGAGATATTCTCATTTTCTACGATCAGGATTCTCTTTATCTGTGAATCTTTTGTAAAAAGCCAGAGAATTTCATCCTGAAGTATTTTGCAGCCCAATAAACTTAGAACAGACATTTTCTTCCTCCTGATTAAAAGGATGATGGTACCATAATATATACTTGAAGGTCAGAAAAATATATGTTGTGCATTGGTTGTATAGAAAAATGACCATATTGGAACTATTCTGCTTGCAGTGGCTTCCTGTATTTCCGTATCTTCAAACTCCCTTTCCATTTTACCAATGGTACATTGAGTTTGAAAACAATTTTATCGAATATTAACTTCAAGTAAATTCGCAACTTAGGCTAACGATATATAATTCCAGTATCATTTATCTGCCATGGTGAAAAAATGAATTGGAATAATAAGCTTCTAACGGCGCTTCTGGTATTCTTAATCCTGATTGTCGGACTTTCAGCTCTCGGCTGCTTGGAATCGAATGATGTCCATGACATTGAAGCTTCAGAAGATACGGAAAATAGCATTAAAGGAATAATTACGTTTGATTCAGAAGAATCATTAACAAATGCCACGGCCTATATCAAAATTGAAGATGTAAGTCTTGCGGATGCTCCTTCTACGGTTGTTTCACAGATTACACTTGAAGATATTTCAATAGATAATGGCAGCTCAATACCATTCGAAATCAGTTACAGTGAGCTTCAGGAAGGACACACCTACTCTCTTTCGGCACACATGGATGTTGACGGAGACGGATCTGTTTCCGGAGGTGATTACCTAACCACTCAACATGTTGAAGTACCGGTTTCAGGAACTGAAGAAACAATTGAGGTACCTGTCGAATTCATCGAAGGATATTCAGGTAATAACGGAGAGTCAGAGACCCTCAGCAGTTTCAACGGAACCATATCTTCTATCGAAAATGCTGATCCCTATCCAATGATCCTTGTAGAAAGCGAGGAAATGGATGAAGCAGGATATGATAGTGGAATAAAATTTGTGTTATCTGAAGAAACTTATATTCAAGATCCTACCGGAGGACTATATGATGTGGATAATCTGCAGGAAGGAATGGAAGTGAGAGTTTTCTTCGGCCCGGAATTAACCAGAAGTAATCCACCTGTCGGACAAGCCAAATTAGTTCAACTAATTTGAGTATTAGTTTTTTTAGTTGACAGGCTGGCAAGCACAATAGATGAAATTAAAAGCCTGTCAATACTGTCTTTTTCCTGATTGCGAGCTTCTCTGCAGAATCTGTTTATTTTATAAACTCAACTCTGCTAATTCAAAACTCCTAAATACAATCTTCTCCAAATAAAAAACGGAGAGTGGAAAAGTTGGTTTCATCCAGAGTTACCCTTATTGTCAGCCTGGTGGCATTTGCAGCTATTCACAGTTTCCTGGCAAGCCTTCCCTTTAAGCGTTTTCTCATGAGGGTTATGGGCCTTAGGGCTGATAAATTGTTCATGCCTGTATACAGTCTAATTGCAATTATAACAATTTCACCTGTTGTCTATCTCTTCTTCAGAAAACCCGGATCGATACTCTACATAGTATCTTCTCCCTGGCGCTGGCTGATGGTAGGCGGACAACTGGTTGCTACACTCGTTGCTCCAAGAGCCTTGCTTGATGCACCTCACAGGTTCAGTATACGCAAACAACTGGCCGGACCAGGTACATCGGAAGCAGGTCACCTTGAGATTAAGGGTATCTATCGCTGGGTGAGGGACCCTTTCCTGCTCTCAGGACTGGTCATCATCTGGTTAACTCCCTTTATGACCACGAACCTGCTTATCATATACATCCTGGCCAGCATATACCTCTATCTGGGTTCCCTTCACTGGGAAACAAGATTAGTGGCACAGTTTGGAGATGAATACCGGGAGTACAAAAAACGTGTTCACAGGATAATTCCCCGATTAAGAGAACATTAATAGAAAAGTATAAGCATTGTAGAAAAGTGGGAATGGAAAACCAAAACTTTGATTTTCCAATTTCAGTTAAAATTAATTGTTAATTATAAGAATTAAGCAACTTCGCCAAATGCAAACTTGCGCATTACTTTTGTAACTTTAATTGTAACTTCATCGCCAACCTTTGTGTTTGGCACGAAGATGACAAATCCGCTTACTCTTGCGATTCCGTCGCCTTCTCTTGCAATATCTTCGATTGTTACGTCATACGTTTCGCCGGCTTCGACCGGAGCATCTGAATCCATGTTATTAAACAAATATTTCACATCCTTTCGTATTTGCTTAAAAAGAAATACAACCATTAGTTAAACATAAGAAAAAACAGTAAAAACGGTTAAGGTAATACTATCTAGCCCTATAATTTATCAAAGTAGTTTCAGCCTCTTAAAGCATATTAAACTAGGAATGATACTATATATAGCTATTCCTATGCAATTGTATATGCTTTCATGCAAATAATGTGGTATCACTGTATTTTGGTGACAATTTAACATTTACAGATCATTGTAAATGAAAATGAGTAATTTTCATTCACTTTCGTGACTGAATTGCCAGCCAACTCCGAACTTGTCAGTTACAAAACCATGTAGTTTGCTCCAGAATGTTTCCTGAAGGTCCATGTCTACAGAACCACCATTTTTGAGTTTATCAAACATTGACCTAATTTCGTTCATATCTTTGCTGATAATTACAAGGCTGATATTATTCCCGGTAACAAAAGGCATGTCGGGAGGAACATCAGAAAACATGACAGTGCTTCCTGCTATATCAAGAGATGTATGCAGTATCATATCCTTTGTTTCCTCTGTAACAGGAAAGGCTTCATCTGGTACATCTTTGTACAACATGAACTGGGGTTTTTCCGTTCCAAAAACCTCAGCATAATATTCTACAGCTTCACGACAGTTACCGTTAAAATTTATGTATGCTTCTAAAGTCATTTCATGCACTCCCACTTTTTGAGTCCTGATCCATTAATGAGTGAAACGTACTCCATTAAATAGCTTACCGGTTATTCAAAGTCAATAGGTAAGCAAACGATATTGTAAGGAATCAGAGAAGCTTATTCTGAACACTGGAATCTTTTTTATGGAATAAATACTCTTAAAGAATAATATATTTTAAGTCAGGGAAAAACTATTGCTTCCCAAAAAAAATGAGAGAACATAATCAATCCTAATACGCGCATTCCATCTAAAAGAAGGTAAAACATGAAAACAACAGAGATTCAAATTCGTGAAGCAAATGAATCAGACCTTGGCGATGTACTGGAAGTTGAAAAAGAAGCCTTTGGATCTGAAAAGGAAGCAGAGCTAGTCAACCAGCTTTTAGAAGATGAAAGTGCGGAACCAGTGATATCACTATTGGCTTTTAAAGAAAATGAGGCTATTGGACATATTTTATTTACAAAAGCAACGGTTGACTCAAACGAAGTTTCTCCATCAATATACATTCTTGCTCCATTGGCAATCAAACCTGGATACCAACGGCAGGGAATCGGAGGAATGTTGATTAACGAGGGAATTGAAAAGCTAAAAGACATTGGTGTTGAGATGGTTTTTGTCCTGGGTCATGAAGACTATTATCCGAGACATGGCTTCAAACAAGATGCAGGAAGCCTGGGATTTGCAGCGCCTTACACTATACCTGATGAACATGCAGGTGCCTGGATGGTACAGGCATTAACTTCCGGAGGACTGAGTGAGGTTAGAGGTAAAGTTAGATGTGCAGATGCCCTGAACAGACCGGAACACTGGAGAGAATAGAATAAAGAAAATAAATGCTGCATATTGTAATTTTCGCTGCATTTATTTAAAATTTACAATAGGTTACTCATACCTATTTTTTAAAGCTTGTAGTCTCTGCTCGGTAATATCACCCTTCAATAGAGAAAAAAGAAGCCTGTCATACCATTTACCTTCATTGAACCAGTATTTTTTTTGTCTTCCTTCCGGCTTAAAACCTGATTTGATCATTGTTTTTTCGGAACCTAGGTTTCCTTCAGCACAATCCCCGGTGATCCTGAATGCATCAAGTACATTAAAAGCATAGTATACCAGAAACTCACAGGCTGCGCTCCCATACCCTTTTCTCCATTGGGTATCATCTATCTGGTATCCGATAAGGTAATTTCCATTAGTGAACTCTATCGGAAGCAATGCACATTGACCCATAAACTCACCACTATCCCTTCCTCGTATCGTAAATACGCTAAGGTCAGGTATTTTATTTTCCTTTAAGGATTCATCTATTGAATTAACTAATGGCAGGAAATAGGCCATTGTATCTTCTTCTGTATTTGGTCCGAAAAACAGGTACTTGCATACACTCTCCTTTGAAAGCATTGATGAAATATCTTTTAAGTCCGCTTCTGCACAATAATTAAAAACAATATCTTCCCTGCTCCATTTTTGTCTCATCTGTGACCTTCCATATCAATATCATTCTGTTTTCTAATAAGAGAGAAGTTTCTCTTTTTATGCTATTACAATTTGAACCAAACGAACTGTTTATATCAAATCTATTTCATTTAACCCATGTGCTCTACGAATGCAGTCATTTAAATGCAGAGCACTGAAAGTAAAAACTTCATTGGGAACACTAATGTCAGTCCAGGAAAAAACAGAGAATATTCTCAAACAAATAGGAAATACAAAGCTTGTCAGCGTTACCAAAACTATCGATGCTGAACGAATTAACGAATCCATCAGAGCCGGAGCCACCATAATAGGGGAAAACAGGGTTCAGGAATTCGAGGAAAAATTTGATGAGATTCTGCCCTGTGAAAAACATCTTATAGGACATTTACAGACAAACAAGGTCAAAAAAGCCGTCCAGCTCTTTGACGTAATCCAGTCTGTTGATTCCTTGAAACTCATACAGGAGATTGACAGGAAAGCCATGGACATTGAAAAGGTACAGAAAGTTTTCCTTCAGGTAAATATTGGGAATGAGCCACAGAAATATGGTTTTGGACAGGATGAGATCAGGCAGATCATACCGGAGATCAGTTCACTTAAAAATATTCAGGTGACAGGACTTATGTGTATACCTCCTTTTGTAACTCCTGATCAGGTGCGCCCTTATTTCAAGCAGATGAAAGCTCTTTTTGATGAAATGAAACTGGAAAATTGTAGTAACATCAATATTCGGGAATTGTCTATGGGGATGTCCAATGATTACATGGCAGCCATCGAAGAAGGAGCTACGATGGTACGTGTCGGTTCCGCTATATTTGGAAGTAGAAAATACTGATTTTTGAACTTACGGGTTATAAGTTTCAATTAGGAAATTATAAATTGATAAGAAATTTATACCTTAATTGAAAATATGCATTTTCTACCTGACATAACATCCAGAGACAGGATGCCATAACATGCTTGAACTATTCACTAACACGGATGCCTTTTTTGAGAAAAAGATCAATGAAAAACAAGAGTTTAAAACGCCAATTATCATCATAGGATTGGTGTGGCTGGCAGGAGTGTTTAGCCTGGCTTTGATATTTTCAGGTTTCATAAGCGAGTTTCCTTCCGACATACTCTATCCCATTTTGATGGTTGCTGCAATAGCACTGGCAATCGGACTTGTAGGTAATTACTTTATGTGGGTTCTTTGCAGCAGCATCTTTTATATGATCTCTATTGTTTTTCAGGGAAAAGGGAACTTCAACCGGGTTCTGGAGTTTTCATCTTACGGATTCATACCTTACATTATCAGCACCGTAGTTTCATCCATTTATATGTGGAGACTCTTTTTGGATATCGATATGTTTTCCATGTCTGGAACCATAGGTGCTAACGATGATCCCAGTATCTTTTTTAATCAACTCATCTTTTCGAATATAGCCGGAACTGTGTTTATAGTCATTTTTTCATTAGCAATGTTTGGCCTGAGTGCATATATCTGGACCTATGGAATGAAATATTCAAGGAATCTTTCACTAAAGAAAGCTCTCCTTACTGTTGGTATCCCGCTAGCAGTATATGTGATCTATGAGACATTTCTGTTCTTGTTCTTCATAATATAAGGGTGAACAGAGAGAATTACTAAGTTACTGAAAGATCAAAAGTCATAATATTTCAAGCCTGAATCCAGAAATGGCAGTAAATAGCCATTCTTTTATGCCATTATCTGCAATAGAAATACGATGGAAACAGGTATGAGTTCACAGGAAAAAAAGAAAGTTCTCTTTCTGTGTTATCATAACTCGGCCAGATCCCAGATGGCTGAAGGTCTTCTGAGGAATATGTATGGAGACAGGTACGAAGCTTACAGTGCGGGCATCGAAGCCACTGTTGTCGATCCACGAGCTATTTTGGTCATGGAGGAAATTGACATCGATATCTCTGACCAGTACTCCAAGGTTTCCCGGAAATATCAGGATAATATATTTGATATCGCGGTCACAGTCTGTGACCGGGCCAGACAGAGTTGTCCTATCTGCAGTACACCTCTGGAACTTCCGAACGAGCAGCCAAATACTACCGAACAACCCAGGGCAAAAGAAGTAATTCATAAAGGCTTTAAAGACCCTGCCGACGCCGCAGGATCGGAGGAGAAGCAACTTGAGGTATTCCGGAGTATAAGAGATGAGATGCAGGAATGGATATCCATGACGTTTGCTTGATAGCTCCGGCTGACTTCCGTTTCCCACTGCAAAAAATAGTTAATCAGGCAATCAAGATGCGAACTCTTTTATCAACCTGGTTCTACCTATCCTGATCATACTCAAAATTTTCAACAACTAACTGCAAACTTAAAAAGGATTTAAGTTAAACTTCTTTTAGACGGTTAGAACTGCACGTCTTCCATTTTATCCAGAAGAAATATTTCCGGATAGCTAATGATACCTGATTCTACTAATTCTTTGTTTTTTTCTTTGAGTTCTTTGGATTCGATTAGTTTACGTGCATTCTCAGGATTATCCCAATCAAAAAGGATCACTACTTTATCCGGATCATCCAAGGTACGGAAAAACATCCCTCCCTTAGAACCTGTCTTCTTCCGAATAGAACCATAATCATCAAATTCTTGCTTCCATTTAGAAAAATCATTCACCTTGTGTTTCACAAGCATATATACCATTACTTGTACCCCCAGTTCCCCTTTGTTTATCTTCGTATATAAGTAGTCTCATGAGTCAATATTCATCACAAAATGAATTAGGAGAACTTTAAAATTCATCTTATGCTGCCTCAAAATATTATTTTTAATCAGATTCGGCTTCATCTTATTATCGTAACCAAGAACGCAACATAGAGTACTAGAGGTAAGTATCAGAGAATAAAATACAAAGTCAGCAGACATTCAGGTACTGTTCTTGCTCATATTCCCTGTATTTTCAATTTTTAGTCTTTCTTATCCTTCTTTTAACGTGCGGTTAAAGAATGTAACCATCTGCCAGTAAGCATCCTGTGCCTCAAAACTGCTGGATAGTTGGCCATTTTCAATCATGAAACCATGCGGCTGCCCTTGGTAAACTTTCAATTCAAAGTATTTATCCTCGGCATCAAGCTCTGTTGCATAAGCATATATATCGGATATGTTGCTTGCCTCGTCATTTGTCCCGTGGATTATGAGCATGGGAGCCTCAAGCTGATCAATAACTTCAGCAGGCTGTTCCGGTTGACTTTCTGTACCTCCCGAAAAAGGAAAACCATACCATGCAACACCTGATGCAAATTCCTCCATTTGAGGAAGGAAGAGCATAGTATAACGTCCACCCGCGCAAAAACCTGTCAGACCGAGACGTTCAGTATCCACATCCTGCCTTGTACCCAGATAGACTACTGAATCCCTGACCAACTGCTCCACTACGGCATCGCTGGGAGATTCTTCAAAGGTCTGCCATTCAGGAGATATCACTACATATCCTTCGGAGGCTAACCTTTCGGTAAGATCAATATAACCGGGTTCCATCCCATTGAAAGAGTGTATCAGAACAACTGCAGGTTTTTCGCCTTCTGTTGAAGGCGCTGCAAGAAAAGCAGGATATGTCATATTACCACTGACAATCTCTACCTCAGTTGTTTCCACCTGAATCTCCGTTGAATTTGAGTTATTCTCCATTGAGTCATCAGCAATATCATCCGTATCATTAACACAACCGGATAATCCAACTATTGATATCATTAAGAAACATAGGAGTAAATATTTCATTTCTAGCCACCAGTTATACTCGGAATTTTCGGTAAAAAAAATAAAACAGAATTAGGCTACTTTCAAATTTTAATTTAGTTATCAGAACCGTAAGTCTTCTACTTTATCCAGGACAGATATGTCTAAATTACCGATTACGCCTAATTCTTTCATTTTTTCTTCAAGTTCCTTGGATTCATTGAACTTGCGTGCGTCCTCAAGAGTATCCCACTCCAGAAGGATCTCAACTTCGTTTGGATCATCTGAAGTACGGAAAAGCATTCCTCCTTTAGAACCTGTCTCCTTTCTCTTGGAACTGTATTCATCAAATCCTGGCTTCCATTTAGAAAAATCCTTCACTTTGTGCTTTACAAGCAGATATACCATTACTTTCACCCCCCGTTTTCCTTTGTTAATCCTTATATATAGGTATTTTTACTAGGCAGTCTTCTTTCTGGACTTCCAATTTTGATGTGAGATATTCTCTGCAGACATAATTAGTGAAGACTCAATTGAAAAAATCATAGCATTTGGTGTGAGATTACCCAAACTATGAAATATTTCTTTCTGAAAAAAGTGAGTGTTACTACTAAAAAATATTTATTATATTAAACAAGAAAATACTAATGCAATTTATATTGTTAATAAGAACTTAGAAATAAATTTTTTATAAGATCAAATGTTACAGAGTCTATGAAAAAACCATTGATATTATTCCAAAATGTTTGGAAACTATACCAGATGGGAGAAGTGCAAACATGTGCACTGAAAAATATTAATCTTGATATTTCGCCTAATGAATTTACAGCCATTATTGGCCCCTCAGGCAGTGGAAAATCCACTATGATGAACCTTTTAGGTTGCCTCGATAAACCTTCTAGAGGCAATATACTACTCAATTCAAAGAACATAGCCGAAATGAACGAATCAGATCTTTCAGTGCTCAGAGGAAAAACTATAGGATTTGTTTTTCAGCAGTATAACCTGATACCAGGGATGAGTGCCCTTGAAAACGTTCTTTTGCCTCTGGAAATCCAGGAAATTGATGATGATAAGGCACTGGAAAGAGCAAACGAGGTTCTCGGAATGGTAGGCCTTTCAGACAAGGTGAATAACATGCCCTATCAGCTTTCCGGTGGCCAGCAGCAGCGTGTTTCAATTGCCAGATCCCTTGCATGTGATCCCGACATTATTCTTGCTGATGAACCAACCGGAGCACTGGACAGCCGGACAGGACGTGATGTCATGGATATTCTCTACAATCTCTGGAAAGAGGAAGATAAGACCGTGATAATAGTAACCCATGACATGAACCTTGCACAGTATGCCAAGAGGCATATTGTCCTGAAAGACGGAATGATAGTCCGTGATGTAACTAACGAAAACCCGATAGAAATAGGGATTTAAGGCTTTAGACTGGTGAGAAAAAATGATCTTTAAGCATTTGATAAGGGTACTTTTATGTTTCATTATCCTGACATCTGCCGGGCAAAGTGCTCTGGCTTTAAGCAGCACAGATATCGGACTGACAGTTGACCTTCTTAACCAGGATCCCGATCCTGTTAAACCGGGCGAAGTACTTGAAGTGAGCTTTTCAGTCCAGAATACTGGCTCAGAAGAAGTCAAAAATGTTATAGTGGAACTGGTGCCTGAATATCCTTTCAACAAAATGTCAGGGCAAACTTCGACCATCAACATAGGTACCTTAGGAAAACGCTATGTAGACGAACGAAGTAAGACAGTGAAATTCAAAATCCTTGTTGACAACAACATCAATGCAGGTCAATATCCCCTTGAAGTTCTGGTCTATGAGCAAGGTAAGAAAAACAGCCTCTCTATATCTGAAGAATTCCTCATAGACGTCGATAGTGAATCTAACGCTGAAATAGAATCAATAAGTCTTGAAAAACTGGTTCCAGGAAAGAAAACCAACATATCTTTTGTAATAAGGAATGTGGGAAATTCCCCTTTAAAAAACGCAATGTTTTCCTGGGAAAGTACAAATGACCTGATACTGCCTGTCGGTTCAAGTAACGTGAAATACATCAATTTTATAGATGTCCAGGATACAGTAACAGTTGACTTTCAGGTACTTTCTAATATTAACACTATTCCGGGGCTTTACAAACTTGATATGAAACTTACCTATGATGACGTAGAGGAACTTCAAACAATAACACAAGCCGGAACAGTGGAAAACCAGAAACGTAAGACCATTGAGAGCAAAGCAGGCATCTACATTGGAGGGACAACTGATTTTGATATAGTCTTTATTGAGCAGACCATGGAGGGAGATTATTCCTTTTCAGTGTCAAACATCGGAAACAATAAAGCAAGTTCAGTAACCGTTTCTGTTCCCGAGCAGGAAGGATGGAGTATAAAAGACGGATCGAATTCTGCTGTACTTGGAACTTTACAAAAAGGCGATTACACAATAGCAGATTTCAGCATCATTCCTGACAACTACAATGAATTCCTGCCATTGAAATTCCAGATATCGTATACTTCAAGCGATGGTGAGAGAGAAACTCAGGACAGGGAATTGTCTGTTTTTGCATCGGAACCTGTTGAATTACTACAACACCAGTCTGCCCAAAGTAGCGGATCAAATAAAGGATTATTCCCTGCCTTGATAGTGTTACTGATTGTCGGCTTTGTCATCTATAAGAAGAAAAAGCAATGATTTTCTCTGATAATCTGGAGATTTCAAATGAAACCTGTAAAGATATTCAGGATATCGTTGAACATGGTAAAACATAACCGGCTCAGAAGCTGGCTTACCATCATAGGTGTTGTTATCGGAATAGCTTCCGTTATGACAGTCGTTACTATGGGGGACTATTTCCACAATCAAGTAACTAAGACACTGGAAATGGAAAGTGACACTATCGAGATCAGTGGGATGGAAAATGGTCATTTTTCAAACGATGAATTTGTCGGCTTTCAGGAGTCGGATCTTGCAGTTCAAAATGAATACATAGAAGATCCGGATGCTGATATGAGTGGAAAGCTGACAAAAAAAGATGTCTACACTCTCAAGAAAATCCCGGAGATACAATACATTAATGTAATTGTTAAAAATTATGCCATAATTAACCTTGGATCTGAAACGGGAGCTGCTAATATAAAGGGTGTTGATCCTGATGTCTGGGGGAAGCTCAATTCAGAGAAAATTGAGCAGGGACGAACCTTGAGATCAGGTGACAGGAATGTGATTGTTATTACCAATTCACTGGCCAACGAAGAATTTCCGGATAGAAAAATAAGACTCAACCAGATGATCCTCCTGAGCAATAATTCTTACCGGGTTGTAGGTATCCTCGCAAAAGAGGAAGGGGAATTGTTTGACTTTAGATGGGATGGCACCAACATTTACATGCCATATGAAGAAGCCTACAAAATTAGTTCTGAATATAGTTATAACAAGGAAGAAGGAATCTATGACTCCATTGATGTAATGCTCTACAAAGGCTCTGATGCCGATACAGTTGTCAAAAAGATAGATGAAAAGTTACAATTGGCCAGACGTGTGGATGAGGAATCAAGAGATTTCTACATACACTATGACTTGAGTGGTATTGAAGGCGCAAACAAGGTGATCGCCGGATTGACAGCATTTCTTGCTTTTATTGCCGGTATTTCATTGCTTGTAGGTTCTGTGGGAATTGCTAACAGCATGTTCACTTCAGTACTTGAAAAAACAAAGGAGATTGGTATCATGAAAGCTATTGGTGCCAGAAACAGAGATATTCTTCTGCTATTCCTCTGTAATGCCGCCCTCATAGGACTCGTAGGTGGAATTATTGGCATTATTCTTGGTACAGCTACAGTACAGCTTATTATATTTGCACTTTCAATGTATCTTGAAGCTCCATTCGAATTCACTTTGAGCCTGAAGGCAACGATTCTGGCATCTTTTGTTTCAATCATTGTCGGACTGATAGCAGGATATATGCCAGCAAAAAGTGCATCAAAGTTAAACCCGGTTGATGCCTTGAAGTATGAGTAAATTATAGAAAATTTTGATAAAGGCGCCTCTTCAATAGCAACATTTTACTAAAATATAGCTATTAACAAAAAAATGAAGGTTATTCACACCAGTTCAATATCATAGATGCTTAGAAGCGAGACAACTTCGGGAACTGAGAATTTTGTCTTTTTCAGGGAATTTTCATTGGGGTTTATGTTATAATTTCTTGCATTCCTGAATGACGCGTAGCTGAGGTCTGTATTTTCAAAGATGCTGTCTTCAAGATCTGAGCCTTCAAAATTTGCATTCTTGAGGTTCGTATTTACAAAATCACAACCAAGTATGCGGCAATTAACAAAGTCCGTATTTTCCAGATTCATATCTGAAAACGCCGAGTAGGATATGAAAGAGTCTTCAAAACCGATTGTAAAAATGAAGTCGTTACAATTTGGAAAATCCAGCCCCACAATCTTGCAGTTCCTGAATCTGGTATCCTGAAATTTTGTGTTGCTAAGATTCACGTTCGACAGGTTGCAATTCTCAAACATACAATCAATAAATGTTGAATTCCTGAAAGAGAAGTCTGTAAGATCCATATCTTCGAATGTCTCTATTTCAAACTCTTCATTCTCAAATTCCATAATCTAAAGAAGTTACTGCAATTTTATTAATAATTTTGCACCCGGAAAATTGAATAAACGGCAAGTTATTATCCAAATATTACGACCATCCAACAAAACATAAATACGCGGTAACCAATCTGAAAATGGGGATTTTTGAAGATGGTTACTGAAATGTCAACCGGCAATCTGAAAGAAAATCTGAAGTTCCTCATGAAAAAACAGAAGCTTGCTGTTCTTGCAACATGCCATGAACATGAACCACATACTAATCTTGTAGCCTTTGTGACCAGTGATGATCTCAAATACGTTTTTTTTGTGACACAGATGTCCACAAGGAAATATTCCTATCTTACTGCTTCCCGGAAAGCATCCATCATGATAGATAACAGGTCAAACAATGAGAGCGATTTCAGGAATGCAATGGCTGTAAACATTAGCGGTAGTGTTGATGAGGTTGAAAAAACGAATGAAATTAAGTCACTTTACCTTAAAAAACACCCTTACCTGCTGGATTTCCTGCAATCACCATCATCTGCAATTATGAGAATAGAAGTCAAAAGATATGTTGTTGCAAGCAGGTTCCAGAATGTTGTGGAGATTGGCATGTCATGAAAAAACTTGTCATTCCCATGGAGAAAATACGGGAAAATGACAGGAAACTGGTTGGATCAAAGGCATTCTCACTTCACGATATTATGGAAGATGGACTAAAAGTTCCTGCTTTTGCATGTGTAACTACCCTGGCCTATGAAAAATACCTTGAAACCAGCTTTCTGAAAAGCAGGATATTAATGGAGCTTTCGAGAAAGGATATTCAGGATATGCGCTGGGAAGAGATGTGGGACACTTCCCTGAGAATCCGTAACATGTTCCTGAACACTCCGATACCTGAAGAACTTGATATGGAAATACGGGAAAAATTGGCTGAGCGTTTCGGCGATAAATCAGTTGTTGTGAGGTCCTCTGCCATCGGGGAGGACTCTGCAAAAACATCCTTTGCTGGTTTGCATGAATCCTATGTGAATGTAAAGGGACTGGATTCCATAATGGAACACATAAGGCTCGTATGGGCTTCCCTGTGGTCAGATGCAGCTCTGTTGTACAGGGAAGAACTGGGTCTTAACATTAAGAACAGTAGCATGTCGGTGATGATCCAGGAACTCATAGATAGTAAGGTATCAGGCGTCATTTTCAGCAGTGATCCGGAGAAAAGTGACCAGATGATCATTGAAGCAGTCCATGGTCTGAACAAGGGACTCGTGGATGGTAATGTAGAACCTGACAGGTGGATAATTGACAGGGAAAGGGCTTCTATTACAAGGTATTTCAACCCTTCAAACAGGGAAAAGATGGTACGTCCGGGGAAAACAGGAACAGTTCTTGAAAAAGCTCCTGATAAACTATCAGATACAGTTCCACTGGAAAAAAATGGACTTACTAATCTTCATGAAATTGCACTTATTCTGGAGAAAAGGTTTGGCCAGCCACAGGATATCGAATGGACGAAAAAGAATGGTGAAATATATGTACTTCAGTCAAGACCAATAACAACATCAGAAAAAGATGAAAAACTCTGGTATCTTTCTCTCAGGAAAACAATTGACAACTTACAGGATCTTCGCGAAAGAGTGGAGAGTGAACTGATACCTGAAATGATAAGTGATACCAGATCGCTTCAATCCAGAAAGCCTGCACAAATGAATGACAGGGAACTCGCAAGGGAGATCATTCTACGAAAAGAACTCCAAGAGAGCTGGAATAAAAAATACAAAGAAGAATTCATCCCTTTTGCTCACGGAATGAGGCTGTTCGGCCAGGTTTATAATGATATTTTAAAACCTTCAAATCCGTATGAGTTCATGGACCTGCTTTCAGGTACCGAACTGTTGAGCATCAAAAGAAATGAAGAACTCAATCAACTGGCAGATATGCTGCGAAACGATGCTTCACTTATGAAAAAGGCAAAAGATAATGTTGTTGAAGGAGATTTCAGGGAAAAAATAGAGGATTTTTTTAGGAATTTCGGACACCATGGAGTCTTTAGGAACAGAGAGGAATTGCTAAGATATATACTGGAACTTGCTTCAAATCCTGAAAAGAAAAAAACTGATAAAAGAGACAGCAATGATATGAAAAATAGATTCATATCAGCTTTTTCCGAGGATGACAGAGCTTTCGCAGAAGAATTACTTGACATTGCACGTGCCAGTTATCGTCTAAGGGATGATGACAACATCTATCTTGGAAAGATAGAGGACCAGTACATTGTAGCTTTGAATGAGGCAAAGAAAAGGGTCGCAACCAGAATCGTAGATTTCGATATTGGTGATGATATCGCTGAAGAGGAATTATTGCAGGCACTCAACAATGAGGATTACATTCCTGCAAAAAAAGTGAGAGTAAACATAAATAAGGAGAATCCCACCCAAGCTGATAGAGAGCATGTCAGGCAGGTAAGAGGGCAGCCTGCAGGAGAAGGTTTTGTAACCGGTACAGCACGGGTGGTAACAAAAAACGAGGAGCTTTTTGATATCAAATTCGGGGAGATAATGGTATGTGATGCAATTGAGCCCGGTATGACATTTGTGGTTCCTCTTGTAAGCGGTATCGTTGAACGCAGAGGAGGCATGCTTATACATGGCGCCATCATTGCACGGGAATACGGAATTCCCTGTGTCACAGGG
Source organism: Methanolobus sp. ZRKC2 (assembly GCF_045291185.1). Taxonomy (NCBI): domain Archaea; kingdom Methanobacteriati; phylum Methanobacteriota; class Methanomicrobia; order Methanosarcinales; family Methanosarcinaceae; genus Methanolobus; species Methanolobus sp. ZRKC2. Next base: position 368,903 of record NZ_CP146980.1, on the reverse strand, counting down.
ATACCCGATGCAACAAAGATAATCAAAAACGGTGATGTGCTAACTGTTGATGGTTATCTGGGAATAGTTACTGTCAGGCGAGAATAACCTGACCGTATAAAAAAATATCAAACGGAAAAATCCTGCACATTGAGATTGTCCTTAGTTACAGGGAAAGAATCTTTTAAATAGTATTCAAATAGCTCTTTTGACCATTCAAAGGCACTCTGTTTGGAACATAGAACAGGGCTGCTATCATAATTTCCATCATTTTTTAATAAACGTATGAGGACATAATGGCCATTAAACGCGATGCCCTGAAATTCCATTTTCTGAGGATAAACAAATAAATGGAAATGTTTCATTTTGAGAAGTTCTATCAGCCTTTCATTGTGTTCGGTTCTCAATTTATCAAGGATCTCCAGGGAAATGATTGTGTAGACATCAATACTTTTTTGGGTCAGTCCAAAACAAAGAGAGAAGTAGTCCGGGTGATAAAATGCAGCAATTACAAAAAGAGATCTTGACAGGTAAGAAGTTTCAACAATTTTTTTGTTAAGTTCAAATGAATTCTGAACATTTGGATTTACTACTGTACACTTTCCAAGTTGGCTGATTTTCTTTAATAAATGCTCTGGAATGAAATTAAGACGGTGGCTTCCCCAATAATCAATATCACTATCAAGTAATTCAACAATTTTTAATGAAGATTGCATTTTGCTAACCAGCAGTTTTCCGATAGTTGTCAATTCATAAGTATCTTCATAATTAAAAACAAGGTGATGTTCTTCCAGAATCTTCATCTGCGGAAGCAATGCTTTTCTTGTTGTTTTTAAAAACCCGAGAATTTTTTCTGTTTCTTTTGGACCATCCTGCAATAAGAGGAGTGCATTTTTTCTTTTATCAGAAGCAAATACAACATCCAGCAAAGATTTACTCATGACTACCAATATTCCTGAAAATTACCTCTTTATACAGGAGCAATTATGAAGACAATCTTACTTAAACCAGACCAAATCGAAAAAATAGTATTGTTTTTATCCAGCATTTCGCAAATCGGAATGCAACAAAGATTTTTAATAACAAACATTGGTACCGCTATTGCGAAGCTGAACAAGATACCCATCAGCATATATCATTCACTTTCAGGTAAGTTGTAAATCTGAATGAAACATCAAAAAGTGCAATGAAATATAAAGTTGGATTTTCCTTCAGATACCCTTCTCTGCTATGATTCGACCTGAATCAACTGCATCCAACAGTTTCTGGTAGTCCAGTTCACTCTGATTAGCATAGGTCACTGCAAAATCACCGATTGCCTTGGAAAAGGATTTACCACCACCAAGATAGCCACTTATGTATGAGGAGTCACTGGTACGTGCATGGGCCCGGGCCAGGCACCAGCTACATACAGCCACATAAGCCTTGAATGACGACTTGTCCATGGCAGTCACATCGAATGAACCCTTCATATCCTTGAGCTGACGCCAGTAATATTCAAGTTCCTTAATCTGTCCGGTATGCCATCCCAGGAAAATATCGCTTGCAGCCTGCATCAGGCGTTGGCCAGTAACAACTCTCTGGGCGTGCTGCACATAAGAACGTCTGGGAATATAGTCTTCAAGTACAGACTTTCCGGCCTCTTTCAGTTGCAGGATCAAAAAATCATCTTTACCACCACCTTCCAGCAGCGCGATGAAACAGCGTGTTCCTACGCTACCGACCCCTCCGACCCGCAAGGCCACATCTATGACTTTAAACCGCATCAGCAGGAAACGCCTTTCATCAGGTAGACTGTTCAGGTACTGAGACCAGGCCTTTTCAACATAGTCAGCCGGTGAATTAGCCAGTTCTTCAGGAGTGAGATATTGAGACATGTCAACCTCACGCATTGGCATCAGTAGTGGCGGGTCACTGACAATACGCCTCTGACCATTCTTGACCTTCGTTAACTTTCCTAAAGTTTGTTCCTGTGTTTTGGTGCGTGCTTTGGAAACGGTCTTCTTAGCCGCTTTACGACCTTTTTTGGATGAAGTACGATTAAAAACATCCAGGACAGTTTCAGCATCCACATGATAGTACCAGACATCAAGGGTGTGCAACGAAGAGAAATGTTTCATAGCCCTGCTATAGGCTCTTGCAGATATAGCGGCCATTTTTTTGCATGTTTTCTCTTTTAAACCAATTTCACGACCTGCCACCACGGTACTGGCTGCCAATCGTTTCAGGTCCCATTCCCATGGACCGGGAAAAACCTCATCGAAATCGTTTACATCAAAGACCAGCCTGCGTTCCGGTGTTGCAAAGAGACCGAAATTGGAGAGATGAGCATCTCCGCATAGCATGCTCTGGATGCCTGTTACCGGTGTGGCTTCCAGATCAGCCGCCATGATAGCAGCTGAACCACGCAGGAACGCAAAAGGTGAAGCCAGCATACGACCATATTTAATGGGTAAAAGATGCTGCAAACGATCTTCATCCTGTGCCTGCAGGATATCAAGAGGTTCGGATCGATCCGGAGAAGGGGTCCATGTACCATGACTCTCCAAAGGCACCTTCTGGCGTAATGCCTTACCTTCCTTTCTTCGTTCGGATCGTGGTGCTCTATTCTTAGTATCATGAACGCTGATATTGGTGAATTTGATTGGTTCCATGGCTTTCCCTCCCAAAATATGAGGGCTGTGCCCTCTTAATCTGTATAAACAAAGGATTTATGCATCTGAGCAGACTGCCATTCCTTTTACTGGATAAGATTACATTGCAATCTGCCAATTTCGGATTCAGTAAGTGTCCTACTGGTAAGTATCAAAGATAAAAGTTATAGCAATGCCGAAGCTATGTTTAGAAAATTTGCAAAAACTACAAATCAAATGTCAACAGAATTCTGTCGTAGGGGAGATACCTTGAGTGAAGAAAAGAAACCTGTAATTGAAGTATCAAAAAATGGGCCTTATATTGTCAAAGATCTTAAAAAGCTCCGCAATTCAAGAGGAGCTTTCATTGAAACAAGTCCATCTATTGCGTTGTGCAGATGTGGAGGATCGGGGACCAAGCCCTTCTGTAACGGCACACATCTTAAGAATAATTTCTCAGGAGATAAAAAGGAAGATCGTGTACCGGATATATTAGACACTTATGAAGGAAAGGATATCACTATCCATGACAACAGGGGAGTTTGTTCCCATATGGGTAACTGCAGTGACAATCTTCCTTCGGTTTTCCAACTGGGCAAAGAACCCTGGATCGATCCTGATGGCGCAGAACCTGAGGAAATAGCAAAGATCATCCGGATGTGTCCCTCCGGAGCATTGAGCTACACGATGAACGGGGAATTGCACAAGGAATACCCGCATGAACCGGAGATATTTGTCGGAAGGGATCGTTCCTACAGTGTTGTCGGCGGAATAGAGCTTAAAGATCAGGATGGATCAAAACCCGAGACACAAGACCATTATACCCTCTGCAGATGCGGTAATTCAAAAAATAAGCCATTCTGTGACGGCAGTCACTGGTATGTTGGGTTTAAGGATGATAAGAACTGAATCTTAAAAAACATCCTTCATCCTTGAGACAAAGCTATCCGATATTATGTGAACCTCCATTGACAGTACCATCCCTGCAATAGCTGCCAGTACATAGTCAATAGGCAGGTTCTGCATTTTTACGCCTGCGAGCAGTAGCAAGGGAACCACTATTAATGCAAGGTTTACGACAATGGATAGAGGGCCAAGTATCAGGTTATGAGAAAAGCCCCTGTGCTTGAATATAACCTTATATGGCCACCACAGTATCTTGAATATGCCCCATCTCCTGTAGGGCTTGCTATTGATATCAAGGTCCGGGCTAAGGAAGAATGTTGCGAAAAGGTAGGCAACTGCAAAGACCAGTATAGTATAAGTGTTCAGGTAGCTGGCAAATGCAACAGGTCCTCTCAATGTTGCAAGGTAAGTAAGTACTGATATTGCAACCATTAGCACTGCTGCGTTAATCATTTCATGCGTTTTTCCGTCTGGCATTTCATTTATCCCCTCAAGATAAATTGAAGTATTCAATGGCATAAAAAGTATTATAAGCTTCCTGTCAGGGATTTTCCGGATTACGGTAACAAAAGCCATATCACATTTTGTGTCAAATCTCACAATAGTTTCCTGAAGATATAAGAACTGGCTGCTTTTGTATAAGCTATTCCTTTGCCGAGATCCCTTAGATAATGTTTTGTTATCCTGATTTGTTTTTTGGGGATAAAATACGATCCAAGATTTTTTTCAGTGATATGATGCCTGCTATCCTTTACATAAACAGCAGCGATGAATTCGTAATCGTCATCAATGAAAGCCATTCCGGCATCCCCATGACTGTTATTTGCAAGCAGGATTCCACCTGTCCTGAGATAGCTTTTGCATGCCTGCGAAACAAAACCGGAATATTGCGAAATAAGGAGATCAAAGCTGCTTTCCCTGAGCCCAAGAGGAGTGGAATAATCCGACGATATAAAATCAAACGTAGTATTTGAAGCATATGTCTTTCTCTCTGATATCAGTTCAGCAACCAGGCTTTCCTGTTCAAAGAATTTCCGCGCTCTTTTATCGGTGTCTACATAGACAACTTCAGGAAAGAAAAAAGAAGGAGTAACATGAACAAAGCTTCCCGGATAAAGAGCACTGTAAATGTTATATTTTGCTTTCAGGGATTCAAAGAGATCTGCTCTCTCGAAATTGTTCTCAACAAAATATCGGTTGTAAAGATTACGGACAGCATTCAAAGTCATCTAATATAGTCAATAATTCATCCACGCTTAAGTAAATTTACTTGTGAATTGAATACTCTTTAAACCTCATCATAATGATAATCAACATATATTTGAATATAGATATATTTATATATTTGAAAAGAATACTAGGATTTGCAGTCACAAAGGCTAAATTTGTGGGTGGTTGCAGACCATTCGGTGGTACGATATGGACTAATCGGAAAACGCTGGAAAGAAAAACGAATCAAACTGGAATAACGTTGGCAGGCCAGACAATTGCCTCATCCCTAATTAAAAACGTGGCTTGTCAATGTTTTACCTTTCAGCAGCGTTTATTTAGTGGAGTATGAGCGGGTAGGGTTATGTCCCTTCCGGGACATGGGTTATTGTCAAAATATATGGAAAGCACTTTTCTGCTTTCCTCTCTCTTTTACTAAAATGTAATATCTTAGTACTCTTTCAAAAGGATCACATGGCATCTTTTGATGCCTTTGTGAAATATTCGATCGCTTCTGCCAGTTCCTTATGATCCTTTGCATATTCCTTGATGTCTATATTCTTAAGATAGGCATCACATGCCTGTACCAGTGCCCTTGCACCTGCCTGGGTTCCGGCAGGGTGAGCATGTACCCCTGAACCCATTGTCGTTATGAAATCCACATTTCCCATAATATCGATAAAAGGTTTCAGCCTTACTGGATTGAGTCCTCCTGAGACTATAGGACAGCATTTCTTCATACCTCTCCAGCTATCCTCTTCCAGAATCACATGATGAGCCATGTCCTCATTCACAAGACTTATTGCATCCTTGTCAGTCTCCGGGATCTTTGTCCAGCTCTGGTTAAAAAAGTGCCCTTTTGAGCTCAGATACTGGATTCCGTGTGCAGCTACAACGTCCTCTGCAGGACTACCTTTCATCTTGCCTACACCGGCGGTACCGGTATGTATCCCTGAAGCACCTGCAATCCTTGCAAACTTAGACAGGACAAGTACTGAGAATCCTATAGGATTTTCCGGTCTGGTAAAACCACCATGGCCTGCCCTGTGGAAATGTATGAAAACATCCGGATATCTTCTTCTTAGCGTCTGCACGGCCATCCAGCCGGCTGTTATTCCGTCAATGAGAAATGCATAACTACCGGGTTCGAATCCTGCATTGATTATCATCTCACATCTTTCGATCATGGTATCAAAATCAGGAGCTGAAACATTAAACGAGTGAACCTTTTTATGCCCGGTTTCCCTGACAGCCTTGTCCATGGCTTCCTTCACGTGCATTACCATTTTCTCGTAGGGACAGAAATCCTGGTTTGCCTGTGGCTCATCGTTCTTGACAAAATCTCCGCCACCTGCCCAGAAATCATAGCAAACCTCGGCGTACTCTGCAGAAGTAAGCCCCATCTTTGGTTTTACGATGGTTCCAAGAATTGGCCTGTCATAAACGTTAAGATACTCTCTCATGTCATCAACAGTATAGCTGGGACCGTCATATTGCTCAAGCATCGATGGCGGGAACCACACATCCAGCAGTTTCAGTGCAGCTACTTCCTTCATACCAAGTATATTGCCTACAATATAGGTCAGGATGTTCTGGACATTACCTCCCCTGTCAAAAAGCCTCCAGGGATATGCTATCCAGACAAGTTCCCTTTCCAGATCAAGCTGATAGACCAGAGCATTCATTGTCCTGGAAAAAGGAGTTTCCGTGTTGACTTTAAAGTTCGTACCAGTAGATGATTCAGCTGCAACCTCCGCAGCTGCCTGCAAAACATTGAATTTGCCTCCCGGAACCAGATGAAAAACACTTAGGAGATATTCCCCGTTGGTTGGGTCCGGCAATTCCATATTTACATATGCTTCCTGTTTGGAGTTAAGCGACTTGACCAGATCATCATAAATCGAACTCATAAAGGAAATACAGTCTGCAATCTATTTTAGTTTTTGGACTGGAATCTCACATCAAAATAATCGCTTGGAAGCTCTTATTTGTTAATTCACGAACTGCGACTATACCTGGACAAGGAGTTTAAGAGATAAAAAACATAGATATTTACAGACAAAAGCAGGGGGATCATTTTGTCACAGGAGAATTCAAACAGTAAGTTATACTACTTAGCTATTGCAATTTCAGTGGCCTTGATATTTGTGACAGCAACGGAGTACGCCAGTTCACAAACTACTTCGCAAGAGGTCACAGAACATACAATTCAGGTTAGCGGGTATTCGGAAAAGAGTGTCGTCCCGGACACTGCAATACTGAACATAGGTGTTGTAGTACAATCCCAGACAGCACAGGAAGCAACGGATGAGAATGCTGCTATTATGAGTGCTGTTATAGAAGAGCTCAAGGCCCTTGGTCTGGAGGACAAGGACATTCAAACTTCTTTTGTTTCCGTGTATCCGGAATACGACTATGAAGAAACAACAAATATCGTTGGCTATTCTGCTTCCAATAGCTTACAGGTAAGAACCACAATGGTTGACAACGTAAGTCAGATAATTGACAGGTCCACGGCAGCAGGAGCAAATCAAATAGGAGGAATTGCTTTTTCTACTTCCGATGAGATGCAAGAAGAACTTAGGGAAGAGCTTATCGCAGAAGCGGTGGATGATGCATTATCAAAAGCCAATATACTTGCCAATAGCCTGAATGTTGAGATTGCCGGAGTGCACTCATCATCATTAAGTGACAGTGAAGAACCGATAATATATCATGATACAGCAGAAGTAGCAACAGAAGAAGATGCAGCATCAACTCCAATCCAGCCAGGTGAATCTACTGTTTCAATGTCTGTCCAGGTAACATATCTTATTGAATGAGGAACTATTCAAAAAGATTAAACTTAATCCAACAGGCGAATATCACTGAAAATTTCCATTTAACTTTTTAAATGGCGGTTTTGGTTCACGCAGTAAAGTCCTGACAGTCCTTAAAAGGACAATCTTCCAGTGTACTTTCATCTACGGATATGACAGGTACAGGATTATCAATATCAGGATGACTGCAATAGTATGAAGTACCAGCCCGGGCCCTTCCGGGAATACCGGCACATTTAGTGAATAACGGAATTGATTTCCTATAGTTACAGTTTGAACAATTCATGTTTTCATTCCTGCAGATTCATATTGATGATTATTTAGTATAAATTTATGAGTTATAAATATAATCTATTGCAATCTGTTACGAGTTTTATACGAGTTGTTGACTAAGAACTTCGTCGTCTGCTTGCAATCATGTCAGGGTACATATCCTCACCGGAACAATTTAAAAAAACTTAAATATTATTTATGCCTGTAGCGTAGCACAAGAAGCCCGGAAAATAGGAAGTTATGTACTTGACACCATGCTCAGGTATACAGGCAAATCTTTTATTGCGCACACATTTCACTCTACAATATAAAAAATAATGAATCCAGTGATTCTTATTTCTTTTTGAAGATAGATAGACCTATCAATCCTAAACTCAGAAAATGCACAGAAAAAATGAATAGTTTTATATAAAAGTGAAATTATACTATAGGACTGAATGACATCTATGTCCAAACACAAGATACTAGTGGTTGACGATGAAGTACTGAATGTTGAGCTTATGCGTGCATATCTCAGCAACGATTACGATGTCATTTCAGCATATAATGGCAAGGATGCACTGGAAAAGGTGAAGGCAGAGAAACCTGACATGATCCTGCTTGATGTGATGATGCCTGAAATGGATGGTTATGAGGTTTGCAGAATTATCAGGCATGATTACCAGATGAATTTTATTCCTATCATTATGGTTACAGCATTAACTTCCAAGGATGATCATAACAGGGGTATCGAAGCCGGTGCAGACGACTTTTTGAAAAAGCCCGTAGGAAAGTTCGAACTTGATAAAAAGATTTCTTCTCTTCTAAGGATTAAATTACAGCATGATAACCTGCTCAGTGATCGAAATAAAGCCTATGACTACATGGACTATGTAGGCGTGCTTATAGCGGTCCTTGATAAGAACTACAACCTTGTTCACATTAACAAGAAGGGGTCGGATTTCCTTGGGTATAAAAAAGACAGGGTTCTCAACACAAGCTGGATAAGTTCTTTTGTACCTGAAAATTATGCAGAACATGTTGAGAAAACTTATGACGAACTTATGGAAGGTAGCATCAAAGTTAATGAGTACCACGAATATCCTCTTATTATCGGTAGTGGTGAAGAGAGACATTTCATGTGGTATGATTCAGTACTCAGGGATGAAGAAGGCAATATCTCAAACATAGTAATTTCAGGTGAGGATATCACCGAACGGAGAAAAGCCGAGATTCAATTACAGGACTATGCCCACCAACTTGAGCGTTCTAATGAACTGAAAGATCTCTTTACTGACATCCTGCGCCATGACTTGCTTAATCCTGCAGGGCTTATCAGGTCATTTACTGAGATCCTTATTGAGATCGAGATGGATGAAAGAAAAAAGCATATCATTAACAATATCAACGCATCAACATCAAAACTCATAGACCTCATTGAAGGAGCTGCACATCTTGCAAAGCTTGAGTCTATGGAGGAAATCGGATTCGTTAGAGTTGATCTTGCATCACTTCTGCAGGATTCTATTGAGAACTTCGCTCTGGACATTGAAAACAAGAGTATAGAGATGAGCACCTCATTTGAGGGTGATTATCCCGCAATGGCAAATCCGATGATAGAAAGAGTCTTCAGCAACCTGCTTTCAAACGCAGTGAAGTACACTAGCGATGAGAGTATGGTAAAAGTGATGATAGATGATACAGGGGATAAATGGAAGATCAGTTTTACGGATCAGGGTGATGGTATCCCTGATAAAGATAAACTGGCTGTGTTTGAGCGTTTCAAGCGCTTGCACAAGGATAACATAAGAGGTACTGGTATTGGACTTGCTATTGTTAAAAGGATTGTGGACCTCCATAATGAACAGGTCGGAGTAATCGATAATCCTGATGGCAAGGGAAGTATTTTTTGGCTGACTCTGAAGAAAGCCCAATAAATTTACTTGAATAATTTACAGGATTTATTGGGAAATACGGGTTACTATCGTGTCTATTTTCGAAACTTATATATGCTTACCTGCCTAATGACACTCGATTAACTGCACAAGAGTGATAAATGTGATAAGTGTCAACGAAAAGGGACTTGCTATTATTGATGAGATGCTCGACTGGGAAGAGGACCTTAAGGTAAAATCCACAGAACTTGAAAATGGTGCAACTATCATTGACTGTGGTGTTAACATGGAAGGTGGTTATGATGCAGGTATGTATCTGTCACGCCTCTGTCTTGCCGATCTTGCAGACATCAGTTACACGAAATTCGACCTTGAAGGTCTTCCGGTACCGGCTATTCAGGTAACAACGGATCATCCGACAATTGCATGCATGGCTTCCCAGTATGCCGGATGGAGAATTGCTGTAGGCAAGTACTTTGGAATGGGCTCAGGTCCTGCAAGGGCTCTTGGTCTTAAGCCAAAAGAGCTGTATGAGGAAATAGGTTACAAAGACGATTCCGAATTTGCAGTACTTGTGATGGAATCAAGCGAGCTTCCTAATGAGGAAGTTGTCGAGTACATAGCAAAGCACTGCAGTGTCGACACTGAGAATGTTTACATCGCTGTCGCACCGACCGCTTCTATTGCAGGCAGTGTACAGATATCCGCCCGTATAGTTGAAACAGGTATCCACAAGCTCGAATCCATTGGTTTCGATATCAATACAATCAAGAGTGGTTTCGGTGTTGCACCGATTGCCCCTATAGTGGGAGATGACACAAAATGTATGGGCTCAACCAATGACTGTATCATCTACTGTGGTGAAACCTATTATACAGTCGAGTATGGAGATGCAGACAAGCTTGCCAACTACGTCAAGCAGGCACCATCCACAACTTCAAGGGACTTCGGAAAGCCATTCTACACAACCTTCAAGGAAGCTGAATTTGATTTCTTCAAGGTAGATGCCGGAATGTTCGCTCCTGCAAAGATTACCATCAACGACAGGAAGACAAAGAAATCCTTTACCAGCGGAAGAATAAACACAGGCATCCTGCTCGAGTCTTTCGGCATCAAGGAAGTCTGAAACCATTTTTACACATTCTTAAAGTACAACTTCAGGTTGTACTCTTTTTTTTACAGGTGATTATATGAAAGTAGTTAATACTTCAAAAGGCATAGGAGGCCAGCTGACAGAGCTCAGGAAACTTGTCGAAGTTTCGGAAAAAATCACGTTTGTCGGAAATGCCGGTTTTTGCACCCCTTTTGCTGAACTGATGGCATTCGTTCTGAGAAAAACAGATAAGCAGATGGCATTCATTCCTGACCTTCGATTTGATGACGCAAGATCAATTGTCCCGACACCTCACGGAATGCAACTTGGCGATTCTACAGACCCCAGAGCTGATACTATTGTACTACTCGGCGGACTTGCAATGCCAAAAACCGGAATTGAAGTTGAACAAATGAGGGAAATGGTTGAAAAGGTACTTGATAGTTCCGAGAAGAAACTCATCATAGGTGTTTGCTTCCAGTCTGTTTTTCAGAAAATGAACTGGGTGGAGGTAATTGATTTCGATTATATTATTGATGCAGACCTCACGAACCAGTTGTTGGAAATTTAATATTTTGTTTTCACTTTTTTGAACGTGTAAAAATACTGAACCTACAATTCTCTATTAATTCCCAATTCCTCAGCTTTCCAGAGGGATTGAGAATTGTTGATCCTGAAACTATCGGCAACAGATGCCACAAACTATCGATTTCAATTTCCTTTTTTCTCATTTCACGTTTAAAGTATTTCTTTTAATGCCTTGTAACTTAACTAGATAGAAATAAAGCACAGAACCTATGATATTTAGGAGAACTAAAGTAAACATCCAGATTAACTTCTCATTCTTTCCTTCGTGAGGAAAATTCTCTGTACTTCTTTGCAAACAGTCAATCAACATCAACAACCAGAATATAATAAAAACGGAAATAATTCCCCATAGTAATTGTCCTACATGAAATGATAGGAAAATCACAAATGTAATTATGAATCCAATAATTACTCCTTCCGAGATTTTCTTGTTCAATTGTAGCTCCTCTTTATCATTTAAAAAATACATCTTTTCCCTTTGTTTCATTTACAATTACTAAAACTTTTGGTGAAAGATACAAATACCCAGTGTCCATGAATCCGCATTTTCCGGTAGGTTCTGTTTTGTAAGGATCTACAACTGCAGCAACTTGAAAAAGATGTTCTCCTGCTTGATTAAAAGGTACTGTTTCCAAACAGAAAACTACATAATTATCTTTCTCAAGAGTGAAGTTGTGAATTACAGACAAATTACCTCCAAGATAACTAGGTTTCTGAGTGTAATCCACCAAGTTGAAGATTAAAAATTCGTGTGATTCATTTTTGTAGTTAGCCAAAAAAATATAACTTTTGATCGTTTCTCCTTCTTCAACATAAGATTTATTCCAGACTTCATTTTTTTTGAAAGGATATGACTCAGAAATTGACATTGCAATTGTACCCGGAACTTTTAACTTTTCAATTTCTAAAATGTCCTCTTGGGTATTATCAACAGAGCTCGATGAACTATTCGTCGAAGTATCATCAAATTCTGCACAATTAACATAAGCATTGTCATGGGATGTGTTTACTTCAACAGTGCTATTCATTTTTGTTGTAGAATAGTCGCCTGCATAATGTGCATATGATAAAAGGGTAATGAAAAAAATCATAAAGAGAAGGCTGAATATTTTCTTATTATCCATTATTCTCACCTTCTTTTCTATGTTAGCTTTATTGCCTGAATTTATGGAGTAATAGTTGCAGTTGAATCAAGGTAATAGTTTACTCCGTTTATTCTGTACATGCCATGTCCTTGATTATAGTAGGTCGTGTGCCAGAAAAAGTAATCTGTCAGCGTTCCTGATGCAACTACAGCATCATCATTATATCGGCTTTCGGGTCCATAGTTAGCTGTAAACTGTGGGCCCATAAGTGTGCCGGATGCCTGAATGTAATCAATATCTTCGGATGCGCTTGCAGTGGAATCTCCATTCAGATTATACCAGTAAGTTCCGGAATCTTTTATTCCAGTGATCGTAACATCCAAATCATATTGCTTTAGTTTTAAATCATTCAAGGGTATTTTTTCTGCACTAGCAGCTGACACAAACAACATGCTCAAAAAGAAAACGGTGACCAGCACTGATCCGATTTCGAATTCTTTGTTTCTCAAATATATACCTCTTTTGATTTACTCATGAGGCAAGATCACGTAAACTTTAAACACCATCAAAGTCAACACTACATGCCTCAGGGCACTCCGGGATCCAAGTTCACTTTGCAATGTTTGTTGGATTCCGGTTCACATTATACAATGCGATATAAATATACTTTACACAATTATATATAAAATTTATAGCCATTTACACAACAATTGCTAATGTTGCTGTTATTGGACTAAGCAAAATAGTTTTCCAGATGAGAATAATAAATATGTGGCTGCATAATGACAAAATTTTTTGCAGTAGAAATGGCTATCAACAAATCCACGCATCCACTACAACATGCCAGACACCAGGTGAATACTTCTTGACCTTACGACACTCCCTGATCTCGACTTTCCTGCCCTCTCTTGAAGCCACTTCCCTGATACGGGACACAGGTCTTTCAAATACCAGTGATTCAGGTGTAGTCTCATGGTAGTGTAGCATTCCTCCCTCTTTTTTGATAGCTCTGATACCATATTCAAGATAATGGTGTGTGGTCCCGACATAACCCATTATGACCCTGTCTGCGATGTTCTCGGGTGTAAAATTGGCACAGTCACCATTTCTGGCTTCGACGATACTTTCTGCATGGTTTAATGAGACATTCTCCCTGAGATAGAAGAAGGATTCAGGATTTATCTCTATAGCTAAAATCTTGCGTGGCTTTGCATGGACTGCAATTGGAATTGAAAAGTATCCGATACCTGCGAACATGTCAACGATGATCTCATCGGAACCCACAGTGCTCATAAGTTTCTTCTCGTAAAGGTTGCCTTTTGAAAACATAACCTTTGTAACATCAAGCTTGAAAAGACACTTGTTTTCTTTGTGAATGGTTTCAGTGGATGAGCCTGCAAGAAGCTCTCTTCTTGGCTTTCTGAACTGTCCCTGAATACCTAAATCCCTGACAACAGTCCTGCATGAAGGATACATCTCAAGCAGCTTTTCCGCAATCAGGTGCTTCCGGTCTTCAATACGATCATCAATACTGACAACAATAATGTCTCCAAGCACCTGCCATCCTGAAGGAATCAACTCAAGATCTTCTTCAGGCATAAGTCCGTATAACCTCTCTTTGAGAGACCTTGCTTTTCTGTAGTATTCAGGACTGTCCTGCTCGACTGTTTCCATTCCTTTGAACCCGGCAATAACCGGAAGTTCAAGGAACAATTTTCCATTAATCGTACTTGTCCTGATCTTCCTATCAAAATCAAGCAAACCGTTTTCCAGAAGCTCCTGCCTGAGTGCTTCAGCTTCAGGGGCATGCACAATGATAACTTTTCTCATGCTCATCTGTTTCAACCGCATAGTATTTTTCGAGGTACGCTTATATGTCAGGGAAGTATTTATTCGTTAGTCAGCGAACATTTATATACATCATCTATTAATTAAGTAATGCATGAATAATGGAGACAGTACTGCAATTTTTTCCACAGAAGCGGGTTTTATCGCACTGAATGGTTCTGTCAAGATACAGATTCTGGATTTTTTGAAAAACGGGTCAAGATCCTTTGACGAAATAGTGAACCATACCGGAAAGGCAAAAGCTACTATCTCTGTTCATCTCAAAGACCTTAGATCTTCCAGCCTGCTAATTGAACAGGTAGACCCTGACGACCGGCGCAAGAAAATATATTCCCTTAAGTGCCAGTATGTAGCATGTTCACAGGAACCGGGAATAAGGCACTATATGGATATGCTGGATATTATTTCTTCAACCGGTTTTGAAAGATTCGGAAGTCTCATGTGCATTTTCCATGCGGTACAGTACGGTTTTCTGGCCAACGGGATAAACTGTGATCCTATAATGAGAAATATTGGCAGGGATGTTGGCAAAAGCCTTGCAAGCAATCTGGAATCAACAGAACCTGACGAGCTTTTTCCAGAAATGGAAGCATTCTGGGTAAAGCATGACATTGGTAAGTTCTCAGTAATCAGCAAGGACCCCTTAAAGCTGGAAGTTCATGATTTCTTTGGTTGCAAATCCCTTCCTATCAAAACAAAAGTGCTCTGCACCTTTGTAAAAGGTGTCTTCGAAGGAGTACTGAGTTCCAAGTTATCGCTGAATTGCACAGTAGAAAACATCTCTAACTGCCACAGTAATTGTGATCCCTGTATCCTTGTGATGAAAATTGTTAAGACGCTTTGATGACACCCAGTTCACCACTGACAAGCTTTCCTATTGCAGCGACTATCCCCGGACCCTCGGTATTCTCACGACATGTAATGACATGCTCCATTAATCCCAGACGTTCAATCCCGAAGATATCCCTTGCATGACCTGTTTTTTTAATTGCTGCCTTGAGTTCGGAGCGAGTCACGGCGTTTGCAACAACATGATCATAACCTGACTTCTTCCAGTCCCACAGGATATCCACCTGCTTTTTTGTGAAAATTCCAGTCTTGTTCCGGGCATCAGTTATCTCAACCTCAACCGGCAGATGGCCGATAATCCCAAAACGCGAGGCAATCTGTTGTGCATTGCCGGTTCCAAGTACCTTTAGCTTGTTTCCGGGAACATCTACAGGCATACCAATATCCACTACAATACGGTCATCTTCTATAAGATGGATAAATCCTTTACAGATATCCCCTGCCTTCACATCCGTAACAGGCTTTCCATATTTGTCAGTAAGGAAGTTCGCTGCAAATTCTTCATCCTCCCCGCTGATCTCAAGAGTCAGCCACCGATCTTTTGAAAATGAGTAGGTAGCGCTTACATCAAGGTCCTTGAGTTCGTTATCCATCAACACTTGCGCCGAATGAACGGCACGTTCCGTATTGCCATAGATCTTAATGAGTAATTGTAAACTGATCATTATCAACCGGATTTAACTTTCTGCTTCATAACGTTGTCGAACATATCCTGCATTGCAGACAGCTTACCGAGTGAATCATCATCAATTTCATCTTCGGATTGGTCAATGGCACTTATAAGAAGCTGTATGTCACGGCTGAAAGGTCCTATCTTCCTTTGCACAGAATCAAAATCAGAACCGTTACTCTGCACTTCAGCATAGATCGAACTTATGCTGTTGTATAACCTTTCTATTCTATCGTGTATGGCATTGGAATCGATGTTGGCTGTGGAATCATTCTTTTCTTCAACTTCCTCAAAACTGCCGGACATCTCCCCTTCAAGAGCAATTATCAGATTTTTCAGCGCATCGACTACTTTGTAGCCGTGATCAGTCAATTCCACGTATTTTACACGACCGTCAACTGAAAAACGGACAAGTCCATGTTCTTCCATTTTTGATAGTATCTTAGTAGTATGGGCAAAAGTTGAATTTATTTCCTTGGTTATAACGGATGCATATGTCTTCTGGAAAGACCAGATCGCAAGAAGAGCAAGCACCGGTTTCTCTTGCAAAAAAAGTTGTTCTACATATTCTTTTGTCATCAGTTTACTCCTCAAGGCTAGAATAGGAAATTGTGTAGCTACCTGTTATTATTAGATTCTCTATTATATATTAATGTATATATCTATACCTAAAAATAGTATATATGTTTATCGGAGCATGGTTATTATAGTTTCAATTTCGTCGATGTTTGCATCAGTCTTAAAAGAGGTACCGCTAAAATGCGTCCTTGAAGCGGCAAATCCCTGGTTTTTCAAAGCATTGATAACGTCATTTATTCCCGAAGCCGAAACTCCAAGTTTCTTACATAAAAGATGCTGTTCATAGAAAGTAGGTATATCCAGCTCGTCCTTACAAAACTCAATTATTTTCTTCGCCTGTTCTTTTGTTGCAGGCTCCGTTTTCTCAATCTCCTTCAAGATGTCATCACAAAATTCAATATCATGTAACTTACCCAGCCATAGAGGACCCGCAAGCAACATTTCTGATGCACATCGAGGACATTCACTGCCAGTGTGTATGGCAATGCCCGGATAAATTTCCCTGAAACCACAGGATGGGCAATGAGAGATAAAGCCGACATGTTCCAGTATTTCATCAGCTTTTTTTGCACCGTTCCCTATTTCAAGATACGTACGTACATAATGCCTGGTTGCATGTGAAAGCATTGGATTCATGTACTTGTCAGTGACTGCAAGTTCCCTTGCTATCTTTCCCAGCAATATACGTACTCCCATCTCAGCATGGTATTCATTATTAAAAGGAATAGCTGAATATTTCCTGATGCCGGAATGCAGGTGTGCACCACAGAGTGGAGCAGTATCCGTAGCTGTTACCGCCAGCATATGTACTGCAGAACGCGAAGCAGCTGCAAGAAAAGGAGCAGGAGTTCCAAAAGGATCAATATCCACAATGTTGAACCGTTTCTCATGCATAAGGACATTTGCATTTTTGCGTACTGCATCTACCTTTTCCTGCAATCCGAGATGTTCGATATTGCGGACAATAAGATCAAAGGCTTCCTCACTCCAGTCATTCAGAGTAACATGCACCCCGACCTCATTTGCAATCCTTAATCCACGTATACCTGAAGCTGCAAGTGCATCAAGATACCTGATATCCTCAAGAGGAATATTACGCCTTCTACTCAGCTTTTCAGAAAAAACAGAAATTGCAGCCACGGAAATATCACGGTTAAGTTCCATGGCAGGATTATAGAAAACCGGGGCTGCCGAGGGGGGAAATGAGACTCCCTCCTCATGTACCGGAACAAGTACCTCGGTTTTACCTTCTTTCACAGCCCTGATATCCATGCGGTCACAGAAGGGGCTTTTTTATTTAACTGTAATGGTCCCTTTCATTCTCTCTTCAAAACCAAGTACATGGTAATTAAATTCTCCGGGCTCATCGAAAGTATATGTGAAAGTGTCCCTATAGGTGAGACTTTCATTTTCCCAGAGACCGTCATCACTTACAAGAACAAAGATCCTTGTGGGCTGGTTCATATTGATCCAGAAGATACTGTCACCTTCATCTATAGTAAGAGAACTTGGCTGCGCCAGGAAATTCTTTAAAGTTACGGTGAATGTACGCGGCTCTGTAGATTCAACAACAGTGACCCCATTATCAGTTTCATCCTCGTCTTCATCCTCTGCTGGCGTTTCTTCTTCATCTACAGGTGTTTCAACATCTGTGGGAGGGGTCTCATTATCCATATCGGAAGATACATTTTCTTCATCAGGCATTTCAGTCTGGTTCTCTTCAGATGTATTCTCATCAACTCCCGGCTCTTCTTCCGCAACACAACCTGCTACGACCAGGGAGCATAATAAAAGAAATATAACAAATATTTTAGCGCTCATGACATCACCACTTTAAAATAGATTTTTAAAGTTATAACCGTTTCTCATCAGGCTTTGATAAAGCTGACATCGATATTAAGCTTACCTTCCAGGACATTCAACTCGATCAGGGCTGCAAATCCGTTAGCTACCATACCCGGGTTGACAACAACGGTCCCGTTGCTCATTTCAACTCCTTTGGCTTCATGAATATGGCCGCACACTATCAGGTCAACCTGTCCCAGGTAGTCAGCAATAGACCTGCATCCAACATGCACATCTCCAACCTTATCCAAAACACCATAGGGAGGAGCATGGGTAAGCATCACTACAGGATTTCCACTTTCTTTAAATTCAGCCATGGATTCATCCAGATTTTTCTCGATGTTGCATTCCTCTATTTCGAAAGGAGTGCAAAAAGGTGTAGGATTTGATCCTCCAACACCGATGAAAGTGATTCCTTCATAAGTTATTGAGTGGTTATGCAGGTTGACGGCAATTGAGCTATCAAGAACATCATTGATAGGTTCCGGGTCGCAGTTACCCGGAACTGCCATAACTTTCTGATCGAATATACCAATCAGCTCCCGTGCCTTTTCAACAGGCCCGAAATTGGTAATATCACCTGCAATTAGCACAGCGTCTACTTTACCGGATCTTTCGAGCAAAGGCCTGATGAATGAATAGTTCCCGTGAGGATCGGCTATTGCAAATATTCTCATAAGCTAACCTGCATTTCCGTTACATATGAAAGTTATCCTCAGAAAGAATTATCCCCGCCGAGTAGTGATCCCAATGTATTTTCACCTATACCGGCTGCACCTCTGGATTCACCCCTGCTCTGGGAGCCTGCGGCAGCTACTACCCTGTCTGCAAGGCGTGAGAACGGCAGGCTCTGCAAATAAACCACCCCCGGCCCTCGTAAGACTGCCAGCACCAATCCCTCTCCTCCGAAAAGAGCATTTTTAAAGCCACTTGCCATTTGGATATCATAGTCTACGCTGTCAGAGAAAGCAGCAAGACAGCCGGTATCAACCCTGAGTGTCTCACCTGCCTGGAGTTCTTTCTCGATGATGGTACCGCCTGCATGCACAAAGGCCAGCCCGTCACCTGTGAGTCTCTGGAGGATGAAACCTTCTCCTCCGAAAAGACCTGCACCGATCTTTTTCGTAAAAGCAACCTCTATATTTATTCCTTTAGCTGCACAAAGGAAAGAATCCTTCTGGCACAGGAAACTTCTACCGTGTTTTGCAAGGTCTATAGCAAGAACCTTACCCGGATATGGAGCCCCGAAAGCCACGTAACCTTTACCTTGACCTTCATGCGTGAAACTGGTGATAAAGAAACTTTCACCGGTAAAAGCCCGTTTTAAGCCTTTAAGAAGTCCGCCTCCTGTAGAAGTCTGCATTTTTATTCCCGGTCCCATATACATCATAGCACCTGCTTCTGCCCTAACAGATTCACTTGGATCGAGTTCAATCTCTACTATCTGCATATCATTACCGATTATATCATAATCAATCTCATCTGCCATTTTACGTTCTCCAGGATAGTTTTTGATCTAAAGTACTAAAGCTGGTCAAGAATTGTGAGCCAACTTTTATTAATTTATCTATTATAAAAACAATAAATTCATGTAAATCTTTTTTCATTGACCAAAGCTCAACTGAACTTGAATAAGTTAATATAGGTCCTTTGCGTACACAGTTGTTGATAATTGTGTCTGAAGATGAGAAACAGCCCCCAGTCAAACGATATCTTATGGGTTTATCCCCCTGCAAACACGGAGGGCAGTTAGATAGAGTCTCAGAAGAGTTGAATCTGGCAGAATCAGATATTCTTGATTTCAGCGCCAGCTTGAATCCGGCCGGAAACCCGTTCACTTTTGAAGGAGAAAACCTTGATATCAAAAATCTTCTGGATATAGCTGAAGCTAAGCTGGGACAGTACCCTGATAATCGTTATGTTGAACTCCGTTCTGCTGCAGCAAGTTTCCTCGGGAAAGGGATAGAATACGACAATATAATCCCCGGGAACGGTTCATGCGAACTTTTCAGGCTTATTCTGGAATGTATTATACAGGAAGGAGACCTGGCCATAGTCCCGATGCCATGCCCTGTTGAATATCACAATTCCTGCAGAACTTTCGGAGCCACATCCCAGGCAATAGATCTTAGTGAGATATTGCACCTGCCTAAAAGGACAATTAAGCATTCAAAAGTAATTTTCTTCTCGAATCCGAATAACCCAACAGGAGAACTGACATCCAGGGAAGAACTCATTGAGTTTGCTTCAAAGTGTGCAGAACATCATACTCTTTTGATCGTAGATGAAACCTTTATTGAGATGTCTGATCCCGCCCAAAGTGTTGCAGATCTGGCGGCAAACAATGACTACCTTATTGTTATCCGATCGATAACAAACGCTTTTACATTACCGGGAATACGGTTTTCATACGGGATAAGCTCCCGGAGAATGGCTGAAAGGCTTAATTCAGTCAGGCTTTCATGGAACATTGGCGCAGTCACCGAAACCATTGCAACTGCCATCATGAAAATGGAAGGGGGACCCTACAGCAAGTATCTGGAATACTCGAGAAAATTCATCCGTGAAGAAAGGGAATACATTGTTGAACGCCTTTCTTCCCTTTATGGTTTCAAACCTCTGGAAAGTAACACTAACTACATACTGGTGGACATAGAAGAGCATTTCATGGACTCCGAAAAGTTTGTGGAATTCTTTGCAGCTCACGGAATATTGATACGTGATTGCAGTGATTTCTTCGGAGGAAAAAAATACTATATACGACTTTCAGTACGTTCCAGGGAAGATTTCGAGAAACTCATAAGCAATCTTGATGATGTTTATGCTGAGTCCAGTAGAGAAGCTGCAAGAGAAAAACTCGAGGAGACCATCGAGCATCCTGAGAAAAACGCAGCCAGTAGAGGAACATGTAGTTATTATCCATGTCATTTCCAGGGACAGGACTGCACATTCTGTTTCTGCCCGTTCTATGCATGCGAGAATGAGAAAACCGGCGGATTCTGGATAGACAGTGCCACGGGTGGTAAGGTGTGGAGCTGCGAGAGCTGCACCTTTATGCACCAGCCAAAAATAGCAAAGAAGGTACTTGACTTCCTTATGGAAGACGGGGACACAGATGAGAATATCCAAAAAGCATGGGAAGAGGTTATAGCACCTCTCCTCTAGTTCCCTCGAAGTCCCTTTTCATACCATTTAATTGATTAAGTTAATATAGGTCCTATAAACTACAGATTGTGATTATCGTGTCAGAAAATACAGCACCCCTCCCATTGAAGGAATATCTTCTTGCACTTGAGCCAACCGCCCATGGTGGACTGATCCGAAAAAGCTCCCAGGAGTATGACATTCCGGAGAGTGAAATGCTAGATGCGAGCGCAAGCCTGAATCCTTTTGGCACACCTTTTGAGCATCCCTATACAGGACTGAAGATTGAGTCCCTACTGGAAAAGGGTCTTGATAAAATGGAGCAGTACCCCGACAATCGTTATCTGGAGTTCAAAAAGGCAGCCGCAAAATTCACAGGAATGGGAGTAAAACCCGAAAACATTATCCCCGGGAACGGGTCTACCGAGATAATCCGTCTTGTAGCTGAATGCATAATAGAAGAAGGAGATACTGTACTTATTCCACAGCCTACTTTTAGCGAATATGAGATACAATGCAAGGTGCTTGGTGCAAAGATCAAATATATTCACCAGGAGGAACTGAGCAGTTTAGACGGAGAGATCCTTGAAGAGGCAAAGATACTCTTTGTATGTAATCCCAATAGCCCGACAGGCAAACTTCTGACAAGGGAGGAAGTTATCGATATTGCAGAAAGATGTGCCCGGAATAAGACATTACTCTTCCTGGACGAGGCCTTCATAGAACTTGCAGATCCTTCAAAAAGCATTGCAGACATGGCAGAAGGGAACGAGTTCCTCTTTATACAGCGCTCTCTTACAAAATCTTTTGCTATTCCAGGCATCAGGATGGGATTTGGAATTGCATCTGAAGACTTTGCAAAGGTGCTTGACAATGCAAGGCTTTCATGGAACCTTGGTTGTGTCGCAGATACTATCGCAACGACCCTTTTGGACATGGAAGGCGGAGCAAACAGCAAATTCCTTAGGGAATCAAGGGAATTCATTGAGACAGAAAGGAACTTCCTCATGGAAAAACTGACACGTCGTGGCTTCAAACCCTTTGAAAGCAGTGTTAACTATATTTTTGTCGATATTTCGGAATTCTCCATGAATTCCACCGAACTTGCACAGCGTATGGCTGCGCACGGAGTGCTGATTCGTGATTGTAATTCTTTCCAGGAAATAGGGAACCAGTATATACGGATAGCTGTAAGGACCAGGGAAGAGAACGAACGCATTGCAAGCACTATTAAACTCGTTGTCAATGAATGGGGTAGAGAGCAAGCCGAAGCCATGCTCGACACAAATATTAAAAATGCTTCAGATTGCGGACGCCTTGGAAGCAACTTCAGTTGTGATTATTATCCCTGTCATTTTGAAGGTCAGGACTGTACATTTTGCTTTTGTCCTTTCTACCCGTGTAAGGACGAGCGCACCGGAGGCCAGTGGATAGAGAGCTCTGCCGGCGGAAACGTGTGGAGCTGTCTGTACTGTAATATCATACATGAGCCTGAAGTGGTCGACGATGTACTCTCTGTCCTTGTTAAAGAAGGAAGGAACAAAGAGAGCATAAAGAAAGCCTGGAAAAACGCCCTGGAGACACGTTTATGATATTGCCGGTGCAACTGGTACCAGAAGACCTTATCATAATCCTTTTCCTGGCCTATGTTATAGACCTGGCTTTTAACGAACCACCTTTTGCAGCCCATCCGGTAGTCTGGATGGGAAACCTGATCTCAAAACTTAAAAAAAGAGCACCTTCAAAGCATAGAAGAGCATACGGAATATTCCTGGCACTGGTCACTATTACCTTTGCTGCAGCCATAGCCTATGCAGTCCTGCTGATCTTCAGTATCGAGGAAATACCCAGGATAATACGTCTTTTGATAGCGGCTTATTTCCTGAAGGCAACGTTTGCCATAAAGTGCCTTTTCGAGGCTGCCCAGGAGATCAGAAGCAAGCTGGAGGCCAATAAGCTTGATGAAGCCAGACAGGGCCTGTCTATGTATGTCAGCAGGAACACTTCAAAGCTTGATGAAAGCCATGTATCCTCTGCGATAATAGAGACTGTTTCCGAGAACTATGTTGACGGTATACTGACTCCCCTGTTGTTCTATGCATGCTTCGGACCTTTCGGCCTTATAGCAGCTTACATTTTCAAGGCTACAAGTACCCTTGATTCCATGGTTGGCTATAAGGATGAACGCCACCTTGAAATGGGATGGTTCTCTGCAAAACTTGATGATGTATTCAACTGGATACCTGCGCGCCTTTCAGTACTTTTTATCTTCCTGGCTTCTGTTGTGGTAAGCCTGTTTTTGAAAACCTACAAAAAAATAAATCCTGCAGATGCTGTCAACCTTGCCTTAAGTGATGGCCACAAGACACCGTCTCCAAATTCCGGTTATCCCATGGCTTCAGTGGCCGGTGCACAGAATATTCGACTGGAAAAAGCAAATAGCTATGTGCTTGGAAAAGATTATGCATATCCTGTACGTGAAGATGTAAGAATTACAGGCTGGATAGTGATGGTAGCCTCATTCATGGCAATCATTGCAGCCGCATTGATTATTTATGGGATAAATTTTCTAACATAAAATTAAATTGCGATAAATCAAGTAGATTTAACAATTAGAGTGATGCCAATGAAATTATCTGATATTGAATCTGAAGACCTTAAAAAGGGCCAGTCAGAAGGACTTGAAGGAGAAGTTACCCGCAGCATCCTTGACATACTTGAGGATGAAGGCATTACCGTGGACATGCTCGTTGATTCCGCGATGGCTTTATACACACCCCATCCCGGCATCGAAACAAGAGAACTTGCTGAAAAACGGTTCCTGGAAGAACTTGACATTGCCCTCTCCGACCCAAACCTCTGCCTGCTAATATATGCCGGAATACTCCTCGAAAGGGAGGGGAAAGAAGGTACTCTGCCAGAAATAAGCAAGAGTTCCTATGAAAAAGACCTGACTTTTATTATAGCTGATGAAGTGCTGGGAATGAGCATTTCCAAGTATATCAGCGGTGATAAAGGAATGTTTGAGTTTGTCAGGTTCGATAAGCAAAAGCCCGGCATTCTTGCGACCCTGGGACCTTTTATGGATGACGTTATCGGCGGTCTTATCGGAGGAGTTTCTGCAAACATGTATACAAGAGGTATGGCAGAAGCTGCAAGTTCTGCCAAAAAGGAAAAAAAGAAGGGATCAGGTAGTGATCCGGACGGTGTGATTGCAGGATGAATAACTTTTTACTGGCAGTACGCTCAAGTTTTGGTTTCCTCTCGACAATCCCGGTCGGGATTACCATGGAAGGACTTGATGAGTTCTTCAAAAGAACATATCTGCATATACTTGTAGGGATCGTGCTTGGCCTGATCATGGGCGCAGTAGCATATGTTTTAGCATTGTTCCTTTCCCCGCAGCTCAGTGCCATATTTATTGTTATCTTTGTTTATTATCTTACAGGCCTGAACCATCTGGACGGCATTGCGGATTTGGGTGACGGGCTGACAGCACATGGTTCCCGTGAAAAGAAACTAAAAGCATTGAAGGACATGTCACTCGGGATTGGAGGAGTTGCATTCGCCGCACTTACACTAATAGCATTTTACGCTGCACTTGTGTCATTGCAGGCTGAAGCATTAATATTCGGCGGTTCTGTTACAGACATGGCAGTTATAATCTTTATATCAATGTTCGTTGCCGAAGTAAGTGCAATGCAGTCGATGCTAACCATTGCTGCATTCGGAAAATCCATACATGAAGGACTGGGATCTATTCTGGTGAAAAGTACGACCCTTCCAAAGTATTTCCTTGGTTTTGTCATGGGCATTGTTTCCTGCACACTTGCTTTCTGGTACATCGATCTTGCACTCGCAGGAATTATTGCATTCTTCGCGGCTATTGTTGCAACGTTTGTCCTGCTTAATGTCAGCAACAGGCATTTCGGTGGTGTGAACGGTGATGTAATCGGTTCATCCAATGAAATCGGCAGGATTATTGCATTGATCGCTATTTATCTTGTCTTAAAGTACAATACCGGAGGTCTTTTTTGGACGCTATAATTATGGCAGGGGGTTTTGGAAGCAGGCTTGGAATGGGTGAAAAGCCGATAGTCGAACTTCTTGGTAAACCACTAATCTCATACGTTATTGATGCACTTGAGAATACAGAGGATATTGGAAAAATCTATGTTGCGGTCTCACCCGCAACACCAACTACAGGCAGTGTAGTGAAAAATCGCTACAATGACAAGGTCAAGGTAATCGATACTATGGGTGGCAACTATGTAGCTGATATGGTCTATGCCGTAAAAACTGCGGGAATAACCGAACCTGTACTTGTCCTGATGTCAGACATTCCCCTGTTAAATCCTAAACTTATTAAGCATGTAATCGAGGAATACGAAAAGTGCGAAACACCTGCAATGTCTGTTTTCTCCCCTATTTACGTATGTAAAGGACTTGGAATAAGACCAGATACAGTCTTTAACTGGAACGGGAAACTTATTGTTCCTGCGGGTATCAATGTTCTTGATGGCAAGGATGTCGAAAAAGAGCAGGCATATGTCAGCCTGATACTGGAAGACATAGAACTGGCATTGAATGTAAATACTGTTGATGATCTGCAGAAGTGTAAGGAAATGCTGGTCGAAAAAAATGAAGCATTGCTGACCCAAAACAATGTATAGACAGGCTAAATGGAAAAAACTCATCCGGGGGTGGTCATATCAATCATCATATTACTATTAATAAAAGGAGCTATTCATTCGAAACCCTCGCACTGGTCACCGGCAGAACCAATCTTCATCCTACCGAAGTTATACCGGAAGAAGCGCTTCTCCTGTGTGAAGTACTGGATAATCCCCAGAAACTGCCATTCTATGTTGAAACTTTTTACAGAATGAAGATTGTTGATGAGGATGCTTTTCGTTTTTCACTTATCAGGATACAGATAGACTCAGATCTTCGTATGAATGAGGATATACAGAAACACCAGCACAGGAAATATGTTGCGCGGACAATTGAGAAACTTATGTTCTCCGACATTTTACTTGAGAATATCCAGAATGTGATATTCGAAGGAGAATAAATTCTTACTTTTTCATACGATTCAGAGACTGTGTTAAAACACAATTTCAGCTAATGTGTGGATAAACACTACTGCAATTGATTAATTTCCTCAGTATTTTTCTTAAGAATGAAATTGCCACAAAGGTTTTACATTCATGAGTTGTATTATTCTTATTTAGAAACGTTTAAAATGATATTTTATTATTAGCATAGTCCTTGAAGTATAACCATGAAGATAATTCCTGAGCATATTGTCGAAAAAATAACACTGGTCCAAAAAAAGCCCTTAAAAGTATTTGAAATAATGATTGGAATGCTTTTTATCAGGAATTGGGAAAAAATCAAGGATGAAAATGTTATTATCTTCAATGAAACAGTCAGGGATGAAGTTCTGAGAATCTACAATGAGAATTTCACTGAAATCTACGAAGAAAGATTCTTAAAGTATGCCCAGTACTTCAACAATATAAGCTATGTGTACCGGGATGAAGAGGGTGTAAAAGGCTATTGTTTTTTTTTCTCAAAGCCCCTGTTTTCCTCAGGCGGAATGAAGAAGCTATGCACTGTTTATTCTTTTGCTGTTGATAACAAATGCAGAAGACAGGGAATCGGGGAGAAGCTGTTGCAAAAGGGTATTCGCGAAATGGAGTTAAACGGCATTGATACCGTAATACTTTATGTTGAAGTGAATAACGAGTCTGCAATTAAACTGTACAGGAAAGTAGGGTTTAAGACTATTGGTGAAGTAAGGGACATTTGTTCTCCGGGAGACAGATGTTTTGAGATGGCGCTGGATATCAGTAAGGATACCGAAGTAGCCGCCGCCATATCCAAACCATCGAGAGAATGGTTGGATAAATAATTGACCCATTCTTATTTTCATTTATCTATAGCACTCTTATCAATATTTATGATAAGTGGACAAATAAAGTAATATAGAAAAGTTTGTTTGAAATTATGCTTGTATTGAAAATTTTAACGCGAAAAAAAATTGTACAACGCCTAGTTTATATCTATAAAATTTAATATGGTTAATATACAGGTAGATTTGATGTTGGGTGGTGGACATCATCGGGCACCGGAATCCAGGGTGCCCTTCACTTTCCTGTATCCTGTTCTTTCTATAGTAGGTATAAGTCAAAAATTATGGCTTCAAATATTTTTTACTCATCAAGCCCTTTTCGTCCGAAAATGTAGTTTGCTACCCTGATAGCATCCCTGTCACCGGTTTCTTTGCCCTCGTCATCACTGAGCTTAACAACCGGAATATCATTTACTGCGTGCAATTTGATGACCATGTTCAAAGGCGGACTTGTACTGAAAAAATCAGGATTATTTGTAAGACTGGTCCCAATCCCGAAACTGCAGTTAATGCGCCCATCACAATAATTTTTTATTCTGATAGCATCCCTTGCATGGAGTGAATCACTGAAGACAACAAGCTTTTTCATGGGATCAATGCCTGCTTTAGAATAGTGTTCTATAACCCTGTCAGCAAAAGCGAAAGGATCACCACTATCATGTCTTACGCCATCATATAGTTTTGATAACCCGAGGCTGAAATTGGAAAAGAAAGCCCTGGAACCGAATGTATCTGATAGTGCTATACCCAGATCACCTTTGTAGAGATCAGTCCAGTTCTCAAGAGCGAAACGGTTTGCATTCCGTAGTCCTACTAATGCCGAGTTACCCATTATCCATTCATGGCCAATTGTTCCGATGGCCCGAAGGCCATATTTTTTAGCAAGGAATACATTGCTTGTACCGGAGAAACGATTAAGGCCAGCCAGCGAGCCAATAACCGCGTCATGCAGTTCAAAACTCCGCCGCCTTCTGGTACCGAAATCTGAGAAAATACAGTTATTTGCTTCCAGTTCATGACCCATACTTTTCGTAAAGGAAGCATATTCTTCTTTGAGAGAACTGAGGACTGAAGCATCAGTATTTTCTTCCCTTCTTTTCCATCCGGATTCAACGGTTTCAAAATAAAGTTCCGAAATCGTTGCCATCAATACGATTTCCCAGAGTATACTGCTATGCCAGGGACCTTTTATCCGAAGATCAAGGTCACCATTATCTGTGAGGTTTACAGTCACTTCAGAGGGATCAAAACGGTAGTTCCTGAGATATTCAATGTACATGGGTTTAAAGTACGGACAGGATGCTTTCAGCCATTTGTACTCATCATCAGTGAGAGCAAGCTCTGGCATATCCTCATCTATGATCCTTCTCAGTTCCCTGACAAAGCCTTCGTTAAAACGCTGTGTTCCACGATTAGTAAAACGATATTCTGCACCTGCATCAGGAAAGAGTTCCAGAACAGCCATCTGCATCGTAAACTTATAAAGGTCATTGTCAAGAATTGAACGAATCATATAATCCCTCCTTTGTTATTCAGGAAACGCTGAAAGGTTACATTGCGCCTAAATATGCGTCCCATTATGTAATTACAATAGGGTATATAATGTTGCTGTTTTCCTGCCTTTACAGAATCACTGCAATAACAGAGGCAATCATAAAAATTTAAAAAAATTATTCAATTATGTCCTCTTCCATTACAGGTGCATCCTTCCCGGAAGATGGTGAGAGGGATTCCCTGATAATCGATTTTATGAGAGCCTTGCCTTCCTGGCTCTTGAGGTAGTCGGCGATGATTTCCTGGACAAAATCACATTCTTCTGTAGTGCCATATGTCGCAAATGCTTCCCGGATATCGCCTGAAACCGATGTTTCTTGATGCTCCAGGTCATATTTCAGGAGAAACTGTGAAAAAGCAGTAGACATGACATCGGAAACTGACCCGAACTCATTGGCTTCTACCAGCTTTTTTGCCCGTCCCAGCAGATAGGAACTAAGAGCAATTGATGTCTTTTCCTTATTTCTTTTTACTACCACAGTAGTTAATTGGTAATCTTCTTTTATATAGTTTGTTAAGACAATAGTAGTACATTTTCACACAACGTATTTATAGTTGTTTGAACATAGAAAGTAGTACAATGATACTACCAAGGGATGGCGGTAAAAGTGACAAATAGAAATCCTACAAGTTTTCGTCTTTCACCAGTTGACAGGTGTGATCTCCAATTGCTAGTAGACCAGGGTATTTTCACAAATATGAGTGATGCCGGGCGTGGTGCACTAAGGAAAGGAATAGAAGCAATCAAAGAAGAAAGAGGGATATAAATGAGAAAAAAGAAGAAAAAAAGACATCGGATTGTTTTCGATGTCAGCTTCGGAAATACCGAGTTGGTGGGGTGATTATCTTACTCAGCAAAATATCAGAAACCTGCAGATTTGATATGAATTCTGAAACAAATTATAGCAGAATTGAAGGAATGAAAGAACTTGAATCATATATTGCAGAAGTCAAGCAAATCATTACAGAATTAAACGCAGATCTGCAAAACAGTCATAATTGCTGACAAAACAGATTCGATTATCACAAGAGCTAAGAGATGTATCATGTCTTAGCGTATTCTTCATTTGGTTTAAGAAGCAGCTTCTTTTTGGCCTCAAGATAGCAGTTTTCCACAATATCAGTATTACCTTTGACATCTATGGTTTCCACATTGAACTTTTTTGCCAGTTCCGACATATTTTCTTCGAAATCCTTTTCAAATTTCAGGCCGGTGTCCAGTTTAATTACTCTTCCGATCTTGAAAGAATACTGGTATTCAGACATCTTTTCTGCACTTGGAGAAATATCTTTCATATCCTTCCAGTTAGCTGCCCAGAGAGGGGTGAAATAAAGGGTTGCGGTGTCATTCCATTTCTTAAGTTCTTCTTCATATTTCCGATTTCCACCAAGTGCCGTACTGATACAGTCATCAACGCGTTCACCCTCTTTGTCTCTGAGGGTGTAAAGGGGAACTGAACTTTTGCATGTGTCTTTACCAACGTCTTTCAAAGCATTCCCACAAAGCCCGTAGAAAAGCAGGATGCTATCAGAAAACTCTGACATCAGGGCTACCTGCCTGCTGACCACCGACTTAAGTGAGCCGCTGTCCACATGGAGCCCGAGAGGCATTATCTTTATGACCACAACAATGTCATCCGTGCATTCTTTTCCAATGAGAGACATAACTCTCTTTTTAACAGTTCCGGGGCCTGAAAAACAAATGTAATCGTTTATCCTGTCAATAGGAGTTACAGAAAAAGGCACATCCTGGGTCTTGAGTTTTCTTGCAAGATCCAGGGATTCCCTGTCATCAATAAGTACAAGACGGGTATTTTCAATGTATTTTGAAATCACATGGGTAATCTCATCTTCAAGGATCTTGCACCCTATAAGACTTAGTACGGGCATTCTGTTTCTCCGGTTTTCCATTCTGTTATCTGTAGATATGAATGTAATGTAGAATGCAGTGCATATTAATATAGTTTAATGTTATAGTCCTGTACAAGATTCAATAGATATGGTGGCCACAAATGAAACACAAACATACAAATCCGCACAGGATAGATATGGGCAGGTCCAATGAAAATGATTCGTACTTTGATGAACTCGCCGAAATTAAAGACGAACTTTCTTCCCTCAACAGGGCAGTATCAAGGATACTTGAGCATTCGGGCCATCAGCAGATGAATATGATGTTTTCGACGATGAAAAACGAACTCTCAAGACCAATAATCAATTACATGATGCAGGATACCAGAGACATTCTGAACAGCAACATGCCCGATAACTGTGACCAAAAACAGATATGCGTATCTGCATTCGAGGATATTTTACAGGAGATGTCACTGCTTCTGCTGGATAAGGATATGGATGAAGGGAAACTTCTGGAATACCAAAAACGTTTCAGTGAGTTGATGGAGCTTGCTTCAACAGAAAACTGTGATTCCTGCAAAGACAATGCTTCTAAGATGTTTAGAAAACAACTGGAGCTCATCCGCACTATGAGTAGTTCTGTGAACCACAAGCCAGAGAATGAAAAAATCAGAAGTATTGTAGACCTTCCCGAAGAAGTGGTCAGCAGCATATGCGAACCCCTCGCAAACAAGCAACGGCTCCTGATACTTAAGACACTGAGCACTGAAACCAAAAGTTTCTCCGAACTTTCCAGAATAACAGGACTTAGAGGTGGAAACCTGTTGTTCCATCTTCAGAAACTACTTGATACTAACATGATCCTTCAAAGAACAGAGCGCGGCGACTACCTGCTTACAAATAAGGGCTTTAACATACTACAGGGTATTGCAGAAATGTATGATATGACAGAAAAAAAACCATCAGGAAACTTATCACTTGAAACTGATCAGGTCATCAGTTGAGCATTCCTGCCCTGCCATATAGATTCCCATGACCTCTTGGGCATCTTTTGTGCCAAGTCTCTTTTCAATCAGGTTAAGAAAGACTTCCATGTAATGAGGTTGTACGCATCCAAGACTTTCTTCTCCACTTTTGATCAATGATATGAGGTAAATAAGCTCATCGTCATCAAGGACAGAAATACGCCTTGTGAAATCTTCAGCATCTGCTGCATAGTGATTAGACAGGGGCGGAAGTATAGACCTGTATGGTGCCCTGGACCCGGAGCATTCAAGATCTGCACATTCGGGTGCAAGCTTTTTCAGAATTTGAATATCTTTTGCTGAAAGTTCACGTACCAATTTTATCACCGGTTTATCTCAAATAGCTGGTAGCAGGTAGATTGACTTCAAGCCAGATGAAACTATCCGGTGAGCAGCATTTTATTAAAAATAAAAATATCCTGGCCTGAATCAAAGCATTTACAGCAACTATAAAACAGAAGAATTTACCCGAATCTGCTGCAGTTCAATGTTGTGTTCAAATATCTTTGAACATGGGGACATCTCTTCAAGTTTGGAGAGAGCAGCTTCAAGCTTTGAGGATGTTTCCATAAGCTCATCCTCAAGACCTCTGATGTGGTCGGCCTGCTGTTCGACCCTTGCATCAAGTTTTTTGATTTCGAGGTGTTGCCTGTGGATAGTAGCATGTTTACCGATTTCATCCTCGGTCTTCTGTTCAAGTTCCTTTAATTCATCTTTTCGGGACTCAATATCTTTTTCCCGGGCATTAAGAGCCTTATTCTGATGTTCCACATACTTGCGTTTGCGCTCAATCCTTTCACCCTCAACCTCAACCTCCATCCCCTCTGATACAAGTTCTGCTTTCAGGGTAGCAATCTCGTCAGCTTTTTCATCAAGCTTTTCTTTAGTCCTTCTGAGACGTTTTTCTCTTTTACGGGTGCTAAGTTCTTCTTCGTACTGCAAACGCTGAACCCTGTAACTGTCACATTTGCGTTTTTCAAGAGAAGCAATATCCAGATCATACCTTTCAACCCTGGAACAAAGGTCCTTTTCCTTTTTAGAAAAGTCCTCCCTCTTTTTCTCATACTCCTTTTTAGCCAGCTTAAGTTCATCGTTTTTGATAACAAGTTCTTCGTACTCAATGGAAATCAGCTTTTTTGCCTCACGAATCCTCTCATATTCTTCGATCAGCAGGGATTCCTCTTTTTTGATTTCCTCTTTTCCAATAGCGATTTCAGCCCTTTTCTTTTCTACCTCATCAAGCTGTCTGAAATAGGTATTCTTGATATCTTCCAGTGCCTGGAGTTGATTCTGATAATAGAGCTGTTCACTCATACTGAAGTCGCCACGCTTTACTTGGTCTTTCTATGATGAAATCCTTAAACCTGCATTATAGCAAGCCGGATAAACTGAAAATTCAGTCTATCCAGCATATTGTTCCTCTCTCAAACTAAAGATTGATGTACATGCATAAGAGATTCATGTTCATAAAAATAGGAATACATGTACTGAATTTGTACACAGCACCTTATAAAACACCTTCAAAATAATGGCCTTCTGTATAAACTTCAGTTTTCCTTTTAGATACTTTTGGCCTCTTGCCAGCGATTACACTCCTATAGGCCCTGATAGTATCCCTGATATAATTTTTATTGTTCAGGGAAAAATCAAGACGCAATATGTCAACACCACTTTCCTGCAGGAGCTCCACATGTTCAAGCATGTTGAATACTTTTGAATTATATATGAGAGTACGTGTACCCAAGCGCCTTAAAGGGAAACTATCTCCCCTGCGGCTGATTAGATTTACACTGCTGCTTTTTTTCAGAATTCCCCTGTCAGCTAATGGTTTGAGAAGATCGTTCTCTGTGATGAGCAATAACTCCATGCCGTGAACAAGAAGCTCAATCTGACAATCCTCAGGGCTGCAAAGCAACTCGTTGGAGACATCTTTTATCTCATCCAGGTTCAATTCGCTTGAGAGTGTGATGCGAGATGCTCCCGAATTGTGATAAAACGCCGCGGTTAATGCATTGAAAATGTTTAACTCTCTTTGGGCAACAAAATCCATGTTTATAACAGAAGCAGCCCTGACTGTTCCCAGATTTGAACACGCAACCATGAATCCTGCATTACGGGCATTTTTCATTTGCTGTTTAACAGTTTCAAGTTCATTGTCAAATGTCACCTGAGGAGTTAAAAGTACAATTTCTATTTCTTTCTCCTTCAATTGGAGCATTCTCTCCTTGTTCTCAGGTTCCATCAGCCGGTCAAAATCTTCAATTGGCAAATAAATGATATCTGCACCGGCTTTTGCTGCAACGAAAAGTGATTCGATGCTGTCAACCTCAACACTTAAAAGCAGATTATTTTTTCTTGCAGTTACCTTCTCAAAATTAGCCGTATCATGTTTTTCTATTTGGGGCTTTTTAAGGTCCCGTTTATAGAGTTCCAGCACTTTTTCCTCAAGCAATGAGATAGCTTCACGCCTGGCATTTGTTATGACTCCGACAGGTATGAATATATTCTCATCAGCCTCAATCCTTACGGAATCTGCATAGTATGGAGTATCTCCTAGTTTTTCGACAGCTTCGGATATTTTCTCTTGGGTGGTGGGAGAACTTTTAGCCTCCTGTACAACATATTCGTCAGTAAAGCTTGCACTGACCCTGCTTTCATTAATGTTGATCCCGAAAAGTTCTTCTTTACGGGCTGTGACCACAATATCTACAGGAAGTTTCTTTAATTCTTTTTTCTTGAGGGAATCAATTAGCAGGTTATCCGTTGAGAGAAATATTTCATCCTGTGGCCTTACGGCTTTTCCGGTCTTGGGACTTATCTGCAATATAACCTCATCGCCTTTTGTAGCCTTTTCCACTTTCTCTCCATTAAGAAGGATTGCATCAACTCTGCTGCCCAGCATCCTCATTCGGGTAAGTACGGAGATTCCGTCCTTGCTGCTGATATCCTGCTGTAATTTGACTCGCACGTCTGAATGATGCTTCGAGCGCGATATCTCTTTAGCCCTGCCAAGGAACAGACCATAGCTTGAACTGTATTTCTGATGTGTGACATCACTCTCACCTGAAACAAAACCTTTTGTAAAACCTCTGTAAAAGAGTTTAGCAAGCTCCGTTTCATATTCATCAATTTCCTCTGCACTGAGATTGGCACCTGTGCTGCATATTTTCTCGACTGCTTTTTTGTAAATTGTAGAACTTGCTGTGACGTATTCCGGCCTTTTCATCCTTCCTTCTATCTTCAGGCTCTTTACACCGGCTTTAACTATATGGTCAAGTTCCGGGAGAGTACATAGTTCTGCACAGCTGATTGGATATTCACCGATAAGCCTCCTGCTGACCTCTTCCCCATCAATCATTATCTTGTACTGTCTGCGGCAAGGCTGGGTACAGGCTCCTCTGTTTGCACTGCGGTTGCCCAGGAAACTGCTGAAAAGACATCTGCCCGAATACGAATAACAAAGAGCACCATGGACAAAAAGCTCGATATCAATATTGCTTTTCTCCACAATATCTTTTACCTGCCCGGAGTTTAGCTCTCTGGAAAGTATAACCCTTGAAGCTCCGGACTTTTCCACGAGATCAACACCATCTTTATTGTGGACTGTCATCTGTGTGCTCGCATGCATGGGAAGTTCCGAGTATGTGCTACTTAGCAGATTCATCAGACCGATATCTTCCAGTATGAGAGCATCGATACCGTAAGAATAGGCCCTGTCAACTATATTGAGTGCATCCTGCAATTCTTTCTGCTTAACAGGAATATTCAGTGCCAGAAAAACCTTTACTCCTCGTGAGTGTGCAAGGTCTATGGCCTTCTCAAGCTCTTCAAGACTGAAATTCTTTGCTCCCTGTCTTGCATTGAAATCTGCAACACCGAGATAGACAGCATCCACTTCCCCTTTCAGTGCACCCAGTAAAGCTTCCGAATCTCCTGCCGGTGCGAGTATTTCCGGTGGATTGCAGGTATCATGATTATTTTCAATATGCATTTTCTTACTCTCAAAAGATGCAGTATTCTGCTCTTGCTTTAATCGCAGTAGTTGCCTTATTGGTGTTTAAAGCCATTGCTCAGTTTCCTGAATATGTTTGTAACTATCTTTCCCATTAACAGGACAATTCTATTTCATACAACAACTATAAGTAATCCCGGCATTCACATTAATTATCTGATGAATGCACATCGAAGATCGGACAATGGGAGAGTGACATGAAAATTACAAAAAATAAATTCCAGATCCTATGCTTTTTATTCTTTTCACTGTCATATCTGGCTCTGATAAAT
Source organism: Methanolobus sp. ZRKC2 (assembly GCF_045291185.1). Taxonomy (NCBI): domain Archaea; kingdom Methanobacteriati; phylum Methanobacteriota; class Methanomicrobia; order Methanosarcinales; family Methanosarcinaceae; genus Methanolobus; species Methanolobus sp. ZRKC2. The sequence goes on along the minus strand of NZ_CP146980.1, from coordinate 332,875 downwards.
CTGTATTTCATATATTCAGGATCTGATACAATCACATTTGTTCCTGGAACGCTGGTTTTCGGCCTTGCAGGCTACTGGCTGGGAGGATATGTATATACTCATCATTCATCTTCCTGAAAAAAATGCATGTTTGTTCCTTCAAAAATATCTTTACATACAGCAATATTAGCACTATCAGTAATAAACATTAGTTAATGCGTGTGATTTATATACGGTTAGCTATTATAGATAATTCTGCAAAGAAAATAAACAACTAAACTTGAAATATACAAATGATAGAGTCTTTTGAGTGTGTTGTTCATTTGAATTGTACACAAATTAAGTTGATAGATGATATGCGAAATGTTTATATATGACTCTAAAAATATATCATTTGATAAATAATAAGGGATGTGTGTAAATGGCAAATTCAAAATTAACTGGTCAGGACATCATTGCAATGGCTAAACACTCCATCATCAACCTTGATGATAAAGAAGCTGAATGCGCTGCAAAAGAAGCACTTGAAGCAGGTATGGACCCAGTTGACTTTATAGAGAAGGGATTTGTTGAGGGAATGAGAGAAATCGGGGATCGTTTTGAAGAAGGGAAAGCCTCTATTGTGCAGATATTTGCCGCTTCCAAAATAATGGATGCCGGCATGAATGTCCTCAAGCCAAAACTTAGCAAAAGGGACAGAGGATTTTGCTTCTTTGGGAATATAGCATTAAATGCCTGAAGCTTCCAATTCCTTTAGTCCCGAATGAAGTACTTAATCGGGACATGTTCCCACATTTTTCTATTATGCGGGGATAAGCCGCTTCGTAAGATAGTTTATCTTTTTTTCTTCAAGCGCAAATTAAAGAATGCATCCGATGACAGAAGTATATCTTCCGGGATTTAATTGCTATGAACTGTTATCTGAAATCACTAATTATTTATGTTAACACTTACTATTTTTGTACATGAGCTGGTATGTCATAGATGCAGTTGACAGTGCTTTTGAGCGGACAAAGAAATGTCTGCTTGAGCCTTTCGATTTTTGGAAATGGGTAAAACTTACTATCATCGTCTTGCTTATAGGTGGAGGAGCAAGTTTCAATACCGGAGGCGGAAATTATTCTTTTGATGAGTCAGATGCATCTACCTTTGAGGACATAACGGCAGGCTCTGGCGATATTTTTCAGGGTATTTTTGAAAACATTGCATCCAACATAGTAGCATACATAATCGGAATCATACTGCTTTTAATCATTCTTGCGCTTGTCTTTTCATATATTTCCAGCGTAATGGAGTTTGTTCTGGTAAAGTCTCTTGTCAGCAATGACGTAAGGTTCTGGGAATACTCCCGCAGCTTCCTTGGAAAAGGATTCGGCTTGTTCATTTTCCGCTTATTGATTGCCATTATTTTCCTGATCATTGTTGGCATTATGTCTCTGCCTCTCTTTTACTTCCTGATAAGCCAGGGAGACGCTGACTTTGGGAGTACCTTTGCAGCCGGAATTATCTATTTCATGCTCTTTCTTTTCATTATCATTGTAATCGGAATAATCGGCGGAATCATAGGGTCCTTTGTTAATCTGTCCATACCTGTAAGCCTGTACACTGGCTCCAGTATCTTCAAGGCTTTTTCAATGGTACTGAAAAAATTCAGGCAGGACTGGCAACAGATAGTTATCTACTGGCTGGGACGCATCGTTCTGATTATCGCAGTGGGAATTGTTGTAGGCATTGTGACTCTTATCGTAGCTGCCATAGCTCTTATACTGCTCCTGATCATTGACGGGGCACTCTATCTTGTGCTCTCAGCCCTCCTGCCAGGATCGGATATGGTAGTCTGGATAATACTTGCACCTGTAATCCTCATCCAGATAATCCTTTTAGTACTGATAATAGCATTTGTTGGTATGCCTGCGACATTGTTCCTAAAATACCATATGCTTACATTTCTCCAGATGTGGTGTCCTGATCTGGAAATACCAATGTTCGATAGGCAGGAAGAGTACACAATGGAGGATACGGCAGCTTCCTCCTGAACGTCCCTTTTGGCCTGTCGACGCATAATTTCGATGAAAATATTATCGGATCTCACCCAAAATGACCGCTCAAACAGGCATCCCGGATAAGAACATATGACCAGGATAATTCTTGCTTCAGCTTCCCCAAGAAGAAAAGAATTACTGGAACAACTTATCGGGGATAATTTCCAGGTCTTCACCAGTTCTTATGCAGAAGAAACGGACAGATGCATGAGTCCTGAAGAACTTGTCACTCATCACTCGATTGGAAAAGCCAGGGATGTGGCTCTTCATTTCAAAAATGCTATTATTGTCGCCGCTGATACCGTCGTTGTTTGCAGAGGTGAGATAATGGGAAAACCTGCAAACTCAATTATTGCAAAAGAAATGCTACGCAAGATAAGCGGACAACGTATAAGGGCAATTACGGGTGTGACCGTGCTGGATACAGGCAAAAACCGGGAACAGAGCCAATATGAAAACACTGATGTGTGGATAAATGATCTACCGGAAAAAGAGATCGAATCCTACGTAAATTCAGGTGAGCCCTTTGGAAAAGCTGGTGCTTTTGCAATCCAGGGAAAAGGTGCCTGCTTTGTAAAGCGGATAGAAGGCAATATCTCCAATGTAGTTGGCCTCCCTTTGTCCAGACTGGAAAAAATGCTGAAAGAACTGGATGTAGACGTACAACACCTTGAATAAAAGTTACTACTGTGATTTTTTTAATTTGGGCTGCAACGTAAAATTTGAGGTTGGATATGGGAGAATTAGAGGAGCTAATATTTTTATACAATACTAACTATTAATATACAGCCACCTGCCATTACAAACATGCAGGATCAGGATGATGAAAAATGGGATTTCTGTTGGGTACAAAAACAAAATACTACTTTCCAGTTCTTGCTCTAATAACTGTTTTGCTTCTGGCATCCGGATGTGAAGAAAAAAATGATACTGAAGTTCCTACAGTAGAAATTCAAAATGAACTGAAGGTAGGACTGATATTGTGGGACGAGCCTGTTGAGGTATCACAACAGTTCAGCGGTGTAGAAAATTATTTGAGTTCCGAACTGGGTATGGAAGTCAAAACCATAAAAAGCAGTGATTATTATGTCATAATAGACGCAATGGAAGCAGGGGAACTTGACATTGCTTTCTTTGGACCGTTCTCTTCAGTTATCGCGGCCGAAAGAGCCGGTTCTGAGATGATAATCGCAGGAGCCAATGCAGAAGGTAACCTTGACACGTATAACAGTTATATCATTGTCAACAAAAATACAGGTATCAGTAGCATTGACGAACTGGCAGAAAATTCACACAACCTAACCTTCTCTTTCGTAGATCCGGCGTCTACATCCGGCAACCTGATTCCACGTGGCTATCTGTTATCAAAGGATATTAATCCTGATACTGACTTCAAATCATCTATATTTTCGAGCGGGCATGACATAACTATAAAATCTGTGGTTTCCGGGAACATAGTTGATTCAGGTGCGGTAGCCTCCACAGTCTATGAGCGCTATTTTGCAAATGATAACAATTCGGAGACAGATATTACGATAATCTGGAAATCAGACCCCATTCCACCTAATCCCATCGTTGTAAGAGCAGACATGGATCCTTTACTCAAAGAGAAAATCAAAAATGCTTTCCTTGATATGAAGACAAAATCACCTGAGACTTTTGAGAATTTCATGGATGTACGTGACGGTCATGCAACTTACATGGAGGTTAATAATAGTGATTATGAATTCATTCGTGAGATGGCCATAGCTCTGGGATACATTTAAACTGATTCATATTCTACAATGCTATAAATACGAAGATGTTGAGGTGGAAAGGTACCTTTCTGCCTCTTCATGATCCCCTACCTCTGCACTCTTTTGTAACAATCTGAAAATTGATTATTTAAAGGTTGGAATTACTCAGAACTTCAGAATACCAAGAATTAATATCAAAAATAAAAAGAAAAGAAAGAACAGTCAGTTTTTATTCTTTCTTTTGAAAAATCCCAAAGCCAGGATGGTGGAAACAAGAGTCACTACAAAACCAAACCCGGGAGCAGGCTGCTCTTCTTCTGAGTCCTCAGTCGGTTCTTCAATAGGAGTTCCCGATTCAATGAGAGCATATGTTTCAGGAGTGTCAATTTTCAGGTCATGCAGTTTGATTAAAGCACCTGATTGAGCACTTGTCAGCACATTACCATTTGCCTCAACCTCTATTTTGAACTGGTATTCTTCATCTGCAGGCACTGTCATCTGCAAGCTTCCCCTTGTTCGCTGGCCAGATTCCACATTTGATAGAATCGTACTGCCAGTGTATCTCGTATATGGGCCCGAAATTGCTGTAATAACAAGAATCATTTTGTCAACTTCTTCTCCCTGGTTTAGTATTCCAGGTGAAATATCAACAATTATATCCTTTCCATAATTTGTTGCCTTTTTTGTTTCGATTACGAGATCGGTCAAAAGAACATTAGGAACTGGTGTTGTTATTTCTTCAACAAGATCCACTTGAGTCGAGTGACTATCCTTTATAATCTCATTTTCAAATAGTTCAGTCTCGATCACCTGCGCTCCGCTTTCAGGAACTGCAAACGTCATACTTTTATATGAATGCGTCTGGGACTTCAAATATCCTATATTTTCCACATGCTCTGCAGTTATCAGATTTGTAGAAGGATTCTTTGTTTTCACTTTCAAAGAAAGAGAATCCGTATCACTATCCTTCAGGTTTTGAACATAAACCGTTACCTTCAGTTCAAAGCCTTCATCGACAGGTACTGACATTACATCAACATTGCTTATGGAAGGTTGTGGACCTTCTTCTCTTAGATTCTCATTGATACAACCACTAGTCATGCAAAAAACACAAATCACAAGGAAAAAAAGAAAAATTGCGGGCTTCATGCTCCCGACCTACAATTTTACTTTCAATACAAGTGTCTGCTCATCGATAATTTCTTCACCGTACATCAGTTTAACAAGCACATCAGTTTCACCGTTTGGTGCATCCTCATTTACAGGAATCTGTAAACCTTTCGTGTAGGAAGTACCTTTTTTCGCCATTGACTGATTTACCTGGATTGATGCCTGGTCGGCTATGAGCTTATTGTCTACATCGACAAGCACTGTCAGCAAACCTTCAGGAATCGTGCTCTGACCATCATTTCTAACTGAGAACTTAATGGTGGCATTCTCTCCTTTGCGCAGCACCCAGCTTTCGGCAGCCGGTGTGCGCAGGGAGTCCATATCTGTTACAAACCCAAGGAACTGCAGTTTTGCATCAGGCAATATTGTCACCGGAACAATAATGGATTTAGTCGCAGTTGTTTGCTTTCCTTCATTATCCTTCCCTGAAAGATACGAGACTATCAAAGCAGAATCACTCATATCAGTGTCAAAAGCAGGAGCAGATACTTTTGCATTAAGACGTGATTGCATTGGTTCAGTAGCATCGGATTTACCTGCCAGATTCACCAAATCAGCTCCTATGACGGATAATGGTGAAAAACTGGTGATTTGAACTGAGTCAAGAGCCTGGGTGTCATTATTAATTACAAGAATAGAGACATCCTGTTCCTGAAATTCTTTCAGGGTTACAGGTGCAGCTTCAAGAAAAACATTTTCAGGATTAGCCGGATCGATTGTTGATTCAGCACAACCGGATATTAGGACTAATGCCATCAATAATGAGAATATGATCATTTTTTCATATAACTTATTCATAATTTTACCTCACTTTTTAATTGATTTAAAGTTTAAAAATTTATTTGTATATTGATTTATTTTTTCTATGATTCGTTGATTTTCTCATAAAATGGTTAAATATTGAAAAATAAGAAAAAATGAATAGCAGCAGTTCAAAATGATAAATAATGAATTAAAAGATGCTTATACTGATGTACTTTTTAATAATACAAATAATCAAACACCTAATTCACGTATTTTGTCCTGGCACCAAGAATCTACTTAAGTTTAAATCGGGATATATTTAAACTGGTACATGAGAAGCATCAACAGAATCGAAATTCGTAACTTAACTATTTTACTTGGTAGCACTTTGACAATTCTTGCCGCCACTATAATAGCTCCATCATTGCCCGGAATGTCTGCCGAATTCCAGGATCTTCCGAATGCTGAATTCCTTTCCAGGCTCGCATTGACTATACCTGCATTGATCGTTTCCCTGTCCGCACCCTTTGCTGGCCTGCTCCTGGATCACTGGGGAAGAAAACCTGTGTTAATTCTATCATTGACGTTGTATGGCCTGGCAGGAACATCAGGTTTTGTACTGGACTCACTTACAGGCATTCTGGTTAGCAGGGCACTTCTTGGCCTGGCTGTTGCAGGCATAATGAGCGGCTTTATAACATTGATTACCGATTATTTTACCGGGGACAGACTTAATCAGTTTATGGGCTACCAGGGAGCCTCCATAGCTCTTGGTGGAATGGTATTCCTGTTGGTTGCAGGTTATTTAGCTGATATAGGATGGAGATTTCCTTTTTTAGTACATCTTTTTGCATTTGTAATCTTGCTTGGAGTGCTGTTTACTATAGACGAGCCAGTAATAAAAAAACAATCCAGGCAGCAAGACATGGCTCACAGGAAAACTCCATTTCCGCTGAAAACTATCTCGCTGATTTACGCAACTACTTTTATCGGCATGCTGATCTTATTTATTTTTCCAGTACAACTGCCATTTTACCTGGTATTGCAGTTTAGTGCCAGTGGCACCCAGGTAGGAATGGCACTAGCACTTCAATCATTAGCCTCAGTAATAAGTGCACTATCTTACAGGAAACTTAAGGCCAGACTGTCGTTTCAGATAATATTTGGCCTTGTTTTTCTAGCCCTAGGTATCAACCATCTGGTTGTTGCGCTTGCACCCACATATAGCCTGTTAATAGTGGGACTATTAATTGGCGGATTAGGTTTCGGAGTTTTTCCACCCAACCTAAATGTCTGGCTAGCTAAAATTGTCCCTCAAGCCTCACGTGGCAGAGCTATAGGAGGCTTAACTTCATTCACTTTCTTTGGACAGTTCTTTACGCCAATCTTAACGCAGCCACTGGTACAAAATATAGGTCTGGCCGGTACTTTCGGAGTTACTGCCGGAGTGTCTTTTTTACTGGCAATTGCCTATATTTTCAAGAAATAAAAACAGAAAACAGATACGCAATTTATTTATGTGGCTATGTATGACTCCATAGATTGGAGGGGGAAAATGACAAGCTCATCAAAAGGAAAAAATGATGGTGATCACTTCCTGACACCTGAGAATGCAGCACTTATTCTTATTGACTATCAGCCAAATTTGGTTGACGGTGTAAAGTCACAAAGCCGTGAAAGCCTTATTAACAATGTTGTAGCCTTGGCAAAGGCAGCGAAATTATTCAAGCTCCCGATTGTGCTTTCAACAGTAGGAATCGAAGCCGGTTACCAGAAAGATACTATCAAGGAGCTTCGAGATGTATTGCCTGACGTTAAATCTATAGATCGTTCGACAGTAGATGCCTGGGACGATGAAGCATTCCGTGAAGCCGTTAAGGCTACTGGCCGAAAAAAGTTGATAATGGGCGCTCTCTGGACAGAAGTATGCCTGGTATTCCCGGCCCTGGATCTTTTGAAAGAAGGATATGAGGTATATGCAGTTTCGGATGCTTCAGGCGGAACAAGCGTGGATGCCCATGAGCGTGGAATGCAGAGAATGATTCAGGCAGGGGCGGTTCCGGTCACCTGGGAAGCAGTAATGTCTGAGCTGGCAAAACTCTACAAAGGGGATTATGTAAAAACATTTACAGATATAATGCAGGAACACCTGCCTAAAAGCACCTGACTGGCAATCCAAAGTTTTTACTTTCTTCATTTATTTTAGCATTATTTCAGGAAATCAGAATTAGTATTTAGTCTGAATTCTCTTTAGATACTTCATTCGCAAGCTTAAAGTAAGGCATACAAACACAATAATAGATGCTTACTTAAATTCGGCAACAATGTTCTATTAATGCGTTATACTCTGTATCACTAAGGAGGATACATTATGGATAACTTTACACTCAAAGAGCGTTTCGTACGCTCCATAAAAGGAAAAAAAGTGGACAAAGTACCTGTATGTTCTGTCACCCAGACAGGAACAGTAGAGCTCATGGAAGCCTGTGGAGCATTCTGGCCACAGGCTAATTATGATGCTGAGAAAATGGCAACACTGGCAATTGCAAGTCATGAGATCGCAGGCCTTGAGGCCGTACGCTATCCTTTTTGCACAACAGTTTTAGCAGAGACCCTTGGTTGCTCAATAGCTGAGGGATCGCTTGACGTCCAGCCATATGAGACTGATTTTCCCTGCAAGAAAAAAGAGGATGTCAAAAAAATAAGCATTCCTGAAGACCTGCTTGAAAGCAGAAGAATAGAAACCATACTTGATGCAACAGATATTGTAAAAGAGAGAATCGGCGATGATGTTCCGGTAGTTGCAGGAATGATCGGGCCTGCAGCAACCGCATTCTATGTAGCAGGCGCAAAGAACTATCTCATGTGGAGCATCACGGCGACAGATATCTTCCAGGAACTGCTGGCCATCGGTGAAGCTGTATGTACTGAATATGCAAATGCACTTTTTGAACATGGAGTGGATGCTGTTATTGTCATCGATTCCGAAGCAGGACCTGACCTTCTTCCACCTCCTCTTTTCGAGCCTATGATGGTCCCGGTTTATCGCTCGTTAACAGATAAAATGAAAGGACTGAAGCTGTTGCATATCTGTGGTGACTCTACTGATGTAATTGACCAAATGGCTGATTCGGGCTTCCAGGGGCTCAGCCTGGAAGAAAAGGTAGATGCAAGGTATGCCAGTGAGGTTATAGGCGACAGGGCCTGCCTTATAGGTAATGTATCACCTGCATCAACACTGCTCACAAAATCCCAGGAAAATATCAAAAAAGAAGCAAAACAATGCATAGAGGATGGTGTAGGCATACTGGCTCCCGGCTGTGGTATCGCACCCCGGACACCCACTGATAACCTGAAAGCATTTGTAGCTGCCAGGGATGAGTACTACATAGAGAAAGGGCTGCTGTAAAGCATGTTAATCCGGGGGAGTGGGAAACCGGGTAAATCAAGTTTGTTAATTGCAGCAAACCTTGAAAGCTACATATACAGTCTTTAAGAGCTGGGTCTTGCAGTTGCAATACAGGACATTAAAATGAATATCATATATGCCTGCCAGATAACCGCATCAGAGATTGTCTTCAGAATCCTCTAATATTTTATTGTATACGTCAGTCCAGTGAAGCTGGGAACCTCCGGCAATGAACATGGCAACTGAGATTGCTTCAGCTATCTCATCCTTTGTAGCTCCGTTGGACAGTGCTCTCTCAGAATGAATCTCCACACATTTCTCACATCTCATAAGCACGGCAGATGCAACTGCAATAAGTTCCTTGGTTCTTACATCAAGTGCATTGTCCTTGAAGATGGTTGAACGCATCTGTGAAAAAGCTTCAATGGTCTCAGGTAATTTATCAATCAGGTGCTGCATAGTTAGTTCTCCGCCTTATCAATGATATTTCAGAAATAAAAACTTATATATTTTAGAGAGCCGGGAATCGATAATTCAAATAGTAAAATACGATCTTAATCAGGGCATCATCCTCTACTCACTTCAAGGTTTTAGTTTCAATGCTTTCAACCAGATTTTCTTCTTCGTTTACCTGGTCGCCATTTGATTGTTTCCCATTCTTGTGGCGCCTTCTGTCCGATCTTTCTTTTTGTTGTTTTCTGAAATATTCACCACTTGCATTGACAAAGCCCAATAATATCCCAAGACCGAGGAATACATACATGATGGTGAAGATTTTACCCAGATCAGTGACTGGGGCGAAATCTCCAAAACCTATTGTTGTCAGGGCAATAACGGAAAAGTATAGGGAATCAAGCCATCTCCATCCCTCTACGGTATGATAGACAGTGGTTCCTAAAGCAAGGGTTACTAACACAAGTACAAAAAAGCTCCTGAACTCAGGTTGCTTAAGCATTTTGATAAGTGAGCCTACAAATACTAAAAATGTCAGAATGAACGGAATCATTAATTTTTCTCCCCATACATAGTTATTATCTTCATCTGCAAGTACTAATCGCTATACTTCTTTTATTCGGATTCAACAAATAATTTCAGGAACATCAGATTATATTTTCTGAATAGAGTTTCTCAATTTTTTATGTGGTCAAGAACCTAATATTTCATAAGGTAAATTGGAGGGGAAGTATCCTTGGGGCCATTTCCAGAGTCAGATACTGGTTATCGTAGTTTGTACTCGTCATTAAAAGGCATCAAAATGAAAGAGTTCTTTCATGATACCAGATATATTCTGATATTCTATGTCATAGGAGACATATTGACAACGATCTTTGCTATTGAGACAGGAAGAGGCTACGAGGCAAATTTCATTATTTCACGTCTACTTGAGGAACATGGCTATTATATTATTGTGTTATTGAAGATATTCTTCATTTTCATTTGTTTTGCCGATTATCTCTTTCTTAAAAATCAGGGATATCTTTCTACATGGAATATTACCAGGCATTCAATTTCTATTATGGGAATACTGGTTGTTATAAACAACCTGCTAGTAATAAGTGGATTATGGAGCCCCTTGTACGTACTGATACATGGAATCTGATCTATTTTAAAAAATTAATATAAATTTTTGAACTGGCTTATTTTGTACCAAAAGCGCCTTTAAGAATAAGAGAACATTCTGAAACATGTCCGGCAGATACCACCTACGTGATCCCCTTTCCCTGATACATCCCCGCTCGTTGAAGTATCTGAATTATCATTTACATTCACTTGTTAAGGGCAGGCTCTGGCTTAAGATTCTTATCGGGATGTTACTCGGAATTGTCGTCGGACTGGTACTCGGACCTTCCACCGGAATTGTGAGTCAGGATGTATCCTATGTAATCGGCGAGTGGCTGGCTCTTCCCGGCTATATTTTCCTTGCCTTACTGCAGATGATTGTCGTACCTCTGGTGTTTGCCTCTATTATCCGGGGCATAGCCGCAGGCGAAGACATGGAGCAGCTCAAGAAGGTAGGTCTGCGAACTGTAGGATATTTCCTTGCAACCACAGCAGTTGCCATATTAATAGGCCTGGGATTGGCGATGATGATTAATCCGGGCACTTTTATCAGCAGTGATATGGTCCAGCAGACTATGGGAGATGAAGCTGCCCCGATACCGGAAGAGACTTTCAGCACTCCTGAAATTGCGGACCTCCCCGGAATGATCACAACCATTTTACCTACTAATCCACTGGGAGCTCTTGCAACAGGGCAGATGCTTCAGGTTGTGATATTCTCTATTATAATAGGTGTAGCCCTTATTTCCATGGCACCATCCCAGTCAAAGCCCCTGCTGGAACTTATGGGCTCACTGCAGGAAGTGAGCATGACAGTTGTTCGCTGGAGCATGCTGCTTGCTCCAGTAGCTGTTTTTGGGTTGATATGTAAGTTCACGATAAACCTTGGTATGGATGCCCTTCTTGGAATGCTGGTTTATGTAGGCACAGTACTGCTTGGTCTTTTGACTCTGCTTGCCTTTTATATAATGATTATTCTTGTTGTGGCAAGAAGAAGCCCTCTTGGGTTCATGCAGTCTATCCGGGATGTATTGTTACTTGCCTTCTCGACCTCGAGTTCCGCTGCCGTAATGCCCCTTTCAATAAAAACAGCCGAGGAAAAACTCAATGTCAGGCCTTCTATCTCCCAGTTTGTAATACCTCTGGGAGCAACCATTAACATGAACGGTACAGCCCTCTACCAGAGTATCGCCGCAGTTTTCCTTGCGCAGGTCTTCGGGGTTGAACTCGGGTTTGGTGCAATGTTGCTGCTAATGATTACTGTCGTTGGGGCATCCATAGGAACACCTTCTACCCCGGGAGTAGGAATAGTTATACTCGCCATGATACTGGGCACAGTCGGTGTGCCGACCGCCGGTATCGCCCTTATTATCGGTGTAGACCGAATACTTGATATGAGCCGTACGGCCGTCAATGTCACCGGGGATGTTGTTACCTGTGTGATAATGGACAAATGGGTAGGAAGTAGCAGGACAGTTGTCGAGGAAACCGCCGAAGTTGAAAAGCATGAGATACAAAGAATGGCTCTCGGGGAAGATGTCATTGTGAATCATGATGGATCAGGGCATGTGTCCACTGAGAATCTCTAAAGAGGAAACATTCACTGAAAAAATCCACACGATCAGATGTTTGTGATCTATCAGAAGAATAATACTGATGGAATGTATTCAATGCATGCAGGAATAAGTTTTGCTGTAATTATTATTTTTTAATAATGTATAAATAGTTTTATCTCAATAGAAGTTTTCATGACCGAAGGCAAGATATTTTTATTAGCTCTGTTTGCTACATTTGTTCTGCTTTGTACAGGCTGCATAGAAAATGCAGCATTAGATGCAAACTCTGCAATAAATGCAGAGTCAGTTGATGAATATAATATTGCAATTGCCAACAATGCTTTCGCTTTTGATATGTATTCCACTATCAAGAACCAGGATGAAAATCTCTTCTTTTCACCATATAGTATATTCACTTCAATGGCTATTTGTTATGATGGTGCCGAAGGCTCCACAAAAGAACAGATGTCTGACGTGTTTTACTTTCCTCTAAAAAAGCCTGTGCTTGAAGGAAGTTCAAAAGCCCTGATGGATACAATCAATAGCGGCAATGATGCATGTGACCTGGAAACCACAAATGCATTATGGATACTTGAAGAATACCCGGTGAATGAACAATATGTGTCCAATGTAAGAGACTATTATGGAGGAACTGTTTCGTCACTTGATTTTATTAATAAGCCCCAGGTATCTCGAAATGTAATCAATGAATGGGTTGAAGAAAAGACAAACGAGAAAATAAAAGAACTCATACCTGAGGGTGAAATTGGCTCTGAGACACGTTTGGTAATAACAAATACGATTTATTTCAATGGAAAATGGATAAAACAATTTGACCCAGACGAGACCAGAACAAGATCATTTACTTTTTCAAACGGTGATGAGAAACGTGTGGGAACAATGTACAACGTGGATAAGTACAATTACGGAGAAGACCAAAAAGCGAAGATACTGGAATTACCTTACAAAGGCAATGAACTGTGTATGTATGTAGTTCTTCCAAAGGAAAACGACATTTCAGGATTTGAAAATGCTTTTACACCTGAATATTATGGAACACTAAAGCAGAATATGAGTCCTGAGGGTTATGTGAATGTCTATATTCCAAAATTTTCATTTGAGACGAAAGCTGAACTAAAATCTCCGCTACTGAAAATGGGAGTTGTTGATGCTTTTGATCAAGCAACTGCTAATTTTTCCGGAATAGCATCATCCGAAAGCCTGGCTATATCTGAGATCTATCACCAAGCTTTTGTAGACGTACATGAAAAAGGAACTGAAGCAGCTGCAGCAACAGGCGCAGTGATTGAAGATGAGGCAATGGCATACACATGGGAGTTCAGAGCAGATCATCCTTTTATCTTCGTTATCGAAGACAAGAGAACAAACTGCATACTTTTTATGGGTAAAGTTGAGTCTCCCGAATATTAGAAAATATCACACAGGATATTTAAAAATATTTTCTTTCCATTTCTTTTTCCCCTGACCTCTTTTTGAAGTTGCTATCTTCAGGAAACACTTATAAAATACAACTATCTTTCTTATGTTACAGTCATCAAAACAATAGACCGAGATGTAAAAATGATAGACATAGCTCTTCCTAAAGGCAGTTTAGAGGAACAGACTTTCCTGTTGTTCAAGCAGGCAGACCTGGAGATAAAAAAGACAGACAGGGACTACAATCCTAAGATAAATGATCCAAGGATCGGCAAAATCAAGATCCTGAGACCACAGGAGATTCCTGGCTATATATCTGAGGGTTACTTCGACCTTGGAATCTCAGGCCTGGACTGGGTCAGTGAATCAGATGCCGATGTAGTGGAAGTTGCAGACCTGCCATACAGCAAGCAGGGTGCAGGTAATGTCAAAATAGTCATAGCAGTACCAAAGGATGCTCCCATAGAGAGTGCCAGGGATGTCAAACCAAACAGCAGGGTAACTACGGAGTATCCAAAGATGACAAAGAGGTTCTTTGAAGAGCGTGGCATCCCCGTAGATATCCATTTCTCCTACGGCGCAACCGAAGCCAAGGTTCCTGATCTTATGGATGTAGTCGTAGACCTGACCGAAACCGGGTCAACACTGCGCAAGAACGGCCTTAAGATAGTGGACATCATAATGGAATCATCCTCCAAGCTTATTGCCAGCAAAGAAAGCTGGGAAGATCCTGTAAAGAAACAGGAGATCGAAGAGATAAAGACACTTCTGCTCTCGGTAATTGAGGCAAGGGGAAAGGTACTCATTGACATGAACGTCCCTGCAAACAAGCTGGATGACGTGATTGAAGCTCTCCCTTCTATGAAAAGGCCTACAGTGTCACAGCTTTACAAATCGGATTACTATGCAGTCGAGACTGTTGTCAACAAGAACGAAGTCAATCTGTTGATACCAAAGCTCAAGGCTCTCGGAGCCGAGGACATCCTTGAGATGGACATATCAAAGATTGTCTACTGACAGGAACAAAAATCTGCCACAGATTATAATGATGGCTTTCCGGCCATCACAATATTTTCTGCATCCACACTGTATCAAAAAACCGCCCTTTCTTTTTTCCAACTTCCCTGAACCTGCCACATTCAGTAAAACCACGTCTTGCATGGAAACTCAGGCTTTCCTCATTAAGTGAGGATATATTCGCCAGGACGCAGTGAAGACCTGTTTCCCTTGCCTGGTTTATCAGGTGATCCAGTAGTATAGAGCCAATACCCAAACCCCTCGAATCAGGCCGGATGAAGTAACTTGTTTCAGCAGTACCTGAAAACGCCGGCATGGGAGAATGCGGGCGAAGTAAACCAAAACCAACGATAGCTCCATCTTCATTTTTGACAGCATCTGCCGGATGGCCTGCTGAACTCTGGAGTATCATATCGTAAAATTCGTACGGGACTTTATTTTCGGGGTAGGCTGCAAAACTGTTCTCGATATAATAATTGAAGATATCCACGACAGCATTACGATGGGAGAGATTGAGTGGCTCAAGTGTATATTCCGACATTTTTATCCTCCTTCTGACCAGTACATGGGCATCTGGCCTTTCAGGCAATATAGTATAGATACTAAACTATTTAAGAATAGTTGCTAAACTAAATTGAACTATTGTTAAAGCAAGTTTTGCAGCAAAAAGAGAAATGACAAACAAAAATATCGTAAATAAAAAATTCTACTAACAAGAAACAATGTGTCTGGAAGGAAAGAGAGAGGAAGCAGAAAAATGCTTCCCATTTATTTTGACAATAACCCTGTCCTGAAAGGACATAACCACAACCTGCTCATACTCCACTAAAAGAAAGTTGCTGAAAACAGGAACGTCAACAGGTCATATGTTTTTGAGGGAATTGGGGGGATTGGGGGTAGAGACCTGTTAACGTTCTTTCATTTTGATTCGTTTTTTGTTCCAGCATTTTCCTATAAGTCCATATCGTACCACCGAATGGCCTGCAACCACCCAACATCTTTAGCTTTTGTGACTGCAAATCCTAGTATCATTTTTAACTATATAAATATATCTACACTATAATATATGTTGAGTATCATTATGATGAGATTTGAAGCTTATTTGAAATATTGAAGATCATGTACATTATTTTCATAAAATGCTTATTAGTACCAAATAAAGCAATAATTAATCCTCGGAGATTGTTTCCTGAAATGTTCGTGTAATTTCTTTACGTACTTCAGGACATTTTTCAAGCATCTCTTCAAACTGCATAAGTACATGCTTCAGATTCTCAATATCATTGTGATCCATTCCTTCAATATCGGCTGCCATTTTCCGGTTCATTGCCTCATGGTACATATGATGCCACCGAAACGCATCTTCCCCGTACCCTGTCAGCTTTAGTACAATCGTTTTTTTGTCATTCTCCTTGTTAGCTCTCTCAAGGTAGCCTTTTTCCTCCAGTTTTTTTGCAGTCTGGGAAACCGCACCCTTGGTAATACCAAGCCTGGAAGCAAGCTGAGAAACACTTTCATCCGGAAAGCGCCCGGCCATATCAATAAGATGGATCTCGGAAGGATGTAAAAGTATGCCATGCCCGATGTCAACAGGATCTTTTTCGATCGAAGAAGCCTTGTTAATGACCCTGACAAGAGTATCCACTATTTCGCCAGCCACTACTTCAGGATCTGCCATATTGGAATTTTGTCCCGGAGATTTCCCGGAGGCATATTGAAAATTGTTTACCATATATACAATATTGGTATGCCTTCCATTATCTAAATCTTGCCACTGAAGGGTGTATATAACTAAAAAAACCAGACATGCAAATACAGCATGAAAACCAAAAAAATAGGCTATTAGAATATGAAGCTAATAGCACCCATGCAGAAAAAGAAATATTCAGAGAGCCTATTCAAGCTTCATCTTCAAATATTCCTTGAAACTGGCATAATCAGTTGTCAAGGACTCCATGTGTTCCTCCCCTGATTCGATTTTTTGCAGACTCTCGGGAAGTTCGGGATCGACACCCACGACAGAGCTCACCTCTTCAGGGAACTTAGCCGGGTGGGCGGTTTCCAGAGTCACTGCAAGAGTATTATCCTTTGTGAGTTCCCTATAGTCCCTCAGGCCCTTAATACCAACAGCTCCATGAGGTTCTATGAGAATATTGTAATCATCAAAGAACTCTTTCATAATTGCCTTTGTTTCCTTATCAGTGACAGAAGTTGAAGATATGTCCTGCCTGAGTCCCTCCATGTCCGGCATCCTGTTGACATTGCCTTTTTCGTCCATCTCGCCGCCATATATAGCAATCAGTCTTGACAGGTTACTTGGATGACCCACATTCATGGCATTGGAGAGACAGTTCTTAGATGGAACTATCTTGGCATACTTCCCGCAATCAAGGAAGGTCGGGACCTCGTCATTCTCATTTACAGAAGCAAGAATTTTTTTAATAGGCACGCCCATGGTCTTTGCAAGCACACATCCCATCATGTTTCCGAAATTGCCGGAGGGGATGGAAACTATCAGCTCTTCGGGGTAATCTCTCAATTTAAGGTAAGCGTAGAAATAATAAATTGACTGGGGCACCAGACGACCAATGTTTATAGAATTCGCCGATGAAAGGTTAAGGTGACTGAGTTCCTCATCTGCAAATGCCTGTTTAACCATAGCCTGGCAATCATCGAATTTTCCGTCGATGGACAAAGCGGTGATGTTCTCGCCCAGAGTAGTCATCTGCTTACGCTGACGATCTGAAACCTCATCCTGGGGGAATAGCACAATGACCCTGATATTGTCAAGACCATAGAATGCATGGGCCACCGCACTTCCGGTATCACCGGAGGTTGCCGTAAGTATGGTGAGTTGACGTTCCTCTTTCTTGAGGTAATACTGCATAAGCCTTGCCATCATACGGGCTGCAAAATCCTTAAAAGAAGCTGTAGGACCCCGATCAAGCCTCATAATATAGGTAATGTCATCAACTTTCTCCAACGGGACATCATAATTGTACGCATCATAGGTTATTTCCTTCAAAGACTCTTCATCAATCTCGTCCTTGAGAATCTTTTTCAGTATCTGAAAAGCAATTTCCGGATATGGCTCATCCTTCAAAGACAAAAGCTCTTCTTCTGAGAAGCCTGGTAATGTTTTTGGCATGTAGAGGCCCTTGTCAGGGGCAAGTCCTGCAATAAGTGCGGTCTCAAAACTTACTTCTTCCGCCTGGAGATTTGTGCTGTAGAGTCTCATGTTGATCAGGTTTGGTTTTATTTCTCTGATAATGATCTGAAAATTCCATATGCAGGCAACCTGCTTATAGATATAGTTCCTTGAGTGCCTTTTTTGTACTACAAGGCGTAATTCATTTATGAGCTTTTCCATAAAGACGCGAAGGTTCGGATAGTAAAGATGCCTTATGTATTCAAAACAGGATATGTCAATAAAAAAATAAAAACGGAGGTAAAAATGAATTGCAATCAGGCGAACTGCCTGATGCTAATAGTATGGATGTGTCTGAAAACACATCGTTAAGTAGAATTATTCAGGGTGAAGGCGAAAACATCCGCATTCAGATTGCGCCTATCTTCCCAGACAATAGTGTCACCATAGATAGAAGGATATATCTGACGTTCTTCATCAGTTGTGACCTGGAATTCCTCTCCTGTTGATATATCATACATATAGATATCCGAGTTGCCGACAATATCCCAGTTGGCATTGCGTTCGTCCGTCCACACTATCCTGTCACCGTGAATCTTAGGAACAATCTGCCAGGATTCATTAATTGTGACTTGTAGTTCTTCCCCGGTGGTGACATTGTACATGTATATGTCCTGATCGTAGTTGCGGTCATCCATCCACACTACCCTGTCACCGTAAATATCAGGGTACAAGGCTATTGATTCATTGGCAGTTAGCTGTAGTTCTTCTCCTGATGAGAGGTCATGTACGAATATATCCCAGCCACCATTACGGTCATCCATCCATGCTATCAGGTCACCGTATATCGCAGGATGCAACTGGTCTGATTCATTGTCAGTTATCTGAATTTCTTCTCCGGAAGAAATATTGTACATATAGATATCCCAGCTACCATTGCGTGAATCTTCCCAGACTATTCTATCTTCATAAACTGCAGGAACTCTCTGATCAGCTTCATCAATTACCACAGCAGATTCTTCTCCGGAAGAAATGTTATACATGAAAATATCCCAGTTCCCATTGCGCCAATCTTCCCAAACTATAATTTCCCCGTAGATATCAGGAACTCTTTCCTCTGATTGACTTGATGTTACCTGCAATTCCTCCCCTGTAGTCATATTATAGAGAAAGACATCAGAACTTTCATTGCGAACATCCGTCCATACTATAGTGTCCCCATAGATTACCGGAAAATATTGATCTGACTCGTTGGTTGTGATTTGAATTTCGGTTCCTTCAACGGTCTGTGCTATCGAAGTACCCATTGATGCTATCAACAGGATACTCAAAAAACAAAAGAAAACGATTTTTTTTGATATCATGTACACTAGTTTCCCACATTCTCTAAGCCCCGATAAAGGACCCACGTTTTTATTTATTCTGGTCATTTTAATAATTATGGGAACAACTTTACTGAACAAAGATAGGCAAGAATCCCATAGAATCCCAATTGTATTACCCTCTTACTTAAAAAAATGATAATAGTTTGTTAGACAAGCTTATTGCTAGCATCTGAATTAAATAGTCGATTTTTTTTAATTTTTTTTTTATTTAAAATATCTTAAATAGCAGAAATTTTCAATTATTTATGTAACAAGCCCATTCCTTAGCTAGTTACTTCTCTGCGGGGATTTCTGCAATAGATCAACTAATAATTGCAGGTTCCTGCTGTAGTTGCGAGGAAGAGACGGGGGTCAATGAAAATGCAATTATTGGACGTTGTTTTCAGGTCTGAAAAGAGGAAAAACATGCTTTTGTTGTTAAAAGCCGGTCCCATGGAAATGGAAACTATTCTCAAATCATTAAAAACAACAAGGCAGGCCTTGCTTCCACAGGTAAGGATATTGGAGCATAGTAATCTTGTTTCCCAGCAGGACGACACTTATGAACTGACAACTATTGGAAAACTTATCGTAGATGAAATGATACCACTCCTGGAAACCATGAAGGTACTTGATAATGATATTGAGTACTGGGGAAAACACAATCTTGATTTCATCCCCCCAGAGCTACTAAAGAGATTCTATGAACTTGGCTCATGTGATGTAATAGAACCAAGCCTTGCTGATATCTTCGAAATAAACAAGGAATTTTGCGAAAAAACCAAAGACTCCAAATCATTATACCAGATCACGACTTACCTGCATCCCAATTTCTCCTTAATAGTCTCAGGCTGGGTACAAAATAATGTTGATGTCCACATCATCATAACAAAAGAACTATTAGATAAATTGCAAGAACAAAATAACGAAAAACTAAAAGAGTTCAGTAAATCGGGTAAGGTAAAATTCTATCTGTATCCCGGAGAACTGGAGTTCATCTCTTTTGCACTTAATGATTACTGTATCTTGTTCAGGTTACTCGGAGAAGCAAATTCTTATGACAATAAACAACTCATGACCTGCAATCCAGGAGCCCTTGAATGGGGAAAACATCTTTTTGATTACTTTAGAAAAGATGCATTGCCCGTAGCGGATACCTGAAAGCCCCAGAGTGACATTTAGTTGCAGGCCCCGGACAATAAATCGAATTTCCAAAACCAAATTACAAATATTTAATCACAAACTTCATATTTTTTTCTTGGTTGCGATCATGAAAAATATAGGACTCAAGCTGCATTGCTTGAATAATATATATACGCCTATATATTGAACTGGCTGACATCCCTGTTAAGCAATGTATACTGAGATTCCTTTTTTTGAATAATCATCTTCATATGATTCTGGTTTTGAGTATTATATATATAACATATATCTAAACAAAGTATAATGAAATAAACATGCCTATATAGAATGAAATTTGCTTTTAAAAGAATATATAGGAACATTTTTTTACCATCTTGACATCTAGGAGGTAAGTCATTATCACTGGATGAACATATTATTCCAGAATAGATAGTGATTGAAAAACGGTAGATTGAAAAACGGCAAACTGAAAAACGGTAGTAAGAGGAGGCACCTGAAAAACGGCCCGTATAAGGTGCCTCTTTCTTGCAAATTCAGGGTTTGTTTCTATTGTTTATCCCGGGTAGCTCGTGGCATTTACCCACAAGTTGTCCCCTAACCCGTAAAAAATAGTTTTTTCTCATTATACTTAATATGAACCCGGCTTAAACAGGCATCATGACATATATTTCGATGCCATTAAAAATTCAATTGTCTTAATATCAATTGCATGAATATTTTATAAGTCAGGTTAAATCTTTATGTCTAATAATACTCCACAGGAATCAAAGATACATCCTGAGTTCCTATAGATGAATATGTTGGAATAATTTTATTTTCTTTATCCGTGAATCAAAATAGGTTATATCTTTTGCACAAAAATGATAATATGTTCTGTTCAGATCCTTAGTTCAAACAATTTTTATAAGAAACAATCATTAAATGCAGCAGAAAGCCCGGATTATTTTTTATTGTTTATTTAAAAAATATATAATTATAATAACATTATAATATATGAAATTATTATATATTAATGAAGCCAATTGCTACACAATATCACACTTAGCTGTGGAATTGATGTACAAAGGTGGAAAATGAATCTCAAAAACATACCAATAAGTCGTCAGATTATTGCTTTAGCACTGATCCTGGCTATAGTGCCTGTTGCACTTGTAGGTTTTTATGCCTATGAACAAACTTCATCTGCTATTGAAACTCAGCTCATGGAAAGATTAGATGAGCAGGTGAAAATGGAAAAAGACTACATAGATACAACTTTCACTGTTGCACAACAAAATCTGCAGTATCACATCGATACAGCACGTATGGAATTCTACTCAACAGATGATGCAAGTATCGTTGATGGGAAAATGGTTGTCGGTGATCGCGTAATCAATAATGATGTCGAGCTTGTAGACCTCATTTACAGTAAAGTCGGCGGCAGTATCAGCGTATTTCAGGTCAACGATGGCTCTGCTATCCGTATATCGACTACAGCACGAAACGAAGATGGAAGCCGTGGTACGGGCAGCACCATATCCCCGGAAATCTATAACACAGTTGTTAAGAGCGGACAGACCTATACAGGCAGGGCTGATGTTCTCGGTGAATGGTTCATGACAATCTATGAACCTATCAGGAACAACAATGGAAAGATAATAGGAATCCTTGGTGTCGGTATCTCCGAAGAAGCATACAGGATGCAGATCAAAGAACAAATGCAGACTATAACCTTTGGTGAAACAGGATACATGTATGTAATGGACTCTACCGGAGATCTCATTATCCATCCGACAAAAGAGGGTGAGAGTCTTTATGCGAATGATTTTGCCAGGGAGATGATCAGCAACAAGAACGGCGACGTCGTGTATGAATGGGAAGGAAGAGACAAAATGGTGAGCTACACGTACTATGAAGACAAGGACTGGATCATAGCTTCAGGAACCTATGTGGATGAGTTCATGGCCCCGGTTGTTGCCATCAGAAATGGTATCATGACAGCTGTTATTATCTTTATAGTACTTGGTTCCGCTCTTTCATTGTTCATAAGCAGAACAATATCCAGAGGCATACAGAATATAGTTGATGATTTTCAGAACATATCCTCTGATGCAATGGAAGGTAAAGTCAATTCCCGTGCAGATACGGATGTTGGGGTTGACTTCACATCAATACCTAAAGGACTTAATGACATTCTGGATACACTAACGGGCATTATCAGAATGGTAAGTACCAATGCTAATAATGTCGCTTCAACTGCTCAGGAGATATCCGCTTCCGTTGAGGAGATGACCGCTGCATCCAATCAGGTTTCCGTCACAGTAGAAGAGATAGCAAAAGGTGCACAGGGTCAGTCATCCAGGACCGAAGAAGTTGCCAGAGCTATGACAGATATGACATCAAATGTCCAGGATATAGCCTCCAATGCACAGCAGGCTGCCGAGACTGCAACAGTTACAAGCGACCTTATAAACAAAGTTGGAGACGAATCTGAGACAATGTTGACGCAAATGGATTCTATCAAGATGACAACTGACATCTCAGCCTCAGTAATTACCGAACTTGAAGAAAAATCAAGACAGATCGGAGAAATAGTTAATCTTATAACCAGCATTGCAGACCAGACTAATCTTCTTGCACTCAATGCAGCCATAGAAGCTGCCAGGGCAGGTGATCATGGGAAAGGTTTTGCAGTAGTGGCTGATGAGGTCAGAAAACTGGCAGAGGATTCCGGTAATGCAGCCAAAGAGATATCTGAACTGATCCATGATATGCAGGAAGGTACCGGTAAAGCCGTTGAAGCAATGGAAAGTGGCACTGAGACTGTCGGTGAAGGTGTCAATGCACTTAACACAACAGTCCTTGCTGTAAAGAATATCGTTGCAGAAAGCAGCAGAGTAGCTGAAATGGCACAAAATATAGCTGCTGGTGCCCAAGAACAGTCAGCTTCCATTGAAGAAATAACTTCTTCAGTTGAAGAGGTTGCAGCTATTTCTGAGGAAGCTGCTTCAGGTACAGAGGAAGCTTCAGCAGGAGTTGAGCAGCAAACTGCGTCGATGAATGAACTTGCGGAAAGTGCACATGAACTTGCAAAGATGGCTGCAGCCATGCAGCAGATGATCGCAAAATTCACCCTGGATGAACAGCCTACAACTTCTACGGGTGAAACTGAAATTCCAGCCTCCGTTATGAAAGAGAGAGAAAAAGATATTTTGGCCTGATGGCCAAATTTCTTCTTTCTTTCAAGCTTATTTTTTATTCCAACTGGATACTGCTTTTTTCCAAGTTATATTGTTAAATCATAAGCATCTGTTTTCTAAGATCTCCAGTACTTCCTCATCAGAAACATCATACCAGTTTCTATAAACCTGAGCTACGGCCATGAAGTTATCTGGTATTTCAAGCACGACTAAATCATCGACAATTTTTCCAATTTCTTCAGCAACCTCTCTTCCTGCAACAGGAACGGCAACAACTATCCTGTTTACTTTTTTATTCCTGCAAAGCATGATCGACGCCCTCATAGTGGAGCCCATCGCCAGTCCGTCATCCACCAATATGATCATCCGGTTACTCATATCAGGCAAGGGTTTGCTTTTCCTTAGAACCTCGATTCTTCTTTGTATCTCCAAAGACTGCTCTTCCACTATTCGGTCGATTACCCCTCGCGAAAGCCACATTGCAGCATCCTTGAAAACAAATGTGCTGCCATCCTCGGCTATTGCACCAAACCCAGCTTCCGGATTATCAGGAAAAGGCAATTTTCGGGTAATGAGTTGGGAAAAGTCAGCATCCAGATATCTGGCCACCTGGCAGCCTACTTCTACTCCACCTCTTGGGATAGCAAGCACCAATACATCTTTTCCCCTGTATCGATCCAAAGCTTTTGCGAGTTTTTCTCCGGCATCTTTGCGATTTTCAAACATTGGAACCTCTGAACGATAATTTATCGTTTATCTATATCCTGTAACAAGAAAATCACTCCACTGTAACGGTACCCACTACTTCAGGATGGATAGTGCACCTGTAATTGTAGGTGCCGGGTTCCTCAAATACCTGGGTATAAACCTCACCCTGTTCAAGGTGTCCGGAATCAAACGCTCCGTTATCGGCAGTTACAGTATGAGTCTCAGAACCATCATTTATCCATGTAACAGACTCTCCGGCCGAAACTCTGATGCTTTGAGGTAAGAACTCAGAATCCTCAATGGCGACTTCGTTAGTTTGGACCTGCCCTCCATTATCATTAGAACTGTCTGTTGTCCCGTAATCCGTACAGCCTGAAGCAAGTACCGCCGCTGCCACAAGGACCATGATCAGCAGCCATTTCAATAATTTTCTCATTCGATTACTCCCCGATGACATCAAAAAAATAATTATTGAAGCATTACCGGAAAGATGATTTCCGGAAACACTTCACCCAACTAAGAGAATATCAAGGCTAAAATATAGAGCTTAAGAGTTATTTCCAGTCAGCTCAGCAGTGAAAACATAATCAGTATCCTGTGCCCCAGAGTGACAGTCCTGGCAAGCTTCAACCTGTCCTTCAACTGCTACTTCTCCATCGGGACTATAAGCCGCCCAGAACCAATCGTTGTGTTCAGGATCAAAGCCGTCGATCTTCTGCATAAGGAGGATTTCCTGAAGTTCTCCGTCCGAACTGTAGCCTTCTTTAAGGATTATACTCCCATTCGGCATTGTCTCTGCATTGTCCTCGACAGCAGCAAAGGCCTCATCTGAAACATATACGGTTACCAGGTTCCCATGAACACCGGTTCCGGGTTCCATCTCGGTTGTCCCCGGCATAAGTTCCCACTGCTGATAGTTATCGTCCCCGGTTATCTGTGTATAGAGTTCAGCAGCATCCTGCTGGGAATCTGTTTCAGGATTTGAAGTTTCATTTCCACCTGAATCATTTGTTGTACACCCGATTGCAAGAAAGGCACTCACAATAACAAGTAACACTAGTAATTTGCTTTTCATACTAACCCACCAAATATTCTATTTACTCACTGAAACTTTATGGTATCCCTATTATTAACATATTTCTTAACCTGTAATCTGAGAGAGTGGAATTTACTAAAAATTTCATGTCTGCGCAAAATCTTTTCTTTTAAAAATCTGACACAAAACTACAGTTAAAGAGTATGGGAACAAAAATCAAATTGTAAAAAAGTGATTAAATGAGTACTTAAACAAAAAACAGGAATAAATTATAGAATCTATGTTTCGAGACAGTCAAGGGGCCTTTTGAAAAATGCTTTCATCATGCCATTGTCATCGATGTCACCGGAGAATTTAACCAATTCCCATCCATCGACACCAAGTTCATTCAGATCCTCTTTTGTGAGAGACCATTCACCAAATCTAATTGATCTTATTTCGTATTCCCATGATGTCATATTTGTTACCTCGCTATAGTTCCAGCTTATATTTTTCGTGTATAATAGCCTATATTCGCGATCTATATATACCTTTTCAAAAAATTAAATTGCACTGAAAACAAACTAATTTGATTTAAGCAGGTGAGTTTCTTGATAGAATTAAACTGCATTCATCAGGTACAATTAAATCATATTTTTATTGCACATATCAAAAATGAAAATTCAGAAATAAGAAAAGCTCTACAAAAAACCCTGAAAAGACAGGGATAGCAAGGTTATCATCAATCTTCACAAAGTATGTTTCCACAAATGTTGCCATGAATGCCATCAGAATGGCGACAGGCCAGCTTGAAAGGAAGAAATAGCCAATCACAAGGTCAACAAAAAATTCTGCAACCGCACCTTCAAGAGACTTGCCATTACCGAATATCCTGATTTTTCCTATTTTTTTACCGACTAATGCTGCACTTGCATCCCCGAAAGTGGTCATCAGTACGGCGGCATAGGCAATATGTTCACTAAAGACAGATACGGCAACAAGTGCACCAAGAGTGAAGTAAACATGTGAACCAAGGCTGGAGATTTCTTTCTTTCTAAACAGAAAGCTGACAAAGGGAAGTTTGAATCCTCTGTCCAGCCTTAGATGTTCAATGGTCAGAATTATCACAAGATATGTGATAAGAAGGGTCAGAGTTGCCTGCTTCCCAAAATAAAAATAGACGAGGACTATGAGAATAGATGTCAGGTGAATTCCTTTTCTCAGAATCTCGTTGACAAAGGATTTAGAGGCCATCGGCATTAAATGTGCTTTTGTTGTATATAAAAGAGTTCATCAAAAAAATAGAATTTTTTTGCAAAATTAACAGATGCCGAGAATTTGAAGAAAAAAGAAGAGAAAGGGTATCCGATAAAAAGATTTAATTTGTATCAAAGATTAGAAAAACCGAATGAACACCATTTTCGCAGACAGGATGAAGCTTACACGTAAGTCATTTATCAGGGAGATATTGAAGGTTACCGAGCAACCGGAAATTATCTCATTTGCAGGAGGACTTCCGAATCCAGGCCTTTTCCCTGTGGAAGCTATCGCAGCAGCTTCTGCAAAAGTCCTGTCTGCAGAGGGAAAGAATGTTCTTCAATATAGCTCCACTGAAGGATACTTACCGCTGAGGGAATTCATTGCTGAAAGATATCACAGGAAAAGCGGACTGGAAATCGAACCTGATGAGATTCTTATAACCAACGGTTCTCAGCAGAGCCTTGACCTAATAGGAAAAGTTTTTCTGAACAAAGGAGACAAGGTCATCATTGAGCAACCGGGATACCTGGGAGCTATCCAGGCCTTTTCTATTTTCGAACCTGAATTCAGGAGTGTAACCCTTTTTGATGATGGCATAGATACGGCCCTGCTTGAAAGTGTTTTGAATGAAGGCACTGCAAAGCTCTTTTACACTGTCCCGACTTTTCAGAATCCCTCCGGCATCACATATTCCAGGGAGAAAAGAAACGCTCTCTCCAATATTCTAAAAAAACACAACGTTGTCTGTGTTGAGGATAATGCATATGGTGAACTGAGATTTGCGGGTGAGGAACTGCCAACTATCAGGAGCTTTTCTGACGAAACGATACTTATGGGTTCTTTCTCAAAGATCATTGCTCCGGGCCTTAGAATGGGATGGATATGTGCAGGAAAGGAGATAATGAACAAACTTCTGGTAGCAAAGCAAGCCGCGGATCTGCATTCCAATTACCTGTCCCAGAGGATCATCTATCAATACCTGCAAGATAACGATATAGATGAACACATCCTGAATATCAAGGACGCTTATGGGAAACGACGGGACCTGATGGTCAAAATGATGGATGAGCACTTCCCTGATGAAATCGAATATACTCAACCCGAAGGCGGGATGTTTATCTGGGTAACGCTTCCTGAAGGTATTTCATCTATAGACCTGTTTGATCTTGCAGTAAAAGAGAATGTTGCTTTCGTCCCGGGAAGTCCTTTCTATACGGAGGACAGAATCGGGGACAATACATTTAGACTGAACTTTTCCAATTCGGACTTCGAACAAATCGAAGAGGGAATTAAAAAGCTTGCCGGATGCCTGGAAAGGCTTACTGCCAATCGATAAGAGAAGTCCTCAAAGGACTTTCTTTTTGCAATTTGCTTAACTTTCAAAACAGGAAAGTACCTGATATCCTGTGAAATTTTTTCTTTTTCTAAGTTTTTCCTATGACAATACTGTACTGTCTATAAGGCCGGGAATTGGAAGGAATAAAAAGAAGAGAACATCGATTCCTGTAATCGTAAGGTAAAGATGGAACTTGATACTGGAGAAAGACAACTGTTGCAGGATTGAATTTTGTTCTAAGAGAATCAATAAATACCAGGCCTTAGAAAATATAGCATGAGTGGGTAAGATATGGCACTTTTTAAAGATAGAACAGATGCCGGCAGAAAGCTTGCTGAGGAGCTTTCCGAGTATTCGGGACGTAGAGATGTTATTTTACTTGCGTTACCAAGAGGAGGAGTTCCGGTTGCTTTTGAAGTAGCCAGGAAGTTGAATGTGGCACTTGATGTGTTCATTGTAAGAAAACTGGGAGTTCCCGGTCACGAAGAACTTGCGATGGGAGCAATAGCATCTAAGGGTATACGTGTCCTGAATACCGATCTGGTGCAATCTCTTCGGATATCTCCGGGAATTATTGATACCGTGGAGGCAGCAGAGCGGGAAGAACTTGAGAGAAGAGAAGAACTATATCGCAAAGGCAGGCCTGAGCTGGATGTTACCGGCAAGACAGCTATCCTTGTAGATGACGGACTTGCTACGGGTGCTACCATGAAGGCAGCTGTCCGGGCACTCAGGACGCAAAACCCCGAAAAGATAGTCGTGGCAGTTCCCACAGCATCCAGGGAAGCATGTGATGAATTCGCTGCGGATGTCGATAAGACTGTCTGTCTCACAACACCGGAACCATTCTATGGTGTCGGTGCATGGTATGGGGATTTCACCCAGACGAGTGACAGGGAAGTTTGTGATCTTCTGGGAAAAGCCGGAGATATAAACGAATACAAAGCTTCCGCAAAGGGGGCAGAAAATGCTTGATCAGGAAGAAAATAGTATAAAAATTCCCCTGGATTCCATACACCTTGAAGGAAACCTGGAGATTCCTGAAGGAGCAAGAGGTATAGTCATTTTTGCACATGGAAGCGGAAGCAGCAGATTCAGCCCGAGAAACAGGTTTGTGGCGGATTATCTTCAGGAACAGGGATTTGCTACGCTACTCTTTGATCTGCTGACAAGAGAAGAAGAAGAGATTGATCGTCTCACTGCTGAACTTCGCTTTAATATAGAAATGCTTGCCGAGCGTCTTGTTGCAGCTACAGACTGGATAATAGAAAATCCGGCTACTTCACATCTCAAAGTAGGCTTCTTCGGGGCAAGTACCGGTGCTGCTGCTGCCCTTGTAGCTACAAGTGAGAGACCGCAACACACCAGGGCTGTGGTTTCCAGAGGAGGAAGACCTGATCTTGCAGACAAGGTTCTGGCAGACGTAAAGACACCTACACTGCTCATTGTGGGTAGTATGGACAGTGCTGTAATAGGCATGAACAAGTGGGCATTGGAAAGATTGAAAGCAGAGAAAGAAATGAAACTGGTTCCCGGTGCTACTCACCTTTTCGAGGAGCCGGGAACACTGGAAGAAGCAGCCAGGATGGCAGGAGAATGGTTCAGGAAATATCTCAATACTGATGCATAATTCAATCAAGTACTCTGAAACATTCTATGTCTTGAATAAATGGATGTCTCAGGGATATTTACTTGAACGTATTACGGACAAGATATTTCCCGCGGGGTCTTTAAACCACGCGACATCTATATCTTTTTCATGAAAACTGCTTCGGGAAATACCCTTTTCATCAGTTCGCAATTCACCTGTATAGTGCTCGAAAACTATACCACGGGCTTTCAGTTCATCTACTGCACGGTCGATGTCATCAACCGGGAAATTCAAAATTGTAAACGTCGCAGGTTGATGGTCTTTTTTGGGATAGACAAATAATTGCATGCCACCTGCAATACGGATTCTCATCCCCTCATCTTCCGGGCTCAC
Organism: Methanolobus sp. ZRKC2; assembly: GCF_045291185.1. Lineage (NCBI taxonomy): Archaea > Methanobacteriati > Methanobacteriota > Methanomicrobia > Methanosarcinales > Methanosarcinaceae > Methanolobus > Methanolobus sp. ZRKC2. Next base: position 303,088 of record NZ_CP146980.1, on the reverse strand, counting down.
ATCAAGACCAAGGGTTTCCCCATAAAAGGCCTCTGCTTTTGCCAGGTCATCAACTGAAAAACTGCCGAATGCTTTTGTATCTTTAAACATAACTAACCCCTCCAATCAAAGAATCTATCTTAATTTGTGATTCATTCAGGAATTATTATTCTGCGTTCTCATCTTCCTGCATAATACCAAATAAATTGCCTTCTGTGTCTTTGCAATAGGCCAGCCAGCCAATGCCTTTTACTGCCATTCGGGGAAGTACGACGGTTCCTTTTGCCTTGAGTACTTTATCAAGAGACTCGTCAACACTGGCAACATCAATCGTACAGACGAATGAATTTACACTCTGTCCCTCTACGGGTGCCGGACCTTTGCGAAACAGAAGACCACCGTTAATACCAGGTTCATCCTCAGGTCCTGTCGTTATTAACCAGTAGCGATCTTCATCTTTCATTTTGATACCGGGTATGACCCACTCCTCTGCCTTCCATCCGAAAGTTTCCTTGTAGAAGGTAGCAGCCCTTTCGGGATCTTCCGCCTGTATTTCAAAATGCACTATCCTGTTCATTGTTCTTCACCGCCCACATCTAACATTTTATCAAAATTTTCCAATCAGGTATTGTTTTATTAGTAAAGTATCCCTTCAGGCTCAATTCATGCTCTTTAAACTGCCTAAAAAGCTGCACCAGGGATACATGAAATCAACACCATTCTTTCATATCATTGCTTTTTTGCTGCCTTCGGCTGTCCGTACCGAATGCCACTCGAAAGTCAGTCTGAAAATACTTTTTGCAGGATACACTCCCGGATCTTAGCTGACCGAGATAGCATTAGGTACTTAAAAGTCGTCCGAGCATTTACGAATTAAAAAACAAAAGTCCTGTATTCACTCAAGTGATATAGCTTCTACAGGGCAAATTTCCACACAGTCGCCACAGTCCACACATGTTTCAGGATCAACAACTGCAAGGTCTTCGGAGTTCATGGAAATTGCTTCCACCGGACAGGAATCAACACATACTCCACAACCGGTACACAGATCTTTATCAACAATAGCTGTCATCAGATTTCCTCCAATATTACCCTTTTATCCAGGCAATATTATCAAATTCGTGGATTATCGGATAAATACCTGTCGAATTTTGGATTGATATTAAAGATAAGAACTCTGATAATTAATATATTCCCAATGTGTAAATGAAAATGCTGTTTAGTGGATGAACGAGTTTATATTGTTGAGAGCTAAATTTACTCTATCGAATGTAACAGGTAAAAGACATATTTATGAAAAAGATGCGGAGATGAGAAAGGATGGCATGGAAAAAAGCGTCTGAAGAACTGACAATTTTGCTCGAAGATTCGGTTAAAGGGTTTGATGTGGAATTCAGGAAGATGTTCGGAAGTCCCGTATACTTTGTCAAAGGAAATATGTTTGCCGGCGTTCATCAGGATAATATTATGCTGCGTTTGAAACCCGATGACCAGGAACGGTTATTTGCCGAGCATGATGAAGCTGCGCCTTTTGAGCCTATGGGCAGGAGAATGAAAGAATATGTACTCCTTCCGGCATCTGTTTACGATAACAATGAAGAGATGAGTAAATGGCTTGATATCTCGTATGATTATGTATTCTCACTTCCTGTAAAGGAAAAGAAAAAAGGTAAGAAAAAGGCTTGAACAAAGATTAAAATTGTTTTTGAGACTCACTTAGCGGAACTTTAACCGGCAAGGATACTGTGAAAGTACTTCCTTTGTCCACTTCACTTTCTACTGTCACTGTTCCCTGATGCATTGCAGCCAATTTTTTGACAAGGGACAGACCAAGACCTGTGCCATCGTATCTTCTACTGAGAGTCGAATCAAGTTGCTTAAATGGTTCGAACAGTTTTTGTTGGTCCTCTTGTGAAATGCCTATTCCCGTATCTTTTACCAGGATATTGAGCATGCCATCTTTTTTGCATGAGGATACGGTTACTGATCCACTGCCAGGTGTGAATTTAATGGCATTACCGATAAGGTTGATCAGTATCTGTTTTAGTTTACTCTTATCAGCCATTATGATAGTGTCTTCAACATCAGATGCTTCTAATGATAGATCGTTTTTGGAGAATAGTGGAGTGAGGGTGACTATGATTTCATCGACCATCTTCTTTACAGGTACTTCTTCATAATAGATGTCAACTTCACCTGATTCTATTTTTGACAGGTCAAGAATATCATTGATTATTCCCAGAAGATGTTTTCCACTGTTTGAAATGTTCTTTGCATAACGCATCTGTTTCTCATTGAGTTCACCTGAATATCCTTCCAGCATCATGTCCGAATAGCCGATTATCGAATTAAGAGGTGTGCGCAGTTCATGACTCATGTTAGCAAGAAATTCACTCTTGGCACGGTTTGAGGATTCAGCAAGGACTTTATCTTCAAGGGCTTTTCTTTTTTCTTCCATTTCCCACAAGGACCTCTTATGGAGCAGGCATGCTTCAAGTGAGAAAGCAAATTTTGATATGACATTACTTAATTGATTGGCTACAAATTCAGGATCATCAAGTTCTTTGAGCCAGTATAATTTTAAGATTCCAAAATATTTTAAAGGGAATACCATACATGTGCCTGTTGAAAATCTTACTTCCGGGATGAAATCGTTAAATTTCTCCTCGCAGGAGTTTATAAAAAAAGCATTATCTTGAGACATATCTGAGAAAAGAGGACTGGACAGGGAAATACTTGCTCTGCGTATGTAGTATTCCGGATTTGCATACACGAGACTGGCAATTTTCTCGTTGCTGTCAAATAAATATTCATCTTTGATCCAAACCGAAACATAAGTAAGTTTTTTCCTGGAAATCAGTTTCTTCAGGAAACTATCACAGTTCTCCTGCATATCCAGTGAATTACCGACTGAGAGAGAAAGCTCATACAGGAGTGATACCTGGTTGAAAATGTCAGTGTATTGTGCCTGGGGACTCATGGAAAACTCCTACCACTGCAGTCTTATTTAAAAATTCAACTATGTTCCCACCCATTGAAGCAATTTCCCCGAGTGACAGAACACCTTCGGGAATCAGATTACTGTTATGGGCTTTTAATCCATTCGAAATTGCCAGCAATTCTTCTTTGAAATCATCCTGAAGAAATAGAGCTCTTCCAATACAATCAATTATCAGACAATATTCAGCGTGGATATCATTATTGGTAAAACAATCTTCCAGTGCCTGTCCTGCAGAATTAACCAGGGACAGTTTTTCGCCTTTGAGAATGTTGAGGACAGCATTCTCAGGAACACCACCGGCACAAAAGAGATCACCTTCGCTTGTCCTTTTGAGGATATCCCTGACGAGGTTTTCATCGTCTTCTGTGTAGATGCCGAAGGGATAATGGCTTGAGACTTCATAGAAATTTTTTTCATCGAATTTTGTTCCAAGGTCTGTTTCTATTGCTTCTTTGTAAACCTCAAAAGCATTCTTCCAGTTAAGCTCTTTTATCAGATTATCCTGACTTTTTGTTACAACAAACGGGCCAATAGCTTTTTTCCAACCGTGGTGAACACCAAGACTACACTTTATGTCAAGAAGACTTATTATGGCAGAATCTTTAAAAAAACCATCAGGTGTGAAGACACAAGGTCGCGATTCCATATCCAAAAAGCCTGCTCCACATCCTACATACTCTACTGAGTCAGCAAGCAAGCTGAAAGTGGAAGAAAGAAAACGTGAAATGTTTGAAGACAGGCAATCAAGAATGATGAAAGCTGTGGCACTTTTCTTGCCAAGATATTTGAAGGGTTCAAGTAAAATTTCTATGTTTTTTTCACATCCACTGATATCCTGTATGAGTATTGGCTTTTGGATGATCGGCAGGGATCGGATTATTGCTCCGGTTTGGTATTTTTCGGTATTGTATATTAAACCGGGAAATATAGCACCGAAAAAATCAATCTCCCTTTTGTTGAGCTCATGGATTAAATCTGAGATATTAGGTAACTGTTGCTCAGCAAGCATTATCAGGACAGTTTCATTTTCCTGAATGCCAATATCCTCAATTGCATTAACGATTTCATGGATGCTGGAATCTGGAATATACATAAAAAGCCCCTGATTTTATTGCATAGACTGATGTCAACGAGTTGATGATAGTTTGTAAAATGCGATAAAGCACATTCAATGCATTACTTGATAGGTATGCTGGTTTAATTATATATAATATTTCATCAGAAAAATATAGATAATCATATGAAATATATTCATAATATTCTTGATACTTTCCACTGCAGGAGCGCTTAAATTAAGAACATACTGTCCTTAGTTTAAAGCAGACGTTTCTACAAACAAAAAATCTATTTTCAACTATTTTATGCTCCGAATAGAAACATCTATAATTTTCTTCCTAACATTTGCATTGTTCACGGCGTTAAGCAAATAGTTATAAAGTATGATCTATAAAGCGGGAATTATCAAAGGTATTGATATTATCAACATGATTACTGAAGACATGTGCTTTGCGGAAAATAGTAACTCCGATTTAGCAACTGATGTTATCAGTATAGACACCTCTGATGCAATTCATTTAAAATGAGGATTAAGGATGGCAGTAATGAACATAACCGGCTGTCGGATGTTTGAGGACGAGATCATTGACACATTGTGCAACGATCCGAGAATAGACGACATAATCGTTATTGAAAACGAGGAATGTGCCGGGATTGTTGAGAAACTGAATAAAGTCAGCATGCCTCATAAGATAATGCCTGTTGAGGATATCCCAAGACAATGTGAATCGGCAAACGTTGACAGTTACATTGTTACAATCAATATTATGCCCCTTTCACTTCACGGGGAACCAAAATATCTGAGAGACGAGGTCTACAGGAATGTGAAAGAAATCTCCAATTTCTCAGATGGTATATTTTTATTCTATGGCCTTTGCGGAAACGTTCTCAAAAGGATAGAGAAGGATCTGGAACAACTACCATGTCCCGTGTCCATCCTGAAAGACGATGACGGAAGGATAGTTGATGACTGCATTGGCGCAGTTGTCGGTGGCCGGAAATCTTTTTTGAAAATGGTAAGCAATTTCAATAGAAAGAGCACTATTGTGATGACTCCGATGTGGGTACACAACTGGCAGGAAATGTTCCAGTACAGCGGTTTTATTGAAAAACGGGATGATATCGAAATGGCCAAGTTTGTTCTTGACTCAATGGGTTATGAAAATGTGGTGAAAATAAATACCGGTTCACACTACACGAAAGACTACCATAAAAAGATAGAAGACTTTGCCGACACCTTCCAGCTGGATATTCTCGAAATCGAGGGTAAAAGGGACATAGTCAATAATTCCTATGCGGACTTCAGGAACAGGTTAATTGAAGACCAGATGATACCTTCTATAAGAGTTTCAGGTTCACAGGATGTACTCACTGAAGTCAGGAATGAGAGTGAAATTCCAATGATTAAAACAGTTTGAGTATTGACAGGTTAGATGCTTTTTAGCGCATTAACGATTTGGGAAGAAGTTTAAATTTTCTTCCCTATATAGAAAACATAGCCATAATACTCTTTGTACTTATTATACAGATGTGCTTCATGCCGTTGGTTTGCGATAAATTCCTCGGCAGCTTTATTGCCTTTATTTTTCTCCAGGAAAAGTTTATCTGCTTCTACTTGTGGAGCATAGAAATTTTCCGTCCAGCAATTTTCGGGCAGAACAAAAGTGGCGACTGGGATATATCCGGCTTTTTGCATTTGAGCCACCTTATTGGGAATAGTGTCTATTTCCGGATAGGCATCCATCCAGAACTCCTCGATCTCAGCAGGGCGTTCTTCCGTAAACCATGATACTTCCGAAACAGCAATATAACCTCCGGTTTTCAGAAATTTACGCCATTCATTAATCCCCCGTTCAAAACCAATATTGTAGATTGCTCCTTCCGACCACATCAGGTCCAATTCCTCATTCCGAAAGGGAAGATTATCCATTGATTCAACAATACCTTTTACTCTGTTCTGAAGATCCAGTTTCTCAACATTACGGTTGAACAGGTCGATAAAAATAGGAAAAAGGTCAACACCTGTAACATTTCCCAGTGCATGCTGCGCCAATACCATTGTCTGTCCACCTGATCCACAGCCAATGTCGGCAATAAGTGATTTGTCGTTAAGATCATCGATAAAGCTCAATGCTTTAATCGTTATTTCAGGACTACCTGGCCCCTGTCGTTCCAGATTTACAAAGTATTCGCAGATTAATTCAAGATCAAACTCGTGAATTGACTTATTTTCATCGTTCATAATGTAGCCTTACTTTTTATGGATCTTACCTTCGGGAGGTTCAGAAAAGTTCATCTAATGCTAAATGCAGTGGAGCAGCGCTGAACATCTGGTCAGGTTTCCATTATTTTCTTTCTATAAATCTTTTCTAGTCAACAGAAGAAATAAAGTGCCTACTTGTTCCTCTTGATATAGGAGGAGAGAGGGTTTTTTAAATGTACAAGTAGTCCATTAAGACTGCAATCGAAAAAAAGAGCTTATTTAATTGAAGAATAATAAGATTTTTAACTTAGTCTTCAATTAAATCAAAAATTCGTATGCCTTCCGGCACACGACATTACTTCTCAACAACCCTCTTAAACATCCTCGCCTGGAAGCCATGATACTTAGCAAAGCCTTCGGCGTCTTTCTGGTCGATAGTTGCACTGTCAAAGGAAACAAGATCTTCTGAGTACAATGCATACGGGGATGTCCTTGCGAGTATGATAACGCTGCCCTTGTGAAGTTTCACGGTAACGGTACCTGTGACACGCTCCTGGGTCTTATCAACAAAAGCATTGAGGTCTGTATAGAGTGGTTCGTCCACAAGGCCGTAGTAGGCAAGTTCGGACCACTGCTCATCCACACTTTTCTTGAACTTGAGCTCTGCTCTTGTGAGTACCAGCTTCTCAAGGTCTTTGTGGGCTGTCAGGAGTACTGTAGCTGCAGGGTGCTCGTAGTTTTCACGAGCTTTGAGTCCGAGCACACGGTCCTCGATCATGTCTGTCCTGCCGACGCCGTGTGAGCCTGCAAGCTCATTGAGCTTCTCGATAAGCTCCACACCGTCCATTTTCTCACCATCAAGTGATACAGGAACACCATTCTCAAAACCAATCACAAGAGTCTGGCCTTCAGGTGCAGCTTCCGGGGAAACAGTCCACTGGTAGATCTCCTCTGGAGGAATGAATCCAGGGTCTTCAAGTTTGCCACCTTCAATACTGCGGCTCCAGATGTTTTCATCCACACTCCAAGGCTTTGCAGTCGTAACACCAACTGGAATGCCGTGCTTCTTCGCATACTCGATCTCCCATTCACGGGTGAGGTTCATATCCCTCATGGGTGCAATGACCTCCATATCGGTGAGGCGGAACACTGCCTCGAAGCGAAGCTGGTCGTTACCCTTGCCGGTACATCCGTGTGCAAGCGCAACAGCACCTTCCTGTTCTGCGATCTCGACAACCTTCTTGGCGATTAACGGGCGGGCGATGGATGTTCCCATCACGTAGCCCTCATAGTCACCATTTGCCTTGATAAGGGGGAAGATATAATCGTTGACAAACTCCTCACGCACATCAAGAGTGAAGTGCTTGTCACTGATCTTCTGTGCCTTCTCCTCGGCCTGGTCAACGTCCTCTCTTGGCTGGCCCACATCAACTGCGACAGTTATGACCTCATCACAGCCATACTCTTCCTTGAGCAGCGGGATACACACAGAAGTGTCAAGCCCGCCTGAATAAGCAAGTACAACTTTCTTTGACATAAGAAAACTCCTATCCTTCTTTTCCTACAAATGCTTCCAATCCTTCCATATGAATCAGGAATTGATCATTTCCCTGTGATATTCATTAATGGACTTTACTCCACCTTCACCCTTCTTCATAGAGGCAATCGCGTTGGATGCAGCAATAGCCGCCTGGATTGTGGTAATATACGGAACCTTGAAATCTACAGCAGCACGGCGTATCTTAGAGCTGTCCTCACGGGCTTTCTTGTCCTGAGGAGTATTTATGACAAGGTCAACCTCATAACGGCGCATCATGTCAATAACATTCGGACTGCCATCATGGACTTTTTTCACGATTCCCATCTCAATACCACGCTCAGCAAGGTAATCTGCCGTACCCTTAGTACCCAGCAACTCGATTCCGGAATCCACAAGCTTACGGGCAACATCAACCAGTTGCTCCTGGTCTTCAGCCCTTACTGAAAGGAAAACCTTGCCTGTAAGTGGCAGCAGATTGTCAGCACTAAGCTGCGCCTTGAAAAACGCCCTGCCATAATCCGGGTCTACACCCATGACCTCACCGGTACTCTTCATCTCAGGACCAAGTAGAGGGTCAGCTCCTGGCAATTTATCGAATGGTAGTAGTACTTCCTTGACAGACACATGCTCGACTTTAGGTTCATTAGCAGACGCATAGCCAAGGTCTTCCAGACTCTCTCCCATAATAACCCTTGCAGCAATCTTAGCAAGGGGCAGGCCAACAGCCTTGGAAACAAACGGTATGGTCCTGCTTGAACGCGGATTGGCTTCAAGGACATATATCTTATCGCCTCTTTTGGCCATCTGGATATTAACAAGTCCCTTCACATTCAGCGCAAGTGCAATCTTACGAGTATAATCACGCACTGTCTCAAGGACTTCCTCGGAAAGTGACTGTGGCGGGATAACACAGGCAGAGTCACCTGAGTGTACACCGGCTTCCTCTATGTGCTCCATAATAGCGCCGATGAGCACATCCTTGCCATCGGATACGGCATCCACATCAATTTCCACGGCTCCCTCAAGGAAGTCATCAATAAGAATCGGATGTTCCGGAGATACCTTCACTGCCTCACGCATATAGCGCTCGAGGTCGGTCTGGTCATAGACAATCTCCATTGCACGGCCACCAAGTACATAGGATGGCCTTACAAGCACCGGATAACCTATCCTGTTGGCGATCTCAATTGCCTGCTCCTGTGAAGTTGCATAACCTGCATCTGGCTGGTTGATCTCCAGCTTGCTCATCATCAGATTGAACTTCTCCCTGTTCTCTGCAACATCAATGTCAGATGGAGATGTTCCAAGAATCTCAGTCTTTAAGTCGCTACGCCTCTTGAGTTCCTTTTCAAGAGGAAGTGCCAGGTTCACGGAAGTCTGTCCTCCGAACTGCACAAGCACACCGTCGGGATTCTCCTTCTCAATAACATTCATGACATCTTCCAGTGTCAGAGGTTCGAAGAAGAGTTTGTCCGAGGTGTCATAGTCAGTTGAGACTGTTTCAGGATTGTTATTAATGATATGTGTCTCAATACCCGCTTCACGAATGGCTGCCACCGCATGCACGGTACAGTAGTCAAACTCTATACCCTGTCCTATGCGTATCGGGCCGGAACCAAGTATCAGTATCTTCTTACGGTCAGATGGTTCTGCTTCGCACATCTGCTCGTAGCATGAGTAATAATACGGAGTCGCTGCAGCAAATTCTGCCGCACAGGTATCTACCATCTTATAGGTGGAAATAACACCTTTCTCACGTCTCAGGTCATTGATCTCTTCACGGGTCTTGCCTGCAAGTTCTGCAATACGAGCATCGGTCAGTCCAAGGCGTTTTGCACTACGCAGCAGCTCACCTGACAGGTTGTCAGATACTTCCTTTATATTAGACTCCATGTCAATGATGTTCTTCATCTTCCTCATGAAGAAGACATCAATACCTGTCAACTCGCATACTTCCTCAATTGAAAAACCATTGGAAAGTGCATGGTAAATAACAAACAGACGCTCACTCGTAGGAGTCTTAAGCAGCATCTTGACTTCACTTGGGGACCACTCGTCAGAACCAAAGTCCATATTGATATCCAGGGAACGTACTGCCTTTAAGAGGGATTCCTCAATTGTACGTCCGATGGCCATAACCTCACCGGTACTCTTCATTGCAGTTGTAAGTGTGTTATCGGCTGTTACGAATTTATCAAATGGCCACCTTGGGATCTTGGTCACAATATAATCGATAGTAGGTTCAAAGGATGCAGGAGTTTTCTTTGTAATATCGTTAAGAATCTCATCAAGTGCCATTCCAATGGCTATCTTGGCTGTTACCCTTGCAATTGGGTATCCTGTTGCCTTTGAAGCAAGTGCGGATGAGCGGGAAACACGTGGATTTACTTCCACAATACGATACTCACCATCTTTTGCTGCGAACTGGATATTACATCCACCCTCGATTCCGAGTGAACGGATGATCTTGATAGCAGCACTCCTCAATACCTGATGCTCCTCATCGTTAAGGGTCTGGGATGGTGTCACAACAATGGATTCACCTGTGTGAACACCCATCGGGTCAAGGTTTTCCATGTTACAGATAACAATACATGTATCATTTGCATCACGCATAACCTCATACTCGAATTCTTTCCATCCGAGTACACTTTCCTCAATGAGTACCTGATTGATACGACTGCGCCTCAAACCTCTTTCACTGATCTCCAGAAGCTGTTCTTTGGAGTAAGCGATGCCTCCACCGGAACCACCAAGTGTGTATGCCGGGCGGATGATAAGTGGGAGACCGAGTTCATCAATAAGTGCTTCTGCTTCCTTGAGTGATGATACTGCTTTACTGCGTGGCACTTTTTCTCCGATATTCTCCATTGCCTGTTTGAAGAGTTCACGGTCTTCGGTGTTCTTGATAGCTTCAAGAGAAGTTCCCAGAAGCTTTACATCATACTTCTCGAAAACACCATTTTCAGCGAGTTCACTTGTAATGTTAAGTCCGGTCTGGCCGCCGATACCTGCAATCAATCCGTCAGGCCTTTCCTTTGCTATAATCTTCTCGATTGCCCTGGCATCTATTGGCTCTATATATACAGCGTCAGCCATCTCAGGGTCAGTCATTATGGTTGCAGGGTTTGAGTTTACAAGCACAACCTCTATCCCCTCTTCCCTGAGGGACCTGCATGCCTGGCTGCCGGAGAAATCGAATTCTGCAGCCTGTCCGATCATAATAGGTCCGGAACCTATCAGGAGTACTTTCTTTATGTCGTCACGTTTTGGCATTATTTCTTACCTCCTGCAAGTTTCAAAACCTTTTCAAAAAAGATATTCTCAGTATCTAGTGGACCAGGATGTGCATCAGGATGGTACTGTACACTGAATATGTCCAGATTCTTGTGGGCAATTCCCTCAACCGTCTTGTCATTGGCATTTATCTGGGTGACATTCACCTCTGCCTCTTCAAAAGAACCTTCATCCACAGCAAAACCATGATTCTGGGATGTGATATGAACTATACCGCTTTCAAAGTCCTTCACCGGCTGGTTTGCACCCCTGTGACCGAACTTCAGTTTATATGTATCCGCACCCAGTGCACGGGATATTATCTGGTGTCCCAGGCAGATACCTACTATAGGCAACTCTCCTGCGAAATTCTTCACGGCCTCGATACCCTTTGCAGCCTGCTGCGGATCTCCCGGACCATTGGATAAAAAGAGCAGGTCAGGCTCAAAAGATCCTATCAGCTCAGTTGAAGCAGTAGCAGGTACTACTGTCACATCAATGCCCCTTGCCAGTAAGCTTCTCTCGATGCTGAGCTTCCTTCCAAAGTCCATAAGCACGACTTTCACAGGGTTATTCGGGTCCCTGTATGGGCTTTCCAGCCTGAAGGGCTCGGGACATGTAACCTGTGAGATCAGGTCGACATCCGAGATGCTGGGCTGCTCCCTTGCAAGTCTTACGGCCTCTTCCCCGTCAGCGCTGCCATTGATAAGGGCTGCACGCATTGTTCCGTGCTCACGTGTCTTGATAGTGAGCATACGTGTGTCAATCCCTGCGATACCGGGCTTACCTGCATCCTCCATCAGCTTGAAAATAGTCTTCTTTGAAAGGTGGTGGGATGGCTCGGGACATGCCTCCCTCACAACAAGACCTTCAGCTTTTACGCCGTCAGATTCAAAACAATTATTACTGACACCATAATTACCGATGAGAGGATAAGTGAACATAAGGATCTGACCCTTATAGGAGGGGTCGGTCAGAGCCTCCTCATAACCAGTATATTGAGTGGTAAAAACAAGTTCCCCGGAAACGATACCTTCGGCGCCGAAACCGGTGCCTTTTATAATAGTCCCATCTTCTAATCCTAATACTGCATTCATTGTACGAACCTGCGTCTACATGTAAGGAATAGGCTATAAGGATTACGATGGAATTCGGGTCTGAATGCACGAAAATCGTGAGAATAAAAAAATATTTGAAAATAGTTGAGTTAGTGAATTTTCCTCAGGAACGAGTAAACTATGAAAGTAACTATCAGGAAAGAAATTACTAGTACGGAAACAATGAAAGTCCTGGGATCCTCAGTAGCAAATATTCTGATCTTTTCCACAAAGGGATTAAGTTGATTCTGCCTGGAATCAGTATTCTGTTCCACAACGCCCTCTAATTCTACAATTCCACTGTCAAATGTCATTAACCAGATATTATAATCCCCACCCTCATTGGAGACATAGGCTATTTTATTGCCATCCGGACTCCATGAAGGAGCTCTCTCATTCGATTCTGCAGATGTCAGCATGGAAAAGCTTTTTCCATCATCATCCATGAGCCAGAGATCATAGTCTCCACCCTGGTTTGATGAAAAGGCTATCATCTTCCCGTCTGGGCTGTAAACAGGTTCAACATTATCATAGGAATTATTTAGAAGTTCGACCGGTTTTACGGATTCGATTCCCTGAACAAAGATAGCACCATCCAGTGAATAAAGCAGGCTGCTGCCATCGGGGCTCCATGAAGGAGAGGCCTCATCACCCGGACTGTCGGTTATCCGCACATTGTTACTTCCATCCACATCCATGACCCAGACATCGTAGTTTCCGGCTATCCGGGATACATAGGCAATTTGGGTACCATCCGGACTCACGGAGGGACCTCTTGCATCAGCAGTTTCCGTAAGTTTCAGGACGTTGGCGCCATCCACATCCATTGAGTGCACGCTTATGTAACGTGCAGAAAAAGCGTTCTTGCTCTCGCTTGCATAGTATATTTTGTCACCATCATGATTATAGACCGGCTCTCCTTCCCAGGCCAAACCATCGTAAACTCTCTTTCTGCCTGAACCGTCCGGATTCATACTCCATATAGCCTGGTCAGAAGCAAACACTAACCTGTTTCCATCCGGACTCCAGGATGGATGATCATTATTCGATCCATTGGTCAGTTGTATACTTTCATGAGGAAACATGTCCGCAGATGCCGCAGGGATCAATAATAAAACTACAAAAAAAGTAAGCATGAGCTCAGCTACACGCCTGGAAGAAAGAAAATATGCGGTTAAGTACATCGGAAATATATTATGAGTTTATATATTTATTAATCTTTTGTTTTAGGACATCGCTTATCACTTTTCCGTCGACTTTTCCCCTGAATTCAGCCATTACCGGACCCATGAGAGGACCTACCGCTCCAAGCCCTTTTTCCCTGACAAAATCCTGTCTCTCATCAATGACAGAGTCAATGAAAGCTTCGATACTTTCAGTATCGGTTCCTCCGAGACCAAGTTCTTCCGCTGCATCCCTGGCACTCAGAACAGGTTTGTTTGCAATTGCCCTGAGTATCTGGTCTATTGCCTCCTTTGAGATATCCCCGTCAGCTACCAGTGAAAAAACATCTATGAAATGACTGTCTTCAAGCCTGTCAACTTCCACACCGTCTCTCTTAAGCTCCGGGAGTGTTCCGGTAAGCGTTCTTACTACAAGCGTTGCAGTGATATTCGGGTTCCCATTAAACAGTTGCATTATTTCTTCAAAAAGAGGCAGATAAGTAGAATACACTATTTTTTCGGAGAGCTCCTTATGCAAATTATATTCAGACTCAAAGCGTTTTGCACGTTCAGTCAGTAATTCGGGAATCTTTACTGATTCGAAATAATCAGCAGATATCTCTGTCTGGGGTACATCGGTTTCAGGATACATCCTTGCAGCTCCCGGAAGAGGCCTGAGGTATGAGCTATTACCGTCTGGTAAGGCCCGGCGGGTTTCTTCAGGAACTCCTTCAAGTGCCTCACCTGCCCTGGCTATAACACTTTCCATGGCACCTCTTGCACGCTTCTCAAGATCAGCAACCATGACAACCGCATCATTTTCGCCGGCACCAACCGTCTCGCGAAGAGCCCGAACCTCATCATCAGTTATTCCGTAATTCGGAAGCTCATCGGTGTGGAAAATACCACCTACGCCGGAAGTCTTGGCGCGGTCGGAAAACTCGGTACCAAGTCTTCTGCCAGGCTGGACTTCCCTGCCTACAAAACCTGAAAAACCCGAAAGCAGCACAGCAAGAACTTTTCCCTTTTTAAGTGCTTTCTTAACGACCTTGGACTTTGTGTCTTTGAAAAGGTCGGTTACATCGAAAATAGTATCACAAACCGAAGCGTCTCGTTTCAGGAGTTCATCCCTGAAGGCAAGCAGATTGACCTGACGTTCCACTTCACGTTCAACAATTGTCTCAATCATGTCCAGTGCCTGAACACCCTTAAGCTCCACACGTGCACCCTTTGCAATGGAAATGTTTACATCCTGGCGTATAGTCCCCAGACCTCGCTTTACCTTTCCGGTGGAACGCAGCAGCATGCCTATTTGTCGTGCTGTCTCCTTTGCGTGTTCCGGGGAGATAATATCAGGATCAGTACCAATCTCGACAAGCGGAATACCAAGCCTGTCCAGTGAATAGATGATGGAATCACCCTGATCCTCGATCTTCTGGCATGCTTCTTCTTCAAGGCAGAGTACACCAACACCAACCGGTCCTATTGATGTGTCAAGGTAGCCGTCCTTTGCAAGGAAGGCAGTCCTCTGAAAACCCGAGGTATTGGAACCGTCCACAACTATCTTGCGCATTACGTGAACCTGGTCCACAGGCTTCATGTTAAGAAGTTTTGTTATGCTAAGTGCAATATCAAGGGATTCCCGGTCCAGCTTCTTTGGAGGTTCATCATCGTTCTCCACGAGACAGGTGCTATCATAGCCCTTGTAAACGTATTTGCGCTTCAGCTTAGACTGTTCCAGAGCAGCCCTGTCAGTCTCTCCCATTTCACTTGCAGTAGGACGCAGGTAGCGGAAGAACTCGTAAGTCGATTCACCGGTTTCCCTGATCTGTGTAGGGCATCTGCAAAAGAGCTTCTGCTTTGAGTTAAGCTGCTGATGTATCTCAAGACCACATTTCAAGCCGAGTCCGGCATAATCGAATTTGTCACTCATGGAAAGTCTCACCAATATTAATATCAATCAAAGTTTTAAGGACCCTGATCTCGTATCTGCCAGGATCTTATCTGTGCTTACAATCACACATGAAAATGCATAAGCATGTATAAAGTTATTGTTCGTCCCCTGACCTTGCCCTTTTGCTGAATTCCGCCCTGATCTCAGATGCGGGTTTATCTTCCAGCATTTTCCGGATCTTAGGACTTGTGAGTACAGGTTTAGCTTTTTCGATACGTTCTTTTGCAAGTTTGAGCAGGGAACTGTCAACACTGGGAAACTCAACTTCAACATGCTCCTTCGGAGGCTCCTTCTCAACTTCAAGAGCCCTGGAAACATCGGGCAGATGCCTTTCTCCGCTTAGCATGGAAGTGATAGCATCCCGCCACTGGTCTGCCCAGGGAGAGTCCGGTATTTCCGTATGAGATACCTCAGTGCGGGAAACAGTCATTACATCTTTCGGACATGCATTGACACAGGCTCCACAATATATACAGTAGTCTTCCTTTATGGCGATCTTAGCATCGCCGTCCTCGGGAACATACCAGAGATGGGAAGGACATACATTGAAACAGCCATGACAACCCTGCGGATCACATTTATCGACATTCACATCCACCAGCCTGAGTTCTCCCTCAAAAGGCTTTTTGAGATCAACTGCCTCATACGGACAGACGACCTGGCACCAGGTGCAGCGAGTACATTTTTCATCGTCCACTGTGACATTGCCTTCTATTTGAGGAGCTTCACCTCTTTTCTCCCCTTTTACGCTTATAGCATCCTCAGGGCAGAGATCCTGGCAAAGCACACAGTAATCACATTTATCCTCATCTACAAGCAGGAGCTCAAAGGGAGTCGGGTCTGTTGGTGTTTTCTCTTTTTCAATCAGAAGGAAGGCTTCGCAGAATTCCGCACAAAGACCGCAGAAATTGCATTTGTCCGTATCAATTTCGATTTCACCTTCAACACCTTCTTTGAAAGGTGCGATTTCTTCCTTTTTCTGGAAAGTAAACTCGACATCAATGGCATCTTCGGGACAGGCTGCTTTGCAGAGAGTGCATGGCAGGCATTTCTCGTTCATCCTGACATAGGAATCAAACTCAGGAAACTTTCCATGCTCTGGAAAATCACCCTCGGCAGTCATCCTGAACGCATGCACCGGACAAAAGTTTGCGCACATGGAACAAAAAGTACACTTTTCGAGGTCCAGTGTCACGGGAGGAGCATCCAGGCCAGTTGATATCTCCTGCATAGGTCCCAGTTCCAGAGCCCTGGTCGGACAGAGGTTAACACAGATACCGCAGCCGACACAACGTTTGTAATCATAATCAAGGAATTTTACCGACTCATCGGTGATCAGTTTGTAGATGAAGTGGGAATCTTCGATATCCATGTCCCTGATAACGTTCAGTGACTCTTCCTCACAGCTTTCCTTGCAATTTTCTTCACATTCTTCGGTCATTGTGGTTCCTCCAGGAGTTCGGAACCTATCGGACCTATCTTTTCCAGATATTCTACCATTTCCTCAATGGTGTTCGCAAATCTCTCGCCTTCTGCAGCGGATATCCATTCAACCTTCAGTCTGGCCGGATCAATGCCTATATCCTTAAGTACTTCCTGAAGAGCTTCCATCCTGTGTTTTGCATTGTAGTTGGCAAAGATGTAATGGCACTCACCAAGCCTGCATCCTGCAACAAGTACGCCGTCAGCGCCTCGTTCAAATGCTTCGAGCACGAAAGCCGGGTCTACACGCCCGGCACACATGACCCTGATGGTCCTGATGTTACTCGGATATTGTATCCTGGATGTACCTGCAAGATCGGCACAGGTATAGCTGCACCAATTACACAGGAAAGCAATTATCAACGGGAACTGGGACTTGACATCGGTGGCTGCATGGATCTGTGATATTATCTGCTCGTCAGTGCTATTCCGCATGGATATCGCATCCGCAGGACAGGAAGCACTGCATGCACCACAGCCCATGCAGGATAATTCATCGACCACAGCTTTATTGTCGATCATGGTTATCTTGTTGAATTTGCATACATCGGCACATATCGCACATCCGATACATGTATCCGGGTTCACATGGGCACTGAGCGGATCGCTTTCCAGTTCTCCTTTTGAAAGTAGTTGCATTACCTTGGAAGCTGCTGCACTGCCCTGGGCTATAGATACTTGTATCTCTTTCGGTCCCGATGCACAGCCAGCTATGTAGATACCTTTGACATGGGAGTCCACAGGCCGCATCTTGGGATGGGCTATGGAAAAGAAACGGTCCGGGCGCCTGGAGAGGCTGAGAACTCTGGATATCTTATCCGCATCATCTACTGTTTCAAGGCCTGTTGCCAGAACTACGAGATCATATGGCTCTTCATATATCTCGGCTGCCAGGGTATCCTCATAGCGCAGACTCAGCCTGCCGGAATTGTCAGGAAGTATCTCTGCAACCCTGCCACGTGTGAAGTCTATGCCCATAGACTGGGTCCTTGTGTAGTATTCCTCGTACATCTCACCGGATGCACGGATGTCAATATAATGAATGGTAATATCTATCTCAGGATAGCGTTCCTTGAGCAGCTGTGCATTTTTCATGCTGGACATACAGCATACTTTGGAACAGTAGGGATTGTCTACTTTCTCATCCCTGGAACCCACACATTGGATGAAAGCAACCTTTTGGGGAACTTTTCCTGTTGAAGGTGTAAGCACTTTTCCTCTTGTAGGACCCGAAGCATTGAGCAGGCGTTCGAGTTCCATATTTGTGATGACGTCAGGATAGAGACCATACCCGTACTCCGGCTTACGGGTGGCATCAAACAGCTTGTAACCGGTTGCAAGGACAATGGCTCCCACGGTGAACTGCAATGTTTCCTCTGTCTGTTCATAGTCTATGGCATCTGCGGGACAGGCCTGTTTACACAGCCCACAGCCCACGCAATACTTGCTGTCTATGTAGACTACCTGGGGTACTGCCTGGGGTATTGGCATATTGACGGCCTTGGTTTTGCCAAGCCCGAAATCAAATGGATTGGAAATCTCTACAGGACACACTCCACCGCACTCTTCTACGCAGCCTTTGCATTTGTCCTCATCCACATATCTTGGCCTGCGTTTTACTGTGACATTGAAATTGCCCACCAGTCCACTGACCTCGCTGACTTCTGCCAATGTGATAAGGTCTATATTGGGATGATTCTGTACATCGGTCATCTTGGGTGCCAGTACGCAGATAGAGCAGTCGTTTGTGGGAAAAACCTCATTGAGCAGGGCCATCTTGCCACCAATGGTCGGCTCTTTCTCAACCATAATAACGTGATAACCCGAATCAGCAAGAGTCAGTGCAGCCTCGATGCCGGCAACACCTCCTCCGATTACAAGAACATCCTTTGTAACGGACACTTTCTTTACCTGCAACGGATCGAGCAGCTTTAGCCTGGCGATTCCCATTCTTACAAGATCGAAAGCTTTCTGGGTTGCCATCTGCGGCTCTTCCTGATGAACCCATGAGCACTGCTCCCGGATGTTGACCATTTCCAGCAGGAACGGATTCAGGCCAGCCTTTGTGAGTACCCTCTTAAACGTCGGCTCATGCAGGTGAGGAGAACATGCAGCTACAAGCACACGGTCGAGCTTGTTCTCTTCAATGTCCTTGATAATGGATTCCTGCCCGGAATCGGAACACATGAACTGTATATCCCTGACGAGTGCAACGTCTCCAAGGTTGTTGACTTTCTCCTGAAGAGAGTTGACGTTGATAGTATGGGCTATGTTCAGTCCGCAGTGACAGATGTATACTCCAATCCGCATTTTGGTAGCTCCCTGTTTTTAGGAATTGATGACGTGGGAAAAGATATACTTTTGGATAAAAAGAAAGGAACAATGCTACTCACGATCTTAGGAGAGTTATTGCTTTTTCCTTGCAAGCCAATAAAATAGCGTTACTATTCAAGGGACTAACTTTGCTGGTAAATTCTTTTACCAGTGAATGTTTTTTCATAATAAACACAATCATAAGCCTTTGTTGTGACAATGGCCATAATGCTTTTATTTGGAAGTAGAGTAGAAGAATTGTTGGTTTAGGCCAGCAAAAATCTCCAATGAAGCCATTGGTTAAGTAGCTTTACGGGTTGGGTTAAAGAAAGGAATGTGGGGAAAATAGAAGCAAGCCGGAGGACAATCATATGCCCTCCGCATGCTTCATTAATGGTATATCCTGGCTTTTTGCATTAAATTGATATAAAAAAATTTACTTCTTTGTTGCGACAATGGCCATAATGCTTATATTTTTAGTTTGAGTAGAATAATTGTTGGGTTTAACTAGCAAAAATCTCCAATGAGAGTCATTGCTCATTAGTGACCTCAAGGGTTGGGTAAAGGAGAGGAAATGTTGGGGAAAATAGAAGCATGTCGGAGGACATTCACATGTTCTCCGGGTGCTTCATTGACAATATCATTTAAGGAACTTTTTTAGGAATCAAGATCAATAGCTATGCAAATAATTTACTTCTTTGTTGCGGTAATGGCCATAATACTTTTATTCGGAGTTAGAGTAAAAAGAATTGTTGGTTCAACCAGCAAAAATCTCCAATGAAGGCTATTGATTGGGATAGCCTTGAAGCTTGGGTTTAAGAAAGGGAAATTCGGGGAAACCAGAAGCACACCAGAGGATATACAGGTATCCTCTGCGTGCTTCAATAACAATTTTGAATTAGAGCCTATACCAAAAAGATAGAACAATATAAATTTATTTTATAGTTGGATAAATGGCCAGAATACTTTTATCCATCGCTTGAATTAAAAATAACTGTTGGCTTACAACCAATATAAATCTCCAAAAGAAGGCCATTAATCGGATGGCCTTCATAGCACATAGCATAAAATTTTGTCATATTTATAAAATTGTTTTTTTGTTGTGTAAATGGCTAGAAAAGTTATATACAATTCATTTTTATTTTTACATTAGCTAGCAAAAGCTGGCAGGAGTTAAAGAATGAAAATAATAACAATAGGACTCATTGTGTTTTTGCTTTGCATTTCTATTGCAAGTGCAAGTGCTTCGGAGATAAATGACGAAAAAACTTTGATTTCTGCAGAAGATCTAGGATACACAATTGTTCCGGGAAAAGCAGATGATGCAGCTATCGGAACAAGGGCTGTAACCACTACAATAACCCAGGGAGAGACTAACTGGCATTCCAAACCAGTGACTTCATTCACCCAGTCTTTGAAAGTTGACCTGAACTGGGGCGACTCGAGTGATTCGCTTAAACTTTACGTATATGACCCAAGCGGTAACCTCGTTGGCACATTCTACGATTCATTTGATGGAACAATCAATGGAAGAACACTAGTGTATATAAATAATGATAATGGAATCGAGCAGGGAACCTGGAGATTCAGAGTCTATGGTCTTTCTGTTAGTGGGACAGAAGATTATTCAATATAAACTTCTATTTTATGTGTATGAAAAAAGTACCACTCATTTTTTTATTTTTTGTTTTGCTTTTTATCACACCAAGTTATGCAAATTATTACTTTACTTCTGAAGATGATCCTAATTTGGTAACAGATACAATTGGTGCTGAAACTACAGATTCCTTCTGGGATTTGCCACTTAATTTCAAGCTAATAGCTATCGGCGCTATAATCGCAGCTTTTGGATGGAAGATCGTAGCAATACTCGTTGCATGGGTTAAAAAGGACCTTAACAATAAGAATCGCCTGGAAATCCTGCACTACATAGAAAATAATCCCGGTAGTACCATTAAAGCAATCGAAAAAAATCTTAACTACAAAAGAGGAACAGTTCGCTACCATTTGGAAAACCTCAAGAATTCAGGTAAAATACTTATGATAAAAAACGGGAATTGTATAAGCATATTCAAGAGGGAAATGAGCTTGCTGAAAGAGGACAGGAAGGAATATGTTGAAACGAAATTGCCGAAGCGACTGTGCAAAGACGTGTGCCAGACGATATATGAAAATCCCGGCATTACTACAACAGAACTTGCCACAAATCTGGCTGTTCACAAGAGCACTATCAGCATGCATATCAAAACATTGAAAAAAATGGATTGTCTTGACGTTAAAGTGGAAGGAGTCAGAAAATATTACTTCTTCAAAGAAGAATATCATCCGGACCAATTAGCATTCTTTGAAAAGGTAAAATAAGACAGGATTCTAAAATCTTTTCTGGAAAATATCCAGGTTCATCTATTTTTGAGTATCCAACCGGAAACTCTCCCGTTTATATGTTAGTATACCCAATATACCAGTATCCTAAAGATATTAGGCAATAAATGGTGAAAATATGTTCTGCTATCAATGTGAAGAAAGTCTTAATGGAACCGGCTGTACGAAAAACGGAGTCTGTGGAAAGAAAGGTAATGTTGCAGACCTCCAGGACGACCTAATGTATCTCCTGAAGAGCATTGCATTCTACAACTCAAAGGCAAGAGCAAACAAGCTCAATGATGCAAAGACCGACGAGTTCATGCTTGACGGACTCTTCGCAACGGTTACCAATACCAACTTCAGTAAATCAGATCTTGAAAGACTTATCAGTGAAGGTTTTGAGATTAAAGATGGAATAAAGAAAAAGCTGGTCAATGCCAAGGTAATTGATGAAAAGTCCAAATCATCATTCCCAGGCTGGATCAGAGAAAAGCTTCTGGGAGGAAGCCCGAATGCAGGTGAAGAGCTGCCACTCATGGCAAAGGTCACACCTGAAAGCCTGGCTAACATAGATACTGGAATCCTTGCTACCGAGAACGAGGATATACGCTCCCTCAGGGAACTGCTCATCTACGGACTCAAAGGCATGGCCGCTTATGCCCACCACGCAAACATCCTCGGATACAAGGATGATGAAGTCATGGACTTTACCGAGAAAGCCCTGCTGGCCACAATGGACGACAGCATGGGAGTCAACGAACTGGTCCCAATGGTACTGGAATGCGGTTCAAAGGGTGTTACCACACTTGCACTCCTTGACAAGGCAAATACCACCACCTACGGAAACCCGGAGCCCACAGCTGTTAACATCGGAGTTCGCGGCAACCCTGCAATACTAATAAGCGGTCACGATCTGCGCGACATGGAACAGCTCCTTGAACAGACACAGGGAACAGGTGTCGATGTCTACACACACGGTGAGATGCTTCCTGCGAACTCCTACCCGGCATTCAAGAAATATGACAACTTCGTTGGGAACTATGGAGGTTCATGGTGGGAACAGAAGGACGAATTCGAAAAGTTCAACGGTCCCATACTCATGACCACGAACTGTATTGTCCCCCCGAAGGATAGCTACCTCAACAGGATCTATACTACCGGAGTAGTAGGATTTGATGGTGTAACTCACATCAACGCCGGGGATAACGGTGGCAAGGACTTCTCAGCCATCATCGAGCAGGCAAAAACATGCAAGGCCCCTGAACAACTCGAGGAAGGTACCATCATGGGAGGTTTCGCACACGTATCCGCGCTCTCTGTTGCCGACAAAATCATCGAAGCTGTTAAAGGCGGGCAGATCAAGAAATTTGTTGTCATGGCAGGATGTGACGGCAGGCATAAGGAAAGGGATTACTACACAGATTTCGCAAACGCTCTTCCTGATGATACTGTCATCCTTACAGCAGGTTGTGCAAAATACCGCTACAACAAGCTTGATCTCGGAGACATCGGCGGAATTCCAAGAGTCATCGATGCAGGCCAGTGTAATGACTCCTATTCACTGGTGGTCATAGCACAGGCACTTGCAGAAGCTTTCGGAATCGAGGATATCAATGATCTGCCAGTATCATACAACATCGCATGGTACGAGCAGAAGGCTGTCCTGGTCCTTCTCGCCCTGCTGAGCCTTGGTGTCAAGAACATTATGCTTGGTCCAACACTGCCGGCATTCGTTTCACCCAACGTGCTTAATGTACTGGTCGAGCAGTTCAACATCAGACCAAACTCAACTGTTGAAGAAGACCTCAAGGTCCTTCTGTAAATTCCTAAGGGATATTTAAAATATCCCTTGCCCTCTTTTAGTTTAAGGAAGTGGACAATATGAAGATAGTAAGTTACAGGAATGCAGAGAAGAAAGATAATCCACACGGTGTAACCGTACACAAGTTATATGACACCGAGCATGCCCAGGCCATGCACATAGAACTAAAACCCGGAGAGGCTCTAAGGAAGCACTCAACACCTGTTGATGTGTTCTTTTACATTCTCGAAGGAGAGGGTATCGTAGAAATAGGAGATGAACAGGAAAACGTTACAAGGGATATGCTTGTGGAAAGTCCTGCAAAAATACCCCATAGGTTAATGAACGAGAGCGAGGGCATCTTCCGTTTTCTCGTAGTCAAAGCTCCACGCCAGACAGAACAAACGAAAATGATGTAAGCCGGATGTCCCCGACATTCGGCTCCTTTTTATGCCTGGTGGTTTTTAAAATTCACATCTTTTTTTCTAACTTTTCTTTGATGTGGACCCGAATAAGCTCGCTTTTGCTGGTGATTTCTTGAATCTCGGCGAGGATGTCAACTTCTCCGGGGTCCTTTTAAAGGATACGTATTTGTATCGGCTTCATCGTATCCAACCAAAGTAGTGCATATATACAACCCGTATACAGACCAGATACATATACGACTTTTATCATACTATTATCATGGCAGTTTCAATGGGGAACAAATACAAAATTGGGGTAACAATCAGCCCGTATCTTAAAGAGCGCGCAGATGAACTCATCGAAGAGAAGAAATTCAGTAGTATGTCGGACCTGGTCGGGATAGCACTCGCAAAATTCCTGGGAGAATATGATCAGGCGCAGAAAGAGAAAGCTGCATCCGGTCGGTCATCCATCCCCGAGAATGGGATCATACACTTATCAGAGAGTAGATAATTTTTTGTCAAAAACTGACAATTAAAGCTATTATCTAAGTAAAAAATAACCATTGTACCTGTGGGGCTTGAAGAAAGGATTCATGTATAACGGAATTACAACAGATGAATTCCACTTGCTCCCCAAGCGATACTGTGGTATTGCATCAAAGTATTGCTGTGATTTGATTCAGAGGATTAAGAAAGAGCCGGATATGTAGTGTCCGGATTGGCAACATTTCTATTTCGCAAAAGCTTAAACCTTTTTTTATGATGGCCTAAAATACCGAAGTAAATAAATAATGATATCCAGAATATACCTTTCATACTTTTGATCTGTAATATCGGAGATTATCTATGACCGACCTTGGACCAATAATGGAAAAAACTCACGAATGGGCATCAAAATATGCAAGTAGGAAAGGTTTCATCCTCAACCCGAATGAAGAGATGCTCCGTATGGTCATCGAAGGGCTTTCCAGGAACAAACATGAACATGGAAAACAGTATTGTCCTTGCAGGCTACGCACCGGTGACGATTCAGAAGATCGCAAGATAGTCTGTCCCTGTGTCTATCATGAAGACGAGATCGAAAACGGCGGAAGTTGCCATTGCTCTTTGTTCTTTAAGGTATAAAAGAATCCATATTAAATCCTGACGGAGCTGACGATCATGGCAAATGTAATGGAAATATATCAATTGCTCCCGAAAACGAACTGCAAGGAATGCGGAAAATCTACTTGCATGGCATTTGCTGTTGACCTTCTTGCACGTAAATTCAAGGTAGAGGATTGCCAGCCACTCGTAAGGGAAGAGAAATACAAAGCGAACTACCAGAAGCTCTCGGAGATGATAACTCCTGTAGGTGGTGTTACCGAGACAGGGCTAATCGTGCATGAGGAAAAGTGCATAGGCTGCGGGAACTGTGTGGTTGCATGTCCTGTAGACGTTGCTACTGACCCGCTTGGTGCCGGTAGCGGAAAAGCTCCAACTTCCGATAAAGTGATTTTCAAAGTAGAAGATGGTATTGTAAAGGCAAAGAACGTTCAGGAATGCCGACGTTTCGGCGAGAACAAAATACTCTGTGTTGCCTGCATAGACACCTGTCCTACAAAAGCTATTGAGTTCGTTTAACCGGACTTTTATTTTCTTAACTGCAAAACTGAATGGTGATCTGTTTGAGTGATAATTACTATGTTTGTACCGGCTGCGCGCTTTTGTGCGATGACATAGAAACCGAACTTGAAGACAGCGTGGTAGAAAAAGTCCATGCAGCATGCAGGAAAGGTGTCCCACGCATGAAAGGATGCGACAATCCCCTGGAATGCACGGTTAATGGCGAGACTGCTGATGTTGACACTGCAATAAAGGAAGCTGCAAATATTCTGAGTAACGCTAAAAGCCCACTTATCTTCGGCCATGGCAATTCCAGCTCACAGGCCCAGAAGAAAGCAATAGAAATCGCCAGGAAAACCAGCGCATACCTCGACGATACCTCTTCATTTTGCCAGGGTCCGATCATCGAAGCCATCCTGCAGGATAAACTGAAGACCTGTACCCTTGATGATGTTAGGCATAAAGCCGATGTTGTCGTTTTTTGGGGAGCTGATCCTTCAAGCTCACATCCCAGGCATCTGTCCCGCTATTCTTATTTTCCCAGGGGAAAAGAGCGCCAGAGAGGCTGGGAAGAAGACCGTACTGCGATATGTATCGATGTCAGAAAGTCAGACACTGCTGAAATATGCGGAGATAACGGTACTTACCTGATTCCGTCCCAAGCAGATGCCGAATTCATGGATGCGCTTGTTAGCGGACTTTCCAACAAGGTCCCAAAAACCTCTTTCGATTTTGATAAAAAACGCATATTGGAACTTACGAATATCCTGAAAAAAGCAAAATTCGGAGTAATATTTGTAGGCCTTGGATTTGTTTACTCCCTTGATGAGCTTGAGCCATTGTTCAGGCTCATGGACAAGCTCAACTCCGTTTCAAATTTCCATCTCATACCTATGGTGGGACAGTACAATATGAGAGGTTTCAACCACAACCTGTTCGAAGAGACCGGATATATCAACAGGGTGAAATTTGATGACGAAATATCTCACGGTCCCGAGTATTCAGTTGTCGAGGCATTGAAACAAAAATCTGTTGATGCCGCACTTGTTATCGGTTCCGATCCGCTCTCAAGCCTGCCGCTTTCTGTCGCCCGCTATCTTACCGAGATACCACTAATAACCATTGACCCTTGCCAGACGCTTACATCTGCAAAGTCGGACGTTACCATCCCCTGCGCACTTGGAGGAGTTGAGTCCGGTGGCACGGCCATACGCATGGATGGGGTAGAAATAGAACTTAAAAAGATCATCGAAACCGACCGCCTGTCGGACGAAGATTTACTCACACGTATAATGGAGGCACTATAATGGGATTCGGACAATTTCTTGCATCACCGGAGCTAAAGTTGAAAGTGATTACCTACAGGGATGTATTCCAGGACTCTGCAAAAGAATCTTCAAGATTCGGTGAAGAGTACGAAAGGCTCTCTGCAATTATCCGGCTTGATCCAAAGGATATCTCAAAGCTTGCTATCAAGGAAGGCGAAACTGTTATCGTGAAAAACAATTTTGGGAAAGTGGTCGTCAAAGCACAGAAATCAGGATACGAACAACCACACACGGGAATCGCATACATGGTGAATGGACCATGGTCAAACGCACTTGTACCCGATGAAACCAACGGTACCGGCGTCCCGAAGTTCAAGAATTTCGAGGCAAGTGTCCAGGGCGCAAAGGACGAGAAAATCACCGGAATAAAAGAAATATTCTGACCCTTTATTTTTTACTACACTTTTTCGTAGATATCCCCTGTATCAATATTTTCTATAGTTATAGCCTGCATAACCATTCCGTAGATGCCCAGTTTTCCTCCATATGTCATCACACCGGTGATACGGAGCCTGTCACTTTTAACTACAGGGCAGATTCCATGATAAACGATAACAAGCCTGTGCTCGTTGTGCTCTACTGAAAAAATGCTCATGTATTTGTTGTTGAGCCAGCCAAACACAATTATTAACGGAATTCCCAGAAAAAATGTCACTTTGTTGACTATGTTAGAATCTGTGGATGCATACGCTTCAATTGTTTCTTCTTCATACATTTTTCTATTCATAACAAAATTTTGTCATGAAAATTAAAATATATAGAATTTCCGGCTAAAAAATTCAACATTGGAACGATCATAAATAAAAGTAGACTAAGAAAAAGAGAAAAATATAGAAAATCAATCGTTGTAAGCATCATATATCTGCCAGACCCATATGATGAATCCCAGTACATAGCCTATTAGTATAAACTGCAGGAACCAGCATATAATCAGCGCTACCCATATCCCTATAGCTTTGAGTATCTGCCCTTTTACCAGTTGGCCCAGTCCGGGTATGAAAAATGAAAATAATGCCGGGAAACCGTGTGTCTTCTTTTCACTCATGTATTTGACTCCATGTCAGCACTTGTAGTTGAATACTATAATGCACTACTTGACTAAAAACCATACTACATACCCATAACTTGTATTTGCAAGATACTGCTGAAAATCAACATAAACGGAAGTACTACTGAATACTTAAATACAGAGCCATGCTACATATGTAGTGTGAAGACTACATATGCAGGATATAATTATTCCTGCTAACAATGAGGTGTAAAAGTGAAAAGAATTACAGCAATATTCCTTGCAGGAATGCTTGTTGCAGTTGTTGCGGGAGCAGGTATAGTAAGTGCTGCCTCTGAAGATACAAACAATAATGGCTTCTTCGGACCAATGTACAGATGGGCGAACAACATGGGATACGACGAATTTGCAGGCTGCCCTTTCTTCAGTTCCTATGCCACTGACGATGCAACATACACAACAGTTGAACCGGAAGTAACAACCGTTAAAGAAGCAGTAACAATAGCAGAGGAAGAGACCGGTCAGGAAATACAGGAAGATAATGTTTACCAGATGGGCAGATGGTGGGTCTTCTACTACACTGACGATAATGATGTCGTAAAACAGGGACGTATTGATGCTTACACTGGAGATGTCATTGAAAGTTTCATAGCAAACGGAACAAACCAGCAGCAGAATGGCCAGAACAGCCGTTACATGCGCGGCGGGGGATATGGCGGCGGATGTTATGGTGGAGGATACAGATACTAAGCGTATC
The DNA here is from genome assembly GCF_045291185.1 of Methanolobus sp. ZRKC2. Classification (NCBI taxonomy): domain Archaea; kingdom Methanobacteriati; phylum Methanobacteriota; class Methanomicrobia; order Methanosarcinales; family Methanosarcinaceae; genus Methanolobus; species Methanolobus sp. ZRKC2. Next base: position 274,753 of record NZ_CP146980.1, on the reverse strand, counting down.
CATGAATCCTATTTTGATGGAGGCCGAAGATTCTAATATTTAGCGCCTTCATATACTTTTGGAAAACAATATTTAGAGGTGACAGAAATGATGGGTAGCGGAATGTACGGATTCTCTATTTGGGGACTGCTTTTGAACATACTTGTCATGATTGTGATAGTCTGGCTGGCGTTTTCTCTGCTTAACAGGTCTGAGTTCGTAAGTTCCGGCAATAATGAACGTCTGGCAAGAATAGAGAAAGACGTAGAAGATATAAAGAAGACTGTGGAAGATATTAAGGAAAAGCTCGACGAGATCTGATCATTCAGTCTCCGCAAAAATTTATTCAAAAACAGGTGCAGGATTCCAGATGACAAAGACACTTCAGGAAATTACAGTCATAGGAGAAGCTATTTCGCATCCGGTCCGGTTAAAGCTACTGTACTTACTTTCAGAGAGGGAAAGATATGTGTACGAACTGGCCAAGGACCTGAACCTCTCACGTCAGGTTATACAGTTGCACCTGAAACGTCTTGAAAAAGCAGGGTTTGTCGAAAGTGACCTGAGACTTGAGGATGATGACATGCGTGCAAAGAAATTCTTCAAGCTCAAAAAATTTGATGTCGATATTGGAATAGATGACCTGTCTAAGATATTTGATTGAAAGGCATTGTATCTAATAGACTCACGGTTTTGACCTAACAAGCCTGAACACGTCTTTGAGCGCAAGATTCTTTACTTCTGTTACAGTGAGCCCGGCTTTTTTAATGTTCTCAATGGTCTTGCGATTGATATGAATATCCGCAAGGCCAGTTGTAAGCGGATCAAAGACGTCCTCAAGCGAAGAAATTAATCTGTTATCACTCTTCATATGCTCGATATTTATTACTTCTCCATCGGATCTGCACAAACGTCTCATTTCCTTCAGTGCTGCCACCGGGTCAGGAATTGAACACAGCACAAAAGTAGTTACCACATAATTGAATGTGTTATCTTTAAAACCCAGATTCTCTGCATCCATAAGAAAGAGAGAAATGTTATCTCTGCCCTCTGCTCTTGTCTTTGCATGCTCCAGCATTTTTTTACTAATATCTATTCCCACTACCTCGGAGTCGGTCGGATAGTACGGCAGGTTTTTACCGGTCCCAACACCTATTTCAAGCACCCTTCCTGACAATCCCGACAAAAATTCTTTCCTCCATTTTGAGTACCAGGCGACTTCCGTGGGATAGTCCATGAGATCATAAACATATGAATAGCGGTTATATTTTGAAATTACCGACATAGATTATTCTATGAAAATACTGACTTAAGCGATTCACGGTTATTTTTGACCCATGAAAGTTAAACGTAGTAAATAAACGGCAAAGTACTCACCTGAACAAATCGTTCCTGTCTTTTTGAAAAAGAACTTAAACTATCAGGAAAGTGTTTTAATTAGGAAATTATGCGGAGTGATGCAGACATGGCAACAAGACAGGAGGAATACTGGGGAAGAGACAACTTCGTAGTGATCACCGATGGCACAAAACCCGCAATGAAGTGGACTATCGATGAGCTTAGGAAAAGGAAAAAAACAGTACATGCAGTTGATCTCTCGGAGAAACCTGATTCCGATTCACTTACAGACATATCTGAAATACCTGAAAACACTGAGAACGTGATTATTGGTGTTACAACAACAGAGCCTGCAAGGATAATTGAAAAGCTGGCAGAAAGAGATATAACAAATTTCTGGGTGCACTGGAGCACGGATACATGCGATGTGGAGCACCTGACATATAAACCGGAACTCAATATAATTACAGGCAGGTGTCCGATGATGTATCTTGGAAACACCATGAGCATGCATGGTTTTCACAGGGTAATTGCCCGCACTATGGGAAAATACTGATGAAGCATTGAAAGTAAAATAAGGCAAAAGCGTCAATTTCAGAATTTTGAAAAACTATAATACACAATATGCCTAAAATCAACTGGTGAGTGGATGGTTAATACTCTCTCTCATTTAGGCGTTGGAATCCTTATAGCTACGGTTGCAGGACTGGAAGGCAGGCAGAAAAAAATAGTAGCATTTCTGGCCATACTTCCTGATCTTGATTTTTTTACAGATGCACTATTGGTCCTTATCGGAGGGAGCTTCAGTCATCAGACCTATGTCCAATTATACTATTTGATGGGACACAGGGAATTCATTCATTCTCCACTTTTTATTTTGCTGATTACATTCGTTATCTGGATTTACGGAAGGGACATTAAATTTGCAGCTGCAGGTTTTGCTGCCTTGTTCAGCCATTTTTATCTTGACTATGCAACAACCTGGAAAATGAGACCATTATATCCATTTTCTGTGGAATCTTCAATAATGGGTGCATTTGATTCCTTTGACCCCGTCGTAATGTTTGTTTCTCTTGTCCCAATATATTTCCTTGTTGCGGAAATACTCAAAAGAAAAGGAGTAATCAGGAAAATACCCGGTGGACAGCTGGAGTCCACCCCGGACAAAACAATAAGAGTCGACAGGATACTTCTCATAGTATTGATACTCTGGTGTGTCATCACCCCTGTATCAAAAGGTTTCCTGGTAAATCATGTATCTGACATAGAAGGATACGACATAAGCTACCAGAATTCCTACCCTAATTTCTTTGGAACTTTCCTTTCAGCATATCCATACAACCAGACCCACTACAAAGTACTTGAGATGAATTACTGGACAGGAATAGAGAAAAGTATGTTCGTACCTTTTATTTCGGGAGATGATGACAGTGATAGCCTTGAATATGTACAACTGGCAACAGAGCTGTATAATTCGGCTCCTTTCCAGGAAATAGACTATATTGTGTACAACGTATCAAGTAACGAAGAAACAGTGATTGTCAAATTACAGGATGCCAGGAATCCCTTTGCCATATTCTGGACATATTTCAGAACAGAATACATTTTCGAGTTCAACAGGGATGGTGAAGGCTATACGGCTTATGTTAAAAGAGAGACGATATATCTTGAGGAAGCACCTGAAAACTGGTTTTGGGTTCCTTACTATCCGATGTACATAAACTTCTTTTTTTGACTACACAAAATAAGCAAATGTGAACATTCTTAATAAAAGCTACACAGACCACTTATATACGTGTTCATGCAGTCTATTTGATAGAGTCATACAAGGAGAATGTGTTTTGAGGGAAAATATGTTTGATCTGGTTATGGATATTAAAGTCCATGAATTCGTAAACAAAGATACCTGGCATCTGCATCTGGCACTTCATGTAAATGATACACTTGTCGGAATTTCATCTGCCAACCTTGGCAGTTCGAAGTACGACTATGAAACAGTTATTGCTGCATTGCAGAGCCTCAAAAATGATTATTTCATTGCCATCGGCTCCCCGATGAGATACTCAGAAGGGAAACTGGTTTACCTTCCTGCCGACCAGGGTCAGGAAAAACAAAAGCCAGAGATCACGGACATGAAAAACAAGAATCGTGTTCACGTGATGAATTCAACGGTGGCTCTATCACATTAATATAAATGTTGGCATACAAGACTCCCCTCAGAAAATGTACACTCCTAAATCAAACAATAATATGTTTGCTTTCATAAATGCCAACATTTATATTTTCTTTAAATCACTTTTTTTGCAGGTTTAATACCTACTTTTTAGGACAAGTTTATTATCAATGCACTCATACTCTTATTACTAAGAGAGTAGTGGGAACATGATAGAAAAAGACGACCTAGACGATATGATCATGGCAGAGCCCTCTGAACGCGAACGTGTTAAGATGGAGCATGAATTCCTGAACAAAGCAGCTTCACATCCTGTCCGCAGGCAGCTTGTTAAAAAGATAGGTGCATTCGGAGCAACAAAAGATGAGATTCAGGAAGATGTTGAACTCGACGATAAGAGTTTCAAATACCACACGGAATTCCTAATGAACGGTGACCTCTTGAATCTTGTAAACGGCAAATATTTCCTGACAGAGAAAGGATTGGAAATGCTCTCGATTATCGGTTGATAGCCAAACTGCTCAGAGGTTATGCCTATGTTCCGTAAGAATATTCTCATCGGACTTTTGATTACATCTTTAATCATCTTAAGTTGTATATCGATATCCGGTTGCCTGGATGAGAGAGATTCACAGGAAAATAACACTACTTCCGGAGAAGTTACGGAATATGAGGGAAAGCAGCTAACACCTATTTCAGAGCAACGTAATAATGCAATAGAGGGCACACAATACATAGACCGGGATACATACGAGCTGCAGGTATACGGCTTGGTTGAAAACCCACAGAACCTCAGCTACGAACAATTACTGAGTTACCCGTCAACCACCAGGTTTGTCAGGCTGGATTGTGTGGAAGGATGGGGCTTTGATGCTATATGGACCGGAGTACCACTCAGTACTATCTTTGAAGAAGTGCAGGTAGAGGATAATGCTACCAATGTAATATTTTATTGTGCTGATGGTTATTCAACATCACTTGAGCTTGGCTATCTTGTTGAAAACGACATCATGCTGGCATACGAACTTAATAATGTAACCCTTCCTTCTGAAAGAGGTTTTCCCTTGCAGGTTGTAGCCGAAGGAAAATACGGATATAAATGGGCTAAATGGGTAACTGCCATAGAGATTACCGACCAACCTTACGAAGGTTACTGGGAGAGAGTCGGGTATAGCAACAATGCCGAAGTTGGTGGACCTGCTTTCGAGTGAAATTTTCATCGAAAGTAAACTTCTTTTCGTTTATTCTTTGAAGTAACAAAACGTTAATTTATACTGACCGTGAATATGTAGCCGATGGATGCGATCATCTCAGCCAGGGGAATTCAAAAAAGTTTTGGTAACCATAAGGCACTCAGGAATATTGACCTGGAGCTCTTTAAAGGAGAATCTGTCGCAATATTCGGTCCTAACGGAGCAGGCAAAACAACACTCCTCAAGGTACTTTCAACCATCATCACACCTACAAAAGGTGATGTAACCGTAAACGGTACCGACGTCAAGAAAAACCCTTCCAGTGTCCGGGAGATGGTAGGTGTGATATCGCATGAGACCTACCTTTACGATGAACTCACAGCAAGAGAGAACCTGAAGTTTTTCGGGAATATGTACGGGCTGGAAAAAAGTCGACTTGAAGAGCGTATCAATGAACTATTGGAGCAAGTGGGACTTAACCAGCGTGCGGATGACAGGGTAGGATCATTCTCCCGTGGAATGAAGCAACGCCTTTCAATTGCAAGGGCGCTTGTCCACCGGCCTGTGATACTTTTTATGGACGAGCCTTATACCGGTCTTGACCACCAGTCTGCCGAAGCTTTCGAGAATGTGTTAAAGATTCTGGACAGGGATAACGTAACAAAGATAATGGTATCTCATAATATCGAAAGAGCAATGCATTTGTGCGACCGCCTGTTGGTAATGGACAGGGGAGAGATAGTTTATGATCGCATGAAAGAAGAGATAGAAAGCCTGGAAGATTTTAAGGTAAACTACTCTTCGCTTGTGTGCATGGATACTGATGCCGAAGGAGTTTCAAACCTTCCCTGAAAACGAGGTACTGATCGCATGCTGAAAAGTCTCCATATAGCAGCAAAGGACCTGAAGGCTGAATTCAGGACAAAGCAGATGCTCAACTCGATGGTTATTTTTTCCGTGCTGGTGATAGTTATCTTCAGCATTTCCTTCGGTGACTTGCTTGGCCAGAAGGAAATTGTTGACAGGCTTGCTCCGGGTGTGCTCTGGATAGCCTTTGTATTTGCAGGAACACTGGGACTCTCACGCTCATTCACTTCGGAGACAGAGAATGGATGCCTTGAAGGGCTTAAATTATGTCCGGTTGACAGGGGCGCAATCTATACCGGGAAGACAATATCAAGCGCTGTGATCATGTTTGCAGTGGAAATCCTGACAATTCCTGTTTTCATTATACTTTTCAATTACAGTATCCCGAATATAGCCGGTCTGGCACTTGTCATAATTCCCGGCACATTGGGCTTTGTTATAGTTGGAACCCTGCTCTCGGCACTCACGGTGAACACACGTGCAAGGGAGATCATGCTTCCCATACTGCTGCTTCCACTTGTGATACCTGTGATAATCCCCGCTGTGCTGGCAACAGGAACAATACTCACCGATGGTGGTATCAATAGTATTGTTTCGGAACTGAGGTTGCTTATTGTGTATGACCTGATATTCTTTGTTTTGGGACAGCTTGTATTCGAGTATACTGTGATGGATTAGATATTCTGAAGTATCAGAATTGATTCCAATCACATTAGAAGCTGCAACTTACTTTCCATTCAGGTTTGACATATACACAACATCATGACATAATCTGTTTATCAGACTTTTATCGTGGCTCACAACAAGGACTCCAAGATTCAACTCTTCAACGATACCTAAAATGCTTTCCCATATCTGAGCCTGGGTGATGGCATCTACCATGGTCGTGATCTCATCAGCTATCAGGAACCTTGTTTTTGGTCCCAGTGACCTTGCAAGAGCAAATCTTTGGAGCTCCCCTCCTGAAAGTTCATTCGGCCATCTGTTCAGCCAGTTCTCCTTTATTCCAAAAGCTTCCAGAATATCCTGAGAAACATCGTGACTTTCCTTCAGTATATCTTTCATCTTCCATTTAGGATTCACAGCTTTTTCAGGATGCTGGAAGATAAGCTGGACAGGATTATATCCACTTGACGGAATCTTATCTCCATCTATAGTTACATTTCCTTTGTAGCTCTTCTCATATCCTGCCAGTATCTTGCACAGGGTTGATTTCCCGCATCCGCTATCCCCTACAAGTCCTAGCACTTCTCCGCTGCCCAGAGAAATGTCCACATCCTGTAGGATCGGATCGCTTTCTTTATAGCCAAAACTGATGTTCTCACCTTTAAGATACATTATTGCACCTCACCAGTCCTCCATTGAACATTTTTAACGGGGGAACACATTTTGAGCAAATCTTATTCTTTGTAGAACACCGTTCATAAAAGAAGCATCCTTCAAGTACTTCATCCTGCATCGGCTGATGACCTTTTATAGCCTGGAATCTGTTCTGTGGCAGGGCATTCCATAGTGCTCTTGTATATGGATGCCTTAGTTTTTCTCCCTCACCTGCAAAGTCAGCTGTTCTGGCAATTTCCAGGATCGTACCAGCATAGAAGATCGCTATTTTGTCAGAGACCCTTAGTGCAGCTTCTATGTCGTGGGTGATAAGAATAACTGCATGTCCTCTGGCAGCCATGTCTTTAAAATAGCTCAATGTTTCCTTCAGGTTCTTTTCATCAAGTCCCGGTGTCGGCTCATCCGCAATCACGACCTTCGAGGAATTCATCATAGTAGTCGATACAAGGACCCTTCTGGCCATACCTCCCGACAATTCATGAGGGAACATTCTTTCAACCTCAGGTTTCAGGTCATATTTCCGGAAGATCTCTCGCTGAAGCTTCTTCCTTGACTCTGCATTCTTCTTATCAACATTTCCTGTGACCTGACCGGAAATTCTCATCAAAGGGTCCAGATATGTAGTTGACTGTGGAATAAGGACTATTTCTTTTCCCCTGAGCTCTTCCTTTTTCTTAGAGGTCAGATCCTGGCCATTATATTCCATAAAACCACTAAGATTTGCATTTGAAGGAAGTATGCCTAAGATCGCATGTGCAAGGAGACTTTTCCCGGAGCCGCTGGAGCCTACGACAGCCAAGATCTCACCACTGTAAGCTTCCATGCTCAAATTTGATATCACTTTTAATTCGGTTTGCCTGAGTCCGGAGGCATATTGAATGAAAGAAAGGGAAATATCCTTGACTTTTAGCAAAGCTTCAGATTTCTCCTTTTTTTCAGTAGTTTCTTGAGATGCATTTTCCATACCTTCACCTCTTTTTATTATTTCAATCAATTTTCAGTAACGTCAGATGTTATCTATTCGTGAGCTTTTTTCGGATCCAACATCTTTCCCAGATTTTCCCCTATTATGTCAAATATAAGGATCACGATCAGAAGTGATAATCCCGGGAAAAATGCAAGCCACCAGTACCCTGCTGACAAGTATTTCATCGATTCTGAAAGAATAATGCCAATAGCCGGTTCATGTGGTGAAAGCCCGAAACCAAGGAAAGTCACCGATGCTTCGTGCAGGATTGCATGTGGGAACATTATGATCGTACCCAGTACGAACTGAGGGAGCAGGTGAGGAAGAATATGGTTTTTTGCTATCCACCACCGGGACTTCCCGAAATTTCGTGATATATGGATGTATTCCTGAGTTTTTATCTGCTTGATCTCTGCTCTTACAACTCGTGTAAGACTTGTCCAGTGTGACAATGCAACCCCTATGATAACTCCAGTTGCTCCTCCACCCAGTCCTATAGAGATCAAAATAATCAACAGGAGATGTGGTATTGAAAGGAACAAGTCCACCAACCAGGATACGATCGAATCCTCTATTTTACCTATGCTTGAAAGCAAACCCAGGATCACGCTCAATATGGTACTGATCGAGGAAGCTAAAGCTCCGATTACTATACTTAATCCAAGTCCACCAAGAGTCCGTATGAACATATCCCTTCCCATCCAGTCAGTTCCAAAAGGATGTTCCAGGGAAGGAGCAAGGTTCTTTGATCCAAAGTCAGTTGACAATGCATTGTCATCTATGAATGTACTGGAAACTACAATTGTAATCAATAACAACGACAGGCAGCTTATCAGCATGATAGTTTTCTGCCGTAGATTGAATCCTCCGAATAATCCTCTGTTAACATTTACAACAGCAGTGCTCATGTTTTCATCTCCTGTTGTTTTATTCTGGGATCGATGAACTCATAGATGATATCAGCAATCAGATTCCCTGAATAGACGAACAGGGCACTGATAATAACGATCGCAAGTAGCAGAGGCACATCGGATCTCAGACCTGCTTCTACTGCAGCCTGGCCAATACCCGGATAAGAGAATACCTGCTCGACAAGGACAGCTCCACCAAACAATTCACTGAATCCCAAGAACTGTAGTGTAATGGCAGGAAGAGCAACATTCCTTATTCCATGCCTTCTTACCAGATCAAATCCTTTCTCACCTCTTGCCTTTGCAAACAGCACATAATCGCTTGACATAACCTCTATCAATTTTTCACGGGTGAACATCGCGATAGAGGCAACTCCCAGCAAACTCAGGGTAATGGTCGGGAGGATCAAATGATGGATCCGGTCAAAAAAGGTTACATCTTTACTGGCAATACCTATGGGTACACTCAGTCCTACAGGGAACCATCCTAAATTCACTGAGAAGATCAATAAAAAGATCAACGCCAGCCAGAATGTCGGAGTTGCAAGCAGGATATAGCAGTAGGTCTTTATCGCTTTATCAACTAACGTTCCATTCTTCATTCCGGCTACAATTCCTAAAATGAACCCCAGAACTCCTGATAACAACCATGAGGAAGCCATAAGAACCAGAGAAGCTGTAAATCGCTCTTTAACTACATCTGTCACAGGCATTCTGTATATTAGCGAAGTCCCGAGATCCCCTTTGAGGATGTTCTCAGCCCAATTCAGGAATTTTTCCTGAGCAGGAGTATTAACTCCCCAATATTCTTCCATTTTTGCCTTTTGTTCCGGGTGTACGCTCATTTCCCCTATATAGGCTCTGACGGGATCAATGGGAGATTGCTCTACGATCCAGAAACTGGCAATGCAAACGACTATTAAAAGGAAGATCAGCTTGAGAAGTTTTTTCCCCATGAAGAATCCTAATTTTTTGTGTTTCACTTTCTTTAACCTCCAATCTCCATTCCGGCAAATTTGTGGTCACGGATGTTTTGAAAAATATAGTGAATTTTTAAAAAAGAGGTTGAACTGAAGATTATTGTTCCTCAGTTCCCTCAACCTCTGATCTAATTCTCCGTGCGCTTCCATTCCAGGATGTTTCCGAAAATATCAGCACCATGTGGCTGTATTTTAGGAGTTCCGATATCCAGATCCTCGTCCATGATGTACAGGTAATCTATTGTTGCCATCCACATCCATGTGGCATCTCCTTGTGAAGAGAATCCTGTTTCACCATCCCATGCTGCCAGCTGCCAGTTTTCATTAGCAGTATTCTGGTCAGAACTAGTTATCGCAGTTCTCAGATAAGCATCTACGACCGGATTGTTGTACTTTATTATGTTGTTGTAGCTTGAGGGATCGTAGCTCTCACTATAGTATTTCAAGTACAGGTCTGTCGGGTCAAGTGAACCATAACCGAAAACAACAGGCTTTGACAGGGCCAGGGTATCGATCTTATCCCAGCTCGCACCTTCTGGTATTATATTAATTCCCAGTTCTTTTGCTTCCTCCGAAACAGCAACAGCCAGAGCCTGTCTTTCCTGTGCACTGGCAGCGTACAAAAGGGTGAATTCAGCAATAATTCCATCTTTTTCGACAATGCCGTCCCCATCGGTATCTTCCCAGCCGGCGTCACTCAGGATCTTCTTAGCCTCTTCAATGTTCCCATCTTCAATAATAGCTTCCTTGTTTCCCCATGGTAACTTATCCACGCCGGTGAACTCTTCTTCACCCTGTCCGTTCAGTGCACCATCTACCAGTGTCTGCCTGTCAATCCCTATGTTAAGTGCCTTTCTTATTGCAACGTCAGAGGTCACATCATTCCCAATTGGGTATCCGTCCTCAGATTTTTCACCTGTGTTTGGCTGTACCGGAAAGCTGATCCCACGGGCATCAATTGAATCAAGAGCTATTATCTTCATTCCGTCAACTTCCTGATCTGCATAGGAAGATGGAATTTCAGCGATATCGATCTGGCCGGATTTCGCAGCCGCAAAAGCAGTATCTGCTTCCATGAATACAATGGTCAGTTTTTTGAAGTAAGGTTCATCTCCGTAATAATCCGAATTTGCTTCTAAAATTACCTGCTGTCCTTTGTCCCATTGTACAAATTCGTAAGGGCCGGATCCTACTGGGTTCTGACCATAGTTCTCATCATATGCATGTTCAGGGACGATTCCGATCACTGCCAGTTTGTTGATGAATGTGGCCTGATTATCGTTCAACTTGAATTCAACGGTAGCATTGTCAATAGCTGTAGCTTTTTCCAGCATGGAAAGATCAACACTTCCACCGGCATTTGCTGCAGTATTGAATGTAAATGCTATATCCTCCGTTGTCAGTGGTACTCCGTCATGAAACCTGACATCGTCCCTTATCGTAACGGTCCATGTAGATCCATCTTCACTAACTGAGTAGTCTGTAGCAAGGTCGTTGATAAGAGCCGCATTGCCATTCTTTTTAAAAAGAGTGCTCTGAATTAGAGGTTCATGGTTGTAACCCCAGCCAGTAACGGGATCAAAACCTGATTCCGGCTCTCCACCATGTGTACCTACTGCTGCTATCAATTCATCTGTTCCTATTCCTTCTGCACTTGCTGCTTCCGTTGTACTGTCCGTACATCCTGAAATTGCAACTACTCCTATTAGCAGCATTCCTGCCAACAAAATAGTTAATGATCTTTTTTTCATCATAAATTGCTCCTGCATAGATCTTCAATTCTCAACTTGTTCTTGCATTGTGCCCTGCTTTAGTTTGAGAACTAAAATTCAGCTATCAGAAAAATGCAATGTTACAAGTTAATGTATTAATTATATTTATTAATCGTTTTGTGAAAAACAATCACTATATTTAATACTTTTGTTTTGATTTGTAATACTAAAAATATTGAAGCTAGTTTAAAAGTATTCGACCTCTCTTTGAGTGCATCGTGTAATTATTCAAGAAAATATTTAAAATCTGAAATCTGTATTTTAACGATTCTATTTGATAATGATCTCAAAGTCGTAAGAATACTGAGACACTGGTGTATTTCTCTAAGTCCTTGCTTTGGCATTTTAGCTATAGGTTGCTGCCATAAAAGCGTTTAAATAAAAAGTACCAGTAATTCCACAGGAGACAAAATGTTCTTAGACACGAAAAAAGAGAAGATTTTTGCCGCTGCCACAGGAGTTGTGATGCTGCTTGCTATCTGGATGGTATTCTTCTACCTGCAGGAAATGAAAAGCGGCTCAGGCGAAGTGCTTGACAGTAGCTTCAGGATATTCTATTTCCATCTTCCCATCGCATTCACTTCTTATCTGGCTTTCTTTATCGTGTTCATTGCAAGCATTTTCCAGCTCAAACAGAGCAGCAGGAAATGGGATATGATCGCGCTTTCCTCTGCCGAGGTTGGAGTAGTGTTTGCATTCCTGGTACTTGTCACAGGATCCATATGGGCAAAGGCCACATGGGGATGGTATTGGATATGGGATACCAGGCTTACGACATCCCTTGTATTGCTGTTGGTGTATCTCGCATACCTCATGCTCCGCCAGGCCATTGAAGAGCCTGAAAAAAGAGCCAGGCTTGCAGCAGTGTTCGGAATTGTTGGTTTTGTATCGGTGCCTTTGAGCTTCTTTTCGGTAAGGCTCTGGCGTTCAGCACACCCTCTCATGTTCGGAGGATCTGCTTATGGAAGCAGTGGCGGGGGACTTGAAGGAACCACTCTGCAGCTTACACTGCTTATCAACTTTGTAGCATTTATCATGCTTTTTGTCACTATGTTGTCCTACAGGATCAACAACGAAAAGATGAAGGAAACTATTGAGGACATGCAAAGTTCACGGTACTGAAGAGTACTGCGGAAGCTCTTCACAAAAAGATATAAGCCAAAGACTTCAATAATCTATTATGTTGTTTGAACCGATATCATTGTGTGGAATGGAGGTCTCGAATCGTTTTGTACGCTCGGCAACCCATGAATGGATGGCTGAACCGGACGGGACTCCTACTGAGAAGATAGGGGACATTTACGAGGAACTCGCAAGAAACGAGACAGGGGTAATTATCACTGGCTATGCTTATGTGAATCCGAAGGGAAAAAGCGATCATTTACAGCAGGGCATTTACGATGACAGGTTTATCGAAGATTACAGGAAGATAGTTGACAGAGTCCACAAATATAAGAGTAGGATAGTTCTGCAGATTGCCCACGGCGGCCGTCAGACAATGATAAGCTCTGAAGCTCCTTATGCACTTGCACCTTCAGCAATCACTGAAAAGACAATGGGGATAACTCCCGAGGAAATGACAGAAAAAGAAGTTCTGGAAACCATAGATGATTTTGCCAATGCTGTAAGAAGAGGGAAGGAGGCCGGTTTTGATGCCGTCCAGCTGCATTGTGCACATGGATTCCTGCTAAGCAACTTCATATCACCCTACACCAACCGCAGAAAGGATCGCTGGGGAGGAAGCACTGAGAAACGTACCCGGATTATTCTTGACATCATTGAAAAAGCCAGAGAGATGGTAGGGAACAATTATCCCATAATGGTCAAACTGAATGCTACGGATGGTTATCCTGAAGGCTCCAGGAAGAATACCCTTGATGCTCCAGAATCCATAGAGATTGCAAAGATCCTGGCCGAAAATGGTGTGTGTGCAATTGAGGTAAGCGGAGGTACTGCAGAAGCAGGTGATGAGCTGTTCAGAACAGACATTGACTCACAGGAAAAAGAGGCTTACTACAAGCAGTACTCCAAAATGATAAAAGAAGCTGTTGATGTACCTGTAATCCTTGTGGGAGGCATCAGGTCAAAAGTAGTAATGGAAATGCTGCTTGAAGAAGGATACGCCGACATGATCTCCATGTCCAGGCCATTTGTCGCAGAGCCTGACCTGGTAGTAAAAATCAAAAATGGAGAGATAGACGTCGTGAAATGTGTATCATGTAACCTTTGCTCGGACAGCAGTGGCATAAAGTGCAATTATGATTTCGGTGACTGAGCACATCCTGCCGAGGATGGCTCAAGGCCCAGAAGATAATCTATCAGTTCCCGATGATCCCGGAGAACAATATCCGCACTTTTGAGTTTTTCGGGATCAAGATAGGTAGGTACGGCTATGCAACAGAGACCTGCCTTCTGGGCTGCCTCCACACCCATGGGAGCGTTCTCAATAACGATGCATTCATCTTTATCAATACCGAGCATTTCAACTGCCTTAAGGTAAGGTTGAGGGTCTGGCTTTCCGCGCTCCACATCATCGGCTGTGACGATCACCTCAAAAACATCCGGGAACTCCTTTTCGATTATATCATAAACTATAGGCCTGTCAGAACCGGATACTACCGAAAGGCGGAACTTCTCCGACATTAGGCTAAGGCATTCCTTGAGTCCATCGAAAACCTGTAGTTCAACTATCCTGTTAAATTCCCGGATATACCTCTCAACGATATCCAGGACATCATAAGCCGAAGCATCACCTGCCTCCTTCTCCAGCAGAAAAGTGATAATATCTACAGTTCTCTCCCCTTCCCTTTCGAAAATGTCCTGCTTGTCCATCTTCACGCCAATCTGATCAAAAATGTTCTGCACAGCCAGGGCATGATATGACATAGAGTCTACAAGCACGCCATCCATATCGAATATAACCGCTCTTATCAAATATTCTCCCTCATTTTTCTGGTCAGCATCTTTGTACATAGTTATGATATAAATACTACAGTCTCCTACTAAGAAAATCATGAGACTGGATGTATACCTTGTAGAGATGGGATATTTCAAATCCAGGGGACGGGCAAAAAAAGCCATACTCGATGGGTACGTAAAAGTTAGAGGAACTGTTATCAGGAAACCTTCAAAGGACATCAGTGCTGAAGATAATATCGAGGTGGAAGAAGGTCTTGATATGCCCAAAGGTTACTTCAAGCTCCAGGGGATACAGGAAGCAACAGGGCTGCTTAGCGAAGGTGACAGTGTACTTGATATCGGCTCAAGTGCTGGCGGATTTCTGCTCTTTGCCTCGGAAATAGTTGCAGAGATCAAAGGTGTTGAATTCAGCAAGGATTTCCGGTCCGAGCTGGGAAAGATAGTTCATGAGAAGAATAATGTTTCAGTTATTTTTGCCGATGCTTTCAGGTCACCACTTGAGGAGATCTCACCAGAACAGGTAGATGTGCTGCTCATTGATATGACCCTTGAACCACTTGATTCTGTCCAGGCACTGGAAAGATTGCTACCTCTGCTTAAAAGTGGTGGAAAATTCCTGCTGGTGGTAAAGATGGAAGATTGCAAGAACCGCAAGCCGATACTCGCACGCATCGAGACCTGTGGAGTCAGGGTACTTGAAATCATTGAACCCGAGCAGATGGAGATCTATGTGGTTGGGGAGAAAACTGAAGATAAATCTATTTTATGAGGATAAAAATGTCATACAATATGCTTGGCCATGGAAAACCGGTCCGGCTTTTTGTGGCCGGGCTTCACGGGAACGAATGGAAGGACACTACGGACATCCTTGAGGATATCAGCACCCCTGAAAAGGGCAGCCTTGCAATAATTCCGGTAGTCAGTAAAGGAAACTACATCTCCACTCTTGATGATAACTATTTTACGGAGATGGGCCAGGTAATAATCGACGCAGTGAAGGAATTAAAACCTGAAGTCTACATCGAACTACATTCCTATTCTGCGAAAAATCTTGAGAAACTCACCGAACCTGACAGGCTTAAACATGTGGGTGTACCTGCCTTCAGCCGCCTGGACCACGATGTCCTTCTGGGGTCTGTTGCTCCCTCCATCCGCAAGAAATATTTTCCGCAGGAGGCTCTTTGCCTGACCTTTGAGATACAGAAAGAGAACGCCCTTTCAAAACAGTATGCAAGCAAGGTAATAAACAGGATGAAGGAGTTTACATCAAGAGATGAGTTCCTGAGGTGTATGCTCAATCGATATCCGAAACAGGCCAGAAAAGCCATTGAGGATTACAGGAATTTCTACGGATTATCTGATGATGAGACTCCGATCTTATGAAAAGATTATCAAACAATGATAAGACCGAGAAAAGATTGGAGGAAAAGGAAATAGAAGCTTTCATGACAGAACTTCAGATCACGCCATGATAGCTGAAAAGAGAGTAGTATGCAAGCATTGCAACTGCAAGTGTAGTCAGCATCGCGGCAAGGTTTGTGAGATCCGTCTTGTTTTGGTAATATTCTGTCATGATTTATCATGATACAGGAGAACATGAAACTATTTAAGTGTGTTGGTTATTTATCATGATTAATCATCTTTAACCCAACTTTCATGACAAATCAGAACGATATAGAATCAGAAAAAGAAAAGGCAGAAATCTGCCCTTTCAAATTTAATCGAATTTTCTTCTTACCAGAAATGCAAAGAATGCAAAAGTTTCCTGGTTCAGCGCTCCCTTGATCCGGTCTTCTGTTAGAATAAAAAACGTAATAGATTAAATGATTCCCTGTAAGTAAGAAAAAATTAAAAAAGAAGCTATAAAGAGGTCTTAAACCTCTTTACATCATGCCACTCATATCGTAATTGTGGATGTTGTGCTCAGGCGCTACATCCATCATGGCCTGTTCCCTGGCACGGAGCATGTCATCCACACGCAGGATCATGACAGCCACTTCGGAAGCTGATTTAATCGCCTGGGTCTTGACCCTGAGAGGATCGACAATACCCATGTTAAGCATGTCGTCGACTTTCCCGGTGGCAATGTTGATTCCTCCGTATTTTACATTACCATGCGCTGCACGCAGCTCCAGCAGGGTATCAATAGCATCGAATCCACAGTTTTCTGCAATAGCCCTTGGGATCTCTTCAACAGCAGATGCAAAAGCATTGATTGCCATCTGTTCGCGTCCGCCAATAGTTGAAGCGTATGCACGCAGTTTCTGTGCAACCTCTATCTCTGAGGCTCCACCGCCGGCCACAAGTGTACCGTCTTCAAACACGGATTTAACCACGTGAAGAGCATCATCAAAGACACGCTCGACATTGTCCGTAACATGTTCTGAACCGCCCTTGATGAGGATGGTCATTGTCTTTGAGTTCTTGAATCCTTTGATATAGGTCTTCTCTTCATGCAGGTCTTCCTGCTCCACAAGTTCAGCAAAGCCAAGGTCTTCTGATGTAATGTCCTGCACGTTTCTTACAAGTGCGGCACCGGTAGAGTGGGAAAGTACTTCCATATCCTCATCCTTTACACGCCTGGTTGCATAAACACCGGCTTCCTTGAAGAAGTGGAATGCATAGTCGTCCATGTTCTTTGAGCAGAACACAACATTTGCACCGGTGTCAATGATCTTCTGGATCATCTGCCTGAAATTAGCCTTTTCCTGTTCCTTGAAATCTAAAAGCTGCTCAGCACTATCCACATGCAACTTGGACTTGGTTGCGGTCTTACTGAATGCCATTTCAGTATCAATAAGCGCAATTTTCGCATTCTCTATCCTGTGTGGCATCTCAAGGTGCAGGGCTTCCTTCCTGATAGCAATACCGTTAATGAGCTCGGTATCATTGATGGTTCCGCCGATTTCCTTTGCTATTACAATATCGTCATCAACGTTGACCTTACCTTCATTCTCAACGGCATAAACAGCATCCACGCATATCTTTGCAAGGTGAGCACTTGCCATTTCAGATGCCTTGCCGGTTATAGAGGTCAATGCTATCTTTTCAAGCATTTCCCTGTCATCCTTCCCGACCTGGATAGAATAATCCTTCTGTATCTGAAGAGCTTTCTCGGTTGCCATTATGTATCCTTTTATGATAATGGAAGGATGAACGCCCTGGGTGATCATTTCCTGTGCCTTCTCAAGCAGAGCACCAGCCATTACCACTGCACTGGTTGTACCGTCACCTGCTATTTTTTCCTGAGTCTTGGCTACTTCCACGACCATTTTTGCTGTGGGATGTTCTATGTCCATCTCATCAAGGATAGTTGCACCATCATTAGTAAGAGTGATATCTCCCATGATGTTCACAAGCATCTTGTCCATTCCCTTGGGACCAAGAGTTGACCTTACTATCTTTGCAACTGCCTGCGCCGATGCAATGTTAACTGATAACGCATCTTTTCCAGTAGTCTGTTCTTTACTTGGATCGATAATTACTACAGGCTGATCGCCATATTGTCCTGCCATGCTTCCAGATCTCCAATAACCAAATTAAATGAATGTCATTACATTAAGTATGAGTGAAACTAACTGTGAGTGGTTCTATAAAAATGTTACGAGAATGGACTCTAATTACCTGAATTCAAAACCTTTAACATATAAAGAACCCTTTTCCGACTATGCTTACATTCATAGGACTGGGTCTTTTTGATGAAAAAGATATCTCTGTAAAGGGACTTGAGGCCGTAAGAAACGCAGATATGGTCTTTGTGGAATTCTATACTTCAGTACTCATGGGTACGACTGTTGAGCGACTTGAAGAACTCTATGGAAAAGACATCAGTGTGCTCTCAAGGGAAGACGTTGAACAGAATCCCGAATGGATCGAATATGCAAAGGAGAAGAATGTTGTTTTCCTTACCGGCGGAGACACAATGGTATCCACAACCCACGTAGACCTCCGTCTGCGGGCAGAAGATGCAGGCATTGAGACAAAGCTCATCCATGGAGCCTCTATTGCATCGGCTATCTGCGGCCTGTCTGGCTTACAGAACTACCGATTTGGAAAATCATCAACTATACCACACCCCTATACAAGCAGCATGGGCAATACCATCGTGTCGGAAACTCCCTACGACACTATAAAAATGAACAGGGAGAACAATATGCACACCATTATCTTCCTGGACATCGACAAGGAAAAGGGGTACATGACAGTAAACCAGGCAATGGAGCTTCTTCTTCAGGTAGAGGAGAAAAGAGGTGAAGGAATAATTGATAATGCTATTGCAGTTGGAATCGCACGGGCAGGCTCACCGAAACCCAATGTCAAAGCAGGGTACGTACACCAATTAAAGGATCATGATTTCGGTGAACCATTGCATATAGTTGTAATTCCGGCAGCATTGCACTTTGTAGAAGCCGAAGCACTTGTAAAACTTGCAGGAGCTCCACCTGAGATAATGTCATCCATTGAAGATTGAAAGTAATATAATTGCCAGGGGAAATATAATAATACACATGAAACATATAACCAGAAACCAAGAATTTGAGGGATGAAAAATGGTTCGAGGTTCAGTAGGCGTTATCTTTGGAGAGACAGGTACTCTGGAGTTCAAAATGCTTGTGTCGGACAGCACCGCCGTACATAGGGGTGCATATATCAAGGCATGGCATGAGACCGACGGATGGGTACTTGCTCAAGTGATCAATATTACGAGATCAAGTGAATCTTTTACAATTGAAGAGGCAAAAGCAGGCCAGAGGAAAGATAAGAGTGACGACCGCATAGTAGCGGAGGTAATCGTCATCGGTACCCGTGACAGCGAAGGGATGCTCAGGTCACCGGTCATACCTTTCAGCCCCGGAGACATGCTGTACGTAGCCGACGAAGGGCTTATCCGTTCAGTGCTGGGCCTTCTGGGAAAGGACATGAACATAGGCCTGCTGGAAGGTACGGGAATCAAAGTCCAGTTAAGTGTTAACAGTCTTGTGCAGAAACACTGTAGCATCCTCGCCAAGACCGGTAGCGGAAAATCCTACACAGCAGCAGTCATACTTGAAGAACTTATAGACAGGGACATACCACTTCTGATAATCGACCCCCACAGTGAATATGCATCGTTTAAGGCGCAGGCACCTGATGACTCGGAAACCTTCAAGAAATATGGAGTCAAACCCAAATCCTATGCGGACAGAGTGACGGTCTACACTCCTGCAAACAAATCCATAAACCCGGATGCTGATGAAACATTCCGTTTGAATGGCATGAACCTGACTGTAAAGGATCTGACATCCATATTCCCGGAAAACTTTTCAACGACACACACTGGAATACTCTACGAGGCAATACAGGGCCTGAGAGCTGAAATGGAGACCTATACAATTGATGACATTATTTTCGCCGTCAGCAACGACAAGAGCAAGGCAAAATGGACTGTCATCAGCATGCTTGAAAACATCCGGGACACAGATATCCTTTCACCTAATCCTACGCCTATCGAGGCTCTTGTACGCAAGGGAAAAGTTTCGATTATCGATTTCAAAGGTACTCCCCCTGATATGCAGAGCATGATAGTATCGCAATTATGCTCGAACCTTTTCGAAGCAAGAAAACTCGATCGTGTCCCACCCGGAATGCTCGTTATCGAAGAAGCACATAACTATGCACCTGAGAAAGGATTCAGCAAGACAGTGAGTACGGATATTCTAAGAACAATAGCATCCGAAGGCAGGAAGTTCGGCCTGGGAATGATGGTCATATCCCAGCGTCCGGCAAGGATAGACAAGAACGTCCTTTCCCAGTGTGGTACCCAGATAATCATGAAAGTGACAAATCCCAATGACCTCAAAGCGATCAGCAAAGGTCTTGAGGGTGTCAACTCTTATGTAG
This sequence comes from Methanolobus sp. ZRKC2, assembly GCF_045291185.1. NCBI lineage: Archaea > Methanobacteriati > Methanobacteriota > Methanomicrobia > Methanosarcinales > Methanosarcinaceae > Methanolobus > Methanolobus sp. ZRKC2. The sequence goes on along the minus strand of NZ_CP146980.1, from coordinate 254,433 downwards.
AGGACGAACTCATGAGACTGCCTCCTGGTGTTGCCATGCTTGTGAGCAATGATATCGAGAGACCCATACTTGTTGATATAAGGATACGCAAATCCAAACATGGCGGTGAATCGGTCAATGTGCTCAAGGCTGCCCAGATGCAGACCCCTCCACCTCCACCACCTGTTGCAGAGGTTACTGCAAGTGAAGTTGATACGCAGGTATTAAGGGAAACAGCACCATCTCAGCTACCTGTTGCACAAGCTACGGAAATTGAAAAGAGTGAAGCCAATACTCCGCCACCTAAAAGAAAACCATCCCGTCCACCTAAAAACGATGGCGGTAAGCTATTCACCAGGATATTCGGCGGAGCAAAATAGAACTGATATCGGATGTTGACATGCCTGCAGATCTGAATGAAAAGGTCAAGAGATATGAGAGACTACTGAGGGAAGCATTGCAAAAAGCTGAAGTTTCTCCTATCGAAAGATCACATATGTATAAGATAGCTGTGGATTATCGTACCATGGCAACTTCGTACTATAATGACGGAATTCATTTCATGGAGAGTGATGACCCGGTGAATGCACTGGTATGCTTCAGTTATGGTCATGCATGGCTGGATGCCGGCGCACGCCTTGGGCTGTTCGATGTTGATGACGATGTATTATTCACCATTTGAACAATAAATTGGGTTTGAAGAACAGCCTAAATCTTAAGATTATATTTTTTTCTGGTAGTGGTCAGAATGTCTTTCCATTCTGCACATAACTAAAAAAGAGTTTTGTCAAAAAGAAAAAGCAGAGAGAAACTCAGTTCCCTCCAATCCATTCCTGCACTTTTTCAGGATTGTTGTCAATCCACTTCTGAGCAGCTTCATCTTCAGGCATACCGTCAGCAAGGTCAGCCATAACAGACTGAATGTCATCATGAGTCCAGTTGAATCTGCCTATGATGCCGTAGAGTTCGGGATCATCTTCTGCAAGGCCAACCCTTGCAAGTGTTTCGACATGGTCTGCTTCGCCGTAAACTCCATTTGGATCCTCAAGGTATTTCAGGTCAAAGCTGTTGAATGTCCAGTGTGGTGTCCAGAGTGTGACAACGACCCACTCTTCATCTGATATTGAGTTCTTGAGTTCAGCTGCCATACCTGCACTGCTGCTGGCAACGAGATCGTAATCAAGACTGTAATTGTCAATAGCAGTTTCTGTTGTCTGCATGATACCGGCTCCGGGGTCGATACCGATGATCTCACCTTCAAACTGGTCCTTGTTGTCATTGAGTTCCTCAATTGAATCAATGGTTACATATGTGGGAACTACAAGTCCGATTTTGCAGTCCTCAAGATTGACTGCGACACTGTCGATGTCGTCTCCGTATGTTTCCCAGTAGTTCTTCTGGGTTTGTGGAAGCCATGCAGATGTAGTGAAGTCGAACTGACTGTCTGCAAGTCCCTGGTATAATGCACCTGCGTCAACTGCAATAATCTCGACATCATATCCTGCTTCTTCAAGAACAATTTTCATTACATTAGTACTGGCAATCTCACCGTCCCAGAGTACATAGCCGATAGTAGCTTCTTTTGTTTGTGTAGTCTCTTCTAACTCTGTTCCGGATTCTCCACTTGCGTTCTGGTCAGTACATCCGCTTACCATTACAAGCACAGCAATCAGAGTAATTACTGCAAGGAGTTTTACTTGTCTTTTCATTTTATCACAACTTTTTATGTATAAATTAAGACCGTATGGTCTGTTAATTTTATTTTCTAGGTGTCAGGTTCTGGGTCAGCCTGTCAAGCACGATCGCGATAATAACAATCGCAAGGCCTGCTTCAAACCCCTGACCGATATCCACTCTCTGGATGCCCACAAGTACCTGGTATCCCAATCCACGTGCACCGATCATGGCAGCAATAACAACCATTGAAAGAGAGAGCATGATGCATTGGTTGACTCCGGCCATTATCGTCGGGACGGCCACGGGCAGTTCCACTTTCACCAGTTTCTGCAATGGAGTGGTTCCAAAGGCGTCAGCAACTTCTACAAGTTCCACAGGTACCTGCCGTATGCCAAGATTTGTCAGGCGTATCGCAGGTGGCATTGCAAACACAACAGTTGCCACCAGTCCGGGGACGTTTCCAAGGCCAAAGAATATCACAGCAGGGATAAGATAAACAAAAGAAGGCATTGTCTGCATAAAGTCAAGCAGCGGCTTGATTATGTGGAACACAAATTCATTCTTGGCAGTCAGGATGCCCAATGGTATACCTATGGTAAGGGCCACAAGCGCCGATGAGAGCACAAGAGCCAGCGTTTCTATTGCAAGGTTCCAAAGTCCCATAGAATCTATTAACAGGAAGCCTACTGCAGTTCCAATAGCAATTCCTGCTTTTCGTTTTGCCAGGAAATAAACCAGCAAAGCTGCTACAATTGTAAAAACCATGGGAGGCAGGAACATCAGAATATCCTTGAGTCCAGATACAAGAATATCTATAAACTCACTGAAAGCATCAAGGAGAAAACCGAAATAATCATCGACCCAGTAAACGATGAGCTCTGCACCTTCTCCTATTTTGAGGTCTGGCATTTCCATTATTGTACCTCCCCTTCATCTTCTTTTTCTTCTGTTATCGCCAGTGCGCCAAGCACACTGCCACGCACAATAATTCCTTTAAGCTTACCAACACTGTCAACAACCGGAAGAGGGTATTGGCTTTCAGCTATCATGGGAATGATGTCTTTTACCGGAGTATCGACTTCCACCTTTGGGAAATCGACAATCATTACTTCACTGATTTTCTTCTTTTCCTTCATTGCTGCTACTGCGTGGTCAATAAGCACAATTCCCTGAAGGATCTTGTCAGGATCGACAACAAAAATAGAAGAAATTCCGTGTTTTTTCATCAGTTGTGTAGCAACTGTCAATGCAGAGTTAATAGAAACAACAGGTTCAGGTCGTTTCATCACATTGTCCGCAGTCAGGATCTTTGCCCGGTCCACTCCTGCCACAAACTCTGAAACATAGTCATCAGCAGGTGAGGTGAGTATCTCTTCGGGAGTACCTATCTGGGCTATGTAGCCGTCCTTCATTATGGCAATTCTGTCACCTAGTTTCAAGGCCTCATCAAGATCGTGGGAAACAAAGACAATAGTCTTTTTCATCTTGTTTTGAAGAGCAAGAAGCTCATCCTGCATCTCTGCCCTTATGAGAGGATCGAGAGCACTAAAAGCCTCATCCATAAGCAGGACATCGGGATCTGTTGCAAGGGCTCTTGCAAGCCCGACTCTCTGTTGCATACCTCCACTCAGTGAGGAGGTGGTGCTGTGCTCATATCCTTTAAGGCCAACTTTAGCAATAGCTTCCTCGGCTTTAGTGTAGCGTTCTTCCTTTGAAACGCCCTGTATCTCCAATCCGAAAGCGACATTATCCATTACTGTCCGATGAGGTAGCAATGCAAAACTCTGGAATACCATTGTCATCTTTTTCCTGCGAACATTGCGCAATTCTCCGGTATCCATGCCTGCAATGTCATCACCATCGATGAGTATATGTCCGTCAGTTGGGGATATCAGCCTGTTGAGACATCTCAGAAGAGTTGATTTTCCAGAGCCTGAGAGTCCCATAAGTACAAATGTTTCACCATTGTAAACATCGAAGTTAACATTATACAGACCAACTGTCTGTTTTGTTTGTTTGAAAATATCCTGTTTTGACATGCCCTTTTCTACCATTGAAAGAGCTTTGTGGGGATGTTTTCCAAAAATTTTAACAAGGTTTTTTACTTCTATCTTTTTTTCATAAATAGTAATACCTCAGTATGAATATCCTAATATGGACCTCCATAACAGCAGCTATGATTTTGTTATCCTTTATTAGTGTTTCGTTTAATATCCAAAAAAATCTGCCTTAATAAAGTTCTTTTTTTCAAAAAAAGCTCTATTTTGCCTTTTCTTTTTACTTATAATTTCGTGGAAACTTATTTATAAATGCTTTAAATCCAGAAGATAAAATTATCCATTGCCTGGAAATTAATGTTAAAAAAGGGTATTAACTAAGAAACGATGGCACACTGGAACGAATAAAAATGGGATTGAATATATAATGAACAATAAGACAGAAGATACTGACATCTCGTATTCTAATTGGAAAAAACGTTTACCTTGAATGATTATTTCAAGGTATGACTGGAAACATGCAGATTATTGATAGTAAAGCACCCATAAAAAGTATATTCTTATCGAAGGCTCAATGCTAAATTTTTACCAGCTTCAAAAGCCTTCTTTAGAATATCAGCATCTTTTGATACTGCACCCCTGTCGAAATAGCCCGTCACCGGAAACTTTTCAATCGCCTCATAACCCAGGGCATCAAGGGGCATTTCCATAGCTTCAAGTGCAAATCCCATTTCTTTTATGTCTAATTGTTCACATATTGAAAAGACAATTGCCTTTCGTCCCTGGTTTCCAAGTTTGCTTGAATACGGTCCGGGACGGATATCTGTGAAATTGTAGTACGGATATAATCTATCTATAAAGGATTTCATAGATGAAGTTACATTATAATTATAGGTGGGAGAACCAAGGATCAGACCTTTGCAGTCTTCTATTTCAGGATAAAGAAGTTCCATCCCGTCATGGAACCTTGTGCAATTTCCATCTTTTCTGCAGGCTTCACAACCAATACAGGACTCAATTGCATAATTTCTCAATAATACCTTTTTTGTTTCAGCACCTGCCGATTCTGCTCCTTTTAAAAAACTATCAAGAAGGATATCAGTATTCCCGTTTTTCCGGGGACTTCCACCAACTCCAAGAATTTTTACATCATTCATATTAGAACCTTACTTTATCAAATCTATTATTATATCAAAAACCGTCTGCCATGTTTATTATCTATTACTATTTAAATAAATCAGATCCACTCCGACAATCACTAATAAAAAGAAAACAGCAGTGAAATTATGCATGTCTGGTTAAAACATTTGATTAAAAGCCTGGATAATAATCTGGATGAAAAAACAAAAACTAAAATCATGGAAGAATGTGGTGAAAATTGTCCGTTTACTCATCTTACAGATGAACGATTACTGGCAATCAAGAACACTTCCAGTGATGAGAATGATTTTCTGGAAAAATTGTCTCAACAATGGCGAGTCAAAATCGAAGGTAATGATGTCTATGTTGTCTTCGATAAATGTTACTGCCCTCTTGCAAATGAAAATATTGCTGACACTTCAGCAACCCTCTGTTATTGTACTTTAGGAAACCTAAAGAAAAAGTTCAGAATCGGACTTAATAGGGATGTGGATATACTGATGGAAAAGACAGTTCTTTCAGGGGATTCTGAGTGTCGTTTTAAAATCCTGGTATAAACTACCTGTTTCTAAAAAAGATAACTAAATAAAAACAGAATTTAGATGCTAAAAAGATAGATTTTCAAAAATTATCCAAGAATCAGATATCAATCTACATGCTGATTTTATAAGGAACTTTCTGAGGAAAACCAACTCAGAGCTTGTTTATTTTACAGAGTACAAAGCACTCTTTGACCATCTAATATATTAGACATCAAGTAATTGATATAATTCCTTAGGTTTATTCCTAAGCATTTAGTTAATACAATAATTTGATGATAGTAAATGACACAATTCGATATAAACTCGGAAATTGTAAAAGTCATTAATGACAGTCCTGTGGTAATTTTCATATGGAGGCCGGAAAAGGGGTGGCCGGTAGAATTTGTCTCAGAGAATGTCAAACAGTTTGGATACTCACCCGAAGATTTTCTTTCTGGTGGATTAAAGTATGAAGATATTATTCATCCTGATGACATTAAACGTGTACGCAGAGAGGTTAAAGAATACTCTGAAACACATGTTGATAATTTCATCCAGGAGTACAGGATACTGGCAGCATCAGGGGAAATACGGTACATTGAAGACAGGACCATCATCCGCAGGGATGAGTATGGCAATATCCGATACTACGAAGGTATCATCCTGGATATAAGCCAGCGAAAACTCTCGGAAACAATTATTGATTGCCGCAACAAAGTTCTTGAATCCCTGGCAGCAGGTGCAAGTCTCGATGAGGTTCTTACACTTCTGGTGAGATCCACTGAAAAAATCGTGCCGGAAGTAATAAGTTTTGTCATGTTACTGGACAAGGAAAAGAAACATCTGGTTCATGCTATTTCTCCCCATCTTCCGAATTTCTACAAAAAAGCTATCGAAGGACTACCCATAGGGGAGGGCATTGGCTCCTGTTCAACAGCTGTTTACACCGGAAAAAGGGTTATTGTAGAGGACATATTGAATCATTCTTATTGGAAAGACCTTAAGGAAATTGCATTTAAGGCAGGCTTGAGGGCCAGTTGTTGTGAACCCATAATAAGTTCGAATAATGAAGTCCTTGGAACATTCGGAATGTACTTCCATGAGCCACACAAGCCTACAAAGGAAGAGATCAATATCCTTAAAGCAAACGCCAATCTCGCAGCTATCGCAATAAACAACAAAAGAGTATTGGATGATGCCATTGAATCAGAGCAAAAGCTCAAAATTATCCTCAATAATATAAACGATCAGATATACATCAGTGATCTCACTGGAAAATTAATTGCTGTGAACCAGGCTGTCGTTGATACCCTGGGTTATAGCAGGGATGAGATGTTGAGTGCATATCCATCCGATATGGTTCCGTCAAAAGACGTCCGGCGTGTATCTAAACTAATGAAGATTATTGAAACTGAAGGAAGAGCAGTATATGAAACTGAAGCTATACACAAAGATGGCCGAATTATACCGTTAGAAATCAGTGCAAGATTTATACTATTTGAAGGCAAAAAAACTATTCTGTCAGTTGCGAGAGATATCAGTGAACGCAAAAAAGTAGAAAGAATACACCATCTCGAAGGAGAAAGGCTGGAAGCGCTTGTTAAACTGAACAAAATGACCGGTGCGTCATTGAACGAGATCACAGACTTTGCAAGAGAAGAAGCTGTAAGGCTTACTGAAAGTACACTTGGGTACCTTGCATTTATGAATGCGGATGAAACAGCTCTTATTATGCATTCCTGGTCAAAAAGCGCTATGAAAGAATGTGGCATAAAAGATAAACGCTTTGTATATCCGATTAAAACTACCGGGTTGTGGGGTGAAGCAGTAAGGCAGCGCAGACCCATAATAACAAATGATTACTCTCTTCCCAGTCCAATGAAAAAAGGATACCCCGATGATCACGTGAAACTTTCAAGGCACATGAATATCCCGATCATCGATGGTGACCACATCGTTGCAGTTGCAGGAGTCGGCAACAAAGCAGATGAATACAATGAATCGGATCTACGCCAGCTTACCTTATTGATGCAGGGTATGTGGAGCCTTATTCAAAGAAAACAAATAGAAGATGCCTTAAAGCAATATTCCGATGAACTTAAGATAGCAAATGAAGAGCTAAGGTCCATCAACAGGATGAAAACAGAATTCATTGCAGAAAGACTGGAAAATATATACGGCCCTGAACACTCTGAGTGCAGTATCCTTGATGATGAGATGATCAGGTCTGTTGATGAACAACAGGCAAAGGCTATCAATTCCGTGTTGCTCAACTCTGCAAGGTTAAAACGCCTGGTAAATTCACTTCTGTATATGAGCCAGGAGCAGGCAGGAAAAATAGAATATACCTTTTCCCTGACGCAAGTAGACAAACTGATATCAGAGGCTTTGATGAATCTGATATTGCTTATAGATGAGAAAGAAATTACTTTAGAAGTGAATGTGCCCAAAGGGCTGCCTGCAATCAGATCTGATAAGGACAAACTGACAGAGACATTGACAATTCTTATAGATAATGCGATAAAATTCACTCCTGAAGGTGGAAGGATAAACATAGATGTAAATAAAGAAAGTGATTATCTGCACTTGAGGATCAGCGATACGGGATCAGGGATACAGAAAGACCTTGTGCCGCATGTCTTCCAGAAATTCTACCAGATGGAAGACTCAATGAGTCGAATGTATCAGGGACTTGAATCCGGTCTGTATATCTGCAAGGACATAATCCTTGCACATAAAGGCGATATTTGGATCGAAAGTGAAAAGGGTAAAGGAACTACATTCCACATAAAGCTTCCAACTATTACGGAAGATGATTCCCACAATTTGTCAAAACGTGAGGTGTTAAAATGAAATTGGCTCTTTTAGGCACTCTTTTTCTATCTGACAAAAGAAAAGATCTCCTCATCCTGCTGATAGAGCGGCCTATGAACATCGATGAGATTAAAAATACACTCAATGTCACTTCAAGTGCCATGATGACACAAATCAAGATTCTCATTGACCAAGGCATAATACTTTATGAGAATGATTATTACAGGCTCTCTAGCTTCGGAGAAGTGATCGTAAAAAAAATGATTCCTCTTTTAGACACCTTAGTGGTCTTCGAAGATAATAAACAATACTGGGAGAATCATAAAGTAAAAGGTATTCCGGCACACCTTCTTGAGAGAATAGAAGAACTGGGCTCCTGCGAAGTTGTTGAGCCGGAACTTAATCGCATGTATGAATTACCGAAAAAGTTCACTGACAATCTCATACAGTCAAAATACATCATGGAAATTTCTTCTTCATTCAGTCCGACTTATCCCTATAAATACATCGAACTTGCCAAAAAAGGTGTCAGAATCTCACTTATAATAACTGAGTCTGTGTTTGAAAGATTTGAAACGGAATATTTCGAACAATTACATGATTATCTTGGGATAGAAAATACCGAACTTTTTGTTTGTAAAGACGATATAGACTTTGCTTCCAGCGTGGTAACAGACAGATTCCTTTCACTGACCCTGTTCTATAAAACAGGCATGTTCCACAATCATGCTATGATGAGCTTTGAAGTGAACGCATTGATGTGGGGAGAGGACATGTACCGATTCTTCAGAGAAGGAGCACAAGAAGTGACAGATATCTGAAATACGGCTATCATATCGGAGATATTTGTACTCCGGATATAATTTTACTCATTTTGACTTTAAAGGATTATACTTGAATGTGCTTATTTTTGTGTTCATCAGATTAAAGCCATTAATTAAATTAAAGCTATTAATCTTATTGGGATTCTTTTCCTTTGTTAACAGCGTTAATTCAAAAGTGTTCATTCATAGGATTACAGTCCTTCTCAAAAAGACAGGGCATTCATAATATTAACGTTGTTAACAAATAACCAACGGTTATGATATATAACACAAAGATGATACTGTTTTTTGTTAACAGTGGAAACTGGAGATTCACTGTTAAGCCTGATTAAAATATTGGAGGTAAAACAATGAAGACAGCAATCTTAAACCAATTAGCGGAAGCTGTGGTCGAAGGAGACGATGACCTGGCAGAAGAACTTGCACAAAAGGCCCTTGATGGAGGTGTTGATCCTTACGAGGCAATTGTGGACGGACTTGCAAAAGGAATGATTATTGTGAGTGACAAGTATGAAAAGGGTGAAGCCTTTGTGCCACACCTGCTCATCGCATCCGGTGCCATGTATGCAGGTATGGATATACTGACCCCACATATGAAAGTAGAGGGTAACGGAAGGCGTTCCATAGGTGTTATAGGAACCATCGAGGGAGATGTCCACGATATCGGAAAGAACCTTGTCAAGACAATGATGTCTGCAGCCGGCTTTGATATGGTCGATCTGGGTCACGATGTGCCGGTCGAGAAATTCGTAGAGGTAGCGAAGGAGAAAAAAGCAGACCTGGTTTCCATGAGTGCTTTGATGACCACTACCATGACCAATATGGAGAAAGCAATTGAGATGCTTCAGGAAGAAGGTGTCAGAGATTCCCTCATTGTAATGGTAGGAGGAGCACCCGTTTCCCCTGAATTTGCAGAACAGGTTGGTGCAGACTCTACGCATTCTGATTCCATGGCAGCTACGGAATGGGCAAAGGACGCGGTAAGCAAACTTGATCCTGCTGAAATTAGATGGAGCGAGGAGAAAATCTCACTTGGAAAGGTCAAATACAGAGATATCCTGTCTAAAAAGACGGTTAAAGGAAAGACAGACATCGGTCTGGAAACTGCAAAGCAGATCATTTCAGACTTTGAGAGTGTAGCTGTCAAGACAAAAGAAGAAATGACCCATATGGACAGGACACTGGCAGCAATGGGTGACAAAAAGGTTGATAGGTTACCTGTATATCCGCTAGCTTGTGGCGTATTGAGGAAGTTTGCTGATGTCAACTACAAGCAGTATGCAACTGACATCGATGCGTTCGTTGAGAGTGCTTACCTCGGATCCAAATACCTGGATACAGACATGTTTGTAGGTCTCATAGACCTTTCCGCTACGTCATCAGACTTCGGATGTAAGATCAAGTACCCTGAAGATGACACACCTTCATCTGAAGGACACCTTGAGGCATATGAGCAGATCGAAGTTCCTGAAGTCAAGGAAGGTACTCGAGCCCATGAGCTTATAATGGCTTCTAAGGCAGCCACTGAAAAGCTCAACAAGGAACTCAACACACCATTTGTGGGATTCCACGAAGGACCACTTCTTACACTTACTCAGCTCATGGGTGCTGACCGTGTCCTGATGGACATGAAAACACATCCTGATGTGGTACTTGAAGCAGTCCAGAAATGTACGGATTACATCTGTCAGGTATCTGAACTGTTCTTTGAAGAAAGTGCCTGTAATGCACTCTGTATCGACAACCTCTGGTCCAACAACGTGATCATGAACGAAGAAGACTACTGGAAGTTCGACGGTAAGTTCGTATACGACCAGCACTTGCCGATCTTCAAGCAGTATGATCAACCATACATTATCCACAACTGTGCAGATGCAGTACACTTTGACACACAGATCACAAAGTTCGGAACAAAACTGTACAGCTACGCATACTATCCAAAACTCAGAAACAAGGGTTCACAGGGAATGGCAGACCTTATTCCACAATATGGTCACGAATGTTGCCTCATGGGTGAGATCAACCCTGTTGATTTCATGGATGGCTCTGCAGAAGGTGTGCAGAAGATCAAGACAGACACAGAACAGCTTCTAAGAGATGTTCTTCCTACACTCAAAGAGAACGAGCTGCAATCCAAGTTTGTCATGGCATCTGGTTGTGAGATTCCACCAGGAGGACCACTTACCACCGTGAAGGCAATGGTAGATACAGTTAAGGAACTGGGTCCAGACCTTCAAAAACAAAATTTCGGATAAGCAGGAACTATCACTTCCCCCTGCTTTTCCTTTTTTACTCATACGTGATTTGAAAAAAAGTTTGAAAATCACTTCATGAGGTCTATATCCATAGGGTGGTAAACCCCCTCATCTACACAATGGGGCAAACCACTCCACCTCCACATAAAAGGTGATAATAATGAATCTCGGGCTTGGCATAGACACTGGCGGCACATATACAGATGCCGTGATCATGGATCTTGAGAACGGATCAATAATAGATTCAAACAAATCGCTTACTACTTACCCTGATCTGATTAAGGGCATAATAAATTCAATAAACGGTCTTAAAGCCGAATATCTTGCGAATGTGAAATTCACTTCAGTATCCACCACACTCGCCACCAACACAACGCTGGAGGGGAAAGGATACCCGGCAGGTCTCATACTTGTTGGCTATAATATATCCCGAAAAATTCCCACAGATCATATCCTTTCCATAGAAGGCGGGCATGATGCTGATGGAAATGAAGTGGAATCCCTGGGTAATCTGAAGAAAGTGAAAGAATTTGTAAGAATGAACAAAAATAAAGTTTCTTCATTTGCTATATCATCATATTTTGGAGTACGCAACCCGGAACATGAGCTCACGATTAAAGAGATGATCCAGGAACTGACAGACCTCCCGGTGGTCTGCGGACATGAACTTTCCATGGACCTTGGGGCCTACGAAAGAGCCTTGACCGCACTTCTTAATGCCCAGTTAATCCCGGTAATCGACCAGTTCATAAGATCTGTAAGGTCTGTGATGCAGGATAAGAACATCAATTCGGTCCTGATGATGATGAGATGTGACGGATCGCTGGTGAAGATAGAAGAGGCACTAAAAAAACCAGTGGAATCCATTTTTTCCGGACCTGCCGCAAGCTTGCTGGGTGCTGCACATCTGACGGATCTTAAGGACTGCCTGACAGTCGATGTGGGAGGTACGAGTACGGACATCTCTATGATCCTCAGTGGTATGCCTGCTATCAGCGGTTCCGGTGCTGTTGTCGGCGGCTGGGATACAATGGTCAAGGCTATTAAAATGAATACCTCTGCTATTGGGGGAGACAGTCATGTATGGATGAAAGAAACAACGCATATCGGACCTAACAGGGTCATACCCCTATGTCTTTGCGCTGCCGAATTCCCGTCCATAATAAGTAAACTGCAGAATGCTGAAAAAGCCTCAAAGCGCATAATGAATGAAATCATCCAGCCAACAACATTTTTCATGTCCAATGGAGCAAAATCCCATTCCCTGCATGCCTCTGAACTGGAAGTGGAGGAGATGAAGATATTCGATGCTATAACAGAAAAACCTTCCTCGATATCAGATATTGCCTCAAGGACAAATAAGCATCCTCTGATGTTCGAAGGTATCCTGAGAAAGCTCATACAGAAAAGATATGTAAGACAGGTGGGTTTCACCCCAACCGACGTCCTGCATGTGACAGGTGACTATACAAAATGGGATTCCAATGCATCGATTTTGGGAGCCGCGATAATTTCAGAATATGCTTCCATGGAACCCCTCGATCTCTGCGACAAACTCAAAGAAGACGTAGCCAGAGGCATTGTACTCAATCTCATTGCACACTGTGCAGATAAAGTGAAGAAAAACGATCTGGAAAAAATACTGGATGGAACAGAACTAATGAAATTCACAATAAAGACACCTGTGGTAATGGTGGGTGCCCCTGTAGCCGCATATATGGAAGATATGAAATATTTCATTGATGCGGACATAAGGCTTCCGCAGTACCATGAAGTGGGTAATGCTGTAGGTGCCCTTGTCGGTAATGTGGTGTACAGGGAAGAAGTGCTGATAAGACCTGCAAGCCCGGGTAGTTCACAGTATCTGGTATTCTCTGAAAAAGGAAGACAAACATTCGATGACTACCAGGAGGCTCTTGACATGGCCAATTCCCTTGTTAACAGCACAGTTTCAGAGTATATGTCCGGCTACGGATTAAGTATGGACAATGTCAGGTTCGATCTTGAATGTAATGATATCGGGAATATTGGAACGGTACCCCTTGAGACAAAGATCGTAGGGGTAGCTGTTGGTTCTCCAAGGAGGGTAATATGAGCACTTCAATAGAACATGTGGGAAATATGAATGCACTGGATAATATGAATGCTCTGCGTCAAAGTGTACGCAATCGTATTGTGATCAAGGATGATGTTGAAGAGAATGATCTGATATATGAGATGCTACAGGCTTCCAGAGACATAAAGGATCTTCTTGTATCATCTTTCGGGCCACGTGGATCGAGCAAAATAATAATTAGTCCCACAGATGATGTTTATCTGACAAGTGATGGGAAGACCATAATCGAACAGATCGATGTGTTGCATCCCGTGGTCACTTCCCTCAAAGAGCTTGCGGTGTCCATGGATGGGGTATGTGGTGATGGTACAAAGACCGCAGTGATCATCGCTGCCTCTCTTATTGAAAATGCTGCTAAGCTCGTGGATTACGGACTACATCCGACAACGATCATAAAAGGATACCAGCTTGCCCTGAATAAAGTGTACGATATCCTGGACTATGAAAGTATTCGGATTGATTCTGACAATGATCTGCATTCTGTTATAGAGAATGCCAGCCTGAGTAAAGGAGTTGAACCCCACCAGGCCCGGATAATAGCAGATATCGTTCTAAAGACACTTTCAAAGATCAGGGATACTCATGCTGATGATTACATGGATCTGAACGATTATGTCAAAGTTGTAAAAAAGGTAGGTTCCCCCTCTATAGAATGTATTTCAGGAATGGTCCTGGATGAAACACCTTCAAGACCCGACATGCCTGATCATCTGGAAAATGCAAGCGTCCTTATGATCAATGGCAATGTGAAATTTGAAAGCAAGATCATAAATTCCCAGCGTAATATAAGAATCGGTGATCTCGAAGATCCAAAGCTTATCTTGCAGGGACAGGAACAAAATTTGAAAGTCATGTCACAGAAGATAATTGATTCCGGGGCTAACATTGTCTTTTGTGAAGGAGATGTGGATGAATCTGTAGAGGCATCACTTGCAAAAAATGGCATTCTGCTTTTCGAAAAACTGAAAATCAGGGATATGGAGATGGTCTCAAAGGCAACAGGTGCAAGTATTCTTTCCATCAGGGAGGATATAATGCCTCATAATCTGGGATTTGCCGATGAGGCAAAGGTCAGAAAAAGAAATGATGAGCATTTCCTTTTCCTTTCTGTCAATGATCAACTGATATCTACGATCATGATATGGGAACCTTTCAGGTATGGTCTTGAAAAGATGGAGGAAGCAGTAGATGATGCCATCAATAATGCTGCATTCATACTGAAGAATCCTCTTGTCGTTAAAGGAGGAGGAGATGTTGAATTTGTGCTCTCACAGATGCTCAGGCAGTATTCTTCCACTATTGAAGGAAAAGAGCAACTTGCAGTTATCGAATATGCAAACGCCCTTGAAGAGATTCCCAGAACACTTGCAAGGAACGCGGGTCTCAATGAAGTTGATGCGATGACGAAAATGCTCAATTTCTATAACAAGGGGATCGACTGCAGGGTCGACCTTAACCGAAAGGTCGTTGCCAACAACCCTCCGGAATATGATTCTTCCAGCATTAAACAAATGGCTATTATCGCGGCGACCGAGGCTGTAAGCAATATGTTGAGAATTGATAAGATAGTATTGAAAAGGTCCTAAGGAGGCGTTAAAATGCCTGATGAAATGACTTCAAAGGAACGTTTTATCAACGCTCTTGAATTAAAAGAAGTGGACAGGGTACCACTGGGTTATTTGTGGTTCGGGGCCGGTGATGCAGTACTCCAGCGGATGAATGCAAGCATGAAGGATGTTTACTATTCTACAAAAGGCATTGCCAGAGCACAGGTATTAGCAAGGGAAATGTATCACCATGACAATGTAATGTCTCCATGGGGATGTTTACTTGTGGAAGCGGAGGCTTTAGGAGCGAAAATAAATATCAAGAAAGATGCTTATCCTTCAATAGCCAGTTTTCCTTTAAAGTCTGCAAAAGAATATGAGAATATAGATCCTGTTGCCATAGAACGTTCTGAAAGGGTAAAGACAATTGAAGAGTCCATATCCTTGCTTAAAAAAGAGCTTGAAGATGAGGTTTTTATCAGCTGTGCACTCCTTACCCCTCTTATGCTTGCTTCCCAGCTGATGGATGGGAGCAGGATGTATATTGAAATGATGAAAGATCCCGATAATTTTCATGCACTACTTGATGTCCTCACTGATAGTTGTACAACCTTTGCAGATATGATGCACGATGCAGGAGCAGACGGAGTATTTATTGAAAACGGTGGCAGCACTTCGGATCTTTTCAGTCTGGAAATGGCCAAAGAATTTGGTTTTCAGTACTCTAAGAAATTATATTCACACATACAGGATAGCGGCGGCTATGTAATATCGCATAACTGTGCAAACCATGCATTCCATGAACTGGAATTAGCTCTTGAACCTGATGCTTTGAATTTCTTTTTCGGGAATGTGGACGCACTCGGGGAGAAGTACAGGATCGATTGCCTGAAGATTCACAATCATAGACACATTGGTTGCAGTGAAAGATATTGTTTCAGGGATTTTAAGGACTTCACTGATTCAGGTATATGCCTGATGGGAAACATCAATCCATATGCATTCAATTCAGGAAGAATAGACAAGATTGTTGCCGAAGTATACCGTTGTCTGGCCGCAGCTCCCGATAAGGGATTCATACTATCCTCCGGATGTGAAATTCCACTGAATACACCTCAGGAAGAGGTGGAAATTCTCCGAGAATCAATGAAATCATACTTTAAGCAGGGGGATTAAAATTGTATGGAATTGCATTAGATATAGGAACCAGCGGCTTTAGGGCACAATTGATTGATCTGGAAACAAAAGAAGTTGTAAAGACTTCAATGACAATGAAGCATCCGTTGCCAGGTGGGAATGTGACTGATCATCTCGACTTTGCCATATCCATTGGAGAGGATGTGGCACATAGTATCATCATAGATGCTGTCGAAAAAATGATAGAAGGGTTCGATGTGGACCCATCGCAGATATCAAAGATGGCTGTCTGCGGCAACCCGATACAACTCTCGCTTTTCCAGAATACGGAGATACGTGATCTGGCCTATGTGGGAAGAAACATGCGGGAAAGATTGGGTATAGATGACGTACAACGTAATGCCCGGGTATTTCAGGCTACGGATATATTCCATGGAACTTTAAACCTTGAGAATTGTGAGATAATAGTTCCGCCTGCTATCGAGCATGAGATAGGTGCCGATGCACTTGCCATGATGGTTGAGACGGATTTTCTCGAACAGGAAGAACCAACTCTTGTAACGGATTACGGAACTAATGCTGAGATGGCCATCAAGGTAGGCAACAGGATCATTACAGGAAGTGCTGCCGCCGGACCTGCTATAGAAGGACAGGGTATAAGTTGTGGCATGCTTGCAGCTCCGGGAGCGATCACCGATGTCAATCTGGAAAATGGTTTCTGGAGATTATCTGTACTGGATGAAAACATGGAAACTGTAAAAGGACATCTTATAGATCCGATAAGCGGAGCGATATTTGAAGAGTTGGATGTTGTGCCGGATGGTATCACGGGAACCGGCCTTATTTCCATATTGTCTCTTGCGATTGAAACAGGGATTATCACAAGTCCTCCTAAACTAAAATACGGAAGGATCGAATTGGGTGACGGCATTGAAGTGTCAGAAGAAGATATAAAAGAAGCTGGTAAGGCCATAGGCGCCATAAGGGCTGCTCAGCTGACCCTGATACATGAATCAGGGATTGCCTATGAAGATCTTGAAACCATGTATATGAGCGGTGCTTCCGGAACGTATGTTAACCCTGTCAAAGCAAGAAAAATAGGATTATGTCCGGATTTTACAAAGAAAACAGTGCAATTCGGGAATACATCCCTGTCCCTTGCAAGAGACATAGTTCTTGAAAAGGTGAAACTTAATACGCTGATCGAATTAGCGGGGCACATAAAGGCCGATCATCTTATGATGGCAACCAGTGAAACCTTCAAGAAACTTTACGCTTGTGAACTGGGATACTGGACAGAGGGTATGTCCATGGAGATGTATCGGAAACTGTTGAAGATGTCTAAACTGCCTGAACTTCCAGCTCCCACTGAAGATCCTGTACTTGAGAAAAAGAGCAGGAGAGATATCATTGAGACTGGTACAGGTCAGGTAGAAGTGATAGAGGATATAGGGGTTACTCTTAAAGAACTTGCAGTTGGATGCATAATGTGCCACAAATGTGAAAAAGAATGTCCTGAGCAGGCAATATTCATAAAAGCAGATGATGATCTTTTTGCAGAATACGATACTCTGAAATGTCTGGGAACGGCGTGCAAAAGATGTGTGAGTGTGTGTCCGATGCATGCTATTGACTACAAAGAAATAAAGATCATGTACGAAAAACCTTCAGCTCTTTCAACATAAACCAGGAGGACCTCAATGACAGAAATACAAGTCAATTCAGGGATATGCGGGTTCACCCATATCGTCAGGGGAAGAAAAGATGGTCAAAAAATAATTGTGGACATTGACACTCCATGTGAGAAGATCAAAAAGATGTCTCACCTGGAAGTCGATATGATGGATCTTTTTGATATAAAAGACAATCTTGTAATGGAAAAAGCCAAGGATGCAAGGTGCACCGCCACATGCCTTGTACCCTGTGCGGTGATGCATGTTTGTTGCATCGAATCGGATTTCATGTCGGGCACCCTTGCAAAAGAGACAGGAAGCATAAGTATCGAGTTCCTGTGAACATATTTCTTCTTATTGAGCTGAAAATCAATATTTAGAATTGCCAGCCAAGTGTCTGAAATACATTTGGTTTTTTTTGATGCGGGAATAAAACCATTTTCATTTTAAGTAATAATCCATACTTTAAATAATAACTAAAAAGGATGGAATTATATTAACGAATCTAAATTGGATTTCTCACAAAAATTCCAATACATACTTGATGGAAAAAAGGTGGACACTCCTCTTGTAGGTACGGTCACCACAGCGGGAATACTTGACCTGATGGATATTTCCGGAGCAAGCAGACCTGAAGCCGATAGTGATCCTAAAAAAATGGCAAAACTTGCATCTTCCTTACATACGATTGCAAAGTTTGAGGTCATACGTATTCCATTTGATGTGACAGTGATAGGTGAGGCACTTGGCTGTCAGATTGATTCTGGCACAAAGGCAAGAACACCATCAGTAATTACCCATCCCTTTGCAGACAAACCTGAAGAGTTAGAGATACCCACTGATCTGCTGAGGAGAGGAAGAATACCTGTTATAATGGAAGCAATTTCCCTTCACAGGAACAATCCGGGATTGCAAGTGCCTTTAGTTGCAGGTGTCGAGGGCCCTGTTGATCTTGCTTCTTATCTTTTGGGAATCAGATCGTTCTTGAAGTTGACTGTAAAGAAACCTGAAATTGCAAAGAATATCATAGAGAAATGTATCGATGCTTGCATTACTTGTGCCAATGCCTATCTCTTTTCAGGTGCAGATGCAGTGGTGATCGCAGATGCTCTGTCCTCCCCGGAAATGATAGGTCCTGATGCATTCAGGCTGATTGTAAAGCCTGGGTTGATCAGATTTAATGAGAACATAGAAGGTCATAGCATACTTCACATATGCGGGGAAGTGGATAGTATTATCCCGGACATATTAGAATCCGGTTTTAGTGCTATAAGCATTGAGGAGAATGTGAAGGATCTTAAATATGTAGTTAGTAGTGCACACAGAAACAACACGGCGATAATCGGAAATATTTCGACATCGGACACCCTGTATAGAAAGAAACCGGAAAATGTCAGAAAAGAGGCTTTCCAATGCCTTGATGCAAATATAGACATACTAGCTCCTGGCTGTGGTGTAGCTCCGGAGACTCCTTTGAAAAATCTTCTTGCTATGATCAAGGCAAGGGACGACTATATTAAAAATTAGGCTTTAGAACTTACTGTCTCCCGTAATGCTTTTCTAAATTTCCCTATGAACACGCGGATGGCACAGCAGTGTATTCAAGTACAGCCCTCATTGCTGTAAGATAATCTACCTAGTCTGTTAGATGAAATTTGCAGGGCAAACAATTTATGTACCGTTGCATCCTTTTTCAAATCGTTTATTTCCAAGCATAATACTTACCTATAAAATACGAATATTAAATTAAGGTAATTGAAGAAGAAACAATTCCGGAGTATAAGAGATGCCTAATTATCATGTTACACTTGAAGCTGCCTGGTTGGTAAGGGATGTAAAAACAGCCGATGATGCCATCGGCGTTGCTATTTCAGAGGCAGGAAAACGCCTCAATCCTAAACTCGATTATGTTGAAGTGGATATCGGGACCACTTTCTGTCCTTCCTGCAAAGAACCTTTTTCCAGTGTTTTCCTTGCAGCTAATACAGCAATTGTGGGACTTGTTCTTGAGATGAAGGTCTTTGATGCCGAAAGCGAGGAACATGCCGCAAGAATATCCAAATCTGTTATCGGAAGGGCACTCAGGGATGTACCCCTGGATGTCGTGGATGTACAGCCCTTCGATGAATGATTAGAATGGGATTAACATGGACAGAGTAATCTCGGTTGTAGGTCACGCAGCTATTGATCTCCTTTTTGATGTTGAGAATATAGCGATACACAACGAATCCCAGCCAATTATTGATTATCATGAGTATTACGGAGGGGGAGCTGCAAATATTGCAATCGGTATTGCAAGGCTTGGCGGTAACTGCCAGTTGATCTCAGCGGTCGGAGGAGATTTTGCAGCCTCAGGATATGAAGCTGAACTGGAAAACCACGGAGTTGATCTGTCACTTCTCTATCGCTTCAAAAGCGAGAAAAGTACCAGGGCTTTTGTGTTCACCGACAGGGAACACCATCAGAGTACCTATTTTGACTGGGGCGCTTCAAAGCACCTGCAGGAACTGGAACCTCCGGCTGTTGACTTTGTGCACCTGGCTACATCAGACTCAACCTACAACGCAGGGATAGCAAAAAAAGCCGGTTTCGTTTCCTTTGATCCCGGACAAGACCTTGTGACATACTCCAAAGAAAACCTTGAGAGCAT
The DNA here is from genome assembly GCF_045291185.1 of Methanolobus sp. ZRKC2. NCBI lineage: Archaea > Methanobacteriati > Methanobacteriota > Methanomicrobia > Methanosarcinales > Methanosarcinaceae > Methanolobus > Methanolobus sp. ZRKC2. The sequence continues at coordinate 234,103 of NZ_CP146980.1, read as the reverse complement.
ACTTGAGAACACGAATATGCTGTTCACCAACAAACATGAGATTCAGCGTGTCTGTGACATGACAGGGAAGTGCTTTGAGGACATACTGGCTATGATAGAGACAGTTATTGTAACCTACGATGCAGAAGGCAGCATTATCCACAATGGAGGAGAGGCAATCTCGATCCCCGTAGTAACGGTAAAAGCGCTTGATCCTACTGGCGCAGGTGACGCATACAGGGCAGGATTCCTGCTTGCATATATCCGCAATTACCCAATTGAGATCTGCGGCAAAATCGGTTCCACTGTTGCTTCATTTGCTGTGCAGAGCATTGGCTGCCAGACCGACCTGCCAACCTGGGAAGAGATGGAAAAAAGGTACGAAGAGCACTTTGGAAAGCTTGTGTCTTCAGTTTAAGCTACACTACTTCGACCTTTTAAATTTACTTTTTAGTCTTTGGAACCCTTATCAAGCCCCTGATAGCTCAGCCAGATGTAATCGTGCAGGAATCTTGAAAGTAAAGTTGCTACCTTTTCCAGGCTCGCTTTCAACCAATACCTCTCCACCATGCATTTCAACGAATCTTTTTACAAGTGATAATCCAAGGCCGGTACCGGCATATTTTCTTGAAAGCCTGGAGTCTATCTGATAGAAAGGAATGAACAGTTTACCTATATCCTCCGTCGAAATTCCTATACCCGTATCGACTACAGAAAACTCAGCCACATCATCCATCAAATTTGCCTTCAGAATAATATTGCCACCATCGGGAGTAAATTTTATAGCATTACTGACAAGGTTTAACAATATTTGCTTCAAAAGAAACTGATCTGCATACAACGAAAACTTTTCAGGGACAGTGGAAATATTGAGCTCTATATTCTTTTTCTTTGCAAGAGGAGAAATATCATCCAGAATTCTTTCGAAAACTTCACCGGCATCCACTTCCCTGTAATTAACCTCAAGTTTTCCTGACTCTATTTTTGAAACGTCAAGAATCTCATTTATGAGCTTCAACAGGCGGTTACCACTGATGGAAATAAATTTCAGGAATTTTCTGTGCCGCTCATCGAGAATATCGCCTGTTTCCTCAAGCAAAACTTCCGAATATCCATTGACAGAGTTAAGAGGAGTCCTGAGCTCATGACTCATGTTTGCAATAAACTCGCTTTTGATCCTGTTTGCTTCTTCAGCAAGGAACATTGCATCGGCTGTAGCCCTTTCTGCTTCTTTCAAATCAGATATGTCCTCTAAAATCCCCAGGATATACTTTTCCCCATTAATGAAGATCTTCTTTGTGTTTTTTAGTATCGGGACCTTTGTGCCATCCTTGCATATGATAGTCGTATCCATACACTGGACACCATCAAGATCATCCTCTGATAAGGGACATTGCCTGGATAATGAGCATCCGGGAAATAAAATATCGCAGGACTGGCCGATCAATTCTTCCTTTTCGTACCCGGTAACCTCACAGGTCCGCTGGTTTACATCTTCTATAGTATAATCTTTGCCGATTATCATTGTTCCACCCGGTATATTCTCATACAGGGCATGGAAACGTTCCTCACTTTCCTTTATGGTCTTTTCAGCTTTTTTTCGCTCAGTAACATCATCCAGATAGACGACAACTTTTTTGTCACCATGAAAGTTCACATACACAGTGGAAATTATGACATCACGGATTGAAACGCTACTATTGCCGATAAAGATTTCAATGACTCCTTCAGCATTATACTTATTAGAAGCTGTTCTAACTGTGTTAGTAATGGTAGTGCGGACAGGACATGTGCTGCAACTGGGGGTGCCACCACAGCCATTGGGTTCGGATGCGTGGACGCATGAAAAAATATCTCCTGCCAGCATCCCGAGAATTTTATCAAGATCCTTACCTATGGATTGAAGACCAATTTTATTTATTCTCTCAACCCGGCAGTCCGAATCAACCAGCAACATAATGGTTGGAGAATTTTCAAAGGCTATATCAAGCATTTTCTGTTCTTTTATCGCTTCGTCACCTATTTTTATAGGTTTAATGAAATGATATCCCTCAGACATATGTGACCTGCTGTTTTTGATAATGGGATACATAGACCATCAACAAAGAGACTTGTAGTCTGGTTCCCATTAATACAAGTATAATTATATAATAATTAAACTATAGTATAGTTGATGTAATATAACATTTCTGCTTTTCCTAATAACCTCATCCAAGAACCTTTACTCAACTCTATTGAAAACAATTATAGATGTATAAAAAAATCAACAATGTGTATATCTAAAAAAAGATGAGGTCACAAAATAACCATAAAAATTGCAGCCTGCAAAAAAGCGCATTTAACAGATTTGAAATTAGTGATATATTTTAAATTCAGAATAAATGAAAAAGAGAATCAATGTAAAAATATACTATAATAAAAAACAAAGAGTTTTTATATATTATCTCCTATAATAATCTTCAATGAGTCAGGAGCCAGACCTATCAGAATCAGATATAATAATCCCGAAATCAGAATACCCGATGGTTTCAAAAGAAAATACTAAAAATGGCTCTGCTAAATCTTTTCATAAATTTCTATGGGAACAGATAATTTCTCTGGGAAAAACAAGAACTGAACTTCCCCCTTATGATCCCCAGTTACATGGCCCGCTCGCGGAGTTCGAACTACCCGGAGGACATAAAGAAATCGAAAGATATTGGGTCAATGAACCTTACTCTTTTATATGCATTCTGGAAAAAAACAGCATATACCACTATCATATAGTGGAACCTGAGCTCACCCTTTACGAACGGGACATACTTGAAAGAATATACGATGACCTTCGGGATATCCTGAGTCTTGGAGGCATTGGTGCGAAAAAAGATAAAGAGGCAGTTCTGGTCGAGCAAACACTATCCCTTCTAAGCAGGTATCATGCAAACCTTGAGTACAGTTCTATTTACAGGATATTATACTATCTCAAACGTAACTTCCTTGGCAGCGACAGGATACATTCACTCATGCTAGATCCGAATATCGAGGACATATCGTGTGACGGGGTCGACATCCCGGTCTTCCTGTACCATAACAAATACCGTAACATAAAAACAAACATTTCTTTTGGGGAGGAAGAGCTTAATTCCCTGGTGATCAAACTCTGCCAGCGAAGCGGCAAACACATCTCCATCAGTGAACCCATGGTAGATGCAACACTTCCGGATGGTTCCAGGCTTCAGGCAACCCTGGGTAAGGAAGTCACCACAAGGGGAAGTTCATTTACGATTCGTAAATTCAGAGGAGATCCCATTACAGCTATTGACCTCATCAATTACAATACCTGCAATGTGGAAATGATGGCCTATTTCTGGCTTGCGATGGAGAACGGCAACTGTGCCATCTTTGCCGGGGGAACGGCATCCGGGAAGACCTCTATGCTCAATGCTGTATCCCTTTTCATTCCACCATTATCAAAAGTCGTGTCAATAGAGGACACGCGTGAACTTACCCTGCATCATGATAACTGGATAGCAGGCGTAACCAGGAAATCTCTTAGTTCAGGTGGTACCGGTGAGGTCACTATGTACGACCTGCTGCGTTCGGCACTCAGGCAACGTCCTGAATACATCCTGGTAGGAGAAATCCGTGGTGAGGAAGCCCTGACACTTTTCCAGGCGATCTCAACCGGCCATGCTACATATTCTACTATGCACGCAGGAGATGTACAGACCGTAGTGAACAGGCTGGATAGTCCACCGCTGAATGTGCCCCATGTGATGCTTCAGTCACTGGACATATTGAGTATACAGACACAGACATTTGTCGGGGACAAGCGGGTAAGGCGTACACAAAGCATCGTGGAATTTACAGGAATAGATGCGAAAACAGGATACATTCGTATCAATGAACTGTACTGCTGGAACCCTCTTACTGATAGTTTCAAATGCAATGGAGATTCCTTTGCCATAAACAAAATCATGCAGGCACGCGGTTGGGACCGGGAAAAACTTAACCTGGAACTAAAAACCAGGGAACGTATTCTTGAATACATGCGTGAGAATGGAATGAGAGATTATGTCAGCATATCCCTTGTAGTTCAGGCATATGCAGCTAATCCCGAACTGGTACTGAAGGCAATCGATAACGATACCCTTGAAGAGATGATAGCACAGGAATTCTGAGGGTGTATACGTGAATAGCATTGATTCTGTCGCTCATCTGGTATTCGGGAAATATATCCGGGAACATATCGATGAATACCAGAGCACGAGAAATATCCTGCGAAAAGCAAACATAGGTATGCTCGTGGATCAATACGTCTCACAGGCATGTTTGCTGTCCTTGCTGACTGGTTTTCTTGCAGCACTCATCGGTGCATTCATGGGTCTGTATTTTTTCAGTGAAATAGCGCTACACGGCATAGGTTCATGGACCGCACCTGCATGGATGAGTTCTAATTTCGCAAATCTTTTCGCATTGTTGTTATCCACTACATTTTTTACAGTTGCAGCATCGCTTACCTACTATGTTTTCATGTCAATACCTGAATTGCAGGCAAATGTCAGGAGTTCACTTATAAACCAGTCTCTCCCCCATACCACGGCCTATCTTTACGCCCTGAGTAGGGGAGGAGGACTGAACCTGCTGGACATAATGAGATCGATCACTGAAAACCACCACATATACGGTGTCGCTGCAGAAGAGATCGGCTATATTGTTAAGGATATGGACTGTTACGGAACAGACCTACTGACAGCTCTTGAAAAAGCCAGTCAGAGAACACCATCCCAGAAATTCAAGGATTTTATAGAAGGACTAAATTCGATAGTCGCCAGCGGGGGAGATATAACAGCTTACCTCAAAGCGAAAAACGACCAATATAGGCTTACTGCTACAAAAGAACAGAAGATATTCTTTGAAACTCTTGGAGTACTGGCCGAAGTTTACATCTCTGCTTTTGTTGCCGGCCCTTTGTTCCTTATCACTATACTTGTTGTGCTGGGGCTCGTGAATTCCGGATCAGTAGCCATACTCAATTTTATCATATATCTTGTAATACCTATCAGCACCGTTGTTTTTGTACTGCTGCTAGGTTCAATAACGGGAGAGAATGTAAGCCCCCAAAAAATCTATATCAGTGAGAAGAAACTTGACGTATTCTCACATGTAAAAATCAGGGCCGGACCTGCAAATGAAGACGAATTGAGAAGAAAGATGAGATTTCACGAAAAACTCGTCAAAATACGCAGTACGATTTTCCATCCTTTCCGTTTCTTAAAGAGCAGTCCTTCATATGTATTTGTGATTAGCCTGCCACTAGCCATACTATACCTGGTAATTATGGTCAAGGATTACCTGAGTAGTATAAATATTACAGCTTTCAGGAACATAAATGCAAGTACACTTTCAATCGTCGACGACCATATTTTTATGGCATTGCTGATACTGTTTGTCCCCTTTGTCATTTTTGACGAGATTAAAAATCACAGGGTAAAGCAGATTGAGTCACATATCCCTGAATTCCTGAAAAACCTTGCAAGCATAAATGAAGCCGGGATCATGCTTGTAGATGCCATTGAAATGAGCACTAAATTGAAGATAGGAGTGCTGCATGCCGAAGTCAGGAGACTTGTGAACGACCTGTCATGGGGAGCAAAGATAGATGATGCTCTGAAGAAATTCGAGTATCGTATAAGAACAGAAATGACAAGGCGCATAATTACCCTGATCATAAAGGCTAACGAGGCTACCAGTGATATTAAAAGTGTCCTGACGATTGCAGCCCATGATGCTGAAGTCCAGAAGCAGCTCAAGAAAGAACGTAATGCAGAGATGTTTGTGTATGTGTTTATAATTTACATCGCATTCATGGTATTCCTCTTCATAGTGTACATACTTGCAGCCTATTTCCTGCCGGCAATGCCTTCTGGAACCGATAATATACAGGCAGGTATGCCGCTTATTTCGGAGTTTGATCTCCAGGCTTACACGATGCTTTTCTTCCATGCTGCAATGATACAGGGATTCTGCTCAGGTATCGTTGCAGGAAAAATGGGAAGTGGAAACATCCATTCCGGACTTAAGCATTCTTTGTTGATGATGTCCCTGGCTTATCTTGTATTTACACTACTAATCTGAGAGGTCCCATATGAACAAACAAAAAGAAATATTCATAAGTGACACAAGGGCCGTTTCTGAAGTAATAGGAGAAGTCCTTATGACAGCAATCGCAGTACTTGCTTTTTCAGTTATTGCTGTTGCTGTGTTTTCATATGCAGGACCACAGGAAAAAATACACGCAGACATACAGGGCTGGGTCGATGCAGATTCCAACACGATCAATTTTAGGCATATAGGCGGCGAGACTATCCGAATAGCCGATACAGGCATTATAGTTGATATCAACGGCACCAGAAGGGAGATATCTCCTGAGCAGCTACAGTCAATCAAAGGCAGCGACACTTGGCGTCTGGGAGAACAAATCAGCATCAACACTTCAAGCATCTGGGGAGATAGTCTCAACGAAACTGCTTCTGTCGCTACAACCCTGTTGCACACAAAATCCCAGTTAGTAATCAAAAGCGGGACTTTGTTTGTAGTCGATAGTAGCGCATCTGAAGACAGTGGTAATGGTACACCTCCACAACCGTCTGCTCCAACAGACTATATTGCCTGGTGGAGCCTGAATGAGAATACCGGGAATGTTGCATCCGACCCCGTAGGTAACCACGACGGAAGTATAAGCGGAGCAAGCTGGACTACTGGCATTAACAGCAGCGCCCTTGATTTTAACAGAAACGATGAAGATTATGTACAGATCAATGAGAGAATAGTTTCGGATTATCCATTTACCATTAGTGTCTGGCTAAAGAGCACTAGTTCCTCAGATCAAGCTGTTGTGAATCTTGCAGACTCTAGTGTGCGGAATTCCTACTATGGACTATACCTCCGTAATGGAAGGGCCAGAATCATGGCCAGTAACACGGATAGGAGATCTAGAACAGGAATACGGATCGATGACGGCCAATGGCATCATGTTGTAGGTGTGTTCGCTGCACGTGACAACAGGACACTTTATGTTGACGGCGTTTTTAATATTAACGATAGCAGAAGTGTTACTTTCAACACCAACGCGGACAGGTGGACCTTCGGTAGATGGGGAGACAGTAGAGAAAGAAATTATTTTGACGGCACTATTGACGAAGTCAAACTCTGGAACAGGTCATTGAACAGCACGGAAGTTGAACTGCTTTACCTTAATCCTTGAGGAGAAATGATATGCCAGAAAAAGAATTCATCAAGTCTGAATCCGCAGTTTCATCAGTAGTAGCTGCAGTGCTGCTTCTTGGCATTATTGTCTCGGTTATCACAGTTATAAACGTAAGTTACATACCTGAATGGAAAACGAGTGCAGAACAGTCACATATGGATAATGTTTTCTATGATATATCAAACCTGAAATCTCATATTGATATTCTCTCTGCTACTGTTGATAATCAGTCTTCCGGTTCGATATCCGTTAATGTTCCGATTAGAGCAGGAGGAGCAAGTATTCCTGTCATAAGTCCGGCCAAATCAAGCGGAGTCCTGAGCATCAACATTAACGAATTTTCCATGAGAACAACTGCCAATAATTCTACCCGAACTTACGACAGCAGGACATTTCTGGAAAATCTCGGGTCGATCAGCTATCACTCAGATAACAGCAATTTTGTCGACCAGACATATGAATATGAGAACGGGGCGCTGATACTTGCTCAGGATGAACTGGCCCTGATGAGACAGTCACCATCCTTTGCGATCAGAAAAACAGATGATAATACCAATATTACCCTTGATATTACATCGATCCAGATACTGGGGCCAGTAAGGAGCATAAGCAGCAATTCAATCGAGGAAGTGTATATCAGGCACAATTCTTCATCCGTACTTTATGAAAGTGAGAATCTTTTCACGGAATTTACCCTTACAATCGAAACAAAGTACCCATCTGCATGGGAGGGATTCCTTGAGTCGGTAGCCTCTGATGCGGGACTTGGAATTACGGAATATTCAGTTACCTCATCAAACTCCTCAGCTGTTGTCCTGACACTTACAGGAGCTCCCGGAGAAGATATAAAGGCAAACATACGAAAGGATGTCTTCGACGCACGAATTAATGTTTTTGAATACTGAGCTTTTGTGTGCCTGGTACTTGTAACTGTCTTCCAATATCCCCATATATGATATGGTCAGTATTCTGTATGGGGAAACATTGTGATAAAAGAAGTAATGCTCTATGACAAGCTTGAGGACAAAAAAGTCCGATGTGGGATATGCAGCCATAGATGTACGATCTCACCGGGAAAAAGAGGATTCTGCATGGTGAGGGAGAACAGGGATGGCACACTCTATGCCCTAAATTACAGTGTAGTCTCAAGCGAGGCACTTGACCCTATCGAGAAAAAACCTCTCTATCATTTCTATCCCGGTTCTTCCGTGTATTCCCTGGGAAGCATTGGTTGCAATTTCAAGTGCAAACATTGTCAGAACTGGACCATATCCCAGGTAGATATAGACACGGAAAACGCTCTTGAGCTCAGCCCGGAAATGGCCGTATCAAGGGCTACACAGATGAAGGCACGGTCCATCGCCTGGACCTACAATGAACCCGGCATCTGGTTCGAATATACATATGACTGCGCAAAGCTTGCAAAAGAAGCCGGACTTGCAACCATATATGTCACAAACGGATACCTGACACCTGAGGCACTGAAGAAGATATCACCTTACCTGGATGCTTACAGGATTGATATCAAGGCATTCAGTGATGAGTTCTACAGAAAGATAGCAAGTGCAAAGCTCCAGCCCGTACTCGAGTCCACTGCGCTGGCCAAGGAACTGGGTATGCATGTTGAAGTAGTAACTCTTATTATACCTACTTTGAATGACGATCCCCAAGAAATAAGAGATATGGTCAAATGGATACATGAGAAACTCGGCATAGATACGCCTATCCATTTCACGCGTTTCCACCCGTACTACCAGTTAACAAATATACCACCAACACCCCTCCAGACCCTTGAAAAAGCATACGATATCGCCAGGGAAGAGGGTATGCGGTACGTGTACATAGGAAATGTCATGGGAACTGAAAAAGAGAATACATTCTGCCCCACTTGCGGAGAATTGATAATAAAAAGAGGAGCTTTTGACACACTCTCATGCAATATTGAGGACAATATGAAGTGTCCTGGCTGTGGGGAATATATTCATGTGATCAATGACTGATATGTCAAACAATATAATTAAATACTGAGTGTAACATGTGTTAATTACACATAACAATTTAAATTTAAATTTACCCCCATATTTCCACTGGAACATATATTTTTAAAGATATATGATGCTCATCATTATGATGGATTCCAGTCAAAGTTAAAGACAGGACAAAGAAGAAAGACAATCAAAAGGTTTAAAAGCAATAAGTGCATTAAGAGGATTCGCGCGTTGGCGCCATGATAGAGCCGCAATAACTCAGTTGGTAGAGTGTCTGGCTGTTAACCAGAATGTCACAGGTTCGAGCCCTGTTTGCGGCGCTCAAAATTTCCTTTTCTTAATGGGCCTGTAGCTTAGCCAGGTTAGAGCGCTCGGCTCATAACCGAGCGGCCACCGGTTCGAATCCGGTTAGGCCCATTTAATAACTTTAGATAGTCTTTATAATTTAGATTTTGAAACTATATTAATATTTAATAACTCCTTCTAGAGAATTATGCAAAATGCAATTGAGGATTTCACATGAATGCACAGTTAGCTAAGAAAATATATCGCTTTTTTGGATTAGTAGCTATAATAATTGCATTCTATAATGCTTATCTAGCATGGTTCGAAGACAATTTCAGTTCGACACTATTAATTCTGACATTAGTATTCATCTTTCTTTCAGTTATTGTACAGACATCCGCAAAAGCACATGAATAAGGATAGGAGAAATGTCCACATCCCAAAAAATGACCCCTGATGGGAATGTGAACACTGGTTCGTCTGACTATTTGTATACCCTCTAAATTATTCACCCAAACGACATACATTTTTATGTTGTTGCTGAAAGTATTTAGACATATTGATCATATCTACTACTTGAGAGCTTACTCTATCTCTTTTTTCTTCTCAACCTCAACTAATATCTCAAGGATGCATTAAATGACCTCTCCTCATCACATACTTGAATCCAACAGTATGACCAAGTTCATGCTACCTCCAGAGTTACCAATTGTCAAGACAACAAATAACAATCTCCTTTTTCGGTTTCGGACATAAAACAAGAGCCAGACAGACAAGACGATTGAGACATAGACAAAATGAAATATGAAATAAAAAAAGTTGGCTCATTGTCACCTCACAACTACCTAGTCACAATATCGGAAAGGCTGTTGATATGCAACATCTGATGGATGAGACGATTGAGACAAAGTTGTTAAAAATCTATAACGGTACTATTAAATGATTGCAAATCAAAACATGGTTGGAGAGTAATTAAAATGCCAACAGTTGTTTATTTCAATATTTCAGCAGATGATATGGAGCGTGCAAAGGATTTCTATACCGAGCTTTTTGATTGGAAGATTGAAAAGGTTTCAGAGCCTTTACAACAAAAGCAAGCTGAAGAATGGGGTGTGGATAGTTTAGAATACTACTCTATTGAAACAACAACTCTAAGCGGTAAAGAAAGTCTCAGTGGCGGGATAACATCAAGGGAACATCCTGATCAGAAAATTCTCACCTTTATTGGAGTTCCATCAGTGGATGAATGTATTGGTAAAGTTAAAAAACTCGGAGGTAAAGTGCTGGAGCTTAACACAGACGCAGACGGGGTGGGATACCTTGCAATTTTTACGGATACTGAAAATAATGCCTTTGGCCTTTATAAGGAAGAAGATGAAAATGAAAAATAGAGGATAAGTGACCAATTTTCTACTACCTTTGTTCTGAAATTGAATTTGCTGCCACATTGGATCCTATCTTTCATTCGCTTTAGAATGCTTCTATGCTTGATTTCAAATTCTTTTATTTCTTTTGGAGTTAGGGCCAGCATATTATCTAAAAAGATAATAAACATTGCCATATAAGTTAAATATAAATACTAAAAGAGAGTAAATAAGATTAACTTGTCTTAACAAAAACGTTTTACCTCCAATCCAACCTCAGCAATACATTTTTTTAATTTTTTTCCAACTACTAGACAATGAAATTTGTTTTAGTTCATTTGTTTATTCAATAAATTATTTATTGCTCAACTGGAATATTTTAATCTTCATATAGATAATATAAAAGCATTATCCTTACCATAAAAGATAATACCTGTTAGGGAAAAAAGCCTCTATAAATACACCTTTTTTCAGATGCTATGCGGTAATAGTTAACGATAATTTACAAGTCTGGATTTTCAGTTGACAAAACAAAAACCCCTACTCAAGCAATTGCTGGACTTGCATTCCTGAAATCACGCTTTAAACCAGGGTACCTTAGCACATGAATAATCACGGAATTGGAACGGAAACACGGGGAAGAGTGATCAAAAATGAGCCAAAAAACTGAAATAAGCACTTCTTTGCAGTCCGATGAAACCGGATTTCAGCTAATTAATGAAAACGATAAAAACTTTTTGTGGGAAACTTCTGCAGGTGAGCGTGTTTTTCGCTATGATAATTCCATAATAGTTGAATTGCCACCGGGAAGAAGTACGCTTACAACTTCATGGTTAAATGGTGGCTACAGGGAGGATCTCCGATACATTTACAATCATCAGGCAATCCATGAATGTGACGATTCCCATGAAGCCACGTCTCTGGAAGGAGGATGTATAGAAGCATATACTTCCATAATCGCCGAAAAACTGGGATTGGAACCTTCATGTTCTACAGGACTGTTGACCGCAGCCAATATGCGGAATGTAGCAATATCCACGCACAGTTTCCGGGATGTAGAAATAACAGCTGTCATCACAGGAGGAATCGAGGTTAATGGAGGAAGGGCCGGGGATCCTGCTTCTTACTATCAGGAAGAAGGACAGTTCAAGATGATACCCGGTACGATAAATACTATTTTGCTCATCGGTGCCAATGTTCCGCACTACGCCATGGTAAATGCATCCGTTACCGCAACCGAGGCCAAGACCGTTGCAATCCAACAACTTATGGCACCAAGCCAGTATTCAGAAGGCATTGCAACAGGATCAGGAACCGACATGATAGCTGTTGTAGCTGATACAACAAGTCCGATACATCTCAATGATGCCGGAAAGCACTCAAAACTCGGGGAACTAATTGGAAAATGTGTGATCGAAGCCACACAAAAAGCCCTTGCACAACAATCGGAACTCACCCCTCATTCCCAGTGTAATATGCTTGTTCGTCTTGAGAGATTCGGTGTTGATGAAGGCAGATACTGGAAAGTTGCCTCAGCGATAGAGGGAGAGAACCGCAAGGCACGCTTTTACAGCCATCTAAGAAACCTGGCAAAGAATCCTACCCTGGTTGGTGCTACTTCATCAGTATTGCATATTGTTGACGAAATTTCATGGGGATTGATACCGGAAAAAGCAGGGAAAAGAGCTGCATTTTCAATAATAAAGGGACTGCCAGAATCATTATTGGCAGAGGAGTATCCACCATTTGACAGGCTTCTGGATGAAAAGGACACTATAATTGAAAACTGGGTACGTGTAACCGCATGGATTGCCAAAAACGGTATGAGTGGTGCATCTGAATGAAAGAAGGAAAGACAATTTACCCTTTCACGTCCATCGTCGGACAGGAAGCCATGAAGGAAGCCCTAATACTTAACGTGATATCACCTGGAATCGGTGGTGTGCTGGTACGTGGAGAAAAGGGAACTGCCAAATCAACTGCCGTAAGAGCACTGGCAGATCTGCTTCCTGCAAGAGAAGTTGTTCATGGATGTCCTTTTGGATGCAACTTTGGCGATGAAGATAAACTCTGTACGCTCTGCAGGGAAGAACTGAAAAAAGGAGAAAAGCTCATAGAAGTTTCCGTTCCAATGCGGGTTGTCGAACTTCCCTTAAGTGCCACTGAAGACAGGGTGGCAGGAACACTTGATCTGGAACATGCTATTTCAAAAGGAAAAAAGAGGTTCGAACCCGGTGTTCTTGCAAGAGCGAACGGTAATATTCTTTATGTGGATGAAGTGAACCTGCTGGATGACCACCTCGTGGACCTATTACTGGATGCTGCTGCAATGGGTGTCAATTTCGTAGAAAGGGAAGGCGTCTCTTTTTCACACCCATCCCGTTTTGTACTGGTCGGGACGATGAATCCTGAAGAAGGGGACCTCAGGCCTCAGCTTCTGGACAGGTTCGGGCTGGCAGTGGATGTAGTAGGAGAACAGGACCTTAAGCAGAGAAAAGAGATCATCAAAAGAAGACTTGCTTTTGAAAGCGATCCGGACGTATTTATTGCAGATTCACTGGACGAGCAGGCAAAGCTGACAAACAGGATACTTGAAGCACGACAGAAACTTCCCGGGATTGTCCCTGACGAGGAAACACTGGGAATGGCAGTGGATATTGCCCTTCACCTGGGAGTTGACGGACACAGGGCTGATCTTACTCTTGTAAAGACTGCCGTAGCTGTTGCTGCCTTTGATGGAAAAGAACAGGTTGGCAAAGAACACATTATCCGGGCAGCTCGCCTCGCCCTTCCGCATCGAATGCGTCGCCGTCCGTTTGAAGAAGGATACCTTGATATGAAGGAGCTGGAGAGTTGGATTCAGGAGATGTGAAATCCTTACGTTCTGGCATGTTACCGTTTACGGCGATCGCAGGCCAGGAAACTGCAAAAAAAGCATTGATGTGTGCCCTTGTCTGTCCTGATATTAACGGAGTACTGCTCTCCGGAAAAACAGCCTGTGCCAAATCGACGCTGGCACGTTCACTAGAGGGGCTGTCAGGCAGTAAAAGGATTATCAATCTGCCACTAAATGCCACCTATGAGCGTATTGTAGGAACACTGGATATTGAAAAAGCGGTTATGCACGGACAAAGGAAGCATCATCCGGGAGTCCTGCACGAGGCTCACAGCAATATTCTGTTTTTGGATAATATCAATCTTTTTGATGACAGCATAGTAGAAACCGTGCTTAATGCTTCTGAAAAGCGTTCCTATATGCTGGAGAGGGAGGGACTCTCATTGGAACAGGATTCTGATTTCATACTGGTCTCAACAATGAATCCATCTGAAGGAGAAATTTCTTCCCATCTGATAGATCGTTTCGACATCTTTGTAATGATGGAGGATACGAGAGATCGGGAAACACGTATTCAGATTACCCGGAAATGCCTGGAGTATGAAAGGAATCCAGCTGCTGTCAGAAAACAGTTCCTGAAAGAAATGCAGGAGCTGGAAAAAAAGATCAGTGCTGCAAGAGAGCGACTGCAATATGTGATCCTTCCGGAAGGTCATCTCGATTTAATATCCAGTTTGGTGCTTGAAGTTGGCGGAGAGGGTCACAGGGGTGATATTGCACTTTCCAGGGTATCAAGGGCCTTGGCAGCACTTGATGGCAGGGATCAGGTTAATCTGGAAGACATACAGGAAGCTGCTCTGCTAACACTTGAGCACCGCAGAAAAGACCAGATACAGCCGGAAAATCAGAATCAAGCCGATCAGAAATCTTCCGAGGAGAACAGTCAGGCTGATTCTCCTGAGAACAATCAGGACATGGATTTGCCCGGTGAAATGTCCCATATGCCACCTTCTGTGCAAAACAATGCAGAAGATAAGAAAGATACTGAAATGCCACATAACCGGATGCCTGATAATTCGGCTGCGGAGCAGGTCTTTGCAATCGGAGATACATTCAAGGTTGTAGATTATCTCACTTCGGAAAAGAGAATGAAGTTCAAACGCCAGGCTGGCAGGGGCAAAAGAAGCCATATGCTATCTTCCGAAAATTCAGGAAGATACGTCTCATTCAGGAATCCGAGAGGAAAAGTACGTGACATTGCCCTTGACGCCACATTAAGAGTTGCTGCACCCTACCAGCTATCAAGGGATAAGAAGGGGCTTGCGGTTGCTGTTGAAAAAAGCGATCTGCGTGAGAAGGTCAGACTCAGGAAAAAAGGGACTACAATTCTTTTTCTGGTAGATGCGAGCGGGTCCATGAATGCCCGTAAAAGAATGATAGCTGTAAAAGGAGCCATTCTCTCCCTGCTGAAAGACGCTTACCAGAAGCGTGATGATGTGGGAATGATGGCTTTTTATTCGGATTCTGCAGAACTCCTGCTGCCACCCACAAGAAGTGTGTATCTGGCTTATCGTAAACTCGAGGAATTGCCTACCGGCGGGAAAACTCCCCTGGCTCTCGGATTATCCCGTTCCCTTGAACTCATGATGAACATGGATCTTCGATCACATGGAAATGATCTTGTTATTGTACTGATATCGGACTGCAGAGCCAATGTTCCACTTGAAGGGAATAATGCTCTGGATGATGCTTTAAAAATTGCAGAACGCTCCCTGGACCTGCCAATTCGTTTTGTTGTTGTTGATACGGAAACCGGTTTTCCCAGGTTCGGGCTTGCTGAAAAAATGTCTGTCGCCCTTGCAGGGAGCTATTTCAGACTCGAAGAACTTGATGCCGAAAAACTGGCCACATCCGTACATGCAACGGTACATGCTGACATAAGCAGCAACCCCTGCAGGGGAGCTCTTATTGGAGGATATTAAAAATGAAAAGAAATCTTATTCTGGTTTTCCTGCTTGTAACATCATGCATCCTTATGTCAGGATGCACGGAAAGTACAGGCCCTGAAGTCACACTAATAGACGAGAATTATGATGCCCAAAAGGACTATTTTACCCATAAGGTCGATGTTGAATACGCAAAGGGGTTCACTGTAGAATATTTTAACAACTACAAACTGGTCACAGTTGCAGAACCCCAGTCAGATGTTGAATATTCCTATATCCTGGTACAGAAAGGTACCCCGGTTCCTGAACACGATAGTGATTCTATTGTAATTGAAGTTCCTGTCGACAGTGTTGCTGCACTTTCCACAACACAGCTCCCGGCTCTTGAGATCATAGAAGAGCTTGATAAACTCAAAGCCGTCAGCGCATTTACCTACATCAACTCAGCCCCGGTAAGAGAAATGATAGATGAGGGAAGCGTAGAGGAAGTAGGCACTGGCAGCTATATGAACACGGAGTCAATGGTCAGAATAAATCCTGAGCTTGTACTGACTCTCACCACAGGCATACCCTATGATGATGAACATATAAACACCCTTATAGACCTGGGCTTAAAGCCTGTCGTGATCAACGAATACAAGGAAGAAACACCTCTCGGTCAGGCAGAATGGCTAAAATTCATATCTCTTTTCTTCAACGGAGAGGAGCAGGCAAACGACTACTTCACCCAGGTCTCAGAAGATTACATGGAACTTGCTGAAAAGACCAGCTCCATTGAAGAAAGGCCAACCGTCATGAGTGGTATGGCATGGCAGGGAATGTGGTACGTCCCTGGTGGAAAAAGCTTCATAGCCCAATACATAGATGATGCCGGTGCATCCTATTTCTGGCAGGAGGATGATCACACAGCCAGTGTTCCTCTTGATTTTGAAGCCGTGTTTGACAAGGGCAAGGAAGCAGACTACTGGGTCACTTCATCAATGTGGAACAGCATTGATGATGCCGAAAGTGAAGACGCTCTCTATCTTGAATTTAAATCCCTGACCAATGAAAATGTATTTACCAGCTATGCGAAGGTCAATGAAAATGGCGGGAACGACTACTATGAATCAGGTACAGTCAGGCCAGACCTGGTACTTGCTGATTTTGTAAAAATGTTCCATCCGGAAATGGTCCCGGATCATGAATTTGTTTACCACAAGCAGGTAGAAGCAAGTTCCGGAGGCAGTGAAGAGTGATTAGCGAGGTGCGATCAGGGAATGATTCCGGCAGGACATTTCTGCTGATGGTATGTTTCCTGATTGCATTCTGTATCTTTTTCCTGCTTGACCTGGTATTGGGATCGGTGAGCATACCCCTGCAAGATACCTTTGCAGTACTGACGGGCAATGTTCATGCAGATGAATCTTGGCGGACCATAATCATGGAGCTAAGGCTTCCAAGGGTTTTTGCAGCAACCTTTGGCGGTGCTGCACTGGCTGTTGCTGGCCTGCTCATGCAGACCCTTTTCAGGAACCCCCTTGCAGGGCCTTTTATCCTGGGAATCAGTTCCGGTGCAAGCCTGGGTGTTGCCCTGATAATCCTCCTTATAGGAGGAGTGACAGCAGCAACGCTTCCCCAGCTCTTAAGAAGCCTGGGCCTATTTGGAAGTGCTGCGATTGCTGTGGCAGCATTTCTGGGATCTTCAGCCGTACTCATGATAGTCCTTTTTGTTTCACGCAAGATTGAAAGCAGTGTGACTATACTCATACTTGGCCTGATGTTCGGTTACATCACCAGTTCTCTGGTCACGGTCCTGGTGCACTTCAGTGATCCCGAAAAAGTAAAAGCATTTTCAGAATGGACCTTCGGGACATTTGATATCAGGTGGGCAGAGGTTGGCATACTTGTTCCCACCATAGTAATTGCCCTGATCCTGTCGTTTTTGCTCACAAAACCCCTTAATGCATTGCTGCTTGGTGAAAACTACGCTGCAAGCATGGGCATGAACTTCAAAGCCACAAGGACATATCTTATAATAATCACAGCACTGCTCGCAGGAGTTGTCACTGCCTTCTGCGGCCCTATCGCTTTTCTGGGTGTCGCAGTTCCTCACCTTTGCAGGGGAATATTCGTAACTGCAGATCACAGGATACTCGTACCCGGATGCATCATTCTTGGTGCAGGGCTGGCATTGTTTGCAGATATGGTCGCACATCTTCCGGGGAGTAACCTGACACTACCCCTGAGTGCTGTAACATCCATGCTTGGTGCGCCTGTAATCATATGGGTAATCCTTCGCGGAAGTAAAACAGGAAGAGGGGTCACGGTATGACATTAGTCCCACTGCTTTCTGCAAACGATCTTTCTATTGGCTATACCCACCGGAAAAAATCCTCCACAGTTGTCTCGGAGAAACTCAATATTGACCTGATGCCGGGAGAGATGGTTTGTCTTATAGGTCCCAACGGAGCTGGTAAGTCCACTTTGATAAGGACAATCATAGGTATGCAGCCATCCCTTACAGGAGATATTATACTGGGTGGCAGATCCCTCAAGGAATTCACAGCTATCGAAAAAGCAAGATTCCTGAGTGTCGTGCTGACATCCCAGACAAACATCTCACATTTCAGGGCATTTGATGTTGTAGCCTTGGGACGCTATCCTTATACAGGCTGGTCAGGTGGATTATCAGATGAGGACAGGAAGATAGTATCATCCTCACTGGATGCAGTAGGTGCTGCCAAACTTTCCTCCCGCTATATGTCCGAGCTAAGTGACGGTGAAAAACAAAAGATAATGATTGCAAGGGGGCTTGCCCAGGACCCTTCGGTACTCGTGCTCGACGAGCCCACTGCATACCTTGACCTCCCCCATAAGATAGAGATCATGCGAATACTGAAATTACTCTCAAGGCATCCCGGAAGAGCAGTACTGTTATCGATACATGATCTTGATATCGCCATGCGTACAGCCGACAGAATATGGTTATTCAATAAGGACGGAGAGTTCTTTTCCGGTGCTCCTGAAGACCTGGTGCTGCAAGGTGCTTTTGGTTCTGCTTTTGAAATGGGCGGGGTTCATTTTGACAGGGAAAAAGGAATGTTCATCATTCCTCCTGAAAAAAGAGGAGAGATCGCTCTAACGGGAAATAGTGGAGTAGAGCGAATCTGGACAACGCATGCACTTGAGCGTGCAGGATACAGCGTATCCAAAAATGGCAATGCTGGGATGACAATAGAAATTGGGAATTATACGGACATTGCCTGCTGGAAATTTGCAAACAACGGGGATAGGCATGAATTCTCTACCATTGCAGAGATGATCAAGTTTCTCAAATGTCTCCACAACAATGGGGAACAGAAGAAACATTCACCTGTCGAAAGCATGGATCAGGAATTTGATAAAGCCGTACTTAACGAGGTCTGCTTCTCATGAAAATCACTTTTGACATAATCATACTGATAAATCTCTTTTCAAAAACAAAAGGAGGAATCGGATACCGATGATCCAGATTGCACTTTACGGAAAAGGTGGTATAGGGAAATCCACAGTTTCGGCTAACCTTTCGGCTGCACTGGGGGAGCGTGGAAATCGCGTCCTGCAGGTTGGCTGTGATCCAAAACACGATTCCACCAGGCTTCTTCTGGGCGGTGCATCGATACCTACCGTACTGGATTACATACGCGAAAAACTTCCCGAAGAGAGAATTCTGGAAGACATTCTGTTCGAAGGGTATGCAGGTGTTGCCTGCGTTGAAGCAGGTGGACCGGAACCCGGGGTTGGCTGTGCGGGACGTGGTATACTGACTACCTTCGAAGTTCTTGAGAATCTCGGGATACAGGAGATACCTTTCGATATAACGATCTATGATGTGCTGGGTGATGTGGTATGCGGCGGCTTTGCAGTTCCCATCAGGAGGGAATATGCCAACGCTGTTTTTCTTGTAACTTCAGGCGAGTATATGGCACTATATGCCGCTAACAATATTCTTCGGGGAATCAAGAATTTTGATGAGGCATCTCCCCGTGTGGCAGGTATAATCCATAATAGCAGGGGACTTGAACATGAAGATGAAAAAGTAAAGGCTTTTGCAAAAGCAGTCAAGTTGCCGATAGTTGTCTCAATTCCCAGAAGTGAATACTTTGCTGAAGCTGAAAAACAGGGAAAAACGGTTGTCAGTATGTATCCCGAGTCAAGCCCGTCTGTACTGCTCAAACAGCTTGCTGACCATGTGAAAAAAATATCAAAAGGAAGCGCGCAACTATTTTCTGCCAGCCCTCTTACAAACAGTGAAATGGAAGCACTGGTGCTTGGCAGAACCCGGGAAACCGGACAAAAACACTATCATTTAAAACCGGATGTTTCTGCCAAAAAAGCAGATGGTAATTCTCTTTCCTCTGGCAAAAGAATGAATTTCTTCACGAAAAGTGTGAAGAATAAGCAGCCACTGCAAGGCTGCTCATTTGCAGGTGCGGTAAGCGCCACCTCCCAGATAAAGGATGCACTGACTATTGCTCACGGTCCGGGAAGCTGCTCCCATATCGTTTCCCACTTTCTCAGTACCACATTGCTGAACGCAAATACAAGATACGGAACAGCCATATCCGAACACGGGGAAAAGTCCCTCGTTTCAACAGACATGGATGAAAAAGCATTCATTTTCGGAGGGGGTGAAGAGCTCAATTCCTGTCTTGAAAATGCAGCTTCAAACGGATGGGACAATATTTTTGTGGTAACTACCTGTCCTTCAGGCCTGATAGGTGATGATATTGAACATACTATTTTAGCTGTTAAACGAAAGTTCCCCGATAAAAAAATAATTCCCGTGCCTGTTGATGGAAACCTTGCAGGCGACTTTGCACAGGGCCTTGTAGAAGGTAGCCGGGTAGTCGCTGACATGATCGATCCTGACGTTGAGAAGGAAAAGGGATTGGTCAACATTATCGGAGAAAAAACACTTTCAGATAATCTTAATTCGAATTTTGAAACCATTAAAGAACTTCTGGGAAAACTGGATGTAAAAGTGAATTGTCGTTTTCTTGCAAACACAGGCATTGAAAACATAAAGAACTTCAAAAAAGCGGAACTGAACATTCTGGCACACCGGGAATTGGCATATAACGGTGAATCGGGTGGAGTCATGGCAGAAATGCTCACTTCAAAGCTTGGAATCAATTTCTTTGACCTTCCTTTCCCGATAGGTTTCAGGGAAAGCTCGCAGTGGGTTGAATTGCTTGGTGAGACATTCAACAGGGAATCCAAAGCAAGAAGCCTGATACTGAAGGAAAAAATGCTTTATGACGGGGAAATCTCAGGACTTCGCCAGTTTTTGAAAGGAAAACGTGTCCTGATCAGTGCTTACAATCCCAATCTGGACTGGATAATCGATACTATACTGGACCTTGGTATGATAATAGTAAGGGTCGGCCTTGTGACAGCAGTAAGTCCCATAGATTTCAGGAGCCAGCATATAGGCATTTTACCTGTGGAATATGAGTATAATGCCGAAAAAAGGGAAAAGGATATCGAGACATTGAGTCCTGACCTTGTACTGTCGAATTATCCGCCTTTGATCTCCAGAGAAGGCGTTCACCACGATGCCATTCCATTTTCACCGGATGTAGGATTCAGGAGCGGCCTCAACCTGGCCCGGCGATGGAGCAGGCTTATGAGACTGCCTGTCGTGGAAGGATGGAAGCTTGACGGAGGAGATGCATCATGACGCTGACAGCAGATGCTTTTACGGGTTCCCTGCTGGCAGTGGAAGGTATAAAAGATGCTATCGTCGTGCTCAATGGTCCCACAGGATGTAAATTCTACCATTCCCACATATCCGACTGCCAGTATCCAAGGGCTTCTTCCTTTGATCCCCTCGGGTATATAGAAGAATTCTATTTCGGACAACCACGTGTTCCATGTACCTATCTGGAAGGTGATGATTACGTTGCAGGTTCAACCGACAAACTCCAGAGGATTCTTCCTGCAATTGCTTCGAAAAATGCCGATCTGATAGTTGTTGTTAATTCCCCTGGTGCTTCATTGATAGGAGATGACCTTAAACGCTTCATGGAAGATGCAGGGCTTTCCCGGAGATGTCTTGCAATTGAAAATGCTGGATATTCTTCCGCAATTTGTGAAGGATTCGAACATACTGTAATTGAAATTCTTAAATGGATGAAACTAGGCAGGTCTCAAAATTGTTCCGGGAAAGTGAATCTTATCGGGATGTCACTTTACCACAGTAACTGGGATAGTTCGGTAGATGAATTGAAAAGACTGCTTTCTTACCTGGATGTTGAAGTTGAAACCGTCATATGTGCCGGAACAAGCACGTATGAAATTCGCAGGTCTGCATCAGCTGCATATAACCTGGTAGTTTTTCCGGAATATGGCCTGAAGATCGCACAATGGTATGAGAAAAAACTCGGTATCCCTTACGTAGTATCTCCTAAAGGAGCACCTGTCGGTTATGATGCAACCGGACAGTGGCTCAAATCCGTAGCATCAGCGATGTCTCTTGATCCCTCGCCAGGGATTGAGAAGCTTACAAAAGAGCGCAAAAAGCATTACCATAAGATTGCCCGCTTCCATTCCCTCACAGGACTGCCCAAAGGTGCCACGTTTGCGATTAATGCGGACAGCTCTGTCGTTCTACCAGTAATGAAGTGGTTGTACGAGTACCTGGGAATGGTACCTGCCGGAGTGAAAACCCTTCCGGGAGGAGATCCGGAAATTGAAGCCCGGATTAAGGATTTTCTTGATGAGAAAGGCTTCGGTGATAACTGGAATGTTTTCAGTGAATGCCTTCCGGTAGATGTAGTACTTGCAGACGGTCACAGTGTCAAAATGATGCGGGAAGAGAGGCTTTGCAGGACCGGCGTGGAGATAGCACTTCCCTCATCAGGATACCTGAATTTCCTTCCAAGGACTTACATGGGAATCCACGGCTCACTGTTCCTGCTGGAAGAGATATTCAACGGACTCAGGGTGATGCCCTGAGGCATTTTTACTTTTTATGACTCTTCAAGGGTTGTAACAAAATCAGGAGGAAAGAACAAATGGAGAATTTAAGTACAGGACATGAAATAAAAAAAAACCCAAAGACAGCTATCCTGCTGGTAACCACCGGCACTACCGGGGATGGAGCAAAACAGATACTCGATAATTGCGTTGGTGCGTTTAAAAACGCATATCCCGGTGCAGTGATGCGCTATGCCATTGCATCAGAACTTGTCAGGCAGATAATGGCTGAGGATGGGATAATAGAGAGAAGTCCGCTTGGAGCATTAGCAGACCTTCTGGATGAAGGTTTCTCAAAAATAATAGTACAGCCTCTGTATATTACACCAGGAGACGGATTGCACTCACTATATACCGTAGTCAGCAGCCTTAACAATTTCTCAGGTAAACATGGCTCACTTGGTATCGACGGCATACTGATAGGCAAGCCACTCCTGATGGATACAAAGGATTACGTTTCAGCAGCAGAAGCTTTGTCTTCATATTTCGGAAATCCGGGGGACAATGAAGCATTAGTTCTGGTTTCATCCATGGATGAAGGCGGCGCTGATCCTTCCCTTTGTCAGCTTCAGCTTGTCATGGACGACATTACAGGTGGCAAAATCATTGTCGGCAGCTCTTACGGGTATCCGGGAGCTGACTGGGTAATGAAACGCCTTGAACACATTAATGCCAAAAAGGTCACACTTGCCCCCCTCGCATTGATACCTGGAAAGCATGCCCATTATGAGCTGAGCGGTGAAAATGCGAACTCATGGAAAAATAAGCTAGAAGCTGCCGGATATTCAGTTTCCATAAGTGAGAAGGTTCTTGCCGAATCTGCCGAAATAGCAGGTTTGCTTATTGAATCTCTTGCCGAAACCGGAAAAAGTCACGGTTTTCTTTAAAATGTAAATGCTAAAAGGATTTGTCTGCGATTGCCACACAAAGTTTGACAGATCCGGCATTTGGGAAAACAAAGAGAAGACAACGACTAAAATTAATCAGACACAAAGTCAATGTCTTCTCATTTTTATTTTTGTTATTTGATTTAGTCTGCCCCACAAAAATCAACAGAAAAGGGATAATATGAGAATAGTGGATATTGGAGCCGGTACGGGAGCAAACCAGTCATTTCTGAAAGCGGAAAAAGCACTGCAATCATCAGGATACGATGTAGAAGTATTTTCTTTCAGTTCTGAAAACCTTGACTCTGATGAAAGGATGTTTCAGGAATGCCTGGGCCTGATTAAATCGGCAGACTTTATTGTTTTGAGGTTGCATGGAGGAACGGCTTACTTTAAGAAATTCCCGCGGATGAAAGAAATCCTGCTAAGTCTGGATGCACCCATATTCATTCAGAGTGAAATTCAGGAAGAAATGCACGAACTTAAATACCTGTTCAAATTAGCTGACAGTAACTTCAATATCGTAAATACCTATATCCAGCTCGCCGGAGAAGAGAACTCAAAAGCTCTTTTCCTGTGGGCTCTCAAGTATCTTGCCAATCTTGATATTTCCGTACCCGAACCAATATATCCTAAAATAGATGGTGTTTACCACCCGGATTTTGAAAAGGACATTTCACTTGAAGATTATATAGGGAAACTGGATTCATGCAGACCTACTGTCGGAATCATGTTCTGGCAGGGTCAGTGGCTTACAGGTGACCTGAAAGCTGTTGATGCGTTGATCCGTTCACTGGAAATCGAAGGCATGAGCGTACTACCTGTTTTCTGCCAGTCAGCTCCGAATACTGTCACCGGTTCCCTTGGTGTGCGGAAAGTTGTGGAACAATATTTTATAAAAGACAATCAGACAATAATAGATGTACTGATATTGAATATGGGATTCTCTCAGCTCTCCCTTTCATCTCCGGGTGACGGAAAGACAAAGGAGGCGATCTTTAATTTCTTTAATCTGCTTGATGTGCCTGTTTTGCAGGCAATGACAACTTATTATTCTTATGATGAATGGAATGAAAGCATCCAAGGTCTCGGAGCCATGGAGATTTCTTCAAATATTGTATGGCCTGAGTATGACGGGCAGATCATAACAGTTCCGATAGCCTCCATAGAAAGTGGTGAAGGGCACGGTACAAGGGAAGCTGTCCCCATAATGCCAAGGATATCCAAAGTTGCAAGACTTGCAAAGAAATGGGCACAGCTACGGAAAACTCCTGTAAGTGAAAGAAAACTTGCAATTATTTTGCACCAGAATCCTCCCCGCAGTGATGGCATCGGAGGTGCCTTCGGACTTGATGCACCCCAGAGCGTTGTGGAAATGCTTGGCAGTCTCAGGAAAGCAGGTTACAATGTGGAAAACATTCCTGAGAACGGAAATGAAGTCGTAGAAGAAATTCTTGCCGGAGTGAGCAATGATTGTGAATGGCTCTCTCCCGAAGACATGAAAACAAGAGCTTCTGCTTTGATTCCTGAATCACAATACAGGGAATGGTTTGAGACTATCCCACAACTTCCTGCCAGTCAGATCTGCAGGGACTGGGGAGAGCCACCAGGTGACTTTTTTGTATGTGATAAATCCCTTGTAATACCGGGTGTGAAGAACGGCAATATTTTCATTGGACTGCAACCTCCAAGAGGTTTTCTGGAACAGGTTGAGACCATGTATCATAATACAGATCTAGTCATGCCACACCATTATCTGGCATACTACAGATGGCTGAAGGAAGAGTTCGGAGTCCATGCAATAATTCATCTGGGTACGCACGGAACTCTTGAATGGCTTCCTGGAAAGGCAGTGGGAATGTCTGACAATTGTTTCCCTGATATCGTACTGGACGATATACCCAATCTGTATCCATATATAATGGACAACCCCGGAGAGGGAATACAGGCCAAAAGACGTAGCTGGGCCGTTATACTGGATCACCTTATACCTGCAATGGCAAGAGCGGACGGCTACGATGCGATACTTGATCTTGAAATTAAACTTCAGGACTACTTCAGGGCCAAAAGCGGTATTGAGAATGTCAAGACCGAACAGCTTCTAGAGGACATATATCATGATATCATTGAACTTGAGCTGCTGAACGACCTCCATCTCAAAAATGATATCACTCCCGAAGAGATCGAAACTGAGCTTGAAAGACTCTATGATTACCTCTGTGATGTCAAAGACAATATCATAAAGGACGGGCTTCACATCTTTGGCAGGGCTCCTTCCGGGAAACGCTTCGAGGAAATGGTTTACAGTCTTACAAGGATTAAGAACGGACAGGTACCTTCCCTGCGTGAAAGTATTGCGAGAAATATGGGACTTGAACTCAGGGATCTGCAGGATAATCCTGCAGAGCTGCATCTCGGAAAAGGGAATCTGAAAGGAATTTTACTTGAAGAGGTTGACGAGCTTGCCAAGGAACTCATCGATAAGATGGGTGAGAGGAATTATGATTCCAAACAGTGTTTCACAATTTGCGATGCACATTTCCCGAATCATAATGAGAAAATCAGGCAGGTTGTTTCCCACATTTGTGCTTCTATCGCTCCGAATTTAAGAAAAAGTACAGAGGAAATGCTGAACTGTATGAGAGGACTTGACGGAGCTTATGTGCCCCCTGGCCTCTCGGGATCTCCTACACGTGGAAATTCCCACCTTATTCCGACCGGAAAGAATTTCTATTCCATTGATCCTGCGGTAATCCCGACCCCGGCATCCTGGGAAGTCGGAAAAGGACTTGCAGAACAGATGATTGAGAAGCATATCAATGAAGAGGGAACCTATCCTGAGAGTGTGGGTATTGTGGTCTTCGCAACCGATACCATGAAAACCGGTGGTGATGACATTGCCTATATACTCTGGCTCATGGGTTTGCGTCCCTTGTGGTCTGCAAGGGGTGGTGTCATAACAGGTCTTGAGGTTATACCCCTGGAAGAGCTGGGACGACCCAGGGTAGATGTCACACTGCGCATCAGTGGGCTTTTCCGTGACGCTTTCCCAAACCTTGTGGATTTGATCGATGAAGGTGTTGAAACAATTGCCATGCTGGACGAGTCTGATGATGAAAACTATCTCCGGAAGCACCTTCAACAGGACCTGATAGATTCGATAAAGGAGGGGTTGAGTAAGCAGGAAGCTCAGGAGAGGGCTCTGGTCAGGATATTTGGCTGTCCTCCGGGAACATACGGTGTTGGTGTCGGTGAACTTGTCGAATCATCCAAATGGTCAGAGAAAAAAGACCTTGCTGATACGTATGTTACATGGGGAGCACACGCTTACACGCGTAAGCTTAAAGGTGAAAAAATGCCGGATCTCTTCAAGCAGCGTCTTGCCCGCCTGGATGTAACCGTAAAGAACCATAATTCCAGAGAAATGGACATACTCGATAATGACGATGATTTCATGTATCATGGAGGAATGGTAGCAAGCGTTAATACTTATGGTAATAAAAACCCGGTTTCAGTTGTCGGTGATAGTTCAGACCCGGACCGCCTGAAGACAAGAACCATTGACGAGGAAGGACGCTTCGTATTCAGAAGCAGGATACTGAATCCTAAATGGCTTGAAGGCCTCAAACCACACGGTTATCGTGGAGCACAGGAACTGTCAGCAATGGTGGATTATGCATTCGGATGGGATGCCACTGCCGACATGATGGACGATTGGATGTATCAGGCTGTAAGTGAAAAGTTCCTTTTTGATGAAGAAACAAAACAGTGGATAGAGGAAAATAACCCTTATGCACTTCGTCAGATGGCAGGAAGATTGCTGGAAGCAGTACAAAGGGGGATGTGGGATGCCGATGATGAGACAGTTCAAAAGCTAACTGAAATATATCTGGAAACCGAGGATATACTTGAAGGAATGAACTTAATCTATAGGCCGCTGCTACGTTAAGCAAAAAAGTAAAAGAAATCCGGAACTCCGGATTTCACAAGATGTGAATTATTTCACACTGTATTAAATTATATTAAGGTCCATTTCGTGGTATTTGGTAGTAGTAATGGGTTCCCAAGTAGTTGTATTGTACTCATAGTACCTAAACTGTATAGTCTGATCTTCTTCGACATCATTAAGTCCAAGGCCATATGAGGTCTTTACATTGTCTATGTAAATGAACCATGCCTTATTGTTTGCATAGTCATCAGAAACCCCATTAATATCTACAAGATAGAAAGATCCATAGTCATCATACCAGTAATCAGTTGCATTAAAGGTCAGTATATTATCGTCCTCAGCTGCTTGAAGGGCGCCAAGATCTGTCATTCGATCAACTGTGTAACTGGCACTTGCATTGTTTGAAGGGATGAATGAAAATGTACCTACTTCTAGATCTATATCTTCTTCAATTTCCCATGCAAATGCTGGCACAGTGAGCAATGCTACTGCAAGAAGTGCGACAATTGCTATTTTTCCAATTAATTCGGTTTTCATCAATTATTTCTCCTTTAATTTAAGGATGAAGGTAATTGAAAAGTAAATCATAGCTGAATTATTTGATCAGTATTTTCACATTCCAATTACTTTACATCCATGATTAAAATATATTAGATATCTAGTATAAAAAAGTTATCGATACACTAATAAATATATGTTTTAATGATAATGTTTATAAGTCTTTGAAGCAACATGACGCTTGATGACGGCGATTTCAACTTCTATTCCAGCACAGTTGCACTTGTGAAGAACTATGTATAACAAGAATACACTCTTTGTTGTAGATGACAGTTCTAACCCTGAAACCCTCAAAACAAAAACTGTGGATTCGGGAAAATAATCCTTATTCACTTTTCCTGATGCTAAGAAACTTAAAGGAAGTATTATAGGGATCTATACAGGATGTTGATTATGAAAAGGGGCAAATCTTAATGAAGATATGTCTGGTGACATACTTTGAAGGAATAACAGCTCAATAAGCACAAATCACACGTTCTGAATGGAATAATACGGTGGAACCATGGGAAACCAGTATATTGGACGCATTTATTCATATTATAATTATACTTAACTAATTTTCTAAATTAAATTTCTGAAATTGATAATAAGCATTGTTTAACTTAATCATGTAATTTTCTTGATTAAAAGATTATATCGGTTTTTAGCTGCACATATTAGTTTAAATGCTAACAAATATTAACTTATTATTACTTCAAAAGATAATGTATCTTAGCTAAAAAATTATGCTTAAATCAAATAATGAGTTTCGAAATTATTGATAAGAAATGAAATATTCGTATGTAAATTTGCATGCGCATTTCATGCTTATTAAAAATTGATGTGGTAGAAATACAACAACAAATTCCAAAAAGTAATTAACTAAATGGAAAGCTCAAAGCAATAGCACTTCCATCGATGTTGTATAGAGCCTCATTATGTTAAGTAATCTATATCAGTTGGCATATATATCTCTAAGAGAAGTGTGGAAACAATGTCCTTAAGAAAGTACATGATTGGAGGGGCTAATATTAAAGTGTTGAGAATTTCAACATTTGTCTTTTTTATAGAAAGCTAATCACCTGCTCAACTATCGAAACACTGATTCTTCAAGTTTTCCCAACTGGTAACAAATAGATAAAGGAGATAAAAATGATAACAAAGGGAAAAAAAGGAAGTCTCACTTTTATTATGGGGATCTTGCTGATATTACTACTATTGCCATCAGCAGCATCTGCATCTGATTGGGAAACATTCCAGAAAGATAATTACAACAATGGAATAACATCTGACAAAGCACCGATTACCAACCCTGTTGGAAACGGCATCTCATGGGAAAATTCCTATACACTTGGTGGTTCTTGGTCGGGTTTCGATAACGTACCTTTAGTCATAGGCGATATTGTATACATGGTCGGTGACGACAATAAGCTGAGGGCAATCTACAAGGTTAACGGCACTGAAAAGTGGGCAACTTCCACAAGTGGTGGTCGCGTACTTGGAAACATGGCTGCAGGAAATGGCAGTATATTTGTTCCCACCAGTGATGGGAATATGTTCGCTATCGATATGTACACGGGTACTGTTCAGTGGTCTGCAACCGAAACAGGGCAGATCATAACACCTGTGATCTATGAAGACCACAGGATATATTTCGGTGACATGAATGCCCAAAAATACTTCTGCTACAACGATAACGGAACAAAAGTATGGGAACGTGCTACAACAACAGGTGGCACTTACTACTGGGCAGGTGCTGCACCTATAGGTGACTGTCTTATCTATGGAGATGATGCAGGTTACCTTGTTTCCGTGTACAAAGCTAATGGTACTCTTGTTGATTCTCTCGATGTATCCACCGAATTTGGTGTCACTGCAAATGAGATCAGGTCAGCAGTCAACTATGTTGAAGATCTGGATCGGATCTACTTCACTTCCAAAAGCGGATATGTATATGCTCTGGGTATGAATCCAGATGGAACTTTTGATACTACAGATAAGGCTCATGAAAACATAGGCTACAGTACTTCCACACCTGTGGTCTACAAAGGTAAGGTGTATGTGGGATGTAGCGGTGGATTACACTGTCTTTATGCAAACAACCTCACAAAGGACTGGCACTTCCCGGTAAGTGGACAGGTTCAGTCATCCCCTGTCATAAGTACGGCATACGATGACGGTGACGGTGAGATCTACATCTACTTTACCGAAAACTGGGGAGCAGATGGTGTATTCTGCATCAACGAGTCTGGAGTTGAGCAGTGGTCTTATGGAGATATAGCAAAGACAGAATACACACTTTGCGGTGTAGCGATCTCAGACGGCTGGATATTCTTCGGCACAGATGCTGATTATGCTTTCGGTTTTGCAACAGCCGATTCAATAGCTGAAGAACCTAATACAATCTATATTGACGACAACATGAATCTGCAGGATGTGATCTACGCTGCAGAGAATGGTGACACAATCATGATGGCACCAGGTACCTATTATTTCTCACTGCCTTGGTATAACGCAGGAGAGACGGCACTGTACATCAATAAAAGCGACCTGACTTTCATGGCTGATGGCGGAGAAGTTATCATTACTGATGATGCAAGCAGTACCTATTCCCTCATCATCAGTGGTAGGGAGAATGCCAGTGATACTTTAGGTTGTGATGCTTCAGGAACAGCTTTCTATGGAATCACTTTTGATGGAGTAGATAAAATAGGCAGATCTATTGAAGACTGGCTAGTAAATCAAGATGGAACCAGTCTAAGGTTTGAAGACTGTACAATCAACGGTAACTATGTGACCTTGACTCACAATTCAGTAATAAAGAGTTGTAGTTTAGATCTTGGTACTAAATATGTATATATTGAAGGTGATAATGTACTGTTTGAGGATAATGTAGGCAGCAATACAAAATTAAAAGGTGGATCCTACGCAAATAAACTTTCTATTTCAGCTGACTGCGTTAATGTAACTATCAGAAACAATAAACTGACGAATTCCTATATAAGCTACAAATATGGAGATTGCCTGTTTGAAAATAATGTCATTGATGGAAGTGGCTTTTATATCTATGGGAATGCATCCAATGTCATCAGGGACAATGAACTCAGTGGCGGCTCTATGAAATTGGAAGGCCAGGTTTACAATAATGATATGAGCTATACCGGAACTTCCACCAGTAAGTATGTTCAGTTCTATGAAGGTGGAACTTATTATCTTAACAATATTGAGGGCAATTTCGCAGCCCCTAGATTATATCCTGCAACATACAGTACACCTGCACCTGTAGTATACAACTATGCTGGTGCAAGCCATACAGGCCATCTCGGTAACTACTACTCAAATTATGCTGGCAATGATAACAATGGTAATGGTATTGGTGACGACAGCATGACAAGCAGCTATGGTGGTATCGAGGAATACCCACTTGTGGGTGCATGGGATGAAGCAACTGACACAATCGCAACTCCTGGCGGACTGATCTTCATCGACGAAAGCATGAACCTGCAGGATGTGATCTATGCTGCAGAGAATGGCGATACAATCATGATGGCACCCGGTACTTACAATAATTCAGGAGATCTGTATATAAACAAGAGCAGCCTGAGCTTCATAGCTAATGGAGGTGAAGTGATCATTACTCCTGATGCAGGCACTACTCCTGCCTACATTAAGCCAGGCAGGGAGAATTCAAGTGAGACCACAGGTTGTGATGGTTCAGGAATAACTTTCAATGGAATTACTATTGGTGATTTTGGACTTCGACCTGACGGTTCTGAGTACGAGCCAGACAACTTAATCCCAAATCAGATTATTAACAATTTGACATTTGAAGGTTGCACTTTCTTAGAAGGATACAATATATACGAGACGTATATCTGTCTTTATGATGATTCATCTGTACTTGATTGTACCTTCTCCGGTCTTCGTAGATTGAATGTTGAGGGTCACAACGTAAGAATTGAAGGCAACAGCGGTACAGGTCTTAATCTCTATGAAGGAGATTGGGATGTAGATGGCGTGGATATTGTAGGCCAGAATATGATTTTCCGAAATAATATATTGACTGCTGCTGATGATCTTTCTTGTTCTGCAACTTCTCTTGTCGAAAACAATGTTATTGATGGAGTGGACAAAGTCAAATTCAGAGATGGACTTGAAACCACTAACATCATTCGGAACAACACATTCCTGAATGTTACCGGTGATATGTTCTTCGACGGCACGATTTACCAGAATGAAGCAACTCTTATTGATTCAGGTGAGTATGTGTACTTTTACTACAACTCAACTGCATACCTAAACGACTTCACTTATGTTGGAGGTGTTGGAAGGGTGCAGATGCGTGAGGGCACAACTGCCTACCTGAATAATTTTAATGGAGCTTATGCATATAAACTCTATACAGGAATTAATTGTAGCACTCCTTATCCTGTAACCTACACCTACGGCGGTGTGAGTCATACCGGCTATCTCGGTAACTATTACTCAGAGTATGCAGGAATTGATACCAATGTCGATGGCGTTGGCGATGATAACATTACAAGCAGCTATGGCGGTGCTGAGGAATATCCACTCATGGGTGCATGGGACGCAGCAAGTCACAAGATAGCGATACCTCCGGAACCACCAGAAGCACCAGTTGTTTCGATTGGATCAGAAGGTGACAGGTATGTATATCTCGACTGGGATGAACCTGCAAGTGATGAGTCAATAAGCTCTTATAACATTTACAAAGGTACAAGTTCAGGAGCAGGATCACTATATGAGACCATTGCTGCAGATATCACCGGATTCATAGACCATGATGTAACCAACGGTCAAACCTACTACTATCAGGTCAGTGCGGTCAGCAGTCTTGGAGAAGGAGATCTTTCAACAGAAGTCACCGGTTCCCCGATTGCGGAAGTTGTTGATGATAGCTGGGAACACTTCATGGGTGATCTTCAGCATACCGGATACTCAAGTACACCCGGACCAAAGACCAACGCAACTCTCTGGGAATCAGCTGATATTGACGCAGAGGACGGAGCATCTATTACCATAGCTGAGGACCTTGGTCTTATGTTTGTGATCAGTGACTATAAGGAAAATTCATGGGCTACTGACGGCTATAACAACCTTTCTGCACTCGATATCAACGATGGTTCAGTTGTATGGAGTGTCACCTTTGGAAATGGCAGTAACTACAACTCCTATGATTCATGGGCCACACCGGCTTATCATAATGGTGTCGTATTTACAGCTGGAGACGGTGCAAGGTATGCTAACAACGGTACCCTCATATGGGGATCAATGCCAATGAACACCAACGGTGGTCCATTGGTTGCTGAAGGAAAGGTTATTGTTGGTAACTGGGATGGAGCGCAGTACTTCTGTCTTGATGAAGAGACCGGAGCTGAACTCTGGAACATCTCCGTAAATGGAAATGCACAGGGAACACCTGCTTACAACAACAGCTACCTGTTCCTGACATCATACGATGAGGTCAACTGTGTTGACATGGATGGAAATGTAGTATGGACAAGGGCAATTGACAATGTCATGGGCTCTGCAGCCGTAAAATACGGTCTTGTGTACATTACAACATATGATATGTCATGGGGTACCCAGTACGTCTATGCACTGGATGAGATCACTGGTGATGTTGTCTGGCAGTCAAGCATGGCTGGCCAGATGATAGGCACTGACTGTACACCAGCAGTGGCTTATGGCTATGTCTATGTCACTGCCGGTATGGCTATGATTGATCAACACACTTTCTGTTTCGATGCCTTCACAGGTGACGTTGTATGGACAAGTGACGAAGCTGGTTCATGGTTCACATCACCTGTAGTTTCTGACGGTGTTGTCTATGCAGGAGCTGAGTCTTACTTCACAGACAGTGGTGGAATGGGATCATTCACACGCACAGTTGCCTTGGATGCATTTGATGGAAGCTTGATCTGGGAATCAGATCTCGGTGGTTCAACACCTGCACTGCATAATGGTGTCCTTTACACAGTAGGATTCCAGAAGGTCTATGCCTTTGGTGAAGAAACAGGTGACTGGAACCCATGGAATGATCCGGGCTCTGACGACGGGGAACTCATTTCCTTTGCCGAGGTTATGGAAGCTTATAACTGTTTCGTGGATCAGACCGGCGCTCCGGGAACAGGCGCTGACATTGACTTTGCCACAGTGATGGTAATGTACAATGCATTCATCGATCAGGTACCAATGTGATATGAATGAAGGTGGGTGCTATCCCGCCTTTACTTTTCTTTTTAACAAAAAATTATAGAAATCTATACCTGTTTTACAGGGACAAAAGATAGTTGGCTTACCTGTTAGAGGTTAGAAGGCTTTTTCAAAGTCAAATTTTCATGAATGTTATAACAATCAATTCATACTGATTTTAACAATACGATCTTTAGTTAACACAATCTTGATGAAAATGAGTAAGGGGAAGAAACGATGAGAAATGACATAGCAGGAATGATAACCCTCACCATAATTATATCGCTGATACTATTGCTGGTGACATCAGCAGCATCGGCATCTGACTGGAAACAGTTCCAGAAAGACAAATACAATAATGGCGTTACAGTTGACAAAGCACCAAGAACCTATCCTGTTGAAAACGGAATCTCGTGGGCCGCACAACCAACAAGTCCCGGCCTAGGAGCTGGTTTTGATTCAGCTTTCATTGTAGTAGACAATATTCTTTATGTGGTGGGCCATGACCATGTTTTACGGGCACTATATATAGAAAACGGAACCCAAATATGGGAAACTTCCTCGTTTGGAGGAGGATTCCAGATAGGAAGTATTGCAGCAGGCAATGGTAGCATATTTGTTCCCACGACATCTGGTAAGTTTTTCTGTGTCAATATGAGTACAGGTGATGTGGAATGGATTGCAGATGAACGAATACCAAATCCAAGCAATCCCACAGCCTATGTAAACTATCAACTGAACACTCCCGTAGTCTATGAAGACCACAGGGTCTATTTTGGTGGTTGGGTGCCGGAGAGTTCAGGTATCGCAGATCTGTGCAAATATCACTGCTATTACGATAATGGAACAATGTGTTGGGAACGCAATACCACTACTGGAAGTGGTTACTACTGGGCAGGTGCCGCGCCTATAGGTGATTATCTGATTTATGGAGATGAAGCAGGTAAACTCGTATCAGTATACAAGTCCAATGGAACCCTCAGGGAAGAATTGGACGTATCCACAGAATTCAGTGTTTCTTCAGATCGCATCAGGTCTTCCATCTCCTATGCTGAAGAACTGAAACGCATCTACTTCACCTCAGAGGGGGGGTACATATACTCCCTTGGTCTAAATTCCAATGGAACTTTCAATACCACGGATAAGCAGCATGCATATATTTCTAAAAGTAAATCTACACCTGCCGTTTATAATGGTAGAGTATATGTAGGTTCAGGTTCTGTATGGGGTGATTCGGGAGCCGGGCTTTTCTGTCTCAATGCAACTAACCTTTCTGAGATATTCTGGGTCTATGATAATGCCACTGCTATCCAGTCATCACCAGTAGTCAGCACAGCTTATGATGACGGCGATGGTGAGGTATACATATACTTCACAACCAATGTTGAAAGCGGAACAGTATATTGTCTCAATGAATCTGGAATCGAGCAATGGACCTATACGGCACCTCCGGAAATGAACCAGTATACATTACAGGGAGTGACAATATCTGATGGCTGGCTTTTCTACGGTAATGACAGGTCATATGTTTTTGGTCTTGCGACACCTGAATCATTAGGTATCGATATTGTTGCTGACTTCTCAGCAAATGTTACCTATGGCTATGCGCCGATGACTGTGCAATTCACAGACCATTCCACAGGTGCTGAAAACTGGTTGTGGGACTTCGACAATGATGGTATTGTGGATTCCACTGAGCACAATCCACAATTTGATTATACAGTTGCAGGTACGTATAATGTGAGCTTAACTGTGACCAAAGGTCCATACAGTGATAGTGAGACAAAAAATCATTATATAACAATAAATGACTGGAACCCCTGGAATGATCCTGATTCAGATGACGGTGAAATGATCACCTTTGCCGAGGTCATGGAAGCGTATAATTGCTTTGTAGGCCAGACCGGTGCACCAAAGACAGGTGCTGACATTGACTTTGCCACTGTGATGGAAATGTACAATGCATTTGTGAGCCAGACACAAATGTAATCTTAGAGAGGGAACTACCCTTTCTTTTTCATTTATTGTGTCAGTTCTTTTATCGTTAGTTTGACATTCTAGTTGCAACAGTGTCAGCACTATTTCTAAACAGTCCTCCTTATATACACTATTAAAAAGCATTTATAAATCCTGCTTTGAACATTTGTTTAATTGCGATAATTAGTATCATTTTTCTTGAATCATTGTAGTTATGGAAACAGAATAGATATTGTCTCAAACTATCATCTATTGTTCCGTAGATCAAATACGGATATTTCAGAGGACGATGACGGGCTATTTGTATATCATTTTTTAAGATAACATGTCTTACCTATTATTATGCATTTAAATAGTAATTGTGCATAGCACGTCATTACACAAATATTAAGCGAATACATAATTATTATTTATAAATGCCAAAAGGATAGTTTGGGCGATAAAAATGAGTTCTTTATGCCGCTGGAATATTAATCTGATTGCATTACTGCTGATTCTAATCAGCTTTTGCAGTATACCTGCATCATGCACATCCTATGAGGAAATCAAAGCATCATGCTCTTACAAAGCAGTTGAAACTGAAAGAATGCAGGAGATAGTTCATTTTTGGATTAACAATATTCCACTCACATCGGAAGAATATGAAGTAGAACTCATAAAAGATTGTCATACATATTTTGGTAATGGAAGCTACATCACCTTCACCAAGACCCGTGGGGAGCCTATTGATACTAAAAACCTCATGATAGTCACGTTCAATCCTAATGCCCGTGGCAACCAGACAATGATTCTCATGCCAAATTGTAACAATACAAATTCCCTTTCATTTAAAGGCACTTCCCCTTTTTGGAATCGGGGTAATATCTTCCCGATAACGGGTCAGTTTTTTGGCGAGTACATCTGGCAACCCGGTATGACAGTTATTGCTGATGAATATTCAAATTATCAGGGTGCAATCTGGGTTCCTGAAAAGGGAGAATATCATATTGGGCCAAGTGGAAGAATGACCGGTATGCAGGCAATGTTTGCTGACTGGGGAGATGATCCAGCAGACCCTGCAGATGATTCACTACACGCCGGTGACGTGGTTTCAGTAATGCTTGTTGATTCTTCAAAGAATGAGATTCTTTTTGAAAAGGAAGTCATGGTTTCTGATTATCCAACATACCCAATTCGTTTAGCTAACGGTACTGCCAATTTTAAAATGGGATCCTCTGTCGTGGATGGGGAGATTACACTGGAATACTTTGGTGGGAACACAGTATATCCAGAAAACGTTGCAATCGAAATATCTCACGGTTTACCTACTATGAATGGTTATCTTCCTGGGGATGTAATCTCATATCCTCCAAATTCACCACTTTTGCCTAGGGATTTTATCAATATTTCATTTGAAAACAATTGCTTTTCTTATACTGACCCTTTTGATGGCACAACAAAAACCACCTGTAATCCACTACTTGCTGAACAGATAATTTGTGAAGGCGAAGTATTCAGGCTATCTTTAATAGATACACGTTTTAACGACGTTCTGGATTCTGGACTTCTTATAATGGGAGGAGAAGAAATCCCACAGCTAGTCGAAAAAGAACCTATTACCTTCACAGAATTACAAAAATGGATTCATTGCTGGGTCAATGGTTTGCCTGAGCCTCTCAGAGGACCATCTGCTGATTTCCATGTTGAGCTGCATAAGGATATCTCAACAGCATATGGAAACATGAGTTATCTGAGTATTCAACAAACAGCAGGCGATACGATCCATACAAAGGATTTGAAGATCATAACTACCAATCCAAATGCTAGAGGAGACTTTAAGACAAGGGAAATTTTACCCGGCATTAATAATACAAAAACTTTTTCATTTGAAGGAACATCACCTTTCTGGAATCAGGGTAATTTCCCGACAACGGGTCAATCCTTCGGAGATTTTGTGTTAGTTCCGGGAATTATAATGATAGCTTATGATTCTTCTAATAATCAGGACGTAATCTGGGATCCTGATGTAGGCGATTATGTACTAAGTCCAAGTGGAAGTATAACCGGAATGCAGGCTATGTTTGCTGATTGGGGAGATAATCCTGCGGACCCTGCAGATGATACACTACACACAGGAGACAACGTATCATTAAAGATCATCCATATACCATCTAATGAAGTTCTCTTCGACGAAGCAGTAACAATTAATGAAGACAGTGAAACAGATTATCCTTTTGATATTGCGACTTTCACTGGCAATGCTTCTATTTCAGGAGAAAATATTACTCTGAACTACTCCGGAGGATCGTCCTTGTACAGAGAACATTTTAAGGTAATATTATCTACAACAGGTATACTCCCACAAACAGTATTCCTGTCTGAAGAGAGTTTTGCATTCTATCCATCCAATGAGATTACCAGAAATGTTGCAATGGATTTGCAGCCTTTGACCGCATCTGAGCAGATCAAGATAAGCTTTGAAACTGAATCTCACACTTACAATCATTTTACAGAAGAAACAGGACCAATAGAGTGTGCAATAATTGGAGATTCAATAGTTTACGAAGGAACTGAATTTAGTTTATTTATCGTCGATACAGGCAGTGGTCAGATAATCAATGTTCAGGAACTGACCATGGGACCATAGTACTATAGCCATTATTATTCTGGCACAAGTATCACATATTTCAAGAAAAGCTGCCCATTTTGATCCTCTCAGCTTTTGATTATGAATATTGTTCTGATATAGTATCAGATCTTAGTCAAAACACTTAACAAATTAAGTTTTAAGTAACATGTTTAATTCATGGGAATAACTTTAATATTGGTTAACACTTACATATTCCTTACACAACAAAATCTGGTTTAGAAGAATGATGAAAAAGTGTTTTTTATTTCTGATCATCTGTATTAGCTTTATATCAACCGTAGAAGCTATCGGTGTAGGCGTATCTCCGGCAAACCTGACTTTTGATGCTCATGTTGGAATTGGGAATGAACAGACTCTTTTTGTAAAAAATGATGGTTCAGGAACTTCAAATTACCGCGTTTATGTCGATGATGAGTACATAAATTGGTTTGATATATCGCCAAACAACTTCAGCCTAGTATCAGGAGAACATAAAGAAGTGACAATCGCAGTGAAACCCCCTATTACTGCAAACGGTGAATATGACATGAAAACTTATGTAATTGCTACTTCTTCAACATCAGATTTTGAAGTCGGAAGTGGAATCAAAATTCCAGTACATATTGAAGTCTCAAACAAAGGGTTGTTTGCAGGATTGGCAATTTTATTATTGTTTGGATTTACAATTACTGTCCGGTCAAAAAGAAATAAGCCAGGAGTATTAGATCATACAGAAAGAGAACAATTCTAGAATAAGTTATAACAATCAAATTTTAAGCTTTTTTGGGGTCTGATTGTGTAATGCTTTTGAGGGATTCGATTGTTTCGAGAATTTTGTGATAATCACTGTTTAAAGGTACATTCTTTTTTTCTTCAGTTTTACATATCTTTTTGTTTTTAATGGAAAGAACATGTGTTTTTCCAAATACTTTTCTTTTTATAAGGTTCGCATCTTCAAGTACACATGCATGCTTTGAAGCAACAGGAATAGAAATCTTCAATTCCCTGGCAACATTTGATATATGCATATCTTTGTCGTTGAGGTGCATAAACATTTTTAAACGTGTTTCGTTGCTAAGTGCATTTATCATTTTGAAGTCATCAGTACCCATGCCATATTGGATGATTAACACTCATATAAATATTTCCATTAATTATTATCTAATAGTCATTATGATGATAATTGTTTCTATTTTATTTATTAGCTTAATTTAATAAAAAATAAATATTAGCTTTTTTGCCAATATATTAATGCATTTTACAATATGCAAATAAGACCAATTCATAACAAACATTCAATTTCATTCCTATGGAATGATAAATTTTATGTCAGAAGTGCTGATCTTCACGCTTTTATTGTAGAAAGATGCCGTAACCATTTCACCATTTGAAATCGTTGAATTCTCAATACCTGCTAGATATCTTTCCCACGCCTCGCAATATTCAGACCTGATTTCTACAGTGGTATTCTCGACATAAGGGTATATTTGTTCTTCATATTTCTCAACCTGAACATTTATTGTGGTAATTCCATTTCCACTCATACTGTCTTCAACTCCAACCACATTGAATATATGCATGTTTAAAAGTTTACCATTTTCATCCAATGTGATGAAAGGTTTTGACCTGACCAGTGATTCTTCACTGGTGGATTGTTGTAATATCACAGCCCCGTTCTCAAAAATGAACTCCTGATCTATCCAGAAATTATTCGATGACCTGTATTTGAAGCAGCCTGTACTTATGTTGAGATACTTATCGGAAGTGTAGAGTCTTTCATCGTATTCATAAGGTGGTAGTTTTTCGTATTCTACATAGAATAAACCACTCTGAAAGTTAAGATTAAATGGTTTTTGAACATTCGTTAAGACCTCAGAAAAGCCATAAACAGGATTTAAGAGATCAAATGCATAATATTCATCGGTACCTTCCAATGGTGTTGCAACACTGCGATGGAATACTGTTTCATTATTTCTGCGAGTTTTTACTCTTAAAGTGCTCGATGTATCCCATTCAGCAGATATCCAATTGTCAGAATCAATATTGATTTCATATTTATTTGTAGATGTATCTGGCAACTTCACAGCATATAAGCTAGAAACAGATAATAGATTGACTACAAAAGGAGGATTATTAGTTTCATCATAAAATTCCTTGCGTGGTTCAGTCACATCTTCCATGGAAATATTAATCCAGCTGCTATCCTCCTCCACAGTTAGCGTTCCGCTTGAGGAAACCGAAGGTCCAAAAAGCATTTGTTCACTTCCTAGTGGAATTTGAACTTTTTCATTTGAACTTCCTGAAGCAGCCAACGAGGCAAGTTCTACAAAGCCATTTCTCACGTTCTGCATGTGATCAATCTCATTCTCAGCAGCAAGTGACGGTATATAGTAAGCGTTGATAGCAGTGATGAATGTTGTGAGAACTGCAAGTATGAGTATGGCAGCAACCACGGTGGATACTGCTTCACGGTCTGCAAAAATGCATTTGATCATACTTTTTTGACCTCTCCAATAGCTAGTATTGCCCGTTGATGAATTACCGAAATCTTAACTTCACTCGTGTTGTTACTCAAGAATGTACTGGTATCAAGGTGCAGGGTCTGGGGGAATATCCAGAAGTTCTCACTTGTAAGATCGGTTAGTTCAAAGTATTGTTTGTCAAAAATGTCGGTTGTATTGGATAACTCGATCTTTACATCCTTGGTTCTGATGGGGTCTCCTCCAACATGAGTGATTTCAATGATTTGTGGATTACTCTGGTTGAAACTCATCTCAATCTCGAGATGGGGAGCTCTTTCTTCTGGCAGAAGAGTATAAATGCCTATAGATAATACAGCTACCAGACTCACTGTTATTGCAAGTTTCAGTACCTCTCCAACCATTTCAGAAGCCATTTTTTCACCTAGTAATTCATAAGCGTTGTAAAGGAAGCAAACGTCAACACAAGGAATATAACAGAATGCTTGAATCCTGAAAAAATATTACCATGTGCCATCTCACCGAGTATAAGACCCGAAAAGAAACCCAGTATGCCACATGCATTAAACATTGTGGAGGTTATCTGCTCAATATTGAGAAGACCATCTCCCCCAAGATTTGACATGGATGGTATAAATTGGGTTGAGAAAGAATAACAAACGTACATAAATGTTCCAAAAGCTATGTAAACAGTCGCCAGGTAGACAAAACCTGTCTGAAATCTGTCGTCTCTTAGCTTTATCATATTCTCTGAATCCTCAGCAGCTATCAAAAGTACATCTCTCGTATCATCACTGACTTCAGTGGCCTTTACGAGAAGTGTAACCGCTCTTCTTATTGCAGGTGTACCGATCCTATTCTCAAAACGTGATAGTGCATCTTTCATTTCACCACCCCATTCCATATCAAGCCATACTCTTTTTATCTCACCTGATAGTAAACCTACATCAGATCTTAAGAGAAGGCTGATAGCATGGTTTATAGGAATTCCCATTTCATTAACCTCGGCAAGCCTTCTTAGAAAATCAGGTACTGCTTTATCCAGTTTTGCTAGTCTTCTTACTTTATATTCATGAGCAAGTGAGACAGGCAGGATGCCAATAATTACAGACAGGACAATTTGTTTATTCAAATCATCTGCCATCAGTAAAAATGGCATGGCCATTAAAGGTACACTGAAAGCAAATGCATATATGGGCTTTTGAAGGACCGGTGCAAGTGGGTTCTTTAATTTACCTATAATTTTTCTCTTCAATTTTTTATTGTTATACTTTTTAAGGTTTGATTCATAATTCTCTTCATCGATCTCTTCCTCTTCAGTTGAATGAGACTTTCTCAGAACATCTCTGTTTACGTAATGAATCCCAAGTTCCTCTTTCGGAGATATAGAATCAATCAATACAATCAATGCTATGGAACCTAATGGAAGCCCCAGATACAGAGCATGGAAAAGGTAAGATGTCTGACTTAGATTGAGAAGCCCAATGGTCACAAGAGTAATTAGTAAAAAGATAGGGACAGCCACAAAAGCAACAACATAGACTTCAGAGATTATTTCCAGCGTTTTGATAAACATTTCCTGAGTCTTTTTTGCATGCAGGAAGTATTGTTCTGTTTTAACTGCAAAATACTGGTGTATATCACTTCCTCCCTGTATCATGGGAACAAGGTTCTCGAGGAAATCATGAAAGGTTTTAGATGGTGTGGTATGTGCAGTATTCTTTACAGCTTTAACAAGATCATCACCCAGTAATTCAACATCTCGCACAATGCAAAGCGCCTCGGTTGCAATCTCACCGTAAATGTGCGGATTTTCCGCAAGCTCTTTGATTGTTTCATATATAGGTGTGCCTCCTTTTGTCATTCCATAGCAAAAAGAGGAGGCATGAGGAAGCAACACATCTATTTTAGTGGCACGTGAGTAGGCAATAAAGCGTGGATATTGTAGGTAGGACCAGTAAACAATATAAGCTGAAATTATCGGTAGGATAAAATATGTAATGCTTGAAAAAAATATGTGCTCATATGTCCTGAGTATTTCGAAAATAGGCATATCCTTTAAAAAATTCATCAGGAACAAAGACATCAGTACAAGTGCATATGTCTGGACGGAATATATGAATCCCTGCTCAATATATGTGGAATAGTGGACATCCATTCTTGCAGCTCTGAGGTTGTTTATCAGATAATCATACCTATCTGAGCGCTTTTTGGCATATTGCCTGACAAAACCGAAGCTAATTACTGGATTTTGCATTTTCAACTATTTCTCCGTTGTATTGCTCACCTGAAATCAGAAGCTCAATTATTTTTTCAGGGTCCTTGTTGTAGGCATTTATTGATTCAATAAATTGATAGTAATCTCTTATCCCATTTTCAAGCATCAGATCAAGAAACACGGCTCTTCGCTTGAGTTCTTCATATATTTTATCCTCTGAAATACCAATTTTATTCACAATGTCCTGAAGTACTTTTGAATCTAAAAACTCAAATGTATCCGTAAGAGAATCCCATAGAAATGTGTCTTGCAACTCAATTGTATTTGTTACTCCAATAACTTCAGCGATATGTGAAGCTTTTCTTTTTTCGATTCCTCCTTCATATATATTGGATTGCATCGAAATAATATCCAGAGCACTGAACATAGCAGGAGGAACATTTATTGGGGGATTAGTAAATCTGTTTATAACTTCTCTGGGAGATCCCGCATGGAACGTAGAGCATGTTGCATGCCCTGCATTCATTGCCTGGAAAAGTGTCTGTGACTCACGGCCCCTGACCTCACCTACAAGTAAGTATTCAGGCCTTTGCCTTAAGGATGCACGCAGCAGAGCTTCAAGGTCTATGGTGCCCATTTTGTTCATTGATATTCCATCCCTTGTTACTGTTGATATCCAGTTTTTGTGAGGAAGGTTAATCTCCGGAGTATCTTCTAAAGTAACAATTCTTATTTTCATAGGAATGAAGAGACAAATAGCATTCAATGATGAAGTTTTGCCGCTAGCAGTGCCACCGCAGAACAATATGCTTTTTCCATGCTCCATACAGAACCAGAAATAAGCCATCATCTGTGACGAAAAAGTACCCCACGCAATAAGATCAAGTGGTGTCAGTGGTGCCTCCTTTTGTCTGCGTATACTGAAAGAACTGCCTTTTGGACTTATATCGTGTCCATATGTAATATTTATACGAGATCCATCACGCATGACAGTATCAATTATAGGAGTCGATCTCGAAAGATGGCGGCCATTTTGCTGTGCAATAAGAGTAACAAAGTGATCAAGATCTTCATCATTTGAAAATACTATATTTGTCTTGATATTACCATAAGCTTTGTGATATACAAATAGAGAAACATTTACCCCATTACACCAT
Source organism: Methanolobus sp. ZRKC2 (assembly GCF_045291185.1). Classification (NCBI taxonomy): domain Archaea; kingdom Methanobacteriati; phylum Methanobacteriota; class Methanomicrobia; order Methanosarcinales; family Methanosarcinaceae; genus Methanolobus; species Methanolobus sp. ZRKC2. Next base: position 189,425 of record NZ_CP146980.1, on the reverse strand, counting down.
ATATCTTCGATTTTTGGATCTTTCATTATTGAGCTTATAGGACCAAAATCAATGAAATCACGCTTCAGATAATAGTAAATTTTCTCAAATGTCCGATTCTGTAGATCAAAGTATTTCGTCAAGGTCTGTTTGGTATTTTCCTTTAGCAACTTGTACCTGTCAATTGAATCGAAGTCTTCTTCATCCTGAGGATTAGAAATAGTAAGCTGATCACCCAGTACATTATTAAAATCTTCTAATAGTGTTTTTTCAAATTTGTTTAGTTTCGGTTCAACAACATAATAATTGGTTGTTTTTTTCTGTGTATCATATAAGATGGAGATAAAACAATATGGTTCATCAACCCAATATCTCTCTACTTCCTCCATATGTGCCGGTGGATGGAATGAGACAAGATCATCAGTTGGCTCAGGTATTTCAAGCAGTTGTGAGTCACCATTCCCAGAAAAATGACTAAAGATGTTTTTCAATAAACCTGGTTTTTCAGGCATGCTTACTGATGACACTACCTGCAGCACTGAACTGTTAAACTTGTTAATGATTGTTCTTATGCTCAAAACCCCCATGTTTCTTCGTTTTTAGTTCAGTAGTGTAAATAGTATTTTCAGCAACGTGAAATGCGAAGCTATTTACTGTGCTATCTGTGTATACGTCGTTGAGTTCCGAAAACATTTCATCCGTTTTTGCAGTTTGTTACACAAAAACCAATTGTAGTTGTTGTATAAACAGAATTCAAACAGTAATTTATTGTCGGTTGAGTTATGTAAAAAAAGAAGTATATAAAGACTTGATTTTGGATTAGATATGTTACCTTTTTAGCTAAACCAAGGATTAATAATTCCCTGCATGCATATCAACCCTAAATAAAACATTATATTTTCAAAGATAATTCACGAAATATCGGGAAAATGATGTGATGAATGAAGCATCAGAGATCTTTTCATTTGCACCAGCAAGAACAGTTACAGGTATCCTTATACCTGCACCAATTCCAAGTTTATCAGCTGTTGGTTTTGTAACGATGTTCAGTTTGAACGTAGTATTGCCTATCAAATCTTCTGTTGGAGTATAGCACACAGTAACATCTTGAGTTATACCAGGAGAAAGCACAAATTCCGAAGGAGAAATGCTAACCCACTCAGAATAGTCGCTGCCTGCATATACTTTATAATTCATCACATCATTTCCATTGTTGATGATAGTGATGTTCTTCTGAATCAATCCTCTTTCCATGTCGAATTGAAGACTATGAGGAGAAACACCAAGTGATACTGCTGAAGTAGTTTGTACTAATATGAAGATAGTAAAGACTGTTAATGCTAATCTTGAAGTAAAAATACTTAAATTGACTTTAACGCGCACACAGATAATATATTTTTAGTAAATATAAATCTTGTGTGATGTAGTAGTAACTATATGAATAAGAAATGTTCACATGAAACTCTGCAGAATTTCTATCCTTAAAATCAATAAAGATGTACAATAAAAAAATGATTTTTGATAGCTTCAACTAATCAGAATATCTATAAAATAAAAAGAAGAAGAGAAGAAGGAACCTTTAAGGTTTCATTACCACATCAGTGGAAAAAATAGTATTCTCTGAAGCCACATCAATAATGGAAACATGGAAAGTTTCACCTATCACAACTACCTGATCATCTAACACAGGATGATACATTGTTTCATTTTTGCCATTAAAAGGATCAGTATAGGTAACATATTGTTGACTGAAAGAATATGTTGCCATTTGTCCGGGTTGCAATGCAATCTTGTCCATTCCAGCATCCCTTTTCACAGTCCCATTTTCATCTGGTTGCTCTGCGGGATAGAACGTGAGGTTCTCATTTGAAAGATAACCGGTCATCTTAGGCAGCCCATGAGATATCTCAATCTTGGTATCTTCTTTATAGATACTATCTCCCCCAAGGTGTTTAATAATAATCAGGCCATCGGAAGCAGAACATTCAACCTCAAAAATCGCCTGTGTGGGATCATCTTTTTTTCCCATACCGTTTGCAAAAGAACTGACCGCCGCTGCGAGAATAACAGTCACAACTATCATCAACATCACACCGATAACAGGGCTCACAGCATTTTCAGAAAGCATTATTTTCTGATTCGCCTTCATTATGACATCACCACATCTTTTTTGAAAATTACCTTATTAGTTGGCGTATGAACGATCTTTATCGTAACAACATCACCCCGATTGATGGTATCATCCATGGAGTCTGCAGGATTGTCTCCCCAATCTGCAAACATAGCCTGCATGCCAGTCATTTTTCCATTCGGCCCACGGATATATTTACCTGTGTCAGAATGCCAAGATGCGCCATCATAATTGGCATATTCATCTGCAACCATGGTCATCCCCGGTTCCAAAAGGAATTCTCCAAAGAACTGGCCTGTTGTAGGGAAATTACCCAGATTCCAGAAAGGAGAAGTGCCTTCGAATGACCTAGAGTTTGTGTTATTTGCATTCGGCAGGATTTCCATTGTTTTGTAGTCTCCTCTTGCATTAGGATTTACAGTTATGATCTTCAGATCCCTCGTATGTATTTTATCGCCAGTTACCATTGTAATGGCAATATAACTCATGTTGCCATGAAAAGTATTGATATCCTTCCTCATCTCAACATCAAATGCCGCACTGGGAACAGATTGTGATCCCGGAAGTACATTCGTACTGTATGAACTGACAGCAGCTGCCAGAATAACAGTCACAACTACCATTAGCATTACACCTATTACAGGCGACGCAGCAGATGAACTCTTAATGAATAAATTTTGTTGCTTCATTTTTTAACCTCGTTCAGGGTGACAACGTAATTCTGGCGGAGTAAATAGTCTGCCCGGAGTTTGAGTCAATTATCATTAATCTAAAAGGTTCACCAAGTTCTACCTGCTGTTTAATTTCTGATCCATCAAATGTTATGAAGATGTCAGAGCCAGAATGTGTGAAATTGACCCTTGCTTCATCACCGGGGTTTAGGTAGTTATCGTTTGGGACAAATGACACTTTGTCATTATCTACGAAACCTGTCTGTGAAGGATAACCTGATTCAATACCTACCTGTACATCCCTCTTGGCAATAGTATCACCACCCATATGCTCAATATGGACGTAGCCATCCTGAATTGATGCCTTTGCCTGTAAAATAAGCTGAGGTGCCGTATCCTGAGTTTTCATGCTGTTAGCATATGAGCTGACTGCACCTGCCAGGATAACTGTGACGACGATCATCAGCATCACTCCGATTACAGGGGAGACCGCCTCTTTTTCAGAAAAGAAACTACATCGTTTTTTCAATTACATAACCTCCACTTCGGAATTAAATATGGGTTTGCCACTGGGTATATGCACAAATGTAACCGTTATGAAATCGCCGGATGTGACATTTTTCCAGTCAGATATCATTGCCTCCATGCCGGTCCTATCTGACTTTGGCACATCATTTTCGTTTGATTCGGCAACCATCACAACTCCGGGCTTGAGAACATAGTTTCCGAAGTTAACAGCTTCATGGGTTCCGAATACACCTTTGGCAGGATTGTTCCAGTAAGGGGAAACACTATTTATAGTTGGAGATCCACCATTAATCCTATCAGTGTTTTCCTGATTAGGATACACTTCTGTAACGGAAAAATTATTGTCAGAGTTGATACATGTAGTTATAATCTTGAGATCCTTAGTATCAATAGAATCTCCGGTGACCTCTTTTATTTTCATAAAAGACATATTGTCACCTCCTATATCCACACCTTTTTTGATCTGGACCTCAAAGACTGCAGATGGTGCAGTTTTTGTACTTCCACCAATACTTCCACTGTAAGAGCTAACAGCCGCCGCCAGGATCACTGTCACCACCACCATCAACATTACACCAATGACAGGCGATGCGGCTTTATTATTATTTAGAAACATGTTTTGTAGCTTCATATGTAACTCCACCTTCAAATATCTATGAAAAAGCGAAAAGCTATTCGTTGTTAAAGAAAATTCATTACTACAGGTATATAATATAGAGATTTTAGATTAGAGGTATTATCTTAAAAGATTATATTAGATTATTTTTGCAATTAAAATGTAAAAAGAGGAATAAACCTCCCTTTTAAACATATTATCAGCCGATCTCTGCCCAAAAAACAAGTTTGCCTTCCATGGAACCTATTCCAATGTAATCGGAAGGTACATGCAAACATAACTGTGTGGTTTCTGTGGTTCCGGAATCGACCATTTTATAGTAGTCACCCCAGACATCAGAATCAAGCCTCAACCCTTCCTCATACAATCCTCTTGCAACATCGGTTACTTCTGCCGTTACAGTAGCATCAACAGCACCCTTGTTTTTGATATTCAAATTATGCTCATCACTTTTTCCTCCGGCTGAAAGTGCGCCAAAATTTATTGCACCGGGGGTTACTTCAATTGAAATCGCAGGGATGATTGTTGCACTGAGAGAAACACTTGAGGCCTCAAGTGAATTATAGTTTCCTTCTTCAGTAACTTTAATGTAGCTGTTTTTCGTTTTTGTATCAGCTCCACCTTCACCGGAAACCGTCAGTTTTACTGTGTAGGCACCTGTTTCATTGTAAGTGTGAACCGGATTCTGTTTCGTAGAATCTACTACACCGTCGTTGTCAAAATCCCATTCCCATGAAGTTGCAGCAGTAGACATGTCAGTGAATTGAACAGTTAAAGGTGCATAACCGGATGTATCATTTGCACTGAAGTCTGCAGTTATCGTTGTTGGATTTCCACCTCCAGAATTTACTGTCACCTGGCTATCTCCTCCGGTGACAACACTAATGTTATGGCCAGTCAGATTACGACCAGTCAGTTCTCCGTTGATCGCATATGTTCCATCACCAGTCCATGTGGGAACCGTTATGTCATAAACAATAGTCTTTGAATCTCCATCTGAAAGCTTATTAATCACTACCCATGAACTCGTTAATGGATTAAATGTCATATCATCATTATCTTTTTCAATAATTTCCCATCCATTTGGTAGATTTTCTGTGATCATTGGTCCCCATATCTGTTGATGTACATTCATCTCAATGGTAACTGTTATAGTATCACCAGGCATGACAGAGGAATCTGAAATTGATCTGGTACCAGACATCTCACCTGAAGCCAATGCAGGAGATATCAAAAACACAAATGAAAAAATAACAATCATGCCTAATTTGGCAGATTTTTTAATCATTTTCGACAGCATATATTTAAAACTCCTTTTTTCTTAAAATTTTTAATGATAATTGAATTACAACTTTTCTGTTTCTATTTCAGTATTGATGCAACCAGTAGTGTACAAGAGCCGGCATCTCTGGGGTTGTGATCTCTGCATTGGCATGCGGAGCGTGTCCACCAGCCTGTCAGCAGTAGATGGCATACTGGAATGCAGAGCTAGTGATGATTGCACCAGAATCGAAATTCGAATCACCTGGGCCTTCTTTCTAAATTGTTCAACCATCTGCTTACTCCACACCATTCGGCATGTCTGCCTGCTCGAGCCAGTAATACACAAGAGCCTGCATCCTTGCATTTATGATTATTTCATCAGTATACGGGGCATGTTCACCAGTCTGCCAGCAATAGATAGCATGCTGAAGTTCAGAGTTAGTGATGATTGCACCAGAATCAGAGTCTGGATCATTCCAAGGGTTCCATTCACCTACAGTGATATATTCAACCTTTGTCTCGATATCACTACCTATAGCATTGCTGACATTCAGGGTAACTGCATAGACACCAGGAACTGTATAGGTATACTGTGGATTCTGATCTGTGGAATCAAGCACTCCATCACTTTCAAAGTCCCATTTCCATGATGTTGCGTTTATAGAAGTATCAACAAAAGCCACAGTAAGAGGAGCTTGTCCATATGTTACATTTGATTCAAAATTTGCAACCGGGAGAATAACATCTGTTAAATTGCCGAAAGCATAGACCTTCCCATCAATTCCTATGGTATAAAGAATTCCATCCGAAATTGCTGGTGCAGAGCCCCCTCCCTGATATTTCCAGATCGTTTTGCCCGTGAATGCATCCAGACAGAATGTTCCTTTGTATCCATATGCATCATCCGGGTAACCGATGTACACTTTTCCATCGGCAACTACCGGAGAATTTGTCCAGCCACCTATACCTGCCCAACCATCTGGTGTTTCCCAGACAAGTTCTCCTGTGATTGCGTTGAAACAATATGTCTGAATCTTGCTCCATCCGAAACACCCACCACTTACATACACATTTCCATAAGCTACAGCAGGACATGAATTTGTCCTCATAATATCATTTTGCCAGATGATAGTTCCATCATTCTTATCAATAGCATATATTTCCCCATCTCCATCCCAGTTATAGGTAGTAGCATAAATTATATCATTGTAGATGCTTGGCGTTCCAGTTGCATCGTCCCTTGTAGAGATCCTCCAGATTTCTTCGCTTGTCTCAGCATCAATACAATATACGTACCCACCTGAATTATAGCCTGAACTTGTCAGACTTGTTAGGTAAACCCTTCCATCGGAGTAAGCAGGTGTTGACATGGCTTTCCCTTCAACAGGGAAAGACCAGATTTCAGTTCCATTTGATTCATAGTAGCAGTGATAATGATATCCATCAAAATCACCAACATACACTTTCCCGTTAACTATCATGTTTCCGCCGATGACAGAATCAGGTCGTGCACATGAAACATTTCCTTCATAAAAACATGGTGATGCCCATGAACCATAAAAGGTACTACCCGGGCCGTAAGAGCCAGCAAATTCGCCTGTATACATATCAAGGGCTACTATCTGTGATTCCTCCCCTCCACCAGTAGGATCATCCGGGTTGCCAATTCCTGTGTTAACAAATACCTTGCCATCTGCAACTACAGGAGAAGAATCATGGACCGCATCAATACTATCGCTAATCCATAGGATTTCGCTTGTTGAGGGAGCTTGCCCCGGATAAAATCCGGTATGTTGAACATCTTTGTGGAACTGATGCCAATTTTCATCTATTGAAACACTATCAACTGCAACAGTCTTGGAAATTTCATTATTATTCTCATTGGATTCATTAACCACATTTTCAGAATCGACCCTTACAGTTAAGCTATGGTAGCCTTCTGTCGGCAGTAAAGTATACGCTACTACTGATGTGTTCCCAGGCTCAATTGAAGATAGGATTTGAGAGTCAATTACATTGTTTTCGTCCAAAAGTAGTACCTTGCAATAACCGGAGGATAAGTCACCTGCATTTTTTATTGTTACTTTTACTATGTTTGGTTGTTGTGCAGTCAAGGAGGAGGATGTCTGAAAATCTACAGGAAGAAGATCTACAAATGATCCGTTCTGGACAATATAATTCTCAAATTCCAAAAGCAATGGTTGTTGATCCACGCCCAGACTTGAAGATAACTCATAAGGCGAATCCAATATTCCATTGTTATCATTGTCACCGCAATCATAGTCATCCCAATAATTGCCAAGGTAAGAGCTGAATTGATTCTCATCATGCATATAAGAAATCTGTTCATCTGAAGTCCAATAAACAGTAGATGATACTTCAGTTTCTTTCACATCATCAGTATTACCTATAAAATTATTGAGATATATCCGGTTACCTGCTCCCGGACCCCATAAGTGCAGACCATGTTTGTTGTTTATGAAATTATTGTTACTAACAATGTTGTTTTCGCTATTTATGTAAAGTGACAGTGCAGCACAATCGTTGTTTATAAAAAGATTGTTTTTGTATGTACCTCCATTCCACAGTCCATAGACTGCGAAAAATTTCCCGGTGGCATTTGTAACAACATTGTTTTCAAAGAGAAGATTGTTCCCTTTTACGTAAATTCCAGTACTGTGGGTGAGTCCTTCGAACACACATCCTCTGATCTCACAGTTATCTGCTTCAATTTCCACTCCTTTAGGACTGTTAATTACAGTAACATCCTGAAGGACACATCCTTCAGCCTTCAGTTCTATATTGTCACCATCGTTATCGAAAATTACTTTATCAGCACTTTTCCCAATTATTTTTATACCAGACTTACTTACAGTGATGCTGCTATAATTTCCGGCTTCTAAGTACATCTGATCTCCATTCTGAGCTTTTCCAAGCGCTTCGACAAGTTCAGAACTGTTTGTAACTTCAAAAATTGCAGCATTTGCAGGTATTGCTGTCAAAAATAACGCCGAGAATACAAGTAATACTACAAGGATCATACCTGATCTTCTTTCTTTTTGTTTTTCTGACATAGTTTAGTTCCTCTCTATGGGTTTAGCCAATAATAAACAATTTTTTCTAGTCTTTCACGCGTTACTTTTTCCTTACTGATCGAAGAATCCAGATTATTACCCCACAAATATATTGTCTCCTGCAATTCAGTATTTGATATTGTCTTACCTTCATCAGAGTCAGGATCGTTCCATTGATTCCATTCCTTTAGTCCAAAAATATAGCCTGCATCATTCGCAAAATATAGCCAGCCATCCGATATCGCAACTCCCTGCAATGTATACTCCTTTTTGTCCTCAGGTTGCTCATAGGTCCACTGCAGAATAGGTTCTGCATTTCCCGCATAATCCTTAAGGCAGAATACCTTTCCATCATGCGTATTGCCTATAAAATAAATGTACACCTCCCCATCTCCATCATCAAAAGCAGTCGATATAACAGGAGAAGCCTGGATGGGACCGCTTGCGGTGAAATTCCAGATCTTTTCAAGAGAATCAGAATCCAGACAATAAAGTGTTTTCAATTTGCTGGCCTCAAGCACGGTACCTGTTCCAACATAAACTCTTCCATTGTATACAGCAGGAGTGGATGAGCTTCTGCCTATTTGTTCAGAGGCGCTTTCTGCCAGGTTAAAGGTGCCGTTTTCTTTATCAAAGCCAACCCAGAAGCAATAACCTGCTTCAGATGAAGCATAGATCCTGCCCGTATTTTCCTGATAATTGATAGAAGACCTCATTCTGCGTACATGACTGTCAAATTCAAAGAAATCATGTGCAGCAAATTCATCAATTGTTTCTCCCGTATCTTTATTTACAGAAGTTAGACAACCATCCTCATCTGCAAAGACAAGACTCTTGCCAATAACTGTAGCTCCACACCAGTAATATCCCCCGGTATTCATGGATTTGCGTGTCCAGCATACAGTACCGTCCTCATTGTAACAATAATATTTTGAAGTAAATGATGTCGGTCCCCATTCGCCAAAATATATTTTACCATCATAATAAGTAATAGGCGTTATGAGCTGATTAAAATGCCTTCCGCTGATGATAATTTCCGTGTCAACAGTGTCATTCCATAGCTCTACACCTGTATCAGCATCAAAAGCATAGATGCTTTTTTTGTTGGGAACAACAAAGATTTTTCCATTCCCATATGCAGGTGTTCCAAGAGGTGGAATGGATTCTTTGGTTGTTGTATTTGTCCATTTAACATCACCGCTGGTTTTGTTAATGGCCCAGACAGTGCCGTCTATTGAGATAGTATAGATGGTATCATCAACAATTATAGGTGCAACATCTATACCCCCACTACTGGATACGGAAGAAGTTCCACGATCCCAGATAATCCAGTCTTCAGGGGTATCCGTAGGTGCACGATCCCCTGTTACTCCAGTATTGAAGAGATCCTTTTGAAAAAGAGGCCAGTCATCAGCAGATGCCGGCAAAACTAAAAACGTAAAAATAATGATAGCGATAAGAATAAAGGAGAAAAATGGTTTTCCTGTTATTTTGTTCATACCAGACACCAATGTACTTTTGAAATGATCAGGCATTATTGCAAGTATTACAAGTATTGAAATTATTATAAAAAGTTAAAAGAGGAATATACTCAAAGTATATTCCTAAGTCTGTTTAACCATCTAGTTACTCTACACCATCCGGCATGTCAGTTTGCTCAAGCCAGAAGTGCACAAGAGCCTGCATCCTTGAGTTTGAGATTACTTCATCGGTGTATGGGGCTTTTTCACCAGTCTGCCAGCAGTAGATAGCATGCTGAAGTTCAGAGTTAGTGATGATTGCACCAGAGTCAGAATCCGGATCATTCCATGGATTCCAGTCTCCGCCCTCAGCAATGTAAAACTCATCGTCTCCGATTACTGCACACTGAGCTGTTTGGTAAGCGTCCACATATGCTCCCTCAGTAGCATAAGCAGGATAGGCGAATGTTTTGCCTGTTGCAAAATTATCCAGGTCTACACTAATTGTGTATGATATCTGCTTTGTGTCGCCTGCCTTGAAGTCATCAATCCACAACACATCAAACTTATTGTTGTCGGGGGCGCCGGTGTATTCATGTGTTTTAAGAGATCCTCCATCGAGACTTCCTACGACCACTTCAGCATCTGAAAATTCAAGAGGCAGGAACTCAGTAAGAGTAAGACCACGCACATTCTCATTAACAGTAATGTCAACTATTACAGTCATAGTTGTAGCATTCTCTGCGTCAACAACTGCAGTTGCCGGGTATATAGTATCATAAGGGATTGTCCTGACGACACTAACTGGATATGAAGCAGTCATATTAACTACTGCAATTGGATTAGCAAGATCAGGTGTAAAGGTCGCTGGATCAAAGTTGACCATTAGGATCTGCACAAAATCACCATGAGAAATTGTGTCATAAATACCTACATCTGATGCTTCACCGTTGACACGGATATTCCAGCCTTCATAGATACCAAGTGTAGAATTCCAAACAGGGGAATAACCTTCGACACTGTTGAGCCAACCACCTGTTTCACTATAGGTAAGACCGGTGTCGTCGAGAGCATCAACGATGGTGCCACCTTCTGGTGTAACGGTGTCATCAAAGAGGACATCTGTGCCTTCACGGACATTGATTGTTACGGTTGCAATTGGGTTTGTAAGATCAGGCGTGTACGCTGAATCAAGGTAGTGGACATAGTAGTACTCAAGCGTATCGCCTTCTGTAACATTGTTTGATCCAGAAGCATCTGCAAGTGCTCCATTGAGCAGGATAGCCCATCCACTGTCGGTAGTAGGATCACCTGTGGTATAATCACTTGCAATTCCACTTATTTCACTAACAAAGCCGGGACTGCTCCATGAAAGTCCGGTTGCAGTAAGTGCATCTTCATCATTTGATCCAGGTGCAACGTAAACGTCACCGTTGAAAAGCTCATTTACTATAAAAACAACGTTTACCTGATCGGTGTCTTCTACCCTTGAACCAAGGTTTCCTCCAGAGGTACCGTAATAACGAGTATCCTCCCAGAAAGTCAGGACATCATAGGTATTTTCAACTTCAGGATTTGCAACAGTTACAGTGTAGTTGAAGTAATAAGTGCCAACCATTACTCCGCCAGATCCAGCAAAAGATTTGAAATCATCTCCGTCAACATAGTCAGGGAAGGTTGTATCATCCCACTCAATGTTGCTTATTGTCCATCCACTCATCACAGGATCTGGAAGTTCAACCCTTAGGGATCCCTGTGCTTCGAAGGTATCTGTTACAACTTTGGTTGAAACGTCAAAAGTTCCTCCAGCACTGCTAACATCTATCGGTGTAACAGTTTGTTCAACTGTTGGAGCTGCTGCTGCTGCACCAACCAATAAGGCAAGTGATATCAGCATAACTGCAAGTAACAATCCTCTTTTCAAGATTTTCATTTTTAACTCTCCACTATTTTCATTTCATGCATTTTTTGAAAAACCTCACTATAAGGTGATTCATACCTATGAAAAAGAAGAAGAAGAACGAGTAATACTAGTTTATTAGTGAACTGTAAACAAAATCCACTTTTCGTATAAACTTGTGTAATAATCAATATCCACAAATGCAATACTGTTCAGGTGGGCTATAATGGATTTCTGTTTATGCTCTACTTCTTTTTTTTCATATAGTCAAAAGGCTAGCTGCTTGAATGCGTACCACCTTTTCAGTAAATTATATGAGAAAAGTATTCATATATAAATAAAGCAAAAATAGAAAGATACATTATCTTCTTAGATAATAACCATGTGGAGAAAATTTCATAGATGACAACAACCATAATCATTTACTCTGTATATACAAAATATTCCTTCTAACTATAAACAATGAGCAAATAAAAAAAGGGATTTGACAGCTGGTAACCGATTACATCGGCGTCTGGCTGACAAATGCATTGTACATCACCATCACAGTTGCAAAATCAATATCTACACCGGTCTTTGGTGCTCCAGTCTGATTAACGAAGCAGTTGTAAGCCTCCATAACCTCGGCAAAAGTGATCATTTCATCGCCGTCAGATTCAGGATCATTCCATGGATTCCAGTCATCATCGACGAAAATATATGAGCTCTTTACTTCGGAACCATTCCCATAAATATTCCCTACTTTGAGAGAAACATTATACGCACCTGTTGAGGCATAGAAATGAATTGGATTCTGTTCAGTTGAATCGACAAAACCATCGCCATCAAAATCCCATTCCCATGATGTTGCGACTGTTGACATATCGGTAAAGGAAACTGCTAATGTATCATAACCATAGGTCACATTTGCTGTGAAATCAGCAACCGGGATTGTTGGCGCCATTTCCTGAAAAGCATAGATATTTCCTGCACCCGTACCAAAGTAAACTTTTCCATCAGAAATAGAAGCTCCCTGCAATATATATGATGTATCCGCGGGTGGATTGTATTCCCATGCAAGAGTTCCGTCACCTTTTACACAATAAAATGCTCCGTCAGGTATTGCCTCTGTGAAATATATGTAAATGTCATCTCCCTGTAAGCATACCGCAGGTGAGGACTTTACTCCACCATCAACGGGATATGCCCAGAGTTCTGCTCCATCCGAAGCATTGAGACATAGCATTTCACCAGTGTAACCGTGTTCCCCCTGGCCAACATAAACTTTACCTTCATATATTACAGGTGTTGAAGTGCTGAAATCCCTAAACACATTCCATCCATCGTCGATGAATTTTCCATTAAGAGAATCAAAACCTATTCTCCAGATAAAACCCGATGTGTAAGTGGTTTCAGATGTTGTGTAGATGTATCCATCATGATAAGCAACTGAAGCACGTATGCGTCCAAGATCAGATCTTGCAAAAGATACATCCTTTGTAAGGTCCACTTCATCAAAAAAAGTTCCGTTTTCCCTGCATAAACATACAATTTTTCCTTCATGTGTTGGATATACTATATAGTCCCCAATTACCGAAGCCCCATTCCACAGAAAACCAGCTGTGCTAGCAGTTGGATAGCTCCACAGGAATGTGCCATCATCCTGATAGCAATAATAATTTTTAGTTTTGACCCCACCTTTAAGCCCTTCACCAATGTATAACCTATGATCATAATATGTCAAAGGACATGCAAAATTGCCGCTGGTTACCGAAACATTCCATAATTCCTTTCCTGTTGTGCCATTGAAAGCAAACAGATAACCACTATTAGTTTCGTCATTTATAGCTACAAACAATTTTCCATCACCATAGGCTGGTATGGATGTCTGCATAAGTCCATCCTTTGTTGTAGCTGACCAAACCAGTTCTCCAGTGTGTCTATTTAAAGCGTAGACATTTCCATGGGAAGAGAGACCATAAGCCATATCCTCATGAATAATAGGCATTACATTAAATCCATATTCTGACTCGAACTCCCATACCAACTCAGGAAATAAAAATGGAGCAGAGCAGTTGATTAGTCCTGTCTGTGTCCAGTCTTTCTGGAATTGACACCATTCAGTATCATCTGATGCAGAAACAGCAGAGGTGCAGAATATGGTAATGATGAACAGAATCAGTATACTAAAAAAACAATGATTAGTTTTTTCCATGGAATCACCCGAATTGAGGATAATCAATTTCAAAAAATGTACAGATGTAAAGACTACATCCGTACAAATACTTAACTTGTTTTAAGCTCTTCACATCGGAGTCTGGCTCACAAATGCATTGTACATTTCCATCACAGTGGCAAAGTCAATGTCAGCACCTGTCTTTGGTGCACCGGTCTGGCCTACAAAGCAATTGTACGCTTCCATGACCTCGGCGAATGTAATGTACTCATCACTATCCGAATCAGCGTCATTCCAAGGGTTCCAGTCAGAAGGAGTTTCCCCGAAAGCATACAGATATGACATTCCATCTTCAGCATCCGCACCTATGGAATAAACCATATCCTCTGATATAGCTGCGGTACCACCGGCATAATCCGAGTGCCACACCTCAGCACCTGTTGACGCATCAAGGGCATAGAGTCCTCTCTGGCCTATATAGGAATCATCTGCCTTTCCTGCAAAAACCTTTCCATCTGCTACAGAAACAGATATAGTCCAATCTCCTATTCCATTCCATTCTTTAGTAGTACTCCAAACCAAAGTACCATCAAGGGCATCAAAACAGGAAACCTGACTCTCAGAAACTAATGGATTGCTACAACCCCCACATACATATAAATAACCATTTGCTATCGAAGGGGTTGAATCGGTCCTCTGAATAGTTGCATTCCAGACTTCATTTCCATCATTGAGGTCAAGTGCAAACAATGCAGGATTATCGTCACTATAGAAGTCGTATGTTGTCACATAGAAAATATCCCCGGAAATTGAAGGAGAACCGCAAAGATTTCCAGTTGGCGAAGGACATGGTTTTGTCCACAATAGACTTCCATCCATATCAAGGCAATAGATGTCATTCCAACTTGTCAGGATTATTTTTCCATTTTGGACTGCAGGTGTAGACTGTGCCTTTTCGCTGACTTCGAAACTCCACAATTCAATGCCTGTAGATTTATTCAGACAGTAATAATGATAACCTTCCCAATCACTACACAATACTTTATCGTCTACAACAATAGGCCCACCATTACAGGATGCGGAACCTGTTGGATTTGTAAAGATCCATTTAATTGCACCAGTAGCTGCATTAACACAGATGGTATCCTGCCCCATAGATGTGAACACATATCCGTCATCGTATACTGGTGAAGACCAGGAACCCCATTCAGGAACATCTATTGTAGTGTTCCAAACCTTTTCACCAGTATACATGTTGAAAGCCACCAATTCTCCTACAGTTTCATCACCAGGATTACCATATTGATCAAGATCACCAGCCACAGCATTTGCAAATGCTTTACCCTGTCCTAAAGCAACCGAAGAAGACGGTACTAATGAAAAATTAGCACATAGTTTTTCACTTACCCACAATATATTGTTAGTATCTGGAGCACCGGAAGTACTATATCCTGTATTTTGTGAATCTTTCATGAACTGATGCCATGTATCAAATGCTGATGCTGGCATGGCTGTCATACAGAGCATGATACAAATAGTTAAAGCTAGTATTTTTTTGTTCATTATTTACCTCCGTTTGGGTTTAATTGGCAGTTTTTCATAGATTATTGGTATAAGCATGCTTGGCAACTCATCATTACCAGAACAATATTCGCTACATGGCATACTGTCTGAATTAAAACCTAGTCCACTTAAGTTCAATTTTAATATCTTGCGTTTATAATCCTGATTGTAGAGATTTCCAAGCTAAGCAATAGGTAGTGATTGTGAATGATACATTTTTTTAAACTATGATGCTGCACAAATCCATACACTACGGAGATATTTTCATGTAGTATTTAAACACAAGATAATCACTAATGTGTGTTAGCTTAAAAAGAAACAAAACACTGACCATCAATAGATATTTTCTAGTCTCTAGGAATATATGAGAAATAGCATCAAATGAAAGCCATTTAAAGCTTTGTCTGACACTAATAGATAATCCTGATATACCATGCATGCAAAGCTATGTTTCAAGAAATTGCCGGCAAAAAGAAAATGCAGGCAATAAGCCTGCAAGAAATAATACTTATTTACATGGATGTCTGACTAACAAATGCATTGTACATTACCATCACAGTAGCAAAGTCAATATCCTCACCAGTACCTGGAGCACCAGACTGACTGACGAAACTGTTGTACGCTTCCATAACCTCGGCAAAGGTGATCATTTCTCCACTGTCAGAATCAGGGTCGTTCCATGGATTCCAGTCATCGGCAACATAGATATAATCCTCAACAGTTATAGCATCAGTTTTATCTGCTGTTGCCACAGATAATGAAACCGTGTACTTTCCAACAGTTGTATACTGATGAGATGGATTTTGGATTGTGTAATCAACCATACCATCACCATCAATGTCCCATTCCCACGACGTTGCACCCTTTGTCATATCAGTGAACTGTACATTTAAAGGTGCCATTCCTGAAGTTACATTGGAAGTAAAGTCAATTATATGCAGGCTTTCATCCGTAGCAAATCCAAACACGTACATTTCATCAGTTCCATAGAATATCCTGCCATCCGAGATCGCAACGCCACACAACATGTATGCGGTTTTTGCAGAATCTCCCCATGACCACTGAAGTACACCATCTTTATCAAGACAATATATCATTCCAGGGTCCGTATCTGATGTAAAATATATGTATACTTCTCCATCACCGTTATCATAAGCAGTAGATATCACAGGTGAAGATTGCACCGGGCCATTAGCCGTGAAGTTCCATTTCTCATCAAGCGTCACGGCATCCAGACAGAATAATTTTGTGTATGCAGTTCCACCCATGGAGGCACCCGTGCCTACATATAAAGCACTATTATAAACTGTTGGGGTAGAAGTGCTCCACCCGATGTAATGGGAAGCTGTATCAGAGGTTTCAAAGATACCTGTTGCAGGATTGAAACCCAGCGAATAGCAGTATCCACCTCTGGATGAGAAATAAAGATGCTGGCTTTCCTCCACATAACAAACAGAGGAACGTATCGCCTCGGTTGAGACTCCAAACACTGTAGATACATCAATCTCATCCACCGTACTACCGTCGATCTTGTTGACAGAAACAAGATGAGAGTTTTCATCACCATAAACAAGATAATCACCTATAAGTGCTGCACCTGCCCAGTAATAGCCTCCACCGCTGTTGGAAGGACGTGACCATATCTGGACTCCAGTATTTGCATCGTAGCAATAATAGGAGTTGATGCCACCATACTCACCAAAATATATATTCTGGTTCTCATAAGTTACCGGTGTATTTAGCTGTGCACTTGTAACACTGACATTCCAGTTTTTGGCACCTGTAAGTGAATCAATTGAAAATATTTTTCCGTCTTTTGTAGGTACAAATATGCTTCCATCACCATATGCAATGTTGGCAATAAGAAAACCTTCTCCACTCGTGGGAGTTTCCCAAAGAACATTTCCTGTATTCTTATCCATTGCTCTAAGTATATTGTCAGCCCCAGCTATGTATAAAATATCATTAACCACAACTGGTGCTGTATTGAACCCACTCATGCCACTATATTCAAAATTCTGCTCCCAGAATAATCCATTAGCTACCGGATTTATAATGGGAGCTTTTTCGGATGTTACGCCATTGTTATAATTGTTCTTCTGGAACTTGTGCCACTGTGAGCCACTGTAATAGTCGGAGGGAGTGGCCATTGCAGCAAAAGTTAATGAAACAATACCAGCCAACACAAGAAATATTGCAACTATTTTTTTTATATCCGTATTTAATCTCATATTTCTCACTACTATTTTGCCGCCCATGATTAGTTCTTGCTCTTCCAGAGAGTAACATTGTTAACTATCGTCTGATGAATGCTCCCGCAAAGAGTTGTTATTGGAAGGAAAAACGCCCTCTGTAATCTTATTTATCTAGCGCAGCAATCTTGCTTAAAAGGTCAAAAGCCTACAGATTTATCTGACCCGAGTAAAACTATCATCAAGTCCTATATATACGCGGCTTTAATCATTAGATATATTACCATTTATGATAATATGCGGAAAACATCAGTGAGGTAAAAAAAAGAAGAAGCAGGCAATAAACCTGCAATAATTTATACTTATTTACATGGGTGTCTGACTAACAAACGCATTGTACATTACCATCACAGTGGCAAAGTCAATATCCTCACCAGTACCTGGAGCACCAGACTGACTGATGAAACTGTTGTACGCTTCCATAACCTCGGCAAAGGTGATCATTTCCCCACTGTCAGAATCAGGGTCGTTCCATGGATTCCAGTCATCGGCAATATAGATGTAATCCATCTTGGTTTCGATGTCTGTACCAGCTGAGTTGCTCACTGTGAGAGTCACGCCGTATGCGCCTGGGCTTGTATAGCTGAACTGTGGATTCTGCTCTGTAGAATCTTCATTTCCATCACCATCTAAGTCCCAGGACCAACTATTAGCATATGAAGACTGATCAGTGAACTGCACAATCATTGGTGCATATCCGAAAGTTTCATTTGCCATAAAGTTAGCAATTGGATTCAAGTCCAACGATTCTTCATTGGCAAATCCAAATAAGTACTTTGAATCAGTTCCAAAGAACATCCATCCCTCAGAGATAGATATTCCACACAGAGTATATGCTGTCTTTGAGGAATCACCCCATGACCATTGCACTGCGCCGGTTTCATTCAAACAATAAACATTACCTGTTGCTGCGTTTGTGGTAAAGTAAACATATACTTCTCCATTACCGTCATCATGTGCTGTGGAAACTACTGGTGAACTTTCGATAGGTCCATTCGCTACAAAATTCCAATTCTCATTTAGCGTAACCGCGTCAAGGCAGTAGAATATCTTCTGAGTGGAAGCGGAAAGTACATTTCCAGTTCCAACGTACAACTTTCCATCATAGATTGTTGGTGTGGATGTACTGAGTCCTATGAAATGTGAAACTTTGTTTGAAGTATTAAAGGCACCTGTTATGGGATCAAAACCAAGGGAATAACAGTACCCTCCCTGGGAAGTAAAGTACAACTTATTTGTTTCCTCAACATAAGAAACAGAGGAACGAATCTGGTTTGTTGTGACGCTAAATACTGTTGACACATCAATCTCATCAATCGTGGTACCATCGATCTTGCTAACAGAAACAAGATGGGATCCATCATCGCCGTAGATCAGATAGTCGCCAATCAATGCAGCACCTGCCCAATAATAACCTTCCCCAGAATTTGAAGAGCGCATCCATATTTGATTTCCTATATCTGTGTCATAGCAGTAGTAGGACTCATCGCCCATGTACTCTCCAAAATAAATTCTGTTTTCTTCATATATTATAGGAGTATTGAGCTTTGAGAAAGGGGATGCTGGCAAAGTTGCGTTCCAAACCTCATTTCCTGTGACTATATCGATGGCAAATATTTGCCCATCATCAGTAGGAACATAAAGCTTACCATCACCATATGCCATACTCCCTACAATTGAATTGAAAACAGAGATTTGTGTTGCCCACAACTCATCTCCACTGGTTTTATTAATCGCACGCACAACACCATCATTCCCTACAACATAAACAGTGCTTCCAAGAACCAGAGTCGAAGAATCAAACCAGTCTCCTGATGAAAAATGGCTTTCCCATGAAAAGCTATTGCCAATAGGATTTGTTATTGGTGCCTTGTTATCTGTCACACCATTATTGTAATTTGTTTTTTGAAATCTTGGCCAATCCAAAGGAGCAGGGTTGCAGTTGTATGGAATTGACCCACTGTCGGGTGCATAGTCTCCGCTTATAGTTGAAGCCATTTCAACTGAAAAATCAAGTGATTTAGGATAACCTAGTACTTCTAATGGTATTTCCAATACATACTTGTTCCCATCAGTAGTATAAGTGGACTCAAAAATGGACTCTCCATTATTCGGGTCTCCAAAAGAGCGATCCATTACCCTAAATGTCCCTAACATGAAATTGAAATGAGTATAATATTCCGCACCATTATAATAATATGATAGGGGTGTACTAGCATTTTTATCGGTATCAAACTGTAGGTAGAGACTGTGATAGACATCATTAGTAGTTTGCTCTACCTCAACTTCAATAATCAATGTTTCACCATCATCACCCATGTAAACATTTATTATGTCAGTAGTTGGACTGGAATCACCTGATGCATCTGCTAGTATTAGATCAAGATCAATTGTTTCTGAAGCTGTTACTGGTAATATCATTATTGAAAAAAGCATACATAGAAAAAGCAAGCTTCTACTAAGAAATTCTGTATTCTGCATTTTTTTCATTTTTGTCCTCCATTTAAATCTAAGTTTAATGCCATTGATTGTTCCTTAAATATCATTTAGGCCATACTTTCCATTCTGGCAGAGAAACTCATCTTTATATCAAACCCAACTGCTTGAATTAATTACTAAATCTGAGAGAATTTCATTAATCTGTGCAAGTTGATTTTTGCTTGGAAAATAAACATTCTTTTGTCTTTATTGAACTACTATTTAAACTTAGAAAATAAACATAAACATATAAGCTAAAAAGATAAACATGCCATTGAACAGCAAATTAGAATATCAAGAACATGCTCATTCAAAAAACCAGATCCACAAGAACTAAGCTAAACTCTGGCTTACGAAAGCATTATACAATACCATCACAAAAGTAAAGCACCTTCAACTGCACCTGACAGCATAAGCAATCCCATTATGATAAAAACAAACATTTTCCTGATATTCATATATGTTGTACCACCTTTTAAAACAAGTTCAATGAAAAATTTATGAAATTTTAACAC
Organism: Methanolobus sp. ZRKC2; assembly: GCF_045291185.1. NCBI lineage: Archaea > Methanobacteriati > Methanobacteriota > Methanomicrobia > Methanosarcinales > Methanosarcinaceae > Methanolobus > Methanolobus sp. ZRKC2. Next base: position 168,840 of record NZ_CP146980.1, on the reverse strand, counting down.
ATGCCCTAACTGCTTTAATATTGATTTGAATTTGTTTACTTTTGAAGCATCTAATCTTAAGTACATATAAATATTACTTATTGAAAATATATATTGGAGTTAAAGATTAGAGGTATAAAAAACAGAATTAATAGATGGTTAAGCTCTGAAGCTTAATAGCAACCATTCACAAAACACATATTGCGAAGGATGAGAATCCTGGAGTCTGAGACTCAAATACTAAGTAAATATCTTCTTCATTTACAATTTCAGTTGGCAGTTCATGCCAGATGCCATCAGCATATCTGAACAGTACAACTGAGGAAGCATCAAATTCGTTTTCATCCAACCAAGGTATGCTTACCCTGAAACCAATTACTATATCTGTCATTCTGGATGGAGCCGGCAATATCTCTGCCCCGATCCAAATGTTCAGGTGCCTGTAAACTTTTCCGGGAGGATCAGATTTTACGAGACCTGATCTGTTCCTAAGAACTTCCACCTTTGATTCCGTCATCCCTGAATCATCCAGTGCTCCAAAACGAATATACTTAATTGGATTCTCTTCATTTTCAAAATCATAGAAAACATTGCTATCTGCAACTACTTCCTGGGTAAGTACATCTTTAAAAATAACATTCTCATACTTTTTATTCTTTACAGGTATTATTCCCTTTTTGATACCGGTGTATGCTCCAAAACCTGCTACCAGTAACAACAGGAGCGGTATAACTATCCATTTATTGACATTCGATGAAGACTCATTATGTAACTCATCTTCATGAAAGCCTTCCTCAAATGAAGGATCAGTCGAAAGAAGCTCATCATCGGTTGTTGAACGCAATGCATCCACAATAGTAGACTGAAGATTTTGCCTATCACCGGTTATAACAAAAGGTGAGAAACCTGGAGTTTTGGACTCAAAATAAAAGAATTTCGAATCCTCCTTTATTTTACGTGTTTCCAACTTGCCCCATTTGTTGTCGTTATACCTGTACATAGCTATTGAAGAATCCTGGATATTATTTTCAGATATCCATGATTTATCCACTTTGAAAGTAATCTTTGCATCATCAATATTGTCAGAGGTTGCAAAGCCACTGTCTCCGACCCATATGTTCAGGTATTTGTATACTACTCCAGGAGGAGGATTAGACACAAGACCGGATATATCCTTCAGAATTTCAATGGTAGTTGCCACCACACCAGAATTCTTCAATGCCAGGAAACTGATAGATGTTATTGGATTTGTATTATCATCAAATTTAAAGGTGGTTATTTTCTTTGCCAACACATTCTGACTTTTTGTTACCTTCTTCAGGATATTATCATAGTTTTCTCCTGAATAACCGATTCCTTTAATGCGACTCTTTCCTGAGGAGGAATCTCTATCATTAATGGGAGTAGATTGTACAGTCACATTCCATAACCATTCTCCCTGTGCAGTTCCATTAATATTTTCTGCAAGGACAGTTAGATTATGTGATCCCTCTTCTGCTGAAGAAAAATGACATGAAGCTGTTGTAACTGAGTAATTGATATGCAGTAACTGACCATCGAGTAACCATGTAATGTTTGCAATCTCGTTAATACTGACATTGAAAGTTCTTGAATTACCTACATTATCCGTAACTGAAAAGGATTCAGGTGAAAATAATGTGAACGTTATTTTTGAATGATTATTAATTTCATCTTCCAAAGTTACCCAAATAGTCTCAGAATCAGATGCATATCCGTCAGAAACAGAGAATTGGACTTCATAAATACCATTTTCAACACCTGATGTGTTCCAGCTAAACATATTTCCATGAAGATAACCATACTGTGAACTCATTGAGTAGGTAAGTTCATCCCCATCGGCATCTGTTGCAGAAAGAACAAGTTCCAATGTTTCTGATGAATTGACAGTTTTGTTCCCAATTGTTTTAAGAATAGGTGCCTGGTTTCCTTTCATCTCTGCCCAGAATACAAGTTTTCCTTCCATTGCTCCAATACCAATGAAGTCTTCAGGAACTTCCAGCATTACTTCAGCATCTATGCTTTGTTGTCTCCTGACCGTTTCAGCATATTCATCCCATTTACCGGAGTCAAGCAGAATACCATCTACGTAAAGATCTCTGGCTACATCTGTAACCTCTGAAGTGATGATAGCATTTAATGAACCTTTGTTCCTTATTGACAATAGATGCGTGTCACTCGATTGTCTAGGAGCAAGTGTTCCAAAGTCAATGCCATTTGGTGTCACTTCAATAGATAGTGTCGGAATTATCTCAGCGCTAAGAGATACACTGGATGTTTCCTCAAAGTTGCCCAAAATTCCAGACTCTTCATCCACTACTTCTTCTTCGAAAAGATAATCTGATTCATAATTTTCCGATTCATTCATAAGAGGATAGAAATCGATTAACATTACATCAGCTATTATAGAAGGAGTGTCACCGAGATGAATAGCATGATTTGGGATAATCCTTGTTGCTATAATATCTCCAGATGCATTAACTGGAACTACAAGTAAAAGAAATATAATACTAAATATTATGCATCTCTGCATTTCTTTAGGTTCCAGAATACTTTTCATTTTTCGTGAAGCTTGACCTTAAAAAAAATTCAGTGAAGGAACTTATTTTTTGTTCCTTCCTTCAACAAACAGTCCTGCAAGAAGTAAAGCAAACAAGCTTCCCATCAAGCCTATAGCAGGTGTGCTGTAGCTTGCTTCATTATGGACTTCTTCATCTTCTGCTGGAACTTCACCAGATACTTCGGAGTCTTTTGTGGACTTAAATTGTGCCTCACCCACTTCTTCCACAACACTATTCTCTGTTAACGAAGCAGAGATTGCAAATGGTGAGAAACCTGGAGTTGAAGATTCAAAGTATACGTATGTATCATCCTCTCTTACTATTTCAGTTTCAAGTTTATTCCATGCATCATCAGAATATCTGTACAGATGAACATTGTCTGAAGATACAGAGTTCTTTTCCATCCAATCTTTTTCAACTTTGAAACCAATTTCTGGACTTTCAATATTACTTGCTGTTGCGAATCCTACTTTGCCAACCCAAATGTTAATATTCTGATATATCAATCCGGGTGCATCTGAATCTGCAAAGGCTGATCTGTTCTTGAGTACTTCAATTGTGGTAGAGATCTTTCCTGAGTTCTTAAGAGCATTGAACTGAATGAAAGAAATAGAGTTCTCTTCAGATCCAAATTCATATTTAACAGTGCCTTTGTTTATGAAAACAGATTCTACTTCTTTCTTTGCAATGTTCTCATATTTTTCACCTGAAGATCCACCACCTCCGCCACTTCCACTGCCGCCGCTACTTCCTGATGAGGATGAGGTGGTTGATTGTGTTGAAGCAATTACATTTATACTGGAATCTCCTTGGACCGGTATTGATATTATTTCAAAATAGTCAAAATTTCCAACATATTTCGGAATTCTTCCAGAAGCTTCCCCATCTATTGAATACTGAACACTACTTGCTTGAGAAGGTACATTCACCTTGTATGTGATGGTTTTTTCATCCCCTTCGGATGAATCATCCATTAGTACCCATGCTTGAGTAGTAGAACTAAAAGAAAAATCTCCGTTGTCAACTTCTATGACATTCCATCCATCAGGTAAATTCTCTTCAACGGTAAGACCATTTACAGACTGGAAAGTTTTCAATTTTAAGACAACCTCGAAAGTACCACCTGCTTTGATCTCATCTACAGATAGTGTTCTCGAAACAGAGATTTCATTGTCTGCAAGTGCTGTACCCCCACTTGCTACAATTAAAGCAACACTAATAAAAACATATACAATTGTTTTTACATCCATATATATCACATTTATTTACTTATATTATTCAGTTAACTAATTGATATTTTTATTTTATATAAACATATGCAAGTTATGAAGGATGTTATCATGATGATGATGATGACTGTTTATACACTTATTTTGAAGTTACAAGAAAAATCATATCTAACTAAAATCAAAAATGTATTATATATTGAATAGATTAATTAGTATATGCCATGCGTATGTTAGCTAAAAAAATAAGAAAAACTGAGTTTAAACTAATTGCAAAACGTAGCGAAGAAAATACCTCTAGATGTAAGATCACAAATTCTGACAGAATCATTTCCTTCATCCCACCCGCAGGGACCGAAGAAGTAAAACATTACTGGGTAGACGAACCATACACATTTGTCTCAATCCTAAAGGACAGCAATAGCAAAGAGTACCTCTATCATGTTTCTGAGCCTGAACTCAGTGAATATGAGCAATCACTACTTGAGGAAATAAGGAACATGCTAGGAGATGTTCTGACACTCAAAGAAATTAGGAATCTGGATGAGATAACTAATAGTGACAAGAATAATCTTATAAGAACAAAGATAAAAGAACTGCTGAAGGACTATCCTGAACTCGCCAATGATTCCTTTGAGAAAATATACTACTATATCAAAAGGGATTTTGTTGACTTCGGAAAGGTAAGTCCCATCATGCATGACCCTCACTTAGAGGATACATGGTGCAATGGGGTTGACATACCCATATACATATTTCATTCATCCTACGGAAACCTTACCACTAATATCACTTTTAAAAATGATGAGGAACTAGATGCCTTTGTAATGAGGATTGCACATCAGAGTTCCAGGCATATCTCAAAATCGTCACCCATACTTGACACAGTGATGCAGGACGGCTCAAGGATCAATATCACATACGGCCATGAAATCAGCCCTAAGGGAAGTTCCTTTAGCATACGAAAACAGAAAAAGACCCCTTTGACTCCCTTAGACCTTATTGCCTGGAAGACATTCACATCCGAGATCATGGCTTACTTCTGGCTCTGCATGGAAAATGGAAAAAACATACTGGTCTGTGGAGGAACAGCATCCGGGAAAACATCCACATTAAATGCTATTTGTATGTTTATTCCACTAAACATAAGGGTCGTGACCCTCGAGGATACCCGTGAAATACAGCTTCCGCACGAAAACTGGATACCAACGGTAACCAGGGAAAGCATTACACACGATGAAATTGGTAAAATAGACCTTGAAAATCTGCTGCGTGCATCCTTAAGGCAGCGTCCGGACTACCTCCTCGTTGGAGAAGTGAGGGGGCGGGAATCCCAGATACTATTCCAGGCCATGAATGCAGGCCATGCAACCTGTTCTACCTTCCATGCAGGATCACCCACGGAGGTTATAAACAGATTCACTAACCCCCCAATCAGTGTTCCAGTAGCCATGTTTACAGCACTTGACATAATCTGTATGCAATCAAACACCTATGAAAATGGAGTTGAAAAACGCAGAGTCTCTGAAATTGCGGAAGTCGTTGGAGTCACAAATGGCGTGAAAACCAAAGAGATATATGTCGGAAATCCAAAAGACGAGAAATTTGATCATAGGACATCGCATGTTTTGAAAGAAATCAAAAGAAGAAGAGGCTGGACCGATGAAGAACTTTATTCAGACCTTTCTGCCAGAAAAGAATATTTGGAAATGTTAATAATCAAAGAAATTCGGGATTACAACAGCGTAGTAGAGTGGTTTGATTTCTTCAACAAAGATCAAAAGAATGCATATTCTGAACTGAAACGATACGATTCTAAAAATTTGAATCAAGTACAGTGAAATAATAAAAAGTATTTAGTAAACTTTTTATAAACATATGATTTATTGCAATAGATATGAGTGAAAACGATAATAAATGTGAGGATCAGAAATTAAAATGTTTGAGACTTTTTCGCGCTCTTGACAGTGAAACACGTCTTGAGATGTTGCAGCATTTGTTCGAAGATGAGAAACATGTTTCCGAGCTTGCACGCGAGCTTGGTATCTCTGTCCCGGTAGCCGCAAAGCACGTAAATATCCTTGAAGCCGCAAATCTAGTTGAAAGAAACGTATTCGGGAAAACTCATGTTTTGGAGTTGAACAACAAAAATGTTGCTAGTTCATTGGATGTTCTGGCACCGATAAAGAACATTGAAGTAGAGAAAGGAACAAACTTACTTGATATTTTGAAGACAGTTTCTACCATTGAAACAAAAACACTACGGGACAAAGAGCATGTGATATCAACAAATGGTGAAAAAGGTTTTTTTATCTATGAAGTGAACGGAGAGTTTTCTGACAAGACCGTACAAAACTTTGTTGTCACCAAGGATTCGAACATTGTCTGGAAGAAACTGGAACCTGTAGCAAAACTACGTATGAATATCAAAGTTAAGGAGTGAATTTGCAGCCATACAAACATATTGCTCTCCTGAAACTTTCTTTTTATTTATCGATTCCTGAAGATGCTTTGTAATTTATAGCTCAAAAGATATGCTTCAAAAAAAGGACAGATGATTGACCATTAACCATCTGTTCTGACGAAACTATTGATAAAATTTAAGCCTTAGTCTACGTTTACCGCAACCAGAGAAAGACCAAGGTCTTTTTCTAATTTCTGGATCTGTTCGAGATCCTCCTTTGTGATTTCAGCATTCCTGATGCTGAGACCCGAGAATGCAAGCAAAGTAATGTTCATTTTATCTTCGAGTTCTGATATAGCTTTTATCTGCTCATCTTTCAGTATGGAAAATCCCCATAGCATATTTTTTGTCTCCTGTGTTTTATGGAAATATTTAGAAGTGTCAGAACTAAAGTACTAATAATATTTATTTTTTCTTAAAGCACATGTTATCGGTAAAGAGCATAACCAATCATTTAAAACTGTAATTGGATTAGATCATAATTCTCTGGTTTTATATTTTGGCACGGCGTGCAAAAGCACTTGTTAGCGTTGTGTAAATGAATATTGCAACTCCAGTCCATATGAGAACAGATGCAACCTGATTTTGTCCAAGGAGCGTTAATAATAATCCAGCACCTAGTATGAATATATTGATCTTATTGATCTTCTTATTCCTGACAAGAATATTGCGGAACTTCTGTTTCCTGATTATCTTTTCTTTTTTTTCTAGTTTCAATATGCTCACCTCACAAAAAGTCCTTACTGGGATATCGTCTGATTTGGCCCAATAGTTGAGCTCCACATCCAGAATCTTTTGTTACTTGCTCACGTCAACACTTTATCAAGGCATCCCAGATCCCGTGCTTTTTTAATCTCAATTGCTATCCTACGGCCTGTGGACATCTCCGGATAAATAAGTTCAGAATAGGGTGAACCATTTATGTACGGATTTGTTCCTGCGACTATCCTGGCAGATATTTCAAAAACTTTGAATTCCAGTTCATCAGTGAGAACCGTTTCGAGACAGAATGATCCGATCAGTCCACCAAAAAGTTCTATGGACTTTTCTACCACCCTTTCTCCCATTTCAAATACTTTCGGGAGCAATGATTCCCTTAACACAAGAGGAACATTTCCTGTAACCACAAAAGTAGGTTGAATTCCCGCTTTTTCCAGCTCTGTGGGAGACCCCAGTCTGAAAATTTCGTCAGCATTTGACTCCACTCGCCTATCCATCCCGGTGAGTTCAAGTGCTCCTTGACTCAAGCTGTAGCCTTCAGTGGATAAAGGGGAATAAAAGTAATGCAAGTAGTACCTGGTTCCAAGCACGAATTCCTGCAAATCATATATTTCTTTAGATTCAATTCTCTCATTAAAATCTGAAATATTTTTAGCAATGAAAAAACCTTTTCCACCTTTAGCGCCGTGATACTTAACCATAACAGGCCCTTTTATATATTCAGGAGCTTGAATTTTACGTGGCATAGGCACACCTGCCCCTTCTAACCATTTGCGTTCCATCCGCCTGTCAGATTCCCACTCAAGCACATTACGATTACCAAAAGTTGGCAGCCTGATTTTTGCAAAATTTGATGCACCCAGATATTCCACAAATGAACCATGCGGAATGATTATTGCATTTTTTTCTGCCAGTTCATCTGTTCGTTCAAGAATTTCACTGTAAGAACTCACCGACATGAAACTATCCGGCTTTGCAAGAGGGAATGCATCATAAAACCGCGGTGGCTCTCCTATACATATACCAAGTGTTTTCAATCCTTCTTTTTTTGCTCCATGAAATATCTGGAGGCTCGTATGGGAACACACTGTGACGATCGTAAGATCTTCCATATCATATCCATCAATTATTTTTTGAATACAATCGGACATATTCTCACTCATTATACTCCTCCTGAAAAGATGAAACAAGCTTATCTGCCTTGGTTCTAGCATTCGGGATTGTCACCCTGTCTTCAGTAGTAACAGCATCCACAATGGCTACGGTTTCCGAAACCCATGTATTTTTACCTGTTTTCGTTTTTTGTCTCTGTGGATATTGGATTTGCATTATCTGACCTCTAATTCCTGCAATGCTTTTATACCGAAAATTCGGTTTTTTCTTTTAACCATTGACTGGACTGCTGTTTTAAATCCGGATATTGTTGTAATATATGGGATATTAAAATCAATTGCAATGAGACGAATCGCCGTATCAGGAGATTTTGGATTGTGATTGTCAATTGTATTGATTATCAAATCAACATCAGAAGATATTAATTTGTGAGCTATCATCGAACTATTCTCACTTTGTCTGGGGATTTGTTCTGTGAATACTCCATATCCCGCCAGCTTCCTTTTCACTTCAGTATCAGCCAATATCCTGAAGTTGAGTTCTTGTAATTGCAGTATTTCAAAAACAATTCGGGAGATCTCATCGCCCTTCACCGAAACAAATATAGTTCCTTCTACCGGAAGCGGGGAATTTGCTGCTAACTGTGCTTTATAGTATGCCATCTCAAAAGAGCCATCAACTCCCATGACCTCACCTGTGCTCTTCATTTCCGGACCAAGAAGGCTATCTGAGCCTTTGAGCTTTATAAACGGAAATACGGATTCTTTCACAGCTACATGGACTATTTCTTTTTCACTAAGACCAAAATCTTCGATTTTCGCTCCTGTCATCACCTTAGTGGCTATTTTTGCGATGGGTAATCCTGTTACTTTACTAACAAAAGGAACTGTTCGGCTGGCTCTTGGATTTGCTTCAAGAATGTATACATCCTTATTGCAAACAACATACTGTATGTTTATAAGTCCGGCCACATTTAATTCAATTGAAAGATCACGAGTGTATCGCTTGATCTTGTCAATTATTTCATCAGATAATGATTGTGGAGGAATGACACAAGCCGAATCTCCGGAATGTATACCTGCTTCCTCAATATGTTCCAGGATTCCGGCAATATACACATCCGTTCCATCGCAAATAGCATCAACATCTACTTCGATGGCATTCTCCAGGTATTTATCTATGAGTATCTGTCCCTTGCCGGAAGCATCAAAATATCTTTCAAGGGACGATTCAAGGTGCTCATTATCCCTGACAATTTCCATACGTTGCCCACCCAGTACATAGGAGGGACGTATGATTACAGGATATCCTATTTTCTCAGCAACATGAATCGCCTTCTCCACAGAAGAAGCCATTCCATGTGAAGGATTTGGTATATTCAGCTTATTTGTTATTAACCCGAACTTTTCCCTGTCCTCTGTAATATCAATACTACTTAATGACGTACCTATTATGGGAATTCCGTTTTCTTCAAGACCTTTTGCAAGGTTCAGAGGTGTTTGACCTCCAAACTGGATGATAACACCTTCAACTTTTTCCCTTTCAAGCACATTCAGGATATCTTCAAGTGTGAGAGGTTCAAAATACAGGTAATCAGAAGTATCATAATCAGTACTAACAGTTTCAGGATTGCAGTTTATCATTACAGATTCAATACCCATTTCACGCAAAGCATAACAGGCATGAACGCAACAGTAATCAAATTCTATGCCTTGTCCTATACGATTTGGTCCACTTCCGATTATAGCAATTTTAGAATTATTGAAGGACACCTCTTTATCGTCACAGTCCTCATAAGTCGAATACATATAAGGGGTCTTGGCATCGAATTCAGCAGCACATGTATCTACCATCTTGTATGATGGTAAAAGTCCCGATTCCTGCCTCAATTTCCGAATATCTTCATCTTCAGCTTTCACTAGCTGTCCGATGCGTATGTCGGAAAAACCCATTATTTTGGCATCTTCCAGAAGTTGTATGGGCAGAGTGTGTTTGGCATATGATGAAAGAATCTCTTCCATTTCCACAATATTTTTAATTTTGTGTACGAACCACGGATCTATTCTTGTGATTTTTACTATCCGGTCTACTTCCATCCCCTTTTTCAAAGCAGATGCAATACAGAAAAGACGATCACTGTTAGGAGTAGACAGGTATGTACTAAGCTCATCCAGTGAGAGTTTTTCAAATTTATCAACAAGAAGTCCATATGCATCAATTTCAAGGGACCTGACGGCTTTTTGCAGAGCTTCTTCAAATGTTCTTCCAATTGCCATCACTTCGCCTACAGATTTCATCTGGGTTGTCAATATTTCATCAGAACCGGGGAACTTTTCAAACGCAAATTTTGGGATTTTTACAACTACATAATCAATTGCAGGCTCAAAGGATGCAGGCGTCTCCTTTGTAATATCATTTGGTATTTCTGGCAGTGTCATTCCAACGGCTAGTTTCGCAGCTATCTTTGCAATCGGAAATCCGGTAGCTTTTGATGCCAAAGCAGATGAGCGCGATACCCTTGGATTCATTTCAATAGCTACAAACCTTCCATCAGTTGGGTTTACTGCAAACTGAATATTAGAACCACCAGTATCCACACCAATTTCCCTTATTATTTTCAGTGACGCATCTCGCAATAACTGGTACTCATGATCCGAAAGAGTTTGGACAGGTGCTACAGTTATGCTATCACCCGTATGTATCCCCATCGGGTCCATATTCTCAATGCTGCATATTATAACGACATTATCGTCACTATCCCGCATTACTTCCAGCTCATACTCCTTCCAGCCCAAAACTGATTCTTCAACAAGAACCTGATTGATCCTGCTGTATTTAATCCCCAGTTTTGCAATGCTTTCTAATTGTTCAGGATTGTATGCGATCCCCCCACCTGCACCTCCTAGAGTATATGCAGGCCTGACGACTACCGGATAACCAAGTTCTTCTGCGATTGAGATAGCTTCTTCAACATTCGAAGCAGTTGAACTCCTTGGAAGTGAAACACCTATTTTTTGCAGAGCTTCCTTGAACTTCAGCCGGTCTTCCGCCTTTTTAATAGCCTCAAGGTTTGCTCCTATAAGTTCAACACCATGCTTTTCAAGTACACCGGCTTCTGCAAGTTCGGATACCAGATTCAAAGCTGTCTGTCCTCCAAGAGTCGGCAGTATTGCACATGGCTTTTCTTTTTCTATAATCCTCGTCAGTATCTCAAAAGTTAGTGGTTCAATATAAGTACGGTCTGAAAGTTCAGGATCCGTCATGATTGTTGCAGGATTGGAGTTTACCAATATCACCTGGTAACCTTCTTCCTTGAGGGCTTTGCATGCCTGGCTTCCTGAGTAATCGAACTCACATGCCTGCCCTATTACGATAGGACCAGCACCGATTATCAGTATCTTTTTCAAATCATCTCTCTTTGGCATTACCTGCTAACACTCCTGTCTATTATTGTCATCATATTGTCGAAGAAGTCATAGGTATCATGTGGACCAGGTCCGGCTTCCGGGTGAAATTGAACCGAATGGATGTTGAGTCTCCTGTGCCTGACTCCTTCTATCGTTCCATCGTTAGGATTTAGCATTGTGATCTCAAGTCCGGTCCCTTCAAGAGAATCTTTGTCTACTGCAAAGCCATGATTTTGAGATGTAATAAATACCCGATCGGTTTCACAGTCCATCACCGGATGATTAGCACCCCGATGTCCGAATTTTAACTTGTATGTCTTCGCACCCAATGCAAGAGAAATAATTTGATGGCCAAGACATATACCAAACAATGGCACTTTCCCTGCTAACTCTTTCACTGTAGATATGGTATACTTCAATACTGACGGGTCTCCCGGACCATTTGATATCAGAACAGCATCAGCACCCGTATTAAGTATGTCATTGAAATTAGAAGTATAGGGAACAAGCAGCACATTTACATTTCTTTCATTCAATTGCTCGATTATGCTATGCTTTATTCCACAGTCAATGACTATAATTTCAGGTCCGCAACCTCCGTAAAACCGTTTGTACTTCTTGGTAGACACCCTGTCTACAACTTTGCACTCCGAGATTCCGGGTTGGGATTTTGTTTTTCGGACCAAAGCAGGAATATCAGGATCAGCTCCTTCGTAAACTAATATCCTGCTTTTCATTGTACCATACTCACGAATTTTTTTAGTTAATTTTCTGGTATCAACCCCTTCTATTCCAGGGACACAATTCTTTTTCATAAATGTGTCAAGATCCATCTGCGACCTCCAGTTACTTGGAGTCTCGCAGGTTTCTTTCACCACAAAGCCACTTGCTTTTATGCCATCGGACTCGCAGTCTTCATTACAGACTCCGTAATTTCCAACCAGTGGATATGTCGACATCAGTATCTGTCCGGCATAAGAAGGATCCGTAAGTGACTCTACATAACCGGTCATGGCTGTATTGAATACCAGTTCTCCAAATGCTTCACCTGCTGCTCCGAAGCCTTTCCCAAATATTGTAGTACCGTCCTCAAGTACCAATATTGCTTTTTTCATGATCATCCCAGCGATTTTCGAATTTTTCCCATTTTGAACAATGTAGACTGCGTGAGCTCCAGTAATTCCTGATCCGTATCAACACAACTACTATTATCTGTCAATAACAATCCCGCCGGCACCATCTCAAGCAGAATTTCATAGGAAGGATTGCACTTATTGTCCAGGTCAAATATTTCTTTTAGAATATCGACATCATGGGACACATTATTGATGAAATCCTTTGGCAGGAATTTAGATGCAGCATTCATATCCAGATAATCAAAAGCAAATTTTAGATCAGATTGCAGGGATGGGAAATACTTTGTAAGCAATCGCTCACAAGCATTTTCACCCATTTTGTCCCTTACATCTACTATGGCACATCCTGTTCCAATAATCTCAGGAGGCAAGCCTATTGAATATAATGCGCCTGTAAACTTTATTGCCCGTGGTAAATCCAGATTATTTTTCGGCATGTTTGCTGCAAGTTCTCTCTTGATTTCATTTCGGCAAAAATCAAATATATGCGTCATACTAGGCGCATCCCTCGAATATCCTGTTGACCCTACACGTGTAAGACGATCACGCTGCTGGGGAAGAAGATCCGAGATACTGTTTATGATTGGTGAGATATCTTTTATTGCCCTGTTATACCGGGCACCGAATATCGCTATAATATTGATGATTTCTTCTTTATCGTCATCCGAGAAGGCATCCGGAGATCCTGACAGTTTGCTTTTAGCCTGTTTAACTAAATTTTCAGCATCTCCCTTTTCGTGATCGTATCTTAATCCGGACTGAAGTGTCAATGTATCTATTCCACGATACTCTTCGAAAAAATTATCAGCATTTTCAAGTGTTACATGCCCTCTGAAAGGAAGAGCACCAGCACCGAATATGATTCCTATGCTCGTATCAATGTCTGCTTCCAATTCATTCAGAGTGCTTATGGCATACTTGCATGCTAAAGTACTCGCTACATGACCGAATGTCAGAGCTGAGTCGGACTTTCCGATAAATACCCTGTATTTTTCAAATGTGTCATTTAATTGTGCCTGGCAATCAAGGATTGTATTGGAAATAATATCCTTTGAATTCAGGAGACCCGGTACATCTTCAATTAAAGGTATTATACGCGGAGGCTCCATTTCGAAATTGAACTCTTTTTTAGCCAATTCACTTACATCAATCATATGTTGCTGCGCCTCTACGATCTCTTTAATGGCACTTGTCATTGGGTGTACCAATTCAGAAATAGCCTGAAAATCTGAATATTCATAGGCACTATAGTTGGCTTCAGCAACAGACATCATAACCATAAGTTGTCTGAATCTGTTTTCGTGAACTGCACTTGGTGCTCTTGGAGTAATGAATACATCCCTGCCAGGGATAAGTCCGGTTTCATCAATAATCTTTGATACGATCTGGACATTTTGATGATAGGGAGTTGTTTTTCCCTCATAGTCAGGCATGTATTCATCGCAGCCATATTCCGTTACAGCCTCGACAGCTTCGATAATTTCTTCCTGGGTGGAGATACACTTCGACACCGAATCCGGATGCTGCGTACACATCACTTTTGGAAATTTGATTTTTGATGTCATTTCGAATCACGTCATGATATGAATAGTTATGATAAGTTATTTAAAATTATTGCAACATATGAGATCATAAAAATGAATTAGGAAAGGGCATCCATATGTTTAAATATTTTATCATATATTTGCATATACTCACATATATTTACATAAAAAAGGTGAATCAATGGCTGATGTAACAGTGATACTCGGAAGCAAATCAGATAGAGATATAGCAAAAAAAACAATTGATATTTTCAACAAATTTGGTATTGACTATACAATCACAGTTGCATCAGCACACAGAACACCTGGCAGGGTAACTGAAATAATCGAAGAAGCCCACAAAAATGATGTTAAGGTTTTCATAGCTGTAGCGGGACTTGCAGCACATCTTCCAGGTGTGGTGGCAGCACATACGACAAAACCAGTCATTGGAGTTCCTGTAAATGCCGAACTTGATGGAAATGATTCTCTGCTCTCAATTGTCCAGATGCCTCCAGGCATTCCAGTCGCATGTGTGGGAATTGGAAGAGGAGACAATGCAGGTATTCTCGCAGTCCAAATAATGGCAACCAATAACAAGGAACTAGAAGCTAAATTGGCAGATCATAGAAAAGAACTTGCTGAAAAAGTAGAAAAGGATGCGTTGAGCTTATTTGAATAAGTTCAAGTACATTTTTGTTAAACCTTAATCTATATAAAACTGAATCGTAGATTAATTTCATGCTTCAATATAACATTGGAGCATCTTTTATCATAATTTCTATCTCCTCCATGATAAACTCTGCAACAGAACCTAACTGTCAGGCAATGTTAATAGCTGTAGTAAAAACCCGGGATTTTAAAATCATCCTTATAGCGAATACTTAAGCGGAGATTGACAATGGACTCAATATATTTGATTGGACTGATTGTAGCCCTCTTAGTAATGAGTTTGGCGGCACAATCACTTAGCAAAACATTCAAAATGCCTATTATCGTCTTTTTGTTAACACTGGGCATAATAGCAGGTCCTCAGGTATTGAACCTTCTAAATCCTTCAGTATTTGGAGACGGACTAACTGCAATAGTATCATTATCCGTTGCGATCATCGTTTTTGATGGTGGCCTCCATATCAATCTCAAGCAAATGAGGACTATCCAGAGAAGTACTTTGAAGCTTATTACAATCGGTGTCCTGATAACATTTGCACTTGCCACGATCATTACATACATGATTATTGGGATACCATTGGAACTTGCTGCGCTTTTTGGGGCACTGGTAGCTGCTACCGGACCTACTGTAATTACACCATTAGTAAGGCAAATAAGAGCAAACCACAAAGTCAGTAAAGTACTGGAACTTGAAGGAATTCTGAACGACGCAGGAAGCGTTATTCTTGCTGCCTTAGTATTCGAATGGATAGTTTCAGGACTATCCGGCATAGATGCCATTAATTTTATACTCATTCGCATAGGAATAGGCCTGACAATAGGTGCATTAAGCGGAATTCTTCTAAGTCGTTTTCTCTCAAGAGGCGCTTTAATTAGTGAACAGACTATAAGAATGCTGACAGTTACAATGGTGCTGGCAACTTATGTGATAGCTGAATCCGTAGGAAATGAAGCCGGAATACTGGCAGTCGCAATTTTCGGAATTATTATGGGAACTTCAAACGTATCCCAGAAAAGCGTAATAAAAGAATTCAAAGCTGATATAGTAGTTGTGATGCTGTCCTTTATCTTCATCATGCTGGCAGCCATGCTGCGATTTGAAGATATTATCAATCTCGGACTGGAAGGAATTATAGTTGTAATGCTTCTCATATTCCTTGTTCGCCCAATTGCGGTATTTGCATCTACCGCAGGATCAAGCCTGCGTAAAAATGAAAAGGCATTTATTTCTTTTATTGGACCAAGAGGTGTTGTTCCTGCATCTATCGCAACATATTTTGCAATCAAGTTAGACGGCCTGAACATCGCTGGTGGCCAAACACTCGTAGGACTCGTTTTTCTGACAGTAATCATTACAGTTGTGATGACAGGCACATTATCAAAGACAGTAGCAAAAATACTGGGAGTGATACCCATGGAAATAATATTAGTTGGCGGAGGAGAAGTTGGCCGCATACTTGCCGAGAGATTTGAAAAAAGGGGAGAGAATGTTGTCGTTATAGACATCTCTGAAGAAAAATGCCAGCGTCTTATGAAGAAAGGAATCCGGGCAGTACAGGGTGATGCGGGAGATATCAATATACTTAAAAAAGCAGGTATCACTAATGCAAAATATATAGTCAGTACTACAGATCAGGATAACACAAATCTACTTGTTTGCCAGATAGCAAAAACTAAGTTTGGATTTAAAAACGAACAGATCATTGCCAGGGTTAACAATATGGAAAATCTTCATGCATTCTGGGACCTTGGGATTCGTGCTATGAGTCCTGCGATGAGTTCAGCAGTTATACTCGAAAATATGACAGGTAAACCCCAGATGTTTGCAATGAGTGAGATTGGTGAGGAAGGAAATATAATGGAAACCAGAGTCACAAATCCAAAAATTGTGGGTAAGTCTATAAAGGAACTGCGACTTCCTGAAAACAGTCTTCTCGTTATGATCAGAAGATGTGAAGAGTCAATAGTTGCCAACGGTAATGTGATACTGGAAAATAACGATCTTGTAACAATCATAGGAACCGGAGATTCAACCCGGCAAACTGCAAATCTGCTAACAGGATGAAATTCAAATTGAATTCATGGTATTTGCAGCCTTCATTGCAAGCCGGATATTGATTACAAAGAGAGCTGAGTGATTTGTAGAATTACAGTTCAGCTTATAGTGGACGTGCAGAACTTAACTTTGGAAATGCTGTTAGTTCTGCGATCTGCAATATAGAACTGGTGCTTGGCTCTAAAATAGTAATCAAGTTGATACCGTGCCCTGGATACATCCCTTAAAAAAGTGCTTTTATGCTTATTTCAGGAAGTTTACTGGCGATACTAACGCTTGACAGTGATGTCACAGGACTTGAAGGCGAGCATCATCACAAGTATTGATCTTCCATTTTCTGCAATATTTCTTTTCCTGTGTTTGTCAGGACATATTTTTTCCAGGTTGTTTTCTCAGGAGTCAGACACTTTATCAAATCTTTATCCTCAAGTTCCTTCAAAGCACGGCTTATATTTTGTGTAGATCTATTTGTTTCATGAGCGATATCGGAAGCTTTAATGACAGTGTGACCTTTCATAGCTTCCATTAGCACCAGACGGCGATCGACACTTATTACCCATATAAGCAGTTCGTCCATTGAATCTTCGTTCAGATTTTCCATTGTGACCTCCTCAAATGTAAGTGTCCAATATTACATTTCACATATTAGTTCTCTGTAATTTATTAAATAGTTCTCTATAAGCAAGAGTTAAGTCACCCGTATCTTTCCTGAATACATCTTTGTCAAGACTGGTTATAATTCCTTTTTCAAAATCGTTCTTCATCCAGAAGCGACATCCATCAGGAGTACCAGCTTCATCAGCAAGAATTATTTCACCATCAGAAGTTCTTCCATATTCTACCTTGAAATCTGCCAGTATTATACCACTGGTAGCTAGTTCTTGAGCCATTATTTCATTTATTCTTTTTGTTAAATCGGTTATGTAATCAACTTCTTCTTTACTTAACCAACTATTAGATAATATTTCATCTATGCTTACAGGCCGATCTACCGCTTCGAATTTAGTTGTAAACTCAATCATTCCACCCGGTATTGGCGAACCCTCCTTTGGCTCCACACCTTCGGGAAGTATAATATCACCTGCTTCATAGCGACGCAAAAGCGAGCCTGCAGCATAGTTTCTCCAAATTACCTCAACAGGTACTATGTCCAAACGTTTAACAATCATGCTTGTTGAAGTCGGGCATTCAATGTAATGTGTAGGTATACCGTTCTTTTCTAATATCTTAAACCAGTATTCCGCTACCTTGCACGTAATTTCCCCTTTTTCATTACATTCTGACTTCTTTTTACCGTCAAAAGCAGTTACTCTATCAGTAAACTCAAAAATGAGAGTTCCATTTGAGTTTTCATAGATGTCCTTTGCCTTTCCTGAAGAAACATATACCAAATTATCTTTTTGCATATGGAGGTAAAATGCATCTGAAACTTAAATAATTTGTCATATGTTTTAATATGTCTGAATCGAACAATAATTTTGGTCTGACGAATTTGTGCTAATTTACTCCGATCCAGATTGATTATAGCAACTGATGCCTTATTGTCCAGAAGTATAAGTCAGGAATACCATCCTGGAGTCTTCAGCAGACAAAAGAGTATTTCTACCAGATGGACATTAGCGTCTGTTGTGAAAGATATCAATGATTTACTTTCCAGCTCATCCACCCGGAAAAAAGTAGAAAGGTTCAGGCTTTTTTTGCAATTAGCCGGACTCGCCATTTTTGTTTACTTCGGCAGTCAGTCCACAATATACGTAATACTTTTAAGTGTACCTCTTGCTTTACTTTTCGGGCCCGTATACTGTGGCTGGATGTGTCCGAGGGGGCTTTTTCAGGATATCTTTGCAAGGGTGGGAAGCAAGACTCTTGGAAAAAGATACAACGTTGCGGTCCCAAGAAGGTTTCATCCATTTTTGATGTATTCCAGGTACATTCTGCTGCTTTTTGTTCTTATGACTCTCATTCTCTCAGTACTTGGTGTTCTTCAAGAGTCAATAGAAATTCTTATCCTTGAAGGACTGGTAGCAATAATGATATTTTCAATATTGCTTTCCCTTTTTGTTGACAGGGCCGCATGCAAGTATTTTTGCAAAGAAGGAGCTGTTGGCGGACTGCTAAATCTTGTCAGTAGAAAGAAGGTTACAAGAGATACTTCCCTGTGCAATTCATGTGGTATTTGCGACAGGGTTTGCCCTATGTGGATTAAAGTATCAAAAAAGCATATTGTGACTGATCATTCATGTGTCTGTTGCTTTAAATGCATCCAGGCATGCCCGGTGTGTGCACTCCATATCAAAGAATAAACTGAAAGTCCGCTCACAATATAAGAACTATTACCAGGGTGATTTTATGGTTGAATCCATATGTTTCAGCCTATTAGTTGGACTTACCTGAATCCTACTATAAGAATTTCTCCGATTTGTCCGTACAAATGCTACTAAAAGTTTTTTCTGTAAAATAACAGCAAAACACCTAAGTAATGTCGGTGACCTCCTTTAAGTAGAATGAGTCAAGGCTTGTTTTAAACTATATTGAGTTGATAAATTGTCAATTAAAGATGGCGATACGATAAAGATAGATTACACCGGTACACTTGATGACGGTTCAGTATTTGATTGTTCCGATAATCACGAAAAACCCCTTGAGTTCACTGTAGGTGCAGGACAAGTCATACCTGGTTTTGAAGAAGCCGTAAGAGGTATGGAAGAAGGGGAAGAGAAAGAGTTCAGGATCGAACCGGCCGAAGCCTATGGAGAATATAACGAAGAACTTGCCCAGCAGGTCCCAAAGAATGTCATCAGGTCAGACATGGACATCCAGGTGGGAATGATGTTACTTGTAAAAACGCCAGAAGGTCAGGAAATACCTGCAAAGGTGACTGAAATCGGTGATGAGCAGGTCACACTGGATATGAATCATCCCCTTGCAGGAAAAGCACTGAACTTTAATATTAAAATAGTTGAAAAATAGACAAAGAAACCTCGAGTACTATAGAACTTTGTGACTATAGGACCGGGGTCATGTTTTTTTAAATCCATCATGAAGAAAGTTACAATTTGAGCAGATGGATTAAAGATTTAGATTTAAATGCAACAGCTGTGCTATTACCTTTCTAATAGGCTTAATTATGGCTCGGACAATTCCCTTAAATCGACAATCTTATCAGGAAAGTAAGTTGATGATTTTCTTTAGATATAAACTGAATTTCTAATTCTTCTTTTTTAATATATCAAGAAACGCATAGGCAAACTAGAAGAACAATTAGCGCGCTTCATGCCTAACATGGACCAACTGAACTTTGATGGCTCATGCGATCCCAATCCTGGAGGCAGGATGGGATTTGGATGGATTATAAGATGGGAGAGAAAGAAAACTTCCACAGAAGGAAGTAAAGAGAAGAAACGTTCCCCTTCAAACACCAACAACGTTGCGGAATACACAGCTCTTAAAGAAGGCATCCTGAACTATCTGGACCTTGGTGGCAAGGGACCACTCCAGATATGTGGGGACAGCAAGCTGGTAATCAATCAGATGGAAGGAAAATGGAAGATCAAAAACCAAAATCTTGCTGAAATTCATAGCCAGATAGCTATTATTATCAAAAAGAATAGTTTGAATGTCAAGTACAAGTGGGTACCCAGAAGTGAGAACAGTGACGCTGACAGGCTGGCAATGCCTGATAGTAAGCAGCAGGCAATGCAACAGGCAATGCCTGTTACCCGAAAAGTTATAGCTGATACAAATACAGCCCCGGTTTCACCTCAGCTAAGAGTAAGGATAAATGAGCTGAATACACATCCGTCACCCGGATTCAAGTCTTTTGCACAAATGAAGGTTGGTGGCCTTGATTCATTTTCAAGAATCAGGATAGAAAAATTGCGCAAACTTGCAGGTATCGAAGCTGCAAATCTTGCTAAAAAAGAGTTTGCGGAAGAAACACACCAGGCTTCAGTCCTTCGATGGATGTTGAGAGGACTGGCCGCAGATCTTGCAGTAAGGAAAGTAAAGGTGGATGCAGAAATCAGTAAGAGAAATGGAAAGAAGCGTTCACCTCGCTGAAATGTAAGAAAGCAGAGGATAAGGAGGATAATTAACTTATTTCCCCAAATACCTGCATTCAATTTCATTTGGATCTTCTGGACGCATCAGCCCCAATATACATTTTCAAAAACCAGAGTTAAGACAGGATTACCCTCGACATCTTTCCTAAGAAAATCAGATCAGCACCTGATATCACAGGTTACCGGAATTGCAGGGATTTCAAACAAAAAATTGCTACCTTTTCCAGGCTCACTCTCTATCCATATATGCCCATCATGCATCTCAACAAGTTTTTTGACCAGGGAAAGCCCAAGCCCCGTGCCACCGTACTTTCTGGAGATAGAACCATCAACCTGCCTGAAGGGTTCAAAGATTCCTGCAAGCTTTTCTTTTGCTATACCTATTCCTGTATCATACACTGAAAACAGAACGTAATCATTTTCGATTTTTGCTTCCACTTTTATATATCCTTCATGGCCAGTGAACTTTATGGCATTTTCCACCAGGTTATAAAGGATATTAGCAAGCTTCCTTTTATCTGCCATGATCAAATCCAGGTTTTGGTCAATATTGATATCGATTTTAATATTTTTCTTTGATGCTTTTAACGAAAGAATATTCAGGGTTTCATAAATAACATCCTTCACATTGACAGGTTGCAGCTCCAGTGAATCCGACGTTCTGTATTCTACATTTGCATAATCAAGCATTTTGTTAACTATGCTCAAAAGATCCTGTCCGCTTTGATGAATGCAATCAACATATGATCTCTGGGACTCATTGAGTTTTTTCCCGTCCCCATTAAGTAAAAGATCTGAAAATCCTATTACCGAAGTCAGAGGAGTCCTGAGTTCATGAGTGACATTCTTCAGCATTTCACTTTTAATGCGGTTAGACTCATCCGCAATATCCTTTGCATAAATTAGAGCTTCTTCGGCTTTTCTTTTTTCAGTTATGTCCGCAATTACTGAAATAGCATATAATCCTCTGCTATCTTCATCGCAAACAATCCTTACATATAATTTTGCCCATACGGAATGGCCTTTTTTATGTATATAGCGTTTTTCTATTTCGTACGAATCAATATTTCCCGCAATAGTCTGCCGGATATATTTTTCATCAAGAGGCAAGTCATCGGGATGAGTTATATCTCTGAAATTCATTTCAACTAATTCATCAACAGGATAACCAATTATTTCACTGAAACGTTCATTGACCCTGAGGAAATGTCCATCAAGGGCAACCTGGGCAACACCTGTTGCTGCCTGCTCAAAAAGTGATTTAAACATCCTTTCACTATGCTTTAGTGCTTCTTCCGCATGCTTCTTTTTAGAAATATCAAGTGCAGTAAAGGTTACTCCCTTTGAAAAGTCAGAGCTATCTCTGGGGGTGGAGGAAAGTAATACATCAATAATTGCACCGTCTTTTCGTTTCCATTGGGTTTCAATGGTACCGGTGCCCTTTTCTACAATCTGCCGATATTTTTCTTTTCCGACATACTCGAAATCCTCCTGTGTCAGATATAGCTTGCGAGAACTGAAGCCCAGCAATTCGTCAGCATTATAACCTGTCATTTCGCACATGCGAGTATTCACATCTGTAAATACACGATTTTTAACAACACCTATTCCAGCAGGTGCAACTCTGAAGATACTTTGCAATTTTTCCTTATTAGAAATCGCAGCTTCCTGAGCCCGTCGCTGTGCTAATGCCATAGCAATGCTATCACTAAGACGTTCAAGCAAGGCAATATGTTCAGCAGTAAACATTCCTTTGCGCGAATCATTTAACTGAATTAATCCCAGAGTTCCTCCCTGACTCCGCAGCGGGATTAATGCAACTGATTCATAACCTTCATCGTTACAACGATTTCGCGTATGTATCTGTCCTTCTGATTCACCTGCTTTAGCAAGAAGCTCCGAGGTCGAGTTCGTCCAGAAACTGCCATGAGAAGTGAAATACGGGTTTTCCGAATCAAATCTTCCACTTATAACGCTTCCACACATACAGTCCAGAAAAGGATTTCCAAGCTCATCTCTCAGGATATTTCCATTCGAATCAGTTGAACACAGTGAGTTTTCCAGAACTACAAAATTTTCCGGGAAACCACGCGCCTGATAATATGGGTAATCATCATCTTTTTTCAGCCTGATGCCCACAGCTTCGCAGCCTGAGCAGTCTTGTAGTAATTCTGTCACTGAGTCAATGAGTTCATGAACATCATTGGATGCATTTAGAAGATTCAGAAGACGAATAGTAATTTTGCGTTCATCTTCTACATGTTTACGCTGGGTTACATCCTGTACGAATCCAAGGAACCTTTTTTCACTCAACTTGACCGCTTTTACAGTACATATTATCTTTTCACCGTCTCGTTTCAAAAAGTGGAAATCACCTACAGCTTTTCCGGTTTCAACAACATTCTGAAAGTGCAATAAGGCATTTTCCATATCATCAGGAAATGTTATATCTTCCAGATTCATCTCCAAAAGCTCTTTCCTGGAATAGCCGGTGATCCTGCTTGCAGCCTCATTAACTTCAACGTAATTGCCTTTTTCATCTGTTATGAATACACCATCAGGTGCCTGTTCCACATAACTACGGAACTGGCTTTCACTTTCATGCAGCGATGTGAGCAGATTGTCACGTTCGTCTAGCGTTCTTGCAAGTTTGATGTTGCTATAGCTAAGATTGGAGATAAGATAAGTTAGCCGGGTATAAAATGACATTACCGCATCAAATTTTTCCCGACTCAGACGTGGCACTTTTTCAAGCGCTTCCATGTACTCTTCTTCATTAAAGCCGTATTTTCTGGCCTGCTGTCTGAAAGTATCATAAGGTATATCCTCATCATCGAAAAAGAACTGACCATAGTACAGGTTTCCTAAATGCAAACCATCCACAATAATTGGAGTAGCTGCATCCCAAAGGTTGTTCTTGCATCGGTAAAGTTTGTATTCGCCGGGATTTAAGCGACTACATAATTGCAAATCACTTTCAGTACAGTGAGTTCTTGTCTCAGGATGTATACGATGGAACTTCGTACATATATCCTGCCATCCAACAGCAACCAGAGCATTTCCATGCCGATCACCAATGGAAAGAAGAAGACCAGTCAAGCGGTTAAAATCTTCCATCATTAATTGAAGGCTTTCACAGTCAAGGATGTCAGCAAGTTCCAGTTCCCCAACAGCATCATCCTTGCATACATGCCCTGGACAATTGCCTTCCGTTAATACTGACGGATTATGCCCTCTGTTTTCCGATGAACGTAAAGAAGTTTTCATGGTCCCCCTGAATTTAACTAAAGTTCAAGAGTACGTTTTAAGCAGTGCTTTACTATCTCTGGACTACGCAACCGGATAAGTTAAAACACCCACATATCAAAGCATTTGTATGCTTTATATTCCCGCTTTTTATGATGGGACCATATTATTTATGTTTTACTAAACTGTTTCTTTAGGAATCATATCCTGAAATATAGGTCAACACAGGAGCACCAAGCCACAAATGTGCAGCAGTAATATTTCTGCATCTTGGCTTCCCCACATTTTTATTTTGTCCGGGATAAAACAGAAACTACTTATTCGAAAATTTTGTCATCCATGATTTCTACAAAATCTAAAATTGCATAGTGTTCAGTATTTACTAATTGATACAAACAACGAAGCCAGAAGTAGAATTTGATACCAGAATTTCCTCAATTTAAAAATTATTGAAATATCTCTTTTGACATTTTATCCGGCCTCTCTGCACAGTTGATATAAAGAAGTAAGAACAAATTTCACAGTTACAAGAGAGGATAATGCCATGACAGCAAAATGTTCTTTATCTGAAGAATTACCTGTTGAAGAATATCTCATCGAGGAAGAGCCTTACTATGTTCCGATAGGTAATGAGATAGAAATATTTACAGCAGCTTACAAGAACCTGCTACCCATCAATCTTAAGGGGCCGACTGGCTGTGGAAAGACACGTTTTATGGAATACATGGCTTACAGGTTGAAACGTCCCCTGATAACCGTTGCTTGCCATGAAGACCTTACTTCCACCGATCTTGTAGGAAGGTACCTTATCAAAGGTGAATCAGTAGAGTGGACCGACGGGCCTCTCACAAAAGCTGTCAAAAACGGAGCTATATGCTATCTTGATGAAGTTGTAGAGGCCAGGAAAGATACGATAGTTGTCATACACCCTTTGACAGATGACAGACGCATTATCCCAATAGACAAATTAGGTATAATTCTTAAAGCATCACCCGACTTCATGCTTGCTATATCCTATAATCCCGGTTACCAGAGTGCCGTCAAGGACCTGAAACAAAGCACAAGGCAAAGGTTTGTATCCATAGACTTTGATTATCCTCCAGCAGATCTTGAAAGAAAGATAGTAGCCCATGAGAGCCTGGTAAATGAGGAAACAGCAAAATATCTGGTTGAGATAGGCCAGAGGATACGCAATTTCAAGCACCACGGACTTGAAGAAGGAGTAAGTACCCGCCTTTTGATATATGCAGGCAAGCTGATACATGAAGGCATAGAACCCAAGGAAGCCTGCAGAATAGCTATGGCACGGCCGATAACGGACAACGTTGACCTCCAGAAAAGTATCGATGAGATTATCAATGCAATCGTGGAGTGAAAAAACATCTTGAAAAGAGATACCACTGAACAAACAGATCCAACAGAGGAAGAGCTTTTAGAGCTTATAGAAGTTCACTTCCCAAAACTTGATATCGAAAATAGGCGGAACGTTGTAAAGCAATTCGAAGGGCTGCACTATAATGAAGTGGAAAATGTACTTCAAGCCGGAGTCCGGTTCTTGAAAAACGGAAAGAGGATAATTCTGGCTTATCTGAGAACAGCGCCTGTAATTTATAGTTTCTGCAGCATGGAAGACTTCAACAGATGGCGGGAATTAGCCTATAAAGCTTCAGCGTTAAGTGTGTCCTGTTGTGAAGGTTTCTTTAACTCCTCAGTACTCATAATTAAAAAAGGAGGCATTCTCCTTCTCGAAAAATGGACTGACATGGGCATGTCCTATTCAAGGAAAAGTAAATGGCTTGCGATAGCCTATTTTAAGTATACGGGAAATGTGGTAATCTCTACTGAATTTGAAAACTTTGAAGAGCTTGTTCTGGCTGGCAGAGCGTTTGCTGATGTGAACGTGAACGTTGCCGAGGAATATTTCAAAAACCTGCCTCATTTACATTCCCTGCTCTCACCTGAAGACTTTCGGTTGTGGTGTAGCATCATAGCAAGTCTGCTCGAAACGAACTGGATTACTGCAGTTGACATTATTAATTCAAGTGCTGAAGTGTTCTTCCAGATACCTCCGCAAAGAGCCAGGAAGCTTCTTGAAGCCCTGGATACATTTGCGGAATATGATGAAAAAACTATTTCTGCCTTGTTCATGAGCTCACCCCATGCAATGGAAGTACTGGATGATCATGATTTCAATATATGGGTGTCCGAAGTTTCTAAAATAACAAAGGTAGATGATAATGCTGCTAAATCTTTCCTGAACAGAAGTCCTGACATAATTGCTTCCATTGATATGGACGAACTTACCGAATGGACTGACAAAGCACTCGATTCGCTCTCCGGCGATAAAATTGCCCTTGAGGCTTTCATCTATGGAAGCTTCAAAGGACTGAACAAATACTACGGCATCCAGTACCCTGAAAAAAGACATGGACGACAAGATAGAAAGTTTCTACTTGATATAGGTATAAGGCTTGCACTCATCAGGCCTGAATGTGTAGAGAGCTATTTTGAATATTCAACCCAGGCTTTGAAGTATCTTACAAAGGAAAAATTCAATGAATGGGTACAGATCGGGGAAGATATCTCAAAGGAAAGCAGCACTTTTGGAAACGATTATTTCAGGAATTTTACCAATGCTCTTAAAAAGAGCAGTTCAACATATCATGGCGAACTTCTCAGAACAGCACGTATGCTGCTTGATAAAGACTGGCTGCTTGCAGGTATATTTTTTGAAAATCTTCCCGACGCAACCAAGAATACAGAATCTGAAAATATAAGGAAATGGGCAGGTACCGGAATTAAGATTTATGACCAGGATAAGGACCTGGCAATCGATTATTTTACCTATTCGGCCCCTCTCCTAAAGAATCTGGAAGTCAGTGAGCTTGAAGAGTGGGCCTTGAACGGTATAGGTATCTTTGAAGATAATCCTCCACTTGGAAGACCTTACTTTTCCCTTAAGTCCAAAAGCTCAAAAGAATTTATTGAAAAACTGACAGGGTCAGCAGCACTCAATGAGGTTGCCAGTGTCCTCAGATATTATGCTCTTGGATTATCAGGTGTTAATTTCAATATCCTTTCCCGACAAATGATACAGATGGATGAAGAACCCGATGCAATCAATCCCGTGGTCGCAGGTAAGACTATCTACCTTACACCCCGGATAAAGAAATACGGTGATTTTGAGGATAACTTCAAGGTATACAAGCTGAGCATTATGCATGAAGTCGGTCACGTACAGTTTAGTTCCCATGCTATAAGCCTTGAAGATGCAGCCGGAATGATAGCAGATATAAAAAGAAGATATACGACCAGAAAGAAGGGAACTTATCTTTCAGGATTGCAACCCGAAGGCATCGTTGATATATCCGATATTATAGCCCTTTATCCCAACGAAGCACTGGCAGGCACCATACTGGGAATCCTGGAAGATGCAAGAGTCGAGTACAGGATAATGGAGCATTATAGGGGAGTTCGCTCGGATCTTGAGAGAATAAGACACCAGATGCTTCTGGCCAGACCTGTCCAAAACGGAAAACTTGAAGAGTTTATGGAAATACTTTTGTGGATCTCAACCGGCCATGAGCCTGTTTATAGTATAAATGCAGATATAGAGAGCCTGCTAGACAGGACAAGGACTCTGCTGAAAAACAGGATATTCCGAAAAAGATCGACTATTCTTGATTCCCTTGATATTACTTTCAAGATATATATCATGCTTGATGAGCAACTGGGCCCACTAAGCCAAATAGAGTATGAAATACTGAAGAATATCGACTATCGTGGAGTGGGTATCGGAGCATATGGGAAGAAGGATCCTCTTTCTTCCAGGTCACACGAGAATATTATCAAGAATTTCATTCCTGAAAGTGAAGTGGAACTGACTGCAGAACAGGAAAGACCAAAAGAGGAAAAAGTCAAACGCCAGTCTACTTATGTTACGGACAAGAACTGGAAGCTACTCGGCAGTTACAGTTATGACGAATGGGATGCCGTTATTAATGATTATAAAGCTGACTGGTGTACGGTAAATGAGATAGAGCCAAGTGGTATGTCCAGTGATTATTATGAAAATGCATCACAGCATTATAGGAATGAGATAGCCCTGATTAAGCGTGCATTCAACAGGATGAAACCGGAGACATTCCGCAGGATGAAGGAGCAGACAGACGGTACTGAGATTGACATCGATGCTTTCATCGATGCCCTGATACAGAAAAAGTGCGGGATTAATCCCGATGACAGGCTTTACCTCAGATGGGACAAGCACGAAAGGGACGTTGCAACTCTTTTTCTTATAGACGTCAGTTATTCTACCCGAAAAATGGTGGGGTATGAAGGAAAGAGTATTATAGATGTGGAAAAGGACTCACTTACAATTATGATACAAGCCCTTGAAAGCATTGGTGACAAGTACGCAATCTACGCATTTTCCGGCCAGACAAGGGATGATGTTGAATACTTTGTAATAAAGGAATTTGAGGAGGAACTATCTGAAAACGTTGCACGCAGGATAAGTCTTCTGGAGCCGGTATCCAACACAAGACTTGGTCCCGCCATTCGTCATTCTATAAAAAAACTGGAAAAAATCGACGCTAAAACAAAGATGCTTATACTGCTTTCAGATGGTGAACCCTTCGACACTTCAAGAGGAGAAAGTGCTTACAAAGGAAGTGTTGCCGAAGAAGACACCAGAATTGCAATAAGGGAAGGAAATGCCCAGGGAATAAATTTCTTCTGCATTACAGTGGATTCCAATCCTGGAAAGTATCTTGATAATATATTCTCTGATGTGGGTTATACGATAATAGATGATGCAAGATCGCTTCCTGAGCGTCTTCCTTTGTTGTATAAGAGGATAACTACCTGAATATTTTCAGGTATGAATGCTCCTCCCAATGTCTTTTGCCATATTCACAACCATTAAATTCATAAAACAAGTTTCATGTATAAGGGGAAGTCAATACGGACACTTATAATTACTATTTAACAGTTTAAGCATAAAGAGAGAATAAACATGGCACCTAAAAGGGCGTTTTTAACAAAAGGATTCGGCGTTCACAAAGACAGACTGGCGTCATTCGAACTTGCTTTACGGGATGCAAAAATCGAGAAATACAATCTTGTCAGTGTATCCAGCATACTTCCTCCTAACTGCAAGATAGTCTCCAGGGATGAAGGACTCAAAGAGCTTGGGGCAGGCGAGATCGTCCACTGCGTCCTGGCACGCAACGATACGAATGAGCCGCAGAGACTGGTATCGGCTGCAGTCGGAACTGCTGTTCCAGTTAACGAGAAGAACTACGGCTATATCTCCGAACATCATTCATACGGAGAAGAAGAGGAAAAAGCAGGAGAATATGCCGAGGATATTGCGGCAACTATGCTTGCAACTACTCTGGGAATCGAATTCGATGCTAACTCTGCCTGGCAAGAAAGGGAACAGGTTTACAAGGCAAGCGGCCATATTTTTGATACAACCCATTACTGTCAGACTGCTTACGGGGATGCAAACGGTAAATGGACTACAGTAGTAGCAGCAATGGTGTTTATCGAGTGAAAAAGATATTTTCCAAAGGGATTAATAAGCCTCAATATTTTTCAGTCGGAAAAAAGAAAAATAGTTAGTGAGGTAATATCTCCCTCACTCGTATATCTGCTCTGCCAGATAATTTTCGACACCCATCTGTTCAATCTCTTCAAGCTGGGCCTCAAGCCAGTCGATGTGTTCCTCTTCATCCTTCAGGATCGATTCAAGAAGTACTTTAGTATTGTTATCTCCCAGTTCTGATGCCAAGCGGATGCTTTCGTTATAACCTTTAATTGCCCCTTCCTCGGACCAGCGATCATTCTCATGCATCTTCGGCACTACATCCCCTATTCGAATCTCGTTAAGATTGCTGACTATAGGCTTTCCTTCAAGGAAAAGGATGCGTGCAATCAGCATCTCTGCGTGCTTCATTTCCTGAATAGCCCGCTTCTCTATTTCCTCATGCAGTCGCGAATAATTCCAGTCCTCGCACATTTCGGCATGGACAAAATATTGGTTAATAGCTGTCAATTCCTCAGACAAACGAGCGTTTAGGTGTTCAATGATTTTTTCATTCCCCTTCATATACAGACCTCCCCTGTAAAATCATTTATAGATTTCACACCTTATAACCATATCTCTAGTTCCCCACAAAAAATGTTGTCTGGTCCTTTTGTATTTAAAGCAAATGATTACAGAACCAGTTAAACATGCCTCTTACTTTATGCATCAATTGAACGCAACCGATAAACTCCTTTTTCTTATCCAAACCTAAAAACCACATATCATCGGCGCATTAAATCGAAAGTGTTAAATAAAATATGGGGAATGTATAGCCACCCATAGAATATATAGAATATGTAGGAGAGTAGTCATGAAAAAAATTCTGAGCATATTATTGGTTTTCCTGATGATCGGACTTGTAGCCGTATCAGGATGTACAGACACAACTGAAGAAAGTGGAACTGAAGAAGAACATGCAGACGACACAGGTGCTGAAGAGGTCACAGAAGACACAAATATGACCGAAAATGCAACTGTAGATGAGAATGCTACTGAAATGACTGATATGAATGTCACTGAAGAGGAGACAAACGTCACCGAAGAGATGACAGACGAAGAGGTCCCTGCAGAAGAATAATTCTATCTGCCTGTAAATGCCACCTCATGAAAATGGTGGCAAATCTTTTTTCAACATACTGTGTTTTTTAACTGCACTAACCGAAATCTATTCTTTTAAAATTAATCACCTGCAAGTTCAAAAATACCTTTTTTACCAAGACGGTAGGTTATCCATTTTCCATCAGCCTTAGCTCCCAGGCTTTCATAGAATTTTCTTGCAGGATTCCAGTCAAGTACACTCCAGTCCATCCTGCCACAATCCCTTTCCTTTGCAATCCTGGCACAATATGACATCAATGCCTTGACGACACCCATTCCCCTGTACTCAGGATGTACATAGATGTCCTCAACATAAAGACTAGGTTTACCCATAAAAGAAGAGAAATTGTGAAAGAAAGTTACAAAACCAGCAGGTTTGTCTCCGGCTTCTGCTACTGCAGCCTCAGCGTATGGCCTTGGACCAAAGAATGCTACTCTGATGCTATCTTCGCTTGCCATGACATTATCACTGAGATGTTCGAACTCGGCAATCAATCTTATAAATTCCAATATCAATGGAACATCCTTTTCATCTGTCTGTCTGATGCTTATTTTTAAGCGGTCATCATTCTTTGTCATGGTTTAACCAGAAGCCATTTTTAGAGCAAATAAGTTAATCTTTATTGGAATTATTATTTGGATAATAGGCGATGTTATTAAAGTATTGGCAAGGGTTACTGATTATAGCAGATTGAACAAAAAAGACAGAAAAGGAGGATAATAGAAGATATGAAATTGATCCTGAGATTCATCCTGAGTTTTATATCTTTTATCCTTACGATGATACTTGTGACAGAAGTACTCTCCGACAGAATATTCTTTTCACTTTTTCTGGGTATCCCGGCAGGAATTCTGGTATTTGTAACCACTTTTGCATACCTGAGTCTCACAAAGAACAAGTAGAATGAAAAGTTAACAAAATAGGAAGATGTATTTGAATGTGAAAAATCAGGAGAGATCTAGGGTGATAATATGCCGGTGATGACGATACTATCATGCAAGATATTACAGGATGAAATAATCCATCTTCTAGAGAATGATCCTGAAGTTGATGAGATCTGTGTGATCAAGAATAATGAAGAGCAGGGGTTTCTTACAAAGCTAGAAAATGTAGGCTTGAAATATGATCTGAAGCAATTGACCGACATTCCTCAAGTCTCCGGAAAAGCTGACAATGAAAAATATACTATCATGGTTTACCTGGTAGAACTTGCCCTTCATGAATTTCCAAAGATACTGCGTGAAGAAGTCTACAAACTTCTGGAAGGTATCACTCCATACTCTGACGGAATACTTCTTTTCTACGGCCTTTGTGGCAACGTCCTTGACAGGGTGGAGGAAGATTTCAAGGATCAGGAATCCACATGTCCTGTAAGGATACTCAGGGATGAGAAGCGAATAGTGGATGACTGCGTGGGAGCAACACTTGGAGGTGGTGAAGAATACCTTAAAGCTCTCAAAAAGTTCAGTGATCAGGGAACATTTCTTTTCACACCCATGTACGCCCACTCATGGAAAGAAATCATGCGGGTGGACCCGTTAAAACCTGAAAAAACATTAAAGATGCTCAGGAAAGTAAATGAGATTACCGGGTACAAAAGAGTTGCAAAAGTTCACACAAGACTGGGATACACCACCGATTTTGATGAAAAAGTAGAGGAGTTTGCCAGAATATTTGATTTCGAAATACTCGAAATCGAAGGTAACCAGCAAGTATTCAGTAAATGCTATGTATCCATGAAAAAAGACATGGGGTTAATCATGATTTGACTTGACATCATACCTTCATGCATACGAAAACACTGAGAAAAGTATATACGTCATCGTTAACAGACTTAGCAATACCCAAAAACAATACAAGATTGAAATAAATGTCACAAACAAGAGGTAGGATATTCTTTATTTTATTGATCTCGGCTTTTATGTATGCGGGCACATCATGTGATGCACCGCAAATAGTTCCTACCGATTTAGTGGGGGATAATATGAAATCAAAAGAAGAATTGCTTAGTGAGGGGAATGAAATTGCAACTTTTGCAGCCGGTTGTTTCTGGGGAGTTGAAGCGGCTTTCAGAAAGGTGAATGGTGTAAAATACACACAGGTTGGTTATACCGGCGGGGACTTTGAAAATCCGACTTACAAGGATGTATCCAGTGGCAAGACCGGACATGCAGAAGCTGTTGAGGTTGTATTTGATCCTGAAGTTGTGTCATATGATAAACTTCTGGAACTCTTCTGGGCAACGCACAATCCGACAACACTCAACAGGCAGGGTCCTGACATAGGAAGCCAATACAGATCTGTAATATTCTATCACAACGAGAAGCAGAAAGACGCCGCTCTGGCATCAATGACAAAACTTCAGGAATCAGGGGAGTACCGGTCCGACATTGTTACGGAGATAGTTCCTGCAGGTGCATTCTATCGTGCAGAAGAATACCATCAACAGTATTTCGAGAAGACCGGAAGAGGAGGTTGCAGCATATAAATTTTCCAGCAGGGAATTTCAGTCAATACATTTAAAAGCATAAAACACAAGATACCTTATAAATATCTAAATAACCTGAAAAATTCTAGTTGGTGAAGATATGCAGGAATTTACGTTGGAAGAAGTTTCAAAATTTAATGGAAGAGATGGACAAAGAGCCTATGTAGTCTACTCTGGAAATGTATATGACGTAACAGATAACGAATTCTGGGATGATGGAGAGCATATGGGACTCCACGAGGCAGGAGAGGATCTCACGGAAAGTCTCGATCTGGAAGCACCCCATGAATCAGATTCTCTTGATGATTGTCCAATTGTAGGCGTTATCAAAAAATAACAATTGTCGATCAGACATTTCTATAGTCTTTTTTTAGTTCCATCTGAGTTTTCACATGATTAATGGTAATTTCTTATAATTCCGATCATGAGTCAATCATTCAATAATTATGCAGGGGCAATTCACAGATAAAAGAAGAACCTCTTCCGGGTTCACTTTCAACCCTGATAGTCCCTCCGTGCATTTCAACGTAGCGTTTGACGATGGCAAGACCCAGCCCGGTTCCCTCATATGACCTGTTCAGAGCGGAATCAACCTGCTTGAAAGGTTCGAAAAGGAAGTCCTGATCCTCAAGAGGAATGCCTATTCCATCATCTTTTATCACCATTTGTAGCATTTGACCTGATTTTCTAACAGATATGAAAACATTGCCACCTTCATGAGTAAATTTAAAAGCGTTGCCCACAAGATTGTAAAGAATTTGCTTGAATTTCAGCCTGTCAGCGCTAATGATGATATCCTCATTTTTTGAAATGTCTATTTTTAAGTTTTTCTTTGTGACAAGAGGAATAAAGGATTTCAGAATCTCATCCAGCACATCAAGTACATGGAACTCTTCTATTGTGAGTTGGGTCATTCCTGCCTCAACCTTAGAAAGATCAAGAATATCATTTATAATCTCAAGTAAATGTTTGCCACTGGTAGATATGTTCTTTATGTAACGGTTTTGCTTGTCAGAGGGCGTTTGGTCATTTAACAGGAGAAGGTCTGAAAAACCTATAATTGCATTCAAAGGAGTGCGGAGTTCATGGCTCATGGATGCAAGGAATTCACTTTTTGCACGGTTGGATTCCTCAGCAGCCAGTTTAGCCTCTATGAGTGTCTCCTCAACTTTCATCCTGACTGAAAGGTCATAAAAACTTTCTATGAGATACTCCTTATCATTCATTTTTACAGAGACAGCCGACTTTACTACAGGTAATTCTTTTCCGTCACGCGTAAGGAGTATGCGTTCGGATTTATCCACTTTCTGATTAAGATCGATAATCGGACATTTACCTTCGTCTGAAGGGCACACAAAGTTATGGCAGAGTTTACCTACGATCTCCTCTTTAGACAGGCCGATAAGTCTTGCAGCAACCGGGTTGATGTCAACGATCTCTTTTGTAACCGCATCGATCATCATGATGCCACCATCAACATTATTTATAATGGTAGTTAACCTTTCAAGGATCTCTTTTTCCATTAAATCCATTTGTTTACGTTCTGTAATATCACGGATTATAGCCACTGCATTCCAGCTACCATCAGAAAGCTCTATTGTAGAAAGGGACAACTCAATTGGAAACTCTGTGCCATCCTTTCTTTTACCTTCCATTTCCAGCGTTTTGCCTAATTCATTGCCTTTCCCTACTTTTATCAATTGTTCAAAATCCTGTCTGAAAGCTTCTGGATAGTTTGAAGAAGCCAGCAGTGAATGTACATCCCTGCCTATCACCTCATTTTCCTGATATCCGAAAATACGTGTTGCAGCTTTATTCCAGAAGATAGACTGCCCCTGCCCATCGATAATTATCATTGCATCATTTGCAAACGTGGCTATTTTTGAGAATTTTTCCTCACTTACAATCAATGCATTTTCAATCTTTTCCCTTATTCTTATCTGCCGTTTCAGTTCTTCCTCACGCGCTATGATCTCAGTGACTTCATGGAAAATATACATTCGCCCTCCAACAGTGTTGTCGATCATTAATGGAAGAGAATGTACTTCAAAAGCCCGGCCATCCTTGAACTGCACCAGGGTCTTACCTTTGATTGTCGAGCCTATTCTTTCATTTATCTTATTCAGGATATCTTCTTTATTTTCAATAACCTTCAAAATGTGGTCAAGTATTTTAGCGGAATTTTTCTCAGAATGCAATTCAGGGGGCAGATTACACATTTGAATAAAAGACGGATTAATCAGAAGTACATGCCAATCATTATCAATTATTACTATTCCCTCTACCGTTGTTTCGATAGTGGAATTCAGTAGTGAGGAGGTTTCCTGTAACGAAGACAGCATCTCATTTATGTTGTCCGCAAGTGTGGACAATTCATCGTTACCATCTATCTGTAAACGGGAACTCAAATCCCCTTTTAATCCTACTGCATTGACCCTGTCGCCTAAGAGGTCCAGGCGTGAAAACAGGTTTTTTTTCAGTATTAATGAGATTGCCAGTGTAACAATCAGGAAGAGACATATGACCACATAAATAATGGAATTGATAATATGAAGTCCGTACAGGTATATCTCCCTGTCCATTTGAGTCCGCAAAACCAGTGCGGGGTTTCCGAAGACATCCTCAATTAATCCATAACCAAATACTGTTTCACCTGTCTCAGCAATACCTACAAAATTGCCATCATCAGACAGTTTAGTTCGATCGTATTCAAGCACATCAGGCAGGTCAGTACTATGAAAACGAATCAACTCAACAGGAAGCAAAGTGTTCTCCTCGATTGATCCGATCATCGTCTCATCGAGGAATCTTCCCATGACCAAGGTTCCCCTAACTGGTCCATTTTTGTTGCTCTTTATCACTGGCCTAGAAGCTATGATCATCGGAGATTCAGAAGAGAGAAACAGGCCTGATATGTTTGAGTTTGTATCGGGATGTTCCAGAAAAGGATTTCCCGGATGGAACACATCAACAAGACTTAGAGGGATTTCTGCAACTTTTTGTTCTTCCAGATTATAGTATTTACTAAAAACGATGTCCTCTGAATCATCAAAAAAGAACACGAAATTAATGTTAAGATTGGAAAAAGTATCATCGTCAAGATTGGCTATGATGTATTCCGAATTGTTATATTTGATGAAAAAATATGTGTCATCCCTTGCAGCCCAGTCATAGACCGTTGTGTCAAGATAGTCGACTTCTGTCTGGATAGCCCTTTCTATCCTTTTGACATTATCTTTCATTTCCAACTCTTCAATATGCCTGTAGTTATCAGTCAGTATATGGTTGACTGAGACAGTTATCAGCAAAAGCATTACCAGGAAGGCCATACCTAGAGTTATCATTGTCTTATTGTAGACCTTCATGCTTTCACCAAAAAACATCAAGCAAAGTAAAAAACATTAAACTTACATACCCGCCAAATTTCATCTTTTTTTGTTTTGTGTACAATAGTGACCAAGTTGCAGAAGAAGTCATTTTCAGTAAATCAGTCATGTTTATACGTAATTTGAAACAAGATATATATAAAAATATAGTTCCTCTTTTATTAAAATGTGCAAATTTTGGATGGTATTGAAGAAGTTCGTCAAGAGTAGAGCATTATCAAAAATACTGTATTAGAATAGAAGAGTAGATTTATTTAACATAGACTTGTATAGCATTAGTCGAGACAGGTGATCTTTTTTGGTAAGGGTACTCGCAACAGGAACATTTGATCTGCTTCATCCGGGACATATTTTCTATCTCAGCAAAGCACAGGAGCTTGGTGACGAACTATATGTCATAGTTGCCAGAGAATCGATGATCCGGCATAAACCAAAACCCGTAATTCCTGATGAGCAGCGAGTAAAAATGGTCAATTCATTATCTGTTGTAGATAAAGCCATTCTTGGGAGTGAGTCTGATATGTTCGAGCCTATAAGGGAGATAAAACCAGATATCATTGCCCTGGGATATGATCAGACATTCGATATTGAAGAACTCGAAAAAAACCTCAGAGAACGTGATTTACATGCCAGGGTCGTACGTGTAAATGAATCAAGCACGTGTCCATTGTGCAGTACAGGAAGAATAATAAAAAAAGTTATTGAGCGCTGCAACGAAAAAGATGCAAAGCGCTGAACTTACAATAAAAGATATCAGGTCAATGCAGACTCAATTCTCGAAAGTCCGTCCTTGATCCTTTCCTGTGAAGTCGCATAGGATATTCTTATGAAATCCTTTCCGCTTTCGCCGAATGCAGAGCCTGGTGTAACTGCAACATGTGCATCTACAAGAAGCTTTTCTGAAATCTGGTTTCCATCACCAAACTCACTTACGTCTGCAAAGGCATAGAAAGCCCCGCCTGGTGTCTGACATTTGATTCCAATGTCATTCAGACCCTTAACAAGGATATCTCGCCTTATTTTGAATTCGTCAACCATCTCTTTTACAGGTTCCTGGGAACCCTGTAGAGCCGCCAAACCTCCGTATTGTACAAAGCTGGTTGCACTGCTTACGGAGTGGGACTGTATTTTAAGCATACCGTCAAAGATATCGGGTCTTGCGCATGCATAACCAAGTCTCCAGCCTGTCATGGCATATGCTTTGGAGAAACCGTTGACTGTAATTGTCCTGTCCTGCATGCCTTCAATTGAACCCATACTGACATGTTCCCTGTCATAGATGATCTTCTCATATATCTCATCCGAGAGCACAAGTATATCATGATCTATAGCAAGATCTGCAATATTTTTCAGTGTGCTTCTGTCATATACAGCACCTGTGGGATTACCAGGAGTGTTTACGACGACTATGCGGGTTTTATCAGTAATATATTCTTCGAGATTCTGGGGTTTGAAACCATCATACGGGTCAGTAGGAACCCAGACAGTATCAGCACCTGCAAATTTGATAGCTGATTCATAGGAGACCCATGCCGGATCAAAAAGAATAGCCTCGTCACCATCGTCAAGGACGGTTAACATGATCTCGAAAATAGCCTGTTTCGCACCTGGTGTTACGAGCACATCCGAAGCGTTTACGTCAAGCTTATTCTCTGTTTTTAACTTCTCTGCAATTGCTTCCCTTAGTTCTGGAATTCCGGCAGACGGAGTATAGTGGGTTTCACCTCTGTACATTGCATCAGCAGCTGCATCACAAATATGTTTAGGAGTATCGAAGTCCGGTTCACCCAGACTGAAACTGATGACATCTGCGCCCTGCTGCCTTAACTTGGTAGCAATGTTGGCAACTTTGATGGTTGCTGACTCTTCTACCCTTTTTAGCCTTGATGATGCCATGAAGACCCTAACCTTTTTGCATATTATTTAAGGTTTTTCATGAATCAAAGTCTCTGAACAAGTTTTACAGCAGCTTCAACGGCGCGCTTTCCGTAATCCACCCGTTCGTGAGCTTCCATTCTTGTCATGCCGGGTCCGGCGATTCCCAGAGCCACAGGTTTATTATATTCAAGGGAAAGGTCGGTAATTTTTCTTGCTGCATGCTGTACAACTATCTCGTCGTGTTCGGTGGCACCTTCAATTACGATACCAATAGTTACCACTGCATCGATCTCGTTGTTTTCACATAGTTTCTTAATGGCTAACGGCATGTCATAGACACCCGGAACCAATACTTTTTCTACAACCTCAGCTCCGAGGAACTTTGCGTGTTCCTCACCCAGCAATTCCATCTGGTAGGTGAGGTCTCTGTTGAATTCTGCTATTACAAATCCCAATTTAATAGTCATATCGATCACTTTGATTTTGATAAATGGAGGAGTTCAGACCCTTGCAGGTCCGATATCCCTGAATCCCTGGCGTTGCCCGGTTCCTGCTTCCTTGATAAGCTGTTCGGGTTTGAAAAGCATTTTTACCACGTTAAGTGCATGCTCCCTGGAGCGCTGTTCCATCAAAAAAGCAAGTTCTTTTTCGTCTTTTCCTTCGTCCTCATGGACAAATACTTCGATTATGTGGGTATTCGTCATAAGCTGTGCCTGGATTATCCCGGTGGATGCCTCATGTGCACAGATCTTGTCCTTGTCCTTCGCACCGGGCATTCCAAGTGCCATAATTATATCGCACTTCTCTTCCTCAATGAGCTTTTTGGCTGCAACCGGAAGGTCCTTGATTCCCGGAACAGTCCTGCGGATGATCTTGGCAGAGGCGTGCTTCTGTATCTCATCCACCGCAGCCTTGCCCATATTGAAGCGTGCGAAGGTCGTATCCACAATTCCGATTACTGGCATAATTATCTGATAATTCCTGAAAAATATTAAAGCAGGGTATCCAGCACTTCGCTGGCGGCTTCCACGCCTGCACCTATATCTGATACAATGCCCCTCTTTTTAAGGACCACTTCAATTTCCTGTATTGTTAGCATTATGTCCTTTGGTTGCACATTGCCCATGCTGCCAATCCTGAATATCTTACCACTGAGATGAGACTGACCTCCGGCAATTGTAATACCCCTTGCCATCATGTCTTTCTTTATATCATTACCTGAAACGCCTTCCGGAGCTTTCATGGCTGTCACGGTATTTGAATAGTGGCTGTGATCATTGTGAAGCTGTGGGAACATCTCAAGACCCATTGCATCGGCTGCTGCACGTATGGCTTTTGCACCGGTTGAATGGCGATTGATCCTGGCATCCATACCTTCTTCTCTGACTATGTGCAGTGCTTCTTGGAGACCGAAGAAAAGAGGAACTGCCGGGGTATATGGGGTCTGTGACTTGTCACCACTTTTCTTGTACGCCTTGAGATCAAGATAATACGGTAAGGAGTCTTTTTCAGACATTGCTTCGAAAGCACGCTCGCTTACAGAGATCATAGAGAGACCTGGTGGTGCAGCAAGACATTTCTGAGAACCGACAACGGCAATATCAACACCCCAGTCATCAGTCTTGACGAGATCTCCTCCAAGGGTGGTTACACCATCCATAATGAAGAGAGCATCGTATTTCTTTGCAAGCTCACCAACCTCTTTAGCCGGGTTCTGGATTCCAACGGAAGTTTCGTTATGGACAAGAGTTATGGCTTTTGCACCTTCTTCAAGTTTCTTTTCGACCTCATCGAGGTCGAAAGAGTGTCCCCATTCACTCTCCAGAGGGTTTACTTTTCCGTACCTTGCGACAATATCCTTGAAGCGCTCTCCGAATTTACCGTTTTCAAGAGCAACTACGGTATCCTCAGGACCTACAGTACAGCCAACTGCAGCTTCCATTGCGGCGGTACCCGAACCACTCAAGATGAATACATCATTTTTAGTCTGGAAGACATCAGCCAGAATTTCGCAGCAATCATCATACATTGCTGAAAATTCTGCTCCCCTGTGATTGATCATGGGCTTTGACATAGCCCGAAGAACACGAGGTGCAACAGGAACCGGTCCTGGCATCATAAGAAGCGTATCTTCAATTTCCATGTAAATCTCCTGATTCTAATGTAATATATGTGAATGACAGAATCTCTCATAATTAAAATCATTGGCAACCGAACAGATGAAGAGCACACGAACTGTGCTGCGGGCCATTTTAACTATTAGGTATTCGTGCCTGATATGTAACATTATTATTTAAATGTAGTAGGAAGGAGTAATTCTGCATCTTTGTAAAATTCTATCTCCTATGTCGTTAACATAAGGAAAATTTGATGCGGAACAATAAAATAAGCCTTGAGAGTTTCCATTTCTCATTTAGAGAGAGACGAGAATAGTTGTACAACTTTATCGTTTTTTATTAAATAGTGAGTGACAATAAGCACTGATAAGCCTATTAATGCAGCAACTGCAGCACTGTACATATTAACACCCAGGATCAGGATACTCCATCCAAACAAAACCCATTGGATGAAATACATTGAAGTTACATTTTTGCTCCAGAACGTCAGAGTCTTTATGATTGTATTTTTCTTTGTAACTTTTTGCGATATGGCATAGCAGGCAGGAATCCATACAAGTACAAACCCAATGATAATCAGGTGAAGAGCTATTCCACTACGTTGATAATCCATATCCGGGAAAACACTAGTTAGCAAAATACCTGTTAGCAAAAGCAAGATTCCATATGAAACAATATTCCTAAATTTGTCCTTAATAAAACCCGGATCCAGGAAATACTTGCTCAAGTACATGCCCAATAGTGGATAAATAAACCAGGGGAAAAACGGGAAATAGACATGTTCTCCACTTCCCCAAAACAAAGAGGCAACTATATTTTCATTAAGAATCCCCCACAAAAGCGGAGAAACTAGCATAATAAGTAGTATAATTAATGGGATAATGAATTTATTTTCTACATACGGTTTGACCAGAGCTCCGAAAATCATCGAGAGACCTGCCAGTTGTAAGATATCTACTGCAAGAAAGTAATCCAAAGGTGTTTCTCCTTCAGTATACGGGCTACCTAGTGCTCCTGCAATAAGCAGCGGGACTGTAAACCGTGCAAAATTCAGAACGTAACCCAATAAAAATATCTTTATCCCCCTGATTATATTTCTTTGAGTACTTGCTTTAGAATTCGCTATGAATATTCCCATGATAATAAGAAACACAGGAGCTGCAGGAGCGGTACCCAGCAAAAGAAAAATATTACCAAGAATGCTGGACCCTTCACCTTCATTTACTTCATGTACCAGCATGCTATGCTGAGCAATCATGAACAAAATTGCAAGCCCTCTGGCTATGTCTAAAAATACAACTCTTTGTTTTTGGCTGACATATTTTTGCATAGCACTCATTGTCTTTATGATTTTTTATTGACTATAAGTATTTCGAATTTTAGTCAGGTACTACAAAATATAGACATATTCTTTGTATTAGCAATAAATTACTTAGCGAATTAATTTTCAAGCATTTGGCTTTTAGCTATGTGTAATGTTAAAATTTGCATTCACTCCTGGAAATTTAATACCTTGTTATACATTCATCAAATGTACGAATCTATTTCAAAAGTCTAAATGTTATTCTCCAAACAGTAGAGTGGGAAATTAGAATGGAGATTGAACTTAAAAGCAGAAAATCTGTGCAAGTAAAACACCCGCCACATTCCCCAACAAAATGAATAA
This sequence comes from Methanolobus sp. ZRKC2, assembly GCF_045291185.1. Taxonomy (NCBI): domain Archaea; kingdom Methanobacteriati; phylum Methanobacteriota; class Methanomicrobia; order Methanosarcinales; family Methanosarcinaceae; genus Methanolobus; species Methanolobus sp. ZRKC2. The sequence goes on along the minus strand of NZ_CP146980.1, from coordinate 126,431 downwards.
AAAATCTTACATTTATTTAAGTATTACAATACGTATAAATAAATGTAAGAGAGATTCATTTTTCGGAGGATAGAGTTGGCAATAAAGAAGTCCTTGGTTGATGTGGTATTCGCATCTGAAAAAAGAAAAAATATGCTGCTTTTGTTGCATGACGGGCCTAAGGAGATGGATTTCATCCTTGAGTCATTGGAGGTAAGGAGACAGGCGTTGCTCCCGCAAATAAAGATACTGGAAGATTATCATCTCCTTTCCCGGGTGCATGACACTTACAAATTAACGGTTATCGGGAGATTGGTGGTTGATAAGATGAAACCCCTGCAGGATATAATAAACGTTTTTGACAATGATATCAACTACTGGGGAACTCGTAAGCTTGATCAGATCCCAAACGAGCTATTGAAAACAATAAGTAAGCTTGGAAAATGTGATGTGGTCAGTCCCTGTCTTTCAGACATATATAGTGTCCCTGACATTTACTCTGTTACAAAAGAAACTTCTGAAACTATTGGTAAGTCCACCCGGGAACCTATCGTATCGAATTATTATGGTGCTATTGCCACATTCCTTTATCCTAACACTGATGAGATAGTGGCTAAATTGCTCGCCTGTAACATAGATGTAAATTTAATCATTTCTGAAGATTTACTTGATAAGATACGCACTGACTTCTATTCCTCTTTTGCGGAACTCCTGGAAAATCCTTTGCTCCACTTATCTGTTCTCACCAAAGAAACAGGTTTCCTTTCATGCTCATATACAAGTTCTTATTTTCTCATGCGCTTACTGAATAAAAAAGGAGAATATGATAACAAGTATATTTTGTGTTCAAGCCCAACTGCACTTCAATGGGGAAGAGATCTGGTTGAGTATTATTTGAAGGACTCCAGGCCGATAGCTGAAATATGAATGGATTTTAAGCTCCTGAAAAATAGTGCTGGATAGCAAACTCCGGATTAATAGTCTTGAACTTCATTTCGCCTAATCACTCAATAGCTTCAGCACATCATGCTTTGTCACAACACCCACGACCTTACCCATTTCCAGCACAAGGACAGCAGGGTTTCTTTCCAGCATGTAAGAAACCATTTTTATATCCGCGTTCGGAGAGACGGTCGGGAAGGAATCGCCCATCATTTCCTTGATCAGCATATGAGATACCGTGTTTTTCTTCTTGCCCGCCAGAGACCTTACTATCATTTCCTCGGAAATGCTACCAACGGACACACCCTTTGATATCACGGGTATCTGGGAAATATTATGCTTTTCCATGATCTGCACGGCAACATCGATATGTTCTTCTGGAGGAGCAGAAATGACATTAGTATTCATGATATTGCCCACCTGGATATCTTCCTTCTCAACATCTTCGAAAACTTCAATGATCTTCCTTAAAGTTGAAAGCCTGGGATCAACATCACCCGATTCAATCCTGGCTATCAGAGGCTGGCTGACACCTGCACGTTTTGCAAGATCACTCTGAGTAAGCCCCAGTTCTGTTCTTTTATCTTTTAATTCCTCTGGAGTTGGAAGTTGCATAATATTACTGAAGGTAATTATAATATATAAGGCATACCTTCCCTGTCAAAGCCTGCAGGGAAGGAAAAAGATGAGAAAGAATTTCATATGAAAAAGATGAAAAGTCCGGCAATATAAACAGTGTAAGTTGCAAGTATCAGAAAGCCTTCCCACCTTTCCAGCTTACTACCAGTAATCCCGAAGATTACCAGAAGGGTCATGATAAACATCATCACAGGGAAGTCGTAAATCACTGATTGCTCTAGGATATCCAGAGTCCTGATCTGTGAAGAAACACCGAGTATAAGAGTGATATCCATGATGTTAGCACCCAGAATATTACCAATGGAAATATCCTGGTGTCCCTTCAGGGTTGATGAAATCGCCGTAATTAATTCAGGGAGTGAAGTTCCAAAAGCTACAAGTGTAAGACCGATGAGCATTTCAGGAACTCCGAGCCACTCGGCCAGGGTGATGCCCGAATCAACAAGAATACGGCTGCCTACCACGACCAGGCTGGCACCCAAAATAAAGATCAGGATCTCTTTTTTCATATCCTTTGCAGATGCCCTGGTAAATTCATCATCTTCCTCGCTAAACACTGTGCGCTGGAGTTTGTAGTTGTAATACATGAAAGCAACAAATACAGTCAGAAGAAGAAGGCCATCAAATGATGAAAGTTGCCTGTCAAGAGTTGTAAGGATAAGTAAGATACCGGAGAAGAGCATAAACGCACTCTTGCGGATAAAACCATGCCGTTCTACAGGAATAGCCTTTATTAAAACAACAAGTCCCAGAACAAGACCGATATTGCATATCGCAGAACCGACTGCATTACCGACAGAAAGGTCCGTATGGCCTATGTATGCTGCTGTAACAGAAACTGCGAACTCAGGCGATGTTGTGGCAAAACTCACAATTGTGGCGCCAATTATGATTTTTGGTATGCCACTTTTCTCAGATATGGCCACCGCAGACTCTACAAACCAGTCCGCACCCTTGGTGATCATTACAAGACCCACGATCAGCAATGCAATTGTCTCCATTACCATGGATTGCCTATAATGCACCATTGCATTTAAAGGTAAGAGTTAGCACAGAGCTTACCGGCAACATCAGAAAACAAAAGACAAGAAAAAACCCTTAAATTCAGCCGGGATTATTCAAGTCCAAGTATCGTGACTGCTGCAACGATCAGTATCCCCAGACCCACCATCCGGGCCGAATGCTTGATAAGGCTCTGTTTTGCAAGTTTCCCGGAAAACACACCAAGTATTGAAAGAACTATGATGCTGAATACTATCGCAACCTCAAGCTGGTTAGCATCCAGAAGCAGGAAAGGTAAAATAGGCACCAGTGATCCCAAAAAACTTGCACCGCCATGGAAGAAGGAATCACTCCATATCTTCTTTTTAGTCTCCTGTTCCAGACGGGTTCTTTCCAGACTCCTGAGTAATGGTTTCTCAAGTTCTGCGAGTCTGCCGTATTCAACGGCACTTTCAGCAAGATAAGAGCCGATACCGTTCGTCAGTGCAAGAGCTATGGCCCCTCCGAGTGCTGCATTGATGACGATTGAAGTATCACTTGATACATGGGATGTTCCGATTACGACTCCCAGAACAGCCAGGGTGCCGTCGATGCATCCGAGAATAATATAACGGCCCTGTTCGGTCTTAATTTTCATATTAACGTCTCTGGAAAATATTTTAATAATGGCACTTTTTCATGATAAGCACTTAAAGTAGATAAATATACACACAAAGTTTTTTTTGCTTTCGGATATTAGCAGGTACGTTTATTTCCTGTCAGAGGATAAAGGTCACACCAACTGAGGAATTTACCCATGAAAGTCCACCCACGATGCACATACTGCCTGCTCTCGAGAGTACACATGGAAGCGGAATTATCTACGGACGATGTAGATCTCATGCATGAAGCCGTACAGGGAGGAATCGAAGTTCTCAATAGCATTTACACTCCCGGCATGCCTGCCGCTGCTCTCTCGACGCCCATGCACAGGAAAGCCTACGAGATACTCAATGATAATGATCCCTACAGAGAAAAGAAAGAGTTAAGCAGCAGAATAGCAGAAAAATTCCTTCCTACTATTCGCTCGCATGTATTCGACGGCGATGAAGATGATGTTGCCACTTTCAAGCGTGCTGTCCTAGCATCTGTAATAGGCAATTATTTCGACTACGGAGTCATGGGGCTTGAAGTACCAATCGATGTCTTCGATGAGACATTTCGGGAACATTTCAGGCGCGGACTGGATATAGATGACACTGACAAGATGCTGGATAAGCTCAGCAACGTTGTATACCTGGCTGACAACTGCGGAGAAATACTCATTGATACATTTGTCTTTGAGATGATAAGGAAAATGGGTGGAAAGATTACTCTGGTCGTTCGCGGTGCTCCGATACTCAATGATGTGACTATGGACGAAGTAAAGCAATTTGGCATAGATAAAAAGGTTGACCAGGTTTTGACAACGGGTTCCAATGCCATTGGTGTTTGTTTTGACGAAGCACCTAAGGAACTTAAAGATGCTCTTGATAACGCTTCACTTATAATCAGCAAAGGTATGGCTAACTATGAAACCCTATCAGAAGAAAATTATAAGCCTATAGCTTACTTACTTAAGGTAAAGTGCGATCCGGTAGGTGAAGATATCGGCGCTCCAAAAGGCTGTTCTGTGGCCAGGTTATTCGAGTAAAGGGAGGAAAATAAAATGTGTGAACTAAATGCCATATTGATAAAGGGAGACGAGCGTAAAACAGTTATGGAATCTGTCACAAAGATGGTTGTGGAGGGGGATTCTATCCAGCTTTATGGCTTGCTCGGAGAAAAAGAGATCATCGAAGGTTCGATTAAAGAGGTCGATTTTTCAAAAGGGGAAACTATAATACTTGGAAAATAGTATACAGGATGAAAAAGTTTGCAAATTGATTTTATAGCCTGTATAATTATTACTCAAATAGCAATCAAAATTTTGAACTGAATGGAAGGAACATTAGATGTCAAAGGTAAAAGTAGCAATAAATGGTTACGGTACAATAGGTAAGAGAGTAGCAGATGCTGTTAGCCTGCAGGATGACATGGAGATCGTAGGTGTTTCCAAGACAAGGCCAAACTATGAGGCATCAATTGCAGTTGATAAGGGCTATGCATTATATACTCCTGCTGAAAAAGCGGATTCAATGAAAGAAGCCGGAATGCCTGTGGCAGGCACCGTGGAAGATATGGTAGATAACGCAGACATTGTAGTTGACTGTACTCCCGGTGGCATCGGTAAGAAGAACAAAGGACTCTATGAGAAGGCAGGAGTTAAGGGAATCTGGCAGGGTGGTGAGGACCATGAACTCGCAGGCTGCTCATTCAATGCCATCTCAAATTATGAAGAAGCTCTCGGAAGGGACTTTGTAAGGGTCGTCTCCTGTAACACAACCGGACTTTGCAGGGTTATCTATCCACTTGACCAGGAATTTGGTGTGAAGAAGGTAAGAGTTACTCTTATGAGAAGGGCAGCAGACCCTAACGATATTAAGAAAGGACCTATCAACGCAATTGTGCCAAACCCAATCAAACTGCCTTCGCATCACGGTCCTGATGTAAAGACAGTTATGCCTCACATCAACATCGCATCCACTGCAGTCAAGCTCCCGACAACACTGATGCACCTGCATACCTTGAACATTGAGCTTGAAAAGGACTGCTCTTCAGAAGATGTTAAAGACCTGTTCGCAAAACAATCCCGTATAAGATTTGTAGGCCAGGGAATCAGCTCAACAGCCGAAGTCATGGAATTGGGTAAAGACCTCGGGCGTCCAAGAGGAGACATGTGGGAGAACTGCATATGGGATGAATCCATCACCATGTACGAAGGAGAACTTTACTTCTTCCAGGGAATCCACCAGGAATCCGATGTTATTCCCGAAAATGTAGATGCTATCCGTGCCATGATGGAACTTGAGAGTGACGGGGCAAAGTCTGTAGTAAAAACTAACAAAACAATGGGTATCTGATACCCATCAATCTCTTTTTTATGCCAAAACATGGTTACTTTCTAGATCTTAGCAACAGGATAGCTGATGCTGTTCATGAGAGAATTAAAAATGTCGTCGGGACATTCAATGCGAATGATATTGTGTACATGGGCGCTGACGGCACCCCCACAAAGATGATAGACGACATTTCCGAAAAGGTCATTTTGGAAATACTCGAGAAAGAAGGAAGGCCTTTCAGGATATTGAGTGAAGAATGTGGCGAGAAAATTATTGGTGACCTTCCAAAATATACCATCATAGTCGACCCCATTGACGGGACATATAACGCATCCTTCGGGATTCCTTTTTACAGTATATCCCTTGCTATAACCACAAATGGCCCTCAGGACGTATGCTTCGGATATGTGAAGAACCTTGCAACAGGGGATGTGTTCTATGCAGAGAAGGGAAAAGGGGCATTCCTAAATACAGAGAGAATACAAATATCCAGTAAAGTTGAAATAAACAGGTTCTGCATTAGTGCTTATGGTTACCGGCCTCATATAGAGGAGACAGCTACGTTACTCAAAAACGTACGAAGGGTGAGGGTGCTCGGAAGCGTAGCACTTGAACTTTGTTATGTGGCAGCTGGTAAGTTCGACGCATTCGTTGATGTACGGGGATCCCTGCGCCTGACAGATGTGGCAGCCGGAAAACTGATTGTTGAGGAAGCAGGGGGAAAAGTCACCGATGGCTCCGGTGCACCTTTAAAACTTGAGGACAATATACTCAACAAAGTCTACATGGTAGCTTCAAATGACCATGCGCATGAGACGATATTAAAATTATCAAAGGGAGATTCGGCATGAGGGTTAAAAAAATAGGCATTGTATCACGCTTTGATAGTCAGGAAGCCCTAGATCTAGCCAGGGAAATAATAGAAACTTTTGAAATGGAAGTTGACATATTCCTATCCCCGGGAACTGCCGAGCACCTCTGTATTGATGAAAAATGCATGCCTGTTGAGAATATGCGGGAAGAAGGAGTCGAGCTTGTGGTCTCCATCGGCGGAGACGGTACGGTACTTCGCAATATTTCCAAAATGGAAGATCCACTTCCGATATTAGGAATCAATATGGGAACTCTCGGTTTCCTTGTAGACGTTCAGCCAGAGGATGCCATCAGTGCAATAGAGGATGTGCTTAAAGGATTCACATACACAGAGCGCAGCAGACTTGGAGTCTATCTCAACGGAAGGGTTCTCCCCCCGGCAACTAACGAGGTGGTGCTTATCACCGCAAGACCTGCAAAGATACTTACCTTCAGGGTATCTGTTGATGAATCCATGATCGAGGAACTTCGAGCTGACGGCGTTGTATTTGCAACCCCAACCGGCTCAACTGCCTATGCAATGAGTGCAGGTGGTCCGATAGTTGATCCCAGGGTTGACGCATCATTAATAGTGCCGCTTGCCCCGTTCAAGCTTTCCGCACGTCCGTGGGTCGTACCTGCAACCAGTAAGATTTCAGTGGAAATGACCATTCCTGAAAAGGAAGCAGCTATCGTTATCGATGGGCAGCATTCCTACAGCATCAAGGCCAGCGACAAGGTCATACTTACCAAATCAGAGAAACCTGCAAGGTTTGTTAGCAGCTCTATTAACGGCTTTTATGAAAAGGTCCAGAGCAAACTTTCATAAATATACTTTTGAGACGCGACTTTAATACGAATAACTGTTTTCTTTCAATTTACCCAAAGCTGCAAGCACATGCCTTCTACTTACTTAATAAAGATTGCTGTTTGGCGACAGGCTTTTAATGAAAAAGAAGGGTTAAAAACCTAAAATTTATATTGAGTATTGGGGATTTTCGTCATTCACAGGAATCAAGAACATGTCGGAAGTTGAAGCTTATTCAAGAAACAGACTCATTGATTATCTCAACCTATCACCTCTGGATATAGAAATATGTGATGTCACCCTCAGGGATGGTGAACAGACACCAGGAGTGGTATTTACCAGAGATGAGAAGATAGCACTCGCTACCGAACTCGACACTGTCGGAGTAGAGATAATTGAAGCCGGATTCCCGGTGGTATCATCCGCTGAAAAAGATATAGTTAAAGAAATCGCAAACATGGAGCTCAATGCAAAGACATGTTGCCTTGCGCGTTCAGTTATTAGCGATGTTGAGACAGCAGTTGACTGTGATGTTGATTTCATAAGTATTTTCATAGCCATGTCAGAGCTTCACCTCAAATACAAGTACCATAAAAGCTATGATGAGATGTTTACCTCCGCAATGAGTGCTATTGAGTACGCAAAAGAGCATGGGATAGGAGTAAGGTTTGCTGCGGAAGATGGCACAAGGACCGATATAGAAGTTCTGAAAAAAGCATTCGTTGCAGCCGAGGATTACAAAGTCGATTATGTTAGCATCGCAGACACCATCGGCATACTCAATCCCAGCACAACACATTATCTGATCAGTGAGATTAAAAAAGTTGTAAACACGCCCATCTGCATACACTGCCATAATGATCTGGGACTTGCTACCGCAAATACACTATCTGCCGCAGAAGCAGGTGCAAAGCAGCTTCATACAACAGTCAATGCTATTGGCGAAAGGGCAGGTAACGCTTCCCTTGAAGAACTACTTGTCTCTCTAAGGGTCCAGTATGGAATTGACAGATACGATACAACTAAGCTTACTAACCTTTCCAAAATGGTCAATGAGTACTCGGGAATTAAACCAGCCATCAATAAAGCTATTGTAGGCGAGCATGCATTTTCACACGAATCAGGCATACATGTGTGTGCCATCCTTGAAGAACCAAGGACATATGAACTTTTCAGTCCGGAGATGGTTGGAGGAACACGTCACCTGATAGTTGGAAAGCATACCGGCATGAAGGCATTAAAGGGTATCGTTAAAAGTATGGGATACAAACTCGAGAAAGAGCAACTCTGCGTACTTCTTGACAAGATAAAAAACTGCACAGAAGCCAAGAAGGGAATACCCCCCTCCAGGCTTAATGAAATGATCAGGGACTTAAGCGAGAATTAGTAGTCCAGCAAAACATCTTTTTTCCTGCGTGACCCCTGCATCAGATCCTCACTTTCACCATCTTTTTTAGGCTCCGGGATGTAGTCATCATAATAGTTCATCTGATCATTCTCAAGAATGATAACATAATCCGCAGAATTTCTCAAAGCAGTTGAGAATCCGGGTTCCACACCGAATATAATGGTTTCCTTCCCGTGTTCGTTTGCCTTGTTCAGAAGAGGCTTAAAATCAGCATCTCTTGTGACCAATGCCAGAGTATCTATTGTAGGATTGTACACTAGTTCCATCCCTTCAACGGCAAGTCGCACATCTACATCACTTGAGCAGATGATAGGCTCAAAACCATTATTTTCAATAGCTTCGACAAGCTTGTCGGATGCATACTGGTTCAGGAATACCCTGCCAATCTTTACGTTTCCATACTCTTTTAACACATCTCTTATCTCTTCGAGATTAACATTGAACTCCTTGCGGAGCACATTCGGACCATCTACAAGCAGACCTATACTACGCCTGCCGGTTTCCTTCTTTGTACTAAGGTACTTGACAATAGAATTAAGTCCGGTTTTAACATTGGCCATGATACCTCACTATAATAATATATAATTGCTATAATACTTGATCAAACACAATTCTTAAAGTTGTAATACAGATTCTACATTTGCTATAAACAATATAATAACATGTAAATATTTACTATGATAACATATAATCCTTACTAAAACGCCACCGTAAACGCAGAATTCATACTTATTTTCACAGAATATCTGCAAGTAGTTTTTCTTTTATTTTCACTCCCCGGAAGGAATCATTTTCAAGTCTGAAATGGTTCACTAATCTTCCACCCTTTTTTATCCTTGTATAATGGATTTCTCCACCATGTTTAATAAACATATCCACTACCCCTTCGAATTGTGATTTCTCCATTTCTGACAGCTCGATAAGACTTTCCCCGTCTGAGAGCCAGTTGTAGACCCTGAGTACGGTAACCTCCCGCACTCTCTTCAGGTCTTCTGTGTCTTTATAATCATCAACATATACCGAGCGTTTCAACCGGGGAGACCAACCTGCTAACTTTTCCTGCATGTCAATAAACTGGATAGGTATCTCTTCGTTCTCCCCGGGTCTTGGAAAGAAACTTTTGAGATGACTGATGTCCTTTTCCAGCAGGATCACCTTCCATAGTAATAATACGGATCCCTCCATTGGTCTTTCTTGGTTGTTTGCTTGATACGCATTCCCATGAAAAGACCTACGAGTATACCACTCAAATGTGCCGTATGCGCAACCATATCATTGGAGCCCAGATACATGAAATCAATCAGCACGAACAAGATCAAAGCATGCCATATTCTCATGGGAATAAAGTACACATAAACTCTCATCTCAGGTGCTATGATCGTGAGTGCGGCAAAGATGCCCATTATTGCACCACTTGCCCCTACAACCGCCGCATTAGGCGAGCTTGTAAGAGAATAGCCGATTGCTGCAAGAACACCTGCAATGAAGTATACCTTCAAAAACGTGTTTTTCCCTGCTCTTCTCTCAAGTTCGGGCCCGAAGAAGAAAAGGACCATCATATTAAAGAGAAGATGAAGGAAATCCACATGCAGAAACATGTGAGTAAACAATGTCCATGGACGGACAAAGATATCACCGGGAATAAGCATGAAGGCTTGGAAGTAACCCGGTATCAACTGCAAAAGAAATGAGAAGATACAGAGGCAGAGAATTGCCATGGCGGGACTACTTTTCATGGAATACTTAATATTGGAGCTTACTCCGCTAATAGCACTTTTCGCAGCATACTTTGCTGTGTTCTTTAGCATTCCTTTGAGGACATCATCAGCTTCCGGAACAGTACGACCATTATGCATACTGCCGGAACCATGTTCCCTTACATGTGCAAGGCCTTCGCATGCATGTTGCTCAGGAAGCCTATGTTTGGAACAGAACACTTTCCCACAAAAGCGGCATTTAAAAGGGATATGTTCTTCCCTGCCGCATATCCAGCATTTTTTATCCAAAAGATTCACCGTATTGAAATATTCTTTGCTAATAAGGTTCGCATCAAATAAAACTATTTCCAGGGAAAAATGGAAGGTACGTCATTGATTGTCAAGAATAATCATTATAGATGACGGAAACCTTATATGTTTAAATTGCTTATGAGGGTTAATCCAAAAACTGCTTAAGATATATTTTTTCCCTATATGTGAAACTATCAAATTATTGTCACATATAATCGTGACAAATCCGGAAACTTTTTTATATAGGATTGCTGTATAAGAACACCCAGAAAAACAGTTTCAACTTTACTTTGGATTGAAAAGAGCATGAAACTTTTTAACATGATTTTGTTTTCTAGTAATACACCAAAAGGAGGATAAGATACAAAATGAGCGATATATCAGCTGGACAATTTTCCATTGATGAACTGGAAAACGTCCAGATCACAATCGGCAAGATCGTAGGTGCCATTGAGAAAAAAGCAGAAGAAGAGGGAGTCGAAGTCGGTCCCACTCCAAAACCCGGAATCTCTGGCCTGAGGGATTGGGACTATAAGCTTCTTTCCCGCTACCAGCCGGTTTACACTCCGGTATGTGACCAGTGTTGTTACTGTACCTTTGGTAAATGTGACCTTACCGGTAACAAAGAAGGCGCATGTGGTATAAACATGGAGGCTCACCAGGCCCGTGAAACTCTCCTCAGGGTAATCACCGGTGCTGCTGCGCACTCTGCACACGGACGTCACATCCTTCATCACCTGATAGACCTTTACGGACACGACAAACCCATAGATGTAGGGCCTTCCAATCTGGTTGCTCCAAACACCCAGGCAGTAACAGGTATCAAGCCGGAAACACTTGGCGACCTTGAAGAAGTCATGGACTACGTTGAGGAACAGATTAACCAGCTACTTGCTACTGTCCATGCAGGTCAGGAAGGTGCAGCTATAGATTTCGAATCAAAGGTCCTTCACGGCGGTATGCTTGACCACGTCGGTATGGAAGTGTCAGACCTTGCCCAGGTCTCATGTCTGGGAATGCCGAAATCAGATCCTGAAGCTCCTCTTGTAGAGATCGGAATGGGCTGTATTGATTCAAACAAACCCGTACTTCTTGTCATCGGACACAATGTTGCAGGTGTAACTTACATCATGGATTACATACAGGATCACGGTCTGGAAGATGAGATAGAACTTGGTGGCCTGTGTTGTACTGCTATTGATATGACACGCTATCAGCTTGATCAGGGTGGCAAGCCGCAGGCAAAGGTCATCGGTACCCTTGCAAAGGAACTCAAGATGATCAGATCCGGAGTACCGGATGTTATCGTTGTTGATGAACAGTGTGTCAGGGCAGATGTTCTTGATGAGGCTAAGAAGCTCTCAATCCCTGTTATCACAACAAATGAAAAGATCATGTACGGTCTTCCAAACAGGTCAAATGACAATGCAGCAGATATCATAGAGGACCTTTCCAGCTTTAAGGAACCAGGAGCACTTATCCTTAACTTCGATACTCTTGGCGAGGTAGCCCCTGAGCTTGCAATCAAGATGTCAAAGATCCGCGATGAAATGGGCATCAAAGCACTTCCAAGCGATGAGGAACTCCAGGAACTGTCGGCAAAGTGTGTTCAGTGTGCAGCCTGTGAAATGGATTGCCCTGCAAACCTCCCGATAATGTCCGCCATGAGAGCAGGAGCTGACAATGATTTCAGCGAATTCGAGTACCTGCATGACAAGTGTATTGGTTGTGGCAGATGCGACCAGGCATGTCCAAAGGATATACCAGTCTTCAATATGATCGAAAGGGCATCCAGGAAGCTTATCAGCGAAGAAAAAGGACTCATGCGTGCAGGCAGAGGACAGATCAGTGACCCAGAGATCCGTGAAGAGGGTGTAAACCTCGTACTTGGAACAACACCAGGAATAATTGCAATGGTAGGATGTTCCAATTATCCTGACGGTACAAAAGACCTGTACACAGTTGCAGATGAAATGCTCAAGAGGAATTACATAGTCGTAATGTCCGGATGCTCTGCAATGGACCTTGGAATGTACAAGAATGAAGATGGAGAAACACTTTATGAGAAGTATCCGGCAAAGTTCCTTGCAGGTAACCTGATCAATGTAGGTTCATGCGTCTCCAACTCACACATCACAGGAACAACCATCAAGGTTGCCGCTATCTTTGCCCAGAGGCAGGTATCCGGTAACTACGAAGAGATCGCCGACTACATCACAAATCGTATCGGTGCTGTTGGTGTCGCATGGGGAGCATACTCCCAGAAGGCCATATCTATCGGTTCCGGATGTAACAGGCTTGGAATTCCCGTAGTTGTCGGACCACACGGTTCCAAGTACAGAAGGGCGCTTATTGGAAAGCCATATGATGAAGAAACATGGAAGGTCTTTGATGCAAGAGATGGTTCAGAAATGCCGATTCCCGCATCACCTGAATTCCTGCTCACAACTGTGGAATCCGTTGAAGAGCTTTTCCCAATGCTTGCAAAGAACTGTATCCGCCCATCCGACAACAACATGGGAAGGATGATCAAGCTCACCCACTACATGGAACTCAGCCAGAAGTACCTCGGACATATGCCCGAAGACTGGTACAAATTCGTAAGGACAGAAACAGACCTTCCACTTGCAAAGCGTGAGGAGCTCCTGAAGATACTTGAAGCTGAACACGGATGGGAGATCGACTGGAAGCGTAAGAAGATCCTCTCCGGTCCGACTATGAAATCAGATGTTTCTGCCCAACCCACAAATGTCAAGAGACTCTGCAAGGAGGGATGCTAAATGGTAGATACAACCAAGAACACACAGGTCTACACCACATGGGGAAGGAAAACGGCAAAACCTGTCAACCCCTCTGTGGCAGCTAAGATGATCTCAAAGGCAAAGAGACCTCTTTTTGTAGTCGGGTCTGAGATTGTTGGTGATGAAACACTCACTGAAAAAGCAGTTGCTATTGGAAAGAAAGGTGTCCCGGTTGCAGCGACCGGGCATTCCATAACCGCATTTAACGGAAAGGACGTAGGTGCAAAATATATTAATATTCATGCTCTAGCACACTACATAGGGGATGAAAAATGGAGTGGCCTTGACGGACAGGGTTCATATGACACCATAATCTTCCTCGGACACAAGAAGTATTATCTTGATCAGGTACTTTCGGGTCTGAAGAACTTCACAGACCTGAAGACTATAACTATCGAGAGACATTTCATGCAGAATGCTACATTGTCCTTTGGTAACCTCAAACCAGAGGTACACCTTGAAGCACTTGACGAATTAATTGAGAATATACAAGTATAATTACAATTTTGGTGACAATACGGAGAACTAATCATGGCAGATGAATTTCCTTTTGAGATATCTCCTATGTTTGAAGGAGAGAGGATTAGAAAAGATGGTATGTATGCAGAACTTGCAGGTCCGAAATCCAAAGGATTCGAACTTGTAAGGGCAGCAGAGATGGATAGTGTTGAAGATGGTAAGTTCACACTTGTCGGTCCCGACATTGCAGATATGGAAGAAGGTTCCCGATACCCTCTTGCAATGATCTACAAGATCGCCGGTGAACTTGTAGAAACTGACCTTGAGTCCATTGTAGAAAGAAGGAACCACGAATTCCAGAACTACATACAGGGATTCATGCACCTGAACCAGAGAGATGATGTCTGGATGAGGGTCAGCAAGGATGCAGTTGCAAAGGGCCTGACATCCTTCGAGTCTGTTGCAAAAGCCATTATGATGCTTTTCAAGAACGAACTTCCATTCATAGAGAAGGTCGAAGCCATATATATTACAGATATGGATGAGATCGAGAAGGAAGTTGAAAATGCAAGGGCAGTTTACAAGGCAAGGGATGACAGGACACGTGACCTTCACGATGAAGATGTCGACACTTTCTACGGATGTACACTTTGTGCATCATTCGCTCCTACCAACGTCTGTGTTGTTACACCTGACAGGATATCACTCTGTGGTGCCATCAACTGGTTCGACGGAAGGGCAGCCGCAAAGGTAGACCCCGAAGGTCCTCAGTTCGCTATTCCAAAAGGAGATGTCATCGACGCAGAATCCGGAGAATATACCGGTGTCAATGAAGCTGCAAAGAGACTTTCAAGCGGTGAATATGACCGTATCAAGTTGCACTCATTCTTCGAATACCCACACACATCATGCGGATGTTTCGAAGTAGTGGGATTCTACATCCCTGAAGTTGACGGTATCGGATGGGTAGACAGGGACTTCGCAGGCACAGCTCCAAACGGACTTCAGTTCTCAACCATGGCAGGACAGACCGGAGGAGGTAAGCAGGTTGTAGGTTTCCTTGGTGTAGGTGTCAACTACTTCCGTTCACCAAAGTTTATCCAGTCCGATGGTGGCTGGGACAGGGTAACATGGATGCCAAAGATGCTCAAGGACAAGGTAATAAACGACATTCCTGAAGAGATCCGTGACAAGATCGCAACCGAAGAGGATGCATCAGATGTTGAAAGTCTCAGAGCTTTCCTCAAGGAAAAGAACCACCCAATAATTGAAAGATGGGCGGAGGAAGAAGAGGAAGCACCTGAAGAGGAAGAAACTTCCGAGGCAGCAGCCCCACAGGGTGGATTTGCTGCTCCACAGATGATGCAGGCTGGAAACTTCGTGCCATCCATGCCAATGGTAGGCGGTGGCGGATCAGGTGGTGTCAAGATCATTCTGAAGAATGCAAAGGTCAGCATCGACAAGGTAATCATCAAGAAACAGGACTAAGAGAGGTCTTCTGTGGCTAAGATAATTGCAGTGACAGGTAAAGGCGGGACAGGGAAGACGGCAACGACCAGTCTTCTCATCCGCCACCTTACAAGAGGTGACAAGGTAGTCCTTGCAGTTGATGCGGACCCTGACACCAATCTCCCGGAAACCCTTGGGTGTGAAACCAACAAGACCATCGGCGACATTAAAGAATACATGCACGAGGAACGTGATAATCTTCCTCCCGACATTAACAAGGAATCTATACTGGAATCAAAACTCTACGAAATACTTGAGGAGATGCCAGGATATGACCTGCTTGTAATGGGAAGACCCGAAGGTTCTGGTTGTTACTGTTACGTCAACAACCTGCTTCGAGGCATCATGAACAAACTTGTGACAAATTATGATGTGTTAATCATCGATGCTGAGGCCGGTCTGGAACATTTCAGCAGGAAGATCTTCAAGAATGTTGATGATCTTATAGTCGTCACGGACGGTTCGCGCAGAGGTCTGAGAACCGCTGAGCGTATCCGGGAACTTGTGAATGAGCTGGAAACAGATGTTTCCAATATCTATGTTATTGCTAACAAGGTCACAGATGCAAACCGCGAGAGGATCTCCAGTACTGCTGAGGAACTCGGTCTTGAACTGATAGGAATGGTCCCTGTGGATGAGATGATAGTGGAAAGAGATCTTGCCGGGGAACCTTTATTTGATCTTCCTGACGATTCCGTTGCAGTAAAGGAAATTGAGAAGATCGCTCAGAAACTTGGTTTGTAACAAATATATCATATGGTGGAATGCACATGACAAAGAAAATGAAATTATCACAGCTTAGTGATATGTTGCAGGACCTCGATGTAGAGTCACTGGAAGGTGTGACCATTGAAGGCGACGTCGAGCTCAACATTACAGGCGGAGGAGGACTCAATCCTGCACTTGCCTACGCACTGGGAAATGAAATATCCCAGATATCCCTGCATATGGCTAACATTGGAAGGATGCTCGGATTCCCTGCAGAACAGTTGCTAGCATCTGCTTTCGGATTGGGAGAGATGCCACAGCCAGAAGCACTTCCGACATCTCCAAGAATACAGGAACTCCTTGCTTCCAAATTCGAGGTTGCAAAAGTAGATAATTGGAAGAACCCAATACAGGAAGTAACTCTTGGTGCTACGTCAGGTGACGGTGGCTCAAGGAAAAGCACTGTTACCATTGGTGGCGAAAACGCACTTCCATATTATTTCGATGCTGAAATGCCCCACAGAAACTATGTCACAATGGACGTTTTCGACATGCCAATAGGCATGGCAAAGGCAGTCAAAGGCAACTATGAAGACGTTATCAACGACCCTGCCGAATGGGCAAAGAAGGTCGTGCGTGATTTCAACGCAGACATGGTAACCATTCACTTAATCTCAACTGACCCTCTCATCAACGACACTCCTGCAAAGGAAGCAGCAAAGGTTGTTGAGGATGTACTCCAGGCAGTTGACGTGCCTATAGTTATCGGTGGTTCGGGCAACCCGGAAAAGGACCCTGAAGTGCTTGAAAGGGCAGCCGAAGTTGCAGAGGGTGAGAGAGCACTACTCGCATCCGCAAGTTTGAACCTTGACTACGAGAGAATTGCAAAAGCAGCCCTCAACCATGGCCATGCCGTGCTTTCCTGGACCCAGCTTGAGATAAACGCCCAGAAGGAACTTAACAGGAAGCTTATGAAGCAGTGCAATGTTCCAAGGGACAGCATTGTGATGGATCCGACAACTGCAGCACTGGGCTATGGTCTTGATTATGCTTATACCAACATGGAACGCATAAGGCTTGCTGGTCTTATGGGTGATGACGAACTGACATTCCCGATGTCATCAGGTACCACCAACGCATGGGGTGCCCGTGAAGCATGGATGGTCTCATCCCCATTAAGTCAGGATTCTGACTGGGGACCACGAGAATACCGTGGACCTATCTGGGAGATCGTCACAGGTCTTGCACTCTCACTTGCAGGCAATGATATGTTCATGATGATGCATCCGACATCAGTGCAAGTGCTCAAGGAAATTACACAGACACTCTATGGTTCCATTGAGTCAGAAGAAATAGATATCACTAACTGGATCGGAGCGGAGGTGTGATAAATGAAAATTAACAGTCCACTGGAAGCTTACAAGTTCCTGCCAGCCACCAACTGTGGATTATGTGGCGAGCAGACATGTATGGCTTTTGCAGCACACCTTATCGACAGGTCCAAGAAACTCACAGATTGTACACCTATCCTTGAAGACAAGTTCAAGAAGAAATTCGAAGAGCTGGACACACTCCTTGCTCCCGAAATAAGAGAAGTCGAAATCGGTGTTGGTGACAAGATCGCTAAGATCGGCGGAGACGATGTACTCTACAGGCACAAGCTTACATTCTTCAACCAGACACAGTATGCTTACGATGTATGGGACACAATGGATGAAAAGGACCTGGTTGAGAGAGTAAAATACATCCAGGACTTCAAGAAATTCTACGTCGGTAATTTCCTCACCGTAGATATAGTGGCAGTGCGTTGCACATCCAATGATCCTGCAAAGTTTGCTGCAGCAGTCAAGAAGGTTGTTGAAACAACGGACTTACCCATCATTCTCTGTTCCTTTGACCCTGCAGTTCTTAAAGCAGGTCTTGAAGTTTCAAAAGACAGGAATCCATTACTCTATGCAGCAAATGAAGATAACTGGAAAGAAGTCGCAGATCTTGCACTGGAGTACGATGTACCTGTAACACTCTTTGCACCGAATGATCTTGATCTTCTCAAGACGCTGGCAAAGACCTTTACAGAAATGGGAACCGAGAAACTTGTACTTGATCCGGGAACATTCCCGACTGGCAAGCAGCTCAAACAGACCTTTACCAACTTCATTAAGGTACGCAGAGCTGGAATCGAAGGTGACCGTGACATCGCCTATCCGATAATGGCAGTTCCGTTCACGGCATGGATGGCTCACGATGATCCTGTAAGTGCTTCATACTGGGAAACAGTTGTTGCATCAGTTTTCACCATCAAATACGGTGACATAATGATTCTTCACAGTACAGAGCCTTATGCAATGCTACCTGAGCTGCATATCCGTGACACTATCTACACTGATCCGAGAAAGCCTGTAACGGTTGATCCGGGCATGTACAAGGTAGGAGAGCCAACTGCAGATTCACCGGTACTGGTCACAACCAACTTCGCTCTCACGTATTACACAGTAGAGAGTGATATCTCATCCAACAAGATCGACTGCTTCCTCTGGGCAATTGATACCGATGGTATCGGTGTAGAGGCTGCAGTGGCCGGCGGACAGCTTACTGCTGCCAAGATCAAGAAGGGAATAGAGGATTCCGGATTTGACCTTAAGAAGGAAACTACACACAACACCATCATTCTTCCCGGACTTGCAGCACGTCTGCAGGGTGATGTGGAAGATGAGACAGGTGCCAATGTGATGATAGGTCCTGCTGATTCAGGAAGAATCCCCGGATGGATGGAAAAGAACTGGCCACCACAGAAAAAATAATTCTGTTGAAATAGGCAACGAATATTCCGTGCAGCTATGCACGGAACTTCTCTCTTTATCAACAGCCAGAAAATATCCCAAAGTTTGAAAAATAATTCTGGCTACAATGTTTAATCAGAAAATTATTATATATCATCTTGAATTCTAATGTGTGGAAAAATATGGAGCCTATCATAAGAAGTCCCAACAGCCTTGAGTTAACAAAGGAAGAAAAACACTGTACTATCATCGGCAATGTCGCAGATATCACAGATGAATATATCATCAAACTTGCTGAATGGGCTACTACACTCTGGGATTATGATAAGATAACCATGTGGAAAAAATCGGATTCTATGGAACCGGGTTACTTCATCCGCGACAGTGAAAAAGGAAAATATAAACTACATATCCTTGATAATGAACAACTTGAAGCCCTTTTCAATGCGTCTAGAAAAGATAGTCCGAAAAGATTGCATGAATGGGAAAAGAAAGAACTTGTAGCTTATGTGGATTGGTTAACAGATTAATAAAGATCATACTCTCAAAAATAAGGAGTAAAATTAAAAACCACAGTCATCGACCATAATTTCAGGATGCGAATCTTTTGTAAAATCCGCCCTGATCTTTGACTCCAGATATTTAAGATATTCGCACTTACCTGTTTTCCTGAAAATTACGCAATCACTACAATAGATCATCTTGTTCCTTTCCGAATATCCGATTGATTCTATTATACACATGTTCCCACTCTTTCATCGTTGATAGTAATTGTGACCATGTCTTTTGCTGAAGTGATCCTGCCACAACATTTACAATAATAGAAAACATTCGAGCCTAAAAGCTGTCTTTTCAATTCCGTATTGCAGTGCTCGCAGGATAGTCCGATCTCTTTATTCACAATTCTTACTCCCGTTAAATTGCAATTTTTCCCCAACCCGTCATTTTGCATCGATGCCACCGATCATGAACCTGATCAATTCCAGGTCCTCCGGGTCAATGGATTTCTCGTACTGACCTTTGATAACAAACTTAATTTCATTATCTGTTTTTCTATTTGTATATGAATTTACACACTTTTGAATGTTTCGCATCTTTATTCGCTCCTTTCTCTTTCTACAAGTCCATTATTCTTTGCCGGGCGTATATATTTGATGCAAATAATAGATATATATGCCAGTAAAGTATATATCATATATATAGCACATCAATTGATATTATTTTGCGCAAACGTACAGAATGGAGTAACTTTTACGCAAATGCTAAATATATGTAGGTTTTACCTTAGTTACAGCAAGTGTATGCCAGAATTAAATCACAATACTCTTGCCCATGAAAAGGTTCATAGATAAACTATTTTGACCGGGAGTGCAAAACCATATGTACCTGAAAAGTTCCTTTGCAGAAGACATTGTAAGAGAAATCGTTGACCTTGAAATGAGCGACAATGAAGCAGTAATGATACTGCTGGCAGTAGAAGGGCAAACAGACGTGGATGAGCTTATTAGGCAGCTTAATTATCATGGCATTGATTTTTTCGGAGGGATATTTCCCGGACTGATTCATGGAACGAAGGTACACCATTCAGGCGCTGTTGTGCAAAAGTTTCCCTTAATTGAAAAGCCAATTCTTGTAAAAGGACTTGATAGTCAGGACTTCGGAATTCCGCCTTTTGAAGGAAAAATACTCGAAAATACGAGCAAAAAGAACACATTGATGATCCTGCTTGACGGAATGACGGAAAACATCACACAATTACTGCACCGGACATTCAACAGCCTGGGCAACTCCGTCAATTACATAGGAGCAGGAGCCGGTTTTTTGCAAGTAGAACGTAATCCATGTGTATTCACCCCGGCAGGTCTTTTTCAGGATGCAGCTATCATTGTTCCCATAGGAATGGAATCCGGATTGGGAGTTCACCACGGACTGGAATTCATTTCGGGTCCGATCATTGTTACAAAATCAAACAACCATGTTATCCAGGAACTTAACTGGAAAAATGCCTATCAGGAATACAAAGATACCATTGAAAAAGCTATGGGAGAAAAATGGAACGATGATGAGTTCTCAGAACTCATTGAAAACTTCTCCTTTGGTATTTATTGCGAGGACAGAGAATACATTGCAAGGGTGCCCGCAAGAGTAACAGAAAACGGAGAACTTATCTGCCCCGGCGGAATGCCGGAAAATGCTGCTCTAAGTATTCTTAGAAGTGAAAGCAAAAAAATGCTTCAAGCAGCATCAAAAGCCGCAAAGGAGGCAATTCATCCCAAAACAAAAGCAAGAAATACATTGGTGGTTGAATGCTTAGGAAGGTATAATTTCTTAGGAAATGAATTTAATGCTGAGCTGAGCTCAATAGCAAGAGAACTGAAGAAAGTAGATGAGAAGGTAATTCCGGAAGGTATCCTCTCGGTAGGTGAAATCTCCTCTTACCAAGATGGTATTCTAGAATTTTTCAACTGTACAGTTGTTGTGGGGCGTTTCTATGAATGATCATTATCAGGAAATAATAAAAGATGTTTCATTGCTCTATGAACTCTCACTCTCAATAGGGACTTCCCTTGATCTGAAAACAAATTGTGATACATTCCTTAGCAAACTTTTAGCAAGAGAAAATTTTGTTTTTGCATCTGTATGGATAAAAGACAAGTATCTCACACAACAACATTCTCAAAAAGCTACTCTCGTCTATGCCAATCCCGAATACCTGGTACGAGATGCAAATCTTTCCCTCTCGAATCCGGTATTTACCCTGACCAAGGAAAAAGAGCCTATTGTAGTAGGTTCCTCTGATGATTATTTTCAGGAAATGGTAGCTGAAAAGAACATAAATGATGGTACTTATTATATATTTCCGCTTGGAGATATTGGTTTTCTCAAGTTATATTCCTCCCTTGAAAAAAAGACACATGATGAGACCATCCTGAATAAACTGATAAACGTAATATCAAAGTTCACTGTTTCAATAGAAGCATGCCTCTATCATGAACGCAGTGTCATGGAAGTAGAAGAAAGAAGACGGGCAGAGAGTAAGCTACGCATCAGTGAAAAAAGATTCAAGGATATGGCAGAGCTTTTACCGGAAATGATCTATGAATGTGACCTTAAGGGAGACTTTACGTATATAAATAAAAGCGGGCTCAGAATGCTGGGAATCTCGCGGAAAGAACTGTACAATGGATTCAGCCTCTCCGAGTTGATCCCTGAATCTGAAAAAGCAAAGTTCAAAAATAGGTTTGCAGATCTGTTGTCTGCAAAAGAACTTCCTTCTATCGAATATGACCTGTTGACAAAAGAAGGTCAAACCGTCAGCGTAATAATGTCCTCAACCGTGATGATAAGAGGAGGGGAAGTCGTCGGTCTCAGGGGGATCATCGTAGACATTACTGAGAAAAGAAAAATGCAGGATTTCCTTCTTGATGCAAAAATGATCGCTGTTGCAAACAGGGTAAAAAATGATTTTTTTGCAAACATGAGTCATGAACTTAGGACACCCCTGAATTCAATCATTGGATTTTCAGCGGTTCTGGAAGATGAAGTCTTTGGAGAACTGAATGGAGATCAATCACGTTATGTCCAGTATATTAATTCAAGCGGAAAAAGACTGCTTGAACTGATAGATGACCTGTTAAGTATTTCCAAGATGGAAACGCAGAACATTGAAATTAATACAGAGCACTTTGACATCATGAGGGCAGTTGTAGAAGTTACAGAAGCATTAAAACCTGTTATGTTACGTGATAATGTGCACCTGACAGTTGCCACTCAGACAGAAGTCGGAAAAATACATGCAGACAGAAGCAAGTTCAAGCAAATCATATATAGTTTGCTTAGCTGCATTCTGAAACACACCGGTGAAAAGCAAAAAGTTAGTCTCGAGCTGAGTATGGTTATTAATATGCTGAAAATAACAGTCAAGGGAGACACAAAAACTTTTTCTGCCTATGAAAGAGAAAAGATCATCGACATATTGACTGAGAATTTCAAAAGTATACCCAAAAACAATGAAGTTTTTGAACTTGAACTGATGATAACAAAGAGGTTCATAGAGTTGCACGGGGGAAGTATCTGGTTTGAGGCTAATGAAAAGGATAACTGTTTTTCGTTCATTCTCCCGGTAGCTATAGAAAAGGAAAAAGAGTCCCAGTTAGTCCTTGTTTAAATGCCTGGCAAAAAAGACTCCGGGAAAGTAAGATTCGCAGGATCGATAAAGGTATTTTGATGCGCACTCTTTTGTACCGAGCTTAGAATTCCGAAAAGAGGGAAAACATTATTAGTCCGGGAAGGGATTCTGAAACGATGAACTACATCATTTGTCCTAAATGCGGGAAAGATGCTGAAAGGCTTGTGGATGGCCTCTGTCAGAAATGTTTCTTTAAGAGTTCTGACCTCGTACAGGTACCGCAGGTATTGCATGCAAAGATATGTTCAAACTGCGGAGCACGCTTTAGCAGGGGAAGATGGACAAATGACCTGAATATCGATGAGATCGTCATTCAGACTGTAGAAAATGAACTGCTCATACATGAAAAAGCTGATAACATCGAACTCTATATCGAACCCAGACAGATGACACCTCATCTCTATCGTGCAAAAGTTGAAGTCGATGCCCTTGTGGTAGGTGAACAGCTACATCAGGAAGTAGAGACCGAAGTACGTATCACACGACTAGCCTGTGATATGTGCAGCAGGGTATCAGGAGGATATTTCGAATCCATACTTCAGATAAGGGCTACAAACCGTCGTCTGACCGATGATGAGAAAAAAGAATGTATGGACATTGTCAACTCCATACTGACAAGGATGCGCAAGAAAGGTGACAGAATGGCATTTATCTCCAATTCTATCGATGACAGAGATGGTATTGACCTGTATATGGGTTCGGCAAACGCAAGCCGCGATATCTGCAAGGAGATAATATCTGAATTCGGAGGCAGTTTTTCAGAATCACCCAATCTATTCACAAGAAAGGATGGCAAGGATGTTTACAGGATCACATTTGCTTTGAGGTTACCCGAGTTCATGCCAGGAGACATCATAGAATTCGGGGAAAGGGTCATTGAGATAAAGAAATTCGGGAAAAATGTAACAGGAACGGATCTTGTAAGCGGTTCAAGATATCTTTCAAAACCTGATGACATAAAGAATGCGGAACTGGTTGCACGAAAAGAAGATGCTGCCAGAACCGTTGTAGTTGCAACGGAAAAAGATGAAATCATGCTGCTTGACCCGGAAACATTTGAAACGGTAACAATTAAGAAACCCCTTTTGTTCAACGCAGAAGCAGGAGACGAAGTTCCTGCAATAAAAACACGTAACGGTATCGTAGTATTGCCTGAAGAAGCAACGAAAAAGAATGACAATTGAATTCCCAAAAACTATGAAGAATATACTCGTTA
Source organism: Methanolobus sp. ZRKC2 (assembly GCF_045291185.1). Classification (NCBI taxonomy): domain Archaea; kingdom Methanobacteriati; phylum Methanobacteriota; class Methanomicrobia; order Methanosarcinales; family Methanosarcinaceae; genus Methanolobus; species Methanolobus sp. ZRKC2. The sequence continues at coordinate 102,170 of NZ_CP146980.1, read as the reverse complement.
TCGGATTCAGTACCCGTAATATCGTTTGCTCCGGAAAGCGTGCAGGCTACAATATGTTTGCTATAGACGCATTCTGCGACTCTGACATGCTTGAGTGTGTCGAAGCTGCTATAAAACTTGATGTAGGCGAGGGTTTCGATGCCAGGAATATCGAACCTTCCAGACTCTCTGAAATGATAGAAAATTTCGGGATCGATTTCGATGCAATTATACCGGCATCCGGTTTCGAGACAATGAAATTCCCAGAACGTTTTCCAATATTACAAAACGAATACAATATCATGAGAGAGGTTTCAGACAAATCCAGGTTCGCAAAAATACTTGCATCACTGGATATGCCACATCCGCAAACATACCCCCTGGCAGAACTTGAGGACATTAATTATCCTGCAATGGTGAAGCCTGCTTGTTCAGGTGGCGGTATACTTAACAGGGTTGTCAGTAGCCCGGAAGAACTTCATATTTATCTTAAATGCCTTAGTAAGTTACAGGTTCCATTCAGGAAAGAAAACATGATACTTCAGGACTACCTTTTGGGAACTCCTGCAAGTGTTTCTGTAATTTCCACGGAAAGCGAGGCACGTACGATTGCCATTAATGAACAATTGATAGGAATTCCCTGGCTCACAAAGCTTCCCTTTGCATATTGTGGAAACATTACACCATTCATCACACCCTATGCTAACCAAATGAAGAACATAGCTGAAGAGCTAATCATAGAACTTGGACTTATAGGGTCTACAGGGGTTGATTTCCTTATAACGAAAGACGGTCCGGTCATAATCGAAGTGAATGCGAGGTTTCAGGGAAGTCTTGATACTGTGGAGATGGCCACAGGGTCGAACATATTTGGGGCACATATGCAGGCATTTGACGGCAGTATACGTCCTGAAGTGACCGGAAGTAAACAATATGCTGTCAGGGCCATACTTTATGGAGACAGGGATAAAGAGATAACAGATAATATCCATAATACTATCCTGGAAAAACAAATTGCAGATGTTCCTAACGTAGGAGACATGATACACGTTGACGAGCCCCTGACATCAGTATTGTCCACAGGGCATTCCAGAGGAGCAGCGATAAACAAAGCCAAACGTAGCGTCATGTTTATACGCGAGTGTCTGGATTTAGGAACGTCTCATGAAGGAAATCCTACAACAAATAGCACTTATGTTCATAATATTTGAAAGATGTTTTTTGGCAAAAGTTAATATTGTAATACATTACATAGACATGCGTTTTATGAGGTGAATGTTTTTTGATAGATCTGAATAATCCGGTTATCAGGGGATATCTTATCCGACTTGTGGGTGAAGACGGGCTGGAAATGATAAAAAATATGCCCGAAGGTGAAGTTACGGATGAACAAATCGCAGAAGCGACGGGGATACTTTTAAACATAGTCAGAAGAACGCTTTTTATTCTCAATGAAAATAAACTGGCTGTTTGCAGGAGAGAAAGGGATTCCAGCAGTGGATGGCTCACATACCTCTGGACCCTTGATATGTCTGACATCGAACCACAGCTTGTTAAAGAGAAAAAAAGAATTGTGAAGAACCTCAAGACACGCCTTGCTTTCGAGGAAGATAATGTTTTTTATAGCTGCCCCGAAGGCTGTACGCGTATGAACTTCAACGAAGCTACAGAATGTGAATTCCTTTGCCCGTTCTGCGGTGAGGATATGATGTTCGAAGACAACCAAGAATTCGTTGGAAAGATAAAGAAACGTCTCATCAGCCTCGAAAAGTGATATGATTTCATACGAACAGGCCTTGAAGATACTTGAGGAATCAGGCTGCAAACAAAAAGTGATAGCACACTGTATTGCAGTTTCCAATCTTGCAACCTGTATCGGGAAGGAACTTTCCAACCGTGGTGAAAAACTGGACTTTGAGCTCATAAAAATTGGCGGTTTACTACATGATCTGGGACGGGCCAAGACCCATGGCATCATGCACGGACTGGAAGGTGCCAGAATGGCTGAAGAAAGAGGTCTTGATCCACGGCTTGTCCAAATAATTAAAAGACACATTGGTGCAGGTATAACACCGGAAGAGGCAATAAAATTCGGACTTCCGGAAGACGACTATATACCATGTACAATGGAAGAAAAAATTGTCGCCCATGCAGATAACCTTACAAAAGGAACAAAGAAAATAACTATTCAAAAGCGAATTTCCTTAATGGAAAAAAAGAATATCGACATTGGAAGCATTGAACGTGTTAAGAAGCTCGCCGATGAGATAGGTATTGTATAGAACACAAGGGATAATTATTTATATAGAAATCACTAATGGGTAACTGTGCATAGGAATGCATAACACGTTTTTATCATGTTAATTTTCTCATTTTTAGTTAGAGGTATAACTGATGACCGATGATAAGTATTTGAAAGGTACAACCACAGTTGGGATAGTTTGCAACGATGGTGTTGTTCTCGCAACCGAACAGCGTGCAACAATGGGACATTTTATTGCAAGTAAGACTGCAAAGAAGATCTATCAGGTTGACGATTTTGCAGCTATGACAACAGCTGGTTCCGTGGGGGACGCACAACAGATCGTTCGCGTAATCAGTGTTGAGTCAAAACTTTACAAGATGAGGCGCAAAGAGCCAATGACCATTAAAGGCCTCACCACCCTTTTATCCAATCTTCTGGCCGGCCAGAGATATTATCCGTTAATGGTACAGCTCCTGATAGGAGGCTATGACAAAAATGGCCCGGCATTGTACTCTCTTGATGCACTTGGTGGAAACATAGAAGAAAAAGATGCAGTATCAACTGGTTCAGGCTCACCCATAGCATATGGTGTGCTTGAAGACAGGTTCAAAGAGAACATGACTACCGAAGAAGGTGCCGAGCTAGCTGTCAGGGCATTGCACAACGCCATGAAAAGGGACTCTGCATCCGGAAATGGAATTGATGTCGTGATCATAAACAAAGATACTTACAGAAGACTTGAATCAGAGGAAGTTAAGAAACTCAGAGAACAACTCAATTGATAAAATGTATATATTTTTTAAATAATATTTTTAAAGACCTGCATTTCCATATCTCATACTTTTCATTTTTTACAGGAAGGCTGTTTTAATGGCGGTAGAAGAAGTATTATCCGATCTTAAGAAAAAAATTGAAGAAAAGTTGCCAAGCGGCACAACTATTTCTAGTGTTGAATTTGAAGGCCCTCAACTCGTAGTTTACACCGAAGAACCGAAGAAGTTTGCTGATAACGGCAACATAGTCAGGAACCTTGCAAAGATCTTGAGGACACGCATAGTCGTACGTCCAGACCCAAAAGTACTGATACCCCCTGAGGAATCGATCAAGAAGATCGAAGAGACGGTTCCGTCAGAATCTATTGTATCAAACTACCACTTCGACCTGGATGTAGGTGAGGTAATCATCGAAGCTGAAAAACCGGGGCTTGTAATAGGTAAACATGGGGAGACGCTTAGAGAGATCACAAAAAAGATTGGGTGGACACCCAAAGTCGTAAGGACGCCGCCTATAAAATCACGGACTGTAAAGAACATCCGTGAATTCATGCGTACCAATCATAAGGAAAGAAAAGACATCCTGAAAGCCGTGGGAAGAAAAATACACAGAGGATGTACTTCCAAGGATCAGTGGGTAAGAATAACATCTCTCGGAGGAGCAAGAGAAGTAGGAAGAAGCTGCTTCATAGTTTCAACTCCTGAGTCCAGGATAATGATCGACTGTGGAGTCAATGTTGCTTCAGAAGACGATATGACACCATACCTCTATGTACCTGAAGCTTTCCCCATAAACCAGATAGACGCAGTAGTACTAACACATGCTCATCTTGACCACCAGGGCCTTGTCCCCCTGCTATACAAGTATGGTTTCGAAGGACCGGTATACTGTACCCCGCCCACACGTGACCTGATGGCACTACTGCAACTGGATTATATCGATGTAGCCTCTAAAGAAGGCAAAAGACCACCCTATGCCTCTGCAGATGTAAGGGAAGTCTTAAAGCATGCCATTGTCCTTGATTATGAAGAAGTTACGGACATTGCACCCGACATAAAATTGACGTTCCATAATGCAGGACATATAATAGGTTCAGCAGTTTCTCATTTCCACATTGGTGACGGGCTACACAATGTAGTATTCACCGGTGACTTCAAGTTCGAAAAGACAAGGTTATTCGATCCTGCTGTAAACAGGTTCCCACGTGTGGAAAGTGTAGTTATGGAATCCACCTACGGAAGCTCAAATGCCATGCAGCCATCCCTACAGGATGCCGAAAACAATCTCAAGACTGTGATTAATGAAACACTGAAAAAGGACGGAGTAGTACTCATCCCCGCGTTTGCAGTGGGTAGAAGCCAGGAAGTCATGATCGTTCTTGAGGATGCTATTCGCAGAGGAGAGATCCCGAACGTCCCTGTATATCTTGACGGTATGATCTGGGAAGCAACAGCCATTCATGCCACGTATCCGGAATACCTTAACAATGATCTGCGTAAGCTTATCTTCCAGAAAGGAGAGAACCCCTTCCTTGCTGAATGCTTCAGGCCCGTTGATTCCAATGAACTGCGTCAGAAGATCATTGATGAACCTGAACCCTGTGTGATCCTGTCCACATCGGGAATGATGAATGCAGGCCCTGTAATCGAATACTTCAAGGCATTCGCAGAGAATGAGAACAACACACTTGTCTTTGTAGGATATCAGGCAGATGGAACTCTTGGAAGAAGGATACAGAAAGGATGGAAAGAAATCCCATTGTCCACCAATAACGGAACCTTTGTTGTTTCTATGAATATGAGAGTTGAGGTTGTTGACGGTTTCTCAGGACACTCCGACAGAAGACAACTGATGGATTATATCAAGAAAATGAAGCCACGCCCGGAGAGAGTTTATACCGAGCATGGCGACGAGCGTTCGTGCCTTGATCTTGCAAGCTCTATACACAAGAAGAACAAGCTTGAAACAAGAGCACTGACAAACCTTGAAACAGTACGGTTAGTATAACCGTACATCTCTTTTCTATTTTTCACTTTGAAAGCCATCTGCGTCAGCCAGGCCTTTAAGGTAATCTATCAAAGATTTGTGGTCCTTGAACACAAGATCGGCTTCAGACAGTTTTTCTGGTTTGAGATAACTTGCAACTGCCACACAATAGAGACCCGCATTCTTAGCAGACTTCACTCCCAGAGGAGCATTTTCCACAACAATACACTCTTCCTTTGCGACACCAAGATGAGCTACAGCCTTCAGATAGGGTTCCGGATCGGGTTTACCATTGCTTACATCTTCACCTGAGATAATAACATCAAGAGTATCAGGATAAAATTTCTCCATCAGGCTTGTCACAATTGTCCTGTCGGCACCTGAAGCAACTGCAAGTTTATATTTGGGGTGCAAAAGTTGCAGGCATTCCCGCATGCCATCAAATGGTTTTGCCATGTTGTGTTCCATGAAATGAGCTCTTTTCTTTCGTAGCAATTTTGAATAAGCAGCATTATCAGCTTCTTTACCGGCTTTTTCAAAAAATATGTCTACAACACCTATATGATTCGAGCCCTCGATTTCATATATCTCTTCTTCAAAGACAACAATGCCCTCTCCTTCAAAAGCCTTCACCCAGGCCTCTGCATGATAGGGCATTGAATCCACGAGCACACCATCCGAATCAAATATGATTCCTTTAAGCATAGTGGCATTACTATCCCAATATTAGAATAACTTTGTCGGAGTATGTTTTCTCAGGACTTCCTGTCAGGAAAGCAGAAAAGGATTTAAACATACCTGCTCAAGTGAATATCATGGGAGAAAATAGTGTTGGCACGGAATTCAGGATATGCACTAAGTGCGGATACCATAGAGGTTTCCACGTATATTTCAAAAAGCTTCAGGAAGGAAAAGCCAAAATTGGCCTGATATGCCCCAATTGTGGACAGAGTTTTGATATTGGCTGGATCACTTCTGATATTCCTGCAATCGACCCGGAAAAAGGACAGGTTTTTGAAAGATAGGATGCTAAAACTATTTTGTTGAAACTTGATCCATAACTTATTTTTTATTAAAAAATCAGCTTCAAAATGTCTATCCAGAGCTGATCCTGTCCTGATAGGACACATATGCAAATCCGGAAGAAAAAAATATTGATGAGAAGAACCATCACGAATAATCATTCTCATTAAAAAACATTATATATAGGTAGTTGAATTAAGAATGGCATGGATTCGTTTACAGCAATTACTCTAGCGGTTTTTTTGCCATTCATTTTGGCCGGTATATTGCCAGTGGTTGAAAAGGTCCTGAAAAACAGGATAGGATGGTATGCAGCGGCGGTTGCTTTCCTGAGTCTTGTACTTGTGGCACAGGTTGCACCAAAAGTTATCCATGGAGAGAACATCCAAGGCTCCATATCATGGATTCCTTCACTCGGCATTGATCTGTCATTCTACGGAGACGGCCTCAGTGTGATGTTCGGTCTTATTGTCTCAACAGTGGGCATCATCATCATGTCTTACTCCAATGGATACATGTCAAAAAGAGAAGACTTACCACGTTACTACCAGCAGCTTCTTTTCTTCATGGGCTCAATGCTTGGAATGGTTTTTTCGGCCAACTTTATCCAGCTTTTCATCTTCTGGGAACTTACCAGTATTACATCCTTCATGCTAATCGGTTACTGGCGTAACAGACCCATGTCTGTCTACGGCGCAACCAAATCAATGCTGATTACAGCTACTGGCGGCCTTTTCATGCTTGCAGGTTTCCTGGTTCTTCACGCTATGACGGGAACTTTTGATATTCCCACTATTCTGCACAGCGAATCCACGATAGAATTCATTAAAGGTAACGAACTTTTCATTATCACACTTTTCCTGATCCTCATAGGTGCTGCCTCCAAGTCCGCACAGGGACCCTTCTATATATGGCTCCCAAATGCGATGGAAGCACCAACCCCTGTAAGCGCTTTCCTGCACTCCGCTACAATGGTTAAGGCAGGTATATATCTTGTAGCAAGGATACACCCAATATTTTCCGGAACAGAAGCCTGGTTCATTCTTGTAAGCGGTGTAGGAATCATCACCATGCTTGTGGCAGGCTTTCTGGCTTTCCGCCAAACAGATATCAAAGGAATTCTTGCCTACTCGACTATCAGCCAGCTTGCCTACCTGATGACGATGTACGGTTATACGACCCTCCATCACCCGGGCATAGGAGTTGCTGCCGCAACTTTCCACTTGCTCAACCATGCAAGCTTTAAAGCATGTCTCTTCCTTGTAGCAGGTATAGTTGCTCATGAAACAGCTACCAGGGATATCACAAAAATGGGCGGATTACGAAAGGAGATGCCGATTACATTCATCCTGGCGGTCATTGGGGCTCTGTCCATGGCAGGAATACCGCCACTAAACGGTTTCCTAAGCAAGGAGATGTTCTATGAAGCATCCTGGGAAATGGGACATTTGCTGGGAGGCTCTTTCACATACATTATCCCCGCATTGGCAGTTCTCGGAGGAATACTTACTTTTGCTTATTCAATCAAGCTCATAGATGGCATTTTCCTCGGAAAGCGGCCCACACACGGCCTTCCGGAACATATACATGACCCTTGCTGGAAAATGATCCTGCCAACATCTTTCCTTGCGGCACTTATCGTATTGTTCGGACTCGTACCGTCAATACCTATACATTACATTGTCCAGCCTGCAACAGAAGCAATACTTCAGGAACCTGTCCACCTGCACGTACATCTCTGGCACGGGATTACACCTGCCCTGATAATGACTATCGCAACGTTCATTCTCGGAATCCTAATGTACACACGTTACGACAGAATTGCAGCCTGGCAGAACAGCTTCAATTCAAAGCACCCCAAGGTAAGTATCAACTATTTCTATGATGCGACAGTGAACAATGCAAAAAGCGTGACATTCGGATTTTCATCTCGAATGCAGCCCGGAAATATCAAGACCTATGTAGTGGCCCTGCTATTGCTAATGCTTGTATTGTTCATCATACCCATAATAGTGCTTTCGGCTGATATCATTCCTTCCACTCTCAACTTTGACATACCCCCATACGAAGCAATACTGTTCCTTTTCATGATCGTTGCAGCTCTTGGTGCGGCATTGCTCCCACGTTACATGCCTGCAATAATTTCCCTGTCGGCGCTGGGGTATCTTGTAAGTTTACTGTTCATTTACCTGTCAGCACCTGATCTTGCACTTACACAGGTGCTTGTTGAGACTCTCACAACAATTATCTTCATACTTGCCATCGTGAAGATACCACAGAAATTCAGGGAACATATGACCAAGTCAGTGATTGCGAGAGACCTCTTGATAGCTTCAGCGGTTGGTTTGACCGTATTCATAATAATGATAAATGCCACCCAGGGAATAGTCTCTCCCTTTGAGAGTCTTTCTCACTACTTCATAGAAAACAGCCTGCCACTTGCCGGAGGGCATAACATTGTCAACGTCATAATTGTTGACTTCAGGGCTTATGATACCCTCGGAGAAATAGCGGTACTTTGTCTGGCGGCATTTGGTGTCTATAACCTGATCCACAGCAGAGGTGAGGAAGAATGACCACCACCATTACAAAAACAGTTACAAAGATATGCTTACCTTTAGTGATTCTCTTTTCCATATCCCTGTTGCTTGCAGGGCACAACAATCCGGGAGGAGGATTTATCGGAGGAGTGATGTTTGCTTCGGTTATCGCATTGACATATGTTGTCTTCGGGCTTGATTACATCAAGTCTTTTTTCAATCCAGACTGGGGCAACTGGTTTGCGTTTGGTCTGTTGCTCGCATCCCTGACCGGCTTTGCAGCATTACCTTTCGGACACAACTTTTTAAGAAGCGCCGTTGAATTCCTGCATCTTCCTTTTTTCGGGGAGATTGAACTGGTATCCGCAGGCCTCTTCGACATCGGAGTCTACTTGGTTGTGATAGGAAGTCTACTCTTCATTTTCAAAAACGTAGGTGATGACAAGTGAATAATACATTGCTCTCATTAACCATTGCCATCCTTTTCGGAATAGGCACATTCCTGATCCTGCGCCGGGACATATTAAGAGTTATCATCGGCCTAAGTATACTCTCACATGCAGTTAACCTGCTTATCGTTTCCACAGGTGTTTTCACAGGAACGAAGGTACCAATTATCACCGATGACGGCGGACATGGAGCATCCGAAGCAACCGGCACTATATTCATGGATTCCTTATCGGAAAATATATTTGCACCGATACTTGCCCCGGGACACACCGTGGATTTCGTCGATCCGCTTGTTCAGGCAATGGTTCTCACTGCGATAGTCATCAGCCTTGCAATAACCGCCTTTATATTGATACTCGCATATCGCATTTATGAGGAGTACGGCACCACTGACATAAAAGAACTCAGGAGGCTGTGGGGATGAACTCACTCATGCAACACATCCCGATATTCCTGATTGCTGTCCCGATACTTATGTCAGCAATCATGGTAATGATTAGATCAAAACCACAGCTGCAGAAAGTACTGAGCATAGCCGTTTCCTTCGGACTCGTGATCCTGAGTATATTGCTGCTTTTGCAGGTGTGGAACGAAGGAATACAGGTATATGAATTAGGCGAGTGGGCCAAGTATGGAATATTGCTTGTTGCGGACCTGCTTAGTGCGGGAATGGTTGTGCTCACAACATGCATCTCATTCCTGTCATTGATATACTCACTGGACTATATTGAGAAGAGATCATTGAGTTCCACATATTACCCGTTGTTCAGCCTGCTGTTAGCAGGTCTTAACGGATCTTTCCTGACGGGAGATATTTTCAATCTCTTTGTGTTCTTCGAGATATTATTGCTCTCATCATGTGCACTTGTAATTGCCAACGAGCACGGAGGAGTTACAAAAAGCTCCGACAAGATGGAAGCGACATTCAAGTATCTTGTGCTGAACATGCTCGGGTCCATCGTCATGCTGATAGCCGTTGCTGCACTGTATGCAACTACAGGTACATTGAACATGGCTGATATTTCCGTAAAACTCAGCGAGATGAGTGCTGCGGGAACAATGCCCTGGCATGTGTTTGCTATCGCCCTTATGTTCATTGTGGTATTCGGGAACAAGGCAGCAATATTCCCATTGCACTACTGGCTGCCTGATGTGCATCCTACAGCACCTTCACCAATCAGCGCAATGCTGAGTGGTGTACTCATCAAGGTTGGTGCTTACGGTATGCTACGTGTGTTCTTCCTGATCTTCAGAGATACACTCTACATATTCCAGCCTGTAATAATCTACCTGGCACTTGCAACCATTATAATCGGTGCAATCTCCGCGGTGGCACAGACAGATGTGAAACGTCTGCTGGCATATTCAAGCGTGAGTCAGATAGGCTATGTATTCCTGGGGATAGGTCTTGGAAGTGTGTACGCAATCGCAGCAGCACTTATCTATCTGGTGAACCATGCGATTGCAAAGTCCATGCTTTTCCTCAGCTCTGGGGCCATTATCCACCATGCAGGAACCAGAGACATGCGGAAAATGGGAGGAATGGTTGACAGTTCCCCCATGATAGCACTCCTGTTCCTTGCAGGAGCAATGTCCATTGCAGGATTGCCACCTACAGGAGGATTCATAGCCAAGTTCGTGCTGTTTGATGCAGGTATCACCGGTGAATACTACTTCGAAATAGGAATAGCACTAATATTTGCAATATTTACACTCTTCTATATGTTCAGGGCCTGGCTGTTGATGTTCTGGGGAGAGAAGAGAGATGTCGAGAAATATGGTGAATATTCATCCCACAAGGCATCCCCGCTGATCATGGCACCTATTATTGTGCTGGTAGCTGCCATCGTGGTCTTCGGACTGTATGCCGAGCCTTTGATCTCACTGGCAACTGCAACTGCAGGACAGATACTTGACCCGCAACCTTACATTGAAGCAGTACTCACGAGGGTGGTCAGATGAAGCGTTACATATTCTTTGCCGCGGTATTCGGACTTATCTGGTGTTTTGTCCACGGTACTATCAGTTTCGACAACTTTGTGTTGGGACTTGTCTTCGCACCGTTCATTATACGTCCTTTCAAGCCACTCTACCATTTTGAGAATGACTTCTCATTCGGAAAAGGAATCAAGAGGATACCGGCTCAGGCCAAGTTCTTCTATGTTCTTATCAAAGAGATCATAAAGGCAAATATCGTGGTGGCAAAAATAGTACTACAACCTAAAATAGACATAAAACCAGGCATAATTGCAGTGCCTATCAGAACAAAAACAGACATGAGTATTACTGCAATAGCCAATACTATAACTCTCACACCAGGTACACTGACAATTGACATGTCTGACGACAGATCAGTCCTGTACGTCCATGCCATCGATGCATCGGACCCTGAAGGCGTCGCTAACTCGATCAGAGACGATCTGGAAAAATACGTACTGGAGGCATTCGAATGATTTCAATGTTCACTTTATCGCTATCTATCATGGTACTTGCAATTGTACCGTGCATATACAGAATAATAAAGGGACCGACAATACCTGACAGAGTAATAGCACTTGATGCAATGACTACAGTAATAGTTGTGATGCTGGGTGTATATTCCCTTGATCAGGGTTCTGTCTTCTTCATGGACGTAGCACTTGTGCTTTCCATAATCGCATTTGTGGGAACCGTAACAATAGCAAAATATCTCGATGAAGGAGTGGTTCTATGAGTTTTATGGAACTTGCACTTGAACTATTAAGCAATGTCTTCCTTGTTTTCGGCCTGATATTCGTGTTCCTCGGGATGTTGGGACTTGTAAGATTACCGGATGTGTATAATCGCCTACATACTACGACAAAGATAGGAACACTGGGAGCTTTTGGAGTCATGTTAAGCATTCTGCTGAAAGTCGGCTTTTCTCCAATGGGTGTGAAAGCAATAACAGTAGGTTTATTCCTGCTGCTAACGGCCCCCATAGCAGCCCATATGATAGGTCGTGCTGCTCACAGGCATGGTGTAGGTCTTTGTGAAGAATCGATCATCGATGAATATGGCAAAGCCTATATACGCGAAAAGGATGAATGATATCTGAATTTATTTAAAGCGACCTTGGGATAGCTCAAGGTCATCTTATTTACAAATATCTTTTTCAAAAATAATTTTCTTTTTCATCTCGGAAGAAACTTTAATAATCAGGGATTTATATAAGGAACAATTATCAAGAACAAATTTCAATAACGAATTTTAAACCCATAACTACTGAAACAAAATATGATACCATATTTTAGGTTTTCCCCCGTAGAATAATTGTGAGCGGGTTGGGGAGTGGGGGTTAGTGTGGGAGTGGGGTTAAAAACAGACCCGCTCACTTAGCGACTAGATGTCATTATGCTATATAAGTATTGCTATTTGGTTTTGACAAAAAAAAGTAGAGAAGAGCCACAGTTGAGAATTATTTCAAATAATTTTTTTGGACAAAATATGAGAGTTTTCTCGCATGGATGAAAATTTTCTCGTATAGATTAAAAAAGGCATCACTACTAACAAAAAACTTATCTTCCTCGTAATGTTAATATGTAATTCAGAACTAGTTTTGCAGGATCAAAGTTTGGAAACGTGGATATAAACCATACAAATAACCATCCGACTTTCTGGACAAAGAGCATCTAAGGAAAATGTTAATTGCTTCAAACCTCTTGAAAGAACCAACTACCATGACATCCAGAACGTGTATATTCCATATAGATGAATGCGATTTCGAAAAAAGCATAAACGAAGCCGCTAAGATGATCAAAGATGGAAAAACTGTTGCTTTCCCGACTGAGACGGTGTATGGTCTCGGAGCAGATGCCTTGAATCCTGCTGCTGTAAAAACTATTTTTGAAGCAAAAGGCAGACCGGCAGATAATCCACTGATAGTACATGTTGCTTCAAAGGAACAGTGCGAAGAACTTGCAAGAAACATTCCGGAAAAAGCTTATACGCTTATGGATCGATTCTGGCAGGGGCCATTAACACTGATATTGAAAAGAAAAGAAATTGTCCCGGACATAACAACCGGAGGTCTGGACACTGTGGCCTTAAGAATGCCTGACAACGAGATTGCCATAGAACTTATCAGGGCTTCAGGAAAAGCGATTGCAGCACCAAGTGCAAATCTTTCGGGAAAACCAAGTCCCACGACTGCAAATCACGTCATTGATGATCTTTTTGGCCGCATTGACGCTGTGATTGATGGCGGAGCCGTTAGAGTAGGGGTTGAATCAACTGTCATTGACATGAGTTCTGAAGTGCCTGCAATACTCAGGCCAGGCATGATATCCCAGGATGAGATAGAAAAAGAGATAGGCGACATAATCATCGGTTATGAAGATAAAGTTCATCAGGATATCGAAAAGGTTCGTTCACCGGGAATGAAATACACCCATTACTCCCCTGATGCCACTGTGATTCTGGTAGAAGGAGAAAATGAGACAGTTATTGTAAAAATCCGGGAGATGCTTGATGACTTCAAGTCCCAGGGCGCCAAAGTCGGACTGCTTTTAACGGATGAGAACAATGAAACCATAGTAGGGAATGAACAGTTCCTGCTTGGCAGAAAAGACAGACCCAGGGAATTAGCTTGTAACCTGTTTGCAGGATTACGTTATCTTGATGAAAAGAATGTTGATGTTATACTCACAGATGGATCATTCAGCCATAGTGGTGTCGGGACTGCCGTTGTGAATCGGCTGCGCAAAGCTGCAGAAATGATAATCAAAATATGAAGTGAATTATATGAGCAAAGAGAAAATGGAAGCAATTAGGGAGCAACAGAAGCACCTTGCTGTGCTTCACAGGAATAAAAAGCTACTAAAAATCAACGTGATCATATTAAGCGTCGGGCTTGCACTTTCTTTCATAGGAAGAGAGAGTATAGGAGAACCCGTCCTTTGGCTTGGAATTATAATTTTTGTCTACACATTTATAACAAACTACAATGCCAGGTCAGCGTTGAAAAAACTTAAAGGTCCAATATCCAAATAAGTTGGATATTGATTGCCTCGTTAATAGTAATATTGATACGAAGAAGCATATAAGTTGTTTAAAGTAAATCAATTAAGGAATTATGTTTCCTTAAGTTTTATTTACATATGTAACAAAGTTAATCTGGTGGTCAATATTAGTCTCTGGTTATCCTAAGAGAACTTAGTTCACATTGCCACCAAGTACCACCTTACTGAAAAAGGCAAAGAGTTGGAATCGGGAAACAGGTTTGTAGTAGTGGCAGATATGTTTCCCTTTTCCTTAACTTAGCTTCTTTATTGAAATGATACATGATTCATTTCTTATCGCTATGTTAATTACTTGAACTCTATATGGCTATATGCCTTATATACATACCTCATAATACTAAAAATAAAACTTATGTCATAGAATATTATCCTTAAAATTAGTAAGTCAACGCTAAAATTATGATAAGTGTTCATTTTACTAATAAATTTTATTTTTATAATTTACACAGAATGATTTTCAGTCTTTTATACAGGACAAAGATTCTACAAAGAAAACAACAAGTAACAAAAGTACATCATCTATTGATACCGATTTCAAAAGACTTTGATTCGTAACTATCTTTGGTATCAAAGTTTCTAAACTAAAGTTAGGAATTCTAATTCTTATCTTTATATAATGCTAAAACTCATATTCTCTACCGGGGTTGTCAAGAAATTAGTTCAAGATAGCTGTATCTGGTATTAGAGTCCCTGTCAGGCGAAGTTGAGCGGACTGAGTGATAGGAATCCTGCCATTTAAAGAAATCTTGATTGTGAGAATAGTGAGATTAAGCTCATAAAATACAGTGATATAGATCCCGGAAAAATGGAAACATTTGGCTTGGAAGTTGTTTGCGGACAGAACCACACTGAGAGCATTAAGAACAACAGATCTTCACAAGAGGGGGATGAGGATCAGTAGTCTTCACATGCATATCTTGCTTTCGAGAAAGGTAACTCAGGAAAAAAAACCATAGGCAACATGCCATCTGGAAGATAGATAATTAGAGTAAATAATTGGGAAGTACCTGATTTCATTAACAGAGGATAGAACTTCCCGACAGCGTTCGTTATAATCTAAATATTAGACGCTGCAGAATTACCGCAAAATGAGGGAATCTTCCGGTTTAAGAGATAAATGCCCATATAAACACAGCATTTGTTCCATGAGAAAACACAAACACATATGTCAGGCACTTTACCCGATTAGGGATGTGATCATTATTAGAAGAAGTCGAACTGCAATCAGTGTAGAAATCTTGAGAGCTGCCATGGAGGGGGCAAAAAAAACACACATTGTTTACCGTGCAAACCTGAATTTTGAGGTTGTCAACAGATACCTTACAATGTTAGAAGAAAAGGGATTGATAGAGAAGAGGGACAATCTGTATATAACAACTGAAAAAGGCAAAGAGTTCCAGGAAATTGCAAGGGAACTCGGCTTATAATTTTTGTTATAAATTGCTAAATGCAACACGATTTGTACATAAGATATTTGTACTGAGTCTATAGCATATCAACAGAGTAATCAACGCATATTACTCCATTAAAAATATTCCTACAGTTTTTGAAAAAACGTTGTTTGCGATTCTCAATAAGTTTTTAACATATAGCAGTATTAAGGATACTAACATTTTAACTGTATGCCTATTATTCTCGCATAACTAAAAATGTAAGGGAGATCATGCTTATGCTAGAGATCAATAATCTAACTGTTGAAGTCGGAGGTCGCAGAGTATTAAAAGGTGTAGACCTTAATGTTGAAGCCGGCCACACCAACGTTCTTTTCGGACCCAATGGAGCAGGCAAGTCCGTACTCCTTATGACACTGATGGGATTCAGTGGCTACAAAGTCGTGGATGGAGAGATAATCTTTAAGGGAGAGGATATCACACGCCTGTCTGTTTCACAAAGAGCACAGATGGGTATGGGCATCATGACCCAGAGACCTCCAAACCTGGGTGGTGTCAAACTTGAGGATCTCCTGAAAGTAATAACAAATGACCTCAAGGAAACTGAAGAGCTCGCCGAATCTGTAGATATGATGCGGTTCTTCGAAAGAGACATAAATGTAGGTTTTTCCGGTGGTGAAATAAAGAGATCGGAACTCCTGCAACTCTCAGCACAGAATCCTGACTTCCTGCTGCTTGATGAACCGGAATCCGGTGTTGATCTCGCAAGCATCGAATTACTGGGCACTACGATAAATAAACTTCTGACTAAAGATTGTAAATGTCCCGGAGAAAGATGCAAACATGGGAAATCTGCGCTTGTCATAACACACACCGGCCAGGTCCTTGATTATCTGGAAACGGATAGGGCATTTATTCTTTGTAATGGAACAGTGATGTGTTCGGGAAACCCACGTGAAATGCTTACCGAGATCAAGGAACAGGGATATGAGGAGTGTATCAAATGCAAACTGATGCAGATATGAAGAAAAAAGTGGAAGATGCCCTCAAGAAACATGCCAGTTATGGAGAAGATTTTGATCTTGAGGAATACGGCATCGCCACAGAAGATGTACGATACGCAGAAGATCTTACAGAACTCGATGAAAATGATCAGAGAACACTCCTGAACGTCGGTTTCACCCCTGGAGAAGAGAATCGTTCAGGCAGCCTGGTAATGATCGATAATGCCATTACTCACACATCCCTTCATGACAAAGATGTCGTTGAACTCATGTCCCTGAGAGATGCAATGAAAGTTCATGACTGGGTGAAGGATTATGTATGGAAACTTGTCAAGCCGGATGCTGATAAGTATACTGCCATGAGCTATCTGCAAGATGCTAACGGTTATTTTATCCGCGCTCCAGCAGGGAAGAAATCAAAGATGCCGGTCCAGACATGTCTTCTTATAGGCTCAAAGCAGGTTTCACAAACAGTACACAATATAGTCGTTGTTGAAGAGGGAGCCGAACTTGAAGTTATCACAGGATGCTCGACCAAACACGGGATCGAAAAGGGATTGCACCTCGGGATTTCAGAGATGTACGTGAAGAAGGGAGCAACACTGAACTTCACCATGATCCACAACTGGGCCGAGCAGATAGGTGTCAGGCCAAGGACAGTAGTACATGTCGAGGAAGGCGGCACATACATTAGTAATTACGTGACCCTCAAGCCTGTGAAGTCTATTCAGGCATATCCGACCGTTATACTGGAAGGCAAGGGTGCTTTTGCCAGACTCAATACCATAGCAGTTGCACATCCGGAATCTGAACTTGACCTTGGAAGCAGGGTAATCTTTGAGGCTGAAGAAACATCTGCAGAACTTATTTCAAGGACTATTACTACAGGCGGAGTTTCAATTGCAAGAGGAGAGATGGTTGGAAATGCAAATGGTGCCAAAGGCCATCTTGAGTGTCACGGACTAGTACTTGGAGGAGGCACACAAAGAGCCATACCCATCCTTGAAGCAAATGTAGAGGATATCGAATTATCCCATGAGGCTGCAGTCGGACGTATTGCTCGTGAACAGATAGAATATCTGATGGCACGTGGCCTTTCAGAGGAAGATGCAGTCGGTATGATAGTTAGAGGATTCCTTGATGTCGGCATACAGGGAATTCCCGATGAACTGAGGGCAGACATTGATGAAACAATTGCAAAAATAGGAGAAAGTGCAATTTAAACCATTGAATGATTTTCGCCATCAAAAGAGGATCTTAAATGAATCAGAAATACGTTGCCATTTTTTTGGCCGCAATAATGCTAATGTCAATCGCACCGTTCTTTTTTAGCGGTCCGTTGAACAATAATCAGGATGAAAATTCAGACTTACAGGATGAACTGGAAAATGCACCGGGATTTGAAACCATTCCCGGAACGAAGATGGAGCACGAGATTAATTCGATACAGGATGGACTGGAAATAACTCCAGAAGGGGCAGCAGTAGTCTCATATGTGGATTATTCAAGAGTTTACGGAACTCCGCTTGAGATGATGGCACCGAACATAACCGAGCTCTTTTCAGTTTATAACTCCTTGATAGTGAAAAGATACTCGGCATACAATCTTGAAGGAGATTTTGCCTTTGAAGCACATACCATTAATCCCGAAGTTATCAATTTTGAGTATATGACAGTAGACGATCCCTACAATGGATATTATATGTTGTCCCGCGGAGGAGAGCTTTACAATGTCGTAGGCACACCCATGTTGTTAGGTTCCAAGGATTCACTTGAAGATGTTATTGACGTCAGTTCGGGAAATAACAATAGTTCAACTGATTTTGACAGGATATTGACCTTTGTGGAACCGGGAGCGGAGTATTCAATGCTGGTTACCGGTGATGATAGTCTTGCAGAGCAATATTATCTGGAATACAGGCACATGGAAGATGGTAACTATTCAAGGACAGAGGTATTCGTTGAGCCCGAGCAGAATATCCTTGACAATGTAACAGCCATGGAAGCAAATAGTACTGAGAGGAATCTGTACTACAATACAACCAACTATGAAGATGAGAACGTAACGAAAGTCGTAATCACAACAGATGCTTCGAACGTTTACGGACTTTTGACTGAACAATTCAGGTGAGAGATAGTCTCACCTTCTCTTTTCTTCTATTTTTGCCACAAGGTTTATACATAAAAAGATTGTTTTGGAATCAAATCGCCATTTGCCGAAAGATATATATCTGAATGCAGCGATTGGTAGCAGTTACTTTGGCATATATTATAGTGTCAGTTATTGATAATTAATTAGTAACAATCTTAATGGCCAAATTAGTTCAGGTCCAGACCTGATCTGCAATGAATAATGAAAAACCATGAGACTATCATGGTTTCGAAGGAGACAATAAAATGGCAGCAAAATTTGACGTTCCAGAAGAATTAGCAAACAAGGCGCTTGAGAGTGTAGAACTTGCAAGAGACACAGGTAAATTGAAAAAGGGCACCAACGAAGTCACAAAAGCAATTGAGAGAGGTATTACAAAGCTTGCTGTGATCGCAGAAGATGTCAGCCCGGCCGAAGTTGTCGCTCACATAGGACCACTCTGTGAGGAAAAGAACACTCCATACATTTTTGTCAAGGAGCAGAAAGAACTCGGTGCAGCCTGTGGCATAGGTGTTGCCTGTGCAGCTGTCGCAATCGTTGATACTGGAAAAGGCAGCTCACTTGTTGAAGATATTGCACAGAAAGTAAGTGCACTGAAATAATACTGATACGTGAGGTATCGTAATGGCAGATGAAGATACAGGCTATGCGGCTGAAGTCATTGATGTTATCGGAAATACCGGTATGCATGGTGAAGCCAGCCAGATACAGTGCCGTGTACTTGAAGGACGCGACAAGGGGCGTATCATCACCCGTAACTGTGTCGGTCCGATCAGAATCGGTGACGTATTGATGTTGGTAGAAACATCAAGAGAAGCAAAGAAGCTGACTACAAGGTGATCATAGTGGAACAGAGAAAATGTTCTTTTTGCGGTGAATTCCTTGAAGCCGGAACAGGCAAACTCTTTGTAAAGAAGGACGGATCTACATACCTTTTCTGTTCTTCAAAATGCGAGGGCAACTTTGAGCTTGGAAGATTACCAAGGCGTACTGTCTGGACCGAGCAGGGCCGAATACACCTGAAGAAGGCATAATGTGGTGTCAAATATGGAACAGACATACATTATGATAAAACCTGATGCAGTACAGCGTGGACTCATTGGGGAGATTGTGGCAAGGATCGAGAAACGCGGTCTGAAGATAGCAGCCATGAGAATGAACGTAATGAGCGAGGAAAGTGCAAAGGAGCACTACAAAGAACATTCCGAAAAGCCGTTCTTTGGATCCCTCATAGACTACGTTACATCAGGACCCTCAGTTTCAATGGTTGTCGAAGGGAAGGATTCTATAGCAATCATGCGTGCTGTGAATGGGGCAACAAATCCCGTAGACGCACTTCCGGGAACCATTAGAGGAGACTTCGCTATTGAGACCGGAAGAAATGTAGTTCATGCTTCCGACTCTCCCGAATCAGCAAGCCGTGAGATCTCAATTCACTTCAAAGAATCAGAGATAGCAAACTATTCAAAGATCGATGAGGTTTGCCTCTACGAATAATTGAAAGGATTTTCGGGAAATTAATTTTGCAAATGCAAATTATCTCCCGGAATTGCTTTATAGTCAGGTTATTTGATAATTCATCGGGTTTGAGGGGTTGTAATGACAGCTAAACAGGATTTACGTACACCAATAGTTTCTGTAATGGGACATGTAGATCACGGAAAAACAACCTTGCTAGACAGGATAAGGGGCAGTACCGTAGCAGAGGGTGAAGCAGGCGCTATAACCCAACACATCGGTGCAACCGAGGTTCCCATCGACGTAATTGTTGATAAATGTGGCAACCCCGCATTGAGAGACAAGTTCATGGTACCCGGACTTCTTTTTATTGACACCCCAGGGCACCACGCGTTTACATCATTGAGAAGTCGTGGAGGAGCACTTGCCGACCTTGCAATTGTGATAGTGGATATTAACGAAGGATTCATGCCACAGACAATTGAGAGTCTGCAGATACTCAAAAGATTCAAGACTCCTTTTATTGTAGTTGCGAACAAAATTGACAGGATACACGGCTGGGAGCCACAAAAAAATGCTCCTTTCATGGTATCGTACAATAAGCAGAGCGAGCGTGTAAAGAGTGAACTTGACAGGAAGTTCTATGAAGTTGTAGGAGAGCTTTACAATGCAGGTTTTAACTCCGAAAGATACGATAGGGTCACTGATTTCCAGCGTAATATAGGAATAGTTCCCATAAGTGCCATGACAGGAGAAGGTATTCCTGATATTTTGATGGTGCTTCTCGGACTCGCCCAACGATTCCTTGAAGGCAACCTACATTATGACGCAAATGGTCCTGGAGTGGGAACCGTCCTGGAAGTTAAAGAAGAAAAAGGACTTGGTACCACCATTGATGTGATTCTCTATGACGGCACCCTGAAAAAAGGTGATACGGTAATTGTCGGCAGTCTTGGTAAACCCATACAGACAAAAGTCCGTGCCCTTTTGAAACCCCGTCCTCTTACGGAAATCAAAGCCGAAGAGAAATTCAAGCAGGTTCCATCCGTTACAGCAGCCATCGGCGTGAAAATATCCGCACCAAATCTCGACAGTGCTCTTGCAGGATCTCCTGTGAGAGTAGTGACACCCGAAACTATTGATGCGGTCTCAAATGAAATACAGAATGAGATCGAAGATGTCCAGATAGATACGGACGCCATGGGAATAACCATCAAGGCAGACACAATAGGTTCACTCGAAGCATTGGTCAACGAACTCAAGAAAGAGAAAATTCCCATCAGAAAAGCAAGTGTTGGTGATGTTTCCCAGCGTGATGTCGTTGAGGTCATGGCAATCGAGGACCCATTCTACAAAGTTCTGATCGGATTCAACGTGAAGGTACTTTCCGATGCAAAAGGGAAGATTCAGGATAGTGACATTACACTCTTCCGTAATGATGTCATTTACAGACTCATCGATGATTACAAGGATTGGGTAAAAGAGCAGAAAGAGCTTGCTGAAAAAGAGATGTCTGACACCATCGTAAAACCAGGAAGGTTCCAGATAATGCCAAACTGTACATTCCGGCAGAGCAAACCTGCAGTAGTAGGTGTGAAAATTATTGGCGGAATGGTTAGGACAAATGTTGATGTAACAACAGTTGACGGAACTGTGGTAGGCAAGGTCAAAGGTATTCAGTCAAGAGGAGAGAATATCTCCGAAGCCAGGGTTGGCATGGAAGTTGCCATTGCAATTGAGGGTGCCACTGTGGGAAGACAAATAAAAGAGGAAGATTTCCTTTTTGTGAACGTACCTGAAAGGCATGCAAAAACCCTTGAGAATGAAATTTACGACTCACTGACGGCAGATGAATTAGAGACACTGGATGCATTCCTTGAGATCAAAAGGAAAGGAAATCCTTTCTGGGGTAAATAAAAACAGGAATGCAAAACTCATTAATATCATATAGATACGAACGGAAAATATAGTTAAAGGAGAATCAATTATGGCAGATTTCAAAGTTGTGGTCTCAGACCCAAAAACAAAAGCATATCAATTCGATGTCACCGGAGCAGAAGCTAACAAACTGGTTGGTAAATCCATCGGTCAGACCGTTGATGGCTCAATCGTAGGATTACAGGGATACACATTGAAAATAACAGGCGGTAGCGACAAGAGTGGAATGGTCATGAGACCTGACATTCCCGGGCCTAAGAGGCAGAAAGTACTTGTTGCATCAGGCGTTGGATATGCACCTGTCTCAAACGGCGTACGCCGCAGAAAGATGATGCGTGGAAGAGAAATTGCACCTGACATTGTCCAGGTGAATGCTGTTGTTGTCGAACACGGCGAAAAGTCAATCGACAAGATCCTTGGCGGCGAAGAGGAAGAAGCAGCAGAAGTTGAAGCACCGGCTGAAGAGTGAACATTCACTCTTTAACCAGCTCTTTTTAAATTATTTTTTTTACCCATCTAAATTTTAGATTTTGTGTACTTGGAAGTTCCGAATCCTACATCGATAATCTTTTTGCGCTTTACCAGTTCCTGAAGGAATTGTTCAGCACCCTTGATGTTAAGTCCTGTTTCTTCGGCAATATCGCCAGCATCAAAGTATTCATTCTCTTCAATAAAGTTTTGCAGTTTTTCTTCCAGAGATTCTGTTTTCTTGTCGGAATTATGCCAGACAAGCAAATTTATGGAAGAATCAACAGTTTCATTGAAAATAAGAGAATCAGTATTCAGCTCAACTAAAAAAAGCATTAAGCGTGGATGCATGAAACTCGTCGCCCATTCCCTGATTTCTTCATTCCAGCCGGAATTTACAAGGCAAAAGCTCTGGAATTGTTCTCTTGGGACAGCATTCGCCACAGACTGGACGAATTGCATCATTTCCTTTACATTATCCTCAGGATGCCAGCAAGTCTCAAGGCGCAGAAGACTCCTGAAAACACCATCTTTCACGGTACCCCTGATGCACTTATCAGATATTTCAAAAGTCCATTTCCTGTCACCGATAAACCTACCATCAACTGAGACTTCCGGGTGACAATGTGAATATTTGTGTTCCAAGATGTTAAAGTAGTTGTAAAGCCGGGACAATGTTTCCGCATCGAGCTCATCTGAATGATTGGAGACTTCATTTATGTCTTCCCCATATAGGACACTCTGGCTAACGTGTTCTGCTGGCTTAACTCCAAAAGGACTTGCTTTTTCTTTTGTAGGAAGAGCTATTTCAGAGGCTGAACCCATGAAACTCCCCGGAGTTTCAACTTCCACTTCTTCAGAATTAAGAGCATTCTGGGAACCGTTGTCCAATGTTGATGCTATCTCTGCTTGCTGTGCTCTGAATTCATCCAATATAGTTTTGTCAATAATTATTCTGCTATTGAGACTTTTTTCGAAAAGTTCCAGGTTGCCTTCCAGAGAGAAAACATCTATGGAATCCCGGGAAGAAATTGAACTGGTAACAGTGTCCAGGAAAGCTACTGAAGCATCAATAAACCTGTCTTCTGCCGCGTAGAATTCCTCAAGTTTACCTTTTTTTCCACTGAAGGTACTAAGCCCCTTTGATCCCATTTCGGAAATCAATCTGGAAACATCGGTTCTTATATTACGAAGACTGGAATTTGCATCCATCTCATTATTCATATAGGTTTTCTGGACCAATTTCTCGACGACACCATAAGCATCCTTGAGGTTATTTATAGCAGTCTGGCGATTTTGCTCTTGCAGTTCCACAATGTCTTCGGAAATTTCTGACATACTGACCTCTCTTGATTTTACAGGGATTTTTATCTCAAATTAGTCATTAATATACTCTGAATGTTGTGTTGAATGCCTATTTTACGTTATCCTGTACGTTCCCAAAGCTATAGGTTCCTTGTAGCAAAGATTGCCATTAACCTCAAATGAGATATTAAGATTACCAAGGTCAACTTTTCCACCTGTCACAGGCTTCATTGCAATAGAAGTATAACGTGATGAACCGGGTTCAATATCCGGTATCGAAACAATAGGAGCCTCACATTCTATCTGCGATGAGAAACAACTGGTGAAACAAACATTTGATAAAGAATCTTCCGAGAGGTTATCTACAATTATTCCGATAGATACAGGGACATCCTTGTAAAAAGCAGTAGGCATATTCATCCTGACATCAAGTTCAGGAGAAATTATCTGGTACTTACCAAAATCTACAGGTCCGATATAGCACTCATTGCCGTTTACATGGAATCTCAGGTTGAAGTAACCAAGACTTGCTTCATGATTTACCTTAGGGATAATATCAAATGACAGGATACTTTCCGATCCAGGAACAATATCTTCCAGGGTAAAAAGTGAGGAATCAGAATCAATATTCCTCGAAAAGAAACATTTTAAACTCGGTCCCGTCAGTGGCATTTGAGAATTATTACTCAGATTTACTTGCAGGGGAGCAGTATGCCCGAACTTAAGAAGACCCAGCACTGTTGTATTGATATCCAGGTATGAGTGAGTTATCTCATGAGTTCCGAGAGGAAAAGGTTCTTTCCTGAACTCTTTTCCATTCATTTCAAAATAAAAGTCAACAAGACCAAGATCTGCCTTCCCGGCACAAAGAGGAACAAATGAAATTGAAACTGACTTGGATGTTCCGGGCTTCAGCATACCCAAAGATACCTCGGGAGAATCGCACCTTATACATTCTGGAAAGATGGACCTGACCCAGATATTCTCTATCTTTGACTTAGTCGGATTACTAATCTGGAAGGACACAGAGCTGCCCATTCCAACTTCCATTCTGGAAGGAATACTAAAATCAGCTTTGACAGACTCATAGGCTTTCATTTCCTTTTTTCTTCGTCTCTTAGCTCCTACAGTTCTATCATATATCCAGAACAGATAGACAGGTAAGTAAGGAACAAGAATGCATATCACAGCAGGCAGCAGGAATAAAGGCACCCCAGGATAAGTTAAAGTTTGGAGATAAGCTATCTCAGGAATGGAATTTGCGCTCCCGGAGACAAAAAAAGCGATCCACAATATCCATATCAACAGATACAACTGAAAAAATATCCCCATTATTCCGCCTGCTCTGTTCAGCAAAGCATGAGGAAATGATTTTATTATACCAGCCGGAAGTTCCAGTAATTTCATCAGATCACATTTACTTTTAATTCAATAACCTAAAATTGGTTTTATTAATATATAAAATGTAATATTTAAATTAATCTAACAATCTGACTTTAGCACCACAATCAGTACAGAAGTTTGCATCGGAGAACAATTTTGAGCCACAGGAAGGACAATAGTTAGCATTCATATCTGTTCCGAGAATAATGCTGTCATCTATTACAACTTCACCATTACATGAACCACTCATATCGCAGGAGTTAAGCAGATTGCTGCGCTGTATAATTGAATCCTTGATCACAACATTCACGATCTGACTGACACCCCCGCTTCCAATGTTCAGGGCAGCTATGTCCTGTTGCGTTTCACGACCAAGTTCGGCAAGCATTCCTACAAGTGACTCAGCAGTCTCGGTAGCACCGAACAGTTCGATGCTGCCGGTATCCTCGGAGATTGTTACTTTCAGGATCACAACATGACCTTTCACCTTAGTCTTTCCATAATACCAGGATTCATGAACCCTGTCATCTGTTGTCCTGAACGAGCGGACATGCCTTACATCATGCTTCTGGACCGTTTCCCGGCAGGTAGTAACCAGTTCACCGACATCAGGAAGAAATTCGATCTTGTAGACCTTACTATCCTTGAAAGGAAGTTTGTCAAGGAATTCCTTGAGCATCCCTATATTAATATCCGAATCGGTCTTCATTATCGGACATGTAACAGCTATCTTTTTTGCCTGCATGAGAGTGTTCTGGAGTTGTCCCTTGGCATCCTTGAAAGACACCTGGCATTTTATTTCCGTAGACCTGGAACATATCAATGGATCAAAATATACCGCAACAGACTTTGAACTGTTACCTTCAATGCTGCCCAGAATCAGCTTACCATTTCTGGTTGTATATGCGGGTTCGAACCGGTCAATCCTGAGAACGTCTTCGTCAAAATCAAATTCAAGAGCAACATCAGTAACAACAAGGGAAGAGATATTCGAAATCGACATCTTCAATCGTATAAATCCCTGATAGAATTCAGTCTCCCGTAGTACCTGCAGACCTGTAGAAGAAGTATTACCGGCCACATGCTCAACCGAAGACTGGACGGATTCATAGGGACCTATATCTATGGGAGCTTTACGATAGAAATTCCTGTTAATAAGATATGAAACTTCCAGCTTCCCAAGCTCTATTGTGTCGGACATTCTCGGATAAATGAATAATGCCGTGTATTTAGAAGACCCCGGGGGGACCACATCAATATGCAGCTCCGGTTCATCACATTTCACCATTCTGGAAAAAACATACTTGATTCTGATGTTCTCTATGGACTCGGAAGAAGGATTATTAATAGTAATCTTAACAGGGTTCTCAAGCCCCGTCTTTAGAGGTTGCTGTATGCTTAGTCTTACTTCAAGGCATTCACTTACTCTTTTTTCGTATTCCAGTTGCTTGTCCCTTCTCAATCCTTCCTTTTCTTCCTTCTCTTTCATATCTTTCTTGACTTTCAGCCCCGATCTGAGAGCAACACTCATACATACAAAAAAGATGATAAGCCCAGCAGGTTCGAAAGAAGAGAAGACTATTGTCCCAAAGATAGATAGTAAGAATCCCAGAAACAAAGCATATGATAGAGGGTCCCTTTTATTATGAGAATTGTTATAGATATTCTGATATTTTACATTCTGCACGACATAGGCTGTCAGAAGAGCCATGAACACACCTATTACAACCCCTCCTAAAAGACCCTTAAATCCACCTGCGAGTCCGAAGAAGGCACCAATGAGGATACCTATACGCAGATTATCCCTGGGATCGAAGTATGACCGCCTGAGTCGCATCATTTTAATCACTTACCCAATAATTTCGCTGAAAACCTCTTCTTCACCAGTCTTCTGTATAGCTTTTCTGGCTCCGATGTACCAGCTTGTAATGGAAGGTTTACGTTTGCCTACCGCAATGGCAAAATCCTGCATGCCAATCTTGCGTGCATTTCTCCCCTTAAGAGCTTCTCCCAGAGGAATGTCCGCAGCCTCCTTGCATATAGAAGATATATCGGCACCTGAATAGGATTCAGTCATTTCTGCAAGGACTCTTAAATCAACATCATCATCCAATGGACGATTCTTAAGCTGGATATTAAAAATTGCCACTCTGGCCTCAAAGTCCGGCTCAGGTATGAAGACCATTTTGCTGAAACGTCCCGGACGTCTCAGTGCAGGATCTATGGACCATGGCTCGTTGGTTGCCGCAAGCACAAGCAGGTCATCTCCGGCAGTATCCACACCGTCCATCTGGGCCAGCATCTCATTTACGACCCTCTTTGCATAATCCTCACTTTCACTTCGCCTGACGGCTACAGAATCTATCTCATCGAAGAAGATAATAGACTTTTCACCCTGCCTTGCCGTATCGAATATCTGCTTAATGTTCTTCTCGGAAGCACCCACCCATTTGCTTACAATGCTACTGGTCTTGACGCTGATGAAATCCGCACTACATTCTTTTGCCGCAGCCTTTGCCATCATTGTTTTACCGCAACCAGGAGGACCATAGAGAAGTATACCTTCCCCAGCCTTCTGACCATACATCTGGTAAAGGTCCTTGTGAGTGAATGGATAAATAATGGCTTTGCGTATTTCTTCCTTTACGTCCTCAAGACCTCCGATATCTGAAAATCCGATGTTTGGAATTTCTTTGAGAATAAGATCATCCTTGGACAGTGATGATTCGTCTTTACTATCGGAACCGCCAGAGCTCTCAAGGCCATTATTAGAATATTTGGCAGAAGAGGGTTTGAGAGATTGTGCCTTGGAAAAAAGATGTTCTGCCAGATCACGCTGGGTATTTCGGTCTATATCGTCTGTTGCTGAAGAGTAAGCATCATTATAGAGTTTTGCAGCCTTGAGATAAAGCTGCCTTGCCCTTTCAGGCTGGCCGCTGTCTTCAAGGTCCTTTGCGGCCTTTGAATATCCGCGTGCCTGGGCTGCGAGGGTGATCGCTGAAGTCAAATGGGCACCTCACATAAATGATTTTAGGTTTTTCTCCATTCTTACAATCAGGCAGCAATTACTCTGTTTCTGCCAGCTCGGAATCTATCTTTTTTGATAGTTCATCCTTTGCGGGCTCTGAACTGCTGAGTTCTGCAAGCAATTCGGATCTCAGGGAGTCCTGCATCTCAGTCAGCTCTGCATTACCACCCATGGCAGCATCCATTGTAGATGTCATCATCGTACTTGCAGTATTCACTTTTTCCATGGAAGTACGAATATTAGTGACTGCGCTTTCAAGTTTTCCCGTATCAAAACCAAGCTGTTTCTGCCACTGGCCCAGATCCTCACCGATTTCAGCGACTTCCTTGAGACCAGTCTGCATCTCAATTACATCCGACATGGATTGTGCCATCTCAACCATGCTTCCAATAGTGTTGACCTGGCCTTCCACAAGGGAATAACGTCTTGAGGCAACCCTGAACTCGCGGTCGTTACCCTTTGCAAGAGCATCCTTGGCTTCGGATCTTGCTTTTTCCTGCTTTTTCTTCAGTTCTTTTTCACGGGCCGTAAGCCTTTGCTCGGAGATTGAGAGCTTTGTTTTCATTTCCTCGGGAGAGACTTTTTTGAAAGGATTCTTGAACACCATTAGAGTTCCTCCTCCATTTTTTTCTGTTTAGCATACCTTATGCATAACTTGAGAGCTTCAGACGTATTAATGGCTATACCCATTTCTACAAGTCTATCAAGATATATTTTACTGTCCTCAGATATTCTGGCGCTTACCGGATAAGATCTGTTCATAGTTTTCAACTTCACAGTCATTTAATTACTATTGTATACAATGGAAAACATTATATATAATACTTATCCAATATATAAAACAGAAAATTGCCCGATATTTAATGATATGCAAAAGGTGGCACTAAAATGGCATTCAAGTGGAAAAGACAGGAGAACGACATCGCCAGAGTCGTACCAAAAAGTCAGGTAGGTGGTTTTTTCAGAAAGGATATAATTCTCTCACCCAACGAAAAAGCAGCCATGATCAAGAACGGTGAGGTCCAGGAAACCGTTGATGAAGGAAAACTCAGAGTAGGAGGCATCCTGAAACCCGGAAACATCGGGAAAGATGTAGATGTGGCACTCATGGATACATCACCCAAGGACCTCCAATGGATACAAACTGAACTCTGGACATTAGATAATCAAAAGGTAGGTTGCAGTGGACTTCTGAGATTCAGGATACAGGAACCAAAACGCTTCTTCCAGATGCTGTACTCCTATACTACTCCTGACAAGAAAGGCGAGAGAATACTTTCAGTAGAGGATATCTATGACCGACTTGAGAGTGAGACCATAACACTAGTGCTTGAACCCGAGGTCCGCAAGGAGAGTGTGGAAAAACTTTATGGTAACAGGGATCTTCGCCTTAAACTGGAGAATGAGCTGGAGATGAGACTCAAGTCAACCCTTTCACTCTGGGGACTTGAGACACTGAAATACACAGTCAAATGGGATATTGGTTCCTATGGTGAAGTCATGCAGGCTACCAATGACTTCAACACCACTGAAGAACTTGCAGAACTGGATACTCTTGCAGTGGAAGGAGATTCCGAGCGCAGAGGACGAGAAGATGTAGCCGAACTGCGTGCAGACAACGCAAGCACCGCTGCGCAGAATGATTTCGAACGTAGCCAGCAGTACAAGGATGTGACATCCCAACTTGAGCTCGAAAAATTGCAGCATGAAGCAGATATGAGGGAAGCAAGGGAAGCCATTGCCCTCAAGGAAGAACTCAAGCTTACAAAGGCCAGGGGCATGAGAGCAGAACTCGAGGTCGAGCAGGATATGAAAGACCGTGAGCACGGCCGTGACATAGAATACCTTAAAACAATTACAGAAAGCGGCGGAGCCGATGCTGCGAAGGTTGTCACCGAAGGACGTGAGTACGGGAAGATGTCGGCTGCACAGCTTGAAGCCTTGGCAAAGGTCAGACAGAGTGAGATGATCGCAAAGGAAGACAAAGTCCGTTTCATGATGGATGTGGAAGATCGAGAGCGCGCTGATTCATACAGAAGACAGGGACTGGATGCTGCCATGATGGGAGCTGCACATGGCAAAACATCACCTACTGTCAGGAAATGTTCAGGCTGCGGCTCCACAGTACCTGCGGAAGCAAGTTTCTGTAGCCAGTGCGGAAAGCAACTGTCAGGGAATTGAATAGTTCCCGCAACATTTATTTTTAATATAGCCTTACCCTAAATTAAATAAAAACGAAGTACATATTATTTTCAAAAATATACGGGTGGCAAATGACACTAAAACATCTAAGGCATCCATTCATATTCATCCTCATAATATTGTTTTTTACCCCGACTGCCGTAAGTTCTTCTGCTGATGAATACGATGTAGTCCTGATGGAAGGTGAATTTGTCGAACTTAGTAGCGGCTATTACCTGAATGTGCTTGACGTTGACACATATAGTGACGGCGCAGAGTTAACAATAACCTATTATGGGACTGTTCTTTCAGAAAACTACTACAGAGCAGGCGATTATTTCTACTACGATGACGATGTCATCCAGCTCGAATTCTACATTGAAGATACATACACGATCGACTATACTGATTATGTGCTGTTATCCGATGTCTACTTCTATGATAGTAGCTTCGATACAGAGTCAACTGCAGAAGCAGCAGACAACACTAACGATGCCTACTACTACGATGATAAGAACTATTACGACAGCAGTTCAGACAGTGAAGGCTTTCCCAATCTTATACCCATACTTGCAATCCTCTTTTTCCCGTTCCTGATCCTTAGGAAATCATTGAAAAGAAGAAAAGGAAAGAAGGAAGCAATGGCAGTAC
Organism: Methanolobus sp. ZRKC2; assembly: GCF_045291185.1. Lineage (NCBI taxonomy): Archaea > Methanobacteriati > Methanobacteriota > Methanomicrobia > Methanosarcinales > Methanosarcinaceae > Methanolobus > Methanolobus sp. ZRKC2. The sequence continues at coordinate 71,175 of NZ_CP146980.1, read as the reverse complement.
AGCCAAAAAAGCAAACAAAGACAACATCACCTCCTGCCAAGGGAGCAACAACAACCACCCCGGCTTCAAAGCCAATGGAAGTCAAGGGCGTTGTTATCAAATCAGCAGTGCAATACAAAGGCGCAAACATCCTATATAAGGTGAAAGTAGAGAACCCATCACAGGAACCTGTAGGAGATATAAAAGTAAGTCTTTTTGTTCCTGATGTTTTCAAGCTCAAGGAAGCAGACAGGACTATTTCCATGCTCCAGCCGGGAGAAGGTAAAACTGCCACATTCGAGATCAGGCCAACCGGAGAGTGTGGTAACTGCATCATTTCCGGCAACATCCGATACTATGACTATAGCCAAAAGAAGCATATCCAGCTTGATCTCTCCAACAAAATGGTTGATATTGTCTGTCCTGTCCTTAGAACAGTGGAGACCGATGAATATACCTGGAGAGAAGATGTCAGGAAAATGCTGATCGCTGAGGAGGATACCAAAGATCTGGAAATACCTGCAGAGAACCTTTTTGGCATAGCCACACGCATCCTCAAGGACATGAACCTTTACATGATCCCCCCGGAGATCACATCCACCCAGCAGCTCTACACCGGAGTAGCACGTTTCTATGCCGAAGGAGTGGCGGGTCTGAAATATGCAGCCTATATAGAAGTCGTAGGAAAACGCAAGTCCCGCCTCATTGTAAAAGCCTGGGCAGAAAAGGAAGAAGCTCTGACAGGATTCTACCATAAAATACTGGAGGAGATAGGGAAGAGGACAGACATCAAACTCTTTGTTGATGACTCGATTACACAGTACAACATCAACAAGACCACAATATCTGACAGTGTAATCCAGCGGTCCAACATCGGCAACGAGAAAAACAGGTGTTCCAACTGTGGACGTGAAGCAAAGGCAGGAGAGAAGTTCTGCATGAACTGTGGTGAAAGACTTGAATGAAATCAGGTCTTATGCCAATCCTGTCAAAAAGAGAGGACACGATCTTGTTCAATTCTCCCTGTTTTAGTTTTCGCCAGTTGCATATTTTACTTATTATCAATTAAAGTGGAACTTTTTTGATTTTGCTTTTTTGCTATTATCAGCCAGGACAGAAGAAATGTACTATAGTGGGAACTTCAGGCCATAACGACTATATAGAATTATTTTACTATAACCATTACTTTATTTGATAAGTAAACTCAATATTCAGAATGTCCGTTTTTTGCCTTATTTACGTACGTTTCTGATACAAATTAAAGAGTGGACGGATGAAAATGAAATATAAGATATTATTTTTATTGTTTTTGATGTGCATAGCACTGTTCAATTCAGGTTGTATAGGTGAAGATTTAACTGCTGACCAGATAGCTGAGAAAATGCAGGAAAAGCAGGAAAACATAGAGGATACCTCTGCCACAGTGCACATGAAAACCTCAATGGGAGATGAAGTTCAGGTAATGGAATATGAAACTATCCAGAAAAATCCCAACAAGATGAAGAGTGTTGTCATACTACCGGAAGAGTTGGCAGGTCAGACAACTGTTACTAACGGAGAGAAAATGTGGACTTATGATCCGAACACAAACCAAGTGACCATAATGGAAATGCCAGAGATTCCTGAAGATTTCGAAATAGATTATGCAACAGTTATTGGCAGTTTGTTGAACGAAAGCGATGTTTCGCTTATGGGAATTGAGGATTTCAACGGCAGGAATACTTATGTAATTAAGTTAAGTTCAAAAGAGAATGAAAGCTTATTCGGATCCAATATGACAGTATGGGTTGATGAAGAGACATGGACACCATTGAAAATTGAGATGGGAACAAAGGAAACATATCAGATCGTTGTAGAATACAGGAACTTTGAAGTAAATACTGGCATATCTGATGATGAATTTGAGTTTGATATCCCCGAGGGTGCAGAGATCATAGATGTTGGAGACTTTGACAATCTCCTTCCTGTAGACATGACATTTGAGGAAGCACAGGAAATATCAGCATTCCAAATACGTCTCCCTTCCCACATTCCGGAAGGATATGAACAGGACAAAGTCTTGTTCAGTAATAATTCACTTGTAGCCAGTCTAAAAGGATCGTTCACATTGATCTATTCAAATGGAGAAAACAAAATTGCTATATCTGAAAACTTCTATGAAGGAGAAAAGGATTCGAGTCAATTTTCCCTGTTGGAAAGTGAAAAGATTTCAGTCAATGGTGTAGAAGCCGACCTATATACGACGTATGGTGATACCAGAGTGTTACAGTGGGAAATCGAAGATGCAGTCATAAGCATCAGTGGTTCCCTTGACACAAATGAAATAATACGGATCGCCGAATCAATGAAGTAACATACCATTTAAGTCGAAGAGATATATGCGATTCCTGTCTTGAGAATCGTGTTTATTTCTATTTTTCACTAACTAGTCCATACTTCTCACCTTAATGGAATATGCAACCGTAAATGAAAAACCAAAAGAGCAATAAATGAAATAAAAAAATTTGAAGCTACTTTTAAAGTAACTTCTTTCCGGCATTTGGACCCGGACCGCACTCAAAGATATCTGTTACCTTCATTTTGACAAGGAATTTTGCAGGGAAGTGTTCACCCTTTGCCTTTACCATCTTTCTCATGGTATCATATTCCTCACCCCTGTCAATGATCTTTATGTCACCCTTTATCTGGAAACAACCCTTAACTTCGGGACCCCATACATAGAGTGCACCCTTTGGATTTGCCCTGAGGTTTTCTATTGTCTTAAGGAAGAAATTGTCAACAATCCATATAGTTTCTGCATCTTCCTGAAGGAAGCACATACCTATAGGAATAACGTTTGGCATACCATCTTTTGAAGCGGTTGCGAACGGGAATATCTTCATCTTTGCGAATTCTGCTTTCATCTCATCTGTTAATTTTACCATTAATGTCGCCTCTGAATATCAAAATAAAAAGTCTTAGATAACTTACACATCAATGAAGTTTATACTTTTTCATCAGTCAGTTCGAATCAATAATACAAAAACAAGAAGAGAAAAACTGAAGAAAAATCCCGAAAAATCCTCCAATTAAACAATATAGGATAAATATCCAACTTTTTGTATGGGTGATTGCTCCAATATTAAAGATCATGAGTAGTCATTTTCAAAGAAGAATGAGGAGAATAAAATGACTGCAATAAAAGTTCATCACGAATGGGGGAAGTTGAAAGAGGCGATTGTTGGCACAGCCGTCAGCATGCGAATACCAGAATGGAGTGATGAATACGAGTTTGTCACTCCAGAAGTTCAGCAGTTCATCAAAGAGAATCAGGGCAAATTACTGAAGGATGCTGATAATGATCTGTATGAAAACAGTGTGGCTCAAATGGATGCGTTTGTCAAATTGCTGGAGTCACTTGGTGTTGTGGTACATCGAGCAGAGCCCCTTACAGCCGATGAGGAGGATTTTCTTGTTAATTTTAAGAAAGGAGTTCAGCAATGTTTCACCCGTGACCCGGTGCTGGTCATCGGCAATAACGTGATTGAAACCTCAATGCGGGAGTTTGATCGACGCAAGGAGCGTTTCGGAATCCGGCGCGCGCTTGAGAAACGATTGGAAGACAGTAACGCCAACTGGATCTCCATGCCACAGGCCGTACCGGTCCGAGGAACAGGCGGATATGGTCCCGGCCCTTTTTTGGAGGGAGGCGATGTGCTTCTGGTTGGTCACGACATCTACGCAGGATATTCTGGACATGGCTCGAATTTGGCTGGCATCCAATGGTTGCAGCGTTTTCTGGGAACGGAATACAAGGTGCATCCCATTCGCCTCAAACGTGGATTTTTGCATCTTGATGTAGTTCTGAGCCTGCCACGTCCAGGTCTGGCTATTATCTGCCGCGATGCCTTTATGGACAAGTTGCCTGAATTTCTCAATGGATGGGACTTGATTGATGTCTCAGTAGACGATACTACACGACTGGCCTGCAACGGACTGGTTCTGGATGAAAAAACCTATATTTGCGCTTCTGAGCATAAAGGAGTGGCAGAAGCCCTAAAAAAACACGGTCAAACTGTGTATACCCTGCCATATGACAAAATTTCACTTTGGGGTGGCTCTTTCCGTTGTTCACATCATCCTCTAATCAGAGAAAGTAACCTAGATTGAAAAACAAGCTATCTTCTGATATGCTTCTACAAGCTGAATTGAATCAGCAAGTATTCCAACTATTCAAATTGTGTTTGTATTTCTAATATTATTAGGATACACAATACATTTATATCTATTCAAAGCTGTATAGTATTTGCTATCAGATAAAACGTAATTTGCCTAAGGATTGCAATTCCTTTATCACCATTAAGCTGGTCTCTCCAATGTTTTGTCTGATAGCCTCCAAACACTAAAGTAACCATATGAAGATCTGCCTCAATCTTTTGCCAATACTGAAAGCATTCAACAGCAGATTGTAAAATTTATACTCTTCTCAAAGGATTAATTTTCCATACTCACTCATAGAAATAAATTACTTTTTCGGCTACTTGAATCCAAAAGTGAATCAGAATAACTCAGCGATTAAGCTGGAACACCTTGATATCGAATAAATTTTGAGTATCCGGTAAACCAAATTGAGAGCTTATTCAACCTCATAGATTGATGCTTGTTAAGCATTGAAACTTCCCTCCAATAGTCTTTTCAAAATTCAAAGTTCATTGGACCAATCGTTTTTTGTAATCATGACTAAGTAAAGTAGGCTAACCAATAAATTGATATATATTGCACTGATATATTGGAGTACAAACTTAAATTTGGATACCAAAAATTATGTCGTGAACTAGAGTAAATGAACAAATGGTACGTTCCAAACAAGAATCAAAACGGATCCGTTTGAATGGAGGATGAGAGTTATGAGCTGCAGATTATCAAGAAGAACACACCAACGTTTCAGACATTTCAGAATATGGATTTGAAAAATTCACTTTAATCTGATCGCTGTAATTAATTTTTTGAAAATAACTGCAAAAAAACAATAGAATAAGGAGGAAAAGAATGACAAAAACTATTATTGTATACGGAAGCACTACAGGAAATACACTCCAGCTGGCAGAGGAAATTGAAGAGAACATAAAGAGGTATAACGGAGATGTAGAATTAGCTGAAGTAACAGATTTACATCCCTCAGACCTGACTGCTTATGAGTTGATATTGCTGGGATGCTCAACATGGGGTGACGGAGAACTTCAGGATGACTTTATTACTTTTGAAGAAGAAATGAAAGAAATTGATCTCAAGGGAAGACTTGCTGCCTGTTTTGGCCCTGGAGATAGTGATTATCCATTGTTCTGCGAGGCTGTCGACATCCTTGAAAACAGGCTGGGAAGCTGTGGAGCAAAGATAGTTTTGGAAGGTCTGAAGATTGACGGTGATGTAGAGAGTCAGTTTGACATAGCTGGAAAATGGGTAAATAATCTTCTTAAAAGTGTAAATGATCTGTCTTGAAACATGGGAGGTGCAATCAAATTGAACAATATAGATGAAGAACTATTGAAAACACATCTTCATGGAAATATGCAGATCTTACGACATCATGTTTACGAATACCAGAAAGGAATCAGGCATTTGATACTGCATACATCCAATATCACTCTTGAAGATGAGATCATAAGTCTGCTTGAGAAGAAAAACGTAAGCTACCTGATTCGTTCATCTTCAAATCAGAAAATTAATGTGTTTTTCGGAGACCGCAGATGTATAGATATTCTCGAAAGAATAGGTGAGAAAAGTCTTTCGGATTTCACGGATGAAGAGGACTTTATACTCGGGATAATGCTGGGATATGATCAGATCAAACAATGCGAGCGCTATATAAAAAGAAAAGAAAAGGAAGATATAGCTGAAAATAAAGTCGTGAGAATTAATAATGAAAAAGCAATGGTTGAAAATGCAATGATTGGAATAACTTGTTGAACAAGAACGGCTTTGTAGAGAAAACTTAAAACTTATACCAATCAAGTAAATTAAGCAATTTTGCTACAGTCAGGATGAATCAAATTTTCCTGACTTTCTCTCCTGCAAATGTCGGAGAATCCCTAGAAAGTTTAGAAATCTTCATAGTATCTGTTTTGATTCAGACTTGTCCAATACATACCTTGCTCTATTCTATGAATGCTTTACCCTTTTATGCTGATTCCTTATCTACAGAGCTCATTCTATACTTTACTGTAAAATGGATTTGCTTTTGTATTCTTTGTTGTATGACTTACCTATTTGGCACTCATCAGGTAATAGCTTCAAAAAAAAATACTCTGACTCTCAGAGCTCTGTTCAAAAATAAATTCTTTTCAAAGAAATCAGAAAACCAGGAAAATACGCTGCATACTGCCAATATAGGTTAAAAAATGAAGAAATAAAAGAGCTGTTCTACATGAAAACAGCTCTTTAAACAAAAGCCTAGAAATTTCTTAATTCGTTTATTTACTGCATTCCTTTTTCCCCTGTTCGGTAAGACGGTATGTCTTGCCGGCAGTAAAGCCGACGCCGGTGTCGCAACATGCAGATCCCATGGCGCATCCGCTACACTTTTTTTTCACAGAGGTTTGCTCATCTGCACATGAGCTCTCTATGTCGCCCCTGTCCTCCATGGTCTCAAGAAGATCTTTCAACTTTTCCTGACTGAGGTTTAGTCTTCGTGCAAGCTCGCCAAAGGTTATATTGTCTTCTGTCAGGGCCTTTGCGACTTCCTTGAGCATATATCGATAACCTATTAACATTGTACCTCATGCTACGTTTTTCAATGAAGTGGAAAAATTATCCCTCCATACAATGTATCCTGCTAAAGCAAGGAATCCAAGATAAATTCCCGGCCTGATACCATCTATGATAGTCCATCCTTCATATTCACCACTCTGGATGAGTAGTCCAAGAATTCCTGCCCCGATAATCAAAAGATAGACTGCCATGAATATCAGTGCAAGGACGATGCCTACATAAACATATGAAACACCCAGATAATCTCCGGAAGTTAGTTCTTTGAAGCCGTAAAGGAATACTGCCCCGATAACCACAAAGCAGAATCCGCCGAAGAAATCAGGAGGTATCAATAACAGGTCTGCAAGACCTGTTTGAATACCGAATCTTTCCAGTATCTGGAGTAAGCCGGCCCCTACGTAGAGAATACCTGCCACCAGTGCAAAGATCTTTTTACTTGTATTTGACATATTTATCACCTCAAATTTAAATGCCCCATCCTATAGCCTTGCCTACATTATATATGAGGAAAGCTGCAATCCAGGCAAGTGCAGTTCCGTAGACTATTGAGAAAAGTGTCCACTTCCAGCTTCCAGTTTCTGACTTGATAACACCAACACACGCAACACATGGCATATAGAGCAGGGTGAATACCATGAGTCCAAGGGCAGTAAGAGGATTCATTGCTCCGCCTACAAGTATTTCTGTAAGCGCATCTTCATCCTCCCCTGCTCCGTATATAACTCCAAGTGCACCGACTACGATTTCTTTTGCAACGAATCCGAATATCAGGGCAATGGCAATTCTCCAGTCAAAACCAAGTGGTTCAACCAGTGGTTCTACCAGTTGTCCTATGTATCCTACCATAGAATCCCCGGTACCTAATATTTCTTCAGAGGCAAATTCCGCATCTACTCCAGGAGCTGGTATTGCTGCCAGCAGCCACACAATAACAACACCAAGAAGAATAATCGTACCTGCTTTTTTGATATACAGGGAAGCCTTATCCCACATGTGTATAGCACTTGCCTTCAGAGTAGGCATCCTGTAGGGAGGCAGTTCCATAATGAATGGAGCTGCAGTTCCCTTCACTAAAGTACCTCTGAAAAGTTTTGCAGAGAGAATCGCAACGATAATACCCAGTGCATAAAGACCGAAAATTACTGCCCCGGCATCCCTTCCGAAGAAAGCCCCCGCAAGAAGAATATAAACAGGCAGCCTGGCACCACAGGAAATGAATGGAGCTACAAGTATTGTCACAAGTCTGTCATGTTCATCTTCGATTGTCCTTGTACTCATTATTGCAGGAACGTTACAACCAAAGCCCATAATCATGGGTATAAACGATTTTCCGTTGAGGCCTATTTTATACATAAATTTATCCATAATGAATGCTGCACGAGCCATATAACCGGAATCTCCAAGCAAGGCAATCATCATGAACAGGAGAACAATATTGGGTAGGAAGATAAGAACTGATCCGACACCTGCAATTATTCCGTCTCCGAGGAAGGAACCAAGCACAGGTGAAGAGATGTTTTCAGCAACAAATCCGGCTGCCCATCCAAAGAACATATCCACCATTTCCATGAAAGGTACTGCAACCGTAAAGGTAACTTCAAAGGCAGCCCACATCAAAGTTAAGAAAATGGGTATTCCAAAACTCTTATTCGTGACAACCCTGTCCACCATATCAGAAAAAGTAACTTCCTTAACACACTTGGAACAGAACTGGGGAAGAGCTGCATTAATTACCTCATAACGCTTATCAGCCATCTTTGCTTCATATCGCTCTTTATCAACCTTAGTTACCATCCTGTCGACCTGAGAGGAAACGGAGCTTTCGCTTATTTTCTCAGCAATTTCCTCATCACCATCAAGAAGCTTCACAGCCAGCCACCTGAGAGGATATTTCTCTGCAAGTTTGCTGTCAGTTACAAGTACTTTTTCAAGCTCGATTACTTTCTCTTCAATCTCGTCACCGTAGCTTATTTCGTGCTGGTGATGTGGTCCCCTGCCTGCCTCTTTTAGTGCAGTTTCAAGAAGATCATCGATTCCTATTCCTTTGTTAGCAACTGTTTTTACAACAGGGATTTCCAGATATTCTTCCATCTTCTTGATATCTATCTTATCCCCCTTTGATTCTGCAAGGTCCCACATGTTGAGAGCAATGATAACAGGAACACCAAGCTCCATCAACTGTGTGGTCAGATAGAGATTACGTTCGAGGTTTGTTGCATCTACGATGTGTACTACAACATCGGGTTTTTCTTCAACCAGATAATCCCTTGCAACAACCTCATCGAGTGAGTATGCAGTAAGACTATAGGTGCCCGGCAGATCTACAATGTCTACTTCAACACCATTGTGAGTCGCTTTACCCGTCTTTTTTTCCACAGTTACCCCTGGCCAGTTCCCCACATGTTGTCTTGCACCCGTAATTGCATTAAAAAGGGTAGTTTTTCCAACATTGGGATTGCCCGCCAGAGCAATCGTCATTTTTTTATTTTTCACCAAAACTCCACCTTAATAGACTTTTGAATCCGTGATCATTATCTTCATAGCTATCCCTTTACCCAGAGCGTATTTGCTGCCATTCGTTACCACCACAAGGGAACCTCTGTCAGCCCTGTCAACCTTTACAGAACAATTTTCAGTAAATCCCATTTCCGTAAGACGCAACTTCAGCTTGTTGCCAGCGTTGATAGAGGCGATTTTTCCTTCCTTTCCTTCAGGAAGCATGGCAAGGGGAATTGCTCCTGGCACGAAAGAATCACACTCCGGTACTCTGTACCATTATATGTTCAGCTTCACTTTTTCTCAAGGACAAGTTATATCCTTTAATCAGAATTTCTATAGGGTCTCCTAAAGGAGCAGTTCTGATCATCTGGATTTCAATACCAGGAACCATACCCATATCGAGAAGCTTCCTTCTTGCACTACCTTTTCCTGTTACCTGTATTACTTTGGCTTTATTGCCTGGTTTGAGATTACTAAGTGTCATCTCAGTCATTTAGCATCAACTCCATTATATTGCTATATAGGATAATAGTAGGTTAACCTACATATAATTTGAGTTGCAAATTGGTATTGCATCTATATTAAATTTTTGTATCAACTAATACTAAACAGATAAATTCATTTGATTGTAAAAAAATACCTGCTATAACTAAAAAATATATAATAATTAATAAATTTATTTTTAATTAAGATATTAAGAAATATTGAAAACTGCTTTTAGCACCTGATCCAAAACACTAATTTAATATTAAACGAAAACATTGCTTACTCAAACAATTTTGGAAACACAAAAAGAGTTGGTCTAAAATGACTACGGAAAGAACCGAGGACTATTTGAAGATGCTGGATTCAATAATCGAGAAAAAAGGATACGCTAAAGTAAAAGATGTTTCTGAGATCATGAATCTGAATCCTTCAACCGTCACCGGAATGTTCAAAAAACTGGACAAAGAAGGATATATCAACTATGAAAAATACGGCGCTGTTACTCTTACATCCAGAGGGAAAGAAGTTGCCTGTCGAACTGAAGAAAAATACGATGTTGTAAAGGATTTTTTGCTAACATTCGGACTGGATACCAAAACCGCCGAAGAGGATGCTTGTAAAATAGAACATGCCATTAGTCCTAAAACCTTGAAAATGCTCTCAAGGCTCACCGAATTCGTCACAAAGGACGAAGATTTGCCACAGTGGTTGAATAACTTTAAATTTTTTTATGAAACGGGTGTTTATACCCGACATGCTCCTGAAGACAAAGATGATCCACTGACACATGAAAAGAAGGAAAACTGACAATCGGACCTTTATGTTAATCCTATATACGGAAATACGGATCTTCATTTTGCCCTATTAGGCCACGTAAAACATAATAAAAAAGTATCATATTGTTCTTTTTTGGATGGTATTTCACAGATCCATATATTGAACAAGCAAATCCTGCTTCGGGCATTGAGACCACAGTTTTATGTCTGATCACTCTATTTTGTTGGAACTGTTTTTTATTATACAAATGAGTGAAGAAGGAGAATCTGGCATAATGTATTATTGACAGAAAAACGTTTCAAAAAAGTAAGTCCAAAGGACGGGGGGCCACCAGAACCCATCCTCAGGACTTACTTTTTTGTTCCCTCGGAGAGGAGAATTTTTTAACTTATTTTCTTCAGTGTTTTGCCAGTGTATGGAGGCCATTATGCAACATTAATGACAATATTATGGGATTAGGAATGACCCTCCTGCCTTAAAGGTTCCAAAGGTGATAATAAAGCATATCTTTGTTGCATAATAGCAAATACTATGATGTGTTTGCAATATTTAATGTTTTTGGGTAATTGAATAATAATAGTTGTAGCTATATTTTTGCGAAGAGAGTATAGCAGTTTCAGTGGTAGCAAGCAATATCTAGAACGCTACAAACAGGATGCCAGGTTCTTGATTTTTGCCAGCATCTGCAGCCTATTCATTAATAATAGAATTTTGTCAAACAATTAATCAATTTCACTATTGCACTTTTAGTCCTAACTTTATTCGGAAGTTCTTTTTATACACCTAATTTACATAGGGCTTACTCCGAAAGATTGTTTCACCGAAACAATTCTATTCAGACAAAAAATGGTGGCGGATATGAAAGAAAACACTAAGAAAACAGTATTGAAAAGTATTTTTCTGACATTCATGTTAATTGTAGTCATGCCTGCTGCATCTGCAGCAACAACATATGATTTCTCGGATGTACCGGGTGCAGACGATGTTTTGATAGCAAGGACTTATAGTGACGATACGGTGAGTAGTGGAACTCTTGAAGAGGATTTCCTGAATGCCCCTGATGGAGATTATTACTTCTCTGGCGTACCAGACGGAGATTATAAACTCTATCTTGCTTACTGGACTCCTTTCCCCATGAATTCCTGGTCAGTAGCGAATGCTGATGTTACTGTGTCAGGGGAGCAGATTGTGGAAGATGTATGGCTTAACGTAACTCTTCTTGATAATACAAACCCAACAGAAATGGCATGGGGAGCATCATTTTATGATATTGTGGCAAACAGTACTGTAACCCCGGTATCTGGAGGAACCGGTGCAATCTCCGGGACAGCATATGCTCCCACTGCACCCATGATGCAGTACAGGCCAGTAAGGGGAGCAACAATAGGCCTCTATGCAAAAAATGACACCCAGAATAACAACGAGGAAGAATACCTCAACATTACTTCTCCTGCAAATATTGCCTTTGTTGTCGTGGGGGACGATTTTGTACCTTTAATCCAGGATGCGACAGAAGAGCTTAATTTGAATGAACAGGGGATTGACATCTCACTCTACGCTTATTCAAGACAACCTACGGTCAATGTTTCCTACAATAAATTGTCCGATGATGTTGATCTTGGTGAGTATGACGTGATATTCCTCGGATCAATGACGGCCATGTCCTTTATGGGAGAAAGCGTCAGCTCTCAGGTTCACGAAATAGTTAATGAGACAAAGGATCCAAATGCTGTTGTAATCGATGCAGGTGGTTTTGGTCTTGGAACAGTAGATCTGGAAGAACATCCACACATAGAACAGTACTGGAATAACCAGACAGGTGTTAATGCACAGAGAATGCTGGCATATATCCTGATAAATTTCTGTGGAGCTGAAGGAAACGTTAAGCCACCTATTGAAATACCTTCCAATGGAATATACCATCCTGATGCAGAGTTACCATTTGAGAATATCGAACAGTACCTCCAATGGTATTCCACAGACGATGGCACACATCATGTGTACAACCCGGACAATATTACGATAGGAATGCCTTTCCTGATCAACACAGACGGCAATATCGGAAACAAAGTCATTGATGATGCCGTAAGAAGACTTGAAGCCAGAGGAGTAAATGTCATTCCGACCTATATGCACTGGGTACTTTATACAACTGCTCCCGATTTCTTCAAGCACGAAGATGAGTGGGTGGTAGACGGTTTCATAGATATGGGAATGGGAGTCATGCTCTCGACCCAGATACAGGAGACAAGCTACCTTCAGGAAGCTAATGTTCCCATCATCAATGCAATACAATATGAAGGAACAATTGAAGAATGGGAAAACAGTACAACAGGAAGAGGATTCTGGTTCCAGTACCAGATACCTATCATGGAGATGGGCGGACATATCGAATCCATTGTTGTAAGCGGAAAAAAGTATGATGAAGAATATGGCATTTTAGTTGATGAGCCAATACCAGCCCAGATGGAATGGATGATAAACCGTACTCTCAACTGGGTGAATTTGAAAAATATAGAAAATGAAGATCGCAAAGTTGCACTGATCTATTATCATCATTCGCCGGGAAGAGATGGTGCAATGGCTGCAGCAAATCTTGATGTCGGGCCCAGCATATCCCTTCTGCTGGAAGCGATGGATGAACGTGATTACGACCTGAACAACCAGACACCAAACCAGACCGAGCTTCTTGACCTTGTTCTCAAACAGGGACGCAATATCGGTGCATGGGCTCCCGATGAACTTGAAAAAATCGTGAATACCAATGAAGTCGAACTTTTGCCTGTTGATGAATACATGGAAATGTTCAACCAGCTTCCCGAAGAAGCAAGAAACGAAGTAATCGATACTTGGGGAGAAGCTCCCGGAGAAATCATGGTATATGAGAATGAGTCCGGTGAATACTTTGTTTTCCCGAAGATCTCCCTCGGAAATGTATTGCTTGCTCCCCAGCCAACCCGTGGTGGTACTAACAATACTGAAGTACTGTACCACGACCAGACACTACCCCCGGACCATCAGTACATAGCCTTCTACCTGTGGCTGCAACACAAATATGAAGCTGATGCGGTAGTTCACCTGGGACAACACGGAACCCAGGAATGGCTCAAAGGCAAAGGAGTCGGGCTCTCAGCTACAGAAGACTGGCCAGCCCTTGTAATAGGAGACATGCCGGTAGTCTATGTATACAATGTAGGCGGTATTGCTGAAGGAGTCGTTGCAAAAAGAAGAGGAAACTGTGCGATAGTAGACCACGCAACTCCTCCGATTGTGGAAGCCGGTCTTTACGGAGACCTGTCCAACCTGCATCAGAAAATCCATTTGTATACAGAAGCAGATCAACTGAATGAATCCATAAAAATGGAATACAGAGAAGGAATCATAAATCTCTATGAGACCGTCGGGTTTGAAAACGAACTTGGTGTATCGCCTTCAAACATGACTGAAATGACAGAAGAGGAATTTGAAGCTTTTGTTATTAGAGGACCTTTGCATGACTACATACACGAATTGTCAGCGCAATACATGCCATACGGATTGCATATCCTTGGCCAGCCTCCTGAAGGAGAAGGCCTTGTTGCAATGGTAAAATCCATGCTTGGAAGCAGCTTCCTTGAGAATGTGGGTAAAGTTTACGGAGACGAGCATGTTCTGGAACCCGCACATTCCCCAAACCTACTTGACGAGATGTTGACAGATCTTCTGATTAACGGCACTAATCCTGAAACTGTGATGGAAACCTATCTAAACGTTACAGGAACCATATCACAGGAGGTAATAGGCACTACCACAACTGACAGTGAGGGGTACTATTATTTCGATAACCTCTCAGATGGGAAATATTCCGTGCTTTCATGCGTCGAACTAACCGGAATGCCCGGCATGGTCTTTTACAAGACTGGAGATGAAGATCTATTTGTGGTAAATGCCACAGATGAAAAACTCGAAATTGAACTTGAGAGTTCTGACGAAACATCTGTTAACGCTATCAAAGAGCTTCCCGGGAAAGCCAGCATCTCTGGGCAGGTATGGTTCTCAGACATGGAGGGAGTAAGGTTAAACGCATCAAATGCAACGGTTCTGCTCAAGCAAGAATCTGTGCTTTCAACCACAATCACTGACAGCGATGGATACTATAACTTCACCAATCTTTCTGACGGGAACTATACGGTTCTTGCATATTTGGTACTTGATATGACCTCCTCTGGAGGACCAGTTATTCACGAAAGTGGACAGTCTGATCTGCTAATCAGTAACATGGAAGATATGTACTGTGAATTCAAAATGGAATACTCAGATAAGCTTACAGTAGATGCCCTGAAAGAACTTCCCGGAAAAACCAGCCTCTCCGGGCAAGTGTACTACATGTCCAAGCAACCAGGAGCAGAAGGCAGGACCAATGCGTCAGATGCTACAGTCGTCCTTGTAAAAGAACATTCACAATTGTCACATGATGAACTGGAAGTTAAAGAAGACCTTGAAACGGCAATAACATACGGAGAGAACATTGCTGCATCAACTATTGAAGTACCAAGAGTCCTTGATGCCCTGGAAGGACAATATATTCTTCCAGGACTCGGAGACGATCCACTTCGAAGCCCTCATGTCCTGCCCACAGGACGTAACTTCTACGCCTTCAATCCTTACATCGTTCCCCCGGAAGAAGTCTGGAATGCAGGAACAAAACTCGCCGATGAATTCCTTGAGGAATGGAAAGCAAACCATGACGAGGAATATCCGAGAAAAGTCGGTTTTGTCCTCTGGTCAGCAGAGACCATGCGCCATAAAGGAATCATGGAATCAGAGATCCTTTACCTGATGGGAATGCGTCCTGTGTGGGATGATTTTGGAAATTTTGTCGATGTAGAACCGATTCCATGTGAAGAATTGACCCATCCACGCATTGATGTTGTGGTAACAATGACGGGTGTTTACAGGGAATCATGGACACTTCAGGTAGAAATGATGGACAGAGCTGCAAGAAAGGCAGCCAGCTTAAATGAAACAAATTGTGGATGGCCTAATTATGTGAAACAGAATTCAGATAGCATCTATGATTACCTGATGGAGACCGGAAACTACACTGAAGAGGAAGCAAGAAGCCTTTCACAGAGCCGTATTTTCGGCCCGCCGGCCGGAATGTGGGGTGTAGGAGGCTTAAGAGGCGCAACCACCCGCAGCGATACATGGGATAGTGAAGAAGATCTTGCGAACCTGTACCTCAAGTCTATGGCTTACTCATATGGTGAAAATGGATGGGGGGAACACAATGTAGATCTCTTCAAGCAGGTTCTTGGTGGCACGGATGCTCTCCTGTTCAGCCGTAGCGGAAATGATGGCAGAGGCAGTAGCAGTGTTGTCTTTGACCACGTTTACGAATTCTTTGGCGGAATGGGAATGGCAATAAGGAGTATTGACGGCGCCACGCCTGAAATGTATATTGTAAATCTCAAAAATCCGGACGACATGAAGACCGAGACACTTGCTTCTTATCTCGTACGTGATATGCGCTCAACATACTACAATCCAAAGTGGATTCAGGGTATGATGGGACATGACTATGCAGGTGCCCAGGAAATGCAAAGCTTACTTGATGATCTCTGGGGACTTGAAGCAATGCTTCCGGGAACTGTCACAGATGAGATGTGGAAAGAAATGTACGAGATCTACATAGAGGACAAGTATAATCTGGGAACAAAGGAATGGTTTGAGGAAAAAAACCCATGGGCTCGCCAGACTATGATTGCACGTATGCTGGAAACCACCCGAAAACTGGACAGGGAGGGCAATCCTTATTGGGATGCACCGGAGGAGATTATCCAGAAACTTGCAAACGAGTACCAGGAGTCCATAAATAATAACGGACCATGTTGCTGTGCTATTTGCTGTGGAAACGTTCTTTTAGATGAGTATACCAAGGGATTTGTGGCATCTCCGGTGTCACTTGATTCCAGTGATAGCTCTTCAGGCGGTAGCGGTACCGGCAGCGCAAAGGTGGTTTCTGCAAGCAGCAATGAAAAACATGGAGAAAGTAAAAGTAACCAGACATCCAACGCAGATGGTGGTTACGGAACAGATAAGTTGCATTCCCCTACCCCTGACAACTACGTGGAAGGGTATGAAATGCAACCAGAGGCTACTTCAGACAGCCAGGATGGAGCTTCCGGAATGTCATCATCGGGAGCGGCAATCCTCGGAACAGTGATCGTATTGATGACCCTTGGAGTAGTATATATGGGATTCAGAAGAAGCTGAGAATTCCTGAAAAGCACCCTGATCCGCAAGGTGGGGTGCAATTTTTTTTATAGGTCTGCCTTCGTATTACCCTATCCATACCGATATTCTTTAAGTCTATTTTCCCGTCATGTATGATTTCTACAAAATAGAAAGTAGAACTCCTTCTAGAAAATCGATGGTCTTTGGAGTTGTAGCATAAATTGAAACGAAGATCTATCGTAATTTTAGTAGCGCATTCACTTTTTGGTATCAGATGGTGTTTTAGATATGATATAGTCATACCTAATGTTTGTAAGTTAATCAAAAATAATAAATACTCCAAACACATAGTAGATGTTGCTATTATGCAACTCCGCACAGACAAATCAACTGTTACCTATTTTGCAGTTGTTTTTTCTATCTCTTGAAGTTGGAATTTTGTTGCATGTTAGCCTTCATAGTTAGTGAGAAACTATGAAGAATACGCAAATTACCTCTTTGGGGTAGTAAACAGAATATGAGGACAAATCAGGTACCGTTTGTCCTCTAAACACCTTTTGATTGGTTATTACGACGGATTCGATATGTTTTTTAGGTGCTCCTTTAGATTGTTAATTCATTAAGGATCATTACCCACATGAAACAACAGTCATACAACAAAAATTTGTAAATATATATACACCCAAGTTGTGTTTTGCAAGTTAGTGAAAGTAGTAGTGCAAACTTTAAACTATGCATTTATCTTCCGGTTAGTAAGTCGAACCTTTAAGTGAGACTCAAGCTCCGGTTTTGATCGCTTAGGAGAGCAGGATAGTTCTTTTGGTTCAAATGTTTTGTATCTCAAATTATCTTTTGAGTAATCCGTTTCACGCCATAACCTGAAATGTCTGAAACGCTGATGAGTCCTTCTTGATAGTTTCCATCCCATATACTGAACTCCATTTATCGGTAGGAATCCTTCATAATTTGTCCTGCAGCTAATATAGTAATGCCTATTTTTAATTGTAAGTACTACTAAATTACGTTATATATATGCATTTTGGCATATCATTAACTTTTATGGTAACATAGTACATAATTTTTGATGCAAAAATATTAAGAAGAAGATTTTATGAAAATATGCGTATGCTAAGACTTGAAAAATACTAGACACACTATTTTACAGTCATTCATATTTTCATAAATACAAAGGTTTATATCAAATGTATGTAGATATAACATTTTAAATTAGGCATAACTAAAATCTCTTGTATTCACTATAGAGAAAGTACGTATCCTGAAAAGGGGAATGTAAATGGAGTTATTATTAGAAATTGTAAAAAAGAAAAAACTTGAATTTTTATTGTCTGTGACACTGGCAGCACTTGGTTCTGTGTTGTATATTGTTCCATACGTGATTATCTTCTACATAATCAGGTACTATCTTGAATCAGGAATTAACGCACCGGCTGAACCTGTAATACAAATGCTTGTCTATGGTCTCGTTGCCATAGTCCTGCGTTACATATTAGTCACATCCAGTTTTGTTTTCAGCCATATTGCGGCTTTTGATCTCTTATACATAATCCGTAAGTGCCTGACAGAACATATCGGCACCCTTCCTATGGGGTTCTGGACCTCTAACAACACAGGCAGGATCCGTAAAGTAATTCAGGAAGACGTAGAGACTATTGAAAATTTTGTTGCTCACCACATCCCTGATATGGTTTCAGGGCTCGTCCTTCCAATTGTCACACTCATTCTCCTTTTTACAGTTGACTGGCGTCTGGCTCTCGCAGCTGCACTACCCCTGCCAATTGGCCTGGTTCTCGTAAAAATGATGTGGAGCGGGGCCGGCTCTGGCCAGAAAAGGCGTGAAGCTTTTAAAGAGTATCACGATTCTCTTGAAAAAATGAACTCCACAAGTGTGGAATACGTCCAGGGGATGCCCGCAGTCAAAGTTTTTAATCAGACGTTGGATTCATTCAAACGTTTAAAAAAATCGGTAATAGACTACCGGAAATTCGTGCTTCGAATATCAAAAACCAGTAGTCCCTATTGGGCTGGTTTTTCTGCTATTGTGATAGGTGGCGGAATCTTTGTCATTCCTGCAGGTATTTATCTTCTTCAGACAGGGCAGATAGACGTTGCAACAATGATACTCTTCCTGCTTCTTGGTCTGGGGTGTTTCTGTGAATTTGTACCCTTCATAACAATTGTTTCTCATTCGGAGTACATATTCGAGGGAACAAAACGTATTGAATCTATTCTTGCAGAAGAATCCCTTCCAGAACCCGATCTTCCACTCCTTCCCACTACACATGACATCAGACTCGATAATGTAAGTTTCCAATATCATGAAACCGATGTCCTATCAAACATCAATGCAAGTATACCCGAAGGTTCTTTTACGGCTATCGTAGGGCCAAGCGGAGCCGGTAAAACTACTCTCGTGAACCTCATGGCAAGAATGTGGGATGTATCCTGCGGGGAGATCAGGATTGGCGGTGTAGGTTTGCAGGAAATGGGAACTTACGGTGTTAACAAAACAGTCGGAACTGTATTTCAGGAAGTCCAGATGCTTACAGACACTGTAAGGGAAAATATCCGCATGGGCAAAGATGGCGTTTCCCAGGAATCTATTGAAAAGGCTGCTATGGCTGCTGCGTGCCATGATTTCATTCTGTCCCTGCCCAAGGGATACGACACCGTAATAGGTGAGGGTGGTGAAGTCCATTTGAGCGGAGGCGAAAAACAGCGTATTGCCCTTGCAAGAGTAATACTCAAAGATCCCCCGATTATCCTACTGGATGAAGCAAGCTCCTATGCCGATGCTGAAAATGAGACACGGATGCAGGAAGCATTTTCCAGATTAATGACAGGTAAAACTGTAGTGGTTATAGCACATCGTCTCTCGACAATTGTCAATGCGGATTCCATTCTCGTTGTAAACAAAGGGAAAATTGTAGAACAAGGCACCCATGAACAACTGCTCGAGAAACACAAGTTGTATTATAGTATGTGGAAAGCACACACGAAAGCAAGGCACTGGAAACTTTCAGAAGAGGTGGTATTAAGTGAAGCAAGATAATTCATGGAGTCTATACGGAGAAAATAAAAAAGATATTTTGAGTATAGTAGGTTTAAATTTCCTTTCTGATATCCCACGTGGCATGTTCAGTGCTCTTCTTTATCTGTTCATTCTGGAATTAGTACTTCCTGTATTTCTTAATACACCGTATGACTTTTCGAACCTCTGGCAATTGTATGCACTCTACGCAGCAGCATTCATATTGTACCTGCTACTGTCGATCTGGAGCCAGACTAATAATTACGTACGTGCTTATTCCATATCAACAGACCTGCGTCTTACACTAGGAAACAAGCTAAGGAGACTCCCCCTTGGCTTTTTCAAGCAGAAAGACCCGGGAGATGTGACAGGGCGCTTATTACATGATGTAAACCAGGCAGAAAACACCCTGTCTCACAACCTCCCGGACATTGTCACATCTGTAGTGGTACCTCTGCTGCTTGGGCTGTTCCTGATGTACATAAACACTTCCCTGGCAAGTATAATGTTCATATCAGTGCTGATTGCTGCCGTATTCATATTAGTGGCCCGTAAAATCATAGTATTATTAGGCATAGAACATGTAGCAGCCATTAATGAAACATCTTCCAGGATACTTGAATACGCCCGCTCAGCCAGAATACTGAAAGCCTATGATATGACAGGCAGTAAATTCGTCACCCTTGACAATGCAATGTTACGGCTGAAAAAACTAAGTTTTAAAGGAGAAGTATATGCAGGCATTCCCGTACAAATAGCGCTTTTTATACTTGATGTCGGCTACCTTGCTATGCTTGCGATGGGTGCGATGATGAGTGTTACGGGAGAGGTATCGATTCCGGAACTTTTTACCTTTGCAGTGCTTGGGTATTATTTCTTCGCACCGGTAAAAAAGCTGGGTCCAATTCTGGTTCTAATGCGCTATACCCGCCTGTCCATTGACAGGATAGGTGAAGTCATGACAGCAAAAGAACTACCTTTTGATGAAAAGCAGGATTTGGCATCTGATAATACCATCAAATTCGAAAATGTCAGTTTCCGTTACAAGGACAATGATGTTTTAAAGGATATAAGCTGCTGTTTCCCGGTAAATTCCATGACAGCATTGGTAGGACTTTCCGGGTCAGGTAAATCGACCATGATCAACCTTATAGCTCGCTTCTGGGACGTGCAGGACGGAACCATCAGTATAGGCGGCATCCCAATTAAGAAAATAAATCCCGGCCTGCTTCTTTCCCGCATTTCAATGGTATTCCAGGATGTGTACCTGTTCAATGATACTATTGCAAACAATATCCGCGTGGGAAAGCAAAATGCAACGGATCGGGAAATAAAAGAGGCGGCGAGGCTTGCCCGTTGTGATGAGTTTATTGAGAAGCTTCCAAATGGCTATGATACTATTGTCAGCGAAGGTGGCAGTTCCCTTTCAGGAGGAGAGCGCCAGAGGATTTCAATTGCCAGGGCAATAATTAAAGATGCACCCATTGTACTGCTTGATGAAGCCACTGCTTCTCTTGACCCGGAGAATGAGTCAGTAATCCAGGAAGCTCTGGAGAACCTTGTAAGGGGTCGTACATTGATCGTTATTGCTCATCGCTTCAAATCCATAGAAAATGCCGACCAGATACTGGTGCTGGATGAGGGCAGGATATCGGAGCAGGGAACTCATGATTTCCTAGTAAATGCAGGAGGTTTGTATCAACAGCTATGGATGAAACAACAAAAAGCAGGAGGCTGGAAAATGAAAAACTCCTGAATTTTATAGGTAATTATCGTAACAGGACATTAGTATGACTATTGTCCTGTTTTTATTAATTGTGAACTGTGTGATTTTGCAATTTATCTACAAATTGCCCTTAACAGTTGCTGTCAACACTATAAGAAAAAAGGATGAAAGGTTGGACGTATGATGTTATCAAGGAAAGCAGAGAATTATTTGAAAGCAATCATGATGATCGAATCGGAAAAGGGTTATGCACGCATAAAGGATATTGCAGTTATTATGAATGTCAGGGCCCCCAGTGTGACTGAAATGATGAAAAGACTCAACAAAGAAGGTTATGTCGATTATGTAAAATACGGGAGCATAAACCTTACTGCAAAAGGAAACAATGTTGCACTGATAGCAGAGAACAGGCACGATTATTTAAAGATACTTCTCAGGGATATCATGAAAGTACCTGAAAAAATCGCAGAAAAAGATGCATGTGTGCTGGAACACGAACTTCATGATATAACTATAGAAAAAATGAAAATATTTGTTAATTCTAAAAAACGTCTACCCTGATATTTAAGTTACCGAAGAATTTTCTTTGTCCTCAGGCACATATACAACCCTTCCATCAGCCAGTTTGTAAGCAGTACCAAGGGCTTCTCCCTGTCCACCGCCAACCTGGTCGGTCATGTTAAGCACCTCAATAGGTTTTCCTTCTTCTCTGATGATAATCTTCATATCCTGCTGTCCCGGATTTTTTACAATGCTCATATCTGTTGAAGGATCCAGCAATTCTGGAAGCTGATATGACATTACCAGAGCAACTAAAAGTGCTACAGAGAAAACCATCGCGATGTCAAAAAGGTTGGCAACCCCTGTAAGGGGGTTCTGTTCATCCTCATAGTCTATATGCCTTCGCCGGCTGGATCTTGCTTTTTTCATTCCTTTACCTCCAGTGTATCGAGAATATAGTCAATATCAGCCATATCCTGCCAGTACCATCTTTTTCTTATCTGCGTGAGTATGTATCCTATGGTTCCTGCAAACAGGCCTACCACAGTTGTAGCGAAAGCGATCATGAGGTTGTTTGCAAGCTGTACTATATCTCCCTGCGAAAGGCCAATGAGTGCAGGCCCCAGTGGAATTAGGGTTCCCATGAGCCCCAGCATTGGTGAGACTGTTGCAACGATCCGAGTCTGCTCGAGTCGTTTTGCCATTTTTATCTCATATTCCTGCGAAAGCCATTCGATTGAAGCCACCATATTCTCTTCAAGATGTTCTGCTGCCGACTTTGCGAAACTGGTGACCATGAAGTTCTGCTTTACGTTACGCAGAGATCCGGCCGCCTTACCGAATTCCGTGGAATTTACATGCTTTCTTGCTGTATCGCAGCATAGTTCGAGATTTTCGATATCACGGTTTCTTTTTGCGTACTCCGAAAGGAATTCTCCGATGAGAATCAGGGAGAATACCACGAGCAGTATAAGAATAATGACTACCGGATAAAGCATCGAAGCTGAGAATGTATACAGCATCTGGAAAATGTAGGAATCGGCAGTCATCAGGAATGCCTCCTGAGTTTATCTTTAAAGTACCCGGCAAGAATGAATATCCCGAATACCAGGAATGGCATCAATTCTACACTTTCACCGGATACTGTATTCAGATCCATTGATTGCATTTTTATGTATGCAGGGATTAGCAGGACACCCAGAAGGTAAAAGATACCAAGGAAAAGCATGATATTTCCGAGAGTATCGGGCTTTTTCCCCATTTTTTTGAAAATGAATGCAGAACTGACGACCGAAATAAAGAACACAGTTCCAACAAGCAGTCCCACCCATATCCCGCTTACTTCAAGGGTCGTTGCAAGGACCATGCAGGCGAGGAACAGAGCAGAAAGGCATACTGGACAGGGAAGTGAAAGCAGCATGAAAGTGTGTTTTGAGACATCACAGCCGCAGTTCCATTTTTTACTGGTGTATATGCCTGCAGCTATAAGCAGAATTGCAAGGATGGAATGTATGGTCATCCCCATTCCCGCAATATTTTCGAGTCCTTGCGTATCTATATGGCCAGTAAGGATTCCCATTAAGAGAGACAGTACAAAGTACATCCCTGCCAGCAATAGTATTTTTTTTGGCCCTATGCTTGAAAATCCACATCCTGCACCGGTCTTCAGTCCGAATATAAGGATCGAAATCAGTATACCCGTCGCAATGGCGTAAGTTATGTCCATTTTTTACCTCGGTTTACTGGTTGAAAGTTCACTTCTTTTTCCTGAATCCAATGACGTGGCAGAGGACATTACTTCGGAAAGGGACTTTTCCAGCCTGTAGCCATCTTCTGAGATTCCAGCCAGTTTTTTTTGGTTTTCACTGCTACTGCTGCTTGCATTTACATGAAGAAGGCTGATATATAGCAAAGCTATTACGAATAAACTGAGAAATCTGAATCTATGTTTGTTTTCCATATCTACCACCTTTTAACTTGTCCCATAGGCAATCTTTTGGTTAACCTACTTAGATGTGTCTAAGGTACAATTATTTTAATTCCAAATATCTATTAGACAGGTTAATTAATATTAGGCATACATCAATTCTACTCAAATAAAGTTAGGATAATACTGAAAAACAAACTTTTACCTTTGTGAACAAATATGCAATTTATACTAAAATCGAAAATCAGTCAGAGTTGGTTAATAAATAAAGTTCAGCAGAAAAGACTACCAGACAATTCACTTGAGCGACACGGTTCCTCAGATTATATTAGAGATTTATAATTTTGTGGATAAGGTAAATTGTCTGGTAGTTATACCTACATATTGTAACCATATTATAAAACTTTTGTTGATACTACAATGATTCAAAGAACATAAAAAAGAAAAAATTACTGAAAAGCGTATGGAGGCTATCATGCAATACGACAGGAAAATTGTTCTGCTATATAGGAAGTAATGTAGTTGCACTTTGAAGCCGATTCTTCTTTATACGATAGACGTATTGCACAATAGCAGATACTATATTGTTTTTGTTTTATATAACCTTTTTGTAATAGCTATATTTTATAGGACAATTAATTAGCCAAACACAGAGATTCATTGATCCATAAGTAATATCATACTCATTGATGGCACAAATTAGCCATTACAGAAATAACACATGCCCATCCAAGAATGCTAAAAATGTTAGGGAATCCTATACATATCCCTAATTGTCATAATTAAACCATCCTAACAGGACATGGCAACAAATGAAAAACAGACGAATCCAATTTCTTTTCAAACCTCGGATTTGTAGTAATCGTTTTACTGGCATTGGCCGTGTTTGCTTACAAGTTTCATGATCAAACAAGATTCAGGATGTTACGATGACTAAAATCAAACCACAAATAACTAATGACATAGCAGAGACCCTATTCATCACTTTGTTTATGCGCTCAGAAGAGACGAAACACCCCAAGGCCATTATCCAAGACCCAAAAGCCTGTGAACTTGTTGACTGCATAGATTACGATTTCTCAAAGTTCAGGAAAGGAAAGTGGAGTTGCATCGGCACTTCGATCAGGGTCCGTCACTTCGACAACATGGTGGCACAGTTTATCAAAAATAAATCCCGGCCTGTAGTGGTTCTTGTCGGATGCGGACTGGATACCAGATACCATAGAGTACCCAATAACACAAAGGCTGTGTTCTATGAACTTGACCTGCCTGAAGTAATCAAATTAAGAGAAAAGTTTTTGCCACCGGAAACAAACCAGGAATACATAAGTGCTTCAATGCTGGAAACAGGATGGATGGATATGCTGAAAGCAAAACATCCCGAGGGCGATTTTATTTTTATTATTGAAGGCGTACTGATGTATTTCCCGGAAGACCAGGTAAAGACCGTTATTAGTAACCTGGCACAGTATTTCCCCGGTTCCGAGATACACTTCGATGCTATGAGCCCATGGGCAAGCAAGCAGTCCCATCGTCATGATACTGTAAAACATGTTAATGCAGATTTTCGCTGGGGCCTGAAAGCTCCCAAAGATGTGGAACGCTGGGCTACGAATATTAAGCACCGACAAACGTTTTATTATATGAATCAGGAAAAAGGTCGTTGGGGTATGAAGGGAACTATTCTTGGCATGATCCCAAGGATCAAGAAATCGGCCTGTCTTCTTCATTATGATGTTTTAAAATAAGGAGTAAGAAGACACGGGGAATTATAGGTAAATATAATGGCTTAGATTTGTTTTTTTACATCCATAGCAAATTCTTAAAAAACAGAAAATTATGCCTCTGTAGAAAATAGTCATTCTAAAAATTCTTATTTTAGAAACACAATCATGAAGCTTTGTTGTGCAAATGGCTATAAATACTATATACATAAATGATCCAAATGGAAGCAGTACCTACTGGGAAAATAGGATAATATTTTACATATAAATTAAATATTTATAGAAGATTAAGATATTTTCTACATTTTTATTTTTAAATGGTCAAAACATGAACAAAGAAGTTGTATTAAAAACTATTTTAGTTGCATCAATTATTTTACTTTTGTCTAGTGCATTATTTTTTTTAATATTAGAATTAAAAGATCCATTTCAAAGCACTGATCCTAAGACAGAGAAAAATTCAAATTTTTCACATGAATGGAGAAAATCTCCAAAAACAATTAATGAGCGGAAGATAGGAGGATTGGTCATTGGATTTCAAGAAGGTACGAATGAAACAGAAGCAAAGCTAATTCTTGAAAACTATGATTTCGTCCTGGATTATAGATTGGATTACAACATTGACTACATAGCAGGCAAGCACTATATAGTTGTAAACAAAGATGAAAGGATGGCTATTAAAAAAAATTTAAGTAATGCAGAAAATTGGATTGAGTCCGGACCTGATATAAAAAAGGAAAATTACTATATAATTCAGATATGGAAACCTCTTGTAGATGATGAAGATTTCATTAGAATACTGGATGAACAGGAACTAGAATTGAAAAAATATGTTTGGTGTTATGTTTTTTTTGATGATGAATCCAGATACTGGATAGATGAGAAAACAGCAAATGAGATGAAAATAGACCTAGAAAAGAATGATGAAATTTTGGATGTAGCTTTTGCTGATATTGAAGGATAAAAATAATGTAAGTATTTTTCTATTTTTAGTCTAAATAGATAAGTAGTCAGAACAATTTGTCCAGAAAATACTGGTGCACCCTTGAATCAGGAGTCAGTTCAGGATGGAAAGCCAGTGCCAGGACATTTTCCTGCTCTGCGGCTATAATCATATCATCAATCCTTGCCAGCACAGTGACATCTTTCCCGGCTTCCACAATTCCCGGTGCCCGGATGAAAACAGCATTATACGGACTGTCGAGGAATGGAAGTTCGAGCTCTGTTTCGAAAGAATCACGCTGTCTTCCGAATGCATTTCTATTCACTCTTGTGTCCATCAGACCAAGCAGATGCTGGTGTGTCTTTGCTACCTGTTCATCACCCTTTTTCGCAAGCAATATGAGACCTGCACAGGTGCCCATAATGGGTTTTCCGGCATCCTTCATATCCTGTATCTCTTCTGCAATGCCCTCACGTATCAGCAGTTTTCCAAGGGTTGTGCTTTCTCCTCCCGGAAGAATGAGTGCATCACATTCCGGAACAATGCCCTTATGTTTGATTGTGACTACCTCGGCCACCAGCCTGCGCTCATCAAGCGCTCTTTTGAGGGCATCAACATGTTCTGAAACGTCACCCTGAATAGCAATAACACCTATGCGCATTAAAACACCGTTTTATAAAAAAAGAAGTAAGGATGGAAACCTAAGACTTACCATCCACGTGTCTGTAAAGCCTGCTCTTCCGGAATAGTATCAACACTGATACCCTTCATGCCTGAACCGATACCCTTTGATATATCAGCAAGGACTTCAGGATTATCATAGTTGTTCACGGCCTCAACGATAGCCTTTGCCATCTTCTCGGGATTCTCTGCCTTGAATATTCCGGATCCGACAAAAACACCATCAGCACCCAGGCGCATCATAAGAGCTGCATCGGCAGGTGTTGCAACGCCACCAGCTGCGAAGTTAACTACCGGAAGTCTCTGAAGGTTTGCAGTTTCGATAACAAGCTCTATCGGAGCTTCAATCTCACGTGCAACAGCAATCATCTCTTCCTTTGTCATACCTTTGAGTGCACGGACCTCACCCATGATCTGTTTCATGTGCTTAACTGCCTCGCTCACATCACCGGTTCCTGCTTCACCCTTAGTACGTATCATTGCAGCACCTTCGTTAATCCTGCGTAAGGCTTCTCCGAGGTTTCTTGCACCACATACGAATGGAACAGTGAACTCAGTCTTGTCAATGTGATACTTATTATCAGCAGGTGTCAGTACTTCAGACTCATCAACCATGTCAGCACCAAGAGACTGGAGGATTTCCGCCTCTACGAAGTGACCGATACGTGCCTTAGCCATTACGGGAATAGTAACAGTGTCAATGATCTCTGCTACCATCTGTGGGTCAGCCATCCGGGCAACACCACCAGCTTTTCTGATATCAGCAGGGACAGCCTGAAGTGCCATGACAGCAACAGCTCCGGCTTCTTCTGCAATGCGTGCCTGTTCAGGGTTTGTGACATCCATGATCACGCCACCCTTTTGCATCTTTGCAAAACCACGCTTTATAAGTTCAGTACCATGTCTCAATTTTTCGAGTTCCATAATATCATCCTGATAATTACTCAACAATTATTCTGAATCGCTTTCCAGATTGTAGACTATTAAATAAGGTTTATGCTTAAAAGCATTTACATCATTGTTCATCAGCTCTTATTCTCGCAACTCCGACCACCTTATCACCGGTACGCACATCCATTATCTTGACTCCCTGGGTGTTACGTCCCTGAACACGTATATCCCTCACAGGAATACGGATGATAATACCCTCTGAGCTGGTCAGCATTATCTCATCATCAGCTTTTACGGACTTAACATTGATGACCGGACCGTTGCGTAGACTGGTTACGATAGTGATTACTCCCTGTCCACCTCTGCGCATGGTTCGGTATTCCCCGAACTCAGTCCTTTTTCCAAAGCCGTTCTCCGTTACCGTAAGAAGTGATGCAGCTTCATCCACAATATCAAGGCTGACAACGGCATCATGTGCCTCAAGCTTCATTCCCCGAACTCCGCGTGCACCACGACCCATTGGACGCACGTCATTCTCAGAGAACCTTATGGCCTTACCGTGCCTTGAAACAAGCACGATATCCTTTGAGCCGTCTGTCAGTGTGACATTCAGAAGTGCATCATCATCATCCAGTTTCAGGGCAATTATGCCGCCCTTCCTCGGGTTGCTGAAGTCCGAAAGCTGACTCTTCTTAACAGTACCCATACGGGTTGCCATGAAAAGATAGCTGTCCTCTACGAATTTGCTCACGGGTATCATTGCAGTGACGAATTCACCCTCCCCTAATTCGAGGAGATTAACTATCGCCTTGCCACGAGACTGCCTGCTGCCTTCGGGTATTCCGTACACCTTCTGCCAGTGCACTCTTCCCCTGTTAGTAAAGAACAGAATATAATTGTGTGTTGATGCTACGAAGATATCGGTAACAAAATCCTCGTCCTTGGTATCCATGCCAATGACACCTTTACCACCCCTATGCTGCTTGGAATAGGTATCCACAGGAAGACGCTTTATGTAACCGCTGTTGGTAATGGTCACAACCACATCTTCATCAGGGATGAGATCCTCATCTTCCAGCTCTTCGACAGTTCCATTGATCAGGGTCCTTCTTGCATCACCGAACCGTTCTTTAAGGTCATTGAGTTCGGATACGATAATTGCATACTTCTTTTCATCACTGGCAAGGATTTCCTTCAGATCAGCAATGAGTTTCATGAGATCATTGTACTCGTCATCAATCTTCTGCCTTTCAAGTCCTGTCAGCTTTTGCAAACGCATGTCAAGGATAGCTTTTGCCTGTATCTCATCAAGACCGAATTTCTCTATAAGTCCATTACGAGCTGTTTCCACATCCTTTGAAGACCTGATCAGGGATATTACTTCATCCAGGTGATCAAGAGCGATCTTCAAACCTCTTAAAATGTGAGCCCTTTCCTCAGCTTTATTAAGCTGGAACTGAGTACGTTTCTGGATAACATCAATCCGGTGCTCAAGATATATCTGCAAAATTTCTTTCAGGCCCAGCTCCCTTGGAATGTCATCCACCAAAGCAAGGTTAATGATACCGAAGGTCGTCTGCATTTGAGTATGCTTGTAGAGCTGGTTGAGCACTACATTAGGATTTGTACTACGGGTAAGCTCCACCATGATACGAATACCATCGCGGTCAGATTCATCACGCAGATCGGAAATACCTACAATTTTTTTGTCTCGTACCAGTGAAGCTATATCCTCTATGAGTTTGGACTTGTTAACCTGATAGGGAAGCTCGGTGACAATTATAGCATATTTGTCTTTTTTGATCTCCTCGATCTCTGCCACAGCCCGAAGCTGTACCCTGCCTCGTCCGGTTTCATAAGCACTCCTGATACCCTGTGTCCCAAATATCGTGGCACCTGTGGGGAAATCCGGACCCTTGATGAACTGCATGAGGTCAGAAACCGTAGCATCAGGATTATCGATGAGCATCAGGGTTGCATCAATGACCTCTGTAAGGTTATGAGGTGCCATATTGGTTGCCATACCAACAGCAATACCTGTAGAGCCGTTGATGAGTAGATTTGGCAATTTTGCCGGCAGCACAGTTGGTTCTTCCAGCGAACCATCATAATTAGGTCTGGTAGACACCGTATTCTTATCAAGATCGATTAGAATCTCATCTGCAATCTTATCCATGCGCGTTTCAGTATAACGCATGGCTGCTGCGGAATCACCATCAATTGAGCCGAAGTTACCCTGGCCGTCAATAAGCGGATAACGCAGGGAAAAATCCTGCACCATTCTCACAAGCGAATCATAGACTGCACTATCACCATGTGGGTGATATTTACCGAGAACGTCTCCCACTACACGGGCAGACTTCTTGTAAGCCTTGTCATGAGTTATGCCTGCCTCTTTCATTGCATAGAGAATCCTGCGATGAACAGGCTTAAGGCCATCCTTTGCATCTGGCAAGGCACGGCTCACAATAACACTCATCGCATAATCCATGAAGGAGCTCTTCATCTCATCTTCAATGAGAACAGGAAGTATTCTTTCACCTGTGTCCGTAGGCTGGATGTCAAAGGAGACTTCATCTTCAGGGTTATCCGGAGAGTCTTTGTCCTGAATATTTTCATTATCAATATTATCTGCCATTTTTGTTCACCTCACAAGTCCAGATTTGTGACATCCTTTGCATGTGTCGTGATGAAATGCTTACGTGGGGCCACATCATCTCCCATTAGAATGGAGAACATCTCATCTGCAGCTACTGCATCTTCCATAGTTACCTGTAGCAGTGTTCTGGTATCCGGATCCATAGTAGTCTCCCAGAGTTGTTCAGGATTCATCTCACCAAGACCCTTGTAACGCTGGATAGAAACACCCTTCTCACCAATTTCTTTCAGTTTGGTATCTTTTTCCCTGTCGGAATAAACGTAATGTTCTATCTTGCCTTTCTTCAGGCGATACAGCGGAGGCTGTGCTATATAGACATAACCGGCATCTATCAATGGCTTCATGTGCCTGAAGAAGAAAGTAAGAATAAGAGTTCGTATATGAGCTCCGTCTACATCCGCATCAGTCATTATTATGACTTTGTGATAGCGGGCTTTTTCAAGATTGTATTCATCACCGATTCCGGTACCCATGGCAGTTATGAGAGAAAGTATTTCATTGTTCTTCAGCACCTTGGCAAGACGTGCCTTCTCAACGTTGATTATCTTACCCCTGAAAGGTAAAATTGCCTGGAACTTCCTGTCACGTCCCTGTTTTGCAGAGCCACCTGCAGAGTCTCCCTCAACTAGGTATACTTCACAGAGGGAGGGGTCCTTCTCGGAACAATCCGCAAGCTTTCCCGGTAGTGTACTAACATCAAGGGCACTCTTTCGCCGGGTAAGTTCTCTTGCCTTTTTCGCAGCTTCCCTTGCACGCTGAGCATCCAGTGCTTTCTGGAGTATAGCCGTAGCAACTTTTGGATTCTCTTCCAGGTACTCGGAAAGACCTTCGGATACCATGGATTCAACGATTCCCTTAACCTCACTGTTTCCGAGCTTTGTCTTGGTCTGCCCCTCGAACTGCGGTTCGGTCAGCTTAACACTGATGATAGATGTAAGGCCTTCACGTATATCCTCACCTGAGAGTTTGACATCACCCTTTCCCATCTTGTTCTTTTTGATGTAGTCGTTTGCAACTCTTGTCAGGGCAGCCTTAAAACCAACAAGGTGAGTACCACCTTCATGGGTGTTGATGTTATTTGCAAAGGAGTATACATACTCGGCATAACTGTCAGTGTACTGCATGGAAATCTCAACAGCAGTTCCCTCTTTCTCACGTTCAAAGTAAATGGGAGAATCATGTAGAGCATTGCGATTATGATTAAGATGTTCTACGAAAGAAACTATGCCACCCTCGTAGTGAAAGTTATCCTGCTGTGTTTCTTCAGCACGCATGTCGGAAATGTTTATTGTGATACCTTTGTTAAGGAAGGCAAGCTCACGCAGCCTGGTTACAAGTGTCTCATAGACGAAGTTGGTGGTCTCGAAAATCTGAGAATCAGGCATGAACGTGGCTTTTGTTCCAGTACCATCCGTTTCACCGATCTCTAGCACTTCATCCAGAGGCTTCCCACGCTCATAGCGCTGGAAATGAATCTTTCCATCACGCTTGACCTCAACTTCCATCCACTCAGAGAGTGCGTTAACAACAGAAACACCTACACCATGCAAACCACCGGAAACCTTGTAAGTGTCCTTATCAAACTTTCCTCCTGCGTGGAGAACTGTCATTACGACCTCAAGTGCTGATTTCCTGTATTTTGAATGCATTCCCACAGGAATTCCACGACCATCGTCTTGTACCGTGATAGTTCCCTCTGGATTTATGGTCACATCTATTTGGGAACAGTACCCTGCCAGTGCCTCATCAATACTGTTGTCCACAACTTCATATACCAGATGATGCAGGCCCCTGCCATCGATACTGCCTATATACATACTGGGTCTCTTGCGAACAGCCTCGAGCCCTTCAAGGACCTGAATATTACTTGCATCATAGCCCTGTTTTTCTACCATATCTACTATGTCTCCCTAAAAAATATAATCAAAATTATACGCTACTTACGTTCAAAATGTGTACTCGTTCATCCCTCAAACTCAGTTAAAGAAAGATTTGTTTCAATTCTCTAGCTTCATTTTTCTCTAAAAAATTCTCTGGCTGCATATATGCATTCATTCTTATTAAATGTTTATATAAATCAGCTTAAAAAAAAGGTTACTGAGTACAATTAACAGAATTAAACAGTAATGATTGCCGGAGATATGGCCAGAAAATATAATATGATACAGTGTAAGTAAACATTAATTAAATATTAAATTATCATGATTCTTGTAATTAAAAACAGGAAAGAAAATAAATGAAAAAATTATCTTCATCCATCTTGTTAGTAAAAATTATTATTTCATTGATAATAGCATTATTAGTTATTCCAACAGCAAGTGCAGAACTTCCAGCAGAATCCGCAGAGATATCATATCAGGTAGAACATTCTGACAGGATAGTAATAGGAACTGTCACTGAGATTCAAAGCTACTATGATTATTCTATAATCACTGTGGAAGCACATGAATGGCTGATGAATCCAATATCATCCCCAGCAATCAAAATCAAGACAGGAATTGGCACTAATCTGGATACGGAAGACGAGGCAAGATTTTCTGTCAACGAAACAGCAATCCTCATGCTGAAAGAGACAGACCTGGAAAGCAATGCATTCAGGGTGGCAGTAGGTGAGCCGGGAAAACATCCATTGTCAGACAAGGATGCAATCACTAATGAGATATTGAAGTTGCAGGCTTCTCAAAGCTACAGAACTTCAGAAGATGGTGATGGTGTTGAGTACCTGGTACTGGAGGAAAGTTACGACGGCCAGGCAATAATGATGATCATTCAACTAGTAGCTTTTTTAGTGTCAATCGTTTTTGTAGTAGCACTTGTCAAAAAACGGGCTCATAAACCTGATTCAAGGAAGACTTACCTGACATTTTTCATGATAGGCATACTCACTTTTTACCTGAGTGGATTCATTCTCAGAGGCATACATCCGCCAGAGTCGATCTTTTTGATGTTCCTCATTTACTTCATCCTGTTCGAAGCAGGAGTACTTGCATCAGGAGAAAAGTCAGGAATGTTTATTGCAAAAGCATTTTCAATCTCCTTTGCAGCGCTTGTAATTATATCTGTTTTGTTCTTTGCAATGGGAGCATATTCACACATGAACTCCAAGGAAATAGATGCATACCTGCTGCAGGAAGAACCTGAGGAGTTTGTAGCGATCAAGGAAGAAGAGCTTGATAGTTATCCTGCACTCAAAGAAGCTATCGAGACCCAGAGTTACGTAGATGCAAGTACCGGGGAATGGGAGCGCACAATTAAATTGCTTAATGGCACTTCAGCAGTAAAGTACAAAGAAGAATATTACGGAATAGGTTTCATAACAGCCTGAGCCAAACCTACTAATCCAGGTTAGAATAGTTCCAGCTTCTTCCCCATTCCTTTTTCCAGAGCCTTCTCATAGACCATGTTCGCAGTTACAAGATCCTGCACCGCAAGGCCGGTAGAGTCGAATATGGTAATCTCTTCATCGGATTCCCTGCCGGGTTTGATACCAGCGACAACCTCTCCCAGCTCGGCGTATATGTCAGTTTTTGAGAAGATACCTGAAGAAACAGGCACGTTAATCTCGCCTGAATGTGATGCCTGGATGATATCATCAACAACTACCTTTGACCTTTTGAGCAAAGAGGAATCAAGTTCCTGCTTCCCCATAGCATCTGCACCGATGGCATTGATATGCGTACCTTCCTGTACCCATTCGGACATCACAATCGGATTTCTTACAGGAGTAGTTGTAACAAGGATATCGCAATCACAAACCTCTTTTATGCTGTCTTTCTTTGCGAAGTCACAATTTGCAAACGGCTGCATTTCCTTCACAAAAGCATCACAACTACTTGGTTTCCTGCATGTGATCTTAACTTCTTCGATATCCATGACCTTCGAGAGAGCACATAACTGAGTACGTGCCTGGTCACCCAAGCCTACCATTCCGACCACATTTGAATCCGGACGGGCCAGATACTTTGCTGCAACACCGCCTGAAGCACCGGTTCTCATATCCGTTAGATAGCTGCCATCCATTATTGCCAGAGGTGCTCCCGTCTCGGTTGAATTGAGTACGACGACGGCCATCACGGTAGGAAGTCCTTTTTCTCTGTTTTCGGGGTGTACATTAACGATCTTGACACCTGCAATGTCCTGTTCTTCCATAAAAGAGGGCATTGTACGCAGGTCCCCATTGTGCTTCTTGAAGTAAAGATAAGATTTCGGAGGCATCTGCACCTTATTCAATCCATGTTCCCTGAAACCGGATTCAACGGCAAGTAACGTTGAGGACATGTCAAGCACACCCTTTACATCTGATTGATTTAGCCACAAGATATCCATAAGTACCACTTTTTAAAATATAAGTGGAAAGTTTGAGTATCATAGGATAAAACAATTATGGAATGCACCTATATTCATGCAAACATAAATATATAATATCAATTTAATATATATCAGAACTCTTATGGAAGAAGACACAGCTAGAATTTCAAAACAAGAAATTCAGAAATTAATGAATGAAGCTAGCGAGCTTCTGAACATATTGGAGCAGAACTATACCTGGAACTCAAAGGAATATGCCCGAAACAGAAGTCGTTTCATTTCCGGGTACACTAAGTGGTATAAACAATCACGGGCGGTAATCCGTGATCTCATACCGGACAGATACAACAGGTTCCAGAGCCTTTTTAGTACAAACAAGCGCTCGGGCATCAATGAATACACATATACGGTACAGGACTACATCCACGGTATCCATCTGGAGAACGAATCAAGGAACTATACCGATGAAGTGACCTCCAGAAGACTGAAAGAACAGATGGAGATCCTCAGGTCTGCTTTTTCACGTATAGATGAGTTCTCGTTCGATCTTGAGAAATTCGTCAGGATAAATCCAATATATCCTGATCAGACTTCATTCAAGGAAAACAATAAAAATACAATTCTTGAGATTGAACTTGGGGAAGAACATTATAACAGCCTCAAGGTTGAGATGAACTCTACTTTCAGGCTTGGAATGTTCATCAGTACATTCTTACTTTCACGAAAGCTCATCGAAAATCTCCTTGTTGATATACTTAGGCTCATTTTCCCACCTACATCGGATGAAAATATTTCCCTGTATTTTGACATAAAGAATCAGAGTTTCAAAGACCTTGATATTCTCTCGGAAACCTTTGCTAAAAAGAAAAAGGAATTACCTTTCAAGGCTAGTGTCGTCGATGAGATTCTCATTGCACTTGAACGCATGAAATATGAAGATAAGCCGACATCCCATTCCGGGATAATAATACCTGAGCGTCAAGATATCCTCAGTTACAGGATTGAAGAAACTGTGGAAATGCTCCTGAGTATGAAACAGATCCTAAGAGAAAAAGCGTCTTTTTGAAAAACCGGTTACCTTTCCTGAATACTTTTTGACTTTCATATAAAAATAACGACTTATCCTATGGTTTCTGCAACCAGAGTACTCAACTGGCAAAGTACCCAAATAAATATATAAGAAAAATTCAGAATTTAGATGGGGTTTGTTATGAATATATTGTATGTCTTTGCTCACCAGGAGCCAAAGTCTTTTAACTCGACCTTAAAGGAGGCAGCTATAACCTCCTTTGAGAAGAAGGGCTATACAGTACGACTCTCCGACCTTTACGCGATGGAGTTTAAACCGGTTCTTGACAGGGCGGATTTCCTGCAGCCAAAAAAGACGGACATTTTCAATCCTTTTCTGGAACAAATGAACGCCAGCAAAAAAGGCACTTTTGCTCTGGATATTATGAATGAAATGGAAAAAGTCAAATGGGCTGATATGATCATATTCCAGTTCCCCATATATTTCACAGGCATGCCTGCAATTATGAAGGGATGGCTAGACAGAATCTTTGCCCCAGGGTTTGCTTTTAATCCTGTAAACCAGAATGCTTACGAGACCGGCCTGCTTAAGGGGAAAAAAGCAATGATTGTGATAAGCACAGGTGCCGAAGAGTCCTGGTACTCAAAGGGAGGACAGCATGGAGACATACATGAACTTCTAAGGTACATTACACATTGTACACTTGAGTATGCAGGCCTTGAAGTATTGCCTTCACATATTGTTTTTGGAGCAGGAAAAATGTCGGAGGAGAGAGTCGGAGAGGAAGTTCGCAGTTATGTGGAAAAACTTAATTCTATTTTCACATAAAACAAAAATTTCATTCTGAACTGCTAAAGGCATATTAAAGGAAAAAGGACATGGAAGACTTCAAATCAATTTGTAGTTTAAACAAGAGATTAATATAAAGAAGACTGTTCTATAAAATAAAAATAAGAGGGAGGCCTATGAGTAACAGTGGAAATACCTTTATTGGCATAATGGTCCTGGTCACTATAGTATTAGTGGTCATAGCAACATTTTCACTCGGATGTGCAGAAGATCTGTCAGACGATGGCGCGGGGTTAAACAATACAGAAGGAAATAGCAGTAATGAATACATTTATGACGATGCTGTTGTCGAAGAAGTCGAGATACTAATTCTTGAATCATTTCCTGTGCAGATAAAAGCAGTCGCAACCGGATATCTTCCTGATGGCTGTACTGAAATAGATGAAGCTAATACGACAATTGAAAGAAAAGGAAATACATTCGACATAAATCTCAGGACAATTCGACCCAAGGACGCCATGTGCACCGAAGCGATCGAACCCTTTGAGCAGACGATTGATCTTGATGTCTACGGACTTGAAAAAGGCGTCTATACGGTAAATATCAATGGCATTGAGGAAACTTTTGAGCTGACAACTGATAATATCATTTCAGAATGATATTATCATTCAGTTGAGCATGCCCAGATAAAACTGCAGCTTTTCTTTAAAACCCTTGATATCTATTGGTTTGGATATATAGTCAATGCAACCGGCAGCAATAAAACGCTCGTCGTCTCCACGCATTGAATGCGCAGTCAAAGCTATGACAGGTATATCCTTAGTCGAATCGTCACTTTTTATTCTGGAGAGCAATTCCAGCCCGTCTATTTTAGGAAGTTGTATGTCCAAAAGAATCAGATCTACATCTTCATCTTTCAATTTTTCCAGGGCAACGAATCCATCCTCTGCCTGTACGACAGCATAGCCATATGATTCCAGAAGATCAACTGTCAGTTCCATATTCACAGGGTTGTCTTCAACCACAAGTATCTGCACCATTTTATTCAATTCCCAAATTTTTTCATGCTTCGTATATGATATAGCCAGCGAGTAAAACAATTAGACATAAAATGCACAAACCACATACCCGGATTTATACATCAGTAAGTCCTGCAATAAACACTCATCATTATATTTTACAATATTATATGCTGATCTTTATAATATAAATAGATTTTCATATAGCCAACAAATACAAGCACTGTATAACCCCATAAACTTCATTAACATTACCATATTAATACAGAAACCTGTCACATAGACAGCAAAAGAAGACATCAGTTCAAAACATATCAATAAAAGGTATTCAGGCTTCACAGGTGCTCATTTGGAAAAGAATATGGATATCGTGGAAAAAAAGTTTCTAGGAATCATCCAGGAAATACATAAATCTCCAAGCAGGATAGTACTTTCTATAACAGGAGGAGGGAGTGGTGCTATCGACAAAATACTCAGGTACGGCGGTGGCTCGGCTACTTTGCTTGAGGCTTTGGTACCTTATGACAAAAATGCCCTCACAGATTTTATCGGCAGAGAACCTGGCAATTACTGCTCCGAGGAAACTGCAAGGGAAATGGCAATGGCATCCTTTGAACGGGCCCTAAAAATCAACCATAAGGAAAAGGGCACCGATACACGAAACATCATCGGTATTGGAGTCACCTGCAAACTTGTCACAAGCGACAATGAAAGAGAAGGAAGAAAACATGAGGTCT
This sequence comes from Methanolobus sp. ZRKC2, assembly GCF_045291185.1. NCBI lineage: Archaea > Methanobacteriati > Methanobacteriota > Methanomicrobia > Methanosarcinales > Methanosarcinaceae > Methanolobus > Methanolobus sp. ZRKC2. The sequence goes on along the minus strand of NZ_CP146980.1, from coordinate 32,487 downwards.
ATTTTGCTTCCCAGTCTTTCCTGCAAACAACTTCAACCCGCTTGACCCTGCTGAAGAAAAGGACAAGAGAGGAAGAAGAAGATATAACATCCTTATTTGTTATTTACAGGATAGCACAGCTTTGCAATGTAGATGTTGAGAATACCTTCATTCCCCCTTCATTGATTCCGGAATTAAATGAAGCCGACACCAAAACCGCAGAGGTTAATCCTGATATAGGTAACCTGCTGGTAAACACGCTTTTAAAAGGTGAGAAGGCAGAGAAACATTCCATAAACATAAGCAGCCCTCTCAAAGATAAGAGTTCACAACCCAGAATGATCTTTGCCGGTTCATTTAATCCATGCCATAAAAATCACATTGAAATCGCAAGAACGGCATTCAGAATATCCAGATTCCCGGTCTGTCTGGAAATTTCACTTGCAAACGTAGATAAGCCACCTATTGACTTCATTTCTCTGGAATACAGGCTTAATTCTCTTGAAAAATACATGTCTGAAGATTTCATAGGAGATATTTACATCACAAATGCTCCTTTTTTCGCTGAAAAGGCAACATTATTTCCTGACTGTTGCTTCCTGATTGGAGCAGACACCCTTAACCGGACATTCAACGAAAAATATTATAGAAGAGGGGAGACAAAGAAAAGCCTGCTAGAACATTTTAAGTCTCTGAAAGTACAATTTTTAGTATTCCAGAGGAAAAACGTAGAGTTCACATTAGATAAGGATATTCAGGATACTTTCAAAGTGATCGAACTCAGCAAGTACAAAGATGACGGAACTTCGTCATCACAGATCAGGAAAGAAAAAAATAAACTGCCTTAAAGGTACCTTACACCACAGACATTATACAATGAAGGAAAACCTTTCAGTTCATACGTTTTCATGATGTCCTTATCAAGGGCTTCTGCAAGCTTATGTAGCATCTCCTGTGAGCGAAGGACGCTTTCTACATCTACCCTTTCCCAGTTCTCAGATTTAACATTATCAAGTGTCTCCCTGAGAAAAACAAATTCATCTGGCGAAAGGCAGCAATCGAAACTGATGCAGTAAGAAGCTTTATCACATTCAATTTTTGTCCTGGAAATTAACTCCTCAAGCATCTGTCCGCTGAGATCATGACTAAACTGGTGTTTTGACGGAGCAACGGATTCATTGTGATAGTGGACCTCGGCCAGAAACAGGAATCTATCACAATCACATATCCATTCCCTTAAATTGTAGAGTATATTCATTCCCACACCATGAGCATAGTAGGATTTCAAAATATAAAAATCTATTTTACACCAGAAAAGAAGCATACTCCGCCTTAATTTTATGATATGTTAACAACTTTGTATCACACTAATTATGAACTGAAAAATGGCGTATGAAAATTCATACATTTATGGAAAAGCACATATTTCCCTGCATATCATAGATCACCCAGGTCTGGAACTTCAGCAGAGGAATTTTTCAGCAAAGTGCCTTCTTCATACCTGATAATATTTATTCGCTCCTTGACCATGAAATCCATTATTAACTCAACTTCATCAACATAGTACATGCCCCCATAAATAGGTACAAAAGGCTCCCCATCGACCATTTCCACGTAAAAAAAATCTCCTCCGAAGTAAGCGATGAATTTCAACTCGTAATTGTTGAAAACATGAATCAGGAAGTCCTTTGACATAGGAGCATCAGCAAACTCGAAATCTTCATCCTGGAACTCAACCAGATCCTCTACCATAACAGTTCATTCAATGCATCCGATAAATAACTGGCCTGTAGTAGTCCGCAACAAAGAAGATCGGTAAAATCTTTACTCAAATATATACAACAAAACATGTTTGGTGTTTAGAATATCAAATAATAAACATCAAACACTAATACAGGCAGATAAGCACAAAAAGTCATATTATCTGAAAGAGCCCATCCCACGAGATATTGCTGCTGCCAACTCATCGGGGTTTTGAGAGCCGACCATCAACTTCTTACCGTTGCGAAACTCAAGTAGAACTCCTTTATTACCACTGACATTGTAAGCCCGGCCTTTCGGACCGAAACGTATACCCCAACCTCCATAATCACGCAACGGGTTATATTGGCATACTTCATAGGATTTAATGCTTTCAAACTGATATTTTTTAAAAGAAAGATGGAAGGGATAAAAACGAATGTAGAGGCCGCTACTACGAACTTCCGTAATCAGCCTTATAGATAGCATGAAAACAGGGAGCAAGACACCAAATATAACAAGGAGAAATAGCACTCCGTTATCTGATGTCGGATTGTTTCCAAAGGCTTCTCCAAATACCAGTTGCTGTATGGCACCGTACCAGACAATTGCCACAGGCAGCAAAACAAGCAACCACAGCCATAGCTGGTCAAACTTTTGTTGCTCTCTGAAAAAAATGATATCTTCATCGACCATATTCAAGAGATGTAAAAAGACGTATAAAACTTCAATGACTGGCTTTAAATTTCAATTGTCGGCAAAATGAGGAACACTAAAGTAAAAGGTACTTCCTTCACCTTGTTCGGATTCCACCCACAATTTGCCCTCATGGAGATCAATTATATTTTTTACTATAGCCAGCCCAAGTCCGTTTCCACCGAACTTTCTGGTTGAAGTACCATCAACCTGATAGAACTTTGCGAAAATATGTTCCAATTGCTCTTCAGGAATGCCAGTTCCGGTATCCCGGACATAAACCACCGTGCTATTTGTATCATGCATTGTACCAATCTCAATGTGACCCCCTTTTTCCGTAAATTTCAGGGCATTGTCGATGATTTTGGTAAGTGCATATGAAAGTTTCTCAGGATCAGCTTTTACAAAATGATCCTCATCAAGCTTTTTTGTGACGTTTACACCCGAGGCATCAAATTTCCCGTTAAAACTTCTACAGGCAATCTCGATGATTCCATTGACATTTGTCTTCACGATATCCAACTCCTCGAGTTCGCCCTCACCTCGGGCAACTTCCAAAAGATCCTGGATCATCCAGTTTTGTTTCTCAAGAGCTTTCAGTGATTTTTGAAGGTAGCCACGTCTCTTTTCTTCATCAGACTCATCCATTGAAATTTCCACATATCCTTTCATAATGTTCAGGGGAGTGCGCAATTCATGAGATATGTTTGCAATGATATTATGCTTCATCTGTTCGAGCTTTTTTATTTCAGTTACGTCCTTTGCAACTGCAACATATTTGACTTCATTGCGATATTCCACACTGCCCATGCTCAGAATAACAGATTTCATCTTACCCCCAGGAGTAGTGAAACCCAGCTCATGGACAAGAGTAGTATTACCCTCAGGATCATCTAAAACCGATTTAAGGTCTTCGTCTTTTTCACTGAAAAAAGAATAAAGATCAAGCCCTATGACATCATCTTTCCCGGATTCCGCAATCTGTATGAATGCCTCATTGGCAAATTCGATCTTACCATTATCATCGGTAACAACTATCCCGTCAAGACTCCCGGAAACCACCTTTGTGAGATAGTTCCTGGTATCAAGTATTTCCCGGGCAGCTTTTTCTTTTTCAGCGATAAGGTATCCGATGTGCTCTGCCATATTATTGAAAGAATCAGCAAGCTGGCCGATTTCGTTGCGGGAACTAATGCTTACTTTATAATCGAGATTACCTTCACCGAAAATTTCCACACCTTCTTTCAGTTCCATGACTGGTCGGGAGATAACTGAGCCCGAGAAATATGCAATACCGGAACCCGCGAGCATCAGCAAAAGAACAAACACTGCAAGGATCATCGTGAATTTTTCCACAGCATCTCCGATACTTTCCTGGGACATACCCACATGAACTTCCCCTGCTTTTCCGTCCAGTATAGGATAGGAGATGTCCATGATATATCCCTCTTCACTATCAAGCATCTGAGTACTGGTTCTTCCAAGTGCAGGGTTTATTCCCTTCAAATCCACCGGAAAACCCCCGTCGAACGTATGGACCATTACTTCCCCGCGTTCATCTACAATGAACACATATATGACCTCTGATTCACTTTCCTTTATTGTTTTCACAAGCCATTGAAGACGAACATGGTTATCCGTGAGAATAGGGTTCACACTGTTCTCTGCCAGGTTTCGTGTAAGCGAGATACCCTTCTCATTCAGTTCCGACTTCATCATACTTGTCTGCACAACATTCAGATAGGAACCCATCAGAACACCAAGTATCAGAATAATAAAGACTACATTGAGAATCAGCTTTGTCCTGATGCTTAAATTATCAAAATATGTCGTTAGTTCCGGTGATACTTTTTCCATGCTCATCTTGCCCCTAAGGAACTGTATTCATTTGATGTGTATGTATCGTGGTCTATTTCAACGAACATATTGAAGTCCATTTTTTTCAGCAGAGTCATTCCTTCGGGAGAATCATGCATCTTAAGCAATGAAGTCTTGATCTTGTCCTCTAATTCACTATCAACGTCCGGATGTACTGCAAATGTAGGGACAAGTTGTGGAGGAGACGAATGGATTATTTTCAATTCAGACGAATAGTCAGTTGAGCTGTCCACAACATATGTCCACATGATACAATCAACTTCGGCACCGTCAAGAGTCCCCTGTATGATCATGTCAATGAAGTTATCCTGACTATTACTGTAGATGTAGCTGGAAAAGAAAGAATCAGGAGATTCTTTGATCACATGTTGCATATACTCGGGAACAACCTCTCCCCTGTTAAAACGATAACTGTTAAACGCAAACCTTTTGTTGCGCAGATCCTCCAGCGAATTTATCTCATCATCAGACCTTGTGATCACGTATGAAGAATAATGGATGTCACCATGAGTAACAGGCACTGCAATGATCTCCATTCCAAAGTCTTTATGACCTTTGAGATAATCGTCTTCCCTGACAAACACTGCATCCAGGTATCTTGTTTCCAGAAGATAATTAATTTCAGCAGGATTATCCCTCTGGACAAGTTCGAAAGTCAGGCCGGTATCTTCAGACAGATGATCAAGGAAATCCTGGTAATATTCCATTGTAATTTTAGGAGAGGCCATCGAGAAAACACCCAGGCGAACTGGCCTGCTACTTGTATCAGAGTTTTCCAAAGCCTCTGTTTTCTCAAGAGATATCTGCAAAACTTCTTCCTTTTCAAAACACCCGCTAGAAGCCGTTATGGCTAAAAGAGATGCAAGAATAAAAATCATTAACAAGTACTTGTCATAGTTCAGCGTCTGTTTTTTCATTCTGAGTTCCACAACAGCATTTTTGTACGCAGTATATACTCAAATAATTAAATAACATGCAAGCAATCAAACTATATAAAACTTACATTATACAAGTAACAAAGAAACTTATATATATAGATAATACAATGTATGTAGCAAAGGAGGGTTAAATTGATCCCCAAGCATAAATACATATTGTTGATTACTGTAAGCATAGTATTGCTTTCTGCCCTATTCCTTGCATTCCAATCTGATTCTCCTGAAGAGGAAACTCTTACAAACGAAGATGGAGCAGACACTCAAGTACCAACGACACATGACAATGCAGCCATCATAAACAACAAGATATTCATCAAGGGATCTGACACTATTTTACCCGTCTCTAATGCCGAATCGGAAGCTTATATGAAACTGCATCCCGAGCATGAGATAATCATAATCGGCGGAGGTTCTTCACTTGGAATTGCCAGTTTCATAGAAGGAGAGGTCGAGATAGCCATGGCCTCCAGAAAAATCAAGGAATCGGAAATTGAAACCGCAGCTGATAAAGGCATAGAACCTATAGAGACCATCATAGCATGGGATGGCATATCCGTAATCGTCAACAAGGACAACCCTCTGGAAAGCCTGAGTATCGAGCAACTCAAGAGGATCTACACCGGAGAAATCACAAACTGGAAGGATCTCAGAGGCAATGACGAAGAGATTAAAGTCCTTATACGAGACAGCAGTTCAGGAACCTACGGATTCTTCAAGGAAAATGTGCTTCTTGACGAAGAGTACTTTCAGGGTGCAATCACCGAACCAAATACTGAGGCCGTTGTAGGCGACGTTTCAACAGACACTGCAGCCATAGGATATATAGGACTGGCATACATGGATGAAAGTGTTAAAATGCTGGGACTTGGCGTTCAGGAAGATGTCTTTTACCCGGAGGCAGAACTGATAAGAGGAGGGACATATCCGCTTTCCAGACCTCTGCAATACTATACTAATGGCCGTCCCGAGGGAATTGCAAAAGAATATATTGATTTTGTTCTAAGTGATACAGGACAGGAAATCGTTTCCAACGTCGGATACCTTCCGGTGAGATGAAACTCACCGGGAAAACTGTTTAATGTCCAGTCGCAAATAGACGTTAGTGAATAATATGTTCATTGAAGTCCATACAACAGCGGCAAATATGGAAGAAGCCAGGAAAATAGCACATACTCTCACGGAAAAAGGACTGGCAGCCTGTGTTAACATGTATCCTGTTGTTTCAGTATACAAATGGGAAGGGAAGATTGAGGAAGATAACGAAATAGCACTTTCCATAAAAAGCACATCCCGACATTTCGAAGAGATAAGGAGTACTATAAAATCATTACATAGCTATGAACTTCCCGCCATAGTCTCAAGGAAAATAGAGGGGGACCCTGACTACCTCCACTGGATAGCAGACTCTACGGAATGATTACCTCCTTCCGTAAAGTAAGTACAGTAACTGAGAAAGGAATATCCACAACAGGTAGAATATTAGTAGTGCAAGGACTACCCCTATAGTAAGAATTGCAAAATTCAGTAATACCCACAGGATTATTAGAACCAGTACTACCTTCAGGAAAAAGCTGAGAATGCTTCTAAGAGGATTCGAATGCTTCTTTTTCCGCGGATTTCTGCCGCTTGGAGGAGGACGATATGTCCTATACGTGTAAGTCCTGTATGTATAAGTCCGCCGACCACTAGCCCCGTAATTATTTCGTCGTTGCGTATACTGCCAGGGCACAGATTGCCTGCGATCATACTCTGCACGCTTCACCGGATCCGAAAGTACAGTGTAAGCTTCATTTATCCGTTTTGATTTTTCTTCGGCATCCTTACTGGGATTCCTGTCAGGATGATATTTTATCATCAGGTCACGATATCGTTTTTTGATTTCATCTGCAGAAGCATCCGATGATATGCCCAGGACTGTGTAATAATCAGGCGTACTCATTAGGTTCTACCCATCTCTCAACTAACAATTACATTTTCTCATTAAAAGATATATCGCAAATCTATGAAAATACCGGAAGCTAATAGAAACAGGAGTTATGGTTAACTCCCGTTGAGTATGGTGTGTGTAGGGAATGGTATATCAATACCCTCTTTCTCGAATTCCCGGTTTATCATTGTGTTCACCTGGTCAATGACAGTGAACTTTTGACCGGGGTTGCGGACCCACATTATCATGGCAAAGTCAAGGCTAAAGTCACCATGGTTATCGAACCTTATATAAGGCGCAGGATCATCCAGCACAACATCTATACTGTGTGCGATTTTAAAAAGAACACCCCGGACTTTCTCGACATCCGAACCATAAGCAACACCTATTGTGACTTTCACCATCATTGTTGCCTCCGGAGAAGTATAGTTTACGATCCTGCTGTTTGCAATAGTACTGTTAGGAATCACTATCATATTATTATACAGGTTCATTATACGTGTGCTTCTGATACCAATCTCCTGTACAATCCCTATCTCTCCACCATCAATCTCGATCCTGTCACCTATTTTGAACGGCTGGTCAAAATATATTGAGATCCCGCCGAACAACTGGGCTATGGAATCCTGTGCTGCAAAGGCTACTGCAAGTCCGACAAGACCGGCAGATGCGAACAGGGGACCGACATCAAAGTCCCAGATACCCTTGAGTATTGCAAGAAAGCCGAAGAAGACTATAAGAACACTAACGATGTTCTTGAGCAATGGCAGGAGTTCGTCGTCTATTTTAGTTTCGGTTTTTCTCACAAAACTGGAAAATACATGCTGGAAAAGTATCTTATTGACCTGAAGAAGTGATAAAATCCAGACAACTCCGAGGAATGTGAATAGTATAGCCGCAATAAATTCAATTGCAAAGTTACCCATGTATAACAGTTCAGCAGCTACGAAAAATCCGATGAGGACGACGGTAAAAAATATCGGTTTTTTTAGCGCGGAAACAATGAGATCATCACCTTCGTAGCGGGTTTTTGATGCATAGTGTAAGAACACCTTCTCAAAAACAAAGTCAGCCAAAAAGGCGAGCACGACCGAAGCAATCAGTACTACAATTGCTGCAGACAGATTCGATTCGGACGTTCCCGGCCAATAGCCTGTGAGCTCGGCAATATAGAGAGGAATAGTCTCATTCAAGAACATAAGTCAACGTTCGATTATTTAATATATATATTTTTTCAGTCAAATCACAGTAAAAAGTATGAAATAATAGTCCCAGGATACAGCCACCAATGAGAAAAAAAGAGCAAATAACCTCGAGAAAATGGACTCTGCAGGGAGTAAAAGAGAAAGATCCGGAAAGAAAAATGCATTTTTTCGATCTTGCTCTCGAACTTGATCCATATGATGTTGTAGCGCTGAATAACAAAGGCATGCTTCATCACAAAAAGGAGGAGTTCGAAGAAGCTATAAGGTGCTATGACAGGATACTTGTCCCCGGAAACCTGTCAAAACCTGCTCCTGTATTGTATAATAAAAGCCTTGCACTGGAATCCCTGGGCAAGTATGAAGCTGCCCTTAACTTTACAAAAGAGGCACTCAAACAGGACCCGGATCATGATAAAGCAAGAAAGCTTCAGGAAGACATAATAAGATTGATGGAAACACATGAAGAACCATCCCGGAAGAAAGCAAAGATACCATCCGGAAAACTTGCTGTCAACATTGTTTACACAGAATGGCAGCCACCTGCTGTCAGCACCTTACTTGCCTATTCCATGAAATTTAACCAGAGAGAGATCAAGTACCACAAAGGTTTCGGGGAAGATCTCATTAAAGAAAAAGCAATACAGGATAAGCTCAGCCGACGTATCTACTGCTGCAGGACCTGTTCGTTTCAGGAAAGTAACGTGTGCAAGTACTCAAAAACAAAAGGAATGGCAGTTTCAGAGACTGCCATCTGCAGGCATTTCAAGCCTGGAAAAACAATTTGAGAATAATTAAGTGTTCAGATAACCCCAAGTGCTGCGAGGCGATCCGGCAAGTAGGTATCTGTCACAAAGTCAAGACCTTTTCCTGCAAAGGCCTGCTGTTCAGCTTTTTTGCCAATATCAAGCTGAAGGTTTATCTGCTCTTTCCAGTATTCACTTTCAAACCGCGGATCGGTGAGTTCACTCCTAAGAGCGCTTACATCTTTATCAGTCAGTTTGTCAGTGGAAAGTTCGTACTCTACAATGTCAGAAGGCTGGACTCCTATAAAGTGAGCGCCCGGAGTTGCCATGTGTTCCGAGAGATGGGCACTCTTTATAGCACCGTATGCAACCGAGGCAAAGATACGATATGACCAGGGATCACCATCAGTAAATACGGTAACAGGTATGTTCAATTCATCATTCATGCGCTTGATAAGACGTCTTGTAGATCTTGCGGGCTGGCCTTTAAGGTGAACAAGTATAGCATTGTACTTTTCATCAAAACCATTCTCAATCAGCCTCGCGTACATACCACCAGTCTCCACGGCTATGATGAAATCCGCATCATGCTCAAGAAACTCGATGTTCTCAACATTGAAGGGTATCTGATAACCACTCTCACCGATATCTTCCTGGCAGTGAATCATCCTGTCGCCACGGTTTGTTTCCTCACGTATCTTTATGGGACCAAACATTGTAGCACCGTCCTCTTCCGGACGCATGTGGAAATATTCCCTCTGCAGACCGGAGATGATCTCCAGGTCTTCGATGAGCCTGTCACTTTCCGGTTGCTCGCGGAATTTTGCAATATCCCAGTTTTCAGAGATATAGTACAACTCCCTCAATGTTGATCCGCGGTTCTGTCCAAGATGATTGTTCACTATGAAGTCCACAACATGTGTGGTCTTTAGGAGCTGGAAAGCCCCTTTTACAGTCTTGGCACTTCTTTCGGTCTCACGATCACCGTAGACCCAAACATCACTGTCATTACAGTATTCGATGTTCTTCTTCGTACGGGTTGGCAAACTGACAGACGGCACAGCCCCTTCAACGAACTGGGTGTAAAGTCTCTCGGCCATTCCCAGAAGACGGTTCTTTGCGAGGCCATCGTGCTCTTTTTTTTGCTCTGATAATTTTCCTGCCATTTATCTCATCCCTTTATTGCCTTTGCACCGGTTACAAGTTCCTCATCAAGTCCTTCCACAATCAGTGAAGGCAGACGGGATATTTCATTCTCGTCAAGAGTTGCTACAGAATAATTAATGACTTTGGAAGAACCGGGAGAAACACTCATCTTCCATACATGATCGTAATCACTACCCATGGATATTACCTTGGGTTCCGGGACAGCCCCCTCTACTTTGAATGGCAGCATGTCATGGATATTGAATTCACACTTCTTTGACGAATAGTTCTTCACACGTATCGAGACACTGGCATTGCCATCACCATTGCCCTCTATGATCCTGTCGACCAGCAGGTTACCCATCACTTTTGCAACTACAGGGTTTATGTCAGGAACATCCTTGTCAAGTGTTACAGCAAGTTTCTGGGCCATTTTTGGCAACACTTTTTTGATGATGACTTCTTTCTCACGGCGTTTTTTCAATGAGTCCTGCTTGCTCAAAAAGCGACTGAGCTTTCTTGAAACTTCTTTTACCGCCAGTTCGATCTCATCTTTGATCTCGGGAATCTCTGCAACGGCATCCTTTGATTCGGAAGTGAACGGGACATTGGTAGAAGCTACATGAACCAGGATGACAGCAGGACCGCTTGGTATTCCTCCACCTGGCTGGTTGAGTCCATACTGTTTCCATTTAATAGATTCAATGGCATGAGTGGTCACACAGCCACCTTGCTGGTAAAGCAGGGGAACCCTGTTGGCAAAACGCATGATTTCAATGCGATCATCCTTGTGAAGTTCGCCTCCGTAAGCAATGCCTACCTCAACAACGAAGGGATTTCCAGAGAACACAGAAGGAGAGCGTGTGGTTGTTGCTATGAAATCTACACTGAACTCTTTCTCAAGTCCTTTGTAGATAAGATCTTCACCTATGGGAGAAAGACAATCAGTCGGAGGAGCCATTATCTTTACTTTTGAGAATGCATCCAGGAGTTTTCTTGCCTGATCCCTGTTAAGTTCATGCGGATCAAATTCGGGATCAAGGCCTGAAGCCTTGCAGATCTCCTCTGCTGTAAGGTGACCGATCTTGGAAAAAGAATAGCGCAAAAAGGGGGACAATTTCTGACGTTCGGTGTAACGAAGCATCTTCATAAGTGTTCCAAGCTCGATGCCGTGAGGATGAGGAAGAATCTCGTTTGCAGGAATCGGCATTTTATCCGTTGCTCTTTCGAAGATTACCTCATTACCATCAGGTTCAACTAATGTTATCCTTGCATGAGGATTCACTATAGCAGTAGCTTTCAGATACTCGTAGATCGACTGACGTCTTCCTTTGACATAGGAAGCTTCCATTTCCAGCTCTATACGCGTTCCATGAGGACGATCCCAGTCCACAATGTTGTCCTTCAGTATCTCAGGGTCATTAGTACTGGTATTTATCATCAGTTCGTAATTATGAGCAGGTTTACTGGAATCTATCTTTGAGATGATCTTGGCCGGATGGCCGGATGTCAGTTGTGCATAAAGGACAGATGCGGAAATCCCTATACCCTGCTGTCCACGGCTTTGTTTTAGTGCGTGGAACCTTGAACCGTAAAGCAACTTTGCAAACACCTTGGGAATCTGTTCCTTTACTATACCCGGGCCGTTATCCTCGATAATTATGACAACGTTATCCTTGCCGGCACGCTCTATGTGTAGCAGGATATCCGGCAGGATTTCTGACTCTTCACAGGCATCAAGGGAGTTGTCTACAGCCTCCTTAACAGTTGTTATAAGGCTGCGTGGAGCTGAATCAAAACCCAGTATCTGCCGGTTCTTCTCAAAGAATTCTGCGACACTGATGGATTTTTGACTCTTCGCGAGTTCTTCTGCAATTGGGGCTACCATAAAGATATCATCCTCTTTAATGTTGCTAAGAACATCAAAGTAATAAGATAAATAAATAACGTGGAAAATATAAATTTGTGTTAAAAATCATTTCAGCTCTGCACCGACAATTGTCTGGGTTGCAGTCACATCACTGGTTTCACGGATCTGGTCAACGATATTGTTGAGACGTCCAAGATCGTCAACTTCGATTATAACTACGAAATCATATTCTCCAAAAACATGATAAATGTCTTTTATACCTTCGATTTTGTTAAGCTCGTTGTATGTGGCCCTTTCCTTTCCGGGCGAAACATTCGTCATCGTGACTCCGATCACCATTTTTATCACCGACACTTGAGTGGACTGCAAGATATTTATTCGTTTCTTATAAAATAATAAAACATTGGAGATGTGCTAAAGTTGAACAAGAAAAGAGGACAAATATATAAGAAACACAATCAAGCAACCCAGTTAAGAAACAAACATCTCATCATAATGATGATGAGTGCCAAAACGTATATATACAATACAAACTATTTAGAAATTAGATGAGCGGGTTATCCTCTTTTTGACAATAACCCCCACTCCCCAACCCGCTCATACTCCACTAAAAACGTGATACAATTTTTTCTGGCAACTAGAATATTATGAGATTATGTGCTAATCATTCTCAAAGAGATAGAAATATTGTAAGTATAAGTTACACATGCAAAATATAATCCGGAAGGCTCTTCAGGAACAAATTGACTAAATAAGGATTTCACTAAAAAATGATGAGTCTGACCAGGAGCAGCCTAAAAATCAAATAAAGTCTTTTGAGGCTTTCCAGCAACGGGTTTCTTCTCAGATGTGACTGTTTCGAAAACATCGGCATTGTCATCAGATTGTGACTCAGGAATCGCGATAGCATCCAGGCTCAATTGATCAGGATTTTTCTTCAGAGTCTTTTCCATAGGTTTCCCGAAGAACTCAACGTCTGATGATGTATCCGGACGCAGTTGTTGGGCACGGTCATAGATCTCCTGGAGCTTCTTTGTCAGTTTCTTGCTCCCCTTCATCTGCACAAGTTCGTCAGCATCGAGGCCAAGTGTTGCAACCACATCAACGGCATAGTCATCGTCTTCAAGTAAAGTAGAATAAACCGAGTTCAGTTCCATACGGGAGTATTTCATGGACTCATTACAATGAGTACCTACCTTTGCAGCAATATTGTCCCGCATGTTTCTTTTTGAACGTATCTGACCCATCTTTCTCCAGAGAGACGGAGGCTGGTATTTCACAAAGCCACCCCTAATCCTTGATTTGGAGACTACGGTACCGCCAGTCATAAGCACACTGGCGTACCTCCACATCCTGTAATTTTGTCTTCTACGGACACGTCCGAGGAAACGGTCAGCCCTTGAGATATAGAAATAAGCATTAGTTATATCGGGAGTCAGTTTTTCTTCGCCCTTGCCAGTGTATTGATGAGGCAGATTCTCATCTATCCAGTGGATCAGATCCTCAGGCGTTTCATCCAGGCTATAACTGGCTTCCAGAGCAGGCGTAATATCCTTACCCTTGAAGATCTTCCCGACTACCCTGAAAATCGACTCTTTATTATCGCGTTCTGCAGTCGATATGTCTTCAATGTTAATCTCAGTGCGTCCCATTGCGACTGCCTGCAGGTCGTTGACAGCACTCCTGAAATCCCCGTCCGCATTCTCAGAGATTTTTTCTATTACTCCAACACCACACATGACACCTTCTTTTCTGGAAATATTCTTGAGAGCCGGAATAATGGAACGTGTCTGCATGGAGTTGAATTTGATCTCCTGACAGAGCGCCCTCAGTGAGGAAGATATGCCATAAAGGTCGTTGGCAATCAATACTATAGGCTGACTTGTCTCCTTGATCACATTGATTATCGCACGTGAGCCGCCACGGTCACTGTTTCCATGAAGGTTGTCCGCTTCATCAAGAATTACTAGCCTTTTCCCGGATACTCCGGTTAACGTACGCATCTGTGAGGCTGAGCCTGCAACCTTTTCAATGACACCGGCAGTCCTCTGGTCACTGGCATTGAGCTCAATGACCTCCCATCCGAAATCCATGGCAAGTGCATGAGCAGAAGAGGTCTTACCGATCCCGGCCGGACCCTGCAGGATAACTGCCCTCGTATCGGGAATACCGTGAACCCATTTCTCAGCCCAGTTGCGCAATTCTTCAACAGGTTTTTTATGACCTACTACATCAGCAAGTGTCTTTGGTCGATACTTTTCTGCCCATTCCATACTCACAGTCATAAGAGATCATTATCCGATATTCAGGAAAAGTAATTAATGTTTGCACATCTTTGTCTGTTCTAATTGATATTACTAATGGTAGGTATTCATACATGGGATCAAAAAGTACCAAGGGCCTGCTCGAGATAATAGAACAAAAAGCGTTGAAAAACAGAGCAAGGGTTGCCATAGGAGTAAGGAATCCCACTCCCAAGATGCTAAAGAGTGCAAAGGAAGCCCAGGATGCAGGATATGCCCATGTTGTCCTGATAGGAGATAAGCAGGAAATAGAGTCAGTGGGAACCGAGCTTGAGATCATTGGCACGAATGATCCTGAAAAAGTACTTGGAGAACTTTTGAGGTCAAAGTATGTTGATGCTGCAGTCAGGGGTACTGCAAAAGCATCAGGAACACTTTCAAACCTCAGAAAAGCGCTGAACCAAGATCAGCTCCATCGAATCGCATTGTTGCTGACAAGTGAAGGAAAACCATTTTTTATTGCACCTGTAGGAATTGATGAAGGGGACGAACTGGCTGACAAGATAGCTTTCATCAGGCTAGGTGTTGAACACATCCGTAGGTTCGGCGTAGAACCTGTTGTAGGAGTGCTCTCAGGAGGAAGGCTTGGCGACCTTGGAAGGAACCAGCGCGTGGATCAGACACTTGCTGAAGGGGATTTCATAGTAAACAGGATAAGGGAAATGGGCATCGAGGCAAAGCATCACACCATCCTCATAGAAGATGCAATCAAGGAATCAAACTTTATCCTTGCTCCTGATGGCATATCAGGAAATCTGATCTTCAGGACCCTGGTCTTTCTTGGAGGCGGAGACGGTATGGGAGCACCAATACTGATGGATAATTATGTATTCGTGGACACTTCGAGAGTCGGAGGACACTATACAAAGGCTATTATGCTTGCAAGCGCCCTTGTGGACAAGAGCATACCCGGCAACGTGACTGACGAGTCTTGATGCAAGCGAAAAATACAAGGTTCCAGTTAGAATACAGATTGAATACTCAGATGCTGCATAATTATATTAACCTAAAATGCATTCATTTTCAAAGACGAGACTTTTTGAAAAGGATTTTCAGCAAACCACATTATGGCACTGCCAGACAAAAAGGGAATGATGGATATGGAAGCTGTACTGATAAAAGCACAAAACATTTCTTCAGCATGGTCACAACTGATTTACGAGATATATAAAAATGGCGAGGAGCATAAACCGGATTATAATACGATGACAAAGAGGGTCCATGCAACCATCCAGATAAAGGATATAAATAACAATCAGGTGAACCCTGCTGTTCCTTTCGGAGAGAATCTGATAAAGAAATACAAGGAAGAGCTCACCGAAGAGTATGCTGACTGGTACATCTCACTCCCGGATGATGATAAAAGAAAATTTGATTACTGTTATGCAAAACAACTCTTCAGATATGGAGAGACAGCTTACAACACTCTTGGTGAGAATGTAGCCAATATGCGTCCGGGCTCAAGAAGGCATGTAGGTGTTTTGTGGGAAAATGAAGTCCATATTCCTAAATTTGAAGACCAACCTTGCTGGATAGCATATAAGATTGAACTCATGAGTGAAACACAGGCAAGATTGTACATACTATACCGCTCATGGGATGCTTTCGGCGGATTCCCTGCTAATATACCTGCTATTGTCGAAGGATTCAAAAAAGTATTCAGAGAACAGAACTTACCTTACGAGATAGAATCCCTGATCGCAACCGGGTGGGACACACACATCTATGATACAGACCTCCAGGCTGTCGAAAAAATATTCAAAAGCAACGAACTCTGTCCCCTATGCAAGTGTATCACACCAAAGCATTCATTCATTTCTACTACCAGAGGAAGGGCATGTCCTGAATGTAAGAAGTCCATGTGACCTTGCATTCAACATCTATTTTTAAACATATATTTTTTAATGAATTTTTTAGGATGCATCTAACACAGTGATAGCAAGCTGCCTTTTTTTGAAATTCTTCTTAAATATATTTCCATTAACTATATATGTATGATGTATGCATACATAAGTATGTTCCAACATATTCAATACCCGACGAGAGATTGCAATGAAACGCCTGACCATCAGCATGTCCGATGAACTTTTTGATAAATTAAACAGTGTAGAAAACAAGAGCCTGTTCATCCGAAAATTGATTGAAAGAGAACTTGATGCACTTGACAACATGCAGGACATTGACAGTAATATACCATTGGAACGGGACATTGCAACTCTTAAAGGAAATGTTGACGAACTTTTTAGCAAATTATCAAGCATTGAGAAACAACTGGCTGCCAGAGTCATGCAGCAGCTTCCTGAACCGAAATCACAATCTTGCCAGACACTTACAAACTATGAAGTGTATCCAGAAAACGCAAGAGAAAGTGAACCGGTATTTTCAGAATCTGCAATCTCTGGTCATGAAGAAATGTGCCCGGATTTATTAGATCATAATAACATTCAAAATCAACCGGAATGGACTGATGAAAAAGTTCCTGCCATCCCTGAACAGGTACAAGAAGACAAATGCTCGCTCTCAAACCAAGAGAACATTCCCGAAGAGGCAAAACCTAACCCTCCAATCAAGTCTGAAATTGAGGACATTCCAGCTTTGCACGAAGCTGAAACTACATTTAATAATGATCAGGGAAATGAAGTGCCAGGAGCTCACTCATTAAGTGAGGAAATCCAGGAACCAGTAATTACAGGGCACGAAATTCCAACTGAATCTCAAATTGAGCAGGCAACTATAATTCCAGAACCTCAAAAGAAGATTGAGGTTCAACAAGAACAAGTAATGGCGTCAGAGCTGGAAGTACCAATGGAAACTAAACAAGAGCAAACATGGAAGATGCCAGAATTTGAACCACCTGCAGAGGTTCAGCAGGAACAAACAGTAGTAATGCCGGAACTTGAAACGTCTGCAGAAAATCAACAAGAGCAAACATGGAAGATGCCAGAATTTGAGCCACCCGTAGAGGTTCAGCAGGAACAAACAATAGTAATACCGGACCTCGAAGCATCTGCAGGAAATGAACGAGAGCAGACATGGAAAATGCCAGAATTTGAGCCACCTGCAGAGGTTCAACAAGAACAAACAATAGCAATGCCTGAACTTGAAACGCCTGCGGGAATTCAACAGGAGCAAGAGTGGAAAATACCGGAGCTTAAACCACCAGCAGAACCACAACATCAGGAACAGGAAATGGTCATTCCGGAACTAAAACCTCCTGAAATGACAAATAACAATGCTGCACCTTTTTCAGATCCAAATCCACCTACCGGGATAGCTGATAATGAGCCATTCGTAATGTCGGATCTTAGTTCACCCAAAGAAGGGGAACAGACACCTCCATTCATGCCAGAGGTAAGCGAAACTTTTGAGAACAACAACCAGCCATTTGCAATACCGGATCTGAAATCACCGGAAGATGCAGAAGCCATCAAATTACCGGAATTGCAGCCTGAGACGACACCGCCATCAGACATGACAGGGCAGCAGAATGTCCCGACGACAGAGAAACAACCATTGTTCAAAATTCATAGTATAGAATCATCCCCGGAAGAGAAGCAAAAGCCTTTTGTTGCACCCTCATTCCCGGATACCCAACCGGAAAATATACAAACACCACCTTTTGAAAACCCGGAACAGAACATAAATCCACCTGCACAGCAACCCCCCATGAACCAGCCTGTCAAAGATACAACGGTGAAAGCACCTTCCGGAAATAGCAGCTCCAAGCCAGACAAGCTGGGAAGTAATATTCTGATGTATATGCCACATGGTGCAAAGGTCAAAAAAGATATTATCAGAAGCCTGATATCAAAACAATTCTCAGAGAGTGAGATCGAGGCAAAGATATCAGAACTTGTATCGTCAGGTGTGCTAAAGCTTACAGCAGAAAATGGAATTCATTACCTGATACGTCCATAATTTAAAGAACCCGCTGTTCCGGATTTCTCTCAGAAAATGTAGGTGTCACTGAGCACCTGATGCAAACATTTCTTGAGAAATCATAGCACCGATCACAAACCAGCCTGCCACAAAGCATGCAGGTATGCATTTTTGAAGCTCTGCCACATATAGAACAAAGACCTGTACGTTCCATAAGTTTCTTTTGTAAACTAAAGTTTGAAATAGTTATTGCATCAGGTCACTATGAAATATAACTAATTAAAAAAAAGAAGGCCTTTTCAGACCTTTAGCGATAAATTTACGTTTACTCTATAATAGCACCCTTACTTGCCGAACTGACAAACTTCCTGTATCTTGCAAGATAACCCGTAACAGGCTTTTCTACAGGGACAAATGAAGCCCTGCGTTTTGCAAGCTTTTCTTCGGATACTTTCAGGTCAAGTTTTCGAGCAGGAATATCTATCTCAATGATATCTCCCTCTTCTACAAGACCTATCGGACCGCCTTCATGAGCCTCAGGCGAGATATGACCTATACAGGGACCTCTTGTACCTCCGGAGAATCTGCCATCTGTTACAAGAGCGACCGAATCAATCAGGCCCATTCCGGCTATTGCGGAAGTAGGAGAAAGCATCTCACGCATGCCCGGACCACCTTTCGGGCCTTCATACCGGATAACCACGACATCCCCGGAAACTATCTTGCCACTGAGAATAGCCTCCATTGCAGCTTCCTCACTGTCAAAGACACGTGCAGGGCCACTGTGTTTCAACATCTTCAGGTCAACTGCTGCCTGCTTGACAACAGATCCATCAGGAGCAAGGCTGCCTTTCAATATTGCAATACCGCCTTCCTTGTGGACAGGAGCCTCAACCGTACTTATGACCTCAGCACTGAGTTTCGGGTTCACAATAACCAGATCCTCAAGGTTCTCAGCAACAGTCTTACCGTTGACATTCTTCTGGTCAAGGTTCAAACTGCCTCTGAGACGCTGCATTATAGCCTGGATGCCACCTGCCCTTTCAAAGTCCAGCATATAATGGACACCACCTGGCTTCAGGGATATGATATGTGGCGTGCTCCTGCTGAGCCGATCAAAAACATCAAGAGATAGCTGCAACCCGAAAGCGTGTGCAACCGCAGGCAAGTGAAGTGTTGTATTGGTACTGCCTCCGATTGCCATATCTACCATAATGGCGTTTTCGAATGATTCTGGAGTAACTATCTTACGAGGAGTAAGGTCTTCATGGACCATAGAAACAATGCGCTCACCTGACGCCTTCGCAATACG
Organism: Methanolobus sp. ZRKC2; assembly: GCF_045291185.1. Taxonomy (NCBI): domain Archaea; kingdom Methanobacteriati; phylum Methanobacteriota; class Methanomicrobia; order Methanosarcinales; family Methanosarcinaceae; genus Methanolobus; species Methanolobus sp. ZRKC2. Next base: position 12,871 of record NZ_CP146980.1, on the reverse strand, counting down.
TATCTTCTTGGCATCGACTGCATGAGCCGTAGCACATCCGGGAAGGCTAAGACCCAGAGCTTCGGTCATGCAGGCCATTGTATTAGCAGTGTACATACCTGCACATGACCCTGCACCGGAGCAGGAACAGTCCTCGAGAAGTTTCAGTTTTTCCTCGGAAACCTTTTCTGCCTGGCATTCACCAACACCCTCAAAGACAGAGATGAGATCACGGTATTCATCGTCAACGTAGCCCGGAATCATGGGACCGCCGGTCACAACAACTGTAGGAATATTAAGGTTACCTGCTGCCATCAGGTGCCCGGGAGTAATCTTGTCACATGCTGTTATCATGACCATTCCGTCCAACTGGTGCCCCTGCAGGACAAGTTCGATGGAATCTTCAATAGCCTCTCGGCTTGGAAGAGAATATTTCATACCTTCATGACCCATTGCAATTCCGTCACAGATACCGATGGTATGGAACTCAAATGGAACACCGCCTGCACTGCGTATGCCTGCTTTTACAGCTTCTGCAATTTTATCAAGGTGAATATGTCCCGGTATTAGCTCGTTCCACGAGTTGACAACTGCGATGAACGGTTTTTCCATTTCCGAATCGGTCAATCCGGTTGCTTTCAAAAGTGAACGGTTTGGTGCACGTTCAAATCCTTTTTTGGTCTTGTCACTTCTCATTGAAGAACCTCTTTTTACATTGTGCCTAATTCTACTAGTAGTAATAGAAAAGGGAATATATAACAAGTGTGCGCGGAGACGCAGGCATATCCCTCATACAAGTATGAATAGCACAATAGCACACAAATGATTACGAATCATAACAAGTGTAGGAACATTGCATACAAATATTAAGCAACTACGCCCGTATGACAAGTTCTTGTTTTGTATGAAATAGCACGATATTCCAGATAAACCACATTAACAGTCACAAAGAACAAATAAGGGATCAACTAAGAACATCTGTTGTCAGCTACAACCCTTAGAATAGTCCCGAACCGAAAAGAAAAAATGTATATTTAAAGGGAAACGGAAACAAATAAGGAGCTTCTAAAAAACTGTTTCACACATACAAATGTCTACATAAAAATAAACAGAATTAATTGAATGTTTACAAATATATATCATAGAAAATACATATCATGATGACTGAACACGCTATAATCGTTGACGGGTACGTGGATGAGCCTGCATGTTTTGGTGTTCCCCCATACATCTCACCATACATCCGATATATTGCAGGAGTACTTCGTGAAAGGGGATTTCCTGAAGAGAACATACATTATTTCACAATCGATTCGATACGTGAATCCCCTTCCATTGCAAACGAGCTGATAAAGAAAGCGAAAATCGTAACAGTAGTTTCCGGAATGACCGTTCCCGGCAAATACCTGCGTTCAACACCCATCAGCCCGGGAGAAATAGAAAGTATATTCAGCGCAAGTGAAGGAATTAAAATCCTTGGAGGACCAATACGTCTCGGATTCAGCAAAGAAGGTGGGAAAACAGCAAACTCATTAGGAATCCGGGATGAGAATGTTCTGACATCGAAGGCGGATATCGAAGCCTTTGTATATGACATTCTGGAGAAACACGAAACCAGGATAAATATTGACACTCCTGACCATCGCTACAGGTCCGTGGAAGAGATAGGTCGCTGGAGTAACAAAGGAGCCTTTATAATCAAAAAACACCCGGATTATCCCAGGGTGATGTGTGAGATCGAAACTTACAGAGGTTGCGGGCGCAGAAAACACTGTTCATTCTGCACAGAGCCATTCTACGGGACTTCTGATTACAGGCCTGTGATAGACGTTGTTTCCGAAGTATCAGCCCTTTATGAAAATGGAGCAAGATATTTCAGGATTGGAAGACAGCCGGATATTCTCAGCTATCATGCAAAGGATACCGGCGGAGATACACCCCTGCCAAAACCGGAAAAACTGCTAGAGCTATACGAAGGTATACGCCAGGTAGCACCAAAACTTAAAGTACTGCATATGGATAACGCAAACCCTGCCACCATAGCCGCATACCCTGATGAGTGCAGGGAGATACTCAAAACCATAGTCAAATACCATACTTCAGGGGATGTCGCTGCGCTGGGAATGGAGAGTGCCGATCCCAACGTAATTAAGGCCAATGATCTCAAAGCCATGCCTGATGATGTATTCCAGGCGATCAGTCTTATCAATGAGGTAGGAAGAGCAAGAGGTTCAAACGGACTGCCTGAACTACTACCAGGAATTAATTTCGTACATGGATTGAAAGGAGAGACAAAAAAGACATTTGAACTCAATTACGAGTTCCTCAAAAAAGTGCTCGATTCAGATCTGCTCGTCAGAAGAATAAACATCCGGCAGGTAATGGCATTTCCCGAAACTCCCATGTACGGCCAGGACCAGCTAGTTGCCAGGAACAAGAAGTTGTTCCTCAAATACAAGGAAAAAGTCAGAAAGGAAATCGATCTGCCAATGCTCAGGAAACTTGTGCCTCCGGGAACTGTTTTAAGAGATGTGCTTTGCGAGGTAAATGATGCAAATATCTGTTTCGGACGACAGATGGGGTCCTACCCTTTGCTTGTTGGAATTCCTGCAAACATGCCTTTGGGAAAGTTCATAGACGTGACTGTAACAAGACATGGCCAGCGTTCGATTACTGGTGTACCTTTCCCCTTGGACATCAACAAAGCACCCCTGCAGCTTATACAGGAATTGCCTGGTATTGGAAAGAAGCAGGCAGTTACAATCCGTAGCAAAGTACCTTTTTCAGATCAGGAAGATTTTCTGAAGAGAACTGACAGCACAGAACAATTGTTAGAATACCTGAACATCTGCCCATGAGCACACCTTTCAATAAAACTATCGGAGAAATTTTTTCATGAACTCCGTATCCTTTAATATCCTGAAACTTACAAAGCTGCCTACAACAAGGTTCATGTAGAATGTCAGTGCCCTCCAGGCGATAACAGTTATACCCAAAAGCGAAGAACTTACAAACACGGAGAATATCGTAGTAGCTCCAAACTCCGCAACCCCACTTGCTCCGGGAGTTGCAGGTATTGCCATGAGGATCATCACCAAAACCTGGGAAGCAAAGACAACTAAAGGTTCTGGATACTGGTTCAGGCCCAGAAGAACGACATACAGAAGAGAAAATTCAGTTAGCCAGAACATCAGCGTATATGTTATCCCGACCAGAAGACCTTTTCTATTCCCTTTTACCAAAAGGGCAATGCTATTATGAAAATTCTCGAGCTCCGAATCTACCTTTTTCAGCACCATTTCAAGTCTTGAATCAGTCTTGGTTCCAACAAACGGAGCTATCTTCCTGACAATAAAATGTATGGCTTTTTTCGTTGACTTTGGGCGCCATACGCCATATAAAAACAGGAAAAGAATCCCGAGCAAAAATAACTCTGCCAGCACAAGCAGAACATCAAGGGAGGAATTATGAAGGATTTTGCTGAAAACAAATATTGAAAAAGGAGCAAGAGACAGTATGAATATCCCATCAAGAACCCTTTCACCGATGACAACTGCAGATGCTTTTCCAAGAGGAACTCTATCAATGTGCAGAAGATGTATCCTTACAGGTTCTCCACCAAGAGAAGAGGGCGTGATGGACGCTGCAAGGGTGCTGGAGGTTACGATCTCAACAGACCTTAGAATACCTATATTGTAACCCAGCGTTTTACAGAGACCTTTGACCCGCAGACCCCACACCAGATAAGAAATAAAGTGAATAAGAATTCCAGCAAGGATAAATTCCGGCCTTACACGTAACAATGCATCAATAGTGCCCGCATCAAAAGTGAGTATTACAACAAGAATTCCTGAAATGAAGCTTATGAACAAGGATACCATAAGCCATTTTTTCACCTTGTTCATAAAAACCCGACCTCTATGGAAATTATGAAAGATCAGAGATAGGAATCATTAATTAAGTCTTCCTTGACATTCGTGCCTTCTTCAATAACAATTTCAGGCCATATGCGTATATTGGAATGGACTGTGGAGTTCTTTCCTACGACAATATCGGGGCCAAGGACTGTTCCATTCTCAAGACAACAGTTGTCATGAACCTTTGCCGAATTATCGATTATAGAGCCTGAAACATTGCAGTTCTTTCCAATGCTTACATCATTGAATATGTATGATGAAAGTATCCTGGACTCGTTGTCAATGACACAATTGGAACCAATCGTAGTATATGGTCCTATAAGCACATCGTCACCGATAACTGTGTTCTCACCTATCACCGTAGGACCTACTATTGATGAATTAGAACCCACGGAAACATTGTGCCCGAGCTGGAGAGGACCTGTTATACGTGAGTCTTTTGTACTGAATTGGCCGACAATGGTTGTCCCTGGAAGGGCTTCCAGCATCCATCGCTGAGCCTGCCTGTAAGCAGCAGCGTTTCCGACATCAGTCCATTTACCACGTGCAAGTAAGCCGTTAATTTTCATATCCTTCTTCAGCATATCGGGAAAGAGATCTTTTGCAAAATCATATTTTGTATTTGCAGGTATCATATCGAATATTTCCGGATTGCACACATAGATACCTGTGCTTGCAAGATTGCTGAATATCTCACCAGGACCCGGTTTTTCAAGGAAACGATGTATCTTGTTGTTTACATCCATATCAGCTATACCGAATTCCCGGGGATCATCGATAGAAAGAAGACCTATTGTAATAGGAGAATCAGTCATCTCATGGAACCGGTACATTTCCCTGAGATTGAGGTTAAGTACATGGTCTCCCCCGAGAACTATAAAAGGCTCATCTCCAAGATACTGCTCTGCATTCTTTACTCCACCTGCAGTACCCAGTTTTTCCTTTTCATAAACGTAGTCAATATGAACACCGAAAATACGGCCGTCTCCAAGTTCTTCTTCGATCTTGTCAGCCATATATCCAAGAGTTATTACGATATCGCTGAACCCTTCTTTACAGAGATGTTCTATCAGGTGTACAACTGAAGGTTTGTTCAATATAGGAATGCTTGGTTTTGGTCTTGCGAATGTCAAAGGGCGCAGCCTGGTCCCTTCCCCCCCACACATAATACAGGCTTTCATGCTTGTTTATGACGCATTATTCGTTTAAATCTTTAGCGATTAATTTTTTGTGTTATATTTTCAAACTGTGGAAATGATAGCAACATCCTTTTCATCCCGGACTACAACTTCGATCTCACCCTTGTACTCGTCAACAACCCCGGACACTTTTATTGTATCGTCTTCATTCACCATCGAGCCGATATCCCTGGCACCATTGTCCGAAGGAATGAAAACTTTTACAGTTTCCGATCCGGAATCCACAGTAAGCAAAAGATGGTCACCGGTATAGGTGAAACGCTTGGATACTACACTTCCTTCAAGTACCACTCTCTCACCAATCTCAGAAGATACAGAAAATTCAGCTACTTCGGAGCCAGCTTCCGAAAAGAAAAACACATAGGCAATGGAGAAGGAAAGAAAGATCATCGCCAGCAGGACAACTACGACTTTTTCTTCCTTTTCCATATATATCCCGGCTTTTTCAGGAATTGTTACCGTCGTTACTTTCTATAGAGACTACCTCTATTGTGAAGATGAGGGTTTCACCGGCAAGTTGGTGGTTACAATCGAGTGTGACGTTTTCTTCCGAAACGTCGACTATCGTACACGGTCGTCCCTGAATGCCAATAACCTCACCAACCACAGGGGTAATATTCGCACTCTCAAACTCTTCAGCCGGAACATCAAAAATCAGCTCGGAACTATACTCCCCGTAAGCTTCTTCAGGAGAAAGCTCCACAGTCTTTTCTTCACCTACAGCCATGCCTGTTACAGCTTCATCAAATCCCGGTATCATCTGTCCCGAACCAACAACAAAACCCAGAGGTTCATAAGTACGGGAAGGATTGTATATGTCTTCATCCATTGCTACCTGTTCAATGGAAGTGTCAAACACAGTGCCGTTTTCCAATTCACCTACATAGTTCACAGATACAAAGTCTCCAGGCTCTACGACCTGTGAAGTACAGCCACTTGCGAAAATCGCAAAAACTAAAATAAGTAGTAAGATCCTTTTCATTAATTCACCCGATGTTATATTGAAGAAACAACTTTATTGCAGTAACCCCTGTGACAAAGCAGTTACTGGCTTGAGGAAACAAAGTGACCTTTTAACATATAAAAATATAACTGATGTAAACCCAGAAATTCAATCAGTGAAGTTAAATCAGGATTTTTTTAGCAAATAACTTAGAAAAACTTAATGTTTTAATCAGATTGTTTTCTATCACTTTTTGGTTTTCTCATAAATCATTTATTCAATTGAAATTTTCCAGGCGTTCCCCGAAGCTTTGAAATTCCAGTCTATTTTTTTCTTGGTTAAGCCACATAGATAGACATAGAAAATCAGTGATTATCAGAAGCTGAGATTGCCTACTATCTGCCAAATATGAATCACTATTTTTTGCTATACTCCTATGTCCTATTCAAATGATTGTACATGTCCCAACTCAATTATTTCAAATATCGTGATTTCTTGTGCGTATACAAATAATACACCAAGGAGGATACTGAATTGGAAAAAGAAATTCTTGCCGCTGCAATGGCAGCAACTTACAAAATTGAGAACCTGACAAATGACAGGATTGAAGCGCTGACAAAGAGTCATGGTATGACAAATATTTCTGCAATGTGCGCTGCCAATGCTATTGCAGTGGAAGTGCTGAAAGGTGCAAATGTTAAGTTGACAGATGAAGATTCACCCTCTCTTTCTGTTGATGATGTCCTCAGAAAAGCAATTGAAGCTGCAAAGGAGGCTGGTGCTGATCCTACAAATGCTGCGTTATTTGCTGCAGTTATCTCTTATTTCGCAGGTTCAAACGCCCAGGCCGGAGTTCCTGCAGGTAACAGGAAGCTTGGAGCTCTTGCAAGAATGATAGCAGGTGTAACGAGAACAGGTGTTGCATCAATTCCTACTCCAAAGCACAACAACAAGATATCAGGTTTCGCAGCAGTGGCTGCCCTTTATAATGCACTTGCAGAAGGCAAGCTCACAAGAATAGTAGGTAAGAATTTACCCCTTGGTGTTGCAGGCGGACCTCTTTACGGACACACTACCCTTGGAGAAGATATAGGATTTACGGACATTGCCATTAATGGTTCAAAAATCGCAACCCAGGCAATGATAGACGCTTACAGTGGTGCAGGAGTATCACCAAGTCCTGTGATGAGCGCTATTATAGGTGTGGCAGCAACCCTTGAAATTGCACATCCGGATTCATTTGTTGGCGAGGAGCATGGCGGATTTTTTGCTGTAAATAGTGCTTACCTGGCCGGAAAAGCAGCTTGTGAGGTTGCGGGCATTCCTGAAAAGCTCCACATGAGGGGAACAAATGAAGAGTATGATTCGGCAAGAGTGATAGGAGACCTCGGTGTGATTATGAAGGACATCGGAGCACCTACAGTTGTCGGAATGATGTCTTTTGGAGAGATGCTCTGTGCATTCCAGGAGGCTATCCAGATTGGTGCGGGATTCTCCGGAGGACCTATTATGCCACCACTCGGACATATGACCGCCGATGCTATTGTAGCATTGAGAGGATTGATCACCAGTAATAATGATGCTGCTAAAACCGCCAGCATGATCTTAAGCCTTAAGGATACGGAATGGCTTGACCCGGAAGTAGCTGCTGTTGGTGCAAATACTATTGCCAGAAAGGCAGAACAAGTCCGTCGCGGACCGGTTACCAAAGTTATTATTGAAGCAACCGAACCGGCTCGCACAGCGGCAATATTCCGCAGGGCAAAGAAAACATACGAGGATATAAAATCCGGAAAATCAGTTGAGGATGTTGTAAGGGAACTCGATAAACAAAGGATGGAAACTGTAGAAACAAACTCTGCTGCTATGCTTGGTATGATGACCGGCCATGAAGTCAGCGTGAAGATAACAAAGCTGACTGGTGGCGCAAGAAGGACACATCCGTTTGCCTGCTCATATTACGGATTTGATAGTGATGTGGATGTGGTCCTGACCATTGACGGAAATGAGTTTGAACTGAAAGGCCTGGCACATGATGTAATCCCGGATGCAGTTCTGAACGGAAAGCAGGAAATCCTTAACATTATTCCATTTGCTGCAGTTCCTGTTGCGGAACTCCAGTTGTCCGGACACACAATCATTAATGTGACTGTTCCGGCTGCAGTGGCAGCAGCAATGAAGGTTGAAACACCGTCTGAAGCTGCAAAGAAATGTGAAGAGGCTGCAAAGGGTTGTACTGCTGCAATTCCGGGAGCGAAAGCAAAAGCAAATGATGTTGCTGAGCTTGCGGTTAAAATGATGGACAGGATGAGCTGAGAAGTTAATGCTGAGAAGTTCTCCTTTCCTTTTTTAATTTTTTTGAATGGCTTGTAATTCAGGAGGTATGATCTTGCTTTTGATGACAAACGTGGATAACATTAGCTGTGACAGCGTGCCATATATTATTGAAGAATTGATGAATCTTGGGGCGAAGAATGTCCATGTTATCCCTGCTATTACAAAAAAAGGACGAAATGAGTTCATTTTCTTTATCGATACTAAGGAAGAAAAAATTTCGGACATTGCAGAGTTCATGGCAATTGAAACCGGAACACTCGGGATCAGGATATTCAGTACTGAGCACTATTCCTATAACCACGAAGTAAGACGGCTTGATCTTTCATTTGAAATAAACGGTAATATTGAGTGGACCGGAACAATGAGTTTCAAGGTCATAAAGAACAAGCAGAGTGAAATTATCTCGATTCGCGCGGAATATGACGAGCTGAAAGCGCTGACAAGGAGTCTGAACGAATCAGGAAAACAGATTTCCCTGTATGAAGTTAAGGAGATGGTTGAGAATAAGGCACTTGAGAGGCTGAAGGATCAAAATATCCAGTTTCGAGTGATTGATGCAGCTTTTGAAAAACTGACTTTTTCATTTTCACCATCAAAGACTCTTGTGCATAAAGGATGAATGACTTGCAAAGCTCACAATTGTAGTCGCATATTTCCGATGAGCAAAACAATGAAAGGGGCAATGATATGGAAGTTGAGAACATACTTCTGGCTTTTAAAAACGGAGAAATAGAACTTGAGAAAGCAAATGCTGAGATACGTTCGATGGGATATGTCCCGGTTTCAGATATTGCAAAAATAGATACGTTTCGTAAACATCGCACAGGCATTATGGAGGCGATTCTTGCAGAGGGAAAACAGCCCGATGATATTGTGGAAATAGCAAAGGCCCAGGTTAATGCGATGGGAAGAGCACTCATAACCCGGCTTGACAAAGAAAGCTCAAAAGCCCTGGAAAGCGAATTCGACCCGGAAAATATTGAATGGAGCATTCACAAGACAACAGCTGTTGTAAATGATGGGACACCTGCACCAAGAAGTGGCGGGAAAGTGGCTATTATTTCGGCAGGGACTGCAGACATAATGGTGGCTGAAGAGGCAAGAATGGTAGCATCGGAAATGGGATGTGAGACGCAGACAGTATATGATGTCGGAGTTGCCGGGTTCCACAGGTTTGTCAATGAAATGCTTAAGCTTAAGGATTGCAAACCTGATGCGATTGTTGTGGCAGCCGGAAGGGAAGGAACTTTACCAACTGTGGTTTCCGGCCTTGTAGATGTGCCTGTGATAGGACTTCCTGTTTCCACAGGATATGGAGCAGGAGCTAAAGGAGAGGCAGCTCTTCTGTCAATGCTGCAATCGTGCTCTGTCCTCTCAGTTGTGAATATAGATGGCGGATTTGTGGCAGGCTCATTTGCCGCCAGGATAGCCAACAAGATGGCCGAAATGAGAAAAACGGGTTCGATGGAAGATAATTAGGAGTGCATCATGAAAGCTCTTATATTTGATCCTTTTTCAGGCGCTTCCGGTGATATGATACTTGGTACTCTTATAAGCCTGGGAGCAGACCGGAATGAAGTTTGTGAAGCAATTGAGTCAACTACTGATGTATCGGTATCCATAGAAAAGGTCAGTAAAAAAGGAATTGCAGCGGTAGATGTCAATATTATTGTAGACCGGGAAACTCATTCAAGGCACTATCATGAGATTGTTGATGTGATACTGGATGCAAAATTACCTAAACCGGTTGAGAAGGATGTACTGCAAGTATTTGAAATACTGGCAAAGGCAGAATCAAAAATACACGATAAAACCCTTAAGGAGCTGCATTTCCACGAGGTCGGGCAGAAAGACGCAATAGCAGATATTGTAGGTTCCTGTACTGCGATAAGAAACCTTGGAGCCGAGGAAATATTCTGCACGCCTATTAACGTCGGTGGAGGACTTGTTGAAACATCACATGGAACGCTACCTGTTCCAGCTCCTGCAACACTAGAAATACTGAAAGAAGGAGGACTTTTTTTCTATGGGAATGGTAAAAGGGAAATGCTCACTCCCACAGGTGCAGCAATATTGAGCCACTATGCAAAACCCATAGAGAATATGCCGCAAGGAAAAGCTGTTTCTATAGGATACGGCGCAGGAAAGGCAAACATTGACAATCCGAATGTCCTTCGCATCATGATCACGGAGATTGAGGAACCAATATCTACTGACCGTGTAGAAGTGCTCGAAACAAATGTCGATGATGTCACGGGAGAAGTCCTTGGAAACCTTTTCGATAAGCTGCTTAAACTGGGCGCAAGGGATGTTGTGATAATTCCCGCAACCATGAAAAAAGGCAGACCCGGATCAATAATTAAAGTGATTACCAGACCTGAAGATAGTCCGAAAATTGCCAGGGAAATTATAAGGGAAACAGGTTCACTAGGAATAAGAGTACTCTCTACAAAGCATCGTTTTGTAGCAAACCGGAAAATAACCACTATCGAAGTTGATATTTGCGGACAGGTTTTTGAGTGCAGAATAAAAGTTGCAGAGGATAAAAACGGAGAAATTATGCATATTTCCGCAGAGTATGAGGATTGCAAAAAACTTTCTCAAGCAACGGGAATGCCCCTTAAGGAGATTATAAGAAGAGTTGAAGAAACAAGCTGGGATGCTCATCTGAAGAAGTGATAATTATTTTAATGCATCCTATTTTTAATTTATAGACATTTTTGTGTCCCAAAAATATGGGTATGCTTTCTTTTTAGTACAAAAATGTCCAAGACTATCCGGCCCACCGAGCCGGTCTTTGCTCGATGATGAGTGTGAATATTCTGAAGTAGAAAGTTTGATTTTTGTCCAAAAGAATACAGGTAATATTAGTAAAATCCTCCTCTTGTAGATGATACATTAATCGCCTTACGCCCCTATTGTCAGTATGGGAGACACTGGAATTATGACAAGTTCTGAAGATCGCTGTTGGCAAATTTCTCCTGTCCTGTGAAACCATATTTCTCCAGACCGCCGGACTGCACCTGACCGTATGGATAATACTCGGTGCGCTCGACCTCAAGACCGCTCTCGTCAATGAGGAGAGTGGTGCTGCCGAGGTGGTCGGAGAGATACCATTCCATGTCTCCGGCTGTTTCTTTTGCTATGCGCTCGTCATCGCGGAAGAAGTAGCTGGTGGCAGCATCGTTGTCAATCTCATAGAATTGATTTACGTAATAGGTGAACTCGCCAACCGAATTCTGCTTCTTAACTCTCTGGCCGTTAGCATCGTACAAGTACTTACTGTATCATGTCCTCATGCCATCTATTTCTTCTAAATGAACAAGGTTTCCTTCTATCATTATATACTCGCCAACTAAGAAATTATCATATTCCTTCTTACGGACTATAACCAAAATGATACCAGAACCAACATCTACTTCTAATATGGAATTGGAATCGGGTTCACTTTTTTTCCCAATGATTTCACCATAAAATACTGCAGAGTAATTGGGAGAATTACGATCATAAAGGCACTTTGGGGGTACTATCTTTTTTTGCTTTGTTTTTAACTTGATAAGATTCATTAGATCAGCATTTTGCCCAACACTAAATTCAATTATTGACATTTGTCCTTCCATTTCCTTGTCGCAAATGATTGATGGAACAAAAAGCCAAAAAATCTCCCCTTTTGTAGATTCTACTAAAATATCCCAATCATAAATTACTCCAAATTCATCTATAGTATTAGGCTCGACCTTTAATATTTTTGCAGGAAACTTGTTATTCTTCATTTTTTACCTCCATACTTAATTATTTCTTTTTTAGCTTCGTTCTCACGAAGTGGATGTGCCGTAGTAATTGACCCATGTTTATTTACGGCTACCTTAAGGGAATAGTCGTCATTAACTTTCATAATATAGGCACCACCTTTTTTAGGATGATTTATGTAAGTTCCTTTTTCTGTAGCTTCCATAATAAGTTCCTTAGACTTTCCTACATCATCGTATTGGCTTCCAAAAGCTTTTGAGAATTCATCTCCTGCTTGTCCCAACTTGTGTTTATCAACAATATGACTCCAACCCCAGTTTTGTTCGACGCTTCCTTCAGCAAGCCATACGGTTTTCCCTCTTGCGTTTGTAGCTGCATGAATGGTATCTCCCCTTTTTACTGCATATGCAAACTCATCAGAGTAGCCAAGGTATTTCAATGCATCAGGAGCATACTTACCTATTTTTGAAAGATCTGATGGAGATACATATTTCAAGAGAGGTTTTACATAACGGCCAGGGACATACGGAATTGCGGTCGCTGCGGCACTCCATTCTAAGTTTTCCTTGTTTTCTTCAGAGGGGTTCAGTAAATAATTTGCTCCATCATATGCCAGAAAAATACCATCTACAATTGTGTCTGCCGGTACATGTCCACTCGGATCGTTATATTTCACCGGATTATCCAGCACATAAGCATACCTGTTCAGCGCCTGTGGATTGTACACATCAGGCAGCATCGTATCC